>NZ_JAFCLG010000001.1 GCF_018129685.1 Bradyrhizobium manausense
ACCTCAACGTCGATACCCGCACGGCGACCGAATACGGCGTGGTCCGCACGTTTGCTGACATGATCTTCAGCTACGATACCGCAAACGTCACCGGCAGCGCGCCGTCGGCCTTCTCTGCTGGCAACCCGTCGCTGGGCCTCTACCATGCGTTCATCCAGTTCGCTGGCTTCACCATGGGCCGTACGGTCTCGATCTTCGATGCTCCGTGGCAGAGCTACAATGCGGGCGGTCCCGATACCGTCCCGGGCGGCTCCAACCACGTGACCGGTATCAATCAGTTCGCCTATACCGCTGACTTCGGCCAGGGCATCACCGGCTCGATCGCTTTGGAGGAGCCCACGACGCAGTCAAACGGTCAGGGCAATCTGTGGAACATTGCCGCCGCTGGTGCTGTGCCCGCGTTCATCACGGGTGCCTACGGTGCCAACGGTTGGGGTGGAACGCGTTCGCCCGATATCGTCGGTGCAATCCGCGTAGACCAGGCTTGGGGTCTGGGTCAGATTTCGGTCGCTGCCCACGATCTGCATCCGGCTTACTACGGCACCACGGAACCGACGGGTCATCCGTCTGACAAGTGGGGCTGGGCTGTGATGGGCTCCTTGTCCATCAAGAACATCCCGACCGGTGCGGGCGACTCGATCAACTTGAACGCCGTCTACACCGATGGCATGTCCAAGGAGAACTTCCAGGTCCTGTTCCCGGCGACGTTCTTCATGTACAGCGGCACCGGCCTGGCTGGTGCGTACCAGAGCGTCGGCTTCGCTGGTATCTCTGACGGCGTGTTCAGCTCGGCTGGCGGTGGTATCGAAACGACCAAGAGCTGGGGCGTTCGCGGTGGCTACACCCACAACTGGAACCCCTACTGGGTTAGCGCCATTTACGGCGGCTATGCTGCTCTGAGCTACAGCACCACCGCTAAGGGCCTGATCTGCGGCGCCTTCTTCAACACCTTCGCCGGTGCTGCGGCTACCGCGACCTGTAACCCGGACTTCAACTTCGGCGTCATCGGCGTCAACACCGTCTGGACCCCGGTCAAGAACCTGGCGTTCACGGCTGACCTGAGCTGGTCGCGTCTGGATCAGAAGTACTCGGGCACGATCACGGGTGCGAACACCGCGGTTGCCACGGCTGCCAAGCCGGTTGCAGTGTATGAGCTGAAGGATCAGAATTCCCTGACCCTGATGCTTCGCGCTCAGCGCAACTTCTGATACTGACTACCTACTCGAGCCCCCGGCGCGAAACCGCCGGGGGCTCTTGCTTTTTTTGGGCAAGGGCAGAGGTCGCGAGAGGCTCAAGTCGACATGGGATCGTCGACGAGGCGGGGAGCGGACGAAGCCGGATCTGGTCTGTCGAAACGAATGAGGCCGCCTCTTGAGGCGGCCTCATTCGTTTCGACCCTCAGCTGTCCGACAGTGGGTGTCCGACCAGGCGTTTGTCGCTTGCCATTGGCTGCGGCCTTGAGGGCACGCGCGCTGATGTAATCAGATGGCGGCGGACGGCGGCTCAAGCAATCGTTGTCGGCGCCATCAGGCCTTCAGCTCTTTGTTGTCCGGGGCAACAGGTTGTCTGCGCCAGACAGAGCGCAAGAGGGCCGGCGATGGCGCAGCCTCCATCGCAGCACGGCCAGTGATTGAGGTGGACGTCTTCCCTTCGAGCGAGGGTGGCTCTATTCCACACTGCCTGCGCCGCGGCGCAAATCGGCCTCGATCTGCAGCTTCGTGCCGCCGCCGAAGCGGGCGCGATAGACCTGCAGGTTCTCCATGATACGCTGCACGTAATTGCGCGTCTCGGAAAACGGGATCAGCTCGACCCAGTCGACCGCATCGATCTTGGCATCGCGCGGGTCGCCGTAGCGGTCGATCCATTTCTTCACGCTGCCTCGGCCGGCATTATAGGCGGCAAAGGTCATGATGTAGGAGCCGCGATAATCCTCGAGCAGGCCGCCGAGCTCGGCCGCACCGAGCGTGGCGTTGTAAGACGAATCGTTCTTCAGCCGCGACAGGTCATACGTCGCGCCGTGCCGCTTGCAGACGTAGCGCGCAGCATCGGGGGTGACCTGCATCAAGCCATAGGCCTGTGCCGGTGAGACCACGGCCGGATTGAACGCGCTCTCCTGCCGCGCGATGGCGTAGACGATGCTGCGCTCGACCGCGGGGCCGATCTGGCTGAATTGCGGAATGCCGTTGACGGGGTAGGCGTAGAAATCGAACGGCAGCCCACGATTGAGCGCGGCCTTGCCGACCAGCAACATGCCGCGCGCGTCGTTGTAGCGCTGGGTGAGCTCGCCAAGGCCGGCCAGCGCCTCGGGATCGCCGTTCTCGCCCATGTCGGCGAGCATGGGCACAGCCATCTCGCGCTCGTCGAGTTCGTAAAGCAATTGTGCGGCACGCACGATCTCGAGGCGCTCGGCGCCGCGGCCGCGCGGCTGGCTGTTCAGCTCGATCTGCGGCAGCCCGAGTTTTGCGCGTGCGAGTTGACCGTAATAGCTCGTGGACTGCTCGGCGGCGCGGGCATAGGCGTTGTGCGCCTCCTGCTGTCGGCCGGCAGCCTCGGCTGCGCGGCCCTGCCAGTAACCGGCGCGCGCGAGAGTCGTCGGATTGACACTGCCGACGCCGATCCGGGCAAAGTGCTGGCTGGCAGCTGCGGGATCGCCCAGGAAGCGCAGCGCAATCCAGCCCGCCGTGAACTCCTGCTCGGTCTTGTAGATGTCGCGCGAGGGCAGGGCGGCATCGCGCGCGATCAGATAGGCGCTGCGAAAATCCTCGGTGTCGATCATCTTGCGCGCCAGCAGGCGCCGCTCGATCCACCATTCGTCGAGATTGTAGAGCCGGTTCGGGTCCTTTGGCGCCGACAGCATGAGCTGGGCTGCTTCCGGAAACTTCTCCTCGCGGCGCAGCAGCTGGATCTTGCTGAAGATGAAGCCGGGATCGCTGTGCAGCTCGCGCGGCACCTCTTCCAGCAGCGCGCGGGTATTCGGCGCCTTCTTGTTGGACGCGATGCGGGCTTTGGCAAGCGCGACATAGCCAGCGCCGAGACGCCTTGCGGCGCGCATCGCCGCCTCGGTCTCGCTGCCATAGAGCAGCGCATCCATGCGCGCCTTCTGGTCGCCCGGCGTCAGCAGGGCGCCGAACAGGTCGAGCGCGGCGTTCTCGGTGTCCTCCGACATGGGATCGCTGCGCCAGGCTTCGCGCACCAGCCGCTCGGCGTTGGCGCGGTCGCCGCGCGCCAGCAAGGCCTTGGCGAGCACGAAGCGGCCCTTGGCCGAAACGGGGGATTCATTCTCGAACCACGACCAGCCAACGGAATCGTCGCGCTTGTCGTCCCACATCGCGGCCTCTAACCGCCGGCGCAGGAAGGTTTGCGACGGCCAGCTCGGATTGGCGGAGAGGAAGGCGCGGTAGCGCTCGACGCTCGCGCCATTGTCCTCGCTGCGCAGGATGATCCATTCGGCGAGTTTTCGCGCCACCGGATCCGAAATCGAATCCGCGTAGCTGCTGGCATCGCCCGCCTTGCGCTTGCGCACAAGCTCGATGACGTTTTCCAGCGTGTCCTTGTCGGCTTGCGACGTCGACGAGGTCGCCGCGACCGCGGCCGGCGTGACGGGCTTGATCGGCGCGGCATGCTGGCGGGTCGCCGGCGCCAGCACGGGCGCTGCAGCAGGTCTGGCGGAGGCGGGGGCGGCGGGCTTGATGGTGGCTGTCACGGCCGGCGCGGCCTGACGGACCGGCGCGTTCGCGGCCGGCCGCGATTTTGGTGCGCCAGCTGCGGCTGCCGGCTTGGATTTGTCCGTCGCGGTGTCCTTGCCTGCGGATATCTTCGCCGCGTCCTTGGCGGGAGCGGCAGCTGCCCCCTTGCTGACGCCCTTTGCCGTGCTCTTTGCCGCGTCCTTGGCCGATCCCTTCGTCGCGTCCTTCGCGGGCTGTTTCGCGGCCGGCTTTGCGGGTCCCTTGGTCGCTGGCTTGGCAGGGTCCTTCGCCGTGTCCTCGGTCGCCTCATTGGACTTGGCCAGGGCGACACAGCCAATGGACAAGCCGGCCATCAGGAGAACAGCCAGACCGGCGGATCTCCACACTGCGTGCGGAAGAGAGGTCACGGCGTTTCGTCGCCCCGAATCAGTCAATTGGCTCAAGACCTATCTGTACAAGATCTGGCTGTATTTGATTGAATATACGGACAAAATACCAACAGCCGCTTACCTTCGCCGGGTTTGCACCACCACCGCGGCAAAATCGCGGCTTAAACGGTGCGTCACACGGATGCGGCCCTTTTACCGATCGGTGAGACCCGATATGAAGGGGGCTTGCTCTAAAACTCGCCGCGTACGGAGGAAGTCCATGGCAGCCAAGACGAAATTCCGGGGGTCATTCACCGCCTTGGTCACGCCGTTCAAGAATGGCTCGCTGGACGAGGCGGCGTTTCGCTCCCTGGTTAACTGGCAGATTTCGGAAGGCACCAACGGCCTGGTACCGGTCGGCACCACCGGCGAGAGCCCGACGCTCTCCCACGACGAGCACAAGAAAGTCGTCGAATGGTGCATCGAGGAGGCCAAGGGACGGGTTCCCGTGATCGCCGGCGCCGGCTCCAATTCGACCAAGGAGGCCATTGAGCTGGCCCAGCACGCCGAGAAGGCTGGCGCCAACGCCGTGCTGGTGGTGACGCCTTACTACAACAAGCCGACCCAGGAAGGCATGTACCAGCACTTCAAGGCGATCAACGATGCGATCGGGATTCCGATCATCATCTACAACATCCCGCCGCGCTCGGTGATCGACATGTCGGTCGACACCATGAAGCGCCTTTGGGAGCTGAAAAACATCGCCGGCGTCAAGGATGCCACTGCCAGCATGGTGCGCGTGTCGCAGCAGCGCGCCGCGATGGGTGAAGACTTCAACCAGCTCTCGGGTGAGGACGCCACCATCATCGGCTACATGGCGCATGGCGGCCATGGCTGCATCTCGGTAACGTCGAACGTCGCACCGCGCCTGTGCGCCGAGTTCCACGCGGCCTGGCAGAAGGGCGACACCAAGGCGGCGCTCGCGATCCACGACAAGCTGATGCCGCTGCACAACAACCTCTTCATCGAGAGCAATCCGGCGCCGATCAAGTATGCCATGACGCTGCTCGGCAAGATGGACGAGACGCTGCGCCTGCCGATGGTGCCGGTCTCCGAGCCGACCCGTATTGCCGTGCGCGAGGCGATGGTGCACGCCGGCCTGATCAATTGACGCGTTGGCAACCGGGGAGCCTCTCATGAGCGCAGTCGACGAAAAGGGCAGGCAGATGCTCAAGGAGTTCCGTGACTTTGCCATGAAGGGCAACGTCGTCGACCTCGCGGTCGGCGTGATCATCGGCGCGGCGTTCGGGGGCATCGTCACCTCACTGGTCGGTGATATCATCATGCCGCTCATCGGCGCCGCGACCGGCGGCCTCGACTTCTCGAACTACTTCGTCCCCTTGTCGAAGGCGGTCACACAAGCCAATTTGGCGGATGCGAAAAAGCAAGGTGCAGTCCTTGCTTACGGCAGCTTCCTCACGGTGACGATCAACTTCATCATCGTCGCCTTCGTGCTGTTCCTGGTGATCCGCGCCATGAACACGTTGAAGCGCAAGGAAGAGGCCAAGCCCGCCGCGCCACCAAAGCCGTCGGCCGAGGTCGAACTGCTGACCGAGATCCGCGATCTCCTCAAGAAGTCTTGACGCGCGCGCTTCAACCAAACTGTTAGCGTCGTCGCGTATCCTGATCAGGTATTTTTACCATGGCCGATAAGAACGAACGCCCGATCAAGGTGATGGCGGAGAACCGCAAGGCCCGCTTCAACTATGCGATCGAGGATACGATCGAGGCGGGCATTGCGCTGACCGGCACCGAGGTGAAGTCGATCCGCAACGGCAAGAGCACGATTGCGGAATCTTACGCCGATTCCAAGAACGGCGAGATCTGGCTGATCAACGCCACGATCCCGGAATACCTCCAGGGCAACCGCTTCAACCACGAGCCCAAGCGGCCGCGCAAGCTGCTGCTGCATCGCCGGCAGATCAACAAGCTGATGGGCGCGGTCGACCGCGAGGGCATGACGTTGATCCCGCTCAAGCTCTATTTCAACGAGCGCGGGCGCGCCAAGCTGCAGCTCGCCGTCGCGAAGGGCAAGAAGCTGCACGACAAGCGCGAGAGCGAAAAGAAGCGCGACTGGAGCCGGGAGAAGGGCCGGCTGATGCGGGCGAGGGGATAAGGCCAAGAGGACGACGGGATGACCCAGAAAAACCTGCTTGAGGTCGATTGGAGCCAGATTCCAGCACCTGTTGACGACGGCGGCGCTGCGCATCTCAAAGGCCTGATGCTGCCTGCGGTCAGCCTGCTTGCGACTGACGATACGTCGGTCGATCTCTCCGCTCTCTCAGGCCGCACCGTCCTATTCGCCTATCCGCGCACCGGCGAGCCCGGCAAGATCGCCCTGGTCGACGACTGGGACATGATTCCGGGTGCGCGGGGCTGCACGCCGCAGACCTGCGCGTTTCGCGACCTGTTCGCCGAGCTAAAGGCGGCCGGTGCTTCGCACGTGTTCGGGCTTTCCACCCAGAGCAATGAATACCAGACGGAGATGGCGTCACGGCTGCACCTGCCGTTCCCGGTGCTCTCGGACGAGAAGCTGGAGCTCACCCGCGCCCTTCATCTGCCGACCATGGAGGTCGCGGGCCTCACGCTGATCAAGCGGCTCGCCCTGATCATCGACGATGCGAAGATCTCGCAGGTGTTCTATCCGGTGTTCCCGCCCGACAGAAACGCCGGCGATGTGCTGGACTGGCTGAAGGCCAACCCCGCCCGGACACCGGCCAAGGCCTAAAGCGCGATGAGATTGGGTTGAATCGTCATCGCGCTTTAGGTTCTTGTTTGAGCATGATCTTTTCGGAAAACCACTGCACACTTTTCCGGATCGTGCTCTAGTCGAGGTCGGCCTTCACCTTCGCGAACACGCTGCGGAACTTGTCCGCGGTCAGCACGCCCGTGTTCGTGTTGTAACGCGAGCAATGATAGCTGTCGTAGAGCCTGAAGCTGCCTGCCTGATGCACGGCGCCGTGGCCGAAGGGCGCTTGCGAGGCCTTCAGCTTCAGCGGCTTAAGCACGCTGTCGTGCGCAATCCGTCCGAGCGCGATGATCGCGCGCAGCTTCGGCATCGTTTCGAGATTGGCGACCAGGAACTGACGGCAGGTGTTGATCTCGACCGGCAGCGGCTTGTTCTGCGGCGGAACGCAATGCACGGCATTGGCGATCCTGCAGTCGACCAGCTTCAGGCCGTCGTCGGGACGCGCCTGGTAATTGCCTTTGGCAAAGCCGTATTCGAGCAGCGTGGCGTAGAGCAGGTCGCCGGCATAGTCGCCGGTGAACGGCCGGCCCGTCCGGTTGGCGCCCTGCATCCCCGGCGCGAGACCAACGATCAGGAGGCGCGCCGTGATGTCGCCGAACGGCGCGACCGGAGCGTTGTGCCACAGCGGCTCGCGCGCACGGTTCGCCTCGCGAAAGGCGACCAGGCGCGGACAGAGCGGACAGTCACGGTCGGGGACGAGGGTGGGGGAGGCCTGGTGACTTAACCGGGCCGCCTTACTCCTCGAAGTCGTCATCGCCCCTCGGCGCCATCGTCGTCGCGCGCTGCAGGAACTGCGGTGCGTGGTGGCGTGCCTCACGCTCGGCGCGATCGCGCGGGGCGGGGCGCTCGGACGGATCGCGGCCAAGCTTGGACTGCAACTCGACGAGGTCGGTGAAGACATCGGCCTGGCGGCGCAGTTCGTCAGCGATCATCGGCGGCTGGCTGGCGATCGTCGAGATCACCGTGACCCGCACGCCGCGGCGCTGCACGGCCTCGACCAGGGAGCGGAAGTCGCCGTCACCCGAGAACAGCACCATCTGGTCGATGTGCTCGGCGAGCTCCATGGCATCGACCGCAAGCTCGATGTCCATGTTGCCCTTGACCTTGCGGCGGCCGGAGGCGTCGATGAATTCCTTGGTCGCCTTGGTGACGACGGTGTAGCCGTTGTAGTCGAGCCAGTCGATCAGCGGGCGGATCGAGGAATATTCCTGATCCTCGATGATCGCTGTGTAGTAGAACGCCCGCAGCAGCGTCCCGCGGCTCTGAAATTCCTTCAGAAGGCGCTTGTAGTCGATGTCGAAGCCGAGAGTTTTCGCCGTTGCGTAAAGATTGGCCCCGTCGATGAAGAGCGCGATCTTGTTGGTAGGGGAAGGTGACATTCAGTTGCTCGCGTAGTGTTCGTGATAAATTCGTTTATTGTTGGCGCGACGGCAGCAAGCCGCGCAGTTCAAATTGCCGCCGAAACCCGTCGAAACCGCAAATCCGGAGAAGTCGGGGCAATCAAGGTATAGTTATGGCCGCCCTGCCTATACCCGGCGCCGCCCTCAATGGCAGCCCGGGAAACCACCGATCCCAGCCCCAATGTGGGCGTAGCAGAGCCGTTTGGCGAGGCCAAATCACAAATTTGCCTTGCGAAATCGCCCCAGCCCCTATAACTAGCCCCGATCATCCACATCTTTCGTCTCACCCACAACGGAGCGACAGTCTATGGCTCGCGTCACCGTAGAAGATTGTATCGACAAGGTCGACAACCGGTTTGACCTGGTCCTGCTGGCCGCCCACCGTGCCCGCATGATTTCGTCCGGTTCGCAACTAACGGTTGATCGCGACAACGACAAGAACCCCGTTGTATCCTTGCGCGAAATTGCCGACCAGACCATTTCGCCGGAGGATCTCCGCGAAGAGCTGGTGCACTCCCTCCAGAAATTCGTCGAGGTGGACGAGCCCGAGCCGGACACTGTGCCGCTGATCGGTTCCGCCGGCGCCAGCGTCGATGCTGACGACACCGAAGTTGCTGTGGAACGCATGACCGAAGAAGAGCTCCTGAAGGGCCTCGAGGGCCTCGCGCCGCCGGAAGAGCAGCCCGAGGAGGACGAGTAATCGTCTTACTCGCGATCGTCGAATTCTTGTGATCTTATCAAAGGCCCGAACCCGCGTTCGGGCCTTTGCTTTTGTTGGCCTTTTCGTGGTTACCATAGCGTCGTCGGTTCGTGCCGCAAGCCTGTCAGTGAATTGATCGGCGGCGTCAGCGATCGGGGCTTAAGATGTATACAACGGACCCTTGCATAGTTCGTTTGAAGGCAGGACGGTATGGTGTATCGACGCAGACCCACGCAGATGCAGGCCGCAACCGAATCGGTTGCCGTGGCCCCGACTGCGCCGGTCGCACGGCCAGCGAAGCCGCGTGCGCGGATGATGCGTCAATACGATCTCGTCGAGCGCGTGCGATCCTACAATCCGAACACCGACGAAGACCTGCTGAACCGCGCTTATGTCTACGCCATGAAGGCGCACGGCTCGCAGACCCGCGCCTCCGGTGACCCCTATTTCTCGCACCCGCTCGAAGTCGCGGCGATTCTCACCGATTTGAAGCTCGACGACGCCACCATCGTCGCCGCGCTGCTGCACGATACGATCGAGGACACCGAGGCGACGCGGGCCGAGATCGACCAGCTGTTCGGTCCCGAGATCGGCGCACTGGTCGAGGGCCTGACCAAGCTGAAGCGGCTCGAGCTGGTGTCGCGCGAGGCCAAGCAGGCCGAGAACCTGCGCAAGCTGTTGCTGGCCATTGCCGACGATGTCCGCGTTCTGCTCGTCAAGCTCGCCGACCGCCTGCACAACATGCGTACGCTCGACTTCGTGCCCACCGAATCGCGGCGGCGAATTGCCGAGGAGACGCTCGACATCTACGCGCCACTGGCCGGGCGCATGGGCATGCAGGAGATGCGCGAGGAGCTGGAGGATCTGTCCTTCCGCACGCTCGATCCCGAAGCCTATTCAGTGGTGATGCAGCGGCTCGATGGGCTCGCCGAGCGCAACCGCAACCTCATCGGCGAGATCGAAGACCAGCTCTCCAACAATCTGCGTCATCGCGGTCTCGGCGCGCGGGTCTATGGCCGCCGCAAGAAGCCGTTCTCGATCTGGACCAAGATGGAACGCAAGTCGGTCGGCTTCGAGCAGCTGTCCGACATTTTCGGCTTCCGCGTCGTCGTCAACGACATCGAGGCCTGCTACCGCGCGCTCGGCATCGTCCACACCACCTGGCCGGTCGTGCCGGGGCGCTTCAAGGACTACATCTCGACGCCGAAGCAGAACGACTACCGCTCGATCCACACCACCGTGATCGGCCCTGGGAACCAGCGCGTCGAGCTGCAGATTCGCACCGAAGCGATGGACCAGATCGCCGAGCGCGGCATCGCCGCGCACGTGTTCTACAAGGAAGGTGTGGGCTCGCCGACCGAATTCCTCAAGCGCGAGTCGAACGCGTTCGCCTGGCTGCGCCACACCATCGGCATCCTGTCGGAGAGCGCCAATCCCGAAGAATTCCTCGAGCACACCAAGCTCGAGCTGTTCCACGACCAGGTGTTCTGCTTCACCCCGAAAGGCAAGCTGATCGCGCTGCCGCGCCATGCCAACGTGATCGACTTCGCCTATGCCGTGCATACCGACGTCGGCAACAGCGCGGTGGGGTGCAAGATCAACGGCAAGTTCGCGCCGCTGTCCTCCGAGCTGCAGAACGGCGACGAGGTCGAGGTGCTGACCTCGGAAGCGCAGTCGGCGCCACCCTCGGCCTGGGAAACGCTCGCGGTGACAGGCAAGGCGCGCGCCGCGATCCGCCGAGCCACCCGCACCGCGGTCCGCGACCAGTATGTCGGCCTCGGCCGGCGCATCGTCGAGCGCCTGTTCGAGCGCGCCAAGATCGAATACGCCGACGACAAGCTGAAGGGTGCGCTGCCGCGACTTGCGCGCACCTCGATCGAAGACGTCATGGCGGCGGTGGGGCGCGGCGAGATCAAGGCATCACACGTCGCGCGCGCGATGTATCCCGACTACAAGGAAGAGCGCGTCGCGCGCTACGGCGTCAAGAAGGGGGGCCTCGCGGCCAAGCTCAAGGAGAAGTCGCCGGAGCCGTCGCGCAGCCCGGTCGCGATCCCGATCGGGGGCAACAATTCCGCCCTGCCGGTGAAGTTCGCGCCGAACGGCGGCGCCGTGCCGGGCGATCGCATCGTCGGCATCGTCACGCCGGGCGAGGGGATCACGATCTATCCGATCCAGTCGCCGGCGCTGAAGGATTTCGAGGAGGAGCCGGAGCGCTGGCTCGATGTCCGCTGGGACATCGAGGACTCCGCGCCGCAGCGATTCCCGGCGCGGATCAAGGTCGAGAATGTCAACGAGCCCGGCGCGCTGGCGCAGATCGCGACCGTGATCGCCGAGCATGACGGCAACATCGACAATATCAGCATGCAACGCCGCTCGCCTGATTTCACCGAGACGACGATCGATCTCGAAGTCTACGATCTCAAGCATTTGAGCGCGATTCTGGCCCAGCTGCGCGCCAAGGCCGTCGTCGCCAAAGTCGAACGTGTTAATGGATAGGCGTCCTTCGTCGCCGCCTGTCCCTCCGATCTCGTGAGTCCTGATATGCCTGTTCCTCCGCTCCGCCTCGGCGTCAACATCGACCATGTCGCGACCGTCCGTAACGCCCGCGGCGGCCGTCATCCCGATCCGCTCCGCGCTGCACTGCTGGCGATCGAGGCCGGCGCCGATGGCATCACCGCGCATTTGCGCGAGGACCGCCGGCACATCCGCGACGAGGATATGGCGCGGCTGAAGGCCGAGATCTCCAAGCCGCTGAATTTCGAGATGGCGGCGACCGACGACATGATGCGGATCTCGCTTGCGACCAGGCCGCATGCGGTGTGCCTGGTGCCGGAGCGGCGGCAGGAGGTGACGACCGAGGGCGGGCTCGACGTGGTCGGCCAGCACAATGCGCTCGCGCCCTATATCGCGCGGCTGAACGACGCCGGTATCCGCGTCTCGCTGTTCATTGCCGCGGACCCCGCGCAGATCGAGATGGCGGCGCGGCTGCGCGCGCCCGTGATCGAGATCCACACCGGTGCCTGGTGCGACGCCGTCACCGACGGCCATGCCGACAAGGCCGATGCCGAATGGCAGCGGATCTTGGCCGGGGTGAAGATCGCGAAGGATGCGGGTCTCGAGGTCCATGCCGGGCACGGCCTCGATTACGCGACCGCAGAGAAGATCGCTGCGCTGCCTGAAATCATGGAGCTCAACATCGGTTACTACATGATCGGCGAGGCGCTCTTTGTTGGTCTCGCCGAGACCGTGCGCAGGATGCGTGAGGCGATGGATCGCGGCCGGAGCCGGGCATGATCATCGGCATCGGCTCCGACCTGATCAACATCACGCGCGTGGCCAAGGTGATCGAGCGCCACGGCGAGCGCTTCCTGGACCGGATTTTCACCGAGGCCGAGCGGGCCAAGGCGGAGCGGCGTGCCAAGAACCAGAAGATGGTGGTGGCAACCTACGCCAAGCGTTTTGCCGCCAAGGAGGCTTGCTCCAAGGCGCTTGGCACCGGCATCCGGCAGGGCGTCTGGTGGCGCGACATGGGGGTGGTCAACCTGCCCGGAGGCCGGCCGTCCATGCGGTTGACGGGTGGAGCGCTGGCCCGGCTCCAGGCCCTGACCCCGGAGGGCTTCGAGGCCCAGATCGATCTGTCGATCACCGACGACTGGCCGTTGGCGCAGGCCTTCGTGATCATTTCCGCGATGCCGCTGGCCGGGCCCTGATCGGCTGATGGGCATTTTATAATTTGCTTTGTATATCAAATACTTAAGAGATTTTGATGGGATCCTTGATTGCGTGGCCTGCGACATCAGTCTAAAAGTCCGCGAACGCAAATCAGGCTGGGCGAATTCGGCTTTACGCCGGAATTGGCCCTCACTATCAGAATCAGGACAATCTCCTTGGGCCGCGAACCGGTGGGCCGTTCGCGGGAGGAGGGTGTTCTGTGACCGCCGGCCGGAATTGAGAGAGCAATGAGCGTGACTTCAGGAACCAAAACCGAGAGCGGCGTCGGCGAGACGATCCGGGTCGTGATCCACGCTCTCCTGATCGCGCTGGTGATCCGCACCTTCCTGTTCCAGCCCTTCAACATTCCGTCGGGCTCGATGAAGGCGACGCTGCTGGTCGGCGATTACCTGTTCGTCTCGAAATATTCCTACGGCTACAGCCACTACTCGATCCCGTTCTCGCCGCCGCTGTTCTCGGGACGGATCTGGGGCTCGGATCCAAACCGTGGCGACATCGTCGTGTTCCGCCTGCCGAAGGACGACTCGACCGACTACATCAAGCGCGTGATCGGCCTTCCCGGCGACCATATCCAGATGAAGGATGGTCTGCTCTACATCAACGACACCCCGGTCGAGCGCCAGCGCATGAGCGAGTTCGTCGGCGAAGATCCGTGCGGCTCCGAAGGCGGCGGCATCTCGCGGGTGAAGCGCTGGAAGGAAACGCTGCCGAACGGCGTCTCCTACGAGACGCTCGATTGCGCCGACAACGGCTACATGGACAACACAAACGTCTACACCGTGCCGCCCGGCCATTTCTTCATGATGGGTGACAACCGCGACAACTCCACGGACAGCCGCTTCCTCGGCCAGGTCGGCTACGTGCCGCAGGAGAATTTGATCGGCCGCGCGCAGATGATCTTCTTCTCCATCGGCGAAGGCGAGCAGGCCTGGATGTTCTGGCGCTGGCCGTGGTCGGTACGCTGGACGCGCTTCTTCAAAATCGTCCGATGAAAGACGAAGCCAAGGACATCGCGACCCAATCGATCGAGGCGCAAGCCGCTCCTGAGGGCGAAGCTGCAAGCAAGACGCTTGCGCCCAAGACTCCTGAACCCAAGACTCCTGAACCCAAGACTCCTGAACCCAAGACTCCTGAATCCAAGACTCCCGAATCCAAGGCGGCTGACGCGAAGACTCCGGCGAAGAAGAAGCGGACGCGGAGCAGCAAGGACAAGGCGAAGGCAGCCGCCGACGCGAACGCAGCGCTCGAGGCGCGCATCGGCCACAGCTTTACCGACCCGAACCTGCTGATGCAGGCGATCACGCATGTCTCCGCGTTGAAGTCCGGGCGCAAGCGCGGCGACAGCTATCAGCGACTGGAATTCCTCGGCGACCACGTGCTCGGGCTCGTCGTCTCCGACATGCTCTTTCACGCCTACCCGAACGCCGATGAGGGCGAGCTGTCCAAGCGCCTTGCCGAACTCGTGCGCAAGGAGAGCTGCGCCGACGTCGCCAAGTCGCTCGGTCTGCTCGACGACATCAAGCTCGGCTCGGTCGGCTCCAGCGCCGATGCGCGCCTGCGCAAGTCCATCCTCGGTGACATCTGCGAGGCCGTGATCGGCGCCATCTTCCTCGACGGCGGTCATGCGGCGGCGGACGAGTTCGTCAAGCGCAACTGGACCGAGCGCATGCACAAGCCGCGGCGCCCCTTGCGCGATCCCAAGACCGTGCTGCAGGAATGGGCGCAGGGGAAGGGATTGCCGACGCCCGTCTATCGCGAGGTCGAGCGGACCGGTCCGCATCACGATCCGCAATTCCGCGTCGCCGTGGATCTGCCGGGGCTGGCGCCGGCCGAAGGCATCGGCGGCAGCAAGCGTGCGGCGGAGAAGGTTGCAGCTTCAGTGATGATTGAACGCGAGGGCGTTGGTGGCGGCAATGACGGCTGAAGCAAGCGGCGAGGCGCCCGCCGCGACGCGCTGCGGCTTCGTTGCGCTGATCGGCGCGCCGAATGTCGGCAAGTCGACGCTGGTCAATGCGCTGGTCGGGGCCAAGGTCACGATCGTCTCGCGCAAGGTGCAGACCACGCGCGCGCTGATCCGCGGCATCGTCATCGAGAACCACGCGCAGATCATCCTGGTCGACACGCCCGGCATCTTCCTGCCAAAGCGGCGGCTCGACCGCGCCATGGTCTCGACCGCCTGGAGCGGGGCGCACGACGCCGATCTCGTCTGCGTGCTGCTCGATGCCAAGACCGGCATCGACGAGGAGGCCGAGGCGATCCTCACCAAGGCCGCCAGCGTCAATCACGACAAGATCCTGGTCATCAACAAGGTCGACCTGGTCCAGCGCGAGAAGCTGCTGGCGCTGGCGCAGGCTGCCAACGAGCGCATGAAGTTCGCGAGAACCTTCATGATTGCGGCGATCTCGGGCGATGGCGTCGACGACATCCGCACGACGCTTGCCGAGATGGTGCCGCCGGGTCCGTATCTCTATCCCGAGGACCAGATGTCGGACGCGCCGATGCGTCAGCTGGCCGCCGAAATCACGCGCGAGAAGATCTATCAGAAGCTGCACCAGGAATTGCCCTACCAGTCCACGGTCGAGACCGAGAAATGGGAGGAGCGCAAGGACAAGTCGGTGCGCATCGAGCAGACGATCTTCGTGGAGCGCGAAAGCCAGCGCAAGATCGTGCTCGGCGCGGGCGGCGCCACCATCAAGTCGATCGGCGCGGACTCGCGCAAGGAGCTCGCCGAGATCCTGGGCGTGCCGGTGCACCTGTTCCTGTTCGTCAAGGTGCGCGAGAACTGGGGTGACGACCCCGATCGCTACCGCGAGATGGGTCTGGAATTTCCCAAAGAATAAGCAAGAACAGATCGGTATTTGATGAGTGTGCCCCGCAACGTCCGGCGTTTCGAAGCGCTGCTCTATGCCTCGCTGATGCTGGACTCATTGTCGGTGGCGGTGCAGGACCGTACGGCTACGGCCCAGATGACCGAACAGATGATCATGACGGAGACGCTGCTCGCCGGCGGAATGATCCTGCTGATGGTCTATTTCGTCCGGCTGGCTGCGCATGGCCGCAAGAACTGGCCGCGCTGGGTGCTCGCGGCGGCGCTGGTGCTCTCGGTGATCTCGCTCGCCCAGATCCTCGGTGAAAAAGGCATGGAGCTCGACAGCGCCATCGAGATCGTCTCCTGCGTGCTGACGGCGTTCGGGCTGTACTTCTCCTTCACGGGCGATGCCCAGGGCTGGTTCGACGCGTGATGTCACGGCTCCCAGGCTGAACCGAAGATCACGTTGTAGAAGCCGACCGCGAGGTAGATCGCGAGCACGATTCCGAGCCAGAAACTCATGCCAACTGCGGTAAACTGCCTCCAATTGACCGTCGGCAAAGGGTTACCTCGCCATCTTGCCCAGGTCGCGCTCACGACTGCGCCTGTGAGGGTGCAGGACATTAACGCAAGGAACATTGCCATAAACTGGATTATCGCCAGGATCATGTTCGACAAGGT
Organism: Bradyrhizobium manausense; assembly: GCF_018129685.1. GTDB lineage: Bacteria > Pseudomonadota > Alphaproteobacteria > Rhizobiales > Xanthobacteraceae > Bradyrhizobium > Bradyrhizobium manausense_D. The sequence continues at coordinate 16,186 of NZ_JAFCLG010000001.1, forward strand.
CGACAGGAGCCGCATATTCGTTTCCCACGGTAGATCAGGTATATGTCAGCCGCATGGAATGGACCGACGAAGGCATCGTGCTGGGCGTGCGGCGACATGGCGAAAGTAGCGCCATCGTCGAATTGCTGACGCGCGCGCACGGCCGCCATCTCGGTCTCGTTCGTGGCGGGGCCGGTTCGCGGATGCGGCCGCTCTTGCAGCCCGGCAACAGCGTCAGCGTGGTGTGGCGGGCGCGGCTCGACGAGCATCTGGGCACCTACGCCATCGAGGGTCTGAAGCTGCGCGCGGCGACGTTGCTGGGATCCTCCCACGGGGTCTATGGCGTCACCCATCTGGCCTCGATTGCGCGGCTCCTTCCCGAGCGTGATCCGCACGAGGACATCTTTGCGCTGCTCGAACATTCGCTCGACGATTTCGACGACATCGGCAGCGCGGCGGTGCACGTCATCCATTTCGAACTGGCGATGCTCTCCGAGCTCGGCTTCGGCCTCGCGCTGGAAAATTGCGCGGTGACGGGGGAGACCACCGACCTGATCTATGTGTCGCCCAAATCCGGCGGCGCGGTGTCGCGCGGCGCGGGCGAGCCGTGGCGCGACCGGTTGCTGCGACTGCCACCATTCCTGCGCCAGGGCGAGGTCCACGACGACCTCACCGACGAGGATCTCCAGGACGGCTTTCGGCTCACCGGCCTGTTCCTGCTACGCCATGTGCTGGAGCCACGCGGGCAGGGCCATTCCGATGCGCGGGCCGGCTTCATCAACGCCCTGACCCGGCAGCAGGCCAAGGCGGCGCTGCCGGCGCCATGACACCAGCGCGCCCCTGTATTGCTCAATGAGGCCCGGGGTTCCCGGAACAAAGCTTGGGTTCCCGGACTTGCCCCTGGGGTTCCAACCCCGGGGATAGCTGATGTTGATCAAGGGAATTCTGATATCGGCAGCGCTTGTCGCGCTGGCGCCGGAGGCCCTCGCAGCCGAGCAACCCGGCGTGCTTCGCCGCGCCTCCTGCACAGTCGTCAGGTATTATGTAGCGAAATATTCCGCTGCGGCCGCAGAGACATGGGCACGGTCCCACGGCGCAACCGACGCGGAAATCGAGACGGCGCGCCGCTGCGTCGCCAATATGCCGGTGACCGCTCCGGCCAAGGTCGAGCCGACCGTGACGGCGGGCTGGGCAGGGCATTAGAAGCCCACAGGAAGCCAATCCATCCTTGCCCGATTCGCTTCCACGGTTTAACCGGGCGGCATGGGAAAACGAATCGTTCCGCCGGAGGAACCGGCCGAAATTCACGAGGTGCCGCTGCGCGAAGCGCTGGAAGAGCGCTATCTCGCATACGCGCTCTCCACCATCATGCATCGCGCGCTGCCCGACGCGCGCGACGGCCTGAAGCCGGTGCACCGGCGAATCCTCTACGGCATGCGCCTGCTCCGGCTCGACCCCGGTACAGCCTTCAAGAAGTCCGCCAAGATCGTCGGCGACGTGATGGGCTCGTTCCATCCGCACGGCGACCAGGCGATCTACGACGCCATGGTGCGCCTCGCGCAGGATTTCTCCTCCCGCTATCCGCTGGTCGACGGCCAGGGCAATTTCGGCAATATCGACGGCGACAATCCGGCCGCCTACCGCTACACCGAAGCGCGCATGACCGATGTCGCGCGGCTTCTGCTCGACGGCATTGACGAGGACGGCGTCGAGTTTCGTCCCAACTATGATGGCCAGTCCAGGGAGCCGGTGGTTCTGCCCGGCGGCTTCCCGAACCTGCTCGCCAACGGTGCGCAGGGCATCGCGGTCGGCATGGCGACCTCGATCCCGCCGCACAACGCCGCCGAGCTTTGCGAGGCCGCGCTGCATCTGATCGAGAAGCCCGACGCCAAGTCCAAGGCGCTGATGAAGTGGGTGAAGGGACCGGATTTCCCGACCGGCGGCATCTGCGTCGATTCCAAGCAGGCCATCGCTGAAGCCTACACCACGGGCCGCGGCTCCTTCCGCGTTCGCGCCCGTTGGGAGCAGGAAGAGGGCAACCGCGGCACCTGGGTCGTCGTCGTCACCGAGATCCCCTTCCTGGTGCAGAAGTCGCGCCTGATCGAGAAGATCGCCGAGCTGCTCGACCAGAAGAAGCTGCCGCTGGTCGGTGATATCAGGGACGAGTCGGCCGAAGACGTCCGCATCGTGATCGAGCCGAAGTCGAAGAACGTCGATCCGGCGCTCATGATGGAATCGCTGTTCCGGCTGACCGAGCTCGAAAACAAGATTCCGCTGAACCTCAACGTGCTGATCAAGGGCCGCATTCCCAAGGTGGTCGGGCTCGCGGAGTGCCTGCGCGAATGGCTCGACCATCTGCGCGACGTGCTGCTGCGCCGCTCGAACTTCCGCAAGGGCGAGATCGAGCATCGCCTCGAGGTTCTTGGCGGTCAACTGATCGCCTACCTGAACCTCGACAAGGTGATCAAGATCATCCGCACCGAGGACGAGCCGAAGCCGGCCTTGATCAAGGCGTTCAAGCTCACCGAAATCCAGGCGGAAGCCATTCTCAACATGCGTCTGCGCAATCTGCGCCGGCTTGAGGAAATGGAGATCCGCAACGAAGACGCGACCCTTCGCAAGGAGCTGAAGGGGATCGAAGGCCTGCTCGCTTCCGAAGCCGAGCAATGGAAGAAGGTCGGCGAGCAGGTCGGCAAGGTCCGCGACATGTTCGGACCGAAGACGCCGCTCGGCAAGCGCCGCACCACCTTTGCCGATGCGCCCGAGCACGATCTTGCCGCGATGGAGGAAGCCCTCGTCGAGCGCGAGCCGGTGACGGTCGTCGTCTCCGACAAGGGCTGGATCCGCACCATGAAGGGCCATGTCGAGGACCTCTCGGGTCTGGCCTTCAAGCAGGACGACAAGCTCGGCTTCGCGTTCTTCGCGGAAACCACGTCGAAACTGCTGATGTTCGCCACCAACGGAAAGTTCTTCTCCATCGACGTGGCGAAGCTTCCGGGCGGCCGCGGCCACGGCGAGCCGATCCGCCAGTTCATCGATCTCGAACCGGAGGCCGCGCCGGTGACGCTGTTCGTCAACAAGGGCGGTCGCAAATTCCTGGTCGCCAGCCATGAGGGCCAGGGTTTTGTCGTCAACGAAGACGATTGCGTCGGCACCACCAAGAAGGGCAAGCAGGTTCTCAACGTCGACATGCCGAACGAGGCGCGCGCGGTCACCGAGGTGATCGGCGACACCGTCGCGGTCATCGGCGAGAACCGCAAGATGCTGATCTTCCCGCTCGATCAGGTGCCGGAGATGGCCCGCGGCCGCGGCGTTCGCTTGCAGAAGTACAAGGACGGCGGTCTCTCCGACGTCGCCGTGTTCGACGCCAAGGCGGGCCTGACCTGGAAGGACTCCGCGGGCCGCGAATTCTCCGCGATCATGAAGGAGCTGGCGGAGTGGCAGGGCAACCGCGCCGACGCCGGCCGGCTGCCGCCGAAGGGTTTCCCGAAGTCGAACAAGTTCGGCAAAGTGATCGGGTAGAGCTCTGTCCCGGACGCGCTGCGACGCATGAGCGTTGCTGCGCAGAGCCGGGACCCATGCTGCACCGGTACTCTTGGAAACATGGGCCCCGGCTCTACAGCGCACCGCTGAAAGAGCGCTGTGCTGCGTCCGGGGTACGGGAGAGATTGGAGCGCAATGACGAGAGGAGAGAGCACGGCTCTCTTTCTCACTCCGCTTCAGAACACGATCGGCCCGTCATCCGTCACATAAATTGTCTCGTGCTTTGGAGGAACCGTTCTTTCTCGCCCGGTGCGTAACCCTGGGAAGCGCCATAGTAGGGTTCATTGAATTGATTGTACGGCGCGGCCCGGTGGTGGATCGGCGGCCTAGCTGGCGTGTATGTTTGGCGCGAATGACGCCGATTGTTCCCCTTGGCCGTCGCACCAGCGTAATACGGATTGAGGACGCATGTCTGACCGTTGGCCGACGCCCGGCATTCGTCCATCGTCCTGTAACTACATCGGTAATATGGGCTGGTTCCGGATGAGACGACATTCAAGCAAACGGGAAAGGCCGGATCGTATCTTTGAGCCCGGGCGTGGCCCGCCGTTAAGGCGAGACTCACGGTCAAGATCGTCAAAGTCCAATTGCGCATTGGAGCTTCCTCCAGTCGGTCCGACATACCGGTCGCACTCCGATCGTAGGTGGTATTGACCCACGTCAATGCTTCCGGAATTCCGCGCAGGCCGCCGAGCGTCGTCGTCAGCATCGGCTACGACAGCGAGTGTTAAGGCAAGACCAGCGGCGCTCCATGACACGTTTCAAACAGCGCGCGAGCGTTCGCGCTCTCGCGGCGTCTTTCGCCCGAGTTTTGTCTTTCGCTGGCGCTTCTGCAGAGACGAGGGCGCAGGGAAGGCCGAGCGCCGCGGCAGTGCGCCTGTTTCGCCCGACGGGCAATCGGGTTTGACCCAGCTCGGACGATGGCTGTAGCCTGCCGGTGGTGAACGTGCTCCGATGAATTGGACCGAATTTCCGGTGCAGGCTCGTGCAGCCTGCAACCACACCGAATTATGGGGAAGCGTTATGCAAAGGCTGTTGGCTACTTTACTGATTGTCATTGGTTTGTCGTCGCCGCAACTCGCGAAGGCCGGACCGAACGAAGACGCTGCAGGGGCGAGAGCGCAGTGGGAGCAGGTCTACAATTCGGGCGATGCCGACAAGTTCGTCGCTCTCTATACCAAGGATGCGACGCTTTTTGGATCGACTGCCCAGCTTTTCTCCGGCTCGGACGGCGTGCGTGCCTACTTCAGCAAGCTGCCGCCAGGCATCCAGGTAAAGATGGGCGACCAACAAGCTGTCGCGGTGGGATCTAACGTCCTCCTCAGCTCCGGCTTTGCGACTTTCACGCTCAAGGACGGCACCACGATCCCGTATCGTTTGACGCTCGCATTGGTGAAAGTCGATGGCCAATGGCTGATCGCTCAGCACCACGGCTCGCCGATGCCGAAGTGAACTAGCGATCGAGGCCAGTCAGTTGGTCCAGAGCTGAAGGGCTGCCTATCGGGGCGAAACGAACTCGTTGTAGCGAGGCTCACATGGATAGCACATCCTCGTCACGCGGTAGCCCGCGCTGTTTCGAAGGTCTGACGCGAGCCGGCCAACAAATCAAGGCGGCGGCAAGGTGGGTGGTTCTCGTCGCCGCGCTCGTTGCTGCAAGTTTGAACGCCACGTTTGGAGATACGCCGGCCGCGCGAAGCTTTTCGCAACCGGGCCTTCAGCAGATCGGTGATTATCTACGACATGAGGTCGCGATCGGTAAGATTCCCGGTGCGATCCTGTTGATCCAGCAGCACGGAAAGCCAGCCTATTATGAAAGATTCGGCCTGCGCGACGTCGCAACCAAAGTGCCGATGACGGATGACACCATCTTTCGGTTCTATTCGATGTCGAAGCCGATCACATCGGTTGCCGCGCTGATGCTGGTGGACGAGGGGAAGATGTCGCTCGATGACCCCCTCTCCAAATACATTCCGGCCTTTGCCGACGTAAAGGTCGGCGTGGAAAAGCCCGACGCGACTGGAAAGCCAGTGTTTACGCTGGAACCGCTCAAGCACCCGATCACCATACGCGATCTGATGCGACAGACTTCCGGTATTACCTACGGGTTTTACGGCGACGGCCCCGTGCAAAAACTCTATCGGCAGGCCGACCTTTACAGCGGCGATTTTGACAATGCCGAGTTCGCTGCGCGCCTGGCGAACCTGCCACTCGCCGAGCAGCCGGGCACGACGTGGACCTATAGCCATTCCGTCGATGTGCTCGGGAGGGTGATCGAGGTGGTTTCGGGACAATCGCTGTTTCAGTTCGAGAAGGAACGCCTGCTGGATCCCCTTGGCATGAGCCATACCGCGTTCTTCGTCGCGGACGAGACGAAGCGCCCGCTGGTTGCCCAGTTCCTGCCGGATGATCTGATAGACCCGCCCATCGCCGGAATCAGGGACCCGATGGTGCATCGGCGCTGGGAATCCGGTGGCGCCGGGATGGTAGGGACGATCGGCGACTACGCGCGGTTTTTGCAGATGCTCCTGAATGGCGGCACGCTTGACGGACGTCGCTATCTGAAGCCGGAGACAATGGCCCTGATGACGTCGGACCAAATCGGCCCCGGGAGCGGAATCGCACCCTCCGATATCTATTTTCTGGCAGTCCACGCCGGATTTGGATTGGGTGTTGCCGTGCTCACATCGCCGCAGCCGAAGAGGCCGTGGCCGCCGGGCGTCTATGGATGGGATGGCGTGGCCGGCACCTTTTTCTTTGTTGACCCTAGCGACGATCTGTTCGCGCTCTGCATGATGCAGTCACCATTGCAGCGCGGGCGGATCGAGACGGAGTTGGCGCCGCTGATTTTCGACGCGATGGTGAGGTAGCATGCGCAATGTCCGCTTCTGCCGCTGTTGAGAGTCGAGCGGACCCGTTCGCGGCCAATCGCTTGATGAGAGCGCGCCTCAGATCACCCCCGCCATCCGCAGCGCCAGGCCGGCGGCGCAGCTGCCCCCAAGCACGGTCAGCATGCCGAGCTTGAAGCGGAAGATCGCGGTTGCCGCTGCGATCGACAGCACGAGCGCGGGAATGTCGACGCTGTTCAGGACAGGCATATCGAAATCCAGCGGGACCGCGTGCACCGGCACGGTCTCGCGGAACAGGGTGTGCAGGGCGAACCAGATCGAGAGGTTGAGGATCACGCCGACGACGGCGGCGGTGATTGCGCCGAGCGCGCCGGCAAGGCCCTTGTTGCCGCGCAGCCGCTCGATATAGGGGGCGCCGACGAAGATCCAGAGGAAGCAGGGCGTGAACGTGACCCAGGTCGCGAGCAATCCGCCGAGCGTTGCCGCCAGCATCGGCGACAGACCGCTCGCATCACGATACGCCGCCATGAAGCCCACGAACTGAAGCACCATGATCAGCGGGCCCGGCGTGGTCTCGGCCATGCCGAGGCCGTCGAGCATCTCGTGCGGCTTCAGCCAGTGATAATGCTCGACCGCCTGCTGGGCGACGTAGGCCAGCACCGCATAGGCGCCGCCGAAGGTGACCAGCGCCATCTTGCTGAAGAACAGCGCGATCTGGCTGAACACGCTCGCCTGTCCGAGGATCAACAGCAGCGCGGCCACCGGGATCAGCCAGAGCGCAAGCCACAGCGCGGCGGTGCGGATTGCGCGCGGCGTGTTGGGACGAACGTGCTCGGGGACAGCTTCGCCGAGCATACTGTCGATCGCGGCGCTGCCACCGCCGTGGCCGTGAGCGGCCGGCGCAAATTCCGGGCGGCCTTGCTTCGCGCCGATATATCCGATCGCGCCGGCAGCAATGATGATAACAGGGAAGGGGACCGCGAAGAAGAAGATCGCGACGAAGGCGATGGCCGCGAGCGCGATCATGATGCGGTTCTTCAGCGCGCGCTTGCCGACGCGGACCACGGCCTCGATGACGATGGCGAGCACGGCGGCCTTCAGGCCGAAGAACAGCGCCTCGACGAAGCTGACATTGCCGAACGCTGCGTAAACGTAGCTCAGGCCCATGATGGCGATGATGCCGGGCAGGATGAACAGCCCGCCCGCCATCAGCCCGCCGGCGGTGCGATGCATCAGCCAGCCGACATAGGTTGCGAGCTGTTGTGCCTCCGGACCCGGCAGCAGCATGCAGTAGTTCAACGCATGCAGGAAGCGGCCCTCGGAGATCCAGTTCTTCTCCTCGACCAGGATGCGGTGCATCACCGCGATCTGGCCCGCAGGCCCGCCGAAGCTGAGGCAGGCGACACGGAGCCAGACATGGAAAGCTTCGCGGAAGCTGATGCCATGACCGGCATCAGCTCCCGCTTGATTGGCGCGGATGTCCATTACGCCTTCACCTTGTTGGTCGGCCAGTTGTGGGTCTCGCCCGTTGCGTCGCGACACCAGCGGTAGAAGGCGTCGTAGAGCAGCATGCCGGCCTCGAGCTGTGCGAGGTCGTCGTCGTACATGCGGGACAATCCGAGCGAGGCGGCGAGCAGGCCGGGCGCCTCGGGCGCGAGGTCCGGCCGCGCGGTGTCTGCGCCGCGGACCAGCGTGGCCAGCCGCAGCAGCGCCGGCGTCGCAAGGCCGAACTCCTCGATCATGACGTCGAAGGTGCAGAGCTCGCCGCGGTGACTCCAGAACACGTTCTCGATGTCGAAGGGCGCGGCCTTGAAGCGCTCGCCGACGGCGACCACTTCGGATGGCGCGACAAACAAGAACACCGCGGCGGGATCGACGAAGCGTCGGATCAGCCACGGACAGGCGATGCGGTCGACCTTGGGCCGCGCCCGCGTCACCCAGACGGTGCGCCCCTTGGCATCGCGCGGCGGCAGCTTGCGGGCGTCGAGCAGCGGCAGTTTTGCTGCTTTCCAGCCCTCGAAGCCGCCTTCCAGCGTTTCGGCTTCAACGCCGAACTGGCGGAGCCACGCCGCCGTGCCCTGTGCGAGCTTGGCGCCGCGCAGGCAAGAGACAATGGCGGAGCGGCCGGCAAATTCGCCGCCCCATTCCGCAACCGTTTCGTGGCTGAGCCTGATCGAGCCGGGAATCAGCCGCTGGTCGGTGGCAAAATCCTCCTCGGTGCGGACATCGATGAGGGCAGGGGCATTGGCCGTGCCGATCAGGCGCGCCAATTTGTCGGATGAAATGTTCGTGAAAGTCGTCATGTTGATGCGTCCTCGTAGGAACGAACGGGACGCGATACTTGGGCATGTCGCCTCGTGGGGAGATCGCTCAAATCCCCATGGCGCCAATTACAGCGAAACCGCGCCGCGCTGTCAATCATCGGTGTTGGGCATTAGAAAGAATTGCTGCCAGAGCCTATCGGCGGCGGACGCGGAATTCTGCGGTGCAAGCGGGGTTGATCCTCGGTCGCAGCAAAAGGACGCTGCCAGGAGGGACCAAGAATGACACGCAAGATCACGCTCGCTCTGGCCATCGCTGCATTCGCGCTGCCCGCCCAGGCTGCGCTCGCGCAGAAGGTAGGTGTCGAACGACTCTACATCATGAATTGCGGGGACGGCGTTGCCGGCGACATCGGGCGCTGGTCACCCGGGGTGAACGAGGGCAAGTCGATGGAGTTTGCCGACACCTGCTATCTCGTCAAGCACAGCCAGGGCTGGTTCCTGTGGGACACCGGCATTTCCGACGCCGTCGCGGAGATGCCGAACGGGCTCGTGCCGGCCGATCCCAAGGCTACCACCTGGAAACGGCCGAAGACGCTCGCATCGCAGCTCGAGCAGATCGGCGTCAAGCCGGCCGACATCAACGCGATGGGCGTCTCGCATTCGCATCCCGATCACACCGGCAATGTCGAGATGTTCCCGCAGGCGAGACTCTACGTGCAGAAGGTCGAATATGACTGGCCGGGTGCCAACAACGAGCCGCGCTTCAAGCCCTCGCATCCGGTCGAGCTGCTCGCGGGCGACAAGGACGTGTTCGGCGACGGCAGCATCACCATCCTCTCGACGCCCGGCCACACGCCGGGACACCAATCGCTGCTGGTGCGACTGCCGAAGACCGGCGCGGTGGTGCTGTCAGGCGATGCGGTGCACTTCAAGGACAATTGGGACAACCACCGCGTGCCAACCATGAACACCAACAAGGATCAGACCACGGCCTCGATGCAGAAGATCGCCGACACGCTCGACAAGGAGAAGGGGCAGCTCTGGATCAACCACGACAAGGCGCAACGCGACAGCCAGAAGATGTCGCCGGAGTTTTACGAGTGAGGTTGGCTTAGCCTTTCGGCGCCGTGACGGGCGGCGGGCTCGCCTCCGGCGTCTTCTTCGGCTTGAGCGAGCCGGCATAGAACGAGACCAGCCACACCAGGAGGACGGCGAGGAGATAGACGCCCCAGGCCTGTGGCGGCGTCATCGCCCAGCGCAAAAGGCCTTTGAGTGTGCGGGGCGGGGGGCTGTTTTCGGTCATGCTGCGCTTGTGCGCGAAAGCGGCGGCACGGTCAATCCGGCCGCTTTTCGGCGCGGATCAGGGACAGCGCAGCGAGCGCCGAGAGGCTCAGCGCAGACGAGACCATCAACACCTTGGCGCCCATCAGGTCGATCAGCAGCCCAAAGGCCAGCGGCGATATCGCCTGCGCCATCCGCGCCGGCGCGCCGATGATGCCGAGGCGATAGCCGAAATCCTTTGGGCCGAAGACCGACAGCGGCAGCGTTCCGCGGGCGATCGTCAAGATGCCGTTGCCGGAGCCGTGCAGCAGCGCAAAGGCGGTCGCGGCCGGTGCGCCGAGAACCGCGACGACGGCTGCTCCAATCGGGTGGGTCAGGCAGGCGAGCCGGGTCGACCACAGCGGGTGGAAGCGGGAAAGGACGCTGGCTTCGAGAATGCGCGCGGCCACCTGCGCCGGGCCGATCAGCGCGCCGGCTGCGATCGCCTCGATATGGCTCGCGCCCGTGGCCTCGAGGATGCGCGGGAAATGCACGGCCATGGCACCGGTGACGGTCCAGACCGCGGCAAAGACGAAGGCCAGCAGGATCATGGTGCGGTCGAGCGGGACGTGCGGCTTCTCCGCCGTCGCCGCCGCCTGCTTGGCGCCCTTGATCGCCGGCAGCACGAAGAAATTGAGGGGCAGGCCGATCAGCATGTTGGCGGCGGCCCAAGCGAAACATGTGTCGCGCCAGCCGATATGGGCGAGCCCCCAGGCGGTGAGAGGCCAGCCAACGGTCGAGGCGAAGCCCGCCATCAGCGTGATGCCCGTGATGGGCCTGCGCGCTTCCGTGCCGTAGATGCGGCCGAGCGCGGCGAAGGCGGCGTCATAGAGCCCCATCGCCATGCCGATGCCGAGCACGAACCAGGCGAACGCCATCACCGGAACGGATTGCGAGAATCCAAGCAGCACGAGGCCGGCGGCAATGGTGAGGTTCGAGACCGACAGCACCTGCCGGCCGCCGAAAAGATCGATCTGCCGGCCGATGCGCGGTCCCAGCAGCGCCGAGATCACCAGCGAGGCGGAGAACGCGCCAAAGATCCAGTTCGTGGAGATGCCGAGGTCGTGCGCCATGGGATCGGCGAGCAGGGCCGGCAGATAGTAGCTGGAGGCCCAGGCCAGCGTCTGCGTCGTGCCCAGCGCCAGGATGATTGGAAGCTGGCGCCGGCTCATGTCCCAATGTTTCTGGTCGGCAGTGTCATCGGTTCCATTTGCAGCCGGCATTGCCGGCACGTCAACAGCGTCCGGGACATGTTCGATCTGCTTGCGGACGACAGCCTGGTTCGCCTGGTCTGCGGCCTTCCGCTCGTCATGAATGCACGCCATAATAGCGCATGCAAACAACCTCCCGCCTCGCGCTGATGAACTGGCTGGCCGGCCAGGGGCTCACCGGCCTTCCCGAACCCGAACTGCTCCGTGGATTCTGCGAGCGCTGCCGCGCCCAGGGGCTGGAACTCTCGCGCGGGCTCGTCGTCATCGACACGCTGCATCCGATCTACGAGGGCCGTGCCTTCCGCTGGAGCGATACGCCGACCAACGAGAGCGACGTTCTCGAATACGGCTCGACGGCGGAGGGCGACGCCGCCAAGAATTGGCGCCGCTCGGTGTTCTATCATCTGCTCGAGCATGGGCAGGACGAGATGGTGCTCGACCTTGCCGATGCGCCCTCGCTGGATTTCTCGCAGATCGGCGATCTCGCCGAAGACGGTCACCGCCATTTCCTGGCGTTCGTGCACCGCTTCGGCGAGACCGGCGCGCTCGGGCAGATGGACTGCCTCTACTCCTACTGGACGACGCGCCGTGACGACGGCTTTGCGGAAGCCGAGCTCGCCGCGCTGCGCGATCTCGTGCCTGTGCTGGGGCTTGCGATCAAATCGGCGCAGCAGGTCGACATCGTTCGGACGCTGGGACGGGTCTATCTCGGGCGCGATGCGTCAGAGCAGGTGCTGCGCGGGCGCATTTCGCGCGGCGTCACCGAGCGTATCAACGCCGTGCTCTGGTATTCGGATCTGCGCGGCTCGACCGGGATCAGCGAGAGCATCGGCCCCGACGAGATCATCCCGTTCCTGAACGACTATGCCCAGGCCGTGATCGATGCGATCCACGATGCCGGCGGCGACGTGCTGAAGCTGATCGGCGACGGGGTGCTCGGGATGTTCTGGGGTGAGGACATGGCCGATGCGCGGCGGGCGGCGCTGCGGGCCGAGCACCTGTTCCGCAAGAATGTCGCGGCGCTGAATGCACGCCGAGCGGCGGAGGGCCGCCCGATCACGTCGGCCTATATCGGCCTGCATGTCGGCGAGGTCTTTTACGGCAATATCGGCAGCGAGGACCGGCTCGATTTCACGGTGGTCGGGCCGACCGTGAACGAGGTCAGTCGCATCGCCTCGATGAGCCGCTCGGTCGATCGCGAGCTGCTGGCCTCAGCGGAATTCTACAAGGGCCTCGATGCCGCCGGTCGCCGCTATCTCGTCTCCACCGGCCGCTACGCGCTCCGTGGCATCGGCCGCGCGCAGGATCTCTACACGCTCGATCCCGAGGTCGATTCGAGCGAGCCCGTTACCGGCAGCTACGAACGCTATCTGGCGAACTAGCACCGTACCGCCACCTCGTCCCCCACCATGGCCGGCTGCCGATCCAGCGCGACCGCGGGTGAGAGCCAGATCGCCAGCGCCTGCACGCCGAATACGGCCGCCGCAAGATAGAGGCAGGCTTCTGCGCTCCAGAACCCACCGACGATCGCGCCCAGCGCCGAGCCGAGCGGACGGGCGCCATAGCTCATGATGTTGATCGCGGAGACGCGGCCGAGCAAACGCGGTGGCGTCACCGACTGCCGCAAGGTCGTGGTCGAGATCACCCACAGGATCGGTCCGACGCCGAGCAGAAAGAAGCTGAGGCCCGCGAGCCACGGCGAGGGCACCAGCACCGTCAGCGCCATCACCACGGCAGCGACGAAACCGGTGACAGGGCCGAGCCCGACAACGGTGCCAAATGCGATGCGCTTCATCACGCGCGTGGCAAACAGTGCGCCGATCACCATGCCGATGCCGTACATCGTCAGCACAATGCCGACGCCGGCAGCGGTCAGGCCAAGATGGCGTACCGCGTAGGGCACGAATACCGCGATCTGCAGGAACCAGCCGGTGTTGAAGATGAACTGGGTGATGAACACGGGCCGCAGCAGCGCGTGGTGGAAGACGAAGCCTGCACCTTCACGGATGTCCTGGAACGGATGGCGGCGCGGGACCGGCGCGCGCGCCGGCTCGTAAAGGCCGGAGAGGAGCACCACGGCGAGCGCCGAGAGCGCTGCGGCGAAGCCGAAGGCCGGGCTCGCGCCCCACCAGCCCACCAGCGCGCCGCCAAGCGCGGGGCCGCTCGCGAAGGCGACGGTGCGGGCAAGCTCGATGCGGGCGTTCGCCGCAGGCAGCAATTCTGGGCTCACCAGCGAGGGCACCAGGGCCGGCGCAGCAACACTGTAGACGACGGTGCCGCAGACTGCGGCAAAGCCGAGCAGCGCCAGCAGCGGCAGGTTGAGCGCGCCGAGCGCGAGCAGGAGCACAATCGCAGCAAGCGCCACCGTCCGTAGCGCCTCCGCGCCTGCCATCAGCGAGCGGCGGGAGATGCGGTCGGCGAGCAGCCCGGCCGGAATGGCGAACAGCACGAAGGGCATCGTGAGGGCGGTCTGAAGCAGACCGGTCCGGCCTTCCGCCACGCCCAGCGTCAGCACCGCAACGATGGGCGCCGCGGCCAGCGCGATCTGCTCGGCGGACTGCGCCGCCAGGTTTGACCAGGCCAGTCGATTGAAGGTGTCGGGGAGGCGTGGCGGATTTGACATGGCGCATTTCCTGCAAAATGCAAAATCGGATGGCCGTCACTCTTCGCGCCCCGGCACGGCCAAACCCACCCGCTTTCCGACAGGAACGGGCAAAATTGGCCGATCTCGGGAACGGATGTGGCTAGATGCAGTTGCAAATGAGTTGCAATAAAGCCTGACTTCGGTATTGTCCCCCCATGGATGCCCGATCGCCCGATCCGAGCCAGGACCTGACGGAAGACGCTGCCGGCTGGCGCGTGGATGCGCCGACCACCAAAAGCCTCGCCGAAGTGAATGCATCCGTCACCGTCCCCGCGGCCGGGGCTTGGTGGCGGCGGCTGCTGGCTTTTGTCGGCCCGGGCTACATGGTCTCGGTCGGCTACATGGACCCCGGCAACTGGGCGACCGACCTCGCCGGTGGATCGAGGTTTGGCTACACGCTGCTCTCGGTCATCCTGCTCTCAAATCTGATGGCGATCCTGCTGCAATCGCTGGCGGCGAGGCTCGGCATCGTCACCGACCGCGACCTGGCGCAGGCCTGCCGAGCCACCTATTCCCCGGCCGTGAACGTCATGCTCTGGCTGGCTTGCGAGGCGGCGATCATCGCCTGCGATCTTGCCGAGGTCATCGGCACCGCGATCGCGCTGAAACTTCTGTTCGGCATACCCCTGGTCGGCGGCGCGCTGATCGCAGCCCTTGATGTGTTCCTGCTGCTCGTCCTGATGAACCGCGGCTTCCGCTTCCTCGAAGCCTTCGTCATGGCGCTGCTTGCGGTGATCGCGGTCTGCTTTGCGGTCCAGATCGTGGCCGCGGCGCCCCCGGTCGCGGACGTCCTGCGCGGGTTCATGCCGAAGAGCGCGATCATCACCAACCCCGAGATGCTCTACATCGCGATCGGGATCATCGGCGCGACCGTGATGCCGCATAATCTCTACCTGCACTCCTCGATCGTGCAGACGCGCGCCTATGCGCGCAACGACGAGGGGCGTCGCGAAGCGATCAAATGGGCGACGACGGACTCGACCGTAGCGTTGATGCTGGCGCTGTTCGTCAACGCCGCGATCCTCGTCGTGGCGGCCGCGACCTTCCACACGAGCGGCCATTCCGACGTTGCCGAGATCAGCCAGGCGTTCGAGTTGTTGTCACCGCTGCTTGGTCTGGGCATCGCCTCGACACTGTTCGCAGTCGCGCTGCTTGCTTCGGGTCTCAATTCAACCGTCACCGCGACGCTGGCCGGCCAGATCGTGATGGAAGGTTTTCTCGATTTGCGGTTGCCGAGCTGGGCGCGCCGCCTGCTCACGCGCGGCATCGCCATCGTTCCGGTGATCGTGGTCACGGCGATCTATGGCGAGCGCGGCACCGCGGATCTTTTGGTGTTCAGCCAGGTCGTGCTGTCGATGCAGCTTCCGTTTGCCGTCATCCCGCTGGTCCGTTTCGTCTCCGACCGGCGCAAGATGGGCCAGTTCGCGATACCCATGTCGGTTGCCGCGGTCGCGTGGATCGTCGCCGGCGTGATCGTGGTGCTGAATCTGAAGCTGCTGGCGGATATGCTGTTCGGGTGAGGGCGCGCTAACGGGCGTTCGCCTCGTCCCTGTCGAACTTGAAGTCGGGTGGAAGGCGATCACGGAAAGCGCGCAACTGCTTCAGCGACATAGCTCGCTCGTCTTGGCGAATGTCTACCGGCTTCATTTCGGTCGAGCGGCTCTCGCGCGGGCCTTCGTTCATTAGATCAATCCTGCGGCTCGGACGTCGCATCGCCCTGCGCGTCGATGCGCAGCCAGCCTGAGGGCGCGAGGCGCTGCTGCGGCAGGAAGCGGGCCTTGTAGTCCATCTTCTTCGAGCCCTCGATCCAATAGCCGAGATAGACGTAAGGCAGGCCTTGCCGGCGGGCGCGCGCGATGTGGTCGAGGATCATGAAGGTGCCCATGGAGCGGGAGACCTGGCTCGGCTCGAAGAACGAATAGACCATCGACAGACCATCGCTGAGGACGTCGGTCAGCGCCACCGCGATCAGTTCGTCGCCGCGGCCGGTGAGGCCGCTATCGGGCCCGCGCTTGCGGTACTCGATGATGCGGGTCTCGACATGGCTGTCCTCGACCATCATGGCGTAGTCGAGCACCGTCATGTCGGCCATGCCGCCATGACGGTGGCGCGCGTCGAGATAGGCGCGGAACACCGAATATTGCTCCGACGTCGGCACCGCGCTGCGCTGCTCGCCGATAATGTCGGCGTTGCGCGCCATCACCTTGCGGAAGTTGCGCGAGGGGCGGAACTCGTTGGCGACGACCCGGACCGAGACGCAGGACCGGCACTGGTCGCAGGCGGGACGGTAGGCGATCGACTGGCTACGGCGGAAGCCGCCATGGGTCAGGAGGTCGTTGAGGTCGCCGGCGCGTTCACCCACGAGGTGCGTGAACACCTTGCGCTCATGCCGGCCCGGCAGATACGGGCACGGGGAGGGCGCCGTGAGGTAAAATTGGGGGGTGTCGCGCGAGTGCTGGGTCAAGGGACGTCGTGGGCCTCCGAAGGGGGTATCAGCATCGCGCTACGAAAGCTCCCGGTCAATCGGTCCGCTCGGCTGCTCAGATCAGCCAGTCTAGCGGATCCGGGTTAGTAGGATCTTGCTCACCAGGTTCTGGCTGACTGAGGGACGGGCGCGCGTACGGAATTGTTGATCACGACCGTTCCCAGCACGAAATCGTGCAGCAGGCGCCGGCGGCCGTTGAACAGCCCGACCAGCACCACGAAGGGCGACAGGAACGACACCGTCACCCAGAACAGCACTGCATGGGTGGCGCCGAGGACGAAGTAGCCGGGCGCGCCGTACCAGGTGCGCAGCTCCAGATCCATGATCCGCATCCCGATCGTCGCCGACGAGGGCCCGCCGATGCAGGCGCCGTAATAGACGATGGCCCAGATCACGGAGGCCGGCCAGGCAAGCCAGAACAGCGCCCAGCCGATGCCGAGCGTCACCACGCCAAACACCGCAATAAAGATGTAGCCCAGGATGACGGGCACGGAGATCACGACCATGTCGATCAGGAATGCGAACGCGCGACGGGTTGCGACGCCGCGGAACAGCTCCGGATGCAGATAGGGATCATAGGCGTGCGGCTGGGCGCCGCCGTCATTGCGCCAGGCATTGCCTTGGTCCGAATAAGACATCGTTCCGTCCTCCGCCGGGAAAACTCCCGTGGCAGGACATGGGAACAGGCTCTTCCCCTGCCAAGGGCGCAGCAGGATTAACAAGCCGAAATATTCCGGCGATTCGGGGGCGGGGGGTGGTTGCCGGCTTTCGCCAGAACGACATTGAGGATGCAGCGCGAACTTACCCCTCCGCGCGCAGCTTCTCCGCCACCTTCGGCGCGAAATAGCTGAGCACGCCGTCGGCGCCGGCGCGCTTGAAGGCGAGCAGGCTTTCCATCATGGCGCGGTCGCCGTCGAGCCAGCCGTTGTTGGCGGCGGCGGCGATCATCGCGTATTCGCCGGAGACCTGGTAGGCGAAGGTCGGCATCGCAAACGTGTCCTTCACGCGACGGACCACGTCGAGATAGGGCATGCCGGGCTTCACCATCACCATGTCGGCGCCTTCGGAGATGTCGAGCTCGACCTCGCGCAGCGCTTCGTCGGTGTTGGCGCTGTCCATCTGATAGGTGCGCTTGTCGCCGGTGAGCGTTTTGGCCGAGCCGATGGCGTCGCGGAACGGGCCGTAGAAGGCCGAGGCATATTTGGCCGCATAGGCCATGATCTGCACGTCTATGAAACGCGCGTGATCCAGTCCCTCGCGGATCGCGGCGACGCGGCCGTCCATCATGTCGGACGGCGCGATGATGTCGCAGCCGGCTTCGGCCTGCACCAGTGCCTGACGCACCAGCACGGCGACCGTCTCGTCGTTCAGGATCGCGCCGTCGGCGATCAGGCCGTCATGGCCGTGGCTGGTGAAGGGATCGAGCGCGACGTCGCAGAGGACGCCGATCTCGGGAAACTCCTTCTTGATTGCGCGCACCGCCTGGCAGACCAGATTGTTCGGGTTGGTCGCTTCCGAGCCTTCCTCGTCTCGCAAGGAAGGGTCCGTGTAGGGAAACAGCGCGATACAGGGAATGGTGAGCCTCATCGCGCGCTCGGACTCGCGCACGGCCTGGTCGACGCTGAGACGCTCGACGCCGGGCATCGAAGCGATCGGCTCACGCTTGTTGTTGCCGTCGATCAGGAACAGCGGCCAGATCAGATCGTCGGTGGTGAGCACGTTCTCGCGCACCATGCGCCGGGCCCATTCGGCCTTGCGGTTGCGGCGCGGACGGATGGTCAGATCGAGGGCAGGGGAGGCTGCCGTGCCATCCCGGCGCGAAACCTCGCGCAGCTCAATCGGACGTCCGTATTTGATCGCCATCACTCTTCTCCAGGCTCGAATTATTCTTATACCAGTTCGCATGGTTCCCGTCACCGCGGCTTGACCTCCCGCAAGGTGATGGCAGCCGATTGATTTTGGGGGGCGAAACAGCCAGAAGGGGGCATGTCCGATACCTCCACCCGCGATGCGGCCCGCGATAGCGCCAATGCCAGGGACGTCCTCAGAGACAGCGCCCGAGACAACGCGCTGTCGGTGGCTGCGATCTCGTCGGAGCGGCCCGAGTCCGACGACAATGTCTGGACGCGGCGCCTCGTGCTGTTCCTGCGGGTGATGGCGCTGCTGTCGATCCTCAAGGGCCTTTATCACTGGGCGCAGGTGACCGGCTTCGTCGGCGGCGAGGACGAGGCTTTCGAGAACCAGTCGATGGCCTGGCAGGCCTCGACCATCTACTTCGCGGTGATCGAACTCGTCGCTGCCGTCGGCCTGTGGCTGGCGACGCCCTGGGGCGCGGTGGTGTGGCTCACGACCGTTGTCTCGATGGCGGTGATCGAACTGATGTTTCCGGGCATCTATGGCGGCAGCCTGATCGTCGTCGCGATCGAAGCCATCATGCTCGCGGCCTATCTCGCGCTCGCCTGGATGGCCGCACGCGAACGGCCGCCGTAGCGGCAACTCGCGTGCCCCGGACGCAATGCGGCGCGCCCCTGGCAATGCGAAGCATCGTCCAGTGCGGCGTGATGCGTTGCAGAGCCGGAGCCCATTCTGTTCGTCTATCCCTTCTATCCCTTCGCGGCTTTTCGGGTCTCGGCTCTGCGCTCCGCTTCACTGGGTTTGTCCGGGACACCAGAATGTTGCGCTTGGTTGACCGCTGGTTTCGCAAAATTTGAGGTAACTTTTCATTGACCTGGCGATTCCAGCCACAGCTCTTACGCGCGCGTTTCGAAACGGGCCGGGGCTGTTCTGGAATGTGACAGAAGGTGCGGACGGAGGGTGAACAGGACCTTGCAACGGTCAACAGAGGGTTGCGAAAAGTCCTTGTGGCACAGGCTTAATACGCAATTCACTCTCTTAAATTCATGATCTCTTTATTGTCTTGTTTAAGCCGATCTTCAAACCGCCCCCTTAAGTTGGACCTATCAGACGGAACACAAGTTGCGTCGAATAAGTGTCGATAAAAACGACAACAGGGGAAGTGTCATGATGAAAGCCGTCGCAACTGCGGCAGATACCGCAGAGCGCGTTTCGGGCCCGCAGGGTTCGGTGCAGTCGCTCTATCTGGAAGCATTGACTCTTGTGGAGCGGCTGCATCGTCGTCTCCTCGACGTGATCAAGGACGAGTTCGATCGTCGTGGCCGCGCCGACATCAATTCCGTGCAGGCGCTCCTGCTCTATAACATCGGCGACAAGGAGCTGACCGCGGGCGAGCTGCGCACGCGCGGTTACTATCTCGGCTCCAACGTCTCCTACAATCTGAAGAAGCTCGTCGAGCTCGGCTTCCTCGATCATCAGCGCTCGCGCGTTGACCGCCGCTCGGTGCGCATCCGCCTGACCCCGCAGGGCCAGGAAGTCCGCCGCATCGTCGACAGCCTCTACCAGAAGCACGTCAAGACGGTGGAGCAGGTCGGTGGCATCTCGGGCGAGGAGTTCTCGACCCTCAACAAGTCGCTGCACCGCCTCGAGCGGTTCTGGACCGACCAGATCCTGTATCGCCTCTGAGTTTTCCGAGGGATTTGGCCAAGCCGGCCCGTAACAAGACCGGCAAGCCTGTCCCTGACGTGCCTGACTTCCCCAAGCGCGCCGGCCCGGCTTTGCCCGGACCGGTGCGTTTTTGACGTCATTTTGCACGTACGAAAATCTGCCTGATCGGCGGAACCAGTTCCCTGCGTCGCGGTTACCTCTCCGGATCGGAGGATGCGATGCTGGTCGAACGCGGGTTGCAGGCGATGAACGTCGAACTTGTCAGCGATTCCTATGCGATCGCCGCAAATTACCTCCGCCGCTCGGGCGCGATCCCCGACACGCTCGTGACCAATGAGCGCCTGCTCGAGATCATCGTCAAGCTGCTACAGCACGGCGAATTCAACAAGATCAGGCTGGCCAACAAGGCCATTGTCAGGTTCGAGGCGCAGTCCGGTGTCCGAGCTGCCTGATCACCACTCCCAAAATCCCAGAGAACCAGAGGGTGCCATGGAAGCCGCCATTGACCGCATCATGCAGACCTATGACCTGCTCGCCAACCGCACGTCCGCGGCGAGCGCAGAGGCGCGGGCGAAGGTGACCAATTACCTCAACACCTTGATGGAAGCCGGCGAGAAAGACGCCCACAGGTTGACCGTCTGCGGCCTGACCTATCTGCGTCAGCTCGATGGCAGCGTGGACCCGGTAAAGGCCGGGTTTACCGGGCTGTAACCAAAGCGCCCTCGCTTGCCGACGGAGTTGGCAAGCTCTGCGGGGCCTGGGCAATTTAATTCCCCGGATTGCCGCCGGGCGGATCATTAAGTACCGGTCGGCAAATTCGGCGGGCGGTCCCGTAGGCTTGAGGGGCTGCAATTGCCTGCGATCCCACCATATCTTGCATAATTCCCGCGCCCGACCCGCAAATGCTTGGCCGGGGACGGGCGATGTGGTAGATGGCGCGTGCTTCCAACCGCCACACCAGACCCGCCCGCAGCCCGCCAAAAAGGCCGCGGCGGTGGAGATATTCGCAAGATGACCTTCGCCAAAACAGCCTCTGCCCCCGATTCGTTTTTCACCGCCTCGCTCGAGCAGGCTGACCCGGAAATCGCCGCCGCCATCAAGGGCGAGCTCGGCCGGCAGCGCCATGAAGTCGAGCTGATCGCCTCCGAGAACATCGTCAGCCGGGCCGTGCTGGAAGCGCAGGGTTCGGTGATGACCAACAAATACGCGGAGGGTTATCCGGGCGCGCGCTACTACGGCGGTTGCGAGTGGGTCGACGTCGCCGAGAACCTCGCGATCGATCGCGCCAAGAAGCTGTTCGGCGCCAAATTCGCCAACGTTCAGCCGAACTCCGGCAGCCAGATGAACCAGGCCGTATTCCTGGCGCTGCTCCAGCCGGGCGACACCTTCATGGGCCTCGACCTCGCAGCCGGCGGCCATCTCACCCACGGCTCGCCCGTCAACATGAGCGGCAAGTGGTTCAAGGCCGCGCACTACACCGTGCGCCGCGACGACCAGATCATCGACATGGACGCGGTCCAGAAGCAGGCCGAAGAGGTCAAGCCGAAGCTGATCGTCGCCGGCGGCTCGGCCTATTCGCGCGCCTGGGATTTCAAGCGTTTCCGCGAGATCGCGGACAGCGTCGGCGCCTACCTGCTGGTCGATATGGCGCACTTTGCGGGCCTCGTTGCCGGCGGCGTGCATGCCTCGCCGGTGCCGCATGCCCACGTCACCACGACCACGACTCACAAGTCGCTGCGTGGACCGCGCGGTGGCCTGATGCTGTGGAATGACGAAGCGCTGACCAAGAAGTTCAACTCGGCGATCTTCCCGGGGCTGCAGGGTGGCCCCTTGATGCATGTGATCGCGGCGAAGGCGGTCGCCTTTGGCGAAGCACTGCGTCCGGACTTCAAGGTCTATGCCAAGAACGTCGTCGAGAACGCCAAGGCGCTGGCCGAGGCGATGAAGAGCCACGGCTTCGACATTGTCTCGGGCGGCACCGACAACCATCTGATGCTGGTTGACCTGCGACCGAAGGGCCTAAAGGGCAATGCCTCGGAGAAGGCGCTGGTTCGCGCCGCCATCACCTGCAACAAGAACGGCATTCCGTTCGACCCCGAGTCGCCGTTTGTCACCTCCGGTATTCGTCTCGGCACGCCGGCGGCGACGACCCGTGGCTTCGGCGTCGCCGAATTCCAGCAGGTCGGCGGCATGATCGCCGAGGTCCTCAACGCGATCGCGCAGTCCGACGACGGCAAGGCGCCGCTGGTCGAGGCCGCGATCAAGGAACGGGTCAAGGCGCTCACCGATCGCTTCCCGATCTATCAATAGAGCCAGGTTCAACGGATGCGCTGCCCGAACTGCAACAGTCTCGATACGCAGGTAAAGGACTCGCGTCCGACCGAGGATTCATCCGTCATCCGCAGGCGGCGCGTGTGCGTCGCCTGCGAATTCCGTTTCACGACTTTCGAGCGCGTGCAGCTGCGCGAGCTCACGGTGATCAAGCGCAACGGTCGCCGCGTGCCGTTCGACCGCGACAAGCTGATGCGCTCGGTCTCGATCAGCTTGCGCAAGCGGCCGGTCGAGCCTGAGCGCGTCGAGAAGATGGTCTCCACCATCGTGCGCGAGCTCGAGACCGGGGGCGAAGCCGAGATTTCCTCCGAGGTGATCGGCGAGACCGTGATGGAGCATCTGCGCACGCTCGACGACGTCGCTTACGTGCGTTTCGCCTCCGTCTACCGCAATTTCCGCGAGGCCAAGGACTTCGCCGACGTGCTCGGCGAGCTCTCCGGCGAGGAGGAAGCGCGGCTCGCCGCGGTCCGCAAATGATCTTCCGTATCCTGGAGGATCAGTTTGCCCGGAGGATCCAGGAATCCAAGGACGCCGATCGCCGGTTCATGCAGCTGGCGCTCGCGCTGGGCCGGCGCGGGCAGGGGCGTACCTGGCCCAACCCGGCCGTCGGCGCTGTTATCGTCAAGGACGGTGTCATCGTCGGCCGCGGCTGGACGCAAGCTGGCGGACGGCCGCACGCGGAGCCTGAGGCGTTGCGACGGGCAGGCGAGGCCGCGCGCGGCGCGACGCTCTACGTCACGCTCGAACCGTGCTCGCATTTCGGCAAGTCGCCGCCTTGCGCCGATGCGGTGATCGCTGCCGGCATCAAGCGGGTGGTGGCGGCGATCGAGGATCCCAATCCGGACGTCGCAGGGCAAGGCCATGCGCGCCTCCGCGCTGCCGGCATCACAGTGGACGTGGGCCTGTGCGCGGCGGAGGCTGCGTTCGATCATGCCGGCCATTTCCGCCGTATCAAAGACAAGCGTCCGCACGTGATCCTGAAGCTCGCGGTCTCCCCTGATGGCAAGATTGGCGCTGCCGGCGGCAAGCCGCTGGCGATCACCGGCGAAGCCGTACGCGACCGCGTGCATCTCCTGCGCGCCTCGAGCGATGCGATCCTGGTCGGCATCGGCACGGTGCTGGCCGACGATCCGCAGCTCAATTGCCGCCTGCCTGGCATGGCGGCGCGTTTCCCGGTGCGCGTGGTGCTCGACCGGAGCCTGCGCATCCCGGCATCGAGCCATTTGGTACGCTCCGCGCGCGAGACGCCGCTCTGGGTGATTGGATCGGAGCTTGCGGAGGCCGCGGCCGCGACGCGGCTCGGCGCGGCAGGTGTGCAAATCATGCGCGTGCCGCCAAACGGTGCATCCGGGCTCGACCTACCGGCCGTGCTGCATGCGCTCGCCGAGAAGGGCATCACGCGCCTGATGGTCGAAGGCGGCAGCCGGGTTGCGGCATCCTTCGTGTCAGCCGACCTCGTCGACGAGATCTGGTTGTTCCGCGGAGCGGAAGACGTTGGCCCCGGCGGCGTCGATGCGCTCGATGCATTGCCCCTGTCGAAAATCACGCAGTCGCGGGCCTACAAGGTTCATGCTAGCGAGACGTTCGGCAAGGATACTCTGACCATCTACGAGCGCGCCTAACATGTTCACCGGCATTGTCACCGATATCGGCGAGATCGTCAGCTTCACGCCTGTGGCGCAGGGGCAGCTGCACCGGCTGCGCATCGCCTGCAACTACGATCAGACCACCATCGCCGATGGCGCCTCGATCGCCAACAACGGCGTGTGCCTCACCGTGGTCGCCTCCGGCGTCGCTGACGGCAAGACCTGGTTTGACGTCGATGCCGCCGCCGAGACGCTGGCGCTGACGACGGCCAAGCACTGGAAGCTGGGCACGAAGCTCAATCTCGAGCGTGCGCTGAAGATCGGTGACGAGCTCGGCGGCCACATCGTCGCCGGCCACGCCGATGGCATCGCCACCATCGTCAGCCGCGAGGACCTGCCCGACATGGCGCGGTTCGAGCTGTCGACGACGCGGGAGCTGGCGCGCTTCATCGCCACCAAGGGCTCGATCACGCTCGATGGCGTGTCGCTCACGGTGAATACGGTGAAGGATACGACCTTTTCGGTGCTGATCATCCCGCATACGCTGACCGCTACGACAATCGGCGGCTGGAAGGCGGGCTCTGAGGTCAATATCGAGGTCGACCTGATGGCCCGCTATGCGGCGCGGCTGACCGAAATGAAATGACCGGAGCCGTCATTCCGGGGCGATGCGCTCGCATTGAACCCGGAATATCGAGATTCCGGGTTCGGCTCGTCGGCCGCTCCGGAATGACAGCGTCTTTAAACTTGGCTTACGCGCCTGTGGCGACTACATACCGCCCGACCTCAGATAGACGGATTTGACGATGGCAGACGCGCGGCGCGCACCCCTGAAGGACCAGACCGACATTTCCGGCGCACGGGCGCTTGTCGTCGAGGCGCGGTTCTATGATGACCTCCAGGACGCTCTTCTGGACGGCGCGGTCGCTGAACTGAAGGCGGCGGGCCTGACCCATGACGTCATCACGGTTCCCGGCGCGCTGGAGATCCCGGCGGCAGTTGCCATTGCGGTCGATGCGGCTGCGGCAAGCGGCAAGCCCTATGACGCGGTGATCGCGCTGGGCTGCGTGATCCGTGGCGACACCATTCATTTCGAGATCGTCTCGCAGGAATCCTCGCGCGCGCTGATGGACCTCGCCGTGGCGCGCAAGCTGCCGCTCGGCAACGGCATCCTCACGGTCAACAATGAGGACCAGGCCTGGGCGCGGGCGCGCGCCAGCGAGCTCAACAAGGGCGGCGATGCCGCGCGCGCGGCGCTTGCGATGCTGCGGATCAAACGTCGCCTGGCGCGGGCCTGAGCCATGTCTGATCCTAAGAAAATGGCTGACACCAGGAAGCCGGCGGGGCTCACGGAGAAGAAAGCAAACCGGCGCGGTGCGGCGCGGCTCGCAGCCGTGCAGGCCCTGTATCAGATGGACATCGCGGGTGCGGGCATCAACGACATCTTCGCGGAGTTCGAAAGCCACTGGCTGGGCAATGAGGTCGAGGGCGATACTTACCTGCCGGCGGAAGCTGCGTTCTTCCGCGACGTCGTCGCCGGCGTCGTGCGCGACCAGAAGCAGCTCGATCCGCTGATCGACGAGGCGCTCTCGAAGGGCTGGCCGCTCAAGCGGATCGAGGCGATCCTGCGCGCAGTCTTGCGGGCAGGGGCCTATGAGCTGCAGCATCGCAAGGACGTTCCGGGCCGCGTCGTCGTGTCCGAATATGTCGACGTCGCCAATGCCTTCGTCGACCGCGAGGAGACCGGCATGGTCAACGCCGTGCTCGACCAGATCGGCCGCCAGTTTCGCGGTAACGAGTTCGGGCGGGGGTAGACACACATTCCGCCGTCATCACCCGCGAAGGCGGGTGATCCAGTACGCCGCGGCAGCGGTTATTGATATCGTGCGGCAAGGTTTGCTGGATCGCCCGGTCAAGCCGGGCGATGACAGCAGTGAGTGCGGCCAAGGCAGATGTCAGACTCTCAAAATCCCTCCGCCGAAGACTCCCTCATCGCGCGCTATTTCAAGCCGCTGGCGACCGACCCCGGTGCGTTCGGGCTGGTGGACGATGCGGCCGTGCTGTCCTCGTCCGGCGACGACATCGTGGTCACCACGGACGCCATTGTCGAGGGCGTGCATTATCTTGCCACCGATCCCCCCGATACCATCGCGCGAAAGGCGCTGCGGGTGAACCTGTCCGATCTTGCGGCCAAGGGCGCCGCCCCCGCCGGCTTTGTGCTCACGCTGGCGCTTCGGAGCACGGAGGATTCCTGGCTCGGGTTGTTTGCGGATGCGCTCGGCGCGGACGCCAAGAGCTTCGGCTGCCCGTTGCTCGGAGGCGACACGGTGTCGACGCCGGGACCGCAGATGATCTCGATCACCGCGTTCGGCCGCGTGCCGAAGGGGCGGATGGTCGGCCGCACCGGCGCGCGTCCGGGCGACCTGATCCTGGTGACCGGAACGATCGGCGATGCCGCGCTCGGCCTTGATGTGCTCACCGGCGGCGCGGCGGCCGCGGCACTCGCGTCCGAACCGGCTGCGAGGGATGTCCTCGTCTCGCGTTACCGGGTCCCGCAGCCGCGCAACGTGCTGGCGCAGGCCGTGCGCGACCACGCGACGGCGGCGATGGACGTCTCCGACGGGCTCGCCGGCGATCTGACCAAACTCTGTGCAGCATCCGGCGTCTCGGCCATTGTTGATGTGGCGCGCGTGCCGCTGTCAGCCGCGGCGGCCGACCTGATCGCGCGGAATATCGTTAGCGTTGAGACGCTCATTGCGGGAGGCGACGACTACGAAGTGCTGTGCACGCTTCCGCCGGCGCAAAGCGGTGCGCTGATTGCCGCCGGGCAGGCGGCAGGCGTGGCCATCACGGCGATCGGCACCATTGTCGCGGGCCATGACCAGCCGCGCTTTTTGGACAGGCAGGGCCAGGAACTCGCCTTGAAGCGTCTGTCCTACAGTCACTTCTAAAGCATGATCCGGAAAAGTGCGAAGCGGTTTTCCGGAAAGATCATGAGCGAACGACAATCTAAAGCGCGATGACGATTCATCCAAATCTCATCGCGCTTTAGGGCCGCAATCCCCGCGCCAGCCAACCCTTGTATCGCGTCCATTGGTGCAAAAGCAGCCCATGGGTGCGATTCGATGACAGCGATCGTTTCGGGTTTGAGCGGGCCGCTGGCCGCTTCGAGACGGGAGTGCGGCGGCTGCACGCTTTGCTGCAAAGTCTACAACGTGGTCGCATTCGGCAAGCCCGCGGGCAAATGGTGCTCGCATTGCGCGCCGGGTCGAGGCTGCAATATCCACGACAATCTGCCGGCGGAGTGCGCGGCGTTCGATTGTCTCTGGAAAACCATGCCGGCATTGCCGATGCATTGGAAGCCCGATCAGGCGAAGATGGTGCTGACCGTGCATCCCCAGACCAACAACATCCAGGTCGTGGTCGATCCCGGACAGAAGTCGGCATGGACCCGGCAGCCTTATCACGGTCAGTTGCGCTCGCTGGCGAAGAGCAACATGGCCAAAGGCCATCTGGTGATCGTGTTCGTCGGCGAAATGGCGACGCTGATCCTGCCCGACCAGGATGTGCAGCTCGGCGTCCTCACGCTCGAGCAGGTCGTCTCGGTGACGCTGGAGGCGGGCCCCAGCGGCGGCGCCTACGAGGTCAAGATCTTCAACCGGCGCGCAACGGCTGGCGGGCAGACCCTCGAATTGGCGTCGGCCTCCCTTCATCCCGTGAGGTCGGCAGCTTAGAGGCCGGCGTCCCAGGCGCTCGGGATTAGGTCTAAATACTTGCCGAGATCGGCTTTTTCGGCCCTATCCGGCGTTGCACCATCAATTCGATTTTGGCAAGCTTGTGGTCGACTAGGGCCGCCCCTTCGGGCAAGGGGCGGCCCTGTTCAACATAAGGGCGCCGCTCCGTTTGACGGAAAAACAACAGGCGCCGGGGGTACGTACATCAAGGATCTGAGGCAAAAATCAAATGACAGCATTATGGTTGATAGTGCTCTGCGGAGTGCTTTCCGTCGTCTACGCGATTTGGGCGACGTCTTCAGTGTTGAGCGCGGATGCGGGGTCGCCGCGCATGCAGGAGATCGCGGGAGCGGTGCGTGAAGGCGCACAGGCCTATCTCCGGCGCCAGTACACCACGATCGGTATCGTCGGCATCGTCATCTTCGTGCTGCTTGTCTATTTCCTCGGGCTTTATGTCGCGATCGGTTTTGCCATCGGCGCCATCCTGTCGGGAGCAGCCGGCTTCATCGGCATGAACGTTTCCGTTCGCGCCAATGTGCGCACCGCCCAGGCCGCGACGACGTCGCTGGCCGGCGGCCTCGAACTCGCCTTCAAGGCGGGAGCCATTACCGGCATGCTGGTGGCCGGTCTCGCGCTGCTCGGTGTGACGCTCTATTTCGGCTTCCTGACCTATTCGCTGAAGCTCGCGCCCGATAGCCGTACCGTGGTCGACGCCATGGTGGCGCTCGGCTTCGGCGCCTCGCTGATCTCGATCTTCGCCCGTCTGGGCGGTGGCATCTTCACCAAGGGCGCGGATGTCGGCGGCGACCTCGTGGGCAAGGTCGAAGCGGGTATCCCGGAGGACGATCCGCGCAACCCCGCGACGATCGCCGACAATGTCGGCGACAACGTGGGCGACTGCGCCGGCATGGCCGCCGATCTGTTCGAGACCTATGCGGTGACCGCGGTCGCCACCATGGTGCTCGCGGCGATCTTCTTCGCCAAGACGCCGATCCTCATGAGCATGATGACGCTGCCGCTCGCCATCGGCGGCATCTGCATCATCACCTCGATCATCGGAACTTTCTTCGTGAAGCTCGGGCCGAGCCAGTCGATCATGGGCGCGCTCTACAAGGGCCTGATTGCAACCGGCGTCCTGTCGCTGATCGGCATCGCCGGCGTGATCTACTACCTGATCGGCTTCGGCAAGCTCGACGGCGTCGACTATACCGGCATGGCGCTGTTCGAATGCGGCGTGGTCGGCCTCGTCGTCACGGCGCTGATCATCTGGATCACCGAATACTACACCGGCACTGACTATCGCCCGGTGAAGTCGATCGCGGCGGCCTCGGTGACCGGTCACGGCACCAACGTGATCCAGGGTCTTGCCATCTCGATGGAAGCGACCGCGCTGCCCGCGATCGTCATCATCGCCGGCATCCTCGTCACCTACAGCCTTGCCGGCCTGTTCGGCATTGCGATCGCGACCGCCACCATGCTGGCGCTGGCCGGCATGATCGTCGCGCTCGACGCCTTCGGCCCGGTCACCGACAACGCCGGCGGCATCGCCGAGATGGCGGGTCTGCCAAAGGAAGTGCGCAAGTCCACCGACGCGCTCGACGCGGTCGGCAACACCACCAAGGCGGTGACCAAGGGCTACGCGATCGGCTCCGCCGGTCTCGGCGCACTGGTGCTGTTTGCGGCCTATAATCAGGACCTCAAATTCTTCATCGCGGACGCGGCGAACCACGTCTACTTCAAGGGCGTCAATCCGGACTTCTCGCTCAACAACCCCTACGTGGTGGTGGGCCTGCTGTTCGGCGGTCTGTTGCCGTATCTGTTCGGCGCGATGGGCATGACGGCGGTGGGCCGAGCGGCCAGCGCCATCGTCGAAGAGGTGCGCCGCCAGTTCCGCGAGAAGCCGGGCATCATGCAGGGCACCGACAAGCCGGATTACGGCAAGGCGGTCGACCTTCTGACCAAGGCGGCGATCAAGGAAATGATCATTCCGTCGCTGCTTCCGGTGCTGTCGCCGATCTTCGTCTACTTCGTGATCTACGCCATCGCGGGCGGTGGCGCGGCCGGCAAGTCGGCCGCGTTCTCCGCCGTCGGTGCGATGCTGCTCGGCGTGATCGTGACGGGTCTGTTCGTCGCGATCTCCATGACCTCGGGCGGCGGCGCCTGGGACAACGCCAAGAAGTACATCGAGGACGGTCATTACGGCGGCAAGGGCTCTGATGCCCACAAGTCGGCCGTGACCGGAGACACCGTCGGCGATCCCTACAAGGATACGGCGGGCCCCGCGGTGAACCCGATGATCAAGATCACCAACATCGTGGCCCTGCTGCTGCTGGCGATCCTGGCGCACTGAGAAGCGACAACACCGCGAACGCAAGACCCCGCGGCGCGAGCCGCGGGGTCTCTTTTTTGCAGATGAGCTCGAACCGGACCGTCCTTGGCGCCGGGCCGGCGAAATCCCCACGGGGCTCACTTCAAGCAGCGATGGCGACCGGTACGACCGGGAAGTCAATGTCGGTGTGCGCCACGTTGTTGGTGAAGTTGGTCAGTACGTTCATCGCCACATGCGCAACCACTTCAAGGATACGCGCATCGTCGAGGCCGGCGTTGTGTGCCGCGGCAAGATCCGCGTCGCTCACTGCGCCGCGCGTCTCGATCAGGCGCGCGGCAAGCGCAGCTACCGCGTTGTCCTGCGCATCCTGGGCCTTGCCCTCGCGGGCGGCGCGAACCCCTTCGGGTGACAGGCCGGCACCCTTGCCGAGCAGGGTGTGGGCCGACAGACAATATTGGCACTGATTGGCCTGGCCGGTGGCGAGAGCAACAATCTCGCGCTGTCGTGGCGTCAGCAGGCCGGCGGCCAGGGCATTGCCAAGGGCGAGATAGCCGTTGAGGGCTGCCGGGGCATGCGCGAGAGTGGAATGCAGGTTCGGCACCATGCCGACCTTGGCCTTCACGGCATCCAGCGTTGCCTTTGTCGTAGTGTCGATCTTCGTGGTGTCTACGGTGGGGATACGGGGCATATCAGGGTTCCTTCTGGTTGGTGCCGGGGTTGCACAACACCCTCATGCTCCTTTATCAGTCACAATTGGTGCTTGTTATTTTGCAGATCGTACCAGATGGACCATTTTGAAGCCCTGTTCCGCCATGGCGTGCCCAGCGCCCGTACGTTCTTTTCCGGTAATCTGTGCGAGGGCGTCGGCTTCGAGAACGCCGATGGGCTTGGCTACCTCCATATCCTCCACGGCGGCCGGCTGCTGGTATCGGGCAACGGCCCGCCCTTCGAACTGACCCGTCCGAGCCTGCTGCTGCTGCCGCGTCCGACGGCGCACAGATTCGAGCCTGATGCCGACGTCGGTGCTGACCTCGTCTGCGCCACCATCCGGCTGGGCGGTGAACAGACCAATCCCATTGCTGTGGGGCTGCCCGACCTGGTTGTGATCCCCTTCGACAGTAGTCCCACGATAGCCCCCACACTCGAGCTATTGCTGGGCGAGGCTTCCGCCAGGAATGACGGGCGGCAGGTCGCGCTGGATCGCCTCTTCGAATATCTGCTCGTCCAGATCGTTCGCCATGTGGTTGGCGAGGGGATCGTGACGGGCGGGGTGTTGGCGGCGCTGGCCGATCCGTCGCTGGCGCGCGCGTTGACCGCGATGCATGAAGAGCCTGCCCGGCCGTGGACACTGGACGACCTCGCGGACGTCGCGGGCATGTCGCGCACCGCTTTCGCGCGCCGATTTCGTGCTATCGCCGGATCGACTCCGATCGATTACCTGATCCGATGGCGAATGACGCTGGCGCAAGGCATGTTGCGCGAGGGCAAACCCGTGAAAGCCGTGGCGGCCGCCGTGGGCTACGATAGCCCGGCGGCATTGACCCGTAGCTTCGCCAAGGTGATCGGTGTCTCGCCCCGGCATTGGCTGGCTACACGGGGCGGATGATTCAGCAGCAGAGCCGTCAGCCGCGACTGCTGGTCACTGCACGTCCATCTGCAGCCCTTCCTTTTGGATGATGCCGGCGAACTTCTTCGTCTCGGCGTCCACGAAGTCGGCGAATTGCTGCGGAGTGCCGTAGTCGGTGCGCGCGCCCATGGCGGCGATGTTCTTCTTGATGTCGTCGCGCTCCAGCATTGCCTTGACCTGGAGATTGACTGCCTCGAGCACGGGGGCGGGGACGCCTTTGGGCAGAAACACTGCGAACCACGACGATACGTCGAAATTCGCAAGCTCCGGCGCACTCTCGCGCATGGTCGGCAGGTTCGGTGCGAGATCGCTGCGCTCGGTGGTGGTGACGCAGAGGCCGTTCAGCGTGCCGTTCTGCACCTGCGGCAGGCTCGGATAGAGATTGTCGAACAGGATCTGGATGTCGCCGGCGAGCGCGGCCTGAAGCGCAGGTCCAGCGCCGCGGAACGGGATATGCGTCATCTTCAGCCCGGTGAGTTGCAGAAACCACGCGCCCGTGAGGTGAGGGCTCTGGCCGACGCCGGAGGAGGCGTAGCTGAGCTTGTCCGGATTGGCCTTGAGAAAGGCGATCAGTTCGGCAACCGACTTGATGCCGGTCTTGGGATGCGCCGACACGATGTTCGGGATCCGGATCATGTTGCTAACCGGCTGGAGCTGGTCCGGCCTGTAGGCGAGGTTCTTGAAGATGCTGTAGGCGATCGCGTTCGGACCGGGATTGCCGATCAGGATGGTGTGACCATCAGCCTTGGAGCGAACCACCTCGGCGGTCCCGATCGTGCCACCGCCGCCCGAGCGATTCTCCACCACCGCGGTCTGGCCCCAAGCGGATTGGAGATGGGCGGCGAGCAATCGGCCCATCACATCGGTCGAGCCGCCGGCTGCAGCCGGCACGATGATGCGGACATTCTCGGTCGGCTTCCAGTCCGCAAGGCTCGATCGCGGCAGGATCGCTGCGGCGGTCAGGCCAGCGGCCCCCGCAAGCACGTGGCGGCGTGACAGAACTTTGTTGGGCACGAATCCACTCCCAGCTTCTTGTTTTGCCGGGAGCGTAGGGAACCGGCCGCACAACGGCAAGTCGCGCGCGACCAATCGCAGCGTGCGGAGAGCGGCACGACGCCGCAGGCAGATGGTGTCAGCTCACGATTTCAGTTGAAGCTGAGCAGCTTGAACAGCGGCGCGAGGTAGCTCATCTCCTGGCCCGACGTTGGCGTGGTCCGGCTGATGGAGTCGAAGATCTTGCCGTCCTGGAGGCCGTAATTCGCCAGCCGCCGCACGCGCCTGTTCTTGTCGAAATAGATCGCGATCACACGCTGGTCGACGACCCTCTGGTTCATGAAGGCGACCATGCGCTCCGAGCGCTGCGAGATGTAATAGAACACCTCGCCGTCCAGCGTCGCAACCGTCGAGGGTGTGCCCATCACGATCAGCACCTGGTCCTGGCTCGCGCCGATCGGAATCTGCTCGAGGGCGCCGGGCGGCAGGATATAGCCCTTCTGAAACTGCTCACCGGTGCAGCCGGCGAGCGCAGCGCCAACCAATGTCACGACGGCGAGCATGCGCAGGCCGCGCCAACGAGAATTCAAGCCGCGCCGCTCGGTTGCGCGCAGGTCGGTCTGGTTCGTTATCGTCATAGCGGAACTGATTCCGTCCCCTTGCGTCGCGCGAGGCGCTGAAGTACCGGGCGGAGGCTCTGAATGCAACACGCGCGCGCCCGCTTGCGGAAACCACAATGCTTTGGCCGTTCAATCACTTCAGGAAACCCCGGCTAACCCCGGCCGGCACCATTGAAGCCATCTATGGCATGATCGTGACGCAGGCGCGAGAACCTATATTTTACCGGGACTTGGGCGTGCCGGATACCGTTAACGGCCGTTTCGACCTGTTGCTGTTGCACCTCTGGCTGTTGCTGCGGCGGCTCAGGACTGTCGCCCAGGGCGGAACGGAGCTGTCGCAGGCCCTGTTCGACCGCTTCTGCGAGGACATGGACGACAATCTGCGCGAGATGGGGGTGGGCGACCAAACGGTCCCGAAGCGCATGCGGGCCTTCGGCGAGGCCTTTTATGGCCGGGTCCAGGCTTACGACCAGGCGACTGAGACAGGCGCAGAAGCGCTGGCGCAGGCGATCTGCAAGAATATCTTGAATGGCACCGGGGTCGATCAGGCGCGGCGGCTCGCTGCCTACGCGGTTGCAGCGGATGCCGAGCTTGGCCAGACCGACGATGCCGCGCTGCTGCGCGGAGTCTTCAGGTTTCCGGCACCGCTTCGGGAGGGTGAAACATCATGAACAGACCGATGACCGGATCAGAACCCGATCCCTGGCGCTCGCCTGTCACCGTTGCGCAGATTCCGGATACGGGGCTGCACCGTCAGCTCGAAGCCTCGCCGGCCGAGCGTCGGGCGATGGCCGATCTCGCAGGCGTGCGCGACATCGTGTCGGCCCATGCCGACTTCGACGTTGAGCCGAAGAGCGGCGGCCGGGTCCAGGTCATTGGCCGCGTCCGGGCCCGGGTCGGTCAGACCTGTGTCGTCACGCTCGATCCGATCGAGAGCGAGATCGACGAGGAGGTCGATCTGA
Organism: Bradyrhizobium manausense; assembly: GCF_018129685.1. Taxonomy (GTDB): domain Bacteria; phylum Pseudomonadota; class Alphaproteobacteria; order Rhizobiales; family Xanthobacteraceae; genus Bradyrhizobium; species Bradyrhizobium manausense_D. Next base: position 50,182 of record NZ_JAFCLG010000001.1, read on the forward strand.
CCTTTGCGCCCGAGGCAGAACGCCGGCGGCTTGCGGACCTGATCGAGGAGGGCCAGGACGACGCGGAGCCGCCGGAGGTCGCCGATCCGCCGGAGGCTATCGTCAACGGAATGATTGACCTTGGCCGAATTGCGACGGATGCGCTGTTCCTGGCGATCGACCCTTATCCCCGCAAGCCGGGTGCCGTGTTCGAGGCAGAGGTCACCGCACCCGATCTCGACGATCATCCCTTCGCGGCGCTGAAGGCACTTCAGGACGACAAGAAGAGGGGCAAATAGCTCGGTCGCCCCCGTAAGACCGCTGTGTTGCCTGTATGAGGTCTTTGCCGGACTGGTTTGAAAATTTGTCACATCCTTTTGATTTTCATGTCATTTCTTCAGATTTAAATGCCCGTTGAAGGATCGCCCCTCATCCAAAAGGCTGGGGGCAAGAGGTTGTTTCGGGATAACAAAACGCTATTGTCCGCCCCCGGTCCGGGTGCAGCGTGGCGCTTGGCCGGTCGTCATATCCATGACGACCCATTCCGCGGCCCCGCTGATCGACGACCGCGCCAGACCAGGTTTCCGGGATTTTGATGCCAAGCAAGGTTCGTATCGCGCTTGACGCCATGGGGGGCGACGTCGGCGCCGCAGTCGTCGTTCCTGGTGCGGCTATCTCGCTCGGCAGGCATCCCAAGACCGAGTTTCTGCTGGTGGGGGATCGCGCCAGGATCGAGCCCGAGCTCGATCGGTATCCTACGCTCAAGATCGCTTCGAAGATCATCCATACCGACGTTGCGGTGAGCGGCTCGGACAAGCCGAGCCAGGCGCTGCGCCGCGGCCGCAAGACCTCCTCGATGTGGCTTGCCATCGACGCAGTGAAGAGGGGCGAGGCGGATGTGGCCGTTTCCGCCGGCAATACCGGCGCGCTGATGGCGATGGCGCGTTTCCATCTGCGCACGCTGCCCGGTATCGACCGCCCCGCGATCACCGCGGTGTGGCCGACCATGCGAGGCTCTTCCGTCGTGCTCGACCTCGGCGCCACGATCGGCGGCGATGCACGCCATCTGGTGGCGCTCGCGGTGATGGGGGCCGCCATGGCGAGCGTGGTGTTCGACAAGAAGCGCCCGACCGTCGGCCTGCTCAACATCGGGACTGAGGAGATCAAGGGGCACGAGGAGATCCGCGAGGCCGGCGAGATCCTGCGCGCGATGAACCTGCCGGAACTCGATTATGTCGGCTTCGTCGAAGGCGACGGCATCGGCAAGGGGCTGGCCGATGTGATCGTCACCGAAGGGTACAGCGGCAACATTGCCTTGAAGGCTGCCGAGGGAACCGCGCGCCAGATGGCGGACTTGCTCCGCAACGAGATCCAGCGGAGCTGGCTGTCCAGGATCGGTTACCTCTTTGCCCGCAATGCTTTCCAGGCCTTGCGTGACAAAATGGATCCGAACAAATCGAACGGCGGCGTGCTGCTCGGGCTGAACGGGCTCGTGGTCAAAAGCCATGGCGGAATTAATGCCGAAGGCTTTGCCTATGCGATCGATGTTGGTTATGAGATGGCCAAGTTCGATCTTCTGAACAAGATCAATCAGATGCTCAACCGCGATGGGGGTGCGCTCGGTTCCGTGCCAACCGCGCCGGAGGATGTTTCGTGACCAAGATTCGTTCGGTCGTGCTGGGCTGCGGCTCCTATTTGCCGGAGCAGGTCGTGACCAATGCTCAGTTGGCGGCGCGCATCGACACCTCCGACGAGTGGATCGTGCAGCGGACCGGCATTCGCGAGCGGCACATCGCGGCAGAGGGCGAGTTCACGTCGCATCTTGCGATCAAGGCGGCGCAGGCCGCGCTTGCCGATGCCGGCGTGGATGCGCAGTCGATCGAGTTGATCGTGCTGGCGACCTCGACGCCGGACAACACGTTTCCCGCAACCGCGGTCGCGGTGCAGCACGGGCTCGGCATCAATCACGGCGCGGCGTTCGACCTGCAGGCAGTGTGCTCGGGCTTCGTGTTCGCGCTCGCGACCGCCGACAACTTCCTGCGCACCGGCGCCTTCAAGCGGGCTCTGGTGATTGGCGCCGAGACCTTCTCGCGCATCCTCGACTGGAACGACCGCGGCACCTGCGTGCTGTTCGGCGATGGCGCCGGCGCGGTCGTGCTCGAGGCGCAGGAGCAGCAGGGCAAGGCTGCCACCGATCGTGGCGTCGTGACCACGCATCTGCGCTCCGATGGCCGTCATAAAGCCAAGCTGTTCGTCGATGGCGGGCCGTCCTCGACCCGGACGGTCGGTCATCTGCGCATGGAAGGCCGGGAGGTCTTCAAGCATGCCGTCGGCATGATCACCGACGTGATCGTCGATGCGTTCGAGGCGACCGGCTTGAATGCCGACAGCATCGACTGGTTCGTGCCGCACCAGGCCAACAAGCGAATCATCGACGCCTCAGCCCACAAGCTCCATATCGCGCCGGAAAAGGTGGTGCTGACGGTGGACCGTCACGGCAATACCTCGGCGGCCTCGATCCCCTTGGCGCTCTCGGTGGCACGCAAGGACGGCCGCATCAAGCGCGGCGATATGGTTCTCCTGGAGGCCATGGGCGGGGGCTTCACCTGGGGCTCTGCGCTGGTGCGCTGGTAAAGCTACATCGATAAAATTTTCCCGGAATCAGCGCCTGATATCGATGCGTCTGCATTGATGAGCGGTGTTGACCCCTGTATCGTAAGCTCATAATTTCAGACAAGAATTGTTCGCCGTGATGTGGGGCAGGGCGATGACCGATACAAGTAAAACCGTAACGCGTGTGGATCTCTGTGAGGCCGTCTACCAGAAGGTGGGACTGTCGCGCACGGAATCGTCCGCCTTCGTGGAACTCGTGCTGAAGGAGATCACCGATTGCCTCGAAAAGGGCGAGACGGTGAAGCTGTCCTCGTTCGGGTCCTTTATGGTCCGCAAGAAGGGCCAGCGAATCGGCCGTAACCCGAAGACCGGCACCGAGGTGCCGATCTCGCCGCGCCGGGTGATGGTGTTCAAGCCGTCCGCGATTCTCAAGCAGCGGATCAACGCCCAGCACCGCACCAATGGCGATGCCAGCAAGGCGCAACCCGAGGCGTAATTGCCCAACGGATAAGGATTGGCATTTGGACAAGGCGCCGGATGCGTTCCGAACCATCAGCGAAGTAGCGCAGGAACTCGACATTCCGCAGCACGTGCTGCGGTTCTGGGAGACCCGCTTCTCCCAGATCAAGCCGATGAAGCGCAGCGGCGGCCGTCGCTACTACCGTCCCGACGACGTCGACCTGCTCAAGGGCATCCGCAGGCTGCTCTACGGGGAGGGCTACACCATCCGCGGTGTGCAGCGGATCCTGAAAGAGCACGGCATCAAATCGGTGCAGGGTCTGGCCGACGGCTCGGCGGCGGTCTCGTTCGGGGCGATCGAGGACGCCATCGGCGCGAGCCTGATGGAGCCGGACGACGAGGCGCCCATCAAGGGCGTCACGGAGGCCGACGAGGACGACTACCAGGGCGACGAAGAGGAGGGCATCGACTTCCGCTTCACCGAGGTCGACGACGAGGACATCCTGACCACCTTCCGCAAGGGCGGCACGACCGCCGCGCCGGCCGGCCCCAGCGCGCTGGACCGGGAACGGCTGGGACGAGTGCTCGCGGACCTCGTCGCCTGCAAGGACATGCTGGACCAGGCGCTGAAGGACGGCTGAAGGCGCCTTTCCTCAGCCGTGCCGGCTGTTCCCGGGGCTTTCGGCGAACGCACCAAAATCGTGTGGCTTGCCTTGCGCAAAGCGGCGATCCTAGCTAATGGAACGACGTTCGGAGCGTGGCGCAGCCCGGTTAGCGCACTAGTCTGGGAGACTAGGGGTCGGAGGTTCAAATCCTCTCGCTCCGACCATTTTCTTCAAGAAATCGACCAATCGTTTGGCTTCGCGGATCAGCGGGCGATCTCCTGTCGTCCGGCAATCCGTGTCAGCGGCTGGCGATCAGCACCGGCTGTGCGGACATTGCTGGTCCGCGGGAGCCTTGCCGCGCGCCCATGTCGGGACGGCGAAGGCAAGTTGATATTGCCCCATCGTGTCCACGAAGGAGGCTTGTGCGCTCTCCAGGCGCTTGGACAGCCCACCGATATTCAGGTCCAGGGCCGCGTCGAGGGCCAGAAGCGACATCGATACGCATGCAATCGTCACTGCGATGGCCATCGCCTTCCATTCCGGTGACTTAATCATTTGATCTTCTCAGGTAATTACCTGCCCGGTTAGATAGGGCTTTTGCGCAGGATTCAACCCCCGCGCGGGTTCGCGCACGCGTTCTTGAAGTGCGACAATTCTTTAACGAGGCGAAGTGCTTCGTTCTGATCGTCGCGAATCGATCGCGGCTGGGATTCGATGATTTTCGGCGATGAGGCCAGGTCCAGCAGCGAAACGCTAAATGGAGGGCCGCAGATATCCACCGCCATGCGCGTCGTCTCGTCCACCAGAGTCCTGACCATCTTGTCCGGCAGTGTGCCGGCGACGGCCGAACTGTTGCGGATGTTGCTCGAGGATGCCGGGCAGGCCAAGGTGACGGTGGTCGGCAATTCCGCCGGCGCGGGCCTTGCGCTTGCTGCGTGCCGATGGCTACGCGATCATGGCCATCGGCAACCCAGCCGGCTGGTGCTGATTTCGCCTGCGGCTGATGCGTCTGTCAGCCGTCCCGAGCAGGTAGAGATCGCATCGCGCGATCCGATGCAGGATATTCCGGGGATCCTCGAGGCGGGACGGCTCTATGCAGGCGACCTCGATGTCGGCCATCCCTTCGTCAGCCCACTCAACGGCGCCTTCCGTTCGCTCGCGCCGATGACGATCTTTTCGGGAACGCGTGATCTGCTCTACCCCGATAGCGTCGATCTCGCCGCGCGTGCGAGGGGCGCGGGCGTACCGGTCGAACTGCATCTGTGGCGAGAGCAGCCGCATGATTATGCGCTGATGCCGACGCCGGAAGGGCGACGCGTCCGCGCGTTGATTTTTGGCACGGTGGCTTAGCGAAAGACCGTGATCGCTGTCACAGAGTGTGCGCAGCTCTGAGCTTCCCTGCGCTGATGGTGCCCGCGCGGAGGCACACAAAGCGGCCCCCGGCGCATCTCGTCGATCTAAGTAGTTTTGCGGGGCCTTAGGCGTGGCCCTTGATCTCGTAGTGGCCCGGCACGCATTTGTAGCGCTCGAGGCGCCAATTTGCGTGATAGATCGGATGTTCATCCATCCATTTGGCGAGCGGAGCCTGCGCGCCGACGGCACATGCCATCATCGACATGTCGGGCGTCATGTTGCTGTCGGTCACAATCTCCTCGACACAGCTGCCTGAAGCAGCAGCGCCGAGCCGGCAGAGTACGGCAACGACGGTTATGAACATTCCAGTCACCTCATCGGTAGTTTCGACCACGAGGAGGATGCAAGCCGAGTGCCACAGCCAGTGTCGGAAACGACACGCTGGCTGTGCCTGCTCGCCCCAGAGCCCCATTTGACGATTCGGATTGTAAAAAAATTGTCATTAAACCGAAGCCGGATAACTACGGGGAACCCGATTGGCCGCCGACCTGTCGCGGTAGGGCCACGGCAGCGGGACAAGGATGCGCAAGCGACGTCGGAATAATCCGTGCGTCGAAATAAGCCGCGCTGGTCGCTGCCATCGCTTCGGCCGGCTTTTGCGCCTGGATGTTGTGCTGCTACATTTGCGCACGTCGCATGCGCGGCGCGCCAATGACGAAGAAACAGGCCGACAAGGGGAGGGACTGAAGTCCCATGAAGGAATTTGCTGGAAAGATCGCCGTCATCACCGGTGGCGGCACGGGTATGGGGCGCGAGCTCGCCAGGCAGCTCGTTGCCGAGGGCTGCAATGTCGCGATGTGCGACATCTCGGAAGCTGCGATGGCCGAGACCAAGCGGCTCTGCGAGATCGAGAAACTGCCGCAGGGCCTGCGCGTCACGACCCATGTGGCCGACGTCTCGATCGAGGATCATCTCAAGCGCTTTCGCGACGAGCTCGCCGAACAGCAGAAGACCGACAAGATCCATTTGCTGTTCAACAATGCCGGCATCGGCGGTGGCGGCAGCCTGTTCACCAACACGCGCGAGCAGTGGGAGCGCACCTTCAACATCTGTTGGGGCGGCGTCTATCTCGGCGTCCGCACCTTCCTGCCAATGCTGGTTGCGGCGGATGAAGCCCACATCATCAATACCGCCAGCGTCAACGGCTTCTGGGCCTCGATCGGGATGGGCAATGCGCATACCGCCTACAGCTCGGCGAAGTTCGCGGTGAAGGGATTCACCGAGGCGCTGATCAACGATCTCCGTCTGCATGCACCGCATGTCAAATGCTCGGTGGTAATGCCCGGCCACATCGGCACCTCGATCGTCTCCAACTCGCGCAAGGTGCAGAGCGGTGACGGATCAGAGCGCCTCAGCGCCGACGAGGTCGTGCTGACGCGCAAGCGCATGGTCGCCGCCGGGGTGCCAGATGCTGACAAATTGTCGGACGAGGATGTCCAGGGGGTGTTCGCCGAGCGCGCCCGCAGCTTCCTCGAGGATGCGCCGACGACCGCTGCACAGGCCGCGAAGATCATTCTGGATGGCGTGAAAGCAGAGCGGTGGCGGATTCTTGTGGGAGATGACGCAAGGCGTCTTGACGAGCGTGTGCGCGCGACGCCCGAGCAGGCCTACGACCGGGCCTTCTACGAAAGCTTTACCCAGGAGGTCGGCTGGCGTCTTGGCTGAGACCATCAACGGTGGCGCGCAGATGTAGGTATGATGGGCATCATCGCAAGCCCGGCGCAGGTAATTTACGCAAGTAAGTTTACGCAAGTCAGTTACCTGTCTCCGCGTGCTGCCACCCTTCATGACGATACGGAATGTCACGCATGCGACATGAGGCAGGCGTTCAAGCGATGGTGATCTCGATGGGGCCCCGTTTGGTGCACGGCAGCTTGGTTGGTGAACCAAAATAGTTTAGTGAATCAAGGTAACGCCACGATCAAGCGTAGCCTCTGATGATACCCGCATCACTCTCCGACGACTTCATGCTCTGCCCGGAGAGAGAGGATATCTCTGCCGAATTCACGCGATTGCTCACTGCGGCGCAGGAGGGGGGCGCTACCATCGCCGAATGCCTGATGATCGCGCGTCAGCTGAAGCGCGGCGACGAGCAGTCCTGGCATCGCGAGTGGAAGAAGCTCGCACAGGCCAACCGGCATCGTGCCGAGGCGGCTTTTGCGGAAGGCCATATGGTCACCGCGCAGCGCAACTGGCTGCGCGCGATGAATTACTACAGCGCGGCAGCAATGCCGCTCGATTCCGCGGACGAGCGCCGCTGGGTCGCAGTGCTCGCGATGCAGGAATGCGCCCGCCGTTTCCTCACGGCGCGGGTCCCGGGCGGCGAAGTCGTGACAATCCCGTGGGTCGAAGGACACGCGCTGCAGGGCTACTTCCTGCCTGCGCCTGCGACGAACGGTCGCGCTCCGACCGTGATTTGCATCGGCGAGCCCGGACATCGCAAGGAAGAATTCCTGGTGAAGCTTGCGCCGCATGCGCGCGAGCGTGGATTTGCGATGCTGGCGCTCGACCTGTTCGGCGACGAGCGCGACGACTATATGGATGTGCTGTTGCAGCGTCGGGATATCGAGAGCTCGATCGCCAGCGTCATGGACTACCTGGAGCTGCGCAGCGACGTCGATTTCGATCGGGTTGCGATCGTGGCCGACGGGTGGGGCTCATCGTTCGTTGCCCGCGCGGTGTTGCAGGAGCCGCGGTTTGCTGCGGCGGTCTGCGATGGCGGTCTGTGGGATCTGCACGAGCGGTCGTTTTTTGCCAGCCGTTTTGCCATGAGGGACCTCAGCATCGTCCCGGTGCCGCATGCGCCGCTGATGGCCTCAAGCGCTGATTGCCCGGTGCTGATCACTTTGGGTGAGGAAGGATGGCTCGAGGCCGACCGGGCGCAACAGATTGTGCAGAAATCCCGGCTGGGCAGTTCGGACATCGTGCTGAAGGTGTTCACCGCAGCGGAGACCGGTGCGGCGCAGGCGCATGCCGACAATCCGAGCCTTGCCAACGAATACATCTTCGACTGGCTCGAATCGCAACTCGGCGCCGCCAGCAAGCGGATCTGAGTGGGGCCGCTGGGCCGAGAAGCGGAACTGGGCCTCAGAAGTCGAGCGAGACCCTGACGCAGGCCTTTTCCAGCCGGTTTTTCAGCGTCGCGAGTTTGGAGGTGAACTCCGTCAGCTCGTTCTCGTCGAACTCCTGGAAAACGAATTCGCGAATCGTCTTGTACTGTTCGTTGAGGCTCGCGATGTGCTTCTGCGTCTTCTCGACCAGCGACAGTCGCACCACGCGGGCGTCAGTCGGCGAGGGGCGGCGGCGCAACAGGCCCTTCTTCTCCAGCAGTTTGGACTGGGTCGTGACGAAGGACGGATCGACGTGAAGCAGCTTGGAGACCACGTTGATGGGCACGCCATCATCCTTGTCGAGGTCGGAAATCGCCATCAGGATCAGCCATTGCGGCCCGCTGATGCCGAGCGTTCTGGCCCAGAACTGACGCAGCTCCTCCAGATACATGTTGATCGACGATATCTCCCAGGTGAACCGCCTGATGATATCGAGATTGCCGCCGGAGCGGAGGCGCGCTCCTTCTTTCCTCGTCGCTGACACAGCGTCCCTCCCGCAAGCTGATTCATTTCGGCCAGTGTTTGCTGCGGGCATAGTCCACGCAAGTCTGCCCTGACGCAAGTGCAGGGCAGGGTAATTGTGTCACGGAAATTACAAATATGATCCTGTCAGCTTTTTGGGCGCTCGAGGACGGTGTTGCTCCGTAGACACAGGGTTAGTGAAACCACAAAGCTGATCTAATAAACTATTTTGATTAACGGAACGGCGCAGGCATATTGATCCGTGACGGTGGGGGGTTCTCGATCGTCCCGTTGCAGGTGGTTCGCTCACGTCCCTCGCGTCGAATGCGGGTGTGTCCGAAAACGCGAAGCGGCCGAGCGGATTGATGAAGAGACGGGGATCTGGGGGGCCTTGCGGTCCGATCCCCGTAATATGAACAACTTGGAGGTTTTAAATGAAAGTGGTGAAGAGCCTTTTGCTCGGCACTGCGGCGGGTCTGATCGCCGTCGGTGGAGCTCAGGCGGCTGATCTTCCGGTCAAGGCCAAGGCGGTCGAATACGTGAAGATCTGCTCGCTGTACGGTGCGGGCTTCTACTACATGCCGGGCACCGATACCTGCATCAAGTTCGGTGGCTACTTGCGCGCTGACGCGATTTTCGGCGGCGCCGGCGACTACGATTTCAACAAAAGCACCAGCTCTGCGAATGGTGGGTCGAACAACCGTCTGACCAACTACTATCTCAGCCGCGCTCGTCTCGACCTCAACATCGATACCCGCACGGCCACGGAATACGGCGTTGTCCGCACCTATGCTGACATGACCTATACCTATACTACGTCCGACGTCACCGGCAGCAACCCGTCCGCGATCTCGGCCAGCGCGCCTTCGCTCGGTCTCTACCACGCGTTCATCCAGTTTGCCGGCTTCACCCTCGGTCGCACCGTCTCGATCTTCGACGCTCCGTGGCAGTCCTATCCGGCTGGCGGTCCCGATACCATTCCGGGCGGCTCCAACCACGTCAACGGCGTGAACCAGGCTGCCTACACGGCTGACTTCGGCCAGGGCATCACCGGTTCGATCGCATTGGAGGAAGAAACGACGGCGTCGAACGGTCAGTCGAACCTGTGGAACGTCTCGTCGGGCACGGCCGCTCAGTTCGTGACGGGCGTTTATGGTGCAAACTCGTGGGGTGGAACACGTTCACCCGATATCATTGGTGCGGTGCGTGTTGACCAGGCCTGGGGTCTGGCCCAACTTTCCGTCGTCGGTCATGACATTCATTCCGGCTACTACGGCGCAACTGAACCCAGCGGTCATCCCAGCGACAAGTGGGGCTGGGCGGTTCAGGGTTCGCTGTCGATCAAGAACATCCCGACCGGTGCGGGCGACTCGATCAACTTGCAGGCCGTCTACACGGACGGTGCAACGCGTTACAACTTCCAGAGCCTGTTCCCGCAGAGCTTCTTCATGTTCAGCGGCAGCGGCTCAGGGGCCTATCAGAGCATCGGTTTCGCCGGTCTTGCTGACGGCGTCTTCGGAACCGGTACCGGCATCGACACCGTCAAAACCTGGGGCGTCCGCGGTGGTTACACCCACAACTGGAGCCCGAACTGGGCGAGCGCCATCTACGGCGGTTACGCTTCGCTGAGCTACGGCTCGACGGGCAAGACCCTGATCTGCACCAACTTCGCGACGATCGCCGTGGCCGGTTCGACCTGTAATCCGGACTTCAACTTCGGTGTCCTCGGTGTCAACACCGTGTGGACCCCGGTCAAGAACCTGGCGTTCACGGCGGACCTGAGCTGGTCGCGTCTGGACCAGAAGTACTCTGGCTTCATCAACTCTCCGGCAATTGCCAGCGCCGCCAAGCCGGCCGCTGTCTATGAGCTGAAGGACCAGAACTCGGTCACCATGATGCTGCGCGCTCAGCGCAACTTCTGATCATCGATCGCGTCAATCGATCGGAAAACCCCGGCGGGCAACCGCCGGGGTTTTTTCTGCAGAAGCGTGATTCTCTAAATCAGAATTCTCCTGCGCGGGCGACGAAGACGAGCTATGCGATTCGATCGCCACCAATTTTATTTACTTACCTGAGTGGCTCAGCTATATAGTGATCAGCCGATTTTGAAAGTCACGGCTCTTAGCTTCACGCTAAGCCTCCAGAAACCTCCGGTAGTGCCCTGCCGGAGGTTTTTCGTTGTCGGGAGGGCGCAGCTTCAGCCGCGCACCACTCGCGCGCGGGAGTTCGGCCGATAGGCGAGGCGGCTGTGGCCGGCGCAATAGGGCTGGCCATCGTGCGCGGCATTGCCGCAGAAGCAGAAATCCTCCGCACCCGGCGTCGAGATCGGCCAGCGGCAGCTGAATTCACCGAGCTCCAGCAGCGAACAGCGATTGGCGTCGTCGATCGGCCCGGTCACCGCCGGCGTGTCCACTTCGCCATAGATCGTGGCGAGCATTTCAAATTGCAGCCGGGGCACCGCTTTTGGCGCGCGCGGGGCTGAAACTCTTTCCTGGAGCCTGCGCTCGTCGACCGAGCGGCCGCGGGTGAGATTCAATCGCGACAGCTTGCCGATCACGGCGTTGCGGCTGACGCCGATGTCGGCTGCGATCTCGCGACAGGACAAGCCTGCCTCGAAATGCTGTTTCAGGAGTTCAATTCGTTCGTTGGTCCAGGTTGGAGAGAGAACAGGCATTTGTAACGGTCCCAGGTTGCGACATCTGGCCAATCGCAGCTCGAGATCCGTCCGCTTCCGTCAGTCGCGCGCTCACGTCCTGCCATTGTCGCGAATCGACAAAAGCCCGTCCTTGATGGCGAGACGGATGCCTTCCTCGATCAAGGTACGTGCGACGCCGGGAACGCTGGTGCCGTGGGTGCCCTGTCTCACCAGTTTTTCCAGATAGGTGATGGTCGAGAGCGCCAAGGTTACGGGAATGCGGTCAGTCTCGGCTTTTTCGGTGGCCATGGCCCGAACGCTAGCCTCTTACTCAGGTACATAAAAGTAACGATTAAGACTCTATTTAGGTTTGAGGAGGGAAGTCAAATCCGGGGTTTTGCGGGGGTGCAGCGCATTGGAATTGCTGCAAAAAATTGGCGTGCGCCGACCTGCCGCGCGGAATGCCGGGCGGGCGGTGTGGCGCCAGCAGATCGGGAGGAGCGACTCGGGCTCAGCCGTGCACGATCGCCTTTTCGACCATGCAATGAATGCCCTTGGAGCCGTTGACGGTCTGGGTCACCCGCAAATCGGCCGCAAGGCTGCACAGCGTATAGGCATCCTCGCGCGACAGGCCTTTGATCTCGCCGAGCAGCACGATCATGTCGCGCAGCGCCCGCACCGCGCATTGGTCGAGATCGGGGTCCATCGCCATGGTCATGTAGTGCGTCGGCGTCTCCGCCCGGGGATAGGCGAAGCGCAAATCCTTGCGCAGCGTCAGCCGGAAGCGGCCCTGCAGCGCGGTTTCGATCGCGGTGACGCAGACCTCGCCGTCGCCCTGCACGCCATGGCCGTCGCCGCACGAGAACATCGCGCCCGGGACGAACGCCGGCAGATACAGCGTCGCGCCGGCGCCGAGCTCCTTGTTATCGAGATTGCCGCCCATCGCGCGCGGAACGAGCGAGGAAATGCGCCCCCAGGCCGATGGCGGCGAAACTCCCATCACGCCGAAGAAGGGCCGGAGCGGCAGGTCGAGGCCCCAGGGCATCCGGCCGACCATGCGCGTCCGATCCAAGGGAATGTTGAGGAGGCGCGTCTCGTGGAAATCGTCGGGCAAGGTGCCGGACAACGGCCTGATCAGATTCCAGCCCCAGTCCTGCCGAAGCTGAACGTCGAGGATATCAACCTGGAGCACGTCGCCGGGTTCGGCCCCGTCGATCGCGATAGGGCCGGTCAGGATGTGGCCGGGGACCATGCGCTCGCTTTTGGCATGAACCTCGAATGTCTCCGGCGGGATGTGAAACTTGGTCCGATCGGGCAGGACGTCCGGACCGCCGCTGATGGTATCGACCGTCACCTCGTCGCCGCTCCTGACTGTGAGAACGGGCTTGAGTGCGGCTTCGAAGAAGCCCCAATGGCAGGTCTCGGGGCTGGAATGCAGGTGATGATGGGTCATTTGCGGGGTCCATCCGGTTTCATCGGATCTTGCTATGCCTGGACTTGACCCGGTAATCGATCCTCTTCCAAGAAGATTTCTGAAGATAGGCGGGCAGGTCAACCCCGCTCATGTACGATCATTTTCAGCGAGGTCTGTCCTGTTCTTCATTCTTTCCAAGACTCTTGGCGCCGCGGTGCTGCCGGTCAATCTTCTGGTCGAGCTCGGAATCATTTCGCTCGTGCTGATGGCAACGCGCTTTGCCGGGCTTGGCCGGAAGCTGGCCGCGACGACGCTGGTGTTGCTCGCGCTCGCCGCCTTTTCGCCGCTGGGCCAACTCTTGCTCTATCCGCTGGAGTCGCGATTTCCGCCATGGGATCCGTCGCGTGGAGCGCCCGACGGCATCATCGTGCTGGGTGGCTCCGTCGATACCGATCTGTCGGCCGCGCACAACACGCCTGTCGTGCCACGCGCGGCCGATCGGCTGTTCGCAACCGCGCAGCTGGCGCGAAATTATCCGAATGCGCGCGTCGTCTTTACTGGCGGTTCGGCGAACCTGCTCTTTGATAGCGCCAAGGAAGCCGATTATTCTGCGCCGATCCTGGAGAATGCGGGTATCCGCAAGGATCGCCTGATCCTGGAACGGGAGTCGCGCAATACTTACGAGAATGCGATCTTCACGAAGCAACTCGTGTCGCCCAAACCGGGCGAGCGATGGCTGCTGGTGACGTCGGCCTTCCACATGCCGCGCTCGATGGGAATCTTCCGCAAGGCGGGTTTCGACGTCGAGGCCTATCCCGTGGACTGGCGCATGGGCGGGCGCGAGGATCTCTTTACGTTCACCAATATGAGTCTGGATGGGCTCGGCCGGACGGATGTCGCCGTGCGCGAATGGATCGGCCTCGTGGCCTATCGCCTGGCGGGCCGGACCAGCGATTTGCTTCCAGGCCCCGCCAGGGACTAGAAATCCCGCCAGGGACTAGAAATCCCGCCAGGGACTAGAAACGACGACAATACCAAGATGATCGGCGCATGATCGCCGGCCCGGAGGACGCCATGCAGCAGAGTGCGGAGACAGTCGACCTTGCCGGCCTTGTTGCCGATCTCAACAATCTGCTGCGGCTGAAAACCACGGTGATCGGCATGAAGCTGTTCGCCCGCGCCGAAGACATGGAGGCGATCCCGAAGATCAGGCGACCCAACGCCGTCCATACCACCGACCAGATCGTCAGCATGGCCTCGCGGCTCGGCTGGACCGTCGGCATCACAGGTGACGACCTCGTCGGCGCGCAGTGCCGCGCGGTGATCGGGCTCGCGCCGCAGGACGAGAAATGGCTCGCCGGCGAAAATTATGTCGGGGTCTGGCATGGCACCGCCGAGGACGCACGCAAGCGCCAAGAGGCACTGGACGTGGTTCCGTTCGGCCGGTATCAGGCGCTGGCGGTGAGCCCGCTCGCGAGCGGCAGGCTCAATCCGCCCGATATCTGCCTCGTCTACGCGACGCCGGGACAGATGATCATCCTGATCAACGGGCTGCAATATACCGGCTACAAGAAATTCGAATGGGGCGTGGTCGGGGAGACCGCTTGCGCGGATTCCTGGGGGCGCGCGTTGAAGTCAGGCGAGCCCAGCCTGTCCTTGCCATGCTATGCCGAACGGCGCTATGGCGGCGTGCCGGACGAGGAAATGCTGATGGCGCTCAAGCCACATCATCTGGCCAAGGCAATCGAGGGCATGACGGCGCTGGCCAAAAACGGCCTGCGCTATCCGATACCGCCCTATGGGATTCAAAGCGACGTCCGTGCCGGCATGGGCGTGAGTTACGCGAAGAAGTAGTGGCAAAGAAATAAAGGACGACCATGAGCTCTGCGAAATTCGACATCGTCGTCTACGGCGCGACCGGTTTCACCGGCCAGCTCGTCGCCGAATATCTGGCTGCGCACTACAAGCACGACACGCAGCTCAAATGGGCGATGGCGGGCCGCAGTCTCGACAAGCTGAAATCCGTGCGCGATGCGATCGGCGCGCCCGCGGACGCGCCGCTCATCGTTGCCGATGCATCCGACGCCGCCTCGCTGAAGGCGATGGCGGAGCAGACCATGTCGGTCATCACGACGGTCGGTCCGTATCAGCGCTACGGAGAGGAGCTGCTCGCTGCCTGCGTTGCGACCGGCACCGATTATTTCGATCTCTGCGGCGAGCCGATCTGGATGCGGCAGATGATCGACAAGTATGAAGCTGCCGCCAAGGATAGCGGCGCGCGCATCGTATTCTCTTGCGGCTTTGACTCCGTGCCGTTCGAGCTCGGCACGTTCTTTGTGCAGGAAGAAGCCAAGCGCGTGTTCGGCGCACCGGCTGCGCGGGTGAAGGGCCGCGTGCGTGACATGCGCGGTACGCTTTCGGGTGGCACCGCGGCGAGCGCCAAGGCGACCTTCGATGCGGTTGCCAAGGACATGCGCCTCGTCGCGATCCTGAACGATCCTTTCGCGCTGACGCCGGGCTTTACCGGTCCGAAGCAGCCGAGGGGTAACAAGCCGCTGATCGAGCAGGATTTGAATTCCTGGGCCGCGCCGTTCATGATGGCGTTGATCAACACCCGCAACGTTCATCGCTCCAACATGCTGATGGGCTTTCCCTACGGCCAGGACTTCGTCTACGACGAGATGGTTCTGACCGGTCCCGGCGAAAAGGGCGAGGCCAACGCCAGGCGCGTGATGGCGGCCAACGCCGAGAAGACCGGCCCGAGCGCACCGAAGCCGGGCGAGGGGCCGTCGAAGGAGGAGCGCGAGAACGGGCTCTTCAATTTGCTCTATGTCGCGATCGCGCCCGATGGCCGCATGGTTCGGGCCGGCGTCACCGGCGACCGCGATCCCGGCTACGGCTCGACCTCCAAGATGATCTCGGAATGCGCGATCTGCATGCTGCGCGAAGCGACTGATGTCGCTGCCGGCTTCTGGACTCCGGGGGCAGCGATGCAGCACAAGCTGATCAAGCGGCTGCGGGACAATGCAGGGTTGACGTTCGAGGTGGAAGCGTAAGGTTCGTGTCCGCGAAGTTCGACATCGTCGTCTACGGCGCAACCGGATACACCGGCCAGCTCGTCGCCGAATATCTCGCTGCGAACTATGGTGGTGACGGGGCGCCGACATGGGCGATGGCGGGGCGCAGCAGAGACAAGCTCGCCTCGGTTCGCGATGCGATCGGCGCACCTGCCGATACACCTCTCATCGTTGCCGACGCCGCCGATCCGGCGTCGCTGCGCGCGATGGTCGATCACGCGAACCTGGTCGTCACCACGGTCGGTCCATATCAGCTTTACGGATCTGATCTGCTCGCCGCTTGCGTCGCTGGTGGCACCGACTACATGGATCTCTGCGGCGAACCGATCTGGTTGAAGCAGATGATCGACAGGCATGAGGCGGCCGCCAAGGCGAGCGGCGCGCGCATCATGTTCTCCTGCGGCTTCGATTCCATGCCGTTCGAGCTCGGCGCCTTCTTCGTGCAGGAGGAAGCAAGGCGTGTGTTCGGCGCGCCGGCACCACGCGTCAAAGGCCGCGTCCGCGACCTCAGCTGGAAGTTCTCCGGCGGCACTTCGGCGAGCGCAAGGTTCACCTTCGAAGCCGTGGCGCGGGATCTCAGCCTGGTGTCGATCCTGAGGGATCCCTTTGCCCTCACGCCGGGCTTCGAAGGGCCGAAACAGCCGCGCGGAAACAAGCCTGTTTTCGAGGAAGACCTGCAATCCTGGTCGGCCCCGTTCGCGATGGCGACGCTGAACACGCGCAATGTCCATCGCTCCAACATGCTGATGGGATTCCCTTATGGCCGGGATTTCGTCTATGACGAGATGGTTCTGACCGGGCCGGGCGACGAAGGGCAGGCCAACGCCAGACTCGTCATGGCCGCCAACAGCGAAAAGACCGGCCCCAAGGCACTTAAGCCCGGCGAAGGGCCGTCGAAGGAAGTGCGCGAGAACGGTCGTTACGATCTGCTCTATGTCGCGATCGCACCCGACGGCCGTCAGGTTCGCGCAGCGGTGAAGGGCGATCTCGATCCCGGCTATGCATCAACGGCCAGGATGATCTCCGAATGTGCGATCTGCCTGCTGCGCGATACGCCCGATGTTCCGGCCGGTTTGTGGACGCCGGGCGCAGCGATGCAGCACAAATTGATCAGGCTGCTGGTGGATCACGCCGGGCTGAGGTTCGAGGTGGAGAAGTAGGTGCCTTGTTCGCCTCGCCCTGCGCCGATTTTGCGGAAGCTGCATCATTCCGATCCTTTCCCGGGCCGCGACCGGGAGGAGGCCGATCGCCGGAGAAGCGGCCGGCGCTGAAGCTCAAGCCGACGAAGCGTCCTCGTCAAACCTGACCTTATAGGCCTGTGCGGCCGCGATCATGCCCCACATCGCGCCCAGCATCATCCAGAAATGGCGCCAATGGTCGGTGTCGATCACGAAGCTCTCGCCGACAGTGCCGACGAAGGCCGAGAACACCGCGAGATAAGCGCGCTGCCAGGGCACGCGGACGAAGATGTGGCGGAAGCCCGTGATCACGGTGGTGAAGACCAGCGCGGGATAGCATACGCCGGAGAGCCAGCCGCCCGACATGAAGGCGTTCAGATAGGAATTGTGGGTGTCTTCGGGGAAGAAGCGGTGGAATTGCAGCGGGCCGATGCCGAACGGCAGGTCGAGCGCCATTTCCGCACCCAGGATGTGCCGGCCGAAACGGCCGAAGCGGCCCTCGTCATAGCTCTGGTCGAAGCTTGCGCGCTGCTTGAACATCTCGGCGATGGAATCGAATGACAGCAGCACCGCAATCAGCGCGAGGCCCAGCACCGCCGCGACGATCGCCATGACGATGATGCGCGAGCGCTGCGCATTGGTGCGGCTGGTCAGCACCATCAGCGCCAGCATGAAAGCCGAGGTCAGGATCAGCCCACCCCACGCCGCGCGGGAGAAGGCGAGCAGGATCGCCAGCGACATGATGCCGAAGGCGACGGCATTGCGGAACGCCTTGGCGAACTTGTCCGAGACCACGCTCTGGAGCGCAAACAAAGCCGGCAGGATCAGGAAAGCGCCGAGCACGTTCGGGTCCTTGAACGTGCCGCGTGCGCGCTCATAGAGCGTCAACAGCTCGTGGCCGCCCGGAACGAGGTTGAAATAGCCTGCTATCGCCGAGAGCGAGGCGACCATCGCGCCGACCACGAGGCCGCGGCGCAGCATGTCGAGCCGTGCCGCCGTGTCCTCGGAGATCACCATGGCGAAGAACACAACGGTCACAGCCATGTACCAGGAGGTCGCGATCCAGCTCACCACCTCGGACTGTTCGTACAGCGGGATCGCGCTGATGGTGTAGCCGACGTTGAGCAGGACCAGCGCCAGCACCAGCGGCATCAGCACGAGCCTGAGCCGCAGGCCTGTGGCGAAGAACGTCACGGTGGCGAGCAGCGTCGCGATCTCGTAGGGGCTCGGCTCGATGAAGACGATCGCGCCGGACGCACCGACCAGCCACACCAGCGCGCGCTGAAGGGCCAGCACGCCGGGTGCAGCCCGTGCGGCTGCAGTCATGTCCCCGGCTGTTGCCGCATACGCCATCACACTCTCTTACGCTTACGCAACACTTGGGCCAACCACAGCTGTCATTGCCAGGTCAAGCCGGGGCATGACGGATAAATTCAATAGGCGTTTTCGTTTTTGGTCAGCAGTGAGATCGGCGTCTTCAGGAGAATGTAGAGGTCGAACAGCACGGACCAGTTTTCGATGTAGTAGAGATCAAACTCGACGCGCTTCTGGATCTTCTCTTCATTGTCGATCTCGCCGCGCCAGCCGTTGATCTGGGCCCAGCCGGTGATGCCTGGCTTGACGCGGTGGCGGGCGAAATAGCCGTCGACCGCTTCGTCGAACAGGCGGCTCTGGAGCTTGCCCTGCACCGCGTGCGGGCGCGGGCCGACGAGGGAGAGATTGCCGGAGAACACCACGTTGAAAAGCTGCGGCAGCTCGTCGAGGCTGGTCTTGCGGATGAAGCGGCCCACGCGGGTCACGCGCGGATCGTTCTTGGTCACGACCTTCGATGCCGTCGGGTCGGCCTGGTGATGATACATCGAGCGGAACTTGTAGACGTCGATGCGCTCATTGTTGAAGCCGAACCGCTTCTGGCGGAACAGGACCGGGCCGGGGCTGTCGAGCCTGACTGCCAGCGCCACCAGCGCCATGACCGGAAGCGCCGCGAGCAATGCGAGGCCGCCGACGAGGCGGTCGAACAGCCATTTCATGACCAGATCCCAGTCGGTGATCGGCGCCTCGAACACGTCGAGCGTCGGCACCTCGCCGAGATAGGAATAGGAACGGGGACGGAAGCGCAGCTTGTTGGTGTGCGCGGAGAGGCGGATGTCGACCGGCAGCACCCAGAGCTTCTTCAGCATCTCAAGGATGCGCGTCTCGGCCGAAATCGGCAGCGCGAACAGCACGAGATCGACCCGGGTGCGGCGGGCGAATTCGACGATGTCGTCGACCTTGCCGAGCTTGCGCGCGCCGGCGCAGGTGTCGAGCGCGCGGCCGTCATTGCGGTCGTCGAACACGCCGAGCACGTGGATGTCGGAATCCTCCTGCGCCTTCAGCGCCTCGACCAGCTCCTCGCCGCTGCGGTCGGAGCCGACGATGATGGTGCGGCGGTCGAGCCGGCCCTGGCGCGCCCAGCTGCGCACCAGCGAGCGCAGCACGAGGCGCTCGACGATCAGGACTGCGAGACCGAGAAAGAAGAAAGCGGCGAGCCACAGCCGCGACAGCTCGCCGCCGAGTTTTGCGAAGAAGGACGCGCCGATGAACAGCAGGAAGACGAACGACCAGGACGAGATCATCCGCGTCATCTGCCGAAGCTGTCCGCGAAACAGCTGGACCTGGTAGATGTCGGCAGCCTGGAAGCAGACCACCGCGGCAATGGCCACGGCAGGGATCGCGACGAGATAATTCCAGTGAAAGCCGGAGAGCGGCATGACGTAGCCGGTATAGAGCACGATGCCGACGAAGCTCAGCAGCACGAAATCGGCGGCGCGCGCGATGCCGGCGATCACGATCGGCGAATAGGCGCGGGCGACCTTCTGGTTGACGACGTCGAGGGCGGCCGGAGTGAGGCGACGGCGGCGTTCGACGAAGGGCTGGTCAGCCGACCGGGCCGCGGCGCTGGTCGCGGCATCGAGCATCGAGCGTGCGTTGAGCGTTTCCACGGGCGTCCACGTCCATTCCAAAGACCCGCGACGCAGCAATGCGTTCCGGGCAAAGCATCCCCGTCGCATGGAGTACCGGACAAATCGGAAGATTCTCTAAAGCGGGCCGTAAAATAGTTAATGATTGGCAAACGCGTCGCGGTAGCCGGCGAGCACGCCGTCGACCATCGCCTGCTGGGAGAATTGCGCCGAGATGCGCTCGCGCAAGGCGGATGCGCGCTGCGCGGTTCCCTGCGGGTTGTCGAGCGCGGCCGCGATCGCCTTAGCCATGGCTTCCGCGTTGCTGGCCGCGAACAGCGCCGGGCTCTCGCTGCCGAAAATCTCGGGAATTCCGCCGACGCGTGCCGCAATCATGGGGATGCCGGCGGCGCCGGCCTCGATCACGACATACGGCATGGAATCGCCGCGCGAAGGGACGACCAGCAGTCGTCCCTTGGAGAAGCCGTAGCGCGCCTTGACGTGGCCGATGAAGCGGATCGCGTGCGTCAGGCCCAGCCGCTCGACCTGCGCCTTCAGCGTGGCTGTCTCCTCACCATCGCCACCGAGCGTCAGCGTGACCTTCCTGCCGCTTTCATGCAGCCGGGCCACCGCATCGACCAGAAGATCTGCGCCCTTGATGTGCCTGAACTCGCCGACATAGGCGAGGTCGGTAGCGTCATCCGCAATGACGACCGGTTCGAACTCCTCGGGCGTCACACCATTGAAGACGCAATGCACGACGCCCCTGGGGGTGCCGACGATGCGCTGGTAGGTGTCGCGCGCAAAGGCGCTCTCGAACAGGAACAGATCGGTCGAGCCCATCAGCGTGCGTTCGAGACGGGCGTAAAATTCGCCCTTTAATGTGTGCAGCGGATAATGCAGCGAGCCGCCATGCGGGGTGTAGATGCGGATGGTGTCGTCGGAGCGCCGCCGCATGCGGACGAAGGCGCCGGCCTTGGCGCCGTGGCCGTGCATGACGTCGGGCTTGAGCTGGCCGATCAGGCGCCGCATCCGCAGCCACACCAGAAAATCGTCCGGCGAGGGTTCACGGCGGATCGCGAGCCGATGAACGCCGAGCTTCAGGCGCGGTGCGAGCTCCGCCAGCGCCTTTTCTGCGCGTTCGCCGCCGGTGAGGCTGTCGGCGAGAATGCCGACATGATGGCCGCGATCGACCTGACCATTGGCTAGGTCGAGAATGTGGCGGAAGATTCCGCCGACCGGCGCGCGCACCGCATGCAGGATTCGAAGCGGCTGGTCAGGAGAGGGGGGCATGATCAAAACCAGCGCTCGACGGCGGATGCCGAACAATGTTCTCGAAATATCGAGATGGATTAAGGGGCCTCGTGGTTAACAAAAGGTGACGAGTGGTATGTCCGGGCGCAGCGGTCTGCGGTTAACCCAGCAGCAACCATAATGAAGTGTAATCGCGGCCATTGAAGTCGGTGAGTGGCGTTGCCCTGTGGGAGTGTTCGATGCGTTTAGCGTTCTGGCGTGCCGGCAAGGACAAAGCCATCGTCGAGCGGGTTGTCTCGAAGGTCAAGCCCGAGGCCAATCCCAGAGTTGAAGCCAGGCCCGCGCCCACTGCCACGAAGCAGTCGTCAACCGAATCCGGTGACATCGATCTGCATGCGCTCGGCGGCGCGCTTGCGCGCAAGCGCAGCTGGATCGTCGTGCCGACAGTGCTGGCTCTCGTCGCGTCCGTCGCCGTCGTCAATCTCATCACCCCGCGCTACAAATCCGAATCGCGCATCCTGATCGACGGTCGCGAGAACGTGTTTCTGCGGCCGAGCAGCGACCGCAGCACCGAGGAGCGGCAGGCGCTCGACCCCGAAGCCGTCACCAGCCAGGTTCAGCTCGTGCTGTCGCGCGACCTCGCGCGTGAGATCATCAAGAAAAACAAGCTCGCGGAGCGTCCCGAGTTCGATCCGGTGCTGCAGGGTGTCTCGCCGCTGAAGTCGCTCGCGGCGCTGATCGGCATCGGCCGTGATCCATTCTCGATGACGCCGGAAGAACGCGTTCTCGACGCCTATTACGATCGCCTCCAGGCCTATGCGGTCGACAAGTCGCGCGTGATCGTGGTCGAATTCCAGTCGCAGGATCCCGAGCTCGCGGTGCGCATCGCCAATTCGATTGCCGACGGCTATCTCGTGCTCCAGCAGAATGCGCGTCAGGACCAGGCACGCAACGCCAGTCAGTGGCTGTCGGGCGAGATCGAGAATCTGCGCAAGAAGGTCTCGGAGGCCGAAGCCAAGGTCGAAGACTTCCGTTCGAAGTCGTCGCTTTTCGTCGGCACCAACAACACCACGCTGTCGAACCAGCAGATGGGTGAGGTCAACACCCAGCTCAACAACGCACGCTCGCTCAAGGCGGATGCGGAATCCAAGGCACGGCTGATCAAGGAGATGCTTCAGAGCGGCAAGCCGATCGAGGCATCCGAGGTCGTCAACTCCGAGCTGATGCGGCGCTTGTCGGAGCAGCGGGTGACGCTGCGCGCCCAGCTCGCCGAACAGTCGTCCACGCTGCTCGGCAACCATCCGCGGATCAAGGAATTGAAGGCGCAGCTCGGCGATCTCGACAACCAGATTCGCGACGAGGCCGCCAAGATCTCGCGCTCGCTCGAAAACGACGCGCGGATCGCCGGCGGCCGGGTCGACGGCCTGACCACGAGCCTCGAGCAGCTGAAGAAGCAGGCGACGTCGACCAATGGCCAGGACGTGCAGCTTCGTGCACTGGAGCGGGAGGCCAAGGCGCAGCGCGACCTGCTGGAGACCTATCTCGGGAAGTACCGCGAAGCCAGCACGCGCGAGAGCATCGATTCTGCGCCGGCGGAAGGCCGCATCATCTCGCGCGCCATCGTCTCGAACACGCCGGCCTATCCGAAGAAGCTGCCGATTGTGCTGATCGCGACGCTGGCGACGCTGCTGCTGTCCTCCGGTCTCGTCGTCACCGGCGAGCTGCTGCGCCAGACCGCGCCGCGGACCGTCGCCGCGCTCGCGCCCGCGGTGGCTCGCCGCGAGCCTGCGGTTGACCAGACGGACATGGATCCGGCGCCGCTCCAGCCGGACATGACGGCCGATGCCGATGTCAGCGAGCTTGCCGAGATCGGGCGGCTGGCCGAGAGCCTGAGGGCTGCGGGGGCGAAGGCGAAAAAGATCACCGTCCTCGGCACCGCCTCGGGCGAGGCCATCACGCTTTCAACGCTGACGCTGGCCCGGCATTTGGCGCGCGACGCACGCGTCGTTGTGATCGATCTGGCCGCATCCTCGCCGACCATTGCTGCTGTCTCTGTTGACGCCTCGGCGCCCGGCCTTGCCGAATTGATGCAAGGGCAGGCCTCGTTCGCGCAGGTCATTACCCGTGACAAGCTCTCGCGGCTGCATCTGGTCATGGCCGGCCGTCCCGGCTTCGACCACAGCCTGCTACAGTCGCCGCGGGTGACGCTCGCGGTCGACGCCCTGTTGCGCGCTTACGACTACGTGTTGCTCGACGCCGGCACCGCTTCCGACCTGCCGGCCGACCTGCTGACGACGAATGCCCGCGCCGTCGTGGTTCCCGATGTCTCGATGGACACCGATGCGCGCACGCTGATGTGCGAGCAGCTCAAAGCCGTCGGCTTCAGCGACGTGACGATGCTGAGCCGGCCGGTGCAGCCGTCGGATGCGGGCGAGACGCCGCAGGTCGCGGCGGCGTAGGGAAGGAGAGCGCTGCGGCGCTTAACCGAACGCCCGGCGCAGCCGTTGCGCCAGGTCGAACAGCATCTGGTTCTGCTTCACCAGGCGCTTGCCGCGGTTCAGAGAGGACATCGCCATCGCCGCGAGCCTGCCGCGTGAGGTCAGGGGCACGAAGCTGTCGAAGATGTCCTCGTCGGCCTTGCAGAACATCCGCTTATATTCGTCCGAGCCGATGCCGAGGTCGAGTGCGTGGTAGCCGCGCTCGCCGTAGCGGTCGATGATGTAGCGCATCAGGATCAGGCCCGGGCTATAGCGGGCGTGCTCCGACAGCGTATAGGTGTTGAACATCATCGAGAAGCGCTGACCGTCGGCGACGCCGGCGAAGATCGCGATCACCTCGTCGTCGCATTCAAGCGCATGGATGTCGATGACACGGCCTTCGCCGCGCGGAGCAAGGCAGGCGCTGCGGATGAATTGCTCGACGCCGGGTTCGGCAAAGACGTTCGGCAGCCTCTGCTCGGCCATCCTTGCCGGCTTGACGCGGAAGAACCAGTCGAGCAGTCGCGTAACGTCCGCCTCCGTTGTGGCAACGTGATAGCGGTATCCGGAGAGCGCCTGGAGCTTCTTCTCCTTGCTCTTCAGCCGGCGGCGGAACGAATTGCTGATCCGGGATGCCGGTGGGCCGCCTGGCTCCATCACCAACAGCGGGCAGCCGTTGATCGGGCTCTGCTGCGGCAAGAGGGCGAATGGATTCCGCTGACCGTGCCAGCGCTTGGGCTGCTGGGTCAGAGCGAGGACGTCCACCTGATCGCGCAGCGGTGCAAACAGCGCATCGAGATCGGCGGCGACGATCTGTGCCGCGAACTCGGTATTCCACAAGCCCATGTTGAACGTGGTGTGCTTGCCGCCCATGAAGCAAGCCGTGCGCACGCCGTGGCCTTGGCGCAGTGCGAACGGAAGCAGCGCGAGGGGCTTGTGCTCGGTGTCACGGGCGATCACGACGAAGGGGCGGGCGCCTTCGTGGCGTCCGACCAGAAGCTGCCACGGGCTCAAAAGATCGAACCGCTGATAGGGCGTGGAGAGATGACCGGGCTCTTCGAAACCGCGCCAGATTGCCTCGGCCTTGCCGAGATCGGTGACGATGTCGACATGCGCGATACGACTCGCTTTCGACCGCGCTGGCGATTCTGCCGTCCGGCTTTGCATCGCCGCAGCCATGGTCATTCGCGAAAACCTGTCGAGAAACTGAAAATGCGCAGTTCGGCCTGTGGCCGACCTTTGCAAATAAATGTCAACAAAGGGTAATGACAGGGGCCGAGGGTACCGGCTGCCGGCGAACGCGAAGGTGTGACATTGGCATCCGACGACAGATGGCTGGAGCGGTTGCGGCTCGAATTGGCATGGTTCAGCGGCCAGCCTTTGCTGCGCAGCCGCGGCGCGGGCGCGATCCTGCGCTTCGAGCATGTGCGGCCGCGGCGGAGCGGTGCATTCCAGCCGCTGCGGCAAAGCGAGATCACACCGCAATTTCTCGATCGTGCCATCCGCGCGCTGAAGCGCTGGAACTATGACTTTCTCGGCATGGACGAAGTCTGCCGGCGTGCAGTGACGCTGCCCGAGAAGCGACGCTTCGTCGCGCTGACCTTCGACGGCGCGCCGAAAGACTTCATCAGCTTTGCCTATCCGGTGCTGGCGCGTCATGCCGTCCCGTTCACGCTCTACGTTCCCACCGCGTTTCCCGACGGCGTCGGCCAAGCGTGGTGGCTCGGGCTCGAGCAGGTGATCGCGCGCGAGAGCCGGATCAGCCTGATGATGGGCGACAAGGAACAGCGCTTCACTGTGACCGGTCTCGCCGAGAAGCAGGCGTTGTTTTCGCATCTCGAGGGCTGGCTGCGTTCGCTCTCGCCGGCGGATCTGTCGGTTGCGATCGCCGATCTCTGTACACGCTATCGCATCGATCTTGCCGCCCTCTCGCGCGAGGCATCGATGGACTGGGAGGATCTGGCAAGGCTCGCTGCAGATCCACGGGTTACGATCGGCAGCGCGACCGTGAACTATCCCGTTCTCGCCAACATGAAGGATCCGGCCGCGCTGCGCGAGATGACGATGGGCAAGGCCGTCGCGGAAGCGTCGTTCCGCCGCGATATCAGGCATCTGGCATTTCCGTTCGGCGATCGCGCTTCGTTTCGACGCAACCATGTGGTGATGGCGGAGGAGGCCGGCTTCGTCAGTGCCGTCTCCACTATCCCGGGGATCGTGGATGCGGAAGGGCGCACCAATCTGCACGCATTGCCGCGGATTCCGTGGGACGGCAGGGTGCGCTCGCTGCGCATGCTGCGGGTGTTGGCATCGGGAGTTGCCTTTGCGCCGGTGAAACCGACGGGCAGCGCGGCGAGCTAGAGGCTAAGAACCGGATTTGGCGCGATCTGGCCGCTGCATCCAGCTCACGATTGGCATTGCCGGCAGCACCCAGCCCATTCCAACCACCACGTAATAGATCGCCTGCCGCCATCCGGACTCGGCGATCCATGGCATCTGCGCCGCCGCCATGCCGAGCAGTGCCCAGACGGTGGCCAGCACCAGGAGCAGGATGGCGCCGAGGAACTTGCGGGTGCGGATCGTCATGGCGGGACTTGCGGCTTTCGCGTAACTTGCGCTGTCGGAGCGGGGGACTATAAGGGGCACGCAGTCCGGTTCAAGCCTTCAAGTCCTGGTTTTGCCTCTGAAATGACGACGATTTCCGCTCCGACCAACCCGCATCGCGCCGTGCGCTGGTGGCTGATCTCTGTGGCCGGCCTGATCGCACTGATGGTGCTGGTCGGCGGTGCGACGCGGCTGACCGAATCCGGTCTCTCGATCGTTGAGTGGAAGCCGGTCACCGGCAGCCTGCCGCCACTGTCGGAGGCGCAATGGTCGGATGCCTTCGAGGCCTACAAGAAGATCCCGCAATATCGCGAGCTCAATGCCGGCATGAGCCTGTCCGAGTTCAAGCAGATCTTCTGGTGGGAATGGAGCCATCGGCTGCTCGGCCGCTTCATTGGCGTTGCCTATCTGCTGCCGTTCCTGTTCTTCCTGTGGCGCGGCGGCCTGTCCGGCGAATTGAAGCGGCGACTGTGGCTGCTGTTCGCGCTCGGCGGCCTTCAGGGGGCGGTTGGCTGGTGGATGGTGGCTTCCGGTCTTTCCGAGCGGGTCGAGGTGTCGCAATATCGCCTGGCGACGCATCTGGTGCTGGCGCTGCTGATCTTCGCCGGCATCGTCTGGACGGTACGGCGGCTCGCCGAGCGGCCGCAGATTGCCGTGCCGGTGCGATTGCGGCTCGCCAGCGCCGTGCTGGTGGCCGTGACCTTCATTCAGATCTATTTCGGTGCGCTGGTCGCGGGCTTGCGCGCCGGACGCGCCTACAACACCTGGCCGCAGATCGACGGCGCGTTCATTCCGTCGGCAGAGCGTCTCTGGTTCGAGACGCCGTGGTGGCGCAACATGTTCGACAATGTGCTGACAGTGCAGTTCGAGCATCGCATGACGGCTTACCTGTTGTTCACGCTGGCGTTGCTGCATGCGTTCGATGCGTTGCGCTCGGGCGCCGGCTCAGCCGCGCGCGGTGCGCTCTGGCTGCTCGCGGCCGTGAGCCTGCAGGCGGTGCTCGGCATTCTGACGCTGCTGAACCAGGTGCCGATCGATCTTGCACTGTCGCACCAGGCGGTTGCGATCGCTGTATTGACGCTGGCGGTCATGCAGGCGGAACGGCTGGCATCGCGGCAATCGGTTGAGGCGCCATTGCCAGCGGTTGCGGTCGGTCAGGTCGGCTGATCACTATCAGCCCGGCTGATCACTATCAGCCCGGCTGATCAGCAATAGCCGTAGATGCCGCACGCGTAGGGCAGGCGCCAGAAATAATCGACCTGCTTCCCGCCGTAATAAGAGCCTTGATAGTCGTAATCCCAGGGACGACCGTAATAGCCTGGCAGCGTGTGCGAGCCCGGCAACAGCGGCGTGCCCGGCAGATTGCTGACGTAGCTGCCGACGCCATCGGCCGGCGAGATCAGCGCGTCCGGATCGGTCTCGACATAGACCTTTGGCGGAGCTGTAGCCCGTCGCTTCGGATGGGCCGGCAGATCGGCGGCAAAAGCGGCCGAAACCGTCAGCGTTGCCGCAAGGGCAGATACCATCCAGCGCAGCATCATCGGCTCCGAATCAAATGTGATCCCGAGACGATGTATGGGCTACTTATGGTTAATGACTGTTAACCGGCGGTCGCCAAAGCGACTGTCATTCCGGGGGGTGCGAACCACCGAACCCGGAATCTTGAGGTTCCCAGGTGCGCAAGTGGGCACCATAGTTCGCGCTATGCGCGCCCTGAACGACAGTGACGACTACGCGCCCAGCGCCTGCTCCAGGTCCGCGATCAGGTCTTCCTTGTCCTCGATGCCGATCGAGAGCCGCACCACGTCGGGGCCGGCGCCGGACTTCACCTTGGCGGCGTCGTCGAGCTGGCTGTGCGTGGTCGAGGCCGGGTGAATGACGAGCGAGCGGGTGTCGCCGACATTGGCGAGGTGCGAGAACAGCTGCAGCTTCGACACTAGGTTGACGCCGGCGTCATAGCCACCTTTCAGGCTGAAGGTGAACACGGCGCCTGCACCCTTTGGCGCATATTTGCGCGCGAGCCGGTTGTACTTGTCACTCGCAAGGCCCGCATAGCTCACCGAGGCCACCGCCGGATGGCCGGCGAGGAATTCGGCGACCGCCTTGGCGTTGTCGCAATGCTTCTGCATGCGCAGCGGCAGTGTCTCGATGCCGGTGAGGATCATGAAGGCATTGAACGGCGAGAGGGCCGGCCCGAGGTCGCGCAAGCCCAGCACGCGGCAGGCGATGGCGAAGGCGAAGTTGCCGAAGGTCTCCTGCAGGCGGATGCCGTGATATTCGGGCCGAGGCTCGGAGAGCATTGGATACTTGCCGCCGGTGGACCAATCGAAGGTTCCGGCATCGACGATGATGCCGCCGAGCGAATTGCCGTGACCGCCGAGGAACTTCGTCAACGAGTGCACCACGATGTCGGCACCGTGGTCGATCGGACGGATCAGATAGGGCGATGCCAGGGTATTGTCGACGATCAGCGGCACGCCGGCCTTGGCCGCCACCGTCGAGATCGCCTCGATGTCGGTGATGCTGCCGCCGGGGTTGGCAATGGACTCGATGAAGATCGCCTTGGTGCGCGGCGTCACCGCGCGCTCGAAGCTCGCGATATCATCGGGATCGGCCCACACCACGTTCCAGCCAAAGCTCTTGAACGCGTGCGTGAACTGGTTGATCGAGCCGCCATAGAGTTTTCGGGCGGCGATGAACTCGTCGCCCGGCTGGAGCAATTGCTGGAGCACCACGACCTGCGCGGCGTGGCCCGAGGCCACCGCAAGCGCGGCGGTGCCGCCTTCGAGCGCGGCGACACGCTCTTCCAGCACGGCGTTGGTCGGGTTGCCGATGCGCGTATAAATGTTGCCGAACGCCTGCAGGCCGAACAGCGAGGCGGCGTGGTCGGCATCGTTGAACACGAACGACGTCGTTTGATAAATCGGCGTAGCGCGCGCACCGGTGGTCGGATCGGGCTGTGCACCGGCATGCACGGCGAGGGTGGAAAATCCCGGAAGGCGATCGCTCATTGAGGGCGTCCTGTTCTTGTGATCTGAAATCGCGCGGCATGCTGATCGGCGCGGCGCCTGCCGTCAAGCCGCCGCTTCACGTCGCAATGATCGTGCTACGCATTGTCGCGTTCGCGAAATGAATCCTTCGCAATTGCGTCAGCTTTGCTCGCTCTTGTTCTTGGCTGCGCGATCCGAGGCCGCGGTATCGCCGCCGCCGACACTCATCCGGTTGAGGGATAGACGCATGCCCTGCGTCGGCGCTGGCGCCCGCTTGGAGCTGAGCGTGCGCGAATTGACGCCCATCCAGGAAATCTCCGACGACAGCCGGCCATACTCGATCTTCGGGCAGCGGTTCATCACGACCTTGATGCCGGCCGCTTCCGCCTTTTCGGCAGCCGCGTCGTCGCGCGCGCCAAGTTGCATCCAGACCACCTTCGGCAGCGGATCGAGCGCGAGCGCCTCCTCGACCACGGGCATGATGTGGCTGGAGTTGCGAAAAATGTCGATCATGTCGACGGGACGTCCGATGTCGCGCAGCGAGGCGACAAAGGGCTTGCCGAGCAGGTCCTTGCCGACATGGCCGGGATTGATCGGGATCATGTCGTAGCCGCGCTGCGCCAGATATTTGAACGCGAAATAGCTGGGCCGCACATTGACCGGCGAGGCGCCGACCATCGCGATCGATTTCACGCTGTTGAGGATGCCGCGGATGTAATTGTCGGGATAGGCGTCGTGGTTCATTGCCGGTCTTTTCTTGTTGTCACTCATCCCGCCAGGTCGGCGCGCGCTTCTCGATGAAGGCGCCGATGCCTTCCTCGGCGTCGCGGGCCATCATGTTCTCGGTCATCACCTCTGCCGCATAGCGATAGGCATCCGCAAGGCTCATCTCGGCCTGGCGGTAGAACGCCTCCTTGCCGAGCTTGACGGTGTAGGCCGATTTCAGCGCGACCTGTTGCGCCAGCGCTATCGCCGCGTCGCGCTCGGTACCGGCGGGGACCACGCGATTGACGAGGCCAATCTCGCGGGCGCGCGCGGCCGGGACCGGCTCGCCCGTCAGCAGCATCTCCATCGCCTGCTTGCGCGGCACATTGCGCGACAGCGCCACCATGGGCGTCGAGCAGAACAGGCCGATGTCGACGCCGGGCGTGGCGAAGCTCGCCGCTTCGGAGGCGATCGCAAGATCGCAGCTCGCCACGAGCTGGCAGCCGGCCGCCGTCGCGATGCCCTGGACGGCGGCGACCACCGGCTTCGGCAGACATACGATAGCCTGCATCATGGCGCTGCAGGCATTCATGGTCTCGGCGAAGAAGGCGCGGCCGCGATCGGGATCTGCGCGGCGCGCGGTCAGTTCCTTCATGTCGTGACCGGCCGAGAAGGCGGGACCGTTGGCTGCCAGCACGACACCGCGGACAGCCTTGTCGTTGCTGATCTCATGGAGCTCCGCATGAAGGCTCGCGATCATCGCGACCGAGAGGCTGTTGCGCGCGGCCGGCCGGTTGAGGGTCAGCACCGCGATGGGGCCCACCATTTCGCGCAGCAGAATTGCCTGATGCGGCGACGGGGCGCGGGCGGCCTGGGTGGACATTGCGGCGTTTCCGGTTGGATTATTGCAATTGGATGATGCAGATAACCTAATGTAACAGGGGACGTGAAGCGAGGGTGGTGAACGGCATGGCGGCAGCGAAAATGAGCGTGGCGGAGCTCGAGCGGTTTCTCCGCGACGAATTTCCCCAGGCCTTCAGCGGCGACGATATCACCATCGAGAGCGCGGACGGCCAGACCTGCCTGCTGCGCCAGCGCTACAGCGAGCGCATGCTGCGGCCGGGTGGAACCGTGTCCGGCCCGACGTTGATGGCGCTTGCCGATTTCGCCATGTACGTGGTGCTGCTGTCAGCGATCGGGCCGATCGGGCTCGCGGTGACCACCAATCTCAACATCAATTTCCTGCGCAAGGGTCAGCCGGGGCAGGATGTGCTGGCGGAGGCCCGGCTGCTCAAGCTCGGCAAGCGCCTTGCGGTCGGGGAGGTGAACCTGTTGTCCGGGACGTCGCCCGACCCGATCGCCCACGTCACCTCCACCTATTCCATTCCAAATGTTTGACCTTTTCTCAGGTAATATAACACCATATTTTTAAAATATTGATTTCGCTGACTTAATTCACGTCGTGAGGCATTGACCGTCGCGCGTCTCTTCTCTAGAAACCCGCGCAGTCCGGTGCGGTGTGCGCGCCGCTATTCCCCGTCTACGGAAACTCTGACATGAAAACCTTTTCGGCAAAGCCGGCCGAGGTGACGAAGAAGTGGGTGCTGATCGACGCCAAGGGTCTGGTCGTCGGTCGTCTCGCCACCATCGTTGCCATGCGTCTGCGCGGCAAGCACCTCCCGACCTACACCCCGCACGTTGACTGCGGCGACAACGTCATCATCATCAACGCCCAGCATGCGGTCCTCACCGGTCGCAAGCGCGAGCAGAAGACCTACTACAAGCACACCGGCTATGTCGGCCACGTCAAGGAGCGCACCGCGCGCCAGATCCTTGAAGGCAAGCATCCCGAGCGCGTGCTCGAGAAGGCCGTCGAGCGCATGATCCCGCGTGGTCCGCTTGGTCGCGTTCAGATGGGCAACCTTCGCGTTTACGGCGGTGCCGATCATCCGCACGAGGCCCAGACGCCCGAGAAGATCGATATCGCCAAGTTGAACCGCAAGAACACGAGGGCCGCATAATCATGGCCGAATCCATTCAGTCGCTCGACCAGCTCTCGCAGCTCAAGACCGCCGCGGCGCCCGACGCGCCCAAGCACGAGAAGAAGGTCGACAAGTTCAATCGCGCCTACGCCACCGGCAAGCGCAAGGACGCGGTCGCCCGCGTCTGGATCAAGCCGGGCGCCGGCAAGGTCACCGTCAACTCGCGTGAGGTCGAGGTCTATTTCGCTCGTCCCGTGCTGCGCATGATGATCGAGCAGCCGTTCTCAGTGGCGGCGCGTTCGGGCCAGTACGACGTGATCTGCACCGTCGCAGGCGGCGGTCTGTCCGGCCAGGCCGGCGCCGTGCGTCATGGCATCTCCAAGGCTCTCACCTATTTCGAGCCGGAGCTGCGCACGGTCCTCAAGAAGGGCGGCTTCCTCACCCGCGACTCGCGCGTGGTCGAGCGCAAGAAGTACGGCAAGGCCAAGGCCCGCCGGTCCTTCCAGTTCTCGAAGCGTTAATCGCTTCGGTCACATTCGCCGCGAAACCGGCTTCAATGAGATGCAAAAAGGCGCTGATTTCAGCGCCTTTTTTGTTGTTCGTTTGTACGCAAATTCAGCGCGTGTTTCCCGAAAACTTGGGGCGGCGTGAAAACCTGAATGGAACTCGCGGGACATAGCGTCGCATCTGGAAGGGCGCGCAAATCGGATGTGCCGATCGCGTAACTGCTATGTTCAGAAGGGGGCCGACATGATGTCGCTCGATAGCATCACGCTCTATTTGGTCGCCACGATGATCGCCGCATTGCTCGGCGCCATGATGGTGTTTTTCGGCAAGCAGGAGAACAGCCCCGCGCTGAAATGGTGGGGCACCGCGTATCTGCTCGGTGCGGCTTCCGTCGCGCTGTGGACCGCGACCGGCGACAGGCTCGGCCCGCATCTTTATCTCGCGCTCAATGCCGTCGGCTTCGTCGCCTGCGGCATGGTGTGGAATGCGGCGCGCGTCTTTCACGGCCGCAAGCCGAACTGGCCGGGTCTCGTGCTCGGCGCGCTCGCCTGGGTCGCGGCCGTGACGCTGCTCGATCCCACAGCCTCAATGCTCCGCATGCTCATCGGCGCCGGCATCGTCTCGATCTATGCGGCGCTGACCGCGAGCGAGCTCTGGGTCGAACGGCGCAAGAGCCTGCAACGGCGCTGGCCAGCTTTCGTCGTGCCTGTCATGCACGGCTGTGTGCTGATGCTGCCGATCCTGCTCGGCAGCTTCCTGCGCCCGAACGATGCCGGCTTCTCCGGCAGTGTCTGGGTCACCGTGTTCGCGGTCGAACTCGTGCTCTATGCCGTCGGCACCGTGTTCGTGATTTTCATGCTGGTGTCCGAGCGCACCGTCACCGCGCATCGTACCGCCGCGTCGACCGATCCCTTGACCGGCATGCTCAACCGCCGCGGCTTCTCGGAAGCCTGCGCGCGGATGATCGAGCGCGAGGCCAAGGGTGGCCGCCCGGTCACGGTGATGATCTTCGACATCGACCATTTCAAGTCGATCAACGACCGCTTCGGCCATCCCGCCGGCGACGAGATGCTGAAATTGTTCTCGACCATCGTCGTCAACAACCTCCGCATCTCGGACCTGTCGGGCCGCATCGGTGGTGAGGAGTTTGCCGCACTTTTGCCTTGCGCATTGGAGGAGGGCGTTCTGGTGGCCGAGCGCGTTCGCGAGGCATTCGAGACCTCCGGCGTCGTCGTCGATGACGGCGCGGTCGACACGACCGTCAGCATCGGTGTGGCGGGCGGTCCCGCCGGCACGGAGCTTGAGGTGCTGCTCGCCTCGGCCGACACTGCGCTGTACCAGGCCAAGCGCGGCGGACGTAACCGCGTTGAGGCAGCCGAAGAGCTGCCGCTGTCGCTGGAGAACTGGCGCCGCCAGAGCGCGGCGCGGATCGGTGTTCCCAAGGGACCGACCAACACACAGCCGGCGACGGCCTGAGACGCAAGGGCCTTGCGGTAATCCTCTGTTTACCACTCGGTTCCTATCATTGCTGTCATGGAATCGATCCGTCGACAGAGTCCGCAAGCTGCCCTGATGTCGCTCGAAGCCGCCGCTAGCTCGGCGCGCGGCGGGTTCGCCTGCCTGTTCTCGACCGCGGACGAATACGAGACGGCGCTCATCGCCGAGCGTCGCGCGCAGGGGCGCTACACGCAGGCTCGCAGCTTGTGGCCGGTCGCATTGTTCGTCGGTTGCACGCTGATCGTATTGGGCACCGCGCTGCTGTTCGCCTGACCGCGGCGCATTTTAGGCCGGGCAGGGCGCCGTTTGGGCGCCTTTTTCTTTGGCCCGGGCTGCGGTAGATACGGCCACCAGACAAAAGGGGTGGAAACGATGATCACCGAAATCGCGCAAATCGACGTCAAGCCGGGCAGCGAGAAGGACTTTGAGGCCGCCGTCGCCAAGGCCAAGGCCGCCTTCGGCCGCTCCAAGGGCTTTCACGGTTTTGAGCTGCACAAGTCGATCGAGAAGCCGCAGCGCTACCGGCTAATGGTCAAGTGGGCCACGCTGGAGAACCACACCGTCGATTTCCGCGGCTCGGAGAATTTCACCGAATGGCGCGGCCTTGTCGGCCAGTACTTTGCCTCGCCGCCGGAGGTCGAGCACACCGAGACCGTGCTGACGACCTGAGGGAGGTCAGGCCGCTTCGCTGAGAGGCGGCCCCTCATAGGTCTTGAAATGGTCGATCATGACCTTGGCGATGGCGACGAGTGGCAGCGCCAGCGCCAGGCCCCAGATTCCAAAAACGACGCCGAGTAGGATCTGGAACGCGAACAGCGTGGCCGGCGGAATGTCGAGCGCTTGGCGCTGGAGCAGCGGCGTCAGCACGTAGCTCTCCATCACGTGCACGCCCAGAAAGAGGATGAGGGCGGATAGCGCTGCGATCCAGCCCGATGCGAGGCTCGCCAGCACCACGACGGCGCCGGCGATGATGGCGCCGACGGTCGGGATGAAGGCGAGCAGGCCGGCCTGGATCCCCAGGATGAAAGAACCCGGGATTTTGATGATGGCAAGCCCGATCCAGGTGACCGCGCCGACCGCCAGCATGACGATCATCTGTGCGATCAGCCAGCGCTCGAGCGTCTCGCCGATCCGGTCGATGATCAAGGCCGCGCGGATGCGGTGCCTGGCCGGTGCGAGAAACAGCAGGCCG
Organism: Bradyrhizobium manausense; assembly: GCF_018129685.1. Lineage (GTDB taxonomy): Bacteria > Pseudomonadota > Alphaproteobacteria > Rhizobiales > Xanthobacteraceae > Bradyrhizobium > Bradyrhizobium manausense_D. The sequence continues at coordinate 85,271 of NZ_JAFCLG010000001.1, forward strand.
TCATGATAGACGCCGGGTTGCGCGGCGAAGGCCAGCCCCAGGAACAACACGATGAAAATGTTGCCGACGGCGCTGATCGCGCCGAACAGCAGCTTGAAGGTCTGACTCACGATGGCACCTCCGCTGGAGGCGAGCGCACCGGCGCCAGACAGCCCGCTTTTTGGCGCGGCCCCGGGTGAAGGGCTGGCGACGGCGGGCGTTGCGTCCGGGGAGGCGGTCGCGGCGCTACCGAAGTCGAAGAAGCTGGTGTCGACACCGTGGTTGTCGAGGAAGGATTTGACATTGGCAAGCTGCGACTTGATGGTTTTGCTGAGCAGGGACGCCTGATCGGCGATGGTCGCGCCGCCGAGATAGGCCGCGCCCGCGAGCATCAGGCCGAGCGTTACGCAGACGATCGCAAGCCGCACAGCATGAGGAAGGTGAACGCGGCGACCCAGCCCATTGGCTAGCGCGTTGAGGCCGAGGCCGAGCAGCATGCCGGCGAAAACCAAAAGCACGGTGGCGGCAAAATACCAGGTGAAGACGACCAGCACGGCGAACAGCACGACGCCGATGCCTCCGACTGAAATCGCCCAGGCCAGATCGGCGCGGGCCTGGAGCCGTTCGTTCGCGGGAGTTGTCACGTCATGTCCTTTTCGGCGGCTGCAGCAGGCAGTCTTTCGCGAAATGTCCTCGCGGATCAAGCGGCGCCCAAGCGCTGATTTTGACGCTTCCCGGCGCTCAACGCCAACGCCGCCCGGGCCAAAGGGGGCCGGACTAACGCCGGACCGGGCGATTTGCGCGAAAATAGCATTGCCGTCCCGCGATCCCTTCTGTTGAATTTGTTCCATCCCAGGGGCATGTTCGGGAATCTTTTTCGGCGGGAGGTCGGAACGGGAGATGAGAAAGCCGGTCGTCGGCGTGATCGGGAACGCCAGTCGCATCGAAAATCGATTTCAGGTCCAGATGGTCGGCGAGCGCAATCTGCGCGCCGTGGCTGAGGTTTCCGGCGGCTTGCCGCTGATGTTCGCGGGCTCGCCCGACATCACCGATATCGCCGCTTTGCTGGATACTGTTGACGGCATCGTGCTGACCGGTGCCCGCGCCAACGTGCATCCGACCCGCTTCAACGTCGACCCTTGCGAGAAGCACGAGCCCTACGACATCCACCGGGACGAGGTCGCGCTCGCGCTCTCGGTCGCCTGCGTCTCGCGCGGCATCCCGCTGTTTGGTATCTGCCGGGGCCTGCAGGAGATGAACGTCGCCTTCGGCGGCTCGCTGCACCCCGAGATCCGCGAACTTCCCGGCCGCATGAATCACCGCATGCCCCGGCTTGAGAATGGCGAGATTCATCCCGATCCGACCGTTGTGTTCGCCGACCGTCACGACGTCGACCTCACGCCGGGCGGCGCCTTCGCAAAGCTTCTCGGCTGCGAGAAGATCCGCGTCAATTCGCTGCACGGGCAGGGCATCCTCGATCCCGGCAAGCGCGTGCTGATCGAAGGCGTCGCCGAGGACGGCACCATCGAGGCGATCCGCATCGCGGAGGCCCCGAGCTTCGCGCTCGGTGTGCAATGGCACGCCGAATACGATCCGCAGCGCAATCCTGTGAACCGCAAGCTGTTCGAGGCCTTCGGCGAGGCGATGGTGGCCAAGCAGAGGGCTGCGGCCTAGGCGAGAGGCTGTACAGCATGCTCCTGCTCCGGCCATCATTGCGAGCACCGTGAAGCAATCGAATTTTTTTCCGTGTCCGGATTCCGATTGCCTCGCTCGAATAAACCAATCGGCAAGATTTGGTTTGCGCTGATTTTTGCGATTCCGATTCGTTCTTTGTGAACGAAATGGAGTCAGATGCAGAACGAAAGTTGCTATGCAGGCGAGAGCAGTGAATGCACTCACACGATCACAGCCTACTAGGGGCCGAAAGGTTGGATCACACCCCGCTGCTGATGCTTCATGGCTCTGGCGGGACGGAGCAGAACATGGTGCCGCTCGCCGGCCAATTTGCACCATCCTCGATGGCGGTCGCGGTTCGGGGCAGCATGCCTTGGGAAGGTGGCTTTGCATTCTTTCGCCGGTTCGAGGATCGATCCATCGATGAGCGCGACCTCCTTGCCCGTGCCGGTCGGCTCGCCGACGACGTGGCCCAATTCGGCATAGATTATCGCTTCCCCAAACCTCCGATTGCCATTGGCTTTTCGAACGGTGCAATCATGGCGGCTGCACTGCTCATGCTCTATCCCAGGTGTCTCTCGGCTGCCGTTCTTCTCAGGCCGTTGTCCCCGTTCGCCACCGATCCAGGCACGCGCCTTCCGCGGACACCAGTCCTCATCCTCGACGGCCATCACGACGAGAGGCGATCGCCTGGCGATGGGGCCCGCTTGGCAAGACGTCTGGCTCACGTGGGTGCAGAGATTACGCACCACCAGCTTCCAACGGGTCATTCGATCACCGAGGATGATCTTCGCCTGGGGCGGGAATGGCTGAGACCGCTGCTTTAACAAGGCGGGTGGGGTGGAGGACGGAATAAACCAATTGTCAGGATCTGGTGTGTGCCGATTTTCACGATTCCGATTCGTTCTTTGAGAACGGAATGGAGTCGGATGCAGAACGAAAATCGACGGCCGCAAACAAAAAGGCGCCCCAAAGGGCGCCTTTCGCATTCGTGATCTCGAGCCGCTTAGCCCGAATAGTACATCTCGAACTCGACCGGATGCGGGGTCATCTCGAAGCGGGCGACTTCGGTCATCTTCAGCTCGATATAGGCGTCGATGAAGTCGTCGTCGAACACGCCGCCGGCCTTGAGGAAGCCGCGATCCTTGTCGAGGTTCTCGAGCGCCTCGCGGAGCGAACCGCAGACCGTCGGGATCTGCTTCAGCTCCTCCTTCGGCAGATCGTAGAGGTCCTTGTCCATCGCCGGACCCGGATCCATTTTGTTCTTGATGCCGTCGAGACCGGCCATCAGCATCGCGGCGAAGCCGAGATAGGGATTGGCCATCGGATCGGGGAAGCGCACCTCGACACGCTTGGCCTTCGGCGAAGCGGTGTAGGGGATGCGGCAGGAGGCCGAACGGTTGCGCGCCGAGTAGGCGAGCAGCACGGGGGCCTCATAGCCCGGGACCAGACGCTTGTAGGAGTTGGTCGACGGGTTGGTGAAGGCGTTGATCGCCTTGGCGTGCTTGATGATGCCGCCGATATAGTGGAGGCAGGTCTCTGACAGGTCGGCATATTTGTTGCCGGCGAACACCGGCTTGCCGTCCTTCCAGATCGACTGGTGCACGTGCATGCCCGAGCCGTTGTCGCCATAGACCGGCTTCGGCATGAAGGTGGCGGTCTTGCCGTAGATGTGCGCAACCTGGTGGATGCAGTATTTGTAGATCTGCATGTGGTCGGCCATCAGCGTCAGCGTGTCGAACTTCATGCCGAGCTCGTGCTGGGCGGAAGCGACTTCGTGATGATGCTTCTCGACCTTGACGCCCATCTTGGCCATGGCGCCGAGCATCTCCGAGCGCATGTCCTGCACCGAGTCCTGCGGGGGAACGGGGAAGTAACCCCCTTTGGTGCGAACGCGGTGGCCGAGATTGCCGCCTTCATATTCGGTGTCGGAGTTGATCGGCAGCTCCGAGGAGTCGAGCCGGAAACCGGTCTTGTAGGGGTCGGTCGAATAGCGCACGTCGTCGAACACGAAGAATTCGGCTTCGGGGCCGACGAACACGCTGTCGCCCACGCCCATCGACTTCACCATGGCTTCCGCCTTCTTGGCGATGCCGCGGGGGTCGCGGTTGTAGGGCTCGCCAGTGGTCGGCTCGAGCACGTCGCAGGTGATGACCATGGTGGTCTCGGCGAAGAACGGGTCGATCGTCGCAGTCACCGGATCGGGCATCAGGCACATGTCGGACTCGTTGATCGCCTTCCAGCCGGCGATCGAGGAACCGTCGAACATCGTTCCTTCGGCGAAAATATCCTCGTCGATCATGCTGACGTCGAACGTCACGTGCTGCCACTTGCCGCGCGGATCGGTGAAGCGCAGGTCGACGTACTTAACGTCGTTGTCCTTGATTGCTTTCAGGACGTCTTTGGCGGTCTTCATGCATACCCCTTTTGGCTCTGCGGGACGGTTTCCAGATGAGCAGATTCGTTCTCGCTTTCGGCGAGTTTTGCGCAACCGCACAAACGAAATCAGGCCGCCAAAGCAGCCTTTTTTCTTTCAGAGTGTCGCAAGATTCGGGATAGCACCCGGCTCAGATAGCGTCCAGCCCGGATTCGCCGGTTCGGATGCGGATCGCCTCTTCGATATTGGAGACGAAAATCTTGCCGTCGCCGATGCGCCCGGTTTGCGCAGCACGGCGGATTGCGTCGATCGCACGTTCGACCAGGTCGTCGCCGATCACGATCTCGATCTTCACCTTGGGGAGGAAGTCGACGATGTATTCTGCGCCGCGGTAGAGTTCGGCGTGGCCCTTCTGACGACCAAAACCCTTCGCCTCGGTCACGGTGATGCCCTGGAGGCCGACTTCCTGAAGCGCTTCCTTCACCTCGTCGAGTTTGAACGGCTTGATGATGGCTTCGATTTTCTTCACTGCGCGCCTCCCGGCCTTATCGAACAAATAGCAACGTCTTCGTCAGGATGCGCTTTATTTCACGCACGATGTTGCGTTCGTCATGCCGGGACCTGACCAGCCCGGCAACAACGGCCGGCCACACCCAAAAGATGCCAGTGAGCACGACGAACCGAAGCGGCTTCCTCGAAAGCAGGGTCTATGCCAAGTTGCAAATGCCCTGATTATGGGAGCGTTATCAGCCTTTTAACGAGCATCCCTGATAGGTGGTGCCGGCCCGCACAAAATACCGAAGACTACGGAATAGGCAAACAGTTCAATCTCTGTGCAGATGAAAGTTTCATGTTTCGGAACGGCACAGGAAATGCCTGTTGAAAAGGCGTTTGTACCAGGGAAGTGGCATGGAAGTTCTGACCAACGCGGAAATGCAGCGGGCCGACCAGCTCTCGATCGCGGCCGGCACGCCCGGCTTCAAGCTGATGCTGAGCGCCGGCCAGGCGGTCGCGGCAGCCGCAAGCGCGCTGGTCGAGGAGGGGACGATCCTGATCGTCGCAGGCCCCGGCAACAACGGCGGTGACGGTTTTGTCGCAGCCGCCGAGCTCGCCGCGCAAGGGCGCGAGGTCTCGATCATCCTGATGTGCGAGCGCGACCAGCTGCAGGGCGACGCGGCCTCGGCGGCGCGCGGCTGGAAGCATCCAGTGCTGCCGTTCAATCCGCAGGCGATCGGCAAGCCCGCGCTGATCATCGATGCGCTGTTCGGTGCGGGCCTCAGCCGGCCCGTCGACGGCGAGGCGCGCGCGATGATCGAGGCGATCAACGCCAACGACGCGCCGGTGCTCGCCGTCGATCTGCCCAGCGGCGTCAACGGCACCAATGCGGCCGTGCTCGGCGTCGCGGTGAACGCCACCGAGACGATCACCTTCTTCCGCAAGAAGCCCGCGCATCTGTTGCTGCCGGGGCGGATGCATTGCGGTCGGGTGCGCGTCGCCGACATCGGTATCGAGGCACAGGTGCTCGGCGAGATCGCGCCGCGGATTTTCGAGAACGATCCGGATTTCTGGGGCGCAGCCTTCCCGGTGCCGCGCATCGACGGCCACAAATACGCGCGCGGCCATGTGCTGGCGGTGTCGGGCGACGCCGCCGCCACCGGTGCTGCACGGCTTGCCGCGCGTGGCGCCTTGCGCGCTGGCGCGGGCCTCGTGACGCTCGCAACGCCGCGCGATGCCCTCGTGATCAATGCGAGCGCGCTGACGGCTGTGATGGTTCGCCCCGTCGACACCGTGGTCGAATTCGCCGAGCTGCTCGGCGACGTCAGATACAATACCTGCATGATTGGCCCCGGCACCGGCGTCGGCGATCGCACCCGCGACATGGTTCATAGCGCGATTGCGGCGCAGCGCCATGTCGTGCTCGATGCGGATGCGCTGACGAGCTTTGCAGCGAATCCCGAGCGGCTGTTTGAATCGATCAAGTCCGTACCCGAGGCCCAGGTGGTGCTGACGCCACACGAGGGCGAGTTTCCGCGGCTGTTTTCCGACCTCAGCAACAAGACACCCGGGCGTTCGAAGCTGGAGCGCGTGCGCGCTGCTGCCGAACGCTCCGGCGCCATCGTGCTTTTGAAGGGCCCTGACACCACGATCGCCGCGCCCGACGGCCGCGCCACCATTGCCGCCAACGCGCCGCCATGGCTTGCCACCGCGGGCGCCGGCGACGTGCTCGCCGGTATCATCTCCGGTCTCCTGGCGCAGGGCGTGCCGGCGTTCGAAGCCGCCAGCATCGGCGTCTGGATGCACGGCGAGGCGGCAAGCGAAGCAGGGCCGGGTCTGATCGCCGAAGATCTCACCGAGACGCTGCCGGCGGTGCACCGGCGGATCTATCATGCGCTCGGGATCGAGTATTGATGCTCAGACAGCTTGCGCAGACCGACATGGGTGCAGCGGCGCAGGTCCATCGGATCGCGTTCGATCACGCCATGCCATGGCTGGCCGGGCTGCACACGCCCGACGAGGATCACTGGTTCTATCGCGAGCGCGTCTTCCCGACCTGTCACGTCTGGGGATGCTTCACTGGCGAAGAGCTCAGCGGGATCATTGCGTTCAATGATGGATGGATCGAGCAGTTCTACGTCCGTCCCACCGCGCATGGGCGCGGCATCGGCACCGAACTTCTCCGCGTCGCCACCGACACTTTTGAGCGACTCGAACTCTGGACCTTCCAGCGCAACACGCGGGCGCGGCGATTTTACGAAGCGCGCGGCTTCGTGTTGGCCGAGGAAACGGACGGAACGCGGAACGAGGAGAAGGAACCCGATGCGCGCTACGTTTGGACGCGACCGGGCCGCTAGCTTACTCCACTGCGTACCACCGCACGAGCCGCGGCGCCGCCCAATCAGTCACGATGGCTTCGATTAGCCAGCGCCCCGGCGAGGTCGCGGCGAACGCGATGCGCTGGGTCTGACCGGGCTCGATGGCGAGCGTGTCGAGCCAGTAAGGCTTCCAGCCGTCGTCGAGCCGGTCAAGCAGGCGGAAATGGTGGCCGTGCAAATGGAAGACGGTCGTCGCAGGGGCGGGGTTTTTCACAGCCATCACGACGGTGCGTCCGAGCTTGGCGCGGAAGGCGGGGGCGGACGCCGTGGAGAAATTGGCCGTCCGGGCCCAGCCGGCCTCAATCCCGCCGAGCGCGACATCGAACCGCAGGGCGCCCTTGAGGTCGAGTTTTTCGGGCAGGTCGTTCGACGGCAGCGGTTGCGGCGATGGCAGCGGAGCGCGCCGCTCAAGCCTGCCGGAGACCGCCAGGCGCCCGACCGGACGTGCCTCCTTGCCATCATGCAGCACGAAGGGCGCCGAAACAGCCGCATCCACAAAGGCATCGGCGCGCGCGCCGGGGGCCAGCACGAGCGCGCCGTTGCGGGCCGGGAACGGTTCGGCCGGCTGGCCATCCAGGGCCATCACGTGGACCTCATGCCCCTCCAATTTGATAGCCAGAACAGAGCGTTGCGAGCCATTGATGAAGCGGAGCCGCAGCCGCTCGCCTGCGGAAGCTGAGAGTTCAAATGAAGCCCGTCCGTTGAGCGTGTAGAGCGGCGTCGCGTCCCTGGGATCCCGGCCCGGCGGAAGTGCAGTGCCATCCGGCTTCAGGCGCCATTCCTCGATCAGGAGGACCTCGTCTCGATCGGTGGTGGGCGGGCTCGTCTCCGCGGCGAGGATCGGGAGCGGGCGGGCCGGTTGGCTCAGCCGGTCCTCAAAGAGGCAGAAGTTGGCAAGCAGGGTTCCCGCGTTTGGTATTGAAATAATTGATGTTTCGGTCGAGCCCGGCGCGGTCGGCGCCCGTCCCGCCAGCGGATCCGGCATGGTCGGGCCATCGATGCCGTACCAGGCTGGTGCAATCGGCACAGGCAGGTCGTTCCGAAACACCACTTCGCAGCGATCTCCGCGCTTGAAACGGACATTCCCGATATGGCTTGCCGCCGCTAGTTCCCAGATCGGTGTAGCCGCCTGATCCGGCCGCAGAGCCAGCGTGGCTGGCCTTGCCTGAAGCAGGACCTGCGCGGTCGGAAGCGGGGATGCGCCGCCGGCCATCAGCCCGGCGGCCGTAGCTCCCAGTGAGGTGCCAAGCCCAGCCAAAACCTCGCGCCGGGTCGGGTCAAAAATCCGCGGTTTCATGGCCCGATCCGGACCACGCGGCGCTGGATAAGTCCAGCCGCGATGCCTACCTGAAGGATGCTTCCATCAGGCCATTTTTTTGCTGCGAACGGTCGGGCACATGCTATAAGCCCGGCCGCCCGCGGCATCGCGGCCGGTCTAGATGCGAATTCACGCGGGCGTGGCGGAACTGGTAGACGCGCTGGATTTAGGTTCCAGTGACGAAAGTTGTGGGGGTTCGAGTCCCTCCGCCCGCACCAAGCGCTTATCGCGTTTGCACGGATTACTGAGGGGCCTTGCTCCGCGCGGATCCTTTTCCGTCTGGGGCCGGGCTCGATGAACCACCGGCGTTGAGGCGTTTTGCCTTGCGCAGGATCGATTAATGACAGCGTCCCGACGCGATAGCGTGCCGGGACCGAACGAGAAGAAGATTGGACGCCATGCAGGTCACAGAAACCCTCTCGGAAGGTTTGAAGCGCGAGTTCAAGATCAGCGTTCCCGCGTCTGATCTCGACGCCAAGGCTGGTGCCAAGCTCGTCGACCTGAAGGACAAGGTCCGCCTCAACGGCTTCCGTCCCGGCAAGGTGCCGGTCACTCATCTCAAGAAGGTCTATGGTCGCTCGGTGATGGCCGAGACCATTGACCAGACTATCCGCGACACCAACACCCAGCTGTTCTCCGAGCGTGGCTTCAAGCTCGCGACCGAGCCGAAGATCACGATGCCGACCGAGCAGGCCGAGGTCGAGGAGCTTCTCAAAGGCAAGACCGACCTGACCTACACGGTCGCGATCGAAGTCGTGCCCGCAATCACGCTCGCCGACTTCAAGTCATTCCAGGTCGAGAAGCCCGTCGCCGACGTGTCCGATTCGGACGTCGACGAGGCGATCAAGCGCATCGCCGACAGCAACCGCGGTTATGCGGCCAAGGCTGAGGGCGAGAAGGCCGCCTCGGGCGACCGCGTCACCATCAACTTCAAGGGCACCATCAACGGCGAAGCCTTTGAGGGTGGCACCGGTGAGGGCATCCAGGTCGCGATCGGCTCCAACACATTCATCCCGGGCTTCGAGGAGCAACTGATCGGCATCGGCGCAAACGAGACGCGCACGCTGAAGGTGACGTTCCCCAAGAACTACATGAGCGAGAAGCTCGCTGGTCAGCCGGCCGAGTTCGAGACCACGGCGACGCTGATCGAGGCGCCGCAGGATCTCACGATCGACGACGAGTTCGCCAAGACGCTTGGGCTCGAATCGCTGGACAAGCTGAAGGAAGCCGCGCGCGAGCGTCTGGTCGCCGAGTACGCCGGCGCCACGCGCCAGCGCGTCAAGCGCGCGCTGCTCGACCGTCTCGACGAGGCGCACCGCTTCGAGGCGCCGCCCTCGCTCGTCGAGGAGGAGTTCAATCTGATGTGGAACTCGGTCAAGGCCGAGATGGAATCCGCTGGCAAGACCTTCGCCGACGAGGACACCACCGAGGAGAAGGCGAAGGAAGAGTACCGCAAGATCGCCGACCGCCGCGTGCGTCTCGGTCTCGTGCTCTCCGAGATCGGCGAGAAGAACAAGATCACCGTGACCGACGACGAGGTCGGCCGCGCCGTGATCGAGCGGGCCCGCCAGATGCCGGGCCGCGAGAAGGAGGTCTGGGACTTCTATCGCAACAACGCCCAGGCGCTGGCCCAGCTTCGTGCACCGATCTACGAGGACAAGGTCGTCGATTTCATCCTCGAGCTTGCCAACGTGACCGAGAAGAAGGTCTCGCGCGAGGATCTGTACAAGGACGAAGACGAAAAGACTGCAGCCTGAAGGCTTTGAGCAGCTCTCTTAAGGAAGCCTTCCATTAAGGATGATCCGCGCACGGCCCAGCTAGCCAGATGGCCGGCTGGGCCTTTTTGCGAGAATCAGCTTCAAGTGACCCAAAGGGCCGGATGGATTAAGCCTTAATTCGCTCCGCACTTGTCTGGCGCAAATTGCGCTATATCTGTCGGTACCTACGCGTTCTACCTCTACCAACTTCCTGCATCACGGGACGTCCATCGGCCTTCCGGCACATCCAGTCCAACCGGCAGCCAGGAATTGCAGCCAAGACTGGCGATGTCCGCCTCTAAAACCCTAGGTGACTCATGCGCGATCCGGTTGAAACCTACATGAACCTCGTGCCCATGGTGGTCGAGCAGACCAACCGTGGCGAGCGCGCCTACGATATTTTCTCGCGCCTGCTGAAGGAGCGTATCATCTTCGTGACCGGGCCGGTCGAGGACGGCATGTCGACGCTGATCGTCGCGCAGCTGTTGTTCCTTGAAGCGGAAAATCCGAAGAAGGAAATCTCGATGTACATCAACTCGCCGGGCGGCGTGGTGACGTCGGGCCTTGCGATCTACGACACCATGCAGTTCATCCGTCCGCCGGTCTCGACGCTGTGCACCGGCCAGGCGGCCTCGATGGGCTCGCTGCTGCTGGCCGCCGGCGAGAAGGACATGCGCTTCTCGCTGCCGAATTCACGCATCATGGTGCACCAGCCCTCCGGCGGCTTCCAGGGCCAGGCTACCGACATCATGCTGCACGCCCAGGAAATCCTGAACCTGAAGAAGCGGCTCAACGAAATCTACGTGAAGCACACCGGCCAGACCTACAAGACGATCGAGGACGCGTTGGAACGCGACAAGTTCCTGACCGCCAACGACGCGAGGGACTTCGGTCTCGTCGACAAGGTCATCGAAAAGCGCGCCGAAGAGCCGGCGGCGAAGCCCCAGTAGCATTACCGGGACGGCAACGGCGAGCCCCGGATTGAGCGGGGTTCGCCAGCACGGCGTTCACGTCGGGAACGCGTTCGCATGGCGCGAAAAGCCATTTTTGCGCCCTGCGACAGGCAGAAAGTTCCGCTTTCGTGCTCGTTTTTTCGTGGTAATCCAGCAACGTCGGGGTGATTTCGGTCACTTCACCCGTGCCAAGACCTGAAATCACGGTATTGTAACGGGTAGCCGACGACCCCCGATTAGCGAATTCTTGATCATCGGGTGACAGCATGGTTGGCTACGAATGATCGGCTATGATCGCGGAGAATCGAGTGACCGTGATTCGCACGGCGATGTAACGCGTAGGGTCTTTTTTGGTACGGAATTTGCTCTATTTGAGTCCCTTACCCGCAAACGTTTCGGGATGGGACGATCGAGCGGACGGGATCGAACCGCGGACGGAGACATGAATGAGTAAGGTCGGCACGAGCGACTCCAAGAACACGCTATATTGCTCGTTCTGCGGCAAGAGCCAGCACGAAGTCCGCAAACTGATCGCGGGTCCCACGGTCTTCATCTGCGACGAGTGCGTCGAGCTCTGCATGGACATCATCCGCGAGGAGAACAAATCCTCGCTGGTCAAGTCGCGCGACGGGATTCCGACGCCGAAGGAAATCTGCAAGGTTCTCGATGACTACGTCATCGGCCAGAGCCATGCGAAGAAAGTCCTGTCGGTCGCGGTGCACAATCACTACAAGCGCCTCAATCACCAGACCAAGCACAACGACGTTGAGCTTGCGAAGTCGAACATCCTGCTGATCGGTCCGACCGGTTCGGGCAAGACCCTGCTCGCGCAGACGCTCGCCCGCATCCTGGACGTGCCGTTCACGATGGCGGATGCGACCACGCTGACCGAAGCCGGTTACGTCGGTGAGGACGTCGAGAACATCATCCTGAAGCTGCTCCAGGCCGCCGACTACAATGTCGAGCGCGCCCAGCGCGGCATCGTCTACATCGACGAAATCGACAAGATCAGCCGCAAGTCCGACAATCCCTCGATCACGCGTGACGTGTCGGGTGAGGGCGTGCAACAGGCGCTGCTGAAGATCATGGAAGGCACGGTGGCTTCGGTCCCGCCGCAGGGCGGCCGTAAGCATCCGCAGCAGGAATTCCTGCAGGTGGACACCACCAACATCCTGTTCATCTGCGGCGGTGCGTTCGCCGGCCTCGAGAAGATCATCTCGGCGCGCGGCCGGTCGACCTCGATCGGTTTTGCGGCCCAGGTGATGGCGCCGGAAGATCGCCGTACCGGCGAGATATTCCGTCACGTCGAGCCTGAGGATCTCCTGAAGTACGGCCTCATCCCCGAGTTCGTCGGCCGTCTGCCCGTCGTGGCGACGCTGGAGGATCTGGACGAGACCTCGCTGAAGAAGATCCTGACCGAGCCGAAGAACGCGCTGGTGAAACAGTACCAGCGGCTGTTCGAGATGGAGAACATCGAGCTGACCTTCGCCGACGAGGCGCTTGGCGCGGTCGCCCGCAAGGCGATCGAGCGCAAGACCGGCGCGCGTGGTCTGCGTTCGATCCTCGAGGCGATCCTGCTCGAGACCATGTTCGACCTGCCGGGCCTGGAAGGTGTGGAAGAAGTCGTGATTTCCCGCGAAGTCGTGGAAGGCACGGCCCGTCCGCTCTACATCTACGCCGATCGCTCCGATCGCGCGGTCGAGAACGCCAGCGCCTAAATTGCGGCGCTGGAACGCTCCAAACGTCTTTCATAGTAGCGGCTGCGGAATGCTTCTCCGCAGCCGGGCTTGCGTCGCTTACACTTGTGCGTAAGCGCCTGATGGCGCGTGTTTTTCAATGACTTGACACCCCCCCGGTCGATAGCCACCTAATGTCGGCGGCGAGCGAGAATTCTGTTCAAGATTCGCCTCAGTTCCGATCCGGCAAGCCCGGTCCAACCTTCGAATGGTAGACCGGTTTTGTGGATCACCTCGGCACCTTGTGGCGGTTGCGCATGACAGACGCGGGCTGCGTGCGAGGGGGCAAAGCAAAAGGAAAAGGCCATGACAAATCCAAAACCCCGGCCAACCATCGTCCATGGCGAGACGCACGCTTACCCCGTGTTGCCGCTGCGCGATATCGTCGTCTTCCCGCACATGATCGTTCCGCTTTTCGTCGGTCGCGAGAAGTCGATCCGCGCGCTCGAAGAGGTGATGAAGAACGATGCGCTGATCATGCTCGCGACGCAGAAGAATGCGTCCGATGATGATCCGGCGCCCGATGCCATTTACGAGACCGGCACGCTCGCAAGCGTGCTGCAGCTCTTGAAGCTCCCCGATGGTACCGTGAAGGTGCTGGTCGAAGGGCTCGAGCGCGCGCGCGTGCAGAAGTACACCGATCGCGCCGACTATTATGAAGCCACCGCAATTGCGCTCGCCGACACCGATGCGAAGTCGGTCGAGGCGGAGGCCCTGGCGCGTTCGGTCGTGTCCGACTTCGAGAGCTATGTGAAGCTCAACAAGAAGATCTCGGCCGAGGTCGTCGGCGTCGTGCAGGCGATCACCGATTTTGCCAAGCTCGCCGACACCGTCGCCTCGCATCTCGCCGTCAAGATCGCCGATCGGCAGGGAATCCTGGAGACGCTGTCCGTCACCACGCGCCTCGAGAAGGTGCTGGGCCTGATGGAGAGCGAGATCTCGGTGCTGCAGGTCGAGAAACGCATCCGCTCGCGGGTCAAACGCCAGATGGAGAAGACCCAGCGCGAATATTATCTCAACGAGCAGATGAAGGCGATCCAGAAGGAGCTCGGCGACGATGACGGTCGCGACGAGCTCGCCGATCTCGAAGAGAAGATCGCCAAGACCAAGCTCTCCAAGGAAGCGCGCGAAAAGGCGCAGCATGAATTGAAGAAGCTGCGCCAGATGTCGCCGATGTCCGCCGAAGCGACCGTCGTGCGCAACTATCTGGATTGGCTGCTGTCGATCCCGTGGAACAAGAAGTCCAAGGTGAAGAAGGATCTGGAATCGGCGCAGGCCATTCTGGACTCCGATCACTACGGGCTGGAGAAGGTCAAGGAACGTATCGTCGAGTATCTTGCGGTGCAGTCACGCGCCAACAAGCTGACGGGCCCGATCCTGTGCCTCGTCGGTCCGCCCGGCGTCGGCAAGACCTCGCTCGGCAAGTCGATCGCGAAGGCGACCGGCCGCGAGTTCGTGCGCGTGTCGCTCGGCGGCGTGCGTGACGAGGCCGAGATCCGCGGTCACCGCCGCACCTATATCGGCTCGATGCCCGGCAAGATCATCCAGTCGATGCGGAAGGCGAAGTCGTCCAATCCGCTGTTCCTGCTGGACGAGATCGACAAGATGGGCGCCGATTTCCGCGGCGATCCGTCCTCGGCCTTGCTCGAGGTCCTCGACCCCGAGCAGAACGGGACGTTTGCCGACCACTATCTGGAGGTCGACTACGATCTGTCGAACGTCATGTTCATCACGACCGCGAATACGCTCAATATTCCCGGGCCGCTGATGGACCGCATGGAGATCATCCGGATCGCCGGCTACACCGAGAACGAGAAGGTCGAGATCGCGCGCAAGCACCTGATCCCCAACGCGGTGTCAAAGCACGGCCTGGACTCCAAGGAGTTCTCGATCGACGACGAGGCCTTGCTGCTTCTGATCCGCCGCTACACCCGCGAAGCGGGCGTGCGTAATCTGGAGCGTGAGCTCTCCACACTCGCCCGCAAGGCGGTGAAGGAGCTGATGCTGTCCAAGAGGAAGTCGGTCAAGGTCACCGAGAAGACGCTGGAAGAGCTGCTCGGCGTGCCGAAGTACCGCTATGGCGAGATCGAGAGCGAGCCGCAGGTCGGCATCGTCACGGGCCTTGCCTGGACCGATGTCGGCGGCGAGCTGCTGACCATCGAAGGCGTCATGATGCCCGGCAAGGGCAAGATGACGGTCACCGGAAACTTGCGCGACGTGATGAAGGAATCGATCTCGGCGGCGGCGTCCTACGTCCGCTCGCGTGCGATCGTCTACGGCATCGAGCCGCCGCTGTTCGACCGGCGCGACATCCACGTGCATGTGCCTGAGGGCGCGACGCCGAAGGACGGTCCGTCGGCGGGTGTGGCGATGGCCACCGCGATCATCTCGGTCATGACCGGCATTCCGGTCCGCCACGATGTCGCGATGACCGGCGAGATCACGCTGCGCGGCCGCGTGCTGCCGATCGGGGGCCTCAAGGAGAAGCTGCTCGCCGCGGCCCGCGGCGGCATCAAGACGGTGCTGATCCCCGAGGACAACGCCAAGGATCTCACGGAGATTTCCGATGCGATCAAGGGTGGCATGGAGATCATCCCGGTCTCCCGTCTCGACGACGTCGTTGCCAAGGCGCTGGTGAAGAAGCCCGTGCCGATCGTCTGGGAAGAGGACACCAAGGTGACCGTGAAGCCCGACGGCGATGAAGCCGCCGGCGGCCTGACCGCTCACTGAGATCGCAGATTGAAAAGATGATAAGACGGCGCCTTCGGGCGCCGTTTTTGTTTTGGGGAAGGAGATGGCGATGCAAGTCGACGGGCAATGCCATTGCGGCAACATCACCTTCGAAGCCGAGGTCGATCCTGAGGCGGTCTCGGTCTGTCACTGCCGCGATTGCCAGACCCTGACGGGCTCTCCGTTCCGGGTCACCGCGATCTGCGCGGCTGCCGACGTCAAGCTCACCGGCGGCACGCCCAAGGTTTACGGCAAGCGTGGCGATAACGGCCGGATGCGCTTCCAGCACTTCTGCGGCGACTGCGGTTCCCCGCTGTTCACCAGCGGCGAGGGCGACCAGGCCGACGATTGGGGCATCCGCTGGGGCTCGATCCGCCAACGCGACCAATTGCGGCCCGCTAGGCAGATCTGGTGCCAGTCGGCCGCAGTCTGGATCGACGCGGTACCGCTGCTGCCGGGGAGGCCTGGGGATTGAGGGCAGACTTGGCAAGCCATAGCCCGCGAAGCGGGCGAAGGCTGGTGGGCGGTCACGGATTCGAACCGCGGACCCTCTCGGTGTAAACGAGATGCTCTAACCAGCTGAGCTAACCGCCCCACGGCGCCTCTTTAGCGCCACGGCGGGGGGAGGAGCAAGAGGCGGCCTCGTCACAAAGCCGCACTCATTTGACCGCTTGGTGGGCGGCCGGCGTGGTATCACCCGCTGGCAAAATCGGAGAGGCTCCCATGCAACAGCCCAGCGGACACGAGCAGAACGCCGACCAGATCGCCTATTGGAACGGCCCCAGCGGCCAGCGTTGGGCCGATCGTCATGACGCGCAGGAGAACCTGCTCGGGCCGATCGCCGACGTGCTGATCGACCGTGCCAGGCCCAGGCCGGGCGAGCGCGTTCTCGATGTCGGCTGCGGCTCGGGGGCGACGACCTTTGCATTCGCGAAAGCCGTGGCGCCTGACGGCTTCGCGCTCGGCCTCGATGTGTCCGAGCCGATGCTGTCGCAGGCGCGCGCGTTTGCACCCAAGGGGCTGCCGCTCGATTTCGTTTTGGCGGATGCGACGGTACATCCGTTCGAGCCGGCGAGTTTTGATCTGCTCGCCTCGCGCTTCGGCGTGATGTTCTTCGCCGATCCGGTCGCGTCCTTTACCAATCTCCGCCGCGCGCTGAAGCCGACCGGGCGACTCGCTTTCGTCTGCTGGCGCGAGCCGAAGGAAAACCCGTGGATGATGGCGCCGCTGATGGCGGTCTACAAGCACGTGCCGAAGATGCCGCCGGTCGGGCCGGAAGAGCCGGGCCCGTTCGCGTTTGCGTCAGAGGAGCGTGTGACGCGCATCCTGAAAGGCGCAGGCTTCGCTGACGTGGCAATGGAGCCGCACAATCTTCCGATGGACATTGCCATCGGCGGCGGTCTCGATGCTGCCGTCGATGGCTCGCTCCAGATCGGTCCTGCCAGCCGCGCGCTGCAGGGGCACCCGCCGGAGACGGTCGCGGCCGCCAAAGCCTCGATCCGCGAGGCGCTCGCGCCGTTCCTGAAAGGGCAGAGCGTGGCGCTGCAGGGCGCGATCTGGATCGTGACGGCGAAGGCGGGGTAGAGCGCTCGCTGCTCTGTCGACCGTCATTGGAGATGGAAGCGCCCCTCACACAACATCGTCCGGCGCGAGCGCGCAGCCATTGTCCGGATGGGTCTCGACCTGGAGCGTGGTGTGGCCAATGCGGAACGATGTCTTCAGCTGCTTTGCCGTCTCCATCAGAAACGCATCGGCGGTGCCGGCGGGCATGACCAGGTGACATGTGAGCGCGGTCTCGGTCGTGGAGATCGGCCAGACATGGAGATCGTGGATCGCGGAGACGCCCGGCCGCGCCAGCAGGAACGCCTTGACCGCGGCGAGGTCGGTGCCCTTCGGCGCTGCCGCCATCGACATGTCGATCGACCCGCGCAGGAGGCTGGTCGTGCCCCACAGGATGCTGGCGCAGATGACGAGGCTGGTGATGGGGTCGAGCCATAGCCAGCCGGTCCAGATGATCAGCGCCGCCGAGACGACGACGCCGAGCGAGACCGCCGCGTCGGCCGCCATGTGCAGGTACGCGCCCTCGATGTTGATGTCGTCCTTGCGGCCGCGCGCGAACAGCATCGCGGTAAAGCCGTTGATGAGGATGCCGATGCCGGCGACTGCCATCACGGTGACGCCCGCGACCGGCTCGGGTTCGCGCAGCCGCAGGATCGCCTCCCAGCCGATCGCGCCGGTTGCGACCAGCAGGAACACGGCATTGGCGAGCGCCGCCAGAATCGTGGAGGCACGGAAACCATAGGTGAAGCGGCCGCTTGGCGCGCGACGCGCCGCGATCGAGGCCCCCCAGGCAACGACCAGGCCGAGCACGTCGGACAGATTATGGCCGGCGTCGGCGAGCAGGGCGGTCGAGTTGCCGAGATAGCCGTAGACAGCCTCGGCCACGACCAGCGCCGTGTTGAGCGTGATGCCGATGGCGAATGACTTGCCGAAACTGGCCGGCGCATGCACATGCGCGTGGCCGTGATCATGACCGTGCCCATGATCATGCGCATGGCCGGCATGGTCATGATGACCGTGATGATCGTGGCTACTCAATTCTAGCGCTCCCCGGACGCGGCCAAATCAGGCGCCATTGTAGGCGCGTCTGCGTCACGGCGGAACAGCAGGTAAAGCGCCGGCAGTACCAGAAGCGTCAGCCCGGTCGAAGAGATCATGCCACCGATCACCACGGTCGCGAGCGGCCGCTGCACGGCACCGGAACATGGTATCGAGGCGCGCTTCAGATCAGGCTGCTCGATCTGGCGACCCGGGAACTCGGCATCTCTGCTTCCATCTGTCGCAGGACTTCGATCTCCGCGTGAGAGTTCTTGCGGCCTGCGGCCTCTCGTCGCGCACCGATGAGATCTCGCAGCGCTGGACGGACATCCATCTCAAGCGCGCCATTTTGAGCACCGCTGCCGGGGACATGACTGCCATGAGCGTCGCCTGCAGGCTGCCCCAGCTCTCCAGCCAGCCGGGTCAATTGCATCCGGAAATCGCGGTCACGCGGACACTTGGAGACATTTGAATTCTCGAACTGCTTGGGGGCTCGATCCAGTTCGATCACAAACATGATATCGGGGAGGTTATTGCAACAATGTTACACGAGGGAACTTGACGATCGCATCGATGGTCCCGCTTCGGTGCTCTGACCATCAGAGGCAACTTCGCCTTCGCATGCCGAACATAATTGATATGCTATAGGCCTGTGATGGCCCAGCTGCGACGCATCAACGCTACGACATTTATTGCACCTCGGCGGGAATATTCTTGCAGCACATTTGTATTGGAGATTTCCGACCCCCTCCCTCAGGTTCACTTGTACAGACGAGAAGCAGCGCCGCCTTAATGACTGTGCAACCGGTCTCCTTAACGGCGATTATTCTGACCTTGAATGAGGAGCCTCACCTCGAGCGAGCCATTCAATCGATCAGCAATATCGCAGAACGTGTTTTTGTCGTCGATTCTGGCTCAACAGATCGAACCGTCGATATCGCACGCCGGATGGGCGCTGACGTCGTGGATCATCTGTTCGTCAATCAGGCGTACCAATTCCAGTGGGCGCTCGATAACCTGCCTATTGAAAGTGACTGGATCCTGCGCCTGGATGCCGACGAGGTGCTGACGCCCGGGCTCGCTGCGGAAATCGCGAACCGGCTACCCTCGTTGCCATCAGACGTGACGGGAGTCGTCCTGAAGCTGCGCTATATATTCCAGAACCAGAAGATAAATTTCGGCGGCCGGGGACTGCGTCTGCTGCGAATCGTGCGCAGAGGAAAATCCGCGGTCGAGCCTCGCTGGATGGACGAGCACCTGGTGGTGACGAGCGGCCGCATCGTGACGTTCTCTGGAGAGATGTTCGATCACAATCTCAAGGACCTCACCAGTTTCGTCAAAAAACACAACGGCTACGCGACGCGTGAGGCCATCCAGCTCATGCTCGAGCGATACCCGAATTCGGATGCGAATGATGCCGCCATCCGCGGCGGCGTAACCAGGCAGGCAAGACTCAAGCAATTGCTGCGCGACAAGATCTACAATCGACTCCCGCTTTCGGTTGGGCCGATTGCGTATTTCCTGTATCGCTACGTTCTATTGCTTGGGTTCCTCGATGGGCGGAAGGCGCTCACATATCATCTGCTGCAGGGATTGTGGTATCGCTTCCTGGTCGCCGCCAAAGCGCTGGAATATGATCGTTCCATCAGCAAAATCACCGACTACGGCGATCGGATCGAGTTGCTCGGGAAGCTGACCGGCCACAACATCGCGCTTTACGAGAAAGCGGAGAAATACGCAGGTCCCTCCCGGGACTTGGAGCGTCCCAAGTGAATATCATCATCAACGCCGACGACTTCGGCCTCTCCGACGAAACCGTCGCGGCCACGGCAGAGTGCTTCAGGGCGGGAGCGCTGACGAGTGCGACGATCATGGCGAAAATGCCGGGATCGACATCAGCCATATCGTTTGCGCGGGCGCATCCCGAGTTCAGCTTTGGTGTCCACCTCACGTTCGCGGCGGAGTCCGAAAGCTCGAAAGAAACTGCCGTCGCCGACCCGCGCCTCGTGCCGACTCTCGCTCATCCCGACGGCCGGCTCCGGCCGACGCCGATCGTCCGCCTTCTCGCGCTACAGGGGCGCATCCCCATCCACGAAATCGTGACCGAAGCCAGCGCGCAAATCGGCCTGCTGCGGGACATGGGAGTGCCTCTGTCTCATGTCGACTCCCACGGTCACCTGCACAAGTTCGCGCCGTTCCGGCGCGCGCTGGCGACGGTCCTGCCGCGGTTCGAAATCCGAAAGGTTCGCGGCGTTCAGGACATCTACCTGAAGAAGCCGTACACCAGCCCCACTTACTGGTTCGGAAGCTATTGGGGGCGCGATCTTGCCCGGAGATACAAGACCACGGACCATTTCTTCATGCCGACCAGCAGCAGCGAACATGCCGGGTGGGGCCCAAAGCTGCTGAAGAGGCTTTCAGGAAATGCCATCGAGGTCGGCGTTCACCCGGGCCACGACGAGGCTTGGCGAAAAGCCGAGTGGGCCGACACCGTCGAGTTTGCAACTCTTGCGGTCGCGGGCGGGCACCGGCTGACAACTTGGAATGACATCTGAGGTCGTGCGGCGTCCGCGACCTGCCTATGCCCGTTCCTCCCAGATCATCGCCAGATGCACGATGGTCTGAACCGCCTTCTCCATGTCCTGCCGGCTCACCCATTCCAGGCGCGAGTGAAACGCGTGCTCGCCGGCAAAGATGTTGGGGCAGGGCAGGCCCATGAAGGACAGCCGCGAGCCGTCGGTGCCACCACGGATCGCCGTGCGCATCGGACGCAAGCCGGCTCGGCGGATCGCCTCGATGGCGTATTCAAGGATGTGCGGGTGGCGGTCGATCACCTGCTTCATGTTGCGGTACTGCTCGCGCACCTCGAACTTGTAGGTCGAGCGCGGATAGTCCTTCATGACGTCCTTGACGATGCCCTCGAGCAGGGCCTCCTTCTCCTTCAGCCCTTCCTCGGTGAAGTCGCGGACGATGAAGGAGAGGGTTGCCTGCTCCAGCGCGCCTTCGATGCCGACCGGATGCAGGAAGCCTTGCTTGCCCGAGGTCGTCTCCGGCGAGCAGCCCTCCTTCGGCAGACGCTCGACGATGGCGGCCGCGATCTTGATCGCGTGCTCCATCTTGCCCTTGGCGTAGCCGGGGTGGGCGCTGACGCCGGTGATGGTGATGGTGGCGCCGTCGGCCGAGAAGGTCTCGTCCTCGACCGAGCCTGCGCTTTCGCCGTCCATGGTGTAGCCGAAATCGGCGCCCAGCTTCTTGATGTCGACATTGTCGACGCCGCGGCCGATTTCTTCGTCGGGCGTGAACAGGATCTTGATGGTGCCGTGCTTCACATCGGGATTGTTGATGAAGAAGTACGCGGCATCCATGATCTCGGCGACACCGGCCTTGTTGTCGGCTCCCAACAGCGTGGTGCCGTCGGAGGTGACGATGTCGTTGCCGATCTGGTTCTTCAGCGCAGGATGTTCAGCGAAGCGGATCACCTGACTGGTGTCGCCGACCAAAGTGATGTCGCCGCCGCGATAGTTCTTCACGACCTGCGGTTTCACATCCTTGCCGGTGACGTCGGGCGAGGTGTCCATGTGCGAGCAGAAGCAGATCACCGGCACCTTCTTGTCGGTGTTGGCCGGGATGGTCGCATAGACGTAGCCGTAATCGTCGAGATGGGCGTCCGCGACACCCATGGCCTTCAGCTCGGTGACGAGCACACGGCCGAGATCTTTCTGCTTCTCGGTCGAGGGTGAGGCCGGTGAATTCGGATCGGACTGGGTGTCGATGGTGACGTAGCGCAGGAAGCGCTCGGTCACGGTATGCGTGAAGGTCAGGGACATTTCTGGTCAAACCACCGGGGCTTTGGAAACAGGTCTTGGCAAGCAGCCGGTATACCAGAAAAGCGCGCCGCGTTGCGGCCGGGCTGGGCGGATCATACGCAAAGGACCGAGCGCTCAGATCGCTTCCTTGAGTTCCTTGACCGGACGGAACGCGACCTTCTTGCTGGCCTTGATGTGGATTGCCTCACCGGTGGCAGGATTACGGCCGGTGCGGGCCGCCCGCTTGCGGACCTGGAGGATGCCTAGGCCGACGATGCGGACTCGGTCGCCTTTTTTGAGGTGCTTGGCGATCAAATCGACCATGTCGGTCAGGACGGCCTCGGCGTGCTTCTTCGAGAGGTCCTGGCTTTCGGCGATGTCGGCCGCCAGATGCTTGAGCGTGATCGTGGCTGGCGCCGCTGCCTTCTTCGCCGAATCCTTCTTAGCCATGTCCTGGCCTCCTCGGGTGTCGTGCGGAGCCTGCCGGCTCCCAAACTGCCAAGTTCCCGCAGGCGTAGACGATTCGGGATGCGACTGACTATGCCGCCATCCCGGAAGCTGGATTTTCGCTGGATTTCTCAGACAAATCCTCGCGTTCCGCGGGTCCCGGGGAAGCGGAACGAGCGAGCTGCGGCGCGATGCCGTCAACCGGGCTGAGGATATTCACTTAAGTTTTTGAAGATATTGCCAAAAATGGCGCGAGAGACGGGGCTCGAACCCGCGACCTCCGGCGTGACAGGCCGGCGCTCTAACCAACTGAGCTACTCCCGCGTGACGCGTCTATGTCCGCGCGGAACGAGGGGGGACTTAAAGGGGGGACATGGTGAAGTCAAGGACGTTGCGTTCACGGGGCTAAACCTGGTGCGGAGCAGGGCGGGACCGTATCGCTACGGCCAGGACCGCTGCCAGCGGGCTTCGAATCAATCAATGGTGTTACAAGCTCCACAGGCAAATTCTCGGGGGGACATCAGGCTTGACTGTCGGCTCGCGCGCCTTCCAGAACGCAAGGCTCCAGAAGAAATTCAAGAAGGAGGCGGATGCCGCGCTGGCTGCGGCCCATCAGGCCTATGCCAAGGGACGGCTCGCCGACGTCGAGGCGCTGTGCCGGCGAATCCTCGAGGTGCTTCCCGATCATTTTGACACGTTGCATCTGTTCGGGGTCTGCCTCAGCGCCGATCCGAAGCGGCTGGGGGAGGCCGAACAGGTCCTGCGCGCCGCAATCGCGATCAGTCCACGCGCGGCCAACGTCTATTGCGACCTCGGCACCGTGCTGTTCGACCTGAAGCGATTTGAGGAGGCGCGCGCCTGTCAGGAGAAGGGGATCGCGCTCAATCCGAACTTTCCGATGGCCCTGACCAACCTCGGCAATACACTGATGCATCTGGCGCTGCCGCTGGAGGCGATCGAGCTGCACGACCGGGCCATCCGGTTGAAGCCCGACTACGCCGATGCATTTTGCAATCGCGGCATGGCCGAGCTGCGAATCTGGCGCTCCGAGCAAGCCCTGCAGAGCTTCGAGCGCGCTTTGGCATTTCAGCCGAACCATCCGGAGGCCCTGGCCGGCCGCGGCATGGCCCTGCTGGAGTTGCGCCACTACGCAGCTGCCGAAACCGCGCTGAACACCGCCCTGGCGATAAAGCCCAACAACGCCAAGGTGCTGGCACATCGGGGGCGGCTCCATCTGCGGCTGCTGCGCCTCGAGCAGTCCGAGCGCGACCTCGAGGCCGCGCTCGGGCTTGATCCCAATCTCGAGATGGCGCTGCGCGAAAAGGCGCGTGTCTGTCTCCTGCTGAACAAGCCGACCCAGGCGATGGCGGCCTGCAAAAGGCTGCTCGAGCAGAATCCCAAATCGGAGGCCGCGATCAGCGTGATGGGATCGTGCTTCGCAAGCTTCGGAGACATCGCGACGGCGATCGAACATTTCGATCGGGCACTGGAGCTTAAGCCCGATTTCGAGGATGCGATCCACAGAAAGATCTTTGCGCTCGATTTCCTGCCCGAAGCGGACTTCGCGATGCTGCAGGCCGTGCGCAAATACTGGTGGGACAATATCGGCAGCAGGATTCCGCAAAGGACGCTTCGGCCGCGTGATCTCGATCCCGACAGGCGTCTGGTGGTGGGGTACGTCTCCGCCGATTTCAGGCGCCACTCGGCCGGCTTCATCTTCATGCCGGTGCTGCGTCATAGCGATCATGCCAATTTCGAGATCGTCTGCTATTCGTCATCGCCGCTTCAGGATGAGATCACCGACGAATTCCGCGCGCTCGCGGACCGCTGGGTCGATGCGGTTGCGCTGACCGATGATCAATTGACTGAACGTATCGAGGCCGACGGGATCGACATCCTGGTCGACCTTTCCGGACACTCCGCCGGCGCTCGCCTCGGCATGTTCTCGCGCAAGCCCGCGCCGATCCAGATCTCGGCCTGGGGCGCGCCGACCGGCACGGGCCTGAAGACCATCGACTATATCTTCGCGGACCCGGTCGCGATTCCGGAGGCAGCGCGGCCTGAGTTCGCCGAGAAGATCCACGACCTGCCGTGCATGCTGACGATGTCGGAGCCGCCACCGGGCTTGTACCGGCCGGACCTGCCGATGCTGCGCAATGGCTACGTCACCTTCGGCTCCTTCAACCGGGTCGACAAGATCTCCAACGAGGTCCTGCCGGTGTGGTCGCGGCTGCTGCGAGAGTTGCCAGGATCGAAGCTCGTCATCAAGCACACCAGCCTCGACGATGCCGGCCTTCGCGACAGCCTGGTGGCCCGTTTCGTCGAACATGGCGTCGGCCCCGATCACGTGGTCTGCCTGGGGGCGAGTATCCGTGAGGAGCATCTTGCCGAATTCGCCCGGATCGACATCTCGCTCGATCCGTTCCCGCAGAACGGCGGCGCCGGCACCTGGGAATCCCTCCATATGGGTGTGCCTGTCCTCGCCAAGCTCGGCCAGACGACGTCGGGGCGGGCGGCTGGCAGCATCCTCAAGGCGGTCGGGCTGGACGACTGGGTCGTCGAGGACGACGAAGCCTACATCGCGGTCGCCAAGCGGTTTGCCGGGGACCCGGCCGCCCTGGCCGGGTTGC
Organism: Bradyrhizobium manausense; assembly: GCF_018129685.1. Lineage (GTDB taxonomy): Bacteria > Pseudomonadota > Alphaproteobacteria > Rhizobiales > Xanthobacteraceae > Bradyrhizobium > Bradyrhizobium manausense_D. Next base: position 110,149 of record NZ_JAFCLG010000001.1, read on the forward strand.
GACAGCAATTGCCGGCCCTGATCGCGGCTTCTGCGGCGGGCAATGGCGCGACCTACACACGCCATGTGGAAGCAGCCTACCGCCAGTTCTGGCGCGACTATTGCGCGGCGCAGGCCCATTGATTCAAGGGCTTGGCCTGAAATGTTGAGGCTATGCCAAAACAGCAAAAGGCCGCCACAGGCGGCCGTTGCATCTCAAATCGGACCTTTTTCCCGCAATTAACGGATCGTCGAGGTGCCCGAGCTCGTGATCGCCACCGGCTTGCCGGCCTTGATCACGTGGGTGGACTGGGCGGTCTGGCTGAAATCGGCATTGGTGCGGGCTGCGATCCCAAAGGCGGCGACTGCAATGCCGGCCACCAGCGCCACCACCACAATCTTCAGGTGGGTACCCCGATCTGCAGAGTGAATTGAGTGGTTCATCGAAGCCTCCCGACGGGCTTTGGCGCCGTCTGTAGGCTGATGTCTTAAGGGCCATCTGTTTCCGGATCGTTTCGCGGGTTCCGCAAAATGGTTTCATCTGGCGATTTCGCCTGATCGCGTTGAGCGGTCTTACCTGCCGCGTAATCGCGGCGCCGATCCCCCCTTGTGATGATCATGTCCATCGGCCGCGACCGATGGGCCGATTGACCGGCAAGGAGAAACACCATGAACCGTCGAACCGTCCTCGAAGCCACATTGCTAGGAACCGCCTTTGCGGCGGCGTCGGGCGCCAGTGCGCCAGTGGCAGCGGCCCAGCAGACAGCACGATCGCCTTATGTGACCGCAAAAGACGGCACCAGGCTGTTCGTGCAGGACTGGGGCAGCGGCAAGCCAGTCGTGCTGCTGACGGCCTGGACCTTCGACGGCAGCACCTGGGGCAGCCAGATTGCGGCGCTCAACGAAGAAGGCTTCCGCTGTGTTGCACCCGACCGGCGCGGGCATGGACGGTCGGAGATGCCGTCCGCCGGTTATGATCTGGAGACCCTGACCGACGATGTCGCCGCGGTGATCGAAGCGCGCGACCTGCGCGACGTCACGCTGGTCGGCTTTTCGATGGGGTCCGTCGAGGCGGTGAACTATCTCGGTCGATACGGATCGGACCGGATTGCAAGGCTGGTCCTGGTCGCACCGACGACGCCGTTCCTGGTCAAGACCGAGGACAATCCCGATGCGGTTCCGAAGGCGATGATCGAGGCTGACAACGCGGCGGTCGGGCGCGACTTCGCCAAATGGATCGCGGCGAATGAAGCGCCGTTCTTTCTCCCCGAGACGCCGGAGATCACGCGGGCCTGGATCCGCGAGATGATGCTGAGCGTGCCTTTGCCGGTGGCGCTGGCCTGCCGCAAGACCATCGGTTTCTCGGATCTCCGTGCGGCGGCGGCCCGGATCGATCGCCCGACGCTGATCGTCCACGGCGACAAGGATGCCAGCGCGCCGCTGCCACTGACTGGTGCCAAGACCGCAAAGCTGATCAAGGGCAGCAAGCTCGTTGTCTACGAGGGCGGACCGCATCCGTTGCCGCTGACGCATGGCGAGCGGCTGGTCGCGGACATGCTCGCCTTCATGGCGGCGTGAGCGGGCTCAACTCGCCCTGACGATATCGGCGCGGATGGTCCGCGCCGCCCAGATGAACAGCAAGGCGCCGAGCGTGGTCGTGATCGCGGCCGAGAGCAGGGAATAGCGCACGGCGTCCGCGCCATAGCTGCCCTTCAGTGCATCGTTGACCACGCCCACGGCGAGGGGACCCACGCCCTGGCCGAAGCAGGTCGCGGTGAGTGCGATCAGGGCGGAGGCCAGAGCCCGCATGCTGGGCCTGGCGACCGTCTGCGCGATCGCAAAGATCGGCCCGAGATGGAAGCCGACCAGGAACGAGGTCAGCGCCAGCATGGTGACCATCATCGCAAAGTCCTGCGTCAGCATGCAGACAGCAAAGACGGGGCCGGCGAGGCCTGAGGTGATCGCCGGCGCCCACAGCTTCCAGCGGTCGTCGCGACGGCTCACCTGCGCCACCACGAAGCCGCCGAGCAGGGTCCCGGCCATGCCGGCGAGACCCTTGAACGTGCCGGCATAGGTGCCGATCTCGGCGCTCGACAGATGATGCACGCGCGCGAGAAAAGGCGGAATCCAGGCGGCGGTGGCATAGTTCGTGTAGGTGGTGAGGCAGAAGCCGACCAGCACGATGATGAAGCTTTGCTGCGAGGCGAGGAAGCGCAGCGTCGGTCCGAGCGGCTCGGGCACGAAGGTCTCCTGCATGGCGCCGCGCTTCGGCTCGGAGATCGTCAGCCACAGGATCAGCGCGAGCATGATGCCGGGCACGCCTGCGACATAGAAGGCCATGCGCCAGCCATAGTGCTGGTTGATGGTGCCGCCGACGAAATAGCCGAGGAATACGCCGAGATAGGTGCCGATGGCGTAGATGCCGAGCGCGCGCGGGCGTTCGTTCTTGGCAAAGAGATCGGCGACGATCGACTGCGAGGCCGGCGAGCCCGCGGACTCGCCGATGCCGACGCCGATCCTTGCAAACGCCAGCGCGGTGACGCTGGAAGCCATGCCGCACAGCGCGGTCATTGCGCTCCAGAACGCAAACGCCAGCGCCACGATGTTGCGGCGGTTGAGCCGGTCGGCGACGCGCGCGATCGGAATGCCGAGCAGTGAATAGAACAGCGCAAAGCCGAAGCCCGCGAGCAGGCCCATCATCGTGTCGCTGAGCTGGAACTCCTTCTTGATCGGCTCGATCAGGACGTTGAAGATCGTGCGGTCGAGGAAGTTCAGCGCGTAGATGATCGTGAGCAGGCCCAGCACGTAATAGCGCCGCGCCGTGGGTTCCCGCGCGGCGGTCGTTTGCACCGACATTTGTGACGTCATATCGACCACCGCTCCCCCCAATTTGTCTTTGTTGTTATCGTTGGGCCAGCCTTCGTTCAGGCTGTCAGCCTTCGCGGATGTAATTCCCCGCTTCGAATTCGACCTGCGGCGCACTGGCGTCGAAGGACACGCCGATTGGATCGCGACCCGCTTCCATCGCCTCGAGCTGCTCGGTCAGCATGCGGCGGATCATCAGGATGCCCCGGTCGCTCTGGCCAAAGTGCTCCTCCGAATGAACAGTCACCGGGCCCTGGCCAACCTGGGCTTCATAGTCGCCGGGATATTGCTGGTGCTCGGCTTCCGTCATGTCCCACCAGAACTTGCCGTTGAACTTCGAGCGCATGCGGCCGATGTCGCCGGAATTTTTGACGCGGCCGGCAACGTAAATGCGGAAAGACGTATCGTCGATCGGCAGCGTCCAGCCGATTGACTCGACGCGGGCGAACTGCGCCACGCGCGGATTGGGCACGACGCGCAGCGTGGGGAGCGCGGCCTCGGTGACGCGATAAAACACCCGGCCGTCGTCCTGCTTGCGGATCGAGCGCACGGCGATGCCGCGCGGTGTCTTGTCGAACGTCACCTCGGGCATCGAGGCCATCATGTTGGTGAATTGCGGGCCTGAGAACGAGCCGTGCAGCACCGGCACGTGATAGGGATCGACCACGTTTTCGAAATGCTGCAGCCAGTTGCAGGGAATGACCGCGGGCCCGCCGCCGCCGATCGATGAATCGTCCGCCTCGACGAATTCGCCGTCATCCATGTTTTCGAGGCACTCGTAAGCCGGCAGCACCGGGCGTTTCTCGGCCGGACCCATATAGGCGAAGATCAACCCATAGCGCTCCTCGACCGGATACCAGGGCTGACGCAGCTTGTCCTTGAACTGGCCGCCGTCCGGCTCGCAGGGCTGCTCCAGGCAATGGCCCTCTGTGTCGAACTTCCAGCCGTGGTAGCAGCAGCGGATGCCGTCTTCCTCGACTTTTCCATAATAGAGCGTGGTGCCGCGATGGCAGCAGCGGGCGTGGAGCAGGCCGACGCGGCCGTTCCTGTCACGGAACAAGACCAGATCCTCGGCCAACGCGCGCACCTTCTTCGGCGTATCGGTGGCATCGCTGCTGAGCCCGACGGGGTGCCAATAGCGGCGCAGCAATTCGCCCATTGGCGTGCCGCGCACGACCGAGGTGAGCTCGGTGCGGGTGTGCGCCGGCTTCATTGCATAGGCCGTGCCGAGATCGCGATCCCGCTGGGTCATCGTCATGCTTGTTCCTCCCGCCTCAGGCCTTGTTGGCTGGGTCGATTTTGATCCGTTGACCCAGTGAAAAATAATTCGATGACAATGTCAACGATCTTTCCTGAGGGCCCCTTCGTCGCATTCGGAACGGGTGGGGGAGGTTGCGCTACCAACGCGCGACGAAGGCTTGGCACGTGTTGGCTTTCTTGGCAGAGGTGAGCCATGAGCCAGACATCGGGCAGGGATGGGCGCGAGGCGTCCGAAACGAACGACAATCTTTCACCGGCGCCGATCACCGCGATGCTGTCGTCCCGGCTGATGGTGCTGGCCAATTTGCTCAAGCGCGGTGCCATCCTGCGCTACAAGCGTCTCGCCGGATTGTCTTCGGTCGAGTTCGGTCTGGTCGCCTCGCTCGGCCGGCGGCCACCGATGAGCGTGGCGCGTCTCGCCGAGGCCGTCGGTCAGGACAAGGGCCAGATCAGCCGTGCGCTCGCAGAGCTGGTCTCGCGCAAGCTGATTGCGAAGTCGGCAAATCCGAAGGACAGCCGCGAGGTGCTGGTGTCGCTGACACAGGCGGGCCTCGCCGCGCATGACGCGATCGTCGAAGGCGCACAGGAACGCAACCGGATGCTGCTCGCGCAATTGAGCCATGACGAGCTCGACACGTTGCTCAAGCAGATCGAGCGTCTCACCGCGACGGCGGAAGCGATGCTCGAAGCCGAGAAGGTCTCGCGCTGATCCGTCCGGCATGACCTCTCGTGGCCTCGTCGGCGCGGCGACGACAGAAGCAGGGCGCCCATCCGTCCCGGCACATTGGCCAGGTTCCGTCATGATGCAGGGCTCCCTGACCGCGCGCGCCTGTGGATACATCTCCTTGCTGCACTTGACCCGTTGTTCGCGGTAGCAACCATTTTCGGTCTGCTGGCTGCGCTGCTCTGGAAAGGAAGCGGCCAGTATGTCGGCTGGGTGACGGTCGGGGGGCCGGTTGCGGGTCGCCGGCTGGGCTCGGGTGCGTTGCCGTTCGGAAAAAATCGGGCGATTTTCGTCGATGATCCCAGGCAAAAAGCTGTTACAGCAGGTGCGCCGCGATCTCAGAACGGCTGCTCTGCAATATTGTGGCCGCCCTTGTCGCGTCAGGCGATCTGCTTCATACCAGCCGCGGGGTGATTCCGGCATTTCCACCGGTCTGGGAGCAGCAAAGGGCCTAAAAAGAGCGTGTCTTGCGCCCATTGGTGCACTGCGCTAAGGCTCAGAATAATTCCAAATCGGACGAATCCGTGGCTGTCCCGAGGCTGCGGGAAAAAGGGCTCGTCAATGAGCGGCATTCTACAGAACTATCTTCCACTCGTGGTCTTCATAGGGGTCGCTGCCATCATCGGCCTGGTGCTGCTGATTGCGCCCTTCATCGTGGCTTTCCAGCAGCCGGACCCGGAAAAGCTGTCGGCGTATGAGTGCGGTTTCAACGCCTTCGACGACGCCCGCATGAAATTCGACGTCCGCTTCTATCTGGTCGCCATCCTCTTCATCATCTTCGACCTCGAGGTGGCGTTCCTGTTTCCCTGGGCAGTGGCATTCGGAAAGCTGGGCGCGACCGGCTTCTGGTCCATGCTGGTGTTCCTCGCCGTGCTGACGGTGGGCTTCGCCTATGAATGGAAGAAAGGCGCACTCGAATGGGATTGAACCCTGCACCATCAACTGGTCCGGTGATCGCGCCGGCCCCCAAGGGCATCCTGGATCCGTCGACCGGCCGTCCGGTCGGGGCCAATGATCCGTTCTTCCTCGAGGTCAATTCCGAGCTGTCCGACAAGGGCTTCTTCACGGCCGCGACCGACGACCTCATCACCTGGGCCCGTACCGGCTCTTTGATGTGGATGACCTTCGGTCTGGCCTGCTGCGCGGTCGAGATGATGCAGGTGTCGATGCCGCGCTACGACGTCGAGCGCTTCGGTTTTGCCCCGCGCGCCTCGCCGCGCCAATCCGACGTGATGATCGTCGCCGGCACGCTGACCAACAAGATGGCGCCGGCGCTGCGCAAGGTCTACGACCAGATGCCCGAGCCGCGCTACGTCATCTCGATGGGCTCCTGCGCCAATGGCGGCGGCTATTATCACTATTCCTACTCGGTCGTGCGCGGCTGCGACCGCATCGTGCCGATCGACATCTACGTGCCGGGCTGTCCGCCCACGGCGGAAGCGCTGCTCTACGGCGTGCTGCTGCTGCAGAAGAAGATCCGCCGCACCGGCACCATCGAACGCTAAGGTTTTACGTCATGGACGACGCCAAGCTCGACGCCCTGGGGCAGACGATCGTGAGCGCGCTTCCGGGCGCGGCGACAGGTCATCAGGTGGCCTTCAACCAGCTGACGGTTGATGTCGAGGCCAGCAAGATCGTCGAGGTGGTCAAGTACCTCCGCGACGATCCGAACTGCCGCTTCGTCAGCTTCACCGACATTACGGCGGCCGACTATCCGTCGCGCGAGAAGCGCTTCGACGTGATCTATCACTTCCTGTCACCGACCCTGAACACCCGCATCCGTCTCAAGGCCCAGGCCGACGAGACCACGCAGGTACCGTCGCTGATCGAGGTGTTCCCCGGCGCCGACTGGTTCGAGCGCGAGGCCTACGACCTCTATGGCGTGTTCTTCGTCGGTCACCCCGACATGCGCCGCATCCTCACCGATTACGGTTTCGAGGGGCATCCGCTGCGCAAGGACTTCCCGCTGACCGGTTTCCTCGAGGTCCGTTACGACGACCAGGAGAAGCGCGTGGTGTACGAGCCGGTCCGGCTCAACCAGGAATTCCGCAAGTTCGACTTTTTGTCTCCGTGGGAGGGCGCCGATTATCCGGTTCTTCCGGGCGATGAGAAAGCAGGGCCGAAGGTCTGATCATGAACGAACAACCGGAACAGCTTCGCAATTTTACGATCAACTTTGGACCCCAGCATCCGGCGGCGCACGGCGTGTTGCGTCTGGTGCTGGAGCTTGACGGCGAAGTCGTCGCCCGCGTCGATCCGCATATCGGCCTGCTTCACCGCGGCACCGAGAAGCTGATCGAGCAGAAGACCTATCTGCAGGCGATCCCTTATTTCGACCGGCTCGACTACGTCGCGCCGATGAACCAGGAGCATGCCTTCTGCCTCGCCGCCGAAAAGCTGCTCGGCATCGAGGTGCCGCGCCGCGGCCAGCTGATCCGCGTGCTCTATTGCGAGATCGGCCGCATCTTGTCGCACCTTCTCAACGTCACCACGCAGGCGATGGACGTCGGCGCGCTGACCCCGCCGCTGTGGGGCTTCGAGGAGCGCGAAAAGCTGATGGTGTTCTACGAGCGCGCCTCGGGCAGCCGTATGCATGCAGCGTTCTTCCGCGTCGGCGGCGTGCATCAGGACCTGCCGCAGAAGCTGGTCGACGACATCGAGGCCTGGTGCGATCCGTTCCTGAAGGTCGTGGACGATCTCGACCGCCTGCTCACCGCCAACCGCATCTTCAAGCAGCGCAACGTCGACATCGGGGTGGTGCCGCTGAAGGAAGCCTGGGCGTGGGGCTTCTCGGGCGTGATGGTGCGAGGATCGGGCGCCGCCTGGGACCTGCGCAAATCGCAGCCTTACGAATGCTATGCCGAGATGGATTTCGACATTCCGATCGGCAAGAACGGCGACTGCTACGATCGCTACCTGATCCGCATGGAAGAGATGCGCCAGTCCGTGCGCATCATGAAACAGTGCATCCAGAAGCTGAACGCGGCTGACGGCAAGGGCCCCGTCGTCGTCGAAGACAACAAGGTCGCACCGCCCCGTCGTGGCGAGATGAAGCGCTCGATGGAAGCGCTGATCCACCACTTCAAGCTCTACACCGAAGGCGTTCACGTGCCGGAAGGCGAGGTCTACGCTGCGGTCGAGGCGCCCAAGGGCGAGTTCGGCGTCTATCTCGTCGCTGACGGCACCAACAAGCCCTACAAGTGCAAGATCCGCGCGCCCGGCTTTGCGCATCTTCAGGCGATGGACCACATCTGCCGCGGCCATCTGCTCGCCGACGTCTCGGCCATTCTCGGCTCGCTCGACATCGTGTTCGGAGAGGTCGATCGGTGATGGCGCAGGCGCCCATCCAGTTCGACCGTGCCTCGGGGGCCCTTGAAGGGGCCAACCTGTGGGAGCGGACGGCTGCCTTGGCGCTGGTGACGGGCGCGAAGGTCTCGTCGCACTTCTCGCACATGGGCTACATTGCCTGCGCGAACCTGCTGCGCAAAACGCTCCCGGAGCGCAACATCGCGATCAGGCTCAATCCCGATGCGGTGTTCGAATTCCCTTACGGCGACGGATACTGGAGCAAGCTGCTCGACCGCTCTTATTGCTACGAAGACGAGCTCGAGCTGCTGTTCGCCGACTCCATCGACGTCGACTACACCTTGCTCGATTGCGGCGCCAACTACGGCTACTGGTCGGTGCTGGTGTCGAGCAAGCCGTTCGGCGCACACAAGTCGATTGCGATCGAGCCGTCGGGCCAGAACTATCCGAAGCTTGCCAATAACGCCCGCGTCAACGGCAACCGCTTCGAGACCATGAAATGCGCGATCGGCGCCACCCGCGGCACCGCGCGGCTGTCCGGTACCAAGCACGAGGCCTTCAGCATCGCCGGCGACGCGTCGGCGGGTGGGGAAGAGGTGCCCGTTCTCGCGCTGGATAATCTCATCGACGACGGCAAGATCGCCGCATCTGGCAAGTACCTGGTCAAGCTTGACGTCGAAGGCGTCGAGATCGAGGCGATCAAGGGCGGCGCGCGGCTGCTTCAGACCGACAGCGTCATCATGTGCGAGGAGCACGGCAGCGACCGCACGCATGCGGTGTCGCGCTACATCCTCGAACAGACCCCGATGAAGCTGATCGTGCTCGACCCGCGCACCAACCGGCTGGAGACCGTGACCGAGCTGTCGATCCTCGACCGCATCAAGGTCTCGACCCACGTCGGCTACAACGTTTTCGGCACCGCAAGCGCGTTCTGGCAGGACAGGATCAATGCCCTGAATGCCAAGAATCTGAACGCCAAGACCGCGCGCCGCATGCAGTGAGAGATAAGATATGTCCGTTCGCCGATTAGCACCGAAGGAAGTCCAGCCCGCGAGCTTCACGTTCACGGAGGAGAACCTCGCGTTCGCCAAGCAGCAGATCGCGAAATATCCGGCCGGACGCCAGGCCTCGGCCGTCATCGCGATCCTCTGGCGCGTGCAGGAGCAGCATGAGGGCTGGGTGTCGGAGGCCGCGATCCGCGCGGTCGCCGATCTGCTCGACATGCCCTATATCCGCGTGCTCGAGGTCGCAACCTTCTACACGATGTTCCAGCTCGCGCCGGTCGGCAAGAAGGCCCACGTCCAGGTCTGCGGCACCACGCCGTGCCGCCTGCGCGGCGCCGAAGATCTGATCCATGTCTGCGAGAGCCGGATCCATCACGATCCCTTCCATCTGTCCAAGGACGGCAATTTCAGCTGGGAAGAGGTGGAGTGCCTGGGCGCCTGCGTGAACGCGCCGATGGTGCTGATCGGCAAGGACACCTATGAGGACCTGACCGCTGAAAGCTTCGGCAAGGTGCTCGACGGCTTTGCCTCGGGCAATCCGCCCAAGCCCGGTCCGCAGAACGGCCGCCAGTTCTCCGCGCCGATGGGCGGGCCGACCACGCTGAAGGAGACCTCCTGATGGGTCTTCCGTCCGAAGCGAACCGGGGGAGCGAAGCCGTGAAGAAAATGGGCTTCATCGCCATGCACTCCGCGCTCGCCGCCACCTTCATCTTCCTGCTCCAGCGCTTCGTGATGAACGCGACGCAGGAATCCAGTCTGCTCTGGGCGCTGACCTTCGCTGTCTGCGCCGCCGGGCTTGCCTACAAGCAAGCCAACCGTTGATCGGAAAGCACTGACATGCTCGAGGACAAGGACCGCATCTTCAAGAACCTCTACGGCCTCCATGATTGGGGCCTCGAGGGCGCGCGGCGCCGCGGCGCCTGGGATGGTACGAAGACCATCATCGACAAGGGCCGCGACTGGATCATCAACGAGATGAAGGCGTCGGGCCTGCGCGGCCGCGGCGGCGCCGGCTTCCCGACCGGCCTGAAATGGTCCTTCATGCCGAAGGAATCCACCGACGGCCGTCCGAGCTATCTCGTCGTCAACGCCGACGAATCCGAGCCCGGCACGTGCAAGGATCGCGAGATCATGCGGCACGATCCGCATCTCTTGATCGAGGGCTGCCTGATCGCCAGCTGCGCGATGAACGCGCACACCTGCTACATCTATGTCCGCGGCGAGTTCATCCGGGAGCGCGAGCATCTTCAGGCCGCGATCGACCAGGCCTATGACGCCAAGCTCGTCGGCAAGGACAATGTCAACGGCTGGCCGTTCGACATCTACGTCGCGCACGGCGCCGGCGCCTATATCTGCGGTGAAGAGACCGCGCTGCTCGAAAGCCTCGAAGGCAAGAAGGGCCAGCCGCGCCTGAAGCCGCCGTTTCCGGCCAATGTCGGCCTGTTCGGCTGCCCGACCACCGTCAACAACGTCGAGTCCATTGCGGTGGCTCCCGACATTCTGCGCCGCGGCGCGGCCTGGTTCGCCGGCATCGGCCGTCCGAACAATGTCGGCACCAAGCTGTTCTGCATCTCCGGTCATGTCGAGCGGCCCTGCAACGTCGAAGAAGCCATGGGCATTCCGTTCCGTGAGCTGATCGAGAAGCATTGCGGCGGCATCCGTGGCGGCTGGGACAACCTCAAGGCCGTGATCCCCGGCGGCTCGTCGGTGCGCATGGTGCCGGCCGAGCAGATCATCGACACGCCGATGGATTTCGACAGCTTGAGCAAGCTGCGCTCGGGCCTCGGCACGGCAGCCGTGATCGTGATGGACAAGTCAACGGACCTGATCCGTTCGATCGCCCGCATCTCCTATTTCTACAAGCATGAGAGCTGCGGCCAGTGCACGCCGTGCCGCGAAGGCACGGGGTGGATGTGGCGGGTGCTCACCCGCATGGCCGAAGGTCGCGCGCATAAGCGCGAGATCGACATGCTGCTCGAGGTGACCAAGCAGGTCGAAGGCCACACCATCTGCGCGCTCGGCGACGCAGCTGCCTGGCCGATCCAGGGCCTGATCGCGCATTTCCGTCACGAGATCGAGGCGCGCATCGACCAATATTCGCACAAGGCCGACATCGACGATGCCGGTGTCCGCGATCCCGTGAACATGGTCGCGGCGGAGTAGGAAGCATGACCAAGCTCATCATCGACGGCAAAGAGATCGATGTCCCCGCCGACTACACGCTGCTTCAGGCGTGCGAGGCGGCCGGCGCCGAGATTCCGCGCTTCTGCTATCACGAGCGCCTGTCGATCGCCGGCAATTGCCGGATGTGCCTCGTCGAGGTGAAGGGCGGCCCGAAGCCGGTCGCGAGCTGCGCCTGGGGTGTGCGCGATTGCCGTCCGGGTCCCAAGGGCGAGCCGCCGGAAATCTCCACGCGTTCGCCGATGGTGAAGAAGGCACGCGAAGGCGTGATGGAATTCCTTCTCATCAACCATCCGCTGGACTGCCCGATCTGCGACCAGGGCGGCGAGTGCGACCTGCAGGACCAGGCGATGGGCTATGGTGTCGACACCAGCCGCTTCGCCGAGAACAAGCGCGCGGTCGAGGACAAGTATCTCGGCGCGCTGGTCAAGACCTCGATGAACCGCTGCATCCAGTGCACGCGCTGCGTCCGCTTCTCGGCGGAAGTCGCCGGCGCGCCCGAAATGGGCGCGACTGGCCGCGGCGAGGACATGGAGATCACGACCTATCTCCAGCACGCGCTGACCTCGGAGCTGCAGGGCAACCTCGTCGACATCTGCCCGGTCGGTGCGCTGACCTCGAAGCCCTATGCTTTCGCCGCGCGTCCGTGGGAGCTCGGCAAGACCCAGTCGATCGACGTCATGGACGGCGTCGGATCGGCGATCCGCGTCGACACCCGCGGCCGTGAGGTGATGCGCGTGCTGCCGCGCATCAACGAGGCCGTGAACGAGGAGTGGATCTCCGACAAGACCCGCCACATCGTCGACGGCCTGCGCACCCAGCGCCTCGACCGGCCCTATATCCGTGAAGCCGGCAAGCTGCGCGCGGCGAGCTGGCAGGAAGCCTTTGCGGCGATCGCGGCGAAAGCGGCCCGCACCGACGGCAAGCGCATCGGCGCGATCGCGGGCGATCTTGCCGGCGTCGAAGAGATGTTCGCGGTGAAGGATCTGCTGGCCAAATTCGGCTCGGCCAATCTGGCCGTGCAGGGCGGCGATGCCTTCGATCCCGCGCTCGGTCGCGGCTCCTACATCCTCAATTCGACGCTCGCTGGCGTGGAGCAGGCGGATGCCCTGCTCATCATCGGCGCCAATCCGCGGAAGGAGGCGGCCGTGTTCAACGCCCGCATCCGCAAGCGCTGGCGTGCCGGCGGCTTCAAGGTCGGCGTGATCGGCGCCAAGGCCGATCTGACCTACGATTGCGATCACCTCGGCGCGGGCACCGAGACGCTCGGCGAGCTCGCGGCCGGCAAGCACTCCTTCATGGACGTGCTGAAGAACGCCAAGAATCCGATCATCCTGGTCGGCGCGGGCGCAACCTCGCGCCACGACGGCGCCGCGATCCTCGCGGCCGCCGCCAAGCTCGCGCTCGACGTCGGTGCCGTGAAGGACGGCTGGAACGGCTTCGGCGTGCTGCACGAGACCGCCTCGCGCGTCGGTGCGCTCGACATCGGCTTCGCGGCCGGTGAGGGCGGGCTGAATGCGGCGCAGATGACGACGTTCGGAACGCTGGACCTCTTGTTCCTGCTCGGCGCCGACGAAATCAAGGCGCCTGATGGCACCTTCGTCGTCTATATCGGCACCCATGGCGACCGCGGCGCGCATCGCGCCGACGTGATCCTGCCGGCGGCCGCCTACACCGAGAAGTCCGCGATCTACGTCAACACCGAAGGCCGGGTGCAGATGACCGGTCGTGCCGCATTCCCGCCGGGCGAAGCCCGTGAGGACTGGGCGATCATTCGTGCGCTCTCCGAAGCGCTCGGCAAGAAGCTCGGCTACGATTCGCTTGCCGCGCTGCGCCAGGCGATCTTCAAGGCCGTGCCGCATCTGATCCGTCTCGACCAGATCGAGGCCGGCTCCGCCGACCAGATCAAGAAGCTGGCGGGGAAGGGCGGCTCGCCCGAGAAGGCGCCGTTCAAGGCTGCTGTCGACGACTTCTATTTGACCAACCCGATCGCGCGGGCGTCCGCCGTGATGGCGGAATGCTCGCGGCTTGCCTCCGGGCAGATGCTGACGGCAGCGGAGTGAGCGAGATGGAATTCTTCGCAAGCGCATTCTGGACCGGTTTCCTCTGGCCGCTGATCATCATGATCGCGGAGAGCGTGCTGGTGCTGGTCGTCCTGCTGGTCGCGATCGCCTACATCCTGCTGGCCGACCGCAAGATCTGGGCGGCGGTGCAGATCCGCCGCGGCCCGAACGTGGTCGGGCCCTGGGGGCTGTTTCAGTCCTTCGCCGACCTCTTGAAGTTCGTGCTGAAGGAGCCGATCATTCCGGCCGGTGCCAACAAGGGGGTGTTTCTCCTTGCTCCCCTGGTCTCATGCGTGCTCGCGCTCGCGGCCTGGGCGGTGATCCCGACCAATCTCGGCTGGGTGATCTCCGACATCAATGTCGGCATCCTCTTCATCTTCGCGATCTCGTCGCTGTCGATCTACGGCATCATCATGGCCGGCTGGTCGTCGAACTCGAAATACCCGTTCCTGGCGGCGCTGCGCTCGGCCGCGCAGATGGTCTCCTACGAAGTCTCGATCGGCTTCGTCATCATCACGGTGCTGCTCTGCGCCGGCACGCTGAACCTCTCGGCCGTGGTCGAGGCCCAGCACGTCCGGGGCCTTGCCAGCCTGATCGGGCTGCCGCAGCTCACCATCCTGAACTGGTACGTCTGGCCGCTGTTCCCGATGTTCGTGGTGTTCTACGTCTCGGCGCTGGCGGAAACCAACCGTCCGCCCTTCGACCTCGTCGAGGCGGAATCCGAGCTCGTCGCAGGCTTCATGGTCGAGTACGGCTCGACGCCGTATTTGCTGTTCATGCTCGGCGAATACGTCGCGATCGTCACGATGTGCGCTATGGCGACCATCCTGTTTCTCGGAGGCTGGCTGCCGCCGGTGGACCTGCCGCCCTTCAACTGGGTGCCGGGGATCATCTGGTTCTCGCTCAAAGTGTTCTTCATGTTCTTCCTGTTCGCGATGGCAAAGGCGATCGTGCCGCGCTACCGCTACGACCAATTGATGCGCCTCGGCTGGAAGGTGTTCCTGCCGCTGTCGCTGGCGATGGTGGTCGTGGTGGCCGGCGTGCTGCAATTCGCCGGCATCGCGCCGAAGTGAGGGCTGTCATGGGTATCAACATCAACGCCACTGCACGCTCGCTTCTGCTGTCGGAATTCGTTTCGGCGTTCTTCCTCGCCATGCGCTATTTCTTCCAGCCGAAGCCGACGCTGAACTATCCGTTCGAGAAGGGCCCGATCTCGCCGCGCTTCCGCGGGGAGCATGCGCTGCGCCGCTATCCCAACGGCGAAGAGCGCTGCATCGCCTGCAAGCTGTGCGAGGCGATCTGCCCGGCGCAGGCCATCACCATCGAGGCCGGCCCGCGCCGCAACGACGGCACCCGCCGCACCGTGCGCTACGACATCGACATGGTGAAGTGCATCTATTGCGGCCTCTGCCAGGAGGCCTGTCCGGTCGATGCCATCGTCGAAGGTCCGAACTTCGAGTTCGCGACCGAGACCCGCGAGGAACTGTTCTATGACAAGGCCAAGCTGCTCGCCAACGGCGACCGCTGGGAACGCGAGATCGCCAAGGCGATCGAGCTCGATGCGCCGTACCGGTGAGATGAGAACATGATCCTTCCCGCGCTGTTCTTCTATCTCTTCGCCGGCGTCTGCGTCGCCTCGGCGGTGATGGTGATTGTCTCGCGCAATCCCGTGCACTCCGTGCTGTACCTGATCCTGGCCTTCGTCAACGCCTCGGGCCTGTTCGTGCTGATGGGCGCCGAATTCCTCGGGATGATGCTGATCGTCGTCTATGTCGGCGCGGTCGCGGTGCTGTTCCTGTTCGTCATCATGATGCTCGACGTCGACTTCCTCGAGCTGCGCGAAGGCTTCATCCAGTACCTGCCGGTGGGTGTCGTGATCGGCGGCATCTTTTTGTTCGAGCTGCTGCTCACCGTCGGCGCCTGGGTCATCAACCCCGGCGTCAGCAAGACGATTACGGCGCCGATCCCGACCAACGTCTCGAACACCGAGGCGCTCGGTCTCGTGCTCTACACGAAGTACATCCACTACTTCCAGCTCTCGGGCATGGTGCTGCTGGTCGCCATGATCGGCGCCATCGTGCTGACGCTGCGCCACAAGGCGAGCGTCAAGCGGCAGGACATCAACGTTCAGAACGCTCGCACGCCCGAGATGGCGATGGCGATGCGAAAGGTCGCGCCGGGGCAGGGGCTCCAGGATGCGGATGCTGCGGAGTGGGTGAAATGACGATCGGGCTCGGACATTACCTGGCGGTCGGCGCGATCCTGTTCACGCTCGGGATCCTCGGCATCTTCCTGAACCGCAAGAACATCATCGTCATCCTGATGTCGATCGAGCTGATCCTGCTCTCGGTCAACATCAACTTGGTGGCATTCTCGACCTTCCTCGGCGACATCGTCGGTCAGGTCTTCGCGCTGCTGGTGTTGACCGTTGCGGCCGCTGAAGCTGCGATCGGTCTTGCCATCCTGGTGGTCTATTTCCGCAACCGCGGCTCGATCGCGGTTGAGGACGTCAATCTGATGAAGGGTTAACCCGGCCATGGTCCAGGCAATTGTCTTTCTGCCGCTGCTGGGCGCCATTCTGGCCGGCCTGATCGCGCTGGTCGGCGCACATGCCCGCAACCCCTCGGGCGACGAAGTCGAGCATCACGGCGATCACGGT
Organism: Bradyrhizobium manausense; assembly: GCF_018129685.1. Classification (GTDB taxonomy): domain Bacteria; phylum Pseudomonadota; class Alphaproteobacteria; order Rhizobiales; family Xanthobacteraceae; genus Bradyrhizobium; species Bradyrhizobium manausense_D. The sequence goes on from NZ_JAFCLG010000001.1 coordinate 126,189, forward strand.
CACGGCGACGCGCATGCCTCAGTCGCTCATGACGACCATGGTCACGACGATCACGCGCATGACGACCATGGCCATGGCCCGGTCGAGCCGGCCGCCGCCGGCTCGCGCGGCGCCGAGCTGATCACCACGGCGCTGCTGTTCGTGGCGGCGGCGCTGTCCTGGATGACGCTGGTCAATGTCGGCTTCATGCATCAGGAAACCGCCCAGATCCGGCTGATGCCCTGGATCTTCTCCGGCGACCTCCAGGTCTGGTGGACGCTGCGGGTCGACACGCTCACCGCCGTCATGCTGGTGGTGGTGACGACCGTGTCCTCGCTCGTGCACCTGTATTCCATCGGCTACATGGACGAGGATCCGAACCGGCCGCGCTTCTTCGGCTATCTGTCGCTGTTCACCTTCGCCATGCTGATGCTGGTGACGGCTGACAACCTCGTGCAGCTGTTCTTCGGCTGGGAAGGCGTGGGTCTGGCGAGCTATCTGCTGATCGGCTTCTGGTACCAGAAGCCGTCGGCGAACGCGGCCGCGATCAAGGCCTTCGTGGTCAACCGCGTCGGCGATTTCGGCTTCGCGCTCGGCATCTTCGCGATCTTCATGCTGACGAACTCGACCGATTTCGAGACGATCTTCCATGCCGCTCCGGGCCTGACCGGCAAGACCATCGACTTCCTCGGCTGGCATGCCGACGCCCTGACCCTGACCTGTCTGCTGCTGTTCATGGGCGCGATGGGCAAGTCGGCGCAGTTCCTGCTGCACACCTGGTTGCCCGACGCGATGGAAGGCCCGACACCCGTGTCGGCGCTGATCCACGCCGCGACCATGGTCACCGCCGGCGTGTTCATGGTGGCCCGCCTGTCGCCGCTGTTCGAACTCGCCCCGAACGCGCAGGCCGTCGTGATGTTCTTCGGCGCGACCACCGCGTTCTTCGCGGCGACCATCGGTCTCGTCCAGAACGACATCAAGCGCATCGTCGCCTATTCGACCTGTTCGCAGCTCGGCTACATGTTCGTGGCGATGGGAGCGGGGGCCTATTCGGTCGGCATGTTCCATCTGTTCACGCACGCCTTCTTCAAGGCGCTGCTGTTCTTAGGCTCCGGCTCGGTGATCTACGCGATGCACCACGAGCAGGACATCCGCAACATGGGTGGCCTGTGGAAGAAGATCCCCTATACATTCGCGGTGATGACCGTCGGCACGCTGGCGCTGACCGGCTTCCCGCTGTTCGCCGGCTACTTCTCCAAGGACGCGATCATCGAGGCCGCCTATGCCTCGCACAACCCGTTCTCGACCTACGCCTATCTGCTGACGATCGCGGCGGCTGGTCTGACCTCGTTCTACTCGTGGCGCCTGATGTTCAAGACCTTCTTCGGCGAACCCCACGATCAGGAGCACTACGAGGCCGCGCATGAGAGCCCGATCTGGATGCTGATCCCGATTGGCGTGCTGGCCGTCGGCTCGGTCCTCGCCGGCTTCCCGTTCAAGGAGCTGTTCGCCAGCCCCCACGGCGTGGAGGAGTTCTTCCGCGAGTCCGTGAAGATGAACCCGCATATCCTCGAGGATATGGAGCACATGCCGCCTCTGCTGGGCTGGTTGCCCTTCGTGATGATGGTGGGTGGCTTCCTGGTGTCCTACACCTTCTACATCCGCAAGCCCTATATCCCCGTTCGGCTCGCGCAGGAGCAGCCGATGCTCTACAAGTTCCTGCTCAACAAGTGGTACTTCGACGAGCTGTACGACCTCATCTTCGTCCGTCCGGCGAAGTGGATCGGCTACCAGCTCTGGAAGAAGGGCGATGGCTTCATCATCGACGGCTTCGGCCCCGACGGCATCTCGGCCCGCGTGATGGATGTCACCCGCAACGTCGTGAAGATCCAGACCGGTTATCTCTATCACTACGCATTCGCCATGCTGATCGGCGCCGCCGGCCTGATCACCTGGTTCATGTTCGGCTTTGGAGGCCAGTAAATGACAACCTGGCCCATCCTATCGGTCACGACCTTCCTGCCGCTGGTCGGCGCGTTGATCGTTTACCTGAGCCGCGGCGATGACGAGGCGGCCAAGCGCAATTCGCGCTGGATCGCGCTGTGGACCACCATCATCACCTTCGCCGTGTCGGTGATCCTGGTCATGCGGTTCGATCCGGCGAATGCCGACTTCCAGTTCGTCGAGAAGTCGGCCTGGCTCGCCACCGGCATCACCTACCACATGGGCGTCGACGGCATTTCGCTGCCGCTGGTGATCCTGACCACCGCGATCATGCCGTTCTGCATCATCGCGAGCTGGAAGGCGATCACCAACCGCGTCCGCGAATACATGATGGCGTTCCTGATCCTGGAAACGCTGATGATCGGCACCTTCTCGGCGCTCGATCTCGTGCTGTTCTACCTGTTCTTCGAAGGCGGCCTGATCCCGATGTTCCTGATCATCGGCGTGTGGGGCGGCCCGCGCCGGGTCTACGCGTCGTTCAAGTTCTTCCTCTATACGCTGCTCGGCTCGGTGCTGATGCTGCTCGCCATCATGGCGCTGTACTGGAACGGCGGCACCACCGACATCCCGGCCCTGATGCACACCGCCGTGCCGCGGTCGTTGCAGACCTGGGCCTGGCTGGCCTTCTTCGCTTCCTTCGCGGTGAAGATGCCGATGTGGCCGGTGCACACCTGGCTCCCCGACGCGCACGTCGAGGCGCCGACGGCGGGCTCCGTGGTTCTCGCCGCGATCCTCTTGAAGATGGGCGGCTACGGCTTCCTGCGCTTCTCGCTGCCGATGTTCCCGCTGGCCTCGCATGACTTCGCGCCGCTGGTCTTCACGATGTCCGCGATTGCCATCATCTACACCTCGCTGGTGGCGTTGATGCAGGAGGACATGAAGAAGCTGATCGCGTACTCGTCGGTCGCGCATATGGGCTTCGTCACCATGGGCATCTTCGCCGGCACCATGCAGGGCGTCGCCGGCGGCGTGTTCCAGATGATCTCGCACGGCATCGTCTCCGGCGCGCTGTTCCTTTGCGTCGGCATCGTCTACGACCGCATGCACACCCGCGAGATCGCGGCCTATGGCGGCCTCGTCAACCGGATGCCGCTCTACGCGCTGACCTTCATGGTCTTCACCATGGCCAATGTCGGACTGCCCGGCACGTCGGGCTTCGTCGGCGAGTTCATGACGCTGCTCGGCACCTTCAAGGTCTCGATCCCGACCGCGTTCTTCGCCACCTTCGGCGTGATCCTGTCGGCGGCCTACGCGCTGTGGCTCTACCGCAAGGTCGTGTTCGGCGCGCTGGTCAAGCCGACGCTGATGAGCATGAAGGATCTCACGTTGCGCGAATGCGTGACGTTGTTCCCGCTGATCGCGCTGACGATCCTGTTCGGCGTCTATCCGAAGCCGGTGCTGGACATGTCGGCCGCCTCGGTCCAGCAACTCGTCAATAATTACAACACCGCTGTGACGGCCGTGAAGGCCGCCGCACTGCTCCAGTGATCGGGCAGGTCAGGATATCGCCATGAGCATTACGACTGCAGGTTATCAACTGGCGCCGGTGCTGCCCGAGCTCGTGCTCGCGCTCGGCGCCATGGCGCTTCTGATGCTCGGCGCCTATCGCGGGCAGGGGACCACCGGCACGGTCACGACGCTGGCGGTGCTGCTCCTGATCGTGGTCGGCGTGCTCGAATACACGCTGCCCGCGGGCAAGCAGGTGACCTTCGGCGGCAGCTTCATCGTCGACGATTTCGCCCGCTTCATGAAGATACTGGCTCTGGTCGGTTCGGCGGTGACGCTGGTGCTGTCGACCGAGTTCCTGTCGGACCCCTCGCGGCGGATCTTCGAATACCCGATCCTGGTGCTGCTCTCGACGCTCGGCATGATGGTGCTGATCTCGGCCGGCGATCTGATCACGCTCTATCTTGGCCTCGAACTGATGTCGCTGGCGCTCTATGTCGTGGCGGCGTCGAACCGCGACAACGCCAAGTCGACCGAAGCCGGCCTGAAATACTTCGTGCTGGGTGCGCTGTCCTCGGGCATGCTGCTCTATGGCTCGTCGCTGGTCTATGGCTTCACCGGCACCGTCAGCTTCACCGGCATCGCCGCGGCCGCCACCGCCGCGAATGTCGGCCTCGTGTTCGGCCTGGTGTTCCTGCTCGCCGGCCTCTGCTTCAAGGTCTCGGCCGTGCCGTTCCACATGTGGACGCCTGACGTGTACGAGGGCGCCCCGACGCCGGTCACCGCCTTCTTCGCCTCCGCGCCGAAGGTCGCTGCGCTTGCGGTCTTCACCCGCGTCACGCTGACCGCATTCCCGGGCATCGTCTCGCAGTGGCAGCAGATCCTGGTGTTCGTGGCGATCGCCTCGATGGCGCTGGGCTCGTTCGCCGCGATCGGCCAGAGCAACATCAAGCGCCTGATGGCGTATTCCTCGATCGGCCATATGGGCTTTGCGCTGGTCGGCCTTGCCTCCGGCACCGTCGAGGGCGCGCAGGGCGTGCTGATGTACATCGTGATCTATGTCGCGATGACGCTCGGCTCGTTCTCGGTCATCCTCGCCATGAAGCGCAACGGCCAGGCCGTCGAGCAGATCAGCGATTTCGCAGGCCTGTCGCGCACCAACCCGCTGCTCGCCTTCATGTTCATGCTGCTGCTGTTCTCGCTCGCGGGCATTCCGCCGCTCGCCGGCTTTTTCGCCAAATGGTACGTCTTCGTCGCCGCCATCAAGGCGAATTTGTTCACGCTCGCCGTGATCGGCGTGCTCTCCAGCGTGGTGGGTGCCTACTACTATCTCGCCATCGTCAAGACCATGTATTTTGACGAGCCGGCCGGCCAGATCGATCCGATGCGCACCGAGGTGAAGACGGTGCTGGCGGTTGCGGGCCTGTTCACGATCCTGTTCGCGCTGTTCGCGGGTCCGTTGGTGAACGTCGCCTCCGCCGCAGCAAAATCGCTGTTTTAGGATGGGGTTCGCGCTCGGTCCTCGTGCGTCAGCGGCGGGCTACAAGCTCGCAGCCTTGGAGCGGACCGGCTCGACCAATGCCGACGCGATCGAAGCCGCCCGCGCCGGCGAACGCGGCCCGATCTGGTTCGTGACATCAGAGCAGACCGCCGGCCGCGGCCGGCGCCAGCGGCCCTGGATCGCACCCAAGGGCAATCTCGCCGCCAGCGTCCTCGAAGTCCTCGACGTCGCGCCTGCGGTCGCCGCCACCATCGGTTTTGCCGCGGGGCTCGCCGAGGAGGCTGCGCTCGAGAAGGTTAGCCTCGAGGCCGCGTTGCGGCTTGGCGAGAACAGGCCGCGTTACACCCTGAAATGGCCGAATGACGTGCTTGCCAATGGCAAGAAGCTGGTCGGCATCGGCCTCGAGGCTGAAATCGTCGGCGACCGTCTCGCGATCGTGGCCGGCATCGGCACCAACATCGTGGCGGCGCCTGAGGGCACACCGATACCGGCCGTGTCGCTCGCAGCCCTCGGCGTCCAGATCAGCGCGGAGGAGTTTTTCTCGGCGCTCTCGGACGCCTGGGTCGAATTCCGCGGCATCTGGGACAATGGCCGCGGCTTTGCCGAGATCCGCAAGCTGTGGCTGGCGCGCGCCGCGCGCCTGGGCGAGCCGATCGCGATCCACACGGGGACGATGGTGGTGGAAGGCATTTTTGACACGATCGACGACACCGGCTGCCTGATCGTCCGCACCGCGGAGGGCCGTCGCGTGCCGATCGCGGCAGGCGAGGTGTTCTTCGGCCCGGTCCGTTCGGTGGGAGCTGCGTGATGGCAAGGCCCGACGAACTGGTGTTTGCGCCGCTAGGCGGTGTCGGCGAGATCGGCATGAACCTGTCGATCTACGGCCTCGGCAACCGCCAGCAGCGTTCCTGGATGGCGGTCGATCTCGGCGTCTCCTTCGGAGACGAGGAGCATCTGCCCGGCATCGATTTGATCATGCCGGACATCTCCTTCCTGGAGAAAGAACGCAAGAACCTGATGGGCCTGGTGCTGACGCACGCCCATGAGGATCATTTCGGCGCCATCATCGACCTCTGGCCAAAGCTGAAATGCCCGATCTACGCGACGCCGTTCAGCGCGGCGCTGTTCGAGGCCAAGCTTGCGGCCGAGCGTAACGCGCCGAAGATCCCGGTCATGGTGGTGCCGTCAGGCGGCCGCATCGATATCGGCCCGTTCAATGTCGAGTTCATTCCGGTCGCGCATTCGATTCCCGAGTCGCATGCGCTTGCGATCCACACCGAAGCCGGCATCGTGCTGCACACCGGCGACTGGAAGATCGACCCGACCCCGATCATCGGCCGCCCGACGGACGAGAGGCGGCTGCGCGAACTGGGCGATGAGGGCGTGCTCGCCCTGATCGGCGATTCCACCAATGCCGTACGCGACGGCCGCTCGCCGTCCGAAGCCGAGGTCGCCAGGACCATCACAGAGCTCGTGAAGGCCGCCAAGGGCCGTGTCGCGGTCACGACCTTTGCCTCCAACGTCGCGCGACTGAAGGCCGTGGCCGACGCGGCGCGCGCCGCCGACCGCGAGGTCGTCGTGGTCGGCCGCGCCATGGAACGCGTGTCGCAGGTCGCCCGCGAGACCGGCTATCTCGACGGCGTGCAGAATTTCCGCTCGACCGATGTCTATGGCCACCTGCCGCAGGACAAGGTGCTGGCGCTCTGCACCGGCAGCCAGGGCGAGGCCCGGGCCGCGCTGGCGCGCATCGCCAATGACGACCATCCCGAGATCACGCTCAACCGCGGAGACTGCGTGATCTTCTCCTCGCGCACCATTCCCGGCAATGAGAAGGCCGTAGGCTCCATCATCAACAATCTGGTCCTGCAGGGCGTCGAGGTCATCACCGACCGCGATCACCTGGTCCATGTCTCGGGCCATCCTCGCCGTGACGAACTTCGCGACATGATCTCCTGGGTCAGGCCGCAATTGCTGATCCCCGTCCACGGCGAGGCCCTGCATCTGCACGAGCATGCCAAACTGGCGCGCGCCGCCGGCGTGCCGCGGGTGCTGGTCATTCGCAACGGCGACCTCGTCAAGCTCGGTCCCGGCGATCCCGGCATCATCGGCGAGGTGCCGTCGGGCCGGCTCTACAAGGACGGCACCATCCTCGAGGATTCGAAATCCCGCGCGGTGGTCGAGCGCCGTCGCATGGCGTTCTCCGGCTGCGCCTTCGTCGCCATCGCCATGACCGCGCAGGGCGAGCTGGTCGACGAGCCCGAGGTCGATCTGGTCGGCATTCCCGAGAAGAACAGGGCGGGCGAGCCTCTCGACGACATCGTCTTCGACGCCGTGATGTCGACGGTCGAGGGCCTGCCGAAGGCGCGCCGGAGAGATCCGGACGCGCTGGCTGAATCGGTGCGGCGGGCCGTCCGGGCCGTCATCAACGAACATTGGGGCAAGAAGCCCCCCTGTCTGGTACACGTCCTGACAGTGTAGACGAGGCGTGGTCTTGCGGATCACGCCCTGAGGGAGAAGAAGCATGCTGGGTCGCCTCAACCACGTCGCGATCGCGACCAGGGACGCCGTCAAGTCCGCCAAGATCTACGGCGCAGCGTTCGGTGCGCAGATCTCGGAAGCCGTGCCGCTGCCCGAGCATGGCGTCATTACCGTGTTTGCGACGCTGCCCAACACCAAGATCGAGTTCATCGAGCCGCTCGGCGAGGCCTCGCCAATCGCAAAGTTCATCGAGCGCAACCCCGACGGCGGCATCCACCATGTCTGCTACGAGGTCGTCGACATCATCGCCTCGCGGGATACGCTGGTGAAGGAGGGCGCCCGCGTGCTCGGCGACGGCGTGCCGAAGATCGGCGCCCACGGCAAGCCGGTGCTGTTCCTGCATCCGAAGGATTTTTCCGGCGCGCTGGTCGAAATCGAGCAGGCGTAAACCGGATCATGGCCATCCAGATCTCAACCGCCCTCGCGATCTACTTCGTCATCTGGTGGATCGCGCTGTTCTTGACGCTGCCGTTCGGCGTGCGCAGCCAGCACGAGGACGGCGTCGGCGCGCCTGGCACCGACCCCGGCGCACCCATCCTGACTGGCATGAAGCGCAAGCTGATCTGGACCACGATCATCTCCGCGATCATCTACGGCCTCGGCATTGCGGCCTATCACGCCGGCTATCTCTCGCTCGAGCGCCTGACGAAGTTGATGGGAATGCCGTTCTAGTTTTTGCGTTGCGTCTTGTTGGGGGGAACGAATGACTTTTCAAAGGATCGTCGTCGCGCTTCTGGTGCTTGTCATCGCCGGCCTCGGCGGCATCGGTTATGTCGAGTGGACGATGGCTGTGCAGGTGCGAACGCTGAAGGCGTTCGTCGAGGGCTACGTGTTCAACGAAGCCGTGCTGGCCTGCGAGCAGGCCAAGAGCTCGACGCCGTTCAAATGGAACGGCGGAAAAAGCACGTCCATCATAGGCCTGAACTCGGTCAAGCTGGATAAATACACCGTCAGCGCCAGCTACACATTGGTGGCGGACGGCGTTTATTGTGATTACGATCCCATCAAAAGAAAGGCCGAGATCGGCTCGAGCTTCCTGGAGCGGGAGTAACGATCGGCCCATACAGGCATGATCCGGAAAAGTGTGAAGCGGTTTTCCGAGAAGATCATGCCCAAGAATGGGATGGGATCGTCATGACCGGAAGCCGGGCAGGGGACTATCGAATTCTGCACGAGGCAGCCTTGCGGGATTATCTCGCCGGCCTGCCGGAGATCGTGGCGCTGCTTGGCCCCGAACCGGTGTCCTGGTCGATCAGCGAGGTCGGTGACGGCAATCTCAATCTCGTCTTCATCGTCAAGGGCGACCGCGGCGGCGTCGCCGTGAAGCAGGCGCTGCCTTACGTTCGCCTCGTCGGCGAGAGCTGGCCGCTGCCGCTGTCGCGGGCGCACTACGAATATCTCGCGCTGTCCCGGCAGGCCGGGCTCGCGCCCAGCCTCGTGCCGGCGCTGCTGCACCACAACGAGACGCTGGCACTCACCGTGATGGAGCTGCTCGAGCCCCACATCATCATGCGCAAGGGGCTCGTTGCAGGCGCGCAATATCCCCGCTTCGCCGATGACATCACGACTTTCATGGCGCGGACGCTGTTCTTCACCTCGGACCTCGCGCTCACTGCCGCCGCGAAGAAGGATGCCATCGCCGCCTTTGCCGGCAACCATGCGCTCTGCAAGATCACCGAGGATCTGATCTTCACCGATCCCTACCGCATCGCCGAGCAGAACCGCTGGACCGCACCGTATCTCGACGCGCTCGCTGCGGATTTGCGCGAAGATATGGAGCTGCACGTCGCGGTCTCCCGCCTGAAACTGAAGTTCATGGCCAGCCCCGAGGCGCTGCTGCATGGCGACCTCCACACCGGCTCGATCATGGTGACGATGTCGCAGACGCGGGTGATCGATCCCGAATTCGCCTTCTACGGCCCGATGGGCTTTGACGTCGGCGCGGTGCTGGCCAATCTGCTGATGGCCTATTTCGCCTCCGCCGGCCACGAGCGCGCGCCGGGCGAGCGGCAGGCCTTCGAGGCCTGGGTGCTGGAGACGGTCGAGCAGGTCTGGAACGAGTTCGCGCGAAAATTCCTCGACCTCTGGCGGTCGGAGGCCCGCGGCGACGCCTATCCGGCTTCGCTTTTTCCCGGCGAAAAGGGCGCCGCGCGGCTGGAGATCGAGCGGCTGGCCTACATGCAGCGTCTGTTCACCGACACGATTGGCTTCGCCGCCGCCAAGACAATCCGCCGCATCTTTGGCCTTGCCCACAACATCGACTTCGAGCTGATCGAGGATCTTGAGAGGCGGGCGGTGAGCGAGGCGCGTGCCGTACGGCTCGCGCGCGAAATGATGGTGGAGACGGCGGCGTTTCGGACCATCGCCGACGTCACCGCCGCTGCGCGAAAGCTACGGCCCTGGATGCCGGAATTGTCAGGCTGAAGACGTCGCGCAAGGCATACCCGCGCGCTCGCAATGACCGGGAAAGATTATCGCGAAACGCTAATACAGCCGTATCGGAAGCGGAGCGCCATCCGGGCCGACCAGCAGGCCCCAGGTCTCGTTCGCCGCAACCTCGAACTCCCGCTGCTGCGGCGCGCTACCGCTCGCGTTGATGGTCACCTTGTACTTGCCCGGAGGCAGATCGATCTTCTGGCTGTCCGGCAATTCGCCAGCAGCGTCGTCGGAGTGCGCTAATTTCTCGCCGGCATGCGCTGCCAGCTTGATGGTCTGCTCGTTGACGGTGATGACCGCATCTTCATCCGTCTTGTTGCCGAGCATCAGCCTGACCTGGGCCGGCTTCGGCAGGATGCCGGCAGTCGCTCGGCCGAACTTGTGCCGCGAAAGGTCCACGATGGTCCTGTCGCCCTGACGGGAGAGCCGGAGCAGGGCCGGTCCGGCGACCGTCGTGAACACGATCACGGCCCGGTCCGGCGCGATCACGGCATCCTCATTCTCCGTCCAGCCGCGCTTGCCGAGCTCGGAACGATAGAAGTCGAGCACTGCGGCGAGATCCCGCGGCGTCTCAACGTAGACCGATGTGGTGTGCGGCGAATTCTTCGCCGTCGCGAGCGCCCAGCCCTCGGGCAGCGGCAGGCCAATGTCCTGGGACAGCCTGGCCTCGAACTCTGCACCTGCTTTCCGGGCCGCAACTGTGACGGGGATGCTGAGCAGCCGCTCGGCGAGATTGTCCGGGGTGTTGTGACCTCTGACCGCCCACCAGGTCGTGTCGACATTGGTCTTGGAGTCGGAGGTGCGGCTCCAGCCGAACTGGATGCAGTCTGTCGTGCCCTCCTGGCCGAGGCTTGCCGCGACCGGACTCTCCAGCACGGCCGCCGCGACGATCAGACCGCCGACGAGCAGAGCACCTGGCGTTCGGCGTTTCATCATTCGGATTCCCATCTTGGCGAGATTGCCAGGCGTAGAGGCCCTGTCCTGATCTTGGTCGCACCGATCGCGGAGGGCGTTCACAGCCCGGAGACCATTGTTTCTGTCCTCGATTTTCAGCGGAGGGCGGGATGTCGCCGGAACAAGCTCCCCCTGAGGAGGGCGCCGCACGGCTGGAGATCGAACGGCAGGCCGACATGCAGCGGGATAGTTCCAGCATTTTTAATGCCATGTTCGATGACATGAATATTGCGTTGGTCTTATTTTCGTGTCACGTTTGGTGGCATGAAATCGACCCGCTCGCCAAGACTGCGCAAATATCATCAGACCGGCCGTGCCGATGCGGCGCAGGAAACGGCACGCCACATCCTCAACGCCTTCAGCGACAGCATGCGCAGGCGTTGGTTCGACGAGGTGACGCTGGAGGAGGTCGCGCACCGCGCCGGCGTGCACGTGCGCACGGTCATTCGCCGTTTCGGCAGCAAGGACGGGCTGCTCGAGGCCTTTGTCGACGAGTTCATTCCGTCCATTGCGATCGACCGGGCAACGCCGCCGGGTGACGTCCAGGCCGCGATTGATCGCCTCATGGATATCTACGAGACCTGGGGCGACAGCGTCATTCGAAACCTTGCGCAGGAGCAGCGTCACGCTGCCCTCAAGCGGCTGCTCGATCTTGGCCACGAGCGACATCGCGCCATAACGGCAGAGACTTACGCGCCCTGGCTCGATCGCCTTGCGCCGCCGGACCGCGCCAGAACGCTCGATGCACTCATCGCCGCGACCGATGTCTATGTGTGGAAGCTCGCCCGGCGCGACATGGGACGTTCGCGCGCCGATGTCGCGCAGATCCTGCAGACGCTGGTCGGCGCCGTTCTCGCACAAGCCTCGTCGCTCGCATCGAAAGGGAGGCCTTCGTCATGACGGAACGCAAGCCGCTGAATTTCCTGTTCGCGACCGCCCATCTCGGCGGCAATGTCTCGCCGGTGATGCCTGTCGTGCGCCGGCTTGTGGCGGCCGGGCACAGGGTGCGCGTCATGAGCGACAGCGTGAACCGGGATGACGCGGAGATTGTCGGAGCGGAATTCCGGCCCTGGTCTCGTGCCCCCAACCGCGAAGACCGGGCCCGCGAGGGCGATCCGCCCGACTGGAGCGTCAGCGACAAGGAAGGCATCGGCATGGTTGCGCAATTCCTTGGAGGCACGGCCCAGGCCTACGCTGAGGACACGATTGAAGAGCTGAAGCGAGAGCGGGCCGATCTCCTCGTCTGTTTCGATATGCTGCTCGGCCCCATGTTGGGCGCGGAGGCCATCGGCCAGAAGTTCGCGTTGCTCGGCACCATGATCAGCTTTTTCCCGATCGCAGGGATCGCGCCGCTCGGCACCGGCCTTGGAATCGCGCGCAACGCGGAGGAGAGGGCGATCCATGACGCGGCTCGTCTGGAAATGATCGCCATTTTCGATTCTGCCCTGCCCGAATTGAACGTGGCGCGGTCGACATTCGGCCTCGCGCCGCTGGCGCATCTTGCAGATCAATGCGCCGCCGCTTCGGTGCATTGGCTCGGGACCGCGCGCGCGTTCGATTTCGAGCAGGCCGTGCTACGGCCAAACATGCGCTATGCCGGTCCGCTCGTTGGCGATCCCGTGTGGGCGGAGCCCTGGCATTCGCCGTGGAGCGAGAACGATCCGCGTCCGCTCGCGCTTGTCGGCTTTTCGACAAGCTTTCAGAACCATGCCGCCGTCCTGCAGCGAGTGATCGACGCCGCATCAACGCTGCCGGTCCGTCTCCTCGTCACGCTGGGCGGCCCGATCGAGCCGTACGAGCTGGTGCCGGCCGAGAATGCGGTCGTGGTTCGGAGCGCGCCGCATCTTCAGATCCTGAAAGAGGCCTCGCTTGTCGTGACACATGGTGGACATGGAACGGTGATGGCGGCCCTGATGCATCGCCTGCCGATGCTGGTTATTCCGCACGGCCGCGATCAGGCCGACAATGCTGCGCGGATCACCGAGCGCGGCGCTGGCCTTGCTGTGTCGCGCGCAGCTCCAACCGAGCAGATCCGCGCCGCGCTCGCGCGTCTGCTCTCGGAGCCGCAATTCCGCACCGCGGCCCAGACGCTTGGCGACGCCGTCGATGCGGAATGGCGTGCGACGACCCTGATTGCCGATCTCGAAACGCTCGCCGGCAGCCATTCCGGCGTTGCGCCCGCCAAAGATGCTTTGCCTGGCAATATTCTCGTCTGAAGTCCTGGCGGCGCGCGAGTCCGACATGGCGACGATGTGGGGCGCACGGGAATATATCCGGTCCGAGGGCGGTTTGATCGCCTACGGTCCGAACGAGGTCGACCAGTTTCGTCAGGCCGCCGACTATGTGGACAAGATCTTGAGGGGCGCCAGGGCCGAGGACATTCCGGTCGCACAGCCGACGAGGATCGACCTGTCGATCAATCTCAAGGCCGCGAAGGCGCTGGGTTGGACGATTCCCGAGGCGTTTCTGTTCCGCGCCGATGAAATCATCGAATAGCCGGGCCGCTTGCCGCAGCGCATCACTGCGCCGGGTCGCCCCGCTCATTGGGGCTTTCCGGAGCCGATCGCCCTCAAAACGGAGCTTGCGCTCGACGGGCTGTGAATGATCAAATCCCATGACCGGAATACTTTGCGTTGTTGGGGGACACATGATGCTCAGGATGATTGCAATCGTGGCGGGGGTGGCTCTGGCGCTCGCCGGACCAGCGCAGGCCCAGACGCCTCGCAAGGGCGGAACCATCCGCATGACGGCGCCCTACGGCTCGAGCTTCACCAGCCTCGACATCCACACCACCCAGCGCGCCCAGGACGAGATCTACGCCAAGGCCCTGCATCGCTCGCTCTACACCTGGGACTCCGCGGAAGGAAAGCCGGTTCCGGAGCTTGCGAAGGAGGTCGTCGTTTCGGGCGGCGGTCTGGTTCAGACCTTCAAGCTCCGCGACGACGCCTATTTCCACAACGGCCGCAAGATGACGGCTGACGACGTCATCTGGTCCTTCAACCGCATCATGGACGGCACCAAGGCCTATCCCGGCGCGCGCTTTGTCCGCATCATCGAGGGCGCGGCCGCGGTCGAGAAGGGGCAGGCCAAGGAAATCTCCGGCCTGAAGAAAATCGACGACTTCACCCTCGAGATGAAACTGACCGAGAAGGTCGACCCCGGTTTCTATTTCTTCACCGCGCTGACCTCGATCTATCCCGCCGACGAAGGCGCCAAGGAGAGCTTCATCCAGCATCCGATCGGCCTCGGGCCGTTCAAGTTCGTCGAGCACGTGCCGGGATCGCGCATCGTCATGGAGAGGTGGGACAAGTTCTACAAGCCCGGCAAGCCCTATGCCGACAAGCTCATCGTCTCGATCATGGGTGAGGCCGCGGCGCGCGACGTCGCCTTCCGCAACAAGGAGATCGACACCTCCGTGCTCGGGCCGGCGCAATATGTCGCCTATCTGGCTGATCCCAACCTCAAGGACACCATCGTCGACGTCGCCGAGGTCTTCACGCGTTACATGGGGATGAATCCGTCGTTCAAGCCGTTCGCCGACAAGCGCGTGCGGCAGGCCATCAACTACGCGATCGACAGCGATTTGATCATCAACAAGCTGGTCAAGGGCAAGGCCTATCGCGCCACCAGCTGGCTGCCCCTGACCTCGCCGGCCTACGACAAGACCATGAAGCCGTATCCGTATGACCCCGCCAAGGCCAAGCAGCTGCTTGCCGACGCCGGCTATCCAAACGGCTTCGAATTCGAGTGGACCACCAGCCAGAACGAAAGCTGGGGACTGCCGATCGTCTCGGCCGTCATCCCGATGCTGGACAAGGTCGGCATCAAGGTCAAGGTCAAGCAGGTCGAGACCGCGGTGCTGGCGGAGGTTGTTCGCACCGGCGACTACCAGGCCTTCATCTATTCCCAGCAGAGCGGCCCGGATCCGCTGGCCGCGCTCAAATGCTTCCATTCCTCGACGCCGCAATCCGCCTGCAACTACATGACCTTCAAGAATGCCGATTTCGACAAGATCATGGATGAGGCCGGGCAGGCCGACGACACTGCCAAGCGCACCCTTCTGCTGCAGAAGGCCAATGCGCTGCTCTATGACGAGGCGCCGGTGTGGTTCTTCAACTACAACAAGGCCGTGATGGCCGTGCAGCCCTGGCTCCACGGGATCCAGAAGAACCCGACGGAGCTGACCCATCAGAACGCCGAGGAGCTCTGGGTCGACGAGACCTCGCCCGCAAAGTGACACGCGTTCTCGTGCTCCTTCCATCGCCATCCTTTCATCGCCATTGAAGCGATAGAGGGAGGGAAGAAAGTGCCGATGCTCTCCTTCCTGATCCGCCGTCTGCTGCAGACCATTCCGACCGTGCTCGCCGTCGTGATGCTGGTCTTCGTGCTGTTCAGCGTCGTTCCCGGCAGCATCGCCTCGACCATGAGCGACGACGTCGATCCCCAGGTCGAGCTGCGCCTCAAGCAGCAGCTCGGCCTCAACGATCCCGTTTACGTGCGCTTTGGCAAATACATCGCCAAGCTGGCGACCGGCGATTTCGGGACGTCGTTCCGGACCCGCGAGCCCGTCACCACCATGATCGCCAAGCGGGCATGGCCGACGCTGCAGCTGATCTTCTCGGCCATGGCGTTTTCCGTCGTGGTCGGCGTGCCGCTCGGCTTTGTCGCCGCGTTGCGGCCGGGCGGTCTCGTTGACAGCGCCGCGATGGTCCTGGCGGTGTCTGGCCTGTCCATCGCCAAGTTCTGGCTCGGGCTGGTGCTGATGTACCTGTTTGCCCTGAAGCTCGGCTGGCTGCCGAGTTTTGGCTATGGCGACGGCAGCCTGAAATATCTGCTGCTGCCGGCCGTGACGCTCGGCGTCTCGCCGATGGCGCTGTTCGCCCGGACGACGCGCGCCGCCGTCCTCGAGATCATGACCGCCGATTTCGTCCGGACCGCGCGCTCCAAGGGCATGAGCGAGACCCGTGTGGTGAAGTGGCACGTGACGCGCAACGCCCTCGTCATCATCCTCACCACCGTCGGCCTGCAATTCGGCGGGCTGATGGGGCAAGCGGTGGTCGTCGAAAAACTGTTTTCCTGGCCGGGCATCGGCTCGCTGCTGGTGGACAGCGTCCTGCAGCGTGACATTCCGGCCGTGCAGGGCTCCATTCTCGTCGTGGTGCTGGCCTTTCTCGCGATCAATTTGCTGATCGATCTGCTCTACGGCGTGATCGATCCCAGGATCCGATACGCATGAAGCTTCGCGCCAATCTCATCATTGGTGGCGCCTTGTTCGCGCTCGCGATCGTGGTCGGTTTGCTCGCGCCCTGGCTGGCGCACACCGATCCCGTGATGGACGCCAACCTCCTGAACGCGGAAGAGCCGCCGGGCTGGACCTGGTGGTTCGGCACCGACGACCAGGGCCGCGACATCTATTCCCGCGTCCTCTACGGCGCGCGTGTCTCGCTCACCGTCGGCATCGTCTCGCAGCTCATCAACAGCGTCATCGGCGTGGCGCTGGGCCTGAGCGCCGGCTACTGGGGTGGCTGGTGGGACGATGTCGTCAACGCCCTGACCAATGTCATGCTCGCGATCCCCTCGCTGATCTTCGCGCTCGCCATCATGGCGGTGCTTGGGCCGGGCCTGACCAGCCTCCTGATCGCGCTCGGGCTGACCAATTGGTCCTATACCTGCCGGATTGCGCGGGCCTCGGCGCTGTCGCTGCGCAGCCAGGGCTATGTGCAGGCGGCCACCGTGCTCGGCTATGGCGATCTGCGCATCATGATCACGCAGCTGCTGCCGAACATGCTGGGGCCGATCGTGGTCATCGCCACGCTCGGCATGGGCAGTGCGGTGCTGTCCGAGGCTGCCTTGTCGTTCCTTGGCCTCGGCGTTCGTCCGCCGTTCCCGAGCTGGGGCAGCATGCTGTCGGACGCCCGCGATCAGATCACGACGGCGCCGTGGCTCTCGGTCTTCCCGGGCCTCGCCATCTTCCTCACCGTGCTTGGGCTCAATCTGCTCGGCGACGGCCTGCGCGACATTCTCGATCCCCAATCGCGGAGCCGGCGGGCATGACGGGCGCACCGCTGCTCGAGGTCGAGGATCTCCGCATCGATCTCGACGATGGATCGCGGCGCGTGGCCGCGGCCGAGAGCGTTTCGTTCCGGATCGATCGCGGCGAGACCTTCGGCCTGGTCGGCGAATCCGGCTGCGGCAAGAGCATCACGGCGCTGGCCTTGATCGGCCTGCTGCGACCGCCGCTGTCGATCGGGGCCGGAGTCATCAGGTTTGACGGGCGTGAGATCCAGCACCTCTCGGCAGCTGCGCAGCGGAACTTGCGCGGCAATCGCATCGCCATGATCTTCCAGGAGCCGATGACGGCGCTCAATCCGGTCTCGCCGGTGGGCCGGCAGATCGCCGAGATGTTCGTGCTGCACAAGGGCAAGAGCTGGCGGGAGGCCAACCAGCTGGCGGTCGAGGCGCTGGGAAACGTCCGTGTCCCCGCGCCGGAGCGGCGCGTGCACGACTACCCGCACCAGCTCTCCGGCGGCATGCGCCAGCGCGTCATGATCGCCATCGCGCTCGCCTGTGGTCCTGACCTGTTGATCGCGGACGAGCCGACCACCGCGCTCGACGTGACCGTGCAGGCCGAGATCATCGAGCTGATGCGCAATCTCTGTGCCGAGCGCGGCACGGCGATCCTGATGATCAGCCACGATCTCGGCCTCGTCGCCAATGTCTGCCGCCGGGTCGCCGTGATGTATGCCGGCCGTATCGTCGAGGAGCGCGGCTCCGCCGATATTTTCCGCGCGCCCTCGCATCCCTATACGCAAGGCCTGGTCGACTCGCTGCCGCGGCTCGGCAGCCGTGCCGCGCTCGGCCGTAACAGGCTGAAGGAGATTGCGGGGGTCGTTCCGGCGATCTCCAATTTCCCCGATGGCTGCCGGTTCAATCCGCGTTGCGCGCGTGCGACCGACATTTGCAGGACGCTCGTGCCGACGGCGGATTTCCTGGAGGCTGGCGGTCTGGTGAGGTGTCATCACCATGCTTGAGCCCCAGAATGGACCTGGCGAGGCGAGGGGGGATGACGATCTCATTCTCAGCGTCGAGGACCTGGCGGTGCATTTTCCGCTGGGCGGTGGTCTGTTCGGCCGTGGCCGGCGGCTGCTCCGTGCCGTCGACGGTGTCCATCTCAAGTTGAAGCGCGGCGAATGCCTCGGCCTCGTCGGCGAGTCCGGCTCGGGCAAATCGACGGTGGCGTTGTCCATCCTTGGCCTGGTGACGCCGACGCGCGGCCGCATCGTACTGGACGGGCAGGTGGTGACATCCAGGCCATCAGGCGATCGCAAGGCGCTCGCCCGCACCGTGCAGATGGTGTTCCAGGATCCCTACGCCTCGCTCAATCCGCGCCAGACCGTGCGCCGCACGCTGGAAGATCCGCTGCGCGTCCACGGCGTGACCGCAAGAAGCGAGATCGAGGACCGCGTCGCGACCATGCTGCGTCATGTCGGCCTGCGCCCCGAACAGGCCGACCGCTACCCGCACGAATTCTCCGGCGGCCAGCGCCAGCGCATCGGCATTGCGCGTGCGCTGATCCTCAACCCCAGGATCGTCATCTGCGACGAGCCGGTCTCCGCGCTCGACGTCTCGATCCGCGCCCAGATCATTAACCTGCTCCTGGAACTGAAGGACACGCTCGGTCTCTCCTACATCATGATCAGCCACGACCTCGGCGTCGTCGAGCACATGAGCGACCGCGTCGCCGTGATGTATCTCGGCCGCATCGTCGAGAACGGCGACTGGCGCGAGATCTTCGAGCGGCCGGCGCATCCGTATACGCAGGCGCTGATCGCGGCGATCCCCGATCCGCTGCATCATGCGCCGCTGGCCACGACAGGCGGTGATCTTCCGAACCCGCTCAACCCGCCGAACGGGTGCGCGTTCAGCCCGCGGTGCCGGTACGCGGAAGATGTGTGCCGCAGGGAGCCGGGGCCGGTGCTGGAGACGCGGCCCGACGGGCACGCGGTGAGATGCTGGCGGGCGGATGAGATTTCGGGGCGGGTGGCGTTGGCCTTGGGCGAAGAGGCTCATCGCTAGCCACGATCCGAAACGATCCGTCGTCGCCGGGACCGATAGGCAAAGGGATTTTGGACATAATTTAGCCGACGTTTCTTCGCTTGTTCCGCGTTCAGCGATTGGGACAGTTACTTGCGCACGGTATTTTGGCTTCTCGTTGCCTTCCTTCTTTGCTCGGTTTCTTCCGCCGAAGCCGCTGGCATCCAGCTCTTCAACCATGGTCCGAACTTATCGGGCGCGATTTGGTATCCGTGCCAGGCCCAACCGCGAGACGTGGAGCTCGGCGATCTCGGAATGGGCGTCGACTATGGCCTCGTCGGCGTGAAGGACTGTCCCGTCATCGGGACGAAGCTGCCGCTGATCATTTTTTCTCATGGCTATCGGGGCTGGTTCGGGGGACACCATGACTCCGCAACGGCCTTGGCCGACGCCGGTTTTGTCGTTGCGGCAATCAATCACTCGGGGGACAACGGCAATGACACGTCGCGTAGCGATGAGCTGTCCAGTTTCTTGTCGCGTCCAGCCGATCTGGTCCGGCTGCTCGACTTCGTGTTGAAGGACTGGAAGGACAAGGCGGTTGTTGATTCCTCCAAAATCGGTCTGTTTGGTTTCTCCAAGGGCGGGTACACCGGCCTGGCGCTGATCGGTGTCGCGCCGGACTTTGCAAGGGTCGCACGCGGTTGCACGGATACATCGAAGTTTTGTGAGCAACTCCGCAGCGGCAACATTCCAGTTCCGACGCAGGACGCGCGTATCCGGGCGGCCGTGATTGCCGAGCCGCCGAGTGGGTTCTTCACGAAGGACAATCTGTCCGCCATCAGGATTCCGCTGCAGTTCTGGCGCGCGGAATTGCCGACGGCGGGCGTTGATGTGGATCCCGCGGGCACTGCGCGCATCGCTCGGAGCCTGCCGGGAACGCCGGAGATTCACAGCGTGCCGGCCAGCCACTTCGCTTTCCTGGCGCCATGTTCGCCGCAGCTCACGGCCGCGCTGCCCCGCATCTGCACCGACAAGCCCGAGGGTTTCGACAGGGCGGCGTTCCATCGCGAATTCAACGCGAATGTTGCACGGTTTTTCCTTGATCACCTTGTCGTCGACGACGCACCTCGCTGAGGTTCGTCTCACGGAATGATTTAACCAGAGCCGACTGATAGGCTCTCGGCCGCAGCAGGAGTTTGGCGGGATCAAGCGGGAACTTCAATCGGGGAAGGTCAGGATCTGCCGGACGAGGTCGAGAAAGGTCGTGGTGTGAATTCCCTTCTGGCTTTGATCCAGTTCGACCAACTGAACGGCAACAAGATGCTTCTCCGGCACGATCACGATCAACTGTCCTCCATAGCCGGACGCAAAGATTGCGTCGCTTCCCCAAGCGCCGGCACCGAGAGTCCACCAGAGATATCCACAACCGCGGTCGTTTCGATCGGTCTCTGAATAGGCTTTCGTGGACTCGGCCGTCCATTGCAATGGAATAACGGCAACGTCGTTCCATCGCCCCTTGTTGAGGAACAGCAATCCAAAACGCGCAAGATCGCGCGCGCTCATGCTGAACACGTAGGCGCGATAAAGCGACGAACCATCTCCAATGAATGTCCCGTCACGGGCCGTGTAGTCCTGCATGCCCAGGGGGCGTGCAATCAGCTTCTCGAAACTGTCGAACAGGTTCGAGTCCGTCGCCCTTTCATAGATCGCACCTAGCGCGTTGAAGTCCCAGTTGTTGTAGTACCAAAACGTTCCAGGCGAATGACTGCCGCGCAGCGGGCGCCTCGATTTCTGGTCGCTCGTCTCGTAAGCCGCCGGGTGATAGACCCCGGAGCGGGTCATGAGCAGCTGGCGAACCGTTGCAAGCTTCTCGTCAGCCGTCAGCGACGGGGCAGTGTCGTCGATGCCCAATTGCCCGAGCGTGCTTTCGAGTTTGATCTGACCGCGTTCGATGGCGACGCCGTAGAGGGCACTCAAGAAGCTCTTTCGAACAGAACGAATATTGACCTTGCGGCTGACGTCTCCCGATGTCGCGACGACGAGGCCGTCCTGCACGACCATGATCGCGGTCGGCTTGTATTTTCGGGCGTAACTCTGGACGGCGCCTTGAACTGGCGAGGTCTGCGCCGGTCCATTGGAGCCGAGGAACTTCCATTCAGATCCGGGCTCTGCGCTTGCCCAGGCCGACCAGACCAGCAAGGTCGCGAGCAGCACAAGATACCGCATGACAATGGCTTCGCTCCGGGGTTCGGCAGACGATGGGTGAAGGGAAAGACGACGGTGGGCTGCACGGCATGCACCGCCAATTCTGCGCAGGTAGGTATCGTAGCATCATACTCCTGTTTTGCCCGACACGTCAAATTCACTTCGAAAAATCAGTAATTTTGCGGCCTTGTCGGCAAGCTATTGATTTCCCTGATGCCGGCTACTGTGCATGGGGTTGTTTTCGCGGCTTTGTTTCGGGGGGCGGTCTATTCCGCCGTTTTTTCCCGCAAGCGCTGCGCATAGACGTTGATGATCAGCGCCAGCAGCAGGATCACGCCGCGGATCAGGATCTTCAGGAAGCTGTCGATGTTGACGTGGTCGAGGCCGTTGTTGAGGACGCCGAGCACGAACAGCCCGACGATGGTGTTGCCGATGCCGCCGCGGCCGCCGAACAGGCTGGTGCCGCCGACCACGACGGCGGCGATGGAGTCGAGCAAATAGGTGTCGAACTCGTTCTGCTGCGCGCTGCCGAAATGGGCGACGCCGAGCATGCCGCCGATGCCGGAGCACACCGCCGAGATCACCATCACGCTGCCCAGGATGAGCTTGACGTTGAGGCCGGAATATTCGGCGGCCTCGCGGTTTCCGCCGACCATGTAGACGTAGCGGCCGAAGCGCGTGTAGGTCAGCACCAGGTGCCCGCCGAGCAGCATGATGGCCGCGACGATGACGATCCAGGGGACGCCGCCGATCGAGCCCGAGCCGAGCGTGGTGATCAGATCAGGCACCTTGTAGGCGATCTGGCCGCGCACCAGCAGGGCCGAGATGCCGGCCGCGATCTGCATCATCGCCAGGGTCATGATGAAGGAGGGGATGCCGATCACGGTCAGCCCCAGCGCGTTGACGAGGCCGAGCGCCGCGCAGAGCGCGATGGCGAGCAGGATGGCGGCCGCGCCGGGCAGGGGGATGTTGGGAATGTTGACGTAGGATTCCTGCAGCGTGAAGTAGGCGACCGCGATGCCGGTGACGTTGGCGATGCCGGCGATCGAGAGATCGATCTCCGCGCACAGGATCACGAAAGTGAGGCCGACGGCGATGATGCCGGTGACCGACACCTGCGTCAGGATGTTGCCGAGGTTGTCGATGGTCGCGAAGGAGGGGCTGGCCAGCGCGAAGAAGACGGACAGGAAGATCAGCGTCAGGAACGGCGCGATGTTGCGCATCTGCGAGCGCAGGAAGGGCGCAAGGCCCCGTGCGCGCTGGCCCGCCGCCGGTGCCGTCTCACTGCTCGCCATTGTGGTTCTCCGTCACGCTGCTTCCAGCAGGCGGTCCTTGCTGACCGGCTCGTTCTTGAATTCCCGCACCAGGGTGCCGCGCTTGAGCACGAGGATGCGGTCGGCCAGCGACAGCACCGTTTCCGGCTCGGTCGACAGCACGATGATCGCAAGCCCCCTGGCGCGGAGGTCGCGGACGATGTTGATGACGTCGTTCTTGGCGCCGACATCCATGCCGCGCGTGGGTTCGCACAGCACCAGCAGCTTGGGCGGGTAGGTCAGCCATTTCGCCAGCGCCACCTTCTGCTGGTTGCCGCCGGAGAGCATGCCGAGATCGAGGCCGACCACCGGCGGCCTGATCTGCAACTGCTCGACCTGGCGCTGGGCAATCTCGCGCTCCTGCGCGGGCTTGAGCAGCAGCGACGAGATGCGGTCGAGAATGCTGATCGAGATGTTCTTGTAGACCGGCTCCTGGTGAAACAGCATCGCGCGCCGGCTCTCCGGCACCAGCGCCACGCCCGCGCGCCGCGCCGCCGCGGTGCTGGCAAAGGTCTTGGGCGTGCCCTCGACGATCAGCGTGCCGGCGTCCGGCTTCAGCTTGCCGAACAGGATCCGCGACAGCTCCTGCTGCCCGCAGCCCATGAAACCGTAGATGCCGAGCACCTCGCCGGCGCGGGCCTCGAAGGAGACGCCCTTGAGGCTGCGGGCCAGCGACAGCTGGTCGGCCTTCAGGATGACCGGACTGTCGGTCGGTCGCGGCAGCATCAGGTCGTCGGTGTAGCTGTGCTCGAGCGCCTCGCCGCCGCGGCCGATCATCGCCTCGATCAGTGCGCCCTTGGTCGTGGCGGCGCTCGCGGTCTCCGCGACCTTCCGCCCGTTGCGGAAGACGGTGACCGTATCGGAGACGCGCAGGATGTCCTCGATGAAATGCGAGATGAAGACGATGGCGGTGCCTTGTTCGCGCAGGCGCCGTAGCGTTGCGAACAGGCGCTCGACCTCGGGCGGGGAGAGGGCCGAGGTCGGCTCGTCCAGGATGACGATGCGGGCACCCGAGAACAGCACGCGCGCGATCTCGATCAGCTGTTGCAGCCCGATCGGCAGATCGCCGAGCCGCGACATCGGATCGACGTCGATGCCGAAGCGCGCAAGCTGCTCGCCGGCTTCGCGCGCCATGCGTCGCCATTGCACGAGGCCGAGGGCGTTGGTTGGCTGGTTGCCGAGAAAGACGTTCTCCGCGACCGTCAGGTCGGGCGCGACGCTGAGCTCCTGATGCACCATGCCGATGCCCGCCGCGTGCGCATCGCGCGCCGAGCGGAAGCGGGTCTCCTGGCCGTCGATCAGGAAGCGGCCGGAGAACTCGGTGTGCACGCCGGCGATGATCTTCATCAGCGTGCTTTTTCCCGCGCCGTTCTCGCCGACGAGACCGTGGATCTCGCCGGGGCGAAGTGCGAAGTCGACACCACGAAGCGCTTCGACACCGCCGAAGCTCTTCGTGATGCCCTGGAGTTCCAGGATGGGCTGACGACCCTCAGGCATGCAAGTTCAGGTCTTGGAGGATTTCAGATCAGGAAGTGATCCTGCATCCACTGCATGCCCGCGGCGTTGGCCTTGGTCACGACAGGACCGTCGGTGACGACGTTCTTGGGGATGCCCTGGCCGCTCTTCTCGCCACCGGCGACAGCCGCAACGCCCGCAATGATCGCGCCGCCATGGATGCGGCAGGACGGATTGCGCACGGTCGCGTACAT
Source organism: Bradyrhizobium manausense (assembly GCF_018129685.1). GTDB lineage: Bacteria > Pseudomonadota > Alphaproteobacteria > Rhizobiales > Xanthobacteraceae > Bradyrhizobium > Bradyrhizobium manausense_D. The sequence continues at coordinate 150,308 of NZ_JAFCLG010000001.1, forward strand.
CCGGCCTTCGCTCACCGCCTGGATCGCCGGCGGCATCGCGTCGACGCCGCCGATCAGGATGTTGGTGCGGTTGTGCGCCTTCATGATGTTGGCGGCCGCAAGCGCCATGTCGTCATTGTGGAAGAAGGCCGCATCGATCTGCGGATATTTGGTGAGGTAGGTTTCCCAGAGCCGCGCGGTCTTGGAGACATCCCAGTCGGCCGGCTGGGTATCGAGCACCTCGATCCCGGGGAATTGCTTGACGACGTTGTTGAAGCCCTTGGCGCGGCCTTGCGCACCGGTGTGGCCGAGCGCTCCTTGCGTCATGATGATCTTGCCCTTGCCGCCCATCGCGTTGCATAGCGCCTGCGTCACCGACGCGCCCATGAACTCGTTGTCGGGGGCGAGGAAGGAGTGGACGTTGATCTGGTCGAGCGGCGCGATCAGCGTGTCCATGTCGATCACAGGCGTGCCGGCGTCGATCATCTTCTGCACGGGCTGGGTGAGGGTGCCGATGCCGAAGGCCTGGATCGCGACGAAATCCCATTTCTGCGACGCCATATTGTCGATCGCCGCGCGCTGCTTGACGGCATCGAGCTGGCCGTCGAACCAGGTCACTTCGACGTTGAACAGCTTGCCCCAGAACTCTGCGGCCTGCTTGCCTTGCGCGCACCAGGTCGCCTGGAGGCCTGCGTTGGAGAACGCCGCCTTCAGCGGCTTCTCGCTTCGTCCCATTTCGGCGGCCAATGCTGGGTTTATGCCCAAGCTGCCGAGGATGGCAGTCGCCGCGCCGGCGGTCGCAGCCGCCTGAAGAAGATCGCGCCTCGTCGTCGAGAAGTCTTTCGTCCCGGACATCGCTCGCTCCCTTATATCTTGTCGTCGGTGCATCATTGGTTGCGCTACCGATCCGGAAAGTGTCTCACAATCGGTGGGTTCACGCTACCTAATCTGCAGCGCGCGCCTTGGTGCAGCGCAAAGCGCTACGCTGCGATGCCAGCGAAGGCATCGATCTCGACGAGCAGCATGTCCCATGCCTGCGTCATCTCGTCCGACCATTCATCGCCGAGCTGATCGCGCAGGGTATCCCTGATGATGGCGAAAAAGCTGATGAACAACTCGCGCGGCGTGCCGTAGGCGTCGTGCGAGGCCACCTCGCAGGCAATCAGCCGAAAATGTCCGCTGCGCTCGCCGGCGAAGTCGAGGATCGCCTCGATCGTCAGCGCAAGCATTGATCCCATCACGAACTCGCTGCCTTTGCGTGCGGAACATCGCTCGCGCTTCAGGATGCTCATCGAACAGCCGCTGATAGACGAGGGGCGTGAGATCGGCGCAGCGCGAGGCTGCGCGCTCAAGGCTCTGTTCGATCGGATTGAGAGAGACGCTCACCGGCAGGCTACGCCGTTAAAGACAAAAAAAGAGCGGGGCCCTAGCCCCGCTCAAAAATTGTGTCGACCCTATTATCCCCGATTCTAAGATTTGATCTTGATTGACGGGGCGACGCTGCGTTTTGCGCGCCAGGGGCTCCTCCCGAGACTTGGACCACCAGACTTCAACCTCACGGCCAGCCTGAGCAAAAGGATGCTAGATCAACTTTTCTCACTTGTCATCATTTTCAGCAACGATTGTTCAAAATTCGAGCAGCTGACGAAATGTTCGGGCTCTTAACCCTATAAGTATATGACAAATATAAGATATCTGTGGATGGGCGAGGGCGGCTGGGCTGCCTCAAATGCTGAAGGTCGTCCCTTCGGTGGGGTGTTCCCGTCACATTTCTTGCGAAATTTGCGCGCCGCCAACAAGGCGACCGATGTGACCTCGACTCGGCGCGATCGCGGTGTTTAGTTAGCAGACGAACGAATGGTTCGGCGGATGCGCGCACGGCTGCAAAAATTCTTACCTGTCGTCCTGCTCGCGCTGGTGATGCAGGTGCTGGCGCCGATTGCCGCCTGTTGGGCGGCTGGCCAGGCCGTGTCCGATCCGCTCGCTGGCGGCGTCATCTGCCATAGTGTCAGTGAGCAGGGTGCTCCGAGCGACCAGAACGATTCGCCGACCGCACATGCCGGTGCCTGCGCGCTGTGTTGTCTTGTGCAAGCCAACGCGTCCTTCGATTCGCCACCGCACGCGACGCTCTCCGTTCCCTTCCGCCACGCCGAACGCGTGGTGTGGCACGAGGCGGGTGCGTCCGCTGTTGCCGCCCATGGCAGCTCGAACGCCCAGGCACGAGCGCCGCCTAAAATTTCCTGACGACAATTTAAGTCCGAGCGATCGGCAGGCCCAACACCTGCCGATGGGGTCGTTCAAGAGAGCTGGCGGATCAGCCAGTGTCAGGAATTTGTAGAATGCTTCGTCATCGCGTTTTGAGCGGCGTGAGCCTGCTCGCGCTCGGCAATGCGTTGGTTGGATTGCCGATCCAGAGTCATGCCCAGACATCAAACCAGGCGCTGCCGCCGGTTACGGTCGAGGCTCCAAATACAGCTGCGCGCAAGCCCGCGAAGCCCGTTCGGGCGCGGACGGCAGGTGTCCGAAATCGCAGCTCCAAGCCCGCAACGTCCAATCTGCCCGCGCCGGCTAGCGCTGACGGCGGGGCTGGTACTGGCAATGCACATCCCTCGCCGCAAACACCGGCGGCCGTGGCGCGCTATCAGCTACCGCAGGAATCCTTCAGCATTACCGCCAAGCGGATCGATGAGACCATCAACCTCAAGGATCCCGAGGACGCCGTAAAATACATGCCGAGCCTGTTCGTGCGGAAACGCAACGACGGCGACAACCAGGCGGTGCTCGCGACGCGAAGCTGGGGCCTGAACTCCAGTGCGCGGACGCTGATCTACTATGATGACCTGCTGATCTCGGCGCTCATCGGCAACAATAATTCGGGCGCATCGCCGAAGTGGAATCTGATCTCACCGGAAGCGATCGCGCGAATCGATTTCCTCAATGGTCCGTTCGCGGCCGCCTATCCCGGCAATTCTATTGGCGGTGTCCTGCTGATCACGTCCAAGATGCCGGACGAGCCATTTGCGGTAGCCAAGGAAACCGTCTCGGTCATGCCGTGGAATCAATACGGCACCAAGGACACCTACGTGACCAGCCAGACCAGCGCCGCCGCGGGCAATCGCGACGGCAAGCTGTCCTGGCTTGTCACTGCAAATCATCTCGACAGCTACCAGCAGCCACTGACCTACACGACCTTTGGCTCCGTTTTTGGTGTCGGCCCCGCAAACACGACCGGAGCCATTGGCGCGTGGAACAGGACAGGCGGCGTCGCGAATGTGATAGGTACAGGTGCGCTGGCACATTCACAGCAGACGTCCGGGAATCTGAGAGTTGCCTATGATATCTCGCCGCTGGTGCAGGCGACCTACTCGCTGGGCATCTGGAATAACCACCAGACCTCGGATCCACAGACCTATCTAAGGTCTACGTTCAACGGGCAGCCAACCTTCGGCGGCCAAGGTGCGTTCGCAAGCAACAAATACATCTGGGACCAGACCCATCTGAGCAACGCGGTAGCGATCAAGAGCGACACCAAAGGCGTCTTCGATTTTGACCTTTCAGCATCGAGCTATAACTATCTGCAAGACACTCAGCTCAATCCGTTCACCGTCACGCCGTTCAGCGCCACGCAGTCAGGCCTGGGCTATTCGTTGAACGGCAAGATTACCCGCAATGATGGTACGAACTGGCAAAACGCGGATGCCAAAGGCATCTGGAGGCCCTTCGGCATCGATGGCCCCCACGAGGTCAGCTTCGGCGTTCACGGCGACCGGTATCGGTTGGAAAACCCGGTCTATTTGTCCTCGGTCTGGTATGCGACGTCCTCGACTGGTACCGGTCAGCTTTTCACCACCGGCGTCGGCGAAACCCGTACCGGTGCGCTTTGGCTGCAGGACGCCTGGAAGATCGCTCCCGATCTGAAATTGACGCTGGGCGGGCGGCTCGAGACTTGGCGTTCACTGGACGGCTTCAACATCAACTCTATTCCGACCACCACCAGCGGCATTCCGGCCGCGCCGATCCCCGTCTTCGTGCCAGTCCCAAAGAACCAGCCAGGACTGAATTCGACCAACTTCTCGCCCAAAGCCTCGCTCTCTTATGATCTCAGCAAAGAGTGGAACGTCACCGCGAGCTTTGGTGAATCGTATCGCTATCCGACCGTCACCGAACTATATCAGAACATAACGGTTGCTGGTGTCGCGACATTCGCCAACCCAAACCTGAAACCCGAGCACGACTTTACCGGTGAATTGAACCTCGAGCGGAAATGGAATGATGGCCGCGTCAGGCTGACGCTGTTCAGGGAGAGAACCAACGACGCCATCATCTCGCAAACCACGAATGTGACGAATTCGACGGGCGGTCAGACTCCCACGACGACCATCGGCAATGTCGACGCGATACGGATGCAAGGTGTCGAGGTGTCGGCCGACAAGGATAACGTGCTTGTCAGGCGGCTGCAGGTGTTCGGCAGTATAACCTATGTGGACTCCCGGATTTTAAGCGACCCCACGTTTGTCAGTACGATCGGCGGTACAACAGCGACGGGCAAGCGCGTGCCCAATGTTCCGGAATGGCGCTCCACCGTCGGGCTGACCTATCGGCCGAACGACGACTGGGCTTATACGATCGCGGGACGCTATACCGGAAAGCAATTTGCGACCCTCGACAACACCGACACCTTTGCGCACGTCTATCAGGCCTTCGACCCGTTCTTGGTGTTCGACATGAAGATTCACTACAAGGCGACGCAGAACTTCTCGTTCGATTTCGGGATCGACAACATCTTCAACGCACAATACTTCCTGTTCCATCCGTTCCCGGGACGAACTTTCGTTCTCGCCGGCAAGTACACGTTCTGACGGATGGAACAGATCTCAACGGCGACAAGAAAGGCAATCGACATGAACAAGCTCTCAACCCTCTTCGCGCTCGCGGCTCTCTCAGCCGTCGTGATCGCAGCTCCCGTCCGCGCCGACGACGCCAAGGCCGGCGACCTCGTCATTTCTCAGGCCTGGAGTCGGGCAACACCTGGAGGCGCCAAGGTCGCCGGAGGCTTCCTGACCATCGAGAACAAAGGGACGGCGCCCGACAAGCTCATCGCCGTGTCGGCCGAAATCGCCGGCAAGGCCGAGATCCATGAAATGGCCATGGACAATGGCGTGATGAAGATGCGTCCGCTGGACAAGGGCCTCGTTATCGAGCCGGGCAAGACCGTCAAGCTCGCGCCGGGCGGCTATCACCTGATGCTCCAGGAGCTGAAGGGTCCGTTCAAGGAGGGCGAGAAGGTGCCGGTTACGCTCGAGTTCGAGAAGGCCGGCAAGGTCACCGTATCGCTCGATGTGCAGGGCGTCGGTGCGCAGGCGCCCGGCGGCGGAGGCATGATGATGAAGAAAATGCCCGATCATTCGGGAATGAAGATGTGACGCGGGTGATCTAACCTCCGGGAGATTGAGCATGTCGAAGATACCCTGGCTGATCCTTATGGCCGCGCTCGCCGCATCGCCTGCGGCAGCGCATGTCTATCTGGAAGGCAAGCAGGCCACGGTCGGCTCATCCTACAAGGCTGTCTTTGCTGTGCCGCACGGTTGTTCCGGCTCCCCTACGGTCAAGATCCGCGTGCAGATCCCCGAAGGCGTCATCGCGGTGAAGCCGATGCCGAAGGCCGGCTGGAACGTCGATGTCGTCGAGGGGCAATATGCCAGCCCGTACGACTATCACGGCAACAAGTTGACCTCCGGCGTGAAAGAAGTTGTGTGGTCCGGCGGCAAGCTGCCGGACCACAATTACGACGAGTTCGTCGTCAGCAGTTTTCTGACCGACAGTCTGAAGCCGAACACGACGTTGTATTTCCCGGTCGTGCAAGAGTGCGAGACGGGTGTCAGCCGCTGGATCGAAATCCCGGCGGAAGGCGCAGCGCATTCGCATGAAGACAGGTCGCCGGCGCCCGGCGTGAAACTGCTGCCCAAGCCGTAATGCGTCTTCTGGCTGCACTCACGACGCTGCTGATCGTCGTCGGCCATTCGACCGGCGCGTCAGCGCATGCGGCGCTGATCTCGGTCGAGCCGGCGAGTGGCAGTATCCTGGCGCGTGCACCGAAGGCCGTGGAACTGCGCTTCAGCGAGGCAGTGACGCCGGGCGCAATCCACTTGATCGACGGCGCGGGCAGGGTGCGCGACGATGCGCGCGTCACTGCATCGGGCGAGAGCATTTCGGTTGCGATGCCGCCGGACCTGCCGCAGGGCACGGCGGTCGTGAGCTATCGGGTGATCTCGCAGGACGGTCATCCCGTCGCGGCATCGGTGATCTTCTCCGTAGGCGCGCCGACGGCCACGCAGCCTCCGGCCAATGCCGATGGCTGGTTGGACGCGTTGATCTGGCTGTCGCGGATCGGTCTCTATGTCGGGCTATTTGTCGGTGTCGGTGGCGTTTTCTTTGGCCGCTGGATTGGCTGGTCGATGACCGGCATGGGTGTACCGCGCATTGCCCTGTTGGCGGGTCTCCCAAGCGCGGTTGTCTCGCTTGGCGTGCTGTGTCTCGATCTTCTCGGCTTGCCGGCGGCAGCGCTTGTCAGTGCGGCTCCCTGGACCGTCGCATTCGTGACGAGTGCCGGCCCGGCTTTGCTCGTTGCCATCGCGGCGATGCTGCTCGCGCTGACGGCGCTCGGTCGCGCGTGGTATGCGCGCGTTCTTGCCGCCATCGCTTTCGCCGGCGTCGGTCTGTCGCTTGCGATGACCGGGCACGCCGCAACGGCATCGCCCGAGGTGCTGACGCGGCCCGCGGTCTTTGTCCATGGCCTCGCCGTCGCGTTCTGGATCGGCGCGTTGGCACCGCTTGCAGCGCTGCTATCGAAGCCGGCGCCGGCAGTGCTGCCGCTGCTGAACCGTTTCTCGCGCATCGCCATGCCGGTGGTCGCGGCCCTGGCGCTGACGGGCCTCACGCTTGCGGTCATCCAGCTCGAAAAGCCGTCAGCGCTGGTCGAGACCGGCTATGGCCTTCTTCTTTCGGTCAAGCTGGCGCTGGTGTTGTCCCTGCTAGGGCTCGCCGCACTCAACCGCTATCGGCTGACGCCGGCGTTGGTGAAAGATCAAGGAGCGGCTTTCGCGCTCAAACGCTCGATCCTGCTGGAGTGCGGGGCCGCGCTCGGCATTTTCGCCGTCGTCGCCGGCTGGCGGTTCACGCCGCCGCCGCGGACGATCGTCCCGGAGACTCCGCTTGCGATCCACATCCACAGCGACAAAGCGATGTTCCAGGTGCTGGTGTCCCCGGGCAAGCCCGGCATCGATGATTTCGTGCTTCAGCTCATGACCGGCGAGGCGACGCCGCTGAAGGCCAAGGAGGCGACGCTGACGCTGAGCCTGCCGGAGCGGGGCATCGAGCCGATCGAGCGCGACGCCGAGCTGGGGCCGGACGGCTACTGGCATGTCCGCAAAGTCGGGCTGCCCTTCGCCGGCCGCTGGCACGTGAGGATCGACGCGCTGGTGACCGATTTCGAGAAGATCACCCTCGAGGACGAGCTCGAGGTTCTGCCGCCCTAGGTCCGGCGCGCTTCAAGTCGAACCTGAAGGCAAAGGAAAAATGACAGGAATTCCGTCGCGTTAGCGGCTTTTCCTCATTCCCGGTCTTGTGTTTTTGCTCCCAATCCGGTTTCACTGCAACCCCTCACTGATTCCCAGAGCATTGCCATGCGGTTGTCGCGGTTCTTTCTGCCCATTCTGAAGGAAAATCCGAAGGAAGCGGAGATCGTCTCGCATCGGCTGATGCTGCGCGCTGGCATGATCCGGCAGGAGGCGGCCGGCATCTATGCGTGGCTGCCGCTCGGTTTCCGGGTGTTGAAGAAGATCGAGCAGATCGTGCGCGAGGAGCAGGACCGTTCCGGCGCGCTGGAACTGCTGATGCCGACGCTCCAGCTGGCCGATCTCTGGCGTGAGAGCGGCCGCTATGATGCCTATGGCCCGGAAATGCTGCGCATCGCCGACCGCCACAAGCGCGAGCTGTTGTACGGGCCGACCAACGAGGAAATGATCACCGAGATCTTCCGCGCTTACGTGAAGTCCTACAAGAACCTGCCGCTCAATCTCTATCATATTCAATGGAAATTCCGCGACGAGCAGCGTCCGCGCTTCGGGGTGATGCGCGGCCGCGAGTTCCTGATGAAGGACGCCTATTCCTTCGATCTCAACGAAGCCGCAGCGCGCGTCGCCTACAACAAGATGTTCGTCGCCTATTTGCGCACCTTCGCGCGGATGGGCCTCAAGGCGATCCCCATGCGCGCCGAGACCGGCCCGATCGGCGGCGATCTCAGCCACGAGTTCATCGTGCTCGCGGAAACCGGTGAATCCGGCGTGTTCATCAATCGCGACGTCCTCGACCTGCCGGTGCCGGGCGAGGACGTCGACTACAACAGCGACCTGACGCCGATCATCAAGCAGTGGACCTCGGTCTATGCAGCGACCGAGGACGTTCACGACGCCGCGCGGTTCGAGCAGGAAGTGCCTGCCGACAAGCGGGTCAACACCCGCGGCATCGAGGTCGGCCAGATCTTCTATTTCGGCACGAAATACTCCGAGCCGATGAAGGCGATGGTGGCCGGCCCTGACGGCGTCGACGTGCCGATCCATGGCGGATCCTACGGCGTCGGCGTCTCGCGCCTGCTGGGGGCCATCATCGAGGCCTGCCATGACGATGCCGGCATCAAATGGCCGGAGGCCGTGGCCCCGTTCCGCGTCGCGATTCTCAACCTCAAGCAAGGCGATGCCGCGGTGGATGGGGCCTGCGAGAAGCTCTATGCCGAACTGACCGCCAAGGGTGTCGACGTTCTCTATGACGACACCGACCAGCGCGCCGGTGCCAAATTCGCGGCCGCCGACCTGATCGGCATCCCCTGGCAGATCATGATCGGGCCGAAGGGGCTGGCCGACGGCAAGATCGAGCTCAAACGCCGCGCCGACGGCTCGCGCGAGAATTTGTCGCCGGCGGACGTCGTCGCACGCCTGGTCGGCTGATTATTGTTCATCGCCCGATATCGCGGCCGCCAATCCGGCCACAATTGACCCCGAATCATGGGATTATCGAGCGATGGATGAAACCATGACCGAAACCGTTCAAACTGCGCCGTTCGCACCCTTCGAGTGGATGCTGTCGGCCCGCTATCTGCGGGCGCGGCGCAAGGAGGGATTCATTTCGGTCATCGCCGGGTTCTCCTTCCTCGGCATCATGCTCGGCGTGGCCACGCTGATCATCGTGATGGCCGTGATGAACGGCTTCCGCAAAGAGCTGCTCGACAAGATCCTGGGACTCAATGGCCACATCCTGGTCCAGCCGCTGGAATCGCCGCTGACCGACTGGAAGGACGTCGCCGAGCGCATCAGCCAGGTCCAGGGCATCCGGCTGGCCGCGCCCGTGGTCGATGGTCAGGCGCTGGCCTCCTCGCCGTGGAACGCCTCGGGCGTGCTGGTGCGCGGCATCCGGTCCGACGATCTCAACAACCTCACGTCCATTGCGAAGAACATCAAGCAGGGCTCGCTGGAGGGCTTTGACGACGGGCAGGGCGTTGCGATCGGCCGACGGCTTGCCGACCAGCTGTCGCTGCATGCCGGCGACAGCGTCACGCTGGTCGCGCCGAAGGGGGCAGTGACGCCGATGGGCACCACGCCGCGCATCAAGCCGTACAAGATCGTCGCCGTGTTCGAGATCGGCATGTCCGAATACGATCTCGGCTTCGTCTTCATGCCGCTCGCCGAGGCGCAGGCCTACTTCAACCGCAGCAGCGACGTCACGTCGATCGAGGTGTTCACCACCAACCCCGACAGGATCGACGCCTTCCGCAAATCGGTCACGGAGGCGGCGGGCCGGCCGGTGTTCCTGGTCGACTGGCGCCAGCGCAACTCGACCTTCTTCAACGCGCTCCAGGTCGAGCGCAACGTGATGTTCCTGATCCTGACCATGATCGTGCTGGTGGCAGCGCTCAACATCGTCTCCGGCCTGATCATGCTGGTGAAGGACAAGGGCAGCGACATCGCGATCCTCAGGACGATGGGCGCATCGCAAGGTTCGATCATGCGGATCTTCCTGATCACGGGCGCCTCGATCGGCGTGGTCGGCACGCTGGTCGGCTTCTTCGTCGGCCTCGTGATCTGCCTCAACATCGAATCCATCCGGCAATTCCTGTCCTGGCTGACCTCCACAGAGCTGTTCTCGCCGGAGCTCTACTTCCTGTCGAAACTGCCTGCCGAGATCGACGTCGGCGAGACCACGGCCGTCGTCATCATGGCGCTGACGCTGTCGTTCCTGGCGACGCTTTATCCGTCGTGGCGCGCCGCGCGCCTCGATCCGGTCGAAGCGCTGCGGTACGAGTGAGGGACTGATGGAGCGGGAGCACGGGGCGGAAGATGTACCGGTTATCTATCTCCACGAGATAAGGCGGCAGTACCTCCAGGGCGAGGCGGCGCTGACGATCCTCGACAACGCCAAGCTGGCGCTGTGGGCGGGTCAGTCGGTCGCGCTGGTTGCGCCGTCGGGCTCGGGCAAGTCGACGCTGCTGCATATTGCGGGGCTGCTCGAGGCGCCCGACTCCGGTGAGGTCTACGTCAACGGTGCGCCGACCTCGCAGCTGCCCGACATCGAGCGGACGCAGCTGCGCCGCAGCGACATCGGCTTCGTCTACCAGTCGCACCGGCTGCTGCCGGAATTCTCCGCGCTCGAGAACGTCATGCTGCCGCAGATGATCCGCGGCCTGAAGAAGTCCGAGAGCGTCAAGCGGGCCAAGGAGATCCTCGGCTATCTCGGCCTCGGCGAGCGCATCACCCATCGCCCGGCGGAGCTGTCGGGCGGCGAGCAGCAGCGCGTCGCGATCGCGCGCGCGGTCGCCAATGCGCCGCGCGTGCTGCTGGCGGACGAGCCGACCGGCAATCTCGATCCGCACACCGCCGACCACGTGTTCCAGGCGCTGATGCAGCTGGTCAGGGCGACCAAGGTGTCGATGCTGATCGCGACCCACAACATGGAGCTCGCCGGCCGCATGGACCGGCGCGTCTCGCTGTCGAACGGCCAGGTCGTCGAGCTCGACTAGCCAAAACGCGCAAAACAACCCCATGCACAGTAGACGGAAGCGGCCGTCTACATCAGGGGTGAGGCGGCCCAGCCATCTGACATCGCAGGCAAAACGGCGGCGGTCGCGCATCGCCGCCGCCTTCAGGCAATTTACGGCCGGATCACCGTCATGCTGAACGGGCCGGCGTTGGCGGCGGCATGGGCAACGGCCTCGTTGGCGTGATCGAGATCGAAGTCCCTGGTCTCGTAGTGGTCGAGGCGCAGAAGCCCCGCGCGCACCAGGGCGATCAGGCGCACCGCTGCATCCGCCGGATACATCCAGACGCCGTGGATGGTGATGCATTCGCGCATGATCCAGTTGTAGGGCAGCTCGAGGCCGGCGCCGCCCTGCATGTTGACGCCACCCATCAGCACGACGCGGCCGTAGGGGCGCAACGTCATGATGGCGGCGCGTACGACCGTTGTCGCGACCGAAGGCGGCATGATGTCGAGCACGCAATCGATCGGGCCGGGTGCGGCGCGCTTCATGCGCGCGCAATCGTCGGCCTCGTTGCCTGTCAGCTTCACGGGTTTGACGCGTTCGCCGTAACGGCGCACGAGCTCGGCCAGCATCGCCTCGTTGCGGCCCGGCGCCACCACGCAGGCCGCGCCCATCGCCAGCGCCACCGCGACCGCGGCGCTGCCGAAATTGCCGGTCGCGCCGCTCACCAGCACGGTCTCGCCGGGCTGGAGCTTGGCAGCCAGGAAGCCGCCATACGGCACCAGCATGTTGCCCAGCGCGCACCATCGACTGGCCTCCGCGGCGTCGATCTGGCCGAGCCGCGTCACGTTCTCCGTCGGCAGGCGCATCTGCTCGGCGAACGAGCCGTCGTGGAAATATTTCTGGAGCCGCATGCCGCCTTCTCCGCGGGCACTGACGCCCTGCAGGTGAATGTCGGGCGCGATCGCGTCGTCGCGCGCGCGCACCGTCGGTCCGCACAGCACCCAGTCGCCGATTGCAAGCTTGGTCGCGTCCGGGCCGATCGCGCGCACCCGGCCGACCCCGCCCGCGCCGGGAACGACGGGGAGGTCGAGCGCGTATTGGCGCTCGCCGCTCAACACCTCGTTGGTATACGAGATCACGCGGGTGGCAACGATGTCGACGATCACTTCGCCGGTGCCGAGCACCGGGGCGGGCACGTTCTCGATCGCCAGCGGGGATCCGAAGGATTTCAGTACGGCAGCTTTCATGATGTTCACCTCAGGGACGGGTGATACGGATATGCGGCGCGTTTGACGGGACAAGAAGGCCTGGTATTATCCTAGTATTGGAAGAGCCCTCCATCACGGGAGCACGCCATGGCCGACCAACGCCGCGTCGAATTCGGCGATTTCCTTCGCTCCCGGCGCGAGAAGCTGTCGCCGAAGTCGGTCGGTCTTCCCGCGGGGCAGAGGCGGCGCACGGCGGGGTTGCGGCGCGAGGAGGTGGCGCAGCTCGCCGGCATCGGGGTCGACTGGTACATCCGGCTCGAGCAGGGCCGCACCGTCAGCCCGTCGGTCACCACAGTCGATGCGCTGGCGCGGGCGCTGCGCCTCAGCAAAACCGAGCATGCGCATCTCAAGGACCTCGCGCGCGACGGCGAGAGGCGACCCTTCACCCGCGAGGTGGTGCCGCCGGCCATTCGGCGACTGGTCGAGAGTCTTCCGCACCCGGCCTACATCACCGGGCGGAGATGGGACGTGCTGGCCTGGAACAAGGCGGCCGAGGAGATCTTCGCGTTCGGGCGATTGCCCGAAGAGGATCGCAATACGCTGCTGCTGGTGTTGACCAACAAGAAGACCCGGAAATCCTATGGTGCAGGCTGGGCTGATATGGCCAAGCGCATGGTCGCGATGTTTCGCGCCACCCACGACGTCTGGGCGGGCGATCCCGCTTTTGCCGAATTGGTGACGCGGCTGCGCGCAGGCAGTCCCGAATTCGTCAAATGGTGGGACGCGCACGACGTGCAGGGCACCCTGTCAGGCCGCAAGACCTTCACCCACCCGACCAAGGGCGTGCTGCATTTCGAGCACGCCAGCTTTCAGGCCAACGACGATCCTGCGCTGAAGCTCGTGATCTACACGCCGGTGTAGCGCGCAGTCAGGGCGACTGCTCGTTCCATTATCCCGCAACAAGCCGTTTGCGTCGGGAGGCCGAAATAGATCGACGGGCCGGCGGCTGGCCGATGAGGCGGGAACTTACCATCTGCGCGGCTGTTGCCGATGTCCAATGCAGCTGTTGCTGCGTTGTCCAACGGAGAGCTCGATGGCCGATAATAACACCAAGAATCCGAACGAAAAACAGCCCGGCGAAAAGCCTGATGGCACGTATCACTTCAATCCCGGCAACCAGTCCGGCAAAAGTCAATCTGTTCCCAAGGACCGGCCTGAACCGGGGAACAATAAGGATGCGATTCAGAATCCCGACAAGCGCCCGTGACAGTGATCCTTTGATTATGGCGCGCGACAGGACACAAGCCGCGCGCCATCGAATTGGACTGTCGTCTCTCTCGAGCCCAGACTTTTCAGACAAACTGCGTCCAACAAAGCACGGTGCACCCAGATCTTCGCTTTGCTGACTTCGCAAGCCCTCCCTTTGGGCCGGCGATGCCGAAATATCAAAAAATGACGAGTTGCGGTCAATATTGACCAGCCAGCCCATTTCGAGGGCGCGAAAGTACCTCATCAGGGTCGGTGTCCGGCGGCGCTTGGGCGCTCTTCCTGACAAGGGGGTGCCGCACATGCCCAGCTCTCACGCATTGCCAGCTGGTTCGCCGCTTAGCGCCCTCGAACACCCGCGCTGTCCGCACTGCCAGATCCGCACGTTCCTGGCCGGCATTGCGCCCGGCCCTGCGGGTTACGAACTCCGCACGTTCGAGTGCCCCAAATGTGATCGTGCCCAGCGCACCCTGGTGGTCAACGACCCCATGAACGGCGACGCGAGGGGCTGGCTGGCCGGCGGGCTGAAACCCCCGGACTAGGTTTTGGCAACGTGATGGAAGAGCAGAAGCGTGAGGCCCCGCATGCGTAACAGCAATAAGATCCCTTACTTGACGGCAGACCATTTGGACGAGCAAGCAGACGCGCGGGCCGATGAGGCGAAACAATTGCCCGAAGGAGAAGCGCGACAGAAGGCGCTTCGTAACGCAGCACAGTTGAGGACCTATGCTTCCATGAAGCGCGCGCTCGCGCCGCAAGCCGCCAAATCGAAATAGCAGACGCGGATAGGTTGTCGGATTTGGACCGCGAGATAAGCCAAAATGCTGAATTCGGCCGAGGTTCGCGCGCAATGAGCAATGTACTTTCCTACGCGCTATTGACGCAGGTGCGACCGGCCGCCCGTTCGTGAGCAAGGGCAGGGAGGCAGCGCGGGAAAGTCCGATCCGCGGTTCCCGGACAAGGATCGCATCCTGCTCTTACACCTCCTGATCATGTCGATGGGCCTGAAATGGGTGGAAGCGATCCCGACAGCGGCGAGCGACGTGGCTGCCTTCTGCGCAAAATACGGAACCTCGACGGAACTTGCGGAGTCGCGGACACGGACATCGACGCGCGCGGAACACGACCGCGAATGTGGCGAGTGCGGGCGAGAATGTGGCGACAATGCGGAGGCAAGACGATGCGCACAATTTTCGATTCGTCGATCACACGATCGTGCGCGCGACATTGTTGCGCGCGTTCGCAATGCGTCTCGCCGACACGACGCTGAAACTGCAAAATAGTCTTGTTTCAAAGGGTTTCCGTGCATGCGCGGCTAAACGTTCATTAATGGTGCGCGGCCCTTTGGTGCGAACTGTTGCGTCGAGGTTACAGCAATTCCGTGGATCGCTGTTATGACGTCGCCATGGCCCGGGGGCCTAATGACGAAACTGGAACGGGATTCAAATGAACAAGAATTTGTTGCTTGCCGCTGTGAGCCTCGTCGCGATCAGCGCGACTGCGCCGGCGCTGGCTGCTGACCTCGCTGCGCGGCCTTACACCAAGGCACCCGCGATGATCGCCACGGTCTATGACTGGAGCGGCTTCTACATCGGTATCAACGGCGGCGGTGCTTCCGCTCGCGCGAGGTGGGATCAGACCGCTCCGCTGGTTGGCGGCGAAGGTTCTCACAATGCCACGGGTGGCACGGTCGGTGGCCAGGTCGGCTATCGCATGCAGTCCGGCCAATGGGTGTTCGGCGTGGAAGGCCAGGGCAACTGGGCTGACTTCACCGGCGACAACACCAGCGCGCTGCTCGCTCAGCGCAACCGTACCAAGATCGACTCGTTCGGTCTGATCACCGGCCAGGTTGGTTACGCCTGGAACAACGTGCTCGTCTATGCCAAGGGCGGTGCGGCCGTCGTCGGCGTCAAGAACGAGGTGTTCAGCACGGCGACCGGCGGTCTGCTCGCCTCGAACAGCGACACCCGCTGGGGTGGCACGGTTGGCGCCGGCCTCGAAGTCGGCTTTGCGCCGAACTGGTCGGTGGGCGTGGAGTACAACCACATCTTCCTGTCGGACAAGGACGTCACCTTCGTTGGCCTCAAGACGGATCGTATCCGTCAGGACGTCGACATGGGCCTCGTCCGCCTGAACTACAAGTTCGGCGGCCCGATCGTTGCCAAGTACTGAGAACGGTCGCTCTGAACAGAGCTGATGTCGAAAGCCCCGGCCTTGCGCCGGGGCTTTTTTATGCTGCAAACCCAACGAGTTAACCATTTCATTTTGAAACGGCCAAGTTCGCTTGACTCCGGAGAACGAAATGAGAACAATGTTCTTCATACGTTCTAGTGATGGAGCAAGCCCATGTTCAGGATTTTCGTGGAAGAAGCCGCTGCACTGACGTCGATCGCGCTGTTCGTCGGAATGATCGCGATCTGGGCCCAGGTGATCCCGCAGCTCTAGCTGCGACGGAAACCTCTGATGGCCGTTTCTATGGCCACCTGAATGGCAGCTTGGGGAAAAGCGGGATGAGGCAGCGGATCGGCAGGTCCAGCGTGGACTCTGGCGCGGCGAGCCCCCACCATCGTGGGGCGAGTCGCCCAAGCGCATGCATGATGCGCCTGACGCCGGCGACCGCTCCAACTCATCTGCAAGAGGCCGTCACGCGACCATGCCGAGCGCCGGATTTGTCCACCTTCACGTTCACTCGGCCTATTCGCTGCTCAAGGGCTCGATCAAGATCGCCAGGCTCGGCGAGCTCGCGAAGAAGGACCACCAGCCCGCGCTGGCGCTGACCGATACCGACAATCTGTTCGGCGCGCTGGAATTCTCGGACAAGATGGCCGGTTACGGCATCCAGCCGATCGTCGGCTGCGAGCTTGCGATCGACTTCGGCGACCAGGATCCCAACGCGCGCAACGCGCTGCCGCCTTCGCGCGTGGTGCTGCTGGCCGCGCAGGAGCGCGGCTATCGCAGCCTGATGCGGCTGAATTCACGCGCGTTCCTCGAGTCGCCCGACAGTCACGCGCCATTCATCAGGTTCGACTGGTTCGACGGCGAGACCGAGGGCCTGATCGCGCTGACGGGCGGTCCCGACGGACCGATCGCGCTCGCACTTGCCAGCGGCCAGACCGAGGTTGCGGCCGCGCGCTGCGAGCGTCTCGCCGGCCTGTTCGGCGACCGCCTCTATGTCGAACTGCAGCGCCACAACGTCGACAAGGAAC
Source organism: Bradyrhizobium manausense (assembly GCF_018129685.1). GTDB lineage: Bacteria > Pseudomonadota > Alphaproteobacteria > Rhizobiales > Xanthobacteraceae > Bradyrhizobium > Bradyrhizobium manausense_D. The sequence goes on from NZ_JAFCLG010000001.1 coordinate 166,999, forward strand.
GGCGGATCGAGAGCGGGTTGATCGACATCGCCTACGCCAAAGGCCTGCCGCTGGTCGCGACCAACGAGCCGTATTTCGCCACGACCGACGATTACGAAGCGCATGACGCGCTGCTTTGCATCGCCGGCGGCAGACTGATCGCCGAGACCGAGCGCGAGCAGCTGACGCCCGATCACCGCTTCAAGACCCGCGCCGAAATGGCGGTGCTGTTCGCCGACATTCCGGAGGCGCTTGCCTCGACGGTCGAGATCGCCGAGCGCTGCTCGTTCCGCCCGATGACGCGCAAGCCGATCCTGCCGTTCTTCACGGTCGGCGCCGCGAACAGCTCCGATGCGGCCGCCGTCGAGGCGGCCGAATTGAAGCGACAGGCGGAGGAGGGGCTCGCCAATCGCCTGCGCGTCCACGGCCTGTCGCAGGGCACGACGGAGGAAGACTACAACAAGCGCCTGGCGTTCGAGCTCGACGTCATCATGCGCATGAAATACGCGGGCTACTTCCTGATCGTGTCCGACTTCATCAAATGGGCGAAGGGCCAGGGCATTCCGGTCGGACCGGGCCGCGGCTCGGGTGCGGGCTCGCTGGTCGCCTGGGCTCTGACCATCACCGACCTCGACCCGATCAAGTTCGGCCTGCTGTTCGAGCGCTTCCTCAATCCCGAGCGCGTCTCGATGCCGGACTTCGACATCGACTTCTGCCAGGACCGCCGCGGCGAGGTGATCAGTTACGTGCAGCAGCGCTATGGCCGCGATCAGGTCGCGCAGATCATCACCTTCGGCACGCTGCAGGCGCGCGGCGTGCTGCGCGACGTCGGGCGTGTGCTGCAGATGCCCTACGGCCAGGTCGACAAGCTGACGAAACTCGTGCCGCAGAATCCGGCCGCGCCCGTGACGCTGGCTGCCGCGATCGAGAGCGAGCCGAAGCTGCAGGCGTTCCGCGATGAAGATCCCGTCGTGGCGCGCGCGTTCGACATCGCGCAGCGCCTCGAAGGCCTGACGCGGCACGCCTCGACCCACGCGGCCGGCATCGTGATCGGCGATCGTCCCCTGAGCGAGCTCGTGCCGCTCTACCGCGATCCCAAATCCGACATGCCGGTGACCCAGTTCAACATGAAATGGGTCGAGCCGGCCGGCCTCGTCAAGTTCGACTTCCTCGGCCTGAAGACGCTGACTGTGCTAGACGTCGCCTGCAAGCTGCTCAAGCCGCGCGGCATTCATGTCGATCTCGCCACGCTGCCGATCGACGATGCCGAGAGCTACCAGATGCTGGCGCGCGGCGAGGTGGTCGGCGTGTTCCAGGTTGAAAGCCAGGGCATGCGGCGCGCGCTGGTCGACATGCGGCCCGACCGTTTCGAGGACATCATCGCGCTGGTGGCGCTGTATCGCCCGGGTCCGATGGCGAACATCCCGACCTATTGCGCCCGCAAGCACGGCGACGAGGAGCCGGAATATCTGCATCCGGTGCTCGAGCCGATCCTGAAGGAGACCTTCGGCGTCATCATCTACCAGGAACAGGTGATGCAGATCGCGCAGGTGATGTCGGGCTATTCGCTCGGCGACGCCGACCTGCTCCGCCGCGCCATGGGCAAGAAGATCCGCGCCGAGATGGACAAGCAGCGCGACATCTTCGTCGCGGGCGCGGTGAAGAACGGCGTGCCGAAGGGGCAGGCCGAGACCATCTTCGAGCTGCTGGCGAAATTCGCCGACTACGGCTTCAACAAGAGCCACGCGGCAGCCTACGCGCTGGTGTCCTACCATACCGCCTATATGAAGGCGCATTATCCGGTGGAGTTCATCGCGGCGTCGATGACGCTCGATCTCAACAACACGGACAAGCTCTCCGAATTCCGCGCCGAGGCGCAGCGCCTCGGCATCAAGGTCGAGCCGCCGAACATCAATCGCTCCGGGGCGACCTTCGAGGTCGGCGACAAGGTCATCTACTATGCGCTCGCCGCGCTGAAAGGCGTCGGCATCCAGGCGATCGACCAGATCATCGAGGAGCGGACCAGGCGGGGCCTGTTCACCTCGCTCGCCGACTTCGCCGCGCGCGTCAATCCGCGAGCGATCAACAAGCGCATCATCGAAAGTCTCGCCGCTGCCGGCGCCTTCGACACGCTGGAGCCCAACCGCGCGCGCGTCTTCGCGGGCGCAGATTCGATTCTGGCCGCCTGCCAGCGTGCGCATCAGGCCGAGACCATCGGCCAGAACGACATGTTCGGCATGTCGGCGGATGCGCCGACGATCATGCTGCCGCAGATCGAGCCGTGGCTGCCGGCTGAAAAGCTTCGCCGCGAATACGACGCTGTCGGCTTCTTCCTGTCGGGTCATCCGCTCGACGATTACGCGACCGTCTTGAAGCGGCTGCGAGTGCAGAGCTGGGCGGAATTCTCGCGCGCGGTGAAGACGGGTGCGACCGCCGGCAAGGTCGCGGCGACAGTGGTGTCGCGCATGGAGCGGCGCACCAAGACCGGCAACAAGATGGGCATCATGGGCCTGTCCGATCCCACCGGCCATTTCGAAGCCGTGCTGTTCTCCGAAGGCCTTGCGCAATATCGCGACGTGCTGGAGCCGGGCGCGGCGGTGCTGCTTCAACTCGGTGCGGAACTCCAGGGCGAGGACGTTCGCGCGCGCGTGCTGCATGCCGAGCCGCTCGATGATGCCGCCGCCAAGACGCAGAAGGGCCTGCGCATCTTCGTGCGCGATACCAAGCCGCTGGATTCGATTGCCAAACGTCTGGCAGGTCCCGAAGCCGCCGGCGCTCCTGCGCCGAAGATCGGCAGCCCCGGCATTGCGCCGCGCTCCAACGGCGACGGCGAGGTCTCGCTGGTGATGATGCTCGACCTCGAGACCGAGGTCGAGATGAAGCTGCCCGGCCGCTTCAAGGTCTCGCCGCAGATCGCCGGGGCGATCAAGGCCGTGGCCGGTGTGGTGGACGTGCAGCAGATCTGAGACGCGATCCGAGACCAGAACGCAATCTCCCTTGCAACCACACCGTGTCCTTTAATATGCTCAAGACGGGCGTATCGGGGCGGTGGGAAGCGATGTTCTGGCGGAGCGTGTCTGCGCTGTTGTTTGCGGTCGTGCTGGTCGGCTGCGAGACTGAACGAAACGGGCTGGACTATTCGGCAATGACGCAAAAGATCGGACCGCCGGCTGCGGGACGGTCGCGCATCGTGGTGCTTCGCGAGAAGGGATTTGGCGGCATCACCGATCCGGGTTGGGACGTGAAGCTCGACGGCGGGCCGATGGCCGATCTCAAGACCGGTACCTATGTTTATCTGGATCGCCCGGCAGGCCAGCACCAGATATCGGCCACCGCCGCGATGTTCCCGGGCGTCAGCCAAAAAGATTTCTCCACCCAGGCGGGACGCACCTATTTCTTCCTGGCCAGACCGAGCGACAGGTCGAAGGTCCTGGGCGGAATGGCGTCTGCCGGCGGTGTCGCCGGCCTGCTCGTGGGGGCTGCGATCACGTCCAACGACAGCAATCCCGGACCGCTCGATTTCTTTCCACTCGAGGAAGATGCCGCCCGAACGACGATCGCCGAACTGCGGTTGGCGCCATAGCAATCGTTCGGCCCGCATCGCGGCGTTATCCGTTGGGTCGTGACATCCGGGTCCGGAGACATCGGCGGCGCTCGCGAAGCTGACGTGGAGCTGACCGGGAGGTGAGGGTCGGCCATTCCGTCGCCTCAATCCGAGCCTTTCGTTCAACTGTCATTCAGGCTGCTGCGCGTCTCATGCGCGGCGAACCTCAAAACAATAATGGGCAAGCAAGCCATGCGCGGGACATACAAGGTCTTCATCTGCTTCCTCCTACCGCTCCTGATCGTTGCCGCAGGCACGGCGCAGCCGGTCCGTGCCCAGCAGCAGGAAAAGCGCATCGCGCTTGTGGTCGGCAACGGCGCCTATGCCAAGTCGCCGCTGGCGACCACCGCCAACGATGCCGGCCTGATCGCGCAGACGCTGCAGGCCGCCGGCTTCGACGTGGTCGGTGCCCGCGATCTCGACGCCGACACGCTGCGCAAGAGTCTTCGCGACTTCATCCAGAAGGCGCAGGCCTCCGGACCCGGCACCGTCGCGATGGTCTATCTGGCCGGGTATGGCGTGCAGCTGGCCGGCGAGAACTATTTCATCCCTGTTGATTCCAACATCTCGCGCGACACCGACATTCCGACCGAGGCCTTGCGCATCAGCGACTACGCCCGCCAGCTCGCCGCCATCCCGCTCAAGGCCAACATCATCGTGCTCGACGCCGCGCGCGCGCAGCCCTTCGTCGAGGGGGGCCAGCAGCCGATCGCGAGCGGGCTGGCGCTGGTCGAGCCCGATCCGAACATGCTGATCGCCTTCAACGCAGCCCCCGGCACGGTGGCCCCCGAAGAGCCGGGGCCCTACGGCATCTACGCGCAATCGCTCGCCGAGATGATCCGCACCGGCGGGCTGACGCTGCCGGAGGTGTTCGACCGCGTCCGCTTGCGCGTCAATGAGAACTCCAAGGGCGCGCAGGTGCCCTGGGACGATCAGAAGGTCAGTGCTCCCTTCTCCTTCTTCGATCGCGCGCCCGACGCACCGCCGCCGGCGGCCGCACCCGATCAGGTCGCCGCGATCCGCAACAAGCCGATTCGCGATCTCGGCGTGCAGGACGCCTATGCAGCCGCGCTCGAGCGGGACACGCTGCCGGCCTATGAGGAGTTTCTCGCGGCCTATCCCGGCGATCCCCTGGCCAAGCGCGTGATGGCGATCGTGGCCGCGCGCCGCGAGGCGATCACGTGGCGGCGCAGCTATCGCGCCGATACGCCGGACGCTTATTGGTCCTATCTGCGCCGCTATCCGCGCGGGCCGCATGCGGGCGATGCGCGGCGAAGGCTTGCGATCCTGACCGCGCCGATCGAGCCGCCGCCGACCTTCGCAATGATGGACTATGACGTGCCGCCGCCGCCGCCGGCCGAGGTGGTCTATGTCGATCGTCCGGTGCTGTATTTCAGCGATCCGGATTTCGGCTTCGAGCCGCCACCGCCGCCGCCGGTCTATTTCTGCCCGCCGCCGCCGCCGGATTTCATCGTGCTGGCGCCGCCGCTGCCCGTCGTCGGTCTGTTCGTGCTGCCGCAGCCGATGTTCGTGCCGATTCCGGTGTTCGTCCGGCCGCCGATCTATGTCGCGCCGCCGCCGAACAACATCATCTACCAGAACATTCACAACACCACGGTGATCAACACCGTGATCAACCAGGCGCCGGCTCCGCCGCCTGCCGGGAATACCGCGGCCGCGGCGCTCGTGGCAGCGAATGGAGCTGGCCGCGCCGGCGCGCTGACGCCGGTGCCCGGCGCCGTCAGGCAGACGGCGATGGCAATCCAGAGCAACCCTGGTCAGCAACTCAAGCCGAGCCAGGCGGCGTTCGTCAGCAACCCGACGGCAAAGCCGGCCGCGATGATGGTGAAGCCGGTCAACGCCACGCCGAACGCAATCGCTCCCACCGCGGCGCCCCCGGCCGGCCACGCGCTTCCGATTCCCGGCACCCAGAACACGCCGCCCGTACCGGCTGGCGCGGCGGGGTCGCAGACCGCGCCGAACCGGCTGGCGCCGACGGCAAATGCGCCTGTGAACGGCCAGCAGGTTCATCCGAATGCCGCGACTGCACCTGCAAACACGATCGCTCCGGCAAACGCCGCGACCACTCCGGCCGCCAAGCCGCCCGTGGCGCAAACGCCGGCGACCGGCGCGCCGGATCCGCATGCGAAATCGTTGGCGCATGAGCCTGTCGTCACGCCGCCCGCCACGACCCCTGCGGGCAAGCCGACCGTGACCACGAACGTGACCAACGGGAAGCCGACGCAGCCTTCGCCGCCGATCGCCACGCGGGAGCAGATCAAGCCGCAGGGGCAACGACCCCCAACACCGACGCCCGCGCAGGTTACCAAGCCGGCGCCGTCGGCGCCGCACCAGCAGGCCGTCGCAAGGCCATCGGCTTCGCCTCCGCCCCGGATGGCCGCGCCACCGCCGCGGGTGGCGGCACCGCCGCCGCGGCCGCCGGTCGCCGCCGCCCGGCCAGCGCCGCCGCCTCCTCCTGCGGCCCGTCCGGCACCGCCACCGCCGCCGCCCCGGGTGGCTGCAGCCCCACCGCGTCCGGCTCCCCCGCCGCCGCCACGTCCTGCAGCTCCTGCGGCCCCGAAGAAATGCCCGCCTAACCAGCCAAAGTGCTAGGCCGTGCCCGTTCCGGCGAGGTCGGAACGGGGCTCTAGATTGTTGATTTCACGCGTTTTCTGGATGCGAACCGGCTCCACGTCGCTAGAAAACGCTTGATCGGGCAGGTCGGTGGTGCCGGAACGGGTCTTTCGCGGGCAGCAAATGCCCGGAAAGGCCCTTATTTCCTTGCTTCTGGCCGAAATGGCGCTATACAGCGCGCCATCTCACACGGAAGCATGGCTCACAAGGCCGTCCGGTGGCAGCCGGGGCGACGTCGCTCCGTTTTGCTCACACGCTTCCGGAGGAACCAACCGGAGAACCAGAACGATGGCACTACCCGATTTCACTATGCGTCAGCTGCTCGAAGCTGGCGTGCACTTTGGTCACCAGTCTCACCGCTGGAATCCGAAAATGGCTCCGTTCATTTTCGGTACCCGTAACAACATCCACATCGTCGACCTCGCCCAGACCGTTCCGTTGCTGCATACGGCCCTTCAGGCCGTCAGCGACACCGTCGCCAAGGGTGGCCGCATCCTGTTCGTCGGCACCAAGCGCCAGGCGCAGGACGGCGTTGCCGATGCGGCCAAGCGCTGCGCGCAGTATTTCGTCAATTCGCGCTGGCTCGGCGGCACGCTGACCAACTGGAAGACGATCTCGGCCTCGATCAAGCGCCTGCGTCACCTCGACGAAGTGCTGGCCGGCGGCGAGGCCAATTCCTACACCAAGAAGGAGCGCCTGACGCTCCAGCGCGAGCGCGACAAGCTCGACCGCTCGCTCGGTGGCATCAAGGACATGGGCGGTCTTCCCGACATGATCTTCGTGATCGACACCAACAAGGAAGACATCGCGATCCAGGAAGCCCAAAGGCTCAACATCCCGGTCGCCGCGATCGTCGACACCAATTCCGATCCGAAGGGCATCACGTATGTGGTGCCGGGCAATGACGATGCCGGTCGCGCGATCTCGCTGTACTGCGACCTGGTCGCGCGCGCTGCGATCGACGGCATCGGACGCGCCCAGGGCGATTCCGGCATCGACATCGGTGCATCGGCCCGTCCGGTCGCCGAAGAGCTGCCCGCGACCGCCGGCTTCCAGGGCCTTGCCGGTCCGCGCGGCACCGCCGACGACCTCAAGAAGCTCCCGGGCGTGTCGGGCGCGATCGAGAAGAAGTTCAACGACCTCGGCATCTTCCACTTCTGGCAGCTCGCCGAGCTCGACCACGACACCGCCCACACGATCGGCGAAGAAGTCGGTCTGCCGAGCCGCGCGGATGCCTGGGTGGCCAAGGCCAAGGCGCTGACCGCGGAAGCGGAATAGTCAGAGCGATCGGTTGGCCGGATCGGATCCGGCCACCATTTCATTCAGTTGACGCGAATTCCTGAGATGGACCGCGGCGGGGCAATTGGCGCCACGCCGCGGCAAACCGGCAGGCAAGAAGGATTTTCAACGATGGCAACGATCACTGCTGCGATGGTCAAGGATCTGCGCGAGTCCACCGGCGCAGGCATGATGGACTGCAAGGCCGCGCTGACCGAAAACGACGGCAACATGGAAGCGGCCCAGGACTGGCTGCGCAAGAAGGGCCTGTCGAAGGCCGCCAAGAAGTCGGGCCGCGTCGCTGCCGAGGGCCTGATCGGCGCGCTCACCAAGGGCAACAAGGGCGTGGTGGTCGAGGTGAACTCCGAGACCGACTTCGTTGCGCGCAACGATCAGTTCCAGGGTCTGGTCAAGATGGTCGCGCAGGTCGCTTTCAGCGCCGGCGCAGATGTCGAGAAGATCAAGGCCGCCAAGGTCGGCGACGTCACGGTGGAAACCGCGATCAACGACGCGATCGCCACCATCGGCGAGAACATGACGCTGCGCCGCGCAGCCTCCCTCGAAGTGCCGCAGGGCGTGGTGTCGCACTACGTCCACGGTGCCGTCGTCGACGGTGCCGGCAAGATGGGCGTGCTCGTTGCGCTGGAATCGCCGGGCAAGGCCGACGAGCTCGCGGCGCTCGGCCGCCAGATCGCGATGCATGTCGCCGCCACCAACCCGCTCGCGCTCGACCCGACCGGCCTCGATCCGGCCGTCGTGAAGCGCGAGAAGGACGTGCTCGCCGACAAATATCGCCAGCAGGGCAAGCCGGAGAACGTGATCGAGAAGATCGTCGAGTCCGGCCTGAAGACCTATTACAAGGAAGTCTGCCTGCTCGAGCAGGCCTTCATCCACGACACCGGCAAGTCGGTGGCGCAGGCGGTGAAGGAAGCCGAAGGCAAGGTCGGCGGAGCCGTGAAGATAGCGGGTTTCGTGCGCTATGCTCTCGGTGAGGGAATCGAGAAGCAGGAATCGGACTTCGCGGCCGAGGTCGCGGCGGCCAGCGGCAAGAAATAAGCGCCGGAACACCTCCTTCCGGCGTGCCGCCGGAAGCGGCGCCCGGACAAGGAAAGTGCTCATGACTGATCCGGTCTATCGTCGCGTCGTGATCAAGCTGTCCGGCGAATATCTCGCGGGACAGCAGGGCTTTGGCATCGATCAGCCGACCATCGACCGGGTTGCGGACGATCTGATCGCCGCCCGCCAGCTCGGCACCGAGGTGGCGGTGGTGATCGGCGGCGGCAATATCTTTCGCGGCGTCGAAGTGTCCTCGCGCGGCGTGTCGCGCACGACCGGCGACACCATGGGCATGCTCGCCACCATGATGAACTGCCTCGCGCTCGAAGCCACGATCGAGCGCAAGGGCACGCCGGCGCGGACGCTGTCGGCGTTCGTCATGCCGGAGATTTCGGAGCTGTTCACGCGCACTGCGGCGCACAAATACCTCGCGGAGGGGCGAATCATCGTGCTCGGCGGTGGAACCGGCAATCCGTACTTCACCACGGACACGACAGCGGTGCTCCGCGCCGCCGAGATCGGCGCCGAGGCGGTGCTGAAGGCGACCAATGTCGACGGCGTCTACTCGGCAGATCCGAAGAAGGACCCGTCCGCGACCCGGTTCGACCGGCTGACGCATTCGCAGGCCATCGAGGGCGGCTACAAGGTGATGGATGCGACCGCCTTCGCACTTGCTCGCGAGACGTCGCTGCCTATCATCGTATTTTCGATCGCGCAGCCCGGTTCGATCGGCGCGATTCTGCGCGGTGTCGGCCACGGGACTGTCGTCGCCGGCTGACGGCTCATCCGGCGCGCCCCAAGAGAGGGGTGCGAGGGGTGCGGCGAAGTCGCCGGGTTATTGAAGGAGAAACGTGATGGCCACGGGTACTTTCGACCTCAACGAAGTGAAGCGCCGCATGCAGGGCGCGGTCGCATCGCTCAAGCACGAGCTCGGCGGCCTGCGCACCGGCCGCGCGTCGGCCTCGATGCTCGATCCGGTGCAGGTCGAGGCTTATGGCGGTCACATGCCGCTCAATCAGCTCGCCACCGTCAGCGTGCCCGAGCCGCGCCTGATCTCCGTGCAGGTCTGGGACAAGTCGATGGTGAAGGCGGTGGAGAAGGCGATCGTCGATTCCAATCTCGGCCTGTCGCCGGCGACCGAAGGCCAGGTGCTGCGCCTGCGTATTCCCGAGCTCAATGAGGAGCGCCGCAAGGAGCTGGTCAAGGTCGCGCACAAATACGCCGAAGCCGCCAAGGTCGCCGCGCGCCACGTGCGCCGCGATGGCCTGGACGTTCTGAAGAAGCTCGAGAAGAATCACGAGATGTCGGAGGACGATCAGAAGCGTCACGCCGACGAGGTGCAGAAGGCGACCGACGGCACCATCACCGAGATCGACCAGCTGCTGGCCGCCAAGGAAAAAGAAATCCTCACCGTCTAAGGCCGCTTTTCCATGTCCAACGCCGCCGCGCCCGCAACGGAAGGACCCGACCGGTCCGACGCGCCTGCGCATGTCGCCATCATCATGGATGGCAACGGGCGCTGGGCGGCCGCGCGCGGCCTGCCGCGGGCGGAGGGGCATCGCCGCGGGGTCGAGGCATTGCGGCGCGTGGTGCGGGCCTCGCACGAACTCGGCATCCGCTACCTCACCATCTTCTCCTTCTCCTCGGAAAACTGGTCGCGCCCGGCGAGCGAGATCGGCGATCTCTTCGGTCTGCTCAGGCGCTTCATCCGCAACGATCTCGCGAGCCTGCATCGCGACGGCGTCAAGGTGCGCATCATCGGCGAGCGCGACGGGCTCGAGAGCGATATCTGTGCATTGCTGAACGAGGCCGAGGAGCTGACGCGCGACAACACGCGCCTCACGCTCGTCGTCGCCTTCAACTACGGCTCGCGGCAGGAAATTGCGAAGGCCGCGCAAGAGCTCGCGCGCGAAGTCGCGGCCGGCAAGCGCGATCCCGCCACGATCGACGCCGATGCGCTCGGCGCCTATCTCGATACGCCCGATATTCCCGATCCCGATCTCATCATCCGCACCAGCGGCGAGCAGCGCCTGTCCAATTTCCTGATGTGGCAGGCTGCCTATAGCGAGCTGGTGTTCGTGCCGGTGCACTGGCCCGATTTCGACAAGGCGGCGCTGGAAAGTGCGATCGCCGAATTCGCCAGGCGCGAGCGCCGTTTCGGCGGCCTGGTCGCGAAATCAGCCTCGTGAGCGAACCCGACGCCGAAGCAGCGGCCGCAAAGCCTGCCCCGAGCAATTTCGTGATGCGAGTCCTCGCAGCGCTGGTGCTGGCGCCGCTCGCGATCGCGGTGGCCTATGCCGGCGGCTGGCTGTGGGCGCTGCTCGTCACCCTGGTGTCGATCGGTCTGTTCGCGGAATGGCTCATGGTGGTGGCCGCAGGCACGACCGCTCTGACCGGGGCAGGGACGCTGGTCATTGCCATGATGGGCCTGTGCGTGGCCGCCGGCGCGCTCAAGACCGCAATCATCGTCGGATGCGTCGGCGGCGCGATCGTGACGTTGATTGCGCGCGGCAAGTTCATCTGGGCGGCGACTGGATTCGCCTACGCTTCCGCGGCGCTGCTCGCCTCGATCCTGGTGCGGAAGGATCTTGCGCACGGATTCGCCGCGCTGATGTTCGTGCTGCTCGTGGTGTGGGCGACCGATATCGGCGGCTATTTCGCCGGCCGCAGCATCGGCGGGCCCAAGCTATGGCCGCGCGTCAGCCCGAAAAAGACCTGGGCCGGTGCGGTGGGCGGGTTTGTCGCGAGCCTTGCGGTCGCGAGCGGGTTTGCGGCCTTCGGTATCGGCAAAGCAGTCCCGCTGCTCGCGGTCAGCGCCGTCCTGTCGGTGGTGTCGCAGGCGGGCGATCTGTTCGAATCCGCGGTGAAAAGACGCTTTGGCGTCAAGGATTCCAGTCACTTAATTCCCGGCCATGGCGGGCTACTGGACCGCCTGGACGGCTTTGTCGCCGCCATCCTGGTGGCTTGGATTATCGGGTTCCTCCGCCACGGTGTGCATAGCGCCGGAAGCGGTCTTATGGTTTGGTGAGGACATGAGCGCAGTCCCTTTGCGTAACAACAAGCTTGCTGCGACCAGCATCCGCAGCGTCACGGTCCTCGGCGCCACCGGCTCGATCGGCGACAGCACGATGGATCTGCTGCGGGCTTCGCCCGATCGCTATCGCGTCGAGGCCCTGACGGCGAACAGCAATGTCGACGCGCTCGCGAAACTCGCGAAGGAATTTTCCGCGCGCTTCGTCGCGATCGCGGACGCCTCCAGGCTTGCCGATCTGAAGTCCGCACTTGCGGGCACGAGCACGGAATGCGGTGCCGGCGAGAGCGCAGTGATCGAGGCGGGCGCGCGTCCGGCCGATTGGGTCATGGCGGCCGTGAGCGGCGCGGCCGGATTGAAGCCCGCCCTGGCTGCGGTCGATCGCGGCGCGCATGTCGCGCTCGCCAACAAGGAATGCCTCGTCTGCGCCGGTGATTTCTTCATGCAGCGCGCGGCGAAGGCGGGCGCCTGCATCCTGCCTGCCGATTCCGAGCACAACGCGCTGTTTCAGGCGCTGGCATCGGGCAATCGCGACGAGCTGGTGCGCGTCATCATCACTGCGTCGGGCGGCCCGTTCCGCACCTGGAAGCCCGCCGACATCGAGCAGGCGACGCTCGAGCAGGCCCTGAAACATCCGAACTGGAGCATGGGCCAGAAGATCACGATCGATTCCGCCTCGATGATGAACAAGGGGCTCGAGGTGATCGAGGCGTCCTATCTGTTCGCGCTGACGCCCGATGAGATCGACGTGCTGGTGCATCCGCAGTCGATCATCCACGGCATGGTCGAGTTCTCCGACCGCTCCGTCATGGCCCAGCTCGGCTCCCCCGACATGCGCACGCCGATCGCCCATTGCCTCGGCTGGCCCGACCGGATCAAGGGGCCGGCCGCCAAGCTCGATCTGGCCAAGATTGGTCAGCTGACCTTCGAGGCCCCGGATTTCGAGAGATTCCCGGGACTCCGCCTGGCGTTCGATTCGCTCCGGACCGGGAAGGGGGCGACCACCGTCTACAACGCCGCCAACGAGGTCGCGGTCGCGGCGTTCATCGCTGGCAAGATCCGCTTCGGCGCCATCGCTAGGCTGGTCGAGGCGACCCTGGACGACTGGATCCGGACCGGTAACCAGGCGCCCATGACATCAGCGGATGATGCAATAAATGTTGACCATGTTGCGCGAAATAGGGCTGCCGCCCTATTGCCTCAAATTGCCTTAAAGGCATCCTAGCTAGTTCGGGGCCAGGGCCTTGCGGCGCTGGATGAGGGAATTCGATGATCGACTTTTTTACCCATAGTTTCAACACGTTGAGCCATGGGCTCCTCGGTTATGCGGTTCCGTTCCTGTTCGTCCTGACGATCGTCGTGTTCTTCCACGAGCTCGGCCATTTCCTGGTCGCGCGCTGGGCCGGCGTTCGCGTGTTAACGTTCTCGCTCGGTTTCGGACCTGAGCTGATCGGCTTCAACGACCGCCACGGCACGCGCTGGAAGATCTCGGCGATCCCGCTAGGCGGCTACGTCAAGTTCTTCGGCGACGAGAGCGAGGCGTCCACGCCGTCGGCCGCAACGCTGGCGGCGATGACGGACGAGGAGCGCGCCGGCAGCTTCCACCACAAGAAGGTCGGTCCGCGCGCTGCCATCGTCGCAGCCGGACCGGTCGCCAATTTCATCCTCGGCGCCCTGATTTTCGCTGGCATGGCCCTTTACTACGGCAAGCCGAGCACGATCGCCCGCGTGGACGGCGTCGTCGCCGACGGCGCCGCGGCTGCTGCCGGCTTCAAGATCGGCGACGTCGTCGTGCAGATCGACGGCAAGCCGATCGAGAGCTTTGCCGACATGCAGCGGATTGTGGCGACGAGTGCAGGTTCGGCGCTGGTTTTCCAGGTGAAGCGGGATGGGGGTCTGGTGTCCCTGACGGCGACGCCTGCGCTGCTTGAGCGCAAGGATCCATTCGGCAACAGCCACAAGGTCGGCGTGCTCGGCGTCGAGCATAAGTCCCAGGCTGGTGAGGCCTCGACCTCGCCGGTCGGTGTCGGCGAGGCGCTCAAGATCGGGGTTGAGCAGGTCTGGTTCATCATCACCAGCACCTTCAAGTTCCTGGGCTCGCTGTTCATCGGACAGGGCAATCCGAACGAGGTCAGCGGCGTCCTCGGCATCGCGAAGATGTCAGGGCAGGCCGCCAGCGCCGGGTTCCAGTTCGTGATCAATCTGTGCGCCGTGCTGTCGGTCTCGATCGGGCTGCTGAACCTGTTCCCGATCCCGCTGCTTGATGGTGGTCACCTTCTGTTCTACACGGCGGAGGTTGTCCGGGGCCGTCCGCTCTCGGAGCGGACCCAGGAGATGGGATTCCGAATCGGCCTCGGTCTGGTGCTGATGCTGATGGTGTTTGCCACCTATAACGACATCCTGCGGATGGCGGCTTCCTGATAGGGGCTTTTTTGTGACGTTGCTGATCAGCAACGTCTTGGAATGAAATTGAAATCACCGCGTCCGCTGCCGTTTGCGATGTCGGGGAAATTGGCTACAAGCGGCTAGAACTTGGGGAATCTCCCGGACCTGCTTTGGGGTTGGGTCTGGTAAGTTGATAAGGGCGCGTTGCGCGATGAAGTTTGGACTGCGACTCCGGGGGGGCTTGCTCGCAACCCTGATCATGTTCGGCGCGCCGGTGGTTGCCCCGGTTGTTGGGGCTGTTTTCGTGCCTTCGTCTGCGTTCGCCCAGACCGTGCAGTCGATTTCCGTTGAAGGAAATCGCCGCGTCGAGGTGGAGACGATCCGCTCCTATTTCAAGCCTGGCCCCGGCGGTCGCCTCGATCAGGGCGCCATCGATGACGGCCTCAAGGCTCTGATCGAGACCGGCCTGTTCCAGGACGTGAAGATCAACCGCGGCGCCGGCGGCCAGCTGATCGTGTCGGTTGTGGAAAACCCGGTGATCGGGCGCGTCGCTTTCGAGGGCAACAAGAAGGTCAAGGACGAGCAGCTCACTGCTGAAGTCCAGTCCAAGTCCCGCGGCACCTTCTCCCGCGCCATGGTGCAGTCGGACACGCTGCGAATCGCCGAAATCTATCGCCGATCCGGGCGCTATGACGTGACCGTCACGCCCGAGATCATCGAGCAGCCGAACAACCGCGTCGATCTGATCTTCACGGTCAACGAAGGCGCCAAGACCGGCGTTCAGTCGATCGAGTTCGTCGGCAACAACGCGTTCTCGGGCTATCGCCTGCGCGACGTCATCAAGACGCGCGAAACCAATCTGCTGAGCTTCCTCGGCAGCGCCAACGTTTACGACCCCGACCGCGTCGAGGCCGACCGCGATCTGATTCGCCGCTTCTACCTGAAGAACGGTTTCGCCGACGTCCAGGTCGTGGCTGCGCTCACCGAATACGATCCCGCGAAGAAGGGCTTCAACGTCACCTTCAAGATCGAGGAAGGCCAGCAGTACCGCGTCGGCACCGTCGAGTTCCGCTCCAGCATCCCGAACTTCGATCCGACGTCCTTGCGCTCCTATTCGCGCGTCAATGTCGGTTCGCTCTACAATGTCGAATCGGTCGAGAAGTCGGTCGAGGACATGCAGATCGAGGCCTCGCGCCGCGGCTATGCGTTCGCGGTGGTGCGTCCGGGCGGCGATCGCAATTTCGATGCGCACACCGTCTCCGTCGTGTTCAACGTCGACGAAGGTCCGCGCACCTATATCGAGCGCATCAATATCCGCGGCAACACCCGCACCCGTGACTATGTGATCCGTCGCGAGTTCGATATCTCCGAGGGCGATGCCTACAACCGCGCGCTCGTCGATCGCGCCGAGCGCCGCCTGAAGAACCTCGATTACTTCAAGTCCGTGAAGATCACGACGGAGCCGGGTTCGTCCAGCGACCGCGTGGTCCTGATCGTCGAGCTCGAAGAAAAGTCGACCGGCGACTTCTCGGTCTCGGGCGGTTATTCCACGACCGACGGTGCGCTGGCCGAAGTCTCGGTGTCGGAGCGTAACCTGCTCGGCCGCGGCCTGTTCGCCAAGGCGTCGGTCACCTACGGCCAGTATGCGCGCGGCTATTCGCTCTCGTTCGTCGAGCCGTATCTGCTCGACTATCGCGTCGCACTGGGCCTCGACCTGTATCAGCGCCAGCAGCTGTCCAACAGCTACATCTCCTACGGTACCAAGACGTTGGGCTTCTCGCCGCGGCTCGGCTTCGCCTTGCGTGAAGATCTGTCGCTGCAGCTGCGCTACTCGATCTACCGACAAGAGATCACGCTGCCGTTCTACCTGGCGAACTGTAACAACGTGCCGACCTCCGGCGCGTTCAACCCGAGCCCGGCCTATACCAACGCAACGACAGGGATTGACCCGAGCTTGACCGGCAATCTCGGTTGCTACGCCGATGGCGAAGCCTCTTTGCCGGTCCGCAAGGAACTCGCGAATGGCAAGACGCTGACTTCGGCGCTCGGCTACACGCTGAGCTACAACACGCTGGACAACAACAAGAACCCGACCGACGGCCTGCTCGTCGACTTCCGGCAGGACTTCGCCGGCGTCGGCGGCGACGTCTCCTACCTGAAGACCGTCGCAGACGCGAAGTACTACCAGTCGCTGGTGTCTGACCTTGTCGGCCTCGTCCACCTCCAGGGCGGCATCCTGAACAAGGTCGGCAGCACCGATCTGCGCATGCTGGATCACTTCCAGATGGGCCCGAACCTCGTCCGTGGCTTCGCCCCGAATGGCATCGGCCCGCGCGACATCAATCCGTTCGACACGCAGGACGCGCTTGGTGGCAGCAAGTACTGGGGCGCTTCGCTGGAATTGCAGATGCCTTTCTGGTTCCTGCCGAAGGAAGTCGGCCTGAAGGGCGCGGTCTATGCTGACGCCGGTGGTCTGTACGACTATCAGGGCCCGACGACCTGGGCGCTGACCGGCGAAACGACGACGACCAAGAACTCGAACTGTACGCCGTCGACCATCAATCCGAACACCGCAGGAACCTGTACCGGTCTGGTCTATGACGACAGCAAGGTGATCCGGTCGTCGGTCGGCGTCGGCCTGATCTGGGCCTCGCCGTTCGGGCCGCTCCGCTTCGACTACGCAGTGCCGCTCACCAAGGGCAAATATGACCATGTGCAGGAATTCCGGTTCGGCGGCGGCACCTCGTTCTAATTCCATCAGCTGGGCATGACCCGGCTCCATGAGGGAAATTCTGGAAGTTCCATCCAGAATTCCCTGGGGCCGGTCGCCAAAAAGATCGTTTTCTCTCCATGAGATAGGGCATGATGCGGTATGACCGCTTCATGACGAAGCCGGACCGCGACGGGGTGGAATGGCGCAGCCGACCTTCTTTACGAAACCGCCGGCCTCAACGCTGGCCGACATTGCCGCGCTCACCAAGGCGCAACTGGTCGATCCCAACAGGGGCGGTCATGTGATCACGGGCCTTGCTTCGCTCGACGAAGCCGGACCGATGCATCTGACATTCTTCGACAACCTCAAATACGCCGGCGAGCTCAAGGCGACCAAGGCGGGCGCCTGCCTGGTGAGCCCGCGCTTCGAGGGCCAGGTGCCCGCGCATGTGGCGGTGCTGCGGGCGACCCAGCCGTTCCGCGCCTTCGTCAGGATTGCCCGGGAATGGCATGGCGACGCGCTGCGGCCGCAATCCTCGGTCGGCAATGACGGCATCGCGCCGTCGGCCATCATCGACCCCTCGGCCCGGCTCGAGGACGGCGTCATCGTCGATCCGCTCGCCGTGATTGGGCCGAATGCCGAGATCGGCAGCGGCACGGTCGTCGGCGTCGGCGCGGTGATAGGCCCGCACGTCAAGATCGGCCGGGACTGCAATGTCGGCGCGCGTACGGTGATCCAGTGCGCGCTGATCGGGAATAACGTGCTGATCCATCCCGGCTGCTCGATCGGCCAGGACGGCTACGGCTTCATCTTTTTCGGCCCCGAGGGGCATCTGAAGGTGCCACAGACGGGGCGAGTGCTGATCCAGAACGACGTCGAGGTCGGCGCCGGAACCACCATCGACCGCGGCTCGCTGCGAGACACCGTGATCGGGGAGGGCACCAAAATCGACAATCAGGTCCAGATCGGTCACAATGTGACGATTGGACGACACTGCCTGCTGGCGGCCCAGATCGGGCTCGCGGGCAGCCTGACCATCGGCGACAACGTGGCGCTGGGAGCGAAGGTTGGCATCAACAATCACCTGAAGATCGGCGACGGAGCCCAGGTGACCGCCATGAGCGCGGTCAAGGACGACATCCCGCCGGGGGGACGTTGGGGCGGGCATTTCGCCAAGCCGACCAAACAATGGTTCAAAGAGATCATCGCGGTGGAGCGTCTGGTACGCGACAGCAAGACCGATCCGAAGGATGAGGGACGGGAATGACGGAGGAATCGCCGATCAAGTTTGCGCTGGTGGACATCAATCAGATCCTCCAGATCCTGCCGCACCGCTTTCCCATGCTGCTGATCGACCGGGTGATCAACATCCGCGCCGATTACAGCGGCATTGGCATCAAGAACGTCACCTTCAACGAGACGGTCTTCCAGGGACATTTCCCTGACCGCCCGATCTATCCCGGCGTCATGATGATCGAGGCAATGGCACAGACCGCCGGCGTGATCGGCATCAAGTCGGTCGAGGGCACGGAAAAGGCGAAGGCGGTCTATTTCCTCACCATCGACAAGTGCAAATTCCGCAAGCCCGTGCTGCCCGGCGATACCATCGAGTATCACCTGCGCTCGCTCCGCCGCCGTAACGCCATGTGGTGGTTTCAAGGCCAAGCCAAGGTTGGCGGCCAGATCGTCGCCGAAGCCGAGATCGGGGCGATGGTGACGGACTAAAGCGTCGTTCGCGCGCCCGGCTGTTCAAATGCTGGATCTGCACGGCTTGTTCGGCCGGCTTTTGAAACACGCCGAGATCATACGTCACTGGACAGATCGGGCGCATACGCGCTAACCACCGGAAAGCCGAGCAAGTTCAACACATAGTCAGACCTTGTTGATAAGTAAGATCGCTTGATGAGTAAGATCGACCCCACCGCCCGGGTGGAAGACGGCGCCGTGATCGGCGAGGGCACCGAGATCGGGCCTTTTTGTATCATCGGTCGCAACGCGCGGATCGGGGCCCATTGCAAGCTGATCGGACAGGTCACGGTCATCGGCCACACCTCGGTCGGGGACGCCTGTGTGATCTCGCCGTTCGCAGTGCTCGGCGGCGCGCCGCAGGATCTCAGCTACAAGGGCGAGCCGACCACGCTCGAGATCGGTTCGGGAAACATCATCCGTGAGGGTGCGACGATGAATGTCGGCACCGTCAAGGGCGGCGGCAGGACGCGCGTCGGCAACGACGGCTACTTTATGAACAACAGCCATGTCGGCCACGATTGCATCGTCGGCAACAATGCGATCTTCGCGACGTCGGCGACGCTGGGCGGCCATTGCGAGATCGGTGACGCCGTCTATATCGGCGGCCTGTCCGCGGTGCACCAGTTCACGCGCATCGGCTCCTATGTGATGGTCGGCGGCCTCTCGGGCGTGCGCGACGACATCATTCCGTATGGGCTCGCCAACGGCCAATATGCGGTGCTGGAGAGCCTCAACCTGATCGGCATGAAGCGCCGCAAGTTCACCAAGCAGCGGCTTGCGACCGTGCGTGCGTTCTACCAGAAGCTCTTCCATGGCTCCGGCACCTTCGCCGAGCGGCTGGAATCGGTACGGCCGCTCGCAAGCGAAGATCCCGCGATCGCCGAAATCCTCGGCTTCATCGGCAAGGGCAAGCGCCCGCTCTGTCTTCCGACCATCGAGAAGTGATGCTGCGATGGCCGCGGACATGACATCGGCGGCTCCTGCGATCTCATCACCGGTCGGCGTTGTTGCCGGCGGCGGCGCCATGCCGTTTGCGGTGGCCGACTCGCTCGCCGCGCGCGGCATCACACCGGTGTTGTTTCCACTGCGCGGCGCGTGCGATCCGGTGCAGGTCGAGCAATTCCGTCACCGCTGGATCTCGGTCGGTCAGCTCGGCCGGGCCATGCGGCTGTTCCGCGAAGAAGGCTGCCGCGATTTGATCTTCATCGGCACGCTGGTGCGGCCGTCGCTGACGGAGATCCGGTTCGATTTCACAACGCTGCGGCTGCTGGGCAACGTCATCCGCGCCTTCCGCGGCGGCGACGATCATCTGTTGTCGGGTGTCGGGCGCATTCTCGAGGAAGGCGGCTTTCGCATGGTCGGCATCAAGGATGTCGCGCCCGACCTCCTGATGCCCGAGGGCTGCATCACCCGCGCCTGGCCGGCCGACAATGCCAAGGGCGACATCGAGCGCGGGCGCGCGGTGCTGACCGCGCTCGGGCCGTTCGACATCGGCCAGGCCGCCGTGGTGATCGACGGCCATGTGGTGGCGGTCGAGGACATCGAGGGCACCGATGCGCTGCTGGCGCGCGTCGCGCGCTTGCGCGAGGAGGGCCGCATCCGCGCGGCCACGGGGCGCGGTGTGCTGGTGAAAGCACCGAAAAGCGGCCAGGATCTGCGCTTCGATCTGCCGACGATCGGCGCGCGCACGATCGAGGGCGTCGCCAAGGCGGGTCTTGCCGGCGTTGCCGTCATCGCCGGCAACACCATCGCGGCCGAGCCGCAGGCGATGATCGCGCGCGCCGATGCAAAATATCTCTTCATCATCGGCTTGCCGGCATGATGCAGTCGCGCGATCCCATCAGGAAGATTTTCCTGATCGCCACGGAGGAATCCGGCGATCGGCTCGGCTCGGCGCTGATGAAAGTGTTGCGCCAGCGCCTCGGCGACGGCGTGCAGTTCGAGGGCGTCGGCGGACGCACCATGGCGCGTGAGGGGCTCGAGACGTTGTTTCCGATCGAGGAACTGTCGATCGTCGGCCTTGCCGCGGTGGTGCAGCAGCTGCCGAAGATCCTGCGCCTGATCCGCGAGACCGCGGATGCCGCGACGGAGGCTGCGCCAGATGTGCTCGTCATCATCGACAGTCCCGATTTCACCCATCGCGTTGCGCGCCGTGTTCGCGCGAGGGATCCGGCGATCCCGGTCGTCGACTACGTCTCGCCCTCGGTCTGGGCCTGGCGGCCGGGCCGCGCGCGCGCGATGCTCGGCTATGTCGACCACGTGCTCGGCCTGCTGCCCTTCGAGCCGGAGGAATATCGCAAGCTTGGCGGGCCGCCTTGCAGCTATGTCGGTCATCCCCTGATCGAACAATTGCCCTCGCTGCGGCCGAACGCCGAGGAACAGAAGCGCCGTACCGGCGAGCCGCCGGTGCTGCTGGTGCTGCCGGGCAGCCGCCGCAGCGAGATCCGGCATCATCTCGACGTGTTCGGTGCGGCGCTTGGCCGTTTGCAGGGGCAGGGCGTCGCATTCGAATTGATGCTGCCGACCATGCCGCATCTCGAAGCCACCGTTCGCGCCGGCATCGCAAGCTGGCCGGTCGAGCCGCAGATCATGGTCGGCGAAACCGAGAAGCGCGCCGCATTCAGGATCGCGCGCGCGGCGCTGGCAAAGTCAGGCACGGTGACGCTGGAGCTGGCACTGTCGGGCATTCCGATGGTGACGGCCTATCGTGTCGGCGCGATGGAGGCCTTCATCCTGCGCCGCGCGATCCAGGTGTCTTCGGTCATCCTCGCCAATCTCGTGATTGGCAAGGAGGTGATTCCTGAATTCTTGCAGGAAGACTGCACGCCGGAGAAGCTCGCGAGCGCCCTGTCCGAGGTGCTGAGGGATTCACCGATGCGCACGCAACAGGTCGAAGCCTTTGCCCAGCTCGACACCATCATGTCGACCGGCAATAAATCGCCAAGCGTGCTCGCCGCCGACGTCGTGCTTGCGACGATGCGGAAGGGGCGAGCTAAAGCGCGATGAGATTTGGATGAATCGTCATCGCGCTTTAGATTGTTGTTTACGTATGATCTTTCCGGAAAACCGCTTCGCATTTTTCCGGATCATGCTTTTAGGCCAGCCCGCCGTCGACCCGGAAACACTGGCAGGTGATGCGCTGGCTCGCGTCGGAGGCGAGGTAAACCGCCATGTTGGCGATATCCTCGGGCGTCACCGCATCGGGAATGGCCTGGCGGCTGCGCATCTCGCTGATGACCTGCTCGTCTGGGTACCACAGACGGCGCTGCCGTTCGGTGATCACCATCCCCGGTGCAATCGCGTTGACGCGGATCCGGTCCGGGCCGAACTTGCGGCCGAGCGAATTGGTGAAGCCGACGATGGCTGCCTTGGCGCCGGCATAGACCGGCAGCCCGGGCGCACCGCGCATCCAGGCGATCGAGGACATGTTGATGATCGAGCCGCCGCCGCGCGCCTGCATCTGCGGCACCACGGTCTGTGCGGCAAAGAAGACGTGCTTGAAATTGACGCCGATCATCCAGTCGAACTCGGCCGGAGTGACGTCAGCCAGCACCTGGCGCTGGTCATTGGCGGCGTTGTTGACGAGAACCGCGGCATCGCCGAGCGATGCGTGCACCTTAGACAGCGCGGCGCGCAGGGCGTCGATATCCATGAGGTCGCAGGGCACGAACAGCGGGGCCGTGCCGGAGCTCTTCGCCACCTCCTGGGCGAGCGCCTCGCCCGCCTGCGTGTCGAGGTCGAGGAAGGCGACGCGAGAGCGCTGAGCAGCAAACGCGCGGACAAAGGCGGCGCCGATGCCGCTGGCGCCTCCGGTGATCACCACCACGCGATTGGCGAGGTCGGCATAGGTCGTCTGGGTCATGCGATCAGTCGCTCCGTCTCGGGGTCGAACAGGCAAATGCGGCGGGTATCGAGGGCAAAGGAGGCGGTAGAGCCCGGCGCCGGGCGGATGTCCGGCGAGACGCGCGCCTGCGCCGGCTCGCCGCCAAGCCGCAGCAGGACGATGGTCTCCGCGCCCGTGGGCTCGACGAGCTCGACGGGTGCGGTCACGATCACCGGAGGGCCCACGGCACCGGAGAACACGCGGTCGCCCTCGGCGATGCATTCGGGCCTGATCCCGAGCACGACCTCGCGGCCGACATAGGACGTCGCGGCCTCGTAGCCTTGCAGGCGGAGGCGGACTTCGTCCGGCCGGCCTGCGCCGATCACCACCACAGGACCGCCGGTATCGGCCTCGAGCCGGGCCGTCATCGTGTTCATCGGCGGAGATCCCATGAAACGGGCGACGAACAGGTTGGCGGGATAGCGATAGACCGTATCGGGGTCGGCGAATTGCTGCACCACGCCACGATGCATCACCGCGATGCGGGTCGCCATCGTCATCGCCTCGATCTGATCGTGGGTGACGTAGATGATGGTGGCACCAATCCGCTGGTGCAGCCGCTTGATCTCCATCCGCATTTCGACGCGCAGCTTGGCATCGAGATTGGACAGTGGCTCGTCGAAAAGGAAGAGCAGGGGATCGCGCACCAGGGCGCGTCCCATCGCAACGCGCTGGCGCTGGCCGCCAGAGAGCTGCGACGGCTTGCGGGCGAGCAGCGGCTCGATCTGGAGCAGCCTGGCGACGTTCGCCAGCGCCTTCTCCTGCTCGGCCTTGGCGACGCCCCGGCATTCCATGCCGAAAGTGATGTTCTGGCGCACCGTCATCGACGGATAGAGCGCGTAGGACTGGAACACCATGGCGATGTCGCGGTCCTTGGGCGGTACGTCGTTGACCACGCGCCCGCCGATCTCGATCGATCCGTCGCTGGCGCGATCGAGCCCGGCGATGATGTTGAGCAGCGTGGACTTGCCGCAGCCGGAGGGACCGACCAGCACCGTGAATTCGCCGCTCTCGATGTCGAGGTCGATGCCCTTGAGCACCTCCAGATTGGCGAAGCGCTTGGACAGGGCGCGAATGCTCAGTGCGGCCATGACACATCCATCATTTCACGGCCCCGGCAGTGAGGCCGCGCACAAAATACCTGCCGCCGAACAGATAGATCAGCAAAGTGGGCAGGGCTGCGATGATCACCGCCGCGCTCTGCACGCCATGTTGCGGGATATCTGCGACCGCTGCAGACAGCGCGATGAGCGCGGCCGTCACGGGCTGCTGCTGGCCGGTCGTGAAGGTCACGCCATAGAGGAACTCGTTCCAGATATGGGTGAACTGCCAGATCACGGTGACGATCAGGATGGGGGCCGAAAGCGGCAGGATGATACGCCAGAAAATGCGGAAGAAGCCGGCGCCATCGATGCGCGCGGCCCGGATCAGCTCGTAGGGAATGGCGACATAATAGTTGCGGCAGAACAGCACTGTGAAGGAGAGGCCCTGGATCGTGTGAATCAGCACCAGACCCGACAGCGTGTTGATGAGCCCGATGTCGCGCAGCACGATGGTCCAGGGCAACAGGCGCATCTGCTGGGGCAGGAAGAGGCCGAGGGTGACGATGCCGTAGATCCAGTTGTCGCCGCGAAAACGCCAGAGCGACACGGCATAACCGGCGACGGCACCGAGCAGGGTCGAGAAGATCGTCGCCGGGATCGTGACGAGCGCGGAGTTCAGCATGTAAGGCCGGATGCCGGTGCAGGTCTCGGCGACGCAGAAACCGCTCCAGGCCAGGGCATAGTTGGCCCAGGCCCAGTGTTGCGGCCAGCCGATCATCGAACTCTGCGCGATTTCCTCATTGGTCCGGAGCGAGTTCAGCACCACGACGACCAGCGGCGCGAGGTAGGCGGCCGCGAACAATGTCACGGCGAGATAGATCAGAATGCGGCTTGGGACAAAGCTTCGCTCACGCATGGGCAGCCTGCCGTCGCCGGACATAACGCCAAGCTGCGTAGGGCAGCAGCACCGCGAGAAGGATCAGCAACATGAGGACCGCCGCGGCGGCACCCCGGCCCAGCTGGCTGCGTTGGAACATCAAATCGTAAACGACAAGCGCCGGCAGCTGGGTCGCGATTCCCGGCCCGCCATTGGTGAGCGCGCGGACGAGGTCGAACGCCGAGATCGCGAACTGCAGCTGGACAACGACGACGGTGATGGTGATCGGCCAGAGCGTCGGCAGAATGACACGCGTATAGGTTCGGAACGGTCCTGCACCATCGATCTGCGCAGCCCTGACGATGTCGGTGTCGACGGAGCGCAGGCCAGCCAGGAACAGCGCCATTGCGAAGCCCGAGGATTGCCAGATCGCAGCGATCACGATCGTCCAGATCGCCATGTCGCGGTTGACCAGCCAATCGAAGTGGAAGTTGGTCCAGCCGAGATCATGGACGAGCTTCTCGATCCCGATGCCGGGATTGAGCAGCCAGCTCCAGACCGTCCCGGTGACGACGAACGATACCGCCAGCGGGTACAGGAAGATGGTCCGCAGCACGTTCTCGCCGCGAATGCGCTGATCGAGCAGGATCGCGAGCAGGAGGCCGGTGACCAAGCTCAGCAGCACGAAAGCGATGCCGAACAGCAGCAGATTGTCGAAGGCGATCTGCCAGTTTCGCGACGCCAGGACGGCGTTGTAGTTGCGCAAACCCACCCAGCCCGTAACGGGAACAAGGGTGGACGGCGTGAATGAAATCCAGATCGTCCAGATCGAAAACGAAATGAGGTGCGCTGCGGACAACAGCAGCGGCACCCAGATCATCAGATATTCGGGCAGCCGGCGCACCATTTCGGTGGTCGCCGGCCGGCCCGTTGCTACCGCGGCGGCGTTGCTCAACGCGAGCCCTCGACGGCCTCGGTGAGGCGGGTGACGGCCTCCTCCGGCTTGATCGTCTTGTTCTTGGCATATTCGGTGAACACGTCGATCATCGCAGCGGTCAGGCCGTTCTCCTGCGCCATGTTGTGGGCGAGGCTCAGGACAGCCTGATTGTTGCCCATGGCATTCTTCAGCGCGGCCGCGGTTGTCCGTTGACCATCCGACCAGCCCTCACCGGACAGGTCGACATCGGTGCGTACCGGGATCGATCCCGTGATTTGCGAATACATGGTCTGGATCGCCGGATCCATCACGAGCTGGGCCATCAACATCTGGCCGGCCTGCAGATCAGCCTCCTTGCGCTGCCAGAAGATGAAGGCGTCGGCATTGAGCAGGAACACCGGCTTGCCGTTATCACTGGGACCAGGCGCGATGATGAAGTCGTCGAGCTTGAAGCCGGCGTTCTTCAGCACGCCCTGTGCCCAGCCGCCCATGATCAACATGCCCGAGTCGCCGTCGATGAAGCGCTTCAGATTGGTGGCATAGGGTTGGGCTCCGACATTGGGGTCCATCCACTCGGTGAGCTTGCGCATCTGCGCGAACGCAGCCTTGATCTCGGGAGCCTCCAGGGCCTTCTTGTCGAGATTCATGATGGCCGAGCGGTACACAGCGGGGCTGATGCCGGCGAGCGAGGCTTCGAATTTCTGCCCATCGTCGGCGCGGGTGCCGCCGTTGGCGACGGGAAAGGTCACCCCGTTCGCCTTCATCTTCTCGGCAAGAGCGTTGAAGTCGGCCCAGGTGACCGGCGGCTTGTCGGCCTTGGCCTTGTCCAGCGCGCGCTTGGAGAGGAACAGCATGTTGGTGCTGTAGATCTGCAGCGGCAGCGCAATCCACTTGCCCCCCGGCTTGTGCAATTTGGCAAGGTCGGGCGCGACGACCTTCTCGTAGCCGGCCGCCGCGACCACGGCGTCGAGATCGACGGTCGGAGCAATCTTGGACCAGGCCGCAATCTCGGGGCCCTTGAGCTGAGAGCAGGCCGGCGGATCACCGGCGATGATCTGCGCACGCAGCTTGTTCATCATCTCGGTGGTGAAGCCCGGGACCGGCGAGTGCTGCCAGACGCCGCCCTTTTCTTCGAACTTCTTGCCGAGCGCCGTGATGGCGGCGCCATCGCTGCCTGCGGACCATTGCGAGATTGCGGTCAGGCGCGGCTTGACCGCGCCTTGCGCGCGGGCAAAGGCCGGCAGCGCAAGCGCGGCAGCAGATCCAGCGAGCAGACGACGCCTTGTTGTTGTGATCGGCATGGCAAGTTTCTCCCGGTTGTGAGGTTCTTTGCGCTGTTTTGGCGCTGTTGTTGGCGTGCGCGAGCCGCACGCGGCCTAGCTCATGGTCAGGCGGCCTCCGTCGAGGCGGCGGGCATGCCGCCGGATCTCGCAAGGCAGAAGGCGGCAAAGGCCAACGCCGCCTGGGGATCATTGCCGGTCGATGGGGGCACGAAGGCGAGCGACACCTGCGCCAGTTTCCGGCCGCCGAGCAGGCAGGAGTCGATCCCGTCGATAACAGCCCTTCGTTCCTCTTCGGCGAGCAGCGATGGCCAGCCGCTGACGACAACGCCGCGGCATGGCTTCACGTTCAAGGTGTTGCCGATCGCAAGGCCCAGCCGGAACAGGCGATGGTGCAACTCCTGGCGCACCCGCGCGGTGAGGGGAATCGTCGTCACCCATTCACTGCCGAGCTGGAGCAATTCCGCTTCGGTTATGCGCAGCAGTTCGGCCAGCGCGGGCAGCGACGTGTAGGCCTCGACGCAGCCGTGATGTCCGCAGCGGCAACGCGGTCCATCGGTTCCGAACACCATGTGGCCGAGTTCGACCGGCTCGAGCGCGTCGTCCTCGCTCGGATCGTCCACCCAGGCACCGGCAACGCCCTGGCCGACGAACACGAACAGGTGTGGATCGCTGAACGGATAGCTGTCCGTGCGGCAACGTTGAAACGAGGCGTGCGCAACCACCGAATTGGTGAAGGTCACAGGAACGCCCGCGAACATCTCGCCGAACATGCCGCCGATCTGTCCGATGTCGCAGGGGATGATGGGATTGCCGAACTCACTCAGGCGACCAAGGCCCGGAATACTGACACCAACCTGTGCGAGCCTGATGCGCTGGCGCCGCGTCCAGTCGCGCAGCAAATTCAACGCTTCGCCGAACACCTGGCCGACGGTCTCGACGCTCGGCTTTCTCGGCAGCGGCACACGCTCGGTGTATTGCAGCGCGCCCGACAAACTGCCAACGCCGACGCTGAGCCATTGTCCGGTCAGTTCGAGGGCCCCAAGCGTCACCGCGGGATCGAGCGATACCAGACCCGTCGGGCCGCCGACATAAGGGGCAGGGCGCCTGACTTCCTCGATCAGGCCTTCGGCCTTCAGGTCAAACAAAATGCGCGACAGGCTCGCCTCGGACAGGCGCACGGCTTTCGCCAGCGGCGGCCGGAACGAGCCGCCGGACTGCAGCAAATGGGTCAAAATGGCAGCGCGTGTCTGCCGCCGACTTCTCGGCTGCTCCGGCATCTCCGTCCCCGGTCGTCATTCTTACTTAGTGTAAGAATGCGCCTGGAGACTTCCGACTGTCAAGCATTCGCCGGTGCAATGCATCGACTTGTTGTTGTGCGCGGCAGCAAACGAGCTGAGCGATGCGATCAGTTTCGTCGCGTCGGCAAACAAAAACGGCGCCATCGCGAGATGGCGCCGCTTCGAAAGTCGTGATGGCTGAACTTACTTCCGATCCTTGATCGCGACGTAGTCGCGACGGGTGACGCCGGTGTAGAGCTGGCGCGGACGGCCGATCTTCTGCTGCGGGTCCTCGATCATCTCGCTCCACTGGCTGATCCAGCCGACGGTGCGGGCGACCGCGAACAGCACGGTGAACATCGAGACCGGGAAGCCCATCGCCTTCAGCGTGATGCCCGAATAGAAATCGACGTTCGGGTAAAGCTTGCGGTCGATGAAGTACTGATCGTTCAGCGCGATCTTCTCGAGCTCGAGCGCCACCTTCAGCATCGGATCGTCGCCATGGCCGGTCTCCTTGAGCACGGCGTGACACATCTTCTGCATGATCTTGGCGCGCGGATCATAGTTCTTGTAGACGCGGTGGCCGAAGCCCATCAGGCGGACTTCGGAGTTCTTGTCCTTCACCTTGGCGATGAACTCGGGGATCTTGTCCACGGTGCCGATCTCGGCAAGCATCGCGAGCGCGGCTTCGTTGGCGCCGCCATGCGCCGGGCCCCACAGGCAGGCGATGCCGGCGGCAATGCAGGCGAACGGGTTGGCGCCGGAGGAGCCTGCGATACGCACCGTCGAGGTCGAGGCGTTCTGCTCGTGGTCGGCATGCAGGATGAAGATCTTGTCCAGCGCGTCAGCGAGCACCGGGTTGATCTTGTACTCCTCGCAGGGGACCGCGAAGCACATGTTGAGGAAGTTCTCGGCGAAGCCGAGCGAGTTCTTCGGATAAACGAAGGGCTGGCCGATGGTGTATTTGTAGGCCATCGCAGCCAGCGTCGGGATCTTCGCGATCATGCGCATGGAGGCGATCATGCGCTGCTTGGGATCGTTGATGTCGGTCGAGTCGTGATAGAACGCGGCGAGCGCGCCGACCGAGGCCACCATCACCGCCATCGGATGGGCGTCGCGGCGGAAGCCCTGGAAGAACCGGGCCATCTGCTCGTGCACCATCGTGTGATGGATCACGCGGTCATCGAAGTCCTTCTTCTGGGCCGCGGTTGGGAGTTCCCCGTAGAGCAGCAGATAGCAGGTCTCGAGGAAGTCGCCGTTCTCGGCGAGCTGCTCGATCGGATAGCCGCGGTATTCGAGCACGCCCGCGTCACCGTCGATATAGGTGATCTTGGACTGGCAGCTCGCGGTCGAGGTGAAGCCGGGATCGTAGGTGAACAGGCCGGATTGGCCGTACAGCTTGCCGATATCGATGACGTCAGGCCCGACGCTGCCGCTGTGGATCGGGAGATCGTAGTTCTTGTTTCCGACCGTCAGCGTGGCGGTCTTACTGCTCGATTTTGCGTCCATCAGAGGTCCCCGATGTAAGGTGAAACGGGCCGGACCGGGCGGCCCCGAAGACATGGTAGGGCAGGCCGGATATTCCAGAAGGTACGGCCAAGATGGGTATATTATTGCTGTGTGCGCTGCAAGATCATGGCAGGCATGGTCGACTTACGTCGTAGACTATTCCTTGGCCTATTCCTTGGCCTGGTCCTCGAGCCGGGCAAGGCTCTCCTGGCGTCCCAGCACGTCCAAAACCTCAAATATGCCAGGCGAGGTCGTCCGGCCGGTCAGCGCCGCCCGCAATGGCTGAGCAACGGCGCCGAGCTTGAGACTGTTTTCCTCGGCAAAGGCGCGTAGCGCAGCTTCCGTCGTGGCGCCGCTCCAGCTCTCGACATTCTCCAACGCGGAATGAAGCTGGCCGATCAGCTTGCGGTTTTCCGGCGTCAGCAGCGCGGCCGCCTTGGGGTCGAGCTGCAGCGGGCGATCGGCGAATATGAAATAGGCGCCGTCGATCAGCTCGAGCAGCGTCTTGGCGCGCTCCTTCAGGGCCGGCATCGCCTTGAGCAGCTGGGCGCGCGTGGTGTCGCTCAACTTGGCCTTGATCTCGTCGCGGGGAGGCACGACGTGGTCGAGCACGTCCTCGAGCATCTTCACGAGCGATTGATCGTCGGCGTGGCGGATGTAGTGGCCGTTGAGGTTTTCCAGCTTGGCGAAGTCGAAGCGGGCGGCGGCGCGACCGACATTGGCGAGGTCGAAGGCTGCGACCATCTCCTCGGTCGAGAAGATCTCCTGGTCGCCATGGCTCCAGCCCAGCCGGACGAGATAGTTGCGGAGCGCGGCCGGGAGGTATCCCATCGCGCGGTAAGCATCGACGCCGAGAGCGCCATGGCGCTTGGACAGCTTGGAGCCATCAGGACCGTGGATGAGGGGGATGTGGGACATGCTCGGCAGCGCCCAGCCCATCGCATCGTAGATCTGCTTCTGGCGTGCGGCGTTGATCAGATGGTCGTCGCCGCGGATGACGTGGGTGACGCCCATGTCGTGGTCGTCCACCACCACCGCGAGCATGTAGGTCGGATTGCCATCGCCGCGCAAAAGCACGAGGTCGTCGAGGTTCTCGTTCTGCCAGACCACGCGGCCCTGGACCTGGTCCTCGATCACGGTCTCGCCTGTCTGCGGCGCGCGCAGACGGATAGTCGGCTTGACGTCAGCAGGAGCGGTTGCCGGATCGCGGTCGCGCCACATACCGTCATAGAGCCGGGTTCGGCCCTCCGCGCGCGCCTTCTCGCGCATGGCGGCGAGCTCCTCGGCGGTCGCGTAGCAGCGGTAAGCCTTGCCGTCGGCGAGCAGTTGCTCGGCGACCTCGCGGTGACGGGCGGCGCGGCTGAATTGGTAGATGACGTCGCCATCCCAGCCGAGCTCGAGCCATTTCAGGCCGTCCAGAATCGCGCCGATCGCAGCCTCGGTGGAGCGCTCCCGGTCGGTGTCCTCGATCCGGAGCAGCATCTTGCCGCCGTGCTTCTTTGCATAGAGCCAGTTGAACAGCGCCGTTCGGGCGCCTCCGATGTGGAGGAAGCCGGTCGGAGAAGGCGCAAAGCGCGTGACGATCTGAGGTGCGGTCATTCGATAGCGAGTGAGAGGGGGCGAGCGTGGAGCGACCGTGTATCATAGGGATGGGAGATTTTGCCAATGCTAATCCAGGTCGTTCATAGCCACCCGGTTGCGGACAGCTACAACCATGCGCTGTTCCGCACCATCGTCGAGACGTTGCAGCGACGACATGAGGTCATCGCGACCGATCTCTACCGGGAGGATTTCTCCCCGGCCATGACCGAGGCGGAGCGACGCAGCTACTATCAGGCCGCCTATGCGGAACAAGCCGTGGCGCACCTCATAGGTCACGCGCGGCGCGCCGACGGCATCATCTTTTGCTTTCCGCATTGGTGGTTCTCGATGCCTGCCATGCTCAAGGGCTATTTCGACCGGGTCTGGGCGCCGGGAACGGCCTTTGCCCACGATTTGAAGGGCGGACGGATCAAGCCGCTGCTGACCAACATCCGCTTGTTCGGCGTGGTGACGAGCTATGGCTCCCCATGGTGGCTGACCCGGATCGTCATGCAAGACCCCGGCCGCAAAGTGCTCCTGCGCGCCCTTAAGCCGATGTGCGGAGCCGGCGTCCGCTCGTTCTATCTGGCGCACTACGACATGGATCGCTCCACGCCTGCTTCGAGGGCAGCCTTTATCGAGCGCGTGCGCGCGCGGATTGCCCAAATTTGACCGCCAGGCGGCATGGGGCTTGGCCTGGCGGCGCGAATTTGGCAGAAGGACCGCTGATTTCCCTACAGGATTTTAGGATGAGCACAGAACCGGTGGCGAGCGAAGGTGGGCGCGATTTCATTCGTGACATCATCCAGGCCGACCTCGATCAGGCCAAGTACAAGGAGATCGTGACCCGGTTCCCGCCGGAGCCGAACGGCTACCTGCATATTGGTCACGCCAAGTCGATCGCGCTCAATTTCGGCATCGCCCAGGAGTTTCAGGGCCGCTGCCATCTGCGCTTCGACGACACCAATCCGGTCAAGGAAGAGCAGGAATTCATCGATTCCATCCAGGCCGACGTACGCTGGCTCGGCTATGACTGGGGAAAGAACCTGTTCTTCGCCTCTGATTATTTCGACCGCCTGTACGAATGGGCGGAGCAACTGATCCGCGACGGCCTTGCCTATGTCGACGACCAGACCCAGGAAGAAATCCGGCTCTCGCGCGGCACGCTGACCGAGCCCGGCAAGAACTCGCCGTTCCGCGATCGCAGCGTGGACGAGAATCTCGACCTGTTCCGCCGGATGAAAGCGGGCGAATTCCCCAATGGCGCGCGCGTGCTGCGGGCCAAGATCGACATGTCCGCGGGCAACATCAATCTGCGCGACCCCGTGCTGTATCGGATCCTGCATGCGCATCATCCGCGCACCGGGACCAAGTGGAGCATCTACCCGAGCTACGACTACGCGCACGGCCAGTCGGATGCCATCGAAGGCATCACGCATTCGATCTGCACGCTGGAGTTCGAGGATCACCGGCCGCTCTATGACTGGTTCATCGAGAAGCTGCCGGTGCCGTCCAAGCCGCACCAGTACGAGTTCGCCCGGCTGAATCTGACCTACACGCTGCTGTCCAAGCGCGTGCTGACCCAGCTCGTCCGCGACGGCCATGTCGCAGGCTGGGACGATCCGCGCATGCCGACCATGGCGGGCATGCGCCGCCGCGGCGTGCCGCCGGCGGCCTTGCGCGAATTCGTCAAGCGCATCGGAGTTGCCAAGGCCAACAGCGTGGTCGACGTCGGCATGCTCGAGTTCTGCATCCGCGAGGAGCTGAACCGCACCGCGCAGCGGCGCATGGGCGTGCTGCGGCCCCTCAAGGTCGTGATCGAGAACTATCCGGAAGGGCAGAGCGAGGAGCTCGAGGCGATCAACCACCCGGACGATCCCGGTGCCGGCACGCGCAAGATCACGTTCGGCCGTGAGCTCTACATCGAGCAGGACGACTTCATGGAGAACCCACCCAAGAAGTTCTTCCGCCTGTCGCCCGGCAACGAGGTGCGGCTGCGCTACGCCTATTTCGTCAAGTGCACCGGTGTGATCAAGAACGACAAGGGCGAGGTGGTGGAGCTGCGCTGCACCTACGATCCCGCGACCAGGGGCGGCAACGCGCCCGACGGCCGCAAGGTCAAGGCGACCATGCACTGGTTGCCCGCGGCAAATTCGGTGCCTGCCGAGATCCGCATCTACAACCAGCTGTTTGCCAACCCGAGCCCGGATGCCTCGAACTTTGCGGCTGATCTCAATCCGCAGTCGCTGGAAATCCTGTCCGACGCACGGGTCGAAGCGTCGGTTGCGGAGAGCAATTCGGCCGAGCCGATGCAGTTCGAGCGCCAGGGCTATTTCGTGCGCGACAAGGATTCGACGCCGGGCAAGCCGGTGTTCTCGCGGACCATCGGGCTGCGCGATACCTTCGCGAAGGAAGTCGCCAAAGGCTGAAGCGAATGGCCGGAGACCACGTCAGTAACGAAGCCGACGCCATCGTTTCCGCCATCATCGCGAAATGGTGCGCCGGCTTCGCGGCGCTCGATGCCGCTGCGCTATCGTCGCTGTATTCGAGGAATGCGTTCTTCTTCGGCTCCAACCCGAAGCTTTATCGGGGCAGGGATGGCGTTGCCGACTACGCCAACGGCCTGCCTCGCTGGCGCAAACCCGGCGCGGCGTTCTCGGGCGTGCAGGCCGCGCACGCGGGACCGGACCTCATCAACATGGGCGCAACCGTCACGTTCGATCTTGCCGGTGAGCGCCCGGATCTCGTCGTCAAGATGAGCTGGGTCATCATCCGCGAGGATGGCGATTGGAAGATCGTCAATCATCATGCCTCGTCGAAGGCGCCGCTGATCTGAACGCACGGCATCGTCAATCCAACGGAAGCAACGAACGCCGTCCCGGTGCGTTGTGTGGGTCCAGAAGAGGATCCCACCATGCAGAACATCGCAGAGCATATGGAAGTCATCGGCGCCGATGGCGTCCACATCGGTACCGTCGACAAGGTCGAGGGCAACCGCATCAAGCTGACCAAGAAAGACAGCGGCGAGGGCAGCCACAAGGGTCACCACCACTATATCGACAAGGGCCTTGTTGCCGGCGTCGAGGGCAACAGGGTCCGGCTGTCGGCCAAGGCGGACGTCGCGGTGACGATGGAAGAGGAAAAGTAGGGCTCGGGCCGCTGCGTTCCTGATCCGTACCGCTTTTCTGCGGTCTGCACGTTCCGGTAGTCTCTGCGCCTGTCGCGTATCGCAGGGTTGCCAGGGAATGGCGGAGCCGGGCCGGCCACAGCGTGTCTCACAAGGCATCGCCGGAACCTGGCCGGCCGGCCGGACGGCGTCGGCCGGTGGGTTTGTGCCGGCGGGGTTTGGCGTCTGGCCCGCGATCGTTGGCAGGCTGCGCGAATGGGCCAAGGCTGAAGCTGGCGCCGGGCGGCTGTTCCCTTGGGTGCCGATCGCCTTCGGCTGCGGCATCGCGCTCTACTTCTCCGCCGATCAAGAGCCGGTGCTGTGGGTCACTGCCGCGACGGCGGCCGCGCTGATACTGGGCGCGATCCTGCTGCGGCGAAGCCGGTGGTTTGCGCCGGCGATCATGCTCGCGGCGGTCGCGGCCGGATTTGCTGCGGCGACGTGGAAGACGGCTCGCATCGCGCATACGGTGCTCGCAAAGCCGCTTTATTCGGTGTCGCTGTCGGGCTTCGTCGAAACCCGCGACATCCGCGAACGCACCGACCGTTTCGTGCTGCGCGTCACCGCGATGGATGCGCAGCGCAGCGATGTGAAGCTCGAGCGCGTGCGCCTCTCCGTGCGCAAGGGCACGGCGCCCGATGTTGGCAGTTTCGTGCAGTTGAAGGCGCGGCTGATGCCGCCGCTCGCGCCGTTACGGCCGGGCAGCTACGATTTCGCGCGCGACATGTTCTTTCAGGGCATAGGTGCCTCGGGCTTTGCGATGGGGGCGATCACCGCCGTGGCCCCGCCCGTCACAGGCGGATTGCAGTTACGATACGCAGCGATCATGCAGGGCCTGCGCGATGCGATCGATGCCCGCATCCGCGCAGTTCTCGACGGCGACAACCGCGCCATCGCGACCGCGCTGTTGACGGGCCGGCGCGACGCAATCACCACGCCCGTCAATGATGCAATGTTCATCTCAGGGCTTGGTCACGTCCTCTCGATTTCCGGCTACCACATGGCTGTCGTCGCCGGCGTCGTCTTCTTCACGGTCCGCGCGCTGCTCGCGCTGATCCCGGGACTGGCGGCGGGCTTTGCCATCAAGAAATGGTCGGCCGCCGCGGCACTGCTCGCGTCTGCATTCTATCTGCTGCTGTCGGGCGCCGAGGTCGCAACCCAACGATCGTTCTTCATGACGGCCGTGGTGCTGATCGCCGTCATCGTCGATCGTCGCGCGATCACGTTCCGCACCCTGGCGGTGGCGGCGCTGATCGTGCTCGCGGTCGCCCCGGAAGCGCTGGTTCATCCGAGCTTCCAGATGTCGTTCGCGGCGACGCTCGGGCTGGTGGCGCTGGTGCAGATCGGGATGCCGAACCTGTTCGCATCGCCGGATCATTCGACGACCGCGCGTATCGCGATGTGGGGCGGCCGCGAGATCGCGATGTTGTTCATGGCTTCGATGATCGCGGGGCTCGCGACGACGCCCTATGCCGCTTTCCATTTCCACCGCATCACGCCCTACGGTGTGCTCGCCAATCTCGGCGCGATGCCGGTGGTCTCGGCGCTGGTGATGCCGGCCGGATTGTTGGGATTGCTGGCGGCGCCGTTCGGGCTGGACGGCGTGTTCTGGTGGCTGATGGGGATCGGCATCGACTGGATGATCCTGGTCACGCGCTGGGTGACGGCATTGCCGGGCGCGATCGGTCACGTCGCCGCCTTCGGCACCGCGCCGCTCACCGCCGCCAGCCTGGGGCTCATCCTGATGGGCCTGTTGCGCACGCCGCTGCGCTGGTCGGGTGCGTGCGTGCTCGCGGCTGCGATCGTCTGGGGGCTGTCGGTCCGGCAACCCGATATCCTGATTGCCGCTGACGGTCAGACCATCGCGGCGCGAGGCAAAGACGGGCAACTGCATCTGATCAGGATGAAGAAGGACAATTTCCTGCTGAAGGAGTGGCTTGCGGCGGACGCCGACCCGCGCGATGCGGCCAGCGCCTCGCTTGGTGATGGCGTGTCATGCGACGATGCCGGCTGCGTGACGCCGCTTGCCGATGGCCGCATGGTCGCGCTGGCGCTGCGCATCGACGCGCTGGCCGATGATTGCAGCCGCGCCGCGCTTGTGGTGACGACAAGGCCAGCGCCCGCGGATTGCGCTGCGATGGTGGTTGATCGACCGCGCCTGACGAGCCAGGGCGCCCTGGCGCTGACCCGGCGCGGCGACGGCTTTGCGATCCAGTCGGTGAAGGCGAGGGGCACAAACCGCCCCTGGTCGCCGGCGGCGGCCGGCGAGGGAGATTTCGAGACCACCCTCGTGCCTCGGTCGGCGGCTCCGCGCGCCAAAGACGCGACACCGTCGGAAGCCGACCTGCAGGCCGAGGACTGATACCCGCTTCAGCCGATCGGCAGGCGCGGGGGCGTCGGGCGGCTGTCGGCGATGATCTGCGGCTTGCGCTCGCGCTCGCCGAGCGGCCGGGCCACCGGCAGTTGCAGCACTGTTGCGCGCTGGCCTTCGACGAGCTGGGTCACCAGCACGTATTTGCCGTCAGGGAATTCGATCGCGTCGTGATGACGATCGGGAATGTGCGGATCGACCTTGCCGAACTTGCCGACCCTCGAATTGATGGTGCGCGTCCAGATCCACCTGTTGTCGTAGCGAACGTTGTCGGCGAAGGCGAGCTCCGTTCCCGGCAGCAGGCAGACCGCGACCGACATGTCGGCTTCGGAGGCGAAGCCGCGCGTCGAAGTGCCGCGGAATGTTGTCGTGACGATCGTCTCGCCGACTTCTGCGGGACGTGTCGCGACGGCATGCAGGCTGTAGTCACACATCGGGTGCTCCTCATCGGAGATAGAGCACCCGCGCCTCTTCTGAGGCGCAGGCCTCTATCAGAGTGGAAGCCTGCGACTATATGCGATGTTGAGGGCAAATCTGCGGCTTGCGTCCGCAAGCCACCATCACAATATCTTTTTCGATTGCACGAGGAACAAAGCCTGCCCGCGTGCATTCTGCGAGCGTCAACGGCCGGCGGGCGCGGACCAGCCCGAATATTGCCAGGCCGGCTGCGACGGCGTTGCGCAATTGCAAAAGCGCGCTCGCCAAGCGGCAGCGCGACAAGTTCAGTACTTCCGGTAAAGCCCTATCAGCTTGCCCTGGATCTTGACCCGGTTGGGCGGCAGGATCCGGACCTCATAGGCGGCGTTTGCGGGCTCGAGCGCGATCGAGGCGCCACGGCGGCGGAAGCGCTTCAACGTCGCTTCCTCGTCATCGATCAGGGCCACCACGATATCGCCGGTATCGGCGCTCTCGTTGCGCTGGATCAGCGCCATGTCGCCGTCGAGGATGCCGGCCTCCACCATGGAATCGCCGCGCACTTCGAGCGCGTAGTGCTCGCCGGCGCCAAGCATGTCGGGCGGGACGCTGATGGTGTGGCTGCGGGTCTGCAAGGCCTCGATCGGCGTACCGGCCGCGATCCGGCCCATGACAGGCACCGCGACGGGACGCTCGCCCTCCTCAACGGGCGGGCTCGACGTCGTGCGCACCTTGCCGAGATTGCCCTCGATGACGCTCGGCGTAAAGCCGCGGCGGCTGCCGGCGGCGGCCTGCAGTTCGGGCAGCTTGATCACTTCGATCGCGCGGGCGCGGTTGGGCAGGCGGCGGATGAACCCGCGCTCCTCGAGCGCGGTGATCAGGCGGTGGATGCCCGACTTCGAGCGCAGATCGAGCGCGTCCTTCATCTCGTCGAAGGAGGGCGGCACGCCGCTTTCCTTCAGGCGCTCGCTGATGAACCGCAGGAGCTCGTATTGTTTGCGCGTTAACATCTCGACCAAAATCCCCCTGACGATGCGTTCGATTCCGAGACGCTGAACTCAGCTACAAGTCGCTGCGCACTCGAAACAAATCATGAACGGACACTATATGTTCGATACATGTTCCGCAACTGCTTAATTTACCGTGAACGCGGCAAAATTGGCGGAACGCACGCGAACGAAGCGCTCAAACGGGCAGTCGCAGCACCTCGCAAGGCGTGCCGGCTTCGGCCTTCGGCGCGAACGGCGCGCGCACGAGAAGTGCCTGTGCCGCAGCGAGATTCGCAAGCAGCGAGGAATCCTGGTGATCGACGGGAAGCGCGACGAGCGCGCCGTCGTCGCGCATCTGGAGGCGTGCGCGCAGATAATCCTCGCGCTGGTCGTTGGCGCCGACGTCGCGGCCAAGGATGGCGCGTTCGCGGCGATGGTGAATCACCGAACGGCCCGAGAGCGCGCGAATCAGCGGCACCAGAAACAGGAACCCGCAAACGTAGGATGACACGGGATTGCCGGGCAGGCCGATCACGCGCATCTGGCCGAGCTGCCCGTTCATCATCGGCTTGCCCGGCCGCATCGCGATCTTCCAGAACGCCATCGAGATACCTTCGTCCCGAAGCGCCTGCTGCACCAGATCGTGGTCGCCGACCGAGGCGCCGCCGGTGGTGATGAGGATATCGGCGCCGATCTCGCGCGCGCGGCGGATGCCGGATGTGGTGGCGGCAAGCGTGTCGGCGGCAACACCGAGGTCGACGGTATCAGCGCCTTCGCTGCGGGCGAGCGCATGGAGCGCGTAGCCGTTGGAATAGACGATCTGGCCGTGGCCGGGCGTGGTGCCCGGCATCACCAGCTCGTCGCCGGTTGCGAGAATTGCGACCTTCGGGCGGCGGTGGACGCTAAGCTGCGGGTGGTTCATGCCGGCGGCGAGCGCGAGGTCGCGCTCGGTCAGCCGCGCGCCCTTGCGCAACAGCACGTCTCCTTCCGAGAAGTCGATCCCGGCGGGACGGATGTGTCGCCCGGTGACGGCGGCTTCCTTGATCGTGATGCGCTTGCCATCCGCGATAGTGTCCTCCTGGATCACGACCGCATCTGCGCCGGCGGGAACAACGCCGCCGGTGAAGATCCGCACGGCTTCGCCGGCACCGACAATGCCTGCGAACGGCCGGCCGGCCGCAACCTCGCCGATGAGGGTGAGCTGGGCATCGACCTTGGCCGCATCGGCCGCGCGGACGGCATAGCCATCCATCGCCGACATCGCCTGCGGCGGCTGGGTCCGCCGCGCCGCGACGTCGCGCGCGAGCACCCGGTGGAAGGCTTGATCGAGCGCGATCGTTTCCTCAGCCAGCGGCTCCGCACCCGCGAGCACGGCAGCTAGCGCATCGGACACCGGCATGAGGGCCACGGCAGAACTCCAGCTTGGGCAACGCAAGGATCAGATTGCGGCAAGCGTTCTAGCCGAGTGTGCGCGCTGAGGCAAAATGGAGCGTGTGTGGATGTCAGTCCGCAGCAACGGCCGCACCAACTCGGCCTGGCGGCTGACGCCCGTCTTGTCGACATCTTTGACAGGTGGCTGTGCGCGGTTGGTCGGTGAGGCCGAGCTGCTCCGCCGTGGCCCTGCGGCGATCAGGCTCGGCCATCACGACCGCGTTATGGGATTTCCCTGCGACGAACTTCCCTGTTCAGCAACGTCAGGTGCTTTGGGACCCTGATCCCTGTCAGGCATTGGATCTGCCTGAGATTTCAGATCGGCCGCCTTGCTCATCAGCTTGGCGGAAAGCTCGGAATCCGAGGTGGTCTTGGCGAATTTGACCAGCAGAGAGGCCTGCTTGGTGAGGTAGGTTTTGCCCAACACGATTGCACGTTCCGTTCGTAGACTTCCCAACGGAAAGAAGAGTCCGGAAGGCGGTATTCCGTTCCCGGAACTGCGTACAAAAATGCACAGAGCGGTTTGGTTCCTCGCATTCGGGCGAAATTGTTCCGGAGTTTGCGGCCGGATCAGATCCCCAGCGCCTTCAGCGCGATGGCGACGTCGTTCGGCGAGGTGACATGCACCGCGGTCAGGCCGCGAGCACGCGCGCCTTCGACGTTCTCGGCGAGGTCGTCGAAGAACACAATGCGGTTTGCGGGCACGCCCATCGCGGCGACGACATGATCGAAGGCTTCGGCGTCCGGCTTGCGCAGGCCGATGCTGGACGACAGATAAAGCTCGCGGAAATGGCCGAGCAGGTCGGCATACTCCTTCGAGAAATAGTCCACGTGCGGGCGGTTGGTGTTGGAGAACGCATAGACCGGCAGCTGCTGCGCCGCGCGCGGCAACAGCTCCGCGATATCAGGCATCTTGCCCGCGAAAATCGCGTTCCATCCTTCCAGGAATTGCGCGTCCGAAATGCCGATGCCCAATGATGAACGCAGCGACTGGAAATAGTCCGCGTCGCTGATCTTGCCGATCTCGTGCAGCCGATAGGCCTCGTCGCGTACGTAGCGCGAGACGATGGCTTCGGGCTCGAGGCCTGCATGTCCCGCCCAGCAGGCGATCGCCTTGGAAAAATCGATGTCGAGCACGACGCGCCCGAGATCGAACAGAAGCGCATCGGCGCTGCCGGGAGAGAGCGAGGTCACTTGCGTCCTTTCAATCAATACCGATACGGCTCGTGGTCGAACAGGGGGAACGCGCTGAACACGCTCGGCGCATTGGTTGCGGTGGCCGGGTGCAGGCAGGATTTGTTGACCTCGGCGAACGAGGTGGCACCCAACAGACCGAGGCAGCGCAGCACTTCGTCCTCAAGCAGCTCCAGCATCCGCGTCACGCCGGCTTCGCCGTTGGCCGCCAGGGCCCAGCATTGCAGCCGGCCGATGCCGACAAGGTCGGCGCCCGCCGCGATCGCCTTGACGATGTCGGTGCCGCGGCAGATGCCGCCATCGACCATGATCTTGGCACGGCCCTTCACCGCGTCGACGATTTCAGGAAGCACATGCATGGCACCGCGGCCGTGATCGAGCTGGCGGCCGCCGTGGTTTGAGACGTAGATCCACTCGACGCCGTGATCGACCGCGATCTGCGCGTCCTCGGCGGTGGCGATGCCCTTGATGATGAGCGGGATCTTGAATTTGTCCTTGATCATCTTCACGGTCCGCCACTCCAGCCCCTTCTGGAAATCGCCGCCGGTGGCCCGCAGGCGGCTCTCGCGAACGTAGCGCTTGGCGATGTCGCGCTCACGACGGCTGTAATGAGCGGTGTCGACGGTCAGGCAGAAGGCGGCATAGCTTGCCTTTTCGGCGCGACTGACGACATCGGCAACGAACGCGTCATCACCGCGGACATAGAGCTGGTACATGCGCAGCGCATCGGGGGCGGCTTCGGCGGTCTTTTCCAGGCCCGGCTCGGAGACGGAGCTCAACATGTGCGATGCCCCGAACGTGCCGGCGGCACGGGCAACGCTCGCTGCGCCATGCGCGTCGAAGATCTCCAGCGCACCGACGGGAGCGAGCACCACAGGCAGGCGCATCTTGCGGCCGAACTGGGTGACCGAGCCGGTGACCTTGCGCACGTCACGCAGCACACGCGGGCGAAAAGCGATCTCGTCCAGCGCCATCCGGTTGCGGCGCATCGTGGTCTCGGTCTCGGCGGCGCCGACGATGTAGTCCCAGGCATTCTGGTTGAGGTTGGAACGCGCCTTCCGGAGGAATTCGTGCAGGTTCTGGAATGGCTCGTCGCTGGCACCAAGCTCGACGTTCCGTTCCGGCCGGAGTGCTTCGTTCATTGTTGTCCTCCCGAGAATTTGAAGCCTTATGTCATCGCGTATCCCGTCCGGGCCTCCAAAACCATCCTAAAATCGCATAGCTGCGAGGGGTGGCTCGGCCGGTCGATTCCCGTCTGGCGGGCGATTGTTTCGGAACGTTGCCAAAAGTTTAGGCCGGGGCGAAGGGATTTTTGCGGTATACAAGTGGGCGTGGCAGCCCGGCCTTGAAGAAACCTGAATGGTATTGTGAGAACCGAGCAGGATCGCCATTTGCGTGGCGTCCCGACCCAAGCGAAAAGGCCAACCATTCCATGCGGAAAACCCTGCTGTTCCCCCTGGGCGCGCTTACCGGAGCCTGCCTGACCCTCATCATATCTGGTCCACAGGGCGGACTATGGGCGGCACGGGCGGCGGCAGGCGCGGATGATGCGTATTCCCAGCTCAATCTGTTCGGGGAAGTATTCGAGCGGGTGAAGGCCAGCTATGTCGAGAAGCCCGACAATGCCAAGCTGATCGAAGGCGCGATCACGGGCATGGTGACCTCGCTCGATCCGCATTCGCGCTACATGAACGACAAGGCCTGGACCGAAATGCAGGAGACCACCTCCGGCGAGTTCGGCGGCCTCGGCATCGAGGTCACGATGGAAGAGGGCCTGGTCAAGGTCGTGTCGCCGATCGATGACACGCCGGCATCGAAGGCCGGCATCATGTCCGGCGACCTCATCAGCAAGATCGACGGCGAAAACGTGCAGGGCATGACGCTCGAGCAGGCCGTCAACAAGATGAAGGGGCCGGTCGACACCAAGACCAAGCTCACCATCGTGCGCAAGGGCGCCGACGCGCCGCTCGATGTCGCGATCACGCGCGAGATCATCCATGTCCGCCCGGTGCGCTTCCACGTCGAGAACGGCGACATCGGCTACATCCGCGTCACGTCCTTCAACGAGCAGACCACCGACGGCCTCAAGAAGGCGATCGCCTCGATCTCCAAGGACGTCCCGCAGGAGAAGCTCGTCGGCTATGTGATGGACCTGCGCAACAACCCCGGCGGCCTGCTCGACCAGGCGGTCTCGGTGTCGAGCGCGTTCCTGCAGCGCGGCGAGGTCGTCTCGACCCGTGGCCGCAATCCGGAAGAGACCCAGCGCTTCACCGCCCATGGCGGCGACCTCACCAAAGGCAAGCCTCTCGTGGTGCTCGTCAACGGCGGCTCGGCATCGGCTTCGGAGATCGTGGCCGGCGCGCTGCATGACCACAAGCGGGCGACGATCATCGGCACGCGTTCGTTCGGCAAGGGCTCGGTGCAGACCATCATTCCGCTCGGCGCCGGCAACGGCGCGCTGGCGCTGACAACGGCGCGCTACTACACCCCGTCGGGCCGTTCGATCCAGGCCCAGGGCATCGCGCCCGACATCGAGATCCTCCAGGACGTGCCGGCCGAGCTGAAGGGCCGCGTGGACACCATGGCGGAGTCGCAGATGCGCGGCCATTTGCAGGCCGCCGACGGCACCGAGCAGACCGGATCGCAGTCCTATGTCCCGCCGGAAGAGAAGGACGACAAGGCCCTGCACGCGGCTTACGACTTCCTCCACGGCGTCACCGTGAATGCGGCGGCGGCCAAGCCGGCGCCGAAGACGACGGTGCCGAACTAAATTCGTTCAAATCCTGAACGCATCGCCCGGGAGCGGATGGCCGCTCCCGGGCGAATTCGTCTTGACGGCAGTCTCAGCGCGCACGGGGCGTCTGTTGCCAGCGTCTCTAGCTCGCCTCGCGGCGGCGGCTTTGGTCGCCGCTGCGCTGGGCAAGGCGGCTGCGATGCAGCGCGAACAGCTCCACGACCTTGTTGGCCGGCTTTGCGGCGCTGAACAGATAGCCCTGCATCTCCGTGCAGCCGAGCGCGCGCAGCAGGCGCTGCTGTTCCTCGGTCTCGACGCCCTCGGCCGTCGTCGCCATGCGGCGGGCGGTGGCGAGGTTGACCACGGCCTGAACGATGCTGGCGGCACCATCGGGACCTGCGATGTCGCTGACGAAGCAACGGTCGATCTTGATCTTGTCGAACGGGAAGCGGTGCAGGTAGCTCAGCGAGGAGTAGCCGGTGCCGAAATCGTCGAGCGCGATGCGAACACCGATGGCGCGGAGCTGATGCAGGATTGCGAGCGCGGTCTCGTCGTCGCGGATCAGCACGGCCTCGGTGATCTCGAGCTCGAGCCGGCTTGCCGGCAGATTTGATGCGGCGAGCGCCGCCATGATCTTCAGCGCCAGCGTGCCGCTCTTGAACTGCACCGGCGAGACGTTGACGGCGAGGCGGATGTCGTCGGGCCAGGTAGCCGCGTCGCGGCAGGCGGTGGCCAGCACCCATTCGCCGATCTCGTTGATCAGCCCGGTATCTTCCGCGATCGGGATGAATTCGGCCGGCGAGACCATGCCGCGTTCGGGGTGGCGCCATCGCACCAGCGCCTCGCAGCCGGTAATGCTGTCGTCCTTCAAGCTGAGGCAGGGCTGGTAGTAGACCTCGAGCCCGCCTTGAGCGATGGCGTGGCGGAGATCGATTTCGAGCTGGCGCCGCTCGCGCACCTTGGCGTCCATGTCCGGCTCGAAGAAGCGATAGGTGCGGCGCCCGGCGGATTTGGCCGCATACATCGCCATGTCGGCGTTCTTCAGAATCTGGTCCAACGCGGTCCCGTGTCCCGGTGCCAGCGCGATGCCGATGCTGGCGTCGGCCGTGAGGTGGTGGCCCATACAGTCGAAGGGAGCCCGGATCGCCGCAAAGACCTG
Organism: Bradyrhizobium manausense; assembly: GCF_018129685.1. Lineage (GTDB taxonomy): Bacteria > Pseudomonadota > Alphaproteobacteria > Rhizobiales > Xanthobacteraceae > Bradyrhizobium > Bradyrhizobium manausense_D. The sequence goes on from NZ_JAFCLG010000001.1 coordinate 211,276, forward strand.
TGCGACGAGCTCGTTGACCTGGTCCCGTGAGGTCACGGCGCTCTGCACGATCGCGAATTCGTCGCCACCGAGCCGGGCGACGAAATCGGTCGGGCCGGCGCAGCGGCGCAGGCTCTGCGCCACGGACTTCAAGAGCTCGTCGCCGACGAGATGACCGAGCGCGTCGTTGACACCCTTGAATTCGTCGATGTCGATGTAGTGCACCGCGAGCTCTTCGCCATGGGCGATGGCGCGGAGCTCCTTGCGCAAATGTTCGTGGAACATGGCGCGGTTGGGCAGGTCGGTCAGCGCGTCGTAGTGGGCGAGGTGGGTGATGCGCTCCTCGATGCGACGGCGCTCGGTGATGTCCTCGTGGGTCGCGACCCAGCCGCCATCGTCGAGAGGCTCGTTGACGATCTGGATCGAGCGACCATCGCTGGTGTCGATCACCATGGAGTTGCGCATGTGGACGTCGCGCAGCACGCGCGCGACATGTTGGTCCACGTCACCCGAGTACGAGCCCGTAGCCTTGCGGTGCGCAATGATGTCGTGAAAACTGCAGCCGGGCTTCACGATCTCGGGCGACAAACCGTACATGTCGACGTAGCGCTGGTTGCAGATCACGAGCCGCTGCGAAGCGTCGAACAGCAGCAGGCCCTGGGTCATGTTGTTGATGGCGCGGTCGAGGCGCTGTTTCTCCAGCGTCAATCGCTCCCGGGACAGGCGGTGTTGCTCCAGCAGCTTGCGCACGATCGCGATCAGCACGCCCGCGATTGCCAGGGCAGACGCCCCGGCAACCGAAATCAGGATGCCGATCTGTTCGCGCCAGTCGGCCAGAGCCGCCGCCCGCGTGGTCGTCGCCATCATGATGATCGGGAAGTGGGGCAGGGCGTGCGCCGAAGTCAGACGGTCCTCCCCGTCGACGGGACTGACGAAGCGTCCGGCGAAGTGATCGAGCGTGAAAACCCGTTGCTGCTCGAACGAGCCGTTCCTGAAATTACGGCCCATCGATTCGCTGGAATGCGGAAAACGCGCCAGCATTGTGCCGTCCCGATGCAGCATCGAAATGGCGGCACCTTCGCCGAGCACGACGCTCTCGAAGAACTTCTCGAAATTGGCCGGCTCGATGCCGCGTCCGATCAGGCCCATGAACTCGCCGTGCGGTCCCATGATCTTGCGCACGATCAGGATGGTCCAGACGCCCGAGACGCGGCTGTGCACCGGTTCGATCAGCACATCGGGCGCCTGCGGATCGTATCGAAAGGTGCGATAATAGGCGCGGTCGGCGACGTTGACCTGCGGGACCGGCCAGGCGATCGATGAGTTGATCAGATTGCCTTCGGCGTCGATGACGTTGACGCCGCCCATGTAGGGCAGCGCATCGACCTTCGAGCGCAGCATTTGGTGCACGTCCTGGCCGGCGAGGCGCTTGCGGTAGTCCGCCGCGGTGGTAATTCCGCTCAAGCGGACGTGGTCGACGAAATCCCTCTGAATGACCGCGAAGTCCTGCAATTGCTGATCGAAATGATGGGCGAGCAGCAGTGCGGTGTTTTCCAGCTCGCGGCTTGCGTTGCGCAATGCGCGCTCGCGAAAATTCTGTGCCATCAGCACCGCGCCGACCGCGATCGCCGCGATCAGGAGCGTGCCGCCCACCACAAGCCAGCGGATCGGTCCGCTGCGCACGAGGGCCTGTTCAAGGAGCCGGCTGCCGTATCTTGCCATCATTGTCGTTCGTCGCCGCACACACGTCAGGGTCAGTTCTCGATCCCCATGACATCCGTCGGTTTACGGGGTCGATGTGGAGGCGGCGTTAGGAAGCGCGGTTAACGCGACCTAAACCGCAACGCACGAATGCGATCGATAGGCAGCGCGATAGGCGTGCAGGTTTTGCCCGGGACGGCCGCCGATGCCGGTCAATTCTTGCCGGTCGTGGCGGTATCAATCAACGCTTAACCATCTAACGTGTTGACCATCCTCGGCGCCGCAACGGCCCGCGACTTGCAACCGGATTTGCAACGACGCAGAGAGGACGCGATCTTGAAAAAGACTTTGAAGAAATTCTGGGCCGATCAATCCGGCGCGACCGCGATCGAATACGGCCTGATCGCCGCGGGCATCGCGCTCGCCATCATCACCGTGGTGAATGGCCTCGGCAGCAAGCTCAACACCAAGTTCGGATCGATCAGCGCGTCGCTGAAATAATTGCGGGATCAGACGCGGTAGTGGCCCGACTTGCCGCCCAGCTTTTCGATCAGGTGGATGCCCTCGATGCGCACGCCCCGCTCCACCGCCTTGATCATGTCGTAGATGGTGAGGCAGGCGACCGAGACCGCGGTCAGCGCCTCCATCTCGACGCCGGTCGGGCCGGTGACCTTCACGCTGGCGCGCACCACGCAGCCCGGCAGCTTCGCGTCGGGCTCGATCTCGACAACGACCTTCGAGAGCGCGAGCGGATGACAGAGCGGGATCAGTTCGGAGGTGCGCTTCGCCGCCATGATTCCGGCGATGCGTGCCGTACCGAGCACATCGCCTTTCTTGGCGTTGCCGGAGACGATCAGGTCGAGCGTCGCCTTCGCCATGACGACGCGGCCCTCGGCAACGGCAAGCCGCTCGGTCGCGGGCTTGGCCGAGACATCGACCATCCGCGCCTCGCCGGAGGCGCCGATATGGGTGAGGGCATGGCTCGCCGCCTTTGACGGCCTGGTGTTCGCGGGCTTGGGCGCCACATCCTTGCGCGCCGTTTCCTTGCGCGCCATGTCAGCGCGTGCCCGTTGCGCGGGCCTTGCTCTCGCGTGCGAGCAGCGTGCGCGTAGCGGCCGTGACGTCAGCCTGCCGCATCAGGCTTTCGCCGACCAGGAAGGTCGACATGCCGACGCGCTCGAGCCGGGCAAGATCGGCAGGCGTGAAGATGCCGCTCTCGCCGACCATCAGCCGGTCGCCGGGGATCAGCGGCGCCAACGTCTCGCTGGTCGCAAGCGTGGTCTCGAAGGTGCGCAGGTTCCGGTTGTTGACGCCGATCATCGGCGATCGCAGCTTCAACGCGCGATCGAGCTCGGCGCGATCGTGGATCTCGATCAGGACGTCCATGCCGCAGGCGATCGCGGCGTCTTCGAGGTCCCTGGCCGTCGCGTCATCGAGCGCTGCCATGATGATGAGGATGCAATCGGCACCGTGCGCGCGGGCCTCGACGACCTGGTAGGTGTCGAACAGAAAATCCTTGCGCAGAACGGGCAGTGAGGTCGCCGCGCGCGCTGCCACCATGAAATCGAGATGGCCCTGGAACGAAGGCGTGTCCGTCAGCACGGACAGGCAGGCCGCACCGCCCGCCTCATAGGCCCTGGCGAGATCAGGCGGATCGAAATCCGCGCGGATCAAACCCTTCGACGGCGAGGCCTTCTTCACCTCGGCGATCAACGCGTAGTCGCCATTGGCGTGCTTGGCCCGGATTGCGCGGACGAAGCCGCGTGGCGCGGCTTGCGCCCTGGCCTTCGCCTCGACCGCCGAGAGCGGCTGCGCGCGCTTGGCCGCCGCGATCTCCTCGCGCTTGTAGGCCTCGATCTTGGTCAGGATGTCGGACATGACAGGCTCAGCTGTTGGAGACCGCGATCAGATGCTTCAGCCGCGCGCTCGCGGCGCCGCTGTCGAGCGACTTTGCGCCGATCGCGACGCCTTCCTTCAGGTCCTTGGCGCGCCCGGCGACGACCAGGGCCGCCGCGGCGTTCATCAGCGCGACGTCGCGATAGGGGCTCGGCCTGCCGTCGAGCACGCCTTGCAGCGCGATCGCATTGGCATCGGCATCGCCGCCCTTGAGCGCGCCGGGTTCACAGCGCGACAGGCCGGCCTCCTCGGGAGTCACCTCGAAATTCCTGATCTCGCCGTTGTGGAGCGCGGACACGAAGGTCGGGCCGGTGAGGGTGATCTCGTCGAGGCCATCGGAGCCGTGCACCACCCAGGCAGATTCCGAGCCGAGGTTCTTCAGCACCTGCGCCAGCGGCTGCACCCATTGCCGGGAGAACACGCCGACCATCTGCCGCTTCACACCGGCCGGGTTGGACAAGGGGCCGAGCAGGTTGAAGATCGTGCGAGTGGCGAGCTCGACCCGGGTCGGGCCGACGTTCTTCATGGCCGGATGATGGGCCGGTGCGAACATGAAGCCGATGCCGCATTCGCGCACGCAGCGTCCGACCTGCTCGGGCTTGAGATCGATCTTGACGCCGAGCGAGGCCAGCACGTCCGCGGCGCCCGAACGCGACGACAGGGCGCGGTTGCCGTGCTTGGCGACGGGCAGCCCGGTGCCCGAGACGATGAACGAGGCGCAGGTCGAGACGTTGACCGAGCCGGAGCCGTCGCCGCCGGTGCCGACGATGTCGACGGCGTCCGCAGGCGCCTCGACCGTGAGCATCTTCGAGCGCATCGCCGTGACCGCGCCGGTAATCTCGTCCACGGTCTCGCCCCGGACCCTGAGCGCCATCAACAGGCCACCCATCTGCGAAGGCGTGGCCTCGCCGGACATCACCGCGTCGAACGCGGATGCGGCTTCGTCACGCGACAGGCTGGCGCCGGTCGCCACTTTTCCAATGATCGATTTCAGGTCGTCCATCGCGTGCTTTCGACTCACTGGTTCGCGCCGGTCACTTGCGCGAAGGCGGCCTGATTAATGGTGGTTCCGATGTCGGCTTCGAGCTTGGTGACGTAGGAGGCGACCTGCTCGTCGGTCAGCGAGCGGCTCGCGGTCTCTTTCAGCTTCTTGGCGGCGTCGGAGGCGGCATCGACCGGGGGATCGACGATGTCGGTGACGCGGTAGACGATGACTTCGCTACCGCCGGTCACGGGCGCCTGTCCGACGCCGTCCTTGGCGGTACGGAAGGCGGCCGCGACGATGTTCGCCGGCACGCCGGCCGGGGAGTCGTCGCGCTTGAAACCGCTGGCGGTCTCGACCTTGGCATTGATCGCAGCCGCTTCGTCGGCGAGCTTGCCGCCCTGTTCGAGCTTCTGCACCATCTCGGTCGCTTTGGCCTTCAGCCTGGACGCGATCTGGTCCTGGCGCCAGCGCGCCTCGACCTGGTCGCGGACCTCGTCGAGATTGCGATCGCGCGACGGGGTGATGGCGAGCACATCGTACCAGACGTAGCCGCCCTTGAACGAGATCGCGTCGTTGTCGACGCCGACATCGCTGTTGAAGGCCTGCGAGACCACGTCGAGGCCCTGGGGGATGTCGGCGACAGTCTGCCCGTTCGGCGCGCGGCCGGAGCGATCGACCGCATCGATGGTCACCGCGGTGAGCCCGAGCTTCTGCGCGGCATCGGCGACGCTGGTGCCGGCACCGCGTTCGTCCTCCATCTTGTCGCGCAGCTCGCCGACCTTGGTGCGCGCGCGCTCGGTCGCGATCTGGCGCTTCACATCGCTTGCAAATTTTGCGTAGTCGGCCTCGACGCCGGGCTCGATCTTGTCGACCTTGACGATCGAAACGCCGATGGCGCCCTGGATCGGCTGGCTGATTTCCCCAACGGGCAGCGCGAAGGCGGCATCACCGAGCGCAGGCTCGAGCGAGGACTTGGTTTTTAGTCCGAGATCGACGTCGGCGGCGGTTAGCCCGCGCTCCTTGCCGAGATCCTCGAAGGAGAGCCCGCCGACCAGGCGTTCGCGCGCGGCCTGCGCCTCGGCGAGGTTCGGGAACACGATCTGATGGATCTGGCGCCGCTCCGGTGTCGAGAGCTGGTCCTTGCGCTGATCGAACAGCTTCTTGGCGTCGGTGTCGGAAACGTCGCTCCACTTGGCGATCTCCTCGGGCGAGATCACGGCGAAGACGATCTTGCGATATTCGGGCGCGCGGAACTGGACCTTGTGATCCTCGAAATAAGCGGCGAGCGCCTCGGGCGAGGGAGCCTCGATGGTGCCGGCCTGGGCCGTGTCGAGCCTGACGAACTCGAGCGCGCGCTGCTCGTTCTGAAAGCGCGTGGCGACGTCGAGCATGGTTTTCGGAGGCTCGAGGCCGGCGCCGATCGTGCCGGTGATCTGGCGACGCAGCGCCACCTTGCGCTGTTCGGCGACGTAGCGCTGCTCGGTGTAGCCGAAATTGCGGATCAGGCCCTGGAAGCGGTTCGCATCGAACTTGCCGTCGACGCTCTTGAAGTTCGGATCGTTCATGATGATCTGGCGGATCTGCTCGTCAGACTGGCCGAGCCCGAGTTGGCGCGCGTTCTCGTCGAGGGCAGCTTCCGCAATGGTCTGCTGCAGCACCTGGCGGTCAAGGCCGAACGCGCGTGCCTGGTCGGGGGTCAGCGGGCGGCCGAACTGACGGCCGATCTGCTGGAGACGGTCGGTGTAAATCTGGCGGAACTCGTTCAGCGAAATCTCGGTGTGGCCAACCTTGGCCACCGTGGACTGCCCGAAGCCGCGGAAAATGTCGGCGATGCCCCAAATACCGAAGCTGATGATCAACACGCCCATCACGACGGCCATGATGGTCTTGCCGACCCAGTTTGATGAGGCCTTGCGCATTCCTCGAAGCATTTGGTCCAACTTGTCTTGATAAGGAGGGGAACGGGAGCGCGTCTTAATGCAGATTCCGCAGAAGCGCCTCACCAAATTGATATGCCATCATAAAGTGGCGGCTTTCCCCCCGCAACCTCGCCTCGGGGCGCGCTCGAAGCTGCCGTAAAACCCCCCCGGTCTCTGGAACTGCCGCAGGACCTCTGCTAGCGCATGCATAAACCTCATCTTGCTGGACATTGACATGACCGATGCCATCCGCCACCTGATCGCTGGCAACTGGAAAATGAACGGCCTGAAGGCTGGGGCCGCCGAATTCGACGCCATGCTCAATGGCGCGGCAGACGTCGCCAGCAAGGCCGACCTCCTGGTCTGCCCGCCGGCGACCCTGATCGCGGCTTTCGCCGACAAGGCGCGTGGCAAGAAGGTGGCCGTAGGAGCCCAGGATTGCCACCCCAAGGCCTCGGGCGCCCATACCGGCGATATCGCGGCCGAAATGCTGGCCGATGCGGGCGCGAGCGCGATCATCGTCGGCCATTCCGAGCGCCGCGCCGACCACGGCGAGGGCGATGCGCTGATCCGACAGAAGGCGGAAGCCGCCTGGCGAGCCGGGGTGGTCGCGATTGTCTGCATTGGCGAGACGCAAGCCCAGCGCGACGCCGGCCAGACCCTGGATGTGGTGCGCGGCCAGCTCGACGGCTCGCTGCCGGACGGCTCCACGGCCGCCAATCTGGTCGTGGCTTATGAGCCGGTCTGGGCGATCGGCACCGGCCTGACCCCCACAGCCAAGGATGTCGAGCAGATTCATGGCTTTATCCGGGAGCTTTTGACCTCCCGGTTCAAGGCGGATGGGGCCAAGATGCGGATCCTGTACGGCGGCTCGGTCAAGCCGTCGAACGCCGCCGAGCTGATGGCGGTGAAGAACGTCAACGGCGCGCTGGTGGGCGGTGCCAGCCTGAAAGCGGCCGATTTCCTTGCGATCGCGCAGGGTTGCCCTAACTAAAGGGCTGCCCCTGGCTAGGGGTAAACCCCGGGAGGCGGCTGATCGGGGGTGGCAATGCCCCTTCTGATCGTGTAACACCGCGCAACTTCAGGAAAACCCGCGAAGCGCAAGCGGCCGCCGTCAGGCGCCGCCCGCTTGTGACGGAAGGATAGCATGCAGACCGTTGTCATCGTCATCCATCTCATGATCGTCGCCGTCATGATCGGCGCCGTGCTGCTCCAGAAGTCGGAAGGCGGCGGCCTCGGCATGGGCGGAGGCGCGGGCTTCATGTCGAGCCGCGGCACAGCGAATCTCTTGTCGCGGACCACCGCGGTCCTGGCGGCGGGCTTCTTCCTGACCAGCCTGTTCCTGTCCTGGTACGCCGGTTACAACCGTGCGCCGACGTCGATCATCGGCCAGCCCGCGTCGCAGACCCAGCCCGCCGGCAGCGCAAACCCGATCACCGCGCCGACATCGGGCGGTATTCTGGACACGCTGAAGAAGGCGGACGAGCAGCAGCAGGCTCCGGCAGCGCCGACCGGCCCGCAGGTGCCTCGCTCGCAATAAAGCGGGGGGGCCATGCAGGACGACGGCTACCGTCCTGCATCAACAATCCCCATCAAGGCTTTGTCTTCACTCTTGGTTCTGGTTCACCCACAGGCCCACAGATTCTTTGGGGCTGAATACGAATCGCTTTGGCGAATCGAGTTCGAGGGATTAGAGGTTAAGTCCCATGGCGCGGTACATATTCATCACCGGCGGCGTGGTTTCCTCGCTCGGCAAGGGTCTGGCTTCAGCGGCACTCGGTGCCCTGCTGCAGGCCCGGGGCTACAAGGTCCGCCTCCGCAAGCTCGACCCATATCTCAACCTCGATCCCGGAACGATGTCGCCGTACCAGCACGGCGAAGTGTTCGTGACCGATGACGGCGCGGAGACCGATCTCGATCTCGGTCACTACGAGCGCTTCACCGGCCGTCCTGCGACCAAGCAGGACAACATCACGACGGGACGCATCTACCAGGACATCATCTCGAAGGAACGCCGCGGCGATTATCTCGGCGCGACCATTCAGGTGGTGCCGCATGTCACGAACGCCATCAAGGAGTTCGTGCTGTCGGGCAACGACGATTACGACTTCGTGCTGGTCGAGATCGGCGGCACCGTCGGCGATATCGAGGGCCTGCCGTTCTTCGAGGCGATCCGCCAGCTCAAGAACGAGCTGCCGCGCGATCACGCCGTCTACATCCATCTGACGCTGCTGCCCTACATTCCGAGCGCGGGCGAATTGAAGACGAAACCGACGCAGCATTCGGTGAAGGAGCTGCGCTCGATCGGCATCCAGCCGGACATCCTGCTCTGCCGCACCGATCGCGAGATCCCGAAGGAGGAGCGGCGCAAGCTCGGCCTGTTCTGCAACGTGCGCGAAAGCGCCGTGATCGAAGCGCGCGACGTCGACAACATCTACGCCGTCCCCGAGGCCTACCACGACGCCGGTCTCGACGACGAAGTGCTCGCCGCGTTCGGCATCGCCTCGCGGATTCCGCCGGCGCTGCATAGCTGGCAGAAGATCAACGAGCGCGTTCGCAACCCCGAAGGCAACGTCACCATCGCCATCGTCGGCAAGTACACCGGCATGAAGGATGCGTACAAGTCGCTGATCGAGGCGCTGTCGCATGGCGGCATCGCCAACAAGGTGAAGGTCAATCTCGACTGGATCGAGAGCGAGATCTTCGAGAAGGAAGATCCGGCGCCGTTCCTCGAGCATGTCAATGGCATCCTGGTGCCCGGCGGCTTCGGCCAGCGCGGCGCGGAAGGCAAGATCAAGGCGGCGCAGTTCGCGCGCGAGCGCGACGTGCCGTATTTCGGCATCTGCTTCGGCATGCAGATGGCCGTCATCGAGGCCGCGCGAAACCTCGTCGGCATCGAGGAGGCCAACTCGACCGAGTTCGGTCCCACCAAGGAGCCGCTTGTCGGCCTGATGACGGAATGGCTGCGCGGCAACGAGCTCGAGAAGCGCAACCAGGCGGGCGATCTCGGCGGCACGATGCGCCTCGGCGCATACCCCGCCGCGCTCAACCGCGGCAGCCGCGTCTCGCAGGTCTATGGCGGCGCGACCGAGATTTCCGAGCGACATCGTCATCGCTACGAGGTCAACACCGCCTACAAGGATCGCCTCGAGCAGCACGGCCTGAAGTTCTCCGGCCTGTCGCCGGACGGCGTGCTGCCTGAGATCGTCGAGTACGAGGATCACCCCTGGTTCATCGGCGTCCAGTTCCACCCCGAGCTGAAATCGCGACCCTTCGAGCCGCACCCGCTGTTTGCTTCGTTCATCCAGGCGGCGATGGTGCAGAGCCGGCTGGTGTAGGCTCGGTCTTCGACGATCGGCTTTCGGCGGCGGTCTAGTGGGCCGCAGGAGCCGGCTTGGCTGACGTGGCTTCGCCCTGCGCTGCCAGGCGCTCGAGTTCGAGTTTGGCGGCGATATACTCGACGTAGTCAATCACGCCGAACTCGCGGGCCTTCTCGAAGGCGGCCTGCGCTTTCCTGATCTCGCCGGTGACTAGATAATGCTGGCCGAGATAGAAGTTGGCTTCGGTGAGCGCCATCGCGCGTTCGTCGCCTTCCTTGCTATCCAGCGATTTGAACATCTCTTCCGGAGACAAGGCGCCGGTCATCATCGCCAGTGCGGCTCGCGGCCAGTCGCCGCGAGCCTCCGACGCCGCGCGCTTGATGATCTCGGCCGGAATCGGCTTGCCGAGACGCCCGCTGGTCGCTACCAGCCATAGCTGGCTGAACAGCCTGGTCTCCTTGTCGCCCAGTTCGCTCGCCTTGGCGAAGTCGGCATTGGCATCCTCGGTTCGACCGGCAAACAAGCGGGCAACTCCACGCGCGCGATACGCCAAGCCGTCGGAGCCACCGCCGAGCGCAATCGCGTTGGAGTAGTCGGTCTGGCTCTTCTCGAACTGTCCGCCTCGGAAGTAGATGTCGCCGCGGCACGACAACGGGGGCGACGTATTCGGCGCGAGCCGCACCGCGCTGTTGGCATCCTGGGTGGCTTCCTCGGTCCGGCCGAGGTCGGCCTGCGCGGTGGCGCGGAAGCAATAGGCGGTTGCGAGATCGGCGCCGGCGATCTTTCCGCCGCCAATTGTCTCGGTTACTTTCTTGATGAGTTCGAGCCGCTGGTCCTGTAGGCGATGCGTCAGATCGGATTTTGCGGCGCCAGCGGCATTGACCAAGGCCTTGCTGACAAAAAAGGCGCCACCGATCGCTTTGTTCAGTGCACGGAGATCCTCAGCATAGCCAGGATAGTCTTCAGGATCAACCGCAGTCTGCAGCGTCTTCAGATCTGCGGCCTTCCGCGCGACGTTGCCGCGAAAGGATTCGGTGATGCCAGCGCTGAAATATTTGTTGCTGATGGTCGGCGCGCGCGGGTCGATGCTGCCGCTGACCTGCTCCGGAAATGTGACCTCGAAACTGTACTTCGCGTGAAAGGGAAATTTCAGGATCCGCAGCGGCGTCACGCGGTTCGCAGACACGGAGCTGGTCAAGGCGCCCTGCAGACTGTCCGCAGCAAAGGCGACCACCCAATTGCCGTCCACCTCGTTGGCGAGCTTCGGTATCTTGTAGCTGGCCGCGATCGAGAACTCGTTGTTGACAGTGTCGTCATGAAGCTCCGGAGTGCCGATTATTGTGGCGCCGGGATAGCGACGCTCCATGCCATCGGCGATGACCTTGATGATCTCTTCGCGCGACATCCGTTCGTAGCTGATCCGAAGGGCCTCGGCCGCGACGCCGTGCCAGACGCGCTTCACTTCCAACTGCCCTTCCTCGCCAAAATGCGCAAGCGAGGCGCGCTCGATGAGTTCGTCGCCGACGACATCTTCGGCGGCGACCGGAACTTGCGACACGGCGCTGGTTTCGGGCGCGACGACCAACACTTGGGTGCCTTCGTGCGCCTGACCCATCCGATCGAGCTTGCCATGTTGTGCGAGCCGTGTCGGATCGAGGAAATAGAATTTGCCATCGACCATGGCCTCCACGATTGCATGGTCGAAGAACTGTGGACTGGGTAGTGTCTTCTCGAGGCCGCCGTGCCGTCCCAATTGCAGCAGCACCGGCCTGCTCTCGATGCCGAGCTCGCGGAGCAGGGTGATCAGCAGCAGCGACTTGTCCTTACAGTCGCCATATCGGCGCCGGAGCACCTCATCCGGCGATGCCGGACGGTGCGAGCTCTCGCCGAGCGAGACCGAAAAGTAGCGGACCTGCGACTGGGTGAATTCTAGCGCCGCCACGACGCGGGCCTGCGCTGACGGCAGTGCCTTGATCCGTTTCACGAGGTCACGGAACTCGCCGTCGCGCGGGGGAGTGGCGGCGAACAGATTGCTGGCCCAGTCCGCGACGTCGCTCCAGCGGGAAAATTCGGAGAACTGCACGAAGCGCACTCCGAAGAACTCCGGCGCGGTCATGTTTTCCATGGCCATTGCGGGAAGCGGCTGCTCGTCGAACGTGACGCGTCTGATACCGTCGCGGACCGCTTCCGTGGGAGTGATGTGGGGCAGGGCACGGTCTCCGACCGCGCGCCAGACGATCGGCCGGTTGATCGGATAGTTCAGCACGACGCGCCGATGCGCGGTCGGTAGGCCTTGATCCCACGGCGCCAGCCCGAAGGCCTTGCCGGCGAACACCGGATTCTGGCCTGACATCGTGTAAGCGATGTCGATCGTATCGCCGACGCGCACGTCATCGATCAGGATCGAGGCGGTCACGCGGCCACTGTACACGCCGCGCTCGAGATCCTGCTCGCGCTGAAGGAAGCGAACATTGGATGTCAAGGTGCGATCGAACTGCTCGGCTCCGCGATAAATGCGGATCGAATGAAGCTGGACCCGTTCGTATTCGGGCGCGAAGGGGATCGAGAACCGGCCCGCCGCGGTGAGAGCGCCGGCATCATTGATCAGCGTCGCGCGCCGCACATACATCTGCTGCATCCGGGCCAGCTGGTATTGCGTATCGGCAAGGCGAACCACGACCGGCAGCGGGGAGGTCGTCTGCGGCAGCGGCAGCTGGTCGACCCACGCCGGCACGGGATCGGCAAGGGTGAATGCAGTCTTGTCGAGTTGGACCTCCTTGAGCTTGGAGTCCGGACCTTGCGGGGCCGCTGCTTGCTGGGCCAGGACCTGTCCGGTCAAAACCTGCTGAGATCCAAGCACGGTCGCCAGCAAAACGCCCGCGCGCACTAACCTCAAAAGAAACATTCGCCACCTCTGCCGCTCGCAGGTTGTATAGACGATGGCGTCGCGCCGGGCAATTGTCGAGCGTGGCGGGGGACGGACGACTTGAAGCGCGTGCAAACACTCTCAATCGGACAGGCAAGGGTGCCATGTTGGCACTCCTCAAGACAGCCTTTCGTACGCTCGCTATAACGTCCCGCCGCATCTGTTCAGAGGGAAAACAACAATGATCTACGAAATGCGCGTCTATCGCTGCGTGCCCGGCCGCCTGCCGGCGCTGCTGAAACGGTTCGAGACCATCACGCTGAAGATCTGGGAAAAGCACGGCATCAAGCAGGCCGGGTTCTTCACGACGGTGATCGGTGAATCCAACCAGGAGCTGACCTACTTCCTGGCTTGGGAGTCGCTGGCCGAGCGCGAGAAGAAGTGGGGCGCCTTCGCGACCGATCCGGACTGGCTGGAGGCGCGTGCGAAGACCGAGGCCGATGGCCAGATCGTCGCCAACATTGTGAGCCAGATTCTGGCCCCGACCGCATTCTCGTCGGTCAAGTAGCGGTCCTTCAGGGCAGCGCGCTTCGGCGCAACCCTGATATTCTGACAGGCCGGGCCGAATGGGGTTGATCCCACCCGTTCGGCCGCTATGGTCGCGCCCAAATAGGGATTTGAGCCTTGAGCGTCAGCCATTCTGCAGCACCGGTCGTGACCGTGGGGTCGGTGAAATTCGGCAATGATCTGCCGATCTCGATCATCGCCGGGCCATGCCAGCTCGAAAGCCGCCAGCATGCGCTGGAAGTGGCCTCCGCGCTGAAGGAGATCGCGGCGCGGCTCAAGATCGGCCTCGTCTACAAGACCTCCTTTGACAAGGCGAACCGCACCAGCGCGTCCGCCGCGCGCGGGCTTGGCCTTGCGCAGTCGCTGCCGGTCTTCGCCGAGATCCGTTCCTCACTTGGCGTTCCGGTACTGACCGACGTGCACGATGCCGCCCAATGCGCCGAGGCGGCGCAAGCCGTGGACGTCCTGCAGATCCCCGCTTTCCTGTGCCGGCAGACCGATCTGCTGCTGGCTGCGGCTGCAACCGGCAAGGTCATCAACGTCAAGAAGGGGCAGTTCCTCGCGCCCTGGGACATGACCAATGTCGTGAGCAAGATCACCAGCGCGGGCAATCCCAACGTGCTCGTTACAGAGCGCGGCGCCTCCTTCGGTTACAACACGCTGGTGTCTGACATGCGCGCGCTGCCGATCATGGCGCGCACGACCGGCGCCCCCGTGATTTTCGACGCCACGCATTCGGTGCAGCAGCCGGGCGGGAAGGGCGCGTCCTCCGGCGGCGAGCGCGAATTCGTGCCGGTGCTGGCCCGCGCGGCCGTGGCGGTCGGGGTCGCAGGTGTGTTCATCGAGACCCATCCCGATCCTGATCGCGCGCCCTCGGACGGGCCCAATATGGTGCCGCTGCGGGAGTTCGAAGGGCTGATCCGCACGTTGATGGCATTCGACGCGGTGACCAAGGGCCGCGCCCACTGATGCACGAGCCCGTCGCCAGGCCGCCGTACGACCAGAAGTTTCCGCCGGCGATCAACATCATCGCGCTCGCCAGCTTCTCCGCCGCGTTGTCGACGCGCGCGCTCGATCCGGTGCTGCCGCATGTCGCCGAGGAGTTTTCGATCAGCATCACGACGGCCGCGAGCATTGCGGCCGGCTATGCGCTCATCTACGCGCTGATTCAGCCGATCGTCGGCGCGGCAGCCGATCTGTTCGGCAAGGCGCGGTTGATGACGCTGTGCCTGGCGCTGCTCGGCGTTGCCTGCATTCTCGGCGCGCTCTCCACCTCTTTCTCGGGCCTGTTCGCGAGCCGCATGCTCGCCGGCATCGCCTCGGGCGGCGTGTTCCCGGTCGCGCTCGGCTTGACGGCCGATCTCGTGGCGCCGGCGAAGCGACAGGTGGCGATCGGGCGCACGCTGGCGGGTTCCATGACCGGTAATCTGCTCGGCGATGCAAAAACAGCGTTCGGTCGCCCGCATTCTCGGGGCGGTGGTTGGATCTCTCGGTCTCATCCTTGTCATCATCTGCGCCTATGCCCTGAAGCTCGCGGTGACGCGCTATTCAGACAGCAACCGCATCGTCTCGCTCACCATCGCCAGCCGCGACCTGACCAACACGCTGGTGATCTTCCGCCTGGAGCGCGGCGACACGCTGAGCTATCTCGCCTCCGCCGCGCCCGCGCCCGACAGCGTCATGAGCAGCCTCGCCGAGCAGCGCGTGACCGTGCAGAAGAACTATGCGCAGGCCTTGCAGAGCCTCGCCTCCGTCGATGCGTCCGGTCTTGCCGAGAAGCTCGACAAGCTCCGCGGCATCTGGGCCCAGCTCGAGGAGCTGCGGCCGCGTGCGATCACTGCCCTGAAGCAGGACAAGGCCGCACGCGACCCCAGTCTGACCCCGGCCTGGGCCAAGGTCAGCGATGCCTTCATGGATGCGATCGGCGACGTCACCGCCCATGTCGACAATTCGATGACGTTGATCGATCCCGTGGTCGATCGCCTCCTGATTGCCAAGCAGGCTTCCTGGCAGGCCCGTGCCAATGTCGGCCAGACCATCCTCGTCCAGTTCTCCTCGATCCTGGCCAACAAGACCTGGACCGCTGCCGACGGCGTCGCCTTCGCCGATCTGCGCGGCCGCATCCAGCAGGCCTGGCTGGTGGTGCGCGACCTCAGCCCGAGCGTGGCTTCGCCCCAGCTGTTGCAGGCGATCCGGACCGCCGAGCCCGAAATCTCCGGCGCACTCAGCGACGAGCGCAATGCGATTGCGACCAAGCTGCTTGCGGGTGAGCCCGCCGGCGTCGTCGGCATCGACTACCGCGATCGCCAGCTGGTCGGCGCCAACAACGTTGTCATCGTCACGCAGACCGCGCTCGCCGACATGATTGCGCGGGCCGAGGAGGGCGCTTCGCGCGCCCGTTTCAGCCTGATCCTGTTCGGCCTCCTGATGCCGGCCTCGCTGGCACTGATGATCGGCGGGCTGCTGCTGATGCGCAACCGCGTCACCCGTCCGCTGACCGCGATCACCGGCGTGATGACGCGCTTTGCCGATCATGATTTCGCCAGCGACGTGCCGGGCCTCGACCGCAACGACGAAATCGGCCGCATGGCGTCGGCGCTGCAGGTGTTCAAGGACGCCATGATCAAGGCCGAGCGTCTCTCGGGCGACCAGGCCGCCGAGCGCGCCGAGAAGGAGAAGCGCGCGAGCGAGCTCGCCGGTCTCGTGCGCCAGTTCGAAAGCCGGATCGGCCAGATGGTGCAGACATTGTCGAGCGCCTCGGGCGAGCTGGAGACAACGGCGCGATCGATGTCGAGCACGGCAGCGGAAGCCCAGGCCCAGGCCGGCTCGGCCTCGACGCTGGCCGACCAGGTCGGCGGCGGTGTGCAGACCGTCGCGGCCGCGGCCGAGGAGCTCAATGCCTCGATCCGCGAGATAAATCGCCAGGTCGAGCAGGCGAGCCGCGCCACCGAGCATGCTGTCGTCACCGTCAAGGAGACCGACAGCACCATGCGCGCGCTCGCCGACGGCGCCGACCGCATCGGCGAGGTCATCGGCCTCATCACCTCGATCGCGGGCCAGACCAATCTCTTGGCCCTGAACGCGACCATCGAGGCCGCGCGCGCCGGCGAATCCGGACGCGGCTTTGCGGTCGTGGCCAGCGAGGTCAAGAACCTGGCGTCGCAGACGGCGAAGGCGACCGAGGAGATCAGCGCCCAGATCACCGAGATCCAGGGGGCGACACAAAAGGCGGTCTCCGCCATCGACGGCATCGTCAAGACCATCGAGGAAGTCTCGAGCATCAACCGCGTCATCGCCGCCGCGATCGAAGAGCAGAACAAGGCAACGGCCGAGATCGCCAACACCGTGCAGCACACGGCGGAAGCGACCTCGACCGTGACCCGCAACATCGCAACCGTCTCGTCGGCGGCCAACGAGACCGGCCGCGCCGCCACCGGCGTGTTGAAAGCCGCCGCCGACCTGTCGAGCCAGTCGACTTCGCTGACGGGCGAGGTGGACAGCTTCATCATCCGGGTGAGGGAAGTGGCGTAGCCGAGCCTCACGCCGCGTCCGGAGCCGCTGCGGTTGCACCGAGATTTGCGTGCTTCCCGAGCGGGAGAAAAATCGAGGATTTGCCGATAACGTTAAGCCCAGTCCGACTCTCTTCGTAGTCCTACTGATCTTGCGGATGTCTCCCAGTTCGACCTACCGTTCGCGCTGGGGGATACAATGGCTGGATTGCTGATACTGCTTGCAACTTTCGCCTTTGGCTTCGGCGCCGGCTTCGGAATTCGCGACTCGATCTCGCGCCGCAGACGTCAACGGTACGCGCGAACCGCTGAGCGCGGTTGACCGCGTCCACCGAACCGTCGTCACAACTCGACAGCTATCCCCGCCCGCGATACGGCGCGACGCCCTGCTCGGGGACCCACAGGCCCCTCGGCACGCGGCCGGTCTGCCAGAACACGTCGATCGGGATGCCGCCGCGCGGATACCAGTAGCCGCCGATGCGCAGCCATTTCGGCTTGATCTCGGCGGCGATGCGCTTGCCGATCATCACGGTGCAATCCTCGTGGAAGGCGCCGTGGTTACGGAAGCTCGCGATGTAGAGTTTGAGCGATTTCGATTCCAGCAGCCACCGGCCGGGTGCGTAATCGATCATCAGATGGGCAAAGTCGGGCTGGCCGGTCACCGGGCAGAGCGAGGTAAACTCGGGTACGGTGAAACGGACCAGATAATCGGTTCCGGCTTGCGGATTCGGGACGCGATCGAGCTTTGCCTTCTCCGGCGCATCGGGCCATTCCACGGCACGGCCGAGCTGAAGGCTGGGTGAGGTCTTCGATTGGCTGGGCTTTTTCGACATGCGGCCCTCTTAGCCAATCGCAGCGCGGCCGTCACCCGGCCTTTTCCGCTTCGATGCATTGCGGTAGAAGCACCCGCGAACCGCCCCCTTTGTTCCCCGAAAAGAGGCCCTCATGACCGCCATCATCGACATCATCGGACGCGAAATCCTCGATAGCCGCGGTAATCCCACCGTCGAGGTCGACGTCGTGCTGGAGGATGGCGCGCTCGGACGCGCTGCGGTGCCGTCAGGCGCCTCCACCGGCGCTCATGAGGCGGTCGAGCTGCGCGATGGCGACAAGGCCCGCTATCTCGGCAAGGGCGTGACCAAGGCGGTCGGCGCCGTCAACGGCGAGATCTTCGAGGCGCTCAGCGGTCTCGATGTCGAACAGCAGGCCCAGATCGACCAGATCATGATCGATCTCGACGGCACGCCGAACAAGAGCCGGTTGGGGGCCAACGCCATCCTCGGCGTTTCGCTGGCCTGCGCCAAGGCGGCCGCGAACTCGCTCGACATGCCGCTCTATCGTTACGTCGGCGGCACCTCGGCGCGCCTCCTGCCGGTGCCGATGATGAACATCATCAATGGCGGCGTGCATGCCGACAATCCGATCGACTTCCAGGAGTTCATGATTCTCCCGGTCGGCGCATCCTCGTTCGCCGAAGGCCTGCGCTATGGTGCGGAAGTGTTCCACACGCTGAAGTCGGAGCTGAAGAAGGCCGGCCACAACACCAATGTCGGCGATGAAGGCGGCTTCGCGCCGAACCTGCCATCGGCGGACGCTGCGCTCGAATTCGTCATGAACGCGATCGGCAAGGCCGGCTACAAGGCGGGCTCCGATATCGTGATCGGCCTCGACTGCGCTTCGACCGAGTTCTTCAAGGACGGCAAGTACGTCTATGAAGGCGAGGGCAAGACCCGCTCGATCTCCGAGCAGGCCAAGTACCTTGCCGATCTTGTCGGCCGCTATCCGATCGTCACCATCGAGGACGGCATGTCGGAAGACGACATGGACGGCTGGAAGGAGCTGACCGACCTGATCGGCAACAAGTGCCAGCTGGTCGGCGACGATCTCTTCGTCACCAACGTCAAGCGCCTTGCCGAGGGCATCAAGGCCGGCCGTGCCAACTCGATCCTGATCAAGGTCAACCAGATCGGCACGCTGACCGAGACGCTCGCCGCCGTCGAGATGGCGCACAAGGCCGGCTACACCTCCGTCATGTCGCACCGCTCCGGCGAGACCGAGGATTCCACCATCGCCGACCTGGCGGTCGCCACGAACTGCGGTCAAATCAAGACCGGCTCTCTTGCACGTTCCGATCGCACCGCCAAATACAACCAGCTGCTCCGCATCGAGCAGCAGCTCGGCAAGCAGGCGCTGTACGGCGGCAAGGCGGCACTGAAAGCGCTGGCATAACCTGGCGTCATCGCGCGAAGGCGCGAACAACTAGCACAGGGGAGGATCGACATGAGCGACGGCAAGACCGGACTGCAACTGCGTTCGCTGATCAAGGCGAGCGGTGAGCTGGAAATCTCGCTGGTCGACGTTCCGACCCCCGAGCCCGCGGACGACGAGGTCGTCGTCCGCATCGAGGCGGCACCGATCAACCCGTCCGACCTCGGGCTTCTGGTCGGCGCGGCCGACATGAGCACGGCCAAGGCATCAGGCACGAAAGAGGCGCCAATCATCACCGCGAAGGTTCCTGACGGTGCGATGCGCGCGATGGGCGCGCGGCTCGATCAGTCCCTGCCGGTTGGCAATGAGGGCGCAGGCGTCGTGATCAAGACCGGTTCGTCGGATGCTGCGAAGGCGCTGATGGGCAAGACGGTCGCGATGATCGGCGGCGCCATGTACGCGCAGTACCGCACCTTGAAGGCGCGGGACTGCCAGCCGCTGCCCGAGGGCACGACAGCGGCGGAGGGCGCGTCCTGGTTCGTCAATCCGCTCACGGCGCTCGGCATGACCGAGACGATGCGGCGCGAAGGCCACAAGGCGCTGGTGCATACGGCGGCCGCCTCCAATCTCGGCCAGATGCTGAACAAGATCTGCATCAAGGACGGCATCCCGCTCGTCAACATCGTGCGTAGCCAGGAGCAGGCCGACATCCTCAAGAAGATCGGCGCCAGGCATATCGTCGATTCCAGCAAGCCGAGCTTCCTCGACGATCTCACCAATGCGCTGGTCGAGACCGGCGCCACCATCGCCTTCGACGCGATCGGCGGTGGCAAGCTCGCGGGCGACATTCTCAACTGCATGGAAATCGCGATCAACAAGACCGCGAAGGAATACAGCCGCTACGGCTCCAGCGTGCACAAGCAGGTCTACGTCTACGGCGCGCTCGATATCCGTCCGATCGAGCTGCCGCGCGGCTTCGGCATGGCCTGGGGTGTCGGCGGCTGGCTGCTGACCCCGTTCTTGCAGAAGATCGGACCGGCCGACATCGGACGGTTGCGTCAGCGCGTCGTGAACGAATTGAAGACGACCTTCGCCAGCCACTACACCAAGGTGGTGTCGCTGCAGGAGGCGCTCGATCCCGCCAACATCGCGGTGTACGCCAAACGCGCCACCGGCGAAAAATTCCTCATCAATCCGAATAAATGATCGTGATCTGCGCGCGAAACATCGGGCCGCCGTTTGGCGGCCCGATGTTTCGGGCGACCATCTGCTTTCGCGAAACTCAGCGTTTCCAAACCGGACCGGTTCATGCACTTGCATCCATCGGTCCGGATCGCTTAAGTGCCGCCGGCACTTCCCTCAAGGTTTCAAGGACAAACCATGGCCTACAACATCGTCGTGATCGCCGGCAGCCTGCGCAAGGACAGCTTCTCGCTGAAGATCGCAGGCGCGCTCGCAAAGCTCGCGCCTGCCTCTCTCAAGCTCGAGGTCATCACGCCCGCGGGCATCTCCTTCTTCAACCAGGACCTCGAGGGTGCGCCGCCCGCCGACTGGCTGGCCTTCCGCGAGAAGCTGCAGAAGTCCGACGGCGTCATCTTCGTCACCCCCGAGTACAACCGCGCCATCCCGGGTGTGCTCAAGAACGCCATCGACGTCGCCTCGCGCCCCTATGGCAAGAGCTCGTTCAACGGCAAGCCGGTCGGCATCATCTCGAACTCGCCGGGCCCGCTCGGTGGGGTCAGCGCCGCCAAGACGCTGCAGAACATCCTGCCCGGCATCTCCGGCCCGATCATGCAGCAGCCCGAGGCCTATCTGAACGCCGTTGGCGACGCCTTCGATGCGGAGGGTAATCTGACGAAGGAGTCGCTCAAGCCCGTGCTCCAGGCCTATATCGACGCCTTCGCCGCGCACGTTGCGAAGCACCACGGCTGAGATCGTCGGCTTCCGAGAAGATGACGCGCTCTCCGTCATGGCCGGGCTTGTCCCGGCCATCCACGTCTTTGCTTACGGCGATGAAGAACGTGGATGCCCGGCACAAGGCCGGGCATGACGACGGGGCAGGCATCAGAGCGAGGTCGGGCGAAGGGACTTTAGCACTCCCTTAACCAAGCTGGCCCATCTTGCAATCATGGTCTCCCGCGCCCGCCTCAAATCGATCCTGACCGGTCTTGCCCTCTATGCGATGGCGGCCGCGATCGTCGGCTATTTCGGCGTCAATGCTTACACCGGCAAATACGGCCTCAACGCGCGCCAGGAGCTCGACCAGGAGATCATCGCGCTGACCAGCGAGCTGGCGCAGCTCAAGCGTGAGCGCCTCCGCAGCGAGCAACGCGTCTCGCTGCTCCGCACCGAGAAGATCGACCCCGACATGCTGGACGAGCGGGCCCGATTCCAGCTCGACTATGTCAATCCGCACGATCTCGTTCGGATGATCCCGCAGAACTGATCGCCGCGACTTCAGCGTGACGATGACGCCGACCGGATGGTCGGCGCGTTTCCCCGCGCATTTTCGCAAGAGCTCGTTTTCGACGCGCCCGACGTCATCGGCCTGTCAGAGAATTGAGACAAACACGGGCGCCCTGGGCCGCGTTTGTTCGGCTGTCGGTGCGAAGCGATGTTGCGCGAGAGATGGAGGCCGACCATGACGGACAATCGTTCACTGCGGAAGATGCGTATCGGAGCGATGCTGCTCGGCGTCGCTGGCCTCGGCTTGCTCGCGCCGTCTATTGCCTTCGCGCAAGGTGTACCATCCCGTGCCAAGCCGTTCCTCACCCTCGACGGCAAGGCGCCGCTGATCCTCGGACATCGCGGCGTGCCGGGCCTGGTGCCCGAAGAGACCGAGGCATCCTATGAGCTTGCCGCGGCGCTCGGAACCGACGCGCTGGAAGAGGATCTGCACCTCACCAAGGATTGCGTTCTGGTTGCGCGTCACAATCCCTGGCTGGCCGACAACACCAACATTGCCGACGTCGCAAAGACCAATCCGGCGGTTGCGGCGCGTAAACGCACCGTGCCCGGCGTGCGCGTCAAGGCACCGGCCGCCGCAGGCACGCCCGCTGACTACCTCGTCGACCTCACAGATCCGGCCGATCCCAAATCGGTGCTGAAATCATTGATCGTCGACGGTGAAGATCACACCAACGACTGGTCGATCACCGATTTCACCATGGCCGAGCTGAAGCAATGGATCGGCGGGACCACCTACGACGCGGCCAACGAGCGGCCCAAGAGCTTCAACGGCAAATTCCCCGTGATCAGCTTCCAGGACATCCTCGACATCGCCAAGGCGAAGAGCAAGGAGACGGGCCGTCTCATCCTGGTCTATCCGGAAACCAAGAACCCGACCTGGAACAATGCCCAGGCGATCGCAAACGGCTGCGGCGCGCCGGGCAGCCATCCGCTCGAAGATGCCCTGATCAAGATCATCAAGGACAACGACCTCAACACCAGGGACGCGCCCATCCTGGTTCAGAGCTTCGAGCCGGGCAGCCTGAAATATATGCGCAGCCATGGCCTTCAGACGCGGCAGGTCCAGCTCATCGACGGCAACGGCATCGACTTCAAGACCGGCAAGGTGCTGCTCAACAACATCACCAATTCCCGTCCGTTCGACTGGACGGTTGCGGGCGATGCGCGCCTCTATGACTCGATGCTGACCCCTGAGGGCCTAGCCGAGATCAAGACCTATGCCGACGGCATCGGCCCGTGGAAGGCCTATATCGTGCCACTCAAGGTCGTGCTGTGGAGGACCGCCAACGCCGACGGCACGCCCTACAAGGGATCGGCGCCGGACGCTTCGACGCAGGAGGCGACCAGCCTGATCGCCGACGCGCACAAGCTCGGCCTGTTCGTGCACGTCTTCACGTTCCGGAACGAGAAGAAATATCTCGCAGCCGACTATCACACCGATCCCGCCCAGGAATATCTCAAATTCTTCCGCCTCGGCGTCGATGGGGTCTTCACCGACTTCACGCACACTGGCGTTGCCGCCCGTGCGGCGTATCTGCGCGAGCTCGGTTGGTAAGCCCAGCGCTTCGAATCGGACACGCATCGCAATTCAGCCCCCGAGATATGCGTGTCCGATATCTCTGCCTCGTCTGCGTGCAGAGCTCTCAATGGCGCGGAGCTAATGTTGCCTGATCCGCGCCAAAGGTTTTGCAAAATTTCGGCCTCGTTGCAGTGCGGCATAATGAAAATCGTGCGATGTCGCTGCGGTGCTTTCCAAGGGCGATTGAGTTGGGTTAGAGAGGACCTAGATTTCTCTGACCCGGAATTCCTATGGCCGCACCCAAGAAAGCCGCCGCAAGCGCTGAGCAGGACAAGACCAACGGCGGTTCGCCCCCGGAATTCACGAGGGAGCAGGAGCTGAAGGCGCTTCGCGACATGCTCCTGATCCGGCGGTTCGAGGAAAAGGCCGGCCAGCTCTACGGCATGGGTGCGATCGGCGGCTTCTGCCATCTCTATATCGGCCAGGAGGCCGTGGTGGTCGGCATGCAGATGGCCCTGAAGGAGGGCGATCAGGTCATCACGGGCTATCGCGATCACGGTCACATGCTCGCAACCGGCATGGAGGCCAACGGCGTGATGGCCGAGCTCACGGGACGCCGCGGCGGCTATTCCAAGGGCAAGGGCGGCTCCATGCACATGTTCAGCAAGGAGAAGCACTTCTACGGCGGCCACGGCATCGTCGGCGCGCAGGTCTCGCTCGGCACCGGTCTTGCCTTCGCCAACAATTACCGCAGCAATGGCAATGTCAGCGTCACCTATTTCGGCGACGGCGCGGCCAACCAGGGCCAGGTCTATGAGAGCTTCAACATGGCGGAGCTCTGGAAGCTGCCGGTGATCTACGTCATCGAGAACAATCGCTACGCCATGGGCACCTCTGTCTCGCGCGCTTCGGCGCAGCAGGATTTCTCCAAGCGCGGCGTGTCGTTCAACATCCCCGGCAAGCAGGTCGACGGCATGGATGTCCGCGCCGTCAAGGCCGCCGGCGATGAGGCTGCCGCCTGGTGCCGCGCCGGCAAGGGCCCCTTCATCCTGGAGATGCAGACCTACCGCTATCGCGGCCATTCGATGTCCGACCCGGCCAAATACCGCACGCGCGAGGAGGTCGAGAAGGTTCGTCACGACCAGGACCCGATCGAACAGGTGCGTAACCGCCTGTTGGCCGCGAAGGTGAGTGAGGCCGACCTCAAGGCGATCGACGCCGAGGTGCGCGACATCGTCAACGCCTCCGCCGACTTTGCCCAGCATGATCCCGAGCCGGATGCCGCCGAGCTCTGGACCGACGTCTACCGCTGAAACGCGCGCAAGCTTTCCTTGGAGTCGATATGCCAATTCAAGTGCTGATGCCCGCGTTGTCGCCCACGATGGAAAAGGGCAACCTCGCCAAATGGCTGAAAAAAGAAGGTGAGACGATCAAGTCCGGCGACGTCATCGCCGAGATCGAGACCGACAAGGCCACCATGGAGGTCGAGGCGACCGATGAGGGCACGCTCGGCAAGATCCTGATTCCGGAAGGGACCGCCGACGTTGCCGTCAACACGCCGATCGCGACCATTCTCGCCGATGGCGAGAGCGCGGCCGATCTTGCGAAGGCGCCTGCGCCGGTCGCGAAGGCTGCAGAGTCCGCGCCGGCCACTGCTGCCAAGGCCGAAGCGCCCGCACCGAAGGCCGCGCCTGCGCCGCATGCCGTCGCCGAGCCCGATCCCGAAGTGCCCGCCGGCACCGAGATGATCACCCAGACCATCCGCGAAGCGTTGCGCGACGCCATGGCCGAGGAGATGCGCCGCGACCCCGACGTCTTCGTGATGGGCGAGGAGGTTGCCGAATATCAGGGCGCCTACAAGGTGACTCAAGGGTTGCTCCAGGAGTTCGGCGCCAGGCGCGTCATCGACACCCCGATCACCGAGCACGGCTTTGCCGGCGTCGGCGTCGGCGCGGCCATGACCGGGCTCAAGCCGATCGTCGAGTTCATGACCTTCAACTTCGCCATGCAGGCGATCGACCAGATCATCAATTCCGCGGCCAAGACGCTCTACATGTCCGGCGGCCAGATGGGCTGCTCGATCGTGTTCCGCGGCCCGAACGGCGCGGCTGCGCGCGTGGCCGCCCAGCACAGCCAGGATTACTCGGCCTGGTACTCGAACGTCCCGGGCCTCAAGGTCGTCGCGCCGTTCTCGGCCGCCGACTACAAGGGCCTGCTCAAGGCTGCGATCCGCGATCCCAATCCGGTGATCTTCCTCGAGAACGAGGTGCTCTACGGCCACACCGGCGAAGTGCCGAAGCTCGACGATTTCGTGATTCCGATCGGCAAGGCGCGCATCGCGCGCTCCGGCAGCCACGTCAGCATCATCTCCTGGTCGAACGGCATGACCTACGCGTTGAAGGCTGCCGACGAACTCGCCAAGGAGGGCATCGAGGCCGAGGTGATCGACCTGCGCACGCTGCGTCCGATGGACACCGAGACCATCATCAACTCGGTCAAGAAGACCGGCCGTGCCGTCACGGTGGAAGAGGGCTGGGCCCAGAGCGGTGTCGGCGCCGAGATCGCCGCGCGCATCATGGAGAACGCCTTCGACTATCTGGATGCGCCGGTTGCGCGCGTCTCGGGCAAGGACGTTCCGATGCCCTATGCGGCGAACCTGGAGAAGCTCGCGCTGCCCTCGGCGGCTGAGGTCGTCGAGGCCGCCAAAGCCGTCTGCTACAGGTAGGCCATGGCGGGCCCGAAGGAGCAGCCACTGCCGCCCGACGTCATGACCCGCGATGATGCGGTCGAGATCCTGCGCGTGTTCGTGCTGGATGGCGGGCTGTCGATGGCGTTCCAGCGGGCTTTCGAGGAGCCCGACATGTGGGGCCTGCTGCTGGTCGATCTCGCCCGCCACGCCGCGCGCGCTTATGCGCGCGAGAGCGAATACACCGAGGAGGACGCGCTGAACCGGATCCTCGAGATGTTCCAGGCCGAGATCGAGCGTCCCACGGACACCGGCACCACGACGCCGCGCGGGAAGGGGCACTGAGCATGGCCATCGAAGCCTACCATTTCGACTTCATGCTGGAAGCGATCCGCGAGGCGCAGGACTCGATCGCGCAAGGCGGCCTGCCGATCGGCGCCGTACTGACGCGCGACAACAAGATCATTGCCCGCGGCCACAACAACCGCGTCCAGGAGAACAACGTGATCCTGCACGGCGAGATGAGCTGTCTGCGCGCGGCCGGCGCGATCTCGTTCCACGACACGGTGATGTACACCACGCTGTCGCCATGCTCGATGTGTGCCGGCGCGCTCGCTTTGTTCAAGGTCAAGCTCGTGGTGATCGGAGAATCCGTCACCTTCGAGGGCTCCAAGGACATCCTCGACAAGTTCGGGATTCCCTGGATCGATCTTGCCGACGACCGCTCCATCACCATGATGAAGAATTGGCGTTCCGTCCCTGCCAATGAACGCCTGTGGCAAGGCGATATCGGCAACTAAACCTGGTCTGTTCGTCTTCACTTTCGAAGGCGGCGTTTTGAGAAATTCTTCGTGAGGTCAGCATGCCCATCAACATCCTGATGCCTGCTCTTTCGCCGACGATGGAGAAGGGCAACCTCGCCAAGTGGCTGAAGAAGGAAGGCGACAAGGTCAAGTCAGGCGATGTTATCGCCGAGATCGAGACCGACAAGGCCACCATGGAGGTCGAGGCCATCGACGAGGGCACGATCGCCAAGATCCTGGTGCCCGAGGGCACGCAGGACGTGCCCGTCAACGACGTGATCGCGGTGCTCGCCGGCGAGGGTGAGGACGTGAAGGCCGCGGGTGCGGCCAAACCCAGCGCTTCGGCCGCGCCGCCCAAGGCCGCTGAGGCTGCCGCTGCTCCCGCACCGGCTCCCGCCGCACCCAAGGCTGCACCGGCACCCGCTGCCGCACCTGCGCCGCAGGCCGCCGCTCCGGCCGCGCAGAGCAACGGTCATGCCGGCCGCGTGTTCTCGTCGCCGCTGGCGCGGCGTCTTGCCAAGGAAGCCGGCATCGATGTCTCGATGGTGACAGGCACCGGCCCGCACGGTCGCGTGGTTGCCCGCGACGTCGAGCAGGCCAAGTCGGGCAAGGGCCTCAAGGCGCCTGCCGCCACGCCGTCCGCCGGCGCACCCTCGATCGCGCCGACCATGTCGGACAAGCAGATCCTGTCGCTGTTCGAGCCTGGTACCTACGACATCGTCCCGCATGACGGCATGCGCCGCACGATTGCCCAACGTTTGACCGCATCCATCCAGAACGTCCCGCACTTTTATCTCACCATCGACTGCGACATCGGCAAGCTGCTCGCTTCGCGCGAGGAGATCAATGCGGCTGCTCCCAAGGACAAGGAGAAGAAGCCGCTCTACAAGATCTCGGTCAACGACTTCGTCATCAAGGCAATGGCGGTGGCGCTGCAGAAGATCCCGAACTGCAACGTCAGCTGGACCGAAAGCGGCATGGTCAAGCACCACCATTCCGACGTCGGCGTCGCCGTGGCGATGCCGGGCGGCCTGATTACGCCGATCATCCGCAAGGCGGAGACCAAGACGCTCTCGACCATCTCGAACGAGATGAAGGACTTTGCCGCGCGCGCGCGTTCGCGCAAACTGAAGCCGGAGGAATACCAAGGCGGCACCACCGCCGTCTCCAACCTCGGCATGTACGGCATCAGCCACTTCACCGCGGTGATCAACCCGCCGCATGCGACCATCCTCGCGGTCGGCACCAGCGAGGAGCGCCCCGTCGTGCGCGGCGGCAAGATCGAGATCGCCCACATGATGAGCGTGACCCTGTCCTGCGATCACCGCGCCATCGACGGCGCGCTTGGCGCCGAGCTGATCGGCGCCTTCAAGCAGCTGATCGAAAACCCCGTCATGATGATGGTGTGAGCCGCGACCGGTGAATACGTAGGGTGGGCAAAGGCGCAACGCGCCGTGCCCACCTTTCATAGCGTTGGAAGGCCGTGGGCACGCTTCGCTTTGCCCACCCTACGAAGTCCAGTTGAATGGGAGCCGCAATGGCCGACACATCCTTCGACGTCATCATCATCGGCTCCGGCCCCGGCGGCTACGTCACCGCGATCCGCGCCGCCCAGCTCGGCTTCAAGACCGCGATCGTCGAGAAATCCTATCTCGGCGGCATCTGCCTGAACTGGGGCTGCATCCCGACCAAGGCACTGCTGCGCTCCGCCGAGATCTACCACTACATGCAGCACGCCGGGGATTACGGCCTGTCGGCGGAGAAAGTCTCGTTCGATCCGAAGGCCGTGGTGCAGCGCTCGCGCGGCGTTTCCAAGCGGCTGAACGACGGCGTCGGCTTCCTGATGAAGAAGAACAAGGTCAGCGTGATCTGGGGCGCCGCCTCGATCGATGCGCCCGGCAAGGTCACCGTGAAGAAGTCCGACGTCGAGGGACCCAAGGGCTCGCTGGGCGAGGGGGCTTATCAGGCCAAGCACATCATCGTCGCCACCGGCGCGCGGCCGCGCGTGCTGCCGGGACTCGAGCCCGACAAGAAGCTGATCTGGACCTACTTTGAAGCGATGGTGCCGGAACGGATGCCGAAGTCGCTGCTGGTGGTCGGCTCCGGCGCGATCGGCATCGAGTTCGCCTCGTTCTTCCGCACCATGGGCTCCGACGTCACCGTGGTCGAGGTGCTGCCGCAGATCCTGCCCGTCGAGGACGCCGAGATCGCTGGCCTTGCCCGCAAGCGGCTGGAGAAGCAGGGCATCAAGATCATGTCCTCGACCAAGGTGACCAAGCTGGAGAAGAAGGCCGACAGCGTTGTTGCCACCATCGATGACGGCAAGGGCAAGCCCGTCACATCGGAGTTCGAGCGCGTGATCTCGGCCGTCGGCGTCGTCGGCAACATCGAGAATCTCGGGCTCAAAAAGCTCGGCGTCAAGACCGATCGCGGCTGCATCGTGATCGACGGCTACGGCAAGACCAACATTCCCGGCATCTACGCCATCGGCGACGTCGCCGGGCCCCCGATGCTCGCGCACAAGGCCGAGCATGAGGGCGTGGTCTGCATCGAGGCGATCAAGGGGCTGCATCCGCACCCCATGGACAAGCTGCTGATTCCGGGCTGCACCTATTGCAATCCGCAGGTCGCCTCGGTGGGCCTCACCGAGGCGAAGGCCAAGGAGAACGGCCGCGAGATCCGAGTCGGCCGCTTCCCCTTCGTCGGCAACGGCAAGGCGATCGCGCTCGGCGAGGACCAGGGCCTCGTCAAGGTGATCTTCGACAAGAAGACCGGCCAGCTGCTCGGCGCCCACATGGTTGGCGCCGAAGTGACCGAGCTGATCCAGGGCTACGTCGTCGCGATGAATCTCGAGACGACGGAGGAAGAGCTGATGCATACGGTGTTCCCGCATCCGACCTTGTCGGAGATGATGAAGGAAGCCGTGCTGGATGCGTATGGACGGGTGTTGAACATTTAGAACGAGCCGTGCACACAAAAACTCTCGAAAGCCCTGATGGTGACGAGCGGGTGCTGATTTCGCAGCGATCGGACGCTTGTATACCTACCGAAGGCAATGGCGTTCCGCTGCCTTGCAAGTTGTGAGGGAAGGATCGGCGCTGCCGGACCCAGACAGTCCGATGCCCGATTTGGCAGGAGGTACCGAGGACGGATGGGGGCCACCGGGTCCCGATTGCGGAATCTACGATTCCGCAGATACAGCGGAAACCGAGGCCAGACAACGCGTCCCGTGGCTCAAGCGCCAATTTCACTGAAGCATGGGCAGAGTTCTGCATAAACGAGAGAGATCAATCCGTGAAAGACAACGACAACCTCACCATCGAACGCCCGACCTTCGTCACCCATCTGGAATGCGCGATGGAGGGCGATCATTACGCCGCCGACCAGGTCCACAACCTCTCCAAGGCTGGCAAGCCGCTGCTGGTGCGCTACGACCTCTCGGGCGTGAAGAAGGCGCTGACCAAGGATGCGCTGGCACAGCGCCCCGCCGACATGTGGCGCTACCGCGAGCTGCTGCCGGTGCGCAAATGCCGGGATATCGTCTCGCTCGGCGAGGTCACGACACCGCTGATCCGGCTGCCCAAGCTCGGCAAGAAACTCGGCGGCGGCGAAATCATCGTCAAGGACGAAGGGCGGCTGCCGACCGGCTCGTTCAAGGCGCGCGGCCTCGTGATGGCGGTGTCGATGGGCAAGGCGCTCGGCATCAAGCACATGGCGATGCCGACCAACGGCAATGCCGGCGCGGCGCTCGCGGCCTATGCGACGTCGTGCGGCATCAAGACCACGATCTTCTGCCCGGCCGACACGCCGGAGGTGAACGTCAGCGAGATCGAGATTCAGGGCGCGACCGTCTACCGCGTCAACGGCTATATCGACGATTGCGGCAAGATCGTCGGCGAGGGCAAGGCCAAGGTCGGCTGGTTCGACACCTCGACCTTGAAGGAGCCGTACCGCATCGAAGGCAAGAAGACGATGGGCCTGGAGCTCGCCGAGCAGCTCGGCTGGGACGTGCCCGACGTGATCTTTTACCCGACCGGCGGTGGCACCGGCCTGATCGGCATGTGGAAGGCGTTCGACGAGCTGGAGAAGATCGGCTTCATCGGCTCGAAGCGTCCGCGCATGGTCGCGGTGCAGGCCTCCGGCTGCGCGCCGATGGTGCGGGCCTATGACGCCGGCACGGAGCACGCCGCGCGCTGGGAGGATGCCCACACCATTGCGTCAGGAATCCGCGTGCCGCAGGCGATCGGCGACTTCCTGATTTTGCGCGCGGTGCGGCAGAGCAAGGGATTTGCCATTGCGGTGGACGACGACAAGATTTCGGCGGCGCTCAATGAAGTGGCGCGCGAGGAGGGGCTGCTGCTGTGCCCCGAGGGCGCCGCGACCTACGCCGCCTACAAGGACAGCCTCGCCGACGGCCGCGTCTCCAAGACTGACCGCGTGATGCTGTTCAACTGCGCCACCGGCCTGAAATACCCGCTGCCGCCGGTCACCCGCGCGCTCGATCGTCACAAGCCGATCGACTACACGCAGTTCTAGCGCGTCATTTCGTCTCTTCACGAACGGACTCTCTTCCCGTACGCGGGAGGAGAGAAAAACAAAAAAGACATCGTTGGAGGGAGTAAAATGAAGAAGGCCGCCTGGGCCGGGCTGATCGGACTTCTCGCGCTCGCGAGCGCAGCGCGCGCTGGCGATTATCCGTCGCATCCCATCACCATCATCGTTCCCTTCGCGGCCGGAGGCCCGTCGGATGCGATGGCGCGCGTGCTGGCCGAGCGCATGCGCCAGTCGCTGGGCCAGGCCCTGGTGATCGAGAACGTTACCGGCGCCGGCGGCTCGATCGGGGTGGGGCGCGCCGTGCACTCGCCGCCTGATGGCTACACCATCTCGTTCGGCCATCTCGGCACCCATGTCGCCAACGGCGCCGTCTACAAGCTCAATTACGATCTCGTCACGGACCTCGAGCCGGTGGTGCTGCTGCCGAGCAACCCGATGATCGTGGTCAGCAAGAACGCGGTGCCCGCGACCTCGCTGAAGGAGCTGCTGGACTGGCTGAAATCGCGGCCGACGCCGCCGACCGCAGGCACCGCCGGTGCCGGCTCCGGCAGCCATATCGCCGGCGTCTATCTCGAGAGCGTCTCCGGCATCAAGCTGCAATACGTGCCGTATCGCGGCACCGCCCCCGCGCTCAACGATCTCATCGCCGGCCAGATCGACATCATCGTTGACCAGACCTCCAACTCCATCAACCAGGTCCGTGCCGGCACCATCCGCGCCTACGCCATCACCGACGACAAGCGTCTCGCCTCGGCGCCTGACGTCCCGACTGCGGATGAAGCGGGGCTGAAGGGCTTCAACATGACGCTGTGGTCGGGCCTGTGGGTGCCCAAGGGCACGCCGAAGGAGATCGTCACCAGGCTGAACGCCGCAGCGGTGGAAGCGCTGAACGATCCCGCCGTGAGGAAGCAGCTCGAAAGCCAGGGCCTGGAAATGACGCCGCAGGACCAGCTCACGCCGGAAGCGCTCGGCATCAGGCAGAAGGCCGAGATCGCGAAGTGGTGGCCGATCATCAAGGCGGCGAACATTTCGGTGGAGTGAGGTTGGCTCGCGTCTACTGCGGCCCCACAAACCCCACCGGCGTCGCCTTGGCGCTGGCATCCTGCGTCACCACGCGCTGGTCGCTCTTGCCGGCGACCGCACCGCTGCCCTCGAACCGCGCGCGATACACCAGCACGTTCTCCATCACGCGCTGGACGTAGTTGCGCGTCTCCGACAGCGGGATGCGCTCGACCCAGTCGACCGGGTCGACCTTGGCATCTCTGGGATCGCCGTGGGCCTGCACCCATTCGCGCACGCGGCCGCGGCCGGCATTGTAGCCGGCGAAGGTCATGATCTGGTTGCCGCGATATTCCGACAAGAGCGCGCTGAGTTCGGCCGCGCCCATCTGCGTGTTGTAGACGGGGTCGGAGACCATTCTGTCCCAGTCGTAGGTCACGCCGAAGCGCTTGGCCGTGTCACGGCCGGCTTCCGGCGTCACCTGCATCAGGCCGACCGCGTTGGCCGCCGATTTGTCGCGCTGGTTGAACGAGCTCTCGGTGCGCGCCACCGAATAGATCACGCTGGTTTCGATCGCGGGCGCGACCTGCTTGTGTTCGGGGATGCCGATGGTCGGGAAGGCGTAATGGTCGAGCGCGAGTCCGCGCGCCAGCGCCGACTTGCCGACCTCGAGCATGACGCGCGCGTCGTTGCGCTGCCCGGCGAGTTCGCCGAGCGCCGCGAGCGCCGCGACGTCGTTGCTCTGCTTGGCGAAATCCTCGGCATAGGAGTAGACCGTGTCACGCTCGCCGATGCCGTAGAGCATGTCGGCGGCGCGGACACGCTCATCCGCCGCAGGCGTGTCGATCGAGGCCGGCACGGGCGAGGGTGCGCGCAGTTCGATGCCGTCGAGGCCAAGCCGTGCACGGGCCAGTTGGCCGTAATATGCGGTCGGATAGCGCGCGGCGGCCTTGTAGCTCTGCTGCGCATCGGCGGTTGCCCCCATGGCCTCGGCCGCGCGGCCGCGCCAGTAATGCCCGCGCGACAGCGCGAGCGGATTGGCCGAACCTTCGTCGATGGCCGCGAAGTGCATCAACGCGGTCTTGGGATCGTCGAGATAGCGCAGCGCAATCCAGCCGCACATGAAATGGTAGTCGACCCGGTAGACCTCCATCTCCGGGATCGCGGCCGCGCGCACCACGTCGTAGGCGGTTTTGAACTTGCCCTGGTCGAGCAGTTTGCGCGCCAGCAGGCGGCGCTCGCGCCACCAGGCATCGGTATCCTGCGCCCCCATGGTCTCGGGCGCGGCAGCAAGGATGACTTCGGCCGCGTCGTCGATGCGGTCCTTCTGCAGGTGCCATTGCGCGCGGCAGAGGACATAGCCGAGGTCGCGGCGCGCGTCTTGAGAGACGTCGTCGAGATAGTCCTTGGCCTTGTTCTCCTTGCCGTTGACCGCAGCGCAGGCCTTGACGATCGCGAGCGCATCATCGCCGAGGCGTTTGGCGGCGCGCCTTGCGCCGGCATAGTCCTTGGCGCCCAGGCGCTTGTCCATGCGGGCGCGATGATCGTCGGCCGTCAAGAGATCGCGGAACGCTTCGTATGAATCGTCCTCGCTGCGCTCGGATAATTCGTCCGTGCGCCAGGCCTCCCGCACGAGGCGCGTGGCGCGGTCGCCGTCGCCCTCGGCGATCAGCACGCGCGCGAGCGCGAAACTGCCCTTGGCGCTGATCGGCCGATCCATCGTGAAGGCGTGCACGGTGGCCGCGTCGCTCTTCTCCTGCCAGAGCCGCGCCTCGGCGCGCTTGCGCAGCAGTGCGGCGCTCGGCCAGTCCGGATTGGCGGCGAGGAAGGCGGCATAGCGCTTGAAGGGTGCGGTGCTCTCGGAATGGCGCAGCAGGAACCAGTCGGCGAGCTTCTGGCCGGCGGGATCGGCAATGCGGTCGCGGGCCGCGGTGGCCTCGTCGGTCTTGCCCTTGCGCGCGAGATCGATCGCGTCCTTCAGCGCGGCGAGGTCGCCGGTCAGTGGTGGCGGTGCGGGCTTGTCCGCGGGCTCGTCGTCCTGCTTCTTCGACTTGCGCTTGGCCTCGGCATGTTTGCTGTGCTTGCCGGCAGCGGCATGCCGCTGCTTGCCGGCGGACTTGTCAGCGGACTTGCCGCCGGATTTGGCTTCATGCGTCTTCTTGGGCGCTGACGACTTGCCCTTCGCTGCCAGCTCCGTCGGAAGGAGCGCCAATGCGGCCATGGCAACGACACACGCGAGCGAGCGTAGGCACTGGTTCATTCGATGGTCCCCCTGCGAAACCACTACAAACCAAGGTCCGCGATCTCAGCGGCTTCAGTCTCAATCGATGCGAGAATCGATGCCAGAGATGATGGCACGGCATTGCTCACATTTGCCACGCTGTCGCAACAATGCGGCAAAATACGGATGGAGCGTTGGAACCTGTTCAACGAGGGATAGTACGGGGTTTTTAACCTTTGTTAACGAGTGGGGCTTGCGCGACGGATGTGGCCAGCTCTCCGCGTCGCGGACGCCCGATTGCACGTGTTCCCAGGCCGAAATCCGGTATATTGGGTTCCCCGGATCTCCCTTTCACCTTTGCCCGCACCGCATGCCGCTTTTCAACCAGTCGATCCGGCGCAAGATCGTCGGCATCGCCCTCGGATTGATCGTCCTGATGCTGATCACCTCGATCCTGTCGATGGTGATGTCGAGCCAGGTCGGCGTCCTCCTGGACGAGCTGACCAACCGCTACATCCCGGCCTATGGCGATCTGGCGCGGGCCAACATCCGCTCGCTGGAGCGGTCGGTGGCGCTGCGGCGGATGGTGATGATGAAGATGCAGGACTCCTCGGACGAGGAGGCCTATGCGGCGCGCCTGAAGGAGTTCGAGGAGGCCGACCGCAAGATCGAGGAAGAGACGTCGCGCGCGCAAAAGCTCATCAACGCGATCATCGAGGACCCCAGGACGCCCTCGGACAACGCCACGCTGGCCCGGATCGACACCCGCATCGAGACCGCGGTCACCGAGCTGCGCCGCGACATGAGCGAGGATCACGCCAGGCTGCTCAAGCAGGTCGACGGGAAGCAGATGGCCGATGCGCGCGCGACGCTGGAGCATATCGACACGACCAGGGATCTTTTCAATCGCAGGATCGATGCGATCCGCGCCGACATGCTCAAGCAGGTGTTCGCGAGCACGTCGACCGTGATCGGCCACCAGCGGCAGGCGATCATCATCTCGGGCATCGTGACGCTGCTCGCCGCGGTGGTCGGATTTGCCTTTGCGCTGCTGGTCTCGAGCGGCATCACGCGGCCCGTGCGGCTGCTGCTTGCCGGTGCCCGCGAGGTCGAGGCCGGGCGTTTCGACAAGAGCATCACCGTCTCCACCCAGGACGAGATCGGCGAGCTCGCCGCTGCCTTCAACCGCATGGTCGAGCAGCTGCGCCACAACGAGCGCATTCGCGAGACCTTCGGCCGCTACATCGATCCCAAGATCGTTCAGGGCCTGATCGACCGCCCCGAGGTCGCCATGGACGGCCAGCGGCGGGTCATGACCATCATGTTCTGCGACATGAGCGGCTTCACGGCGATGAGCGAGGGCATGACCCCGCGCGGCCTCGTCAAGGTGATGAACCACTATTTCACGGTGATGTCCGTCCCGATCCGCAACAACCGCGGCGTCATCGACAAATATATCGGCGACGCCGTCATGTCCTATTGGGGACCGCCCTTCATCGAGGAAGACGAGCAGGCGCTGCTCGCCGGCCTCTCCGCCATCGAGATGGCCGACCAGGTGCCGGCGCTGCAGAAACAACTGCCTGATCTGCTCGGTATCCGCGCCATGCCCGTGCCCTGCGATCTCAGGATCGGCATTGCCACCGGCGAGGTGCTGACCGGCAGCATCGGCTCCGAGCTGATGATGAGCTTTACGGTGATGGGCGACGCCGTGAATCTCGCCTCGCGCCTGGAGGCGGCGAACAAGGTCTACGGTACCCGAATCCTGATTTCGCAGGCGACCGCCGAGGCGATTGGATCGCGGCTCGAACTGCGGGAGATCGACCGTGTGGCGGTCGTCGGCCAGGGCACGCCTCAGCCGGTGTTCGAGGTGATGGGGCGGGCAGGTGCGCTTGCCCCGCAGCAGGAGAGCCTGCGTGCGCACTATGCGGCAGGCCTCGCCGCCTATCGCGCGTGCCGCTTCGGTGACGCACGCGCCGCGTTCAACGCGGCGCTCGATAACCTACCCGGCGACGGTCCTTCGCGCGCGATGCTTGCCCGCGTCGCGCAGTTCGAGGCGAGTCCGCCGGCGGCTGATTGGGACGGTGCCTGGCGGCTGGACGGCAAATAGCTGCCGGCGCGGAGAATAATTGATTCTAGTTCATAACGATGTTCGCCGTGACTTATTTTCCGGGCTTAGGTTTGTTGTCCTTGAGGCGTTTGATGGGGACACGCCGATGACGGAACTTGAGGACAGGCTGGAACGGTTCGAGACGCTCACCGCCGAATGCGAACTGATTGCCAAGCTCG
The DNA here is from genome assembly GCF_018129685.1 of Bradyrhizobium manausense. Lineage (GTDB taxonomy): Bacteria > Pseudomonadota > Alphaproteobacteria > Rhizobiales > Xanthobacteraceae > Bradyrhizobium > Bradyrhizobium manausense_D. The sequence goes on from NZ_JAFCLG010000001.1 coordinate 247,763, forward strand.
CCACCGACAGCACCAAGCGCGAATTCTACCTGAAGCTCGGCGAGCAGTACCGCCAGCTCGCGGTGGACATGCGCCAGGCGATTGCGACCAGGGCGGCTGCCTGACGACGGACCGGAGGCGGGGATAAAGACAAGGCACGATGTTCGGCATCGGTGTCTTTGAGAGGCCTCGTGCGGCCGCAATCCGTTCTTAACAATTGAGACGCATCATCGACTGCGAGCTGGCGAATCGCGTGTTGTGGTTCGCGGCAATGGGAATGCCAGGGGCAAGGTTGCTGTGCAACATTGCCCGCGAACGCCACTCGTCCGATGATTGTCATCCCATGCGTCTGTTTGCGGTGATCTTGTTTGCGCTTCTGACGGCCGCCTGCAACCAGGAGCAGGATGTCACGGGCTCGACCCCGGTCTGCCCGATGCGCAGCTACAGCTCCTTCAATCCCCGCGACATGAACCAGTGCGTTGCCGCCTGCAAGTCGTGCGATCACGGCAGTACCGTTACCTGCACCACCGCCTGCACGCTCAGGGGTGCGCACTGACGACGAAGGGCACAGCGCGCCCGATCAGCTGCGCGCAGGCTCGCGCCGCAATTCCGGGAAGATCGTCTCATCCTGAAGGATGACATCAGCCGTTCGCTGATAATGCGCCGTGAGCCGCTTCACCGCCAGATCGGAATCGCCACTCAGGACCGCCTCCGTGATTGCGGCATGCTCGTCACCGACGTGCCGCGAGGGGAAAGCCTTGCTGATCGACAGCCGCCGGTATCGGTAGAGCTGATCGGCAAGCTGGCCGCAGAAGGCGATCAGGGATTGCGAGCCGCACTGGCCGATCAGGGCACGGTGGTAGATGCGGTGCAGCTTCTCCCATTCCGGATTGTCCTCGAACGCGGTGGCGCTCAGCGACCGCGGCACGCGGCTCAAGCGATGCTGTGCCAGGACGACTTGCTCCTCCCAGGCCGGCGTGGACGCCGCCATGGACTCGCGCAGCGCAAGCGCCTCGACCCAGCAGCGGGTCTTGGTCAGCTCGGCAAGCTCCGCACGGCTGACATCCTTGACGTAGAAGCCGCGCTGCTCGCGGACCTCGACCAGTCCGTCAGCGGTCAGGCGATTGAGCGCCTCGCGCAGTGGCGTTTGGCCCGTTTGATAGGTCTCCGTGAGAAATCGCATCTGCAGCTTGCGCGACGGGGCGAGGCGTCCGGACAACAGATCCTCGCGCAGCCGGTCATAGACATGGCTCGCCTGCGTCGACGGCGCGGGCAAGGGGGGCGCCACAGTCAATTCCACCGCTTGAGCCTCCAATGTTCGGTCAGTTTGGATCCCCGCCATCATATACATCCGATGATGATTCCAGAAAATCTATAAATTTTTGTTGCTATATAGATTTTGTGTAATAAAAGGAGGTGTCGGCCGTGAAGCTGCGGCCGTTATCAAGAGAGCCACGTCTGGTCTGCCCAGCCAGTGGCCTGACGGAGGAGTGCGTTCGTGGCCCGGTTTCCGGTGACAGCGCTGCGTAGCGTCGATCTCGGCACGCCGGACGTCGACGGCTCCGTGAGGTTCTATTGCGACGTCTGGGGCCTGACGCTCGTCACGCGGGCGGCCGGGATCGTCTACCTGCGCGCGACCGGCAGCGACCATCACGTCGTCGCGCTTTATGAGAGTGAGCGGCCAGAGCTCGGCGCCGTCACGTTTCGCGTGGCAAGTGCTGACGATCTCGCCTCCCTTGCCGCCGGCGCGGTTGCGGAAGGCGCGCAGCTGATCCACGGTCCGGCTCCCAATGACGCGCCCGATGGCGGTGTGGTGTTGGCGGTTCGTGGGCCGGAAGGCGGCATCCTGCGCTTTGTTCACGGCGATATCAGTCACGCGCCGGAGCCATCGCGCGGCGATCGGCCCGAGCGGCTGGCTCACGTCAACCTCAACAGCACGGATGTCGATCGCTCCGCCGCCTTCTACGAGCGGGCGCTCGGCTTTCGGCTGACGGACCGTTCGAAGGCGATGGCGTTCGTTCGCTGCAACAGCGACCACCATGCGGTCGTGATCGCCGACGCCAGGGTCAACGGCCTCAATCACGTCGCCTTTCTGATGCCGAGCCTGGAGGCGGTGATGCGCGGCTCCGGGCGCATGATCGATGCGGGCTTCCCGATCGCCTGGGGCGTCGGCCGCCACGGCCCCGGTGACAACGTGTTCTCCTACTTCATCGATCCCGTGGGGACGGTGATCGAATACACCGCCGAGGTGCTTCAGGTCGACGACAGCTACGTCGTGCGCGGTCCGGATCATTGGGTCTGGCCGCCGGGGCGCACCGATCAATGGGGCATCGCGCCGCCCAAGGCCGACCACGTCAAGGCCGCGCAACTGTCCGTTCGCTACGCCGCGCCGTGAGCACATCAGTTCATCAACCCGCAAACGAGGTGTCAAAGTTGGCGTCCGGTTCAAACAGCACGAACGAATTCCAGGTTGCTGTTGTCGGCTTCGGTCCGTCAGGCGCTGTCGCAGCCAGCCTGCTAGGCGCGGAGGGGATCCGGACGCTGGCTGTCGACCGCGATCGGGCCGTCTACGACAAGCCGCGCGCGATCGCGCTCGACCACGAGATCCTGCGCCTGTTTGATAATCTCGGTGTTGCCGAACAGCTGCGTCCGCATATTGCGCCGTTTCCGGCATCGGAACATTTCGGCGCGCGCGGCCAGTTGATCCGCCGCATCGACATGGTGAGCGAGCCTTATCCGCTCGGCTACACGCCGACCATGGTGTTCACCCAACCGCCGGTCGAGGACATCCTGCGCGCGCATGCGCGATCCTATCCGTCGGTGAACGTGGAGCTTGGCACCGAACTCCGCCAGCTCAGTCAGGCGCCGAACGGCGTGACGCTCGAGCTTTGTGGCGATCAGGGCACGAAGAGCGTCACGGCAGACTATGTCATCGCCTGCGACGGCGCATCGAGCACCGTTCGCCGCCAGCTCGGGATCGGCTTTGACGATCTGGTCTTCGACGAGCCCTGGCTGGTGGTGGACCTCAGGGTCAACGTATCGGGACTTGCCAGGCTGCCACGCACGGCGGCGCAGTTCTGCGATCCATCGCGGCCGACCACCTATATCGTCGGGCCCGGCTCGCACCGGCGTTTCGAGATCATGCTGCTGCCGGGCGAAGATCCGCGCGCGATGGAACAGCCCGAGCAGGTCTGGCGGCTGCTGGCGCGCTGGCTCACGCCGGAGGATGCCACGCTGTGGCGGGCGGCGAGCTATCGCTTTCATGCCCTCGTCGCCGATAAATGGCGCGAAGGGCGCGTGTTCCTCGCCGGAGATGCCGCCCACCAGCAGCCGCCGTTCATCGGTCAGGGCATGTGCCAGGGCGTCCGCGATGTCGCAAACCTGGTCTGGAAGCTTGCGCGCGTCTTGCGCGGAGACTCCGGCCAAGCATTGCTCGACACCTACCAGGATGAGCGCAGTGCTCATGTTCGTGAACTGACGACGCGCATCAAGGCGATCGGTCACGTCATCTGCGAGCGCGATCCGCAAGCCGCTGCCGCCCGCGATGCTCGTATTCTTGCAGAGGGCGGCGGCGTGCCGCGCACCATCACCCGCCAGGAGATCGTGCCGCCGCTCAGCTGCGGCCTGCGCGCCGAGGTGCCGCATGCCGCCAACGGCACGCTGTTTCCCCAACCGTGGATCGTCACGGCGGGCGGCTGGCAATTGCTCGACACGATGTGCGGCGGTGGGTGGCGGCTCGTGCTGAAGGGCGATAGCGGCCTGGCTCGCTCGCGCGCAATCGCGGCACGCGCGGCGGAGATGGGCTTGCGCCTGATCGCCATCGCGAAGGCGGATCACGATCGGGGGCCGGACGTCCTGCGGGAAGAGAGCGGCGTGGTCACGGATTGGTTCGCACGGCACGCCTGCGCGGCCGCGATCGTGCGCCCCGATCATTACGTCTACGGCGTGGCCGCAGACGAGGCCGGCCTCGCGGCGATGCTGTCCGGCCTTGCGGCAAGGCTTCAATGAGAACAACGACAAAATCCAACAGGGGGAAAAGATGCCATCATCGGAGAGCTTGACGAGTGGACCTGCGACACCTGCGCGCGCCTACGCGGTTCTCATCATGCTGTTTCTGTTTCAGACCATCAATTTCTTCGACAAGCTGGTCTTCGGCTTGTCCGCGGTGCCGATGATGAAGGAGCTGTCGCTCAGCCCGAAGGAATTCGGCCTGATCGGCAGCAGCTTCTTCCTGCTGTTCTCGCTTTCGGGCATGGCCGTCGGGCTGTTCGTCGTCGGCCGCTTTCCCGTGAAGTGGATCCTGATGCTGCTTGCGGCCATCTGGTCGGCGACGCAGCTGCCGGTGTTCTTCTCGAGCTCCGTCATGGTGCTGGTCGTGTGCCGCATCCTGCTCGGCGCGGGTGAGGGGCCGGGCCTGCCGACGGCGCTGCATGCCTGCTACAACTGGTTTCCCGCCGACAAGCGCAGCGTCCCGAGCGCGGTGGTTCTGCAGGGCATCAGCGTCGGACTTTTGGCCGGCGGGCCGCTGCTGACCTATGTGATCATCAATCACGGCTGGCGCACGGGCTTTCTGGTCTGTGGCCTGCTCGGCATCGCCTGGATGATGGCGTGGAGCCTGATCGGCGGGGAGGGACCTTACGCAGCAGCGAATACCGTCGCCGATGCGCCCGCCGCTTCCCCGAACGTGCCGGCGCGGCTGTTATGGTTGGATCCGACGGTGATCGGCGTCATCATCATGTCGACCATGTCGTACTGGATCGTCGGCATCTCCGCGACGTGGTTGCCGCCGTTCCTGCAGCTCGGGCTCGGCTACAAGCCAACCGATGTCGGCTGGATCATTTCGGCCATCTACATGTTCCAGTCGCCGCTGTTGCTCAGCGGCTCCTGGATCACGCAGCTCCTGCAGCGGCGGGGCTGGAGCCTGCGTGCGTGCCTTGGCAACGCCTCGGGTTTTGCGTTGCTGATCGCGGGCTGCGCGCTGCTGCTCAGCATCGTGACCTCGGGCGCACTCCAGCTCGTCTGCGTGGCGATCGCCTTTGCGGCGCCGAGCCTGACCACGATCTTCGGCCCGGTGGCGCTTGGCGCCGTGGCGCCGGCGGCCCAGCGCGGCCGGCTGATCGTCGTGATCTATTCCGGCAATGCAGCCTCCGCGCTGTTTTCGAACGCGCTGACCGGCTGGATCGTCGGCGAGGCGGGCAGCGACACCGCGCTCGGCTACGCCCACGCCATGACTTTCACCGCCGGCATTCTCATTGTCGGCGCGGTTGCCGCATTCGCACTCATCTTCCCGGAGAGGACCATCGCGCGTTTTGCGAAGACCTCCTCGCGGTCATCTTCAGCTACCATTCTCCCCGCCACGTCGGCCTGATCGGCCATCTCAACGTCAAGGACACCGCATGAAATTCGTTAGCTTTGAAATCGACAACGCCGCCTCCTGGGGCCTGGTCGAGGGCGACAGCGTGGCCGATCTCGGGAGCCGCTACCCCGATCTGAAATCGGCGATCGCCGCCGGCGCGCTGGCTGAACTCGCCAAGTCCGCCGCCGGCGCCAAGCGCCATCCGCTGGCGAAGATCAAGTTCCTGCCGGTCATTCCGAACCCGGACAAGATCCTCTGCATCGGGTTAAACTACGAGAACCATCGCAAGGAGACCGGCCGCACCGAGGTCGAGAATCCCACCGTGTTCGGCCGCTTCGCCAACAGCCAGACCGGCCATCTCACCGATATCATCCGTCCGAAGGTCTCGACCCAGCTCGACTTCGAGGGCGAGCTCGCTGTCATCATCGGCAAGCCCGGCCGATACATTGCGCGCAGCGAAGCCTGGGGCCATATCGCTGGCTATGCCTGCTACAACGAGGGCAGCGTGCGGGACTATCAGCGCCACACCCACCAGTTCACGCCTGGCAAGAATTTTCCGGCGACTGGCGGCTTCGGTCCGTATCTGGTGACGCCGGACGAGGTCGGCGATGTCGGCCCGCTGCGGCTGCAGACCCGGCTCAACGGCGAGGTGGTGCAGGACACCACGATCGACCAGATGATCTTCGACATCCCGCGTCAGATCGAATATTGCTCGCAGTTCACCCGGCTGGAGCCCGGCGACGTCATCGCAACGGGGACGCCGGGCGGCGTCGGCTCGCGGCGCACCCCGCCGCTCTGGATGAAGGCCGGCGATGTCGTTGAGGTCGAGATCGACAAGATCGGTCTCCTGCGCAACGGGATTGCCGACGAAGCCTGATGTCCTGGGACGCGACGACGGCCTACGCGCCGCTGCTGCGCAGGATTCACTGGGCAACAGCGGCGCTCTTCATCATCGCGATGCTGATCGGATTTTATTGCGGGCTTCAGCCGCCGGGCACCTCGCCGCGCCGCGAGCTGCTGGAGGTGCACAAATCGCTCGGCATGACGCTGCTGTTTCTGTCGGTGCTGCGGCTGATGGTGCGCGCGGCGACGAAGGCGCCGCCGGAGCCATCGTCGTTCGGCGCGCTGGTGCGGTTCGCTGCGGGCATCAATCATGTCGCGCTCTATCTCATCCTGTTCGCGATGCCGCTCACCGGCTACGCGTTCTCGGCCGCCGGCGGCTATTCGCTCAAGTACTTCTGGACGTTCAGCTGGCCGCGCCTCGTGACCGACAGTCCGCAGATCGCCCGTGCCGGCGAGGTCGCGCATGACACGCTGGCCTATGTCGTCTATGCCGCCGTGGCGCTCCACGTCGCGGCGACGCTCTGGCACGCCATGGTGATGCGCGACGGAACGCTGGCGCGGATGTGGCCGCGATCGGGGAACGAGGCGGACTGACGGTGCCGGCGCACTGGAACGAATTCCGTGCCATGATCATGGAAAGGACGAGGCGGAGTCCCCCAGCTTGAGCACCGAGCCCCAATGGCGCGGCGACATCGCGTCGCTCGTCTTTCCCGTTGCCGGGCACGGCGCGATCTGCGCTGTGCACAGGGGCGCATTCCGGACGCTGCTTGGCGCCGAGCCCACGCCGGAGGCGTGCCTTGGCCATTTCCGGACGTTTGAAGCCGCCTTTCGCGCTGCGGCCGCCGCCAAGATCGCCCGCAAGGGCATTTTGCCCGGGACAAGCCTGCATCTTACCAGTCGCGACATCGCCCGGAAGCTGCTAGAAGACGCCCAAACCGCCAATGGAGAATAGACCATGAGCCAGTCCCAGCTCGCCAACGCTCAGATCACGCTTCCGGTCGCCGCCGGGCAGGTGGGACGGTTGTCGCAGGCTGTGATGGCCATGGTGCTCGGCATCTTCGTCGTCGGCATGGTCGGTTTCTCCCACATCGACGTCGTCCACAACGCGGCGCACGACGTGCGCCACTCCAACGCGTTCCCCTGCCACTGACCTCGAAGGCATGAGCACGTTTCGCGCGATCGTCTTCGCGTCGGTCATTTCAGGTTTTGTCGTCGGTCTCATCGTCACTGTCGTCCAGCAGTTCGGCACCGTTCCCCTGATCCTGAAGGCGGAAGTCTTCGAGAAGGCGGCGCAGACGCATCAGCATGATGCGCCCGTCGCGGCGCAGCCGGCCGCCGGCCATGACCATGCAGACCATGACCCTGCAGCTGCACACGATCACGGCGACCATGATCATGGCGCGGCCGACCACGACCATGGCGCAGGCGCATGGGAACCCCGCGACGGTCTTGAGCGCAACGCCTATACGGCCGCCGCCAACGTCCTGACCGCGATCGGCTTCGCCTTGCTTCTCGCCGGCTTCTTCGCCGTGCGCAGCGGCGCGACTGGCGCGGGCGTCTCCTGGCACGAAGGCCTGCTGTGGGGCCTGGCGGGCTTTGCCGTCTTCACCCTCGCGCCTGGCCTCGGCCTGCCACCCGAGCTGCCGGGCGTGCCGGCCGCGCCGCTTTTGTCGCGCCAGATCTGGTGGCTGGCCGCCGTGCTGGCGACATCAGGAGGGCTGGCTTTGATCGCCTTCCGCCGCACGGTGCCGGCCGCGATATCAGGCGTGATCCTGCTGACCCTGCCGCATCTGATCGGCGCGCCTGAGCTCGCCAACATCGAGACCAACGTGCCGTCATCGCTAACGCATCAGTTCGTCACCGCGGTGACGGTGACGAGCCTGGTGTTCTGGACTTTGCTCGGCGGTCTCACCAGCGCAGTGTTTGCCCGCTTCGATCGCGGCGCGACCCTCTAGCGGTCCGCCCCCACAAGTCGCCCGCGGACGGTCCGTGCGATCGCCTGCGGCGCCGCATCGGGGATTGCAAAGCACGAGCTCGCGTTGATCTCGCAGAGAACGTAGGTGTCGGCACCGCGCGCATCGCATGGTCCGTAAAGGAAATCCGCGTCCCAGATGACCGGCAGCGTCGCCTCGTCGATGGCCAGCAGCTCCATCATCTGCGGCGTCCATTCGCGCTCCATCAGCCGCCGCAGTGCCTGGAATTGCGGTGCATCGGGGCCGTGCATGATGCGTGGCCCCGGCTGCGCCTCAGGCGAGTCCGGTCCTTGCGGCGGCGGCGGGATCAAGGCCCTGATCAGTTGATGGCCGAAGCCTGCGACCCTGGCGCCGCTCATGTAGCAACGGATCATGCCGTCGGGCAGGCGCGGTTGAAACGGCTGATCGATGATGCAGCCGCCCCAGCCAAAATACGGCTCGCATCGCGCGATGAAGGCATCGAGCGGCATCTCTTCGGGAAGGCTGCCGCGTAGCGCATGGAGGACGCGAACCGTCGCCATCGCGTTCGGCAGCATCTCGACCTTCCAGACGCCCTGGCCGCCATTGCCGCGATTCTGCTTGAGCACGCGCGGGCCGCCTGCGGAGAGGCGCTGAGGAAATTCCGCCCGAAACGCGGCCGCGGTGTCGTAACGATGGGTGTCGGCCCCCCAGCCAAGATGCCGGGTCCGGTAGAGCACCTCTTTGACGCCCATCTTCAGGATGACATCAGGGTGCGCGCTCACCCACGGGCCGTGCGCGGCGATGTCGCGCAGCAGCGCATCCAGCCCGGCGCGCGTCTTGCCCTGATGGATCGGATCGACCCAGACCAGCACGCCGTCGACCGCGAGTAATTGTTCCCGGACGGCATCGGCGAAGCTTTCGTCGTAGATCGCCGGCTGCGCGTCGATGCCGGCGGCGGCGAGGGCCTCGAAGACGCGAACGAAACGACTGGTCTGCGGGGTGGTGTTGCCGCGCGCTTCGGCGTCGCCCCGCGAGACAATGGCTACGGAATATCGATGAGGGGATTGGGTGTCCATGCGCAAGCTCCACGAATTGCGTGCTGCGCAGACTTGGACCGAAGTCTCACGGGGAGTCTGCTTTGTCCCCACCGCGGCATTCTATGTGGGATCGACGGGAGACCGCAAGGCGCGCCGTGCTCACAACATCAATTCGTGCACGCCCGTCCATCCCGTATACAGGCCAACAAGGACGATCAGGACCGCCGAGACATAGGGCGCGCGGTGGGCGTAGCGGCTGAAGCCGCTCCAGTGGCGCTCGACATGCCGCAGGCTGAGCGCCGCCAGCACGCCGGCAGACACCATCGTGATCGCAAGACCGATGCCGAAGGACAGCACCAGGACGAAGCCGAGGCTGAACTGCTTCAGCTGGATGCAGAGCAGCAGCACGGTGATTGCGGCGGGGCAGGGGATCAGTCCGCCGGTGAGGCCGAACAGCACGATCTGTGCCGTCGTCACGCTGCGCCCCGCGAAGCGCTTGCGGATGTCGGCGGCATGCGCGCGCGCATGCGCGTCGTCCTCGTCGCCGAGATCCATGTGGTCGTGATCGTGCTCCCTAAACAGGAGTTCGGCGGAGCAGCCTGCCAGCGCGACGCGTGCCTTGAACGCGTGCGGCTCGGGGATCTCCGCGATGCTTTCGAGATATCCGTCGCGGGCGGCGAACGCAAAGGTCTGCTCCGAGCCGTCCTGGCGGATCGTGGTCACCTCAATGTTTTCGGCAGCAGGAAGCGCGCCATTCTCACTTCGGATCCGCCAGCGCGGCGGCACGCCGTCCTCGAACACGTCCAGCAGGAATTGCGAGCCGGCAAGCGAGACGGATTGCGACTCGTCATGATGGTGATGATGGTCATGTTCGTGGTTCTGGTCCCGCCACGTGCGCCAGACCATCCAGCCGGCGATGCCGATGATGATCCCGGCGGAGACCAGCTGCAGCCACGCCTCGCTGCGTTCGCCCGACAATTCCCGGCCGAAATACAGCCCCGCAAGCGCGATCGCCCAGACGATCGCGGTATGGGAGATGGTGGCCGACAGGCCGAGCAGCACGGCCTGGAGCACGGTGCCTCTGACGGCGACGATGAAGGCGGCCATCATCGTCTTGGAATGGCCGGGCTCGAGACCATGCAGCGCGCCGAGCAGGATGGCGCTCGGCACGAACAGCCATGCGTGTGCGCTGCTCTGCTGGAGCAGATGAGACAGGTCGGTCATGGCGTTCATTTCAAATAGGTTCGGACGACGTCGATGAGGTCGGCGGCGCCCTTGGCCTTCTCGGGATCCTTTTCATGCGCGGGATCCACGACATGATGGCGGATATGGTCTTCCAGGAGCTCGGTCGTGAGGCCGCTGATCGCGCCCTTCACCGAAGCCACCAGCATCAGCACGTCGGCGCAGCCGATCTCCGACTCCAGCGCGCGCTCGACGGCCTCGAGCTGCCCCTTGATGCGGCGAACGCGTCCGATGAGCTTCGACTTGTGCTTGATGGTGTGCGACATCTTTATAAGATAGGGGGGTACCCTATATGGGTCAAGACGCGCGCGACGAATCGCGATGCGGCTTCCAGCACACGCCGACTCGGGTCGTGGTCGCTGCGCGATCCCAGCATGATCGCGCGCCAACGGGCGCGCGCCGTCCAAAGTAAAATCAAAGGTTGCAAACTGTCACATTCGCGAGGGTACCTAAGTAGGCAAACCCGTGGCTTCCCGGTAACGATCGTGCTTTCCCGGCAACATTCCTGTGCGATTTAACAGTTATCGCGGTCCGTTCGCATCGGCGCCGCTTTTTGGCCACACCTGAACATGAATAAAATCGCTCAAATGTTTGAGGGGCTGGCTGGCCCGATCGCAGGCTGCAGGAAACGCCAAGGTCGATTCAAATCTTGGGCCTGATGTTCCTGAACTGACAACGGTTAGCCAAGGAAACTGCCCCAAGGAAACTGCCGCAAGGAAACTTGTCCGGGAAACTGGTCGCGATGGACGCCAAGACCAACATCAAGCAGAGGCTGCCGAGCCGTCACGTGACGGAGGGCCCTTCGCGCGCGCCCCATCGCTCCTACTTCTACGCCATGGGTCTGACCACCGAGCAGATCCACCAGCCCTTCGTCGGCGTCGCCTCGTGCTGGAACGAGGCCGCGCCCTGCAACATCGCCTTGATGCGTCAGGCGCAGGCGGTGAAGAAGGGCGTCGCGTCCGCCGGCGGCACGCCGCGCGAATTCTGCACCATCACCGTCACCGACGGCATCGCCATGGGCCATGACGGCATGCGCTCCTCGCTGCCGTCGCGCGAATGCATCGCCGATTCGGTCGAGCTGACGGTCCGCGGCCACGCCTATGACGCGCTGGTCGGCATTGCCGGCTGCGACAAGTCGCTGCCGGGCATGATGATGGCGATGGTCCGCCTCAACGTGCCCTCGATTTTCATCTATGGCGGCTCGATCCTGCCGGGTAATTTCCGCGGGCAGCAGGTCACCGTGCAGGACATGTTCGAGGCCGTCGGCAAGCACTCGGTCGGCGCCATGTCGGACGAGGACCTCGACGAGATCGAGCGTGTGGCGTGCCCCTCGGCGGGCGCCTGCGGTGCGCAGTTCACGGCCAACACCATGGCGACTGTCTCCGAAGCCATTGGCCTTGCGCTGCCTTACTCCGCCGGTGCTCCGGCACCGTATGAGATCCGCGACGCGTTTTGCATGACCGCGGGCGAGAAGGTCATGGACCTGATCGCATCCAATCTGCGGCCGCGCGACATCGTCACCCGCAAGGCGCTCGAGAACGCGGCGGCCGTTGTCGCCGCCTCCGGTGGCTCGACCAATGCTGCGCTGCACCTGCCGGCGATCGCGCATGAGTGCGGCATCAAGTTCGACCTGTTCGACGTCGCCGAAATCTTCAAAAAGACACCTTATGTCGCGGATTTGAAGCCGGGTGGCCGTTATGTCGCCAAAGACATGTTTGAAGTAGGTGGCATACCGCTTCTGATGAAAACGCTGCTCGACAACGGATTTCTCCACGGCGACTGCATGACGGTCACCGGTCGAACGATCGCCGAAAACCTCAAAAGCGTGAAATGGAATCCGCACCAGGACGTGGTGCACCCGGCAGACAAGCCCATCACCGTCACCGGCGGTGTGGTCGGTCTGAAGGGCAATTTGGCGCCAGAAGGTGCGATCGTGAAAGTCGCGGGCATGTCCAATCTGAGGTTCACCGGTCCGGCGCGCTGCTTCGACCGGGAAGAGGACGCCTTCGAGGCCGTCCAGAACCGCACCTACCGCGAAGGCGAAGTCATCGTAATCCGCTATGAGGGCCCCAAGGGCGGCCCCGGCATGCGGGAAATGCTCCAGACCACTGCGGCGCTGACCGGCCAGGGCATGGGCGGCAAGATCGCGCTCATCACCGACGGTCGCTTTTCCGGCGCCACGCGCGGCTTCTGCATCGGCCATGTCGGGCCTGAAGCCGCCATCGGCGGTCCGATCGCGCTGCTCGAGGACGGCGACATCATCGAGATCGACGCGGTCGCCGGCAGCCTTAACGTAAAATTGAGTGACGCTGAGCTGGCTCAGCGCAAGACCAGATGGCGCCCCCGCGCGACTAACCATACGTCGGGTGCGCTCTGGAAATATGCTCAGCAGGTTGGACCGGCGGTCGATGGGGCAGTCACCCATCCAGGCGGCGCGCACGAGAAGCAGTGCTATGCGGACATCTAGGCGTGCCATTGTTGCGTTTGTGTTGGGGGCTACCGCGCTGGCCACGCCCGCGCTCGCCTTCGACGGTGCGCCGGTCAACCCCAAGGATGCGACCATCTCCGTCGTGACCACCATGCCCGGTGCTGCGGGCGCGGTGCGCAAGTCGGTGCCGCCGGTCGCGACCCAGGAAACCTCGCTCAGCGCGCTGCAATATGCCGCCGAGGGCGGTCATCCCATCGCGCAGTGGAAGCTTGGCCGCATGTACGCCAGCGGCGAGGGCGTCGCCCAGGACGATGTGCGCGCCTTCGACTATTTCACCCGGATCGCGAATGCGCATGCCGAGGACAGCCCGTCGGCGCCGCAGGCGCAGGTCGTGGCCAACGCCTTCGTCGCGCTCGGCCGCTACTACCTCAACGGTATCCCGAACTCGAAAATCAAGGCCGACCCTGACAGGGCGCGGGAGATGTTCTCCTATGCCGCCTCCTATTTCGGCAATGCGGACGCCCAATACGATCTCGCCCGGCTTTATCTGAAGACGCCGGATGCCTCGCGCGAGGATTTCCGCTATGGCGCGCGCTGGCTCGGCCTCGCCGCCCAGAAGGGCCAGCACGAGGCCCAGGCGCTGCTCGGGCAGATGCTGTTCAACGGCGACCGCCTGCCGCGGCAGGCCGCGCGCGGCCTGATGTGGCTGACGCTTGCGCGTGACAGCGCCGGTACCGACGAGACCTGGATCAAGGAAAACTACAACCGCGCCTTCGCCAAGGCGTCGGATGACGACCGCGCCATGTGCCTGCAAATGCTGGAACAGTGGGTGCAGGGCCGCCGCGAGTAGAACGGCAACGTCGGTGCCGTAGGGTGGGCAAAGGCGCCTTGGCGCCGTGCCCACGATCTCTCTCCGCAACTTACGAGTGGTGGGCACGCTTCGCTTTGCCCACCCTACGGCAGTCGCAACTGCCGCTCGCTCCCACCAACTCCGCGCAAGACCTACGCCGCCTCGAGATCCAGGTCCGCCCACACCGGCACGTGGTCCGACGGCTTCTCCCAGGCCCGCACATAACTGTCGATGCCGACATTGGCGAGCCTGTCGCTCGCCTGCGGCGAGAGCAGCAGATGGTCGATGCGAAGGCCGTGGTTCTTCTGCCAGGCCCCGGCCTGGTAGTCCCAGAAGGTGTAGAGCCCGCCCTCGTCGGTGACGGCGCGCAGGGCATCGGTCAGGCCGAGGCCAAGCAGCGACTGAAAGCTCTCCCGCGTCTCCGGCTTGAACAGGGCGTCCTCGGTCCAGGCGGCGGGATTGTGGACGTCGCGGGCATGCGGGATGACGTTGAAGTCGCCTGCGAGGATGAGCGGCTCCTCGGTCTTGAGGCGCTCTTTCGAATACTCAAGAAGCCGCGACATCCATTTGAGTTTGTAAGGATATTTGTCTGATCCGACCGGATTGCCATTGGGCAGATAAAGACAGGCGATGCGCAGCACGCCGTTCTTGAGCGTCACCACGCCCTCGAGGAAACGGGCATGCGCATCCTCGTCGTCGCCTGATAGCCCCGACTTGGTCTCGTCGAATTTGAGCTTGGAGAGCAGGGCGACGCCGTTGAACGTCTTCTGCCCGTGCGTCACCACGTTGTAGCCAAGCGCCTCGATCTCGAGCCGCGGAAACGCCTCGTCGACGCATTTGATCTCCTGCAGGCAGACGATGTCCGGCTGACATTCCCTAAGCCAGGTCAGCAGCAGATCGATCCGCTGCCGGACCGAGTTCACGTTCCAGGTGGCAACTCTGATGGGCATGGGCTGAGGCTCCGGACCAGGGGCCACGGTTAGAACAAACCGCTAACGTCTCCGTCAAGGACGCCGCAAAATCTCCCACAAAATTAACCCGGCTTAAGCCGGCCCCAGGTCATTGATACGCAAAAGGCTCCTTGGGAATGGGTTGGCGGGACAAATCGTTGCAACAGACTGAACCGCGCGACGGCCTGATCGGCGCGTTCCTGTACTGGCTCGGCGGCTTCGAGATCGAGGACGGTCTCACCGCTGACCTCAGCGAGCGCGAGCTGCGCCGCATCCGCGCCAAGCAGATCGACGCGGTGACGCGGCTGATCCCGGTGACGATGGGTGTCACCCTGCTCAACGTCTCCATCGTGCTGGTCCTGTTCTGGGGCAAGGGGTGGAACGATTTCCTCGCGATCTGGGGCCTGACGCTTGCAGCCGGCGCCTTGCTCGCGGTGCGCGCGTGGCGCCGGTCGCACATGAACCCGCCGCAGGAGGCTTCGCCGCGCGCGACGCGGCACATGCTGCGCCAGGCCTTCTTCCTTGCCGCGATCTGGGGCGCGCTGCCGCTCGCGCTGTTCGCCCGCGTGGATCCGACCAGCCAGTTGATCCTGGCCTGCCTGATGGTCGGCATGATGTCCGGCGGCGCCTTCACGCTGTCGACGTTCCCGCGGGCGGGCCTCGTCTATCTCGCCACGATGACGGTCGGCTGCGCCGGTGCGCTGCTCCAGTGCGGCACCGGGCCCTATCTCGTGACCTCGCTGTTCCTGCTGCTGTTCGCGTTCTTCATGGCACGCAACATCGTCTCGCAGGGCAATTTGTTCCTCGGCAATCTCAAGGCCCAGCTCGAGCTCGAACGGCAGACCGAGATCATCTCGCTGCTGCTGAAGGACTTTCAGGAGAATGCCAGCGACTGGCTGTGGCAGACCGATGCCGAAGGGCATCTGACCGACGTGCCGCAACGCTTCGCCGACGTCGCGCAATTGCCGCTTCCGCTCCTGAAGGGATCGCTCTTCGCCGACGTGCTCGACATGCTCTGCCCCGAGGACAAGGCGGCCGCCTACAACATCATTGGCCTGATGGAGCATGCCGAGCCGCTGCACGAGATGAACCTCAGGGTCGTCGCCGGCGGCGAGGCGCGGCTGTGGTCGCTGACCGCGAAGCCGGCCTACGACCGCGACGGCCAGTTCCTCGGCTATCGCGGCTTCGGCCGCGACGTCACCGAGCGCTGGCGCGCGGAGAAGGCCGAGGCCGAGAGCCGCGCCAAGTCCGACTTCCTGGCGGTGATGAGCCACGAGATCCGCACGCCCATGAACGGCGTGCTCGGGCTTGCCAGCATGCTGCTGGAAACAAATCTCGATCCGGAGCAGCGTGAGGCCGTCGCCACGATCCGCGAGTCCGGAGACAATCTCCAGCGCATCCTCAACGACATCCTCGACCTCTCCAAGCTCGAGGCTGGACGCTTCCAGTTCGAGGCGATCGACTTCGCCCCGCAGACGCTGGCCGAGACGGTGGCGACCGTCGTGCGCGCCAGCGCCAAGAGCAAGGGGCTCGCAGTCAAGGTCGAGCTCGATCCGAACCTGCCGCCGACGCTGCGCGGCGACGTCGCGCGCATCCGCCAGGTGCTGCTCAATCTCGCCTCCAACGCGGTGAAGTTCACCGACGAGGGCGAGGTGACGATCAAGGCCGTCTGCCAGGCGCGCCGCGACCTGCTCGCGACCGTCGAATGGACGGTCACCGACAGCGGCATCGGCATTGCGCCCGAGAAGCTCGGCCAGCTGTTCTCGGATTTTGCCCAGGCCGACGCCTCGATCAGCCGCCGCTTCGGCGGCACGGGCCTTGGCCTTGCGATCTCAAGGCGCATCATCGAGCAGATGGGCGGCACCATCGGCGTGACTTCGACGCCGGGCGAGGGCTCGACCTTCCGCTTCACGCTGGTGCTGCCGTGGAGCCAGGCGCGGACTTCCGATCAGGACGAAGGCCGCGACGAAATCGACGATCTCAAGGCACGCATCGCCGAGCTCGACCGACCGCTGAAGGTGCTGGTCGCCGAGGACGATGCCGTCAACCGCATGGTCGTGAGCAAGATGCTGGGCGCCTTCGACGTCGAGCTGCGCGTCGTCACCGACGGTGCCGAGGCCGTCGCGGCCGTGTCCGAAGGCGACTACGACATCGTGCTGATGGACGTGCGCATGCCTGAGATGGACGGCCTTGCCGCGACCCGCGCCATCCGCGCCGAAGGCGGGCGCTTCGGGGCCCTGCCGATCATCGCGCTGACCGCCAATGCTTTTCCGGAAGACATGAAGATCTGCCGCGAGGCCGGCATGTCGGACTTTTTGGCCAAGCCGCTGCGCAAACCCGCGCTGGCCGCAGCGTTGCTGCGCGCGCTGGATGGGCATGTGATGACCACTGATGCACCGCTTCAGCCGGAGCTCATGCCTGACGAGGTGGAGTGGACGGACGAGGAAAGGCAGATGACGGGGATGTAAAAAGCTAAAAGCTTTGCCTGCGACAACGTCAGTACTTGGCAACGACCGGACCGCCAAAGCGGTAGTTGACGCGGACAGTGCCCAGATCAACGTCCTGCCGGATGCTGTGAACTGAGGTCAGCGTGGGGCCGCCAAACGCCGGAAGGGTGTTCAGGGTGACGTCGTTACGCCCCATAAAAAGGTGGTCGTACTCGGCAGCGATAGACCAGTTCGGCGCAAACCCGAACTCAACCCCTGCGCCAATGGCGCCGCCCCACCGCGTTTCGGTGCCTTCCCACAGGTTCACTCCGGTCGCGGGGGCCTGGAGGTTGTATTTGTCGCGCACGACCGCAGCGCCTCCCTTCAAATACAGAAGAACCGAATTGAAGGCGTAACCGACTTGGCCAGTGAACAGGCCAAACGAATCGATCTTGGTGACGTCGCTGACTCCCCCGGCAAGGGCCGAAAGGTTCGGATTGCTGCCTCGGAAATTTGCCCAGTTGCCTTGCGCTTCGACGCCCAAGACCCAGTCGTTCGCCTGCCAGCGATAGCCGACCTGGCCACCAACTGTGCCGCCGGTGGCGTCGTGACATCCCTCCGCCTGCGAGGGCACAACCGGCCCAAGGAAATTGGTCAGGTCCCAACATTTGTGCGAGGAGCCGCCGCCGCCATTCAAACCGACATAGAAGCCGGTCCAGTTGTAGACCGCGACAACTGCGGGAGGTGCCTTTGTATAAGGCCTTGCCGCGAGATCTGCGGCCGAAGCCTCACTTGCCATGAGAGCGGATATGGCTGCCAACACCGACAATGCGAGCTTCATCATGCACCTGCGATATGCACCTGCGATTTGCGACCCGGGAACGATACACTTGAGCGTCTCTTCAGGCTGTGTCGCCAAGGCCACACCCGGACCCAAATTCTTTACCGGCCGCCCATTCTCGCCCAACC
This sequence comes from Bradyrhizobium manausense, assembly GCF_018129685.1. Classification (GTDB taxonomy): domain Bacteria; phylum Pseudomonadota; class Alphaproteobacteria; order Rhizobiales; family Xanthobacteraceae; genus Bradyrhizobium; species Bradyrhizobium manausense_D. Next base: position 265,777 of record NZ_JAFCLG010000001.1, read on the forward strand.
CGCGATCCGCGGGGAAGGCGGGCGCTTCGGGGCCCTGCCGATCATCGCGCTGACCGCCAATGCTTTCCCGGAAGACATGAAGATCTGCCGCCAGGCAGGTATGTCGGACTTTTTGGCCAAGCCGCTGCGCAAGCCTGCACTCGCGGCTGCACTGCTGCGTGCACTGGATGGCCGCGTGATGACCACTGATGCACCGCTTCAGCCGGAGCTCATGCCTGACGAGGTGGAGTGGACGAGGCAGATGACGGGGCTTAGGTCGGTGGTCAGATCGAAATTTCACCGCCGACAGTCGTTCGGTGCGGACTTGCGGGGCAAAAATCGGTCTGTTGCCCTGCTATTTTTCCCTTAGAAACAGGTGAGCGCCTTGCTTCCGAGCCAGCGAACGCGATTCATGTCGAGCGCGCTGCGCCTCTTCCGTACGTCCGACTGACATAAGAATGTCGCTTTCGAGGCCGAGCAAAGCGGCGTCGTACCACCGCTCCTCCAGTTGATCGGCAAGGGTTCGTGCTTCGAAGACTCGCTGCATGGCTCTTTCGTGTTGCCCAGCCATTTGATCAATCTCAGCCTGCAGCGCGATGAGATAGGGAAGCAACCAACGAGCGCCTGTCCGTCGATAGCGCTCGATTGCGTTTTCGATCATGATGGCGGCATCGATCTGTCCTGCCTTTCCGGCGTGCCATGCGAGGTGGCAGTCGGCCACCGTGCCCCAATACGCGAACGATTGATTGCGACAAAGTTCCGCCAGTTCCTGAGCAATAAGACGATTCCGCTCACCGTCTCCATCAAGCCAGGAAATGCGAACGCAGGAACTCAAAACGAAACCCAACGATGCGGGGCTCGCTGATTTGCGCGCAATGCCGATAGCCTTCTGCACCAGGGCGCGAGAGGTCTCCCGCTCGGCGCGCAGAACTTCGTACAAGGCTTCATAGACGAGCTGCCCCAGGATATCGAAGTAATTTGTTGGCGTGAGAGCCGCTAAGCTACCAGCGTGGCCGACTCTGCGGGGAATTGCCCGATCAAGCAGGCCGCCCGCAATGTCCAGCTTACCTTGATGCATCCGAACAATCGCCGCACCGATCAACCACGAGTCACGGCCGCCTTTCTGCGCCTTTTCGCAAATCTTGAGCGCCTCTTTGTAATCGGCACGGACGAGATGTTCTCGAAAGAGCGCATCTTCGACGTTTGCCAGACGCTGCTCAAGGTTGAGCACTCGACAGAGCGCCTCGGCACGCCGGTAAGCGGCGGCTGTATGGGGGTCGGTATAGCCTCTTTGCGCGACCAGTGCGCTGACGATGCCAAGCTGGCAGTCGAGTTCGAGTTCGTCGCGCTCACTGTCCGGCGGAATTCGCCGCAGATTGTCCAGCGCCATGCGGAACTGGAATACGGCCTCCTTCAGCGCGGAGGCAGCCAGTGCCCGTTGTCCCGCGGTTGAGGCCTTCCTAACTTCGTCGGACAGCTCGTGATCGAGATGCGACCGTCCGACTGCCAAAGGTTGATCCGACTTGCGGCGCGCGCGTGGCTCAGCCGATTGCTGCGCCGCCTCGCCTTCGGAGTGTGTCGTCCGCCTCCGAACCTCACTGGGTGGATAGCCAAAGCGAGCACGAAACCGTCGCGTGAAATGAGATGCATTGGTAAAGCCTGACGACAGCGCAATCGTCTCAATGCTGCGATTCAAGAGCTGCGCATCCCGCAACTGGCGATAGGCTTCATCAAGCCGCAGTTCGATCAAACGTTCGTTGAATGTTGTACCAGTGCTTTGCAGGAGACGTTCTACGTAACGGGGCGAAATTGCAAGCGCTGCGGCCGCTTCAGATGCCGACATCGATGGGTTTCGAAAACCGGATTCAAGATAGGCTGTCACGGCATCGAGCCGCGTTTCCAAAAGCGTGAGTCTGACGTTTCTATCGAAGTCACCAGGCCGGCGCGCCAGCGCAAGCGACAGCAGGTCCCGAATATGGCGCGAAATAAGCGCTGAAGCTTCTCCAGAGCGCTTCGCGCTGTCATCTTTTTCGATGACTTGAAGATAGCGGCGCAAAAGCACTAGCCCCTCGGTATGCCGACTAATGACCTGGGCGAAGAGGCGATCGAAGTCCATTGCAGCTGTATTGAGGCTTTCGACTGGTAACGACAATATCGAAATACGAAATGCCGCTTGGCTCTCGATCCGCCACGTTTCCCTCTCGCAGAGAAAGACCGCGTCCCCTGAGTTGAGCTTTTGTACTGTGTCTACCCGCGCGATAGACAGGCCTCCTCCATGCGATATGACCAACGCATATCGCCGGTCGGATTGATCGCCATCCGGCCGACAAATGACAGTGCCTGCACTCAGGTCACAACGAATAACGTGCAGATCCTCGCGGGCCAGAAGGGACTTAACGCCGGCACGGGACGAGTGGCTTGATGGCTGAAATCGCAAATCGACGGCATCCGCGCTAGGTAAAAGCCGTCTTGGAGCCTGCGGTGCACGCGATGTCATGAACTCGGTTTCGATCGAGATCGACAATTTCTTACTAAAAACGAACTCAAAAAAATATGGAGTTGTGCGCTCGCAGTCAAGGACGGCAGCGATATTCCGCGGCTTCATGTGGACGTGCGGCGACTCGCCTGGGTAGGTCTCTTGAACAGTGCAGCAACTTCAATCGGGAAACGCCGCCAGCAAGTCAAAGGATCTCAATCGCTATTTTCAAAGGTCAATCATTGAGCAGAAACATGATGTCGCTGATGCAGCATACTCTCTCCTTCGAGCGGGCCATTTTCCTGTCGCGCGCGAGACAATCGTTGGAAACGGTCTCCCAAGACAACTCGCACATTGATTGCGTCGCGGTTAGCAACCGTCACTTGTTTCCGTCAAAATTGTAAGCAGGACCACACATATGGATCTAATTGCGGAAGCGGTGTCCGACGCCCTAGGAATTGAGGTCGAGACGCTCAAGACGATCATCATGTTCTGCGGCGTAGGCGCGACCGTTAAGATGATGTGTGCCTCGTATGGTCTCGACCTCAGCCCAGGCTTCTTTTGAACGAGGAAGACAGCAGCCAGCGCATACTTGGCCGGCGCACGAATCTTGGCGTCATGAATGGGCTCGTCTCAACTCCGCGGCAAGAAAAGGTCTTGCGTGGCGAGGTTCGAGTCCGGTGTGCGAAACGTAAATGCACCAGGCCTAGTATTTGCCGGATTGATAATGACTAAGAGCGACCTTCCAGGAGCATTGCATTGGATTATTTCCGAGAGAATTCTGCCAATTTTACAAGCCGCCTTTCGCAAACCCGATTTCAGGCGAGCATTCCGGAAAACAGGGTAACTCATAAGCGTTGGGCAAAAGCCGTATTCGCTTTTTATAGCTGCCTGTTCTTGTTGGGGGCCATTGCGATCGGCCTTCACTGGCGCGTCACGACGCCAGTCGGCACAGAACAACTTGCCAACGCGAGCATCAAGATTCCAGCTCGCCATTAGCATCGGACACATCTCACCGGCCGCCAAATGCAAAGGACTTGGATCATGGCAACCACAGACTATGCTCGTAACACGTCGTCATTGCGGGGGACACAGGACTACGATTTGTGGATCATTTCCGGTTACGTCGTCCTGAGCTCAATCCTACTTGCCGCTCTATATCTTGCGTCCGGCGGCCCGGGAAACGACGGTGACGCCCTCGCGGTTATGTTGGTGATGCCCTGAGTTTGATGGCGTGCTATGCGGTGGCTTTTGATACTCGTCCTGGCAATTTCGCTCGTGCTGGCCGCAGAAGGGCGCAATCAAACAGGTTTCGTGCCGCTGCCGACCCAACCGTTGCCACCGGTAAGCGTGCCCTAGGTGTCGAGCCTCAGCAGGATGGTCTTGATCAAACCACGCCTGCCGCGACAACTGCGGGATGTGCCTTTGTATGAGGCCTTGCCGCGAGATCCGCTGCCGAGGCCTCGCTTGCGAGGAGAGCGACAGGACTGCGAACACTGAGGAGGCGAACTTCATCATGCACCTGCGATACGGAATCCGGAACGAACACCCAGGGCGTCTGGTCAGGCTGCATTAAAGGCCACACCCCGCCCCAAATTCGTCAGATGACCGGCCGCCCATTATCGCCCAAACCCACGCGATCCGTGCAGAAGGCGAGCGTTTCGATGCATTGTTCATCATGGCTCTGACCGCAAGTGCCTTCCCAGACGTCAAGAGATGCCGCGAGGCCGGCATGTCTGACTAGGGAGGCCGGCCCTGATGGCCGCACTCCTGCGCATGACGCTTGGCGACCAAGGGACGAACGACGACGCGCCGCTCCATCCAAAGGTGATGCTTGAAGAGGTCGAGTGGGCGGACGACGAAAGGCAGATGACGGGGGCTTGAAAGGTTGGTCAGGCCGTCACAGTTTTCCATAGACCCGCGCGGCGACCGCCTTCAGGCGCTCGACCGAGCCTGACTCCGGATGCGGCTTGACCGGCGCGAACAGGATCGAGGCCTGCCGGCCGTTCTTCCAGACGAAGATGTTGACGGCATTGCCGTTGCCCTTGGAGCAGGAATGCTCGCCGTACGCTTCACTGCCGAGCTCGGGGATCGCCACGTGCTGGCAGGAACCTGCGCGTTTCATCATGCTGACGGCGGTGTCGCGCGAGGTCGCGATGACAGCGACGACCATGGTGTTGGCCTCGCGATCGAACATCATGCAGCTGCCGGCGCCGGTCCGCTGCACCTGCAGCGTGCTCTTGTCGAGAAAGCCGTCGGCATCCGCCGCGCTGAGCCATTCGCAGTCGCCGAACCGCTCGCTGGTCCTGGTCACATTGCCGATGGCGACGCGAGCGACCTGGGTGAGGGGGCCGAGCAGCGCATCGTCGGCGCGCCGGCCGATCGGATACACGCTGACTTGCAGAATGTAATCGCCCGATAGCGCGAGCACCGAAGCCTCCTGGCGCTGCGCCTCGGCGGCGGTCGTCCCGCGCTGGCCTTCCTCGCCGATGTCAGCCATTGGGTTCAGCGGCATGCGCTCACCGAGCGTCTTGACGAAGGTCGCATACAATTCCCTGGCGCGGTCCTTGTCGGGATTGCGGAACACGGTCAGCATCATCGTGTCGCCGCGCCCGCCCTGATAGATGCAGCCGCGGCCGTCCTGATTTGAAATCAGCGACCATTTCAGCGCCGGCATCGCGCCGGCGAGCTCCTGGGCGCTGATGAACGGACAGGTTTGGGCGGCGTGCACGGGAAGCACCGGGAGGGCTGCGATGGCAAGGAAGAGGGTGAGGCAAGAAAACAGACGATTGATCATGCGCATTTGATAATTGACTTCCGCTATTGGCGCGCCGCAACCGATGAAGATGGGTAATATCGTTATCGTTTCGTCGTGGCGCTATGATGCAAGTTTGGTTCGGCTACCCGCCGATGGCGGCGGTATCGATCAGGCGGGCGGTTGAAAAAACTGTAGCGGCGGGGCTGGAATACCAAGCGACCGACATCCTACCCATTTGCGGTCGTTTGACGTGAAGCAGCGCGGGCGACTGATGAGCATCTATGTCTACGTCACTAGAAAATCAGACCCCCTTGTAGGGGAAGGGCCGGACATCTCGGCCAAGGAATGGGCCGAATTGGTCGCGAATGATCCCGATCTTTCGATCGCCGATCCGCCGGACGGGTTACGGACCACCGAAACGGTCTACGCCGTATGGAACGATTATCCCGGCGGCCATCCGGCTTGGTTTGGACTGTGTGAGGGTATCATCGAAGTAAAGGGGATCGATGAGACGATCCTCAACAAGCTTCGGAATTTCTCCAACAAGCTCGGCGCCCGCATTGTATCCGAAATGGGGGAGGAATTCTCGTAAGCGAGAGGTCTCGAATGAGACGCGAGCGGCAGGGCCGCTGCGGCGTCAGATTCTGTCGGACCCGCAGAGCGCGCGTCACGTCGAGCTCTTCCTTTGGGGACCTCGTGATGATTACATCTTACCCCTGTTTTGCCCGACGCGTCAAATGAATTTCGTAAAATCCGCATCTGCACCAGAGGCGCCGGCAAGCCTTTGAATCCGCTGTCACCGGCTACTGTGCATGGGGTTGTTTTTCGGGCTTTGAGTCCGATCAGATCGAGAAGCTGGTGCCGCAGCCGCAGGAGGCCGTCGCGTTGGGATTGTTGACGCGGAACGAGGCGCCGATCAGGTCGTCGACGAAATCGACCTGCGATCCCGCCAGGAACGGCTGCGAGGCGGAATCGACCAGCACCACCGCGTTCTCCTGCTCGATGACGAGGTCGTCGTCGGTGCGGTCGCGGTCGATGTCGAACTTGTACTGGAAGCCGGAGCAGCCGCCGCCCTCGACCGAGATGCGCAGCATCGCGCCTGTGCCTTCGCCCTTGAGGATCTCCCCGATCCGGCGTGCGGCGCGGTCACTGATGGTCACGGCAGTCGTCATGGTTCGTCTCCGATAGGCCCGCGGTCATACCAAGTTCATTTGCCCAATTCATTTGGTATCGCGCGTCCGGCATAGTTAAGTGCAAGGATACGCAGAATCAAATGGATAGGGACTAAATTCGCCGTGTCCGTCGGAATGGCAGCCCCCCGCTCGCCCTATGCCTGCGATCCCGATCGCAGCCGCGGCCGGCTGGTCGCCGAGCCCCCGAGCCGGACCCGGAGCCCGTTCCGCAGGGATTGCGACCGGGTGATCCATTCCACCGCGTTCCGCCGCCTGAAGTACAAGACCCAGGTCTTCGTGTTCCACGAGGGCGATCACTACCGGACCCGGCTGACCCATTCGCTGGAGGTCGCCCAGATCGCCCGCGCGCTGGCCCGGCAGCTTGGGCTGGACGAGGACCTCACCGAGACGCTGGCGCTGGCTCATGACCTCGGCCACCCCCCCTTCGGCCATGCCGGGGAGCGGGCGCTGGACGCCTGCCTGAAGGAGTTCGGCGGTTTCGACCACAACGCCCAAACGCTCCGCGTCGTCGGCTCGCTCGAGCACCGCTATCCTGAATTCGACGGGCTGAACCTGACCTGGGAGTCGCTCGAGGGCATCGTCAAGCACAATGGGCCGCTGACCGATCGCAGCGGCGCGCCGGTGGGCCGCTATCGCGAGCACGGCATTCCCGTCGGCATCGCCGATTACATCAAGAGCTACGATCTGGAGCTCTGGAGCTTCGCCTCGCTGGAGGCGCAGGTCGCCGCGATTGCCGACGACATCGCCTATGACGCCCACGACATCGACGACGGCCTCCGGGCCGGCCTGTTCCACCTCGACGATCTCAAGGTCATGCCGCTCACGGCCGAGATCATCGCCGAGACCTCGGCACATTACCCCGGCCTCGAAGACGTCAGGCGCGGCGCCGAGCTCGTGCGCGAGTTGATCTCGCACCTGATCGGCGCGGTGTTCGCGGAGGCGCAGAAGAACCTTGCTGCGACCAGGCCGCAATCGGCCCAGGACGTGCGCCAGCAGAGCCGGGCACTAATCACCTTTCCGGCCGCGGTGGCCGGGGAGGAGGCCGCCATCAAGCGCTTCCTGTATCAGCACATGTACCGGCACAAGCGGGTGATGCGGGTGATGGGGGAGGCGGAACAGATCCTGTTCGACCTGTTCGCAAAGTACCTGACATCGCCGGATGAGCTGCCGCCGGAATGGCTGGCCGGGGCAGATGCGGATGACGAGGGCGATCGGGCCCGCCGGATCGGCAATTTCATTGCCGGAATGACCGACCGTTTCGCCCTGACCGAGCACCAGCGGCTCTTTGACTCGACCCCGGATTTGCGTTAGGCGGCGGCCATGCCCGACACATCATCTGCACCGCATCTGTTTGCCGACGTGCTCGCACGCGTGCACGCCGCCTGCCGCGCGCTCGCGGCGGAAGCCAACTGGCCCGAGGGCATCGATTTTTCGCGCGTGGTGGTCGAGCCCCCGCGCGACACCACCCACGGCGACATGGCGACCAACGCCGCGATGGTGCTTGCAAAAGAGGCAAAGGCGAAACCCCGCGACCTTGCCGAGCAGATCGCCGAGCGGCTCCGCGCCGACGCGCTGATCGCCAAGGTCGACGTGGCAGGTCCGGGCTTCATCAATTTGACGCTGCAGCCCGCCGCCTGGGCGGAGGCGCTGCGGACCGTGCTGCGCGAGGGCGCCGACTATGGCCGCGTCCGTGGCGGCTCCAGGGTCAATGTCGAGTACGTCTCGGCCAATCCGACCGGGCCGATGCATGTCGGCCATTGCCGCGGCGCCGTGTTCGGCGATGCGCTGGCGAGCCTGCTGCAGTTCGCTGGCCACGACGTCACCCGCGAATATTACATCAATGACGCCGGCGCCCAGGTCGACGTGCTCGCGCGCTCGGCCTTCCTGCGGTACCGCGAGGCGCTCGGCGAGGACATCGGCGCGATCCCGGACGGGCTCTATCCCGGCGACTATCTCAAGCCGGTCGGGCAGGCGCTGGCGCAGGAGCATGGCGAGGCGCTGCGCGCGATGAGCGAGGCGCAATGGCTGCCCACGGTGCGCGCCAAGGCGATCGCGATGATGATGGACATGATCAAAGACGATCTGGCCGCCCTCAACATCCGCCACGACGTGTTCTTCTCCGAGCGCTCGCTGATCGAGACCGGCAACAACAAGGTTGCCGAGACCATCGATTTCCTCAAGGCGAAGGGCGACATCTACGAAGGCCGCCTGCCGCCGCCGAAGGGCGCGCCGATCGAGGACTGGGAAGACCGCGTGCAGCTGCTGTTCAGGGCGACCGCCTATGGCGACGACGTCGATCGTCCGCTGATCAAGTCGGACGGCTCCTACACCTACTTTGCCTCCGACATCGCCTACCACAAGAACAAGTTCGACCGTGGCTTTGCGGACATGATCGACGTCTGGGGCGCCGATCATGGCGGCTACATCAAGCGGATGCAGGCGGCGGTGAAAGCGACGACGTCGGGCAAGGGTGCGCTCGACGTCAAGATCGTCCAGCTCGTGAAGCTCTTGCGCAACGGCGAGCCGGTGAAAATGTCGAAGCGGAGCGGGGACTTCGTGACCTTGCGTGAGGTCGTGGATGAGGTCGGCCAGGACGCCGTCCGCTTCATGATGCTCTACCGCAAGAACGACGCGGTGCTCGACTTCGACCTCGCCAAGGTCATGGAACAGTCGCGCGACAACCCCGTGTTCTACGTCCAGTACGGCCACGCCCGGGGCCACTCGATCTTCCGCAATGCGCGGGCCGAAATGTTCCCGAATCTGCCGGAGGATGCCGGCGAGCGCATCGCCTGGCTCGCTGAGTCGGCCGTGGAACGGCTGTCGGACCCGGTTGAACTTGATCTTCTCAAGCGCCTCGCAATTTATCCGCGGATGCTGGAAGCCGCCGCCGCGGCCCACGAGCCGCACCGTATTGCCTTTTATCTCTATGACTTAGCGAGCGAATTTCACGCACTTTGGACGAAGGGGCGCGATTTGCCCTATTTACGCTTCATTATCAATAATGATGCAGATCTTACAAAGGCGCGACTGGCCATGGTCCAGGGCGTCGTCTCTGTCCTGGCATCGGGCCTCGCCATCCTCGGCGTCCATGCTCCGGACGAGATGCGGTAGTTTGGGGCGAACTACTTAAGGGGAATTTTGGGGATACCGGCAGAAGCCGGATCGCTTAGACTTGGTTGAATGCCTTGTGGGTCGAAAGCTGCGCCTTGGTCGAGGGGCGCGCAGCTTTCCCGAAGGGACGCATCATCACGATGGCCGATCGATATCACGACAGACCGTTCCCTTCCGATGACTATGGTCGCGGTGCCGACCAGCATGGGAAGGCGGACAGCGATCCATTGGCCGAACTCGCCCGCCTGATTGGACAGACCGATCCGTTCGCAGCCCAGGGGCGCGCAGCTGCGCGACCGGCCGCGGCGCCTGCGCCCACGCAGACCTATCAGGACGACGATTACGCGCAGGACGACTATCAGCAGGATTATGCCGAGCAGGCCTCTCCGCCTCAGCCGGGGCCGCCGTCATGGATGCGCCGCGCCAATGTGCAGCCGCAGCCCGCGCCGGAGCCCGATTATCCCGCCGCCGTCAATCCGGTTCATCCGCTGCATCGCTATGCGGCGCAGCCGGCAGCGCCGGGGCCTCAGTATCAACAGCCGCAGGCGTATCAGGATCGCGCCTATCAGGATCAGGCTTACCAGGAGCAAGCCTATCAGCCGGAGCAGGCTTACGAGGCGCCGTACGAGCAGCCCGACCCGGCACGCTACGATGATGCGCTGTACGGGCGGCTTGAATCAGGCGAGCAGGATTTTCAGCGCGATCCGGCCTATCCGGACGATCCTTACGCGTTCCAGAGCGACTATCCCGAAGCCGATCTGGACGAGCAAGAGCCCCGGAAATCGCGCGGCGGCATGATGACAGTCGCTGCGATCCTCGCGCTGGCTGTTGTCGGAACGGGCGCGGCCTTCGCCTACAAGACCTATATCGGCTCGCCCCGTAGCGGCGAGCCGCCCATCATCAAGGCCGACAATACGCCGACCAAGATCGTTACCGCGCCGTCCGACTCGTCGGCGAAGGTGCCGGACCGCATGGTGAGCGGCGACGGAAGCGAGAAGATCGTGCCGCGCGAAGAGGCGCCCGTCGACGTGAATGCCAAGGCGGCCGGTCCGCGCGTGGTGTTTCCGGCGCTGAACCAGAATGCAAACCCGCCGCCCGTCGCGAGCGTGTCGCCGTCCAACGTTCCGCCGCCGAACTCAGGTCCGATCCCGAGCAACGGGACGATGCCGAACAGCGCGCCGCGCTCGATCAAGACTGTCGCTGTGAAGGGCGACCAGACCGACAGCGCCGTCCCACAAGCTGCCGCGCCTTCAGCCAAGCCGGCTGCGCCGCCGAAGCCGGTGGCCGCACCGGCCGCGCCGCGCAATCCGCCGACCTCCGCCAATGCCAGCGCCAACCAGCCGCTCTCGCTGGCGCCGCAGGCCACGCCGGCCGAGCCACCGCAGCGGATGGCAGCGACCAATCCGGCCCAGATCGCGCCCGCGCCCAGCGGCGGCGGCGGTTTTGTCGTCCAGGTATCCTCGCAGCAGAGCGAGGATAGCGCCGCCGCGTCGTACCGCGTGCTTCAGAGCAAATATGGCAGCGTGCTCGGCTCCCGCTCACCTGTGATCAAGCGGGTCGATCTGACCGACAAGGGCAAAGGCATCGTCTACCGTGCCTTCGCGGGTCCCTACGGTTCGGTCGAGGAAGCGACGCAAGCCTGCAACAATCTGAAGTCCGCCGGTCTGCCGACCTGCTTCGTCCAGAGGAATTAGCGGCCGTTTCCTTGACCCCCTTGAGGGGCAGGGTTAATCGGCCCCTATGAGCACGCGGGCCTTCACTACCGGCGTATCCGGAACCGAACTGACCGCCGCTGAGCGGGCGTTCGGCCGTGTCGAACGCTCATGGGACTTCAATCCCTTCAGGTTGCGCTTCGAGATTTCGGCCCAAGCTATGGTTCCGGCAAGAGAATTGGCGGCGGCGGGTCTGCTTGCGCCCAGTCGCGCCACCGTCAGCATTCCCGTGGATGGCGCCGCCGGGCCCGCCCATCCAGGGACGACTTCTGCGACAATGATTGCTCAGGTGATTCGTGGCGCAGTCGGGTTCCAGGATTTGTTAATGAGTGATGACGTGTCGACGAGGAGCGCGCTTTCGGGGAGCATTGCCGAGCGGGTTCCGCCCCTGTTCGCAGGCGGCGGCACGACGCTTCGCAGCAACGACATCGCGACATTGGGCCCGTTGATCGCACGGGCAAACACGGCATCCGCATGACCGCAGAAATTCTATCGTTTGAAACCGGCCGGCCCGCAGAGCTTGCCGAGGGTGAGCCGGCGCTGGTGGTGGACGTCGAGGGCTATGAAGGCCCGCTCGACCTGCTGCTCGCATTGGCGCGGCAGCAGAAGGTCGACCTCGCCAAGATCTCGATCCTGGCGCTCGCCGACCAGTATCTCCACTTCATCGAAGCTGCGCGAAAGATCCGGCTCGAACTCGCCGCCGACTACCTCGTGATGGCGGCCTGGCTCGCCTTCCTGAAGTCGCGCCTGCTGCTGCCCGAGCCGCCGAGCGCGGAAGGTCCGAGCGCCGAGCAGATGGCGACTGCGCTCGCCAACCGTCTGCGCCGCCTCGAAGCCATTCGCGAAGCCGCCAACCGGCTGATGAACCGGGCGCAATTGCTGCGCGATGTTTTCCCGCGCGGCGAGCCCGAGCGGATCGCCGAGATCAAGCATCCGAAATACACCGCGACACTGTACGATTTGCTCACGGCCTATGCCTCGCAGCGCCAGTCGCGCGTGCTGGCGAGCGTGCATCTGGCCAAGCGCACGGTGTGGTCGCTGGCCGAAGCGCGCGCCACGCTGGAGCGGCTGGTCGGCAGCATCACCGAGCAGGACGATTGGGGCGTGCTCGACGACTTCCTGATCCGCCACGTCGCCGATCCGACGCAGCGTGCGACCGTGTTCGCATCGAGCTTTGCGGCCGCACTCGAACTCGTGCGTGAAGGTCAGCTCGAGCTGAACCAGAAAGAAGCGTTTGCGCCCATCTATTTCCGCAAAGGGCGTCCGAAACCGGTCGTGGACGCAGCCCCTGCGCCCGATGCGCCGGTCGGTTAAGTGCAAGAAGGAGAAGCTGCCATGGCAAGCCTGGCTGAAGTGCGGGTAGAAGAGGCCGAGCCGATGGAAAACGAATCCCAGGCACGTCCCGAAGAACTGCGGCTGCTGGAAGCGCTGCTGTTTGCCTCGAGCGAGCCGCTGGATACCGCGACGCTGGCCAAACGCATGCCCGAGGGCGTCGACGTGAAGGCGGCGTTGGAGCAGCTCCAGGCCGACTATGCGCTGCGCGGTGTGAACCTCGTGCGGGTCGCCAACAAATGGACGTTCCGTACCGCCGGCGATCTCGCCTGGCTGATGACGCGTGAGAGCACCGAGACCAAGCGCCTGTCCCGTGCGGCGATCGAGGTGCTGGCGATCATCGCCTACCACCAGCCGGTGACGCGTGCCGAGATCGAGGAGATTCGCGGCGTGGTCACCTCGAAAGGCACGCTCGACGTGCTCTTGGAGACCGGCTGGATCAAGCCGCGCGGCCGCCGCAAGACGCCCGGCCGTCCGCTGACGTTCGGAACCACCGAGGACTTCCTGTCGCAGTTCACCCTGGAACAGCTCGGCGACCTGCCGGGCCTGGAGGAGCTGAAGGGCACAGGCTTGCTGGATTCACGCCTGCCGACCGGATTCAGCGTGCCGACGCCGTCGGATGATCCGGCGCTGCGTGAGGACGAAGATCCGCTGGAACCGGGCGAGGAGCTTGATCTGGCGCTGGCGCCTGCGGTCGAGCCCGAGACGCCGCCGGAAGGCAGCAACGAGGGCGGCGAAGAAGGTTGATATTTCGGCCTCTTACCGGCCCCTGCGACCGGTTAACACTAGCAAGATTACGTAGCGCCAACAGCGAATTGGCGCTGCCTTGGTCCTTGTTTTTGAAGCCTGCCAAGCCTACGTTCCGGTCAAGATCGGCCGGATCCCGGCCATGCGCGTTTTGGAGGGTTGCAGGATGGGTTCGCTTAGCATTTGGCACTGGATCTTGGTGATCGCAGTGGTCCTGCTGCTGTTCGGCCGCGGCAAGATTTCGGATCTGATGGGCGACGTCGCGCAGGGCATCAAGGCCTTCAAGAAGGGCATGCAGGACGACGACAAGCCCGCCGAGAAGCAGGAGCCGTCGAAGTCGATCGAGCACAATGCCGCGCCGACCGCGGCGCGATCCGACGTCGGCAGCAAGGCCGTCTGAGCCAGGAAGCACGCGAGACGCGGGAAACGGACCCGATCCTGCGCGTGAGGGATTGGGCCGAGCGTGGCTTCGCGTGAACGGAAGACGTCATGTTCGACATCGGCTGGAGTGAGCTGGTTCTGATCGGGGTCGTGGCCCTGGTCGCCATTGGCCCGAAAGAGCTGCCGGGCGTGCTGCGCATGGTCGGCCAGTGGATGGGCAAGGCCCGCAAGATGGCCGCCGAATTCCAGGGCCAGTTCCAGGAGGCCATGCGCGAGGCCGAAATGGCCGACCTCAAGAAGAGCTTCGACGAGGTCAAGGAAGCCGCCTCCGGCTTCACCAGCGGCGGCCTGATGACCTCGTTGCAGAAGGACGTCAGCGACGCGCTCCGCGTCGATGCACTCGACAAACCGCCCGAGACCGCGGCGACTGCTGCCATCGAGCCGCCGGCAACGCCAACGACACCGGAAGCTCCGACGCCCGATACCTTCGTGGAAGCTGAGGCACATGCGGCGGTGAATGAGCCTCTCGCCATCACGCGTGAGATCGAACCAGCTCCGGTCGCCCAAGAGACCGTCGCACAGGACGCCGCGCCATCCGAGGCGATCAAGGACGCCAAAGCGTCATGAGCGACGACGATATCGAGGCCAGCAAGGCCCCGCTGATGGACCATTTGATCGAGCTGCGCTCGCGGCTGATCAAGGCGCTGCTCGGATTCGGCGTGGCCTTCATCTTCTGCTTCTTCTTCGCCAAGCAGATCTACAACGTGCTGGTCTGGCCGTTCGTGTGGGTCGCAGGCGCCGAAAACTCGAAATTCATCTACACCGCGCTGCTGGAGTATTTCATCACCCAGCTCAAGCTCGCGCTGTTTGGTGCCGGCTTCATCTCGTTCCCGATTGTCGCGACGCAGATCTACAAGTTCGTCGCGCCCGGCCTGTACAAGCACGAGAAGCAGGCCTTCCTGCCGTATCTGATCGCGACACCGTTCTTCTTCGTGCTGGGCGCGGCACTGGTCTATTTCGTCGTGCTGCCGATGCTGGTGCGCTTCTCGCTCGGCATGCAACAGGTGGGCGGCGAGGAAACGGCGCAGATCCAGTTGTTGCCCAAGGTCGGCGAATATCTGTCGTTGATGATGTCGCTGATCTTCGCCTTTGGCATCGCCTTCCAGCTTCCGGTGATCCTCACTTTGCTCGGGCGGATCGGCATCGTCACCTCAAAGATGCTGCGCGAGAAGCGCCGCTATTTCATCGTGCTCGCGTTCATCATTGCGGCCGTCCTGACGCCGCCTGATATCCTGAGCCAGTGCTCGCTCGCGATTCCTCTGCTGGCGCTGTACGAGGGCTCGATCATCTCGGTGTCGATGGTGGAGAAGAAGGCGGCGGCGTCGAAGGCGGCCACCGGGACGGATGTCTCGACGCCGGCCAATCCGGCAGAGTAGGGCACTTTCGCTCTATCATAGCCGCGTAATGCCGATGATTCGTCATGCCCGGGCTTGACCCGGGCATCCACGACTTGATCTAAGGCGGCAGATACGTGGATGGCCGGGATGAACCCGGCCATGACGGGAAAACAGCCATGCACGACATCAAATCGATCCGCGACAACCCGCAAGCCTTCGACGCAGGCCTCGCCCGGCGAGGACTGAAGCCGTTGTCGGCGTCGCTGCTCGCGATCGATGAGCGTCGGCGTGCCGCAATCCTGGCGTCCGAGCAGGCCCAGGCACGCCGCAATGCGGCGTCCAAGGAAATCGGCGACGCCAAGAAGGCGAAGGACGAGGCGCGTGCAGCGAAGTTGATGGCCGAAGTTGCCGAGCTCAAGACCACGATGCCGGAGCTCGAAGCGGCCGCGAAGGCGGCTGACGAGGAGCTGACCAAAGAGCTGTCCGCCATTCCGAATATTCCGTTCGACGAAGTGCCCGATGGTGTCGACGAGCACGGCAACGTCCAGCACCACGTGTTCGGCAATAAGCGCAACTACAGCTTTGCGCCGAAGCTGCACGACGATCTCGGCACCGCGCTCGGCTACATGGATTTCGAGGCGGCTGCAAAACTCTCCGGCGCGCGCTTCGTCGTGCTGAAAAAGGGGCTGGCGCGGCTTGAACGCGCGATCGGCCAATTCATGCTCGACCTGCACACCATTGAGCACGGTTACACCGAGATCAATCCGCCGCTGTTGGTCCGCAACGAGGTGATGTTCGGCACAGGACAGTTGCCGAAATTCGAGGACGATCAGTTCTGGGCGATCAAGGGCGAGCTGCTCGCGTCGCCCGATCATGAGCGGCTGAAGACCGAGCGTCTCGGCCTCATCCCAACCGCGGAAGTGTCGCTCACCAATCTCGCGCGCGAATCCATCCTCGACGAGAAGCAACTGCCGATGCGCCTCACCGCGCTGACGCCGTGCTTCCGCGCCGAGGCGGGCGCGGCGGGACGCGACACCCGCGGCATGATTCGCCAGCATCAGTTCACCAAGGTCGAGCTGGTCTCGATCACGACGCCGGAGGCGAGCCGCGACGAGCTGGAGCGGATGCTGTCCTGCGCCGAGCAGGTGCTACAGAAGCTCGACCTGCATTATCGCGTGATGACGCTCTGCGCAGGAGATATGGGTTTTTCGTCGCAAAAAACCTATGACATCGAAGTGTGGATGCCCGGTCAGGGCGAGGGCGGCATGTTCCGCGAGATCTCGAGCTGCTCGGTGTGCGGTGATTTCCAGGCCCGGCGCATGGATGCGCGCTCGCGCGGTCCGGACGGCAAGCCGCGCTTCGTGCACACGCTGAATGGCTCCGGCACCGCCGTCGGCCGCGCGCTGATCGCTGTGATGGAGACTTACCAGCAGGAGGACGGGTCGATTGCCGTCCCCACCGTGCTCCAGCCCTATATGGGCGGGTTGAAAGTGGTGGCGCGCGAGTAACAAGCCAAAATCAAGCGCGGTGCGGGCCTGAAACGCAGAAACGTTTGGTTGCGAAGTTCGGGTCGCCGGCTATCCTGCCGGTGACCAGCGAATGCGAACCCACCGTCCATGGCCCTGCACCGCGACATCTTCTGGATCGGCCGACAATGGGCGGTGACAGGTGCCGGCATCCAGGCCGTCGATCAGCGCTTGCGGGGTGCGCTGGACATCGACACCGCGCGGCTTTGGGACGACGGTCTCATTCATGACCGCAGAGCGAAGGCCGGGGTCAATGTCGAGGATTTTGACAAGGCGGTGACAGTCGCGCGGGATCGCTTTCCGCAGATGCCGGCAGCGGAACTGCTGATTGCGCAACTGAAGGCGCTCGGCGCGATCGAGGCATCGCCTGCTGCGAGTTGCGTCATGCCGGAAATGCGATTACGAGCCGAAGGCAAGCTCGCGCGCTTCCTGCCGCAATGGCGCGTCCGCCGATAGAGCGCATCACGCGCTTCAGTAGTGCATGGGGCCTGGATAGTTCGGCCGGATCCGGAGGTAAGTGTTCGGGGCAGCGGGTTGCGAGCGATGCCGCGCTGGCACGCAGCCCTGGCGTGTCGCGACCATGCCGCTCCCGCAGTCGCGCGGCCGCTCCCCCGATGGCGATTTGGACGAGGCATCGGTAGCAGGAGGAGTTGCCGCGGTGACGCAGGCGCCGTCGCGCGGACAGCGCTTTGGCACGCATTTGCCGCGTACGAATTCGAGATCATAGACTTGGCCGGACATCGTCACCTGGCCGATGCAGAGACACTCACCCGCAACCGTCGTCTGGCCGCCGAGGCAATTCTCCGCATTGCTCCGCACGCAGGTGCCGCCAAGGTCCGTGTCAGCCGGCATCAACTGGAAGCCGGCCGGACAGGTGCATCGCCCATCGCTCGCCGCGCCGCCATTGCAGGTGATGGTGATCAGCGCGCGCGGCGCGGCAGGAGGTGGTGCCACGTCGGTGATGCAGGCGCCGCCCTCGATATGAGAGTTGGGCGGGCACACCAGCGGCGGCGGTGCCGCGTTGGTCTCGGCCGGAGCGGGAGGTGGGCCCACATCAGGCGCTGCCGGGACTTGCACGGGTGCGATCGGAGCTGACTTGGCGACGCAGATGCCGCCGCGGAACTCTTGCCAGGGAAAGCAGCGTTCCGAATCCTGTGCCCATCCCGTCCCTGGCCCGCAGAGGCCAAGACAGAGCCCGAACAGGATCGCGGCTGAAAAGCGGGTCATTCCATGCCCATTCGCCTGAAAATGCGCAGGAAAAATAAGATGCGGCGTTGCGGCACTGCAATGAGCTAGATCACAGAGGAGACCTGCGGTCTATCGGCCGAATTCACGCGGGCCGCCGGTTTGCCTGATCGGCCGTAGGCGGATAAGACGGCCTGACCCCAGCTTCAGGAATCGACCCCCGGCATGCGCATTCTCTGCACCAATGACGACGGTATCCACGCTCCCGGCCTCGCGGTCGTGGAGGAGATCGCACGCGCGCTGTCCGACGACGTCTGGGTGGTGGCGCCCGAGCTCGATCAGTCCGGCGTGTCGCATTCGCTGTCGCTGAACGATCCCTTGCGCCTGCGCGAAGTCGGGCCGCGGCACTTTGCGGTGCGCGGCACGCCGACCGACTGTGTCATCATGGGCGCACGCCACATCCTCGGCGCCAAGCTGCCCGATGTCGTGCTCTCCGGCGTGAACAAGGGGCGCAACGTTGCCGAGGACGTGGTCTATTCCGGCACCATCGCCGGCGCGCTCGAAGGCACCATCCTGGGCATCCCGTCATTCGCGCTGTCGCAGGAATTCAGCGTCGAGACGCGCGATCGGCCGCAGTGGGACACGGCGCGCAAGTTCGGTCCGGACATTCTGCGCAAGGTGATCAAGGCCGGCATTCCGAAGGACACCGTCATCAACGTCAACTTTCCGTCCTGCACACCGGAGGAGGTGCTCGGTATTCGCGTCACCCGGCAGGGCAAGCGCAATCTCGGATTCCTGCGGATCGACGAGCGCAGGGACGGCCGCAACAATCCCTATTTCTGGATCGGCTTCGAGCGCGCCGCGATGATGGACACGCCGGCGGAAGGCACCGATCTCGCAGCATTGCGCGAGCGTTACGTCTCGGTCACGCCGCTCCGGCTCGACCGTACCAACGAAGCGTTTTCGGAAGAGCTGAGCGCGACGTTGAAGTAACGGTGGTTTGGAAGCAGCGTCTAGCCCCCGCGCAGCGCGGCTTCGAGGGTCTTGCCGAGCGCGTCAAGCTGAAACGGCTTCTGCAGCGAGGGCCGGTCGCGGTATTGCTCGGGCAGACCGGAGGAGCCGTAGCCGGTGGCGAAGACGAAGGGGCGGCCCTTTGCCTTGATGACGTCGGCGACCGGCGAGATGACCTTGCCGTTGACGTTGACGTCGAGGATGGCGATGTCGAACTCGGTGGCTTGGGCCAGCCGCATCGCCTCGGCGATGTCACCCGCTTCAGCCGCGACCCTGCAGCCGAGCTCCTCCAGCATATCCGCGACCATCATTCGGATCATCACCTCGTCCTCGACGAGGAATACAGAGCGGCCGGAAAGCCCTGTCGCGGTCATTGTCGTCGAGTCCTTGCCCATTGCCGAAAACGTTCGCAGATAACACGAATCGACGCAATGCGCGTTTCGGCCAGCTGGCACTTGAAAATGGCCGCGGTGGCCGATCGGTTGCACGCCGATTTATGGTCAAATCCCAAGGCCAGAGGCTATCATGGGTTCCTGAGCTGGAACAAGATTCTGGCTCTGGACATTGGCCAGGAACCATCGATCCGGACCGGATGGGACGACATAA
This sequence comes from Bradyrhizobium manausense, assembly GCF_018129685.1. GTDB lineage: Bacteria > Pseudomonadota > Alphaproteobacteria > Rhizobiales > Xanthobacteraceae > Bradyrhizobium > Bradyrhizobium manausense_D. The sequence goes on from NZ_JAFCLG010000001.1 coordinate 285,191, forward strand.
GCAGTGATGACCTCCAATCAGCCGCCGCCGGAAAAGATGATGTTTCAGCTCACGCTGAGGCGTCGCGGCATCAGTGACCAGGCCGTGCTGCGGACCATGGAGGAGGTGCCACGCGAGAAGTTCGTCGAGGCCTCCGATCGCGACGGCGCCTACCGTGACAGCGCGCTGCCGATCGCCTGCGGGCAGACCATCAGCCAGCCCTTCGTCGTCGCTTACATGACCGAGCAGCTGCAGCTCCAGAAGCAGCACCGCGTGCTCGAAATCGGCACAGGCTCCGGTTATCAGGCCGCCGTGCTCTCGAAGCTGGCGCGCGAGGTGCTGACCGTCGAGCGCTACCGCAAGCTTGCCGATGCCGCCCGCGTCAGGCTCGAAATGCTGGACTGTCACAATGTCGAGGTGATGCTTGGCGACGGGCTCAACCTGCCGCCCAATATCGGGCCGTTCGACCGCATCATCGTGACCGCCGCAGTGGAGCGGATTCCGGAGAACCTGATCGAGCGGCTCGAGGTCGGAGGCATCCTGATCGCGCCTGTTGGCCCGCATCAGGGCGTGCAGACGCTGACACGGCTCAGCCGCAGCGACGCCGGGATCGAGCGCCGGGAACTCGTCGAGGTGCGTTTCGTGCCTGCGCTGCCCGGCGTGGCGCGGGAGCTGTAGAACCCCGGATCGGCTGTCCGTCCAACATCTTATTGGGAGGGTTAAGCCGTTATTTACTCGGCGCGTGTTTACTTAAAAGACCAGTTCTGTTGCGTACGAGTGAGTAACCATGTCTGTTGTCGCCGAGTTGCTTTACTCGCGCCGCGTACCGCAGGTCGCGGTGCTGGCGCTGATTTCCTTCGGTTTCGCAGGGTGCAGCGCCGACATGTCGTCGCGCTTGTCCCAGTCGAATTTCTCAAATCCCTTCTCCTCCGAGCAGACCGGCTCGGTCCAGCAGGCTCCGCCGCAGCAGCGCGAGCTGCCGCAATATGCGCGGCCGCAGACCCAGTCCGGCTACTACCAGTCCCAGGCACTGCCGCCGCCGGCAGTTGCCGCGCCGCAGTCCTATCCGGTTGCAGCCGGCGGAGGTGTCTCCGGAGGCGGCCGCGGGCTCGGCTCCTACGCACCGCCCGCTCAGCCGCGTCTGGAAACCACTGGCACCGTGCCGCCGCGCTCAGTCGCAGCCGCCCAGCCTGTCGGCGGGACCAAGATCATCGTCGGCACCAGCGACACGCTCGACGTGCTCGCCAAGCGCTATCACGTCACGCCGCAGGCAATCCTCGCCGCCAACGGCTACAAGGGACCGCGTGCGCTTTCGCCCGGCCAGCAATTGATCATTCCGCATCCGGGTGCCGTGGCTGCCGCGCCTGCGCCGGTCATGGCTGCTCCGGTTGCCGCCGCTCCCGCGATGGCGCCGAAGCCGGTTGCTGCCGTGGCCGCGCCGCCGACCATCCACTTCGTCAATCACGGCGACACGCTCGCCAGCATTGCACGCAAGAACCATATCTCGGCGGCGGAGCTTGCCCATGCCAACGGCCTCGAGCCGTCGGCAAAGCTCAAGCTCGGTACCAAGCTGACCGTGCCGGGCGCCAGGACCGCAGCAGTTGCTGCGCCGCTGGCTCCGGCGCCTGTCGGCGCGGCTCCGGTAGCGGCTGCGCTGCAGCCCGTCGCGGCCGCTCCGGCCCCCGCGACGAAGATGGCCGCGATGGGCCAGCCGGCGCAGAGCGCCCGTCTGGCCCAGGCCACCACCAATATCGAAGAGAAGCCCGCCGCCGAGGCGCCGGCGAAAGCGGCCGAGACCACCAGTTCGCTGCCGACCTTCCGCTGGCCGGTGCGTGGCAAGGTGATCACGAGCTACGGCGCCAAGACCAATGGCAAATCCAATGACGGCATCAACGTCGCGGTGCCCGAGGGAACGCCGGTCAAGGCGGCTGAAGATGGCGTCGTTGCCTATTCCGGCAACGAGCTGAAGGGTTACGGCAATCTGGTCCTGGTTCGGCACTCCAACGGCTACGTCACCGCATATGCCCATGCGAGTGAGCTGTTGGTGAAGCGCGGCGATACCATCAAGCGCGGTCAGGTCATTGCCAAGTCGGGTCAATCCGGGGAGGTGGCGTCGCCGCAGCTCCACTTCGAGATCCGTAAGGGATCGAGCCCGGTTGACCCGCTTCAATTCCTGAACGGGGCGTGAGGCGCGGGGGCCCCGACATCGAACCCTATCGCCACAAGCACAACCGTCATCGCCCGGCTTGACCGGGCGATCCAGTACGCGGCGGCCTCTCGATCGATCACAGCCGTCTCTGGAATACTGGATCGCCCGCCATCGCGGGCGATGAGAGTTGTGGATGGGGCGACGGCTTCAGCTTCCGCTATTTCGTCGTTAGCTTCACGCCGAGCCGGCCCGCCAGCTCCTGCACGAATTGCCAGGCGACGCGGCCCGAGCGCGAGCCGCGCGTGGTCGACCATTCCAGCGCTTCGTGCTCGAGCGCCTCATCGTCGACCTTGATGCCGAAATGGCTGCAATAGCCGCGCACCATGGCGAGATATTCGTCCTGGCTGCAGCGATGGAAGCCGAGCCAGAGGCCGAAGCGATCCGACAGCGAGACCTTTTCCTCGACCGCTTCGCCCGGATTGATCGCAGTCGAACGTTCGTTCTCGATCATGTCGCGCGCGAGCAGATGGCGGCGGTTGGATGTGGCGTAGAGGATGACGTTCTCGGGGCGTCCCTCGATGCCGCCTTCGAGCACGGCCTTGAGCGATTTGTAAGATGCGTCATTGCCGTCGAAGGAGAGGTCGTCGATGAAGACGATGAAGCGGAAGTCGGCGTCGCGGAGCTTCTCCATCAGCATCGGCAGCGTTTCGATGTCCTCGCGGTGGATCTCGATCAGCTTGAGCTTGTCGGCCGGCTTGCGGTCCGCATTGATGCTGGCATGCGCGGCCTTTACCAGCGACGACTTGCCCATGCCGCGCGCGCCCCAGAGCAGGGCGTTGTTGGCGGGTAATCCGTTGGCAAAGCGCTCGGTGTTCTCCATCAGGATGTCGCGCATCCGGTCGACGCCTTTGAGCAAGAACAACTCGACGCGGCTGACCCGTGGCACTGCCGCCAGGCGACCGTCGGGGTGCCAGACATAGGCGTCCGCACGGTCGAACGACTCGCGCTCGGCCGTCGGCTTGCCCTGGGCTGCCAGGTGCGCCGCGATGGTCTCCAGCGCGCGGACGATGCGCTCCTGCGACAGGTCCGGGGCGGCGCTGGAAGCGACCCTCGGGGCCGCCTTTTGGACCGCCTTGGGGCGTTTTGCCGCGACCTCGGCGGGCTTCAAAGCAGGGGTACGGGGGCCTTTGCCGGCCGGGCTTTTGGTTGGTTTTTTGGGCATGTCCGAAGTTCCTGAGAATGCAGCCTTATCGGGCCTGACGGCGCGCCGCAAGGTGGCCAAAAGGGCGGTCTGGCAGCGTTGCAATTGGGGCGGTGGTCGCTATAGTCCGCGCGAATTTGACCGAGCCGGTCGCCGCCATGGCCTGACCGGCTTCCCCCGTTTCCACGAGGATCGTCCGAATGCTGATTACCCCTGCGTATGCCCAGGCCGCGGGCGCCGGCGACACCAACAGTATGTTGATGTCGCTGCTGCCGTTCGCCCTGATCTTCGTGATCATGTACTTCCTGATTCTGCGTCCGCAGCAGAAAAAGGTGAAGGACCACGCCGAGCTCGTGAAGAACATTCGCCGCGGCGACACCGTCGTGACCTCGGGCGGCCTCGTCGGCAAGGTGACCAAGGTGGTCGACGACGACCAGATCGAGTTCGAAATTTCCGACGGCGTCCGCGTGCGCCAGATGCGCTCGATGATCTCGGGCGTTCGTGCCAAGGGCGAGCCGGCCAAGGACAGCGCGAAAGATAACGCCAAGGACGACGCCGCGGCGAAGTGAGCGCTTCCGCGAGCATCCCAAATCTCCTGATCTGACAGGTCCAGTCGATGTTGTATTTCACGCGGTGGAAGGCGCTCGGGATCATCCTGACGGCGCTGATCGTGTGCCTCTGCGCGGTCCCGAACTTCTTCCCCGAGGCCCAGGTGAAGACCTGGCCCGCCTGGGCGCAGCGCCGGCTCGTGCTCGGCCTCGACCTTCAGGGCGGCTCCTCCCTGCAGCTCGAGGTCGATTCCAACTATGTGAAGAAGGAAAAGCTCGACCAGACCCGCGACGACGTTCGTCGCGTGCTGCGCGAGGCCAAGATCGTTTACACGGGTCTCGTCACGAAGGGCGATGCCGTCGAGGTGCGCGTCAAGGACGCGGACGTCCAGTCGACGCTTGCCAAGTTGCGCGAGCTTGCGCAGCCGATTGGCGGCCTTTTAGGGTCCAGCGGCCAGCGCGACCTCGAGGTCACCGATGCCGGTGGCGGATTGATCCGCCTGACGCTGTCGGAGCCGGCGATGATCGAGCGCATGCGCAAGACCATCGAGCAATCGATCCAGATCGTCGAGAAGCGCGTCAACGAACTCGGGACCGTCGAGCCTATCATCCAGCGACAGGGTAACGACCGCATCCTCGTGCAGGTGCCCGGCCTTCAAGACCCGACGCATCTGAAAGAGCTGCTCGGCCAGACCGCAAAGATGGAATTCCGCATGGTCGACACGACCGTGTCGCCGGACCAGGCGCAGCAGGGCAGGTTACCGCCGGATGCCGAGCTGCTGATGAGCGCGTCGCCGCCTCCGACGCCTTATGTGGTCAAAAAGCAGGTCTTGGTCGCCGGCGGCGATTTGGTCGATGCTCAGACGACTTTCGACCAGCGCACGAGTGAGCCGGTCGTCAGCTTCAAGTTCAATACGTCGGGCGCGCGCAAGTTCGCGCAGGCCACGCAAGAGAATGTCGGACTGCCCTTCGCGATCGTGCTCGACAACAAGGTGATCTCTGCGCCCCGCATCAACGAGCCGATCACGGGCGGGCAGGGGCAGATCTCGGGCAGCTTCACGGTTCAGTCCGCTAACGATCTTGCGATCCTGATGCGTGCCGGTGCGCTGCCGGCACCGCTCACGGTGGTCGAGGAACGTACCGTCGGCCCGGGCCTCGGTCAGGATTCGATCGAGAAGGGCGAGCTTGCGGCCTATGTCGGCTCGATCCTGGTCGTCGTGTTCATGCTGTTGACCTACCGGCTGTTCGGCGTGTTCGCCAACATCGCCGTCTGCATCAACGTCGCCATGATCTTCGGCCTGTTGTCGCTGCTCAGCGCCACGCTGACCCTGCCCGGCATCGCCGGCATCGTGCTCACGGTCGGCATCGCGGTCGACTCCAACGTGCTGATCTATGAGCGCATCCGCGAGGAATTGCGCGGCGGGAGAACCCCGATCTCGGCGATCGACGCAGGCTTCAAGCGCGCGCTTGCGACCATTCTCGATTCCAATATCACGACCTTCATTGCCGCTGCCGTGCTGTTCATGATCGGCACCGGACCGGTGCGCGGTTTCGCTGTAACGCTCGGTATCGGCATCATCACCACGGTGTTCACCGCCTTCACCATGACGCGTCTGATCGTGGCGTGGTGGGTGCAGTGGAAGCGGCCGAAGACCGTGCCGATTTGACAATTCGAGGCCGGCTGTGACCACTACTCAACTCGTTCTCATCTCTCTCGGCGTCCTCATTGCCGTGCTGACCGTGGTCAGCGTGCTCGGCCTCGTGCCGTCGCTGCGCATCGTGCCCGACGACACGCATTTCGACTTCACGCGCTTCCGCCGCATCAGCTTCCCGATCTCGGCGGCGCTGTCGATCGTTGCCATCACGTTGTTCTTCACCCACGGCCTGAATTTCGGCATCGACTTCAAGGGCGGCACCCTGATGGAGGTGCGGGCCAAGTCCGGCACGGCGGACCTCGCGCAGATGCGCACGACCCTCGGCACCCTCGGCCTTGGTGAAGTCCAGCTTCAGCAATTCGGCGGCCCTGCCGACGTGCTGCTTCGGGTGGCCGAGCAGCCGGGCGGCGACAAGGCGCAGCAGGCAGCAGTGGACAAGGTTCGCGGCGCCCTCGGCGAGTCCGTGGAGTATCGCCGCGTCGAGGTAGTGGGCCCGCGCGTCTCCGGCGAGTTGCTGGGTTGGGGCATGGCCGGCCTGATGCTGGCGATCGGCGCGATCCTGATCTATCTCTGGTTCCGGTTCGAATGGCAGTTCGCGCTCGGCGCCATGATCGCCAACGTGCACGACATCGTGCTGACCATCGGCTTCATGTCGATCAGCCAGGTCGATTTCGACCTGACCAGCATCGCGGCGCTTCTGACCATTCTGGGCTATTCGCTCAACGACACCGTCGTCATCTACGACCGCATCCGGGAAATGCTGCGGCGCTACAAGAAGATGCCGATGCCGCAGCTGCTCAACGAGTCCATCAACTCGACGCTGTCGCGCTCGATCATCACGCACTTTACGGTGACGCTGGCGCTGCTCGCGCTGCTGCTGTTCGGCGGCCATGCGATCCACAGCTTCACGGCCGTCATGATGTTCGGCGTGGTGCTGGTCGGCACCTATACCTCGATCTTCATCGCAGCCCCGATCCTGATCTATCTCGGCGTCGGCGAGCATCGTGAAGATGCGAAGGAAGAGGCTGCGCCGGCAAAGAAAAGCAAGGCATGATCCGAACCGCGTGCCCTCGCATGCGTTTGCGGGGGTAGGTATCTCATTCGGGCGAAGCTCATGGCCGGCGATCCCAACGCTCCCCATTTCCCGCGCTCGGCGCCGATCGAGGCCTATGGCAAGGGAGGCTTTGCTTTCGCCGGCATGTCGCACCGCGGCTCGCTGCTGTGTCTGCCCGACGCGATCTGGGCCTGGGACGTGACTGATCCCGCCAGGATCGACCGTTATTCGCTGGACCGGGTTTTTGCGGCTGCCAACAGCATCGACACGCTGCTGGTCGGTACCGGAACCGGCGTATGGCTGCCGCCGCCGGAGCTGCGCCAGGCCTTGAAGGCGGTGAGGGTGGTGCTGGACACGATGCAGACCGGCCCGGCCGTGCGCACCTACAACATCATGATCGGCGAACGGCGCCGCGTCGCGGCTGCGCTGATCGCCGTGCCATGAGCAGCGCTGCGACGCCGCCCGACACCGTGACATTCTGCGCCGATCTCGTGCGCAGCCACGACTTTCCGCGCTACGCCGCGACATTGTTTGCGCCCGCCGCCGAGCGCCGTGCGCTGCTGGCGCTCTACGCGTTCAATGTCGAGATCGTCCGCGTTCGCGATCAGGTGAGCCAGCCCTTGCCCGGCGAGATCCGCTTCCAATGGTGGACCGATCTGTTCTCGGGCCTCGTCCACGGCAGCGCCGAGGGCAATCCGGTGGCAGCAGAGCTGTTGCGCGCGATCCGCGATTTTGACCTGCCCGTCGAGCCGTTGTCGCTGCTCGTCGACGAGCATCAGTTCGATCTCTACAACGACCCGATGCCGACCATGACGGCGCTGGAAGGCTATCTTGCCGCGACCTCTTCGGCCCTGTTCGCGCTCGCGGCGCGCATCATGGGCGAAGCGTCGCACACGGCCGAGCATCTGGCGCGGCATGCTGGGCTGGCGTCAGGAATCGCGCAGATGATCGCGAACCTGCCGCGGGATGCGTCGCATCGGCAATTGTTTCTGCCGCAGCAATTCCTGACCAGCCATGGCTGCGCCATGGAGGACGTGTTCGCAGGCAAGGCGACGCCCGGTCTCCATGCCGTGCTGGACCAGCTGATCGGCGACGCGCGCCAGCATCTGGTGACGGCCTCGTCGCTGCTGGCGCAGGTGCCGCGACCGGCTCGGGCCGCTTTCCTGCCACTGTGCCAGGCGCGGGCCGATCTCGATCGCCTGTCCCGGCCGGGGCGCAATCCCTTCGCAGTCCAGCCGGGCTCGCGGCTACGCACGCTATGGACGCTATGGCGGGCCTCACGATCCCGGGAATTTACCAAATAGCGGTTGGCTTATCGCGGCGGTCTGCCAAATGCTCTATGCTGTCCCATGGCCGAGACGTCCCAAACCGCATCCCCCAATCTGAGCGGCTTTCCGGTCGCACCCAGCGATATCAGCGCTGCCGCCGAGACCATCCGGGGCGCCGTCGTCGAGACGCCCTGCAGTTACAGCCGGACGCTGAGCAGGATCTGCGGCTGCGACCTCTGGCTCAAATTCGAAAACCTCCAGTTCACCTCCTCGTTCAAGGAGCGTGGTGCGCTGAACAGGCTTACCGCGCTGACGCGGGACGAGCGTGCGCGCGGCGTCGTCGCGATGTCCGCGGGCAACCACGCGCAGGGCGTCGCCTATCATGCCAAGCGGCTCGGCATTCCCGCCACGATCGTCATGCCCGTAGGCACGCCGATGGTGAAGGTGGAAAACACCCGGCACCACGGCGCCGAAGTGGTGGTAATAGGCGCGACGCTGGAGGAGGCGGCTGCGTTTGCGCGCAGCCATGGCGAAGCCCGCGGCATGATCTTCGTCCATCCGTACGATGATCCGCTCGTCATCGCCGGGCAGGGCACGGTCGGTCTGGAAATCCTCAAGGCGGTTCCGGAGCTCGATACGCTGGTCGTTCCGATCGGCGGTGGCGGCCTGATCAGCGGCATTGCCATTGCGGCGAAGTCGATCAAGCCCTCGTTGCGGATCCTCGGCGTTGAAGCCTGGCTTTATCCCTCGATGTACAACGCCGTCCATGGCGGCAATCTGCCAGCGCGCGGCGATACGCTCGCCGAGGGGATTGCGGTCAAATCGCCGGGCAAGATCACCACCGAAATCGTCCGCAGCCTCGTCGACGACATCGCGCTCGTGAACGAAGCCGAACTCGAGCGCGCGGTCGCAACCCTGATCTCGATCGAGAAGACGGTCGTCGAGGGCGCCGGCGCTGCCGGCCTTGCCGCGATCATGTCCGATCCGACCCGCTTTGCGGGCGAGAAGGTTGGCCTGGTCCTGAGCGGCGGCAACATCGACACGCGGCTGATCGCCTCGGTGCTGACGCGCGAGCTGGCGCGCGAGGGGCGGCTGACGCAGCTATCGCTCGATATTCCCGACAGGCCCGGGCAACTCGCTGCCGTTGCTTCGTTGCTGGCCGAGGCCGGCGCAAACATCATTGAGGTTTCGCATCAGCGGACCTTCTCGGACCTGCCGGCCAAGGCGACGCTGCTCCAGCTCGTCATCGAGACCCGCGACAGCGCCCATCTCGACGAGGTCATGGCCAGGCTCGGCGCATCAGGACTCAGCGCGCGCTGCACCTGACCGGGGTGCTTTTCTATCGCGGCGCCAGGCTCGCGACGTGGCCGATCAGCCGGTCGATCTCCGCTTCCGTGTTGTAATAATGCGGTGATGCCCGCACGACATGCGGCAACGCGCGCAGTTCGGCATCGATGCGCGTGCTCGACGGGTCTGAAGCACCGATGGTGATGCCGGCTGCCGCGGCACTGGCGACGACAGCGTCCGCCTCGTATCCGTCCAGCGTAAAGCTGACGATGGCGCCCGGTGCGCGTCCGAGGTCGCGAATGTTGATGCCAGGAAGGGCCGCGAGGCCGCCGCGAAGACGGCCGGCAAGCACGCGGCAACGTTGTTCGATCGGGGCGATGCCGATCTCCAGGGCGTAATCGACAGCCGCGCCAAGGCCAAGCCGTGCCGCGTAGTTGTTTTCCCAGGTCTCGAACCGACGGGCATCGTCGCGAAGCCGATATTCATCGCGTGAGACCCAGGGCGCCGCGAAGTGATCGATCATAGGTGGCTCAAGCGTCTTCAGCAACTCGCGGCGGACGTAGAGAAAGCCGGTGCCGCGCGGGCCGCGCAGGAATTTGCGCCCCGTGGCCGACAGCATGTCACAGCCGATCGCCTCGACGTCGACCTGCATCTGGCCGATCGCCTGGCAGGCATCGAGCAAATATGGAATGCCGTGCGCCCGCGCGATCCGGCCGACAGAAGCGGCGGGATTTATGAGCCCGCCATTGGTTGGGACCCAGGTGATCGCGATCAGCTTGACGCGCTCGTCCATCATGTATTCGAGCGCGTCGGTGTCGAGCTCACCGCTGGCATCGCTGGGTACGATGTCGATGACCGCGCCCGTCCGTTTGGCGACCTGAAGGAACGCGACATAGTTGGCGGCGTATTCGGCCTCGGCGGTCAGGATCCGGTCGCCGGCGCGAAACGGCAGCGCGTAGAATGCCATCTGCCAGGCGACAGTCGCGTTCTCGACGAGCGCGATCTCGTCAGGCGCGCCATTGAGCAAGCGTGCGACCGAGCCGTAGACCGCCTCGAGCCGGTCGGACTCGCGGTCGGCGGCGGCATAGCCGCCGATCTCGCTCTCGAGATCGATATGCTGCTTCATCGCCGCGACAACGGGCGTGGGCATCAGCGCTGCGCCTGCATTGTGGAGATAAGTGATGCGGGATGTGGCCGGCGTGTCGGCACGGATTTGGTCGATGTCGATCAAGCGTATCTCTCCCAGTCGCGGTCCAGCTGCATTGACTAAATCCGCTGGGCATGGCGAGCAACACGAGGGCAGCGACCTGGTTCCAGATCAGATGCAGAGGCCGAGCAGCTTGACGTGGCAATCGCTGGGTTTGGACTTGCTGGCGGGCGCGGCCTCGCGTCTCACGGCCACCCGCGGCTCGCTGTCCTTGTCCTTCTTGCCCTTGCCGGGCTTCTGCTCGTAGTCGCCGGCGATCACCATGGCCCAATAAGTGCGCTTGCCGCTGGCGTTCTTCGCGCTCGCGATCCCGACGCGGGAGGCGTTGTGCAGCAGCAGGTTCTTGCGGTGCCCGGAGGAGTCGATCCACTGGCCCAGCGTCTTCTCGAAGACGTCGTAGCCGTAGGCGATGTTCTCGGCGGCGCGGCCGGCGCCTGACGGCGCGACGCGCTTGGTGAACGGGCCAAGGGCGTCGTGGCTGAGATCGTCCTTGGCCGCCATCGCGCGGGCCTGGTCCAGGGCAATGCGGTCGAGCGTGGCATCGCGAACGACGCGGCCCTCGCCATGCTTCAGGCGGAAGCTGGAGATCTGGTCGGCCGGGGATTCCGCCGCCGTCACAGGCGCGGCTGCCAGCAGCACCAGACCTGCGATCAGCAGGGCCGCGCGGCGCCTCATGGTCCCCCAGTTCCTCATTGGTCCCCAAGTCAGTGAAGTCCCCGGCTTCTCCCCCGGCATTGTGGACGCTTCAAGGCGTGGCGGAGCCGATAGCCTAACCGGCTGGCAGGTCTGCCTCGAAGTTGAAGCGATCGCGCAGGTTCTTGCGCTGCTCCAGGATGTCCTTCAGGAACGCGCGGTCCTGGTCGTTCTTCATCATCGGCTCGATCAGGTCGAGCTGGTTCATCGCGACCAGCTGCAGGATCTCGGTGCGCGGCTTGCCGCTGGCGTCGCGCGGCAGTGCGTGGACGACCTGGATGTGCTCCGGTGGCTTCGGACCCCTGGCCGCCGTGAGCGCGTCGCGGAGCTGGCCTTCCAGCGCGGTCTGATCGGCTTCGACAAAGGCATAGAGCCCGACGCCCGAACGGCGGTCGGCAAAGGCGACGATGGCGGTGTCGCGCACGGCCGGATTCCTGCGTATCAGGTCGACGAGTACAGGCGCATCGTTGACGAGCCGGCGACCGCCGCCCTCGCGGTCGGTGAAGTTGAACAGGCCGCGGGTAATCGCGCGATAGACCTTCTTGCCGGTCGCGAGCCAGAGGCTCGCGGCGAAGGATTTCTTGGCCAGCATCTTTCGCTCGCGCGGCGTCAGCGCCTCGGGCGCGTAGGTGCGCTTGTGCTTGAGCAGATGCCTGAGGTCTTCGTAGGCGAGGATACGATAGAGCCGGCCGCGCCTGATGAAGCAGGCGGCGAGCTGGAAGTCGGTAACATAGGCGCGGCCGTCGCGGCCGACCAGCCAATTCTGTTCCTTGGCGAGATCGTTGTGGCAGATGCCGGCGCGGCGCAGCCGGCGCAGTGCCGCCTTGGCCGAGCGGAAATAGGCAAGATCGCCATGAGGTTTTGCCAGATGCAGTGCGACGCCGTCGACGAAGCCGCGCACCAGCGCGCGGCGGCCGGCCCACAGCAACTCGGGGCCCACGTCGAGGCCTTTAGTCAGCGTGAGCGCGTGCTTTTCACGTGCGAACAGGTGGCGCGCCAGCAGGAATGACCACCATGGCACTTCATCGAGCCGTCGCAGCACAGCGTCAACCTCGCCGTCGTCGCCACGGAAGCGGCCGCGCTCGACGGTCGAGAACACGTCGCGCTTGAGCAGCACGCCTTCGGTCCAGCGCGCCGAGAGCACCGCGGCGTCGTCTTGCGGGAGACTCATCGAAAACTCACGCGGCTGCGGCGATACGTAAATGATCGGCGATCCAGCGATCGAGATCAGCGAGCGCCAATGCGCTCATCGCCTGCTTCTTGGCCACCGTCTTCTCGTTACCGCGCAGGCGCGTGCCGTCGGGCTTCTTGGTCGGCGCGCTGGCAAGCGGGGGAAACAGGCCAAAGTTGATGTTCATCGGCTGGAACGAGCGCGTACCCGGCTCGACGGTCTCGATATGGCCGCCGGTGATGTGGCCGAGCAGGGATCCGAGCGCCGTCGTCGCCGGCGGGCCGGCAAGCGTCTCGCCACGCGCATCGGCGGCGGCATAGAGCCCCGCGATCAGGCCGACGCTGGCGGACTCCACATAGCCCTCGCAACCCGTCATCTGCCCGGCAAAACGCAAGCGTGGCTGTGCGCGCAGGCGCAGCTGGCTGTCGAGCAGCTTCGGCGAGTTGAGGAAGGTGTTGCGATGAAGGCCGCCGAGGCGGGCGAATTCCGCTTTTTCGAGCCCCGGAATGGTGCGGAAGATGCGCTGCTGCTCGCCGTATTTCAGTTTCGTCTGGAAGCCGACGATGTTGTAGAGCGTGCCGAGCTTGTTGTCCTGGCGCAGCTGCACGACAGCGTAGGACTTGGTGGTCGGATCGTGCGGATTGGTGAGGCCGACCGGCTTCATCGGGCCGTGGCGCAGCGTTTCGGGGCCGCGTTCCGCCATCACTTCGATCGGCAGGCAGCCGTCGAAATAGGGCGTGTTGGTCTCCCATTCCTTGAATTCGGTCTTCTCGCCTGAAATCAGCGCGGCAACGAAGCCGTCATACTGCTCCTTGGTCATTGGGCAGTTGATGTAGTCGGCGCCGTTACCTCCAGGACCGACCTTGTCGTAGCGCGACTGGAACCAGGCCACCGACATGTCGATGGATTCGCGATGCACGATCGGCGCGATCGCGTCGAAGAAGGCGAGCGCGTTCTCGTCAGTCAGCTCGCGGATGGCGTCAGCCAAGGCTGGCGAGGTGAGGGGACCGGTCGCAACGATGACGTTGTTCCAGTCGGCCGGCGGCAGGCCCTTGATCTCGCCGCGGGCGATCTCGATCAGCGGATGGTCGTGAAGCGCCTTGGTGACTGCAACTGAGAAGCCGTCACGGTCGACCGCGAGCGCGCCGCCGGCGGGCACCTGGTTGGCATCGGCCGCGCGCATGATCAGCGAGTCGAGGCGGCGCATCTCGGCGTGCAGCAAGCCGACGGCATTGTTGGCGGCATCGTCCGAGCGGAATGAATTGGAGCAGACGAGCTCGGCGAGCCCGTCCGTGCGATGCGCCTCGGTCATGCGGTCCGGCCGCATTTCGTGCAGCACGACGGGCACGCCTGATTTCGCCACCTGCCAGGCGGCTTCGGAACCGGCAAGGCCGGCACCAATGACGTGCACAGTGTTGGATAGAGATCCTGTCATGGGGCGGACAGGTAGCGCTTTTCGGCGGTCAGTGGAATCGCCGAGATCGAGTTTTCTGCCATCTGAAACGACAGCGCCCGCACGAGGCGGGCGTTATCGGTTCGTCCGGTAAAGGGCTGAACGATATCAGCCCTGATACTGACCGGCGGCAACGCGCGGGATGTCCGAGCGATCGAGGCCGATATCGGCCAATTCGCGATCGCTGAGCTGGGACAGCTCGGCAACATTGCGCTGATAGTCCCGGAAAGCCTGGATCATGCGGATGAGCGAGAGCAGCATTGTAGTCTCCTGTAGTTCGATTCAGCCCTTGACCTGGGCGTCATCGTTGAAATGAATATAGGTGAGAGTGGTGCAGTGCGAAAGTTCCGATGTTGCGATGCAGCTAAGCGAGGAATGCATAGCATCGGTAAGGGATGATTAACCTCTCGGCAGTGCCGCCCAATCGCTGGGCGAGATCATCAGAGGAGCACAGTAAATCCCGGTTAAATCACGGATTTGACAACTTGTGCGTGGTTCCACGCGTTATTGAAATGGAGGATGTTTCCGCGACCTTCAAGCGGTTTGGCTAGCTTGTAGGCCCAAGTCCAGCATGCGCGATTCGCATGAGTTTGAGCCATTTAAAATGAATATTAGTTCATATTTTGAGAGGGGCGGCGGGCTTCGCGCTCCCGTCAAAGGGAGGGCCGATTCGCTTCGATGAAATTCGGAGAGGTCCGAGCCGCCTCGTGATGCTGCTCCGGCCGCCCGTCTCGCCCGCGATCGAGGGCATGCCCGACGGCGACAGCAAGTTTGTCGCGGAGAAAGAGATCACGGCGGCTCAGGACGCGCTGCTCTCCGGCAAGATGGGTGTGTGCGGTATCCACCTGAACAAGGCGATGCAAACCACCATGGGCAAGTGAACGAGTTAGTCGACGCAATCCAAGGTCGCCGGGCGATCGGCCCTCCGTTTTTTGTTGCTGTGCGAGCCTAAAGCGCGATGAGATTGGGTTGAATCGTCCTCGCCCTTCAGGTTGTTGCTTGAGCGTGATCTCCGCGCAATCGCATTCCGCGTTTTGTCGCGAGGGAAAACCGCTGCACACTTTTCCGGATCATGCCCTAGGGAGCATGCGCGAGCTGGGTGGCGAAATAGGCGACCGTCCTGGAATAGACCTCGCTCTTGTTCCACTGCTGCAGCACCGCGAAGTTCGGGCTGCCCGGCTGCCAATCCTTGCCCTTCTGCCAGCCATAGCCGGCGAGATAGTTCGCTGTGGAAGCGAGGACATCAGGCGCGTTGTGCAGCAGGTCGCGCTTGCCGTTGCCATCGAAATCGACGGCATATTTCATCCAGGACGACGGCATGAACTGGGTCTGGCCGAGCTCGCCGGCCCAGGCGCCCTTCATGTCGGCCGGCGCAAGATCGCCGCGCTGGACGATGCGCAGTGCATCCATCAGCTCGCCGCGAAACTGCTCGGCGCGGCGGCAATCATAGGCCAGCGTCGCCAGCGAGCGGATCGTCGCGAACTTGCCGGTGTTGACGCCGAAATCGGTCTCCAGACCCCAGATCGCGACCAGCACCTCGCCGGGCACGCCATAGGTCTGCTCGATGCGCGACAGCACCGATCCGTATTGCTTCATCATGTTGGAGCCGCGCGTCATCCGCGGCGGCACCATGCGCCCGGAAAACTCCTCGAAGGTCTGGGTGAAAACCTTTTGTGACTTGTCGCGGTTGAGCACGCTCTGGTCGAGAGTCACGCCGGCAAGTCCGGCGTTGATGGCCTGTTGCGAGATGCCCTTGGCAGCAGCCTCGGTTTTGAAGTCAGCGAGCCAAGCGTCGAAATTGCCTGATCCGCAAGCAACCGCGGCAAAGGCAGGTTCGGCGGAGACGATTGACGCTGAAAGGGCGAGGGCTGCGAGGGCGAGACGAGAAATCGTCAGGGTCATCAGAGTAAATTGATTCCGTGAAGTGGCATGTCCGGCGCCGGTAATCTCTGATGTAACAGCGGCCAAAGCAAGGCGTATGACAGCACCGCTCCCGCCGGATCACACCGGCGGGAGCGGCTGTAACGAGATCGTCGAGCTTAAGTCCTATTCCCTGTTTCGCCACGGGAAAAGGTTGGCAGGGAAATCGGCCGCCGGCTTGCGTAGACGCTGCGGCGGAGGCGGCACCGGCCGGGCACCGGGTTCGGAGACGATCACCTTGCGGTAGAGATGCCAGGTGGCGTGGCCGAGCACGGGAATGACCACCGCGAGCCCGAGGAACGCGGGGATCGTGCCGAGCGCCAGCAGCACCGCCACGATCAGGCCCCAGGCTGCCATCGGCACCGGGTTCTTGGCGACGACGCGAAGCGACGTGACCATTGCCTCCAGCGCGCCGGCGTGGCGGTCGAGCATCAGCGGGAATGACACCGCGCTGATGCAGAGCGCGGCAAGCGCGAACAGGAAGCCCGTGCCGCAGCCGATCAGGATCAGCCACCAGCCCTGCGATGTCGTCAGCACGCGCGTCACGAAATCCGAGACTCCGGTCACGCCTTCGTAACCGAACGCCGCCACATAGATCGCCTGTGCGGTCGCGACCCAGGTCACGAACAACGCCAGCAGCAGCGCGCCGAGGCCGAGCATGGCGCCAAACGAGGGTGAGCGCAGAACGTCCATGGCATCCCACGCGCTTGCCTCCTCAAAGCGTTCACGACGGCTCGAGAGTTCGTAAAGGCCTAGCGCCGCGAACGGGCCGATCAGGGCGAAGCCTGCGGCCAGCGGAAATAGCAGCGGTATCACCGAATAGCCCATGGCGACGCGCGCGATCACCAGGCCGAGCACCGGATAGATCACGCAGAGGATGATGGCGTGGCTCGGAACCGCCTTGAAATCTTCCCAGCCGCGTTTGAGTGCGTCGTGCAGATCGGACAGTTGGATGGTTCGGATCACCGGTCCAGCCGCGTCAGCGGTCTGGCCCATCGTCGGGACATTGCCCTGATAGAATGTGGCCATGGTCGGCTCGCTCCCTTGTCATGCAGCCGGATTCGGCGCCGACAACGGCGCAAGCGGCCGCTTTTTCGAGTTTCGCGAGTCCAACCAGACGCGAATTCCGGATGGCATCGCGAGCTGCGCCAGAAGCGTACGCCGATTTCCGAGTCCTGTCCCTCACGCTTGGGTGAGATTCGTCGCCGCAGTGCAACCTCGATTGCGTCATCCGGTCGTCATTTCGCCGCAGATAAGCTGATGCTGACTGCGGGGTCGCGGAACTTCGCGGGCGCTACGACGTAACTTCGGCTATAAGTGCCCACTCTGGGCCACCAATGGATCCTTTTTCGGGGAGCAGACATGAGCATTTTTGGGAAAATCATGGGCGCAATTTTCGGCAGCCACGCGGCTTCCGCTGCGCCCGCCGGCAGCGCACCCACCAGCGGGGCGGTGCCGGGCGGATCGGGCGGATCGGCGCCATCGTCTGCACCCGCGGCCGCGCCTGCGGCAACGGTGGACGTTGCCGCGATCGTCGACGCAGCCGCAGCAGCCCACAAGGGCGAAAAGCTGGAGTGGCGTACCTCGATCGTCGACCTGATGAAGGCCCTCGACGTCGATTCGAGCCTTGCTGCCCGCAAGGATCTCGCCAAGGAGCTCGGCTATACCGGCGACATGAACGACTCCGCCAGCATGAACGTCTGGCTGCACAAGCAGGTGATGTCCAAGCTGGCCGCCAATGGCGGCAAGCTGCCGCCGGAAATCAAGCACTGACCGACGCGCATCGAGCGACGCTTGACCTTGACAATGAGGGCCCGCGAGACCGCGGGCCTTTTTTCTTTCAGCCAACCAGGTCGGCATCTTCGGGATGCTTGTCGAGATAGTCGACGACGAAGCCGCAGCCTGCGATCACCTTCTTGCCGTCGTGCCGGATCAGCTCCAATGCGCCCTTGATCAGCTCGGACGCGATGCCGCGGCCGCGCAGTGCACGCGGCGTCTCGGTGTGGGTAATGATCACGGCAGACGGCGTCAGCCGGTAGCTGGCGAAGGCGAGCTCGCTGTCGACATCGAGCTCGAAGCGGCTCCTGTCCTTGTTGTCGCGTACCAATGCCGCCATGCAAGATCCTTCCGATGCGATGCGCATTTCCCCTGATCTAGGCGCCTGAACCCGCCCTTGCCAAGGCGCGACCAAGGAAGGTTGCTGCAGGGGAGATATCTGCAAAATGCGTGTCCGGCTCAGTCTGATGGCCTTGCTCGGCGCGTTCGCTGCGACTGCGCCGGTGCCGGCCGCTGCCGAGGGTGGTCCGGCGTGGGAGGCCTGCGTCGGGCTCACCAGCACGCCCGACCAGCGGGTCAAGGCCTGCTCGACGGTGATCGAGAGCAAGAGCGAGACGGGCCGCAGGCTTGCCGGGGCCTACTGCAACCGTGGGCATGGCCTCACCGAGACGCGCGAGCTCGATGCGGCCTTGTCTGATCTCGACGAGGCGGTCAAGCTCGATCCGACCTATGCCTGCGCCTACAACAATCGCGGCCGTGTCTACAGTTTCAAGCGCGACTATGACCGCGCCATTGCCGAGTACGACCAGGCCATCAAGCTCGATCCGTCGCTGGCGATGGCCTACAGCAATCGCGGCGAGTCCCGTTACAACAAGGGCGATATCGACGGCGCCTTTGCCGATTTCGACGCGGCGATCAAGCACGATCCCACCTATGCGATGGCCTATGCCAATCGCGGCTATATCTATGCCCGCAAGCGCGACACGGCGCATGCGCTCGCCGACTATACGATGCGGATCAAGCTGGCGCCGGATCTGCTTGCCTATATCGACCGTGGCAACGTCTATCGCGACAGCGAGCAGCTCGACCGCGCTGCCGCCGACTATGGCGAGGCCATCCGCGTCGCGCCAACCGATGCGCGCGGCTGGCGCAATCGCGGCATGATCCGGCTTTACCTCGGGGACAACAAAGGCGGGCTGTCCGACTACGACAAGGCGCTGCAATACGATCCCGCCGACGTGTTCTCCTGGAACAATCGCGGCCAAGCCAAAATGCGGCTTGGAGATAAGCAGGGGGCGATTGCCGACTTTCGGAAGGCGCTGGAATTGAAGCCGGGCTTGCAAACGGCGCAGGAGTCGCTGCGGAAGCTCGGCGCGCTGTGACGCCCCCGGTAGGGCTAGACCTTCACCAGATCCTGATAGTCCGGGTGCTTCTCGATCCACGCCTTCACGAACGGGCATTGCGGGATCAGCTTCAGGCCGCTCGCGCGAACCTGATCGAGCGCGCCTTGCACCAGTCGTGAGCCGACGCCCTTGCCGCCGAGTTCCTTCGGCACGTCGGTGTGCACGAAGGTGATGACATTGCCGTCGAGCTCGTAGTGCTCGGTCGCAAGATGGCCCTCCACCTCGAGTTCATAGCGGTGATGAGCCCTGCTGTTGATCACGTCGCTCATGATGTCTCCGGTCAGCTCTTCAGCGAGTCCGTCAGCATCTTGCGGATCGACCAGGTCTCGCCGTCGGAGGAGCCCCTGATGTCGTCGATCTTCCAGCTGCCGGCTTCGCGAACGAAGTCGTAACGCACGATCTGGTCGGCGGGTTTGCGGTCGTTGCGATGGCCGGTGATGGTCACCGCGAGCGTCGCCTTGTCTGCCTCCGTCTTCTCCGCGTCAACCTTGAACGATTTCACGTCCGGCTCCTGCGAATTCGTCACGGGATCGAAATCGACCGGCCCGACGTCGCCCTTGGGCGTATGCGCATCCGCCTTGGCCCACAGCGCGACCAGAGCCCTGGAGAGATACTTTGCTTTAGCCGCCTTGTTCTCGGTGACGAAGGCGGCGCCGCCATCGCCCTTGCCCTTGGCGGCACGGGTATAGATCGCCGTCAGGATGGAAGCGGGATCGCCGGCGGCGGGCGCCTGAGCGAAGGCGGGCGTGGTGGCGGCGAAGAGAGAGGCGGCAATGAGGCTGCGGCGGGTGAGCATGGATCGTCCCTGGAATGATGGCGCGCGAAGAGGAGAGGCCGGAATAGCCGAATTCAGCGCGGTATCTCAGTAGACAGGCGCATCAGCCATTCGGTTCAATCGGCCGCTCTGGCGAGCCTGGAATCGTCCGGCTGAGGTTTTGCGGGGAGGCAGCCCTGGCAGATGACCAGCGAACGGTTCACCCTGGCGTCCTGGTCGGCATCGGTGCCGTCGCTCGCGGGTCGGGCGGCAGTGCGCGCTGTTCGCGCTGGGGAACGCGGCTGGTTGGGGTTTTCACCCGCGCCATCCCAGGCATAGCGCGCGGGCCTGAAGGCAGGATCTGGGGCAAGGCTCGCTTGCGGGGCCATCGCGCAGCCGGCAAGCGCCAGCGACAACAGCAGAACGGCGGGCGCTTTGACCATGATGCGACACTCTGTACGCGGATACGGAGCGAGGTTGCCCCGATCATGTTTAAAATTCCCTGAACTCGTGCATGGATGGTGCCCGGCCTTGCGAGGCCGTTCTCGATCGCGATAAATGGGCTGCAATGAGCGGGCGGCCAGCGTGCCGTTCGCCGCCCAAGAGGAAGCCCCATGCAGCCGCTCCGCATGTCCCGCCGCGTCATGAATCTCGCTCATATGCTGACCCAGAACGCGCGGCGGCATGGATCGCGCCCCGGCTTCGTCTGGGGCGACAAATCCTGGACCTGGCGCGAGATCGACGCGCAGGTCTCGGCGCTCGCGGCTGCGCTCGCCGCGCGCGGCATCGCCAAAGGCGATCGCGTCCTCGTCCATTCCAAGAATGGCGACGAGATGTTCGTCTCGATGTTCGCCGCGTTCCGCCTTGGCGCGGTCTGGGTGCCCACCAATTTCCGCCTGATGCCGGACGAGGTCGCCTATCTCGCGCAGGCATCGGGCGCGAAGGCCTTTCTTTGCCATGTCGATTTCCCCGAGCACGCGGCGAGCGTGAAGGGTGGCGCGTTGGAATTCACCTGGAGCGTCGACGGCAGGGCCTCGTTCGGCGAGCGCTCGGTGGCCGACGCCATCGCATCGCAGGCGGGCAGCGTGGTCGAGAACGTCGCGGTCGAGCATGACGATCCCTGCTGGTTCTTCTTCACATCAGGCACCACCGGCCGCTCAAAAGCCGCGGTGCTGACGCACGGCCAGATGGGGTTTGTCGTCACCAACCATCTTGCTGATCTCACCCCAGGTGTGACCGAGGCGGATGCATCGCTGGTGGTGGCACCGCTCTCGCACGGCGCGGGCGTGCATCAGCTGGTGCAGACTGCGCGCGGCGTCTGTACCGTGCTGCTGCCGACCGAAAAATTCGACATCGACGAGGCATTCCGCCTGATCGAAAAGCACCGCGTCGCCAATCTCTTCACGGTGCCGACGATCCTGAAGATGATGGTCGAGCACCCTGCCGCCGAAAAATACGATCATTCCTCGCTGCGCCACGTCATCTATGCGGGGGCGCCGATGTATCGCGAGGACCAGAAGGCTGCGCTGAAAAAGCTCGGCAAGGTCATCGTGCAATATTTCGGCCTGGGTGAGGTCACCGGCAACATCACCGTGCTGCCGGCGGCGCTGCACGATCCCGAGGACGGTCCGCACGCGAAGATCGGCACCTGCGGCTTCGAACGCACCGGCATGCAGGTCTCGATCCAGGACGACGAGGGCCGCGAGCTCCAGGCGAACCAGAGCGGCGAGATCTGCGTGATCGGGCCCGCGGTGCTCGCCGGCTATTACGACAATCCCGAAGCCAATGCGAAGGCATTCCGCAACGGCTGGTTTCGCACCGGCGATCTCGGCCATATGGACGAGGAGGGCTTCCTCTACATCACCGGCCGCGCCTCCGACATGTACATCTCCGGCGGCTCCAACATCTATCCGCGCGAGATCGAGGAAAAGATCCTGACGCATCCTTCGGTTGGCGAGGTCGCCGTGCTCGGCGTGCCCGATGCGACCTGGGGCGAGGTCGGTGTCGCCGTCTGCGTTGCGCGCGAGGGCGCTAAGCCGGTCAGCGAAGCCGAGATGGCAGCGTTTCTGTCTCCGAAGGTACCACGCTACAAGATGCCGAAGCGGTTCTTCTTCTGGGAGGCGCTGCCCAAATCCGGCTATGGCAAGGTGCCGAAACGCATGGTGCGCGACGAGCTCGAGGCGCGCGGCCTGCTCGATCTCGACAAGACCAAGGCCAGCTGAGCGCGGGGCATGCGGAGCATCAGGCAGCCAGGCGCGCCGGTCCCCGAGCGCCTTCAATGGGTGGAGGCGAGGGGGCGCGCATTCTCATTCACGCTTCAAGCAGGTCTGCCGCTGCTCGAAGCCGCGCGCCGCGGTTTTGCCGCCGAAGGGTTTGCCGGTGGCGTGTTGAATTTCACGAGCGGCGCGCTCGGGCCGTTCGGTTACGTGATGCCGGCGCTGTCGAAGACCGGCGAGAACGCGGCGTTCTACAGCGACACCTATCGGCCCGCGGGTGTGACGCGCACCAGGCTCGGCTGCATGACGCTGGGCATGCGCGACGGTGCGCCGTTCTTTCATTGTCACGGGCTGTGGACCGAGGCGGACGGCAAGGCGGGCGGCGGCCACATGCTGCCGGACGAGACAGATGTCGCCGAGCCCTTCGAGGTTCGCGCGTTCGGCATCGACGGTGCGACGTTCACCGCGGAGCCTGACCCGGAGACGAATTTCAAGCTGTTCGGGCCGGTCGCCTCCGCGAATACCGGCGCGCGAACGGCCAGCCGCGCCTTTGCCCTGCGACTGCGTCCCAACCAGGATCTTGCCTGTTGTCTCGAGGCGTTCTGCCGCGCACGCGGCATCGCGCGGGCGAAGATCCACGGCGGCGTCGGCTCGACCATCGGTGCGCGCTTCACCCATGGCGGCGTGACCGAGCCGTTTGCCACCGAGCTCGCGATATCAGCCGGGACGGTCGCGCCTGGCGCGTCCGGCGCGCTCGAAGCTGTGCTCGACGTCGCCCTGATCGACTACACCGGCGGCATCGGAGAGGGCCGTCTGGTCCGCGGCGACAATCCCGTGCTGATGACGATGGAGCTGGTGGTGGAGGCGTTGGACTAGCCCCGGCAACCTCAAGCCCGCGGTGCCGCTCGATCACCACGGGCTGGCGCGCATCTTCGCCATCGCCAGGTAAGTCGAGTCGCTGATGCCTGACGTCCCCGAGCCCGATCCCTGAAACAGATCCAGCACGGGCGAATAGGTATGGCTGGCGTTTTTCGCGTCGTACATGGCGGAAAAGCGGCTGAGCAGTTTCGCAACCTTGGTCGGATCGCCGAGATCTTTGAGGTTGAGATATTTCTCCACGATCTTGGCCTGCTGATCGATCTGCATCGATGCCATCTGATCGGGCAAGTCGAAAGTGGTCCGGAACACCTCCGAGAGAGCCTTGTCGGCGAGGATGTCGTAGGCGGACGTGATGTGTCCGGCCATGCGCTGGAAGTACAGCGCCAGACGCACCCCGGGATTGGTGTCGCCCTGCTGCTGCTCCAGGCTTTGCTCGAGATAGTTCTTTTGCGTCGCGAGGTACTGGTCGCGCTTTTGCGGTCCCGTCATCGGCAGACGCGCGACGTTGCCGTTCTTGTCAAAGTTGAACGACGCTGCGATCTCCGCAAAACGTGGGTCGCTCTCCGTGTTTGCGAAGCTTTTTGGATCATTCAGATCAGAGGCGAAGATTTTCTTCAGATAGGCGGTGCTCACTTTCGAAGGGTCCAGACCCTTGGCGACAAGAACAAAGTCGACGAGCTTCGTGCTCGCGAGCAGATCAGAAACGCTCTTGATGCCGCCGATCGATTGCTGATAGTCCGACGCATCCTTCTGCGCCTGAGTTTTGATCCTGGCTTGGTCCTGCGTGCTGGCAAACTTCAGCTTCGCAATGACGTAGTTCTTCGCGGTATCGAGGATTTCGGCCGAATCCTGCGCGGCCAGGGGTGTCGTCAGATTGCCCTTGGCGTCGAAGTTGAACGCGCGTGCGAGCTTGACATATCGATCGTCCTTGAGCGTGTAGACGTAGCTCTTGGGGTCGTTGAGGTCGCTTTCGAGAATCGCCTTCACGGTGGACTGCGAGACCTGCGTGGGATCGAGGCCGACGGCCGAAAGTGCAAAATCATACGCGCCTGATGTCGACAGGAGCGTCTGGATCGACGTCACGTGGGGGATGAACTTTCGGAACTGACCGACCTGCAAGGCTTCCTGCAACGGACTGGCCGCCGCATAGACCGCTGACTTGCTGTCGTCGAAGCTCTTGGTCGTGGCGGCGATGTTTGCTGCGGTCTGCGCAGGCGTCCCCGGCGGCAGCGACCCGTCGGACGAAAACGCGAACGCCCCGGCCAGATCGATGAATCGCCCGGTCGTTGCGATGGCGTCGTTGCTGCTGGATATGCTGCTCGTTGCCAATTGCAGGCGATGTTTTTCGACCAGGATCTGGACATTCAACTGATTGACGTCAGCGCCGGGCTGCGACAGTTGCGCCGTGTAATCAGCGATCTTCGAACGGGCGTCCGACGCGTCCGACTTTGCCTGAGCCAGCTGGGCGTTCAGGTCGTCCAGCTGGGACTTGAAGGTGACATTGACGTAGCTGTTCGGATCGGAGGGATCGCTGGACAGGACCTGTTTGATCGTGTCACGGGACCATTTGCTTTGGTCGATCCCGAATGCCGAGGCGACATAGTTGCGCAGGCGATCGTCGTCCAGAAGCTGGTCGACACTGGTCACGGTGTCGATCTTGGCATTGTAGTAACGCGTGTCGGCAGCCACGGAATCGACATTGCTCTTCATCGCCGCCGTGTAGAGCCCGATCATGTCGTCGGTCTGGTTTTCCGACTGCGCAACCCTGGTGTCGCCGCCGCCGAAGGAAAATGCCGCGGCGAACTCCCGGTAGCGTTTGTCGATCAGCGTGTTGGCGAAACTCTTCGGGTCCGAAAGGTCGCTCTGCAGCACCTTCTTCATGAACGCCTTGGCGTAGGCCATATCTTCCAGGCCATAGGCTTTCGTGACGTAGTGATACAGGCGATAGTCATTCATCAAATCGTCAACGGTGTGCACCTTGCCGATGTTGGCTTTGTAATAGGCAGCTTCCCGCGAGACGTCCGATTGCTGCGCCACCCGCGTCAGGGACTGCGCGAGATTCCGCGCGATGTAGCTGTAGCTGAAATTGGTGGATACCATGGGCTTCCTGACGGCTCGGCGGGGCTAGTCGGCGCGGCCTGGACGTCCGTCAATCATTGCCGGGTCGCAAGGCGGAAGACTGGCCTCATGCCAGCAGGCAGAAACATTGTTTCTGAGTATTACAGCGATTCTGGACGACAGCCTTGGGTCAGATTTTGCGTCCAAGTGCCGCATCGATAGGGATCGCTGCGGCAAGCCTCCCGCAAGCAAGACGTGAACAGGCTTCATCGTCCCCTGGCATCTGCAATCGCGGCATGTCGTCACGTTCTCGCGGCACATCGTGCCCGAGCTTTGTGGGTCGCGAGCGGCGCGGCTGCCACGCGAGCCCGCGAAGCGGTCTTTGCCGCACGGCGGCTAAGATGGCGCCGGCTGTCCGACGCTGGTCAGCAAGACCGAGGCGATCTCATCCATTCGCTCAAACATTTGGTCCGGCGCGCGAGCCCGCAACGCCGCCGGCGCCGCATAACCCCAGCACACCGCGCCGCAAGTCACGCCCACGGCGCGCGCCGCCTCGATGTCGCGAACCTCGTCGCCGATCGCGATGACCTTGCCCGGCTCCACGCCAGCCCGCCGGACGACGCGGCGAAATTTCGCGGGCTTGCCGAAGATCGATGCCGCGCAGTCAAAATGTGAAAATAGTGCGGCGGCCTCGCCAAGCTTCTCGCGCGCATTGGCCTCGCTGTCCGACGTCACCAGCGCAAGCTGCACGCCGTTCCCGGCCAGCGTCCGCAGCATCGCTTCGGCGCCCGCAAACAGCGGAATCTCGCCAGCGGCTTCTCCCTTCAGTCGCCGCGCATAGCGCGCGATCGCCGGCAGCTTCCACAAGGGCACCTCGAGCCGGGAGAGGATCTCCCGCGTCGACGCATGCCGCAGCTCCTCGACATCCTCATCGGCGACGCGCCGAAAGCCGAAGCGGTCGGCGACGTCGTTGATGGTGCGCAGGAACCAGGGAAAGCTGTCGACGAGCGTGCCGTCGAGATCGAAGATGGCGAGAGCGTAGGGCATGGGGAGGGCTACTAGCTAGCCGGGCTTACTGGTGATTTGGCCGAGGTGTCGGAGCTCAATAATGCTGTGCGTCGCACATGCTCACTGGCCCACTCTGCAAATGCAATACGCGAGGCCGAGTCAGCGAAAACCGTGGCTGGAATGAAAAAACCAATCCGTGCGTTGTACCAGAGCGCGACCAGCGTATCAGTGTCCTTCACCGCTGCGATCGCAGACCAAGACATCCGGCTTTCGTTGCCCGGAGTCCTAATGACTATCGAGACATCATCAAAGGCAACCTGCCACCTAATCCGCGCGGCTCCGCGCAGCTCGAACAATCTGTCCAACATCCGGCGACTACTCCAGCCGATCACGAAGAACGCGAAGTAGTACCCCAGGATGAACCACATTAACGATCCGAATGCT
This sequence comes from Bradyrhizobium manausense, assembly GCF_018129685.1. Lineage (GTDB taxonomy): Bacteria > Pseudomonadota > Alphaproteobacteria > Rhizobiales > Xanthobacteraceae > Bradyrhizobium > Bradyrhizobium manausense_D. The sequence continues at coordinate 311,314 of NZ_JAFCLG010000001.1, forward strand.
CCGCCCGGTGTCAACCAACCTCGATCCACGGCTGTGCAGGCCCAAACGATGATCAGGAAGTTCGCGACGAGTGGAGCACCAACACTGATACGCCGGTCAATGAAAGCCTTGAGGTTTTTACCAGCAAGATTTCTAAAAACTCTGTCCTCGGCTCTGGTGACTTGAAATTCGAAATGAAAGCCGCTTGCTTCGGTTGCGTTGCTCAAATCTGACCTCCCGACGACGAAGTCAGAAAGGTATAGCAAGGATCAGCGACTAACCAGAGGTTGCTGGTAGGCCGACCAAGTATTGCGCCGCGAACGATGCTCAGAAGATGGCGGGAGATTAGGGTGCTAGGATTTCCAGGCGGCCTGGGCAGGCTTCAGCTCGGAAAGCGAGGGGTAAGGCACCTCGTTCGCCCAAGCGCGTGGTCCGAGCCAGCCACCCTCCAGCGCATCGATGTAGAAGAGATCGATGACGTAGATGTGGTTCAGCGTGCGTTGAATGCTCGGGAAGAAGCCGGTCCGCCGGGCTTCGAGCTCGGCCTGGCTCAGACCGGCGCAGGCGGAGAGCAGGCGATGGTTCGCCCAGGCATTGTTGTGGGCGAAGGCGCGATAGGTTTGCACGAGGCCAGCGGACATGGAGGTCTTTTCCGGATCCGGTATCTCGAGAAGACCAGTGGCGGATTACGCTGCGCCAATCCGCCCTACGGCCTCAAAGCAGCTACTCCGCCGCCTCGCTCGTGCTCCTTCGCTTCGGCTTCCTCGCCTTCTTCAGCACCGGCTCCAGGAACTTGCCGGTGTAGCTCCGCGGTGCCTTCACGATATCCTCCGGCGGGCCCCAGGCGACGATTTCGCCGCCGCCGTCGCCGCCTTCGGGGCCGAGGTCGATGACCCAATCTGCGGTCTTGATGACTTCGAGATTGTGCTCGATGACGACGACCGTGTTGCCCTGTGCGACCAGCTCGTGCAGCACTTCCAGCAGCTTCTTGACGTCGTGGAAGTGCAGACCGGTGGTCGGCTCGTCCAGGATGTAGAGCGTGCGGCCGGTGGCTCGCTTGGATAGCTCTTTTGCCAGCTTGACGCGCTGGGCTTCGCCGCCGGACAGCGTTGTCGCCTGCTGGCCGACATGGATGTAGTCGAGGCCGACACGATGCAGGGTCTGGAACGTCTCGCGCACGCGCGGGACCGCCTTGAAGAAGTCGGCGGCTTCCTCGACGGTCATGTCGAGCACGTCGGCGATGCTCTTGCCCTTGAACAGGACTTCCAGCGTCTCGCGGTTGTAGCGCTTGCCCTTGCAGACGTCGCAGGTGACGTAGACGTCGGGCAGGAAGTGCATCTCGATCTTGATGACGCCGTCGCCCTGGCAGGCCTCGCAGCGGCCGCCCTTGACGTTGAACGAGAAGCGCCCGGGCTCGTAGCCACGCGCCTTCGCTTCTGGGAGCCCTGCGAACCACTCGCGGATCGGCGTAAAGGCGCCGGTATAGGTCGCCGGATTCGAGCGCGGGGTGCGGCCGATCGGCGACTGGTCGATGTCGATGATCTTGTCGATATGCTCGAGGCCCTCGATCCGATCATGCGGCGCGGCGCCCTCGCTGGCGTTGTTCAGCTTGCGCGCGATGGCCTTGTAGAGCGTGTCGATCAGGAGCGTCGACTTGCCGCCGCCGGAGACACCGGTGACGGCTGTGAACAGGCCGAGCGGAATCTCGGCCGTGACGTTCTTGAGGTTATTGCCGCGCGCGTTCACCACCTTGATGGTGCGGCGATGGTTCGGCGGACGCCGCTCCGGCACCTCGACCTCGAGCTCGCCGGTGAGATATTTGCCGGTGAGTGATTTCGGGTTGCGCATGATCTCGGCGGGTGTGCCCTCGGCGACGATGTGGCCGCCATGCATGCCGGCGCCGGGGCCGATGTCGAGGACGTGGTCGGCGAGCAGGATGGCATCCTCGTCATGCTCGACCACGATCACGGTGTTGCCGAGGTCGCGAAGTCTCTTGAGGGTGTCGAGCAGGCGCGCGTTGTCGCGCTGATGCAGGCCGATCGAGGGCTCGTCCAGCACATACAACACGCCCGTCAGCCCCGATCCGATCTGCGAGGCCAGGCGGATGCGCTGGCTTTCGCCGCCGGACAGCGTGCCGGAGGAGCGGGAGAGGGTGAGGTAGTTGAGGCCGACGTCGAGCAGGAAGGTGAGGCGCTCGCGGATTTCCTTGAGGATGCGCCCGGCGATCTCGTTCTGCTGCGCATTCAGCGTATCCGGTACGGTCTCGAACCACGCGCCGGCGGCCTTCACCGACAGCTCGGAGATCTCGCCGATATGCTTAGCCCCGACCTTGACGCAGAGCGCCTCGGGCTTGAGCCGGAATCCGTTGCAGGCGCCGCAGGGCACGTCGTGGAAATACTTTGCGAGCTCCTCGCGCGCCCATTCGCTCTCGGTCTCGCGATAGCGGCGGTTGATGTTGGTGACGACGCCTTCGAACGGCTTCTTGGTGTCGTAGGAGCGAACGCCGTCCTCGTAGGAGAACTTGATCTCGTCCTCGCCGGAGCCATGAAGGATCGCGTTCTGCGTCTTCTTGGGCAGATCCTTCCACTTGGTGGTCAGCGTGAACTTGTAATGCTTGCCGAGCGCGGTCAGCGTCTGCGTGTAATAGGGCGACGACGATTTGGCCCAGGGTGCGATCGCACCCCTGCCGATCGCGAGCTCCTTGTCGGGGATGACGAGGTCCTCGTCGACATGCTGCTCCACGCCGAGGCCGCCGCAGGCAGGACACGCGCCATAGGGGTTGTTGAAGGAAAAAAGTCTGGGCTCGATCTCGGGGATGGTGAAGCCGGACACCGGACAGGCGAATTTTTCCGAGAACAGGATGCGCTCGGGCCCGCTCTTGTCGTGGATCTTCGCGGTCTTCTTTTTCTCTTCGGCAGGTGCAGCAGCCGGCGCATCGGCATACTCGACGACGGCGAGACCTTCGGCAAGCTTCAGCGCAGTCTCGAAACTTTCGGCGAGGCGCTGGCCGATATCGGCGCGCACCACGATGCGATCGACGACGACGTCGATGTCATGCGGGAATTTCTTGTCGAGAACGGGCGCTTCGGCGAGCTCGTAGAAGGTGCCGTCGATCTTGACGCGCTGAAAGCCCTTCTTGAGCCATTCGGCGAGCTCCTTCTTGTATTCGCCCTTGCGGCCGCGCACGACCGGCGCCAGCAGATAGAGGCGGGTGCCCTCAGGCAGCGTCAGCACGCGGTCGACCATCTGCGAGACGGTCTGGCTTTCGATCGGCAGGCCCGTGGCCGGCGAATAGGGCACGCCGACCCGTGCCCAGAGCAGGCGCATGTAGTCGTAGATCTCGGTCACCGTGCCGACGGTCGAGCGCGGATTCTTCGACGTCGTCTTCTGCTCGATCGAGATGGCCGGCGACAGGCCGTCGATCTGGTCGACGTCAGGCTTCTGCATCATCTCCAGGAACTGGCGGGCATAGGCCGAGAGCGATTCGACATAGCGGCGCTGGCCTTCCGCGTAGATGGTGTCGAAAGCGAGCGAGGATTTGCCGGAGCCTGAGAGGCCGGTGAACACCACAAGCTTGTCGCGGGGAATCTCGACGTCGACGTTCTTGAGGTTGTGCTCGCGCGCGCCACGGATCGTAATTGCGCGCAGGTGTGAGCCCGCGTTCTGTTGTTGGCGCTTCGCCTTGATCACTTCATCCATCCGCGTTGCCCTCAAGGAATCCCATGGGTGCGCGCCCGCGCCAACGGAAAGGCGCGCTTCGCCCGGAACCGGGATCGGCGCCGATGGGGTTGCCAGCGAACGTAGGAAGAACGGGGACGGATTTCCAGTGGCCTTTGCGAATCGTCAACGGATTGTTGGCGCACTGGCGGGACCTGGCAGCAGCCGCTGGCGATCGCCCTGACTGGAACAGCAAAAGGCCGGCGCGAGGCCGGCCTCAGACGCTACGGAGCTTGGCGCTCATCTCAGTATTTGGCGACGACGGGCCCACCCCAGCGGTAGTTGACGCGGATCACCCCGATATCGACGTCCTGGCCAATTCGCTCGGTACGGGCCAACGGAGCGACGACGGTGTTGGTGAGATCGCCGCCGTGATGACCGAGGAACAGATGGTCGTACTCGCCGCCGACCGACCAGTTCTCCGCAAAGGCGTATTCGACGCCGAAGCCGATGCTGTAGCCCCAACGGGTCTGGCTGAGCGTGTTGGACACCACGCCGACGCCGGGAATGAACTCATCGTATTTGTCGTGCGTGACGGCAGCGCCCGCCTTGCCATAGAACAGCACGCTGTTCACGGTGTAGCCGAGCTGGCCGGTGAACAGACCGAAGCTGTCGATCCTAGTGCGGTTGTTCAGCGGCGCCAGCGCCTGGCTGAGATTGTTGCCCTTGAAGTCGGCCCAGTTGCCCTGGCCTTCGACACCGAGAACCCAGTGCGCCTTTTGCCAGCGATAGCCGAGCTGGGCACCGACCGTCCCGCCGCTGGCATCGTGGCAGCCTTCGCCGACAGCCGGGTCGATCGCAACGCCGCCGATGCCGACAATGCTCCAGCAGGCATGGCCAAGGCCGCCGCCGCCATTGAGGCCGCCATAGACGCCGGTCCATTCGAGCGCGGGCACGGGCGCCACCGGCGCCTTGCCATACAGCGGCAGATCCGCGGCATCGGCCGGCGCGGCCGCGCCGAGTGCAAGCAAGCTGGCGGAGGCCAGAATCAACGTCTTCATTTCAATTCCCCAACGGACCGAAGCCGATCGACGATGCGCAAGCGCACCGCACTCTCGATTCCATGACGGTTGGGCCTGATGCCGCGCGAAAACAAAAAGGCCGGCGCGAGGCCGGCCTTTCGTTACGCAATGGCGTTGGAAGCAAAGATCAGGACTTCGCGACCACCGGGCCTCCGAAGGGATGCCGATGGCCCGGGCCTCCGCCCACATTCAGATCAACTTTCGAGTGGAACAAATCTGGAACAAATGTTCGGCCGGTGCTATATATGGGGATAACCGAGGGCGTGGCGGGCCGATCAGCGCCCGCAGGCGTATAGGGTCGGCCCGACAGGCGGCAGCGCGGGCGCGCCTTTCGAAATTCAGTGGGATTGGAGTGGAGAGCGGCGATGGCGGGAAGCGTCAACAAGGTCATTCTGGTTGGAAATCTCGGCAAGGATCCGGAAATCCGCCGCACCCAGGACGGGCGGCCGATCGCGAATCTGAGCATCGCTACCTCCGAGACCTGGCGCGACAAGAACAGCGGCGAACGCAAGGAAAAGACCGAGTGGCATCGTGTCGTGATCTTCAACGAAGGGCTGTGCAAGGTCGCCGAGCAATACCTGAAGAAGGGCGCCAAGGTTTACATCGAGGGCGCGCTCCAGACCCGCAAATGGACTGATCAGAGCGGCGTGGAGAAGTACTCCACCGAGGTCGTGCTGCAGGGCTTCAACTCGACCCTGACGATGCTCGACGGCCGCGGTGGTGGCGGAGGAGGCGGCAGCTTCGGCGACGAGCCGGGCGGCGATTTCGGTTCGTCCGGTCCCGTCAGCAGCGCGCCGCGCCGCCCCGTGGCCGCCGGCGGCGGCGGCCGCAACAACGACATGGACGACGACATCCCGTTCTGAGGCGAGGCCTTCTAAGGCGCAGGACTGGTCGGCGCTGGCCGTGACAGGAAGCGGCCCGCGCGGTTTTCGAGCAACCGAACCAAGACGGGATCCATGAATTCATAGTCATCCGGAATGTCGAGGCAGATGACCCGCTTGCCGTTGAGGCTGGCGCGGAATTTCCGGTTCAGCTTGTTCCGGTGGGTCTTCTCCATCACGAAGATGACATCGGCCCATTCGACCTGTTCGGTCGACAACACCACGTCGGCGTCGTTCGAGATGCCGGCCGAGTCGGTCTCGATGCCCGGCCAGGTCGAAAAGATCTGTTCGGCGGTCGGGCTGCGCAGGCGATTGGCGCTGCAGATGAAGAGGACGTTGGTCACTTTGACCGCTCCAGGGAGGGGACCGGAGCAATCCGGCTGGCTTTAGGTAAACACCTTTTGGCAGCCGGCGGAATCTTCAAAACCAGTAGTCGGCTCGCGTACGGCGGCAGGGTTTCTTGCCAATTGACGGGTCAGGCTCGGTTTTCCGGGCTGGCCTCATGTGCGGCCTCAAGTCTTTGACGAAGCGCGATGTGAACGGTATTAACTCGATGTTAATCCTATTCACATGGCCGATTCCCTGGCTGGAGGACGCGCCGCATGAGCTTCGCGCCACTGCTTGAGGCAGCTCCCGCGATCCCGCTGCATGCCTTCGCGGCAATGGCGGCCTTCGGGCTCGGCCTGGTCCAGTTCGCCGCCCCAAAGGGTACGCTGCCGCATCGGACGCTCGGCTGGATCTGGGTGGCGCTGATGGCTGCGGTGGCGGTCTCGTCGTTCTGGATCCACCAGATCCGCCTGGTCGGGCCGTTCAGCCCGATCCACCTGCTGTCGATATTCACGCTGGCCATGCTGCCGCTCGCAGTGTGGCGGGCGCACACCCATCGCGTCACCGATCACCGGCGGATCATGATCCTGTTGTTCACCGGCGCGCTGGTGGTGGCAGGCCTGTTCACGCTGCTGCCCGGGCGCATCATGCACAGCGTGTTTTTCGGGGCGTGACGGGCGGTTTTGCCCGGCCCGTTCGGGGCCTCCCCAAGATGGTGCCGGGAAGGGCGTAAGTCTCTGGAAAAACAGTCGGAAAAAGCGCTGTCCTGACCCTTGCAAGGGTGGTTATCAGGGGGGCGATGCGCTATATGATTCCCAGATAAAACTTCATCGGATTCCCCCTTGGCTGACGACGACAACAAGCCCGGCGACCAGCCGGCGCAACCCTCGGACATTCGCCCCGTCTCCATCTTCGAGGAGATGAAGAAGTCTTATCTCGATTACGCCATGAGCGTGATTGTGGCGCGCGCGCTGCCTGATGCCCGTGACGGCTTGAAGCCGGTGCATCGCCGCATCCTGTACTCGATGAACGAGCAGGGGCATACGCCGGACAAGAAGTACGTCAAATCCGCCCGCGTGGTCGGCGACGTCATCGGTAAGTATCACCCGCACGGCGACCAGTCGATCTATGACGCCATGGTTCGCATGGCGCAGGACTTCTCGATGCGCGTGCCGCTGATCGACGGCCAGGGCAATTTCGGCTCGGTCGACGGCGATCCGCCGGCCGCCTATCGTTACACCGAAGCCCGCCTGACCAAGGCAGCGCTGGCCCTCCTGGCCGATATCGACAAGGACACCGTCGACTTCCAGCCGAACTACGACAACAACGAGACCGAACCGTCGGTTCTTCCGGCCAAGTTCCCGAATCTTCTCGTCAACGGCGCCGGCGGCATCGCGGTCGGCATGGCCACCAACATCCCGCCGCACAATCTCGGCGAGGTCATCGATGCCTGCGTCGCCTTGATCGACAACCCCGCGCTCACCATCGACGAGCTGATCAATATCGTGCCGGGACCGGACTTCCCGACCGGCGGCGTCATTCTCGGACGGCAGGGCATCCGCGCCGCCTATCACCTCGGCCGCGGCTCGATCGTGATGCGCGGCAAGGTCGCGATCGAGACCATCCGCAAGGAGCGCGAGGCGATCGTCATCACCGAGATTCCCTACCAGGTGAACAAGGCGACGATGGTCGAGCGCATCGCCGAACTCGTCAAGGAAAAGAAGATCGAAGGCATCGGCGACCTGCGCGATGAATCCGACCGCGACGGCTACCGCGTCGTCATCGAATTGAAGCGCGACGCCGTGCCGGATGTGGTGCTCAATCAGCTCTACCGGTTCACACCGCTGCAGACGAGCTTCGGCGTCAACATGGTGGCGCTCGACAGCGGCCGTCCCCGGATCATGCATCTGAAGGACCTGCTGGCCATCTTCGTCGACTTCCGCGAGCGTGTCGTCACACGACGCACCAAGTACCTGCTCGCCAAGGCGCGCGATCGCGCCCATATCCTGGTCGGTCTCGCCATTGCGGTTGCCAATATCGACGAGATGATCCGCGTTATCCGCAGCTCACCCGATCCGACCACCGCGCGCGACACCCTGATGTCGCGCGACTGGCCGGCCCGGGACGTCGAGGACATGCTGACCCTGATCGACGATCCGCGCCACCGCATCAGCCCGGACGGCACGATCCGGCTGTCGATGGAACAGGCAAGGGCGATTCTCGATCTGCGCCTTCAGCGCCTCACGGCACTCGGCCGCGACGAGATCCGCGACGAGCTCGACAAGCTTGCCGGCGAGATCGCCGATTATCTCGATATCCTGCGCTCGCGCGAGCGCGTATTGGAGATCATCAAGACCGAGCTCGCCGAAGTGAAGGCCGAGTTCGCCACGCCCCGCAAGACCGTGATCATGGAGCAGGAAGGCGAGGTCGAGGACGAGGACCTGATCCAGCGCGAGGACATGGTTGTCACCGTCTCGCACGCCGGCTACGTCAAGCGCGTGCCGCTGTCGGCCTATCGCGCCCAGCGTCGCGGCGGCAAGGGCCGCGCCGGCATGCAGACCCGCGACGAGGATTTCGTCAGCCGGCTCTTTGTCGCGTCGACCCATACACCGGTGTTGTTCTTCTCGTCCCGCGGACAGGTCTACAAGGAAAAGGTCTGGCGGCTGCCGATGGCCGCGCCGAACGCGCGCGGCAAGGCGCTGATCAACATCCTGCCGCTGGAGCAGGGCGAGCGCATCACCACCATCATGCCGCTGCCCGAGGATGAATCGACCTGGGGCAATCTCGACGTGATGTTCGCGACCACTGGCGGCAACGTACGGCGCAACAAGCTGTCCGACTTCGTCGACGTCCGCCGCTCCGGCATCATCGCGATGAAGCTCGACGACGGCGAGGCGATCGTCGATGTGCAGATCTGCACCGAGCGCGACGACGTGCTGCTGACCGCTGCGGGCGGCCAGTGCATCCGTTTCCCGGTCCCCGATGTGCGCGTCTTTACCGGGCGCACCTCGATGGGCGTGCGCGGCATCGCGCTCGGCGAGGGTGACAAGGTGATCTCGCTGGCGATCCTGCGGCATGTCGAGACCACCTCGGACGAGCGCTCGGCCTATTTGAAGATGCGCCGCGCGGTCGCCGGCGAAGCCGCGAGCGACGAGGCGCCGGCTGACGCTGAGGCCGAGGAGACTTCCGGCAGCTTCCAGCTCGCGCAGGAACGCTATGCGGAGATGTCGGCGGCCGAGCAGGTCGTGCTGACCGTCTCCGTCAACGGCTACGGCAAGCGGACCTCGTCTTACGAATACCGGACCACGGGCCGCGGCGGCAAAGGCATCGTTGCCATGAGCGTCAACAACCGCAACGGCAATCTGGTCGCGTCCTTCCCCGTCGAGGATGCGGACCAAATCATGCTGGTCACCGACAAGGGCCAGCTGATCCGCTGCCCGGTCGAAGGCATCCGCATCGCCGGCCGCTCGACGCAAGGCGTGATCGTGTTCGACACCGCCGAGGACGAGCACGTCGTCTCGGTCGAGCACATCACGGAAGAGGCCGAGAACGGGAATGGCGCGAACGGAGAGGCGAACGGGGAGTAACGAGTAGCCCCGTAGCCCGGATGGAGCGAAGCGCAATCCGGGGTTTTTGCCAAGCGCACAAAGTCCCGGATTACGCTTGCGCTCCATCCGGGCTACGAACTGCGCTAGATCTCCAGCTCCGTGCCGAACTCCACCACCTGCTTGGTCGGTACGCCGAAGAACGCGGCCGAGCGTTCGGCGTTGCGCTGCAGGAATGCGAACAGGCCTTCGCGCCAGACCCACATGCCCGGAACGTCCTCGCGCGGGATGATGGTCTCGCGGCCGACGTAATAGGTGATGTCGGAGAGGTCGATGCCGGGCAGCTTGCCCTGGCGGCAGGCGAGCGTCAGTCCTTCGTAGATCGTCGGGTTCTGCATGAAGCCGTAATGCAGAATCACGCGGGTGATTCCGGGGATGATCTCGATCACCTCGGTGCGGTCCTGCTCGGCGACGTGAGGGACCTCCTCGATCAGCACGGTGACGAGGATGATGCGCTCATGCAGCACGTGGTTGTGCTTGACGAACTGCGTCAGCGCCAGCGGCACGCCTTTCGGCGCCGAAGCGAGGAACACGGCGGTGCCCGGCAGGCGCGCGCTGCATTTGTTGACCGCCGTCTCGATCAGGTCCTCCTCGGGCTGGCGCAGCTTTGCGCGCGCGGCTTCGACGAGCTTCACGCCGGCGCGCCAGGTGAGCATCAGGAAGGCGACGAGGGCGGCGAGTAGCAGCGGAAACCAGCCGCCCTCGAACAGCTTGATCGAGTTGGCGGAGAAGAAGATCACGTCGATCACGAAGAAGAAGCCGTTCACGGCCACGACCAGCCAGGGCGAAAAGCCCCACTGGATCGCCACGAGCGCCGCAAGCAGCGTGGTGATCGCCATCAAGAGCGACACCGCGATGCCGTAGGCGCCGGCGAGCGCGTCCGAGGTGCCGAAGCTCAGCACTGCGCCGAGCGTTGCGGCGGCGAGCAGCCAGTTCACCAGCGGCACGTAGATCTGGCCGATCGCGTCGCTCTGGGTATGTCGGATCTGCATGCGCGGCAGGAAGCCGAGCTGGATCGACTGCTGGGTCAGCGAGAATACGCCTGAGATGATGGCCTGCGAGGCGATCACGGTCGCCACGGCCGAAAACGCGACCAGACCGTAGTGCAGGAAATCGGGGCAAAGCTGAAAGAACGGATTCTCGATCATGCTGGGATCGGAGATGAGCAGCGCGGCCTGGCCGAAATAGTTCAGCACCAGTGCGGGAAGGCAGATCGCGAACCAGGCGAGCCGGATCGGCAGGCGGCCGAAATGCCCCATGTCGGCATACATGGCCTCGCCGCCGGTGACCGCGAGGAAGGCGGCGCCGAGGATCGCGAAGGAAACTCCAAAATCTTGATGGACCAGGAAATCCAGGGCGTAGAACGGGCTGAGTGCCGCCAACACCGCCGGCGCCTTGACGATGCCGTGGATGCCGAGCGCGGCCAGCACAACGAACCAGGCCAGCATCACCGGTCCGAAGATACGGCCGATGAATCCGGTGCCTTGCTTTTGCATGAAGAACAGGCCGACCAGGATGGCGACGGTCAGCGGCACCACGACCGGCGAGAGTGAGGGGGCGTCGACCTTGAGGCCTTCGATGGCCGACAGCACCGAGATGGCTGGCGTGATTGCGCCGTCGCCATAGAGCAATGCCGCGCCGATCAGTCCGACCACCAGCAGATGGGCGCGCCAGGTGCCTGGTTGAGCGTGGCGGGCGTGCAGCAGCGCCAGCAGTGCAACGATGCCGCCTTCGCCGCGGTTGTCCGCGCGCAGGATCAGCAGCGCATATTTCAGCGAAATGATCAGAAGCAGCGCCCACAGGATCAGCGAGGCAACGCCCAGGACAGCGTCTTGCGTCACGGTGCCGCCATGGGCGGCCGCCTTGGCGGCTTCCTTCAGCGCATAGAGCGGGCTGGTGCCGATATCTCCATAGACCACCCCGAGGGCGCCCATGGTCATGGCAATCGGAAGCGGACTGGGATGATGGCCGGAGGCAACAGCGGGCGTACTGGACAATGGCGACCCCTCAATGCGACCGCGCCCGTCGGGCCATTCCGAGGGGCGCGAGCGTCAGATAGTCTGCGACGAGACGTCGCAAATATCCACGAGATTTATCTTGGGGTTGATAGAGGTTTATGACGCTGAGCTGACAGACCGCCTATGGGGTGCGGTCTGCGGTCACGAGGCGAGCGACGCGGACTTCGGCCTTGCTGCCGGCGCGGCGCAGGCAGGAGGCCTCGAAGTTCGGCCAGGCCTGCTGCGAGCAATCCCGTCCGATCGTCTTGATGTCGAGCCGATCGCTCTTGGCGAGCGGCTGCGGCACGCTGGCTTCGACCGTCGGTGCAAAACCCGGCAGCAGGGTGAGGGTGGCAGCAACACACGCGGCAACAGTGATCGCTGAAAAAGCCTTGATCATTGACGGTCCCCTGTGATGCGGCCGCTACGCCCAGTTTGCGGCCCGTCGTTCGTTGGCCGGATTAGTAACCATGACCAGTTTCCGGACGTCTTCGCCGATACGGGAAATGGTTTCGTGCGCGCCCGGTTTTGTTTCGCGGGCGCCCTGAGGACGAAACAATCCGGCGCCGTCCGACAGGGCTTGGCTGGAAAACCGGCAATAAACCGACTTGGAACCCGTCCGGCTTGCCGCGCCGCGCCCGGCGCGGTAGGACGTGGCCATGCCGCGTATTGCCTTTTATCCAGGTTCCTTCGACCCCATCACAAACGGCCATCTGGACGTGGTCCGGCACGCGGTGCCGCTCTGCGACAGGCTTGTGGTCGCGATTGGCGTTCATCCGGGCAAGAAGCCGCTGTTCTCGACCGAGGAGCGGCTGAAAATGCTCCGTGACGTCTGCGGGCCGATTGCGGCCCAGGCCGGCTGCGCCCTTGAGGCGGTGACCTTTGATGACCTCTCCGTGACGGCCGCGCGCAAGCACGGCGCGACCATCATGATCCGAGGCCTGCGCGACGGCACCGATCTCGATTACGAAATGCAGCTCGCCGGCATGAATGAGGCCATGGCGCCGGAGGTACACACCGTTTTCTTGCCGGCGTCTCCGATGGTCCGCCCGATCACCGCCACACTGGTGCGACAGATCGCGGGTATGGGTGGCGATGTTTCGACCTTCGTCCCGCCGCTCGTCGCGTCCCTTCTCAAGGCCAAATTCGCCCCATAACGGCGCGTTGTTTCATCTCACCTGATCCGGAGTTTCCATGATCCGTCGTCTCGCAATTCTTGCCACGATGTTCGTCGCGCTTGTCGGCGCAGTGCCGGCGATGGCGCAGCAGCTGCCGGCCAATCTCGACAAGGCCAATGCGCTCGTCATCGACACCACCAAGGGCCGTATCGTCATCAAGCTCAGGACCGACCTTGCGCCGCAGCACGCAGAGCGCCTCAAGCAGCTGGCGCGTGAGGGCTTCTACAACAACGTGCCGTTCCACCGCGTGATGGACGGCTTCATGGCCCAGACCGGCGACGGCCAGAACGGCAACGGCACCGGCGGTTCGAAATATCCGAACCTGAAGCAGGAATTCTCCAAGGTCCATTTCGCCCGCGGCATCGTCGGCATGGCCCGGCGCGGCGACAGCGTCGATACCGCCAACTCCCAGTTCTTCATCATGTTCGCCGACGGCGGCAGCCTCGACGGCCAGTACACGGTGGTCGGCGAGGTCGTGCAGGGCATGGATGTGGTCGACAAGCTGAAGAAGGCGCCGGCCGGCTCGCCGGGCGGTACCGTCACCGATCCCGACAAGATGGTGAAGGTGCAGGTCGCCTCCGACATCAAGTAGACAGACCATGGCGCGCCGCGGCGACAGGCTCCTGTTCGCTGCGGCAGCGCTGTTGCTCGGCATCACAGGCGCGGCCGCGGAGGACACGCCTGTGAACACCATTCAGGACGTTTACCAGCACTTGCGGAGCTGCTGGAAACCGCCGCCGCCGGCGAAGGCACGCCCACTCGACATCACCGTCGTTGTGAGCTTTAACCGGTCCGGAAACATTCTGGGTCATCCGAGGATTACTTATGAATCCGCCGAGGCCTCCGACAATGACCGGCTGCAATACCGGATCGCGGTGATGGAGGCGTTGCAGCGCTGCACGCCGTTGCCATTTACCGATGCAATGGCGGGCGCCGCCGCGGGACGTCCATTCGCAATTCAGTTCCGTGGCCGCAAAACGTCACCCGACAAGACTTCACCTCCAACGCAAGAGAGACGAGCATGAGCGTCACCGAAAACACATTGATCCTCGAGACCACGCAGGGCCCCGTCACCATCGAGATGCGCCCCGACCTCGCGCCCGGCCATGTCGCGCGCATCAAGGAACTGGTCCGCGAGGGCTTCTACGACGGCATCGTGTTCCATCGCGTGATCGAGGGCTTCATGGCGCAGACCGGCTGTCCGCATGGCACCGGCACCGGCGGCTCCGGCAAGAAGCTGAAGGCCGAGTTCAACAAGGAGCCGCATGTGCGCGGCACCACCTCGATGGCCCGCGCCGCGAGCCCGGATTCCGGCGACAGCCAGTTCTTCATCTGCTTCGACGACGCCCGCTTCCTCGACAACCAGTACACGGTGTGGGGCAAGGTCACCGAGGGCATGGAGAACGTCGACAAGATCAAGCGCGGCGAGCCGGTGCAGAACCCGGACAAGATCGTCAAGGCGCGCATGGCGGCGGATCAGGAGTAACTATCCGTCATTCCGGGGCGCGCGTAGCGCGAACCCGGAATCTCGTGCCACAATCTCGGGATTCCGGATCGCCGCGCGTAAGGGCGCAGCCTCCGGAATGACGGCGCTGGTGAGACATGCGCACCGACCTCTTCGATTTCGACCTGCCGCCCGAGCGCATTGCGTTGCGCCCGGCGAGCCCGCGCGACTCCGCGAAGATGCTGGTGGTCGAGAACGGCGCACTGCGCGACCAGACCATTGCCGATCTGCCGCAATGGCTGAGGCCTTGCGACCAACTCGTCGTCAACGATACCAAGGTCATCGCCGCCCAATTGAAGGGCCGTCGCATCGGACGCGAGACCGAGCCGAAGATCGAGGCGACGCTGATCAAGCGGCTCGACGGTTCGCGCTGGCAGGCGCTGGTGAAGCCCGCCAAGAAGCTCGTCGCCGGCGACCGCATCCGCTTCGGCAATGAGGGCAAGGTCTGCCTGCTCGGCCATCTCGATGCCGAGGTCGAGGCCAAGGGCGCGGAAGGCGAGGTGACGCTTGGCTTCTCGTTTCACGGCCCGGCGCTCGATCAGGCCATCGCCGATCTTGGCAGCCCGCCGCTGCCGCCCTACATCGCCTCAAAGCGCACCCCTGACGATCAGGATCTCGCCGACTACCAGACCATGTTCGCGGCCCATGAAGGCGCGGTCGCGGCGCCCACCGCGGGCCTGCATTTCACGCCGGCCCTGGAGCAGGCGCTGAGCGCGCGCGGCGTCGTCATAAACCGCATCACGCTGCATGTCGGGGCAGGGACCTTCCTTCCCGTGAAGGTCGACGACACCGACGGCCACAAGATGCATGCCGAGTGGGGCACGATCTCCGCCGAGACCGCGGAACGGCTCAACGCCGCGCGGAAAAGCGGCGGCCGCATCATTGCCGTCGGGACCACGTCATTGCGATTGCTCGAGAGTGCAGCGAGCGAGGACGGCACCATTCAGCCGTTCGCGGCCGAGACCTCGATCTTCATCACGCCGGGCTATCGCTTCCGCGCCGTCGATGTCTTGATGACGAATTTCCACCTGCCGAAGTCGACATTGTTCATGCTGGTGTCGGCGTTCTCCGGGCTCGAGACGATGCAGCGCGCCTATGCGCACGCGATCGCGGGCGGCTACCGGTTTTATTCCTATGGAGATGCGTGCCTGCTGTTTCGCGGGCCATAGGGAAGTTCCACGATGTCACGTTGTCGTGAGCGCAAAGCTGTGCGTCGTTTTGCCCGGTAACCGAGTCACAAACCATGCGGGGGAAAGCTTTTGGTTGTGCTACAAGGGGCAATGAAGAAATTGTATCTGGTCGCGCTTTTCATCGTCGTCGTCTCTCCTTGCATGGCCCAGACCGTTGCAGGGAAGGCGCTCCCGACAGCCGATCTTTCAGTTCGCGAGCAAATCAAGGCGGATCGAGAGCGGGACAGGAAGGCCGAGGCGAGCACCAGTTCGCAGTCCCGTCCCTGGGACAAGGATGCCGACGGCAAGCGTCCCTGGGACCGCAAGGACGAGCAGCCCGTCAGATAAGCGTCATAGTCAGGTCGGGTGACCGTAAATAAAAGACAGGCCGGCTTGCGCCGCGCCTGTCTTCTTTTGCCGATTACGCCATCGCCGGCTGCGGCAACAGCTCCGCGATCTGCACCGCATTCAGCGCCGCGCCCTTGAGCAGCTGATCCGCCGCCACGAACATCGAGATCGAATGGCCCGAGGGATCGCTGAGATCCTTGCGGATGCGGCCGACCAGGACGTCATCCTGGCCCGAAGCGTCGATCGGCATCGGGAAGTAGTTCTTCACGCGGTCATCGACGATCTTCACACCCGGCGCCTGCGCCATGATGGCGCGGACCTGGTCCTCGTTGATCGGATTCTCGCATTCGAAGGTGATGGCCTCGCAATGGGCGCGCAGCACCGGCACGCGGACGCAGGTGACGCCGATCGCGATCTTTTCGTCCTCGAAGATCTTGCGGGTTTCCTTGATGACCTTCGTCTCTTCGTCGTTGTAGCCGGTCTCGGGATCAACGGCGGTGTTGTGGTTGAAGAGGTTGAACGCGTAGGGATGCGGCATCACCTTCGGCGTGTAGATCTGCCCGTTGAGATTGGCGCGGGTGGACTCGACGAGTTCGTCCATCGCGGCCGCGCCGGCGCCGGAGGCCGCCTGATAGGTCGAGATGATGACACGCTTGATGCGGTTCCTCCGATGGATCGGCCAGAGCGGCACCAGCGCGGTAATCGCGGCGCAGTTCGGGTTGGCAATGATGCCCTTGTGGTCGCGGATGCGGTTGCCGTTGACCTCGGGGATGACGAGCGGAACGTTCGGATCCATCCGGAACGCGGAGGAGTTGTCGACGACGACGGCACCGGCCTTGACCGCGATTGGCGCGAACTTCTTGGAGATGCCGCTGCCTGCGGAGAACAGCGCGATGTCGACACCTTCGAAGGCGCGCTCGGTCAGTTCCTCGATGACGACATCCTGGCCGCGGAACGACACCGTCTTGCCGGCGGAGCGGGCGCTGGCGAGTGCCTTGAGCTTGCCGACGCGAAATCCGCGCTTGTCCATGGTGGCGATGAATTCGGCGCCCACCGCACCGGTGACGCCGACAATCGCGACGACGGGATCGTTACTCACTGTGTCCTCCATTGAGATCGATTGAGACAACAAAAAAGCCCCGGACCATCTTGGGCGGGGCTTCGGTAGAGCTTGATGCGTTTAGTCGACGACTATGCGCGCACGCCTCCCCGGGCCCCGAAGGCCGTGGTGGTTTTGGTCGTGCGTTTGGTGGTCGTGAACATGGCGGCGACTTATGCGGGAGAGTTTGGCGTCCGTCAATGGCTTTCGGGCGGGATTGTGGCCGACCTTATTTGCCCCGCGCGCCCGGCGGCTCGAGCAGGACTTCCTTGAGGTCGTCGCCGCTGATGACGACGATCGCAAAGTTTAGCCGGCCGCGCTCGCGGACCAGCCCGCCGCTGATGGCCTTGCCGGAGGCGGCCTGTTCGGCGACGCGAACCGCATCGGCGAGGCGATGCCTGATGCTGCCGAGCACGGCGAGGTTGCTGCGATCCTCGAGGCCGAGTTGCGCCAGGGGTAGGGCGGCTTCGCCGCCCATCACTTCGCCGGTCGCTGCGTTGATGGTGTAGCGCCAGATCCGGTCGTTGTGCAGGGTCTTGACGCGGTACACCGGTATTCCGGAACCGCCGTCAAAGCTGATGTCCGCGGTGGTCGCGCCGGCATGACGGGCTTCAGCGATCGCCATGGCCTGGCCGATCGAGATCGATGAGCTGCGGAATCGCTCGATCTCGCGGCTGACGGCCTGGCGGTCCGCCGCGGCGTCCCCCTCTGTCTCGCTGTGAAGGGCGGTGGGCGTCGAACCCGCCGAGACGGTCGCGCGCGCGGGCGCTGCGATGAGCACCCCCGACAGGGCGATCACCAACAACCCGTACACGCCTGGTCTTGTCGCGCTCATGGTGCAAACCCTCGGCCAGCGAGTGTGCCGGATGTTCGTAAAGAATTCGCGGCCGACCTTGGGCGTCGGCCGGCCGCGGAGCGTCGTGGCGGGCTGTACCCGTCGCGGCGATCAAGCGGTCCGGACCTCTTTTGGGGCTGGTGAATAAAAGTGGCCCGCACCGCCCTATAAACAAAACCATACCGTATCGTTTTATTTTGGTCAACGAAGCGGGCATCGTCCGCAGCGGACAAATCGCCGGTCTCACGGAAATGTCAGCGGGAGGGGCGCCGCCGCTGGGCGGCTTTCGGCGCACTGCGGGTGCGGTCCGCCGGACCGATCGCGCCGGCCAGGAACAGCTTGATCGCCGCGCGCATCCGCTTCTCGGCGGCCTTGAACTCCATCGGCGTGCCGAACGTCGCCATGCGGTGCGTGTGGCCGACGACGACATCGAGGAACACTTCCGCCGCGATCGTGGTGTCGTCGACGTCGAGCGCGCCTTGCGCGACGAGATGGTCGAAGAAGCGGGCCGTGGTCGCGACGGCCTTCAGCCAGCCTTCTTCCTTGCCGAGCTTGGCGACGTCAGGGAAGTTGATGGCCTGCGACGTCATCATGCGGCTGAAGGCTACGGCGTCGGGTCCGCAGGTAAAATTGAGCATCTCGCGACCGATCTCGATCAGTCGCGCTTCGACCGAGATATCGGCGGCGCTGCTGAGCTGCGTTTCTGCCGCAGCCGACAGCGGCGCAAGCCAGCGCGCGATCTCGCGGCGAAGCACGGCGGCAAAAAGCCCGCGCTTGTCGCCGTAGCGCGAATAGACCGTGGGCTTGCTGACGCGGGCCGCTTCCGCCACCGCATCGAGCGAGGTCGCGTCAAAACCACGGTCGAGGAACAGGCGGGTCGCGACCTCGATCAGGCGCTGATCGCGTTCGATCGCAGCGCTCTTGGTCGGCCGGCCGCCGCGCGACTTCGAGGTCTCGCGGCGTGGTGCTGGCGTTCTTGTCTTGGTCGCGGCCAATCCCATGCCCGATGATCTGCCAATGATTCGCCAATGATTCTTGCGCGATCGTGCCGGCGTTCATTGCTGTATAACGTGCAGCAACCGGGGCGTCATCGCGAATCTGGCCGGCTTGGCCGTATCGTCAACGGTCCCCGACCAAAGCCGTTCCGCAATGCGGATTTCACGGCATCCGCGAGGTCCAGGCCTGACCGCCCGCCGCCTTCTCGTAACCGTACTGATAAAGCGCCCGCATATAGCCGGTGTCGAACCCTTCGGACGGCGGGGCCGGATAATCACGCTCGATGTAGGAGAGATGGAAGCCGAGATGGTTGCGCTGGGCGAAATCATAGGTCGAGAAGATGATCGATCGCGTCTGCGATTGCGTGATCGCGGACAGGCTGCGTGAGGCGACATCGATCGTGCTGTTGGCGACGAGCTCGAAGTTGCGTTCGATCTTCTTGTTGACCAGGATGTAGATGTCCATCTTCGCATTGCCGGGCAGGCGTCCCTGCAGCAGCAGGGCTTCGGGCAGCGTCAGCACCGGCGCCGTCACCCCGCCGTCGACATGCATCTCCTGAAACCTGCGTCCCTGGCCCTCGGCCTCGATCAGGATCGGCGGAAATACGAGGGGAATGCTGGCTGAGGCCGCCATCACGTCGCGAAACAGCTTGAGCGCTTCGGGCGTGCCGACCGCGGCGATCTTGCCCATGTCCCAGATCGCGGTGCGCTGGGTGTCGAGATCCGTGGTCACGATCAGCAGCCGTCGGCCCTTTGCGTTCTCGCGCGCGACTTGCGCCAGGATCTCGGGCCCGACATAGCGCGCCACCAGCTCACGCAGCCGGGTATTGCCGAACAGGCCGGAGCTGAACAGCACGCGCATGATGCTGGGATCGCTCAGCAGGCTCTCCGCAAGGCCGCTGGTGTAGAGCTCGCGAAGCGTGTCGTCATATTGCGATCCGAGGAACGCAAAGGGTGCGATCAGGCCGCCGGTGCTCACGCCTGATACGACGGAGAAGGTCGGGCGGTTGCGCGCCGCGCTCCAGCCGTTCAGCACGCCGACGCCAAAGGCGCCGTCGGCCCCGCCGCCGGAGAGCGCCAGATAGGTTCTGCTGCCAGTCGCCTTGTCCTGCTCGAAGCTGAACTTCGTGACGGGCTCGTCGGCATAGCGCCGCAGGCCGTCGATATCGAGCACGCGCGAGCTGCTCGCATCGGCCGCCGTATAGGGGGTGCGGGGGATCGAGGTGCAGGCGGCGAGCGCCAGGCTGCAGGCGAGGACCAGCGCCCGGATCAGGCGCCTCGTCCAGCCGTCGAACACGGTGGACATCTCGGTCGGACATGTCGGGAGGGGCATTGGTCGGTGGCTGGCGATCACGCATTACGGCCGCCGGCGATCAGCCGCGGCGTCTCGTCCAGCCCCCGACGGAAAAACTATACTGTATCGTTTTGTTTATCAAGCGGCCGGCGCATCACGTCAACGTCAACGCTGTCCCGATCTGGGGCATCGAGCGGGTTGATCGGGCTGGCCCGACACGCAATAAGCACCGCCATGACTGATACCGCCCTGCCCAATCAATTCGAACTGCTCGCCACTGACGGTGCCGCTCGCGCCGGCCGCCTGACCACGCCGCACGGCGTGGTGCGGACGCCGGCCTTCATGCCGGTCGGAACGGCAGGCGCCATGAAGGGCATGCACTGGCGCGAGGTGCGCGATGCCGGCGCCGACATCGTGCTCGGCAACACTTATCACCTGATGTTGCGTCCCGGCGCGGAGCGCATCAACGCCCTCGGCGGATTGCAGCGGTTCACCGGCTGGAACGGGCCGATGCTGACGGATTCCGGCGGGTTCCAGGTGATGTCGCTGTCGGACCTGCGCAAGATCAGCGAGCACGCCGTGACTTTCCGCTCGCATATCGACGGCGCCAAGATCGAGCTGTCGCCGGAGCGCTCGATCGAGGTGCAGCGCCTGCTCGGCTCCGACATCGCGATGCAGATGGACGAATGCGTGCGTCTGCCGGCCGAGCGCGATGACATCGACCGCGCGATGCGCCTGTCGCTGCGCTGGGCCGAGCGCAGCAAGCGTGCCTTCGAGAGCGCGCCCGACGGCTACATGCTGTTCGGCATCGTGCAGGGTGGCGACATCCCGCAGCTGCGTCATGCGAGCGCGCAAGGCTTGGTCGAGATCGGCTTCCACGGCTATGCGATCGGCGGCCTCGCCGTTGGCGAGCCGCAGGCGGTCATGCTGGCGATGATCGACGAGACCGCGCCGGCGCTGCCGGCCGATCGGCCGCGCTATCTGATGGGCGTTGGCACGCCCGACGACATTCTCGAAGCGGTCAAGCGCGGCGTCGACATGTTCGATTGCGTGATGCCGACGCGCAATGGCCGGCACGGTGTTGCCTTCACACGTTTCGGCCAGGTCAATTTGCGCAACGCCCGCCACGCCGACGATCCACGTCCCCTCGATGAGGAGAGCACATGGCCGTCGGCGCGCAACTACGCGCGCGCTTACCTTCACCATCTCGTCAAGGCGGGCGAGACGCTAGGGGCGATGCTGCTGTCTGAGATCAATATCGCCTACTACCAGTTCCTGATGCAGGGCATCAGGGACGCGATCGCACGCGGAACATTCGACGAGTTCTATCGGCGTACGCGCGAGGACTGGGCGAAGGGCGACATCGCCCCGTGCTAGAGCATGATCGGGGAAAGTAAAGCGCGTTGACGATTCAACCCGATCTCATCGCGCTTTGGAGCATCGCTAGTTGCACACGATCCGCTGCTTGACCGCGTGCTTGGTGACGAAGCCGTAGCCGCAATTGTCGCAGGTCCAGAGATAGCTGATCACGTGGTCTGACACATACGCAGACGCTTCGGCAGCGACCATGGAGTCGGCGCAGACGGGACAGGTGGGCAACTCGCTGCAACGCGGATCGCGGTGGTGCGCGATGGTCGGCAACACTTCAGCAAATGCTGACATCGTGGTGACCTCCCTGCTTTGGAACCCCAATCTAACATAAGCAGAATCAGTTGACGAGGCTGCAACACGAATGTGTTGATTTTTCGTAATCGTCTCTGCTCCGGTACCCCCTCTGCGTTGGTTGGGGCTCTATCGCAACGCAAACAACAGTGTGCGTTGCGATAGAGCGGATGACGTTGTGTTGATCCGGTGTCGCGCGAAGCTGCTCAGGGTGCCTGCAGCTGCACTGGTTTCCCAATTTCGGTCATCGAGCCGGGCGCGATGACGAGATAGCGGCGAGAGTCCGGCGTGTCGCTCTGCACAATTTGTCGGATCGGACCCACCGCATTCACGATCGCCGATCCGGCGGGATTGGTCATGAAGGCGGCCAGAGGCTCGAGCGTCCCGCTGCCGTCGGGATGCATGGCAAGCGCCAGCACGTAATTGTGTTTCGGCTCGAGCCCCGTCGCTGCGGCCTGCAGGACCTGTAACAGGCCCTGGTCGAACAGGCTGACGCTGGTCAGGGCCTTCGTTCTTTCCGAAACCGGACCGACCGGAGCCATGGCGACATGCGCGACCTGGCCGGCAATGCCGAGCTGCTGCAAATTCGTCGCTTCCGGACTCGTTGTCTCGTCCATGACGCTCATGGCGGCGTTTCCGGACTCGCGTACCGTCGGTACTGCGTCCGGGACGTAGGCGACGGCCTGGGGCGCCTGGCCGATCGGGATGTTCGCGATGACACGGTTCGTGAGCGTGTCGATAGCGGTCAGCTGGTCGTCATTCTCCAATCCGACATAGACCCGCGAACCGTCGCCCGACGGCCAGATGCCATGCGGCAGCTTGCCGACCGGGATCGTCGCAACCTTGGAGAAATCGTCGGTGCGGTACACTTGGATCTCGTTCAGGCCACCGACGGTGATGTAGGCGAATTGTCCATTGGCGTTGCGGACGATGTTGACGTGATTGGTGATCGGGCCGGTCTCAAGCGTCTTGATCAGGTTGAAGGGAGGGCGGGCATCGAACACCTGCGCCTTGCCGGTATCCTTCAACGTGAACCATACCTGCGCCCCGTCAGGCGTAGCCGCCAGATCAGGGCAGAACGGGCTCGCCTGAGAGACCTTGCCGACGATGGCGTGATCGGCCACGGAGATGACGGCGATCTCCGGATTGAACGACGAGCAGACATAGCCGTATTTGCCGTCGGGTGAGAAGATTTGCATCCCCGGTCCGTTCGCCACCACGATCCGCGTCTTCTCCTCATAGCTGGCGGGATCGAGAACCGCGACGTAATTCTCGCCGCGCACGGTCACCCAGACCTCCTTGCCGTCAGGCGTGAAGAAGGCTTCATGCGGCGAGCGGCCGACATAGGTCGTGTGCTTGACCATGTTGGTCGCGGTGTCGATGAACGTCACCGAGTTGGATCCGACCGACACCACGGCCAGCGTGCGATGGTCGGGCGAAAAACCCATGCCATGCACGAGCAGCTGTCCCCGGTAGAGCGGGCTGAAGTTTGCCGGCGAGGTCGCGCCCAGTCTGATGACGCCAAGCAGCTTGTTGTCGGCGGGATCGGTGACCGAGACCGTATTGGAGAATTGCTCGGCCGCGTACACCCGGTCGTGGTGGCTGACGGGAATGTCGGCTACGGTCGAGGAACCTGGCGCCTGTCCGCTCTCGGCCGGCATCGTCGAAAGACCTGACAAGCAAAGCGCGGCTGTTAGCGCGAGAATTCGCTTCATTACAAATCTCCTCTTATTTGCGGAGCAGGGCGGCCGTGGTGGTCGGGGGCGGCGGCGGTTGATCGAGCGCGAGGCGCATGACCGCGATCTCCTGCTGCTGGTCGACGATGATTTCCTGTGCGATGCGGCGCAGGGTTTCGTTGCGGCCGTAACGCACTTCGGCCTGCGCCATCGCGATCGCACCGCGATGATGCGGGATCATCATCGCCGAGAAATCACGATCGACATCCCCCGATGGCGCGATATCCATGTCGCTCATCATCCGGTGCATCGCGCTTCGGTTCTCAGCCATGAACGGCGCTTCGTCGCCGCATAGCTCGGACATCATCATCTGCGACGCCATATGCATGGGTTGGCTACCGTACTTCGCGCCGCCGACGAATACGGCGGCGGCGAGGGGCAGGGCGACCATCACGGTTTTCAACATGAGAGGCTCCTCAGAGGTTCACTTTGCAACCGGCCAGGTTGGTAGAGCAGCGTCAGATTGTCTTCGAATGCCGGAATTCGGCGATGCGGCCGTTGGCCATCCGGTCGATATCGGTCGCGATGAAGTCGATTGTTTCGCCCTTGCGCCGCGCATACTGCCTTCGAGGTCGCCGGGATACACCTGAAAATGTCTGCAAGCCGTTGAGTATCCGTGCGAATGCGAAATCCATTCAAATGTTGGAAGTCGGTCGCAGGCGTCGCTATTGTGATTGCGCGGATATTGACAGTCGTGCGATCCATCAGCACGCGGGAAACGCCAGGAATCGTCGTAACAGGGAGTTGATCATGGACGCATCGTCCAAGCACCAACCCGGCCGCGGCCGGATCTATGACTCGATCGTCGACGCGTTCGGCGACACGCCGATCGTACGCCTGCGCCGACTGCCGGGCATGCACGGCGTCAGCGCGACGATCTTGGCAAAGCTTGAATATTTCAATCCCGCCGCGAGTGTGAAGGACCGTATCGGCGCGGCGATGATCGTCGCCATGGAAAAGGCTGGCATCGTCAAGCCGGACACGGTGCTGATCGAGCCGACATCAGGCAATACCGGCATCGCGCTCGCCTTCGTTGCCGCCTCGCGCGGCTATCGGCTGAAGCTGGTGATGCCGGAATCGATGTCGATCGAACGGCGCAAGATGCTCGCCTTTCTCGGCGCCGAGCTGGTGCTGACGCCGGCCGCGCAAGGCATGAAGGGCGCGATCGCAACGGCCGAAGAACTGCTGAAGACGACGCCGAACTCGGTGATGCCGCAGCAATTCAAGAACCTCGCCAATCCCGAAGTGCATCGTCGCACCACGGCGGAGGAAATCTGGAACGATACGGCCGGCAACATCGACTTCTTCGTCGCCGGCGTCGGCACCGGCGGCACGATCACGGGTGTCGGTCAGGTCCTGAAGCCGCGCAAGGCGTCCTTGCGGGTGGTTGCGGTCGAGCCCGAGGAGAGCCCGGTGCTGTCGGGGGGGACCCATACGCCGCACAAGATCCAGGGCATCGGCGCGGGCTTCGTGCCCGATATTCTCGACCGCTCCGTGATCGACGAGATCGTGAAGATCAACTCGACCACCGCGATCGAGACGTCGCGGGCGCTGGCGCGGCATGAGGGTATTTCCGGCGGCATCTCCTCGGGTGCGGCAATCGCAGCGGCTATCGAGATCGGCAAGCGGCCGGAAGCCGCGGGAAAAACCATTCTGGCTATCGTGCCGTCGTTCTCCGAGCGCTATCTTTCGACGGCACTGTTTGAGGGAATCTAGGACATGGCGGATCAACCACCGCGGCGGCCGCGCACGCTAGGCGATGCCAGGACCGAAGCCGAGGCGGCATTCAAGAAGGTGACCGCCAAGGTTGCCGCGCCCTTGCCGAAGCAGAACGTGGCGCCCGGGATCAAGGAGCAGGTCACGCTGCGCATCGACCAGGACGTGCTGGAGTTCTTCCAGGAGGGCGGCCCCGGCTGGCAGGACCGCATCAACGCGGCGCTGCGCAAGGCCGCGGGGAAGTAGGCTCCGGTCAAGGCTGGTCCTCGGTGAGCTAGGTGGCGTCATCGTCGCAGCAACGAAAAAGCCCGGCGTGAGCCGGGCTTTTGGTTTGCAATCCAGCCTCGTCTTAGTGGCGGAACATGCCGCCCATCATGCCGCCGACCACACCGCCCATGAAGGCCGCGCCGGCATCGCCGCCGCCGCGGTGGCCGCCACCGCCGCCGCTGCTCTGTACGGGCGCGGCGCGACGGGCCGGCCTTGGGCCGTCGTCGCTCGCGGTCGTCGTCGACGCCACGATCTCGGAGAGCAGGGCCTTGTGCTGGAACTTGTTGAGGAAGCCCGTCGACGGGTAACCGCGGGCGGCCTGCCAGCGCTTGAGCACCGTGCGGGTGTCGTCGCTGAACACGCCGGTGACCTTGGTGTCGAAGCCGAGGCCGGTGAGACGGCGCTGCACGTCGCGGCGCTGGCCCTTGTCGAGGCCGATCTGGTCCTCGGTCAGCTGGGTGGCGTCATCGGTGAAGGTTGCGGGATCGACGCCGGCATTGAGGTTGCGGGTCGTGGTCGACGGTCCGTTCTGGATCGCGGCGAGCCGCGCCAGTGCCAGCGCCTTGAACTGGCCGTTCGGATAGGCCGACAGATAGGCGTTGAGCTCTTCAGGCTTGTTGGTTTCCTTCACCGAGCGCCAGTATTCGAGCTCGACACCGTCGGAGCTGCTGGTCGCCACAGCCGTCGGCGCGCTGCTCGGGGCGGTCGGAGCGGCGTTGGCAACTTGCTGACCCGGCTGCGGCGGATTGAGATAGACCGCGCCGATCAGATTGGTATGGCCCCAAGGCAGCTGTCCCTTGTGGGTTTCCTCATTGACCTGGGCGCGCACCGAGGTCATCGCCTGCTGGATCTCGACGCCGGGCTTGGTGATGTTGTCGATCAGCGCGCGGGTGAACGGGCTGTTGTTGCCCTCCTGGCCGTCGAGCGCGGTCTGGCCCGGGCCGGTGGCGAACGCGATCAGCGTGCCTTCGCCGGACTTCATCTCGGCAAGCCCGCTGCCGACATTGACGCTGCGGGTGGCCGAATTCGACTTGATCTTGGCGGCGAACGGGTTGTCGCGGCAGGCATCGAGGAACACCAGCTTCACCTTGGCATCGCCCATGGTCTGGTCGAGCGTGAGGTCGATGTTGATGGCGGCGCCAAGCTTGACGTCCATCTCCGACTTGATGTCCGCATCGACGGGCAGGAGGTAGTTGGTGCCGCCGACGGCTATGCCGTGGCCGGCGTAGTAGAACACTGCGATGTCGGAGCCCTGTGCCTTGCGGCCGAAATCGAGGAGCTTTTCGGTCATCTGGTCGCGGGTGAGGTTCGATCCTTCGATCACCTCGAAGCCGACATTGCGCAGCGTCGATGCCATCGCCTTGGCATCGATCGGCGGGTTCGGCAATTGCGCGACGTTCTTGTAGGCGCCGTTGCCGACGACGAAGGCGACGCGGCGGTCGGCCTTTGCGGCGCTGATCGACAGCGCCATGCACATCAGCGAAACGATGATGGTGAGAGTGCGCATCTGAATTCCCCAACAGAATCGAATGACGGGCAGCAACAAATTGGCGTCGAACCTACACGAAAGCACCCGGACTCGCGCTAGCAAAACGACTTATAACCCGACTGACCCAACCCATTGCCTTGCGATCGAGTGTGCCCGAAGGAAGGCGCTTACAGCGTGATCCAAATCACGCTCGACCACGCTGATGTGTCGCCTTAAGCCGCGTGGCGGTTCACTGGGCGCGGGCGGGAACTGGTGCGGCCGGCTTCAAATTTAGGAGATTGCCGAAGAGGATCAGGGCCGCGCCGAGCACGGTCCAGGCGTCGAGCCGCTCGGAATAGAGCAGCCAACCGGCGGTTGCGGTGAGGGGGACGCGCAGGAAGTCCATGGGAACGACGATCGTCGCGTCGGCGTAGCGCATCGCACTGGCAAGGCAGTAGTGCGAAAAAGTGCCGCAGACCGCGATGACACCCATCCAGGCCCAAACATAGGCCGACGGCCAGGTCCAGACGAACAGCGTCGGCACCAAGCCCGCCACCGATTGCACCACGATCATCCAGAACAGGATCGAGAGCGCACTTTCGGTGCGGGTCAGCGATTTGACCAGTGCCATGGACACGCCAAAGCCCATGGCGGCGCCGAGCGCGATCAGCTGGCCTGGATTGATCTCGCCGGTTGCGGGCCGGACGATGACGATCACGCCGACAAGGCCGAGCATGATCGCGGCGATCTTCCACGGCGTCATGCGTTCGGACAGGAAGCTGGCCGCGAGGATCGCGGTCCAGATCGGCATGGTGAACTCGATCGCCACGACCTGGCCGATCGGGATCAGCGTCAGCGCGAAGAACCAGCCGAGCTGGGCGACGTAGTGAACGAAATTGCGCCCGATATGCATGGGCAGGCGCATCGTCTTCAGCGCCTTGAAGCCGCCGGCGCGGAAAATGATCGGCGACAGCAGCACGAAACCGGCCAGCGACCGCACCTCCATGATCTGGAAGACGTTGAGCTCGCGCGTGGTTTCGCGCCCGGCCACCGCCATGATCAGCATCAGCGACAGCCAGCCGGCCATCCAGAAGGCTGCCATGGTTTTGGACGGTGTCGTGCTCATGAAGGAGGCGGGAATCCAGAGGGGAGGCCGGTATCGGCGACATCGGCAGGGTTTGCAACGGCCAAAACTGCCGGTGCAGCGATGCACGGCGGCGTGCTAAGCCAAGCAGAGACCCAACAAGAAAATCGGGAGAGCTCCGCTCATGCGCATCTTGCAGCCGGCCGAATGGAAAAAACCGCGCGGCTTTTCACATGGCGTGGTGGCGGAGGGGCCCGGCCGCTGGGTCGTGCTGGCGGGACAGACCGGCGCCGACGAGAGCGGCGAATACGCACCCGACATGGCCGCTCAGGTCGCGACCGCGCTGAAGCGGATCGTCAAGCTTCTCGCGGAAGCCGGTGCCGGCCCCGAGCACATCGTGCGTCTGACCTGGTATCTGACCAGCCGCAGCGAATATGAGGCCGCAGGCGCCGGTATCGGAGCTGCCTGGAAGGAGACGCTCGGACGCAACTTCCCGCCGTCGACGCTGCTTTATATCGGCGGGCTCGTCGACGATCGCGCCAAGGTCGAGATCGAGGTCACGGCGTTCGTCCCGAACGCATGAAAAAGACCCGGCGCGGGGCGCCGGGTCGATGATTCCGCTACCGTGCTATCGTGTTATTTCGACAGCGAGATGTTGGCGCCGCGGAACTGGCTGTCGGCGCGCATCGTCACGCTCTGCTTGCTGCCCGACGTCCGCAGCGTGATGTTGGCGTTGAAGCCTGCGGTCGCGGCGACCAGCTCGTAGTTCCCGCCAGCGCCCTTGCCCTGCAGCGAGCCGCTGATGTTGCGGCTGGACTCGCTCCAGCTTCCGCTGATGGCGCTGCCCTCGGCCTTGACGTTGGCGCCAAGGTTGAACTTGTAGGCATCGCTGGCGCAGGTCAGCGACATTTCCATGGTCGGACCGATCGGAGCGTATTTGGCCCGGCAGCGAATCCGCTCGGTCGAGCCGTCTTCGAGGCTGACGGTGCCGCCGCCGCTCCAGGTGCCGGCCAGCGGCGCGAACGGGCCGGCCTGGGCCTTGCTCTCCGTGCTGCCGGCAACAGCCGTCACAAACAGAACGGCGGCCGCCATCAGCAGCCGCCGATTGAGAACGTTAGTTCCGAATAGCTTATTGGCGCGATGCTTCCCACCGCCCGCTGCACGGTATGCCTGCAGATGCTCCATTCCACTTCCCCGATCCGGCGTTGCCGCTGAGTTGACCGTTGGCATATGCACCATTGATCGAAACTTTAACAAGACCCCCGCTGCCGATAGTGCCGGAAACGTTAGCGCCGGGCGCGGTGATCTTGCCATCGGCAACCGTCAGCGTGGAGCTTGCGGTCGGCTCGCACGAACCCGTCTTGGTCACGATGGTGACCTGCCAATTGCCGTCATAGGGGGTCTGGGCCACCGCGGGTGCTGCGAGGGCAGCGGTAAAAACTGAAACGGCGCAGAACGCCGCAATGCGAGCCAAACGCATGAATTTCGTCCTTGAATCTGTCTGATATGCTGACCCTTATTCGGACGAAATGTGACGGAAATTTGTTGCGTTGCAAATCTGAAAATTGTTCCTGCTGGAACAATGGTTTATTTGCGTTCTTGATTCCAATTTTCGAAGCAGGATCAATGCGGCTTCGCGTTCATCCTTAACTTCAGCGCGGCGACTCAGGAGAGAGCAGGTGCCGAGGTCGCGAACTGCTCGTCCTGAGCTTTCGCAGGCAAGGCCTTGTGGACCTTCGCATAATCGATCACGTCGGCGAGCAGCTTGAGGCCGAGCGGGGCCAGTGCCCGCTCCCAGAGCTCGCGGGCGGTCTCGCCCTTCTTCACGAAGCACCAGTCCTGGGCGGCGATGGCGCCGGCGTCCATGCGGTCGGCGAGGTGATAGATCGTGCCGCCGGCGATGGGATCGCCTTCCTTGATGGTCCATTCCACCGCCGCCTTGCCGCGATGGCGCGGCAGCAGCGAGGGGTGATAGCCGATGCCGCCGAGCTTGGCCGCGGCCAGCGCGTCCTTGCCGATCCGGGCATGGCTGTGGGCGGTGATGATCAGATCGGTGTCGGGGGCGATTTCGGAGGCGACCACCAGCTTGGGATTGGCCTGCACCACCACCTCGATGCCGGCGGCCTTGGCGGTCGCGGCGAGGCGGTCCTCGGCATCGGCCACCACGACCCGCACGACCCCGACGCCGTGTTCGCGGAGCATGTTCAGTGTGGTCACGCCGAAATGGCGGGAGCCGACGAGGGTAATGCGCATGGGTGTCTGATCCGTCTCGCAGCCGCGTTATCCCCCGATAACACGTCCGGCCGCCCTGTCACCACCCGCGCGGCGTCTGCGCCGGTTATCAACAATGCGCATGCAGCGCCGGTCGCCAACGGCCGCTCAAAGATGTCTGCGGCACGCTCCAACCGTTGCCGCGCGGCCACGGTCGGCAGCAAATGATAAATGCACCGGTTCCTCTGCGTCATTTTTAACGGAAGGGAACCGGCATGTGCCGTAGAACGTGCCCAACCGGGGCTGGACAAATTTCATTCCGGATCCGTTTTCGAACCCGGCTTTGGCCGCTGGCGAGATCGCCAGCGGCTTTTTTATTGGCCCCATCGCAACATCATCAAACGGTAACGCGTTCTCAACCTCGCTGTCGTATCGACGAATCCGTCGCGGATTTGTATTGCGTACCGCGACACCAAAAATGTCCCGCCGGCGTGGGTGCGTCGCGCGGGCATTTTTGCCGGGACCTATTTTCATGTCGAACGCAATCGCGCAGATCGTGGACGCCTATGTGCGGCTGAAGAACCGCCGTGGCCTCGACGAGCTGATGATGCACAGGCAGCGGCTTGCGGTCGATCTGAAGAGCCGGGCATCAGGCAGCTTTGATTTCAGCCTGTCGATCGACAAGATCGATGAGGAAATCGCGATCATCGAGGCCGGACTGGCCCGGCTGGCGGCCGATGCGCCTGACCCTGGCGCAACGCGGTCCCGCTGACAGGGCTCAGTCGCGCCGTCCGCCATCGATCACGGTGAACAGCGGTCGCGCCTGGGTCGGCTCGACCAGCAATTCCTCCACCAGTGCGGTTGCCGCATCGACGTATTTGCGCGTCGGCTTGTCGAGCTCGCGTTGGGCCTCATCGTCGAGCGCGACTTTTGCCGCCTCCACCAGCTTGCGCATCCGCGCCGCGTGGTCGTCGCCCGCCGTCAGCGTCGCGCGCGCCAGGGAGCGCAGCACGAACAGCTCGCCCTCGAGGCGGAGCAGGCGGTCGTTGAGCCGGGAGAGGACAGCGTTGAGGTCGGCCATGGCTTCGTATCGTGACAGGGAAGCCCGACCCGTCTACCGGCGATCGGTGAACGGAGTGCAAATGCCGAAGCTGCAATTGGGCCGATCGGCCCGGGATCAGGCCGCCGTCCGCGCCAGATAGTCGCGCGCAAAGGCGAGATACCAGTCGAGGCAGGCCGGGTTGGCCATCGCCTCCTTGTTGATGACCTTCTCAACGGGCTGGCCGAGCAGCAGCTTCTTGATCGGCAGCTCCTGCTTCTTGCCCGAGAGCGTGCGCGGAATCTCTGCGACCGCAAAGATCTCGTTCGGCAGGAAGCGGCGTGACAGGCCGGTTTCGATCGCCTTGTTGATCCTGGCCTGCATCGCGTCGTCGAGGGCGACACCTTCGCGCAGCACCACGAACAGCGGCATGTAGCTGTCGCGGCCGAGATATTCGAGATCGACGACGAGACTATCGAGCACCTCCGGCAGGGCCTCGATCGCGGAATAGAGCTCGCTCGTTCCCATCCGCAGGCCGTGCCGGTTGATGGTCGCATCGCTGCGGCCGTAGATCACGCATGAGCCATCCCGGCTGACCCTAAGCCAGTCGCCGTGCCGCCACACGGGCCCGCGGCCGCTGCCGTCGAAATTATCAGGATAAGTCTCGAAATAGCTCGCCAGATAGCGGGCGTTGCCCTCGTCGTTCCAGAAATAGAGCGGCATCGACGGCATCGGCTCGGTGCAGACGAGTTCGCCGACTTCGTCGATCACGGCGCGGCCCTGCTCGCTGAAGGCTTCCACGGCAGCACCGAGCAGGCGGCACTGCATTGCGCCCGGCGTCTGCGGCAATTCCCTGTTACCCCCGATGAAGGCGCCGGCGAAATCGGTGCCGCCGGAGATGTTCGCCCACCAGATGTCGGCCTGCGCCTTGCTGCCGTTGATCTTCGACAGGGCCGCAAAGCGGTCACCGAACCAGGCCTGTGTATCGGCGCTGAGCGGCGAACCGGTCGAGCCGAGGCAGCGCAGCCGCGACAGGTCGCCGGCGGCCGAAAGATCGATCCCGGCTTTGGCGCAATTGGCAAAGAACGCCGCGCCCGCGCCGAAGAAGGTGGATTTCGATTGCGCCACGAAACGCCACAGCGTGGACCAATCGGGCTTGTCCTTGGTGCCGCCGGGGCTGCCGTCGAAAATGCAGCAGGTGGTGCCGCCGAGCAGGCCGCCGACCTGGCTGTTCCACATGATCCAGCCGGTCGAAGAGTACCAGTGATAGCGCTCGCCGAAGGAGTTTTGATGATAGGAGCAGCCGATATCGTTGTGCAGGCCGAGCAGCGCCAGCACGACGATGACGATGCCGCCATGGCCATGCACGATCGGCTTCGGCAGGCCCGTGGTGCCGCTGGAATAAACGATCCAGAGCGGATGATCGAACGGCAGCCACATCGGCTCGAATGCATCGATGGCGGCGCCGGTCCTTGCGGTGATGTCGCAGAGCAGTGCGTCCGGTGCCGTGGGAGCAGCAGCATCGCTGTGCAGGATGACGTGCTCGACGGATGGCAACGATCGTCGCAGCTCGGCGACGACGTCCTTGCGGCCGTGCCGGCGCCCGGCATAGGTGACGGCATCGCAGGCGATCAGCACTTTCGGCTCGATCTGCTTGAAACGGTCGATCACGGCGGGCGCGGCCATATCGGGTGCGCAGACGCTCCAGACCGCACCGATGCTGGCGCTTGCCAGGAAACAGATGATGGTCTCGGGGATGTTGGGCAGATACGCCGCGATGCGGTCTCCGGGCTTGATGCCCTTGTCCTTCAGGTGCAGCGCGAGCGCGGCTGCCTTGCGCTTGAGCTCAGGCCAGTTGGTCTCCGTCAGCTTGCCATCCTCTCCGCCGGAGACGATCGCGGGCAGACCGGCGGCATGTGCCGCGTCAACATGCCGGAACACCTGCCGCGCATAATTCACCTGCGCGCCGGGAAACCACACCGCGCCGGGCATCTTGCGCTCGGCGATCGCGACCGCAAACGGCGTCGGTGACTGCAGATCGTAATAGTCCCAGATGCTGCGCCAGAACGCGTCGAGATCGCGCACCGACCATTGCCGCATCTCCTCGTAATCAGCGAAGGAGAGGCCGCGCTGCGCGGCAAGCCACTGACGGTAGAGGGCGATCTGCGGAACGAAAGGAGCGGTCATCGCGTGTCGGATTCGGTTGCGGGGAGGGGAAACTAGCCCGGACCGCAGCCTGGCAGAAGCCGTTATTCGCGGAGGCTGACTTGCGCCCCGCGTTCGCAATGACAGCGAAGAACGCTGCCTTTGGCTAGTACCCGACTCCCGCCCAGCGCCGACCGAACACCGCCGGTTTGGTCTTCACCGCCTGCCATCCGAAGAAGTGATGCTTGCCGGACCAGCTGTGCACCACGGCGCTGCAGATGCTGCATTTGAAGTGGCCTGAATGCGGCTCGGCGTGCTCCTCCCGGGTTGCGGTGTAGTTCATGCTGCAACCCGTGCAGGTGAATTCTTCGATCGTCCAGATGCTGTTGGCCATTGCACTTCAAGTGTTTTGGGGACCTTCCACCAAGCGTAGGCGCGAGCCTTTGCATCGGCGTAAACCGGCCCGAGGAAATCCGGTTAATCGGCGTTAGGAAAAGCTGGCTCCGCTTGCGGGCATTGCTTGATTGTCCCGATATTCTAAATGCCCGACAGTCCAAATCGCGTCGGCAGGCGGGCCAGGGGCCCCCGCGACGGCCTCGCGGGCGCACCTCTGCTCGGCTTGACGCCCGGCCTCGGGCTGGCAATAACGCTAGCCCGCGCAAGTGCCCGGGTTGATGCCGCAAGGAAAGCCGTGCCTGTGAAAAGTCTGCGTCAATTCCTGACGGGCGATGACGTCATTCAGCTCGTGATCCGGCTCGGCCTGCTGGCGCTGCTGATCCTCTGGACGCTCTACATCATCCGGCCGTTCGTGCCGATCCTGGCCTGGAGCTTTGTGCTCGCGGTGGCGTTTTATCCGGCCTTCAGCTGGGTCGCCAAGGTCCTCGGGGGGCGGCCCAAGACCGCCGCTGCCATCCTCACTCTGATCACGCTTGGCATTGTCCTTGGTCCCGCAACCTGGCTCGGCCTCAGCGCCGTCGATGGGGTGAAAGAGCTCGCACACGACCTTGGCACCGGCGACCTCGCGCTCCAGTCGGCGCCGGCGTCGATCAAATCGTGGCCGGTGATCGGCCCGACACTCTATGAGCTCTGGGACCAGGCCTACACCAACATCCGTGCCGTGGTGCGCGAGGTCGCACCCTATCTTCAGCCGCTGGCGGGACCGCTCCTGGTGCTCGCGGGCGATGCCAGCCTCGGCACGCTCCAGTTCCTGGTGTCGGTGTTCGTGGCCGGCTTCCTGTTTCCGCACGGGCCCCGGCTGGTTGCGGCGGGGCGCGGCTTCCTGTCGCGCATTGTGCCCGAGCAGAGCGAGCATTTTCTCGGGCTTGGCGGCGCCACCATCCGCGCAGTCGCGCAAGGCGTGATCGGCGTCGCCATCGTGCAGGCATTGCTTGCCGGCATCGGTTTCAAGCTGGCCGCCGTGCCGAGCGCCGGACTGCTGGCCTTTATCGTGCTGCTGCTGTCGATCGTGCAGATCGGCGCCTTCCTCGTGCTGCTGCCTGTCATCATCTGGATCTGGACCGCCAAGGACGTCACCACGGCGCTGGTGCTGACGGTGTTCTTCGTCGTCGTCGGTTTCCTCGACACCATGCTGAAGCCGCTGGTGATGGGACGCGGTCTCAATACGCCGACCATCGTGATCTTCGTCGGCGTGATCGGCGGGACGCTCGCCCACGGCATTGTCGGCCTGTTCATCGGGCCGATCATCCTGTCGGTGGCTTGGGAAATGGCGGCGGCCTGGATCGGAAGCGAGACGGAAAAGCGGCCTGCTGCGCTGCCTGCTTCCGACGAGGTCCGATAGCGCGTCACGCGCCGATCACACCCATTTCGCAGAATGTGGACAATTGTGGATTGCGGTGGCAACCAGGGGGGCCATAGAACTTGTCTAATGAAATAGACAAGTTACGATGGCACCAGATTCTTTTCTCGGTTTACGACAGGTATGGCGAAATCTTCCAAGCTGGTTGCCGCCAGGCGCGGCAAGGTATTGTTGGTCAGGAGAAGGTCGGACGGGCTCTGGATGTTCCCGGGGGGCCGCAAACGTGCGCGCGAATCCGACAAGGACTGCCTGCGGCGCGAGATCAGGGAAGAGTTGCCGAAGCTGAAACTCGGCCGGATCAGCCTCTGGAAGGAAGTGACGGCCAAGAACAAGCGCTCGGGACGCAAGATGAGCGACGCGATCTTCATCGCCAAGAACGCCAAGGGCCGGCTTGCGATCGGCGACAAGAAGGAGCTCGACAGGGCCGCCTGGCAGAAGCCCCGCGGGATCCGCCTGACCGCGACCTCGCGCTACATCCGTGACCGCCTGTTTCCAAGGAAGCGCCGGCGAAGCTAGCCGCGCGGGCGTGACAAATAGTCCGGTGACTTTGCGGCATGTGTGAACCAGTTCACAAATGGTCGCCGCGGTCGCTGCTAAGGAAGCGTCATTGCCTTACCAATCCATTTTGTTTGAAACGCCCCAGTGCCCCAAAGCACTGGGGTTTTTCATGTCCAGCGGGATACGCCGGATCCGTCAGCCTTATCCCTGCCGCCGCAAAAATCCCGTGATCGTGACCTTCTCCCAGATGCCGGCCGCGGCGAACGGGTCGGCGCGGTTGAAGGCTTCGACCTCGCTGCGGCCGGGGGCTTCGATCAGGAACAGGCTGCCGATCATGGTGGTGCCGTCGTCGGCGACGAGCGGTCCCGACATCACGATCTTGACGCCGAAGCGCGAGGTGTCGCTGAGAAACGTCTTGTGGGCGTCGTAATTGGCAATCCGCGTCGGCAATGCACCGCTGCGGTCGACGGCATGGATGGCGAACAGCATGTTGGCTCCGTTTTTTGTCTGTTTTTTGGCTCGATTCTTGGGACGGCCGTGCTGGCGGCCGTCCGTGGTTGTCGTAAACAGGCTTACTTCGCGCCGAGCTTGCTGGCTTCCTCGAAGGTCGGGCAGGTGCGCTGCTCGAGCGGCTGGTCGAACGGCTGGTAATTGTCCTTGGTGATCACGGTCGGCTTCAGCACGATCTCGCTGATGACGGGCTGCTCGCGCAGGGCGCGGATCGCCATCATGGTGCCGAGACAGCCCTGGTAGAAGCCGTTGTAGTCGCCGCTCGCCAGCAGCTTGCCGGACTTGATGGCGTCGATCGCTTCCTTGGTGCCGTTGATGCCGATCACCTGGGCCTTGCGGTTGGCGCCGTCGAGCGCCTCGATCGCGCCGACCGCCATGGCGTCGTTGGCGGCGAGCACGCCGTCGATCTGTGCGTTCGACTGCATCAGGTTTTCCATGACCTGCAGCGCCTGGAGCCGCTGATAGTTGCCGGGCTGCGAGGCCAGCAGCTTGGCGCCCGGGTTCTCCTTCAGGGCGTCGTTGAAGCCGCGGACGCGATCGACATTGGTCAGCGATCCCTTGACCCCTTCGATGATGACGATGTTGCCCTTGCCGCCGAGCGTCTTGAGCAGGAAGCGCGCGGTCTCGAGCCCGAGGCTGTAATCGTCGGCACCGACAAAGGACAGGAACTTGCCGCCGGCGGAGCGGTCGGTGATGTTGACGACAGGAATCTTGGCGTCGTTGATCTTCTCGACGCCCGGCACCATGGCCTTGTAGTCGACCGGCGTGAAGACGATCGCGCTCGGCTTCTTCACCACGACGTCCTCGATCTGGCTGAGCTGCTCGGGGATCGAGTCCGGCTTCGTCGGAATGTACTGAAGCGTCTTGGCGTTCAGCGTCTTGGCCATGTTCTCGGCGCCAACGCGTACCGTCTGGAAGAACGGGTTGGTCTGGTTCTTGGTGAAGACGGCGATGGTCTCGCCGTCGGCGCGCGCCTGCGTGGTGAACGCAGCAGCGAGCAGGAGTGGCAGCGCGAGGTAGCCCAGTCTCTGTTTCATGTGGTCTCCATCCCTCTTTTGGTTTGTTGGATTGCCTGAAAACTCATTGCGCGCGGCGGCGGGTCTTCATGTCGAGCCAGACCGCGATGATGACGATGATGCCGGTGACGAGCGGCTGCCAGTTGGCGCTGACCGACAGCAGGTTCATGCCGTTCAGCACCAGCGTCAGGATCAGCGCGCCGATGAAGGTGCCGAACACGGTGCCGACGCCGCCAAACAACGAGGTGCCGCCGATCAGCACGGCCGCGATCGCGGGCAAGGTCAGGCTTTCGCCGATGTCCGCCTCGGCGGAGTTGAGCCGCGACAGGAAGATGATCGAGGCGAGGCCGGCCATCGTGCCTGACACCGTATAGACCAGCAGAAGCCGGCGCCTGACCGGAATGCCGGAGAGGCGGGCGGCCACCGGATTGGCGCCGATCGCGTAAATCTCCTGGCCCCAGATCGTACGCTGGGCAAACAGCGTTCCGATCCCGAGGAACACCAGCAGCAGATAGACCGGGATCGGCAGGCCGAACAGATAGCCGCTGCCGATCTGGCGGAAGCCGGGCGGGAAACCGTGCAGGGTTTCGCCGGCCATATACCAATAGGTCAGGCCGTTGAGGACCCAGAGCATGCCGTAGGTGGCGATGAAGGAGGGGATGCGCAGCGCCGTCACCATCACGCCGTTGAGCAGGCCGACGATGCCGCCGCAGGCAAGCCCGGTCAGGATGCCGAGAACGGGCGATCCCGTGGTGTGGATCACGGTGCCGGCGATGCAAGCCGATAGCGCGACATTGGCCCCGACGGAGAGATCAAGGCCTGCGGTGAGCACCACCAGCGTCAGGCCGGAGGCGATGAAGAAGGTGAGACTCGCCTGGCGCAGGACGTTGAGGATGTTGCCGAGGCTGAGGAAGGAATCGTTCAGCACGGCCAGAACGGCGCAGATCAGCAGCACGGCGAGCAGCCGGTAGAACAATTGGATCGCGTCCTGCGACAGGAAGGAGCGGGGCGGCGACAGAGCTTCCTTGGTGATGTCGGTCATGCCCGGCTCCTGAGGCCATCGAGGAACAGCGCGACGATGACGAGGACGCCGACGCTTGCGACCTGCACCGAGGAGGGCAGCGAGACCAGGTTCAGCCCGTTGCGCAACACGCCAACGGCGATGACGCCGAGCAAGGTGCCGAGCAGCCAGCCATTGCCGCGCTCGAACGAGGTGCCGCCGACCGCGACCGCCGCAATCGCATCGAATTCGAGCCCGAGCCCCGCGGTCGGATGTCCCGAATTCATCCGGGCGGTCATCAAGAGGCCGGCGATGCCGGCCATGGTGCCGCCGAGCGCGTAGACCGCAATCAGCAGTTTGTTGGGCGAGAGGCCAGCATAACGCAACGCCTCGCGGTTGCCGCCGAGCGCGAACACGTAGCTGCCGAAGCGGGTGTGATAGAGCAAGCCGTGAAAGACGACGTAAGTCACGAGCGCCAGCAGGATCGGCACGGGAACGCCGAGCAATGTCGCCGAATAGATGTCGCGGACGCTGTGGGGAATGCCGACCACGCTCTGGGCGTCGGAGACGATCAGCGACAGGCCCTGCGCCATGCCGAGGGTGCCGAGCGTCGCGACGAAGGGCGGAATGCCCAAAATCGCGACCAGCCAGCCATTGACGGTGCCGAAGGCCGCGCCGACCAGCACGCCGGCGCCGAGGCCGAGCAGCATCGACTTGGTCGCGAGCGAGACGATGGCGACGCAGAGCGAGGTCAGCGTCAGCACCGCGCCCATCGAGAGGTCGAGCCCTTCCGTCATGATGATCAGCGTCATCGGCAGCGCCAGCATGGTCAGGATGGTCGACTGCACCAGCACGTTGGAGAGATTGGCCGGGGTGAGGAAGCCGGGCGCAATGGCACCGAATAAAATGATGAGTGCGCCGAGCACGATGGCGACGCCGGGAATGCGCTGGAGCGGGTTGGGCTGTGATACGACCGCGGCCTCACGCATGATGCATCCCCAATCGCACGATGTTCTCCTCGGTCAGCTCGTTGCGTGCCAGATGCCCGGCAACGCGGCCCTCGCGCATCACATAGGCGCGGTCGCAGACATGGCAGATCTCGACCTGCTCGGACGAGATCATCAGGGCCGCCGCGCCTTCCGCGACCAGCCGGTCGATCAGCGCGAAGATCTCGGATTTGGCGCCGACGTCGATGCCGCGTGTCGGCTCGTCGAAGATGAAGAGTTTCGCGCCGGCCGCCAGCCATTTGCCGATCACGACCTTCTGCTGGTTGCCGCCCGACAGCAGGCCGACGGTCTGGCGCGCGCTTGGCGTGGCGATGCGGAGCTGTCTGATGAGACCGTCCGCGGTGCGAAGGCCGCTGCGCGGATCGAACAGCCCGCTGGGGAACAGCTTTCGCAGCGCCGAGACCACGAGGTTGTCCCCGACCGAACGCAGCAGCGCGAGCCCCTCGCTCTTGCGGCTCTCCGGGATCAGTGCGATGCCGCGGCGCGAAGCGACGTCGGGCTCGCCGGAAATCGGCTTGCCATCGAACACGATCTCGCCCGAGGCAATCGGATCGGCGCCGAAGATCGCGCGTGCGACTTCGGTGCGGCCCGATCCGACCAGGCCGCACAGGCCGACGATCTCGCCGCGACGCACCTCGATATTGACGTCGGAGATGCCGCTCGGGGCGGTCAGGTTCTTCACCTGAAGCAACACCTCGCCGGGCTTGTCGGCAAAATTGCGCGGATAGGTCATGTCAACCGTGCGGCCGACCATCATCCGCACGAGCTGGTCGGGGGTGACGTCGGCCGGCTTGACGCCGTCGATGCGTCGGCCATCGCGCAGCACGGTGATGCGGTCGCCAAGCGCAAACACCTCGGCCATGCGATGCGAGATGTAGACGATGGAGACGCCGTCGGCCTTCAGCCGCGCGATCAGCGCAAACAGCAGCTCGGTCTCGCGATCGGAGAGCGCGGCAGTCGGCTCGTCCATGACCAGGATGCGCGCGTTCTGGCTGATGGCCTTGGCGATCTCGACCATCTGTTGCTGGGCGACGCCGAGCGTGTTGACGACGACAGACGGATCGATGTCGAAGCCGATGGCGTCGAGCAGGCCCTTCGCTTCGGCCAGGATCTTGCGGCGGTCGATGGTGCCGGGAATGCGCCCCTTCGGCTCGCGTCCGAGGAAGATGTTCTGGGCGATGTCCAGATAGGGAACGAGCGAGAACTCCTGGAAGATCACGGCAATGCCGAGCTTCTGTGCATCCGCCGTCGAGGTGATCGTGACCTTCTCGCCCTTGAAGAAAAATTCGCCGGAATCGGCCTTGTAAGCCCCGCACAGCACCTTCATCAGGCTCGACTTGCCCGCACCGTTCTCCCCGAGCAGCATGTGCACTTCGCCGGGGTAGAGCGCAAAGGACACATCGTCCAGCGCCTTGACGCCGGGAAATTCCTTGCTGATGCCGCGCAGCTGAAGCAGCGGCACCGCCGAGGTCCCGCCGGGTGCGTTCGCGTGAGCGTTCATCGCCGCGCTCCCGCAAAGATCTTGCCGGGATTCATCAGTCCACGGGGATCGAGCGCGGTCTTGATCGACCGCATGACGTCGACGGCCTCGCCAAGCTCGTCGGTGAGATAGTCGATCTTGCCGAGCCCGATGCCGTGCTCGCCGGTACAGGTGCCGTCCATCGCGAGGGCGCGGGCGACCATGCGGGCCTGCAGCGCCTTGGCGCCGTCGATCTCCTCCAGCTTTCCGGGATCGACCAGGATCAGCATGTGGAAATTGCCGTCGCCGACATGGCCGACGATGGGCGCGGTGAAGCCGTGCTCGTCGGCGTCTTGACGCGTGTCGGTCAGGCATTCGGCGAGCCGCGAGATCGGCACGCAGACATCCGTGATGACCGCGCGCGCGCCGGGGCGGAGGCCAAGGCCGGCGTAGAGCGTGTTGTCGCGGGCGTGCCAGAGCCGGCTGCGGTCCTCCGGCGCCTTGGCCCATTCAAAGCCGCGGCCGCCATGCTCGGCAGCGATGGCCTGCGCGAGCTCGGCCTGTTCGGCAACCGCGCTCTCGGAGCCATGGAACTCGAAGAACAATGTCGGCGCCTCGCGGTAGCCGAGCTTTGCGTAGGCATTGATGCCGCGCATCATGACGTCATCGAGCAGCTCGACGCGGGCGACCGGAATCGCGGCCTGGATGATGCCGATCGCGGTGTCGACCGCGTTGTGCAGGGTGTCGAAGCTGCACACGGCCGCCGAGATCGCCTGCGGCAGCGGATGCAGTTTCAGCGTGACCTCGGTGATGAGTCCGAGCGTGCCTTCCGCGCCGACGAACAGCCGGGTCAGATCGTAGCCGGCCGCCGATTTGCGGGCGCGCCTGCTGGTGCGGATCACCCGACCATCGGCCAGCACGACTTCGAGCGCCATGACGTTGTCCTTCATGGTGCCGTAGCGCACGGCCATGGTGCCGGAGGCGCGCGTCGAACTCATGCCGCCGATCGAGGCGTCGGCGCCGGGATCGATCGGGAAAAAAAGCCCGGTGCCGCGCAGTTCCGCATTGAGCTGTTTGCGGGTGATGCCGGGCTGGACCACGACATTCATGTCGCTGTCGTGGACCTCGAGCACCTTGTTCATGCGTGCGAAGTCGATGCAGACCCCGCCCTCGACCGAAGAGGCATTGCCCTCGAGCGAAGTGCCGGCCCCGAACGGCACGATCGGCATATCAGCGCCGGCGCAAAGCTTGACGATCTCGGCGACCTCCGCGGTCGTCTCGGGGTAGACGACGATATCAGGGGGCAGGGCGCGGTAATAGGATTCGCTCTGACCATGCTGGTCGAGCACGCCGCGTGCGGTGGTCGCACGCAAACCGATTACGCCGGTGAGGCGTTCAGCCAATGCGGAACTGTTGACCCGCGGTCCCATCGTCTCTCCCCGTCGTCGTCCCTTGTCGCGGACCGTTGTCGGTCCGTCGATTCGACGTTTGGCCTACGCCGCTTGCGCGTTGCTTGCGGCCTGCTTCAGGCCGAAATCGTAATTGAGGTGATAGTAGCCACGATCCACCGTGCGACCATCGGGCGCACGGCCCGGCGGGCAGTGCACGAAGTCATGGATCAGGCTGTCCTTGACGCCGAACACCACATCGCTGTCGAGATAGATATCGCCGGCGACGAACACATGCGTCACGAGCTGCTCGAAGCCCGGCGCCGAGATCATGAAATGCACATGCGCCGGACGCCAGGGATGGCGGCCCTGCGCCTCCAGCATCTCGCCGACCGGGCCGTCATGCGGGATGGGATAGGCCGCCGGCTTGATCGACCAGAAACGAAAGCGGCCGTTGGCATCGGTGTGAAAGCGCGCGCGCATCGCGAAATCGCCGATCTCGTCGAGCTGCTGCACGTCGTAATAGCCGTCATTGTCGGAGTGCCAGACATCGACCACCGCGCCCGCGAGCGGCCGTCCGTCGACGGTTGCGACCGATCCGGTGACGATCATGGGCTCGCCTTCCATGGCGCCGGAGATGTCGTCGCCGTTCTGCTTCTCGGGCGCGGCCTTGACGAAGAACGGTCCGAGCACGGTCGTCTCGGTCGCGCCTTCCGGCACCGGATGGTTGATCGCATCGACCAGCATGGAGACGCCGAGCGTATCGGACAGCAGGATGAACTCCTGCCGCTTGTCGTCGCACATGTGGCCGGTGCGGGTCAGGAAGTCGATGCCGTATTCCCATTCCTTCTGCGTCGGCCGGATTTCGCGCACGAAGGCGTGGAGGTGGCGCACCAGCGCCTCGCTGACCTCTTTGATGCGCGGATCGGTCGCGCCGGCGATGCGCTCGAGCACGGCGTCGGTGATGTTGGTCTCGCTGAAATTGCGCATATTCGCCTCCGTCGATCAGAGTTTGGGTTCGCCAAGGCCGGACAGCCGTTCGATATGCTTCACGGTTGCGATGAAGTCAGTCTCGCCATCGCCCTGCGCGACCAGCGCGCCGTAGGTCTCGCGCACCTGGGCTGCGAGCTGCAGCGGCACGCCGACCGCATGGCCGGCACCCAGGATGAGGTCGAGGTCCTTGGCCATCTGCTTGCAGGAGAAGCTCGAGACGAAGTCACGGGATCTCAGCGGCGCGGTCTTGTACTTCACCATCGGCGAGGCGACCGCGCTCTCGTCCAGCACCTTCAACATGTCCCGCCAGCCGATGCCGCCCTTGCGCGCCAGCGCCAGGCTCTCGGCCATCATGGCCGCCGACACCGCGATCATCAAATTGACCGCGAGTTTTGCGTAGCGCGCTTCTTCGCCCGGGCCCAGATAGGTCTGCGCGCGCGTGAAGCTTTCGAACAGCGGTTTTGCTTTCTCGAAGCTGTCCTTCGGCCCCGACACGAAGCAGCTCAGCGCGCCGGTATGCACAATGCTGGCATTGCCCGAGACCGGCGCGCGCAGATAGGCGACGCCACGCGCCTGCGCGGCGGCATCGACTTCGGCGGAGGCTTCCGCGCTGACAGTGCTGGTTTCGATCAGCACCGCCTTCGGCGCCATCGCGCCGATCAAACCCGTCGGGCCGAGCATGACGGCGCGCAAGGCGGCATCGTCGGGGAGCGATGTGATGACGAGCGGACGGCCGCTCGCGGCGTCGGCCGGCGAGTTCGCAACCGCAATGCCGTGCCCGCGCGCTTCGTCGAGCCTTGCTGCGCTCTGGTCGAAGGCGGTAACGCCGTAGCCGGCCTTGGCGACGAGTTGCGACATCGGCAGGCCCATCTTGCCGATACCGATGAAGGCGACATGTTTGCTCGTATCACTCATTGGTGTTGTCCATTGGCCGCTATTGCGCGGCGTGCCCTTGTCGTTCGATGTCTCGCACCAGCCGCCGGCCGGATTGCGCGAGCAGCTCGTTCTTCGCCTCGAGCCCTTCGGCCAGCAGTTTCCCGTTCCGCTTCTTCCAGACGCCGCCAATCATGACGGCCTCGATGTTGGCAAGGCTCGTCTGCATCACCACTGTGGCGACGGGGTCGTGAACCGGGACGAGGTTGAGATCATCGGCGTTGATGATCACGAGATCGGCGAGTTTGCCTGGCGTCAGCGATCCGATCTGGCTCTCGCGGCCCAGCATGCGGGCGCCCGAAGTCGTGACCCAGGCCAG
The DNA here is from genome assembly GCF_018129685.1 of Bradyrhizobium manausense. Taxonomy (GTDB): domain Bacteria; phylum Pseudomonadota; class Alphaproteobacteria; order Rhizobiales; family Xanthobacteraceae; genus Bradyrhizobium; species Bradyrhizobium manausense_D. The sequence goes on from NZ_JAFCLG010000001.1 coordinate 355,531, forward strand.
CGCCTCGCGCGCCGAAATCGTGGTCGTCGCAGGGATCGTGCCTTCGTTCTTGCGCATCTGCGCATTGTCGAGCGCGCGCTGCATCGACAGCGCGACGCGGGCCGCGGAGAACAGATCGCCCGCCAGCACCGATTCCAGGTCGATGCCGATGGTCGGGCGCACACCGCGCTTGAGCAGCCGTCCGGTGATCGGAAAGCCATGGCCCTGAATCATCTCGTTCTCGGGAGTCACCGAGAAGGTGACGCCGAGATCGATCAGCTTTTGCAGGAGCTCGTCGGGCAGGTCGTTGCCATGAACGATGTTGACAAAGGGGCCGACGAGGCCGGCCTCGATCAGCTGCTCCCAGCCACCGGGGGTCTTCGCCGGACCGCCGCCCTGATGCATCGAGGCGATCAGGCCGTGCTCCCGCGCCAGTCTGAAATCATGCATGGACACGTCGAGCGTCGCGTAATGCGGACCAAGGACGGCAAGCCCGAGCGTGACGAGGCCGTTGCGGTCGGCGAGGGGACCGGCCAGCAGCCGCTCGACCTCGCGGCGGGGATGCGGCACCTCCGAAAAGTGCGGTTCGCCCGGTTTCGGCTCCGGCTTTGGCGAGCCGTGGAAGAAGGCCGCGCGGATGCCGCTCTCGACCAGGCCTCGCACGGCAGCGTCCGTATGCGCCGGCGTCGGGTTGTTGTGGCACCAGTCGACCAGCGTGGTGGCGCCGCAATTGATCTGGTTCAGCGCGCCGACGAGCGTGGCGATATAGATGTCGTCGGGCGAGAACAGGGTCGCGAGCCCGGCATGCATGCGGCGGAAATATTCCAGCAGCGTCCAGTTCGCAGCATACCCGCGCAAGCCCGTCTGCCAGGTGTGCATATGTGCGTTGATCAGCCCGGGGATGACGATGCGCCCGCGCCCGTCGACGATCTCGGCGTCGGCGGCGTCGATATCAGGACGCACCTCGGCAATCCGCCCGTTCTCCACCAGCACATCGCCAGCACGGAGATCGCCAATGCGATCGTCCATGCTGATGATCGTTGCTGATCGGATGAGGGTGCGCTTCATGTCGCTCACGCCGCCTCTTTGGTGGCGACCGGCGGCTCGCCGGCCCAGGCGCGCGCGATGAGGTCGCGGATGGCGCCCCGCTCGAGCGGGCGCGGATTCCAGTAGGCGTTGGTGACCGCGAGGTCAGCCGCCTTGTCGATGCCGCTCTCGGGCATGCCGATATCGCGCAGTGCGACCCTGGCGCCCAGCCGCCTCGCCAGATCGAACAGTCCCTCCGCCGCATCGGCTGCACCGATTGCACGCGCGATCCGCGTCATCGCGTCAGGCACCGCCGGTGCGTTATAGGCCAGCGCATGCGGCAGCACGATCGTGTGCGTTTCCGCATGGGGCAGGTCGAACGTGCCGCCGAGCGCGTGACAGAGCTTGTGATGCAGCGCCATGCCGACTGTGCCGAGGCAGACACCGCACAGCCATGCGCCGTAAAGCGCATCGCTGCGCGCGGGGCGGTCGTCAGGCCTGGCCGCGATCGCGGGCAGGGCACGCGCCAGCGCGCGGATGCCTTCCTCCGCCATCAGCGATGTGACGGGGTTGGTGTCGCGCGCATAAAGCGACTCGACCGCATGGGCGATGGCGTTGATGCCCGACGTGGCGGTGAGGCCAACCGGCAGCGTCATTGTCAGGTCGACGTCGTAGATCACGGTCTCCGGCAGCACGGCCACGTCGCGCACCGTGGTCTTTAGCCCGTTTTCGGTCTGGCCGAGGATCGGCGTCATTTCCGAGCCGGCATAGGTGGTGGGAATGCAGAGCTGGTTGATTCCGGTACGCAAGGCGAGCGCCTTGCCGAGGCCGGTCGTCGAGCCGCCGCCGAGCGCGACCACGCAATCGGCGTCGCACGCCTTCATCGCCGCAATCGCGCGCTCGGTGACCTCGACGGGTGTGTGCATCGTGGCGCCGGCAAATAGGCCGGCATAGAGCGGCCCGAGCGCGGCGCCGAGCGCCTTGCCCTGCGCCTCCTGCTGCGGCGTCGTCAGCACCAGCGCGCGCTTGCCGCCGAGCCGCTCGACCTCGGCCCTGGCCGTATCAAGCGTTCCGCTGCCGAACACGACGCGGCAGGGCAAATTTTCAAAGGTGAACGAACCGATCATGCGCCGGTCTCTTGTTGAACCGGATAATCGACCTGGAAGCGGCCGATCCGCAAGTCGCCGAGCTCCTCGCGCACCCGCAGATGTTCGGGATGGGTCGCATAGGCCTTAAGCGCCGCGCGATCGGTAAACTCGGAGACGAGGACCACGTCGCAGGCATAGTCGACATCGCTGACATCGACCCCGACCTCGATATGGGTGAGGCCGTCGATCCGGCCTTTGAGCCCCTCAAACAGGGTTTTGACCTTGGTCCGGGCCGCCTGGCGCTCCGTCGCGGTCTCCCCGCGCAGCCGCCACATCACGATGTGCTTGATCGGACACGACATTTCCCTGAATTCCTCGCCTGATGTCTTGCTTGTTGGCTCCATTTTGCCTTGCAGAAATCGGAAATAAAGGCGAAAAATCGTAAGTCTCTTTTCCGCAATGAGGAAGAATGGACCGGCTGCTCCAGCTCGAGGTGTTTTCGAAGACGGCCGAGCTCGGCAGCCTGTCCAAGGCCGCCGAAATCTTGCGGATGTCGAACGCGGCGGCGAGCCGGCACCTCAGCGCGCTGGAAGAGCGGCTCGCGGTCCGGCTGATCGAGCGCAACACCCGCCGGCAGTGGCTGACCGAGGCCGGCCAGGAGCTGCTGCAGCGTTGCAGCACGCTTCTGAACGAGCTTGCCGAAGCCGAAGACGCCGTCAGCGATCGCGCGCTGTCGCCCAAGGGCATGCTGCGCGTCACCAGCTCGCTGTCCTTTGCGATGATCTACATGGCGCCGATGCTGCCGGCCTTTCGCAAGCTCTATCCGAAGCTCGACGTCCAGATCATCGCCGCCAATCGCTATCCTGATTTCATCGAGGCCGGCATCGACGTTGCGATCCGCACGCGGGAACAGGAGCCCGACTCCAACATCATCATCCGCCGCATCGGACAGATGCGCCGCGTGCTGGCGGCCGCGCCATCCTATCTGGAGACGCACGGCACGCCTGCGCATCCCGCCGATCTCGCGCGGCACGACATGCTGGTCTACAACCTCGCCAACGATCCCTATTCGCTGCGATTGAGCAAAGGCGGCACGACGCAGACCGTCCGTATCGCGCCGACACTCGACAGCAATGACGGCCAGATCATCTGCGGCGCTGCGCGCGCGGGCCTCGGCGTCCTGATCCAGCCGCTTTACATCGTCCAAAGCGACATCGCCTCCGGCAAGCTCGTGCCTGTTCTGACGGATTGGGAGCTGCCGCTACTCACGATGAACGTCGCGTACCAGAACCGCGTCCGGCTGCCGGCGAAAATCAGGGTGTTTTCGGACTTTCTGGTCGACCACATCCGCGCGCAGTCCGATGCCGGGATCTGGATCGAGGCGGCCTGATCAATGCTCTTCCGATCGGCCTTGCGCCCGTGCGCGGCCGATCGACGATCTCGACCGGGGAGTCACGCGCTCTTCCTGCGGGGCAGTGATCCTGAACGTATCGGCTTCGCGCTGTTCTTTCCGGACCTTGCGCGCGCTTTTCAGGGCGCGCTTGATGAAGGGATGGGGCGAGTCGTCGGCGAAGAACAGCACCACCTCGCAGCTGGGACATTGTCTGGAATAGCCGTCCTGCAGCCGTCCCGCCCGATCGCGAAACATCGTCTTGCAGCGCGTGCACTGGATCTGGACGGAACTCATGCGCTGACAACGATGAACACTGGAAATCGGCGGCCAAGGTGAGCCGAATGTCTGAAGAAAGCCTGAAGGCCAGCCGCTATTGCTTGGCAGCCATCGCATCCAGGCAGTGATTGACAAAGTCGGCCCGATCCCGCGGCAGCACCTTCACCAGATCCGCTTTCTGGGCGCATTCGCGCTGACGGATCTGCTCGGCGCGGCGCTTCTCGGCGGCCTCGCGGTATTCCGGCGCAACCTTGCTGGGATCGACGAGCGCCTGGGATCTGGCAGGCGAGGTGAAGAGCAGCGCGACGGCTGCGACAGCAATCATGACCTGTTTCAAATGAGCCCTCCGTAAAAAGGCCCACTTTAGCTCCGGGGGACGGGTGGCTCAATGGCGCGTCCGACAGATCGCGTAGCCGGTCAAACCGGCGGCGCAGCCCGTCCCAACGACGTCACTTCGGAGCGTGGTCGATCTTGTGCCCCAAATGCCCGGTGTCGTGATCGCGACGCAACTGGCTCAGCGAGGTCTCGTTCAGCTGATGCAGGACTTCACTGAGTGTTGTCGTATCCGGATAGCCGGCAGCAAACCCCTTGCCGTAGATCTTGCGCAAGGTACCGACCAGCGTATTGCCGTGCTTCTTGCTGATTGCGCCATCCTTATCCCGATGGCGACCATCCAGGCCCGGTTCCTTCATGAGGCACTCCCTGTGCGGCGTCTGCGCGCCTCGCCGAAGGGTGCGCTCAAATCAGTTGATTGGCAACGACGTCGCGACAACCCCGCACTCCCGGGCGCTGGGATCTCATTTCGATTACAACGCCAATGGCGCGAAGCGGCTAGGCTGCCTGCTCCTCAAATGACGTGTACACCCGGCCCTGAGGATCGACGATCTGGACATCCCGGCATCCGTCCGCGATCAACTCGCGGGCCTTTTTCAGCGCGGCGGCGAGTGACTCCCGCTTGAGGTTGACGACGCCTGCCGTGTCGAAACCGGTGATTTCAAACATGCCGTTCCTCCCGTTTGGTCGAATCCTACACCTTTCCGGCGGGTTGTCTTCTGGCTTTTTGGAGCGGGAACGACGGAACAGGGGACAGGATTAGCGCGGTGCAGCGAAGAAGCGCCGCTCGCGCGATTGATCGCGCTGAAGTGACACCGGTCCCGTAATCGGCCGGGGTTCGAGGGAAGGCCAGGCGGCCCCGCCGCTAACCTGGAATTAATCCAAAACGCCCACAATTTGAGGCAGTTGTGTAAGTGAGTGCTGCGTAAGGGAGGCGTCGCGACGACGTTCCGGCGACGGCCTCCTTTTGCTCGCTCATGAGGTCGATGCGCATGACCACGACATCCGAAACGCTGGGCTTTGCCGAGCACCTCGACGCCGCAGCCCTTGCAGCGGCAGCATCCGAAAATCACGCCGAAGCCCTGGAGGCTCCAGCGCCGCTCAAGCGCTCCAGCCGAAAATCGGTTGTTGCCTTCGCGATATGTGCGCTCGCGATCAACGGCGCAGCGGCCGTCTATACATCGCCGTATGAGCTTCCCTCGCCGGACCTCAGCAACCTGGCCTCGCTGTTTCCGCGCCAGGAAGAGCCGGCGCCGAAGCCGGATCCTGTTGTCGCCGCCCTGAAGGAGATTCAGTCGCAGCAGCAGCAGCAGCAGGCCGCGCTGCAGGAGATCAGCTCCTCCTTGCAGCAAAACACGGCCCTGCGTCAGCAGGACTCGACGACGCTCCTGTCGCTCCGACAGAGCATTACGGAGGAGCGGGGCGACGTGAAGAAGATCTCGCCGCAGCTCTCGACGCTGATCGCGAAGATCGACTCGCTGCAAAATGCAATGTCGTCGGAATTCACCTCATCGATCCCGAGAATGAACGCGCGCGATCGGCTGTTGTTGCGCAAGCGGATTGCCCGGCAGCCGAAACCGAGCGCGCCCGTGTCGATTGGACCCGTGTCGATCGGGGGCGCCCCGCTGACGGCGCCGGCGACGGTTGCGGGGCCGGAGAGCTGAAAACGGTGCAAGCGAAGCGCCGAAAGCTCCCGCGAGCGGCGGGCTCCTACATGGAGGTACTACTGAGGGATCCACAGGGCTGATGAGTTAGCACGTGTTCGTGCAAGTCTTCGAGCACGTGCCCATTCCAGCATTGATGGTGCTTTTGGGAGTAGGCAAGCAGGACCATGAGGCCTACAGCCAACACAACGCATCCGGTCACGAAATTCTGCATCATGCACTCCAGAAGCAAACTGTGAGTGGCAACCCTGCAGACATCTTACAGCAGCATGCTGCGATTAGGGATACAAAATCCACCGTGCGACGGCGTCACGGGTGACGGTCAGGCCGGGTGTCCCGGCAGAGCAGGGGCGTCTGTTTGGCTTGGTGAGCGCGCTGGGGCTCGAACCCAGGACCCCGTGATTAAAAGTCACGTGCTCTACCGGCTGAGCTACGCGCTCCCATGGCCGCTGATGGCGTGAGAGAGTGCCATCGTCTTCGGACATTCGAGAAGCATGTCTTGCCGCGACGCCTGGACTTGCGTCGCGGGGAAAACCGGCTGTTTCCGGATCATGCTTTCGGCCCGCGCTGTGTAGGGGGATGGGGCGCCAAGGTCAATAGCGGGCGTGGCTGCCAAAACACGCGGCAGGGGCAGGGATTGTCTCGCTGTTTCCGGCGCTTACACCGGGGTTTTGAACTGAATTGGCGAGCCGTCATCCACGTCCGACGACCCCATGTCTTTTAATCACGGGGTCGCGGGCGGCCGGGCTCGGCCATCAGTTCGCTTCCGGCCGCACCACCTCGCTCGGCACCGGCTGCACGTTGCCTGGTGTCGGCAGGGCAACGGGGCGCAGGCCGATCAGTTCGGCGGTGCGAATCGCGCTGTCGCGCCAGAACTGGAACGAGTTGATGCGGCTGAGCTCGAGGATCGCGATCGCGACCGCGGCCAGGAACGGCAGGCTCTGCAGCACCAGGACGCCGGCGAAGATGTAGATCTCGGTGATCTGGCGGAAGCTGTTGGAGGCGATCAGCACGCCGGAGCCGATCAGGAGCAGGGCGCCGATCACGGCCTCCCAGAACGCCTGGAACTCAATCGACATCCTGGACAGGCCGCCCTTGGAGGTGCGCGCGAACGCGATGTGCTCGGTGATCAGGCCTTGCGCCACCGCGCGCGACACCGTCCATTGCACACTCATCGCGGCGATCATGGCGCCCAGCATCTGGCCGGGTTTGATCGCGACGCGGGCGCGGTACATCGACAGGAAGTGCACGAGCGAGACGACGAAAGCGCCAATGATCGGCAGCGTCAGGATCCTGTCGGGGATGGCGATGTCGGCGAACGCCACGATCGGAACCCAGACGAGGTTGAGCAGCGCCACGACGACGCCAAGGCTTTCGGCGCCCAGCCAGTTGAGCCAGCCCAGGCCATATTCGCGCTTCTGGTCGGGCGTCAGCCGGCTCTTGCCCGGCAGGAATTGGCGCCAGTGCTTCTTGACGATCTGCAGGCCGCCATAGGCCCAGCGGTGACGTTGCTTCTTGAACGCCTCGTAGGTGTCGGGCAGCAGCCCCTTGCCATAGCGCGTGTTGGTGTAGTGGGTGGTCCAGCCGAGTTCCTGGATCGCAAGGCCGAGATCCGAATCCTCGCAGATCGTGTCGGACGACCAGCCGCCGGCCATGTCCATCGCAGCGCGACGGATCAGGCACATCGTGCCGTGCACGATCACGGCGTTGAGCTCGTTGCGCTGGACCATGCCGATGTCGAAGAAGCCGGCATATTCGCCGTTCATGATGTAGTGCATGATCGATAGATCGCCGTCGCGATGCTCCTGCGGGGCCTGCACGAGGCCGACGCGCGGATCGGCGAACGCGGGCACGAGGTCCTTCAGCCAGTCGGGCTCGACGACATAGTCGGCATCGAGGATGCCGATGATTTCGGCATCCACGGCGGTGCGGTCCATGGCAATGCGCAGCGCGCCGGCCTTGAAACCCTGCACCTTCTCGGCGTTGATGAACTTGAAGCGTTCACCGAGCGCGCGGCAGTGGTCCTGGATCGGCTGCCAGAACGCCGGATCCGGCGTGTTGTTGATGATGACAACGCATTCGTAGTTGGGATAGTCGAGCCGCGACAGCGCATCGAGCGTCTGCTTGAGCATCTCGACCGGCTCGTAATAGGCGGGGATGTGGATCGAGACCTTTGGGTAGTAATTGTCAGGCACGTTCGCGATCGGCTTGCCCTTGGTGAGCAGCCGCTGCGGCGGCCGGCCCAGCGCGACGGCCGCGATCTCGTCGATGCGAGCCATCGCGATGAGGACGAGCGGAACAAGCAGGATCATGCCGAGCGTCAGCGCGAAAGCCGAGCCGAAGATGAAATAGTGCCCGTTCCAGAACGCGAACACGGTCGCGGCCCAGGCGCCGACGCCGTTGGCGGTGGCCGACAGCAGGAACGCCTGTTTGGCGGTCGGCTGCTGCAGCCGCAGGATCGGTAGCGACAGCAGAATGCCGACCAGCAGCGCGATTGCCATCAGCTTCCAATAGTCGGGATTCTCGACCGGGCCGGTCCAGGCGAATTTCGGCTCGCGGCTGGCGTTGAGGATGCCCCAGTAAGGACCGACGCCGCCTTCGAAATACTTCCAGGGCTGATCGATCGCTTCGACGATGTTGTATTCCATTCCGAGCGCTTCGGCGCGGCTGACGAAGTTGCGCAGGGTCAGCGCCTGTTGGAACGGACCGGGGTCGGCATTGCGCAAATTGTAGCCGGCGCTCGGCCAGCCGAATTCGGCGATGACGATGCGCTTGCCCGGGAACTGGTTGCGCAAGAGGTTGTAGCGGTCGACCGCCTGGTCGACGGCCTGGTCCGAGCGGAAGTTTTCCCAATAGGGAAGAACGTGGGCGGCGATGAAATCGACATTGGAGGCGAGGTCCGGATTGTCGCGCCAGATGTTCCAGATCTCGCCGGTGGTGACGGGCACACGGACCGCGCTCTTCACCTTCTTGATCATCTCGATGAGGTCTTCGACCTTTTGCTCACCGCGGTAGATCACCTCGTTGCCGACGACGACGCCGTTGACGTTGCTGTTCTTGCGGGCCAGCTCGATCGCGGCTTTGATCTCGCGCTCGTTGCGGTCCGGGTCCTTGTCGATCCACGCGCCGACGGTAACCTTCAGGCCGAACTCGGCGGCGATCGGCGGTACCAGTTCGACACCGCCGGTCGACGAATAGAGGCGGATCGCGCGCGTCATCGTCGACAGCGTCTTCAGGTCCGAGCGGATTTTCTCGATGCTCGGGATGTTGTCGATATCGGGGTGGGCCGAGCCTTCGAACGGTGCGTAGGAGACGCTTGGCAACAGGCCCTTGAAATCAGGCGCGGGTTCCTTGTCGCGCAGGACTCCCCATAGGCCGGCGTGAAGCACGGACACGAGCAACAGAACGGCGGCGACAACGCGCATCGCGGCTAAACCAAAAGGGGCTGAGGAGGCAGGGAAGCGGATCCGACCCCGAGATCCGACCAAGTCCGCGGCAAATGGAGCATACCTCTGCCGCGCGGTTTCTCAACTGTCATGGCCTCATGTCCTTATCAGGGCATGGCCTTTTTCGGTCAACGCACGGCAGTGCCGTCAGCAGATATCGCCGATCGTTCCTGAACGAAGGCTGAAACGTTCGCGGCTATTTCTGGGGCGCCGGTGACGGACTCGCCGCAGGTGCCGGGCTCGTGGCCGGCTGGGGCGCCGGCGCGGCGCTGCCGTTGGTCTGTGCCGGCGGCTGGGATGCGGCCGCAGCCTGCTGCGGCTGGGCAGCCGGGTTGATCCAACAAGCGTGCACACGACTGTCCAGCGTCTCGGCGATCTTGGGATCGATCTGGGCACCGAAGCGGGTCAGGCAGCGGAACGCGGCCTGGATGTGACCGCCGGGGCAGCCGAAACGGTCGTAGAGGTCGAGATGGCGGAAGGCGGTATCGAGGTCATCCCGCCACATCAGCCGTACCACGCGCCGGCCGAGCCAGACGCATTCGGGGTTTCCGGCCGGGCCGTTGATAACCTGGGCGGCCTCGGCGAATTCGTCGGTGCGGCGCTGGCTCTGAGCGGCGTCCTTGGCGGCAGCGTCGGCGGGCTGGGCGGCGGTCTTGCCCTGGTCGGGGGCAGGAGTCCCGCTCTGGGCGGAGGCGCCGCCGAGGCCGGCGAGAAGGACAAGGGAGGAAACGGCCAAAGTGGCGGCGAACTGCCGCAGGACCGCATTTCGTAACTCGAACACCCGTCGCCGCATGAATTCCCCAATGTCTCAGCCATCCGCCCGCGCGGGAGGACCTCGCGGACACCACCGTGATGGGGTCCAAATGGGTCTCCAATGCGGCAGAAAAGTCCCGCGGAATCCCATGGCCTGTATTTGGATTTTTGTCCAGCAAAGTCACAATCCTAGGACGCGGTCGAACTGCCGCAGTCCAATTGGTCGGGGAGAGGACCTGTCCGACCTCGGTCACCCCCTTGGCAGATGGCGTGCGAGCAGGTAATCGACGGACCCTTCGCGGAGGACGGAACCGATTTCACTTCGTACGCCACTGGCGCTCCTGCTCGTTTCCCTGGGTGCGATTGCTGCCGTGTGGTGGTGGCTTGCCACGCCGATCACGCTTGCGCGCGCCCCCATCGATCCCAATGACAAGGTCCAGTGCGTCTCCTACGCGCCGTTCCGCGGCGAGCAGACGCCGCTCAACGCATGGACCCATATCGAGGCCGACCAGATCGAGAAGGATCTGCGCCAGCTCAAAGAGATCACCGACTGTGTCCGCACCTACTCCATTGAGAATGGGCTCGACCAGGTGCCGGCGGTGGCGACCAAGGTCGGCGGGCTGAAGGTGATCCAGGGCATCTGGCTTGGCAGCAACCGCGCCAAGAACTTTGCGCAGGTGGCGACCGCGGTCCGCCTCACCAAGGAATTCCCCGCCACCATCTCCGCGCTCGTCGTCGGCAACGAGGTGTTGCTGCGCGGCGAGATGACGACGCAGGACCTCACCGCGATCATCCGCTCGGTGAAGGCGCAGGTCACGGTGCCCGTGACCTATGCCGACGTCTGGGAGTATTGGCTGAAGAACCGCGAGGTCTATGAGTCCGTCGACTTCGTCACCATCCACATTCTGCCTTACTGGGAGGATGTCCCTGTCAAGGCGAAATTCGCCTCATCCCATGTCGAGACGATCCGCGAGCGCATGGCGGTGGCGTTTCCCGACAAGGAGATTCTGATCGGTGAGACCGGCTGGCCGAGCGAAGGCCGCATGCGCGAGGGCGCGCTGCCGTCACGCACCAACCAGGCGCGAGTCGTCTCGGAGATCCTGGCACTCGCAAAGGCGCAGAAGTTTCGGGTCAACCTGATCGAGGCCTACGACCAGCCGTGGAAGCGGCGGCTCGAAGGCACTGTGGGGGGCTATTGGGGCCTGCTCGATTCCGTGCAGCGCCAGCTGAAATATCCGCCGGGTCAGCCGATCAGCAATTTCCCTTACTGGAAATGGTACATGGGATCAGGCATGGGGCTGAGCGTTCTCGTGTTCGCGGTCGCCGGCATCACGCTGCGCCGCCGGCCCTGGACGCCGCGCTTCTCGGCCTGGCTTGCCGTCGGTATCTCCGCGACGTCGGCGGGCATTCTGCTCGGGATTGCCGCCGACAAGATGTATTACGAGAGTTACGGCTGGGGCGGATGGCTGCAATGGGGCGTATTGCTGCTCGCCGGCATCTTCTCTCCGATCTTCTGCGCCCAGGCGCTCGTCATCGGCCGCAACCTGCCGAGTTTCCTCGACCTGCTCGGACCGCGCGAGGGACGGAAATGGTCGAAGCTCTCGGCGGTGCTTGGCCTGACCCTGGCGGTGACGGCGGTGATCGCAGCCGAGACAGCGCTCGGCTTCGTGTTCGACCCGCGCTACCGCGACTTCCCATATGCCTCGCTGACGATGGCGGTGGTGCCGTTCGCGCTGCTGATGCTGAACCGGCCGCAGATCGGCGTGCGCCCGATCGCGGAAGCCGTGTTCGCAGGGCTGCTGGCGCTATCGGCTGTTTATGTGATCCTGAACGAGGGCCGCGAGAACTGGCAGGCGATGTGGACCTGCGCGATCTATCTGTTGTTCGCGCTTACGCTGTGGCGGGCGCGGGCCGAGCAAAGCCAAGGATGAGCAGGCCGATCGCAAGGCCCGCCAGCACGATGTTGTAAAGCACGATGCCAAGGCCGGCCGCGACCACGCCGAGCGTCAGCAGCACGATCGAGGGCCGCATCAGGTTCAGCGTCGCGATCACAAGCGCGACGATGCCGAACACCGAGTTCTTGAACAGCGACGTCGACACTGAGCGCGCTTTGCAGATCACGGTCTGCAAGCCGGCGTCGCATGCGAGCGCCACCGTCGAGAACTCGATCGCGAGATAGCGCACATAGAGCGCCCAGCCGACGGTGACGAAACCGACGACGATGAGAAACTGGACCTGATAAGGCGTGAGGCGAAACGGCTTCTTTGTCATGCGGCGCAATATGGTCGGGATGTCAGGTGGGAGCAACAGGGGTGCACGGATTTTTGCACTACGGCCGCTGCTGCATTGTTCGTCGGCAGGACGAGGCGCCGAAGCCGTAGCGATACGGAATTGCGATAACACCGACCTTGCCTCAGATTTGCCTCGACGCGCGGGCGTGACTGCTGATTCGATCAGGATCAGATCATGTCGCTCAAGAACGCGACTACGAGGACACGAGCGGGGACGGCGATGACTGAGGCGTTGCAGATCAATTTTGCGCTTTGGGGCATGATCATTTGCGCGGCAATCAAGATCAGCCATATGGTCGCCGCCTTCTGACGGCGCGGCATGGCGTCCGACGAGGGGGCGTTCGCGTCGTCAATTTCAATCAAAAGCTCTGATTGTCCTAGCGTCTGAAGAACGACGATAGCGTCGATCCCGCGGACGCCGTTTCCGGCTTGGCTGCGGGCGCGGCAGGCTGCGGTGCGGGGGCGGCCTCTTCGCGCCTTGACGAGCGCTTGGAGGAATAGCCGCGACGGTGCTTGTCCGGCTTCGCGGCGGGCCCCGGCGCCGGGGCGGTTTCGGCTTGCGGCACCTGGTCCTGATTTTTCTCGGAACTCTTGTCCTGACTCTTATCCTGGTTCTTGTCTTGACTCTTGTCTTGGCCCTTGTCCGAGCCTCCGCGCATCGACAGGCGCTGGCCGTCGAACACGGTTGTCTCGCAATGGCGGTCATTCTCGGCAAGGCCTGCGCAGAGTCTGGCAGCGGCCGCCGCATTGACCAGCGGGCCGGCGCCGAGGCGAAGCTGCATGCCGAGGCCGTTATTGCCTTCCTTGATCATGATGATCGGCCGAAGTGCGGCGATCTCCGGATTGGATTTGGACAGGCCGCGCCAGAGTGCGCGCAGGCCGTCGACCGAATTCGCACTGCCGAGGTCGATGGCAAAGCGTGTCTGCTGGACCGTGATCGCAGAGGACTCAGGCTCGGTCGTCTCCTGCGGCTTGGCCGATGCGGCGGCGATCTCGGTCGGGGCCGGCTCGGGCTTCTTCTCGGCGGTCTCGGTTTGGACCAGTTTTGACGCGGCCGGATCAGGCGGCGCCATGATCGATTTGGAAGCGACGAGCGGAACGGTCGGCAGCGCCGCAGGCGGGGGCGGTGACTGCGGCATGAGCGACGAGCCCGCCGCCGTCTGCGGCGGCGGGCTCGACTGATCCTTTGCAGCCTCTTTCGAACCGTCCTTGATCAACGCGTCCTTGTTCGCACTTTCCTTGGGCTCCCTGCCAGGGCTCACGCGCGGCTTGTCGACCAGCGCGGCCGCAGTCGAGGAGACGGGTGCGACCTCAGGTGCCGGCTGCGCGGCGGCGACGGACGCGTCCTGCGGCTTCGAGGCCGGCGCCTGTTGCGATGTCGCGTTCTGCTTGGCGATGGCGCCAGTGACGGAATCAAGCCCTTGCTCGAGTACGCTCACGCGCGAATACAGCCGGTCGCGATCGCTGTTCAGGGTCTCGATGGCGGAGGCGAGGCGGCGGGCTTCGAGCTGGCTTTCCTTGGTCAACACCTGCAGCCGGTCGGACTGGCGTGCGAGATCGGCAGCGGCGACCTGGTCGCGCCGCCAGCCGAGCTGGGCCTGATTGGCCATGACGGCAACCACGACGGCACCGACGGCGGCCACGCCCCATGAGCCCAGTCGCCACAGCATACGTCGATCGAGGGCGTTTTCCTCGGCCAAAAGTCCGGAGAACAGCCCGCCGGTCTCCTTGTCGCCGAAGGCATCCGCCAGTGGGTCGGAATCCTTTGCCATGAACGTTGAGTGCCCAGCCCTGTCTGGCGTCCCCGAATCAATCAAGGAACATTAACAGGAAAACCCACTCGCACTTGAATTCCGGGCGTTTGCGGGGGTAGCAAGGCAACGGCTTGTCGCCCGTCGATGTGACGATCGATTCGGCCATATTTGACAGGATTGCGATGACCGCCCGCTCAAGCCTCACGATCGTGCTCGCCGCCGGCGAAGGCACGCGCATGCGATCCAGCCTGCCGAAAGTGTTGCATCCCGTCGCACATCAGACGCTGCTGGCCCATGTGCTCGGCGCCGCGCCGAGTGGAACCGGCACCACTCTTGCGGTCGTGATCGGTCCCGATCACCAGGCGGTCGCCGACGAGGCAAAACGCATTCGCCCCGACGCGCTCATCTTCGTGCAGCGCGAACGGCTTGGCACGGCGCATGCCGTGCTTGCGGCGCGAGAGGCCATCGCGCGCGGTGCGGACGATGTTCTGATCGCGTTCGGCGACACGCCGCTGATCTCGGCCCAAACCTTCGCACGGCTGCGCGCGCCACTCGCGAGCGGTGCGGCGATCGCCGCGCTCGGCTTCCGCGCGGCGGATCCGACCGGCTACGGCCGCTTCATCGTCGAGGGCAATCGCCTGGTCGCGATCCGTGAGCACGCCGATGCCAGCGCCGAGGAGCGCAGGATCGATCTGTGCAATGCCGGCGTGATGGCGATCGATGGGCGCCGCGCGCTCGCGATCCTCGACAAGATCGGCAATGCAAATTCCAAAGGCGAGTTTTATCTGACCGACGCGGTCGGCCTGACCAACGACAATGGATGGGAGTCCGTGGTGATCGAGACCAGCGAGGACGAAGTGCGCGGCATCAACACCAAGGCCCAGCTCGCGGAAGCAGAAGCCGTCATGCAGGCGCGGCTGCGCAAGGCCGCAATGGAGGCCGGCGTCACGTTGATCGCCCCGGAAACCGTCTTTCTCGCCGCCGACACCGTGTTCGGCAAGGACGTCACCATCGAGCCGTTCGTGGTGATTGGCCCCGGCGTGTCGATCGCCGACGGCACCGTGATCCACTCCTTCTCGCACATCGTCGAGACCACGCTCGGCAAGAAGGTCTCGATCGGCCCATACGCGCGGCTGCGGCCAGGCACTTCGCTGGGCGACGGCGCGCGGATCGGCAATTTCGTCGAGACCAAGGCCGCGACGCTGGAGGCCGGCGTCAAGGTCAACCATCTGTCTTACATCGGGGACGCCACCGTCGGCGCCAATTCCAACATCGGTGCCGGCACCATCACCTGCAATTACGATGGCTTCAAGAAGCACAAGACGGTGATCGGGCAGGGCGCCTTCGTCGGCACCAACTCGTCACTCGTCGCGCCCGTGAAGATCGGCAACGGCGCCTATATCGGCTCGGGCTCGGTGATCACACGCGACGTGCCCGATGATGCGATGGCGCTGGAGCGCAACCAGCAGACCATCAGGGAAGGCGGCGCGGCGCGCTATCGCGAGATGAAGACGGGCGGCAAGAAAACTGAAAAGTAGTCTGGGGCATGGGCGGCCGAATGCCGCCCGCTCGGCGTTGCCTTAGTGCTTGCCTTGGTCCTGGCGGGTAGGGACTTTCGCTAGTCGTCGTCGGCGACTTCCGAGAACATCGCGCGCATCAGGCGCCAGCCACGTGACCTGGCGCGCTTTGCTGGTTCGCCGGCAGCCTGCGTGACGAGGACAGGCTTGCTTTCCTTGCCTCGCTCCATGGCGCGCTGAGGCGGCGGCCAATGCGCAAGATGCGTTCCGGTGGTTTCGCTGGCGCTCACCGACAGCGATGACAAACCTCTACGGTCGGACGAGCCTTTCATGGCTTGAATCCTCCTGACCCGCAAATCGTTGGTCAAACTTATTGACAATGAGTTAATAAAGCCGTCCGCATCGACGCAGGTGCTTGCGGCCGTCGGACGCTGTCGCAATCGGTCATAATTATTGAGTATCTGGTTCCTTAGGAACTTGGCTAAAAACCGAGCGCGTCGTTTAGGCGATTTTTCGACGATTTGGGGGATATTGATCCGCATGTGCGGGATTGTCGGCATTCTCGGGCGCGAGCCGGTTGCAGAGCAATTGGTGGACTCGCTCAAACGTCTTGAATATCGCGGCTACGATTCCGCGGGCGTCGCCACGCTTGAGGGCAAGCATATCGAGCGCCGGCGCGCCGAGGGCAAGCTGAAGAATCTCGAGAAGCGGCTGGAAGCCGAGCCGCTGAAGGGCACGACCGGCATCGGCCATACCCGCTGGGCCACGCATGGCAAGCCGACCGTCAATAACGCCCATCCGCATGCGACCGATCGGGTTGCGGTGGTCCACAACGGCATCATCGAGAATTTCCGCGAGCTGCGCGAAGAGCTCGAGAAGAAGGGCGCGGTGTTTCAGACCGAGACCGACACCGAGATCGTGCTGCACCTCGTCGACGATCTCCTGGCGCGGGGCAACAAGCCGGTCGAAGCGGTGAAGCTGGCGCTGACACGGCTGCGCGGCGCCTTTGCCCTCGGCTTCATCTTCGCCGGCGACGGCGACCTCATGATCGGCGCCCGCAACGGCCCGCCGCTGGCGATCGGCTATGGCGACGGCGAGATGTATCTCGGCTCGGACGCGATTGCGCTTGGTCCATTCACCGATACGATCAGCTATCTCGAGGACGGCGACTGGGCCGTGCTGACCCGCAAGAGCGCCACGATCTTCGATAAGGACGGCCACGCCGTCCAGCGCGACAAGATCAAGCACGCCGCCTCGACCTCGCTGGTCGACAAGGCCAACTACCGCCACTTCATGGCCAAGGAGATCCACGAGCAGCCGGAAGTGGTCGGCCACACCCTGGCGCGCTATGTCGACATGGCGACCGAGCGCGTGTCGCTGCCGGTCAAGCTGCCGTTCGACTTCAAGGACATCCAGCGCATCAACATCACGGCCTGCGGCACCGCGAGCTACGCCGGCATCGTTGCAAAGTACTGGTTCGAGCGCTTTGCGCGTGTGCCGGTCGAGGTCGATGTCGCCTCCGAATTCCGCTACCGCGAAGCGCCCTTGCGCAAGGGCGATCTTGCGGTCTTCATCTCGCAATCCGGCGAGACCGCCGACACGCTCGCGGCGCTGCGCTATGCCAAGGCGGAGGGCGCGCACACGATTGCCGTGGTCAACGTGCCGACTTCGACGATCGCGCGCGAAAGCGAGACCGTGCTGCAGACGCTCGCCGGCCCCGAGATCGGCGTTGCCTCGACCAAGGCTTTCACTTGTCAGCTCATGGTGCTGGCCAATCTCGCCATCGCGGCCGGCAAGGCCCGCGGTGTCTTGTCCGATGAGGACGAGACCAAGCTGGTCCACGGCCTCGTCGAGATTCCGCGTCTCATGTCGGACGCGCTCACCACCGAGCCCCAGATCGAGAAGCTCGCGCAGCGCATCGCCAAGTCGCGCGATGTACTCTATCTCGGCCGCGGCACCAGCTTCCCGCTGGCGCTCGAAGGCGCGTTGAAGCTGAAGGAAATCTCCTACATTCACGCCGAAGGCTACGCTGCCGGCGAGCTGAAACACGGCCCGATCGCGCTGATCGACGAGACCATGCCCGTCGTGGTGATCGCGCCCTACGACCGCGTGTTCGAAAAGACCGTCTCCAACATGCAGGAGGTCGCCGCCCGCGGCGGCAACATCATCCTGATGACCGACGCCAAGGGGGCAGCCGAGGCAACGGTGAATTCGCTCGTCACCATCGTCATGCCTGACATGGCCGCGGCGTTCACGCCGATGGTCTACGCCGTCCCTGTGCAACTGCTCGCCTATCATACGGCGGTGGTCATGGGCACGGACGTCGATCAGCCGCGCAATCTCGCGAAATCAGTGACGGTGGAATAGGCAGAACGGATCAGGTCGCGCTCTTCCAAAACCTGCTAGAAGCTCCTAGCTTGGACGAAGCGACTGACCTGGAACCCGAATGACCACCCGCGACGACGCGCCTGCGCCTCTTGATCCCGCCCCGGAACCTCATACCGGCCTGATGGGCCGTTTTCGCAATTATTTCCTGACCGGACTGATCGTTACCGGACCGATTGCGATCACGCTGTATCTGGTCTGGTGGTTCGTCACCTGGGTCGACGGCGTGGTGCGGCCATTCGTTCCACTGGCCTATCGGCCGGAAACCTACTTGCCCTATGGCGTTCCCGGCTGGGGACTGATTGTCGCTTTCTTCACGCTGACACTGGTCGGCTTCCTTGCCGCCAACCTGATCGGCCGCACGTTGGTTGATGTCGGCGAGACCTTCCTCGGCCGGATTCCGGCGGTGCGCGCGATTTATCGCGGCCTGAAGCAGGTTTTCGAGACCTTGTTCTCGGGCAAGGGTTCGAGCTTCCGAAAAGTGGGTCTCGTGGAGTTTCCATCGCCCGGCATGTGGTCGATCGTGCTGATCTCGCAATCGCCGAATGAAGAGGTTTCGCGAAGCCTGCCGGGGCAGGAGGAACATGTCTCGGTGTTTCTGCCGTGCTCGCCGAACCCGACCACCGGCTTCTTCTTCTACGTGCCCAAGAGCAAGATCGTCGAGGTCGACCTCAGCGCCGAGGATGCCGCGACGCTGATCATGTCCGCCGGCGTGGTGCAGCCTGGCGTGGCGCCGGATCCGAAGAAAGCCGCCGCGCTTGCCGGCATGGCCAATGCCGCGCGCATTGCCAATGCCTCCACGCTCCAGCCCGAGGCTGCGAAGGCGGAGTAGGGCCATTCCCGCGCGGGATGGCCTGATGTCACGCGGGCCTTCGCATCGTCTGCTATTGTCTGTTTCGAACCGAGCGTAGCTCGGAATTCGAACTGGAGCGCTCCGATGTCAAAGACCATTGCAATCCTCGCACCCGGCGCGATGGGCAGCGCCGTGGCGCGCCGTCTGGGCGAGAACGGTGCGCGCGTGCTGACGTCGTTGAAAGGGCGAAGCGAGGCGACGCTGAAGCGGGCCGCGGATGCCGGAATGGTCGGTGCCGAGGACGATGCGATCGCGGAGGCCGACATCATCCTCTCGATCGTGCCGCCGGGCGAGGCCGTGGCGCTGGCTGAGCGGCTCGCTGCCCTGATCGTGAAGCGCACCAAGAAGCCGATCGTGGTCGATTGCAACGCCGTCAATGTCGACACGGTGAAGCGGATCGAGGACATCATCGGATCGGCGCAGGCGCCCTTCGTCGACGGCGGCATCATCGGCTTCCCGCCGCAGCCGGGCGGCAAGAGTCCGGCCTTCTACGTCTCCGGCGAGCACGCCGGGGATGTCGCGATGCTGAAGGATTTCGGGATCGACCTGCGCATCGTCGAGGGGCCGGTCGGTGCGGCCTCCGCGCTCAAAATGTCCTATGCCGGCATCGTCAAGGGGCTCGCCGGGATCGGCTCGGCCATGGTCGTCGCGGCAACGAAGGCGGGAGCTGCGGACGCGCTCCGCGACGAGCTCGCGCTCAGCCAGCCCGCGATCCTGGCGCGGCTGGAGGTTGCGCTGCCCGATATGATCCCGAAGGCCTATCGCTGGGTCGCCGAGATGCGGGAGATTTCCGGTTTTCTTGGACCGGATCATCCGGCGAGCCAGATCTACGAAGGCTTTGCCAAATGGTTCGAACATCTGGCCGCTGACGCGAAGGGCGAGGCGGTTGACGCGTCGCTGCTGAAGGCGTTCGCCGCGCGCATGCCACAGAAAAAGGCTTAGGGCGTCGGCCTCGGCCGGAGCTGGACGTAACACACCTGTCGCACTCGCCCTCTATGCGATCCCTCGTCCCCTTGAGGAGCCGAGGAGCCGTCGATGAATCGCAAGGAGCGCCGCGCCGCGGAAAAACTTGGCCGATCTCCAATGCGTTCCGCGGCGGCCGCCGCACCCGGCCGGGCAGCGCCGGACATCGCGTCTTTGCTGGCAGCGGGAGAAACACACTACGGCAGCGGACGGCTTGCCGATGCCGAAGCGTGCAGCCGCGCGATCCTTGCGGCAGCCCCCGAGCATGCCGACGCCTTGTTCTTGCTTGGACGGATCGCGCACGCCGCGGGGCGCCCCGATCTCGCCGTCGATCTTTTCGCTCGCGCCCTGCGTGGCAATGGACGCCATCTTCTCTGCCTGCTCAATCATGCAACCGCGCTGCATGAAATCGGACGGTTTGGCGAGGCGCTGGCCGGCTACGACCGTGCACTCGCGCTCGCGCCGGGGATTGCCGAGATCCACTTCAACCGTGGCATGACGTTGCGGGCGCTCGATCGGACGAGCGACGCGCTCGCGAGCTTCGAGCGCGCGTTCTCGTTGCGATCCGATTTCGCGGAGGCCGTGTGCAACCATGGCGTCACGCTGCTGGCTCTCGGCCGTTTCGAGGCGGCGCTTGCGAGCTGCGACAAGGCGCTGGCCCTGCGGCCGGACTATGTGGAGGCCCTCCACAATCGCGGCGTTGCGCTGTTCTCCCTCAATCGGTTCAACGAGGCGCTTGCGAGCTATGACCGTGCGCTCGCGATCAATCCTGGGCTTGCCGAGACGCACTCTTATCGCGCCACCGTCCTGCAGGCGCTTGGCCAATTCGATGCGGCGCTTGCCGGTTTCGACGCGGCACTGGGGATTCGGCCCGATTATGCCGACGCACTTGATGGCCGCGGCTCGGTCCTGCAGGCGCTGCATCGGCCCGGCGACGCGCTCGCCTTCCATCACCGGGCGCTGCATCTTCGGCCCGACAGTACCGAGGTGCTCAACAATCTCGGCTGCGCGCTGCAGCAGTTGAAGCGCGATGAAGAGGCTGTTGCCTGTCACGACAGGGCGCTGACCTTGCGGCCGGCCTTTGCCGACGCCCTGCACAATCGCGGCGTGGCGCTGCGCCGCTTGAAGCGCCTGGACGAGGCACTGAGGAGCTTCGAGCAAGCGGTTGCAGTCGAACCGGATCACGCCAAGGCGTTCGGCGAGATCGCTTCCATCGTCAACGCGATGTGCGATTTCGAACGTCGAACCGCGCTCGCGGCGGATTTCGCCGCGCGCATCTCCGAGGGGACCGTGGGCGTTTTTCCATTTGCGGCCGTCGGTACTTTCGACGATCCGCTGCTGCAGCGGCGCTGCGCGGAAACGTTCGTCGCAGAGCGTTTTTCCGCGATGCCGCCGCCGATGTGGGGCGGCGGGACCTGGCGGAATGACAGGATCCGGATCGCCTATCTCTCCGCCGACTTTCATCTGCACGCGACGGCGCAACTGATGGCGGAGCTGTTCGAGCGGCATGACCGTGCTCGCTTCGAAGTGATCGCCGTGTCGTACGGAATAGACGACGCAAGCGCGATGCGCGCGCGGCTCGTCGCGGCGTTCGACCGGTTCATCGACGTCAGCGCCATGAGCGACGAAGCGGTCGCGCGTTGCCTGCACGAGATGCAGGTCGACATCGCGGTCGATCTGAAGGGGCACACCGAAGATGCGCGCCCCGGCATTCTGGCCTTCCGGCCCGCACCCATCCAGGTCAACTATCTCGGCTATCCCGGCACGATCGGAGCCTCCTTCATCGACTACATCATTGCCGATCCGATCATAGCGCCTTTCGCGCACCAGCCATTCTACAGCGAACGGATCGTCCAGCTGCCCGACGCCTATCAGGCCAACGACACCAAGCGCGAGATCGCCGAGCTGACGCCGACGCGACAGGAATTGGGCCTTCCGGAGCAGGGGTTCGTGTTCTGCTGCTTCAACCAGAGCTACAAGATTGCGCCTGACATTTTCGCGGTCTGGATGCGCCTGCTCCGGGCCGTTGACGGCAGTGTGCTCTGGCTTTTCCGCGACAACGAATTCGCCGTTGCCAATCTCCGCCGGGCGGCCGAAGCGCATGGCGTCGATCCCGACCGGCTCGTTTTCGCGGGCAGGGTGGCGCCCGCCGATCATCTCGCGCGCTATCGGCTTGCCGACCTCTTCCTCGACACGCTCCCCTACAACGCCCACACGACGGCAAGTGAGGCGTTGTGGGCCGGTCTGCCGGTGGTGACACAGCTGGGCCAGGCATTCGCAGGTCGCGTCGCAGCCAGCCTCGTGAGCTCTGTCGGCCTGCCGGAGCTCGTCACCCATACGATCGGGGACTACGAAGCGCTTGCCCTCCGCCTCGCGACGACGCCCGCTCTGCTCGATGACTTCAGCACCCGGCTCGCGGCGAACCGTCTTACCCATCCGCTGTTCGATGCCGATCGCTTCCGCCGCCACATCGAACAGGCTTATCTCACGATGTGGGAGACCTGGCAGCAGGGCGCCCCACCGCAAAGCTTCGCAGTCGCACCCGGTGCGTGAACTCCCGGGCGCCCGGTGCGTCCAAAAACGTCAGTCCTGCTGACCTTGTGAGAACCCAATCGCGAACCCGTGAGGGGACTTCGTGACCTCAGCCCGATGAAGCATTGCGCGATCCGAAGAAGCCGTTTTCACGCCCGGCGAAGCTCATTCCTGGCGGCCGCGAAGATACCGGGAAATCTGTTCCGACTAATGTCGGCTCCATCAACAATGGGGTCGATTATGAGCAATTCAGTTCGTCAGATCGGTTTCGCCATCGCTTTTGCCGCTTCCGCTTTTGCCGTGTCAACGACGGCGCAAGCCTATACGGCGGAAGCCCAGCAGATGTGCACCAGCGACGCCTTCCGTCTTTGCAGCTCCGAGATCCCGAACATCCCGCGCATCACGGCCTGCATGATCCAACACAAGTCCGAGCTCAGCCCTGGATGCCGTGCGGTCATGGATCGCGACTCCGCGCCGCAGCCGGTCAAGACGGGTCCTGACCTCGAATGAGGACCGCCACGAACTCCGCGATGTCCCGGTCGCTTCTCAAGCGTACGACCGGGACACCAGCATTGTACCGTATGCGTTCTGCCTCGATCACCGGCGCGCGTTCCACATCATAGCGCCAGGCCTCCCGCATCAATTTCCAGTCGAACTGCTCCGGACATCCCGCCGGCAAGTCGGGTCGCGCGGTGTCGCGATGGAAGGCCGAGCGCCAGAGAATGCGCCATTGGCACAGCCAGCGCGGTCGTTCAATGACGACAAGCAGCTCGGCATGCGCAAGCGTGAGATCGAAGGCGAGCCCCGAGAAGCTGCCATCGACGATCCACGCGTCGCTCGCGATCGCCTCAGCGACGCGCGCGCGGAAGCTCGACGTGTCGGACGGCGTCCATCCGGGCCGCCAATATAGCACGTCGAGATGAATGACCGGCAGGCCGAGCTTTCGCCCGAGTCTTCGGGCCAGACGTGTTTTGCCGCTTCCCTGGCTGCCAACGACGATAATCCGGCGCATGCCAGGAGATTTTCACGAAATCGGATGTGGCGAAAGCTTGGGCTTTCTCCTTGCCGTTCTTGGGATGCGATGGCTGAAGGCGCGACGCATACGCCGGGTGGCAAAAGACCGCGAGTTAGCCCGCCCCGATCAGCGGGATCGCCTCGTCGCGCTCGTACAGATACAGCAGGCAGCGCAGCGCTTCGCCGCGCTCGCCCTTCAGCTTCGGATCGTCCTTCATGATCCGCAGCGCTTCGTCTCTCGCCTGGGTGATGAGCTGGCCGTGCACCTCCGAGCGCGCGATGCGATAGCCGGGCAGGCCGCTCTGGCGCACGCCCAGCACGTCGCCCTCGCCGCGCAGCTTCAGGTCCTCTTCGGCGATGCGAAAGCCGTCCGTGGTCTCGCGGATCACCTTCAGCCGCGCCTTCGACAT
Source organism: Bradyrhizobium manausense (assembly GCF_018129685.1). Taxonomy (GTDB): domain Bacteria; phylum Pseudomonadota; class Alphaproteobacteria; order Rhizobiales; family Xanthobacteraceae; genus Bradyrhizobium; species Bradyrhizobium manausense_D. The sequence continues at coordinate 379,208 of NZ_JAFCLG010000001.1, forward strand.
CTCGCCGAGCGGCTCGCTGTAGAGCAGGATGCAGGTCGAGGCTTCCGAGCCGCGTCCGATGCGGCCGCGGAGCTGGTGCAGCTGGGCGAGACCAAAACGCTCGGCGTTCTCGATCACCATGATGGTCGCGGCCGGCACATCGACACCGACCTCGACCACGGTGGTGGCGACCAGCAGCCCGATCTCATGCGCCGCGAACTGGCCCATGACGCGGTCCTTCTCCGTGCCCTTCATCTGTCCGTGGACGAGGCCGACGCGATCTCCGAAGCGCTTTTGCAGGCTCTCGAAGCGCTTGGTCGCGTTGGTGAGGTGCTCGGTGCCTTCGGCCTCGGATTCCTCGACCAGCGGGCAGATCCAGTAGACCAACTTGCCGGAGTCCAGCGCACGCCCGACGCCATCCATGACCTCACCGAGCCGGCTCATGGCGACGGCGCGGGTGTCGATCGGCTGGCGGCCGGCCGGCTTTTCGCGCAGCTCGCTGATGTCCATGTCGCCGAAATAGGTCAGCACCAGCGTGCGCGGGATCGGCGTCGCGCTGAGCACGAGAACATCGACGGCTTCGCCCTTCGCCGTCAGCGCGAGGCGCTCGCGGACGCCAAAGCGGTGCTGTTCGTCGACGATGGCGAGCGCCAGATCATGGAAGATCACATCGTCCTGGATCAGCGCATGGGTGCCGACGAGGAGGTCGATCTCGCCCTCGGCGAGCTGCGCGATGATCTCGCGCCGTTCCTTGCCCTTCTCGCGCCCGGTGAGGATGGCGACCCTCATGCCGGCGCGTTCGGCGAGCGGCGCAATGGTCTTGATGTGCTGACGCGCCAGGATTTCGGTCGGGGCCATCAGCGCGGCCTGCTTGCCGACTTCGGCCGCGGCTGCGGCTGCCAGCAGAGCCACCACGGTCTTGCCCGAGCCGACGTCGCCCTGGAGCAGACGGAGCATGCGCACCGGTTGTTTCAGATCGTTGGCGATCGCCGCCACGGCATCGCGTTGCGAGGTCGTGAGCGCGTAGGGCAGGGCGTCGATGATCTTGTGGCGCAGATGCCCGTCGCCTGCATTGCGGACGCCGGCAGGCCGCCGCAGCTGCGCGCGGATCAGAGCGAGCGCGAGTTGGCCGGCGAGCAATTCGTCGAAGGCCAGGCGCGACCAGTAGCGCTGGTCGGGCAGGATGTCGGTGAGCTCGACCGGTTGATGCACGCGATTGAGCGCTTCTGCGACCGGCGGGAAATTGCAGCGGCTGAGCACCTCCGGACTGATCCATTCGGGCAGCGCCGGCAGCTTCTGCAGCGCCTGCGCGATCGCACGGCGGAGCGAGCCAAGTGCGAGGCCCTCCGTCAAGGGATAGACGGGGTCGATGCCCGAGAGCTTCGAGATCGCCTCCTCGTCCAGCACGCGGTCGGGATGCACGATCTGCGGGATGCCGTCATACATCTGCAGCGTACCGGAGACGTAGCGCTTCTCGCCGACCGGCAGCAGCTTTTCGACGTAGCCGGGCTTGGCGCGAAAGAACGTCAGCACGACGTCGCCGGTATCGTCGCTGGCAAAGACCAGATAAGGCGCGCGCGGATTGCGCGGCGGGGGCGGGCGGTGACGGTCGACGGTGACCTCCAGCGTCACCATGGTTCCGACGGCTGCATCGCGGACTTTCGGCCGTGCCCGGCGATCGATCACCTGGCTCGGCAGATGCAAGAGCAGGTCCACCAGCCGCGGCGTCTCGCTCCGGCTGAGCAGATATTGCAGCAGCTTGTCCTGCTTCGGACCGACGCCGGGCAGGCTGGTCACGGGAGCAAACAGCGGATTGAGCAGGCTGGGGCGCATGGATGCGAATCTAGGATCGTTTCGGCCCGTCATGCCCGGCTTTATGCCGGGCATCCACGGCTTTTTTCGCGGTCCTTGGCGGGCATCAGGCCATGCCAAATCGAGGGCTGACACGGCAGGTTCGAATGGCTATATCACCCCGGCCCGGCACGTCCGGGCTTTCGGCGTTTGACTGGATTTGAGACATGACGGGAACAACACGATCGAGCAAGGGCCTGGACGACCGCCGCAAGCGGCTCCTGTTCCGCTGCTGGCACCGCGGCACGCGCGAGATGGACCTGATTCTCGGCCGCTTCGCCGACGCCGAGATCGCCAATCTCTCCGACGCCGAGCTGACCGAGCTCGAGACCCTGCTCGAGGTCAACGATCCCGATCTCTACGCCGCCATCACCGGTGACAAGCAGCTGCCAGCTGATGTCACCGGCGCGTTGTTCGCTCGCATCAAGGCCTATCCGATCGCGGACGGCAATTTATGAAGCAAGGGATGAAATCTCCGGCCGAGCTGCTCACGCCCGGCCGCGCGCTGACGCTTGCCAATGTCGCAGAAGGTGCCGAGGGCCTCGTCGTCTCGGATCTGGCGCGCGCCATCGCGGCGCGGCCGAAGAAGCCGGCGGTCAGCCTGGCCGTGGTCTGCCGCGATGGCGGGCGCATGCAGCAGCTCGAACGCGCGCTGCAATTCTTTGCGCCCGATCTGCCGGTGCTGACGTTTCCGGCCTGGGATTGCCAGCCCTATGACCGCGTCTCGCCGCATGGCGGCATTCTGGCGCAACGCCTGACCACGCTGGCGCGGCTCGCAGCGCTCACCGGCAGCGACAAGCCGCTGATCGTGCTGACGACGGTGAATGCAATCGTGCAGCGTGTGCCCGCGCGCGAGCTCGTTGCGGCGCAGGCGCTGTCGGTCGCGCCGGGCAATGTCGTGCCGATGGACACCATTATCGCCTGGCTCGAACACAATGGTTACAACCGCTCGTCGACGGTGCGCGAGCCCGGCGAATACGCCGTGCGCGGCGGCATCCTCGACCTGTTTCCGGCCGGCCTCGACCAGCCCGTGCGGTTCGATTTCTTCGGCGACAGCCTGGAATCGATCCGCTCCTTCGACGCCGAGACCCAGCGCACGATGCTCGACATGCGCTCGCTCGATCTGGTGCCGGTCTCCGAATTCCAGCTCGTCACCGACACCATCCGCCGCTTCCGCATGGGCTATGTCGCCGAGTTCGGCGCGCCCGAGCGCGATGACGCGCTGTACGAGGCGGTCAGCGAAGGCCGCCGTCATCCCGGCATGGAGCACTGGCTGCCGCTGTTCCAGGACCGGATGGACACGCTGTTCGACTATCTGCAGGGGGCGGCCGTTGCGATCGAGCCGCAGGCCGAGGACGCCATCCGCGAGCGCTTCAAGCAGATCCAGGACTATTACGAGGCCCGCCGCGATGCGATGGAGCATCCGGGTGGCGGCGCCATCTACAAGCCGCTGCCGCCTGACAGGCTCTATCTGACCGAGGACGAGTGGGGCAGGCGCGAACGCGACGTGCCGCTGATCCGGCTGACGGCATTTTCGGTGCCGGCCGATGGCGTGAGTGTTGTCGATGCCGGCGCCCGCAAGGGCCGCGACTTCGCGCCTGAACGCAACGACTCGACGGTCAACGTGTTCGAATCCGTTGTCGCGCACGTCATGGCTTTGCAGGCCCAACGCAAGAAGGTCGTGATCGCGCTGTGGAGCGAAGGCTCGCGCGACCGCATGACCTCGATGCTGCGCGACCACAAGCTGACCCACACCACCAGCGTCAACGCCTGGCGGACGGTCCAGGCGACCCCGCGCAACGAGACCATGCTCGCCGTGCTCGGCCTGGAGGCCGGTTTCGAGACCGACGAGATCGCTGTCATCAGCGAGCAGGACATCCTCGGCGATCGCCTGGTGCGGACACGCAAGGCCAGCCGCAAGCTCGACAATTTCATCTCGGAGATCACGAGCCTCACCGCGGGCGACATCGTCGTCCACGCCGATCACGGTATCGGCCGTTTTGTCGGCCTGCAGACGCTCGACGTCGCCGGCGCGCCGCATGACTGTCTCGAGCTGCACTATGCCGCCGACGCAAAACTGTTCCTGCCGGTCGAGAACATCGAGCTGCTGTCTCGCTACGGCTCCGACCAGACCACGGTCGAGCTCGATCGTCTCGGCGGCTCCGGCTGGCAGACCCGCAAGGCGAAGCTCAAGAACCGGATCCGCGAGATCGCGGGCGAGCTGATCAAGATCGCGGCCGCGCGCCATCTGCACGAGGCACCCAAGCTGCTGGTTCCGCAGGGCCTCTATGACGAGTTCTGCGCACGCTTCCCCTATGACGAGACCGAGGACCAGTTAGGGGCCATCGAATCCACCTTGAAAGACCTTGAGCTCGGCCGTCCCATGGACCGGCTGATCTGCGGCGACGTCGGCTTCGGCAAGACCGAGGTTGCGCTCCGTGCCGCCTTTGCCGTCGCGCTCGAAGGCAAGCAGGTCGCTGTCGTGGTGCCGACCACGCTGCTCGCGCGCCAGCACGCCAGAACCTTTACCGAGCGTTTCAAGGGCTTCCCGGTGAACGTGGCGCAGGCCTCGCGCCTGATCCCGGCCAAGGAGCTGAACCTGGTCAAGAAGGGCATCGCCGATGGTTCCGTCGACATCGTCGTCGGCACCCATGCGCTGCTCGGCAAGGCCATCAAGTTCCGCGACCTCGGCCTCGTCATCGTCGACGAGGAGCAGCATTTCGGTGTCACCCACAAGGAGCGGCTGAAGGCGCTGCGCGCCGAGGTCCACGTGCTGACGCTGTCGGCAACGCCGATCCCGCGCACGCTGCAGCTGGCGCTGACCGGCGTGCGCGAGCTTTCGATCATTGCCTCGCCGCCGGTCGACCGTCTCGCCGTCCGCACCTTCGTTGCCCCGCACGATCCCCTGATGATCCGCGAGGCCCTCTTGCGCGAGCGCTATCGCGGCGGCCAGGCGTTCTACGTGGTGCCGCGCATCGATGACCTCGCCGAGGTCAAGGACTTCCTCGACAAGAACCTGCCGGAGATGAAGGTCGCGGTCGCGCACGGGCAGATGCCGCCCGCCGTGATCGAGGACATCATGACCGCGTTCTACGACGGCAAGTTCGACATCCTGCTGTCGACCACGATCGTGGAATCCGGCCTCGACATTCCCAACGCAAACACGCTGATCGTGCACCGGGCCGATATGTTCGGCCTCGCCCAGCTCTACCAGCTCCGCGGCCGCGTCGGTCGTTCGAAGCTGCGGGCCTATGCGCTGTTCACACTGCCGGCACAGCAGAAGATCACGGCGCAGGCCGAGCGCCGCCTCACCGTGCTGCAATCGCTGGAAACGCTGGGCGCCGGCTTCCAGCTCGCCTCGCACGACCTCGACATCCGCGGCGCCGGCAATCTGCTTGGCGAGGAGCAGTCCGGCCACATCAAGGAAGTCGGCTTCGAGCTCTATCAGTCGATGCTGGAGGAGGCGATCGTCAACCTCAAGGCTGGCGTCTCCGAGCCCGCCGCCGATCGCTGGTCGCCGACTATCACCATCGGCATGCCCGTGCTCATTCCGGAGGATTATGTCGGCGATCTCTCGGTGCGGCTGTCGCTCTATCGGCGCCTCGCCGATCTCGACAGCGAGGAGGAGATCGAGAATTTTGGTGCCGAGATGCGCGACCGTTTCGGCGTGCTGCCCGACGAGGTGCGCTATCTGTTCAAGGTCGCCGCCATCAAGGCGTTTTGCCGCCAGGCCAATGTCGAGAAGATCGATGCCGGCCCGAAGGGCGCAGTGATCACCTTCCGCGACAATTCGTTCGCCTATCCCGATCGCCTGGTGAGCTTCATCCGCAGCTACGGTCAGGCGGCAAAGGTGCGGCCCGACATGAAGGTGGTGTTCCTGCAAGATTGGGAGACGCCGGAAGAGCGCCTCGTCGGAACGACCGAGATCATGCGCCAGCTGGCCCAGCTCGCGCAGAAAAAGAAGGCGGCGTAGCTGAGAGGTCTCATTAACGAGAACGGATCTATTTGAGGACCGCGGCGAATGGCCACTTGCGGAATGAGCGAATAGCGGTCATATTGCACTTATCGAGTTTCGGCCGAACGACTTGGCCTCGCCGCTTTCGAGCGTGCCTGACTGACGACCCTCCCTCCAGATCTCGACGACACCGACCGCGTTTTTTAGCGCGGCCAAACGCTTATCTATCTCAAAGGACGACCCCCATGACGACGGGAACTGTGAAGTGGTTTAACAGCCAAAAGGGTTTTGGATTCATTCAGCCGGACCAGGGCAGCCAGGATGTGTTCGTTCATATCAGCGCCGTTGAACGCGCCGGCATGAATACCCTCAATGAAGGGCAGAAGGTTTCATTCGAAATCGTTGCAGACCGCCGCACCGGCAAGTCTGCTGCCGATGATCTGCGCGCCGTATAGGCTGCCGCAATCGCGATGACGTTGCTTTGACCACGGATGTACTGGCAGAGCTTCTGATTTCTGGACCCGCGACCGTTCATCGGCCGCGGGTTTTTTGCGTGGGTTGCCGCTGATCGCGACTGACAATGCGAATGGTGGCGCTTGGCCGCCGGGATCCCCATATAGAGCCGATGACAAATTGGCAGAAATCGACCACGCGACAAGCACCCATGACGAAGGCCGAACTGCGCCTGATGCTGACCGAGGCGGTCCGCAACACGCAGCCGGGCCTTGAGCCGAAGCAACTGTCGAAAGCCCGGAAGATCGCGGCCGGGCCCGCTGATCCGGCATCCGGGGGCGCGCCACCGCTTCGCTGAGCAAGCTCAGGATGACTTGAGCGTTCGAAGTCGACGGCAGCGAAACGCTGGCAGATGGCTACGACGCCGCCCGCGCCGAAAAAAGGCGGCGTAAGAATCTCCGTCTTAGTTCCCACGCGACGACGCCCGAACCGCCGCTGAGACGATCAATCGAAGTGAAATCTCAGGTAAAGGGTTCCAGCCGGCTCATTCTGGAAATACAAGAGCCCTCGCGCCGCCGTGCCGGTAAAGAAGCGAAGCTTCGGTGGCGGGTTGCTGAGTACGATCCCCTGTGATCGCGCGCCAAGCTCGAAGAAACAGCAGCCGGGCTTGCCCTCGATTTGAATGCGCGCATGGCTAAGGTCATTGCGAGACAGGAAAATGATGATCGTCAGATTCAGCTTGTCGACCTTCACATGGCAAACTTCATAAGGGCAGGCCGTCGCCCCCGCATCGCTCCCGGTTGCCGTTTCAATGCCGTAGTCTATCCTGTAATCCTTTGCGTAGGCGGAAGACGCCATGAGCAGAGCCGCAGCCATGAATGCTGATGCGAATTTCACAGATCGCGCCGCAGGACAAGACATTGAGGCGCATCCAACTGTCATACGTTTTTTCACCCAAAGGTTGTCACGAACTCATTGTGGAACATATGGGGAACGCTGTCAATCGGTTCAGGAAGTCAGCGCTTTGGCGACAGCGCTGATGTCGCTAAGGGTGCCCCATCATCTGATAACTATCTCAATCCGGGACGATCCGACGGAGAACACGGATGTTCGGGTCGGCACGATCCGGAGCTTTCTCGACTCGGGATACGAGGAGAGGGCGATTGGCCGAAGTTGTCGAGAGCACGCCCTGATTTCTCGGCGTTGCAAGAATTGGTATTCTCCCGTTAGTCGCTGGCGGGGCAAAGATTGGTGGGCGCGCTCGCATGATCGAATCGTTCGGGTCGTGCGGACGGATCTCGCTATGGCCGTCGGCATCTAGACTGGGCATTGCGTTGCTGACCTGCTGGACAGCCTCGTCAATCATCTTCTTTACAGAACTCAGTACCGAGCCGGGGTCATCGACATATTGCTCGGAAGCAAGAACGCTGTCCTTAAATCGATTGAGGTCCTCGATGGTCTGCTGAGCTGATTTCCGCGGTCCTTCGTCCCACCAGGAGCCCTTGCCAGACACGTAGTGATCGATGACGTCGCGCGCGCGACCGGTAATGTCTTCCTTGTCTGACGGATTGATCGCGACAGACCCGGAGCCGATCGGCGGTAGAGGCTTTTTCTCAATCGTCGGCATGCAGATTTCTCCTGCGCAAAATGAAAAAGCCCGCATCGGATTTCTCCGCGCGGGCCAACTGACCTGTTTCGATGATGCCACTATACTGGTGTTTTGCCCGACGCGTCAAATAGAATTCGCAAAATCCGTAGCAGCTCCCATTTTGCCATTGACGGTACTTTGCATGGGGTTGTTTTTCGGATTTGTGGGATCTCATGGGCAGTCGAGGTCCCGTGAATGGGCGACTCGCAAAATCAGGTGCGGCAAAAACTATGACGCCGCCCGCGAGGCGTCGGCCGAAAGCCGCCCCAGCAGCGAGCGTGCCGTATCCGACGGCGACAGCGAATCCACGCTGACGACGGGGTCGCTGCGCATCTCGTGCTTGCCGTTCGAGGTGTGCTTCATCACCGCCGACAAGCGGCGGGCGATCATGTGCGCGGTGCGGAAATCCGTCTCGGCGAACACCACGATCACTGACCCATCCTTCTGCGCCGCGCCAAAGTCCATCTGCCGCATCAGCCGGCTGAGGATACGGGCGGCATCGAGCTGCGCGCGGGGGTTGCCGGGATCGAAGGCGAAGCGCGCCACCGACAGGCCGCCGCCTCGGGCAAGCGCCTGCTCGACCGCATTGGAAAAATCACGGGCGAAGGCTTCGAGCGTCAACAGACCGGTGCGCGGATCGAGCCAGCCGCCGGCATCGATCGAGCGCAGCGTGCGGCTCAATTGCGCTTCCATCGCATGCTGGCGGATCAAGGGCAGCGCGTTGGCCGCGACCTTGGCGGGCTCGCCTGCGATCAGTTCGAGATTGGGCAGGTCGTAGCTCTGGGTGAGCTGGTGCGCGGTAACGACCACGGGCAGGTTGCGGAAGCGGGTGTCTTCCGCGAGCACGGTGAGGAATGCATCGGTGACGCGCGGCGTAAACCCGTCAGTGAGCACGACGCCGTCGATGTCCCTTGTGTTGAGATGCTTTGCCGCAGCCTCGATCGAGAGCGCGCCGACGACGCCAGCGCGTTCGCCAAGCTTCACGGACAGCGCAGGATAGGACGCGCCACGGCCGATCAGAAGCACGATTGCATCGCGCACCGGATCGCTCTCAGGCAGCGTGACCTTCGCCTCCGGCAGGCGACGCAGCACGGTGGCATGAAGCGTGCGAACGCGGATTGCCGCGCGCAGGCGTGCAATCAGGCGCTCGGCAGCATTGGCGCGCGTTGCGAAGGGGAGTGCGTTGTGGGGGAGCGATCCCTGTGCATCCAGCGCGACCAGCGGGAGGTATAGCGGCTGATCGGCGATCTTCTTTGCGAGGAGCGGCATATGCGGCTCGTGCCCGCCGGACATCGCGGCAAGCACGGCAGCCGGCTGCACCTCGTCGACGGCGCGCGCAGCGCTCGACCAATCGCTGTCGACGACAGGAAAGAGACGGGCTTCGTCCAGCGCCGCAAGGAAGGCGGGGCGCTCGGCATTGGAGACAAACAGGATCGGGCCCGCCTGGGACATTCGAAGACTCTGTTCACGCGGTCAATGCTGCGCAATGTAGTCCGGCCGCCTTAATGCGGCGTCAATGTTCCCAGCAAAACTGTGGCTAGACCGGGCCCGAGCGGTCGCGAAAAGCCTCGACCATCAGGGGGTTAAGGCCAAGCTCGCTGAGCGCCTCACGGGCGCGGGCATTGTCCTGGGCCCGGCCTGCCAGCCGATGGCCGGAGAGGCGGTCGGGCAGGGCGGTGAGCAGCGCGCCCTGGCCGAGCCGGCGCGCCCATTCCTGCAGGTCGTTGGAGAGGAACCGGTAGCCGCCAACGGCCATGATACCTGATGGAGGTGCGGTGATACAGATGGCGCCGCTGGCGCGGTCGATCCGTGCGGCATAGCCGGTGTCGACATAGTCGCGCGGCGGCTGCGCCGTCAGCGTCTCTCCGACCGGCTGGGGCGGCGCGTAGGCGGCAATCGGCACCATCGGGCCGCGCAGGCCCAGCGTGCCCTTCGGCGTCAGCAGGATATCACCCGCGATCGAAGAGCCGGATTGCTCGCGGGGCGCGCCGTGTGGCCCGGGCATCACCGCGACAGGCATGCCGTCCTCGCCGCGCCGGGCCCCGAACAGCCCGGCCTCGCCGAACAGATAGACGTCCGTGAGCGGCGCATGCGGCGCGATCCAGGCTTCGCTGGTGGCCACCTGCTCCGGCGCGCGCCAGAGCCCGATGACGTTGCGCAAGGTCGGCATCCGCGCCGCCGGACCGGAATCGCCGAGCCGCAAAGCAAGCTGCGCCGGCGCGATCAGCACGTCGCATCTGTGCTCGTTGATCTGCTGCTCCAGCACCTCGCTCTCGAACGGATGATGCAGCGCCAGCGCACCGCCGCAGAGCAGCCACACCGCCAGCGAAGAGGCGAGGCCCGCGAACGACATCGGTGCGAACGCGGCCATGACGGTCGCACCCTGCTGGATGTCGGCTTCCAGCGACATCGCCAGCCCGCCTGCGATCAGGCTGAAATGCGGCCGTGGCACCGGGCGGAAACCCTCGGCCGTGACGTCGAAGGAGATCATCGCCGCCTTGCGGCCGTCCTGGATCACGGCACGCGTGGTGCCGGGCGGACGCGCCAACACCTCGTCGAGCGAGGCCATGCCCTCGGGCAGATCGGCACCAAAGCCGAAAACGTGGCGAATCGAGAAGGCCTCGGCGGCTGCGTGCATGGCAAGGTCGGCGTAGCTGACGCTATCGACCTTGCTCATGGTGACGATGGCGCGTGCCGCCGTGCGGTTGAGCGCGACCGCGAGCTCCGCCTGCCGCCACAGCAGCGGCAGCACCGCAACCACGAGGCCGGCGCGATGGGCAGCAAGCACCGTCAGCACGAACTCGACCGTCGCCGGCAGCTGGATCGCGATCACCGAATTGGCCGGCAGGCCCGATTCGACAAAATGCGCCGACAGGGCCTCAATGGCGGTGTCGGCCTCGGCGTAAGACATGCGCCGAGGCTGGTGGCCGGTGATGCGGGATTTGTTGAGCGGATCGAGCAGAGCGAGCGCGTGCGGCTGCCGCATCAGCGTCCGCTGGAACAGCGTGTCGAGCGTCGGCGATACGGCTGGCTGGTTCACGGCGTCACTTCGCTGGACTGGCTTGAGGCTCACCCTTCGACCACCAGGTCTCCGGCAGGTAGCCGGACAGCGCGGTGGTCGATGGTCGTTCTATCCGATTCCATCGCGCGATCCATTGCTCGGACACGTTAAACAGGGGGATTGTGTAGAAGCCTGATATCAGGGACCGGTCCAGTGCCCGCACAGCGGCGACGAAATCCGTATGATCACGGGCCTCCAACAGCGCCTTGATCATGGCGTCGACCGCGGGGTCCTTCGCGCCCATGTAGTTGCGGGTGCCCGGACTGTCCGCGGCCGCGCTACCCCAATAGAAGGACTGCTCGTTGCCGGGCGAGAGCGACTGGTCCCAGCGGTTCTGGATCATGTCGAACTCGTAGGCCAGCCGGCGCTGGTCGAACTGCACGGGATCGACGGCGCGCACGCTCGGATCGATGCCGGCGCGTTTGAGGTCGCGCTGGAACGCGAGTGCGATGCGCTCCTGGTCGCGGGTCGTCACCAGCATTTCGAACGTGAAGGGCGCCTTGGTCACGCGGTTGCGCAGCACGGTGCCGTCGAGATCGTAGCCGGCGTCCGACAACAGCTTCAGCGCCGCGCGCAACGTGTTGCGGTCGCGGCCCGAGCCGTCGGTGACGGGAAGGCGATAGCTGCCATCCATGATGTCTTCGGGAATCTGTGCCGCGAACGGTTTGAGCAGCTCGCGCTCGCGCGCATCTGCGGGCCGTGCATAGGCCGACAGCTCGGAGCCCGCAAAGTAACCGGCGGCGCGCGAATAGAGCGAGAAGAAATAGTTGCGGTTGACCAGCTCGAAGTCGAACAGCAGCGTCAGCGCCTGGCGCACGCGGATGTCCGCGAATAAAGGACGCCTGGTGTTGAACACCAGAAATTCCGAAGGCTGTGGCACGCCGGGCTTGAAGGTGTCGCGGATCACCTCGCCGCTCATGGCGGCGGGAAAATCATAGCCGCTGTGCCAGCGCAGCGGCTCGTTCTCGACGCGGAAATCATAGAGGCCGCGCTTGAAGGCTTCGAACTGGCCATTGGCCTCGCGATAATAATCGAGCCGGATCTCGTCGAAATTGAACAGCCCGCGATTGACCGGAAGATCGCGGCCCCAATAATCGGGATTGCGCGTGAGCGTCACGCTGGCACCGGGCTTCACCGCCGTGACGCGGTAGGGACCCGAGGCAATCGGCCCCGATAGCGTCGTCTCCTCGAAGGTTGCGACGTCGACCGCGTGCTTCGGCAGGACCGGCATCAGGCCGAGGATCAGCGGCAGCTCGCGGTCATTGGCCCCCGCAAGATCGAAGCGGACAGTGAGGGGATCGGGCGCGTCGGCCTTGGCGACCTTGGCGTAATATTGCCTGAGGTTGGGCCGGCCATGGTCGCGCAACAGCTGCCAGGAGAACAGCACGTCCTCGGCTTGCACGGGCTTGCCATCGGAGAAGCGGGCGCGGGGATCGATGTGGAAGGTGACATAGCTTCGCGCCTCATCCGTCTCGACGGTCCGGGCGAGCAGGCCGTAGAGCGTGAACGGCTCATCCTGGCCGCGTGCCAGCAGGCTCTCGACCACGTAGGCGCGGATTGGCTGCACGGCCAACCCCTTCACGATGAACGGATTGAGGCTGTCGAACGTGCCGAGCAGGCCCCAGGTCAGCCGGCCGCCCTTGGGCGCGTCCGGATTGGCGTAGGGCATGTGGGTGAAATCGGCCGGCATCGCCGGCTTGCCGTGCATGGCGATGGCATACGCTTCCTCCGCCTGGCTACCGCTGGTCCATAGGCAGAGGGTGAGGGTCGTGAAAGCCAGGGTCGTGCAGGTCGAGGCGAGATGGCAAAGGCGGACAAGGCCGCGGACGCTTGGGCCCTCGCGCAGGCACTGGAACATGAACATTCGGACACGTTGATTCGAGGGCCGCCGGGGTCGAAGCCTATCACAGGGATTTCACCGGGAGCCCGCCTGGATGCAGCCAAAGATGCTTGTCGGCATTGATCTTTCCGTCGACCACGTTAAGAAGGCACGCAATCGCGCAAGAGCGCCGAGCCCGTCACGTATCTGCCTCAATTGACGGGGAGAGAGCCGCACCCAAGGCGGCTTGTTCGGTGTGACCGAGCGGTTCGGGCACTTCCCGTTCAGAAAGGGTTTTCTGCAATGAATTTCCGTTATTTGGCCGCGTCCGTCCGGCCGCGCGGGCGAGTTCTCGCCCTGTTGACGGCGACGGCATTGGCCATTCCGTTTGCCGCCGAAGCCCAGACCCCCGCACCGGCTCCGGGCGCCCCCAAGGCTGCCCCGAAAGCCGCGCCAAAGGCTGCTCCCAAAGCTCCGGCTGCGGCCCCGGCGCCAGCTCCCCAGGCCCAACAGGCCCCTGCGGCCCAGCCCGGCGCGCCGGCTGCGCAGGGCGGTCAGCCCGCGGATCAGCAGATCCAGCTGATCTACGCGCCCTGGACCAAGTTCTGCCTCAAGGGCCAGGACGCCAACGCCAAGCAGGTCTGCTTCACCGGCAAGGACGGCCGCATCGAATCGGGCCAGCCGGTCATCGCCGCCGTCATCATCGAGCCGGAAGGCGAGCCCAAGAAGATCCTGCGCGTGACGCTGCCGCTGGGCATGCAGCTCGTGCACGGCACCCGCATCATCGTCGACAACAACGCGCCGCTGCAGAGCCCGTATGTGATCTGCTTCCAGAACGGCTGCATGTCGGACTACGAGGCGACCCCAGAGCTCATTGCCAATTTGAAGAAGGGCCAGAACCTCGTGGTCCAGGCGATCAACGCCAACGGCCAGCCGCTGACCCTGCCGCTGCCGCTCACCGGCGAATTCCAGAAGGCCTATGACGGTCCGCCGACCGATCCGAAGGTGTTCGAGGAAACCCAGAAGAAGCTGCAGGAAGAGCTGCAGAAGAAGGCCGAAGAGCAGCGCAAGAAGCTCGAGCAGCAGGGCGGCGCGCCCGGCGCACCTCCGACCGCTCAGAAGTAATCGGGCTCGAATCCCGGACATGAAAAAGGCGCCCGATCGGGCGCCTTTTTTGCTGGCCGCTTGGTGGCAGCGAAAAAAACTGGAGCGGGGGATCGCCTAGTTCAGCGAGGGATTGCGCGGGCGGTAGCCGCCATCCTTGTTCTTGACGAAGATCTCGGCGACCTGGGAATGCCGGATCGGCTCACCGGACTCGTCGGGCAGCAGGTTCTGCTCCGAGACATAGGCGACGTACTCGGACTCCGCGTTCTCCGCGAGCAAATGGTAGAACGGCTGGTCCTTGTGCGGCCGCACCTCCTCGGGGATGGAGAGCCACCACTCCTCGGTGTTGTTGAATTCCGGATCGATGTCGAAGATCACCCCCCGGAACGAGAAGATCCGGTGGCGAACGACCTGACCGATCTGAAACTTGGCGGTCCGCGCTTTAATCATCCTCCGTCGATAGACCAGGATTGTGGCCGATGCTAGTGCCCTCATTTCGAATTGGCCCGCAGTACTCGGCCGGACAGGCCGACAATCCTCAGAAATCACTTCATCAATGGTCGATATCCTTAATCTGGCGCTACCTTATTTCGGCTTGATCTTCGTCGGCTTCGCCTGCGGCAAGGCCAAGTCGCTGCCGGAATCGGGCCTCGCCTGGATGAATTTCTTCCTGCTCTACGTGTCGTTGCCGGCGCTGCTGTTTGCGATCATGTCGAAGACGCCGTTCGCGGAGCTGAACAACCCGCCATTCCTGGTCGCGACCACGCTGTCGACGGTAGCGGCGTTCACCATCGCGCTGGTGGTCGGCAAGGCGCTTGGCGGGTTGACACTGCGTGAGGCGACGCTCGCGGGCCTGTCCGGCGGCTACGGCAATATCGGCTACATGGGCCCTGGGCTGGCGCTCGCCGTGCTCGGATCGAAGGCGTCCGCGCCGACCGCCCTGATCTTCTGCTGCGACAGCATCTTCCTGTTCACGATCGTGCCGCTGCTGATCGAGCTGTCAGACCGCGACCATCCCTCGATCGTGCACGCCTTCGGCGTCGTGCTGAAGCAGATCGTGCTCAACCCGCTGATCATGTCGGCCTGCTTTGGCGCGGCGGTTGCTGCGCTCCACATCGAGCTGCCGGTCGCGCTCGACCGCACAATCACGTTCCTGCAGAACGCGGCCGCGCCCACCGCGCTGTTCGTGCTCGGCGTGACCGTGGCACTGCGCCCGTTTGACCGCGTGCCCTGGGAAGTGCCTGGTGTGATCGCGGTGAAGCTGCTGATCCATCCGCTCGCGGCGTTCGGCCTGATGCTGGCATTCGGTCCGTTCGCGCAGCCCTGGGCCGCAACGGCCATCCTGATGGCCTCGCTGCCGCCGGCGCTGAATGTGTTCGTGATCGCGCGCCAAAACGATGCCTGGATCGAATCCGCATCCGTTGCCGTGCTGCTCGGCACATTCGCCTCGGTGGTCACGCTGACCAGCGTGATGTGGCTGCTCCAGACCGGGCGATTGGTGTTTCCGTAAGCGGCGACCAGCGCGGCTCGATGTTTACCTCTCCCTACGGGATAGGTGTTCGAGCGCTCCAGTTGACCGTCAATTCGCGGTTACCGCCGCCAGGTCGGCGTCAGACCCTCGCGCATGGCAAAACGCCGGAGCGGGCCGATGGCCCCCAGCAAATGCATGCCGACGGCGCGGATGGGCTGGAGCGGCAGGAAATCGTTGAGCAGCGAACGGTTGGCGATGTCGATCGCAAAGGTCCGGCTCAGAATGTCCGGACGCCGCGCCCGGTCGTAGCGCCTGAGCACCTCGTCGGCGCCCGGGTCCTGTCCTGACGCGATGGCCTCGCCGGCGAGCCGAGCAATGTCGGCCGCATCCCGCAGGCCGAGATTGAGGCCCTGGGCGCCGATCGGAGGTATCACATGGGCGGCTTCGCCGACCAGCGCGATCCGGTCGCGGGCGAACGATTGCGGCCGCTCGATCGCCAGCGGAAACAGGTTGCGGCCGGGCTCGACCGTCATGCGGCCGAGGATGGAATGCGACTGCTTCTCGACGGCGGCAGACAACTCCTCGTCGCTCAAGCCGCGCAGCCGTTCGGCCTCGGCGGGGGCCGAAACCCAAACGACGCTGCAGCGGTTTCCGGGCAGGGGCACGAACACGCACGGACCGTGCGGCGTATGGAACTCGGTGGAGATGTTCCGGTGCGGCCTGGTATGGCTGACGTTGAAGGTCAGCGCCGTCTGCGTCAGGTCACGCCGCGTCACCGCAATGCCGGCGGCCTCGCGGCACAGCGAATGCCGGCCGTCGGCGCCGACCACCAGTCGCGCGGTCAGGAATTGTCCGGCGGCAGTGCGAATGGCGACATCCTCGGCCTCGATGACGACGCTCTCGGCCTCGTCGTCGAAACGGAAGACATTGGGCAGTTCGGCCGCGCGCGCTTCCAGCGCCAGCATCAGCGAACGGTTGTCGATATTGTAGCCGAAGGCATCGCGCGCGATTTCGTGGCAGGAGAATCGGACCTCGGGGCTGCGGAACAGCCTGTTGGTGTCGTCGACGAGGCGCATGATTTCGAGCGCGGCCGCCTTGTCCTTGCAATGCGACCAGACGTCGAGGCTCTCCAGCAGATCGACGGAGGCCCCCAGCAGCGCGGTGGTCCTGTTATCGGCGTAGGGCAGGCGCCGCGCCACCAGCGCGGTCCTCGCGCCTCGCTGCGCCAGCGCGATTGCGGCTGCAAGGCCCGCCGGGCCACCGCCGACAATGGCCGCGTCGAAGACTGTGGATGCGTCTGTCATGACAGCACATTTGGCACGCCTCGCGGCAAATACAAGCCCACCTATCTTGCCTGATCCTATGGCGAATTGCACGGCGGAACGCCGCGACGGCGGATGTGCAAACCGGCCCCGTTCTGGTAGCAGAGGCCATGGATAGCCAAGGGGATTCCCTCGAGCCGACGCCTGCGATCCGTGCCGCGGCGTTTTCGGTTCACATCTTCACCGCCTTCGGCGCGGCGATCGCGCTGCTGGCCATGATGGAGGCCGTGCGCGAGCACTGGGCGGCGATGTTCGGATGGCTGGGCGTTGCCCTGATCATCGACGCCATCGACGGGCCGATTGCGCGCCTGCTCGACGTCAAGAACGTGCAGCCGAACTGGTCGGGCGATGTGCTCGATCTCGTGGTCGACTTCGTCACCTATGTCTTCGTCCCCGCCTATGCGATCGTGGCGAGCGGCCTGTTGCTGCCGGTCGCAGCGCCCTTGCTCGGCATTGCCATCATCGTCACCAGCGCGCTCTATTTCGCCGATCTGCGCATGAAGGCGGACGACAATCATTTTCGCGGCTTTCCGGCGCTGTGGAATGCGGCGGCGTTTTATCTGTTCCTGCTGCACTGGCCGCCGCTGTGGTCGACGCTGCTGGTTGCCGCGCTGGTGGTGCTGACCTTCGTGCCGTTCCACGTGTTGCATCCCGTTCGCGTCGTGCGGTTGCGCTGGCTGACGATGTCGCTGATCGTCGTGTGGGGCCTGCTTGGATTCTATGCGCTGGAGATGGATTTCCGGGCCGGCACCGGCGTCACCGTCGCACTCTGCGCGATCGCGCTCTGGATCGCCTTCAGCGACGCATTGATCCGCCTGGCAAGGTCCTTCGCATGATGCATCTGTTGACCAGCCCCGAGGCCTGGGCTGCGCTGCTGACCTTGACCTCGCTCGAGATCGTGCTCGGCATCGACAACGTCATCTTCCTGTCCGTGATCGTCTCGCGGATCCCCGAACCGCAGGCCAGCCGCGCCCGTCAGATCGGGCTGGCGCTGGCGCTGGTCTTTCGCATCGTCCTGCTCAGCGCCCTGGTCTGGCTGATCGGCCTGACCGCGCCGGTGTTCTCGCTTCTCAGCTACGATTTCTCGTGGCGCGACCTCATCCTGATCGGCGGCGGCCTGTTCCTGATCGCCAAGGCGACGCACGAGATTCATGCCGAGGTCGAGGCCGATGACGGCGAGGGGAACCAGAAGTCGGGCGGCAGCGCCTTGTTCTGGGTGATCGCCCAGATCATCGTCATCGACATCGTGTTCTCGCTCGACTCGATCATCACCGCGATCGGCATGGCGCAGGACCTCGAGATCATGATCGCGGCTGTCGTGATCGCCTGCGCGATCATGTACATTTCCTCCGGACCCGTCGCACGATTCGTCGCGGAGCATCCGACCACCAAAATGCTGGCACTGGCATTTCTGGTGCTGATCGGCGTCGCCCTCGTTGCGGATGGATTCAAATTCCACATCCCGCGCGGCTACATCTATTTCGCAATTGCGTTCTCGGCGGCGGTGGAATTCTTCAATGTGCTCGCCAAGCGCAACCGCAAGAAAGCAACCAAGCGGTAGCCGTTCCAGGTTGGGGCAAGTTGACAAGGCGGTCGCGATGTCTTTCGCTGGCTGCAGCGATGAGGAGGTCAGGCGATGACCAAAGCGGTCCGTGTGCACAAGGTCGGAGGCCCCGAAGTCCTGGTCTATGAGAGCGTCGAGCTGCCGGCGCCCGGACCTGGTGAGGTGCGCATCCGCCAGCACGCGGTCGGCCTGAATTTCATCGACGTCTATTACCGCACCGGTCTGTACAAGGCGCCCGAGCTGCCCTTCATCGCGGGGAACGAGGCCTCGGGCGAGGTCGTCGCGGTCGGGCCGGGCGTGACGAATTTCCATCCCGGCGACCGCGTCGCCTACTACCACAATCTCGGCGCGTATACGAGCGAGCGCAACATCCCCTGGGATAGGCTGGTCAAGCTGCCCGATCACATCACGCACGAGCAGGGCGCGGTGCTGATGCTCAAGGGCCTGACCGTATGGTATCTCCTGCACAAGACCTTCAAGGTCGAGCCGCATCACCGCGTTCTGATCCATGCCGCCGCCGGCGGCATCGGCCTGCTCGCCTGCCAATGGGCGAGGGCGTTAGGGGCCCATGTCATCGGCACGGTCGGCTCGCGCGAGAAGGCGGAGCTGGCTGAGGCCAATGGCTGCGACCATGTCATCCTCTACAACGAGGAAGACTTTGTCGCGCGCGTCAAACAGATCAGCCGCAACGAGGGCTGCGACGTCGTCTATGACGGCGTCGGCAAATCGACCTTCCCGGGCTCGCTGTCGTGCCTGAAGCCGCGCGGCATGTTCGTCTCCTTCGGCAACGCCTCAGGCCCGGTGCCGCCATTCTCGATCGCGGAGCTGAACACTCACGGCTCGCTGTTTGCGACCCGGCCGAAGCTCAACGACTATGTCGGCACGCGCAAGGAGCTGCTGGAAGGCGCCGACACGCTGTTCTCGGCCGTCATCAACGGCAAGCTGCACGTGCCGATTAATCACGCCTACGCGCTCAAGGACGCCGCGAAGGCGCATATCGACCTGGAAGGCCGCAAGACCACGGGCGCGTCGATCTTGAAGCCGTAGCTCTGCCGTCATCGACGGTTTGGTAGGGTGGGCAAAGGCGCGCAGCGCCGTGCCCACCATTTCTTCATCGAAGGCAACAGATGGTGGGCACGCTTCGCTTTGCCCACCCTACGCGACTCTCCTTGCCGCGCCGGCCTTCGTCAAGATCGTATCGAGACAGCCGATCATCTCCGCGATCTCTCCCTTCGTGACGTTCAGCGCCGGCATGAAGCGCAAGCTGTCGAGCTGCGGCGCGTTCAACAGCACGCCGGCCTCGAAGGCCTGCGCGACGATACCGGGCGCGATCGGCAGCTTGAGGTCGAGCGCGAGCAGCAGGCCGCGCCCCCGCACGCCGCCGAGGCCGTGCCGTGCCGAGACTTTCTGCAGTTCGCTTTCGAGCAGCAGGCCGGTCTCGGCCACCTGCTTCAGAAACTCCGGCTTGCCGACCTCTTCGAGCACGGCGAGGCCGGCCGCGCACATTACCGGGTTGCCGTTGAACGTGCCGCCCTGATCGCCATGCTCGAAGCAGGAGGCGCGCTCGGTCGCAAGCAGCGCTGCGAGCGGCACGCCGCCGCCGATGCCCTTGCCGAGCGTCATGATGTCGGGCGCAATCCCGGTGTGCTCGTAGTGGAACAGCTGTCCGGTCCGGCCCATGCCGGTCTGGATCTCGTCGAAGATGAGCAGCAGGCCATGCGCCTCGGTCAGCGCACGCAGCTCACGCAGGAACGCATCGGTTGCCGGCCACACGCCTGATTCACCCTGGATCGGCTCGAGCATGACGGCGACCGTGTTGCCGTTGATCAGTTTCTCCACCGAGGCGATGTCGTTGAGTTTCGCCTTCTTGAAGCCGGCGACTTTCGGCTCGAACAGCGGCTCGAACGCCTTCTTGCCCGAGGCCGACATCGTCGCCAGCGTCCGTCCGTGGAAGCCGCTTTCGAACGTGATGATCTCGAACGCGCCGCCTTTGTGCAGGCTGCCATATTTGCGCGCGAGCTTGATCGCGCCCTCATTGGCATCCGCGCCGGAATTGGCGAAGAACACCTGGTCGAACGCGCTGTTCTCGACGAGCGCCTGCGC
This sequence comes from Bradyrhizobium manausense, assembly GCF_018129685.1. Taxonomy (GTDB): domain Bacteria; phylum Pseudomonadota; class Alphaproteobacteria; order Rhizobiales; family Xanthobacteraceae; genus Bradyrhizobium; species Bradyrhizobium manausense_D. The sequence continues at coordinate 399,538 of NZ_JAFCLG010000001.1, forward strand.
GAGCTTGAGACTCGGCTCGTTGTAGAAGGCAGGGCTCGGCGTCAGCAGCCGCTTGGCCTGTGACGCGAGCGCTTCCGCAACCGCAGGCGGGGAATGCCCGAGGCAGTTCACGGCCCAGCCCTGCACGAAATCGAGATAGCGCTTGCGGCTGTCGTCCCAGAGGTATGAGCCGGCGCCACGGACGAACACGGCCTTGGGCCGTGCGGTGATGTCCATCAGCGCGTCATACGGATGGGTGGCGGTGGTCATGTCGAACTCCTGTTGGGGCGGGTGAAAGCGTGGGCGCAAAAGCAAAAAGGCCGCACCTTGCGGGTGCGGCCTTGTCGAAAACCTGGCTGAATTCAGTGGTTCAGCGGCGTCGTTGGACATGGCGCACCCTCTCATCGTCGCGGGAGCGACGACGGAGCATTTCGGTGCGCTGGTGGGTCCGGTTGATCATGGGGCGGGTGCGTACAGCCGATTGGCAGGGCTTGTCAAGCGGGCGTTTTGCCCAACACCCGCCTGGCGTGTATCGGTCAGGTCAGATGCGCGGCCTCTTCGGCGTCCTCGTCGCCCCAGTCCGCGTCTGCGATCTCGGTGTCGATCAGCTCGCCGCGCATCAGCTTGAGCGGCGATTTCCAGTACAGCGCGATGTTGTGGAAGGGATCGGTCAGCACCTTGAACGCCCACACCAGCCCGGTCGTGACGCCGCGCGTCGCGAACAGCTGCAGCGTGCGCGCCAGCCCGCCGCCGATGCCGATCGCGAGCCACAGCGTACCGACATGGCGCAAGAAGTCGAGACGGCTGGCCGGGGGATCGAACAGTCCGAACAGGGAAGGGAACACGTAGAGCGCAATCGGCGCGCTGCCCCAGACCAGCAGCAGGATGATCTTGCGCGTCTGGTTGTAGCCGACCTTGACCGCTTCCTTGTACTCGTTGCTGACGTCGTTGACGGCGTCATAGCCGTTCGGCTCGAAGAAGAAATGCCCGGTCTGTCGCGTCAGCATCGCGACCCAGCCGATGATACCGGCGAGGGCAGGATCCGTGAACAGCAGCGCGTAGCAGCCAAGGAAGATGATCGCGCTGATCAGGTGCAGCGTCTGATTGACGGTGCTCTGGTGGTAGAAGCGGTAATCGTCGAAGCGCTGTGTGCGCAGCATGTCCGGGAGACGGCTCATCAAAAATCCTCGCTCGCGTTTGAAAGCGAGCGAGAACTAGGACGAGTCCGTGACCTCTGCGTGAATGCATTATAGTGTCACATTTCCGGCGCTGCACCTGACTGTGCGGGCGACGGCTAGTCGACTCCATATGAGGCAAACAGATCGGCGATCCCGGCGTTGATGGCCTTCGCCGCCGCGATATCGCGGTCGGCGCCGGCGGTGTCGCCCTTCTTCCGTTTGGCAAGCCCGCGTCCGTAGAGCGAACTGTCGAGCTCAGGCTTGGCGCCCAGCGCGGCGTCGTAGTCGGCCACCGCCGCATCGAGATCGCCGAGCTTGAGATAGGTGAGGGCGCGGCTGTCCAGCGTGTAGGGATCATTCGGGGCCATTCGCAGCGACTGCTCGCAATCCTCCAGCGCCTCCGGCAAACGCCCGAGAATCGCGCGCGTCATGCAGCGCGAATTGAACAATGCGGGATTGCTCGCATTGGCCTTGATGGCGCGATCGTAATCCTCGAGCGCCAGTGCATAATTTTGCGCGTCGAAATACATGTTGGCGCGCGCATAGAAATCGCGGTCGTTGTGTCGGCCGAGCTCGATCGACTTGGCAAAATCGGCCAGCGCGCGGTCCCGATCGCCACGGTCGCGGAAGATTCGTGCGCGGTTGCCGTAGGCCGGGCCATAGGTCGGATCGAGCTTGATCGCGCGATCGTAGTCCGCGAGCGCATGGGCGTAGTCGTTCTTGCCGAGGTAGGAATTGCCGCGATTGTTGTAGTACCACGCGTCATTCGGATCGAGTCTGATCGCGCGCGTGTAATCCATGATGGCGTGGTCGCGGTCGCCGAGATCGTCATAGGTGATGCCGCGATTGAACCAGGCGGCGGCGCTGTCCCCGTCGAGATCGATCGCGCGGTTGAGATCGGCCAACGCGCGCTCGGCCTCGCCCTTGCGCCGGAACATCTCGCCGCGGTTGGCGAGAGCGACCGCGTTCGACGGATCGGACTGCAGCACCGCCGAGCAACCTTCGATACGCTGGTCCTCGCTGACCCCGTTGTCCTCGCTGTAGCACCATTGGCGCAATTGCGCGGCCGACGGGGATCGGGCGGCGGCGGGAGCGGACAGCGCAAGCAGGGCCATCACCAGGCCGGCTATGGACAGCTTGACGCAAATTCCTGATGTTTCGTCGAGTTTCATTTGTCGGCCCGGTCGCAACCATTGCAGCTCTAGCGCGTTTGTGATCGAAGGACGCGAATTGGTTCGAACCGGTTGCCTGTCGGTTCAGACCAACAGGGCGGGACCATCGAGATTATTGCAGCCTTGTCCGACACCTCATACCCGATCGACCTCGACAGCATCAGAGGCGCGTTTCCGCCGGGCGTCGAGGCGCCGCCTCTGTTGCTGGATTTTGCCGGCTGGCTGAACGGGCGTCCTTGGGGCAGCGTCGGCTGCTTCTCCCTGCAGGGCCAGTTTTCCGACCAGGCGCCGATCTTCGACGGCAGCCCCTTGCGCGATCGCTTCGCGTTGTTCATGCGCCTGCCTGATGGCTCGGCCGTCGGCGGCTGGTACGGCGCTGGTCTCGATCGCGACGATCCCCCGATCGTAGGCCTCGGCTCGGAGGGCGATTACGAGCTGCTGGCGCCATCCCTCGACGCGCTGCTGACAAAACTCACCTCGCAGCAATTCGACAAGGCCTGGCACGATTTGCGGCCGCATGGCGAGGTCGAGCCTCAGACGGTCGAGCTCGCGCAATGGCTCGCGCGGCGGCCGGCCGGGGAGCCCGTTGCATGCGAAGACGGCGCGTCGGAACTGCCGGATTTCCGCGGCTTCGTCGAGAAGTGGAGCCGGGATCGGGAGGAATACTGGGCCAATCACCGCCTGATGGCCGAGCTCGGCTGGCGGCTCGCCGCGCATCTGCCCAAGGGCAAGAACGCCTGGGACAAGACGCATTTCGAGGTCGCCATATCAGGCAAGCAGTATGAAGCACGGGTGCTGTCGCGCGGACCGCAGCCGTTCGAGGAAGCGGCCTCGATCGAATCCCTGCTGCGCGACCTGCGCGAGGAGATGCTGAAGGCGCAGCCCGAACTCGGGCTGTGGTACGCGATGAAGTTCGGCCTCTATGCCGACGGCCGCGTCATGCCGAACTTCGAATACGATGTGCGCCCGATCATCGCCGGCGAGCCGGCACTGCTCGCTGAGGCCCAGGCCGATCTCGCCCGCGCCCCGCGCCCGGAGCGGTGGGTGCCGAAATGGCTGGCTGCTGGCTGATCTCCCCCGAACGGCAGGCAACCAGTAAGTGTTTGGTTAATGTTTCCTTGCTACTCACTGGGCCGCTTCGAATTTGGGGGAGCCCATGAGATTCTTCGGGCGACGGACAAGCCAGGACCGCGATTGTCAGATCGGGCAAGCGGTCTTCGAACATTCGGTTGATGCGATCATGGTGCTGGCGGGACCCAAGATCATCGCCTGTAACGAGGCGGCGGTCAGGTTTGGCGGCTATCGCAGCAAGGCCGATCTGCTGTCCCGGTCGCCGGCCGATATGGCTCCTGAATTCCAGGCAGACGGCCGTCGCTCGTCGGACTGCGTCCAGGAGACGCTCGCGCGGGCGAAGAAGGAGGGCTACGCCCGCTTCGAATGGATCACGCGCCGAGCGGACGGGCAGATGGTCCCGGTGCAGGTCACCCTTGTTCCCGCGGAGATCGATGGCCAGCCCGTCGTCATCAGCTTTCGCCGGGATTTGTCGGAGCTGATTGCCGCGCGGGAAGAGAAGAAGCGCGCCATCGCCAAACTTGCCGGCGAATTCGAGGAAACCATCGGCTCGATTGCCAACGCCGTGTCGTCGGCTGCCAAGGACGTGGAGGCGACGGCCGGCTCGCTGAGCTCGACCGCCGAGAACGCCGCGCAACGCGTCTCGACCGTCGCCGCCGCTTCGTCCGAAGCATCTGCCAACGTCCAGTCGGTCGCGGGCGCGACCGAAGAGCTGTCGAGCTCCGTTGCCGAGATCAACCGTCAGGTCGCGACTTCCTCGAGCATTGCTGGCGAGGCGGTGCAGGCATCCGCGCGCACCAATGATCTCGTGAGGAGTCTGTCGGAAGCCGCAGGCAGGATCGGTGCGGTCACCGAAATGATCAATGCGATCGCGAGCCAGACCAATCTTCTGGCCTTGAACGCTACGATCGAGGCGGCGCGAGCTGGCGATGCCGGTCGCGGTTTCGCCGTCGTTGCCGCCGAAGTCAAAAGCCTCTCAAGCCAGACGGCCAAGGCCACCGAAGAGATTAGCGCGCACATCAGTGCCATGCAGCGGGCGACCGACGACACCGTTGCCGCGATCCAGGGGGTCGGCACGACGATCGGGCAGATCAGTGACATTGCCAAGACGATTGCCATTGCTGTCGAGCAGCAAGGGCAGGCGACCCAGGAGATCGCGCGCTCTGTCAATCAGGCCGCTACGGGCACCAGCGAAGTCGCCAGCAACATCAACGCCGTAACGCAGACGATCGACGCCGCTGGCGCATCCGCCATTAACATGCATGGCGCGGCGGGCCAGTTGTCGCGCCATGCCGATGCGTTGCGCGACAAGGTGTCCGGTTTCCTTAAGGCCGTGCGCGCCGCATAGCGCACGGCGCTCGGTTGATCGTCAGAATCCCGCGACGCTGCCGTGCAGATCGTACTGGTCCGCGCGCTCTATCTTGGCGGTGACGATCTCGCCGACGCGCAAGGGACGGCGGCTCGAGAGGTACACCGCGCCGTCGATCTCCGGCGCATCGGCCTTGGAGCGGCCCTTGGCCACCGTCGGCCCGACCTCGTCGATGATAATCTGCTGGCGCGTGCCGACCTTGCGCTTGAGCCGGCGAGCCGAGATCTTCTGCTGGCGCGCCATCAGCGCGTTGTAGCGCTCCTGCTTGACCTCTTCCGGCACCGGGTTCTCGATCGCGTTCGCCGTCGCGCCGGCAACTGGCTCATATTTGAAGCAGCCGAGGCGGTCGATCTCGGCTTCATCGAGCCAGTCGAGCAGATAGGCGAAGTCGGCATCGGTCTCGCCGGGGAAGCCGACTATGAAGGTCGAGCGCAGCGCAAGGTCAGGACATTCCTCGCGCCAGCGCTTGATGCGCGCCAGCGTCTTGTCCTGCGCCGCCGGGCGCTTCATCGCCTTCAGCACCTCGGGGCTCGCATGCTGGAACGGGATGTCGAGATAGGGCAGCACCTTGCCCTCATTCATCAGCGCGATGACTTCGTCGACATGCGGGTAGGGGTAGACATATTGCAGGCGGACCCAGGCCCCGAGCTCGCCGAGCTCGCGCGCGAGATCGAGGAATTTGGCGCGGACCTGGCGATCCTTCCACGGGCTCTCGGCGTATTTGAGATCGACGCCATAGGCCGAGGTGTCCTGCGAGATGACGAGCAGCTCCTTGACGCCGGCGCCGACGAGACGCTCGGCCTCGCGCAGCACGTCATTGGCCGGACGCGAGACGAGGTCGCCGCGCAGCTTCGGGATGATGCAGAAGGTGCAGCGGTTGTTGCAGCCTTCGGAGATCTTCAGGTAAGCGTAGTGGCGCGGCGTCAGCTTGATGCCCTGCGGCGGCACCAGGTCGAGATGCGGATTGTGCGCCGGCGGCAGCGCGCGGTGCACGGCGTCCAGCACGCTCTCATATTGCTGCGGGCCGGTGATTGAGAGCACGCCGGGATAGGCCTGCTCGATCGCTTCCGGTTCCGCGCCCATGCAGCCCGTCACGATCACCTTGCCGTTCTCGGCCATGGCCTCGCCGATCGCCGAGAGCGATTCCTGCTTCGCGCTGTCGAGGAAGCCGCAGGTGTTGACGATGACGATGTCGGCCCCGTCATGCTTGCGCGCGAGCTCGTAGCCCTCCGCCCGCAGGCGCGTGATGATGCGCTCGGAATCCACCAATGCCTTGGGGCACCCGAGCGATGTGAATGAAATGCGTGGCGCTCTGTCCATATAGTCGCCCGGGACCTACGTCTGAATTGTTCGGATATGTGAACTAAGTAATTGATCCGGCCTGAAAATTCAACCGCTACGCAGCCTCTTACGCTGTAAAGTAGGACTCAGAATTGTTGCGCCGAAAGCTGACGAACCATGCTTGGCTCGAAGCAACGGGAACGGAAGTGGAACCATGCTCTTGATAGAAGCGAAAGGGGAATCGCACGCGATCTGATTGGCAAGATGTCGAGGTCAACTGGCGATCTTTATTGAGCCTGCCGGACGAGCTATCCTCAGTGGCCAGTCATTCGAGAGTAAGATGAAGCGGCAGCAGCTTTTTATGGGCAGTGTCACGCAGAGGCTGATCCCCGACACAGTAATGCGCTATCGCCAGCTTCAGGCCGCGCTCGAAGCAATTATAGCCTTGGATTGGGAGAACATGCGGCACTTGGTTCTTTCTCGCGAGGGGGGACTGGTTTGCTGTCCAGAGTGGGACCAACTTTTTGATTCCCGAAGATCGGGCCGCTACGCGGGTTGGTTCGAAGAGAATTTCGGAAACTGTCCTGCATTTCTCCGCCATCGCGCGATCGACCTGGTCCGCTATCAGCTTGGCACTGGCGGGCCGGCACGGCAGCTAACCCTCCGAGATATGCTCATCGCGAGATCGCGATATCGTTCCAACCTGCAAGGTATCTACTTCTGGCCACCGCGCAGTGAAGGCTTCGTGGAAGCTGACGCTTGCAATTCAATCCGGCTCCGTTTGTATGATTCAAGCGCTCGGAATTGGGGATGGCAGAAAGCAACGTTTGAAGGGGGCATGTCTATGCCTCCGCTCAAGGATGGCGCCGAGATGACGCCGGTACCGACGACGGTCGCAGAAATGGTAACATCCAGCATGGGCTGCCAGGTCAGGATGTATAACAACGACGAACTTCTGGTCGAACCGGTCATCCAGATGCTGCCGTTTCAGGATCTCGCGATTCCGAGCAGCTATTGGCGACTGGCCTAGTTTTTCGCGGACACCGTGGAGCCTTTTCGTTTTCGACATCCCCGGTGCCGACCCAGGTTGACAACGTTGGGTCCTGACGAACGGCATGGCTTCATAAGCGAATGTCTTTGAATCTGTTTCATTGGACGAGAAACAGACTAACCATCGGCGATGGTTGGTTCGGACATGCCAGTGACCGCAATGAGTGACGACCCTCCGTCGTCGTCCACTTTGCTGGAGTTCGGAGCTTTCACGGCAAGTTTTCCTCGGCTAAATGAAGGAACGAGCAACTTGGAGGGGAGGGCCTTGTTCAGATCGGAATTTGTTGCCCGAACAATCACTGTCTTCGCGCTGGTCACGATACTGCTGGCAATATCGTTGCTTGCCACCAGAGGCCTGAATTTTGCTGTGGAATTCGTCGGCGGGATGATCATCGAAGCGCGCTATCCCGAAGCCGCAAGCGCTCAATCGATAACGGATACGTTGGTCCGGACAGGTTTTGGCAGCGTTTCTGTAACGGAGGTCAACCCGTTCGATTTCTACATCGTCTTGCCAACAAGAGACGCTGACCTCACACTGGAGCAGGCACAGCAGCTGGCACACCGGGTGATTGCGGCTCTAGATACAGAACGGCGTCACATAGAGGTGGGTAGCGTCGAGGTCGTTACCCGGAGGGTAGGGCGTGAATCTTTATTACTTGGAGTAATCCCCCTGATCCTCGCGTGCACGGCGATTATGATTCATTCGGCCGTACGGTACGATTGGCGTTTCGCGCTCTGGACGAATTTAGCGCATATTCGCAACATGACCAGCATGCTCGGGCTTTTCCTATCTGCCTATGCTGTCTTTCAATGGGAGTTCTCGATGACCTCGTTGGCGGCGATGAGCTTTGTTGCGATTTTGATAGCTGGCGTCGGCGCCGTAGTTGCATCGCGAGTCAGGCTCCATTGAGCATATGAGCTCTGCTTCGCATTTGAAAACCGGCATCTCGCGCCTTAATGCGCACACGCCCTCATTGACGGGTTGATAGTCCAGATCACAACTGCCTTCCGGCGCAATTTTTCTTCGGAAGTGGACATTCGTTGTCTCAGGGGCACCCGAGCGACACGAAGCTGACCTTGGGCGCAGCCGTCTGATCCATATCCAAATCTGCCTGATTGACAGGCTTGAGCTAGTCCCAATTGCCCATAATTACAACCCTTTGCAGGGCCGTCCGGCATGCTATGGATGCATCGCCTGCCGTGAGTGAGACATGAGCGCCGAACCGTCGCCCAAAATTGTGATCGTCGACGAAAGCCCTGTTCGGGCCGCGATCCTCGAGGAGGGGTTGCGGGAGGCCGGATTCACGCAAGTCGCCCATATCAGGGAAATGCAGAGCCTGCTGGCCCGCATTTATGCTGTCGATCCCGACATCATCCTGATCGATCTGGAAAACCCCAGCCGCGACGTGCTCGAGGCGATGTTCCAGGTCAGCCGCGCGGTGAAGCGACCGATCGCGATGTTCGTCGACCAGAGCGACTCCGCCTCGATCCAGGCCTCGGTCGAGGCCGGGGTGTCGGCCTACATCGTCGACGGTCTGAAGAAGGAGCGCATCAAGCCGATCCTCGATCTCTGCGTGTCGCGCTTCAACGCCTTCGCCAAGCTTCAGGAGGAGCTGGAGCGGACCAAGTCGCAGCTCGAGGACCGCAAGATCATCGAGAAGGCCAAGGGCATTCTGATGAAGGTCAAGGGCCTCAACGAGGAGGAGGCCTATGTGCTGATGCGCTCCACGGCGATGCGCGAGAAGAAGAAAATCGGCGAGATCGCGCAGTCGATCATCACCGCCTCGGAGATGCTGAAATGACCGCTCCCCTCCGCATCGGGTTCATCCCCCTGGTCGATGCCGCCGCCCTGATCGTCGCCGTCGACAAGGGATTTGCGGCCGCCGAAGGGCTCGAGGTCGAGCTGGTGCGCGAGGTGTCGTGGTCGAACGTCCGCGACAAGCTGAACATCGGTCTGTTCGACGCCGCGCATCTGCTCGCGCCGGTCGCGATCGCGTCCTCGCTCGGGCTCGGCCATGTCAAGGTGCCGATCGCGGCGCCCTTCAACCTCGGCATCAACGGCAATGCGATCACGGTCTCGCCGGCGCTGCATGCCGCGCTGATGGAAGAGATCGACGGCGACCGCTTCGATCCGCTCGCCACCGCAAAGGCGCTGGCGAAGGTCGTTGCCGTCAGGCGCAAGGCGGGCGCCGATCCCTTGACCTTCGGCATGACCTTTCCGTTCTCGACCCACAATTACCAATTGCGGTTCTGGATGGCGGCCGCGGGCGTCGATCCCGATGAGGACGTGCGTCTCGTGGTGCTGCCGCCGCCCTACATGGTGGATAGCCTCAGAAGCGGCCATGTCGATGCCTTCTGCGTCGGCGCGCCCTGGAATTCGATCGCGGTCGATCTTGGCATCGGTCACATCCTGCATTTCGTCTCCGACATTCTCGCGCGCGCGGCGGAGAAGGTTTTGGCCGTGCGCCAAAGCTGGGCGGACAAGAATCCGGACCTGGTCGCAGCGCTGGTGCGCGCCGCCGCGAAGGCCGCCGAGTTCATCGAGCATCCGGAAAACCGGACCGAGGCCGCGCGTATCCTGGCGCAGCCTGAGCGGATCGGCGTCGATGCCGAGGTCATCCAGCGCACACTGGACGGGCGACTGAAGATCTCGCCCGACGGCACCTTCCGCGAAAGCGACCGCTATCTGCTGGTCGGTCGCGAAGGGGCAGGGCGTCCTGATCCTGTCCAGGCCGCCTGGCTCTACGCCCAGATGGTGCGCTGGGGGCAGGCGCCGCTGGCGCCTGACGGCGCCAACACGGCCATGGCCGTCTTCAGGCCCGATCTCTACGACGCCGCCCTCGGGCACCGGCAGCCTGCCGAGGCGCCTGCGCCGTTCGGCGCATTTGCCGGGCCAGCGTTTGATCCCCAGGACATTCGGGCACATCTGGAAGCCTTCGGGGTCGGTCGCTGGAAGGCCTGATTCTCGGCCTGCATCCTTTTTGAGCGCGCACGAACATCGGCTAAATTTTGAGCTGACTGCTCGAATTTCGTGAGAGGCTGGCTCCCGTGCTTTTCCGGTCGCGCCGATAATCGATTGAAATCACAACGGTTTTCACCAGCGGGAAGCTGGCACGCAACTTGTATGTTGCAGTGCGGCCAGCTTGTCGCAGATGCCTGCTGAGCCAAGTCCCACAGCAACGAAGCTGATTGGACCGTTGGGTGGCCAGGCAGGCGTGAGCGCCAGCTGAGTTCCTTGCGGATCGTTCCCTTCCGTCGATGCCACCCCGGTGGCCGCAGGAGCTTCGTTACCGACCATGAAAATCGAAACGCTCGCAGTCGACTTCACCGACGAGCAGAAACGCTATCTCGAAGGTTTCACGACCGGTCTTCAGATCAGCCGCGTCGGTCGCGGCTTGAGCGGCGGCGGTGGCAAGGCCATCGCGGAACCCGTTGGTCCTGATGCCCCGCACATCAAGGCCCAGGACAAGGTCATCGCCTCGGGCAAGAAGCTCGCCGACCAGGAGAAGTTCAAGCGCGAGGAGCATCCCTTCGATGCCTATCCGCGGCTGCGCCAGCAGGCGCTGGACAACGCAGCCCCGAGTCCGGCGGACAATTTCCGCTGGCGCTACTACGGCATCTTCTACGTCGCGCCGACGCAGGACTCCTACATGTGTCGCCTGCGCATCCCGAACGGCATCATGAAGCATTGGCAGCTGTCGGGACTTGCCGATCTTGCCGAGGATACCGGCGGGCCCTACAGCCACGTCACCACGCGCGCCAATCTCCAGCTGCGCGAGATCCCGCCGAAGAATGCGATCAAGCTGATCGAGGGCATCCAGGACCTCGGCCTGTGCTCGCGCGGCTCCGGTGCGGACAACATCCGCAACGTCACGGGGACGCCGACCGCCGGCATCGATCCGCAGGAGCTGATCGATACGCGGCCGTTCGCGCGCGAGTGGCACTATCACATTCTCAACGACCGCTCGCTCTATGGCCTGCCGCGCAAGTTCAATGTGGCGTTCGACGGCGCCGGCAGGATCGCGGTGCTGGAGGAGACCAACGACATCGCCTTCACCGCCTATGAGGTGAAGGACGGATTTGGCGTCGCGCCCGGTATCTGGTTTCGCCTCGGCCTCGGCGGCATCACCGGCCACAAGGACTTTGCCAAATACTCCGGCATTATCGTCAAGCCGGAGCAGGCCACGGCCGTTGCCGACGCGATCGTGCGCGTCTTCATCGAGCACGGCGATCGCACCAACCGCAACAAGGCGCGGCTGAAATACGTGCTCGACGCGATGGGCCATGACGGCTTCCTTGGGCTGGTTGAGGAACGGCTCAAGACCCCGTTCACGCGCGTCCCCGAAGAGGCATTTGCCCCGCGGCCCGCGGCGGACCGCATGGCCCATATCGGCGTGCACAAGCAGAAGCAGGATGGCCTGAACTGGATCGGCGTGTCGCTGACGCTCGGCAAGATCACCTGCGATCAGATGCGGGGCCTTGCCAAGGTCGCACGCGATCTCGGCGACGGCGAGATTCGCCTGACCGTCTGGCAGAACCTGCTGATCTCGGGCGTGCGCGACGAGAATGTCGCGCTTGCGGTCGCCGCCATCAAGGAGATCGGGCTTGCGGTCGAGGCCTCGCACATCCGCGCCGGCCTGATCGCCTGTACCGGCAATGCCGGCTGCCGCTTCGCGGCCTCCAACACCAAGCGCAACGCCGCCGAGATCGGCGACTGGTGCGAGGGCCGCGTCGCCATGGACAAGCCCGTCAACATTCACGTCACCGGCTGCCACCATTCCTGTGCGCAGCACTACATCAGCGACATCGGCTTGATCGGCGCGCGCGTGCCCGTCAACGAGGAGGACACCGTCGAGGGCTATCACCTCTTCACAGGCGGCGGGTTTGGCCCCGATGCCGAAGTCGGGCAGGAGGTCTATCACGACCTCAAGGCCGAGGACGCGCCGAAGACGGTCGAGGCGCTGCTCAAGGCCTATCTCGCCCATCGCACGTCTTCCGATGAAACCTTCCTTGCCTTTGCGCGCCGCCATGACGGTGAGACGCTGCGCAGGCTTGCCGATGCACAGGTGTCCGCATGAACCAGATCACGCCTCCGCCGAAGCTCGATATCATTCCCGCCAGCGCGCCGTTCTCGGACGCGCAGCGTTCCTGGCTGAACGGCTTCTTTGCGGGCCTCTTGTCGCCTGACGTGGCGACGCCGCTGTCGGCGGAGCAGGGCGCCGCGGTCATGCCAAGTGGCGATGGCGACGGCGAAGCGCCGTGGCACGACCAGACCATGCCGATCGCCGACCGGATGAAGCTTGCGGAAGGACGCCCCGTCCGCCGCAAGATGATGGCAGCGATGGCGCAGCAGGATTGCGGCCAGTGCGGCTACAATTGCCACGATTATTCGGAAGCGATTGCGAGCCGCAGCGAAGCGCGGCTCAACCTCTGCGTCCCCGGCGGCAAGGAAACCGCGCGGATGCTGAAATCGCTCTACGAGGAGCTGGACAAAGCGCCGGCGGCCAAGGCACCCGAGAAGGCCGATGCGGTGGCGGCGCCCGCCGTGACCGTGACGATCGCCGAGCCCGGCCGCTCGCGCGACAATCCGGTCGAGGCAACCTTCCTGTCGCGTCGTCTCCTCAACAAGGGGAAGTCCGAGAAGGAGACCTATCACATCGAGTTCGATCTCTCCGCCAGCAGACTGGACTACGTGGTCGGGGACAGCTTTGGTGTCTTTCCGCGCAACGATGTCGGTCTCGTCGACCAGATCATCGCGCTGCTTGGCGCCTCGCACACGACCAAGGTCAACGACAAGACGCTGCGCGAAGTGCTGATCGATGACGTCTCGCTGTCGCCGGCGCCTGACACGCTGTTCGAGTTGATCTCCTTCATCACCGGCGGCGCGCAGCGCGAGAAGGCGCGGGCGCTGGCGCAGGGCGAGGATCCCGATGGCGATGCTGCCACCCTCGACGTGATGGCGGCGCTGCAGAAGTTTTCGGGCACGCGTCCGCATCCCGAGGCCTTCGTCGAGGCGCTGGAGCCGCTGCAGCCGCGACTCTACTCGATTTCGTCCTCGCACAATGCGACACCCGGAAAGCTGTCGCTGACGGTCGATTCCGTGCGCTACGTCATCGGCAAGCGCAAGCGCATCGGCGTCGCCTCGACTTTCCTTGGCGAGCGCATCGCCGAAGGCGACAAGCTCAAGGTCTATGTGCAGAAGGCGCACAATTTCGGTCTGCCGCAGGATCCGAAGACGCCCATCATCATGATTGGCCCCGGCACCGGCATCGCGCCGTTCCGCGCCTTCCTGCTCGACCGCAAGGCCACCGGCGCGCCCGGCAAGAACTGGCTGTTCTTCGGCCATCAGCGCAGCGATTGCGATTTCTTCTACCAGGACGAGCTCAACGCGATGAAGACCTCGGGCCAATTGACACGGTTGTCGCTGGCCTGGTCGCGCGACGGCGAGAAGAAGTTCTATGTGCAGGACCGCATGCGTGAGGTCGGCCGCGAATTGTGGACCTGGCTCGCTGACGGCGCGCATTTCTACATCTGCGGCGATGCCAAGCGCATGGCCAAAGACGTCGAGCGCGCGCTGGTCGACATCGTCGCCCAGTTCGGCGCACGCTCGACCGACGAGGCCGTCAGTTTTGTCGCCGAGCTCAAGAAGACCGGCCGCTTCCAGGCTGACGTCTACTAAGCCTCGGCGACATCTCCATGAATCGCCGTCGCCGCGCATCGCACCGGCGTCGGCGCTCTACTGTGCATGGGGTTGTTTTGCGGTTCTGGTTTGTTGGGAACCGGAACCCGTTCCATCTGGATGGGATTTTAGCGAATAGGATTCCTGGAACCGGCGATTGCGGAGAATTTTAGCCTGCAAAGCCGGCCGCGAAAGTGCTTCCATCGCTATTTGCGCGATGGTCTTACAGCCGTCGCGTTCGATCGTTCATACTCGCCGCATGGTGCGTTGGAAATCGACCATCCGGGAATTGTCGGCGCAAGCCAGGCTTCATCTCTACGCACGATCGCTCTCGCGCAGGACAAAGGCGAGCGCACCCCGCATCGGCATCTACGGGGCCTGCGCGCTCATCGCCGTGCTCGTGTTCGGCACGCTGTCTGTACATCCATTTTGAAGCTCTCGTAGGGTGGCAAAGCGAAGCGTGCCCACCACCTGTCTCAATCATGACGAGATGGTGGGCACGGCGCGTTGCGCCTTTGCCCACCCTACGGCACCTGATATGCCTCACGATCCGCGCTTGAACGGCGCGACCTCGATCCCCGCATCCTTCAGGGACTGACGCAAGGTCCGCGCGATCTCGACCGCGCCATGCGTGTCACCATGGATGCAGACCGTGTCCGTGCGCATCTTGATGACCTTGCCGGTGACCGATACCACCGCACCGTCCTGCACCATCCGCACCACGCGGTCGGCGATAACCTTGGCGTCGTGCAGCACCGCGCCGGGCTTCTTGCGCGAGACGAGGTTGCCGTCGTCCTCATAGGCGCGGTCGGCGAACACCTCGTGCACCATCGGCAGGTTCGCCTCTTCGCCGGCTTTCACCAGTTTCGAATTGGCGAGCACGACGAAGATCAGGCTGGGGTCGACCGCCCTGATGCCGGCCGCGATCGCCTTGGCCGTCATGTCGTCCTCGCAGGCGACATTGGAGAGCGCGCCATGCGCCTTCACATGGGTCACCCTGTGGCCGGCCGCGGTCGCGATCGCCTGCAGCGCGCCGATCTGGTAGGCGACCAGGTTTTCGATCTCCGATGATTTCAGGCCGGCGATGGGGTGCCGGCCGAAGCCGTGCAGGTCGCGATAGCCAGGATGCGCGCCGACCGAGACGCCGCGCGCCTTCGCCAGTTCCACCGTCCGCCGCATGATGTCGGGGTCGCCGGCATGGAAGCCGCAGGCGACGTTGACCGAGCTTGCAAGCTCGATCATCGCGGCATCGTTGCCCATCTCCCACGCGCCAAAGCCTTCGCCGAGGTCGCAATTGAGATCGATCGTCTTCATGGTGCTCTCCGCCTCCGGTCTTGTTGTCGTTACGGCTCTGCCGTGACCTGCCAGGTCCCGGCATCCATCGCGCTCACCGCATAACCTGCGACGTTGGCATCGCTCAGCGCCTCGACGTTGAGCTCGACCACATCTGACGCGTGCAGGCGATCGGGCAGGGCGCGGATCAACTGCGCGAATCTGCGCGCCTCGTCCTGTGCCTCGGCCATGCTGACGGCCTTGAACCGGAATGCCGTTCCCGCCGAGGTCTGCGCGAGGCGGCCGATATCGGCCGTGATCACGGTTGCGATCTTCGGATAGCCGCCGGAGGTGCCGCGGTCCATCATCAGCACGATTGGTGCGCCGTTGCCGGGCACCTGGATGCTGCCGTTCACCGTGCCGTCGGAAACAATGTTGTGGCCGTGCAGATGCTCGATCGCGGGACCCTCGAGCCGGTAGCCCATGCGATCCGATGTCGCCGAGATCTTCCAGTCGCTCCCCAGGAACAGCGCCTTGTTGGCATCGTCGAACTCGTCGTCCTGCGGTCCCAGCACCACGCGGATCGGGCCGCTCGCCGGTTTGGGCAGGTCGATCCGCAATTCCGGCGCGCCGCTCGCGGCATCGACCGTGAATTCGTCGCCGGCCTGCAGGGCGCGCGGGTAGGGACTGCCAAGGCCGGCACGGGCATTCACCGCGAGGCTGCCGAACACCGCTTCGCCCTTGATGGCGCCTTCGATCGCCAGATAGGTGAACGCGCCACCGCGGGCAAAGCCCAGCGTCAGCGTCTCGCCGTCCTTCAGCGTGACCGATGTGTCCATCGCCACCGGTTTGCCGGCAATGTCGGCATTGCGCGGCGCGCCCGATATCGCGACGCGCACCGCGCCGTCCCTGGCCGTGAAGGTCGCGCCGAACGGACCGATCTCGACAGCGGCTGCGAACGGATCGTTGCCGACCATGGTATTGGCCGCTGCCAGCGCCAGCCGATCCATCGCGCCGCTGACGGTCAGACCGTAGCGCTGCGCGCCAAAGCGGCCGCCGTCCTGGACGGAGCTTGCGGGCCCGATGCTGGCGACAATGAGCCGGCTCATGCGTCGACCTGTTCGGCGACGATCTCGCCGGCTTCAGCGGCGCGGTCGAGCTCCTCGAACGTCTTGTGGTCGATGGCAAAAAACGTCACGCGATCGCCGGGTTCGGTGAGGAAAGTCGGACTGCGGTGGAGCTGATAGGTTCTGACGGGGGTGCGGCCGAGCAAGTGCCAGCCGCTCGGCGCGGCAAGGCACTGGATACCGGCCTGGATGCCGCCGATCGAGATCGTGCCCGCAGGTGTGAACAGCCGCGGCGACTGCCGCCGCGACATGTGCAGGGATTTGTCGAGCCCGCTGAGATAGGACCAGCCCGGCGTGAAGCCGATCATCGCGACGCGATAGTCGCCGCCGGAATGACGGGCGACAATGTCGTCGGGCGTGGTCTTGAGCGCCTTCGCGACATCCTCCAGATCGATGCCGTGCTCGCCGCCATAGGCGACGGGAATGCGCCAGCGCCGTGCCTTGGTCGACGGCGGCAGCGGCTGGCGGGCGATCGCAAGCAGCTTTTCGCCGAGCGCGTCGAAGCCGATCTTGCCGGGGTCGTAATGCACCAGGAGCGAGCGATAGGTCGGGATCGTTTCGCAGATGCCCTCGATGGGCGACGCTGCGAGCGCCTTGTCGAGCGCGAGCACGCGCTCATTGGCGGCGTCGTCGATGGTGCGGCTGAACTCGACCGTGACGGCGCTGTCGCCACTGGGCAGAAGGCGGGGCGGGGGAAGCGTCGGGGCCATGAGCTGTCGGTATCGGCTTCTCGGGAAACGCGGGCTCGTCCTTGAGTTCCGCGTCGCCCTGCTTCGCGTAAATGCGCCCTCAAGTCCAATAAATTAATGCCGTGGGTGGCGATAAAGCCTTGTTATCGCGTCGCATAACTGCCCGGCAGGGCCGCGTTTGTGTCGGGTCTTTCGCCCTTGACGCCAAGCGCCCGGCTCGCAAGATGCGCGCGTTCTTTCCCGCCCACCCGGAGCTCGTTCTCGTCCATGTCGCTGTCCCCCGAAGCCCGCAAGACCCTCGCCGGCATCACCACTGCCACCATCACCACGGTCCTGCTGAAGAAGGGCCTGCGCAATGTGTGGATGCGTGGTGCGCGTCCGCTGCGTCCGGGCCTCCCGCGCCTGGTGGGACCCGCCTTCACGCTGCGATTCGTGCCGGCCCGCGAGGATCTGGCGACGCCGGAGTCATGGTCGTCGCCGATCTCGACCCGTACCGCGATCGAGGCCATGCCCGAGGGCTGCATCGCCGTGGTCGATGCCATGGGCATCACCGACGCCGGCATCTTCGGTGACATCCTCTGCGCCCGCATGATGAAGCGCGGTGTCACCGCGCTCGTCACCGACGGCGTCGTGCGTGACGTCGAGGGCGTGCTCGGCACCAACTTGCCGGTCTGGTGCGACGGCTATGCCGCGCCGCCGTCGGTCGCGGGCCTCACCTTCGTCGGCTGGGGCGAGCCGATCGGCTGCGGCGGCGTTGCCGTCTTCCCGAACGACATCGTCGTCGCCGACCAGGACGGCTGCGTGCTGATCCCGGCGGCGATGCTCGACCACGTGCTCGCCGAGGGCGTCGAGCAGGAGCGGATGGAGGCCTGGATCGTCGGCGAAGTGAACAACGGCGCGGTGCTGCCGGGCCTCTATCCCATGAACGCCGAGACCAAGGCGCGCTACGCCGCCAGCAAGAAATAACAGGAAACGAGGACTCCCATGGACATCACGCTCGCAGGCACGCGGCCCACCCGCCGCGCGCCCCAGGAACACTTCACCGGCACCGTGTTGCAGGATCCCATCAACATGGCGCCCGCGCCGGCGCGGCTGAACGTCTCGCGTGTCTCGTTCGAGCCCGGCGCCCGCACCAACTGGCATCACCATCCGCTCGGGCAGACGCTGTATGTGATTTCGGGCGTCGGCCGGGTCCAGACCAAGGGCGGTCCGGTCAAGGAGATCCGTCCCGGCGACACCGTGTGGATCCCGCCGGGGGAAGTGCACTGGCACGGCGCCTCGCCGGGCAACTCGATGTGCCACATCGCCATGCAGGAAGCACTCGACGGCGTGTTCTCGACCTGGCTGGAGCCAGTGACCGACGCCGAATACGGGGCAGCGCTCGGCTGACGCCTACATCCGCTCAGCGGTCCAGGTGCCCGAGCACATGGCGCCACGCCATGTGCCGGAGCCTGACGTGCCGCTGAGCCGGCCGGAGCCGACGGCGCTCTTGATGCCGGTGCTCAGCCTGACGCTGATGCTGCCGGCATCGGCGACGCGGCCTGATGCCGTCACCGCCGAACTGCTCGAAGCGATCTGTCCGTTGCTGATGCCGATCGCGACGGTTGCGCCATTGCCGCAGGTCTGGCTCGACGAGGAGATGCGGACGTTCCATGTTCCGTCGAAGGTTGAGCCCGCAGCATCGGCCTGCGCGAGCGGGACAATGATAGCGATAAGGCTGGCGAAGAGACTCTTGCGAAATCCGTTCATGACTCGCCCCTGTGGTTGACCATGCGGGGATCGTGTCACGGACCTGGAACCTGCGATGTGACGGCTATCACGTGCGCCAGGTTCTCTGTGAGTTGACGCACGTCACGACAACACGGCGGACAAAAACAAAGGGGCCCGGAATCCCGGGCCCCCTGTTTGTCTCGATTGCCGAATGCGCCTCTAATTCACGCGCGTCCAGGTCTGGCCGCCGCAGAACATGCCGCCGAAGGCGCAGCCTTGCACGCGCAAGCGATCGGTGCCCTTCAGCGAGATCGTGGAATCGTAGGTCGAGCCCGAGTTGGGATCGAGGATGCGGCCCGACCATTTCTGGTCCTTGCCGGGCTTCATGTTGATCAGGATCTGCTCGCCATTCTGGTTCGATTTGCTGTCGACCGAATAGCCACAGAGGTTATTGCCGCACTGCTCGATGCGGACCCTGCCTTCCTTCTCCTCGGTGAGCCAGACGCCGAGCGGCGAATTGAGGTCGCGCGTCGGCGCGGTTGCGGGAGGGGCCGGTGCGACTGCTGCGGCATGAACCGGCGCCGCGGCTGGCGCGGGTGCAGCCGGTTGAGACGGTGCGGGGGGCGCGACCGCAACGGCCGGAGCCGGCGGCGGAGGCGGAGCGGGCGGCGGAGGAGCGGGCGGTACGGCCGCCACCGTCGGGGCCGCGCTCGGTGCGGGTTGAGGGGGCGGCACCATATCTTCGGCCGGAGCGGTGCTGGCGGTTGCTGCCGCCGGCGGAGCAACCGGGGGCGGTGGGGCCGGAGGCGGCGCTGCAGCTGCTGCGGGGGCAGCTGGCGCCGGCGCTTGCTCTGCGGGCGGCGCGGCGACCGGAGCTGGGGCTGGCGCAGGCGCGGCCGGCGTTTGCGGATCGACCTTGGCCTGTTGCGGGGGTTGTTGGGCCGCGGGCGTATCGTTCTTCTTGGCCTTTTTGGCCTTGCCCTGGCCGGTATTGTCGTAAACCCCAGGGATCTGGACCGTTCCGCGGTCCGGATCGATGCGGATGGTGCGCCCGCCATACTCGAAGGTGTACTGCGCCTGCGCTGCGGTACTCGCCAAAAGGAACGCGGCCGTCGCCAACAGCTTCCTCATTTCCATCTCCCGAACAGGTGGTCCCGCAGCGACGCTTACGCCCGGGTTCAATCCCGAAAAGTGATCTAGATCACTGTCACCCGTATGAGTCGTCTGCCGGTGGTTCCGGGTTCAACAACGCCGAACCCGGTCCAGAGTTGGACGAGCCGCTCCAGGTGCTAGTCGAACCAGGCGGCGTAGATCTTCCTGTAGCTGCCGTCCTCCATGGAGAGATGCAGCCACTGGTCGACGAACGCCTTCAGCGCCAAGTCGCGCTGGAGCCAGTAGGCCTTCTCCGAGAAGTCGAACGGCTTTTCGGGATGCACCGCGCAGAGCACGCCCGCATGCTGCTTCTGCTGATAGCGGGTCTCGGAAGCGTCCGTCATCATCAGGTCGGCGTTGCCCTTGGCGATCTCGTCGAAAATCGCGGTGTTGTCGGGGAAGACGGTGATCTCGGCGTCTTTGACGTTGGCGCGCGCGAACCGCTCGTTGGTGCCGCCGGGATTGACGATGACGCGGGTGCCCTTCTTGTCGATATCGGCAAGCGTCTGATACTTGGCCGCGTCGGCGCAGCGCGCGATCGGCGTCTTGCCCTCGCGCATGATCGGCATCGAGAAGAAGCCCTTCTTCTGGCGGTCGAGGGTCACCGAGACGCCGCCCATCGCGATGTCGAACTGGTCGGCCTCGAAATCTTTCATCAGTTTTGGCCAGGCGGTGGCGACGTATTCGACCTTGACGCCGAGCGCCTTACCGAGCGCCTCCGCCATGTCGACGTCGAAGCCGGAAAATTGCTGCGTGGCCTTGTCCAGATAGGTGAAGGGCTTGTAGTCGCCGGTCATGCCGACGCGCAGGGTACCGCGCTTGATGATCTCGTCGAGGCGCGAGGGCGCGGCCTGCTGCGCGTGAGCCGAAAGGTTTGCCAGCAACATCACGGCTAAAGCCGTCACGATTCGCACGATCATCTCTTTTCCAACCAAGTCTTTTCCAACCAAGCCCGAGCTGTCATTGTGCAGCCCGTCAGACGTGGATTTAGACCAGATGCCAGTTTCTGGCGAGACGGAATTGAAGGGAATCTCGACGTGACGATCTCGATGTACGAGGCCTCGGTGGGCCTCTTCGTGCCCTATTTGCGCAACCTGTCCGTCCTACTCGACAAGGGCGTTGCCTATGCCGAGACCCGCAAATTCAATCCGACGGTCCTGCTCGGCATGCGCATGGCCCCGAACATGTACGACCTGGCGCAGCAGGTCGGAGAGGCTTGCCGCCACGCCACCGTCGCCCCGGCCTTGCTGGCGCAGTGTGAACCGGTCGCGCTGCCGCCGCTGGAGCACGACATGGCCGGGCTTCAGGCGCGGATTGCGACCTCGATCGAGTTCATCGAAAGCCTTCCGCGCGCCGAAATCGATGCGGCTGCGGAGCTGAAGGTCTTCTTCAAGCTCAAGAACGGGACCGAGCTGCCCTTCACCGGGCGGACGCTGCTGCTGACCAACAGCATCCCGCAGTTCTTCTTTCACGTCACGACCGCGTACGACCTGTTGCGGCACGCGGGCGTCGAGCTTGCGAAGAAGGACTTTCTGGGAAGAAAGTAATTAAGCTTCGCCCTTGCGCTCATAGTCGGCGAGCGAGCTGCGGCCGGCGATCTCGCTGCGCAGCAGCTCGAAGCGCCGACGGGCCTCTTCCTCGTGGGTATCGACAAACTGCACGGCGGCCTCGCTCGACATCGGGCCGCTGACCACGGGCGCGGACTGTTCGCCGATGGTTTCGTGCACGTAGTACTGGCCATCGTCGCCGCGATGGACCGTCCACTTCAGGCGGATTGCCACCATCGGCCCAGGGCCGATCTTGTTGTAGCCATCGGCATCGGCTGGGTGTTCCGGGACTAGCGGTTGCTCCTCGACCACCGGATGCTCGTCGGTGCCGTGATGCTCGTCCGCGACCGCAAATCCGTCGGCCGCCACTGCTTCAACTTCGGTGTCGCGAACGACGAACCCAGGCTCGGGACGCTCGAAAATGCTGGCGATGGTCGCCAGCGCCTGGTCGGTCGGGTCGATATCTGACAAGGGTCCATCCTCCAGCTCGACGCGGCCGGCAAGTCTGTCCCACTGCCGCCGCGGCCGGACCTATTACGCGGGTTTGATTAAGGCTGAGTTGGGGCCCGATCTGCACCAAAATGGGACGCATTCTGGCCTTCCGAAGGCGGGCGGAATGCCGCCCGTCCTTCGACTTTTCAGCCCAGCACGTCCTGATTGATGATGTTCTGCCTGATCGGATCGCCGTCCAGCACACTCAGGATGTTGCGCGCGGTCTGTTCGCTCATGCGGATCACGGCCTCGACCGTGACGCCGGCCACGTGCGGCGCCATGATGACGTTGGGCAGCGCGAACAGCGCATTGCTGACCGGGGGCGGTTCGACCTCGAACACGTCGATGCCGGCGCCGGCGAGCTTTCCGGAGGTCAGTGCATCGTACAGCGCGGCTTCCTTCACGATGCCGCCGCGCGCGGTGTTGATGAGATAGGATTTCGGTTTCATCCGGCCGATCCTGTCAGCGTCGAACAGGCCGACGGTCTCCGGCGTCTTCGGGCAGTGGATGGTGACGAAGTCGGCGTTGGGCAGAGCCGCATCGAGATCGGCGACCGGCTCGCAGCCGGCGGCCTTGATGTCCGCGGCCGGCTTGTAGGGATCGTAGACCTGCACGTTCATTTCCATCGCCTGGCAGCGCCTGGCGGTGCGGCTGCCGATGCGGCCGAAGCCGATGATGAGAACCGTCTTGCCGTAGAGATCGAACGGCAGCATGCCGAGGCGCTCGGCCCATTTGCCGTCCTTGACGCAGGCATGCATCTCGTTGGCGCGCTTGGCGAGCGTCAGCATCATGAACAGGGCCTGCTCGGCGACCGACGGCGAGTTGGCGCTGCCTGCGACCATCAGCGGCACCTTGCGGCGCGAGAGGGCGGGCACGTCGACGGCGTCGTAGCCGACGCCGATGCGGGTCACCACCTTCATGTCCTTGGCTGCCTCGAGCTCAGTCTCGCCGAAAGCGGTGGCGCCGAGCGCGACGCCGTGAACTGGCGCATGGCTCTTCAGCAGAGCCTCGAAATCCCGGGCGGAGATCAGGTTCGGAAACTCGACGAGCTCGATATCGTCCCGCTGGGTGAGGAGGGCGCGTGCCCCTTGCGACAAAGTTTGTGTAACGAAAATCTTCTTCTTGTTGGTCGTCATCGCTCCCCGCCTGCTCGCGTTTCTTGAGCCGGCGTCACAGCACGACGCCGGTCTCCTCGTTTAGCAGGTGCATGTTGTTGAGGTCCATCGCCAAACGCATGGGAGCCCCGTCCTTGGCGCCGGCATTGGGATTGACGCGGCCGCAGACCGGCGTGCCGTCGAGGCTGAAATAGACCAGCGTCTCCATCCCCATCGGCTCGGTCACGTCGAGCACGGTGTCGAAGGTCTCGACGCCGGGCTCCAGATGCGCATTCGATTCCGTGAGATGTTCGGGCCGGATGCCGAGCAGCAGACCGTCGTTGCGGGGCAGCGCGCCGTAGCGGGCGGCGCGGGCGGGCGGCAGCGGGAACGAGATGCGGTCGGTGAGACGAACGTTCAGCTTGCCGCCCGACTCCTCCAGCCGGCATGGAATAAAATTCATCGCCGGCGAGCCGATAAAGCCCGCGACAAAACGCGTCGCAGGCTTGTGGTAGAGCTCGTTCGGCGTGCCGATCTGCTCGATCCGCCCCTTGTTCATCACCACGACGCGGTCGGCCAGCGTCATGGCCTCGACCTGGTCGTGGGTGACGTAGACGGTCGTGGTGCGCACCTTCTGGTGCACCTTCTTGATCTCGATCCGCATCTGCACCCGCAGCTTGGCGTCGAGATTGGACAGCGGCTCGTCGAACAGGAACACTTTTGGATTGCGCACGATGGCGCGCCCCATGGCGACGCGCTGGCGCTGGCCGCCGGAGAGCTGCTTCGGCTTGCGGTCGATCAGATCGGTGATGTCGAGAAGGCGGGCGGCTTCCGTCACCCGCGCCTTGATCTCGGCCTTCGGGTAGTGCTTCAGGCGCAGCCCGAACGACATGTTCTCGGCGACCGTCATATGCGGGTAGAGGGCGTAGTTCTGGAATACCATGGCGATGTCGCGGTCCTTCGGCGGCACGTCGTTGACGACGTCGCCGCCGATCATGATGTCGCCGTCGCTGATGTCCTCGAGGCCTGCGATCATGCGCAGCGTGGTCGACTTGCCGCAGCCGGAAGGGCCGACGAGAACGATGAACTCATGGTCGGCGATATCAAGGTCGATGCCGCGCACGGCCTCGACATCGTCGTAACGCTTGACCACCTTCCGCAATGCAACGTCAGCCATGAGCATTCAACCCTTTGTCGCGCCGGCGGTCAGGCCGGCAATGTAGTAATCCATCAGGAAGGCGTAGATGATCAGCGGGGGCGCCGCGCCGAGCAGCGCGCCGGTCATGATCTGACCCCAGTTGAAGACATCGCCCTTGATCAGCGTCGTGGTGATGCCGACCGGCAGCACCAGCTGGTCAACGGATGTCGTGAACACGAGGGGATAGAGGAACTGGGCCCAGGACACCGTGAAGGCGAAGATCGTTGCCGCGATCAACCCGGGCAGCGCCACCGGGATGAAGATGCGCAGCAAGGTCTGCAGCCAGGAGGCGCCATCGATGATTGCCGCCTCATCGAGCTCTTTCGGGATCGAGGCGAAGTAGCCGATCATGATCCAGGTGCAGAACGGCACGGTCAGCGTCGGATAGATGAACACCAGCACGTACCAGCGGTTCAGCAGCGTGATGCCGGTCAAGTCCTGGATCACCGCCAGCATCTTGAACAGCGGAATGAACAGCAGGCTGTCCGGGATCAGGTAGGTCAGGAACACGCCAGTCGCGAGCGTCGCCGAGCCCCAGAACTTCATCCGCGCCAGCGCGAATGCCGCGGGGATGCTGATCAGCATCGTCACGATCACGACGACGATCGAGATGATCGCCGAATTCCAGAAGAAGCGCAGGAACTGGTTCGAGGTCAAGAGCTCGACATAGTTCGACAGGGTCGGGTGAAACACCCACCACGGATTGGTCGCCGCAGAAATCTCCGCGCTGCTCTTGAGCGAGGTGATGATCATGTAGAGCGGCGGCGTCAGGAAAAAGATCGCAAACAGCACCAGGAAGAAATAGGACCAGCGCAGCGCCCAGGCCCGGTCCCGGCTCATGCTGCCGAGTTTGCGGGTGGGTCCAGCCTTGTCGATGACCAGCGTGCTCATCAGGCTTCGTTCCCACGTTTGTTGACATCGCGCAGGATGAAGATCGCCGCGACAGCGAGGATCGGGACCATAAACAGCGAGACGCAGGCGCCGAGCGGAATATCGCTGCTCTGGATGCCGACCTGGAATGCCCAGGTGGCGAACAGATGCGTCGTATCCAGCGGCCCGCCCGAAGTCAGGATGCGTACGATGTCGAAATTGGCGAAGGTCACGATCAGCGAGAACAGCGTCGTGATGGCGATGATGTTGCGCATCATCGGCAGCGTGACGTACCACATCTTCTGCCACCAATTGGCGCCGTCTATCGATGCAGCTTCGTAGAGCTGATCGGGGACGGATTTCAGCGCCGCCAGATACATGATCAGGAAAAACGGCGCGCCGTACCAGACGTTGACGAGAATGACGGAGAACCGTGCCCAGAAGGTCTCGCCGAGCCAGGGGATCGGCCCGACACCGAAGAAGGAGAGGGTATAGTTGAAGGCGCTGTAGGACGGGTCGAACAGCCAAAGCCAGGCCAGCGTGCTCATGGCCGGCGGAATCACCCAGGGTACCAGCAGCATACCGCGCCATTTGCGTTGCTTCTTGCCGGGAATGTTGTGGACGAAATGCGCGACGATGAAGCCGATCAGCGCCTTGAAGATCACGGCGGTGATGGCGAAGATGCACGACTGCTTCACCACCATCCAGAACGTCTCGCGTTTGAACAGGAAGGTGAAATTGCCGAGCCCGACGAATTTAGTCATCGCCTTGTTCAGCGTCGCCAGATAGAGCGAATAGAAGGCGGGATAGAGCACGAGCAGGCCGATCAGCAGGATCAACGGCAGCGTCAAGAAGAACGCCACGGTCGACTTCCGACCCAGCATGTTGCGCAGGCTTCGAGCCTTTCGGGGGCGCGCGGTACGGGCGACACCACCTTGCTCAATGACGACATCGGCCATGGGAGAGACCTTCAAAGGCAAAACTTCAAGCGGATGGTTCAACGGCGAAGCCGGCGATCGGCGGCTATGTTGCGGACGCCCGGATTGGGTCGCCTTGGCGGCTCATGCAAACGAGCATGAACCGCCATGGCATACACCCGGCTCAGGTCCGCATGAAGCCCTCGCACTCGCCCTCCGCCCAGGCGAGCGCCGTGTCCATCTTCTCGCCCTGCGCAAAGCGCAGCGCCATCTTGGTCAGCGTCGCCTGGAAGTAGATCTGCTGGGCGATCTTCGGCGGTGCCGGCGACGCGGCGATCGACAAGGTCTGACGATGGTAGGGATCCGGATAATGGAAGAGCGTCCCCTTCGGCGGCCCTTCCTCGGCCCAGGTCTTGAACTTCGTCATGTTCGCGTAAGCCGGGAGATCATATCCGCCGCTGGCTACGACGAACTTTTCAATCGCTGCGGGCGAGGACAGATGGACGAGCAGGCTCTTGGCCGCCTCCTTGTTCTTGCCGAAGCTCCACACGCCCCAGAAATAGGGCAGGAACGGCGCGAAGCGGCCCTTCGGCCCGGACGGGAAGCCGTGGGTCCAGCACTGCTCGGCGACCTGAGGCGCATCGCGTTTGGCGACGGCCCAGGCGCTCGGTGGGTTCATGATCATCGCGCCGCGGCCCGAGATCAGCCATTTGTTGTTGGAGGCGTCATCCCAGGACGGCGCATCGGCCGGCAACACGGCGATCAGCTTCTTGTAGAATTCCAGTGCCTGCCGCACCGCGTCGGTCTTGACGGTGACGTCGCCCTTGGCATTGACGAGTTCGGCGCCGAACGACTGGAAGATTGCACCTGCCGTGTCGACGCTGTCGGTGGTCTCGCCGAGTCCGATGCCGAATGGGACGCCGGCCTTTTGACAGGCTTCCGCCGCTTTCAGGAACGTCTCCAACGTCCAGTTGTCATCTTTCGGCGGGCTGCCGGCCGGATACATTTCCTGGACGTCGATGCCGGCGTGTTTCTTCATGAGATCGATGCGCGAGCAGGGGCCCTTGATCTGGCTCCCCGGCGTGGCCGGCACGGCAAGCCATTTGCCATCCAGCTGTCCCAGATATTTGACGGTGCCGTTGACCTCGCCGTTCTGCTTGATGAGCGGCTCCATCACGTCGTTGAGCGGCTCGAGATTCTCGGAATAAGCGTGCGGCCACCAGCTCGGCATCTGAAGAATGTCGTGACCGGACTTGGCCTGCGCTTCGGCCGCCGCGGTCAGCTCGATCTTCTTGTTGTTGCTGGTGATGTAGTCGATGGAAACCTCGACCTTCTCCTTGTCGGCCCATTCCTTGACGAGCGCGGTGGAGGCGTCGTTGGCGCCGGGCACCCAGTGGTCCCAGAATCCGATCGAAAGCTTGCCGGCGGCGTAAGCGCCTCGGACATAGGGCGCCGCGATCAGCGCCGTGGAGGACATTGCAGTGGCAGCTACAAATTGACGTCGCGTCAGTGTCTTGCGTGACATCTCGTTTCCTCGCCTTGGTGTGTTTTATTGTTCTGTCGTTTCCTCAGACTCTTCCGAGTTTGTTTTTGGTCTTGTCGTTGGACGTTTCTTGTCGCCGTCGTCATCGCTAGCCGGATATCGCGCGCGTAACACGGCAAATTGGAAGCGCGATCAGATCATGATTGATTGCGTCTGTCGAGAAAACCGAAGGCGTCGCGCTCTAGAACTAACGTTGTGTATGGGGCGGCGACCGCGACCGTTGCCCGCGGGCTGTGGCTGCTCTTATTGCGACGCACACTTCGGAGCGCGACGGCCACGGATCACCCGTGCGCAATTGTGCCGCAGTTCCAAACGAGCTTGCGTTGCCGCTTCGCATCAGACGGCCTTTCAAGCGGGGACAGCGACAGTCCACGCCTAGACCCAGGCTTGGCGAAAACGGTAGAGTTGCAACCGGCAGGACGCCTGCCGTTTCCGTAAGAAGGCAAGCAGATCGAGATGGAGACCAAAATGATCACCCCGGCGCCGCCTGCGCGGCTTGGCCTACGACTTGGCCTGCGACGATGGCTCGCGCTAGGGTCCGTGCTGACACTGCTTGTTGGCGCGGCCGCAGTTGCGAATGCACAAGGTTTGGTCAAGGGCGTCCAGGAGGGAGCCGCGGCCGGCAACAAGGCGGCCGGTCCCGTCGGTGGTGTCCTCGGTGGCGCCATCGGGGGCGTGGTCGGCGTCTTCACCGGGGTTCTCGGCGTCGGGAACAACAACAGCCAGGCGCCGGCAGCCAAAGACTCGAGCAAGGACGCGAGCAAGGATGCCAGCAAGGACGCATCCAAGGATGCGAACAAGGATGCGAAGGACGCCAAGGGCGCCGGCAAGGACAAGGACACCAAGACGGCGAAAGGCGCCAAGGGTGCCAAAGCGAGCAAGGAAGCCAAGAACGCTCCCGCGGCGGACGCCAATCAAAAGGATGTCACGGTCCTGACCCAGCCCGGCGCGCCGCAATTGACCGCCGACCAGATTGTCTCCAACAGCGATGCCTATATCGAGCGCATCAAGTCCGAGCTGAACCTCACGCCCGATCAGGAGAAACACTGGTTCGGTTTCTCCAGCGCCATGCACTATCTCGGGCACAATGGCGCCGAGCGGCTCAACCTGCGCATTGAGCGGGCCAAGCGCGATCCGCCCGACGACATCATCGAGCAGATGCGCAACGAGGCGCAGTTCCTGATCGACCGCGCCGCCGACCAGCGCAGCGTCGCCGATGCGGCCGAGCCGCTGTTTTCGAGCCTCGATGACAAGCAGAAGCAGGTGTTCATCCAAGAGATGGTTCGCCTCAGCCACGAGCGCGGGCTGGACTGATCTGACTGAAATGAGCGAGCTTGAATCGGATGGCATGTATTCGTGGAATTTCATGACCACGAATTCGTGAATCTTTCTCGCAGTTGGAGTATGCTTAGCTTCGCAAGGTGGCTGCGAGGTTGATATGGCGGACGGGCTCTCCGTTTTCCTGGTCGAAGACGAGACGTTGATCCGGATGATGATGGCCGACATGGTGCAAGAGCTTGGCCACCATGTCGTCGCGGAAGCGGACAATGTCCGCGATGCGAGCGCCTTCGCGATGACCGCGCAGTACGATTTCGCGATCCTCGACATCAATCTGATGGGTGTCTACGTCGATCCGGTCGCCGATCTGATCGAGCGTCGCGGCAAGCCGTTCCTGTTCGCCACCGGCTATGGCCCCGAATTGCTGCCGTCCTTGCTGCGGCGCAGGCCGATCCTGCGCAAGCCGATTGCGATCGACCAGCTCAAGATCATGATCGACACGCTGTTTCCGGATGCGGCGGCCAAAGTACCGCACTGATCCGGACGCAAGGCCGACCCTGTCAACGATCGGGATGCCATGAAACGACAATGGCCGCCGAAAGGGGCGGCCATTTTGCGACGGAAGGTCCGTCAGTGTTTCACATCAGGCCGGCGCTGAGATCCACGCCCTGCGCCATCAGGCTGAACGAGGCAATGAGGCCCAGGCAGCAGAAGATGACAATGGCTTTAAAAGAATAATCGTGCGACCGGGTCTGGACGGCAGCCGGCATTTCGGCGAGCGAAATCATGCTCATGTTCATTCCCCCTCTGTTAAATCCTGAATTGCATCAGGTGAGGGGAACCCTAGAGCACAAAGTTTGACATAGGCTTGCGAGAGATCCTTAACGAAACCGCAATCGATTGCGGACTCCTGGCCCCTTGGCGGCAGACCTTGCAAGCCCTAGTTGCGGCCGCCCTTCAGCACGGTGGCGATGGTGCTGGCCGTCATGGCGGCGCGATCCGAGGCGCGCTGCGCGGCGAGCCGGTCCCGGGCCTTCTCCTCGATCAACAGCTGGATCAGCGCCATGCGCTTGTTCTCGTCATCTGCTTCGGTCAGCAGCCGATGATAGCGATGATAGTCGAAGCCCACATCCTGCTTACGCATGTCACGCCCCCCGCTACTCACGCCACATACGCGCAAATTGTTTCTCATCGGAAATAGCGATGCAAGCACGATCCTGCGTGGAACCGCGCGTGCGCTGCAATGAGCTGTGAATTGCCGGGCGGGCGACGCGCGCGGAGCGGGCGCGCCTCAATCCAGGTTGTGGTCGGCGAACGTCTTCAGTCCGACAAAGCTCGCATCGGGCTTGACGATGAGGCGCGTCGGGATGTTGCGAAGATAGTCCTGGAAACGTCCCTTGGCCTCGAACCGCGCGCGGAACGCGGAGGCCGCGAGGAACTCCGGAAAGCGCGGCACGATTCCGCCGGCAATGTAGACGCCGCCCCTGGCGCCGAAGGTCACCGCGAGATTGCCGGCAACCGAGCCGAGGATCTCGCAAAACATCTCCAGCGTCGCACGGCTGAGCTCGCAAGTCCCGTCCAGCGCCGCCCTGGTGATCGCTGCGGCATCGCGTTGCGGCACCTGGGCTTCATCGACCTCGGCCAACGCCTCGTAAAGGGATTGCAGCCCGGAGCCGGACAGGGCGCCGCGCTCGATCGAGACATGGCCGTAGCGCCGGCGCATCGCGGCGATGACGCGCTCCTCGCGCTCGTTCTCGGCCGGCAAGGTGGCATGGCCGGCCTCGGTAACGACGGCGAGCCGGGCGCCGTGGCGCTCGACCAGGCAGGAGACGCCAAAACCGGTCCCGGGCCCCACCACCAGCAGGGGCTCTCCGGACATTCCGTCCCGGCCGCCGAGCGGAATCAGGTCGGCAGGCTGCAGGGCCGGCAGGGACCAGGCTACCACCTCGAAATCATTGAGCACGTGGACGCTGTCGAAGCCGAGCGCCGGCTGGAGCTCGTTGCCGTCGATCACCCACGGACTGTTGGTCATGACGCAGCGGTTATTGGTGACTGGACCGGCAACGGCGAGGACCGCCCGAACAGGCTTCTCGCCGCCGGCCCGCCGAAGCACATCAACGATGGCCTCGCGAACCGTGGGATGATCGGCCACCTTCACATAGTCGATTGGTCCGAGCTGCTCGCCATTGCTCAGTGCAAAGCGCGCATTGGTACCGCCGATATCGGCGAGAAGAATATTTCCTGTCTTGCCGACACTCATGACCATTTGGCTGCCGTCGCCTCGCAGGCTCCGGGAACCCTTCTCCTCCGATCCTTGGCTGCGTTC
The DNA here is from genome assembly GCF_018129685.1 of Bradyrhizobium manausense. Classification (GTDB taxonomy): domain Bacteria; phylum Pseudomonadota; class Alphaproteobacteria; order Rhizobiales; family Xanthobacteraceae; genus Bradyrhizobium; species Bradyrhizobium manausense_D. The sequence goes on from NZ_JAFCLG010000001.1 coordinate 430,532, forward strand.
CGCACCTAGCGGATATCAGAGATTCTGCGCTTGGGTGTAGCTAGTCAACACGGACGAGGCCAAAGCGTTGCATCTTCAAGCGGCTTCGGCGGTTGCGAAGTCGCCTGGGAAGGTCGACATTGGGGGAGCGCCCGGCGCCATCTGCGCCGGGCTGACGGCTTGAGACCTCTCGATGATGATATCCGACCGCGACGTGCTGCTGGTGATCGACGTGCAGAACGATTTTTGCACCGGCGGGGCGCTCGCCGTACCCGGTGGCGAGAACGTCGTCCCCGCCATCAACCGAATTGCCCAGAAATTCACCAATGTGGCGCTGACACAGGACTGGCATCCCGCCGACCACGTGTCCTTCGCGCCGAACCACAGGGGACGCCAGCCGTTCCAGACAATCGAACTCGACTACGGCACCCAGGTGCTCTGGCCGACGCATTGCGTGCAGGGCACATCAGGCGCCGAATTCCACGGGGATCTGGACGTCACGCGAGCGAGCCTGGTGGTGCGCAAGGGCTTTCGCCGACAGATCGACTCCTATTCGGCACTGTTCGAGAACGACCACAAGACGCCGACCGGCCTGCTTGGCTATTTGCGCGAGCGCGAGCTGAAGACCGTTTTCATCGCGGGGCTGGCGCTCGACTTCTGCGTCCGCTTCTCGGCAGAGGATGCGCGCAAGGCCGGCTTCCAGGTTGCCGTGATCGAGGACGCCTGCCGCGGCATCGACCTCGACGGCTCGGTCGCGGCGACCCATCGCAGCTTCCGGGAGCTCGGCATCTCCATCGTCAGCCTGGAAGCATTCCTGTGAGGATCATACGGTCATGGTGACGAAGAAGAGCGGCCAGCAGCCAGCGGAAGCGGGACATAGTCCCGACGCGCCCGTGCTGTGGCCGTTTGCGGCGGCACGGCTGGCCATGGACGCCTGCTTCTGGTGGCTGGAGCGCAGCGCCGTGGAGCAAGGTGAGAGCGAGCTCCCCTGGACCACATCAGGCACAGTGGCGCTGGAGCTTCCCACCATGCGGCTGCGTGATTGCGCGCGGACGCGGTCCGGTCAGCCAACGCTGGTCTGCGCGCCCTATGCGCTGCATCGGGCCCTGATCGCCGATTTCGCCCCCGGCCACAGCGTGGTTCAGTCGCTGCAACAGGGCGGCATCGATCGGGTCTATCTCACCGACTGGCGCTCGGCCCTGCCCGAGATGCGCTATCTCTCGATCGACAGCTATCTGTCCGATCTCAACGTCGCGGTCGACGAGATCGGTTCTCCCGTCGATCTGGTTGGTCTCTGCCAGGGCGGCTGGCTGTCGCTGCTCTATGCAGCACGCTTTCCTGCCAAGGTGCGGCGGCTCGTGCTGGTCGGCGCACCGGTCGATCTCTCGATCGAATCCAGGCTGGCACAGCTCGCCCGCAACGCGCCGGAGATCGTCTATGACCAGCTCGTCGCGCGTGGCGGCGGCAATGTCAGCGGGGAGGAGATGCTGAATGTCTGGTCGAAGACGCCTGGCCCCGACGACATCGCGGCGGCGTTGCAGAGAGAGCTCTCGGGCGAGGAGGGCGCGGCCCTGCTCGCGCGCTTCGAGCGCTGGAACACGGAGACCCTCAATCTGCCGGGCACCTATTATCTTCAGATCGTCAACTGGATCTTTCGCGAGAACCGGATCGCGTCGGGCACGTTCACGGCGCTCGGCCGCACGATCGACCTGGAGGACGTCAAGGCTCCGGTCTTTCTGCTGGCAGGGCTCGATGACGACGTCGTGCCGGCCACGCAGGCGTTCGCCACGGCGAGGCTCGTCGGGACGCCGCCGGCTTTCGTCGCAGCAAGCTCCGAGCCCAGCAATCATCTCGGTCTGTTCATGGGCGCCCGGACACACGTCCACGTATGGCCCCGGATCGCGGAATGGCTCCGCGACGACCTCTCCGGCATGCTGGCGCGGCGCGCCTGACGGCTGACGAACCTGCAAATCCGTTATGCATGACGGCGGATGGCCTGCACGCCGCCCGGTCGATGGGCTACATAGGATTGGGAGCGGCCGGCTGCGGCCGCGACAGGATTAAGGGTTCTTTGCTCGATGAGCTTCCACTCGATCTACGCCCACGGCTTTGCGCGCGTTGCCGCCTGCGTCACCACCTCCCATGTGGCCGATCCCGCGGCCAATGCGAAGGCGGTCATCGCGGCGGCAAAAAGCTGCGACGCCCAGTCGGTCGCGGTTGCCGTGTTTCCCGAGCTGTGTCTGTCCGGCTATGCGATCGAGGACCTCGTCATGCAGGATCCGCTGCTCGACGCGGTCGAGCGCGGCGTTGCCTCGATTGTCGAGGCTTCGGCGGCGCTGATGACGGTGCTGATTGTCGGCGCGCCGCTGCGTTTCGGCGTCAGGATCTACAATTCCGCGGTCGTCATCCACCGCGGCAGCATTCTCGGCGTCGTGCCCAAGAGCTATCTGCCGACCTATCGCGAATTCTACGAAGGCCGCCATTTTGCTTCCGGCGCCGGCATCGCCGGGGAGACGATCGCGTTCGGCGGGTTGCATGCGCCCTTCGGCACCGACCTCCTGTTCGCGGCCGAGGATGTCGCAGGCCTCACCATCGGCGTCGAGATCTGCGAGGATATGTGGATCCCGGTGACGCCGGCCTCGGAGCTTGCGCTCGCCGGCGCAAGCGTGCTGATCAATCTCTCCGGCAGTCCGATCACCATCGGCCGGGCGCGCTCCCGCGCGCTGCTGTGCCAGTCGACCTCCGCGCGCTGCCTTGCGACCTATGTCTACTGCGCCGCAGGCGCAGGGGAGTCGACCACGGACCTCGCCTGGGATGGCCAGACCTCGATCTACGAGAACGGCGTACTGCTGGCCGAGGGCGAGCGCTTCCGGCAGGATGGCCAGATCAAGTTGGCCGATGTCGATCTCGACCTGCTCAGGCAGGAGCGCGCCTTGATGGGCACGTTCGACGACAACGCGCGCCAGCGCGAGGGCTTCTATCGCAAGATCAGCTTCGCCTTGAAGCCGCCGGCGACCGATATCGGCTTCCTGCGCAAGGTCGAGCGCTTCCCGTTCGTGCCGAGCGACGAAAGCCTGCTCGAGCAGGATTGCTACGAGGCCTACAACATCCAGGTCGCGGGCCTCGTGCAGCGCATGCGCGCGACCGGCACCAAGCGTGTCGTGATCGGCGTTTCCGGCGGTCTCGATTCCACCCACGCCCTGATCGTCGCCGCCAAGGCCGTCGACCTGCTCGGCCTGCCGCGCGCGAATATTCTGGCCTACACCATGCCGGGCTTTGCCACCGGCAGCGAGAGCAAGACCAATGCGCTGGCGCTGATGCAGGCGTTGCAGACCACCTGGCAGGAACTCGATATCCGCACCACGGCCACGCAGATGCTCAAGGACATCGGCCATCCCTTCGGCAAGGGCGAGAAGGTCTACGACGTCACCTTCGAGAACGTGCAGGCGGGCCTGCGCACCGACTATCTGTTCCGCCTGGCCAACCACCATGGCGGCATCGTCATCGGCACCGGCGATCTCTCCGAGCTCGCGCTCGGCTGGTGCACCTATGGCGTCGGCGACCAGATGGCTCATTATAATGTCAACGCCGGCGTGCCGAAGACGCTGATCCAGCACCTGATCCGCTGGGTGATCGCCTCGAAGCAGTTCAGCGGCGATGTCAACGGGACACTCGCCTCGATCCTATCGGCCGAAATCTCGCCCGAGCTGGTTCCCGTCAAGCCGGGCGAGAAGCCGCAAAGCACCGAGGCCTCCGTCGGCCCGTACGAGCTGCAGGATTTCAACCTGTTCTACACGCTGCGCTTCGGCATGCGGCCGTCCAAGATCGCGTTCATGGCGTACCAGGCATGGAAGAATGTCGCTGAGGGCGAGTGGCCGCCGGCGTTTCCGGCCGACAAGCGGCGCGCCTATGATCTCCCGGAGATCCGCCGCTGGCTCGAGGTGTTCCTGCGCCGCTTCTTCGCTTTCAGCCAGTTCAAGCGCTCGGCGATGCCCAACGGACCCAAAGTCTCGGCCGGCGGCTCGTTGTCACCACGCGGCGACTGGCGCGCGCCGTCGGATTCGAGCGCGGCTGCCTGGCTCGAGGATCTCGATCTCAACGTGCCGAAATGATCTGATCGGGCAAACACTGGATCGGAAAGGGCAGCCCAAAACGACTTCGCGCCGCACGGCTGATCAGGCCGGCGGCGCGAACTCACGTTCAATCTGGAAAGCACGAGGTCCGGAGTGCCTAGGAGTCCGGACCTCGTAACCTTGCCCCAGCCTTTGATCCCCCCGCCTCGGAAGTCCCCCAACCCCGTGGTGCGCGATCAAAAGGTGATGCCCTTGGAAGGCCGCCGATCGATGTCCCGCGATGTAAGCGAGATCAAATTAGGATTCCATTCCGGATCACTACGGACTGAAAAACACTTGATATTGCGCGCGGATGCATGCGTTTGCACGCGCCGCTGCACGGAATCGATGCAAGATCGATGCAGGCACGCCACAGGATGTCCACACCCCCCGCGACCCGCGGAACCCGCTTTTCACCGGCCTGTCATTGAACTGGTCTAGCGCTGCTCCTCGTCATCGTTGACGACCAAGGGAGCAAGCCATGTCGAAGCCGGTGTTGGGCGCTGCGCTATCCATCAAATCGATCCCCGCCCACCGCGACTGGCTGCTCGAACGACAACGCGATCTCGAGGTTCAGGATTTCTTCCGCGCCGATCTGCTCGACGGCGACTGGCGCACGCCCGCCGCCGAAATCAAGCAGATGCTCTCGGGCCATACCGGACGCCTCGGCATCCATGGCCCGTTCTGGGGTTTCAAGATCGACAGCCATGACCCGATGATCCGTCAGGCGGTGACCAAGCGCCTGCTTCAGGGTCTGGATGCCGCTGAATTCCTCGGCGCGACGCAGATGGTGATGCATTCGCCGTTCACGACCTGGGACCACAACAACCTCGATCTCTATCCTGATAACCGCACCAATCTCGTCGAGCGGGTCAAGGCGACGCTCGCCGAGGTGATCGCGCGCGCCGAAACCATCGGCTGCGAAATCGTGATCGAGAACATCGAGGACAAGGATCCGCGCGATCGCGTCCGTCTCGCCAAGGCGCTCGAAAGCAACAAGGTCCGCGTGTCGCTCGACACCGGCCACGCCAACTACGCCCACATCTCCACCGGCGCGCCGCCGGTTGACTATTACGTCGAGACCGCCGGTGACATGTTGACGCATGTGCATCTCCAGGACACCGACGGCTTTGCCGACCGGCACTGGGCGCCGGGCGAAGGCAACATTCCCTGGGTCGCGGTGTTTCGTGCACTCAGCCGGCTCACGTCCAATCCGCGGCTGATCCTCGAGCTGCGCAATCATGATGACGTTCGCAAGGGCGCTGCGCATCTCGCCGCGCTCGGTCTCGCCGAATAACCGACATCACAGGGCAGGGGTCACCGCCATGAGCAAGCTCACCCGTCGCACCATCCTCAAATCCGGCGGCGCCGCCGCCGGCACGCTGCTGCTGCCGCGCTTCGCCATCGCGCAAGGCGACAATCGTCCGTCGGTAACGATCGCCGTGCAGAAGGTGACCAACTCGAACGTGCTCGACGTGCTGCGCGAGCAGTCCAATGTCGGCGAGCGCGTGTTCTTCTCCTCGATCTGGGAAGGCCTGATCTCCAAGAACTGGCGCGGCAATCTCGAAGCGGTGCCGGGCCTTGCCACGGAGTGGCGCCGCATCGACGACCAGACAGTGGAAGTGAAGCTGCGCCAGGGCGTGAAATTCCACAATGGCGACGAGCTCACGGCGGACGACGTTGTCTTCACCTTCAGCCGCGAACGCATGTTCGGCGAGACTGAGGCCAAGAGCCGCACCACGATCCAGGCGTTCGAGAAGATCCCGATGCCGAAGCCCGGCAAGGAGCTGCCGCCTGACGTGCCCGCGGTCGCGCGCCGCATCTGGCCGGACCTCGTCCGCGTCGATGCCGTCGACAAGTCCACGGTACGCTTCTCCAACGCGACGCCCGACGTCACCATCGAGGGCCGGCTGTCACGCTATGGCTCTGATATCGCCAACCGCCGCGCCTGGGACGAGTCTGCAAGCTATCTCGACTGGGCGCGCAAGCCGGTTACGACCGGTCCCTACAAGGTCGTCGAGCTCAAGCCCGACGTGTCGCTGACGCTGGAAGCCCACGACGAATATTGGGGTGGCCGGCCGCCGCTCAAGCGAATCCGCTTCCTCGAAGTGCCTGAGGTCGCGAGCCGCATCAACGGGCTGCTCTCGGGCGAATACCAGTTTGCCTGCGACATTCCGCCGGACCAGATCGCCGGCATCGAGAAGAATTCGGCGTTCGAAGTGCAAGGCGGCACCATCCTCAACCACCGCCTGACCGTGTTCGACAAGAACCACGCCGTGCTCGCCAACCCGCTGGTGCGGCGCGCCTTCACCCACGCGATCGATCGCCAGGCCATCGTCGACAGCCTTTGGGCCGGCCGCACCCGCGTGCCGAAGGGCCTGCAGTGGGAATTCTACGGCGACATGTTCAACGCCGACTGGGACGTGCCGGCCTATGATCCCAAGCTCGCCCAGGATCTGTTGAAGCAGGCCAATTACAAGGGCGATCCCATTCCCTATCGCCTGCTCAACAATTACTACACCAACCAGGTCGCGACCGCGCAGGTTCTGGTCGAGATGTGGAAGTCGGTCGGCCTCAACGTCCAGATCGAGACCAAGGAGAACTGGTCGCAGATCATGGAGCGCGCGCCGACCCGCGCCGTGCGCGACTGGTCGAACTCGGCTGCCTTCAACGATCCGGTGTCCTCGCTGGTTGCCCAGCATGGCCCGAACGGCCAGCAGCAGCAGATCGGCGAGTGGACCAACGCGGAGCTGAACAAGCTCTCTGAGTTCCTGGAAACTTCGACCGACCGCGCCGCACGCAAGAAGGCGTTCCGTCGCATGCTGGAGATCGCCGAGCGCGAGGATCCCGCCTACACGGTGCTGCACCAGAACGCGACCTTCACGGCCAAGCCGAAGTCGATCAAGTGGAAGGCGGCCCCGGCCTTCGCGATGGATTTCCGCGCCGGCAATTACGAGGCGTGATCCGTGGCGCCGCTGGTCAGCATCCAGGGCCTCAACGTCGCCTTTGGCGGCGTGCCGGTGCTGCGCGGCGTCGATCTTGCTCTTGGCAAGGGCGAGGCCCTGGGCCTCGTTGGCGAGTCGGGTTCGGGCAAGTCGGTGACATGGCTTGCCGCACTCGGCCTGCTGCCGCGGCATGCCAAGGTGACCGGGTCGGTGCGGCTCGACGGACGCGAGCTCCTCGGCGCGCCGGCCTCCGAGCTCGATGAGGTCAGGGGCGGGCGCGTCGCGATGATCTTCCAGGATCCGGCGAGTGCGCTCAATCCGGTGCTCACCATCCGCAAGCAGCTCTGCGAGACGCTGGCGCTGCATCGCGATCTCTCGGGCGAGGCCGTGAAGGCCGAAGCGCTGCGGCTGCTCAATCTCGTCGGCATCCCCGATGCGGTACGGCGGCTGTCCGCCTATCCGCACGAATTCTCCGGCGGCCAGGTCCAGCGCATCATGATCGCGATGGCGCTGGCCGGAAATCCTGACGTGCTGATCGCGGACGAGCCGACAACCGCGCTCGATGCCACCATCCAGGCGCAGATCCTCGAATTGCTCTCCACCATCCGCCGCGAGATGAACATGGCGATGGTCCTGATCAGCCATGATCTCGGCGTCGTCGCCGAAAACTGCGACCGGGTCGCCGTCATGTATGCCGGCCGCATCGTCGAGCAGGCGCCAGCCAGCCAGCTCTTCGCCGATCCCATGCATCCCTATGCGCAAGGCCTGATCGGAGCGCTGCCGCCGCTCGACGGGCCGCGCCGTCGCCTCACCGCCATTCCCGGCACTGTGCCCGATCCAGCGCATCTGCCTGACGGCTGCGCTTTTGCGCCGCGTTGTCCGCTGGCGGCCGAGCCATGCCGGCTTGCAGTTCCGGGCCTTGCGGTCATCGCCGACGACCGCGCCGTCGCCTGCGTCCGCGCAGAGGCGTCTCGCCGCGCGCTGCTCGGGATCGCCGCCGAATGAGCGCGCCGCTCGTCGAGGTATCCTCGATCTCGCGCAGCTACAGCATGCGCTCCGGGATGTTCGGCCGCGCTGCGGCCGTGCATGCCGTCGATGGCGTCTCGCTGACGATTCCCAAGGGCGAGACATTGGGCCTGGTCGGCGAGTCCGGCTCGGGCAAGTCCACCACGGGACGCATCGTGCTCGGCCTCGAAGCGCCCGATCGGGGCGATGTGCGGTTCGACGGTAAGCCGATGGCTACGCCGGGGACACAGGCGTGGCGCGCGCAGCGGTCGCGTATGCAGATGATCTTCCAGGACCCGCTGGGCGCGCTGGACCGTCGCTTGCCGGTCGCGACCCAGATCCGCGAGCCACTCGACATTCACGGTCTTGGAACACCGGCCGAACGCGACGACCGCGTCCGTGAACTGCTGCGCGCCGTCGAGCTGACGCCCGCGCATGGAGCGCGCTATCCCGGCGCGCTCTCCGGCGGGCAGCGCCAGCGCGTGGTGCTGGCGCGGGCGCTGGCGACGAAGCCGGATTTCCTCGTCTGCGACGAGCCGGTCAGCGCGCTCGACGTCTCGATCCAGGCCCAGGTGGTGAACCTGCTCGCCGATCTCCAGGCTCAGCTGTCGCTGACGCTGCTGTTCATCAGCCACGATCTGCGGGTCGTCAGGCAGATCAGCAACACCGTCGCCGTCATGTATCTCGGCCGCATCGTCGAGATCGGCAGCGCCGATGATCTGTTCGCGCACCCCGAACATCCGTACACGCAGGCGCTGGTCTCGGCGTCCCCCGCACCGGGCCGGCGCAGCGCGGGCCGCATCGTGCTGGCGGGCGATCCGCCGAACCCGGCGGCGCGGCCCCAAGGCTGTGCCTTCCATCCGCGCTGCCCGCGCGCCATCGCGCGTTGTGCAGCCGAAGTTCCAGCGCTTTCAGCCGTCGGCGGCGACCGTCAGGTGGCCTGCCATCTCGTCACCGGGCCGCAGGCCGCCACGCAGGACGCCGCGTGATGGGACGCTATTTCGCCATTCGCATCGGACGTGCGGTGCTGACGATCGTGCTCGTCGTCACTTTCGCGTTCGTCGTGCTGCGTCTCTCCGGCGATCCCGCGCTGATGATCCTGGGGCCCGAAGCGCCGCCGGAGGTTCTGGCTGCCTTCCGCAAGGCCTGGGGCCTCGATGATCCCATCTGGTTTCAATACCTCGATTACTTCGGCGCCATCGCCAAGGGCGAACTCGGTCGCTCCATGCGCGACGGACGACCGGCGATCCAGCTCGTGCTGGAGCGCATCCCGGCCACGCTGGCGCTGACGCTGCCGGCCTTTGTCTTCAAGGTCGCGCTCGGCATTCCCGCCGGCATCTACGCCGCGCTGCATCGGGGCTCGGGAATCGACCGGGCCGTGATGATGACCGCGGTCGCCGGCTTCACCGTGCCGAGCTTCGTCCTCGCGCTGGTGCTGGTGCTCGTCTTTGCCGTGCAGCTCGGCTGGCTGCCGTCGGGCGGGCAGGACAGCTGGCGCCACGCCATCCTGCCCATCGCCACGCTAAGCCTTGGCGGCGCCGCAGTGCTGGCGCGTTTCACCCGCAGCGCCATGCTGGAGGTGCTGGGCCAGCCCTATATCCGCACCGCCTCCGCCAAGGGCGTTCCGTGGCGCAAGGTGGTGACGTCGCACGCGCTGCCGAATGCGGCGATCCCGACCGTGACGATTCTGGGCTTCATGGTGGGCTCGCTGATCGCGGGCGCCGTCGTGGTCGAGAGCGTGTTTTCATGGCCCGGAGTAGGGCGCCTGCTCGTCGTCGCCGTCGCCAACCGCGACCTCGCCGTCGTGCAATGCATCCTGCTGCTGGTCGCGCTGACCATGGTCACGTCGAACCTGATCGTCGACTTCCTCTACGGCTTTCTCGATCCGCGCCTCCGTGCCAAGGGAGCGCATGCATGACCGACGCGACGCTCAAGGAAGCATCCGCTCACCGCCGCATCAGCTTGCCTGCAATCCCGGTGTCGGTCGCGCTTGCGCTCGCCTGGATCGTCGCGATGCTGCTGATCGCCGCGCTCACGGAGAAGTTCGCACCCTATAGCTACACCCAGTTCGACCTGCGCAATCGCCTCGCTGCGCCCGGCAATGTCGCCCACTGGCTCGGCACTGACGAGCTCGGCCGCGACGTGCTGTCGCGCCTCATCGTCTCGATCCGCATCTCGCTGCTGATTGCCTTCGGCGCCACCGCGATCTCGGCGATCGTCGGCACCACGCTCGGCTTTCTCGCCGCGCATTTCCGCGGGTTCGTCGAGCAATTCGTGCTGATGCTGTCCGACTTCCAGGCCAGCATGCCGTTCCTGATCATGGCGCTCGCCGTGCTCGCCTTCTTCGGCAACTCGCTGCCGCTGCTGATCGGCCTGATGGGATTTTTTGGCTGGGAGCGCTACGCCCGCATCGCCCGCGGCCTTGCCATCTCCGCCAATGCGCAGGGCTATGCCGCCGCGGTGCGCCAGTTGGGGGCGACGCCGTCGCGGATCTATCTGCGCCATATCCTGCCCAACATCGCCTCGACCCTGATCGTCTCGACCACGCTGGTTTTCCCCGAGGTGATCCTGATGGAGTCGGGCCTGTCCTTCCTCGGCCTCGGCGTACAGCCGCCGATGACCAGCCTCGGCAACATGGTCGGCTATGGCCGCGAGTACCTGACCCGGGCGCCCTGGATCATGCTGGCCCCGGCGACCACCATCGTCGTGACCACGTTGGCCGTCTCCGTGATCGGCGACTGGCTGCGTGACCGGCTCGATCCGACCCTGCAATAGGGCCGCGCCGGGAGCAGGGGAGCCCTGTCCGGCCCAAGTTCCCGTTGCGCGCGCCCACCCCGTGCGCTATCCGGCCGGAAAGGCCTGAGGCGGCTCCATATTTTCCCGCTGAGGCCAGTCAAACCCGAGGACGGAAACCGCCATGCCAGCCTATCGCTCCCGCACCACCACCCACGGCCGCAACATGGCGGGCGCCCGCGGCCTTTGGCGCGCGACGGGCATGAAGGACGGCGATTTCGGCAAGCCGATCATCGCGGTCGTCAATTCCTTCACCCAGTTCGTCCCCGGCCATGTCCACCTCAAGGACCTCGGCCAGCTGGTCGCACGCGAGATCGAGCAGGCCGGCGGCGTCGCCAAGGAATTCAACACCATCGCGGTCGACGACGGCATCGCCATGGGTCATGACGGCATGCTCTACAGCCTTCCGTCGCGCGAGCTGATCGCCGACAGCGTCGAATACATGGCCAATGCGCATTGCGCCGACGGCCTCGTCTGCATCTCCAACTGCGACAAGATCACGCCCGGCATGCTGATGGCGGCGCTGCGGCTCAACATCCCCGCCGTGTTCGTCTCCGGCGGGCCGATGGAAGCCGGCAAGGTCAAGCTGCAGGGCAAGACCAAGGCCGTCGACCTCATCGACGCCATGGTGGCCGCCGCCGACTCCAAGGTCAGCGACGAGGACGTCAAGGTGATCGAGCGCTCGGCGTGCCCGACCTGCGGTTCCTGCTCGGGCATGTTTACCGCCAATTCGATGAACTGCCTCACCGAGGCGCTTGGCCTGGCGCTCCCCGGCAACGGCACGGTGGTGGCCACCCATGCCGACCGCAAGCGCCTGTTCGTCGAGGCCGGCCACACCATCGTCGATCTCGTCCGCCGTTATTACGAGCAGGACGACGCAAGCGTGCTGCCGCGCAACGTCGCCAACTTCAAGGCGTTCGAGAACGCGATGACCCTCGACATTGCGATGGGCGGCTCGACCAACACCGTGCTGCATCTGCTCGCCGCCGCCCATGAAGGCGAGGTCAAATTCACCATGCAGGACATCGATAGGCTGTCCCGCCGCGTGCCCGTGCTCTGCAAGGTCGCCCCGTCGGTTGCGGACGTGCATGTCGAGGACGTGCATCGCGCCGGCGGGATCATGGGCATTTTGGGCGAACTCGATCGCGCCGGCCTGATCGACACCTCTGTTACCACCGTGCACGCGCCGACCATGAACGAGGCGCTGGAGCGCTGGGACATCAAGCGCTCCAGGAGCGAGTCTGTGCGCACCTTCTATCGCGCCTCGCCCGGCGGCATTCCGACCCAGGTCGCCTTCAGCCAGGAGCGCCGTTACGACGAGCTCGATACCGACCGCGAGAAGGGCGTTGTCCGCGATCTCGCGCACGCCTTCAGCAAGGACGGCGGCCTCGCCGTGCTCTATGGCAACCTCGCGCAGGACGGCTGCATCGTGAAGACCGCCGGCGTTGATAGCTCGATCCTGAAATTCTCCGGCCCCGCGCGCGTGTTCGAGAGCCAGGACGCGGCTGTGGAAGGCATTCTGGGCGGCAAGGTCGTCGCCGGCGAGATCGTGGTCATCATCTATGAAGGCCCGCGCGGCGGCCCCGGCATGCAGGAGATGCTGTATCCGACCAGCTACCTGAAATCGATGGGCCTCGGCAAAGCCTGCGCGCTCGTCACCGACGGCCGCTTCTCCGGCGGCTCCTCGGGCCTGTCGATCGGTCATCTCTCGCCTGAGGCGGCCGAGGGCGGCAACATCGCGCTGGTGCGCACCGGCGACCGCATCGCCATCGACATCCCGAACCGCAGCATCAACCTCGAGATCTCCGACGAGGAGCTCGCGAGCCGCCGTGCGGCGGAAGAGGCGAAGGGCGATGCCGCCTGGCAGCCGGCCGCGCGCAAGCGCAACGTCTCGACCGCGCTGCAGGCTTACGCTGCGCTCACCACCAGCGCCGCGCGCGGCGCCGTGCGCGAAGTGAAGCGGCGCACGAAGTAAGATCGTCGGTATGATCGCGAGCCTCGCGCTCGCGCATGGTCAATAAGTTCTGAACGGCCGGTGATATCAGGCCGTTCGCATTAAGGATGCCCCGACGAACTTCGGCAGAGATCGAATTTGCGGCGTATAATGCGGCCACCTTCGCAAATCCCTTTCGGGCAATTGGGGCGCCATAGAATGTCTCGTACTCTTGCTGTTGTCTTCGGAACAGTCATCGCTGCGATTTCGATGACGAGCGCGGCCTCTGCCGGCTGCTACAATTGCTACGCGCCGCCGCAGCCGTGCCAGACCTGCTATCAGCAGCAATACGTCGCGCCGCAATACCGCACCGTCGATGAGACCGTGATGGTGTCTCCAGGCGCAACCGTCGCGCACCGCACGCCCGCGCAGTATCGCACCGTGATGGTTCCGCAGACCGTGATGGTAGCGCCGCCTGGTGTCCAGTACGAGCAGATCCCGCCGCAATATGCGACGCGCCAGCGCGTCGAGATGGTCTCGCCGGGCTATTCCTATTACGCGCCGGTGCAGCCGGCTTGCGGCCATTGCGGCTACTGAGCCGAAGCGACAGAACATCAACGCAACATCAGGTCTTCGCGCGGCGTTCGAAAGGGCGCCGCGTTTTCCTGTGCTGCGCGTTCTCTTGCAAGGAGAAGCCAGACGAGGCCCGGAAATGGAGGCGAATCCAACCGGGCCTCGCGACCAGCGACGCCCTGGGCGGCGTTGCCAATGGCTGGGATGGCTGACGGGCCGGTTGCCCATGAATCACCCCGTCGTGCTGCTTCAGGCTAGACGACCGGCCTGACGCCCGCCTGACACGGTGTGCCGTCAAGAGTCTGCGTTTTTCCACACCCACGACGCGCTGTAGCTCTCGCGCTCACTGAGGCCCTACCTGTTGACAATTTGACTTTGGCCGACCTCGCGTTTCGATGGCGGCATGATTGTCCGCATCATCAAGCACGAAACCGTACCCGGTACCGGCAGCTACGAGGTGCGCTTCGCTGATGGGCGCCGGAGTCGCTATTTTTATTTCGACGATCTTCCCTCGCGCCGGCTGCGACCGGGACAGATGCCGCGTGAGCAAGCACTCGATTGGGCAAAGATGTTCGCGCGAATTATGCGAAGCAACATTGAAGGCTGGCATGAACCAAGCGGCTCGTCAGCGCGATAGTTGAGCCTGCTCGGCCGAGCTGGAGCCTCATCTCTTTCAAATTCAAGAGGTGGTGCGAATGCAAAAAAGCCCCGGCATAGCCGGGGCTTTGATGTCTCGTTGGCGATTGATCAGTACTTCGCGATGACGGGCCCACCGAACCTGTAGTTGATGCGCGCAGTGACCATGTCGACGTCTTGACGAATGCTATCCGTTCGCGAGAGGCCTCCAACCGGAGGAAGCGCGGAGGTGAACGTCAAATCCCGCCTTCCGAGGAAGAGATGGTCGTATTCAACGCCAACCGACCAGTTCGGAGCAAAACCGAACTCAATACCCGTGCCAACCGAACCGCCATATCTGGTTTCGGAAGCGCGATCGAAAGTGACCGATGTCGCTGTCAGGATGCCTTCATATTTATCATGGGCGATCGCCAGGCCACCCTTCGCATACCAGAGCATGTTGCTCCAGGCATAGCCGACCTGGCCCGTGATCAGACCAATAGCGTCGATCTTGCTCTGATTGGTCGCCGCGAAACCGAAGATTGGTACGGACGCCAAACTGGCATTCGATCCCTTCAGGTTCGCCCAGTCGCCCTGGCCTTCGACGCCGAACACCCAGGCAGCCGATTGCCAACGATAGCCGACCTGTCCGCCGACGAGGCCGCCCGTCGCATCATGGCAGCCCTCGTTGAAAGCCGGGACGGTCGGTCCGCCCAGCGTGCTGGTATTGGTCCAGCACTTCCTGCTCCAACCGCCACCACCGTTCGCCCCGATGTAGAAGCCGCTCCAATCATAGATTGCCGCAACCATTGGCGGGGCTTTCGTATACGGACGGGCGGCAAGATCAGCGGAGAACGCCGCTCCCGCGCCGGTCAAGAGAATAACTAACGAGATTCCGATCCGCTTCATGACTGCTCCCCAGCAAATACTGCTTGAGTGCTACCAGCTTTTCTCAACTTTGACCGTCGCCGGAGGGCAACAGTGGCGAGCAAATTGGACAAGTTGTCGCAGTCGTCACGTCTCGTCTAAAACGTCCATCCGAAGGTGGTTCTGGAACGGCTTGGGCACGCCAGCATGGCGATCTCGATGGATCATTGATTCCCATCCGATGCCGAACATGCAGGGGGACGCGGCGGCGGCTGTTGACGGAGTGCTGCGCGCCGCCATAAACAAGCGCGCCGACGACGTCGGGCGGCAAAACGGTCGCAAGTGACTCGCTTAGTTCTCCCGAGCAAAGCCACAAAGCTTTGTATAATCAGAGGCTTGGAAGGGTGGCCGAGTGGTTTAAGGCACCGGTCTTGAAAACCGGCGTGCCCGCAAGGGTACCGTGGGTTCGAATCCCACCCCTTCCGCCAAAACCATTGAGCTCATTGTTGTTTTCTCGCTTTTCTGTACTTGCCTCCGGCTCTACCCCCGGGGTGGACGATGAAGCCGGGCCTCCAATTTCAATCGCGAGCCGACCCATCCGGTATCGCCTATTGGGCGTTGCACTCCCTGTCACGTGCCTTCGTGGCCGAGTTAGCGCGCTGGAGTGCGGCTATCCGCTGTCGTCGCTGAAGGAGCGCATCTACTCACTGGCCCGGCCCAAGCCGATCGTTTCGGCATTTTGATCTATACCTCGACGGCCGGAGGGCAGGGGACGCTGACGGTTCTTGGTGATGGATTTCCACTCCTGGGTAATCAGTAGGACGAGATCGAAAGAAGCGGGACGGCCGGAGGATCACCGCTCCTCCAAAGGGCGGGATGTTTCAAATCAGTCAGCGCGGCGGGTCATCGGTGCGAGGCACGGTCGTGCGCCGAAGGTCGTCAATCAGCTTGGTGAGATTGGGGTCCCCCGGTGTGATGACGGCGAGGCGCTGCGCATAGGTCAGCGCGGCTTCTCCATCGCCGTCTGTGCGACTGAAGGCAATGAGCGCGGAGAGGATGCTGCGATCGTTGGGATGGCTGGTCAGGGCCTGTTTAAGGACCGTCATGGCTTCGCCAGCGTGGCCGGCTGAATGGAGCGCTACCGCGTAGACATAGGCGTATTGCGAACTATCCGGCTGCAGTTCGGTCGCCCTCTGGAATTCGGCAAGAGCTTCGTCCGGTCGTTTCAGCCGTGTCAAGGTTAGCCCGAGCGCATGGCGGACCGCTGCGTCGCGAGGAGACGTCGTGATCGCCGTACGCAGCACATTCTCGCCGTCGCCGTTCCTGCCGAGTTGCCGATAAAGATCCGTGAGATTGATGGCTGCGACTGTATATTGCGGGCTCAGCCGCAAGGCGGCCTTGTATTCCGCCTCGGCCTCAGCCGATTGTCCCCGCTGCGTCAGGAAATTTGCCAGTGTCGTCCGTGCCTCGGGCCTCTCGGCGTTGGCCCGTTGCGCATCGACGAATTCCGTTGCGACGCGATCGAAGCGCGCACGATCTGCTTGAGGTTGTCTTGCGACAGGCACGGCTGCGAGCAGCGAAACTGCTCGGATCCTGACGCCTCGCACGGGGTCGGCCAGGAGAGGAGCTGCCAGTGACCATATCTGGGCAGCCGGCAGGTTAGCCAGCATATCGAGTGCACCGATCCGAACCATCGGGTCGGGATCGGACAGTCCGTTTCGCGCAGCTGTGACATTCGCTGGTGAAACGCGCGAGGCGAGTTCGCTGAGCGCGCTGGCGCGCGCGACGGCCGGTACATTTTTGTCCGCGGCGATGATGCCGAGAAGTGCTGCAGCATCGGCCGCATCGGTGCGCGCGGCGTGGAAGGCGGCGCCGTAGGTCTGAAAGCCCTTTCGGTCGGGCCCGAACCATTGCTCGACGGCCGCCGCGGCCCAATCGGCGGGTTTGTCGTGGTGACAATCGTTGCACGCATTCGGGGTGCCCAGCGTGACCGACAGGTCGGGCCGTGGGACGCGGAAGGTGTGGTCGTGGCGGGGATCGACGACCATAAAGGTGCGCGTCTGCATATGGCAGGAGATGCAGGTCGGCTGTGGCTCGACCCCGCCGTGGTGATGGTGCTTCGCGTCGGCGAATTTGTCCGGCGCGTGACATTGCAGGCAAACGCCTTGGCCTGAAACGCGGAGCTTTGCGCCATGGGGCTCGTGGCAGTCGCTGCAAGTGACGCCGGCGGCAAACATCTTGCCTTGCTTGAATGGCGTATAATTGTACGGCTCTTCGACATCACGGATTTGGCCGTCGGGATGATAAGTGGTGCGCGCGAGCGGCTCGACCACATGGGTCTGGGACAGCCACTGGCCGGGCATCCAGTCCTCGTGGAAGCCGGCGCGCCGCGCGTGGCACAGTCCGCAGGTTTCGACCTCCTTGCGAAGGGTGGCAGGCGCAACGCTCCGTTTGCCGATACCGGTTTGCGGATCAATCGGCCAGGTCACGCCATGACGTTCGTCGAACAGGGCGAGCAGTCCCTTGCTGGGATCGCCGCGCTTGCCGAAAGGCCACCAGTTTTGCTGCTCCCGCGCCCATGCCACATGACGCGAACCCTGGCCGTGGCAGGCTTCGCAACCCACGCTGATCTCTGCCCAGCTTGTCGCAAAGTGGTCCGTCTTGGCATCGTAGTTTTTGCGCACCCCCGTGGAGTGGCACTCGGCGCACATGAAATTCCAATTCTGGTTCAGTTTGGTCCAGTGCAGGACATCGTCGTGCTTGATCTCCTCATTGGGATAGATGTGAAACCAGCGCTGGCCGCCCTTGTCCTGCGGTCGGCTGTCCCAGGCGATCGAAAGCGCTTGAATGCGGCCGTCCGGAAATTCGACCAGATACTGCTGCAGCGGATCGACCCCAAATGTGTATTTCACCTCATAGGCGGCGAGCTGGCCGTCCGGTCCGTCGGTCTCGACCAAAAATTTCCCGTCCTTGCGGAAGAAACGCGAGTGGACACCATAGTGGTCGAAGCTGGCCTCGTTGAAGTTGCCGAGCACTGTCTTCTCGGTGGCGTGTTGCATCGCAACCTTGTGCTGCGAGGCGCTCCAGAGCTTTGCTTCGGTCTGATGACAGCCCGCGCAGGCTTCGCTGCCGACGAAGGACGCGGCTGCGTAGTCCTGCGTACCGGAGACCAATCCGCCGGTATTCAAGATATAAAGGGCAAAAACAGAAGCAAGGAGGATCAACGCGAGCGAAATCGCGATCCAAATTGGCCGCTTGGTGGAGCGAGGAGCAGCAAGTGCTGGCAACGCCTTTGATCGCGACCTGTCTCCAGCGGGATCGCTTTTTGATCCCCGCCTGCCGGTGGACTTTCGTTGCTTGCGTGCCAACGACATCCTCAGTGTTGAGACCGCGATGCTACGATCCGGGCAGTGCCAGGCATCATCGGTCGGCCTTCCGGCCAATTCAAGTGGAGCGGCCCAGGCCCTTAGCTATTTGTCGACGCGCGACGATCCGTCCCAGTTCTGAGGCGGCGGGCTTTCCTTGAGCTCTTCGCTGCGTTTGAGCATCGCGATCGATGGTCCGTCGCCCGGCATCGCTTCGAGCGATGCACCGAACTTGGCGACGGCTTCGTCCCATCGCCGATCTCGGTAGGCTGCAAGGCCTTCCGAATATCTCTCCCGCAACGTGACCTGTTCCGGCAGGAGCTTGCCTTTAGCCCCGAGGATTTCAAAGACGACTTCGGAATGGGTGTGGCCTGCAACGACGATCCGATCGATTTCCCGGACCTCGACCGCAGCGGTCGCAGCAACAACTGTTCTTTCAGAGACCAGATTCCGAGTCCCGTACGCCTTGTTCGCGCCTTCGAGCCGCGAGGCGAGGTTTACGACGTCACCCATGACGGTGTAGCTCATCATGACGTCGGACCCGATGCTCCCGACCAACGCTTCTCCGGTCGCAACGCCGATACGTATGTCGCAGGTTTCCATGGGGGTGCCGAGCACACCAAGCAATTCAGGGATTTCACGGCGCAATGTCGCGATGCGCTCGATCATCTCGAGGGTCGCCTGGCATGCGAAGCGTGCGTGGTCCGCTTCGTCGACGAAGGGAGGGCCCCAATAAGCCATGATGCCATCGCCGATATACTTGTCGATGATCCCTCGGTGAGTGCGGATCGGTTCGGACATGATCGAGAGGTAGCGGTTCATCACCTTGACCAGACCTTGCGGGGTCATCCCCTCGCTGAGGCTGGTGAACCCCTTGAGGTCGCAGAACAACACCGTCATCACCCGGCGCTGGCCCTCGGCCGCCGTGAGGTTCGGCCGCTCTATAAGTCCCTCCACGACGCGCGGATCGATGTATTTGCCAAACGTCTCCCTGACACGCTGATTGTCGCGCAGCTGCACGACCATCCGGTTGAACGCCGCAGCGAGTTGACCGATTTCGTCGGCTGTACGTACGTCGATGGATTGATCGAGATGGCCCGCCTCGACGGCGCGCGTACCGTCGAGCAATTGCCGGACGGAGCGAATGATGCCGCCGCTGACGAAATTGGCAAAGATCAGCCCGACGATCGCCGCGAGCGCCGTCACGATTGCCGAGGTCAGCACGGCCTGGGTCTGTTCCGACCTGATGATTGCAATTGCGCCGTAGCTCACTTTCAGCATGTCGGCGCGGACGGCTTCGACCTTCTCATCGAACTCGTCGCGCAACGCGTCGGTCCTGGCAAGGCTTCGCCGTACGGCCGCGAAATCACGCGTTTCGAGCGCGGCGATCAACTCGGCCGACTCCTGTTTCAAATGATGCCGGAACTCGCTGACCAGACTGTCGACCCGGCTGTCGATGCGCGCCAGCGCGGTGTTGTCGGACGGCGTGCTCGTGTCCGCCATCACGGCGCCGATGAGCTTGCGCGCTGCGTCGGCCTCCTGGTCGACCTCCGCGTCCTTGGCGTCGTATAGCTGCTTTCGTGCCCGGTATCCGATTTCGTCGGGAGGGTCCTGCAGCTTCGAAATCACCATTCGGCGCAGGGCGAGGGCCCGCTCAAAGGACAGAATGCTAATTCGCGTGAGATGCGCGTTTGCGGGGATGTACCTATCGGTGATTTCGTCCAGCAGATGGCCGACCCTCCCGACCATCACCATCGACAGAACCGATGTCGCGACCATGAGGACAATCAGCCCGACGGCTATGGCAACGATGCGCTGTCTGATCGATTGCCTGATCATCGATCCGGAGAACGTCTTCAGGCCCGGAAATGTGCGAGTGCTGGAAATGGCACGCCCTCCCATGCGTCTGCTGTTTATGCGCAGAGCGAGTATTCGGCCGAGAGCAGCCGCCTCTGTTGATATGAGTCAAATGGATTGTCCAAACCCACCAGGGACAGCGTTTGTCGGCGTCAGATTTAACTCCGAGATTTCGGAGAAGCTCCGACATTTCGGAGCCTGGAGACCTCGGTCGTTGATCAAGACCCTGGGACCGATCCAGTCCAGCACTGATTGGCCACGCGTTTTCGGTCGGGTGGTGAACGCCGGCCTGTTGGCCTGCTTCTTGCGAACCTCAGCGCGGTAATCGCCAACAGATGCGACTGAAAGAAGCAGCCTTTGATCGTGTTCTCGCTGGAGATCGTGGCGCCGGACCGGGTGAGAACCGCATTGCTGCGTACGCTTGGATCGGTGATCGAACCTACCCGGGTTGCGCCGGGCTGTCGCTCGGTTCGACTCTTTACCGATCTCGACAGGCGAAGGTCCCTCGTTTTCGTCGAGGAATGGGAGACGCTCGAACAATTCGAACTCAATCTCGATGCGACAAAGCTCAACACCATCGTTGGAGCCATCGAGCTCTCGGGTGAGGCACCACTGGTCCGCATCGACACCATCGAGCGGGAGGAGGGCGTCGATGTTCTGGCGCTGCATCAATCCGGCGTCGGAAGGTAAATCCCGGGCACGCAATATCTGAATGGAAGGCAGGTCTATATGCGGAAATCACCCATCGTGGCGGCGATGTTCCTCGGTGCCATCTCCGTTGCTCACGCTCAGGTCGAGCTGAAGAACTACGCAGACGCAAACGGCTATATTGACGTGCAGAAGCTGACATGCGCGCAGTTGGCGGGCACGTATCAGGAAGATGCCGACTTTTTGGGGATCTGGTATAGCGGCTGGTACAACGGCCTCGCAAAGAAGCATGCGATCAACGTGTCGCGTACCAAAGCCGGAATTCACAACGTCATCGTCTATTGCAAGGCAAATCCCGGCAAGAAGGTGATCGAAGCGATCGACGTCATTCTGAAGGATGAAAAGAACCAGTGATCAAGCGGCGCGTGTCGGAGCGCGCGCTGTCGACATCAAACGACGGCATCTGCGGGAAGGTCCAGCCCGGCCAAGGCCGCATAGCAGGACGCTTGATCGAGAACAAATCGACGGCCTCGAAAGACTGCGCGGAGGCAATTCAAAAGGTCGAGGCAATGGCCGCCCCATAAGTGAAGGACGCGGACGGAGCCGTGGAAGTCGGCTTCGCGAGGTGAGACCATACCGCTGTTCACCAATTGCCCTTGCGGGCCACTCCTCACCATTGTGATCATGGCCGATTGTCGTAAGGTGGAAGGCCTCTCGAGCGCGAGAGATGTAGAGTCCGGATCAAGCAGCGTAATGGCCAGATCTCAGCGTGTCGCAATGTACGCAGCGGTGGTCGTTTCGCTTGCGCTTGGTGGCTGCAGCGGTCGCCCGTCGCAGGGCGTGCTCGTTCCGGTGACCGAGACTTTCGCAGGAGCATCCCGCGTTCCGGTGCTCGTGGCGACAACCCGTCAACGTTCCGAGGCGGACAGAGGCGAGATGTTCAGCAGCGAGCGAGGCGAGGCGGTCGCCTACGCCGCGATTACCGTATCGATACCGCCGGACTCAGGACGCGAGGTCGGTCAAATCCAATGGCCTTCCTCCATCCCAGGCGATCCCCACCGCGACTTCGTGACCGTGTCGGCGGACTACATCGACAAGCCGACCTTTTTTAACTCGGTCACCGCGCAGGCGAAGCAGGCGCGGCCCGGTAAGGTGCTCATCTTCGTCCACGGCTTCAATAACAAGTTCGACGACGCGGTTTACCGGTTTGCCCAGATCGTCCACGACTCCAAGGCGCCCGGTATTCCGGTGCTGTTTACCTGGCCATCGCGCGGCGAGCTCAAGCTGCGCGCCTATACTTACGATCGCGAGAGCGCCAACTATTCGCGCGATGCGCTCGAGGAGCTCATCGATACCCTGGACCGCAACCCGAATGTCAGCGAGGTCAATATTCTCGCGCACTCGATGGGAAACTGGGTCGCGCTGGAGGCGCTGCGGTCACGCTACATCAGGCCCGGTCGCTTCGTGGACAAGCTCAAGAACGTCATGCTCGTTGCGCCGGACGTCGATGTCGATGTCTTTCGCACCCAGATTCGCCGGATGGGAGCAAGGCGACCGCGATTTGCGCTGTTCGTGTCCCAGGATGACAAGGCACTGGCCTTGTCGAAGACCATCTGGGGCGGAGGGCCCCGGCTTGGAGAGGTCAATCCTGAGCAAGATCCATGGCGCAGCGAATTGGTTCGGGACCAGATCGAGGTCTTTGACCTGACAAGCCTCAGGAAGCCCGGGGATGACGCGCATGATCGGGCTTTCTCGGATGTGACCTCTGTTGTCGGAATGATCAAGCAACGGCTCCGGGAGGGGCAGCAAATGACGGACACCAAGTCGATCAGTATGGACTAGCCACCGAAGGGGCTCTTGGTGTGGCGGCTTTGCCCGAAGTGCGGCTTAAGACCTCCTGGCCGTTGATGTGGATCAACCGGTCGTTTCTCAATCTGATACTGTGGAACCGGGAGCGAGGCCTGGAGCACGATTTCGGCTTTTCTCAAGTCTGGCGCCCGGTGATACCGGCGCGTCGTTCTCCCTGGAATTTCGGAATTTCCCATCGTTCCATCCCGAATTTCGGGAGTACAGGTGCCAATGGCAGACGCGATGTCTCTCGGCAAGCCGTCTTTAGTGAGGACAGGACCCGGCGCGTCGGCCGATGAGCGCTTGGCGTTCGAGCGCTTGCTCGTGGATATCTCCTCAAAATTCGTGAATTTAGCCGCCGATGAGCTCGATGCCGTCACACAGACGTCTCTCCTTCGGGTTCGCGAATTTCTCGGTTTCGATCGGGTAAGTTTCGGCGAACTCGTCGAGAACGGTTTGATGGATATCCTGTACTCAAGTGCAGTCGAGGGTATCGATCCGGTGCCGAGCGGAAGTCTTTCGCTGGATTTTGTCTGGTACCTGCGCAAGCTTCGCGGCGGCGAAATGATCGTTCTTCAGACGCTGCCGGATGATCTGCCGCCGGAAGCAATCGCCGAAGCCGAATATTGTCGGAGCGCCGGCTTTCGCGCGCACGTGAACATCCCGATCCGCGTTGGCGGACGCTTCTCCGGATTCCTTGCCTTTGGATCGTTCCGGGAATCCCGACAGTGGCCGGTCGATCTGATCGCCAGGGCCAAGCTCATTGGCGAAATCATCGCGCAGGCGTTTGAGCGCAAGCGATCCGACGAAAAGCTCGCCGCGGCGCTGGCTGAGGTCAGGAGTCTCAAGGACCGCCTCGAGCAGGAAAATGCGTACCTTCGAAATGTCGTGCATGAGAAGCTGCCACAAGGTCTTGCAAGTCGCTCCCCACGTTTCCAGGAGGTTGTCGAGGAGGCGGGCCAGGTCGCGCAAACAAACGCCACGGTTCTTTTGCTTGGCGAAACCGGCAGCGGCAAGGAAGTTCTGGCGCAGGTCATTCACGATGCAAGCGCCCGGAAGGACCGACCGATGGTCAAGGTCAATTGCGCAGCGCTGCCGGCGACCTTGATCGAATCGGAGCTTTTCGGTCGCGAAAAGGGAGCGTTCACCGGCGCAATCGCGCGGCAGGCGGGCCGCTTCGAGATCGCCGACGGTTCCACGATCTTTCTCGATGAAATCGGTGAACTGCCGCTTGAACTCCAGCCCAAGCTTCTGCGCGTGCTGCAGGAAGGAGAATTCGAGCGTTTGGGCGGCTCGCGGACGATCAAGGTCGATGTCCGCGTCATCGCTGCGACCAACCAGGATCTCGCACAGGCGGTTCGCGAGGGCAGGTTTCGGGAGGATCTGTTCTACCGGCTTGACGTATTCCCGATCGAATTGCCGCCGCTACGCGAACGTCGCGAGGACATTCCGCTGCTGTCGTGGACATTCGTCAAGGAGTTCAGCAACTCGATGGGCAAGCAGATCGAGAAGATATCGCCGGACTCGATGAGCGCGCTGACAGCCTATTCCTGGCCTGGCAACATCCGCGAACTTCGCAATGTGGTCGAACGTGCGATGATCCTCGCGCATGGTCCGGTGCTGCACGTCAAGCTGGCGCACAAGCCACTTCAACTCGATCCGGCAAAAGCGACGGACGGTACATTGGATCAGGCAGAGCGCGCGCATATCGTGCGTGCGCTCGACCGGTGTGGCTGGCGCATCCGTGGTATCGGCGGCGCGGCCGAGCAGCTTGGCATCAAGCCGACAACTCTCGAATCCCGCATGAAGAAACTCGGGATCGTTCAGGCGCGGTAACGGCCCGGACTTCGGGAGGCCGGTCGTTCGCAGGCGCGCGTCTCATCCCAAGATCAACGGCACTGAGCATTCAACGACACGCGTGGAACGGCGGACCTCCGATATTTCGGAGAGCCTCCGATATGTCGTGCGCGATTCCGTCAGGCTGCGCGGGTGGCGTATCGACCGTCAGATAACTCGCTGATCCCGCATCAGTTTTTTTCAGGATGCCGATCGAGCGTGCTGGTCCGCTTCTTGCGAGGTGAGAGACCAGCGACCGGCTAGGCTAGTCGCCTTGTGCTTGTGGGCAGGCGGCGACCTGCGGCAATCCGAGCCTACGTATTCGGCGGCGCTCGCCGGCAATGGGATCACGAGAGGCAGAAGCATGAAGAATCTCAGACGGGCAATATTTGCAGCGCTCGGTCTTGCGGCGGTTTTGCTGCAGTTCGCGCCGGCCCAGGCTCAGGCTCAGGCGCCCAAGAAGCCCAACATCCTGATCATCTGGGGCGATGACGTCGGCCCGTTCAACGTCAGCGCCTACAATATGGGGATGATGGGTTACAAGACCCCGAACATCGACAGCATCGCGCAGCAGGGAGCCGTCTTTACCGACTGGTACGGCCAGCAGAGTTGCACCGCGGGCCGCGCGGCGTTTATCACCGGGCAGTCACCCATTCGAACCGGCCTCACCAAGGTTGGTCTGCCAGGCGCCCCCGAGGGCATCAAGAAGGAAGACCCGACACTCGCTGAGCTCCTCAAGCCTCTCGGTTACACCACGGGCCAGTTCGGCAAGAACCATCTGGGCGACCGCAACGATATGTTGCCGACCGTCCATGGCTTCGATGAATGGATGGGCAATCTCTATCATCTGAACGCCGAGGAGGAACCGGAGAACGTCGACTACCCGAAGGATCCTGCGTTCAAGGCGAAGTTCGGTCCGCGCGGCGTGCTGCATTGTCTGGCGACGGATAGCGATGATCCGACCGATGATCCGCGCTTCGGCAAAGTTGGCAAGCAAAAGTGCGAAGATACTGGTCCATTGACCAGGAAGCGCATGGAGACCGTCGACGAAGAAGTCACAGCCGGAGCGATCAAGTTCATCGACAAGGCGGTCAAGGAGCAAAAGCCATTCTTTGTCTGGTGGAATTCTTCCCGCATGCATGTCTTCACGCACCTGAAGAAGGAGAGCGAAGGCAAGACCGGCCTGGGCATCTTTGCGGACGGAATGGTCGAGCACGACGGCATGGTTGGCCAGTTGCTGGCCGAGCTGAAGGCGCTTGGCGTCGATAACAATACTATCGTCATGTACTCCAGCGACAACGGAGCTGAATCACTGTCGTGGCCCGACGGCGGCACGACGATGTTCCGGGGCGAAAAGAATACGCCCTGGGAGGGAGGGTTCCGAGTTCCCACGCTGATTAGCTGGCCCGGCGTTATCAAGCCCGGCACTGTCATCAACGGCCTCGGTGCGCACGAAGACATGTTGCCGACATTGCTCGCGGCGGCGGGCGACACCACGGTCACGGAGGATCTGCTGAAGGGCCGAAAGATCGGCGACATGACCTACAAGGTGCATCTCGACGGCAGCAACCTGATCCCGTTTTTAAAAGGCGAAGTGAAGGACTCGCCGCGCCAAGCCTTTATCTACTGGACTGATGACGGCAGCGTCGCGGCGCTGCGCTACCGCGATTACAAAGTGATGTTCCTGAAACAGAATGCTTTGGGTCTCCGTGCCTGGCAGCATCCTTTCGAGGAACTGCGCGCGCCGCTCATCACCAACTTGCGGATGGACCCGTTCGAGCGCGCGGAAGAAGAAAATGCGATGGGTTATCAGCGTTGGTACATCGAACACATGTACGCCTTCGCGCCCGCGGCGGCGTATGTCGGCGGTTGGCTGCAGAGCTTCCGCGAATTCCCGCCGCGGATGAAGCCCGGCAGCTTCAGCCTGGACCGCGTCATGGAGGCGGTGACCGCACCGCCGAAGGGCAGCAACTGACTGACAACCACTTGTGGGCCGGCCGCATCGAGCGGCCGGCCGCGACGGCGGAAAGAATCGCCGATTTCCGAGCGGGCCAAGCAGCAAGAGTTCGTCATGAGCAATCCGTCCCGTCGTGACGTGTTGGGCGCATCAGCGGCGGCGGCCGCTACGGTCCTCCTGGGCAGCGAACCAGTCGCAGCGGCGGAGGGGAAGACGACTTTCACCATCCTGCACACCAACGACCTCCACTCCAACTTGGTCGGGATGGCGCCGGCTTCCGACTACACGCCATTCACGCTCAACGACGACACGACCCGCGGCGGGTTTGCACGTCTTGCAACCTTGGTCTCGCAGCGGAAAGCGGCGCGCGCGGGGCAGGGACCGGTGCTGATCCTGGACGCCGGGGACTATAGCATGGGGACCGCGTTCGGTTCGGCCACCCGCGAAACCGGCGGCGAATTGCAGTTCGCGCCGCCGAGGCGCGAGCGATCAAGGTTGGGTGAGTACCAGAGGAGGGCATGGCAAAGAACGTGATCAGAACCGTTGAACAACGCCGTAAAGCAGGCAGGTTGCTGCGGGGCGGGTGTCCGCGCGCGTCGCATGCCAGTACCGGTGTCGGGCGCGGCAAGAAGCGCGACATCGTCGCAATGATCAAGGCGTCGAACCAGGACCGGGTCGAGACCCTGATCCCGATCCGGCACGGCCGTATGCTCCAGTCCGAATTCGCGTTCTTTCGCGGCACGGCCGCGCTTCAGGCCCACGATCTGGCCGGCACACCTTCCAGCGGAATCACGGTCCAGTCATGCGGCGACTGCCATCTGATGAATTTTGGCGGATTTGCCACGCCGGAACGAAATCTGGTGTTCGACATCAATGATTTCGACGAGACGTTTCCGGCGCCGTTTGAATGGGACCTGAAACGGCTGGCCGCGAGCTTCGTGATTGCCGCGCGCTGGCGCGGGTTCCGGCCCGATCAAGCGAAGGAGATAGCGGCTGAAGCCGCTCGCTCTTACCGGAAGTCGATGCGAGAGCACGCTGGGCGCGGGATCCTGGAAGGCTGGTACGCCAAGATAACGCTCGAAGATGTCCGCTCGGTCTTCGGCGTGAATGAACAGGCCCGGCGCCACGTGGACAAGAAGGCCGCCGAAGCGCAAAGGCAGACCAACGAGCACGTCGCGAACAAGATTACGGCGCCGACCTCCAGAGGGCGTTTGCGCATCGTCGACCAGCCCCCTCTGCTTTACCACGCCGACAAGCGGGACGTGAACGAGCGCACTCTGGCGGAGTTCTTCAAGCAGTATCGCAATACTCTGGCCGAAGAGCGTCGCATGCTCTTCGACCGCTTCGAATTGGTCGATGCGGCCGTGAAGGTCGTTGGTGTGGGGAGCGTCGGAACGCGCTGCTATGTCGCGCTTTTCCTCGCCGCGCCGGACGATCCGTTGTTCCTCCAGGTCAAGGAGGCGCGCCGTTCGGTACTGGAGCCCCACCAGCGGCATTCTCCTGCAGCGCACAACGGCCAACGCGTCGTGACCGGACAGCGTCTGATGCAGTGTTCGAGCGATATCTTCCTCGGCTGGTCAAGGGGGCCCGGCGGTCGCGATTTCTATGTACGTCAGCTTCGCGACATGAAGGTTGCCCCCGAGGTGGAGGCGCTGACGCCGCGAATGATGCGAGCCTACGCCACCCTTTGCGGTCAGGCGCTGGCACGCGCCCACGACAAGGCTGGCGATGCGGCAACAGTCGCGGGTTATCTGGGCGGCAGTGACGAATTCGACGAAGCGATCGCGGAATATGCTGTAGCCTATGCTGATCAGGCTGCGCGCGACTATGCGAGCTTCGTCAACGCCGTGCGGGCAGGCGAACTGAGTACCGACGTAAAACCTGGCAAGCTCGAAGTCGCGTTGAGATGAAACGGATATCGAAGCTTGCCGGTTCGATCGCCCCGAAGGCGAACAGATGTTTGATTGTCACCAGATCGCGGGAGTCTTGCCATGCCACGTAATGCGCCGGGATTTCGGACGATTGGCTTCGCGGCAGCGGGCGCGCTTCTCGCGCTCTCACCTGGCGTTTCTCGCGCCGACGAGAGCGGCATATCGTTCTGGTTGCCCGGGTTATATGGCAGCCTCTCCGCCACTCCCACCACGCCCGGCTGGTCAGCGGCTGCGATCTACTACCACACCAGCGTCAACGCATCGGGCGCGGCTGCGGCAGCGCGGGAAGTCCAGGTCGGGAGATTTTCTCCCACCGTCAACGTCAACCTGAATGTTGCTCTGAGCGGCCAAGCCGATCTGATGTTCGTGGCTCCGACCTATACGTTTGCAACGCCGGTACTCGGGGGCCAGTTGTCGGCAACGCTTGCCAGCGTCTACGGAAGAAATTCCGCGAACGTGGCTGGCACGTTGACGGCGACCGCGGGGCCGATCGTCACCACGCGGAACGGATTTCTCGAAGATGCTCTCGTCTCCTATGGGGATCTCTATCCGACCTTCAAGCTCAAGTGGAACAACGGCGTTCACAACTACATGGTTTACGGTGCCGGCGACATTCCTGTGGGTGACTATAGTGCGAACCGGCTGGCCAACTTGGGCATAGGCCACGGTGCGATCGACTTCGGCGGCGGGTACACCTACCTGAACCCGGCGTCAGGCGTGGAGTTATCGGGCGTCGGCAGCTTCACCTACAATTTCAAGAATCCCACGACACAATACCAGAGCGGTATCGATTTTCACTTCGACTGGGGCGTGTCGCAATTCTTATCCAAGCAGGTTTTCTTTGGGTTCGTCGGCTATGCCTATCAGCAGATCACCGACGACTCCGGCCAGGCGGCCGTTCTCGGCGCATTCCGCTCGCGCGTTTTCGGCATCGGCCCCCAAATTGGATATATTTTCCCGATCGGAGCCAACCAGGCATTCCTGGGCGTGAAGGGATATGGCGAGTTCAGCGCCGCCAACCGGCCATCCGGCTGGAACACCTGGTTGATGTTCTCGATCTCCGAAGCCGCCCCGGCCAGCACAGTGACGCCGACCAATCACCTGGTGAGGAAGTAGGGCGTTCGCCACGGGCAGTTAGCGGCCAAGCATTCAAGTCGTAGCGAACGTCCGTCGAGGGCAAAGCGCGAAACTCTAACCAGACGAGGCGGCGGCGCTCTTCGGCCCTGAGCCCGAGCCGAGAGGGCAGGAGACTTCGCAACGCCTGCAACGCGAGCGGCAGCCTCAGAACGGGAACGGCAATTCGCGGGCACCGAGGCTGTCAAACCCGACGCCGGTAGCGGGGCCGGTACGGTAGTGACCATTGTAATGACCGAGGGCCGGCCGGCCTTCTGCCGGCGGTGGACAGGCAAGGTCGGGCCGATCGGCGAGCAGCGGGAGCCGGCGTTCGCGATAGCGCGTTGGCCAGCAGTTGCAGTTCTGGTCGCACACCATCCGTATCTCGACGAGCGGCGGGCGGCTGCCGAGAGTGACGGTTGGATCGCCGGCCGCGAGCAGCGCGACCTGAACGGCACCGAGCAACAGATTGACCATTTCAGGCTCTCCGGAGGCGTATGTCTATCGGGTTGGTGTGAGTGAAGTTGTCCAGAGTTCGCCAAGGCGCGCGCAATCGAACCAGAAATTGTCGCCCCGGCGAAGGATTGTTTGCCGGTGGGTGCTCTTCACGAAGGTCGAGATGGCAGACGCACCGTGCGGATAGGTGATCCGCACCGTGGCTTTCAGCAGCCAGTCGCCAACCAGCGCATAGGGCAGCTCTTCAGACGAGAGAACCTCCATGTGGCAGCGAGATGACGTCGCAGCGCCGGCGCTCACCGCGGACAGCAATATGAATGCAAGCGCGACTGTGGGAACTCTTCCGTAGCTCATGGCGGGCTTTCTGGCGAAGGAAGCGGCACGTTTCGGCGCCGGATGATGACTGTCCGATAAGCCTGTGGTAGGGTTCTATCCGGCGCTGGATGACATGAATGCGGTTGCTCGGTCTTGTTCTGCGGACGCTCTTCCTTCTGGTGGTGATCGTCGTCACCTTTCGTGTTGCGACCCCCCAGAACGAGAGCTTCTGGACGGCCTACGACACGCCGTCCGACATGATTCGATTCATATTGGGCGTGATAGTCTGCGGATTCATCGGCTTCCAGATATTCCTGTATCCGAAAAATCCGGCCGAGATGGGCAAATGGGTCCCGATCGGGTTGGCCCTGGTGCCGCTCGCGCTGCTGTGCGCGCTGGTCATCTGGTAGGCGATCCACCGGCAGAGCGTCCGCATTATCTGGTCTCGCTTACCTGGATGGGCGCGGCAGGGGCGTCCGCCAGCACGCAGTCGCGCCAATCCGTCGTCTTACAATGTGCCGGCCAGCCGCCGCCGAGCGCCATGAACAGGGCGGCGGTGTCCGAGAGGCGCGTCGCTTGCGCCTGAACGCGGACGACCGCAGCGTTCAGATAGACCTGCTGGGCATTGAGCACGACCACCTGATTGACCTGCCCGAGAACGAGCTGCTTCTGAATGATGTCGAGACTTGCCTTGGCGGCGAGTTCGGCCTTGACCGCGGCTTGCACGGCGCGCGCGTCGGCCTGGAGGCTGCGCAGAGCGTCGGCGACGTTCTGCATCGCCGTGATGACGGCCTGGCGATAGAGTGCGTCCGCCTGCTCGACCGCGGCCTCGGCGGCCTTCTGCTTGTGGTAAAGCGTCAGCCCATCGAAAAGCGGCTGCGTCATGCTCGCCGCAATGACATAGAAGCTGCTCCCTGGAGTGAACAGCTCGGCCAGGCTGAAGCCGGTCGCTCCCGCATTTCCGGTAATCGTGACGTTGGGCAGCCGCGCTGCGATCGCCACGCCCACCAGGGCGTTCGTCGAGTGCAGAAGCGCCTCGGCGGCCCTGACGTCCGGACGCTGGCCTACCATCCGGCTCGGCAGGCTCACCGGCAGATTTGCGGGTAGCTTCAGCCCGTCGAGCGTAAACCTTTGCAGGATTTCGTCACTGGAGAATTGCCCGGCAAGCGCGGTCAGGAGGTCGCGCTGAACGGCGAGCTGCTTTTCTAGCGGCGGCAGCAGCTGCTCGGACTGTGCCAGTGCTGCCTCCTGCGCCAGCACATCGACCTGGGAGGCACTGCCTGCGTTGAACTGGTTCTTCGCGATCTCCAGGATACCGCGTTCGATCTTCACGACCCGCTGAATCGCGGCAATCTGGCCGCGAAGTGATGCTTCCTGGATCGCCGCGGTGACGACGTTGGCAGTCAGCGTGAGGTAGGCGGCCTCGAGCTGGAACAGTTGCTGCTCAGATATTGCATCGAGACTCTCGACGGCGCGGACGTTCTGACCCCAAATGTCAGGCACGAAACTGACGTTCAATTGCGCGGTATGGAGCGAAAATACCGATGGAGACTGGCCACCTGGGCCCGAACTCGAGGCACCGGATATTTGTTGCTCGGAGGGCGTGTAATTTGCGCCGATCTGAGGGAAGAAAAGCCCGCGTTGGGCCAACGCGTTGTATTGCGCGATTCTGATCGACGCTTCGGCCGACTGCAGGGTGGGGTTGTGCTCGACTGACATCTTGATCAGCTGGTCGAGCGGCGTCGAACGAAATGCCGTCCACCACCGCTGGGACACGTCTTCTCCGCTGACGAAATGCTGCTTCGGCACGCGAGGACCCCCGGCACTCGTGCCGGGCGAAGATAGCTTCTCTGGTGTGTAGCTGACGACGTCGGGGGCCGGCGGCGGGCTGAAATTTGGCCCCACCGCACAGCTCGCCAGCCAAAGGCTCGCGCCACCGGTTACGAGGCCGCGGGTGAGGCGGCGCGTGGCGGTCATGGGACGCATTCAGCCACCCTCCTGAGGCGCTGCTTCGGACGGCGGCGATGCGGCCGGATTGCTCTCCTCCGACGGCGCCGGCTCACGCGACAGGAAGATCTTGCGCAGGGCAGGTGCCACCACGAGCAGCAGCAGCGGACCGATGAACATGCCGCCGACCACGACGGTGGCCAGTGGCCGCTGCACCTGGCTGCCGATGCCGTGCGACAGCGCCGCCGGAAACAGGCCGACGCCGGCCGACAGCGCGGTCATCAGCATCGGCCGCATGCGCTGCTCCGCGCCGTTGAAGACGGCATCGGTGATGCTCATGCCGGTCGCGCGCAGCTCGCGGAAATAGGTGATGTTGAGGATGCCGTCCATCACCGCGACGCCAAACAGCGAGATGAAGCCGATCGCGGCCGAGATGCTGAAATCGAGGCCGGCAAGGAAGAGCGCGATCAGGCCGCCGCCGACCGCGAAGGGGATGCCGGCGAGCGCCAGCAGGCTGTCGCGCACCGAGTTGAACAGGCTGTAGAGCAACACGAAGATCAGCAGCAGCGTCACCGGCACCACGATCATGAGACGCGCCTTTGCCGCCTCGAGATTGTCGAACTCGCCGGACCAGATGATGCGGTAGCCGGTCGGAAGCTGCACAGCATCAGCGACGCGCTGCTGCGCCTCCGCAACCGTGGAGCCGAGATCGCGGCCACGCACGCTGAACTTGATCGGGATATAGCGCTGACTTTTCTCGCGATAGATGAACAGCGCGCCGGTATCGAGCGAGATGTTGGCAAGCTCGCTCAAGGGAATGTAGGCATTGGTGCCCGACGGTGTCGCGTAGGCGACCTTCAGGCTCTTGATCTCGTCGATGTTCTTGCGGAATCTCGGATCGAGGCGCACTGCGACGCCGAAGGTGCGATCGCCTTCCAGCACGTTGGTGGCCACGGAGCCGCCGAGCGCGGCCTGAACCACCGTGGTGACATCGCCGGTGTTCAGTCCATATCGCGCAGCCTTCTCTCTGTTGACCTTGATGTTGAGGTTGGGCTGGCCGACCAGATGAAAGATGCCAAGATCGGCGACGCCGTTGATGTCGCGCATCACCTCCATCACCTTGGTCGCCGTCTGCTCCAGCACGTCGAGGTTGGGGCCGATGATCTTGACCGAGTTGGCGCCCTTCACGCCTGACAGCGCTTCCTCGACGTTGTCCTGGATGTACTGGGAGAAGTTGAAGGTGATGCCGGGCAGCTCGTCGTCGAACTCCTTCTGCAACTCCTCGGTCAGCTTCTCCTTGGTCAGGCCGGGCGGCCATTCGTCGAATGGCTTGATCGGCGCGAACAGCTCGACATTGGAGAAGGGGGAGGCATCGCTGCCATTGTCGGGCCGGCCGTGCTGCGAGACGACGGTGATGATCTCGGGATGACGCAGCAGGATGTCGCGCATCTTGCGCGTCGCCTCGGTGCCCGCGTCGAGCGAGATCGTCGGCGGCATCGCGGCGCGGATCCAGAAATTCCCTTCCTCGAGCGCAGGCAGGAATTCGCTGCCGAGCTGGCTTGCCGCAAGTGCCGAGAGGGCGAGGAAGACGACGCCCGCGGTGACCGCGAGCCTGACGCGGCCGAGTGCCCAGTGCAGCACGGGCGTATAGGCCCTGCGCAAGCCGCGCACGATCACCGTCTCGGTCTCCTCGATGTGCTCGGGCAGCAGCAGCGATGCGAGAACCGGAGTGACGGTAAAGGTCGCCAGAAGCGCGCCGGCGAGCGCGTAGCCGTAGGTGCGCGCCATCGGTCCGAAGATCTGGCCTTCGACGCCCTGCATCGTGAACAGCGGCACGAAGGCGGTCACCGTGATCGCGGCGGTGAAGAACACGGCCTTGTCGACCTGCAGCGCGCTGACGAAGATCATCCTGAGCCGGTCGGTCCAGCGCGCGCCGGACGGCTGGCCGTGCGTGGGCGCGGTCGGATCGGCCCCCCAATAACCTTCGGAAAGATGTTGCAGGACTCGCGCGCGGGCTTCGGGGCTCGACTGGAAATTGCGGAAAATGTTCTCCATGATAATGACGGCGGAATCGACGATGATGCCGAAATCCACTGCACCAAGCGACAGCAGGTTCGCATCCTCGCCCTGGAGAACCAGGATGATGATGGCGAAGAACAGCGCAAACGGAATATTGGCGGCAACAATCAGCGCGCTGCGCAGATTGCCCAGGAACACCCACTGGATCACGAACACCAGGAGACAGCCGAACACGAGATTGTGCAGCACCGTGTGCGTGGTCACGCCGACCAGCGCGCTGCGGTCGTAGTAGGGCACGATCCTTACGCCCGGCGGCAGCGTGCCGTCGCTGTTGATCTTGGCGACTTCATCCTCGACCTTCGGAATGATGTCGTTGGTATGCTGGGTCCGTCCCATCACCACAATGGCCGCGGCGATGTCGTCATCCTTGTCCTTGCCGGCGATGCCGAGCCGCGGCACATAGCCGATCGTGACCTTGGCGACGTCCTTGATCTGGATAGGCAGCCCGTTCTGCTGGGTCAGGACGATGTTCTCGATGTCCTGGACGTGGTAGCCCTTGGTGACGTCGTCGGCGCCGCCGGAATCGATCAGGCCGATGCCGCGAATGTTGACCGACTGCTGCCCGATCGCGATCTCGCGGCCACCGACATTGGCGTTGGAGTTGCCGAGCGCGGTGACGAGCTGGGGCACGGTGATGTTGTAGGATTCGAGCTTGGCGAGGTCGGCGTCCACATTGAATTGCTTGGTGGTCCCGCCCCAGGAATTGACCTGGACGACGCCGGGGATGGTCATCAGGCGCCGCGTAACGACATAGTCCTGCAAGGTGCGCAAGTTCGTCAGGCCGAAATTCGGCGGGCCGACCAGCCGGTAGCGGTAGATCTCGCCGACCAGGCTCGACTGCTGGATCGTCGGCACGAGATTGCCGGGAAGCTGGATGTTCTGCTGGATGCTGTTGGCGGCCTGCGTCAGCGCGAAATAGTAATCGACGCCGTAGCGGAAAGTGACGCGGACAAAGGACAGGCCGTAGAACGAGGTCGAGCGGATGTTGACCACGCCCGGCGTCGGATAGAGGCCGACCTCCATCGGGATCGTGTAGTACTTCTCCATCTCCTCGGCCGAGAGCCCCGGCGCCTGCGCGGTGATCTCCAGGATCACCGGCGCCGGATTAGGATAGGCCTCGATGTTCAGCTTGCTGAAGGCGACAAGGCCCGCGGCGCAGAACACGATGAGGCCGAGCACGACGATCGCGCTTCGGGTCAGGCCAAACTGGAGAAGACCTTTAATCAAGATGGCACACTTGCAGCGGGCAGCAGGAGAGCGGGATGCACAACCGGGTCAGCCCGTGGCCGCGATGGCAAACTTGTTGCTGAGGAAGATTGCGCCTGATGAAGCGACCAGGTCCCCCGGGTTCAGGCCTTCGAGGATCTGACGCCAACCATTCTGCTCCAGCCCGACCTTCACGGTGCGCCGCTTGAAGCGACGACGGTCGGTCGTGACCCAAACTGTCATGGATCCGTCACCTTCGCGGACGATGGCATCAGCGGGGACCGCAACCGAAGCTTTCGGTCCGTCGATCTCGATCGAGAAGCTGGCCAGCATGCCGGCGCGCAGCTTGTGGCTCGGGTCTTCGATCACGGAACGAACCAGCTGGCGGTGCGTGCCGGGATCGATATTGACCCCGAGCGTCGTCACCGTGCCGCGAAACACCTCGTCCGGATAGGCCGGCACCGTGACGGCAACCGGCTGGCCGAGACGGTAGGCGGGAGCGTCGGTCTCGATCACGTTGGCGATCATCCACATGGTGGAGAGATCGGCGAGGGTGTAAGGCGCGGGCGCGTTCCCGGGCTGGACATAGAGGCCGGGGGCCGCGCTGCGGGCCACGATCTGGCCCGAGATCGGACTCGGCACGCGCAGGATCGAATCGAGCTTGCGATCGGCGAGGATGCGGTCGATCTCCTCGTCGGTCTTTCCGAAGATGCGCACGGCGTCGCGACCGGCCTTGTAATTGCCTTCCGCGGTCTGCTGGTCTGAGGTCGCCTGGTCGACGTCTTTCTGCGCGCCGCCGCCCGTCTTCAGAAGCTGCTTCACGCGATTTAGCGTCCGGGTCTGCAGCTCCAGCACGCCGGCCGCCGCCAGCAGCGAGGATTCAGACTGCAGCAGGTCCGGACTGTCGATCGTGAACAGGGTCTGTCCCTTGGTGACGGTATCGCCGACGTTGAGGACAACATCGACGATCTTCCCCGGGTTGGTCGTGAACGCCTGGACCAGCATGTTCTGGTTGAAGTCGATCGAGCCGACCGCATTCTTCACGACGCGGAAGTTGCGCGATTCCGCCGGCTCGATCTTGAAACCGCCGGCCTGCTTCTCGCTGATGTCGACGGTCTGCTGCGCGACATCGACGTCGCTCGGCGCGGCCGCTGGTGCCGCCGCCTTGGCGGAGCGCAACTCGCCGGTGTGTGTCAGCAGCCAGGCGCCGCAGGCGATGGCGGCCACCGCTGCAATGCCGGCCGTCATCCCGGCATGCTTGACGCGAAATGCCATCACATAGCCCCGTTCCACACGCTTCGGATGTCCGCCCTCGGACCTGCTGGATCGCTGCACGAAGTCTGCGACGCGGAGCATCGGGGCGGACGAAATCTTGTTAACAAGCCCAACTGACGTCAACCTTACAGTGATGCGACGCTTGGGTTGCCACAGGTCAGTATTAACGGCGCGTTTATCTGTTTTCGATGCAGGAAACGGGGAGAATTAATACACAAATGATAGCGCCGAATGAGCGCCAACGCGCGATTGAACAAAAGCCGGTCCACTGCACACCGCCTTTGCCTGCGCTGCGATCAATTCAAATTTCTCGACGTGCAAATTGCATTTCGGATTGTCCGCCTTTCGCAGGATTAGCCGCAAACAAAAAAAGCCCCGGACGGACCGGGGCTAAGGAGTCTGGAGGTTTGCAGAGATAGTCGAGGTGGAATTCAGTATTTGGCGACGACCGGGCCGTCCCAATGCAGCTTGTAGTTCACGCCCACCAAGACGGTCTGAACGCGCTGCTGGGAGCCGATGACTTCGCCTGCGCCGCCGTCGGGCAGGGTGAAGGATTGCGCGTTGTCATCGTGGAACCACATGTAGTCATACTCGGCGAACACCGACCAGTTCGGTGCGAACATCCACTCGGCACCGATGCCGGCCGTAATGCCAGGCTGGTAGAAGCTCGCGGACTCGAACAAGCCGCCGCCTGGCGCGAAGACCTGATTGCGATTCTTGATATACGCCGCGCCGCCCTTGAGATAGCCGAGGAATTGCGGCGCCCAGAGATAGCCGATGCGGCCGGTCGCGGTGTAGATCTCCTTCAGGTTGTTCGCTTCCGAGAAGGTGGGGAAGTCCGTCAAGGCGTGCCGGCCCTTGATGTTGCCGAAATCGAAGCTGCCGCCGAAGCCGAAGACCAGATTGCCGGTCTGGAAGTCGCAGCCGACTTGTCCGCCGCCGATGAAGCCGCTGTCGTTTTCGCGGCCGTAATTTGCGGGCGCCGCGGCGCCGGTGGCGTCAGAGATGCGCTGGGTATCCAGCCGCGTCCACCCGCCGCCGACATTGGCGCCGAGGTAACAGCCGGTCCAGTTGTAGAGAGACACCGCCGGCATCGGTCGCGCCTTGAGCGGCAGGTCCGCAGCATTCGCCGTGACGGTAGTACCAAGCCCCAGCAACATTCCCGCGACGAGTGCGGATTTCAGTCTAGCGTACATTCAAGCCCCCTGCATGGCCGTCTGGCCAATCCGTTGTCGATGACGATCTTATGGAGAGCAGGAGGATTCCGCGATGTAGAAACGGCTTTGAAACCGCAAAGAGGCTGCTTTTTGAGCGCTCGTTGCGCGCTCGCGACATCGCAAAGTGCCGCAAACAATTAAGAGAAAATATCTTTCGCCGGAGCGCGAGGGTTTTTCTGGATGAAGAGACGGAACGGCTTGGCCATGCACTGCAGGCCAGTCACTTCGCGTTTGCGCCGTTGTTTATCGGCTTTCGCGTGCGCGGCAACGATCACGTTCGATCGCCCGTGCGCCAGACGAAGATGATGAAAATTGCGACAACGACTGCACCGGCAAGCATCCAGTACTGAACGTCGAAACCGAAAAAGTTGAATTTCTGAATGAGCAAGTCCACCGCGTCCGCCCCTTTCTTGTGCAAGGTAAGCGGTTCGCGCAAAAAAATATATTATTTATTTACGGGCGCGAGTTCGTGCTGTGCACGAGCGCTCTACCCGTGCGGTTTACCTGAGTGAAGCGGAAGGGCGATCAGACGGCCGCGCGTGAGGCGCGCTCGATGACGAGACCGTTGAGGAAGTCCTCGAGCGCAATCCGGCCTGCCTGATAGGCGGCGTGGTGCGAGGGAAAGTTGGACTCCCTGAGCCTGACGCCCATCGGCTTGCGCTTGCGGCGGATTTCCCAGAACCAGCCGTCTTGCACATTGCCGCTCCAGGAGACGACCAGGTAGAAGCAGCGGCGCGGGCAGGGACGAAGCATCAGCTCACCCGATCGGCGACGGGCACGGCGTCGAACCGGTTCTGAAGCCGGTAGCCCACCCCGGATTCCGTTATCAGCAGGCGCGGCTGATTCGGATCGGTCTCGATCTTCTGGCGAAGCTTGCGCACGAGAATGCGCAGGTACTGGATGTTGTCGCGCTGATTGCCGCTCCAGATCTCCTTGAGAAGCTGGTCATGCGTGACGACGAGCCCGACATGCATGGCCAATACGTGCAGGAGCCGATACTCTTTGCGCGTCAGTCGAACCAGGGTCTTGTTCAGGGAGACGGTTCGGGTCACGAGGTCGACCGAGAGCGGGCCTGCGACGACGACGGGATTCTCCGTCGCCGATTTGAAGTACCGACGCAGTGCTGCCTCGCTGCGCGCGAGCAGCTCGGCCATGCCGAACGGCTTGACCACATAGTCATCGGCGCCGGCCTGAAGCAGACGAACCTTGTCGTCCTCTCCTGCAGCGACGGACAGGATGATAATCGGTACGTTCGACCACGCCCGAATGCGTTCGAGAACCTCTGCGCCGTGAAGGTCCGGCAGGTTCAGATCAAGAACAATCAGATCCGGCGGACTGAATGTCGCAATCTTGAGAGCCTCCGCTGCGTTTTCCGCCTCCAGCACCACGAAGCCGTTGAGCTCGAAGCCCGCACGCAGGAAGCGCCTAATCTTCGGCTCGTCGTCGATCAGCAAAACAACGTTCGCGGGCTTACTCATTGGCAGAGGCCGTCAGTTCGCAGGTGGACGATGCTGATGCGGGCAGCGAGATCGACACCGTTGTGCCTTGTCCGGCCCCCCGGCTTTGAACCGAAAGGGTGCCTCCATTGGCTTGGACGAAGGTCGTCGCGATCCAGAAACCAAGACCGGAGCCTGGAACGGAAGTTTGGTGCCGTGCGCTGCGGAACGATCGGTGGCCAAGCTTCTGCTGCTCGTCGGGCGTGATGCCGACACCCTGGTCGCAGACCTGCACCACCACGTGCCCCGGTTCGGATCGTACTTCGATGGCGATAATCGAGCCGGAGGGCGAGTATTTGGCGGCGTTCTCGAGGATCTGACCGCAGGCTTCCTCGACCAGGCCGGAATCGACGTGGATCAACGGCAGCTCGTCGGCGAACGC
This sequence comes from Bradyrhizobium manausense, assembly GCF_018129685.1. Taxonomy (GTDB): domain Bacteria; phylum Pseudomonadota; class Alphaproteobacteria; order Rhizobiales; family Xanthobacteraceae; genus Bradyrhizobium; species Bradyrhizobium manausense_D. The sequence continues at coordinate 470,282 of NZ_JAFCLG010000001.1, forward strand.
TGTCTCGATCCGATGTGCGGCAAGCCGGCGCCCGCGCTGCTTGATGGCACCGTTGACGATGTCCCTTGGGTCGGCCCATTCGAGGCGCGGGCTGAGGCCGCCGGCAGTGACGCGCGTTGCGCTCAACAGGTTCTGGATGTAGCCATCGAGTTGCGCCGTCTCCTCGGAGATGGCGTCGACCAGGGCACGCGTGCGCGCGTCCTCGCGCACGGCCGGAACGGACTCGAGCACGCTGGCCGAGCCTTTGATTGCGGCGAGCGGCGAACACAGTTCGTGCGAAAGCGTGCCATGGAAGGCATCGCGCAACAGCTGCGCCTGCAGGTGCAGCCTGGCGCTTTCCATGGCCTTGCCGATGTCGAGCCGCTGCAGCGCCAACGCAGTCTCGTCGAGGACAGCCTCGATCCGCATGGTTCTCGCCTCGATCGTCTGCTGAGAGCCGATGCCGATATTGATGGCGATAACGCCGTGCACCGAACCGTCGGACGAGATTGCGCGGAGCAGCCAGATTTCCCTGCGCCGCTCATCGACGATCGTGCGGGCGAGCGGACCGACGCCCGCATTCATCGCCGCGGCGGTGGTCTGCACATCGGGCGGTGCGAATCGCGCCTCCGAAGGCTCGAAATGACCATCGGCAGTCGCCACAAAAAAGGTCGCGGGATGCCCGAAGGCGAGCTCGAGGTGCCGCTGTATCGCGGCGACCAGATCGGCAATCGTGAAGCAAGCTGCCAATCTGCGGGAGAACTCATAGAGCGCATGCATCTCCTGCTCGCGCTGGCGCAGCGTCTCGGTTTCCTTGCGCAGCCTTGACGCCAGATTGCTGCTGACCAGCGAGACGATGAGGAACAGCAGCAGATCGACCGCTTCCGATGGGTCATCCACGCGAAAGCTGTAGATCGGCGCGAAGAAGAACCAGTCGGCCGCGGCCATGCCTGCAACCGATGCCAGGATGGCCGGCCAGATGCCCCATCTGGTTGCCGCCAACATGACGGGAATCAGATACGCGAGCGGTACCAGCATGGTGGCAACGTTGACGTCGACCGCGAGCAGGGCAGCGGTAACCAGCCCTATGCTGAGGAGCGACAGCAGGAGCGGAACAACGGTACGTCGCACGAAGCTGTGTGGAGCGAACTCCCGCAAGGTGGTCGCTCCGGTCCGTCCCAGTTCGATTCGGTTCGGCCGCATGATCGCCATTGAAAACATGCGGCTTAGATGCAGATGAAAGATCAAAATACGTATGCGCCTTCGCTGGGCGACATCGAGACCTGACTGCCGGTCAGGTCAGTCTGCAAGCGGGACGTGGTCGGACGTCGATGACAATGGTCCCCCGATCGGCATCCGCCGATGGGATGTTCGCCCCAAAGTCGCTAAACGTCACGATGCAGATCCAGCTTCAATGTCGTCAACTACCCAGCGACTCAACGATGTTCCAAAACTGCGTAGAAAATCTATGCTGCTGTGCCCACGCAGAAATATAAAAGTAATAGTCAAACGGCTCCGGAAAACTACGGAATTTGCCGCAAGTCCCGCGCGCGTCGGGAGCAGCCTATGGATTTGCGATGGGGAGAGTTGATTAGCCTCTGGCCGGCGTGGCCGGCCCGGAGGATACAGCTTCGTGCCCCTCTCGAAGCATGCTCGCATATTGGAGGGCGCGCTTTGCGCCGAGCAGTTCCGGCTTGGACGCACGGTAGAGGCCGACTTCGTCGGCCAGGCGGCTTTGCGGAACTGCCAGCGCGGCGACCGCGGCGGCGCTGATCTGCTTGGGCGGATAGAGATAGAATTCCATCAGCGGCATGTGCGGTCCGTGCGCGCTCTGCTGCAGGATATCGAGAGCCGTCTCTCCGGCCTCGGGATAGATCGCTCTCCATCCGGCAAAGCTGCTGGCGAGTATTTCCAGCGAGAGTATCGTCGTTGCGATCTGCACGAAGCCTTCATTGGCTTTCTTGGCACTGCGGGTGGTCGAGGCTTTGCGGAGCAGATGCCGAAGCTCTCCGTGACGTTCGATCAGCGGGCCCATGCGAAATTGCCAAAGCATGTTCGGCAGCGACGCGAAGCCGTGCACCTCGTGATACGATTCGATCAGGCTGCGGCACTGTTGCGTCAGGTTCTCTGGCAGGAAAGTGAGATCGAACTCGATTTCGTTTCGTTTCCGAGACGCCTTGCCGTTGATGCGCGCGGCACGAGTCACGGCTTCCATGGTCGAACCTCGCGAAGCAGATTGCTTGTACGATCAGCATAGCGACTCCCGACATATATCTTCGATCAACAATCCGGCGCGCTCACGTAGCAAAAAAATAGCGTAGGCGCGTTGCGCCACGATTGTTGCGACCAAGTCTGGCACTGCAGCGAGCGAAGTATGACGAAAATGACACAGCTTGCAGGAAAGGTTTGCGCTGCGACATCGTTCGAGCGTCAAAAGAGCGCTTTTTCGCCGACGCTTTGAGCAAATGGGCTGAGCACTTGATGCTTGTGCAGGCAAATGGCGCGCGGTGGCGTCACTGCGCTATTTTATTTTAATGAAGCCGAGTGGGAAACCGTATCGCTTTTTATTGGCCGCATCACGAAGGATTGCACCGAGCTTAACGAAACCGAAAGAACGCCTTGAAGGCGTCGGTACTCAACCGCTTGGGGCAATATGATGAGAAACTATCTTTTGGCAGGCGCATCGCTCGTTGCGATGATGGGGATGGGCGGCGCTGCCAATGCGGCGGACACGCTTCCGCCGGTGGGGCAGACGTTCTGCGATCCGTACAAGAAGTATTCGTGTCTCGACAGCTATCTCGGCACCGACTTCTTCACGCGCTTCATCAACTACTATCGGCTCGAGTGGAATCACGACGCCGCGCCCGCCGATCCGAAGGCGCCGCCGTCACGCCGCGCCGAATGGCCGACGACGCCGCAAAGCACGCCGCCGATGCCCTTCACGGAGTGGCCCTATGGCGGCACGACCAACCTCGGCGTGACGCGGCCGAGTTCGGTCGACAGCCCGTTGATGAGTGCGCTTTCCAACACCACCCTCGGATCGTGGATGAACGACGCCCATATCCAGGTGTACGGCTGGATCGATCCGGGCGGCAACCTCAGCAGCAACACCGTCCGTGGCGGCAATGCCCCTGCCGCCTACAGCTACAATCCCAACACGGTTCAGCTTGATCAGGCGGTTGTCTACATCGAGCGCCTGCCCGACACGGTCCAAAAGGACCATGTAGATTGGGGTTTCCGCATCGCGCCGATCTATGGCGAGAACTATCGCTACACCACGGCCTACGGCCTGTGGAGCAACCAGCTGCTCCAGCAGAACAGGAACTACGGCTATGACATGCCGATGGCCTACGGCGAAGTCTTCATTCCGCAGGTCGCGGAAGGTCTGAACATCCGCTTCGGACGGTTCATCTCGATTCCGGACATCGAAGCGCAGCTCGCGCCGAACAACTACATGTACTCGCATTCGATGACCTATACGTTCGACAACTATACCAACACGGGTGTCCAGGCGACGCTGGCGGCGACGAAAAACCTGATTATCCAGTTGGGTTCGACGATCGGCACCGAGGCGATGCCCTGGCAGTGGGGTGCGAGGATCGCGAATACCAATCCGAACCCGCTTTATCCCGGCACCACATTCCTGAAAGATCCAGGTGCAAGACCGAGCATCACCGCCGGCGTCCGCTATACGACCGACAGCGGCAACGACAGCATCAACATCGTCGCAGACGGCATCAACAACGGCGTCTGGGGCTACAACAATCTGCAGTGGTACGGACTGACCTACTACCACAAGTTCAACGACCAGTGGCACGTCTCGTTCGAGAGCTATAACGGGCATCAGAGCGGCGTACCGAACCTGAACAATGCCGTTGTGCAGGCCATCAATGCTGCGGGTGCGGGCACGCCGTTCTCGGCGAATATCATGCCGTTCAACGCGCCCGGCCAGGCGTTTTGCAAGAACGCGGATGCACTCACCTGCAATGCCTCCTGGCAGACTTACCTGATGTACCTGAACTACAAGGCAACGCCGCTCGATAACATCTCCTACCGTTTGGAGTGGTTTGACGACAAGCAGGGCCAACGTACCGGCACCAAGACCCGTTACGTCGAGACCGGCATCGGCTGGCAGCACTGGTTCTCGCCCCAGATCGAGATTCGGCCTGAGGTTTCGTTCTACAGGGCGCTGGATGCGTTTGCGTTCAACGGCAACTCGAACCTCGGTATCCCGGCGAACCGCAAGAACGCCCTCATCGGCTCGGCGGACATCATCATTCACTTCTGATGCGCGGCAAAGCGGCGCGGCCTGGATCGCCGCGCTTTCATCAGGACCATTCGACAGGGGTTTTCAAAATGAAGCGGTTTCTTCTCACCACGGCCTCGCTCTGCGCGCTTGGTCTCGCATCGCCGGTCTATGCGGCCGATCTTCCGATCTACGGCAAGGCGCCGGCGATGGCGACGCCAGCCTATGACTGGAGCGGTTTCTATCTCGGCGTATTCGGCGGATATGGCCTCGGCAACCATAATCTGAACAACGCAACCGGTCCGGCGGGCTTCGCGAACTTCACCGCCAACTACGATTCCACGGGCGCCCTCGGCGGTGGCGAGATCGGCTACAACTGGCAGTCCGGCAACATCGTGTTCGGCGTCGAAGCCACTGGCTTCGGGGCGGACATCAAGGGTGGCGACAATTTTGCCCTCGGTTGGGATGACTCGACCAAGCTGCGTTGGGGCGGCACGGTTCGTGCGCGCGGTGGTATCGCGGTCGATCGGCTGCTGCTGTTCTTCACCGGCGGCTGGGGCTACGGCGCGCTGACGCATACCAATACCAATCCAGGCGTCGGCGTCGACACGTTCAAGACGACACGCAGCGGCCTCGCCGCAGGCGGCGGCATCGCCTATGCGATCACCGAAAACCTGATCGGGAAGTTCGAATACACCTACCTCGATCTCGGCACATTCCGTCGCGATGCACCGACCAACGGTGTGCTGGCTTACAACGTCGCCAACACATATTCGCTCGTGACGCTCGGCCTCGACTACAAGTTCGGAGGCCCGGTGGTGGCGAAGTACTGAGACCGTTGGAGGAGGGGGACAACATGACCGACACGAGGCTAGGTCGGAAGATTGCGGCGATGATCGCTCTCGCATGGCTCGGCGCGTGCCTTGCCGGCTGCGTGAGCGATCTTGGCGCGGCGACCGGAGACACGTCTGGTACCCATCAGATGCGCTACTACGGAGGACCCAAATATCCGATGTGGCCGAGCCAATGAGTTCGATCACCCGACCAGGGTTCGCGATCAGAGCAACGGTGAGGTTCGCAATCGCTTTGCTTTTTGGTGCGCTGCTGATGGTCGGCACCGCCGGCTCGGCGCAGGCCAAGCATGGCCATCGGCACCGGCACGCCCATCATCACGCGCCGACCGCGACTGCGCGTCTTGCTGCGCAGGAGCCCAGTTCTCTTGGACCGATGCGCTACTACGGCGGACCGAAATCTCCGATGTGGCGCGGTCCGGCGGCGAACTGACCCCGAGGGACTTCAGCGACTACGCTCGGAAGGCAATCCCAATCGCAGACGCGGCCGGGAGGATCGTTTCTTCAAGGAATGCATGCGCGCGCCCGGTCCGCACGGCTGCTGCCTTCGCTTTGGTCCATCCGAAAATTGCACATTGATGCGGCAGTTGCCGAATAATCTTGCCTGCGCCGAAAATTGGGATCAGCATTGGAATCTCAGGGGACAACAAGACGCCGGATAGAGTCGTCGTTGGAAATGCCCAAAACCTCGTCCGTCCGAGTTGTCTCGCATCAGATGGAGGGTGCCGATGTCCAGGACTCTTGCTCTCGTTGGTGTCGCGACCGGATTTACGACGTTGTTGCTGGCCCAACCCGCTTCGGCCGGCGCGTCGGCCAGCGCGCCGTCGAAATACAGCCAGAACCGGCAGGTCGTCGTTGCGCATCAAACGCGCCAGCCGCAGAAGACCGACTTCGCGATCACGGAGTATTCTTCGTCCTCAGCGAAGACGACCTCGCCGAAGCGGTGATCTCGCTGGTGCGTCACTCTAGGATGGCCTGAAGCGATCGCTCGCCCTCAATCCGAGTGCGTGAGCGCGGGCGCGCTGGCTTGATCGCGGCGGTTGTTGCGGCTCACGACGTCACGCGCCGCCTGCAGGACGATGGGGAGGAGGCTTTCGACCTCCTTCCTGGTCATGCCCGGCCGGATCCGCGGATCGTAGAGGATGTTGAGCAGGTATTGGTCGTAGATGTCGAAGAAGCCCATCTGGACATCGTCATTGAACATGGTCCAGGGGACCGAGCGATCGTCGTTGATCGCACCCAGGGCCTGCAGCAATTCTTCGTAGGCACAATCATAGAAGGTGAACTCGCCGGCATCGACCGGCAGGATCACCTCGGCGCGCCTGATCCGGTAGGCGCCGTCCTTGGCGATGCCCGACAGGCATTGCGGATTGAGGGAATGCTCGATCTGCCGGGCCTTCTCGCTGCCGAACCGTGCGCGAATGGTCGGCAGCAATTGACGAGCAGTGATCAGCGTCACTACGAAATTGGCTGCGCTGCGATTGTCGGTCACTGCAACATCCAGATGATCGATGCGCGCGCGGATGTCCCTTACGACGGCGTCGAGCGCTGCAGTCCGCTGCGGCGAGACGTTGCCGTCGACAAAGATCCGGACCGGTTCGTCGAACTTGCGGATGCGATGGGTCCGCGCCCCGAGTTGCAGCTCGGCATCCAGCGCGATCTTTAAGAAGCCATCCTGGATTTCGGCGTCGCTGAATGTCCGTCGTTGCTCGGCGCGCCGATTTGAGATGTCGGGGCTTTCCGCACGGGTCGGAACCGCGAGGGCACCAAGTGCCACGGCAGCGCCAAGAGCTATCGCCAGAAGCCGGATCATCACTCGCAATTGCCTCATGAGATCGTCCGGATTTCTAAGCAAGACTCGTACCGGCGAACCCGAACCCAATATCGTCGCTAGGCGGGTATGAATTCGAGGAGAGGCGGTCAACGATCGCATAGGCGCGGCATAAAGCCGGCGCGGCCAAGATCAGCTTGGAGTCGGAGTCCAGGAAGGATCTCAGTTTACGTTCTTGCTATCGAGATGGTCGATAAACGATATGGATTTGCTATGTCGGGCCGGGCAATTGATCCGCGATGTTAGTCCAACGAAAGCAACAGGAACGGACATTGTCGCGCAGAAAACCTGTCATGGCCCTTTGCTGGGCTGTCGGTTTGTTTTTGACGGACGGACCTTTCGCTCTCGCCCAATCCGCTCCGCCACCGGAGCAGGACGGCCTGCTCAGAAGCGGACCGCCGACATGGGACGCCAATCGCGACGGCATCTTCACGTGCGACGAATGGAAGGCCTTCGCGGACCGCATATTCACCCTGGCGGACCGCAATCATAACGGGACGCTCGACAAAAGCGAATTCGCGACGGTGCAAAAGGCCGATGCGGCGCTGGCCGATGCCGATTTCGGATATTTCGACGAGAACCAGGACGGCAAGGTCTCGCGCAGGGAGTTCGTCGACAAGCCGAGCGCATTCATCATGCGGTTTGACAGGAACAGCGATTGCCGCGTCACGGGTGACGAAATAAGGGCGGCGACCGCCCCCAGAGGTCCGCAGGGGCCGACGGAGCGGCCGCGGGACAGGTTTCACTGAAACGGGTAACGGACCCCCCCCCGGCAAGTGCTGTTAACGATGTCGGCGCGGCGCGCGATGATCAGGATAGACAGGCGAGACGCGCCGCAGGCCAGCGCTACCAGCGCCGCTCCTGCGATTTCTTCGCCCCGGGTTGCGGGACCTGCTGCTGCTTGAACCTCACCCGCGGATTGATGTCGCACATCGTGTTCCATCGGCCGGATGCCGAAGCCAGGCATTGCTCGCGGGTTTCGTACATGCACTCGCCGGGCCAGCCGAGATCGTCGCCAACGACACACCAGGGATAGTCGCGGTCTGCATGCGCGGCAGAAAGAGATCCAGCGAGGATCAAAAGGGCGAGGGCTGCGGTGCGCATCTTGAATCTCCAGCTATGACGCCCTCACGGACAGGCCGACAGGTCTTGAGGGCAAAAGCCAATGGCGGGTCTGGGACATGGCTCCTGCGGAGCCCATAGCTACCAGAGCCGCCGCGGCGCGTTAAATCACAACCGCGGTCGCGGTCCATCCCGGGGCGTGCAGGCGGGGACGGCGCTTTACGCTCGATTTCGGAATAATCGCATTATGCCGCTGTTTTGCCCGACAGGTCAACCGGTTTTGACGAGGCCTCGGCAGCAAGACCTTGGCAACAATGGGTTGGCAGCACGGCCTTGGTGAATCGAGATGTAAGGTGTTGATCCGAGACGTATCGTCTACTGTGCATGGGGTTGTTTTCGTTCGTTGGAGCGAGGCGGCCTGCGACCGCCAGGCGGAACCTTTGCCTCACCGGCGCGTTATCGCGCCATGACTGAAGACACTTCGTTCCGACGCAAACCCCTGACACCCGAACAGCGCCAGGCGCGCGATGCCGCACGCCGGATCGAGGCGGAACAGGCCATCCGCGACCACGAGGCGGCACAGAAGGCGTTTTACGCCAATCGCGAGCGGTTGAGGGCCGAGCGGCTGGCGCGCGAAGCGGCCAACAAGGCCAAGGCGTAGGCTCGACACCAGAGACGCTGCGCGCTCGGGCTCGTGCGGCGCTGTCGCACGACGTCGGTTCAGTGCGGGCGGGGACGCCCCTGCGTCAGCACGACCTTGAGTGCTTCGACGGCAACAGCAATGACACCGCGGGGCGGGGGCACCGCCTCGATCGCTTCGGCCGCCAAGCGGCAGTCGTCGGCTACCTTCAGCAGCCCTGATCGCGTGAGGTCCAAGGTCGACAGCGCCGCCTGCTCCAGGCATACGCGCTCAAGCCGTCGAAATTCCCGAAGCTCTCTGTTCATGCATCGGCTCTCGATTTCCCGGATTCCATGCCTGCGTGAGTCTGGTTAATAAATCGTAAATGTGAGGTCTGGCGGATCATGCTGGTGCGGAGCTGACCGCTGCGGTCCCTTGGCCGCCCACGGGCGGCTTGACGCCGCCGGACTTCGGCCGGAAGGTTCCAGTCCGGATCCATCAGCGATGAAGCAAATGGAGCTGACCATGACCACGTTCGACAAGCGCGAGCAGGGCTTCGAGGCCAAATTCGCCCATGACGAGGAGCTCATGTTCAAGGCCGCGGCCCGGTGCAACAAGATGCTCGGGCTCTGGGCCGCCAGCCAGCTCGGACTCAGCGGCGATGACGCGGCGGCTTACGCGACGGCGCTGGTCACGGACAATCTGGCGAGCCAGACGATGGACGAGACCCTGGGCAAGGTGTCGAGCGATCTCGCCGCCAAGGGCATTTCGCGCGAGCAGGTCGCGCAAAAGCTGCAGGAGTGTCAGCACCAGGCGCTTGCGCAGCTCGAGGCCGCGTCACGCCAAGCCGGTTAGTTTGGACACGCTCAGTCGGCGGGCTTGCGCGTCGTTGCGTCGCTGAACCTATCGACGAAGGCGATCCCGATCGCCGACGCGACGAAAGTAATGTGGATCAGCACCTGCCACATCACGCCGCTCTCGGTGAGGCTGGCGCGGCTCGAGCCGAGATTGCCGGCCTCGATGAAGGTGCGCAGCAGCGCGATCGAGGAGATGCCGATGATCGCCATCGCGAGCTTGATCTTGAGCACGCTGGCGTTGACGTGGCCGAGCCATTCCGGCTCGTCGGGATGGCCTTGAAGGTCGAGCCGCGAGACGAAGGTCTCATAGCCGCCGACGATCACCATGACCAGCAAATTGGAGATCATCACGACGTCGATCAGCGCCAGCACGCTCATCATGATTTCCTGCTCGCTGAGTTCGAGCGCGTGCGATGCGAGGTGCCAGAGCTCCTTCAGGAACAGCACGATGTAGACGCACTGCGCCACGATCAGCCCGAGATAGAGCGGCAGCTGCAGCCAGCGCGAACCGAAGATGATCATCGGCAGCAGGCCGAGCCGCGGCGAGGGCGGCCGGGGTCCGGTGGTTTCAGGCTCTGCCGACATCTGGCGTCCACGCATCTGGATGATCCCGTCCTCATGTACCCCGCCGCGTTGGCAGGTGGAAGACGCCCCGCCGCTGCGCGCTGTTTGGGCCGTAAGGTCTCATGCTATCGTGCGGCTTGGCCGGGGATCGGGAGAGGCGGACGGTGGTGCGGGACAGGAAAAGGCTCGGTCACGTCGCGCTCGTGAGTGCGATGATCCTTGCGATGCTCCTTGGGGGCTTGGCCACGGAGGTTTCGGCGACACCGCTGACACCGTTCCGCTATGAGGACCAGGCCCAGCGCCATTGTCCCGGCGACAAGGTGGTATGGCTGGATTTCAAGAAGGGCGTCTACTACCGCAAGGGCCAGAAGCTCTATGCCCAGGGATTTGATGGCAGCTATGTCTGCCTCTCCGAAGCGCGCGACAGTCTCTATCGTCGCTCGCCCCTGGGGCTGCGCTGAAGCGCCAGGTTATTTCCGAGTCGGCAGCGTCACCGGGACGTGCGGTGAGGTGCTGATGACCCGGGGGCTTCCATTGGGATAGGTCCGGTCGCTGCGGATCAGCGATTCCAGGACCAGGAAGAACTTCTCGGCAAGCATGTGCGTCGCCTTCGTTGGTGTTGCCTCTCTGGAATGAGTCGAGGCACCGAACGCGAAATTCAATCAACTAAACGGGAGCAGCACAATCCCGAAGCGGTTGCCCGTTGCTGCGTCGCAGTAGCGCGGCGGTCCGAAACATTGAAACGGAGGTTGAGGATTAGCCGAAGGCCAGAGCCACGAGGCTCGAGCAGAGCAGGACGATGCCGCCTGCGGTCAAAGCCAGAAAGCCGTCGGATACGAGGTCATGTTTGCGCATGGGACACCTGCTGCTCTCGTTCTCGATGCTCGGTCGGATTGATTAAAATTGTCCGAACGTGCCGCCTTGAAGAGTGATGCAATGTCGCCCGCGCGAGCGCCTCAGGCCCTCGTGCGGTAGCCTTCAAACGCATGGGCCAGGAAGATCCCCGCGCTTAGCAGACCCATCAGTGCCGAAACCGTCTCGATCATCGTTAAATTCCAATCCGCCCCTGCGACCGAGAGAACGCGGGCGGCCTTGCACAGTCAAAAGAATTCCGGTGAAGCCGGCGATATCGGGAGTGGAGTGAGGTTTTGGCGCAACAGCTTGTGCAGGTCTGGCACAGAGGAGGCGATCCCGAAGCCCTCGCGCCCCGTAGATCAACGGAGAATACCGAACGTCCTGTTTACCATCCCGACACGAACGCCGAGGGCTCCCCATTTCCGCCGTGTTCGGGTTGCGTTATCGTTACCGCCTCTGAGACGGTGGTGGGCCGCCTTGGAGTTCGCGGCCCGGAGGGCGCTCCCAGCAAGCAAGCGGGTTAGTGCCGCCTCCGGCGAAATGGTATTTGGGGCGAATGGGGATCCGACGGTCAGATTCGGTGGTTCGGGCTGCGCGACGCGTTGCGGTCGTCTCGGCCTGCCTCGCGCTCGCCAATTGCGCCTCGTCCAACAAATTCGCCAGCCGGGTCGATCCCAAATATGGCGTGTCCTCCAGCCCGCGCGTCGTGGCCTGGGGCGATCCCGTGCCCAAGGGCGGTGGCACCTATCGCGTCGGCAAGCCCTATGTGGTGGCAGGCCGGACCTACGTGCCGGAGGAGGACGTCAACTACCGCGCCGAGGGCATGGCGTCCTGGTACGGCGACGATTTCCATGGCCGCCAGACCGCCAACGGCGAAGTCTTCGACATGGGTTCGCTGACCGCGGCCCATCCGACCCTGCCGATGCCGTCCTATGCGCGGGTGACCAATCTGTCGAACGGCAAGTCGCTGATCGTCCGCGTCAATGACCGCGGGCCCTATCATGGCAACCGCCTCATCGACGTCTCGAACAAGGCCGCCGAACTCCTTGAATTCAAAGGCAATGGTGTCGCCAGGGTCCGGGTCGAATATGTCGGCCGGGCGCCGCTCGAAGGCTCCGACGACCGGCAGTTGATCGCGACCCTGCGCACCGGCGTTCCGGCGCCGTCGCCCTCGATGGTCCGGGTCGCCTCGGCGCGGCCTTTCGTGCCTGAGCTGCCCTCGTCGAGCCGCGGTGCCATCCGCGGCGAGGTTCCTATGCCGGAAGGGCGGCCGTACAGCCTCGGCAACACCTCAGTCGACGTCGCCTCGATCAACGCGACCTCGGAAATGTCGGCCTCGAGCCGCAGCCGGGGCCGGGCGCTCCAGAATGCCCGCCAGGTCTCCTATGACGAAGACGGCCGCTATGCGCGCGATGGCGGTCCTGCCGGTTCCGATGACGGCGCATCCGAAGCTCGCAGCATTCTGACCGGCCGCGGCCTGTACTGATCGCCGCTTGCGCGTTGCCGCCTCATTCAGTGTGGCGACGCTTCACGCAGAAAGCTGACCAGCGCGGCATTGACCTCGTCGGGCCGCTCCTGCTGCACCCAATGGCCCGCGCCGTCGATGATCAGCTTTCGCGCGAGATTCGGCAGCACGCGCTCCAGCTCGTTGACGCGCTTGGCGCCGATCAGGCCGGTGATGACGGCGTCTTTCGAGCCGGCGATGAAGAGCGAAGGCTGATGGATCTGGGCGTCCTGCCAGGGCGCGGTCAGCTCCCAATTGCGGTCGAGGTTGCGATACCAGTTCAGCCCGCCGCGGAAACCGGAGTTGCGGAACGACTCGGTGAAATAGGCGAGATCGGCCTCGCTGAGCCAGGCGGGCAACGGCTCCTCGCCGGATCCGTGACTGAGGAATCCCTTCCCCTCCGGCACGAACATCGCCGCGCTGGGATCGGCAAGGCCGCGTCCGCCAAGCACGATGCGCATGGTGCGGGCAACGTCGCGCTCGAGCTCGGCCTCGGCAACGCCGGGCGCCTGGAAGTACTGCCAGTAGAAATTGGTGACGCCGCCCAGCCGCAGCAGCTCGAGCGGCTTGCCGCGCCCGCGGAACGGCGGCGGGACGCTCAGGCCTGCGACGGCGGTGAAGATATCCGGGCGAAACAGCGCCGCGTGCCAGGCCACCGGCGCGCCCCAGTCGTGGCCGACCACCATCGCCCTGGTTTCGCCGAGGGCCTGGACGAGGCCAACGACGTCGCCGACGGTATCGAAGATCGAGTAGGCGGCGACGTCGGTCGGGGCGGCGCTGTGGCCGTAGCCGCGCATATCGGGGGCCACGACGTGGAAGCCGGCGGCCGCCAGCGCCGGGATCTGGTGCCGCCAGGAATAGGAGAGTTCAGGCCAGCCATGGCACAGCACCACCAGCGGCCCCTGGCCGGCCTCGCGGATGAAGAGGTCGATCCCATTGGCCTTGATCACGCGGGTCGAGGACATCGCTTTTCCGCCTTGTTTCAGGGGTTTGGTCGAAAAACATCAGGTGCCACGATAGGGATGCAGCGAGAATCGTGCAATCTCTTGGACAGGCACGGATCCGCGTGTTGTTCGCCCCGGTTCCATTTGTTAGAACGCCGCTCTCAGGGCTTGGCCATGGCACTTCGTCTCATCTCGTTTCGCCACACCGGGGTCACGGCCGGAGTGCTGGCGCGCGGGTTGGTCGCAGCCGCGCTTGCCGTGAGCCTGAGCTGGGGCGGGGTGATCTATGCCGCCAACCAGAGCGTCCAGGGCGCCAAGAAGACCGAGGATGCCGGCTTCGACGGTGACGCTCCCACTGCGATCCTGATCGAGGCCTCCAGCGGCAGCGTGCTGTTCGAAAAGAACGCCGACGAGCTGCGCGCGCCCTCCAGCATGATGAAGCTGATGACCGCAGAGGTCGTGTTCAACGCGATCAAGAAGGGTGATGTCAAGCTGACCGACGAATACCGGATCAGCGAGAACGCTTGGCGCAAGGGCGGCGCTCCCTCCGGCGGCTCGACCATGTTCGCGGCCATCAACAGCAAGGTCTCGGTCGACGACCTCCTGCATGGCGCCATCATCCAGAGCGGCAACGACGCCTGCATCGCGCTCGCCGAAGGCATCGCCGGCGGCGAGAAGATCTTCGCCTCCGACTTCATGACCAAGCGCGCCCGCGAGCTCGGCATGACCAAATCGACCTTCGCCAATTCCAACGGCTTGCCCGACCCCGGCAACAAGATGACGGTGCGCGAACTCGGCCTGCTCGCCCGTCACATCATCCTGGACTTCCCCGAATTCTACAAACTGTTCGGCGAAAAGGAGTTCACCTGGAACAAGATCCGCCAGCCTAACCGCAATCCCCTGCTCAATTCGCTGGAAGGCGCCGACGGCCTCAAGACCGGTTACACCAAGGAAGGCGGTTACGGCATGGTCGGCTCGGCCGTGCAGAACGGCACGCGGTTGATCGTCGTCGTCAACGGGCTTGAGGACATCGAGGACCGCGCTACAGAAGCCAAGAAGATGCTGGAATGGGGCTTTCGCAATTTCGAGACCCGTACGCTGATCGCGGCCGACCAGCCGGTCGGCTATGCCAAGGTGTTTGGCGGCGAGAGCCGCTCGGTGAAGCTCGTCGCGAAAGAGCCCGTGAAGGTGATGGTGCACAAGAGCGGGGGCGACAAGCTGATCGCACGCGTCGTCTATAACGGTCCTGTGCGCGCACCGGTCGTGGCCGGTCAGCAGGTGGGTGTGGTCAGGGTCTGGCGCAGCGGCAATATCGCGGTGGAGACACCGGTCTATGCAGCCGAAGCAATCGGCACCGGCTCGACCATGCGGCGGGCGATCGACGGCGCCAGCGAACTGGTGATCGGCATGTTCCGCGCAGGCGCCGAGAAGCTCTGATCATGGGTGCGAGCACGGGACAGCGGCCGTCCGGACGCGGACGCTTCATCACCTTTGAGGGCGGCGAGGGGACGGGCAAGTCGACCCAGATCAAGAAGCTCGCCGACCGTCTCGCTGCGGCCAGGCTGCGGACGCTGCTCACGCGCGAGCCCGGCGGGTCGCCGGGCGCAGAGATCATGCGCCATCTCGTCCTCTCGGGCATGGGCAAGCTGCTCGGACCCGACGCAGAGACGCTGCTGTTCGCCGCGGCGCGTGACGACCATGTCCGGACAGTGATCGAGCCCGCGCTGAAGCAGGGCATCTGGGTGCTGTGCGACCGCTTCGCTGACTCGACGCGTGCCTACCAGGGTAGCCTAGGCAGCGTGCCGGCCGGGTTGATCAACGCCATGCAGAGGGTCACCATCGGCGATCTCAAGCCTGACCTCACGATAGTCCTCGACCTGCCGGTCGAGATCGGCCTGGCCCGCGCGGCTGCCCGGCGCGGCGGCGGCACGCCTGACAGGTTCGAAGGTGAAAAGATCGCCTTCCATCAGGGCCTGCGCGAGGCCTATCGCAAGATTGCCGCGGATGATCCCGCGCGCTGCGTGCTGATCGACGCCAATTCCGATCCTGATACGGTCGCCGGCCGTGTCTGGACCGCGCTGCGCGATCGTCTGCTTCCTACCCCTGCCTCGGTGATCTCCGCATGAGCCCGCGTCAGGCCGAGCGCGAGAGCGCGATACCGCATCCGCGCGAAACCAGCCATCTGTTCGGCCATCGCGAGGCCGAGGCTGCGCTGCTGACGGCCTACCGTAGCGGACGGATCCCGCATGCCTGGCTGATCGGTGGTCCGCAAGGGATTGGCAAGGCGACGCTGGCGTACCGTATGGCGCGCTTCGTGCTCGCCCACGGCCAGCCGCTGGCGCCAGCCGTGCAGGGCGCCGAGGACCTCGCAATCGATCCTGGGGACCCCGTGGCGCGGCAGGTTGCAGCCGGCTCGCATGGCGGCTTGCTGACCCTGGAGCGCACCGCGAACGACCGTGGGGTGATGCGCACGGTCATCACCGTCGACGAGACGCGCGAGACCATAACGTTCTTCGGCTCGACGGCCGCCGCCGAAGGCTGGCGCGTCTGCATCGTCGACACTGTCGACGAGCTCAATCCCAATGCCGCGAACGCACTGCTCAAGATCCTCGAGGAGCCGCCGCAGCGGTCGTTGTTCCTGTTGGTGAGCCACGCACCGGCGCGCGTGCTCGCCACCATCCAGTCACGTTGCCGCAAGCTACGCTTGCGATCGCTGGCAACCGACGAGGTCCTTGGCGCCGCCGCTGAGGCCACCGGCCTCGCAACGACCGATTTGGCATTGCGCGAGGCCGCGGAGGCCTCCGAAGGCAGCGTTGCTCGGGCACTCACGCTGCTCGGCGGTGAGGCGCTCAAGCTCCAGCAGCGCACGGCGGCGCTGCTGGCGCGCCTGCCTGAGGTCGATCCGCGCGAATTGCACACCCTCGGCGAATCCCTTGGCACCAGCGATCGCGTGGCGCTCGCAGCCTTCGTCGACGGCATCGATCGCTGGATCGCGGACCGCCTGCATGCGGACGAGGCCAATGCCAACCAGAACCTGCCGCGCCTTGCGCGCTTAAGCGAGGTATGGGAAAAGATCGTCCGCGCCGCGCGCGACACCGAAACCTACAATCTGGAGCGAAAGCCCTTGGTTTTCTCGGTGTTCAGCTGGCTGGCGGACGCAACGCGCTAGAGCGCAAGTTGAATCCAAATTTCTGAGAAGCCGGTAAAGGAATCGTCGTGGCAACGCGAGCTAAGAAAACCGCCAAGGGCAAGAAGAAGGCTGCAAACAAAGCTGCCAAGGCGCTTGCGCGCAAGTCGACCACGAAGACGAAGAAGGCACCGGCCAAGAAGAGCGTGAAGAAGAGCGCAAAGAAGGGCGCAGGGAAGACGGCAAAGAAGGCCGGCAAGAAGGCGGCGAAAAAGCATGTTGTCGCCAAGACAGCAGGAATGAAGGCGGCTGCCAAGAAGCCAGCAAGGGCTCCGGCGAAGACGGCAGTCAAGAAGGCGAAGTCAGCCGAACCCGCGGCGATCCCGGCACCGGCTCCTGTCGCCATTCAGCCGAAGGCCGTGGAGCCCAAGGTCTCGAAACCCAAGGTCTCTAAACCCAAAGCCTCGAAACCCAAGGCGCCGCCTGTGCCGAAGTTTGAGGCTGCGCCGAAGGCCACAACGCCCGCTGTCGCTCCCGCACGCGACAATGTCTTCTACATTTCGACCGCGATCGCCTATCCCAACGGCAGCCCGCATATCGGTCATGCCTATGAGGCGATTTCGGCCGACGTGCTGGCGCGCTTCGCACGGCTCGACGGCAAGGACGTGTTCTTCCTGACCGGCACGGACGAGCACGGCCAGAAGATGGTTCAGACCGCGCAGAACGAGGGCCTGTCCCCGTCTGCGCTGGCGGCCCGCAATGCCTCTCGCTTCAAGGAGATGGACGAGCGTCTGAACGTCTCGTTCGACCGCTTCATCCGCACCACCGAGGAGCAGCATCATCGTTCGAGCCAGGAGATCTGGCGGCGTATGGAGGCGAATGGCGACATCTATCTCGACAGCTATTCCGGCTGGTACTCGGTGCGTGACGAAGCCTATTACGCCGAGGACGAGACGCGCCTGAACGACGACGGCGTACGCCTCGGGCCGCAGGGCACGCCGGTCGATTGGGTCGAGGAGAAGAGCTATTTCTTCCGCCTGTCGGCCTATCAGGACAAGCTGCTGAAGCTTTATGCGGACCATCCTGAGTTCATCGGCCCGGATTCACGCAAGAATGAGGTGGTGAGCTTCGTACGCGGCGGTTTGCGCGATCTCTCGATCTCGCGCACCACCTTCGACTGGGGCGTGAAGGTGCCCGGCGCAGACGAGCATGTCATGTATGTCTGGGTCGATGCGCTGACCAACTACATCACCGGCGTCGGCTTCCCCGACGAGGACGACAAGAACTGGCGCTACTGGCCGGCCGATCTGCACATCATCGGCAAGGACATCATCCGCTTCCACGCGGTGTACTGGCCGGCATTCCTGATGTCGGCGGGCCTTGCACTGCCGAAGCGGGTCTATGCCCATGGCTTCCTGTTCAACCGTGGCGAGAAGATGTCGAAGTCGGTCGGCAACGTCGTCGATCCCTTCAATCTTGCCGATCAGTACGGCGTCGACCAGATGCGCTATTTCTTCCTGCGCGAGGTCTCCTACGGCCAGGACGGCAACTACAACCACGAGGCCATCGTCGCGCGCATCAATGCCGATCTTGCCAACGATCTCGGCAATCTCGCTCAGCGCTCGCTGTCGATGATCGCCAAGCAGCTCGGCGGCGTGCTGCCGGAGCCCGGCGAGTTCAGCGACAACGACAAGGCGATCCTGGCGATGGCCGACGGCATGATTGCCGCGTCTCGCGAGGCAATGGCGACGCAGCAGATTCATCACTGGCTCAACACGGTGTGGGCCGTGGTGGCAGAGGCCAACCGCTATTTCGCGGGCGAGGCGCCGTGGGCGCTCGCCAAGACCGATCCTGCGCGCCAGAAGACGGTGCTCTACGTCACCGCCGAAGTCGTCCGCCAGATCGCGATCCTGGCCCAGCCAGCGATGCCGACCGCGTCAAGCTTGCTGCTCGACAGCCTCGGCGTTCCCGCGGGCGAGCGTCATTTTGCGATGCTCGGCGGCGGGAAGCGGATTGCTCCAGGCTCGACGCTGCCGGCGCCGACACCGGCGTTCCCGCGCTACATCGAGCCGGCGGCCTAGCCTCAGGCCGTCTTCGGGCGCCTCGATCCGCAAACCGCATCGTACCAACACAACAACAGCAAGCCGCTTGCGCAGCGTATCCAAGACCTGCGCAGCCGCTGATGGCCGCAAATCGGTATCGAGATAGGTGGCGGCGCCCAGGACCCGTGCCGGGCGCACGACTCGATTCGCGTCATTGATCCAGATCATTGCAAACGAAACGCAGCTCTCTGCTTCTCATGCGTGATGAAGCGACAGCGGTGCATCGCGTCGATGGCCGGCGCGCTCATCGCGGCGGTAACGCAATGTGTGCGCATGGCACGTCCAACCATCGCAGGAATCGAACCGTGCAAGGGAGACGAGCAGCTCTATGTCGCGTCGTTCACCCGAAAGTGGCCTTCAGAGCCACGTGGTAGGTGACTTGAGTCATCCGGATACACGAGACGACGGCAAGGCTTCGGAAAGGCTTGGAGCCTCGTTGTGGCTCAGAATAAAACAGCGACTGCGCGACCTTGGATTCGGCAAGCCGAGCGCACATCGGGCCAAAACGGCAGCCGATCTGCACGCGAGCGAAGCAAGATTCCGAGGCGTTCTCGCGGCGAGCCCGGACGCCGTACTCATGGTCAACAGTGCCGGTGTGATCGAGTTTGCCAGTGACCGCGTCCTGGACATCTTTGGCTACGCGCCTGAAGAACTCGTGGACAAGCCTGTCGAGATACTGGTCCCGGACCGATATCGCCGCGCACATTTCAGCCATCTGGGCGCTTATTTCACGCAACCCAAGACGCGAATGATGGGCGATGGGCTGTTGCTATGGGGACGCCGCAAGGACTCGACGGAATTCCCGGCCGAGATCAGCCTCAGTCCAGTTGCCATGGCCGGTCGGTCCGCCGCGATCGCTGCGGTGAGGGACGTCTCGGCCCGCAGGTCGCTCGAGGCTCTCCAACAAAAAGCGGCAGAAGCCTTGCGCGAGAGCGAAGAGCGCTTGAGATACTTCATCAAATACGCTCCTGCCGCAATTGCGATTCTCGATAAAGATCTGCGCTATCTCATCTACAGCGACCGCTGGCTCACCGACTATGGCCTCGTCGGCAGAGATTTGCGTGGGCTGTCACATTATGAGGTCTTTCCGGAGATTCCTGAGCGTTGGCGCACGATTCACCGCCGCGCCCTTGCGGGCGAGACGCTTCACGCCGAGGAGGAAGCGTTCACGAGGGGTGATGGACGCGTGCAGTGGTTACGCTGGCAGGTGCGCCCCTGGTTTGATACCCTCGGCAACATCGGTGGCGTCGCCTTCCTGACCGAGGACATTACGGATCGCAAGCGGGTGGAAGCGCAACTGCTGCAGGCGCAGAAGATGCAGGCCATCGGGCAACTGACGGGCGGCGTCGCGCACGATTTCAACAATTTGCTGACGGTCGTTCTCGGCAATGCAGAGGCCCTGTTGGACGAGATGAAGAGCGACGATGCGCATCGCAAGTTCGTCGAACCAATTTTTGAAGCCGCCGAGCGAGGCGCAAGTCTGACACAGCTGATGCTTGCCTTTGCCCGCCGCCAGGCGCTTGAGCCGAGTACGTTTGATCTGAATGAAGTCGTGATGCGTATGAACGCGCTGCTACGGCGCACGATCGGCGAGAACGTCGAAGTCAATCTTCGACTGATGAAGTCGTTGTGGACAGTGACCGCCGATATTCGTCAAATGGAGACTGCAATCGTCAACATCGTTCTGAATGCGCGAGATGCGATGCCGCACGGAGGCAAGCTGACGATCGAGACCAGCAATGTCGAGCTGTCGGACGAGTACGCCGCACACAGCGTGGAGGTCATTCCGGGCCAATATGTCATGATGGCGCTGTCCGATACGGGCAGCGGCGTAGCGCCCGAAATACTTGACCGCATCTTCGAGCCGTTTTTTACGACCAAACCGGTCGGCAAGGGAACGGGACTTGGGCTAAGCATGGTGCACGGCTTCGTCAAGCAGACGGGCGGCTACATTCAGATTTACAGCGAAGTCGGACATGGCACCTGCGTGAAGATCTTCCTGCCGCGTGCCCAAGCGGATACGGCCACTGCCGTTCAGTCGGCCCGGGCTCATGCGGCCCTCGCGACAGGTGCTGAATCGATCCTCGTTGTCGAAGACGATCCTCATATGCGCGCCTTCGCGGTCCAGCAATTGCGCCGCCTGGGTTATAGGGTGACCGAAGCCAGCGACGGATCTTCCGCGCTCCAGGAGGTGTCGCGCGCCGGTGCTCCCGATCTATTATTCACGGACGTTGTCATGCCTGGCGGCATGACCGGACGGCAGCTGGCTGAGCGAGTGGGGCAGATGGCCCCCGGTACAAAGGTCCTGTACACGTCAGGCTACACCGAGGATGCGATCGTCGATCATGGCCGGCTCGATCCCGGGGTACATCTGCTGCAAAAGCCCTATAAGATCGACAGGCTCGCACACAAGGTGCGCGAGGTGTTGGACCTCTGACAGCGCGGCCACCGCCGATCTCCGCGCTCAATTGGACGAGACCGTATCCGGCTGTGTGAGGACGATGTGTCGGCCCCGTTGACGTTCCAACACGCTTCCCCTACCTGTGAACAGCGGCTTTGGCCGCCCTCAGGGCTTGTGGAAAGCGATACCCGGAAATGCTGGTCGATAGTCATTGTCATCTGGATTTTCCGGACTTTGCAGAGGATCTCGACGGGATCGTGTCGCGTGCACGTGCGGCCGGGATCGGTCGCATGGTCACGATCTCGACACGGGTGCGGAAGCTCGATCAGCTTCTCGCCATCGCAGGACGCTATGACGACGTCTATTGCACGGTCGGCACTCATCCGCACAACGCGGATGAGGAAGACGGCATTTCGTCGGACGAGTTGATCGCGCTGACCCGGCATCCGAAGGTGGTCGCGCTCGGCGAGGCTGGGCTCGACTATTTCTACGACGACGGCTCGCCCGAGGCGCAGGCGAGGGGCTTTCGTGCTCACATCGCCGCCGCCCGCGCCACCGGCCTGCCGCTGGTGATCCATACCCGCGAGGCGGACGAGGATTGCAGCCGCATCCTGGAGGAGGAGGCGGCCCGGGGATCGTTTCATGCCGTGCTGCATTGTTACACGGGCGGGCGCGAACTGGCGCTGAAGGCGGTGTCGCTGGGGCTTTACATCGGCTTCACGGGTATCCTGACCTTCAAGAAGTCGGACGCCCTGCGCGCGCTGGCGGCCGAACTGCCGTCGGACCGTATTCTGGTTGAAACAGACTCGCCCTATCTTGCGCCCGGCAAGTTCCGTGGCAAACGCAACGAGCCGGCCTATGTGGTCGAGGTCGCAAAGGTGCTCGCCGAGACGCGCGGCGTGTCGTTTGAAGAGATATCGCGCCAGACCAGCGAAAACTTCTTCCGCCTGTTCTCTAAGGTGAAAGCTTAAGGGAGCCGCATGACGCTGACGCTGACGATTCTGGGTTGTGGCTCCTCTGCCGGCGTGCCGCGCCCGGCGCTCGGCTGGGGTGCGTGTGATCCCAACAACCCCAAGAACCGCCGCCGACGCTGCTCGTTGCTGGTCGAGCGGACATCACGCCACGGCACCACGCGCATCGTGATCGACACCTCGCCTGATCTCCGCGAGCAGTTGATCTCGACCGATGTCGATCATATCGACGCGGTGTTCCTGACCCATGAGCATGCCGACCAGACCCACGGCATGGACGATCTGCGCTCCGTCGTGATCCACATGCGCAAGCGCATTCCTGTTTATTTCAACCAGTCGACCGCCAAAGACATCATGGCGCGGTTCTCCTATTGTTTCATCTCGCCGGAGGGAAGCGACTATCCGCCGATCCTCAATCGTCATTCGATCGAGGCAGGCGGCAGCCAGATCGTCAGCGGGAAGGGCGGGGACGTGACGATGACTGCCTTTCTGGTCCAGCACGGCAACATCCCCGCGCTCGGCTATCGCATCGGCAACGCCGCCTACACGCCCGATCTCAACGACATCCCGCGCGAGAGCTGGGGCGCCTTGGAAGACCTCGACCTCTGGATCGTCGATGGCCTGCGCTACACCCCGCATGTCAGTCATTTCAACATCGACGAAGCGCTGTCCTGGATCAAGCGCTTCAAGCCGAAGCGCGCCGTCATCACCAACATGGCGGCTGATGTCGACTACGAGGTCATCAGGCAGAAATTGCCCGCGGGTGTGGTGCCGGCCTACGACGGCCTCCGGCTCGAGGCGCACTAAGTAACCGTCAGCAAATCCGACGCGAGGAAAACGCGCGATCGCTGCGAGCCTTGTTTGCAAATGTGTCTGACGCCTCAGGCCGTGATGGCCTTGGCGGATCCGACCGCATTGCGCAGCAGGAATTTCTGGATCTTTCCCGTCGACGTCTTCGGGATCGGTCCGAACACGACGGCTTTGGGAGTCTTGAAGCCGCTCACATGCGTGCGGCAGAAGGCGATGATGTCCGCCTCGGTTGCACTTGCGCCGTCCTTGAGTTCGACGAAGGCGCAGGGCACTTCGCCCCACTTCGGGTCGGGCTTGGCGACCACGGCAGCGAACAGCACGGCCGGGTGCCTGTAGAGGACGTCCTCGACTTCGACGGAGGAGATGTTCTCGCCGCCGGAGATGATGATGTCCTTGGAGCGATCCTTTATCGTGACATAGCCCTGCGCATCGAGCACGCCGAGATCGCCGGTGTGAAACCAGCCGCCCTCGAACGCCTCCTTCGTGGCCTTCTCGTTCTTGAGATAGCCTTTCATCACAATATTGCCGCGGAACATGACTTCGCCGATGGTTTCGCCATCGCGCGGCACCTGCTTCATGGTCTGCGGATTGATGACGGTGACGCCTTCCTCGAGCGGGTAGGGCACGCCCTGCCGGCGCTTCATCTTCGCGCGCTCGGCGGCGGGAAGCTCCTCCCAGCCGGGCTGCTCGGCGCAGACGGAGGCCGGGCCGTAGACTTCGGTCAGGCCATAGACGTGCGTGAGCTTGATGCCGATGCTCTCGGCGCCTTCGAGCACGGCGACCGGCGGCGCGGCGCCTGCGATCAGTCCGACGACACGGCGCGCCGCGTTGCCTTTCGGCGCGTCAGGCGCGTTGATCAGCGTGTTGTAGACGATCGGCGCGCCGCACATGTGGGTGACGCCGTGCTGCTTGATCAGCTCGAAAATCCTGGTGGGCTCGACCTTGCGCAGGCAGACATTGATGCCGGCGGCCGCAGCCAAGGTCCAGGGAAAGCACCAGCCATTGCAGTGAAACATCGGCAGGGTCCAGAGATAGACCGGATGCTGGCCGAGATTGCCGGCGAGGATGTTGCTGACGGCGTTGAGATACGCGCCGCGGTGATGGGTGACGACGCCCTTGGGGTTGCCCGTCGTGCCCGAGGTGTAGCTCAGCGCGATCGCATCCCATTCATCCTGTGGCGGGATCGCCGTAAAATTCGGATCGCCTTGTGCAACGGCCGCCTCATATTCGATCTCGCCGATGCGCACGCCGCCCTTGAAGGCGGCATCGTCGACGTCGATCACGAACGGCTTTGGTCCGCTCATCTGCGCGAGCGCGTCGGTGATCACGCCTGAAAACTCGGGGTCGACAAGAATAATCCTGGCGCCGCCATGGTCGAGCTGGAATGCGATCGAGGGCGCATCGAGGCGGATGTTGAGCGCATTGAGCACGGCGCCGGTCATCGGCACGGCAAAATGCGCCTCGTTCATCGCCGGGATGTTCGGCAGCATCGCCGCGACCGTGTCGCCAACGCCGATACCCTTGCCGGCAAGATAGGACGCAAAGCGTTTGCAGCGTTCATGCGTCTGGGCCCACGTGAAGCTGCGGCCCTCATAGACGGTGCTGACGTGATCGGGATAGACGGCGGCGCTGCGCGCGAGGAAGCTCAACGGGGTCAGCGGCACGTAATTGGCCGGGTTCTTGTCGAGGCCGATATTGTACTGGTTCTGCCGCTCGCTCATCGACACCCTCCTTCGCGCCTACAGGAATCCGATCGAGATCCAGGGGAAGACCGCGACGATAATCAAACCCACCAGCAGCGCCAGCAGATAGCCCCAGATCGGCCTGATGCCCTCGGCTGGATCGACGCGTCCAATGGCACAGGCGGCATAATAGCCGACGCCGAAGGGCGGGGCGAACAATCCGATGCCCATGGCCAGAATGATCACCATCGCGTAGTGCACTTCGTGCACGCCGACCGCGCGGGCGATCGGAAACAGCAGCGGTCCGAACAGCACGATCGCCGGGATGCCCTCCAGCACGCTGCCGAGGATGGTGAAGGCCAGGATCGAGACGGCAATGAACGAGGCCGAGCCGCCCGGCAATCCGGTCATGGCCGCAGCCAGCGAGCGCGAGAAGCCGGATTGCGTCAGGCCCCAGGCCATCCCGGTGGCCGTGCCGATGATCAGGAGGATCGCGCCTGACAACGCCGCGGTCTCCACCAGAATCGGGAACAGCCGCCGCCAGTCGAAGCGGCGGTAGATGAGCAATCCCACCAGCGCGCCGTAGACGATGCCGATGGTGGAAACTTCGGTCGCGGTAGCGATGCCCTCGACCACGGCGTAGCGGATCACGAACGGCAGGGCCAGCGCGGGCAGGGCGACGATGAAGGTCTTGCCGATCTCGGCGGCGGTAGCGCGGCGGACATGGCTCATGTCCTCATGGCGATATCGCCACCAGACCAGCATGCAGAGCGTGATCGCGAGCACGATGCCGGGCAGCAGGCCGCCGGTAAACAGCGCCGCGATCGAGACGCCGGTGACCGAGCCGATGGTGATCAGCACCAGGCTCGGTGGAATGGTTTCGGTCTGGGCGCCGGTCGCCGAAAGCAGCGCAACGAGATCGCCGGGCTTGGCACCGCGCTGCTTCATCTCCGGGAACAGCACGGGCGCAACCGCCGCCATGTCGGCGGCCTTGGCGCCTGATATGCCGGAGACGAGGTACATGGCGCCGACAAGCACGTAATGCAGGCCACCGCGGACATGGCCGAGCAGGCTTGCCAGGAAGGCCACCATGGCCCGCGCCATGCCGGTCATTTCAATCAACAGCCCCAAAAACACGAACAGCGGCACCGACAGCAGAATGAGGTGACTCATGCCCTCGTCCATCCGCCCGACCAGCACCATCACGGGCGTCCGCGTGGTCAGCGCCAGATAGCCGAAGATCGCAAGGCCAAAGCCGAACGCAATGGGAACGCCGGCGAAGACGCAGAAGCCGGCCACGCCGACGAAGAAGATGACAAGGTTGAGATTGCCGAGCGGCCGCAAATATGGCTGCGCCAGCCAGAACAGGCCGACGAGGATGGCAACCGACAGCGCGGCCGTCAGCACCATGCGAGTGTTGCCGGCACGCAGCAGCCGCAGCAAGGCGAACGCCGCCATCAGGCAGATACCGGCCGGCAGCGCCGCGGCGCGCCACATGTTCGAGATCTGCAACGCCGGCGTGGTGATGAAGCTTTCCTCGTAGGCGTATTCGGACGCTGGCCAGACGATCAGCGCCAAGAACGCCAGCGCCGCGCAGGTCGCGACGACGTCGAGATAGGCGCGCATCGCCGGCCCGGCGCTGGCGACAATCGCGGTCATGCGCATGTGTTCGGAGCGACGGAACGCGACCGCCGCGCCCAGCATCGCCAACCACAGGAACAGGATCGAGGCCAGCTCGTCCGACCAGATCAGCGGCCGGTGCACGCCGTAGCGCGCGACCACGCCGGCAAACAGGATCACGATCTCGGCGACCACCAGGATCGCCGCCGGAATCTCGACGACAAGGCCGAGGAGCCGCTCCACCGAGGCCAGCCAAGGGGATCGGCGAGGGGGCTGAACAGCCACCTCGCCCATGAGTTCGGTCACCTGAACCTCGACGTGAGCCATGATGGCTCCAGCGCGTTACGACAGCTTCCCGACGGCCTTTTCGAGCAGTTCCCAGGCCTGGTCGCCGTATTTGCCTTTCCACTCGCCATAGAAGCCCGCGGAGCGCAGCTTGTCGCGGAACGGCGCGACGGTGGGCTGATTGAAGGTGAGGCCCTTGCCCGCGAGCTCCTGCTGAAGGGTGGCGTTCAGCTTGGCGGTATCCTCACGTTCCTTGATCGCGGCAGCATTGATGTTCTTGGCGACGATGGTGCGAACATCCTCCGGCAAGGCGCTCCAGGCCTTGCGGTTGGCCAGGAACCAGAAGCCGTCCCACATGTGATTGGTGAGTGAGCAGAACTTCTGCACCTCGTACAGCTTTGCCGTCGAGATGATCGCCAGCGGGTTCTCCTGGCCCTCGACGATCTTGGTCTGGAGCGCGGAATACACTTCGGCGAAATTGATCGATGCGGGCGCGGCGTCGAACGCCTTGAACATCGAGGTCCACAGCGGCGACACCGGCACGCGGATCTTGAAGCCCTTGAAATCGTCGGGACCGTTGATCGGCTTGGTCGACGACGTGGTCTGGCGGAAGCCGTTGTCCCAGATCTTGTCCATCACCTCGAGCCCGGCCTTCTTGATCTCGCCGCGGACGAAGCCGCCGAGGTCGCCGTCCATGGCCTTCCAGACCGTGTCGTAGTCCGGGAACGCGAAGCCGATGCCGTTGATCGAGGCGGCCGGCACGAGGGTCGACAGGATCAAGCCCGACAGCGTGAAGAACTCGACGCCACCGGAGCGGATCTGGCTCAGCATGTCGGTGTCGGAGCCGAGCTGGTTGTTCGGGAAGATCTGGAGGTCGAACTTGCCGTTCGTCTCGGTCTTGATCGCCGCAGCCATCTCCTTGGCGCGCAAGTTCAGCGGATGCGTGTCCGGCAGGTTGTTGGCGTATTTATAAGTGAACTCGGCGGCCTGGGCACGGGCTACATAGGGCGCGCTGACGCCGCCAAAAACGGCGGTCGCGGCGGAGGCCTTGAGAAGCGTACGGCGGGAAAAACGCGTTGAAAAGACCATGGGTCTGCTTCCTCGGAAGTTTGTTCTTGTTGTGAGACGCAAACCTATACGGACGTCCGGTCAGCAGTCATCTGCGATCTCGCGAAGCCCGCTTATTGCAGCCGGACAAGGTCGCGGCAATATCGGCTTTCGGCGTGGCCATCGGCGGCACAGAAACGCGAAAACAACCCCATGCACAGTAGCCGTCAAGATTGGAGACGCTGGGCCAAAAATAGGCGTGGGAGCAAATGCGGCGTGGTAGCATCTAGACCTAAATATTTGATCTAATTGGGTATAAATATATTCCATAATATACCTTATGCGAATCACGGATATGGACGGACGGATCGGAACGGCCTGTGGCGATCGATCCATTTTGAGTCTGGTCAGTCCTGTTTTGAGTCCGGCTCGATGAATTGAGTCCGGCGGCTCTTTGGACCAGCAAGAAGCGGAATGGCCGGCTTCTGTTGAACTCAGCGTCGAGCCGGCAAAGCAATTGGCAACCAGGGAGTTCAATAGGCGTTGAGGCGGACCAGTGCAGCGCCGGGTAGCGCAAGGCCATCCAGTGGACCGCAATCGAGGCCACAGTGAAGGTCTATCACCACCCTGCTCGCCTGCCCCTTGCTGACAAGCTATCAGCCAACACCCGTCGGTCGACTTTAGGCACGAGGCAAGGTTAGAGCCCCGAATCGCTGAAGACGATCGCAACGTCGCCGCGAATTGCGCCAGCGAATTGCCCAGTCCGCTACCAAACACCGCAGCGGTTGCCCAAGAGATTCGTCTGGACCTCAGTCGAAATCCACGATGTGATCAGCGCGCGTGTGGCCGGCGTTCGCGTGGATCGCTTCGGGCGATCACCGTGTACGCTCCGACTAGAGTGGCTCGTCATCCAACGTGGACGGTTCCATCTGAAGCGACACGAAATCGCCTCCGCCATAATCATCCTCGGGGTCGGGTCGATCAGGCTGGACAGATAGCCTGTCATCCACCCTTCGTACGCCCGGAACGTTCTCGCACGCCACGATGACCGCTCGATGCGCGTTTTCACCCCTGATGACGCCATGCACGATGACCGTGCCATTCTTCACGCTCACGTTCAGGCAAACCGGCTGCCACGGTGTCCCCGCCAGAGCGGCAATTACGGACCGACGAACCTGATCGTCATCCCTGGAGGAGCCCGAAGCGCTGGTCAGCGGGCCTGCAATTGCGGACAGGAAGTCCGAACGGGTGATGATGCCGACGATGGACCCGTCGCGCATGACCGGAACATGGTTGAGATGCCGGCGCTCCATGAGATCGGCGACCTCCGCAAGCTCCGACTGCTCGGTGGTCGACGCCGGATGACGCGTCATGACCTCCTCGACCGTACGTCCATGTTCCTTCACGAACTCAGCTGCGACCCTGGTGGTGCCCAGCAGCATCGTCAGCAACGGGTTACGCGCGTGCTCCGTTCCGGTTTCGGGGCGCCGGAGGAAGTCGCTCTCGCAGATGATTCCCACCAGCTTCCCCTCCTCGTCCACGACTGGCAGGCCGCTGATGTGATGGGCAAGCATGACCCTGATGGCGTCGGCGATCGGCGCCTCGGGCCTGATCGTCACGACGTGTCGGGACATGATCTGATGCGCGCGCATGTCTTTCGCTCCGGCAAGAGCCAAGAGTTATTGGACTTGGCAAATCGCGTCTTGATCAGGATCAACGAAGGGACGGCCCGCGATGCCATTGTGACGACCGACGTCGGAACATGTCGATCATGCGCTTGCGAGAGCTTCTGTTGGTTGCGACCCTTGTGACGCTGTCCGCCGCCGGCGCTGCAGTGCGAGCGGACGTGTCTGTCGCACTGTCCGACCTCATGACCAGACTCCAGCTTCAGCACGCGAAACTATGGTTTGCGGGTAAGCTGAAGAATTGGAGCCTTGCGGATTACGAGGTTCAACAGATCGACGCCAATCTTGAAGCCGCCGGCAGATTGCTGGCGGACCCGTCGCGCACCGGTCGCATCAGGGAACAGCTAGGGGCCGTGCGCCAGGCGGTTCAGTCGAAGGACCTCGCCGCGTTCATGGCGTCGTATGGCGCCCTGACAAACGAATGCAACGATTGCCATCGGAGCAGCGGATATGCCTCGCTCGTCATGCAGATCCCGCTCACCCTGCCCGTCCCCAATCAGCTGTTCGTAGACCAGGTGTCAGAGGGACGCGCGCTTGCCAACGCGTCTTGCGGACCATGCCACGTCGTCGCTGATGCCGTGAAGGACGCGCCTGCCTTCCGCCCACCACCGCCAGGCTTCCGGGAGATCGTCAGCCGGCCGTCGTTCTCCGCCGACGGCATGCGACAATTCCTGACGTCAAGCCATCGACGCCTGGGACCAGACCAGGCTATGCCGAATCCGAGGCTCTCCGAATACCAGATCGAAGCCATCGTAGCCTACCTGGAGACCTTGCGAGCGGAGCAGCGTCGTTGAGACGCGAACCACCAGCCTCCCGCGGCACGCTCTAGCGCAGCGGCAACTGCTCCAGCTGGCTCTGTGCTTTCTTCACCGCCGCCGCGAACCAGCTCTGGTTCGGCGCCTCCTTGGCGAAGCATTTTGTGTAGGCCTCCATCGCCCGGTCTTCCTTGGCCATGGAGTCCTCCGGCACTTTCTTCGCCATCATCTGCTTCCAGACTTTTTCGCAAGCCGGGATCTCTGCCGTCTTCACCGCGTCGGTCGCGGCGAGGAAGAACACCCTCTCGCCCTGGATGGCGACCACGTCGATCTCGTGCGGTGCTCCCTTCAGGTCGCCATTGCCGCGTATGCCGAGCACGGCCACGGCCGCGCTGACCGATGCGGGTTTGGTGATCGACAGCTCCGCATATTTGGCAAAGGCCGAGTCCTGGATCGCCTGATAGTAGAAGCGGTCCGACTTGAACGCGGCATCGATCTCCTGCGGCATGCCGTCCTTGCCATGCTCGTGCAGCCAGTGTTTGAGCAGTGAGGTCGTCGTCACCACGGCTTGCTGCTTGTCGCCTTCAGTGGCGAATCCAAGCCCGTCGAGATGGCCAAAGCCGATGTCTTCCCTGAACAGCGTGTCGACGTTCGACTTACCTTCGGCCGGCAGCCCCTTGATCGTCACCGGTCCCACCAGCCCGCGTAGCACCCCGGTCAACTCGTCGAGCGCGGCGTCGTGCTGCTTGGACGTTTCGTCGCTCTCCTTGGCCTTCGAGAACTTGGCGATATAGCGGTCGCGCAGATCGAGATAGTGCTGCTCGGAAGAAGCCGCGTGTGCGGGCGCGGCAAAAAAGGCGAGCAGGCAGAGCAAGGCAAGCGATCTCATCGGGAATTTCCGGACGGCTGGGGACGATATCCAATCTTGGTGGCGATGACGGGCCGGAAGGTTCATCCCCTGCGGCCGCCTGCTCCACCGCAGAACCAATCCTTCACCATGCCGGTCAGGTTCAATTGAGCACGGGGACCCCCAGAGGTAGAATCGGCGACTGACTTTTCCGGGGGGCGACGTCCATGAGCGAATTGCGCGCGGCGACCAGGCAATCCACGGCGAGGACCGGGATCATCGAGTTCGACGGCGCAAGGGGACCCGTGAGCATCCCCTGCACCATCGCTGATGTCTCCGGCACCGGCGCGCGGCTGAAGCTCGATTGGTCGCTGGCGTTTCCGAAACAGGCCACGCTGATTTTCACCGACGGCCTGCGCAAGCCCTGTCATGTGGCCTGGCAGAAACGACGGCTGCTCGGCGTCGCATTCGCTGACGGCATTGCGAGCCTGGACGAGCAGGCCCTGATGATGACCGAGGAAGAGCAGGCCCTGCACAGGCGGCATATCGGCGCGCAGGTCAAGGGCGCGCGCGAGGCGCGGGGCTACACCGAGGCCCAGATTGCGAACCTCGTCGGCGTCTCGCCCGAATTCGTTGAACGCGCCGAACGGGGCGAGATCAGCATCCCTCTCCACCAGCTCACCCATATGGCCGATCTGTTCCTGGTTGACCTCGACAGTCTGGTCGCTGGCCCGGCGTCGATCGGATCGCCGTCGGTTGAGTGGCTCGGTGCTGCCACCTGCCCGCCTCGCTAGCTGCGCGAGATTTCGCTGTCCATTCCGGCCTTCAGCACCGTGGCCCGGCTGGAGAGCTCAATAGTGCCCGGCCAAATGGATCAGAAGCTGAACCAAGGAGGCGCCGCCGATCGGCGCGATCAGCAGCAGAAGCGCATTCACGCCGATCAACCAGACCAATACCTTCTGTTCCCGCATGGAGAGACGACGCCGGGGAGGATCGGGCCGCGGGTCTTCCGGCGGCCAATAACCGGGCAGATCGACGAACATCTGGGCTCATTCCTCTGGCCGCTGAACGGCGGCAAGCCAAGCCACGAGCCTTGCAACAGCAAGCGCTTGCGTCAAGCAGGAACCCGCGCGCCCGGCTCTAGTGGCAACATGATCCGCCGCCATCCTTCTGCCCGCCCGCGAGCACACTGCGGCTGTTACGGTCCGGCGGGATGTCGCCCGCGGCATTGGCTGCGAAGAAACCGGTCGGCTTCAGCATGAAGCCGGCATATTCGACCGGCATGATCGGAAAATCCTCGGGCTTGCAGATGTGGGTGTGGCCGAACGAGTGCCACAGCACGATGTCTGTATTCTCGATGTTGCGGTTCTGCGCGGCGTAGCGCGGCAGGCCGTCGCCGCCGGCATGGTTGTTGGGATAATCGCCGCTGGCGTATTTCTCGTCCTTGTCGAAGGCCGTGACCCAGACATGTTTGGTGGCAAAACCGCCGCGCTTGCGCACGTAGCTGCCCTCCTGCGCCAGCATCAGCGGGCTCGGATTGACCACGAGCTTGTAGGCGGGTGCATTGCCGACCGAATTGATCTCGTTCGGGTTGCTGATCTTCCAGAACCGGCCGGTCTCGCCATTGGCAATGCAAGCAGCATCGCGCTCACGTGAGAGCACGCGCGTCGTGGTGTCGAACACGTTGCCATGCGGATTGTCGCGACCCCAGGGCCGCGGCACGAACTCATGTTCGCTGACGGTGTTGCCGCCGCCGTCGAGATCCATGTGCATGCGCACGTTGAAGAAGTGCTGGTGCGTTGGGCCGCCAAGATTGTCATCGACCATGCCGCCCCATTGGTACTTTTCGCCTGATGGCACGGCGGCCGTCTGGATGATGCCGGTGAGCTTGGTCTCGAGCTGGATCGTGCCGTCCTGGTAGAGATACCAGTAGAAACCATAATCGTAGTTTCCGACGGTGGCGAAGAACGAGATCACCAGCCGCCGCGATCTGCGCACCTCGAACAGGCCGTTGCGGAATTCGTAGTGCTTCCAGGCAATTCCGTAGTCTTCTTCATGCATGCAGATGGCGTTCTGCATCACGAAGGGATTTCCATGGTTGTCGGCGGCCGGCACGTCAAAATAATGGATGTGGCCGAGGCAGTCGCAGCCGAGCTCCAGCGCATTGGCGAGCATGCCGAGCCCGTATTCGCCGGCGTCGAACGCCGACTTCCAGAAATGGTTGGCGGTCGGATCGGCATAGGGCACCACCATTTCGGTGACGCTGGCGCGATGGATCAGCGAGCGCTTGCGCGCGCCGTCCTGATAGGCGAGCTGGTGCAGCACCAGCCCCTCGCGCGGCGTGAAGCCGACGCGAAAGCTCCATTTCTGCCAATCGACCTTCCATCCGTCGACCTGGAAGCTCGCCCCCTCGGGCTGCTCGATATGCAGCGGCTTGATGTCGGTGCGCGGGCTCGTGACTTCATGGGCGCCATAGTTCCGCTTCTTGCGCGGGATCGGGACAACGGGGTCTTCGTCGGTGAGGTGGAGCACCTTGCCGCTGATCAGGTCGACGACGGCGACCACGCCCTCGATCGGATGGGCATAACCGTTGTCCTGGAGATGCTCGCGAAAGAAGCTGACGGCGCGAACGATGCGGGCGCCGCGCTCATATTCGAAATCGAAGAAGCCGGACGAGAATGGGTCGACCTGGACCAGCTCGATATCCTTGTCGGTCAATCCGCGCCGAACCATCGCCGCGCGCCAGCCAGGATCGGCCTTGACCACGGCCTCGCACTTGAAGAATTCCTCGAGCATCACCGATGGCTGCCCGTAGGGCGCCTCGCGGTTCGGAATGACCTTGCGGGCAACGATCTCGCCGCGGCCGAGATCGACGATGTGCTCGATCGCCTCGCCCGTCACAACGTCGAGCGTCAGCGCGAAAGCGTGGCGCGATGTCCCGCCCGCGGCCAGCTCCTGCTTGGTCGGCTCCTCCAGCCGCACCGTCGGGAAACGGCAGTTCTCCGGCGATGTCGCGGCCGCGCGAACCAGCGCGCAGGCCGCCGTGATCTCCTCCGCGGTCAGCGGATCGAGCGGATGCGGCGGCGCGGTCTGCGTTGACGGCTTGGCTTTGACGGTATCGAGCATGATGATGTCCAGATGTCAGCGCGGGGCAAGATGCGTCGCGATGGCGCGGAAGGCCGCGAACCAGCGTTGGTCGATCGGAACGTCCATCGCCTTGGGCTGCGTCGCGAGCTTGACGATGACGGTGTCGGAGTCGAGATCGACATGGAGGTGCTGGCCGTGGATCCCGATCGCCGTCAGTGCGTTGCGCGCCGGATCGATCGTGAACCACTTGCTGCGATAGCGCGCGCCCGGAAAGAACTCGGCGAGGTCGCCGTCGGCCCAGGCCTTGGGGTCTCCGTTCTCTCTGATATCGTCGATCCACCAGC
The DNA here is from genome assembly GCF_018129685.1 of Bradyrhizobium manausense. GTDB lineage: Bacteria > Pseudomonadota > Alphaproteobacteria > Rhizobiales > Xanthobacteraceae > Bradyrhizobium > Bradyrhizobium manausense_D. The sequence goes on from NZ_JAFCLG010000001.1 coordinate 504,357, forward strand.
CCGGCACGACCTGCCGTCCCTCCACCACGCCGCGATTGCGCATCATCTCGCCGAACCGCAGCAGGTCGCGCGCGGTGACGGAGATACCGCCCGCCAGGCGGCCCATGCCATGGCTGTCGAGCGTTAGCGAGCCGTCCTCCTCGGCGCCCAGGGGCTGCCAGAGACAGTCCGAGAGGATTCGATGGTAGGGCATGCCGCAGGCGCGCTCATAGACCCAGCCGAGCACCTCGGTGTTGGTCGAGACGTAGTGAAACACCTTGCCATGCGGCTTGCCGGTGCCGCGGAGCGTTGCGAGATAGGCGCGCTGATGGCCGGGCTCGACGCCTGATGGCGGCACGTCCCAGCCCGAGGCGAAGCGGTAGCGCGCGACGTCCCCGGCGGGATCCTCATAGTCCTCCTCGAACTGGATGGCGACGGCCATGTCGAGAAGGTTGCGGACCGTGCAGGTGCCATAGACCGAACTCTCGAGCTCCGGCACATAGCGCACCACCCTCGCCTCCGGATCGACCAGCCCACGCGCGGCCAGCACACCGCCGAGCGTGCCGGCGATGGCCTTGCTGATCGAGCAGATCAGGTGCGGCGTGGTCACGCTCATGCCGTCGCCATACCATTCGTGGATCAGCGTACCCCTGTTCATCACGAGCAGCGCATCGGCGAAGGTCTCGCGCAGCGTCGCTTCGATCGTGGTCTTGATGCCATCGGGGGCGGTGAAGGCGAGCTTTGCCAGCTCGCGCGGCGCGCTCGTTATCTTCGTCGGCTGCGCGGAGCGGCGGATCTCGGCGGTCGGCAACACCTCGCGCGTGTGGGTGAAGCCCCAGCGGATGGCTGGAAAGCTGCGCCAGTTGGCGCGCGTGACCTGGGCCTCGAGCGAAGGCGGGCTGCCGCGCATGATCTCGGTCGGTCGCATCTTCATCCCTCCGCTGGCCCGGCTCCGATGCCGGAAATGGCACCGACGAAGACTGCACCCGGGCGCCCCAGCGCGTTATCGAATTCCCGCAATATTTTGCTGGACAGCACCCGTGGCCGTGCCAGTCTGGTGTCATTCCTGCTGGTTGATCGGCGACCGGATTCCGACGGACCGTCATGGCCTTGAGCGCAACTCTTCCGATTCAGGACTCGCCTGCCAGCCTGTTCCAGGCGAGCAGCAGGGATGTGGATGAGCATTGCGCCGCGCTCGGCCGCTGGCGGCTGTGCTACGACCAGATCAGCGCGGGTGCGTTCACTGGCAGCTTTACCCAGCTTTCACTGCCCCGCGTCGAGGTATTCCGCGAGATCACCAGCCAGCAGGTTCGCCAATACGGCCAGCTCGGCGCCGACAGCTTTGGCATCGGCCTGCCCTGGCACGGCGACGGCGAGGTCAATTGCAACGGCGCCAGCGTCGCCGGCAGCCAGGTGATCACCTGCATCGAGGCCGAGGTCGACATGTGCACGCCGAGGGCGTTCGAGTTTCGAGGCATTGTCACCAGCGCAGCGCTGATCGAGGAACTCGCCGCTATCCTCGACATCGAACTGCCGCGGGCGGTCTGGCACCAGTTGCGCGCGATGGAGATGGCGCAAGCGCCGGTCGCGCGGCTGCGTGCGCATCTTGCCGCGATCCAGGAGACGGTCACGACCGCGCCCGAGCGCTTCGACGATCCCGCCAGCCGTCAGGCGCTGGAAGATGCCCTCCTCGTCGAGATCATGGACATGCTGCCGACGGCGCGTCCCACCGATCCCGGCCGCAGCGCTGGGGCGCGCAAGCGCACAGTGGACCGCGCTCGCGCGTTGATGCATGGCAGCGGCGACCGCGCCCTCTCGCTGCTGGAGGTCTGCAAGGCTGTCGGCGCCAGCCCGCGCAAGCTCGGCTATTGCTTCCAGGAGGTGCTGGGCACGAGCCCGATGCACTATTGGCGCGCGATGCGGCTGAACCGGGTGCGGCGGGCTCTCAAGCGCGGCGATGAGACGTCAGTCTACGACGTCGCCGTGCAGCACGGCTTCTGGCACTTCAGCCAGTTCTCGCTGGACTACAAGCGCCACTTCTCCGAGCTGCCCTCGGAGACGCTGCGGCGTGCCAGATAATCGCCCGATGGCAACGCTGCACCGCGGCAGCGCCGTTTCCATTCTTTCTTGCAATTTCAGATATTTGCGAGGGATTGGACGAAGTCTTCCCAATCCCCCGCCAGGGAAGAAAATCCTCCTGCCGACGGTATCATCCCGGGCCGAAGCTCACCGGACCATGGATAGCCAGGGCATCACGATCAACAGCAGTCCGGCGAAATAGAGCACCCCGAAGATCAGGCCAAAGCCCCAGAACTGGCCCTTCCCGATATAGCCGCTGCCGTAATACATCGGCGCCGGTCCGGTGGCGTAAGGCGAGATCACGCCCATCAGGCCGAGCGAATACATGCAGAGCATCGCCAGCGTCGTCACCGGCAGATCGGGGATGCCGGAGCCGACCGCAAGCACCACGGGCAGCACCGCGGCGGCATGCGAGGTGATGCTCGAGAAGAAATAGTGGATCCAGAAGAACAGCGCGACCAGCAGGATCATCGCCGTCGACGGCGTCAGCCCCGACAGCGGCTTTGCGAACTCATTGGCGAACCATTTGATGAAGCCGATCTCGTTGAGGCCCGAGGCCAGCGTCAGCAGCGAGGTGAAATAGAAAAACACCTCCCAGGCGCCCTTCTCGCTGACGATGTCGGCGAACTCGATCACGCCGGTGAGCAGCATCAGCGAGATCACGATGAACACGACGGTGGTGGCGTTGACGAAGTTCGCACCCAGCAAGGGCACGTGAATGTCCGGGCTGGAGCCCGCGATCCACAGGAACATCGCGAGCACGATCAGCACCAGCATGATCCACTCGTTGCGCGACATCGGGCCCATCTCGCCGAGCTCTTTGGCCGCCCATTCCGAGATTTCCGGACTGCGCTTCACCTCCGGCCGGCAGATAGCGTAGCTGAGCAGGGGAACGAGGATCATCAGCAAAATGCCGAGCGGCGCGAAGCCGATGAACCATTGGCCCCAGCTGACATCAACGCCGACGGTCTTCTTGGCGATCGCAAGTGCCGCTGCATTCGGTGCGAGCGCGGTGAAGAACAGCGAGCTTGTGATCGCGGTCGCCGCGAATGCGGTCCACATCACATAGGTGCCGATCTTGCCGGCGGTCGGCCCCGGCTCGGAGCCATAGATGCGCGGGATGTTGCTGATGATGGGATAGACGATGCCGCCGCTGCGCGCGGTGTTGGAGGGCGTTGCCGGCGCCAGCAGGAAGTCGGACATCGCGACCGCATAGCCGAGGCCGAGCGTGTTGGTGCCGAGGCGCCGCACCAGCACCAGCGCGATGCGCCGGCCGAGCTGGCTCTTGCGGTAGCCGATCGAGAACACGAAGGCGCCGACGATCAGCCAGACCGTGCTCTCGGCAAAGCCGGCGAGCATCCAGCGCAGCGACTTATTGGGATCGGGGTCGATATAGCCCGCGACTCCCGCGACGGTCAGTCCGATCAGGCCGACCGCGCCGACCGGCATCGATTCCAGGATCAACCCGGTAATGACGGCGGCGAAGACCGCAAAATAATGCCACTGATTGACATTGAGACCCGCCGGCACCGGCCACAGATAGATCGCGAGCCATACCACCAGCGGTGCGATCAACTTCCAGCGAAAGCCTTTCGCCTCAGGTGCCTGCGAACTGGCGGTCATACGCCCTCCCCTCAATCGACTTCCAATAGCCCGTTGGCCGGGCCGTTTGTCCTCGGGCGGCGTATACGGATTGTCCGTGCCATGATCAATGGTCGGAGGTCTACCGTCCCCTGAAGCGCGGCTTGCGGCGGCCCAGGAACGCCTCGACCCCTTCCCTGTGGTCCTCGCTGAGGCTTGCGAGCGCGAACTGATCCAGATCCATATGGCTGGCGAGATCGTCCAGCACATGGGCGAGCCGGTTGACCGTCAGCTTGGTCATGGCAACCGAGAGCGGCGGCTGCGCGGCCACCTTGCGGGCCAATTCCATGGCGGCGTCGAAGGCCCTGCCGGGATCGACGACCTGCTCCACCAGGCCCCATTGATAGGCTTCGTCAGCGCCGATGCGTTCATCGGCCAGGATCACCGCCTGCTTGGTGCGGGCAGGTCCGATCAGATGAAGCATGCGCGGAATGCTCTGCCAGCTCATGTTCATGCCGAGCCCGATCTCCGGCACGCGCAAATGCGCATCGCTCCCCATGACGCGGAAGTCGAGCGCGACCGCAAGCGCCACGCCGCCGCCGATGCAAAACCCCTCGATCGCGGCGATCGTGATCTGCTCCATCTCCTGCCAGGCATGCGTCAGGCGTGGCCCGAGCTTGAGATGCCGCCGCAACGCGCCGAGATCCATCTCCTTGCGGGCGCGTCCTTCGGCATCCTTCAGGTCGAAACCGGCACTGAAGGCGCCCGGATTCCCCGTGAGGACCACGACGGATGTTGCTGCGTCATCCTCGAAACCGCGCGCCGCCGCCGTCAGCTGTCGCATTGCCTCCGGCGACAAGGCATTGATGCCGTCATGACGGTCGAACCGCACCACGGCGATCCGCCCTTCGGGCCCGAGGCCCTTCTCGATCTTGACGATGTCTTTCATGGGCGCCTCCGAACCTGGTGTTCGCCTGATCGTAGCGCACAAGCGGCGTCACGCATACGTGGCCGGATTGCGCTGCAACGAAGGCTCGACAGGCGGGGAACGATTCGCTTAATCTTTGACCATGAGCAGCGATCACGACCACCATCATCATCACGACCATGATCATTCGGAATTGTCCGAAACCGAGCTGCGCGTGCGCGCGCTGGAGACGGTTCTGACCGAAAAAGGCTATGTCGAGCCGGCCGCACTCGACGCCATCATCCAGGCTTACGAGACCAAGATCGGCCCGCATAACGGTGCGCGCGTCGTCGCCAAGGCGTGGACCGATCCGGACTTCAAGAAGGCGCTGCTGGAGGACGGCAGCAAGGCGATCGGCACGCTCGGCCACGTCAGCCGCGTCGGCGACCATCTCGTCGTGGTCGAGAACACGCCCGAGCGTCACAACATGGTCGTGTGCACGCTGTGCTCCTGCTACCCCTGGGAAATGCTGGGGTTGCCGCCGGTATGGTACAAGGCCTCGCCCTATCGCTCGCGCGCGGTGAAGGATCCGCGCGGCGTGCTCGCCGATTTCGGCTTGACCTTGCCGAAAGACATCGAAATCCGGGTCTGGGATTCCACCGCCGAGACCCGCTTCCTGGTGCTGCCGATGCGGCCCGCAGGCACCGGAGGCTGGAGCGAGGAGCAGCTCGCTGACCTCGTCACGCGCGACTCCATGATCGGCACCGGCTTCCCCAGGACGCCCGGGGCGCCGTCGTGAACGGCGTGCACGACATGGGCGGCATGGACGGGTTCGGCAAGGTCGAGCCCGAGGCAAACGAGCCTGTCTTCCACGAAGAATGGGAATCCCGCGTGCTCGCCATGGTGCGCGCGATGGGCGCGGCCGGCGCCTACAACATCGACACGTCGCGCTTCTATCGCGAGACGTTGCCGCCCCATGTCTACCTCTCGAGCTCCTATTACAAGAAGTGGTTCCTCGGGCTCGAGGAGATGCTGATCGAGAAGGGCTATCTCACGCGGCAGGAGGTTGCCGCCGGCCATGCGATGACGCCCGGAAAGGCGCTCAAGCACGGCAAGTTCGATCTCGCCAATGTCGAGCGCATCATGGTGCGCGGCAAGTTCGGCCGGCCCGCGCCGGCGGCGGCCAAATTCAACATCGGCGATCGCGTTCGCGCGAAAAACATGCATCCGGCCACGCACACGCGGCTGCCGCGCTATGTGCGCGGCCATGTCGGCGTGGTCGAACTGAACCACGGCTGCCACGTGTTTCCTGACACGGCGGCGATGGAGCTCGGCGAGAATCCGCAATGGCTCTACACCGTCGTGTTCGAAGGCCGCGATCTCTGGGGCGCGGATGGCGATCCGACGCTGAAGGTCTCGATCGACGCGTTCGAGCCCTATCTGGACCCGGCGTGATGAGCAGCACGGCCGCGGCCGCCGCCACTGCGGCGATTCCAGGCATTCCGCGCGATGACGACGGCCCGGTGTTCCGCGCACCCTGGGAGGCGCAGGCCTTTGCCATGGCGCTGACCCTGCACGAGCGCGGCGTATTCACCTGGCCCGAGTGGGCCGCGGCGCTGGCCGACGAAATCAAGCGCGCGCAAGCTGCCGGTGATCCTGACACGGGCGAGACGTATTACCTGCACTGGCTCGCCACGCTGGAGGGCCTCGTCGCACGCAAGGGCGTCGCGTCGATGGACACGCTGCATCGCTACCGCGATGCCTGGGACCACGCCGCGGATCGCACGCCGCACGGCCAGCCGATCGAGCTGCGGGACGAGGATTTTGGCTAGTGCGTGATGACTTTTCTTCGAATCTTCATCCGGCTCTATGTTTTTGTTGGAGCATGATCCCTCGAGTCGCGCCCGAGGGCATGCTTTTCGGAAAACCGACAACTCGGTCCGGATGATGCTCCGTCAGCCGTGATCCGGCAGCGATTTAAGAAATTCCAAGAGCGCGGCGTTGACCTCTTCAGGCCGCTCCTGTTGGGTCCAATGACCGCAGCCTGCCAGCATCTTGATGCCGCGCAAACCGGGAACGAGGTTTTTGAGGTTGGCGAGCACCTGTTCCGTGCCGGGAAAGGAAATCACCAGGTCGTGATCGCCGGCCATGAATAACGCCGGCACCGAAACCCGCAGGCCCGCCATCGCGCCGAGCAGCTCCCAGTTTCGATCGATGTTGCGATAATAGTTCAGGCCTCCGCGAAAGCCGGTTCGCCTGAATTCCTCTCCATAAAAGTCGATATCCTTTTCGGTCATCCAAGACGGCAATGCTGCCATTGCGCCAGAACCTCGCAGTAATTCACCGCCGTTCGGGACCATCGCGAAATTTTCTGACGGCCCGCCGCTTGCCTGAGCGGCTCGTGCGAGCGCCACACCATCGCCCGACCCGGCAAACAGCAGGTTGCGTAACGTGGTCCGCGGATCGCGCTCGAACTCTGCTTCGGCGAGTCCTGGCTCCTGGAAGTAAAGCATGTAGAACCGCGCGTTTTCCGTGCGCGGCATGAGCGCGGTTCGAAGCGACATGCCCCGTGGATAGAACGGAACGCTCATGGCCACCACAGCCCTGAAGCGGTCCGGCCGCAGCAGCGCCGCCTGCCAAGCGACGATAGCCCCCCAGTCGTGACCGACAATTGCCGCCTTCTCCGCCCCGAGCGCGTCGAGAACGCCGACCATATCGCCGACGAGATGAAACAGCGTGTATTTGTCGATCGCCTCGGGCGCGTCGCTCTTGCCATAGCCGCGCATATCGGGGGCTACGGCATGGAAGCCGGCTGCGGCAAGGGCGCCCAATTGATGTCGCCACGAGTACCAGGATTCCGGCCAGCCATGGGCCAGCAATACGGCCGGTCCTTCGCCCTGCTCAGCGATATTGAGGTGGATCCCATTACTTTCGACAATTCGTTGCTTCGGCTCGCTCATCTTTCCCTCTTGCTCGATTGTGACTGCAGATGCTTCTGCAGACAGCCTGTCGAACGAGCGAGAGACGGAACGACATCTCCAGGATAAATTAATTACCTTTTGGGCGCGCCGGAGATCCTGCTCTGCGGCGACCTGCGTCTTTTTTGTAACTGAGCTTCTCGGCGTGTACGCTTTCGCGGGCTATGACACCATTTCCTTGGCTACTTTCCCGCGACGAACTCCCGCCACCCCTTCGCCCGCAGGCTACACGCCGGGCACTCGCCACATCCGTACCCCCAATCATGCTGCGCGCCGCGTTCACCGAGATAGCAGGTGTGAGACTGCGCGCGGATGAGATCGACCAGCGCGTCGCCGCCGAGGTCATGCGCGAGCTTCCATGTCGCGGCCTTGTCGATCCACATCAAGGGCGTGTGCAACTCGAACGTCCTCGCCATGCCGAGCGAGAGCGCGGCCTGCATGGCGCGGATGGTCTCGTCGCGACAATCGGGATAGCCGGAATAGTCCGTCTCGCACATGCCACCGACGATGTGGGCGATGCCGCGCCGATAGGCCAGCGCCGCCGCAAAAGTCAGGAACACCAGATTGCGGCCGGGCACGAACGTGTTGGGCAAACCATCTGCGCCCATCGCAATTGCGACATCGCGCGTCAGCGCAGTCTCGGACACGGCTGCGAGCGTCGGGATCGACAACGTGTGGCTGTCGCCAAGCTTTTCCGCCCAATCCGCGCGCAGGCTCTTGATGCCGTCGAACAGCTGGTCGCGGCAGTCGAGCTCGACGGCATGACGTTGCCCGTACGCGAACCCCAGCGTCTCCACGCGCGCGAAGCGGCTGAGCGCCCAGGCGAGGCAGGTGGTGGAATCCTGACCGCCGGAGAACAGCACCAACGCGGTTTGTGATGAAAATGCGTCACTCATGGCCCGCGCTTTAGCACTGTGGAATGGATCAGCCAATCGGTGGAAATCGGCCTGTTCCGGTGCACCGCGCTGGGAACGGCGGCCCGCTTTTGGCATAAGGTTTCGGACCCAGGAGACTGCCCCCGCAATGACCCCTTCCCGCGACATTTCCCGCCTGATCGAGATCATGGCGGCGCTGCGTACGCCGGTGACCGGCTGCCCCTGGGACCTCGAACAGGATTTTTCGACCATCGCGCCCTACACGATCGAGGAGGCCTATGAGGTGGTCGACGCCATCGACCGCGGCGATCTCGACGACCTGCGCGAAGAGCTTGGCGACCTCCTGCTGCAGGTGGTGTTCCACGCCCGGATGGCCGAGGAGCAGAACGCGTTTGCCTTTGGAGATGTCGTCGAAGCCATCACGCGAAAAATGATCCGGCGCCATCCCCACGTCTTCGCCGACAAGGAGGGCAATCTCGCCTCCTCCCACGTCAAGGAAGTCTGGGACCGCATCAAGGCCGAGGAGAAAGCCGAGCGCGCCGCGCGACGGCCGCCGGAAGCTGCGCCGAAGCACAAATCGCTGCTCTCGGGCGTGAAGGCCGGCCAGCCCGCGCTGACCCGCGCCATGGAGCTGCAGCGCAAAGCCTCGACCGTCGGGTTCGACTGGAACGACCCGCGCGCGGTGTTGCAAAAGATCCGCGAGGAAGCCGACGAGATCGAGGCCGCACTCGACCGCAACGACAAGCAGGAGATCGCGGAGGAGACCGGCGACCTGATGTTTGCGTTGGTCAACCTCGCCCGCCATGTCGACGCGGATCCCGAAGCCGCATTGCGCGCGACCAACGCGAAATTTGAACGGCGGTTTGCCTATATCGAGCGGGCGCTGGAGGCGCAGGGGCGCACGCTGGAGCAGGCGTCGCTGGCCGAGATGGATGCGCTGTGGAATGCCGCGAAGACGGAGGCCTGACACGAGGACGCGCAGGGGACATCAGGCAGAACCGGAAGCCGCCGCGCCGGCGCTCGAGACGGCTCGACGGCGCCCTCGCTGAAGCAACGCGCCTCTCAGAGCAACGTGCCGCGGAGAATAACGGCAGCGACACCGAAATAGATGACGAGCCCCGTGACGTCGACCAGGGTTGCCACGAACGGAGCGGACGCGCTTGCCGGATCGAAGCCCATCCGCTTGAGGATGAACGGCAGCATCGATCCTGACAGCGATCCAAAGGTCACGATCCCGACCAGTGCAGCGCCGACTGTCACGGCGACCAGGCCCCAATGCGGGCCGTAATCGAACAAGCCGAGAGTCTGCCAGAGCGTGATCCTGACGATGCCGATCACGCCGAGAATGGCGCCGAGTGTCATGCCGGTGGGCAGCTCGCGAAGGGCAACGCGCCACCAGTCACGCAGCCGCACCTCATGAAGCGCGAGCGAGCGGATCAGCAGCGAGGTCGCCTGCGATCCGGAATTGCCGCCCGAGCTCATGATCAAGGGGATGAAGAGCGTCAGGACGATCGCCTTCTCGAGCTCGCTTTGGTAGCTCTGCATCGCGGTGGCCGTCAGCATTTCCGACAGGAACAGCGCACACAGCCAGCCGCCGCGCTTCTTGATCATCTCGACAAAACTGATGCGCAGATACGGCTCATCGATCGCTTCCATGCCGCCGAATTTCTGGGCGTCCTCGGTCGATTCCTGGACGATGGCGTCGATGACGTCGTCGACGGTGACGATGCCGAGGATGTGGCCGGGGCCGTCGACGACGGCGACCGCGAGCACGTCGTAACGGGAAATCAGCCGCGCCGCCTCCATGCGGTCGGCTTCCGGCGCGACCATCAATGGCCGCCGCGCCGGCGCGGCCGTCAAGACGTTGGCATGGGGATCGCCGGAGATCAGGCGGCGCAGCGGCACGGCCTGGATCAGCGTCTTCGTGACAGGATCGACGACGAAGATCGAATAGACCGTCTCGCGGGTGCGCTCGACCATGCGAATGTGATGCAGCACCTGGGCAATGGTCCAGGTCGAGGGCACGCTGACGAACTCGGTCGTCATGATGCTACCCGCACTGCGCTCGGGATAGGCCAGCAGCCCGGAGATGACGTTCCGCGTCTCCGGATTGAGCCCGTTCAGCAGCGTGGTGCGCAGCGGCTCGATCAATTCCTTGAAGATGTCGGCGGCGCGGTCGTCGGAGACGCCGGACAGCAGTGCGACCGCCGTTTCCGTCGGCAGTTCCGCGATGATTTCGCAGGTGTTGGCAAGCCCCGGCAGATCGAGCACCTCGATTGCCTTTTCGGCAGGCAAGGATCGCAGGATGGCTGCAGCCTTGTCCGGCTCGAGGGCATTCATGGCCTCGACGATGTCGGGAGCACGCTCCAGGGAGAGATCCCCGGTTCCGTTGCCGGGCCTTTCACCTGCTTCGGTCGCATTCTGCATGATCGTCCCTCACCTCAACGGTCCGAAAGGGCAATGGACCAAGGCGCCGTCGAATTCAAACAGAAAGTGCGGCAGGCTGTCACACCTGCTCGGCGTCATGCTGGTGTCATCTGAGGTGTTGGCGGGAGCCAGGTTGGTCGGCTCGCGATCGCAATCCACCGGCAGGTTGCCCGCGAAGCGGCGGCCAATTGAGCCTGCCTTACCCCTCCTGCGGCTCCGCATCGAAGCGATTCATCACGACATCGCGCTTGGTCTCGTCGACACGCACGGTCATGTCGAAACGCTCGCCATGCAGCTGCTTGTTCAGGATCTCGGCGTTGCGGTGCAGCCAGGAAATGCCGGCGCCGTCGGAGGCCGCGATCGAGAGATTGAGCGTCATGCGCTTGGTTGCCAGACGATTCTCGATCGCCGTCAGGAGTTCATCGATCCCCTCGCCTGACACGGCCGAGACCAGCATGGCCGGATGATCCTCCGGCCGGCGTGCGGCGATATTCAGAAGCTCCTCGCGCTGCTCTGCATTGTAGCGGTCGATCTTGTTCCAGACCTCGATAATGCGGCCGCTATCATCAGGGTTGATACCCAGCTGGCGCAGCACGGCATCGACGTCGCTTTGTTGCGCCTCGGCGTCCTCATGCGAGATGTCGCGAACATGCAGGATCACGTCGGCTTCGAGCACCTCCTCCAGCGTGGCGCGGAAGGCGGCGACGAGCTGCGTCGGCAGATTGGAGATGAAGCCGACGGTGTCCGACAGCATCGCCTTGCCACCATGCGGCAGCGTCAGCGCGCGCAGGGTCGGATCGAGCGTTGCGAACAGCATGTCGGCAGCCTGCACGTCGGCGCGCGTCAGGCGATTGAACAGCGTCGACTTGCCCGCGTTGGTGTAGCCGACCAGCGCGACCACGCGATACGGCACGCGCCGGCGGCCGGCGCGATGGAGCCGCCGCGTCGCCTGCACCTTCTTCAGCTCGCCTTCGAGCTTGGTGATGCGCTCCTGGATCAGGCGGCGGTCGGCCTCGATCTGCGTCTCGCCGGGGCCGCCCATGAAGCCGAAACCGCCGCGCTGGCGTTCGAGATGGGTCCATGACCGCACCAGGCGCGAGCGCTGGTAGTTGAGATGAGCAAGCTCGACCTGGAGCGAGCCTTCCTTGGTCTTGGCGCGGCGGCCGAAGATTTCCAGAATGAGCCCGGTGCGGTCGAGCACCTTGGCATGCAATTCCTTCTCGAGGTTGCGCTGCTGGATCGGCGCCAGCGCGCAATCCATCACCACGAGCTCGACGTCGAGGCTCTTTGCCAGAGCGGCGATCTCCTCGACCTTGCCCTTGCCGATATAGGTAGCGGGCCGGATCTGGCTGATTGGCGCGAGGATGGCATCCGCGATCACCAGATCAATCGCGCGCGCAAGGCCTGCGGCTTCATCGAGCCGGGCCCCGGCGTCACGCAAAATTTGACTGGAAGAGCCATGACTCTCCGATTGCGCCTCGGCACTTCCCGCGCGCGCACGCAAATAGGGGCCGATGACAAGCACCCGCCCCGTCTGTTTAGCCCCTGCCGGCCGCGAACGGTCGGCATCCCCGTCGAAATTTCGGGGGTCCAATCAGGTCACTCTCAAGCCGGCTGATCCTCGCCGCCTTCGAACAGCTGGATCGGAGCGCCCGGCATGATGGTCGAGATCGCGTGCTTGTAAACGAGCTGCGAGTGACCGTCGCGCCGAAGCAGCAAACAGAAATTGTCGAACCAGGTTACGATGCCCTGGAGCTTCACTCCGTTGACCAGAAAGATCGTCAGTGGCGTTTTGGTTTTGCGAACGTGATTAAGGAAGGTGTCCTGCAGGTTTTGTGCGCGGTCTGCCGCCATTGTTTTTTTCTCGCTTTGAGTTTCTTGTTATTGCGCCGGTCGTGGCCCTGTTCTGAGCATTTGGGCCTTCGTCCGGTCGCCGTCCCTCATGAGATCCCCCTCGGAGGAACAGCTGCTCGATTAGAGGACAGGTCGGGTTATTAGGCAAGCCGCTTGAGGCGGCAGACCCCGACGGTTTTCTCCGAAAAATTACGGAAACAGATGATTTTTCTTGGAAATCCCAGAGGACGTCGGGCGCTAGCCGACGCCGAGCGCCTTCAATTTGCGGTGTAGCGCCGACCGTTCCATGCCAACAAACTCGGCCGTTCGAGAAATATTTCCTGAGAAACGGCTGATCTGGGCAATCAAATAGTCGCGCTCGAACACTTCGCGGGCCTCCCGCAGCGGCAGGCCCATGATGTGCTCGCCATTGTTGCTGGTCGGCATCGCGGGCACCATCGAGCCCACGTCCTGCGGCAGCATATCGGCGGTGATGATCACCTCCGGACCGCCGGCGGCGAGAATCATGACTCTCTCAACATTGTTGCGGAGCTGACGCACATTGCCGGGCCAGACATGCGATTGCAGCACCGCCATCGCGTCCTGGCCGATCTGCCGCTTGGGCAGGCCGCTGCCGGCCGAGATCTGTTCCATGAAATAGTCGATCAGTTCCGGGATGTCCTCGCGTCGCTCCGACAGCGCGGGCACGCGGATCGGCACCACCGAGAGGCGGTGATAGAGATCCTCACGGAAATGACCGGCGGCGATCTCCTCTTCGAGATTGCGTGCGGTCGACGAAATGATGCGGACGTCGACCTGCACCTTGGCGGTGCCGCCGACGCGCTGGAACGACTGCTCGACCAGCACGCGCAGGATCTTGTTTTGGGTCTCGCGCGGCATGTCCGCGATCTCGTCGATGAACAGCGTGCCGCCATGGGCCTCCTCGAGCGCACCGGGTTTGCGCGGGTGCTCGCCGTTGGACTGCTCGACGCCGAACAGCTCGTGCTCCATCCGTTCGGGCGTGATCGCGGCCGCGTTGATGACGACGAACGGACCGTCGGCGCGGCCCGAGGCCATATGCAGCGTGCGCGCGGTCAGCTCCTTGCCGGCGCCGGCGGGGCCGACGATCAGGATGCGGCTGTTGGCTTTGGCCGCGCGCTCGATGGTCTGGCGCAGCTGGTTCATGCTCGGCGAGCGGCCGACAAGCGAGCTTGCGCTCGGCGCAAGCTGCTTCAGCTCCTTGACCTCGCGCTTGAGACGCGAGTTCTCCAGCGCTCGGTTGGCGACCAGGATGAGCCGGTCCGCCTTGAACGGCTTCTCGATGAAATCGTAGGCGCCGCGCTTGATCGCGGCGACCGCGGTTTCGATGTTGCCGTGACCGGAGATCATCACGACCGGCAGGTCGGCATTGTCCCTCTTGACCTGCTCCAGCAGCTGCAGGCCGTCGAGCTTGGAGCCCTGCAGCCAGATGTCGAGGAACACCAGATGCGGCCGTCGGTTGGCGATTTCGGCGAGTGCAGAATCGCTGTCGCGTGCGGTCCTTGTGACGAAACCCTCGTCTTCGAGAATGCCCGCGACGAGATCCCGAATATCGGCCTCATCATCGACAATCAGAATTTCACTTGCCATGGGTCGCGCCTGTCTTGTCAGATGCCTGTTGCGGCTTCGATTTTCGTTGAATCATTGGTCTTTTCAGCCGGCTCTTTGGTTTCGACCGCCGGGTCTTTTGTTTCTGGCGCCGGGTCGGCTCCATCGGCCTTCTTGGCCTCGCCGGAGATCGCAAAGCGCATCCGCATCCACGCGCCGCGCTGGCCTTCGCGGAAATCCGAGGCGTCCTTCAGCTCGATGCGGCCGCCATGGTCTTCGAGCACGCGGCCGACGATGGCAAGTCCAAGGCCCGTGCCCTTGGCGCGGGTCGTCACATAGGGCTCGAGCAGCCGCGAGCGCGCGACCTTGGGCAGACCGATGCCGTTGTCGATGACGTCGATCAGCACGTCCTCACCCTCGCGCGACACCACCACGTCGATACGCCCCCTGCCCCCGTCTTTGCCGAGTTCTTCCGGCGGGACCTGCTCGATCGCCTCGGTCGCGTTCTTGACGATGTTGGTGACCGCCTGCGAGATCAGCCGGCGGTCGAACTGGGCGCGCAGAGGGTCCTCTTTGAACTCGGCCTCGATATCGAGCTCGGGATGCGCGACCTTCATCAGGAATACCGCCTGCCGCACGGTGTCGGCCACGTCTTCGCCTTCCATCACGGGCTTGGGCATCCGCGCAAAGCGCGAGAACTCGTCGACCATGCGCCTGATGTCGTCGACCTGGCGCACGATGGTGTCGGTGCACTGCTCGAAGATCTGCTTGTCCTTGGCCTCGGTGATGTCCTTGCCGAATTTGCGGCGGATGCGTTCGGCCGAAAGCTGGATCGGCGTCAGCGGGTTCTTGATCTCGTGCGCGATACGGCGCGCGACGTCGCCCCAGGCCGAGGTGCGCTGCGCCGAGACGAGCTCGGTGATGTCGTCGAGCGTGATGATGTAGCTGTCGTGCGGCTGGTTCTTCTCGGCGCTGACCCGAACCGAGAGGTTGCGCTCAGTGCCCTCGCGCGTGATCGTGATCTGGCCCTGCACCAGCCGCTGGGCCCCTTCCCGCGACGCCTTCATCATCTCGTCGAGCTCGGGCAGCACGTCGGAAAGCGGATGGCCGAGCGTCTCGGCCTCGGAATGCCCGATCAGCTTCTCGGCGGAGCGGTTCAGGATGCCAACGCTGCCCGAGGCGTCGACGCCGATGATGCCGGCGCTCGCCGAGGACAGCACGGCCTCGATGAAGCGGCGGCGGCTGTCGATGAGGTCGCTGGCGTTGACGAGCTCGTCGCGCTGGCTCCGCAGCTCCTGCGTCATCTTGTTGAAGGTCTCGCCCAGCTGGGCGAGATCGCCCTCCGATTGATGCACGGGGACCTTCACATGGAGGTCGCCGGTCGAGACGGTCTGGGCCGCGTTCATCAGCCGCCGGATCGGCGCCACCAGCGAATTGGCGAAGTTGAGGCCGATCAGTACGGAAGCCATCAGAATCGTGAGCGCAATCACCGCGAACATCAACGCAAATGCGACCTGGATGCCGAGCCGGCGCGACTCGATCTGGGCGTATTCGGCGACGCTGATCTCGGTCTGGTTGACCTGATTGACGACGTTCGGGTCGAGCGGGCGGGCGACATACAGGAACGTATCGCTGAAGGCGCGCAGGCGGATCACGGCAGCGACGGAGCTTGCGTCCGGAAGGATCGCGATCTCAGGCTCGGACTCCTTGACATTGCTGAGGAACTCCGGCGCGGGCGGCGAATAGGTCAGCCGCATGCCGGTGTCGGCGGACTCCAGGATATTGGTGCTCTTGTCGATGATCATCGCGCCCGGCAGGTTGCGGGAGGCGGCGCTGGCCGTCAGCATTTCGCGAAACGATCGCCGATCCTGATCATAGAGCGGCCGTGCATGGGCAATGTCGTTGGCCATGCCAAGAATGTCGCCCTGGATCAGCTGCGCATGGTCGTTCATGTAGGCCCGCGCGATCGTCAGCGAGTTCTGGATCACTTCCTTGGTCGGACCCGAGAACAGCCGGTCGAGACCGCGCTCGATCGTGACGTTGGCGACGACGGCGACCAGCACCGCCGGCAGCACGGCCACGATCGAGAACAGGCTGACGATCTGGACGTGGAGCCGCGCCGCGGCCCGGCCCCGACGCCTGGCCAGGATCAGCTGCCAGAGCTCGCGGACGATGATGCCGACAAGCAGCAGGATCGTGCCGGCGTTGATCAGGTAGAACGAGCGTACCACTTCCGGCGTCGGCTCGATCTTGGTGAGGCCCGTCAGGACCAGGAAGGTGAGGAACGCGGAGAGCAGTGCCAGCGCCACCGCAAACGGAGCCAGCCAGCGTCGCGCCGACCAGCGCCGGGGCTCTTCAGCTGGGGCCGTGTCAAAGGATGCGGCCGAGGTCTCTGCGCTGGTCATTCCGGCAATGGGTGCTGAAAACGGGGTCCGCTCGGGGGCGGATACTGATGTATTCGTACCACATTGTTGCCAAATTGCGACAATTCCGCGGCGCATTCGCCGCGACGGGCGGACGCATCCACAGCGGATCGCACCGGCCTTGCCGACCCCCGGCGGAACAGAACCTGGCCATTCCGGCTTGACCCGGCATGGACAGGTTCTTTCTCGCAATCATGGTTTCGGCGATGCTGTTGCTGATCGCGGCCTCCGACCTCCTGGTCAATGGCCCGAGCAGGCAGGAGCAGACGGCCGAAATGGCCAATCTTCAGCCTGTCGTGGCGCGCCTGATCAGATAGGTGTGGCGCTGCGACCCGCGGCGCAGGGCTCACGCTCCAACGGAACATTTCGGCGGTATCGCGACATCTGCTCTCCGCGCTCCGCGCCTGCCACGAACGGCCAGCGCGGTCCGGACAGGCTCAGCTCCGCTGTGGTAGGGGGTAGCTGGGCCACCGCCGCCCAAAAGCGTTGAGCGTTTGTCGCGAGAACTAGCCTCCGCTCCTGTAAACTTGGATATCGAGATCCCGGATCTTCTTCCGCAGCGTGTTGCGGTTGAGGCCGAGCAGATCGGCGGCGCGGATCTGGTTGCCGCGGGTGGCCGCGAGCGCAGCCGTGAGCAGCGGCACCTCGATTTCCTTGAGGATGCGGTGGTAGAGGCCCGGCGGCGGCACGCCGTTCGGGAAGCCCTGGAAGTGCGATGAGAGATAGGCTTCCACCGCGCCGCCGAGATTGTCGACGCCCTGCTGGACCGCAGCACCCGGGCTGACCGAGGGCGGCGCGAGCTCGCCGTCGATGACCGAGGCCGTGATCACGTCCTGCGGATACAGCGCGGCGAGACGGCGAGCCAGGTTCTCGAGCTCGCGCACGTTGCCGGGCCAGCGATGCTGCTTCATCCGCTCCAGCGCCAGCGCATCGAGCTTCTTCGGCGGCAATCCATCCTTCTCGGCCAGCGAGAAGAAGTGACGCACGAGATCCGGAAGATCTTCGATGCGCTCCCGCAGCGGCGGCAGCCGCAGCGGCACGACGTTGAGGCGGAAGAACAGGTCCTCGCGGAACAGCCCCTGCTGGATCAGCACGCGCAGGTCCTTGTTGGACGCCGCGACGATGCGCACGTCGGTCTTGATCGGCGTGCGACCGCCGACAGTGGTGTATTCGCCCTGCTGCAGCACGCGCAGCAGACGCGTCTGCGCCTCCATCGGCATGTCGCCGATTTCGTCGAGGAACAGCGTGCCGCCCTCGGCCTGCTCGAACCGGCCGGAGGCGCGCGTGTTGGCGCCGGTGAAGGCGCCGCGCTCATGGCCGAACAGCTCGGATTCGATGAGGTCGCGCGGGATCGCCGCCATGTTGACCGCGACGAACGGGCCGTTGCGGCGCTTGCCGTAATCGTGCAGCGCACGCGCCACCAGCTCCTTGCCGGTGCCGGACTCGCCCGTGATCATCACGGTGAGGTCGGTCTGCATCAGGCGTGCCAGCACGCGATAGATTTCCTGCATCGCCGGCGAGCGGCCGACCAGCGGGATCGCCTCCATCTCGGAATCGTCGTCCGGCGCCGCGACGCGTTCCTTCGGCTCGGCGAGTGCACGGCCGACGATGGCGATCAGCTCCTTCAAGTCGAAGGGCTTTGGCAGATATTCATACGCGCCGCGCTCGGAGGCGCGGATCGCCGTCATGAAGGTGTTTTGCGCGCTCATGACGATGACAGGCAGGTTCGGCCGCATCTTCTTGATCCGCGGCAAGAGATCGAAGGCGTTTTCGTCCGGCATCACGACGTCGGTGATGACGAGATCGCCCTCCCCCTGGCTGACCCAACGCCACAGCGTCGCGGCGTTGCCGGTGAGCCTGACTTCATACCCGGCCCGGGAAAGCGCCTGGTTGAGAACCGTGCGGATGGCGGTGTCGTCATCAGCGACGAGAATACTACCTGCGGGCATTGTTGATCCTCATTTTGCCCCCTGTGATGCAGACGACGACTTCCCGGCAGAGCCGTCGCGACTGCTGTGATCGGCGTGTTTGGCCGATGTCGAGTACATCGGCATCAGCACGCGGAAGGTGGTCTTCCGCGGCTGAGACTCGCATTCGATGATGCCCCCGTGATCGCCGATGATCTTGGCAACCAGAGCAAGACCGAGACCAGATCCGGTCTGCTTGGTGGTCACGAAAGGGTCGAACAAATTGGGCAGAAGATCGTCCGGCACGCCTGGTCCATTGTCCCTCACGCAGAATTCGAGCGGCAGGGATACCCGGGTTTTTTGACCGGGGACTGACAGGCGCACGCCCGGGCGGAACGCGGTGGTGAGCTGGATCTCCGCGTCGGGCACGTCGATCAGGGCTTCGGCGGCGTTCTTCACCAGATTGAGGAACACCTGGATCAGCTGGTCCTGGTTCGCCAGCACCGGCGGCAGCGATGGGTCGTAATCTTCGATGAAGCGGATGTTGCGGGCAAAGCCGGACTGCGCCAGCCGCTTCACGTGATCGAGCACCGAATGGATGTTGACGGGACCGCGCACCACGGGCCGCTCGTCACCGAACACCTCCATGCGGTCGACCAGCGTCACGATGCGGTCGGCCTCGTCGCAGATCAACCGCGTCAGCATGCGGTCCTCGGTCGAGGCCTGCTGTTCGAGCAATTGCGCCGCGCCGCGGATGCCGGAGAGCGGATTCTTGATCTCGTGGGCGAGCATCGCTGCCAGCGCTATCACCGAGCGCGCAGCGCTGCGGTGGGTGAGCTGGCGATCCATCTTGTCGGCGATGGAGCGCTCCTGCAGCATCACCACGATGTGGCCGGGCCGCTCGGTGAGCGGGGCGACATGGAGATCGACCTGGCGGTCGCCGCCCATGCGCGGCGTACCGAGATCGACCTTGTATTCGTTGACCGGCGAGTTCGACGAACGCACCTGGTCGATCAGCGCCAGCAGGGGGCTGCCGAACGGCACAAGTTCTTTCAGCGACTGCCGCTTCAAAAACTGCGTCGAGATATCGAAGAACGCTTCGGTTGCGATGTTGGCAGCGACAATCTTGCCGTCCGGCCCGATCATGAGAACAGGATTGGGCAAGGCATCGAGAATCGCGTCGCTTTCGGACAGAAGCGGCCGGCGATGGTCAGCGGCTGAGCTCATGCAGCAGCGCTCCATGCAAAATCGTCGAAGGCATCTTGCAGCGACTGGTGAACGAGACGCGGATCCTCGGACGTGAGAATCTTCCGGCGCCAGGCCTTCAGCGTTTCAACCGGCGCGCCGCTCGAATCGGCCGCAACATCGAGCGCCCAGCCGAGATGCTTGCGCGCATGCCTGAGGCCGACCCGCAGGCCGTAGAGCGCGCAGACGCCTTCATAAAGTGTGCGGACATAGTGGAGCTGCGTTGCGAGCGAGGGCGTGGCTTCCGCAGCCCCGCCATTCAGGCGGCGGCCGATCTCGCCAGGCAGCCAGGGCTGACCGTTGGCGCCGCGGCCGATCATCACGGCATCGGCGCCGGAGGCCTCGAGCGCCGCGAGCGCCCGCTCATAGGACGTAATGTCGCCGTTGACGACGAGCGGAATCGAGATCGCCTCGCGCACGGCGCGGATCGCATCCCAATCGGCCTCACCCTTGTAGAACTGGCAGCGCGTGCGGCCATGCACCGTGACGAGCTTGATGCCGGCGGCTTCCGCACGCCGTGCCAATTCCGGCGCGTTGCGGCTGCGGTCGTCCCAGCCGAGCCGCATCTTCAGCGTCACCGGCACCCTCACGGCGGCAATCGTCGCTTCGACCAGGCTGACGGCGTGATCGAGGTCGCGCATCAGGGCCGAGCCCGACTGGCCGCCGGTGACGTGACGCGCCGGGCAACCCATGTTGATGTCGATGATGTCGGCGCCCTCGGCTTCGGCGATCCGGGCGCCTTGCGCCATCCAATGCGCCTCGCAGCCGGCGAGCTGGACCGCATGCGGGCCGACACCGGTTGCTTCGCAGCGCAACCGAGACATGCGGTGGCCGTTGGCGAGCTCATCGCTGGCGGTCATCTCGGAGACGACCAGACCTGCCCCGAGCTCTGCGGCGAGACGGCGAACAGGCGAGTCCGTCACTCCCGACATCGGCGCCAGGAAGACCGGATTAGCGATTTCAATATCGCCTATTTTCAGAGGCTTAGAGCCTGATCCTGCCGGGCCGGTCACAGTGGTCTCGTTGAGTGGGCAGGGCCTCATCGCCCTGCCACGACCTATCTTGCGCACAATTCTTGTGCAGTCAAGCGTCATGCCTACAGTTTAGACAGTTCTGCAGAATCTTTCAAGTGCAGTGCAGCAAAATGCTGAATCCCACAATCCCGGGAAACCCCCTTTTTTTGCGGGCCTGCCGTGCTAGAGGCATGCCGGCAATCACCCACTCCCGACTCTTCCCTTAACACTTGAATATTTGAGTCCTATGGCGAATTCACAGCGCACTGCGGTCGTTCTCGTCGCCGCCGGACGTGGCTTGCGCGCCGGCGCCGGCGGGCCGAAGCAATATCGCCAGATCGGCGGCGTGCCCGTGATCTACCGCGCGATGGAAGCCTTCAGCACCCACCCCGAGGTGTCAGCGGTGCAACCGGTGGTGAACCCCGATGACATCGCAATGTTCGCGGCGGCGGTCGCGGGTCTGAAGCATGAGGCGCCGACCCATGGCGGCGCGACGCGCCAGGCTTCGGTGCTGGCAGGCCTCGAAGCGCTCGCCAGGCACAAGCCGGACATCGTCCTGATCCACGACGCGGCGCGTCCCTTCGTCTCTGCAGGCGTCATCTCGCGCGCGATCGAGGCGGCAAACCGCACGGGCGCCGCGATCCCCGTCGTCCCCGTCACCGACACCATCAAAGTCACCGGCACGAACGGCGATGTCGAGGATACGCCGGATCGGGCGCGCTTGCGAATCGCGCAGACGCCGCAATCCTTTCGTTTCGACGTCATTCTCGAAGCGCATCGTCGGGCGGCCAAGGACGGACGATCCGATTTCACCGATGATGCCGCGATCGCCGAATGGGCGGGATTGACGGTTGCGACCTTTGAAGGCGATGTTGCCAATATGAAGCTCACCACTCCCGAAGATTTCGTGCGCGAGGAAGCGCGCCTGGCCAGCCTGCTCGGCGACATCAGGACCGGCACGGGCTACGACGTGCACGCCTTCGGCGAGGGCGATCACCTCATGCTCTGCGGCGTGCGCGTGCCCCACACCAAGGGTTTTCTCGCCCATTCCGACGGCGATGTCGGCCTGCACGCGCTGGTCGACGCCATCCTCGGCGCCCTCGCCGACGGCGATATCGGCTCGCACTTTCCGCCGAGCGATGCCAAGTGGAAGGGCGCCTCCTCCGACCAGTTCTTGAAATACGCCATCGACCGCGTTACGGCGCGCGGCGGCCGCGTCGCCAATCTCGAAGTCACGATGATCTGCGAGCGCCCGAAGATCGGCCCGTTGCGCGAGGTGATGCGCGCGCGCATCGCCGAGATCTCCGGCGTCGACATCTCCCGCGTCGCCGTGAAGGCCACGACCAGCGAGCGGCTCGGCTTCACCGGCCGCGAGGAAGGCATCGCGGCCACCGCGAGCGCCACCATCCGCCTTCCATTCAACGAGAAGATTTGGAGTGTCTAGGCCATGGCCGGCAGCGACGCACGCGCCCTCTCCCGCTCGTTGCTCGATCTGTGCCGGATGCGCAAGCTCACGATCGCGACCGCCGAGTCCTGCACCGGCGGCCTCGTTGCCGGCGCACTGACCGACATCCCCGGCTCCTCTGACGTCATCGACCGCGGATTCGTCACCTATTCCAACGATGCCAAACGCGCGATGCTCGGGGTCGAGGCCGGCACGCTCGCCAATTTCGGCGCCGTCAGCAGGGAGACCGCGACCGCGATGGCGATTGGCGCGCTGGAGCGGGCCGGTGTCGATCTCGCCGTTGCCATTACCGGGATCGCCGGCCCCGGCGGCGCGACCCCGGGCAAGCCGGTCGGCCTCGTCCATTTCGCCGCTGCCGCGCGCGACGGCCGCATCATCCATCGCGAGCAGCGCTTTGGCGCGATCGGCCGCACCGCCGTCCGGCAGCGCTCCGTGGTCGAGGCCCTGCGCATGTTGATGGAACTCGCCCGCGGCCCGCAAGTCGCGGCCAAGCCCCGCCGCGCCGCCGCGAGCCGCTTGCGTCCCCGCGTGACGCGAACGCCGCGCCGGCATGTGGCAAAGCGCAGGCCGCCGAGGTCGCCGCGGGGCTAGTGAGTCCGGTTGCCCCATCCACATGCCTGTCAAGCAAAACACCCGACCGGCGGGTCAATCGGGGTGCGAATATATTCCGCTTTACCGAATTTCTGATTTGCGGCAGCGCAGACGACGGGTGTGACTGCGTACGGCAAACCGTGTGGTCCTGACGCCCGGAGTCTGTGCGTCGAGTCTTGCGGTGATGTCTGTGCCCAACCGGGTCCATGCATCAGTCATCCGCAAGGCGACGGGGGCAATAGCGCATCGCTCCCCGGGGAGAGCTGGGCAGAAGCCGTCAACCCACGAAACGTCATGTTTGTTTTTCAAATTGCACGCAAATATATCCAAATCGATCATGATGTGCGACGCTACGACGCGCCCGGATCGTCATCACGCCCACGCGACCTTGCGCCGGAATATATTGGCGCAATAATGCCGGTCTACGTTGTGCTCCGGAATCAACCGGTCTGGCACGTTGGAGGTGACGAACGTGTTCGCTCGCGATGCGGCGATTGCCGCGGCACTCGTCATCTTGGCTGCCTTCGATGGCGCGGCTGCGCAAACGGCCAACCAGCCGCCTGACACGATGTCGGCGCGGGTCGAGGCCTGCACGCCCTGTCACGGCAACAAGGGCGAAGGCACCAGCGACGTCTATTTCCCGCGCCTTGCCGGCAAGCCGTCAGGCTATCTCTACAACCAGCTCCTCGCCTTTCGCAGCGGCCGGCGCAAATATCCGCCGATGAATTATCTGCTGGAGTTCTTGCCCGATCCCTATCTCGAAGCGATGGCGGAATATTTTGCCGGCGAGCACCCACCGCTGCCACAGCCGGCGCCGAGCGAGGTCAGCAAGGACGTCATGGCGCAAGGCGAATTGCTCGTCACCGGCGGCGATGCAGGTCGCAACATCCCGGCGTGCGTGAGCTGCCACGGTCCGGGACTGACGGGCATGCAGCCCGGCATCCCCGGCCTGCTCGGCTTGCGCGCCGCCTATATCAGCGCCCAGCTCGGCGCCTGGCGTTACGGCACCCGCACGGCGAAATCGCCTGACTGCATGCAGGTCGTCGCCGGCCATCTGACCGAGGCCGACGTCACCGCCGTCGCGGCCTGGCTTGCGGCGCGCCCTGCCACGGACAATCCTGCTCCCGTTCCGAAAGGCACCTACGCGTTGCCCTTCGGTTGCGGCAGCCAGCCCAATTGACGAGGCGGATGATGGTCTCAAAACTGTCGATCACCCTGCTCGCCGTCGCCGCGCTGACGACGACCGCACGGGCGCAGGACAAGACCAGCGACGTCATTGCGCGCGGTGAATATCTGGCACGTGCGGGCGATTGCACGGCCTGCCACACCGCACCCGAGGGCCGCCTGTTCGCCGGCGGCCGCGCCATGCCGACCCCGTTCGGCACGATCTACACCTCCAACATCACGCCGGATCCGGAGGCAGGGATCGGCAAATGGACCGCCGACGATTTCTACCGGACCATGCATAGCGGCCGCTTCCCGGATGGCGGGCTGATCTATCCGGCGATGCCGTTCGCCTCCTACACCAAGGTCACGCGCGCCGACAGCGACGCGATCTTCGCATATTTGCGTTCGATCGCGCCGGTGAACCAGAAGAACAAGCCGCACGAGCTGCGCTTTCCCTATGACAACCGCCAGCTCATCCTCGGCTGGCGTACGCTGTTCTTCAGCGAGGGCGAGTTCAAGCCGGACCCGAGCAAATCCGCCGAATGGAATCGCGGCGCTTACCTGGTCGAAGGCCTCGGCCATTGCGGCATGTGCCATTCGCCGATCAACGCGCTCGGTGGCACCTCACAGTCGGACGCCTTCAAGGGCGGCCTGATCCCGATGCAGAATTGGTACGCGCCCTCGCTCACATCGAACCGCGAAGCGGGCCTCGGCGACTGGAGCATCAAGGACATCACCGACCTCTTGCAGACCGGCGTCTCCGCGCGTGGCGTGGTCTACGGGCCGATGGCCGAGGTCGTGCACAACAGCCTGCAATACCTCAACGATGCCGACACCAAGGCGATGGCCGTGTACCTGAAGGGCATCGCGGAAGGCTCATCGCCGCCGCCGGCGAGCACGGTGTTGCCGAACACCGAGAGCAGTCTGCTGATCAGTCTCGGCAAGACTGTCTACGACAAGAATTGCGCGAGCTGTCATGGCACCCAGGGCGAAGGCAGGCCACCACACTGGCCGCCGCTCGCCAATAACCAATCGATCGAAATGCAGTCGGCAGTGAACCCGATCCGCATGGTGCTCAACGGCGGCTATCCGCCGGGCACCGAGGGCAATCCGATGCCCTACGGTATGCCACCCTTCGCGGGCCTGCTCTCCGACAACGAGGTCGCCGCCGTCGTCTCCTACATCCGCACCGCCTGGGGCAATCGCGGCTCGCCGGTTTCGGCGCGCGAGGCCAACGAGCTGCGCTCCGCACCGCTGAACTGAGAGGCGTCATGTTCAACTCCGATCCGCCGACCAGCCCAGCCGCCGCCGACCAGGCCGTCGAGGAAGTCGTCGCCCAGGGGCCGTCAGGCGCCATCGTGCTGGCCGGCATCGCCACCGCATGCGTGGTCGCGATGTGGCTCGCCTTTTACTTGTTCGTGTTCCTGCCGCGCGGATCGCTGCAATGAGCGCACAGGAAACTCATGCGGGCAGCGCCGAAGTCGCGGCCCGCGTCGAACGGCGCTGGGCGACCATTGCCGTCATCATCATCGCGGGCATGGCGCTGCTCGCGGCCTTCGCAGGCATCCATCAGGCGACCATGCCGCAGCCGCGCGTCGAGACCACCGATCCCTCGCGCATTCATCTCTCCGGCGAATTCGTCGAGAGCAATCTCGGCAGCGTGCTGGAGCCCAATGGCAATGTCACGGTGCGCGCGATCGGCCAGCAATATTCCTTCACGCCCGCTTGTATCGTGGTGCCCGTCGATACGCCGATCACGCTCCGCGCCACCAGCGCCGATGTCGTACACGGCATCCTGATCCAGGGCACCAATGTCAACACCATGCTGGTGCCGGGCTACATATCCGAGCAGCTGATGCGCTTTACGAAGACCGGCGACTATCTGATGCCATGCCAGGAGTTTTGCTCCTTCGGCCATGAGGGCATGTGGGGCAAGGTCAAGGTGATCGACAGGACCGACTTCGCAACCCGCGCGAAGGCCGGGGGGAGGCTGAGCTGTGTTGGCCAATAGGAAGCTCATCCTCGCGCATTTCTGGTTTGCCTTCGCCTTGTTCGGCGTGGCGCTGACGCTCGGCGCCTGGCAGATGTTCATCCGCAGCCCGATCGGCACCTGGCTGTCCAACCCCGAGCTCTACTACCGGTCGCTCACCGCGCACGGCACGGTGATGGGCTACGTCTTCCCAACGCTGGTTGCGATGGGTTTCGGCTATGCCATCAGCGAGTCCGCGCTGGAGCAGCGCCTCGTCGGCGTGCGCTGGGCCTGGACCGGATTCTGGCTGATCGTCGTCGGCAGCGTCATGGCGGTGATCCCGATCGCGCTCGGGCGGGCCTCGGTGCTCTACACATTCTATCCGCCTCTGATCGGTAACGTCTTCTACTATCTCGGCGTCGTGCTGGTCGTGGTCGGCTCCTGGATCTGGGTCGCACTGATGTCGATCAATCTGCGCGTCTGGCGCAGAGCCCATCCCGGCGCACCGGTGCCGCTGGCGATGTTCGCCAACGTCGCGGGCTCCTATCTCTGGGCGTGGACCGCCGTCGGTGCCGCGCTCGAGCTGCTGCTCCAGATCATTCCCGTCGCGGCAGGCCTGAAGAACACGATCGATGCTGGCCTCGCCCGCATCTTCTTCTCCTGGACGCTGCACGCCATCGTCTATTTCTGGCTGATGCCGACCTACATCGCCTATTACACCATCGTGCCGCGCGCGATCGGCGGCCGGGTTTATTCCGACACCATGGCGCGGATCTCCTTCATCCTGTTCCTGGTTGTGGCGATGCCGATCGGCATGCACCACACGTTCGCCGATCCGCAAGTCGGGGCCGGCTTCAAGTTCATCCATTCGGCCTTCACGGCGCTGGTCGCCCTGCCAACGCTTTTGACCGTGTTCACGATCTGCGCGTCGGTCGAGATCGCGGCGCGCCTGCGCGGCGGCCGCGGCCTGTTCGGCTGGATCAGGGCCCTGCCCTGGGACAATCCGATGATGCTGGCGCTCGCCTTCTCGTTCGTCATGCTTGGCTTCGGCGGCGCCGGCGGCCTCATCAACATGAGCTATCAGCTCGATGCGTCCATCCACAACACACAGTGGATCACCGGCCATTTCCACCTGATCTTCGGCGGCGCCATCGTGATCATTTATTTTGCGATCGCCTATGATCTGTGGCCGCATTTGACCGGGCGCGAGCTGATCGACATGCGCCTGATCCGCACCCAGCTCTGGCTGTGGTTCATCGGCATGATCGTCACCACGTTCCCCTGGCACTGGGTCGGCATTCTGGGCATGCCGCGCCGCATGGCTTATTTCGATTTCGGAGATCCCGCCATCGCGCCGCAGGCACTGTCGGTGATCCTCTCCGTGATCGGGGGCTTCATCCTGCTGACCTCGGGCATTCTCTTCCTGGTCATCCTGGCGCGCGGCATGCGTGCGCCTCAGGCCGACGCCGGCGCCTATCGCTTTGCGCTCGCCGTGCACCAGCCGACGATCGTGCCGGTCGCGCTCAACACCCATGCGCTGTGGGTGGCGTTGATGATCGTGCTCACCATCACCAATTACGGCTATCCGATCCTCAACCTCGCGACCTCTGCGGGAACGTCGGTGCCCGCCGTCTATGTGGGAGCGCAGTGATGAGCACCCGCGATCTCTTCACCTTCCGCAATCGCCACTTCACAATCGGCGTCGGCATCACCGCCGCCATCCTGATCGTGACGGCGGTTGCGGGATTTGTCGTACTGCCCTTCGCGCAGCCCTGGGCCCGGTTCACCAGCATATGGGATGCGATCTGTAGCGCCGCCGGCGTGCCACAACGCACGACGAGCGTGGCGGCGCAGGCGCAGGACAAGCGCCTGTCGGAAGTCGTGCTCACATCGCGCACGCTGTCGCGCCCGAGCCAGGAGGCGATCGGGCGCGGCGCCACGCTGGCGCAGCGCTGTGCCATCTGCCACGGCCCGACGGGCATCAGCCGCGCGGACTCGCCCAACCTCGCCGGCCAGTACGCCGCAGTGATCTACAAGGAGTTGCACGATTTCCGCTCCGGCGCGCGCAGCAACGCCGTGATGTCGCCGTTCGCCGTCAATCTCACCGACGACGAAATTGCAGATCTTTCAAACTATTACGCCTATCTGCCGCGTCCTCCGGCCTATCACCCGACGCCGCTCCTGCCGAAGCCCAACATCGTGATCTACGGCGCGCCGCTGCGCGGCATCGCGCCATGCGGCGCCTGCCATGGCAGCCTCGACAACAAGACCGGAAGCCCGTGGCTGGAGGGACAGTCCGAGGCCTACATGAAGGCGCAGCTCCAGGCGTTTGCCTCAGACGAACGCCGCAATGACATCAGCCAGCAAATGCGCAACATCGCCCGCGCCTTGACGCCGCAGGAGATCGAGGCCGCCGCCGCGTATTACGCCTCGCAGCCGCCTGATGTGGTGAAAGCGGTGGATTGATTACGACGACGCCAGCTTCGGCCGGCCGTAGATCGCGTCCGCGCGCTTCTCGAACGCGGTCGAAAACCGCGCGAACGCTGCGTCGAACATCGAGCCCATCAGCATCGCCAGCATGCGGCTCTTGAACTCATAGCCAAGGAAGAAACCGACATCGCAGACGTCGTTGCCCCCTTCTTGACCTTTTGGCTCGAACGTCCAGCGGTTTTCCAGATTGCTGAACGGACCTTGCAGGTATTCGACCAGGATTTTCAGATTGGTGCGATCGAGCGTCACGCGGCTGGTGAAGGACTCCTTGACCAGCTTGAACGACACCGTCATGTCGGCGACCAGCACCTCGGTCCCGTCGGGCTTGGTCATGCGCTGGCGGATTTTCAGCGCACTGCACAGAGGCACGAATTCCGGATAGCGCTCGACATCGGCGACCAGATCAAACATCTCGGATGCGCTGTGATCGACACGGCGCTTGCTCGAAAATTTGGGCATATCAGTCTAGCGGGCTGCTGCGGCCCGCGCGGCCTTCAGTCTCGAAAAGTCCTCGCCGGCATGATGCGACGAGCGGGTGAGCGGGCTTGCCGACACCATCAGGAAGCCCTTGGTATACGCGACCTTCTCGTACGACGAAAACTCGTCCGGCGGCACGTAGCGCATCACGGCGTGATGCTTGCGGGTCGGCTGGAGATATTGCCCGATGGTGAGGAAGTCGACGTCGGCCGAGCGCAAATCGTCCATCACCTGCTGCACCTCGTGGCGCTCCTCGCCGAGCCCGACCATGATGCCGGACTTGGTGAAGATGGTGGGATCGAGCTCCTTGACCCGCTGCAGCAGCCGGATCGAGTGGAAATAGCGCGCACCGGGTCGCACGGTCAGATAACGCGACGGCACGGTCTCGAGATTGTGGTTGAACACGTCGGGCCGCGCGGCAACGACCACCTCCAGCGCGCCTTGCTTGCGCAGGAAGTCCGGCGTCAGGATCTCGATCGTGGTCGTTGGACATGCCGCGCGGATCGCGCGGATGGTCTGGGCAAAATGCTCGGCGCCGCCATCGGCGAGGTCGTCGCGGTCGACCGAGGTGATGACGACATGCGCGAGACCAAGCTTGGCGACGGCCTCGGCGACGTTCTGCGGCTCGGCCGCATCGAGCGCATTGGGCAGCCCGGTCTTCACATTGCAGAAGGCGCAGGCGCGGGTGCAGGTGTCACCCATGATCATGAAGGTCGCGTGCTTTTTGTCCCAGCACTCGCCGATATTCGGGCAGCCGGCCTCCTCGCACACCGTGTGCAGGCCATTGGCGCGCACGATGTTGCGGGTGTCGGCATAGCCGCGGGTGTTGGGCGCGCGGACGCGGATCCAGTCCGGCTTCGGCGGCGAAGCGGAATCAGGGCGGTTCACCTTTTCGGGGTGACGCGGGCGCAACGGGTTCGTGATGGTATCGACAATAACGACCATGATCTGTCCGGTCTGTTCAGGACCTACCTAATCGGTCTGGCTGCCTGCCGCAACCCGGCTCGCCCTGCTTCAGGGAACATGGCAGATATGGGCAATATCCTGCTCTGTTCTCAGGCGATTCTCACCTCGAATGGCTCCAGTCTCGAAAGCTTCCACACCGCGGCTCGGCAAAGCCATCAAGCGCAGCTTTTTCAACCGCAGCGTCCACGAGGTCGCGCCCGATCTCATTGGCGCGACCATGCTGGTCGACGGTGTCGGCGGGATCATTGTCGAGGTCGAGGCCTATCATCATACCGAGCCGGCCGCGCACTCCTACAACGGTCCCACGCCGCGGAACCAGATCATGTTCGGTCCAGCAGGCTTTGCCTATGTCTACCGTTCCTACGGCATCCATTGGTGTGTGAACTTCGTCTGCGAGGAGGCGGGCTCGGCCGCGGCCGTGCTGATCCGCGCGCTGGAACCGACGCATGGCCTCGCCGCCATGCGCCGCCGTCGCCATCTCCAGGAGGTGCACAGGCTGTGCTCGGGCCCCGGCAAGCTGACCGAGGCGCTTGGGATCAGCATCGCGCACAACGCCCTGCCGCTGGACCGTCCACCGATCGCGCTGCATGCGCGGACGGAGGATGTCGAGGTGGTGGCCGGCATCCGGATCGGCATCACCAAGGCGGTCGAGCTGCCCTGGCGCTATGGCGTCAAGGGCTCGAAATTCCTCAGCAAGCCGTTTCCGAAATAGTTGTCGTTCCGGGGCGGCTCGTGGAGCCGAACCCGGAACCTCGAGATTCCGGATTCGATGCTGCGCATCGCTCCGGAATGACAGCAAGATCAGGAGGCTTGCTTGAGCCGCTCCAGCGCCTCGAGCAGCTTGGCCTTGCGAGCCAGCGCAGCCTCGCGCTTCTCGCGCTCCTCCTCAACGACCTCTTCAGCCGCGTTGGCGACGAATTTCTCGTTCGCCAGCTTGGACTCGGCGCGCTTGATGTCGGCGTCGGCCTTCGCGATTTCCTTGTCGAGGCGCGTGCGTTCGGCGGCCACGTCGACCACGCCCTTGATCGGCAGCGCGGCGACCTCACCGCGAACGAGCAGCTGAACCGCGCCGTCGGGGGCACGGTCGGCGAAGGAGATGTCGGAGAGACGCGCCATGCGCTTGATGACGTCGGTCCAGCGCGGCGCACGTTCCTTCGTTTCGTCCGAGGCGCCGGCAAGCACCAGCGCTGTCAGCGTCGCCGGCGGGATGTTCATCTCGGCGCGCACCGAGCGGATCTGCGTGACCAGGTCGATCACCCAGCCGATCTCGGCTTCTGCCTTGGGATCGCTGAAGTCGGCGTGGTCGAAGAACGGCAGGACAAACGCAGGCGAGATCAACGGATCGGTCGGTCCGGCCGCGGCGGCGAGCATCGCGATCTGCTCCGGCGTCGGCCCCGCCTGCTTCAACGGCCACGGCGCCAATGCGAGCAGGCCGTCGCGCTTGGCCGTCACTTCCCACAGCTCTTCGGTGATGAAGGGCATGAAGGGGTGCAGCAGCTTCAGGATCTCGTCGCGCGCCCAGGCGACCATCGCTCGGGTTTCGTCCTTGAGCGGACCGTCCGCTCCGAGAAGAGCGGGCTTTGCGAGCTCGACGTACCAGTCGCAATAGATGTTGAGGACGAACCGATACATCGTGCCGGCCGCTTCGTTGAAGCTGTGGGCTTCAAGTGCCTCGGTCACCTCGCGCGCGGCTTCGGCGGCCTTGTGTGCGATCCAGCGATTCAGCGGCTCCTTGGCCTTCGCAGGCTCGAAGCCATCAGGCACGACGCACCCGTTCATCTCCGCGAAGCGGCAGGAATTCCAGAGCTTGGTCGCAAAATTGCGATTGATTTCGACAAGTTGCGACGAAAGCTTGATGTCATGCGTGTGGGCCGCCTCGCGCGCCAGCGCAAAGCGGAGAGCATCAGCGCCGTACTCGTCAATGAGATCGAGCGGATCGATGACGTTGCCCTTCGACTTCGACATCTTGGCACCCTTCTCGTCGCGGACGAGGCGGTGGATATAGACCGTCGAGAACGGCGCCTCCTTCATGAAGTGAAGGCCCATCATCATCATGCGGGCGACCCAGAAGAAGATGATGTCCCAGCCCGTCACCAGCACATTGGTCGGGTAGTAGCGCTTCACCTCGGGGGTGTCTTCGGGCCAGCCGAGCGTCGAAAACGGCCACAGCGCCGAAGAGAACCAGGTGTCGAGCACGTCCTCGTCGCGGGTGATGAAGCCCTCGCGCTTGTTGCGGTCGAGCGCCATCTCACGGCCCTGCTCGGCCGTGATGACTTCCTGCTCGACATAATAGCCGAGCGCGTGGCTGACGGCCTCCTCCTCGGTCTCGGCGACGAACACCTTGCCGTCAGGGCCGTACCAGGCCGGGATCTGATGTCCCCACCACAGCTGGCGCGAGATGCACCACGGCTGGATGTTCTCCATCCACTCGAAATAGGTCTTTTCCCAGTTCTTCGGCACGAAGGTCGTCTCGCCCGAACGCACCGCGGCGATCGCAGGCTTTGCCAGCGTCTTGGCGTCGACGTACCACTGGTCGGTCAGATACGGCTCGATCACGCTGCCCGAGCGATCGCCATGCGGCACCATGTGGGTGTGCGGCTCGATCCGCTCGACGAAGCCGAACGATTCCAGCCGCTCGACGATGCGCTTGCGCGCCGCGAAGCGATCGACCTTGTCGAACTCCTCGGCAAATTCGGAGGCCCCTTCCGGCAGGCCCTTCAGATATTCCTCGTTGTCGACGAGGTCGAGGCAGCCTTCCTTGTCGAGCACGCTGATCCGGCGCAGCCCATGGCGATTGCCGACCTCGAAATCGTTGAAGTCGTGGGCCGGCGTCACCTTCACCGCCCCCGAGCCCTTCTCGGGATCGGAATACTCATCGCCGACGATCCTGATCTTGCGGCCAACCAGCGGCAGGATCACATTCTTGCCGACGAGCTTCTGGTAGCGCTCGTCGTCGGGATGCACGGCAACGCCGGTATCGCCGAGCATGGTCTCGGGACGCGTCGTGGCGACCACGATGAAAGTCGAGCGATCCTCCGGGTCGAAATTCTTGCCCTCGATCGGATAGCGCAGATACCAGAGGTTTCCCTTCACCTCGGTCTGCTGCACTTCGAGATCGGAGATCGCGGTCAGCAGCTTGGTGTCCCAGTTGACCAGCCGCTTGTCCTTGTAGATCAGGCCGTCGCGGTGCAGCTCGACGAACACCTTGACGACGGCCTTCGACAGGCCCTCGTCCATGGTGAAGCGTTCGCGCGACCAGTCGCAGGAGGCACCGAGGCGCTTGAGCTGGTTGATGATGGTGTCGCCGCTCTCGGACTTCCATTGCCAGACCCGCTCGAGAAACTTCTCGCGGCCCATCTCACGGCGCCCGGGCTGCTGGCGCTCCATCAGCTGCCGCTCGACAACCATCTGGGTGGCGATGCCGGCGTGGTCGGTACCGGGCTGCCACAGCACGTCACGGCCGCGCATGCGCTCGAACCGGCACAGGATGTCCTGCAGCGTGTTGTTGAGGGCGTGGCCCATGTGCAGCGAGCCCGTCACGTTCGGCGGCGGGATCACGATGGTGAAGGGCTGCGCGTCGCGGCGGTCGGGGCGACCGGCCTTGAAGGCAAGGCTGTCCTCCCACACCACGGACATGCGGGCTTCGATATCGGCGGGCTGGTAGTTTTTCTCGATCATGGGGCTGCTAGAAAGCCGCGCGCGGGGTTCAAGTCAACGGAAAGCTCAGCGGCAAAGGGGCTTTCCGGCGCGGCTGACGGCTCAAACCTGACACAGGAGCGGGGCTTTATCGGGGCTGAGCTGCCTGCTTCAGCGGCCGCCGCGCGAGACCCGCTCGATTTCGGCCTTCACGATGCGCTCCACGAGGCCTGGCAGATTGTCGTCGAGCCAGGATTTCAGCATCGGGCGCAGCATTTCCTTGACCAGGTCCTCCAGCGTCCGGGCATTGCTGCTGAGCACCGTGTGGGCCAGGGAGTTGAAGGCGGATTCGACCGCGGAGACAGTCGACTGGGCCAGGATCGGCTGCTGGGGCGGCAGCGGCGGTGCGTCGAAGTCCACCGGCGCATAGGAGGGGGCCGGCATAGGCCGGGGCGGCGGCGCTTCGGCGAATTCGAGATCGTCGCGCGGCTCGACCTTACGGAAGCTCGGCGGCGGCGGCGCCGGCGTCGGCACGGGATCCATCGCCATGTCGTCGGTCAGCTCGAGCACATCAGGTTCGGGCTCGGGCTCCGGGGCCCGGACCTCAGGCGCAGGCGTTGCCTCGTCCAAGCCCGCCAGCAGCGCGTCGATGTCATCCTGGTTGTTGGGGCCGGCGTCGGCCGCAGGCGCAGGGGGCGGCGGCGGAGCGGGCTTCGCAGCGGGCGGAGGCGCAGGCTTTTCAGCGGCAGGTTTTGCGGGGGCGACCTTGGACGGAGGAATGTCGGCCATGGGCTGCGGCTTTGGCGCGGGCGCCGGTGCGGGCTTCGCAGCCTCAGACGGCGGCGGCTTGGCCTCGTCGTCGGCAATGATGCGCCGGATCGAGGCCAGAATCTCCTCCATGGAGGGTTCTGTGACCTTTGCAGGCTGCGTCATCTCCGACTCCACATCATCAACGCCCTCGCATGCGTTGTTTTACACCAAGCAGGACGGGATTGGCCGGTTCCGGATGTGCGCCCCGACATTTTCGTCGTGACAGCCAGACTTGTCCCCAGATCACCGCCCAACGCGAGGCGATGGGCCCTGCCCCGTCACTCACGCATTACGCATGCAACATCGAATGCGGAGCGAATCGACCCGCAGCTTCCAGGCAAGGCTATGTCAGGGATTTTGACGATTGCAAGCAAAGCACCGGTCGGCTTCGTCCGTTTGCGAGGCCGACCGGAGAACTACGGCAATCAGCGTCCGTCGGGCGTGCGCACGCCGGCCCAGCTGTCGCGGACTTGCTGGTAGTGCACGCTCGGATCGTAGACGTTGGTGTTGAGGCCGAGCACCTGCGGTGCAAGGCGACCGACCGCGCTGAGCACCGAGTAGGACGCGACGACACGGTCGTGCTGCGCGGTGACGAGCGCGACGCGGGCATTGACCAGCGCCTGCTGCGCGTTGAGCACGTCGAGAGTCGTGCGCTGGCCCGCCTTGGCCTCTTCGCGCACGCCGTTCAGCGCGATCTCGGAGGCCGTGACCTGCGCCTGCGCGGACTGCACCTGCGCCTTGCCGGCTTCCAGCTGACCCCAGGCCTGCACGACGTTGGCGCGGGTCTGATCGCGGGTGGTTTCGAGATTGAGGCGCTGCTGCGCCAGATTTTCCTTGGACTGGCGGATTAGCGCATACTCCGCGCCTCCCTGAAAGATCGGGATGGAGGCCGTCGCGAGGGCCGAGGCGCTATTCGTTCGGAACACCGTCAGGGACTGCTGATAGGATGTAGTGGCACTCGCCGCGACCGTGACCGTGGGCAGCAGCGCGCCCTCGTTGATCTTGACCTGGAGATAGTTGACGTCGATGCCGAACATCGAAGCCGTGACG
Source organism: Bradyrhizobium manausense (assembly GCF_018129685.1). Taxonomy (GTDB): domain Bacteria; phylum Pseudomonadota; class Alphaproteobacteria; order Rhizobiales; family Xanthobacteraceae; genus Bradyrhizobium; species Bradyrhizobium manausense_D. Next base: position 539,812 of record NZ_JAFCLG010000001.1, read on the forward strand.
TTCGGGTTCTCCACCAGGCTGAGATTGACTGCGGAGGCGATCGAGCCGGGCAGGAAGCGATCGACGGGCGAGCCCGGGGCCAGGGCGACCGGCTCGTTGCCGATGATGCGGCGGAAGTTTGCGCGCGTCGTGGTCAAGTTCGACTCGGCGGTAAGCTCCTGCGTCTTGCCGGCTGCGAGTTGCGCTTCGGACTGGGCAACGTCAGTGCGGGTCACCTCGCCCACATTGAAGCGGTCCCGGGTCTGCTTGAGCGTCTGCTCCAGCACGCGCACGTTGCTGCGCTGGACTTCCAGCGTCGCCGAATCGCGCAGATAATCCATGTAGACGGTAGCGGCCTGGAGCAGCACGGTCTGCTCGAGCACTCGCAACGCCTCACGCGCGCCCGAGACCTGGCTTTCCGCCACGCGCGTCTTGTTGGCGGTCTGATTGCCGTTGTAGAGCGTCTGGCTGATGGTCACGCCGGCGCTGTTGGGCTGGGGAACGCCATAGATCCCCGGGGCCTTCTGCGCTGCTTGAATATCTTGATATTGATAGCCGGTGCTGAGGGTCACATTGACCCTCGGCCGATAACCGGACAAAGCCTGCGGCACGTTCTCGTCGGTGGAGCGCACTTGGGCGCGCTGCGCGTTGAGCTGCGGATTGTTCTGATAGGCGCGCACCAGCGCAGCCTCTATCGTATCCGCCAATGCTGGCGTCGGCCCGGCGATTGCTGCCAGGAGGACCGAAACCGCAGCTCCGGTGAAGAGCTTCACCCCATGCATCCCTGAAAATCCGTTCATTCTCACGTCAGGCCCGTGCCCGCGAGCCTGCTTACCGTATCCGAGTGGAGTCGTTGCCCCGCAGCAACATAGGACGCGGTCAAGCGCGACGGAACTACCTGCGGGTAGTTCCCAGTGGAAACTCTTCACGTGCAGCATCCCGGCCACACTTCTGATTCAGAACGGGATTTTAATGGGGTTTCGGCCGTCAGAAGACGAAGGCGGCGGCCCGCTCCAGCCCGGGAAGTACCGGGGCCGCCGCATCGAACAGCGGCCGATGGCCGAATTCGCCGTGGGAACGGGTCACGATCATGGCCCGCGACGGCCTGGATTCGGCCGAGACCCCCACCAGGCGTCCGCCCTCTTTAAGCTGGCCGAACAGGCCATCCAGCGTGACCTCGGTGGCGCCATTGACGATGATCACGTCGTAGGGACCGCCGGCCGGATCGCCCTCGTTACTGGCGGCAGCCTTGCAGCTGACGTTGGTGAGCCCTATCGCCGCGAGCGCGTCCTGGGCTTTCGCGGCGAGCGCCGAATCGCATTCCGTTGCAGTGACCTGGCGAGCGAGCTTCGCAGTCAGCGCGGCGAGGTAGCCAGTCGCGCAGCCGACGACCAGCACAGTGTCGCCCTCGCCGATCTCGGCGGCCTGGAGCAGCTTGCCGGTCAGCTGCGGCTTGATCAGGAAGCGCTTGGCGCCGCCCTCGCTGACGTCGAGATCGATGTCCAGATAAGCCAGCGCCTGCCGGCTCGCCGGCACAAAGGCCTCGCGGGGAACCGTGAGCATGGCATCGAGAATGCGGCGATCGGTGACGTCATTGGTGCGCACCTGGCCATCGACCATTTTTTGGCGCGCGGTCGAGAAACCGGACATTTACGGACCCTGCAAGGCGGACGCAGCCGCGGGAGATGAATTGGCGGCATCTTTGGAACAGGCTCCGCGAAAACGCAACACGTCCGTTGGCTGGTCGGCCAACGGCTGCGCAACGCAGGTATTGGCGCCGAGATGGCTTATTCGATCGCGACCGCCAGTCGCCCGATCAGCGCCGCCAATTCCTCCAGCCGCACCGCTTCGGGAGTCTCAACCGCGCGGGCGAGACGGGCGAGACACTCATCGTCGCTCAATTCAGGAAAATTCGCCGGCAGAATCGAAGGGGCCTGGTCGGCACGGCCGATCTGGATGTCGGGCATGGGAATCAGCTCCGTAAGAGTCCGGCCCCACGATGCTCGATTTGAATTAAGTCGATTTGGTGCCGCCTGTGTCGCGATAGGCGCCTCGACCTACATATCCGCTTGAACGCGATTCTGAGCAGGATTCCAGCGCAGCGACGCTGAGAGATCGATCGAGCAAGATCGCACACCACATCAATGTGCGCCTATAAAATATTGATAAAAAAGCGGAATTTGGCTCCCCGGGCTGGATTCGAACCAGCGACCATCCGATTAACAGTCGGATGCTCTACCGCTGAGCTACCGAGGAAAAGGCGAACCAGTCGTTCGCGCGGGGCTGCGTATAACAAAGCCGGTTGCGCTTGCAAAGGACGAATTCGCCATCATTCGCAAAGCGGCCAGGAAGGGCCCGTTTGAAGGTTTTGGGACCCCTCCTCCCCATCATCCGAGACGATTTACTCGGCGACGAAAGACGTGGTCTTGGTGCCGGGGTCGTAACGCAGCCGCAGCGCGGTGAACTTGCAGAGATTGACGTTCTTCCACAGAACGGTCTCGTTGTAGTTCGCCCAGTCGACGCGAATGTTCCAGACGCAACCCTCATCATCATCGTCGAACTCGACATAGGTGCTCGCCTGGTTCGCCAGCACCTTGTCGAGTTCGTTGTCCCATTCGTCCAGGCCATCGTCCGGGGCATTGAAGCCCAGGAATTTGATGGCGTAGCCGGTCTCGTTGACCACGGTGACGTTGCGGGCATCGGCGGCAAAGGCTACCGTGGCGGCGAGCGACAGGCCGACGGCGATCAGTCCAGAGAGAAAATACTTCATCTGAAAATCCCCCGATCGAAACAGGCATCAGCGCCTGACGTCGATCGGCGCAGGCGCCGCGGCAACACAAGGCGTTGCCTCCAGAGATTCGTCCGGAGCGCATTCGAAAGGTTCAACACACAATCGATCTGCACTCCGGAGCCGTGCGCGACGCGAGACGCGCACGGGCAGTTCAATATCCATTCGAATTCTCAGCAGCAATGAACCGGCATTCACAGATCGGCGGAGTTTGTTCTCTCCGGCGCAAGGACTGCCGCCGGCGCGCCTGCCGCCACGTTGGCGGCGGCGGGGCGCGCCTCTCTCTAACCCGTCATGCCGAGCTCTCCCCGGGGGCGATGCACGACCCCGTCGCCTTGCGGATGACTGATGCATGGACCCGGTTGGGCCACAGACATCACCGCAAGACTTGACGCACAGACCCCGGGCATCAGGACGTTTTGCCGTACGCAGTCACACCCGTCGTATGCGCAAGGCCCTCGCTCACGGTTGCCCGCCCTGCAAAACCCTTCGCGCCGATGTGACCAACGTCCACCCCCGCTCACCCCACGTTCGTGACGATTGCGATACGCCCCTCCGACCGGGATGAGGTGGAAGGCCTCTACTGCAAATCAGAAATTCGGTAAAGCGGAATATATTCGCGCGCCCCGATTGACCGCCGGTCGGGTGTTTTGCCCGACAGGCAACACAAGGGATGGTGTTTTATACCGGACTGGGCCATCAATCCGTCAGAGGGCATGCGCCCGAAACGCAATTCGAGACCGGAAAACCATCGATGACTCGTCTGCATCAGGCGACCAATTCCTGCGCTCGAACCGATCGGTTGCCGCTGTCGGTCGCGGCCGGGCTCGCACGCCGGCTGATGCTGGCGCTGCTCATCTGTGTGACCTGGTCTGTCGCTCACGCCGAGACCGCCAAACTGCGGGTGGCGACCCGCATCGTCCCGCCCATGGTGGTCGAGAAGAATGGTGTGCTTGGTGGATTCAGTATCGAGCTCTGGAACAGCATCGGCAGACGATTGAACCGCGAGACCGAATACCTCGTATTGCCTGACGTGAGGGAGTTGCTTGACGCCGTGGAGAACGGGCGGGCTGATCTCGCAATCGCAGCCATCTCGATCACGGCGGAGCGCGAAGACAGGTTCGACTTCTCCCTGCCGATCATGAACTCGGGCTTGCAAATCCTGGTGCGTGGCACGGCCGTCAATGTCGAAACCAATCCGCTGCGCGAATTGATGCAACTGTTCTTCTCGCGCACCTTGCTGGTCTGGCTCGGCATTGCGCTCCTCCTGATCCTCGTGCCGGCGCATCTGATGTTCCTGGTCGAGCGGACGCATCACAGCGGAATCATTCCAACCAAGAAATATTTCCCGGGAATCTTCCATGCGATGTTCTGGGCCGCGGGTACGCTGGCGACGCAGGCCGACCAGATGCCGCGCCACTGGATGGCCCGCATCGTCGCCGTATTGTGGATGTTCACAGGCGTCGTGTTCGTCGCCTTCTACACGGCGCAACTGACCGCTTCGCTGACGGTCCAGCAGATCAGGGGGCCGATCAACGGGCCGCAGGACCTCGTCGGCAAGACCGTCGGCACGACGCGAGGCAGCACGGCGACCGCGTATCTCAATGACGTCAAGGCTCAGATGGTCGAATTCGAGAAAGTCGACGACCTCTATGATGCCCTGGTGAGCCAGCAACTCGATGCAGTCGTGTTCGATGCACCTGCCCTGCTCTACTACACGACCCACGATGGCCGGGGATCGGCGCGGACCGTTGGCGAGGTGTTCCACCGGGAAGATTACGGCATTGTTTTTCCAACGGGCAGTCCGCTGCGCAAGCAGGTGAACGAAGCTCTTCTGGGGCTGCGCGAGAATGACACGTATCAGAGGATCTACGAGGAATGGTTCGGCAAGCGCTAGGGCGTCGGCCGAAAGGAGATCCCGACGTTCACGCGGCGGGCCCGGCAAATCAGATGATTTTGCTGCAATACGATTTGCGTCACGAATCTGTCAAATATGATTCGATGGTCTTCCCGATCTGCGTCGGGTCGTAGCTATTCAACAGTTTGTCCGCAGCATATCCACAGCCCCTACCTGAATGATTTATGTCGGAATTACATAGTACTTGCTGCGCACAAATCCACAGACGCACGGCTCAGCCGCCAGCTTGGTCGAACACGGTGCGACAGGCCTCGCTCAAGCTTGAGCGGTTGCGCCGCAGGCAGGCCGTGATGGCACGGACGTTCGGGATTTCGCCGGCACAGAGGCGGTAGACGTCGGGGGTGCAGGCCCGGCGCTGCTCCGGCGTTCCCTGCTGCGCATTGGCGGCAGTGGCAAACAGCGTCAGGAACAGCCCGACCGTCGAGGCGCGACGCGCCCGACTTCTCACACCCGCAAACCGCAAGAACCTCGCCTTCATGACCAGTCTCCTGTCCGCCTTGCTCGCCGGCCTTCGTTGGCCGGTGTGTGAAGAGGTAGGAGGAATGAACCGCGAGGGATGTGATCTTATTCACACTGGCTGGACGGCGGAGGAACCTGGAGTTCTCAGGGAAATTCAGGAATCGCTAACCAAACAATGGCCGATCAGCCGATCGTTAAAATGCGAACAATCGGCTCAATCGGGCAACAAACAGGCTTTGCGACAGTGCGCCATCCGCGTTCCGGAGGGTGTGATGAGCGAAGCCGAATTCAACTTGATGCTGGATGCCGTGCGCGGTGCCATGAGCTTTGAAGATGTCGCGCCCGCGCTGGAGGAGGACTTCGTGCCCCGTTCGTGGAACTTCGACGCGACGCCCAAAGCCGCGAATGACAATGAGGGCGCCTGGCCCTTGCTGCCCTTTCCAGAGGGCTGGTACGCCGCCTGCTGAGCGGGCCATACCAAGGCCGAGGTAACTCAGCGGTCCGCGGGGTTGCCTAACGCGCTGATCCCCTATATTGCTCCGCCCTCGTTGAGGCCACGTGGCGGAGTGGTTACGCAACGGTCTGCAAAACCGTGTACTCCGGTTCAATTCCGGACGTGGCCTCCATCACAACTCCCTGATATCCCTGCACAATCAACCAACGCGCCGGTACCGCCGAGCGCGCGAATGGCGCTTGCGCAGGCTCGGCCACCGGGTTTGCCCGGGGCTGGTTGGAAACCCCCGATTCAGGTCACGTGGCATAACCTTCGCATCTGCTGGGTGATGCACGTCCCAACAAACGAGCGCTGGAGAGCACGTGGGCGAGATCGTCCGATTTATCCCGAAGTCCGAGCTTGAACGGGCACGCCTCATCCGCGAGGCGCGCGCGATCTATGACAGCATCTTCCCGCAGTCCGCGCCCGACGAGGCACCGCAGGACGACGAGGAGAGCGTCAAGAATTAACCCGCGGACCTCGTCAGGACCGTTTGCCGCGACGAAAATCGCGGCGGCCTTTCGATGCCGGCTTTGGAGCCAGTTCCGGCATCTCGGCCTGAACCTCGCGGTAGCGCGTCAGAAGCCGTTCAAAACTGGCGTTGAGCGTCTCGGCGATGTCGGGGCGCCGCTCGAGGCCGGACAGCAGCGTTGCGGCGGCCTCGATGGTCGAGAGCCCATCCTTGCGCGGCTCACGACGCAGCCTGCCATAGCGCGACGGATGCTTCGGGTTGAGAATGACGCGCTGGCACTTCAGCATCCAGGGATTGCGCCACCACAACGCCTTGGCCTGGCTCCAGGTGCCATCGAGCAGCACCACGCCTTCGAGCTTTCCCAAGATGGCGCGCTGGTTGTCCGCGGCCTCGCCCTTGCGATTGAGCGCGATGATCTCGCCTTCCACACCGAGGTCCGCGGCGCGGGCCGAGCCGAGATAGAGCACGGCCCAGTGCGAGGCGTTCTCGACGGGATGTCCGAGCGCCTTGGACAGGCTCGGCCAGGACAGGCCAACGCGGACCGCGGCATCGTCAAAATGCTTCGCGAGCAGCCGCGCCGTGCCGAGCGCCCTGTCCTGCTCCTGCGGATGCTGCAGGATCAGGAGCGAAAGCTTATTCTCGATCGGCGTGACGGTGTCGCAGATGCAGAGCGGCATCGGCTTCTGGCAGTGCGGGCACTCGGGAATCGGCTCGGGAACTGCGGCCGTGGTCTCAGCAGGGTTGGACATGGAAGCCGCTATACGCTTCGGACGACGGTTCAACAACCCGCCTATTCCGCCGGCGCTGCCAGCGCGCGCGGCTCGGACCGCCGGCGCAGGCGGTCGATCAGCAGGTAGATCACCGGCGTGGTGTAGAGGGTGAGGATCTGCGAGACGAACAGGCCGCCGATGATGGTGATGCCGAGCGGGCGCCGCAGTTCGGTGCCTGGCCCCGTTGCGACGACAAGCGGAATGCCGGCGAACAGCGCTGCCATGGTCGTCATCAGGATCGGACGGAAGCGAGCCTGACAGGCCTCGAAGATCGCCTCGGCCGACGACAGGCCACGGTGGCGCTCGGCGTCGAGCGCGAAGTCGACCATCATGATGCCGTTCTTCTTGACGATGCCGATCAACAGGATGATGCCGACGAAAGCGATCACCGTCAGCGGCGTATTGGTGATCTGGAGCGCGAGCAGCGCGCCGAGCCCGGCAGAGGGCAGCGTCGAGATGATCGTCAGCGGATGGGCGAGACTCTCATAGAGCACGCCGAGCACGATATACATCGCCACCAGCGCGCCGAGGATCAATAGCGGCTGCCGGCCGCTGGTCCTGGCGAAATCGCCGGCATTGCCGTCAAAGCTGCCGCGGATGCCCTCCGGCATATGCAATTCGTCGACCGCGCGCTGGATGTTTTGCGTTGCGGCCTGAAGCTGGACACCGGGCGAAAGGTTGAACGACACCGTGGTCGAGGGCACCGACTGCGAATGAAAGACCGCGAGGGCGGCCAACCCGCGCGTCGCATGCACGACGGCGGACAGCGGCACCTGAACGTCGCCCGAGCCGGCGACGTAGATGCGATCGAGATTGGACGGATCGACCTGGAATTTCGGGTCGATCTCCAGCACGGTCATGTACTGGTTGCGCTGGGTGTAGATGATCGAAATCTGGCGCTGCGAGAACGCGTTGTTCAGGGCATTGTCGATGTCCTGCACCTTGACGCCGAGCATCGCGGCCTTCTGTCGGTCGATATTCAATGTCAGCTGAAGTCCGCCCGGATCGCGGTCGCTGGACACGTCGGTGATGCCCTCGACCGTTTCCATGCGCTTGGCCACGATCGGCGCCCATTTCTGCAGCAAATCGAGGTCGGTGCTCGAGAGCGTGTATTGGTAGTTGGAGTCGCTCTGTCGGCCGCCCGCGCGGACGTCCTGCGCGGCGAACATGAACAGGCGGATGCCGGAAACGGGAAACAAGGCCTTCCGCAATCGATCGATGACAACCTCGGTCGAGACGTGGTCACGCTCCTCCGGCGGCTTCAGGCTGATGAACATGGTGCCGCGGTTCGAGGTCGCGCCTCCCGGCCCGCCTCCGCCGCCGATGACCGAGCCGATGCCGGCCACGGCCGGATCCTGCATCACGATGTCGGCAAGACGTTGCTGCAGGCTCAGCATCGACTGGAACGAGATATCGGCCGAGGCGCGCGTCGCGCCGATGACGAAGCCGGAATCGTCCGTCGGGAAATAGCCCTTGGGCACCTTGATATAGAGCACCACGGTCAGGCCGATCGTGGCGAAGAACACCAGCAGCGTCAGCAGGGGGAATTCGAGCACCGCGCGCAGGGTTCGGGCGTAGAAGGAGACGACACGCGACAGCGAGCCTTCGATCAGGCGATCGAACAGCGTGGCGGATCCTGACGTGGTCTCCTTGACATAATGGGCGCAGATCATCGGCGTGACCGTCAGCGACACCAGGGTCGAGACCACGATCGCGAAGGTCAGCGTCAGCGAGAATTCGCGCAAGAGCCGGCCGACGATGCCGTCCATGAAGATCAGCGGCGTGAACGCTGCGATCAGCGACAGGCTGATCGAGACCACGGTGAAGCCGATTTGCCTCGCGCCCTCCAGCGCCGCCTGCATAGGCCGCATGCCGTGCTCGAGATTGCGGAACATGTTCTCGATCATGACGATGGCGTCATCGACCACGAAACCGACCGAGATCGCCAGCGCCATCAGCGACAGGTTGTCGACCGAATAGCCTGCGACCCACATGCCGGCGCAAGTGCCGGCAAGCGCCAGCGGCACCGAGATGCCGGCCGCGATCGTCGGCGTGATCCGGCGCAGGAACACGAACACCACAACCATGACCAGCACCGCGGTCGCGAGCAGCGTCCACTGCATGTCCATCACGCTGGCGCGGATCGTTGTGGTGCGATCGACCAGGGTCGAGATTTCAATGCCCGCCGGAATCCACTGCTTCAGCTCCGGGATCAGGGCCTTGACCCGGTCGACGGTGTCGATGACGTTGGCGTCGCCCTGCTTGGTGATCTGGATGATCACCGCCGGCTGCTTGTTGAACCAGGCGATGGAGCGGGCGTTCTTGACGGAGTCCTCGATCTCGGCGACGTCGGAGAGCCGCAAGAAATTGCCCTTCACGCTCTTGATGACGATGTCGCGGAACTCCTGCGCGGAGCGCATCTGCCGGTTCATACCCAGCGTCTCGCTCTGCCGTTCGCCGTTGAAGATGCCGACCGGCCCGAGCGGGTTGGCATTGACGATCGCGGTGCGGACGTCGTCGGTGGCGATGCCGGCATTGGACAGCGCCACCGGATTGAGCTGGATCCGCACCGCTGGCTGATCGGCGCCGGAGATCGTCACGTTGCCGACGCCCGGCACCTGTGAGATGCGTTGCGCCAGCACGCTGTCGGCGACGTCGTAGATTGCAGCGCCGGACAGCGTCTTCGAGGTCAGCGCCAGCACGAAGACAGGCGCACCGGCGGTGTTCGCCTTGCGGAAGCGCGGCAGCGCCGGCAGGTCGCTGGGCAAATCGACCAGCGCGGCGTTGATGGCCGCCTGCACGTCGCGCGCCGCCTTGTCGATGTTGCGGCCGATGTCGAACTGGAGCTGGATGTTCGCGATGCCGAGCGAACTCGTCGAGGTGATCTGGTTGATACCTGCGATTTCGCCGAGCCGCCGCTCCAGCGGCGCCGCCACGGTTGCAGCCATCACGGAAGGGTCGGCGCCGGGACGGCTCGCCGAGACGAAGATGGCGGGGAAGTCGATATTCGGAACGGAGGCGACGGGGAGGAACTCGTAGGCGACGACACCGAGCAGGAACAGCCCGATCGACAGCAGCGTGGTCGCGACCGGGCGACGGATGAAGGGCTCCGAAATCGATGCCATCACTGCATCCCCTCGGTCGCGCCGGCCGTCGGCGCCCCGGGCTCGATCGGCGGCAGCGCCTGCTCGAGGCGGCGGTTGATGCGATCGAGCGCGAGGTAGATCACTGGCGTCGTGTAGAGCGTCAGCAGCTGGCTCAGCAGCAGGCCGCCGATGATGGAGACGCCGAGCGGGAAGCGCAGCTCGGCGCCGGTGCCCCTCTCGATGGCGAGCGGCAGCGCGCCAAACAGCGCGGCCAGCGTCGTCATCATGATCGGGCGGAAGCGCAACAGGCACGCCTGCACGATCGCCTCATGCGCCGGCATGCCTTGCCCGCGCTCGGCCTCCAGCGCGAAGTCGATCATCATGATCGCGTTCTTCTTGACGATGCCCATCAGCAGGATGATGCCGATCAGGCCGATGACCGAAAGGTCCTGCCCGCACAGGATCAGCGCCACGATGGCGCCAACGCCGGCCGACGGCAGCGTCGAGAGGATGGTGATCGGGTGGATGTAGCTCTCATAGAGCACGCCCAGCACGATATAGATGGTGATCACGGCTGCGAGCAGAAGCCAGGGCTGGCCGGCCAGCGCCTTGGCGAATTCGGCCGCGTCGCCCGCGTAGACGCCGACGATACTGTTGGGCATGCCGATGCGCGTCTCGATCGTCTTCACGGCCTCGACGGCATCGCCGAGCGCCGCGCCTGGCGCGAGGTTGAAGCTGAGCGAGATCGCGGGAAATTGCGCCTGGTGCGAGATCGCGAGCGGCGCAGTGGTGCGCTTCAACGTCGCCACCGCGTCGAGCGGCACTTGCGCATTGGGTGCGCCGGCGGTCGCACTGGCGCCACCCGGCAGATAGAGCTTTGACAGGATCGAGGGATCGCGCTGATACATCGGTAGCGCCTCGAGCACCACACGGTACTGATTGGCCTGGCCGTAGATGGTCGAGATCTGGCGCTGCGCAAAGGCGTCGTTCAGCGTATCAGTGATGGCCTGCAGGCTGACGCCGAGCTGGCCGGCCCGCGTCCGGTCGACCTCCAGCTGCGCGCGCAAGCCGCCTTCCTGCGCCTCCGAGGAGACGTCGCGGAACAAGGGCTCGCGCCGCATCTCTGCAACCAGCTTGCGCGCCCATTCCGACACCAGCGCGGCGTCAGTGCCAGTCAGCGTGTACTGGTATTGCGAGCGGCTCGACTGGGTCGAGATCTGCACGTCCTGCACCGGCTGGAAATAGACGGTCATGCCGGGAATGCCGGACACCTTGTCTTTCAACCGGGCGATGACGACGCTGACATCGTCGGCCCGCTCGCCGCGTGGCTTCAGCGTCATGACGAGCCGGCCGACATTGGTGGTCGGGTTGACCGAGCCCGCGCCGATCACCGAGACGACGCCTGTGACGTCGGGATCGGCCTTGATGGCGTCGGCAACCTCGGTCTGCCGTTTCTGCATCTCGGCGAAGGAGACATCCGGGCCAGCCTCCGTGACCGCGGTGATCGAGGCCGTGTCCTGGAGCGGCAGAAAACCCTTCGGCGCAACGACGTAGAGAACGAGGGTTGCGACCAGCGTCGCAAGGGTCACGACCAGCGTGGTGCGCTGGTGCCGCAAGACCACGAGCAGCGTGCGGTGATAGAATTCGACGGTACTGTCGATGAAACGGCTGACGGCCGCCAGCCCCGGCACCGCGAATTCCTCATGGGCGTGCTTGAGCAGACGCGAGCACATCATCGGCGTCAGCGTCAGCGACACCACCGCCGAGGTCACGACCGCGATGGTCAGCGTCAGGGCGAATTCGCGGAACATGCGCCCGACCAGGCCGGACATGAACAGCAGCGGGATGAACACCGCGATCAGCGACACAGTCAGCGAGATCACGGTGAAGCCGATTTCGCTGGCCCCCTTCAGCGAGGCGGTCATCGCGCTATCGCCATTCTCCATATGGCGGACGATGTTCTCGATCATCACGATGGCGTCGTCAACGACGAATCCGGTGCCGATCGTGAGCGCCATCAGCGACAGATTGTCGAGGCTGAAGCCGGCAAAATACATGATGCCGAAGCTCGTGATCAGCGACAGCGGCAGCGCGACGCCCGCGATCAGCGTGGCGCGGAGCGAGCGCAGGAACAGCAGCACCACGAGAGTCACCAGCACCACGCTGAGGATCAGCGTGAACTGCACGTCATGGACCGAGGCGCGGATGGTGACGGTGCGGTCGGAGACGATGGTCAGGTGCACGCCGGCCGGAATGGCACGCTGCATCTTGGGGATCTCGGCCCGGATCTGGCTGACGACGTCGATGACGTTGGCGCCGGGCTGGCGCTGGATATCGATGATCACGGCCGGCGTGCCCTGGTACCAGCCGCCGGTGCGGTCGTTCTCCAGCCCGTCGACGATCTGCGCGACGTCGCCGATCGTCACGGGCGAGCCGTTGCGATAGGCGATGATGATGGGACGGTAGGCGTCGGCGGCGGCGATCTGGTCGTTGGCGGCGATGATGTAGGATTGTTGCGCGCCGTCGAGCGAGCCCTTCGGACCCGAGACGTTGGCGTTGGCGATCGCGGCGCGCAGATCCTCCATTGCGATCCCATAGGCGGCGAGCCGCGCCAGGTCCGCCTGGATGCGCACGGCCGGCTTCAGCCCGCCGAGCACGGAGACGCGGCCGACGCCGGAAATCTGGCTGAGCCGCTGCGCCAGCAGCGTATCGGCGATGTCGCTCATCGCCCGCATCGAGATCGTGTCCGAGCGGAGCGCCAGCGTCATGACAGGAGCGTCGGCCGGGTTCACTTTCGCGTAGGTCGGTGGATAAGGCAGCGTCCTGGGCAGGACGCCCGCGGCGGCGTTGATCGCGGCCTGCACGTCCTGGGTCGCGCCGTCGATGTCGCGGTTGAGGTCGAACTGCAGCGAGATCTGGCTGACGCCGAACGAGCTCGTCGAGTTCATCGCGGTCAGCGACGGGATCTGGCCGAGCTGGCGTTCCAGCGGCGCGGTGATCAGCGAGGCAATGACGTCGGGGCTCGCGCCGGGCAGCTGCGTCGACACCTGCACGGTTGGGAAGTCGACCTGCGGCAGCGCCGACACCGGCAGGGCGAAATAGCCGAGCACGCCGCCAATCAGCAGCGCAATGCCGAGCAGCGAGGTTGCAATCGGCCGGCGGATGAAGGGTTCGGAGACGCCCATGGGATGCGCCTGCCGCTCAGGCGGCGGTTGCCGGGATCATGGCTGCTTGGCCCCAGATCCCGATGGTTGAGCCCCCTCGGCCGGTGCAGGTCCAGTCTGCGCCTTCTGGTCGCCCTCGCCGCTCTTCCGCTTCGCGCGAATTTCGGCGTCCTTGCCCGGTCCGTCCTTCTGACCGTCTTTTTTCTGCCCGTCAGGCGCGCGCGTGCGTTTGCGGGGGGCAAGGTCGGCCGACGGCGTCTGCTCGTCGCGGCCAATGACGACCTTGGAGCCGTCGGACAGATTCGCAAAGCCGGTGGTGACGACCCTGTCATTCGCCGTCAGGCCGCTCGCAATAACCGCGTCATGCTCGTTCTGCTGGGTCACCGTCACGGGCTTGGCGGAGACGACGTTGTCCTCGCCAATGACGTAGCTGAACGTGCCGATCGGTCCGCGCTGCACCGCCGAGGTCGGCACCACCAGAGCCTGCGGGAGGGTCTCGACCTTGAGGCGCACATTGACGAACTGGCCCGGCCAGAGCTGATAATTGGCGTTGGGAAATTCGGCCTTGAGCCTCAGCGTACCGGTGGTCTGATCGACCTGATTGTCGATGCCGGTCAGCTTGCCGGTGTCGATGACGGTCACGCCGTCATTGCCGAACACGTCGACCGACAGCGCGCCTTTCGCGGCGGCCGCATTGACGCGCATGATCTGCTGCTGCGGCAGGCTGAACCACACCGCGATCGGCTGCAATTGCGTGATGACGACGAGGCCGGTGGTGTCGGAAGCGTGGATGATGTTGCCCTGGTCGACCTGGCGCAGGCCGACGCGCCCCGACAGCGGCGCTACGATCTTGGTGTAGCTCAGCGTCGCAGCCGCGTTGTCGATCGAGGCCTGGTCGGCCTTCACCAGCGCCTCGGTTTGCGCAACCGCAGCGCGCTGAGTGTCGGCCTGTTGCTTCGAGCCGGCATTGGAGGCAGCTAGCTGCTCGTAACGGGCAAGGTCAATGCGCTGGTTGGCGAGCTGCGCTTCGTCCTGCGCCTTCTTGGCGACGGCCTGATCGTAGGTCGCCTGGTAGAGCGCCGGATCGATCTCGCCCAGCACGTCGCCCTTCTTGACGTCCTGGCCTTCGGTGAACTTCACCGCGATCAGCTTGCCGTCGACCTGAGAGCGCACCGTGACGGTGTTGAGCGCGCGGATTGAGCCGACGCCATCGAGATAGACGGGCACGTCCTGAACCCTGGGCGTCGCCGCCAGGACCGGCACCGGCAGGTCGGGCCGCTGCTGGCCGCGACCGAAGGCCGCCTGCTGCTGCGGCTGCTGATGCCACACGGTCCAGCCGAGATAACCAAGGCCGCCGAGGATCGCGAGCGTGATCAGGACCATGACGAAGCCGCGGCCGCGCGACTTTTTCGCCGTCCCTTGCTTGGCGTCCCGCTTCGTATCCGGCTTAAAGAGCATTGACCGGTTTCTCCATGCGCGGCTCCCAGCCGCCGCCAAGCGCCTGATACAGGCTGACAATGGCAAGAAGTCGAGCGAGCTGCGCTTGCGCCAGGGTGTCTTCGGCCTGGAATAGCGTCAGCTGGGTGTTGAGGACAGTCACGATATCGGCCGTGCCGGCACGCAGCTGCTGCTCGGCGAGGTCGAAGGCGCGCCGTGAGGCGTTGACGACCTCGCGCTGCAATTGCAGCTTGATTGTGGTCTGCTTGATCGAGAACAGCGCATTGTCGACGTCGGTGAAGGCCTGAATGATGGTCTTGCGGTACGTCTGGAGCAGCTCGTCCTGCCGCGCCTTGGCGTATTCGAAATTGCCGAGGATCTTGCCGCCATCGAAGATCGGCTGCGTCACGCTGCCAACCAGCTGGAAGAACGCCGCGTGCGGCTGGAACAGCGAGACCAGCGCCGAGCTCTGATAGCCGCCATTGCCGGTGAGCTGAATGGTGGGGAAGAACTGCGCGCGGGCATTGCCGATATTTGCGGTGGCCGAGGCGAGCTGCGCCTCCTGCCGGCGGATGTCGGGCCGTTGCGTCAGGATTTCCGAGGGCAGACCGGGCGTGACGCGCGGGATCGCAATCCTGTCCAGCGAGCCGCCCGCGAGGCGCACGCTCTCTGGCGGTCGCGACACCAGCACGGCGAGCGCATTGGCGTTCTGGTCGAGGGTCTGGCGCAGCGGCGGCACCAGCGCTTTCTGGTTGGCCAGCACACTCTCCTGCTGGGCGACGTCGAGATCGGTGCCCGTGCCCGCCTTGCGGCGCTCGCGGATGGCATCGAGAATGCGCTGGGCGCTGGCGATATTGCGCTGCGCGGTACGCAGGCGGTCCTGCGAGGACAATACCTGGAAGTAGGCATTGGCGACGGCCGCGAGCGTCGTCAGCGCGACGGTATCGCGGTCGAAACGATTGGCCTTGGCGGTCTCCTCCGCCGTCTGCAGCGCGTCGCGGTTCTGGCCCCAGAAATCGAGCTGATAGCTGGCGCTCAGCGACGAGGAATAATTGACGACCTCGCGGCCGCCATTGGTGAGGCCCGACGAGCTCGAGCCTGACGTACGCGAATAGGTCTCCGATCCGCTCCCCGACAGGGTCGGCAACAGCGCCGCACCCGCCTGCCGCGCCTGCGCGTCCGCCTCGACAATGCGCGCCACGGCGGCAGCGATGTCGAGGTTGACGGTCTGCGCTTCTTCCATGAGCTGCGTCAGCTCCGTCGAACGGAAGCCGCGCCACCAATCCAGCGTCGGCGGTGCGTCCGGCTTGCCGGCGTATTTGTACTGGGCGGGGACGTCGAGCGCGGGATCGGGAAGGTCCTGGGTCAGCACGCAGGCCCCCGAACTCGAGGCAAGGCACACCACAGCGATCGCGCGCAGCGTGCGAGGCGCGGAACCGAACAATTGCCGCACGGCAACAGCCGCAAGCCGCCGTGTCACTTCCACCCCCCGCCAGGCAGATCGCAGCGCCACCGCGCGGCGGGGCCAGCCGATTCGTGGGCGGACGGATGGGAGCCTTGCTCTAACTCGTTCACTGCTGTGATGCTTTCTGCGCAACCTGAAATCCATCCTAGCCGGGCGCCGAACTGCGGGACAGTCCCGCACCTGCGAAACGCACAGCCGAACGCACCCGCGCCGGGGCCCCGTGAATGAGAGATATGCCTGTCCTGCAGTGACTTCTTCGATCCAGAAAGATTCAGAAACGCAATCAAGCTTACAAAGATTTCATGTGATATTGCAGCCACAGTTGCTCGGAAGACGCAGAGTCGGGGCCCGCGCTCCATTGAAACCCGCGCCGCAACGCACCGTAGCTTGTCCAGCACGAGGCAGGGACATTGACACATGCGCATCGCGGTCATCGGAACGGGCATTGCCGGCAACACGGCGGCCTGGACGCTCTCACAGCGTTACCCGGTGACGGTCTATGACCGCGAGCTGCGCCCTGGCGGGCACAGCCACACGGTCACCATCGACTATCAAGGCACGCCAGTCGCGGTCGACATCGGCTTCATTGTCTACAACGAGCTCAACTATCCCGACCTGACGGCGATGTTCGCCCATCTCGGCGTCGACACCGTCGCAAGCTGCATGAGCTTTGCGGTATCCGCCGACGGCGGCCGTTTCGAATGGCGCGGCGGCGGCAATGATTGGTGGGCGACTGGCACCGGCTTGTTCGCGCAAGCCGGCAACCTGCTCTCCCCGTCATACCTGCGGATGCTGACGGAGATCCCGACATTCGGCCGGCAAAGCATCGACGACCTCCGCAACGGTCGCTTGGCCGGACTGACGCTCGGCGCCTATTTCCGCGCGCGGAAGTTCTCGAAACGCCTGCTGACCGACTATCTCGCACCCATGGGGGCTGCCATCTGGTCTGCCCCTGCCAGCGAAATGCTCGACTTCCCGGCGGAGAACTTCGTTGCCTTCTTCGACAATCATCGTCTGCTCCAATACGACCGGCCGGTCTGGCGCACGGTCAAGGGCGGCAGCCAGAACTACGTCACGCGGCTCCAGGCCGCGTTCAGGGATCGCGTCCGGCTCGGCTGCGCCGTGACATCGATCGCGCGCACCGCGCATGGCGTCGTGATCCATGACAGCCACGGCCGGCACGAGACCTATGATCATGTGGTGATCGCGGCGCACAGCGACCAGGCGCTCGCTATGCTGTGCGACGCGGATCCACGCGAGAGCGAAATTCTCGGCGCTATCAAGTATTCACCGAACAAGGTCTATCTGCACCGCGATGTCAGGCTGATGCCCAAGCGCCGCCGCGCCTGGGCCTCGTGGAATTTCCTGCGCTGGCAGCGCGAGGGACAAGCGGTGAACGACGTTGCGGTGACCTATTGGATGAACCAGCTTCAGGGCATCGATCCAGACAAGCCGCTGTTCGTCAGCCTCAACCCGCCGTTCGAACCTGCGCCCGAGCTCACGTTCGGCCAATATCTGTGCGAGCATCCGCAGTACAATGCTGCGGCCTTTGCCGCGCAGAAGCGACTGGCCGAGATCCAGGGGCAGCGGCATACCTGGTTTTGCGGCGCCTGGACCGGCTACGGCTTCCACGAAGACGGCGTGCGCTCAGGCCTTGCCGTGGCCGAGGCGCTCGGAGCGATCGCGCCCTGGCGCACAGTGCCTGTCGAACTCGCAGAGGCCGCGGAGTAGCGCGATGGCGAGGATAAAGCTTCCAGCATGCGATGCCGCCTCGCTCTATTTCGGCGACGTCATGCATGCCCGGCTGAAGCCGATGGGCCATCGCTTCAGCTACCGCGTCATGAGCCTGTTGATCGATCTCGACCGATTGGATGAGGCCAACAGACAGTCGGCCCTGTTCGGCGTCAATCGCGCCGCGCTCTACAGTTTCCACGAGAAGGACCACGGCCCGCGCGACGGCTCCTCGCTGCGCGCCTATGCGGAGCTCTGCGCCGCCGCTCACGGCATCGACCTCCGGGCTGGCCGGGTCGAACTGCTCTGCTATCCCCGCCTGCTCGGCTACGGCTTCAATCCGCTCTCGGTCTATTTCTGCCATGGCGCCGATGGCAGGCTGGCACTCGTGATCTACGAGGTGCGCAACACCTTTGGCGAGATCCATCCGTACATCTTGCCAGTCAAGGCGGGTGAGCTGACCGATGCGGGCCTGCGTCAGCAACAGGAAAAGCTGTTCTACGTCTCGCCCTTCATGCCGATGGCGATGCGCTACCATTTCCATGTGCTGCCACCGTCCGACACGGTCAAGCTGCGCATCCTGGAGACCGACCGCGAGGGCCCGTTGCTGGCGGCGACTTTCCACGGCCGCCGCCGCGCCCTGACTTCGGCGGCCCTGCTGCGATCGTTCTTCGCCCTGCCGCTTGTCAGCCTGAAGATCATGGCGGCGATCCATTGGGAGGCGCTGCGGCTCTGGCTGAAGGGGGCGCGGCTGGTGCCACGGCGCGATGCCGCAGCGCAAGCTGACGCTGAAACCACCTTGGCGGCCGGCGAATCGCGCGCTTATATTGTCAATCGCTGACCGTTTGAAGGGCGTGCTCAGGCTTGGCGGAGAAACAAGACAAGCGCGTCTGGCGGACGGCCGCATAGTGCCAGTTCAGGTGATGGATCCGCCGATGTCGACCGTCGTCTCGGTGACGCCCGATAATGCAGAAGCAGCGCTCGCTGACCTGCCACGCATCGTCCGTCTTGCGCTTACCTTCGGTTCGCGACTCCGGCGCGGCACGCTCGACGTCACCCTGCCCGATGGCCGCGTAATCCGCCTCGGCGGTCACGAGCCGGGTCCGAACGCCGCGATGCGTCTGCACAACTATGGCCTGGCCGCGCGCCTGATCAATGGCGGCGACATCGGCGTCGCGGAGGCCTATCTCGCCGGCGAATGGGATACGCCAGATCTGACGCAGTTTCTCTACCTGTTCTGCCTCAACCACGATTTGATCCAGGCCATGCTCCGCGACAAGCCGCTGATGCGGTTCGTGCAGATGGTGCAGCACTGGTTCAACCGCAACACCCGCCGACAGGCGAGGCGCAACATCCACGCTCACTACGACATCGGCAATGCGTTCTATTCGGCCTGGCTCGATCCGAGCATGACCTACTCGTCGGCGCTGTTCGAGGGCTCGACCACGGACCTCTCGGCCGCGCAGACCAACAAATACCGTCGCCTTGCCGAAGCGCTCGACCTGAAGCCGGGTCAGAGGCTGCTCGAGATCGGCTGCGGCTGGGGCGGCTTCGCCGAGTTCGCCGCCAAGACCTACGGCGCGCGTGTCGTGGGCCTGACGATCTCGACCGAGCAGCGCGATTTCGCGCAGCGGCGCATTTTTGATGCGGGCCTCACCGAGCAGGTCGAGATCCGACTGCAGGATTATCGCGACGAGCGCGACCGCTACGACCGGATCGCTTCGATCGAGATGATCGAGGCGGTCGGCGAGGCATTCTGGCCGCGCTATTTCGCCCAGTTGCGGGACCGGCTGCTGCCGGGTGGACTTGCCGGTATCCAGGCCATCACGATCCAGGACAGGCTGTTCCAGGGCTACCGGCGCGAGGTCGACTTCATCCAGCGTTACGTCTTCCCCGGCGGAATGCTGCCTTCGCCTGCCGTGCTGAAATCGCTCGGGGACCGCTTCAGCATGCCCGTCATCCGCGAACGCATCTTCGGGCAAGATTATGCCAGGACGCTCGCCAGCTGGCGAAATAACTTTCGCGCAGCCTGGCCGGGCCTCGTGCCGCTCGGCTTCGACGACCGGTTCCGACGGCTGTGGGAATACTATCTCGCCTATTGCGAGGCGGGCTTCCTGTCCGGCAACATCGACGTCCGGCAGGTCATCTTCGCAAAGCAGCAATAAGAGTTCGTGCCCTCGTCTTGTGCGGCTGGAAACCCTACTTTAGGGTTTGACGACGTCTCGCCTCCAGCCGGTAATTGCCTGACATGACCACCAATAACGACGTTGTCGAAGCCATCGGCAACACTCCGCTCATCAAGCTCAAGCGCGCCTCCGAACTGACCGGCTGCACCATCCTCGGCAAGGCCGAGTTCATGAATCCCGGCCAGTCGGTCAAGGACCGCGCCGGCAAATGGATGATCCAGGAGGCCGAAAAGCGCGGCGAGCTGAAGCCGGGCGGCCTCGTGGTGGAAGCGACCGCCGGCAACACCGGCATTGGGCTGGCGGTGGTCGCAAGCGCGCGCGGCTACCGCACGCTGATCGTGATCCCGGAGACGCAGAGCCAGGAGAAGAAGGATTTTCTGAAGCTGTGCGGCGCGCAGCTGCTGGAATCGCCGGCCCTGCCCTATTCCAATCCGAACAACTACCAGCATGTCGGCCGCCGCCTTGCCGACGAGCTCCGCAAGACCGAGCCGAACGGCGTGCTGTTCGCCGACCAGTGGAACAATCTCGACAATGCCAAGGCGCATTACGACTCGACCGGTCCCGAGATCTGGACGCAGACCGGTGGCAAGGTCGACGGCTTCGTCTGCTCCGTCGGCAGCGGCGGCACGCTCGCCGGCACCAGCCGCTTTCTGAAAGAGAAGAACAAGGACATCCGGATTGCCTGCGCCGATCCGCACGGGGCCGGCATGTTCGAATACTTCCGGACCGGCACCGCCAAGGCGAGCCCCGGTGACTCCATCACCGAAGGCATCGGGCTCGGCCGCGCAACCGCGATCGTCGAGAGCGCCAAGGTCGACGACGCCTATCTCATTCCCGATGCCGAAGCCGTCACGGTGATCTACGAGCTGTTGCAGCACGAAGGCCTGTGCCTGGGCGGCTCCAGCGGCATCAACATTGTCGGCGCGATGCGGCTTGCCAGGCAGCTTGGCCCCGGCAAGACCATCGTCACCATTCTCTGCGATTCCGGCAGCCGCTATCAGTCAAAGCTGTTCAACGCCGACTTCATGCGCGCCAAGAACCTGCCAGTGCCGGAATGGCTGGAGAAGCGCAGCAACATCAAGCTGCCTTTCGTCTAACTCCATGCGCTCAACCCCAAAATCAGCTCCAAGGTGAGCTCCAGCATCAACTCCAGGTCGGACGCGCCGAGCCTTGCGACGCGCGCGCAAGGCGCTGGTCGGACATCGACGGCTTGCTGACCGCGCGCGCGGGCGGCTCGAAGGGGTTGGTGTAGACAGCCTCGCTCTCGGCGCTCGGCCAGAAGGTGAGCGCCAGCAGCAGTGCGAGATTGACCAGCCCGCCGACCATCGTGCCCTGATGCTCCTGGCCGACGGCCCAAGCCGGAAACCGGCCGGCCGCCACGTGATCGACGATCATCAGCGCGATCCAGGCGGGGATCACGCAAACCGGATCCCAGCCGATGTCGCGGATGCGCATCGATTGCAGCATGAAAGTCGCAAGGGCGAAGAAGACCATCGCCCCGATGATCGCCCAATTCCGGGTGAGTTCTTCGGGTCGGACCAGGCTCGGCGACGTCGTGCGCAGCATGGCCATGGCGATCGCAAAGCAGATCGCGGTCATCACGATCGCCAGCGCGACCGAGGCCAGGAAGAAATGCAGGCGCCCAAGGCGCGCATTAAGTCCGAACACGAAACCGAGCATTTGACACCCCCTTTTGGCGCCTTATGCGCAGAAAGAACTTTCGGACGCGTGAAGCGCCGGGGTGCCGCCGTCGGCATCGTTTTTGGCCGGTAACGGAATTGATTAAGATTTTAGGGTTTGACGTCCTCGCCGGACCGCGAAGCCGACGTACAATAGTCGCGCCAGAACTGGCGATAGCCCGCCTCCACCCTCGCCGTATAGATTTCGACGTTACCGGCCGGCGAGGCTGCGATCCCTGCTGGCAATTCCGCGCGCAGCTTCGCCAGATGATCCGGCTGCGCCGCAAATTTGCAGGCGATTTCAGCATAGCCGGCGTCGTCCTCGGCGACCCAATCATTGAGGCCAACGGCCGCCACGATCGAGGCGCCGGCGCGCGACGAGGACGCGTTTCCGAGCCTGGCGACGACGGGAACGCCGGCGTAGAGGGATTCCCAGGTGCTGATGCCGCCATTCTGCGGGAACGGATCGAGCGAAATGTCGACCTCGGCAAAAGCCTTGAGATGCTCGTGGCGCGGGGTCATGCCGAGGCAGGTGATGCTCCCTTCGGCAATCCCGTGCGCCACAAATCGCGCGAGGAGCCGCTCGCGCACCAGGGGATCGTCGAGCAGCGTGTGCTTCAGGATGATTCTCGATCCCGTCACCTCGCGCATCAGTTTCGACCACACGCGGATCGCGTCGTCCGAGATCTTGTTGATGCGGTTGAACACGCCGAAGGTCACGTGACCTTTGCGGAGCATCGGAAGCTCTGTCGGTGGCACGTCCAGGATCGGATCCAGCGTGTTCAGGCACGGCAGGTCATAGACCTTTTCGGCCAGCAAATGCCGCGCCGATTGCGGAATGAAAACGGGATCCGCGAACACGTAGTCCATGGTCTGAAGGCCCGTACCGGACGCGTGTCCGAAGGCCGTGACCTGGATGGGGGCCGGCTTGCGAGCAAACACAGGAAGCCGGTTGCCGGTCGTATGCCCGGATACGTCGATCAGGATATCGACCTTGTCGGCCTGAATGCGATCGGCGAGTTGGTCGTCCGAAAGCTGCCAGGCATCGACCCAGGTGTCGGCCAGCTGCTTGAATTGGGCAGTCACCTCGTCCTGCGTCGACGAGCACGCATAGCAGACGATCTCGAATTTGGTGCGATCATGATGGCGCAGGATCGGCAGCAGCGCGAACGCTGCCGAGTGGTACCAGAACTCGGCGGAGACATAGCCGATCACAATCCGGCGGTCTGGATCGAGCGACCTTGGTGCAAGCGTCCGTTGCGGCAATCTGGTGCCGATCGCGTCCCACCAATGCTTCCGCGCGGCCTGCTGGACCGCGAAATCGGCATCGGCGAGAAAGTCCAGAAAGAATATCTTTCGTCCAATCAATCCTGCATCCGGCGTGATGGCCACCGACGCGTCCAGAAGCTCGATAGCGGACGCGATCTCGCCCTGGTTCGCAAAACAGGCACTCAGCAACGCGAGCCCAATCGCGGAGCGCGGATTTTCCTCGAGCAAAGTCGTGCAGGCCAACATGGCCTGCGCCGTATTGCCCATGTCGAGCGAGACCTGCGCCTTGCCCTGCAGGGCCACTTCGAGCCTGGGGGACAGCGCAAGCGCTGCGTCAAAGTCCGCCGCCGCCTGGTCGAGCCGTGACTGTTCCAGATTGAGACGTCCGCGGTTCGCCAGGATCTTCGCCGAGCCCGGCCTCAGCGCGAGCGCCGTTTCCAGCGCGCCCTTCGCCTCGTCGTAGTTCTTCAGCTCGATATTGACCAAACCCTTGCCGACGAGCGCCTCGACGTGCCGCGGCTGGAACAGCAGGGCGCGCTCGAAACTCTGTCTGGCGCGCTCGAACCGTTGCACGGCCAGCTCGGCGAGGCCGCGATTGCACAGCGCATCGACATAATCGGGCTTCAGCTTGATCGCGCGATCGTAGACGTCGATGGCCTGCTCGACACAGTTCAGGTGCAGCAGGGCATTGCCGAGATTGGCCAGAGCCAGCGGAAAACTCGGCCTCAGCGCGATGGCCTTCTCCAGACAGGCGCGCGCGTCCTCATATTGCCCAAGTGCAAAATGCGTCGCTCCCAGGTCGGAAAACGCCTGTGCCGACCGCGGGTCGACGGTGACGGCTTTTTTGAAGGCCTGTTTCGCGGCCTCGAACTGCTGACCGGCGAGCGCGCACGATCCAAGCAGGTGCAGCGCGCTGAAATGCTCCGGGAGCTCATTCAGGATCTGGCGACACAGCGCCTCGGCTTCTGCATACCGGCCGTGGCCATAGGCCGTGTTCGCGGCGGCGATGATCGCCTCCGCCTGCTTCTTGAATTTCTTCTGCAATCGCGCGTTCTGGAACGCGCGCGCACCGGCGCTGCTCTGCAAGGTCGCTCTCCGAAGGAATGGCCGGCGGAGAGTCTAACTGATTCGGCTGGTCCGGCTGCCGCTCGGCGGCGCCTCCGGGATATCCCGGGAGATCAGCGCAGGATCTGGCTCAGGAACAGTTTGGTGCGGGCGTGCTGGGGCGCGGCGAAGAATTCATTCGGCGTATTGGCCTCGATGATCTGGCCGGCGTCCATGAACACGACGCGGTTGGCGACCTCGCGGGCAAAGCCCATTTCGTGGGTGACGACCAGCATGGTCATGCCCTCCTCCGCGAGGTCAACCATGGTGTCGAGCACCTCCTTGACCATCTCCGGATCGAGCGCCGAGGTCGGCTCGTCGAACAGCATCACCTTCGGGTTCATGGTCAAGGCCCGTGCGATGGCGACGCGCTGTTGCTGGCCGCCGGACATTTGACCTGGGAACTTGTTGGCCTGGTGCGGGATCTTGACCCGCTCCAGGAATTTCATCGCGGCCGCCTCGGCGTCCTTTTTGGGGATGTTGCGCACCCAGATCGGCGCCAGCGTGCAATTGTCCAGCACGGTCAGATGCGGAAACAGATTGAAGCTCTGGAACACCATGCCGACTTCACGGCGCACCGCGTCGACATGCTTGAGGTTTGGACCGAGCTCGATGCCGTCAACGACGATCTCGCCCTCCTGGAACTCCTCGAGCGCATTGATGCAGCGGATCAAGGTCGACTTGCCCGAGCCCGAGGGGCCGCAGATCACGATGCGCTCACCCTTGCTGACGTCGAGGTCGATGTCGCGCAGCACGTGGAAGTCTCCGTACCATTTGTTGAGGCCGGAAATCTTGACGATGGGCTCAGCGGACATGGCGAACTCGATCAGTTGCGGCGGTGGGCGTTGAGGCGGTGCTCGACGAAGAGCGAGTAGCGCGACATTCCAAAGCAGAAAATGAAATAGATGATGCCTGTGAAGGCAAAGCCGGTGAAGGCCGTCGACGGCGTGGTCCAGACCGGGTCGGCGAAGGCGGCCCGCAGCGAACCGAGAAGGTCGAACAATGCGACGATCGACACCAGCGAAGTGTCCTTGAACAGCGAGATGAAGCTGTTGACGATGGCGGGAATGACGTGGCGCAGCGCCTGAGGCAGTACGATCAGCGAGGTCGTCTTCCACCAGGACAGGCCGAGCGCCGATGCCGCCTCTTCCTGCCCGCGCGGGATCGCCGCCAGCCCGCCGCGCAGATTCTCGGCCTGGTAGGCGCCTGTGAACAGGGAAACGCCGATCAGCGCACGTACCAGGCCGTCGACGGTGAAGTTGCCCGGCAGGAACAAGGGCAGCATGTAGGTCGCGAAGAAAAGCACCGTGATCAGGGGGACCCCGCGCCAGAACTCGATATAGGTGATCGAGAATATCCGGATCAGGGGAATGGTCGATCGCCGGCCCAGCGCAAGCGCGATGCCGATCGGGAACGATGCCACGATGCCGGTGATTGCGATCACCAGGGTGACCAGCAGGCCCCCCCACAACCTTGTATCGACGATCGGCAGGCCGCCATGGTCGAGATCCATCAGTCTGATCACGGCAGCAACGCCGGCGAACGTGGCCAGGCTGACGATCAGCGGCCGCCGCCCTGTCCGGAATCCTCCACCGATGACGAAGAGGATGAGCGAGACGATCACGGTCGTAATGACAAAATCGATCCAGAACGGCCGCACGTCCTGCAGCCAGGTCACGCGAAGAGCTTGCGCGAGAAACTCTGCCTCCGGCCAGCTCCGCGACAACTGGCCGTAGACGCCGTCGCGCAGCAACACGAACGGCAAGGCCAACCAGTGGATTAGCGCGCCGACCAGCACGATGAGCTTGCCGGCGACCCAGAGCAAAGGCGCAACCGCCGACGTCTTGCTGAGCGTGAGCAGTGCCGCTCCGGCGCCCGTGACGCTCTCATCGAACAGCTGCAGCATGCCGGCTACCCAGCTGACGCCGAAGCCGCCGATACCGCCGCCATGCAGCAGGAAGAATGCGACTGCGGGAAATGCGAAGAAGAACAGTCCGGCATTCAAGCTCTTGGCCGGCAGCCGCGGAATGAGTAGCGGCAAGAGCAGCACCGCGCCGAGCGCGAAGGTCGCGTTGACCCGCCAGCGCTCGGTCTCGGGATAGAAGCCGTAGAAGAGCTGCGTGGACTTGGCCTGGACAAAGGGCCAGCAGGCGCCGACCGGACGGCCGGCATTCTCAGCGAGGCAGGCCGTGCGATCCTTGCCGCTCCAGACTGCATCCACCAGCAGGAACTTGACGGCTGGAATGACGGTGTACCAGACCAGCAACAGGCCGAGGATCGTCAGCAGGATATTGGTGGGCGAGTTCAACAGGCGCGTGCGGACGAAGCCGACTAAGCCGGAGGTCTTCACGGGCGCCGGCCGCTCGGCCACCAGATCCTGCCGGACAAAGGACGCGGCAATATCGCTCATGCACCCATGCTCCGGCTGATACGCCAGCCATAAACGCTCATCACGGCGCTGGTTGCGAGCGAGATCAGGAGATAAACGCCCATCGTCGTGGCGATGATCTCGATCGCCTGCCCGGTCTGGCTCAGCGACGTGCCGGCCCATACCGACACCAGGTCGGGATAGCCGATCGCCACCGCAAGCGACGAGTTCTTGGTCAGGTTGAGATATTGGTTGGTGAGCGGCGGCACGATCACCCGCATGGCCTGTGGAACCACGATCAGGCGCAACGTCGTGCCTCGGCTCAAACCCAGCGATGAACCAGCCTCCATCTGTCCTTTATGAACCGACAGGATTCCGGCACGGACGATCTCGGCGATGAAGGCGGCCGTGTAGGTCGACAAGCCAACCGTCAAGGCGACGAGTTCCGGAATGACCCGCGCACCGCCGGCGAAGTTGAAGCCCTTGAGCTGCGGCACCTCGAACGTCACGGGCGGACCGAGCACGAGCATCGTGACGAGCGGCAGTCCGACGACCAATGCCAGCACGTACGGCCAAATGCGGATGACCCGGCCCTGGTCAAACAACGCCCGCCTCGCGTAGCTGCGTAACCCCAGCGAGATGCAGATGCCAGCGATCAGCACCGCCAGGAATGGACCGAGGCCGGGCTGGCCCAGCGGTGACGGTATGATCACGCCCCGATTGTTCAGGAAGAACGCGCCGAAGACCGAAACGCTTTGCCGCGGCGCCGGCAGTGCCGCAAGCACGGCGAGATACCAGAACAGGATCTGAAACAGCAGCGGCAGGTTACGGATAGCCTCGACATAGAGACCGCCGACGCGCGAAACCAGCCAGTTGGGCGACAAACGGCAGAGTGCGACGACGAAGCCGATCAGCGTGGCAAAGAAGATGCCGACCACCGAAACCAACAGCGTGTTCAGGATGCCGACCAGAAAGACACGAAAGTAGGTGTCGGACCCGGAATAGGAGATCAGGGTTTGATTGACGTCGAAGCTCGCGCTGTTGTGCAAAAAGCCGAAACCCGCTGCGATGTGCTGGGTTTCGAGGTTGGTGCTGGCGTTCGATATGATCTCATAGGCGATCCAGGCGAGGATCACGCCAAAGACGAGCTGGACGGCGACGCCGTTCCAGCCCGCCTTGCCGCCAAGGGCGCGCCTCAGCTTCAGCGCGACCTGAGTGGGTGGTTTCCGGGCCTCGACGCCCATCCTCACAGCCTGTGCGGTTGCCGATCAGCGGATCGGCGGTGCGTATTGCAGGCCGCCCTTGGTCCAGAGGGCGTTGATGCCGCGAGCGATCTTGAGCGGCGAGCCCGCGCCGACGTTGCGATCGAACGACTCGCCATAGTTGCCGACCGCCTTGACGATCCGGATCACCCAATCCTTGGTCACGCCGAGTTGTTCGCCGAGATTGCCGTCGGAGCCGAGGACGCGCTTCAGCTCCGGATTATCCATCTTGGCTTTCTCGTCGACGTTCTTCGAGGTGATGCCGAGCTCTTCGGCGGTGACCATCGCAAAAAGCGTCCATTTCACGAGGTCGAACCATTGATCGTCGCCGTGGCGCACCATCGGGCCGAGCGGCTCCTTCGAAATGATCTCAGGCAGCACAACGTGATCGGCGGGATTGGTGAGTTTCAGGCGACTGGCGTAGAGACCGGACGAATCGTCGGTGAAAACGTCGCAGCGTCCCGACTCGTAGGCCTTGACCGCCTCGTCGATCGTGCCGAACGCAATCACCTCATACTTCATGTTGTTGGCTTTGAAGTAGTCGGCGAGATTCAGCTCGGTGGTCGTGCCGGTCTGGACGCAAACCGAGGCACTGTTGAGTTCCAGGGCGGAATTCACCTTGAGCGACTTCTTCACCATGAAGCCCTGCCCGTCATAGTAAGTGACGCCGGCGAAGTTGGCGCCAAGCGAGGTGTCGCGCGAGATGGTCCAGGTGGTGTTGCGCGAGAGTACGTCGATCTCACCGGACTGAAGCGCCGTGAAGCGGTCCTTGGCCGACAGCGGTACGAACTTCACCTTGGTCGGATCGTTGAACACGGCGGCGGCAATCGCACGGCAGACATCGACGTCGAGGCCGGTCCAGTTGCCCTTGTCGTCGGGCGATGAGAAGCCCGGCAGGCCCTGGCTGACGCCGCAGGACAACATGCCCCGGTCCTTGACGGTCTTGAGCGTTTGCGCGTCGGCAGCTTGGGCAGAGATGCCGGCGGCGAGAGCAAGAGAGAGAGCCAGGGTTACGCGTTTCATGGGCTTGGAGCCTTTCAAAGTCATCTCAAGGTCGGGAACGGAATCTCTGCAGGGATCTCCTTGAAGGATCTCCTTGCAAGAGTCATGCTGGAAACCTTGCCGAACACTCGCCCATCCCAAGGAGGCCATACCCCAATCCCCGCCGCAGGCGCCCGCCCTCATGGCTTTGGCACAAGGTCCGGTCGGACGATGGATCGAAGGTCGCGGCAGGCCCCTCAACATGCGGCGACTGAATAGCACCTGGGCATCACAGAACGACTGGCGAGCCGGGTCAAGGGGTTGACGGGACTCTTCTGTGTTCTGTTATTAACGTTCGCGGCCTCCCGGCCGGCCCGACGGCGCCGACCCGCGCTGGACGGAAACGCTTTTTTGAAAGCAGGCGCATGGATTCCTCGCACCCCGCACAGCAGCAAGCCGAAACCCGGCTGGTCACCTCCGGCCGCGACACCAAGGCACAGAAGGGGTTCGTCAATCCGCCGGTGTTCCACGGCTCGACCGTGCTCTATCCGACCGCCGAGGATTTGCACGCCCATCGCGGCGAGTTCACCTATGGCCGCCACGGCACCCCGACCACGCGGGCGTTCCAGGACACGCTGATGGCGCTGGAGGGGCCGCAATGCGCCGGCGTCGGCATCGTGCCCTCGGGCCTGTCGGCGATCTCGACCACCCTGCTCTCGGTGCTGAAGACGGGTGACCATGTGCTGGTCGTTGACAACATCTATCGGCCGTCCCGCAATTTCTGCAACGGCATGCTCGCCCGCTACGGCGTCGAGACCACATATTTCGATCCGCTGATCGGCGCCGGTGTCGAAAAGCTGTTCAAGCCCAACACGCGCGCGGTGCTGGTCGAAGCGCCGGGCTCACAGTCGTTCGAAATGCCTGATATTCGCGCCATCGCCGATGTCGCCCATGCCCGCGACGCGCTCGTCATCGACGACAACACCTGGGCAACGCCGCTGTATCATCGCTCGCTCGAACAGGGCGTCGACATCAGCATGCAGGCCGCCACCAAATATATCGGCGGCCATTCCGACATCATGTTTGGCACGATCTCGGCCAACGCCAAGGCGTGGCCGCAAGTCTCCGAAGGCATCCGCCTGCTGGGCGTCTGCGCCGGCCCCGATGACGTTTTCCTCGCGCTGCGCGGCCTGCGCACACTGTCGGTACGGCTCGCGCAGCATCACCGTTCGGGTCTGGACATGGCGCGCTGGCTCGCGGCGCGGCCCGAAGTCGCGCGCGTTCTGCATCCGGGGCTCGAGACCGATCCTGGCCATGCGATCTGGAAACGCGACTTCACCGGCGCCTCCGGATTGTTCAGCATCGTGCTGAAGCCCGCGCCGCAATCGGCCGTCAATGCCATGCTCAACACGCTCAAGCTGTTCGGCATGGGCTTCTCATGGGGCGGCTTCGAGAGCCTTGCGATTCCCTTCGACTGCGACGCCTATCGCACAGCCACGAAGTGGGCGCCGGGCGGCCCGACGCTGCGACTCCATATCGGCCTCGAGAGCGTCGACGATCTCAAGGCCGATCTCGAGCGCGGCTTCGCTGCCCTCAAAGCGGCCATGTGAGCCGACCGAAGCGGCACCAGGCCTGACATTCAACAGACCTGACATTCAATAGGCCTGGCATTCAACAGACCTGGCGTTCAACAGTTCTGGCATTCAACAGTTCTGGCGTTGCGTCAGCGCCAGGGATCAGCGGTCCAGCGTCTTCGACGCGGTGCCGCGATTCTTCCAGATCAGCATGATGTTGCGCAGATAGATGATGGTCGCGAACAGCTGCCCGAGGATAATGATGGGCTCGCGCTTCACGACGCCATAAACAAGCGTCATCAAGCCGCCGCCCATCGAACAGAACCAGAACGCCATCGGCACCACGCTGTTGCCGGCGCGCTCGCTCGCGATCCACTGCACCAGGAAGCGCGCGGTGAAGAACAGCTGCGCGACGAGGCCGAAGGCGAGCCAGAAATCGAACTTGGCGACGAAGACGTCGTAGAAATAATTGCTGAACGCCTGGCCGTATTGGATGATCATGCGCTCACCTCGGTCACTTCCGGCGTCGGCTTCTTGCGGCGGATCAACCACCATACGCCGGCGAGATCCATGATCCCGATCCACAGCCGGTCGAAGAAACCATAGTTCGAGACGCCGGAATGGCGCGGCCGATCGATCACGTCGACATAGGCGATGTCGAAACCTTCGCGGCGCATCAGCGCCGGCAGGAAGCGATGCAGCCCGTCGAAATAGGGCATCATCAGGAACACCTCGCGCCGGAAGGCCTTGAGCCCGCAGCCGGTGTCACGCGTGCCGTCCTGCAGGATGGCGTTGCGGACCTTGTTGGCCACCCGCGACTGGAATTTCTTGAAGCCGGTGTCCTTGCGCCCGACGCGCTGTCCCGCGGCAAGCCCGACATTGCCGCCCTTCTCGACCGCCGCGATCAGGTCCGGCAGGAAGACGGGGTTGTTCTGGCCGTCGCCGTCGAGCGTCGCCACGATCGCGCCGCGAGCGGCCCGCACGCCGCTCCGAACCGCGGCCGACTGGCCGCCGGATTTTGCGTGACGAAGCTGCCGCAGATTGTCCCGCTGCTTCATGATGGAGGCGAGCCGCTCGCCGGTCGCATCCGTCGAGCCGTCGTTGACATAGATGATCTCATAGGCCCAGCGGCCATCGAGCGCGGCCGTGATCTCCGCGATCAGGGGCGCAATGTTGTCGGCTTCGTTGCGTACGGGGACGACGATGGAAACCGAAGGCTGGGACGACGACAAATCGAAGCTCGTGGTTGGATTGGCCTGCGACCTCAAGGGAACCCTTGGCCCCGGGAAGCAGCCGCTTTTATGGGGCGGATGAGCCGCGGGCAACCCTTTTGAGGCCGCCGGGAAGCGGCACGATGGTGCCGTCGGCGCGGATGGCAAATGCGAGCCTGCGCGCCGCAAACCAGTAGCGCACGGTCATGGCGCCGACCATCCCGACCAGGGCGCCGGCCGCGACGTCACTCGGGTGGTGCGCGAGCAGCACCAGCCGCGTCAGGATGATCACGATCGCGTAGATGAACATGAACACGCGCAGGCGCGGCCAGAGCGCAGAGACCGCAAAGGCAAGAGCGAAGGCCGTGACCGCATGTGCAGACGGCAGACTGAAATAGGCTTCCGTGCCCTGGAACGGGACGAAGTTGAACGGATTGGCCTTGCCGCCGACGAACGGCCGGCCGCGGCCGATGATGAACTTCAAGATCTCGGCGACGAGTACCGACAGCGCAACAGATAGCAACACATATTCCAGCCTGGTGCCGAACCCGAGCAGCAGCGCCCGGCGCGTGCCGTGGAGACCAGCCGCAATGAGGGCGACGACCACCAGCGCGATGGCCAGCACGACGAGGACATACTCGTCCTTGCCGAGATCGGTGACGATGCGGATCGGCCATAGCCAGGCGGTGCCACGGGCCGGCATCAGCTCGATCTCGGTCAGGTCGAAGGCCAGCATGAGAGCGATGATCGCCGCGGCACCGCCTGCGGCAAGCCACAGCGAATGCCGCGCCAGCTTTCGCGCAGCTGCGGCACGGCGCGAATGCGAGGGAGCGCGCACGAGCTGTGCCAGGGCTGTCCCCGCGACGGCAAACAGCTGTGCTGGGTAGCTCGCACGCGGGGCGATGGCAGGCGTCGCGGACATCCTATTCGGTGCCTTCGGAGCGGAAGATCGAGATCGAGATCGCGCGTCCCTGCGAGAAATTATAACCGTCGATGCGCGCGCCGACCTTGTAGCGCAGCCCGATCGCCTCGGCACGCTGCACGAAGCTACGCTCCGAGCGCTGCTCGACCAGCGCGAACCGGCAGCTTCCCTGCCCGAGGAAATCGGCAGCTCCCGATCCGTCTGTCAGTAGCGTCTGGGTGCCCGTCAGGAAGACAAGGCTGGGCTCCGCGTAGCCGGCCGAGGCCGCCCTGGGCCCGACGCAGGTCACATTGCGCAGCGCGTGCGCGATCTCGATGCTCGGAAACAGCGGCGTCAACGACGGCAGCACGATGCCATAGACCACCACCGCCAGCATCAGCGCTGCGACCAACGCGTTGAGCACCGAGCGCTCGGCGCGGTTGGCGTCGAACAGCCACCAGGCGAACAGGCCGAAGATCAGCGAAGCCGCGATGAAGGGCCAGGCGACGAAAGCCGGTTGCCGCGTCAGCATGACTGCGCCGACAACGGCAATGATCGAGGTGGCAGCAGGAATCGCGAACCACCAGGCCGAGCCGCGCGCCAGCCAGGAGCGCGACAGCACGCGCCGTTCCAGCGCACCGACAGTGAGGATCGCGATCGCAGGATAGAGCGGCAGCACGTAGTGCGGCAGCTTGGTCAGCACCGCCTCGAACACGATCCAGGACGGAATCAGCCAAGCCAGCAGGAATTGCGCGCCCGGCTCGCGCCGCGCCTGCCAAACCGCCGGTGTTGCCATCGCCGCAAGCGGCGCTCCGGGCCAGAAGGTGATCCAGAACAGCGCCAGGTACAGGCCGGGCGGCGCGCCGTGGGATTCCTGGGCGCCGATCTTGCTCAGCATGTCGCCGCCGACGGAGTCGGCGAAGAAGGCATCGCCCGCGCGCCAGAAGATCGCGATGAACCAGGGCAGCACCAGCACCAGCATCCACATCAGGCCCCAGACCGGGCGCAGCTTCCACAGCCAGGAGGCATCGCGGTCCTGGATCGCCAGTGCGATGATGGTCAGGCCTGCGAACATCAGGATCAGCGGCCCCTTGATCAGGATGCCCAGAGCAAGCGCGGTCCAGAAGATCGCGGGCCAGCTCCAGGGCGGATGGGTTTCGTCCTCGGCGCGCTGCCATGACAGATAGGCCCGCGCCATCGCGCCCATCGCGGCGACCACCGAGAACAGCAGCATGGCGTCAGTCTTGGCCAGACGCGCTTCGACGCCAAGCAGCACGGAGGCAGACATCAGGAGCGCAGCAAGCACCGCTGCGCGCCGCGTCACGAAGCCGAGCGCGGTCCAGTAGGTCATGAGCACTGCGCCGATCGCACCGATCAGCGAGGGAAGGCGATAGACCCAGATCCGGAGCTCGGCCTTCGGCAGCTTCAGCACTGTTGCGGCTTGAACCGCCGCGGATTGCAACCAGTAGATGCCGACCGGCTTCTTGTAGCGCACGTCCTCCTGGAAGCGGATATCGACATAGTCGCCGCTCTCGACCATCTGCTTGGTGGCCTGCGCAAAGCGCGCCTCGTCCCGATCGACCGGCGGAATGGTGAAGAAGCCAGGCAGGAACAGCAGCAGCGCGCAGAGCACCAGGAAGCCCACGGCGCGGGCATGGCTGGCTGTGAAAAAGTCGAGCATCAGCACGAGCCGGCTGCCCGGATTCACGGGCGTTTTCGGCTCTCGGGGCGCTCCAAATCGGGGAGTCGGATAGGTCTCGGCCATTGGTTCCGCTTACGCTGAAACCGCCATCCCCACAACCGCTTAAGCCAAGGTCACTGAATTCGAATGACAACTGTGTCCGCGGCGCCAGTCGCGTCAATCACGGTCAATCTTGCGAAGCCCGGGCCGGGCGGATCGATCAGGCGCTGACGCCGTCCGTCGATCTCACCGAGCGCCGTACCGTTGACCATGACGGTCATCGGCAACACCCCGCCGGCGACCTTCACCGGCATGGCGGCGGCTTCGGTGCCGCCTGAGCGATCGACGTCGATCCTGCTACCGTTAAGCGGGAACTGGATGTGAAGCGCCTGCTCGCTCCCGGTGCGGACCAGTTCCCCGACAGGGCGGAACCGCTTCAGCGGTAACGGCAATTTCGCGTTGCTCGCCACCAGGGTTCCCTTCGGCGGCTTCGGCAGCGGCGTCAAGGTCTTGCCGGACCGAGCGAAAGCATCGAACAGAATGGGCGCGGCCGCGACGCGGCCGATCAGGCCGGGAACCGGCGCGCCGTCGGGCCGGCCGACCCAGACGCCGATGGTCATGCGGCCGTCGAACCCGACCGACCAGGCATCGCGATAACCGTAGGAGGTGCCGGTCTTAAAGGCGATGCGGTTGTGCGCCGCGTTCTCCGGCGGGGGAGTCCCCAGAAGCACATTGCCGACCTGCCACGCCGCGACCGGGTCCAGCAGCCGCAGCGGTTCGCGATCGTCCTTGGCGGCCATGATCTCGCGCAGTGGCCTGGTGGTGCCGAGCCTGGCGAAGCCTGCATAGAGCTGCGCAAGGTCCTGAAGTGTCACACCGACCCCACCAAGGCCCATCGCGAGCCCCGGTGCCTCGTCCTTGGGCAGGACGAGATTGCCGCCGGCCTGCCGAAGTCGCGAGGCCAGCCGGCTCGCGCCGACGCGGTCGAGCAGCACGATCGCCGGCACGTTCAGTGACATCTGCAGCGCCTTCTTCACCGGCACCGTGCCCTGGAACGTCATGTCGAAGTTCTCAGGTGCGTAGGAGCCGAAGCGCACCGGGCGGTCGTCGATCAGGCTGTCGGGGTGAACAAAGCCATCCTCGAAAGCGAGGCCATAGATGAATGGCTTGAGGGTCGAGCCCGGCGAACGGATGGCGCGGGTCATGTCGACCTGCCCTGCCCGGCTGTCGTCGAAATAATCCGCAGAGCCGACGCGCGCGAGCACGTCGCCGCTCTCGTTGTCGACGACGATGATGCCGACCGAAATGTTCGGCCCCAGCGCAATGGCGCGGTCATGCGCCAAAGGCTCCAGCACCTTCTGCAGGTTCGAATCCAGCGTTAGCTTGATAACAGGCGCGTCCTTGACCGTTGCCAGCGCGCTGTCGGACGCATGCGGGGCCAGGATCGGCATCGGCTTGCGCAGTGTCGGCACCGGCACGGCCTTGGCCTGCTTCGCGTCATCGAGGCTAACCACATGCTCTTCGACCATGCGGTCGAGCACGCGATTGCGGGCGATACGCGCCGCGTCCGGATAGCGGTCGAGCCGGCGCGTCTCCGGCGATTGCGGCAGCGCGACCAGCAATGCGGCCTCAGCCAGCGACAGCCGCTTCGGCTCCTTGCCGAGATAGGCGATCGAAGCCGCGCGGATGCCTTCCAGATTGCCGCCATAAGGTGCGAGCGCGAGGTAAAGGTTGAGGATCTCGTCCTTGCTCAGCGCCCGCTCGAGCTCGATTGCGCGCACGATCTGGTGCAGCTTTGCGTAGAGCGAACGCTGCCGCCGCGGCTCCATGAGCCGCGCGAGCTGCATCGAGATGGTCGAGCCTCCGGACACAATGCGACCGCGCGTCGAAAGCTGCAACGCGGCGCGTCCCAGCGCCAACGGATCGATGCCGTCATGGGCAAAGAAGCGCTGGTCCTCATAGGCGAAGAGCAGCTTCAGGTAAGTTGGATCGACGTTGGCTTTGGTTTCGACCGGCAGGCGCCAGCGGCCGTCAGCCATCGCATAGGCGCGCAGCAGCTTGCCGTTGCGGTCGACGATTGTGGTCGAGACGCGGCGCGCTTCGTCGAGCGGTAGCGGTCCGAGAGAGTAGACCCAGCCGACGAAGCCGATGGTGGCGAGGATGAAGGCGAGCGCAAGGGCGGAGAGGATTCGATGGCCGTGCCTTACCGCGCGGCCGTCGTTCCGGTCTGGTCTGAAGGACCAGACCCGGAACCTCGAGATTCCGGGTTCGGCTCTTCGAGCCGCCCCGGAATGACGGGAGCTATTATCGCCGTCGCTCATCTCACCACTCACTTCGCCGCCCGCACCTCGACAGTTCCCGTGCCGGTGCGGCCGTAGCGCGAGGGATTGTACATGTCCTCGACATAGGCCTGCGGCAGCACGTATTTGCCGGGCGAGACCACGCGCACGACATAGGCCACCGTGAAGACCGCCTTGGAATCCGAGGCGCGGTCAACGGCTGCCGTGAAGCGGTCGTCGCGGAACTCGGTATCCTCGGGCTCCTCGCCGTCCTCGATCCAGTCCAGCGTGCCGCTGTCGCCCGACGACACCAGCTTCGGATTGTCGATCTCCAGGCCTGCCGGCAGATAGTCGGACACCATGATGTGGCCGTACTCGGGCCTGGCTTCCGTAATCTTCAACACCACGGCGAAGCGATCATTCTGCTTGACCTTGCTGATATCGGCGGGCTTTCCGTCGAGGGTGAAATAGCTTCGCTCGATCTTGAAGCCGTTGGACGCCGCCGGCTCGGGCGTGACGGGCGAGCCCGACACCGAGATCACCGCCTGCACCGGGGCATCGCCGGTGTTGGTGATCTTCAGCGGCTTGCCGCTCAACGCGTCCGCCTTGTAGCTGCGGTAAAGGGCGGTCTTGACCGGCTGGCCGTCGACCTCGATCGACAGGTTCTCCTTGGCAAGCGCCCGCGCCGCCAGCACCAGCCACGCATTCTCCTGT
This sequence comes from Bradyrhizobium manausense, assembly GCF_018129685.1. Taxonomy (GTDB): domain Bacteria; phylum Pseudomonadota; class Alphaproteobacteria; order Rhizobiales; family Xanthobacteraceae; genus Bradyrhizobium; species Bradyrhizobium manausense_D. Next base: position 576,783 of record NZ_JAFCLG010000001.1, read on the forward strand.
GTGGAGGTGTAGGGCGTAAGCCCGCGCGCGGTCTCGACCCGCGCCACGGCTTGCGTCAGCGTCGTCTTCGGCGCGTTGCCTTCGCTGGCGAGCGAGACAAGCGCCGCCGCATCGCGCAGCTGCGAGCCGTAATCGGTGCGGCCGAACTCCAGCACCGGCTTCGGCGCGAGGCTGTCGAGCGCTGCGCCGTAGACACGCTCGGCGCGGTTGCGGTCGCCGACCAGAGCGAGCGCCGCCGCAAGCTGAGACTTGGCAATCGGCGTCGCCAGATTGTTCAGCTTGGTGTCGGCGAGATAGCGAAGGTCGCCGATGGGAGCGGCGCCGTTGCGGGCGAGCACGTAGAGACCATAGGCGAGATCGCGGCCGCCATCCTTCTCCGGCTCGTTGCCGTTGACGACGGAGTTGCGGATACGATCGAGCGCGTTCTTGAACAGGACGTCAGGCACCACAAAGCCCTTTTCGCGGGCGCGGGTGAGGAAATCAGTGACATAGGCATCGAGCCAGGCATCGTCGCCGCCGGCCGACCACAGGCCGAACGAGCCGTTCGAGCCCTGGCGAGCCAGAAGCCGCTCGATGGCGTCGCGGATGCGCTGATCGACCTCGGTGTCCATGGCAAGATGAGCCCCGGCCGCGAGGTCGTTGACATAGAGCAGCGGCATGGCCCGGCTCGTGATCTGCTCCGAGCAGCCGTAGGGATAGCGATCCAGCGCTTTGAGGATCGTCGCCGCGTCGAGCGCGGTGGACAGGCTTGCCGAAACCGAGACGCTGCCGGTGCCCGGCACGAGGTCGGAGAACATGTCCGAGGTCAGCGTCAGGCTTTCGCCCTTCGCCAGGGTGCGGATGGAGCGCCGCGCCAGGACTTGCGTTGCCGCCTTGACGTCGAGTGCGTAGTGGCGCACCAGCGTCAGCCCGTTCGGCCCCTTGATGTCGACGTCGAACGTCGCCGGCCCGGCCGCGGTCGCATCGACCGCCAGTGCGAACGAGTTGCGCTGCTTGGCGGCGAGCTTGACCGTTGTGGCGGGATTGCCTGACATCTTCACCGGCCCGCCGGTCTTGACGTTGATGACGTAGTCGCCGGCCTGGCCCTCGACGTTGTCGATCTCGAGATTGACTGTGCCGTGGTCGCCGTTGAGCAGGAAGCGCGGCAGCGTCGTGGTCAGGACGACAGGGTCGCGGATCACGACGTCGGTGTTGGCGCGGCCGAGCTTGGTCGCGGTCCACGCCACCGCCATGACGCGCGCGGTGCCGGCGAACTCCGGAATGTCGAAGCTCACTTCGGCCGTGCCGTCAGCGCCGACGGTGACGATTCCCGAATAGAGCGCCAGCGGCTTCTGCGCGGGCGGCGAGCCCTGCAGCTCGGCAGCGCCTGCGTCACCGCCGGACTTGATCTGGCCGCGCGTGCCCGACATGCCGTCGATCAGCTGCCCATAGAGATCGCGGATCTCCGCGCTCAGCTGGCGCTGGCCGAGATAGTAATCGTCCGGCGCTGGCGGCTTGTAGTTGGTGAGATTGAGAATGCCGACGTCAACCGCAGCGATGACGACCTTGGCGTCCTCGCCGGGGTTGAGCCCGTCGAGCTTGACCGGGATCTTCAGCATCGCATTCGGCCGGATCAGATCCGGCGGCGACAGCTTCACCTGCAGGGTGCGGGCCTGCTTGTCGATCCCGAACCACTTCAAGCCGATCGCGCGGCCCGGCATGCGCTGCGCCGCCGCATCGAGCGGACGACGGAGCGTCGCCACCACATAGGCACCGGTGCCCCAATCCTTGCCGACCGGGATCTTGACCTGCGCGGTACCTTCCTTGACGTCGACGGTCTGCGTCGTCAGCAGACGGTCGCCGACCACGTTGACTGTCAGCTTGCCGGCGCTGCGGACGTTGATCGACACCGTCATGGTATCGCCCGAGGCATATTGCGGCTTGTCGATCGAGGTTTCCAGGAGGTCCGGCGTGTCGGCGCTCCCGTCCGAGTACCAGCCGACATCGAACTGCACCGAGGTCACCGGGCCGTCGGCATCGTTCGACTTCACGTCCAGCCGATAACGGCCGGGCTTGGGCGCGAGCGAAATCCGCGACGGCTTGTCGGCGGCGATCGTGACATCACCATCGGTGACGCGCGAGGTCGACTTGACCGGCTCGTATTCCCAGTAATTGTTCTGGCGATACCACTGGTAGCGCGACTCCATCTTCAGGAGCTCGTAGCGCAGTCCGTCCCGTGGAAGCGTCTGTCCCTCGGGCGAGACGAACACGACGTCGAACTCGGCCTTGTCGCCCTCTGCAACGTTCTTGTCGCCGAACAGCGGCTTGACGCCGATCAGGGCGGTCGCTGGCGCGACCGGCAGCACCAGCTTGCGCTCGACGGCACGGCCGCCGGTCTCGACCATGCGGACGAAAATCTGCGCCTCCTGCGGACGCGTCGAAGCCGGCTGTTTGTCCAGCGTGACCGGGAAGGTCGCAACACCGTTGGCGTCGGCCTCCGGCAAGTTCTCCAGCGGCGTGCGCTCGTTCGAGGTGGTCTGCTCGTCATCGACGCCGAACTGGTAGCCGGCAAAGCCTGGCCGCCCGCCAGCCGGCGCGATCAGCACGTCACCTTCCAGGCTGAGCCCCGAGGCCGGCGCGCCGTAGAGGAAATGGCCGGCAGCCTTAAGTTCCACAGGAGCGTTAGCTTTGATCAGCTTGTCCTTGGTAGACAAGTCGAATTCGATCCGATCGGGGACGTAATCTTCCACCATGAAGGTGGTCTCGCCGACCGACGAGCCCTTCGGATCGGTGAAGGCGCGCACCCTCCAGGTCCCGGTCGGCACGGCCGAGTTGAGCGGCACCGACAGCGTGCGGCCGCCGGCGCCCTGGTCGGCGAGCACAGCGCGGCGGAATTCAACGCCGTCGGGGCGCTCGATCACCAGCGTCATCGGTCCGCCGGTGACGGCATTGCCCTGACCATCGCGCAGCAGCGCGGTGAGATAGACGGTCTCGTTGGAGCGGTAGACGCCGCGCTCGGCGTAGACGAAGGCGTCGGCGCCCGCAGGCACGGCGCGACCCGCGACGCCGCGGTCGGACAGGTCGAAGGCCGAGGTCTTGAGGCTGAGGAAGGCATAATCGGCCTTCTCGCCCGTGACCGTCAGCATCGCCGGCGACAGGCCGCCCTCGCCGCGCGCAAGCCCCGCCTCGAACAGCACGTGGCCGGAATCGTCGGTCTTGCGCGTCGCCAGAATCTCGTTGTTGCGGGCAACCAGCCGCACCTCGGCTTTGCCGACCGGATCGGTCGAGGCCAGCGAATTGACGAAGACATGGATGCCGTCATTGCCGGAATAGGCCGATACGCCGAGGTCGGAGACGATGAACCATTGGGTGGCGAGCTGATAATCATCGTCGCTGCCCGGGCCCTTGGCGGCCGCCGTCATCACATAGACGCCGGGCTGGAGCTCGCCGAGCGCCTGGTCGACGGGGAATGCCGTGATGACGTCCTGGTTCAGGGTCATCGCGGTCGCGAGTTCGCCGGACCAGACTTTCACGCCCCGCTCGTCGCCGAGATCGGTGAGCTGATATTTCGACAGCGTCTTCTGGAAGTCGCTGTCGACCACCGTGTTGATCAGATTGCGGTCGCCGATCCTGTAAACGTTGATGTTCACCGCGGGCGTGTTGACGCTGACCACGGGAATGCCGCGCTGGCCGGTCCGCGGCAGCACATAGGCGCGGCTGGTGAAGCGCACGAAGGGCTTGCGGTCGCGCACATAGACGTTGAACTCGGCCGATTTCGGCAGGCCCTCCTTCACGGTCGACGGCAGGCCGGCGCGCAGGTTGATGTTGTAGCGCTCGCCATGCTTCAGCCCGTCGACGCAGAGCTGCTTGCCCTCGGCCGAAAGTGCCGGCTTGTCCTGACCCGCCAGCGCCAGGAACGGTGCGAAATCGGTGCGCTTGGCGAGCTCTTCGGAGAACTGGAAGCAGGCGCGCGGGCTCGCCGAATCCGAGTCCACGGTGTAGTCGAGCAGCCGGAAGCCGTGCTCGTCGCGCAGCTTCTCGTAGGTGCCGCGGACATCGGCGACCTCGCGCATGTCGAGCGACAGCCGCAGCGCATCCAGCGCCGGCCGCCACAGCTTGCGTTCGGCAAGCGATTTGCCGAGCACGGCGAGCGCGTCCGCCTCCTCGCCCTGATTGCCGGCGCGCTGGTAGGCGATGTAGGCGGCGGTCGAGGCGCGCTCCAGCAGGAAGGTCTGCTCGCTCGAGCTCTTCGGCGTGATCTGGAAGATGACTTTGGCAAGCCGCAGCCAATTGCCGGCGTCCTCGGGCGCGGTCGCGGCGATCTGGCCGAGGATCGAGAGCCCGGTGCGGACATCATTGCGCTTGAAGGCGGCATCGGCGTCGGCGCGCAGGCTCGCGCCGGGCTTGGCGACCGGTCCCGCCTCGCTCTTGATCTGTGCCTCGAGCTTGATGGCGGAATCGGCGAGATCGTCACGCCTGAACGCCTTGTCGGCCGCCTGCGCGGCGCATAGGCCAAATGCCAGCGTGGCGCAGAGAGCGACGGCGCGAACCAGACCAATCATGAAAGGACTCCCGGAAATCGCGGACGAGCGCCGCGGCGGCGATAATGTGTGCGGAAAGGTGACGGACTCATGGCGGTGGAACCAAAAGTGCAAAACGTCGCAATCGCCATGGCAAGCCACGCCCAGAGGAGACCGATCGAGATATCGCCGCGCACGCCGTCCTGTGGCGCAGCCCATACCTGATACGTCGACCGGCGACCGTGTCCCGGAAGCTGGCCAGCGTTGCCGGCGACGTTGTCCGTCGTCCAGTCCGCTGCCGCTCAACCCGGCACCCTGACACTCCGCCGTTCCGGTTTGTCGCCGCACTGAGGAAAACGGTTCGGTTCAGGCTTGGCGAAAGACCAGATTTTTCATATTGCCATGATATATGACAAGCCGTCCCCCCACACCGGGGCGGCCAAGACGGTCCCGTAGCTCAACTGGATAGAGCATCAGATTTCTACTCTGAGGGTTGCAGGTTCGATTCCTGCCGGGATCGCCAATCCTCGATCTTGTCGGCTCGCGTCGGCGTTCATGATGAACGCGTCACGCGTCCTCCCATCGCAAATCTGTCGTCTTTCACGAACGCGTGGGTCGCCTTGCCGCAGCCTTTGACCGCGGCGGGCGCTCCCCATGTATCCGCGGCGCGCGAATTGCGCTCAAAAGAGACATCCGATGCCACCTGCCGAACTGACGAGAATGGGGATCGCCTTTGCGGTGGCGATCGCTTCGATGTCCTATCTTGCAATTGACGCGGGCGTCGTGAACCTCAGTTCCGGCGCGATCGCAAAGCGCATCGAAGTGGCACAAGGGTCCATGGCGGACGCTGCCATGAGCCAGCATCAACTCGCCTCCACGGTTCAGGTATGGGCGCGCCGAGGCCATCAGAAGCAATCTTTGGCGATCGAGTGATCATGGCGCGGGCATCCGCCACAAGGGCACCCGACTCTGGGCTGGCTGCGTCTGGTTACTATAAGGAAGATGCACCACACCGTCGCGTGTGTGCAGATTCAACGCCTCAACGTCTTTGGCTTATCTCACTGTTCGACAAGTGTGGCTGCGCCCGAGAGCTGCAGCTGGCGGCTGACTGCGATCAGTCTTTGCGCTCGTCGTCGCGACGATCGCGCGCGAGCTGATACCAGGCCAGGGCCAGCTCGATGAGGCGTTGCCGGTCGGGGCCTTCGGTCGCCGCGGCGCGCTTCATTGCCGCTTCGGCCTCGTGCTGGGGATCGTACTTCGTACACATGCGGCCAAGTCTAACCGGCCGATCTCGACAAGGGCGTGGCAATTTCGTCCGTATGATTGCGGAGGACGAAAGTCGCAATGCCCGCGCATTTCAGCACGATGTTACCGCGGAGAATTTTGGCATGAGCGAAAGCTGCGCGAGCTCGCATCTTCGCGGCGATCTTGCGTCAGACGCGCAGCGATCGGCGTGACAAGCCTGTCCCGCTCGCCTTCGTCTTTTCCGCAATTCGAGGCCCTGATCTTGGCCGCCTGGCCGCCCACTGCCCTGGGCACCGCGCGCGAAACGGTGAAGCCGCCTCTCCGCCGGTCCGATCTGTGAATTGGGTCACAGCCGAATTCCAGCGTATTCGCTACAACCTCAGGCGCGACGCAAGATCGCAACACGCATGGGCTGTTCTCGTCATGACACACAAGGCCGAAGGCGCAGCACAGTCGGACGTATCACCCCGCAAGGCGGATGTGGTTGGCCTCGCCCTTCTCTCCACCATCATCCTGGCCATGACGGCCTGGATCGGCGGCCTGGTCTGGGCCTTGATGGCCTTCCTGAACTGGCTTGTGTCCTAGCGTGCTGCCCGGTCGCCGCCGCTAAAACAGGTAGTGCACCAGTTGCACTGCCTTGACCCCTCCGCAAACGATCATAGCCCACAGCGCCAAGCTGATCTGGATCGCATCCAGCATGTGTTTCTGTCCCCTGCGACTCACCTGTTCGTTTTTTCTTTGAACAATGCGTGGTGCGACAAAGAGCGCCAGAGAAATCTTGAGGCAGTTGTTGTGCGTCGCCGCAAGAACGTCGCTGCATCGGGCGCCGCTGATCACGACACATCCCAAGGCGCAAATGCAAATGAGGCGGGCACCGGGCCCCGCCTCATTGATATTGGGTTGCGCGTCGGTGGTTCAGTAGCAGGCGCGCGGATCGGCCTGCACATACTGGCCGTTTGGATAGCGGTAGTAGCAATTGCCCTGGGCGAGGTAGTAGCCGGGACGCGCGGCAGCCGTGGCGCCGGCGATGGCGCCGGTCGCACCGCCGATGACGGCACCTGCGGCCGCACCTGTGGCATTGCCGGAAAGCAGGCCACCGAGCACACCGCCGACGATGGCCCCGCCAAGCGCGCTTGCGCCGGGATCTGCGGGGGGCGGTGGAGGCGGCGGTTCATAGGCAACCGGCGGGCCCGGCGGCGCATAGGCCACCGGCACGTCGTCCACATAGTCCTCGGAGATATAGGCGGGTGGGCCGTCCATCCTCTGCGGATAATAGTACCAGACGCCGCCGACATCCCACCACCAGCCCGGACGGCCATTGTGGACTTCGTGACGCCAGCGTCCGCCGTCCCAGGCAAGATTGCCGCGATAGGGGTGTCCGCCCCAGTCGCGCGCGGGCGCCGGACCGCGCGCCATATAGCGGCCGGGGGGCGGACCGCCGGCACCGTGCGGACTTGGACCCGGCCCTGGAGCCATACGGGCCTGACCGCCCGGTGGGGGTGCGGAATGCCCCGCCTGTGGAGGCGGACCCTTGCGCACGTTCTGATTGGGTGGAGGCGTGTTACCGGCACCCTGTCCCGGCGGCTGGGCGGCGCCCTTCGGCGCACCTGCGTCCTGCGCCTGCGCCGACAATGCCAGCAGCGACAGGGCCGAGACCATTGGAACGATGAATTTCATGCGGTTCGACGCACTCATTGGTGCCCACCCCTCGACTTTCAGAAAATTGCGATGCTCCAGGCGCGATCCAGGATTCGGATTGCGCCCGGCTGATGCCGGCCGCCATAACTGACCTCCCGACGCCGGCGATGTCCCGTTACAAATGGTTAAGATCACGGCAAATTTTCGCCCGGTCGGGCGATGGGACGGGTTCAGCGCGCCGGCTCAATCACGTCGCAATTGCGTCGCCCCGACATCAGGCAATCCTGCATCTTGCTGGCGGCGGTCAGGTCCCGGGCGAGCCACAGGCCGACGGCGAGAAGCAAGGCGGCAATGATCAGCCCGGCGATCGCGCCGCGACGGCTGTCGCCGGATTGCGGCTTGGGCGAAGCTTTGGGCTTCTCGGCGGGATCAGGCTTGGATTGAGGGTCTGATTCAGGCTGGGACATGGAGACTTTGTCGCTCGGCCGAGGCCCTTTATCACCTCCGCGACGTCGCGTCACATCCCGCGCGCCGTTGCCGTTCAGCCCCTGGTCCCCTTCAGCGCCTCCTTGCGCGAAGTCTCGACCGCCGGAATCACATGCTGCGCGCGTGGCGCACAGCTCGTCAGGATGAACGCGGTCTGGGTGCACTCCCATGCAGCCCCCAGAACGGTGCTCTCGATCGGTTGCGGGCGGCCGGCCAACAGCACCGCCCCCGCAACAGCCGCTATCGCGACGGCGATTGCGAGGGCCTTCAGGCTCCGCCGGAAAAACGTCATGCCCGTGCTCCGTCTCGTCTCGGGGCGGACGCTAGGCGCCGCCGCTGGGTGCCCTTATGAGGGACATCACAATTCGGCAGTTTTTCCGGGCTACGAGGGATCGGCTGGTCAGCGATTTCGTGGACCTGATCGGCTGCGATTATGGGTGGCTTCGCGGCGCTCGGCGATGTACACGCTTCTGCGTCGCGTGGCGCCTGCTTGTGCCCAGCCGACGTACCAACAGTCAGCGATGTAGGATTGAAAGCGAGGAAGGCAAGGCCCGTGAGTGGATTTAGGGAACCAGGCTTCACAGACCGGCAGAAGGCGGCGCAGGAAGCGCGCAAGAATCTTTTGAACAAATTCAAGTCGCAGCCCGGGCCCGATGATCCCGCTGTGTTGGCGAAGCGTGCCGAGCGCGAGGCACTCGCAGCCAAGCGCGCCGAGGCGAAGGCTGCGCGCGAAGCGGAAAAGGCCGAGCAAAAGCGTCGCGAGGAAGAGGCTGCAGCGCTTGAAGCCGCTCGGATCGCGCGTGAGGCGGAGGAAGCCGCAGCAAAGGCTGCAGCGCTCGAAGCCGAGCAGAAGGCCAAGCGCGACGCCCGCTATGCCGCCCGCAAGAACAAGCGGAAGTGAGCTTCAACAAAATTTGACCTGAAGCACCTGCTTCAGGTCAAACCATGACGGATGGCCGGGTCCGCGCGAACGCGCGACCCGACGACGGATTCCAGGCGGGAACTGGCCGAGCGCATGCCGGGCTCGCCTCGTTGAGGCACCCGGCATAACGGTCGAAGAATCAGTTCTTCTTCATCATCCCGTCGTCTTTCTTCATGCCGTCCTTCTTCATTCCGTCGTCCTTCTTCATGCCGTCGTCCTTGGACATGGTGTCCTTCTTCATGCCGTCCTTGGACATCGTGTCCTTCTTCATGCCGTCATCCTTGCCCATCTTGTCCTGGGCAAAAGCGGCCGGCGACAGCGCGAGGCCAAGCGAGAGAGCGGCAGCGGAGACGCCGAGCACGATGCGGGTGCGAATGGTCATGAGAAATCTTCCCTTCGAGGTGATGTTTGTCAGCGACTTGTGCCGCTACACAATCTCGACGGATCGGCATCCGCGCTTGTTACGCGGCGTTGCGGATTTTTTCGCTGACCGCCGCGTGCCCCGGGCGATCGCCTCCTGACCGACAGCGTTAACGACGGGAACAATTCGGCCCGCCGCGTGCAGCGCAGCAACGCAAACCCTTGCCGCGGCAATCATTCTCGAACTAACAGACTAGAGATGTTGGGGTGAAAGACCGGTTAGGATGGGCCTCCGCTCCGGTCTCATGACCCGACGAGATCACGTCAACAAGAACACGTCGAAGAGTCGTTCAAGAAGCGTCCAAGGGGATTGTCCATGTTCACGCGTCGTCATCTGCTCGCGACCGCTGTCGCAGCACCCGCCATTCTTCGTTTCGGCACTGGCACCGCGCACGCCGCGACCACGCTGAAGATCTCGCACCAATTCCCTGGTGGCACCATCGACAAGGGCGATTTCCGCGACCGGCTCTGCCGCATGTTTGCCGCCGAGATTGCCAAGCGCAGCAATGGTGACATTGCCGCCGAAATCTACCCGAATTCCTCGCTGATCAAGACCAACGCGCAGTTCTCCGCGATGCGCAAGGGCGCGCTCGACATCTCGCTCTACCCGATGCCCTATGCCGGCGGCGAATTGCCCGAGACCAATATCGGCCTAATGCCGGGCCTCGTCACGACCTACGACCAGGGCATGCGCTGGAAGAAAGAGCCGGTGGGCAAGGCGCTCTCCGACTTCCTCGCCGACAAGGGCATCATCCTGCTCTCGTGGGTGTGGCAGGCCGGCGGCGTTGCAAGCCGCTCCAAGCCGATCGTGGCGCCGGAGGATGCCAAGGGCATGAAGGTGCGCGGCGGCTCGCGCGAGATGGACATGGTGCTGCAGACCGCCGGTGCCTCGGTGCTGTCGGTGCCCTCGAACGAAATCTACGCGGCCATGCAGACCGGTGCCTGCGATGCCGGCATCACCTCCTCCACCAGCCTGATATCGTTCCGCCTCGAGGAGGTTGCGAAGTCGCTGACCTCGGGCGCGGGCGCATCCTACTGGTTCATGCTCGAGCCGCTGATGATGTCGAAGGCGATCTTCGACAAGCTGCCGAAAAACCAGCAGGACATCCTCCTCGCCGTCGGCGAAGAGCTCGAGGCCTTCGGCCGCAAGGGCGCCCAGGACGACGACGTCGAGGTCGCCAAGGTCTACGAGAAAGCCGGCGCCAAGGTCTCGGCGCTCGATGCCGCGACCGTCGGCAAGTGGCGCGACATCGCCCGCGACACCGCCTGGAAGGATTACGGCGCCAAGACCACGACCGCCGCGAACCTGCTCAAGCTCGCCTCCGACGTCTCTGCATGAGCCACGGTCCGCTTCCGGATCGTGACGGCCAGGCGAATGTTGCCGCAGGGACCGGCCTTGCGGCGGCGCTCGATAGCGGCCTTGCCATCCTCAACCGCATCATCGTGGTATTCGCGGCGCTGGCGCTGGTCGCGGCCTGCGCCATCCTGAGCTACAGCGTGCTCAGTCGTGCCTTGTTCAAGGCCGCCAATTACTGGCAGGACGAGGCCGCGGTGTTCCTGCTGGTTGGCGCGACCTTCATGACCGCAGCCTACGTACAGCAGAACCGCGGCCATATCGGCATCGAGGCTTTCGTCGGCCTGCTGTCGCCGCTCGCGAACAGAATCCGGCTCTGGATCGTCGATGCCGTGACCTTCCTGTTCTGCGCATTCTTCGCCTGGAAGTCGTGGACGCTGACGCATGAGGCCTATGTCGACGGCCAGGTCTCCAACTCGATGTGGTCGCCGCCCCTTGCCATTCCCTATTCCCTGATGGCGATCGGCATGAGCCTGCTCTGCCTCCAGATCCTCGTGCAGCTGGCGCTGCCTTTCGCAGGAGCCAAGCGTCCATGAGCGTTTTCGGCATCGGTGTCGCTTACGGCGTCGCAACCCTGCTCGTGATGTTTTCGGGCATGCCGATTGCGTTTGCCCTCGGCGCGGTTGCTGTCGTGTTCATGGGCATCTACATGCCCTCGGCCTCGCTCGATACGGTGACGCAGAATGTCTACGAGGAGATGGCCTCGATCACGCTGCTATCGATCCCGCTGTTCATCCTGAAGGGCGCAGCGATCGGCAAATCGCGCGCCGGCCAGGATCTCTATTCAGCGCTGCATGCCTGGCTGCATCGCGTGCCGGGGGGCCTCGGCGTCGCCAACGTGTTCGCCTGCGCGCTGTTCGCGGCGATGGCGGGCTCCTCGCCAGCAACTTGCTCTGCGATCGGCTCGGCCGGCATCCCCGAGATGCGCAAGCGCGGCTATTCCGGAGGTTTTGCGGCCGGCATCATCGCGGCCGGCGGGACGCTCGGCATTCTGCTGCCGCCCTCGATCACCATGATCCTGTTCGCGGTCGCAGCCGAGAAATCGCTGGGACGGCTGTTCCTCGCCGGCATCGGCCCCGGCCTGTTGCTGGTCTCGCTGTTCGGATTCTATGCGGTGTACCGCTTCCGCCGGGAATATGCCGCAGCGGAAGCCGCCTACAAGAGGGGCGGCCCGGAGGCTGCCATCCTCGCGCGCGACGAGTACACGCTCGCCGAACGCTTCAGCGTGCTGCCGCGCGTGCTCCCGTTCGTGCTGCTGCTCACCGGCGTCATGGCGGCGCTCTATGGCGGCTTTGCCACGCCGTCGGAGACCGCCGGTCTTGGCGGCCTCCTGGCGCTCGGGCTGATCGCGGCGATCTACGGCGTCTGGCGGCCGGAAGACCTCGGCCCGATCATGAAATCGACGATCCGGGAATCCACCATGCTGATGATGATCATCGGCATGTCGCTGCTCTATTCCTACGTGATGAGCTATCTGCACATCTCGCAATCGGCCGCCGAATCCGTCGTCGCAATGCATCTGCCGCGCTGGGGGCTTCTGTTCGCCATCCTGGTCATGGTCGTCGTGCTCGGCTTCTTTCTGCCGCCGGTTTCGATCATCCTGATGACCGCGCCGATCATCCTGCCGCCGCTCCGTGCGGCGAATTTTGACATCATCTGGTTTGGCGTCGTCATGACCATCGTGATGGAGATGGGCCTGATCCATCCACCCGTCGGCCTCAACATCTTCGTCATTCGCAACGTTGCGCCGGACATTCCCTTGAGCGAAGTGATCTGGGGCACGCTGCCCTTCGTGCTCTTGATGATGGGCGCCGTACTGCTGCTGTGTTTGGTGCCGGAAATTTCAACCTGGTTGCCCGATCTGGTGATGGGGCCGGACGGGAGCAGGTAACGGCATAGAAGCTGCCGTAGGGTGGGCAAAGGCGTCTTCCGCCGTGCCCACCGTCTCTGAATGGTGGGCACGCTACGCTTTGCCCACCCTACGGCATCGAGCCCAACGATGCAGCTCGCTTCTTCTTCGCGTTCAGCGCGGACGCCACGCGGCTCACCGGCGGTTTACCGAGCAGCTTGCTCATCTCGTTGGTCGCTGCCAGCAGCTTGTCCATATCGACCCCGGTCCTGACGCCCATGCCCTCGAGCATGTAGACGACATCCTCGGTCGCGACGTTGCCTGTGGCACCCGGCGCATAGGGACAGCCGCCCAGGCCGCCAGCGGCAGCGTCGATCACCCGAACGCCCTCCTCCATGCCCGCATAGAGATTGGCGAGCGCCTGGCCATAGGTGTCATGGAAATGCATCGCGAGTCTCGTGGCGGGAATGTTGGCGGCAACCGCGCGCAGCATCTCCTTGGCCTTGGCGGGCGTTCCGACGCCGATGGTGTCGCCGAGCGAAATCTCGTAGCAGCCGAGTCCCCACAGCACTTCGGCGAGGTCGGCGACGGCCTTCGGCTTGATCTCGCCGTCGAAGGGACAGCCGAGCACGCAGGAGATATAGCCGCGCACCGGCACGCCATCGGCCTTGGCGCGTGCCAGCACCGGCTTAAACCGCTCGATGGATTCCGCGACCGTGCAATTGATGTTGGCGCGGGAAAAGCCTTCCGATGCCGCCGCGAAGACGGAGACCACTTTGGCGCCCGCGGCACGCGCGGCGTCATAGCCCTTCTCGTTCGGCACCAGCACGTGGAATTCGGCGCCCCTGACATGTCTGACGCCGCGCAGCACGGCATCCGAGCTTGCCATCTGCGGGATTGCCTTCGGCGAGACGAACGCGCCGACCTCGACCGTGTGCAATCCGGCTCCCACCAGCGCCTCGATAAAGGCGATGCGGGCCTCGACGCTGACCGGAGTCTTCTCGTTCTGGAGACCGTCGCGCGGTCCCATCTCGATGATGCGGACGGGATCGCTCATGTCACTCCCCCCAAAGTCATTCTTCCGAAGGTTCGACCACGGCCAGCTCGATGCCCTCTTGGACGATGTCGCCGACCTTGCACCTGATGGACTTCAGCACACCGGCATAGGGGGCCCGCAGCGTCTGCTCCATCTTCATCACTTCCAGCGTGAGGATCGGCGCGCCCTTCTCGAGCCTGGCACCCTCCTCGGCCAGCACCGCGACGACCGTGCCCGGCAAGGGCGCCGCGATCCTGTCCGCGCCGGTCTGCTCCTCGGTCTCGCCGCCGAACGGATCGACCCAGTGCAGGTCGAAGCGGCCGTTGCGCGTGCGCAAATACAATTCATGACCGTCGATGACGGCCGCGACCGACGACTTGACGCCATCCAGCGTCAGGTCGAAGCCACCATCCTTTGGCACAACCGTGAACGTCAACTCGCGCTCGCCGACGACGAGCGTCGCTGGCCCGCTACCGTAGTTCAGAATGATCTTCTGCTCAGGCCCATGCCCGACGCGGAAGGCAAAGCTACGCTTGCGGCGGCCGACCGGCTGCCAGCCGAACGTCTGCCAGGGAGACGTCAAAGGCGAATTCGCCTCGCCTTGCGCGGCTTGCCGCTCGTCATTGACGATCGCGGCAACCGCGGCACAAAGCTCGAGCTCGCCGGGCGCGGCCGCCGTCGAGGTCAGGGCCGCCAGCTCGCGCTCGATGAAACCGGTGTCGATCGCATTCGCCCGCACCTTGGGATGCATGATCAGCGCCGACAGGAACGGGATGTTGGTGACGATGCCGCGGACGTCGGACTCTTCCAGCCCGCGATTCAGCCGATCGATCGCCACATCCCGCGTCGGCGCCCACGCGATCATCTTGGCGAGCATGGCGTCGTAATACGGCGAGACGCTGTCGCCCTCGCGATAGCCGGCGTCGATGCGCAGGCCGCCGGTCTCGGCCGGCAGCCGCCAGGTCGAGATCCTGCCGACCGACGGCATGAAATTTTTGGTCGGGTTTTCCGCGTAGATGCGCGCCTCGACGGCGTGGCCATTGAGCTTGATCTCGTCCTGCCTGAGCGGCAGCGGTTCGCCAAAGGCAACGCGCAGCTGCCACTCGACGAGGTCGATGCCCGATATCAGCTCGGTCACGGGATGCTCGACCTGAAGGCGCGTGTTCATCTCGATGAAGAACACGTCCTTGCCGTCGGAGACGAACTCGATCGTACCGGCCCCGACGTAGTTCACAGCCCCCGCGGCCTTGCGGGCAGCAGCACAGACCGTCTCGCGCTGGGCAGCGTTGAGCGTCGGCGACGGTGCTTCCTCGATCACCTTCTGGTGCCGGCGCTGCAAGGTGCATTCGCGCTCGAATAGCGAGAGCAGATTGCCGTGGCTGTCGCCGATGATCTGCACTTCGATATGGCGGGGATTGTCGACATATTTTTCGATCAGCATGCGGTCGTCGCTGAACGCAGCTTTTGCCTCGCGCTTGGCGCTGACGATCGCAGGGCCAAGCTCGGCCGCCGAACGCACGATGCGCATGCCGCGTCCGCCGCCGCCGGCGGAGGCCTTTACCAGCACGGGGAAGCCAACCTTCTCGGCCGCCTTCGCCAGCGTTGCATCGTCTTGCGCATCGCCGTGATAGCCGGGCACCAGCGGCACGCCGGCCTTCTCCATCAGCGCCTTCGAGCCGGATTTGGAGCCCATGGCGGTCATCATCTCGGCCGTCGGACCGACGAAGACGAGTCCGGCATCGAAACAGGCCTGCGCGAAGTCTGCATTCTCCGACAGGAAACCGTAGCCGGGATGCACGGCCTCGGCGCTGGTCTTGCGCGCGGCCTCGATCAGCCGCTCGACATTGAGATAGCTGTCGCGGGCCCGTGCGGGCCCGAGCAGCACGGCTTCATCCGCAAGCGCGACATGCATCGCATCGCGATCGGCCTCCGAATAGACCGCGACCGTGCGCAGGCCCATGGCGCGCGCGGTGCGGATGACGCGGCAGGCGATCTCGCCGCGGTTGGCGATCAGGAGGGTGCGAAAACGGCGGTAGAGCTTTGAACGGTCCATTCGCATCACATCCTGAACAAGCCGAACTTGGTCGGTTCGATCGGCGCATTCGACGCTGCCGAGAGGCCAAGGCCGAGCACGAGGCGCGTATCGGCCGGATCGATCACGCCATCGTCCCAGAGGCGCGCGGTCGCGTAATACGGATGCCCCTGGCTCTCATATTGGTCGCGGATCGGCTTGCGGAACTTGTCTTCCTCTTCCCTGGACCAGCTATCGCCCTTGGCCTCGATATTGTCGCGGCGGACTTGGCTCAGCACCATCGAGGCCTGCTCGCCGCCCATCACCGAGATGCGCGCGTTCGGCCACATCCAGAGAAAGCGCGGCGCATAGGCGCGGCCGCACATGCCGTAATTGCCCGCGCCGTAGGAGCCGCCGATCACCACGGTGAATTTCGGCACCGAGGCCGTCGCCACCGCCGTCACCAGCTTGGCGCCATCACGCGCGATGCCGCCCGCCTCGTATTTCTTGCCAACCATGAAGCCGGTGATGTTCTGCAGGAACACCAGGGGAATGCCGCGCTGGCAGCACAGCTCGATGAAATGCGCGCCCTTCAGCGAGCTCTCGCTGAAGAGAATGCCGTTATTGGCGATGATGCCGACCGGATAACCCCAGATATGGGCGAAGCCGCACACCAGCGTCGTGCCGTAGAGTTTTTTGAACTCGTCGAACTCGGAACCATCAACCACACGCGCGATGATGTCGCGCACGTCGAACGGCTTGCGGCCATCGACGGGCACCACGCCGTAAATCTCCTCCGCCGCGAACAGCGGATCGCGCGGCGGATGCATGTTCAGGTTCGGCCGCACGGAGGGCTTCAACGTGCCGACGATGCGCCGGGCGATACCGATCGCGTGCGCATCGTTCTGGGCGTAATGGTCGGTGACGCCTGATTGCCGCGAATGGACATCGGCGCCACCGAGCTCCTCCGCGCTGACGACCTCACCGGTCGCGGCCTTCACCAGCGGCGGCCCGCCGAGGAAGATCGTGCCTTGATTGCGGACGATGATGCTCTCGTCCGACATGGCCGGCACATAGGCGCCGCCAGCGGTGCAGGACCCCATCACGATCGCGATCTGCGGGATACCCTGTGAGGACATCTGCGCCTGATTGAAGAATATCCGGCCGAAATGGCGCTCGTCCGGAAAGATCTCGTCCTGCAGCGGCAGGAAGGCGCCGCCGGAATCGACCATGTAGACGCAGGGAAGATTGTTCTGCCGCGCGATATCCTGCGCGCGCAGATGCTTCTTCACCGTCATCGGATAGTAGGTGCCGCCCTTGATGGTGGCGTCGTTGGCGACGACCACGCATTCGCGGCCCGCGATGCGTCCGACGCCGGTGACGATGCTTGCCGAATGCACGTCGCCGCCATAGAGGCCATGGGCCGCCAGCGGCGACAGCTCCAGGAACGACGTCCCGGGATCGACCAGCAGATCGACGCGTTCGCGCGCCAGCATCTTGCCGCGTGACGTGTGGCGGTTGCGCGAAGCCTCGCCGCCGCCGCCGGCGACTTGCGCGAGCTTCTCGCGCAAATCCGCGACGAGCCCGCGCATGGCGTCGGCGTTGCGCGAAAAATCCTGGGAAGATGGATCGATGCTGGACTGGAGCGGCATTGAGGTCCCGCGTTTCTCGTGACGTGGTTGGGGGTTCAGGCGGTTTCCGACATCAGTTCGCGGCCGATCAGCATGCGACGTACCTCCGAGGTGCCGGCGCCGATCTCGTAGAGCTTTGCATCGCGCCACAGACGCCCGACCGGAAAGTCGGTTGTATAGCCGACACCGCCGAGCGCCTGGATCGCCTCGCCCGCCATCCACGTCGCCTTCTCCGCGGAGTAGAGGATCGCGGCCGCCGCGTCCTTGCGCAAGCTGCGCGCGTGGCCACCGCGGTCGCAGGCCTTTCCGACGGCGTAGACATAAGCACGCGTGGCCTGCCAGGTCGAATACATGTCGGCGAGTTTGCCCTGCATCAGCTGGAAATCGCCGATCGGCTGCCCGAACTGCTTGCGCTCATGCATGTAGGGCACCACCGCATCCATGCACGCCGCCATGATACCGAGCGGGCCGCCCGACAGCACCGCCCGCTCATAGTCGAGGCCGGACATCAGCACCTTGACGCCCTCGCCGACCTGCCCCAGCACGTTCTCCGCCGGCACCTCGCAATCATCGAAGAACAGCGGATAGGTGTTGGAGCCGCGCATGCCGAGCTTGTCGAGATGCTGGCCGTGGGTGAAGCCCTTGAAGCCCTTCTCGATGAGGAAGGCGGTCATGCCGCGCGGCCCAGCCTCGGGATCGGTCTTGGCATAGACCACCAGCACGTCGGCATCGCCGCCATTGGTGATCCACATCTTCGAACCGTTGAGCACGTAGCGGTCGCCGCGCTTGTCGGCGCGCAGCTTCATCGAGACGACGTCGGAGCCGGCGCCCGGCTCGGACATCGCGAGTGCGCCGACATGCTCGCCGGAAATCAGCTTTGGCAGATAGCGCCGGCGCTGCGCGTCGTTGCCGTTGCGGCGGATCTGGTTGACGCAGAGATTGGAATGCGCGCCGTAAGACAGGCCCACGGCGGCGGAGCCGCGCGAGATCTCCTCCATGGCGACGATATGGGCGAGATAGCCCATGTTGGAGCCGCCATATTCTTCCGGGGCGGTCAAGCCGAGCAGGCCGAGGTCGCCGAGGCGCTTCCAGAGATCGGCCGGGAACAGATTGGCCTTCTCGATCTCCGCGGCGCGCGGCGCCACCTCCGCCTCGACAAAAGCGCGCAACGTGTCGCGCAGCATGCTGATGTCTTCGCCCAGATCGAAGTCGATGCTCGGGATGTTCAAGGCGATTCCTCCTAGATCTTGTCGGCCTCAACGTACCCCTGCCCGGGCGTTCTGGCGGTCGAAAAGGTTGCATTTTCCGCCAAGTTTGGCGAGGATTTTCGAGAGGGATTTTCGATGACCTTTCAATCTGCAACCGCGACACCCCGCCGCGCCGTGACCCCCGCCGCCTTCGTCCGCGGCGTGGTTGCGGCCTACGCCCGCTACGGGCGGAATCCGGCCGAGGCGCTGGCCAGGGGGCAAGTCCTCGCGGACCTCGTTGAGTCGGCCGATGGGCGGGTGACCGCGGCACAGTTCGAGGCCCTGGCGGGCCATGCGATGCGCGAGCTCGACGACGAGGCGCTCGGCTGGTTTTCCCGACGGCTGCCGTGGGGCACCTACGGCATGCTGTGCCGCGCCTCCATCACCGCGCCGACCCTCGAGGTCGCACTCAAGCGCTGGTGCCGGCATCATCGGCTGCTGACAGAAGATGTGCTCTTCGAGCTGACGGTCAGCGGCGAGACCGCGACCATCTCCATTCGCGAGCAGCGCGATCTCGGCCCCTTGCGTGAATTCTGCCTCGTCACCCTGCTCCGCTACGTGCTCGGCTTCTCCTGCTGGGCTGTGGATTCTGCCATCGCGCTGCGCGCAGCGGAATTCCCCTATGCCGAGCCCGGCCACGTCTCGGTCTATCCGACCATCTTCTGCAAGCACGTCCGCTTCGAAGCGGATGGCGCACGCATCGTCTTCGACAGGCATTATCTTTCGCTGCCGCTGACCCGCAGCGCCGCCGATCTCGACAGCATGCTCAAGGGTGCGCTGCGGCTGACCGTGCTGCCCTATCGTCGCGATCGTCTGCTGGTCGAGCGTGTCCGGCGTGTGCTGCGCGAGGCGCGCGGACGCATTCTCGGCGCGGAGGATGTCGCCAGCGAACTCGCGCTCTCGACCCGCACCATGCACCGCCGCCTGCGCGAGGAGGCAACTTCGCTGCGCGACCTCAAGGAAGAAGCAAAGCTCGAGCTTGCCAAGCAGGAGCTGATGCGCGGCCGCACGCCGATCAAGCGGATCGCGGAAATCGCCGGCTTCCGCAACGAGAAGAGCTTTTCGCGCGCCTTTCGCAGCTGGACCGGCGCCAGCCCGCGCGAGTTTCGCGGCCGGTATCGCTGATGCTGTGCGTCCCGCGGTTTGAATTGTGTCTGGCGAGACACAGGTTGCATCAAACTGCGTCATGCCGCCAGAGGTGTCATTGTCCGTCCGATCGGGTGGAACTAGCGTCGTGATGGACCGCATTTCAAGAAGGGGAATGCCGGACCGACCGCGTATCGGGTCTGGGGCGTATCATGACGTGCAGTGCGTACCGCCATGGACAGGCGGCTCCTGTCCATGTCTGCGCTTCGCGGCGCAACGCCTGGCTGCTTGGCTGCTCGCTGGCGATCAGCATCATCGCGGCGGCTGATCCCGCCGTATCGCAAACCCAGGTCAACCAGACCTTCAATTCGCAGGGACCTGCGCCGAGGACCGGCCCGGTCTACGCCGTGCAGTCCGCAGACGCCGCTCCGAACGGCACGGAATCTGGCGCGGTCCAGATCGTCCTGCCGGACTTCGCGCTCGGCGCTAATACTTATTTCGCCGGCACGCCGAATGGCGGCATCTGGTTCACGAAAGACGGTGGTACGAGCTGGAAAGCGCTGACCGACAATCAGGCCTCATTGTCGATCGGTTCGCTCAGCCTTGATCCGACCGACACGAGCGGCAAGACCATCATCGCCGGTATCGGCCTCGTCGATAACGGTGAATACAGCCAATTCAACATTGCCGGCCGCGGTGGCCCGACGACAGGACTGCTCTACACGTCTGACGGCGGCGCCTCCTGGCGCGCGCTCGGCGGTGCAACGCTTGCCGGTGAAAGTGTCGCGAGTGCATTGGCGCGTGGCAGCGTCATCCTGGCGGCCACCTTCGAGACCCAGGATGCGCTTGGCCCCACAGCCGGCTACGGGCTTTTCCGCAGCGTCGACGGAGGCGCCACCTTCTCGCGGATCACGGGCAAGGTCGGCACGGGCCTGCCGAATGCCGCGGTGACCTCGATGGTGGCCGATCCCGGCGATCCCATGACGATCTATGCCGCCGTGAAAACCGGCGCCAACAAGGCAGCCACCGCCGTCTATATCAGTCACGACACCGGCGCGACGTGGACACCCATCTTCACGGCAGCGAACAGTGCCGGCATCATCACCGCGGGGGGTGATCAGACCACCATCACGCTGGCAGCTGGCCCCAGCGGATCTCTCGCCATCGCAATCAGCGACCTCCGGCATTCGCCGAACACATCCTTTCTCGCCGGCGTGTTCCTGTCAGGCGACCAGGGCGGCACCTGGAATCGGCTCACAGCGGCCCCCAATGTCGTTCCCTCCGAGGGGCAAACGCCGGTCAACCTGCACCTTGCGATCGATCCCACCAACAAGAACATCGTCTATCTGACCGGCGACGCGCATACGGGCTGCAATAACTCACCCGGCACCGATCTCTGCACCCTCCAGGCGTGGCGGCTCAACTACAACACTGGCAGCAATACATCGACGGCCACGAGCCTGACATTCGAAGGCACCGCGCCAACTTTCACGAACGCCAACACCGCGCATGCCGACTCGCGCTCGATCACCTTCGATCAGTCCGGCAATCTGATCCTGAGCAGCGACGGTGGCATCTATCGGCTGACGAACCCGCAAGGCAGCGGCACGTGGCGGGGAATGAACGGCAACCTGTCGGCATTCGAGTCCTATGTCGTCGCCTACGATGCCAACAGCAAGCGGCTCGGCGTCGCGTCACAGGACAATGGCGTATCGCTGCAGTCCGCGCCAGGCAGCATGACCTTCAACGCCATCAACCTTGGCGACGGCACCAACATCGCGATCAACGACCGCACGCTGACCGGCCAGAGCGCGATCTACTCGACGATCGATTATCTCGGCTTCGTCAGCCGCATGATCGTCAACAAGCAGGGCCAGGTTCTCAGCCCGTTTCCAAATTCGACCGGCAATCCCGGCGGCATTCCGATCACCTGCAATGGCGGCCAATATTGCGGAGACGTTGTGAATGCAAACACCACGTTCGGCGCGCAATTCGTCCTCAACAAGGTTGATCCCCGGCTGATTGCGATCAGCGGAGCAACCGACCTCTACACGACGCAGGATCCCTTGACCGGCAGCAACGGCATCAGCGCCGCCGGCATCGATTTGACGTTGACCGATCTTGGCTCTCCGGGCACCGCCAGCGTGATATCCTACGGCACGTTCAACGACACGCGCGCCATCGCCATCGGCGTCGGAACCGGTGGTGCCGGCGCAGTCTGGTTCAGCACCACCAACGCTGCGGGGTCGCTGACGCAGCTCGGCAATTACAGCGGCGACACGCCGACCGGCATCGTTTTCGACACCCGCATCCAGTCGCGCATCTTCGTGGCCGATGCCAGCAATCTCTACTACACGCGCAATGCAACCGGTGCCGCGACCTTCGCAACGCTGACCAGCAACCTGCCGCAAGGGTTCATCAGGCCGACCTCGGTCGAGTTCATTGCCAACAACGGTGTCAATGCCCTCCTCGTCGGCGGCATGAACACGCCCCTGTCCTGCACCTCGGCCCGGAACGGCTGCATCGTCTCGAGCACGCAAAGCCCGATCACGGCTGCCGACAGCGATACATCGGGCCTGTTGTCGAATTGGCGCGCCTTCGGCCAGGGCCTTCCCAACACGCTCGTCTATCAGATGGCTTACAATCCAACTGTCGACGTGCTGGCCGTGTCCTCGATCGGCCGCGGCGCCTATGCGCTCTACGATGTCACAAGCTATTTCCCGCAGGCGAGCGTGCTCCAGTTCGGACTCGCCGACAACAACTCCGCGCCCGATGCCTCCTATCTCACCGACGGCACCGTCGGGTCTCGCCCGCTGATCAAATACGGCTCGGGCACGCTGATGATCGCGGGCAATGCCAGCTACACCGGCGGGACCACCATCAATGGCGGCGTGCTGGTGCTGGGCAATGGCGGCGCGAGCGGCAGCGTGCTCGGCAACGTCACTTTCTGCTCCAATGCCGGCGATCCAAGTTGCGATGCCTCAACCAGCAAGACGCTGGCGTTCAACCGCTCGGACGTCTTCATCTATGGCGGCAACATTTCTGGACCGGGCCAGGTGGTCCAGGCAGGCACGGGCACGACCATCCTGTCCGGCACCAGCAATTATAGCGGGCCGACCATCGTCGATGCGGGCATGCTGAGCGTCACCGGCTTGATCACTTCGAACGTCACGGTCAATGCCGGCGGTGCGCTGTCCGGCAACGGCACGGTCGGCAGCGTCAATATCAATGCCGGCGGCCTGCTGACACCAGCTCATCCCGGCAGCGCGCTAACGGTGCAGGGAAGCCTCGCCTTCGCGACCGCCGGCGCCTATCTCGTCGAGATCAATGCGGGCGTGGCGGATCGCGTCAATGTCAACGGTCCGGCCACACTGGGCGGCAACGTCCTCGTGGCGCTGCTGGGGAGCAGTTTCGTCAAGCAGTCCTATCTGATCCTCAACGCGACCGGGGGCATCACGGGCACCTTCGCCGGCGTCAACAATCTGCCCGCCGGCGTGGTGGGAACACTGACTGGCGATAGCAACAACGTCGTCCTGTCGCTATCGCTGAACTACAACGCATCGGGCAATCTCAACGCCAATCAGCAGAATGTCGGCAATGCGCTCAGCCAGTTCTTCAACACCAACGGCTCCATTCCCGTAAGCTATGTCGGGCTGTCGCCCGCAGCGCTGTCGCAGATCGCGGGTGAAGCGGCGACCGGGTCGCAGCAAACCACTTTCCAGGCGATGAGCCAGTTCATCACGACGCTGCTCGATCCCTTCATCGGTGGCCGCGAGACGCCGCCCACGCCGCCCCCCGCAACGGCCTATACGGAGGACGACAAGGCCAGCGCTTACGCCGCCTCCCGCGCGACACGCTCCGAGCGCGAGCGTGCCGCCTACGCCGCCGTGTTCAACAAGGCGCCGCTGCGGCAGGCCTATGACCCGCACTGGAGCGTCTGGGCCTCCGGCTTTGGCGGCTCCCAGACCACTGACGGCAACACCGCGGCGGGATCGAATGCCGCCACCAGCCGCATCTTCGGCATGGCCGCAGGTGCCGACTATCTGCTGTCACCACGTACGATTGCCGGCTTCGCGCTATCAGGCGGCGGCACCAGCTTCTCGGTCGCCAATTCCGGCACCGGCCGCTCCGACCTGTTCCAGGCCGGCGCCTATGTCAGGCACACGGCTGGCGCTGCCTATGTCGCCGGCGCGCTCGCCTATGGCTGGCAGGATGTCACCACCGACCGGATGGCGATGGCCGACAAGCTGCACGCCGAGTTCAACGCCAACGCATTGTCGGGACGGGTCGAGGGTGGCTATCGTTACGCGACGAAATGGGCGGGTTTCACGCCCTATGCGGCCGGGCAGTTCACGACCTTCTGGCTGCCGGCTTACACGGAAACCCCGGTCGTCGGCGCAAGCGCGTTCGCGCTGGCCTATGGCGCCCAGACCGCGACCGATGTGCGCACCGAGCTCGGCATCCGCGCCGATCGTTCCTTTGCACTCGCGACCGGCCTCCTGACGCTGCGCGGACGGCTGGCCTGGGCGCATGATTTCAACCCGGACCGGAACATCGCCGCAACCTTCCAGGCGCTGCCGGGTGCGGCCTTCGTCGTCAACGGCGCCGCGCAGGCAAGCGAATCCGCGCTGACGACCGCATCCGCCGAAATGACCTGGCGCAACGGCTGGTCGGCCCTCGCCACATTCGAAGGCGAATTCTCGCACGTCACCGCAAGCTATGCCGGCAAGGGCGCGCTGCGGTACGCCTGGTAGCTCGCGGGACGCCCCTATCCCGCGGGAGCCGCCGCCGTGATCTCCTGCACCGGCAGCGGCACGTCCTTCGCCACGCCCAGCACCGGGAAGCTGCGGACGTTCTTCACGTTCGGCATGGCGGCGAAATGCAGAAGCTGCTGCCGCATGCTCTCGACGGTCGGCGCCACGCATTTGAGGAGATAGTCGATATCGCCCGAGATGCGCCAGCACTGCTGGATGCGCGGGATCGCCGATATCGAGCTCTCGAACGCCTCGAGCACCGGCTGCGCCTGGCTGCCGAGCTGGATCGAGACAAACGACACCACCTCATAGCCGAGCAGCCGTTCGTCGATAACGGCCCGCACCGCGCGGATCACGCCGCGGCTGAACAGCGATTTGAGTCGCCGCAGGCAGTTCGGCGCAGACACGCCAACGCGCAGCGCCAGCTCGTTGTTGCGGACGCGCCCGTCATTCTGGAGCGCAGCTAGTATCTTCAGATCGACGCCGTCGAGCTGATCACGCCCGGCCATACACTACCTCGTCATGGTCCCGTCATATGAGGTAACGAAGCACGCGTCGAATTCCGTGCCAAGGGGCTGGAGCGGGCTCGCAGGCGCCCCGTCGGACATCCAGCGGCAACCATTCCGCGCATCTCTCATTCGTTGCCCGCGTCAGACATTCAACCTTGACGCGACATGGTTTGTCGATAAGCTGCCAGCGTTTTATTTAAGAGCTTTTCAGCATGGATTTGTACGGCTGGGATTTTGCCTGCGCGTGCTCGTCTCGCGCGCTGAACAAGCTGCTCGAACTCCAGTTCAAAGCCACGCCCGCCTCCCTCTCTTTCGACGATGGAGCCGGCACCACGATCTACGCGCAGCTCGATGCCTGGCGCATTGTCGCGGGTGGATCGGACAAGAAGCTCCATATCGAGATTCCGGTGCGGACCGGAACCATTTCCACGCCGCTCGCATCCGGTCAGATCGACGGCGTGGTCATCGTTGCGGAAATCGAGCTCGCTTTCGTGCTCAATGCTTCCGCGAAGGTGAACGACCTGAAGTTCAACTTCACATCGGTCGCTTCGCAACCGAACGACCCAAAGACTGGCAGCGTCCTCATCGTCACCCCCGATCGCAACAACCTTCTCGCCAAGCTGCCGAACGGCGGTGTGGTCGCCATGGCCTTGCATGACAGCGTCCCGCGCTGCCTGATCGCCAACAACGACAAGCTGTCCTATGTGTTCGCATCACTCAACCTGACGCCAACCGGCGCGGCATCCTGGTTCACGCCGCAGAACACCACATACATTTACGTTCAGGGCGGTGCTGCATCTCAAGACTATCTCGCGCTGCTGGGCATGGTCTCCAATGCCGACACCAGCAAGCTGGCCCGCGCCATCGACCCGTCACTGTGCGACGGCAAGAACGATGTCTGCATCGGTTTTTCGGGTCAGGTCTTTCTCGAGCACGTGGTCAAGCCGAAGCTGCCTGCCAGCTATGTCGGGGCGACCGACGCCAACTTCGTCATGCGCGACCTGGGCATCCCGAACACCAGCCCCATCATCATGAATTCCGGGGCCTTGACCTGCCCGTCGGTGCGCAGCGGACTGATCGACTACACGCCGGTGCTGTCGTCCTTTGGCATCGGCATATCAGGCGCGAACATGATGTGCTCCGGTTTCGGCGCCTTCGACATCACGGGGCTCGCGGATTCGTCGGTCTCGTTCACTGAGACCGTCAAATTGAAGTCCAGCTTCGACAGCGCCTCGGGCAAGCTGACCATGGCGCAGGACGGCACGCCGACCTCGGACTACACCACGCATGTCCCGTGGTGGATCTACGTCGTCGCCGCACCGACCCTGATTTTCGTGGGGCCCTTGGTGCTGATCATCGTCGACGTCGTCATCGCGTCGGTCTGTGCCGCGGTCGCCAATTCCGTCTCCAACAACACCGGCAAGCTCGATCTGAGCAACTGGTCCGCTAACGTCATCGAATTTCCCGGCGCCAAGAGCTGGGCCGTCAAGGACGCCGGGCTTTCCTCGGCTTTCTACTTGCGTTGCACGATCGATACCTGATCCGCCGCCGGTGGCGCAGGCGCGTTTGCATCGAACTCCATCAACAGGAGCGTCACTTGGCGAGCACATCCACGACTATTTCGCTGCAGGGTTGGGACACGGCGAACGTGACGACCTTCGACGTCATGAACGCGTCGATCAAGACCCAGGGCAAGACGCCGGCTACATTCTCGTTTCTATCAGGCGATCCGAATTCGCAGCCGTCGGTCGATGGCAGCTGGGATTCGTGGAGTCTCGTTGCCGGCGGAGGCGGCCAGACCGTTCAGGTCAAATGCCCCATCAAGAGCGGTTCGGCCATTTTCGCCGCCCCGATGAACACCATGCCGGGATTCGGTGCCGGCACGGCGGGCACGTCGCTGACGCTCGATAGCTCTCGCCTCGTGGTGAGCAATTCGGCGACTTCAGGCACAGCCCAGAGCATTCTGGGCGACGTCGGTCGCGCGAGCGGCAAGTATTATTTCGAGGTCACGGTCGGCAAAGCCTCGGCGGGCAGTGAGATCATCGGATTTGCGCCAGCCGGCGCAGCAGGACAGGCCTTTGCGGCCACGACATCAGGGGCTTACGGCTATCGCAGCGACGGGCAAGCCATCTCTGGTGGCGTGGCGATGGCGTTTCCTGGTGGCGCTGCAAAACCCTGGTCAACCGGAGATACCGTCGGCGTCGCCATCGATTTCGACGCCGGCAAGATCTGGTTCCGCGGCCCGGATGGTGCGTGGCAAGGGGCGACCGGCGCCAACCCGGTGACGGGTGCCAGTCCTGCCTTCACCTATGCGCCGAGCGCGAGCACGCCGATGTATCCCGCTGTCGCCCTCGGCGCGGGCGGTTCGCTGACCGCGAATTTCGGCCAGATGCTCCTGAAGAACCCGCCGCCTGGAGGTTTCACCATCATCGGCTCGGTGTTCACGACCCTGCCGCTGGACGGTCTCGCCATCGAAGCACAGATATCGCTGACGGACGTTCAGGTCACCGGCAACAGGACCGCGTTGATGGTCGATCCCACCAACACGCCTGCCAGTCCAGCCGCCGTGATCATCAACGTCGCACCACCAAGCGGCAGTAGGTTGACAACGTCACAGCTTCAGCAGGCAACACTGACCTTCGTTGATGTGCTGAACAATGACCTCGCGGGATTTGAGAACATCTTCCACACGTTCGATGCCAATACCTCGCTCGCGACGGGCAAGCTCGCCTGGCTCAACCCCACGGATACGCAATACGCCGTCGCGGATGCGGCGAGCAAGCCGAGCACCGCGACGAGCCTTTTTGCGCTGCTCGCCATGACCGAAGGCCGCGACGATTCGATGCTCAGCATCCAGATCGATCCCGCCATCGCCGACAACATGCCGAGCGGGGCAAATTCGGTGTTCGCTCTCAGCGGCGAGCGATTCACGAAGAAGATCCTGTTCGATGTTGCGACGACAACGCTGGTGGGGTCCACAGCAGCGGACTTCTCCTTCGACTCCACGGGACTCGTGATCAGCAACAACAAGGACCTGTCCTGGCGTGAGATCGTGCTCGCCGACAAATCGAGCGTGACGCCGGTGGTTCCGGCTGGCGGATTCAAGATACGTGTTGTCGGCCGTTATATCGAACTCGAGTTCAAGGGAGCGCATTTCGACGCGCCCGGCTGGCCATGGCCTGGGCACAAGATCGCGACGCTCGATTTCAAGCAGCAAGTGTATCTCGTGCTCACGAGAGATTCTGCTACGGGAAAGAACTTTCTGCTCGCCAGGAATGTCGATCCGGACAGCGGAGATGCCCAGGCAATCAAGGACGACCTGCCGACCATTATCGATCCCAACGTGAACGTCAGTTTCGACCAGACCGCCATCGACTTTCAAACCGCGATGTCAGCGACCGCCATTGCAATGTCGGTGCTGAGCCTCGGCATGGTAACAGTTTCCTCTGGTGCCTGGCTTATCCGCAGCGTGGCACTCTCGCAAGCCGCCAGGGCCGCCGCAAATGCCGGAGTGGGCATGGTTCGGATGGGAGGCAGCGAGTATGAAGACACCACCAAGGCGCTCAACGCCGCGGCGGCCGACTGGGCCCTGGTATGCTGCGGCAACGGCGCTGCAATGGCGGCAGGCAGCGTCATGTTCGTGACCAAGCTTGCACTCGCAACGACAATCGCCGGCCTGATCGCTGGCGCCGCGGCGGGTACCTTCTGGGGCATCTACAGCAAGTCCATCGCTAAGGATCTAGCCGATGGCGTGGTCGACAAACTCCCGGCCGCATTCGCAGTCGAGGCGCTCCTGACCAACGTCTTTCAAGCCTATGACTGGACCGGCACCGCGAACAACTGGGTCGTCGTCGACGCCCGGCTGGCCGGGAGCCTGCTGATCTACGGCAACCTTACCTGACATCGGCACTCTGGCGTTTCGAAACACATCCGGGAATTGGAGCTGGCCATGGGACAAGAAATCAACCTTCAGGGGTGGGACACGGCGAACGTCGTGACGGCTGACGTCCTCAATGCGGCCATCGTCGCGCAGAAGACGTATCCGCTCTCATTCGACCTGACCCAAGGCACCAACGCCATCAAGGGCACCTGGGGGCCCTGGCAAATGACGCTGGGCCGCTCGGGCACTTTGCTCGAGTTCGCCTGTCCGGTCGTCAGCGGAACCGGGATCGACAGCAATGGCAAATCGCACGACCTCGCCGGCGCGACGCTCTATGTCGAGATCGCGCTCCAGACCATCAACGACTCCGCGAGCAACTTCGGCGACAACACGGCCGCCACGCAGCCGAAGCCCGCCCAGATCCTGCTGGTCGACCCGACCTCCACACCGGCAGCGCCAGCCGTGACCGTTATCGCCATCGTGCCGCAGGCCTTGCGCAACGACTTCTTCTTCATCTTCGGAGACTGGTTCAACGCCAACATCAGCGCGTTCAAGCACATCTTCCATGCCATGATGCTGAGCGAGACGGCGGCGAAGGGCGACTTCCAGTGGCTCAAGCCGACCGACTACTCGTATGCGATGGCCGTGAACAAGAACAAGACATTCGGCGCATTCGCGGCCCTGTGTGCGACCGACGGCGACCCCATTGGGCTGCTCTCGCAGCAGATCAATGTCAATGTCGTCAAAAATCTGCCGACGGGCAGCAACGCGGTCCTCGCCATCAGCGGCGAAAAGCTGGTCCAGCACGTGCTCCTGCCCGGCGCGAAAGCGGTGCTTCAGGGCTCCGACGTCGCCGACTTCGACATCATCGGCGACGATCTCATTCTCACCAACAACAAGGATCTGATCTGGCAGAACGTGAAGCTGGAAGACGGCACGATCGTCTCGCCGCGGATCCCGAAGGGCAATTTCCGGATGCGGGTCGTCGAGGATCAGCTCGAACTCGAATTCACCGGCATGACCTTCAAGCACAAGCTGATGGTGGGCAACGACATCGTCACCATCGGCTTCACACAATATTACACCCTCGGCCTCGGCACGAACTCGAAGGGCCAACGGGTCCTGACGCCGAATTTCCCGACGATGACGACGTCGGCGGGCATCGTGACGCCGAAAATCGTCGACAAACCGACCATCAGCGTGATGCCCGACCAGGCGGCCCAGGACTTCGATCGCACCATGCTCATCGTCACCATCGCGTTTTCGATCCTGCCTCTCGGCAAGGGGCTCTACTCCGCCGGCCAGGGCATCTGGAAGCTCGGCAGTGCCATCGCGGCGAAGGTTGCGCAGGTCGCAGGAACGGGCGCTGAGCTTGCGCTCAGTGCAGATGAAGCTGCTGAGCTGTCGAGTGCCGCCGTCTCCGGATCTGACAATCTGGCCGCAGCCGCCGCCATGTCCGCCAACCTCCCCGCAGACGCGAGGCTCGCCACACTGGTCAACCGACTGACGCTTGGAAGCGGCATGATCTCGGCGCTGTCCGGGGTCGCGATGGGCATCAACCAGCTGGAGCAGAACGGGGACTGGAAGCTGGATGACGTGCCGGCGCTCGATCAATTCATGGCCAACGTGCTCGGCGCCTCGAAATGGACGGGAGCGGACAATTGGACGCTCAACGGCGTCGAGCTCGCCCAGAGCCTCCTGCTCTATGGCAAGCTTGACGTGAAATAGAAGGTGCATGGGAGGACGACATGACGACTGCCGCGCACCCCACGACGACGCCCACTTTCGGCTGGGACACCGTGTTCGCGATCCCGATCGAGCGGGTCAACCAGGCGATTGCCACGAACAAGGTCTCGCCCGCAAAGCTCGACTACAAGAGCACCACGTCAAGTGCTTTCCAGATGCAGGCCGATTTCGACGACTGGCAGGTCATCCCGGAGGGTGACGGCCCGATCGTGCGTATGGCGCTCCCGATGAAGAACCTCGCCGGAAGCTACGTCGACACCGGGGGACAAAGCCACAGCTTCACCTGCGCCGAATTCGTCGGCGTGATCGAGGTGAAGCTGAATTTCCTGCCCCATGACGGCACGACACCACTCTATGACGCCGACGGCAACCTTTTGCCGCCGCCGCCGGCCGGCACCAGGCGGCAACTCCTCCTCACCCGCATCGTCAGCAACGACGCCAGCGATCCGGTCGTTACCTTCGTCACCATGACGTTCGCAAAACCGCTTTCGCTACCGGGGATGAAAACCAGCGTGGAAGCTGCCTTCCTTGAGTGGTGCGGTGACAATCTTCAGGATTTCGCGCATGTCTTCGCGATCGTCGACCTCAACGACAGGATGGCGACGGGCAAATGGGCCTTCTGCAAGCCGCATGTGACGAACTACGCCGTCGTCGACAAGATCGACAAGAGCTCGGCCTATCTCGGCATTCTCTGCATGACATCCGGCGACCCGGTCCCGGACGAACAGCAGATCAGCGCCTTCGCCATTCCGGCCAATTGCTCGGCCGCCTTCCTCATCAGCCCACGCCGGGTGCTCGAAGATATCGCCAGGCCGTCGATGACGAGCGTATGGCCAAAGCTCGATCCGAACGATCTCGAGGTCGATTCATCCGGCCAGTTGCTCTCGCTCAAATCGGGCGTGACGGCGATGCTGCCTGACATCACGACGAAGCAAGGCGACACCTATACGCCCGTGATGACGAGCTTCTCTCTGGAAATCATGGGTGACGAGATGAAGATCGACACCCACATCGAAGTCGAAGTGTCGCTTGGAATATATGCAACCTGCACCTCGACCTACTACTACAAGATCGGCCTTGGAACGAACAGCAGCGGCGAGCCGGCATTAGTCTATACGCAATCGCGACAGCCGGTAAAGACGCAGGGCTCGCGCGCGAGTCCGGGAATCGTGATCCTTCAGACCATCCTGACGGTCATCGCGATCGTGCTGGCGATCGTGATGCTGGCTGTCGACCCTGCGGTATCGCTGGTCATCAGCGTTGTCCTCGTCGGCATTGCGGTCGGCCAGTACGAGATCAAGAACATCCAGATATCAAAAAGCGGCGATGCGCCGGGCCTCGGCGATCTGCGCGACAATTTCACAGCGCCGATCGTGTGGACCGATACCAGGGACTTCACGCTGAAGAGCGTGGGAATGAGCGAATCCTTGCAGCTGGGCGGCGTCTGGAACTGACCCCCGGCATGGGCCGTCATCAAGCCAGCCCCCCCGGGGATCCCGCTCAGTGCGTCCAGGGCTCGCCGCGGCGGAAGGAGAAATTGTCGGCGTAGGCGATCTGGCGGTGCAGGGATTCCTTGGGCTCGATGACCTGGTAGGCAATGCCCTTGCGCTCGCAATAGGCGACCGCCTCGTCCTTGGTGTGGAAGCGCAGGGAGATCTGCTGCTTCATGTCACCGGACGAGGTCCAGCCCATCAGCGGCTCGACCGAACGGGGCTGCTCCGGCTCGTAATCGAGCTGCCATTCCTTGGTCTTGGACCGGCCGGATTGCATCGCGTTCTTGGCGGGCTTGAAAATGCGTGCGGTCATTGGCGGTCCGGCCTCTTCGTCTTTCGTTCGATTTGAATGCGCCACGGTAGCGATTGGTGCAAACCGCAGGCATAGTATAGAGACACCTTCGGGAACTGATCGGTGATTCCGGCCCTCCCCGGGTCCCTCACCGACGGGTATAGTCATTATGCTGCACTGTGACAATTGCGTACCCACTTTCCGCCCGGGAATCCCGCCCGGCGGCCAAATCTTGGCAACATCCGCCTCGCCGGCTTCAGCGTGTCCGTCCCCTTCGAGAGCTCCCGTCGCATGGCCTTCCTGAACATCAATGCCACGCTCCCCGAAAAGGGCCGTGACCTCAGGCTCGACCTGTTTCGCGGCATCGCCAACTGGGCGATCTTCCTCGACCACATCCCCGACAACGTCGTGAACTGGATCACGACGCGCAATTACGGCTTCTCCGACGCCGCCGACCTGTTCGTCTTCATCTCCGGCTACACCGCCTCGTTCGTTTACGCCCGGATGATGCTGGAGCGTGGCTTCATCGTCGGCGCCACCCGCCTGACCAAGCGGGTCTGGCAGCTCTACGTCGCCCACATCATCCTGTTCGTGATCTACATCGCCTCGATCAGCTATCTGGCGCTGCGCTTCGGCGATTCCGAGATGATCAACGAGTTCAACGTCGCCGGCCTCGTCGACAACGCCACCGAGACGCTGCGCCAGGGCCTGTTCCTGCGCTTCAAGCCGCTCAATCTCGACGTGCTCCCACTCTACATCGTGCTGATGGGCCTGTTTCCGCCGGTGCTGTGGTTCATGCTGCGCAAGCCGGATCTCACGATGGCGCTGTCCATCATTCTCTGGCTGACCGCGCGTCACTTCGGCCTGAACCTGAACGCCTACCCGGCCGGCCAGTGGTATTTCAACCCCTATTGCTGGCAGGTGCTGTTCGTGTTCGGCGCCTGGTGCGCGATGGGCGGTGCGCGTCGCTCGGGCAAGCTGATCAACTCGCCGATCACGCTGTGGCTCTGCTTCGCCTATCTGGCGTTCGCACTGGTGATGACGATGGCGGGCCGCTTCCCGACCCTCGGCGGCATGATGCCGGAATGGCTGTTCTCGGCCTTCAATCCGAACGACAAGACCAACCTTGCGCCCTACCGCTTCATCCACTTCGTCGTGATCGTGATCCTGGTGATCCGCTTCCTGCCGAAGGACTGGCCGGGCCTCGAGTGGAAGGTCTTCGATCCGGTGATCGTGTGCGGCCAGCAATCGCTCGCCGTATTCTGCGTCGGCGTGTTCCTGTCCTTTGTCGGCCATTTCGAGCTGTCGATGAGCTCGGGCTCGCTGTTCGCGCAGCTCTTCGTCTCCATCGCCGGCATCGCGATCATGACGACGGTCGCCTACTACATCTCCTGGTCGAAGCGGCAGGACAAACCGTTGAAGCCGCCGCCGGCAAAGCCCGCGGCCGCCCCGGCCGCAAAGGCTGCGTGAGCTGCGGAACGCTCGCTTTTTCGGGCGAGCGTTCCCTTTCAATCGACGTGTGCGGTTCTGAATCGGATTGACCTGCGTCAACCAAGGGCGGCGCCGATCGGCCTAGTGTCGAGACATGCGCCGCCGCAATGCCGGTGGCCTCCCCTCGGACAAGGCCCAAGCACATGCCCTCACATTTTCACGCCGTGGTCTGGATCGATCATTCGCAGGCTCGGATCTTTCATCTCGGCCTGAGCGGGTCCGACGAAGTCACGTTGCACCCACACCTGGCGACACGGCATCTTCACCACAAGGCCAACACGATCGGGAGCGGCCACGCCGCGCCGGACAAAACATTCTTGGCCGAGGTGACGAAGGCCCTCGCCGATGCTGGCGAGATCCTCATCATCGGCCCGGCGAACGCGAAGACCGAGCTCGCCAGCCATATTCGCGCTCATGCGCCCGATCTCGCGAAGCGGATTGCCGCGGTGGAAGCGGCTGATCATCCCTCGGACAACGAGATCGTCGCCTATGCAAAGCGTCACTTCAAACTGCCGCTGCCGCGCGTCCAGGCGCCGGGAGCGGGCGTGGGCGAGCGGCACGCTGGTTAGCGGGCTCAGGCCGCCGCCTCACCGTCGTATTCGGTGAACTTCTTGTAGATCCAGGTGCGGCCGTCGTGACGGCGCCAGACCTTGCCGTATACGAGCTGCCCATTGATCGAGCGGCGCGGTAGGATCACGGTCCAGAGATGCCAGATCTCGGTCCAGTTCGACCGTTGGCGGGGTGCTTTCGTGGTGAGATCGATAGCCATGACGGACAACTCGCGCGAAACGAAACGCCGCGACGAATGTGATCTCGTGTGAGCCGCTGGTGGAGGGTCGTCGCGTGCCTGGAACGATTTGATACCAGTCGTCAAACCGGCCGCAACGACGGCTCGTCTTTAACCTCACCGATCAACCTTACTTATGTGCAGATCAGCCCGTTGCCGGTTGAAACGTCTGCCTGTTCTTCCTAGGATGCTTGCGCAATTTGAGAACTGAGCGCGCCGTTTGCCGAGCGCGCACGTGCCGATTTCGAGCTTGGACTGAATTTTCAAAACGACTGACTGCGCAGGTTGATGATGATGAATTTGCAGTGTGCATATTTGCAATTGGCGATCGTTTCGCCTCCACCGGCCAAGCCGATCGCCGACACGTCACCCAAGGCGGCCAGCAAAGCCGCCAACGACAACTATTCCGTCTGGCCGCTGCTGCCGTTCCCGGCGGGCTGGTACGCGTCGAACTGATCGCTCTTAAGCTATCGCTGGTCTCTCACGCCTCGCCGATCGGCTTGAGGGCAGAGCTGGCCACGAGCAAAAGATCCTCGCCTCGGCGCTTGACGATCCCGTCCGCAGGATCGAGATCGCCAGCGTCGTCCGGCGAACGGCGTAAGAACCGCGTGTCGGAATCACGTCAGAATCACAGGGGAAAAATGTAGGAGATTCAACGTCGGGACTGGTCGGGGCAGCTGGATTCGAACCAACGACCTGCAGTACCCAAAACTGCCGCGCTACCAGGCTGCGCTATACCCCGAATGTCCGGCGAGCCCCGTCGATACACGCTTCCAGGAGGGCCATCAAGCGCGTTCAGCCGCTCGCTAGGCGGCCGGGCAGCACCATTTGGACCTATTTGTTGCCAAACAGGGGATGGCCAACGCGGTCACCCGGGCGGATGCCGTATTTCTGGGCGGTTCCGGCCACGACCTCCAGGACGGCCCGGGCCGGCCCCTTCGATGAGATGATCTTGGTGGACAGCGGTTCGGTATTCTCGGCAATGCGCAGGATGCGGCCGTCCGCGCCAATGAAGATCATATCAAGCGAGACGTAAGTATTCTTCATCCACATCGAGACTTCCTGCTCGGGATTGAAGTCGAACAGCATGCCTTTGCCGTCCGCGAGTTCCTTGCGGTACATCAGTCCGGTCTGCTTCTCATCTTCCGTGGTCGCCATCTCCACCGAGAACACCTGCACGCCATTCTTGGTGACGATCTCGAGCGGCTGGAAGCTGGCTGCGTGAACGGACACGGCTGCAACGGCGAGGCCGGCGACGACGAGGATGGCGGCAAGCCAGCCCCGGGCAACGGACCGGGCGGCCTTACATTCAAAGCTCATGACAGGATTCTCGGACTGCGCTCAAAGTGCCTGACGGCGACGGACTGGGCCTGACGGCCTGGGACTGCGGCATCCTTACGCGGCCATTATGACAAAAGCCAGAAGCGCGCGACCCCGGGGCCGCGCGCTTCTGCTCACGAATACGACGAGGTGTAGTGGCTGCTAGTGCGACTGGAGCCCCGGCGAGCCGGTCTCCGGATGGATCTCGGCGGCCATCATGCCTTTGGAACCGGGCCCAAAGCGGACCAGCACATACTGGCCCGGCCGCAGCTCGGTCATGCCGAAGCGGCGCAGCGTCTCCATATGCACGAAGATGTCCGGCGTGCCCTCGCCGCAGGTCAGGAAGCCAAAGCCACGCAGCCGGTTGAACCATTTGACCTGGGCCCGTTCGAGCCCGCTGGTCGCGGTGACCGTGACGTGGGTGCGCGGCGGCAGCATCTGCGCCGGATGGATTGCGGTCGACTCGTCCATCGAGACGACGCGGAAGGCCTGGTAGCCTTTGGCGCGCTGGATGCACTCGACGACGATACGGGCCCCCTCGTAAGCCGTCTGGAAGCCGTCGCGCCTAAGCACGGTAACGTGCAGGAGCACGTCGGGCCATCCATTGTCGGGAACGATGAAACCGTAGCCCTTTGAGGCGTCGAACCATTTGATGACGCCATGAACCTCGACGAGGTTGGCGCTGCCCTCACCTAACCCGGTGAAGGGACTGAGAGCACTGTCGCGTCCGGCGCCGTGCTCGCCCGACGCGGGAACTCCCAGCTTTTTGGACTCAAATCCGTCCGACGACCCCATAACCCCGGACCCCACACATGCCATGCAACCCGCCACATTGGCGGCGCTCGAATCACGCGTCTTAAGAGAATGTTCTCAGTTCGACGCGACGCGAATCTTTCGAATCAAAAGATAACACTCCCGATTGCGAGGCATAGACAAAAAAGAGATTCGCCGGAACCTATGAACAGCTTGCACAGGCGCGAATCAAATTGATGCCTCAATTGGCGACGAAGGGCCCGAGCGCTTCGCCGATGTCATGGTGAATGACGAGGTCGGCGATGTCGTCCTGCTCGGTCGGCTCGCGATTGATGATCACCAAACGTGCACCTGCGTCCTTCGCCATCATCGGAAAACCCGCCGCCGGCCAAACCACCAGCGAGGAACCGATCACGATGAAGAGATCGCATGCCCGCGACAGCTCGGCGGCGCGCTGCATTTCGTCCTCGGGCATCGCCTGACCGAACGAGATCGTTGCGGTTTTCACGGGTTCGTCGCACGCGGTGCAGTTGGGTGCGGCGCCGTCCCTGTCGAACCGCTGCTTGACCCAGTCGAGTGGGTAGGCCTGCCCACATCCGATGCAGCGCGCGAAAGTGGTATTGCCGTGAAGTTCAATCACGCGGTCGGCGGCGAAGCCCGACGCTTGGTGCAGATTGTCGATGTTCTGGGTGATCACGGCCGGAATCTTTCCGGCGCGATGCAGCGACGCCAGCGCACGGTGGCCGCGGCCGGGCTTGGCTGCAGCGAAGACCTCCTGCATCGCAAAACGCCTCCGCCAGGATTCATCGCGTGCTGACTGGCTCGCGACGAACTCGTCGAACGGGATCGGACGATTGCGGGTCCAAATTCCCCCCGGCGAGCGGAAGTCGGGAATGCCGCATTCGGTGGAGATGCCGGCGCCGGTGAACGGCACGATGGTCTTGGCGCGCGCGATCATCTCGCCGAGCTGCTCGACGCCGCTCTGAAGATCGGATGCAATCACTCGCCGCCTCCCGATTCACGTTCGCGCTAGCTGCAACATCTGCAAGCGACAAGATTGTCGACGCTGTTATCCACCGCCGCGCAAGTCATTGACGGCATTCGGGCGGCAATTTTTTCCGGCCATCGCTTATCACATTCCTGCAATGCCGCCTCCCCATTGACGCCCCAATCAAAAGCGCAAATGCATGTGTTGACGCGACTCAACGTGATTGCGGCGGCAGTGCTTGAGTTCAGAAATGCACACATGCTCAAGTGGAGTGGGGATTTTGACATGACAGAAGACGAACAACGCAAGATCCGCGAACGCGACGAGATCGCCGCCCGTGTCGCCGCCTTCCGTGCCACGCAGGAAAAATTCAAGCGCGAGCGCGAAGAGTATTTCGTCTCGACGCTCGATAACGCGCGCAAGGTCGAACGGCCCTCGCTCTGGCCGTAAGCGCGTCGCGCTCGACGTGCGCCAACGAAAAAATGTGCGCCAACGAAAAAAGCCCGGAGCATCGCTCCGGGCTTTTCGATTCCTCAGCTCTTACCAGCTGCGGTAGTAGTAATGACGGCGGTGGTGATAGTACGGCCCACCATAGTAGGCGTACGGGCCGGGGCCATAGTAGGCCGGGCCATCGTAATAGCCGTAGCCCGGTCCGTAATAGCCGTAAGGATGCGACGCAGCGATTGCGCCCGCGGTGATCGCACCGGCGGCCAGACCAAACGCCAGACCCGGGCCGATACCGCGCGCCTGCGCGGGGGCGGCAACCGCGGTCACGCCGACGGCTGCGACTGTCGCCAGAACTGCGAGTGTCCTTCTCATGATCTCCTCCTTCGTAAGTCGCAGGGGTAACGCGGGCCGCGCGCAATGGTTCGCTTGGGAGGGAATCGAGCCGCGCAGAAATAATCTCGCCGCCGCGGGAACGATTTCGGGAATGCTGGATTGAACCTCAACATGCGAGAGCCTCCGCCATCCGGGTGAGGCAGCGCATGAAGACCCCGTCAGCATCTCCGCGGTGCTGGCGGGGTTTTCAGTTTCGCGGGAACAAGAATGGCAGCAGACATCGACGGCTGCCAGCGGGGCGGAGGCCGAGGAGACAAGATTGCCGATATCCGCTTTGCTCGCCCGCATTCGCAGGCTCGTTCCCACAACCAGCACGCAGCACTACGACGAGATCGTCCGGAACTTCGGCACAGGCGCGCTGCGCCCGCCGCCGACACCGATGAGCGACGGCGAGCTCGCCCACGCCATCGCCGAGTTCCTCAAATCGCCGCCGTCCACGGAGTCAGTTGCAACGCTCGGCCGGCGGCTCGATCCCACCTCGCCGCTTTGAGCGGCCGTGCGGCTTGCACGCATGATCGCGCCGGGGATGAAGCCTGCGTCGGCAGGCATTAGGCCACAGACCTCGGCGCCTTGTTTGTTCCAGCTTCGCCTCCGTTTCGTTCGCGAAGAACGAATCGGAATCGACGAAACCGATCCGCAGCAGACCTTAATAATTCGTTCGCATGCAAACGAACCGCAAACCGCGACGAGCGCGCGATCGAATATCGGCGCGATCGAATATCGGGCGAGGCGCGAGCCATGTTGCGACGATGATGCGAGGCCCCGCGCTGACTCGTTTTGATACAGAAGCCAGGCCGGACTCCGAACACACGCGGCCTGTTCTGCATCCGACTCCATTTCGTTCCGGAAGAACGAATCGGAGCAGTACAAATCAATGGGAAGCATTTCCTAACGATCGATGAAGCGAGACCACCTCACATCAGGTCGCCATCGCCTCAAGCCAAACGCGCTCAGGCAGCCGCGCGCTTGGTGGCCGCCTTCTCCGAAAAGCATTCCAGGATCTGGATGCGCAGTTCTTCTGCAGCCGGGCCCTCCACCCTCCTGAGCTGGTTCCAGAGTCGGATCACTTCGCGCTGTTTCTCCACGGTCATGAATCACCTCCAAAGCCGGTGATTGACTAGAACAAAATAAGAACAAAAAGTCCAGCCCCTCGCGCGGACTTTTTGAGCGCGTCGCGTTGAACCTTTGCAGCGCGCGACAGACCTATTGAGGCTGGGGATTTCAGCGCCCAGTTACACGGCAGCGCCGCCTGACGAACATATTCCGTCACCGCGGCGCTGTTGCTTTTTGGATTTTCAACCTTAAGTTAACTGGCCGCCGGCGGCCAGGCGCTGAAATCCCAACGCCGTCGGCAAAGAGAGCCCCGTGCGCAAGCGCGGGGTTTTTCTTTTCGGAGCTGGTGCCGATGCGCGAAATCCGCGCTGAACTTTTCCGGCGCTGGCGCGTCTTAATAAGTGAAGCTTCCCCCAGGCTTCACCCCCATCCGAAAACCCCGCTTCCCCCAGGCGGGGTTTTCCCCTTCTTGAAGACCAGCATGTCGCAGCTCGGCGCCGCAAAAGCGCGCGCGACCGCGCGATCCCTTGGATCAGACTGCGTCCTTCGCAACCTTCAACGGCGAGGCCTTCACCGACTTGCTCGCCGGCTTTGCAGCAAACTGCATCGGCTCCTTGGTGAAGGGATTGACGCCCATGCGGGCCTCGGTCGCCGGCTTGTTGACCACGGACATCTTCACGAACCCGGGAATGACAAACTCGCCCGCCTCGTTGAGCTCCTTGTAGCCAACCGTTGCCATGTACTCGATGACCGACTTCACGTCGTTCTTCGCAAGCTGCGTGCCTTCGGCAATCGCATCGATCAATTGAGTCTTGGTCATCTTCGCCATGTCTGGATTGTCCTCTGAATGGGGTGCGCGCGAGCTGCGGTGTAGCTTTGTCCCGGAAGCGGTAAAACTACGCGCGCCGCGTCTGTTCGCGCCTGTCGGCCACGAAGCAGCCGGGCTTAGAGCCCATTGAGGCCCAAAACGCAAGCAGCAGTTCTGCTTGAGTTCCGTCACATTTCCTGGGCTAAATTGCTGCACTGGCGGCAATGTTGTCGCGTATGAGAGCCACGCTTGTTCCAGCAAGCGCGGTTTTCCACACCATGAGTCACCTCGTCGTGAAACTTCCAACTTGGTGCACGTTGTTCAGACTCTGGTAACCCAACGCCGCCACTCTCCTCGTCAGTATCGTTGCGTTTGGAGTACCCCACAGTGCTGAATTTTGACGAGCTGCGAGAACTCGCAGCCGATGTCCGCGTCTTTGTCGATGTCGCCGAAGACAAGGCCGAGGCGCTCAAATCCGTGATCAGAGCCTACGACGTGGTGCTGGCGATCTTTCCGTCCGGAGACGGCATGGGTCTCCACGTCATCAAGGGCAAAGAGATCCTGGATGGAATCGCGAAATCGCGCACACATGCGAGCTACAGCCACACCGCCATCGCGGTGCCTGATCTCGAGCATGCCGAAGTGCTGAAATATCTGGCGGTCCCCGCCGAGCAGCGCATTGCGGCGTGATCGCTGACTGCCTCCACTGCACGGCGCCATCGTCGTTCCGATGGCACTTGCGCGGATCATCATGATTTACATCAAGGCTGCACAACCCATACGGGCATAGGATTCGAAACACGTGACGCTCCTTCACAGGACACGCACATGCTTCCAGATCCCGCATGCCGGTATGCCGTGTGTGTCCACGTGAGCGGGGTCTTCGTGATCCGGGAGACCTTCCCGGACGGGACATCAGAACAATTGGTGGGTAGCTTCGCGACGCGACGCGCCGCCGAAGCCTGGATTGCCAGTCAGTCCCAGCGTTCCCGCGGCGACGACCAATCGACGACGGAGCGCTGACGAGCTGGCGAAATCGTCCTGGCTCCGCACGCTCCGTCAGTGCCCCCACACTGTGACCGCGACGCCGATCCCGATAAGGCCGAGACCGACGACGACAGGCGCGAAATCGGCGGCGT
This sequence comes from Bradyrhizobium manausense, assembly GCF_018129685.1. Classification (GTDB taxonomy): domain Bacteria; phylum Pseudomonadota; class Alphaproteobacteria; order Rhizobiales; family Xanthobacteraceae; genus Bradyrhizobium; species Bradyrhizobium manausense_D. Next base: position 618,060 of record NZ_JAFCLG010000001.1, read on the forward strand.
CCTCAACGCCGCACAATTTGGCGACGACTGTCCCGATGGCATTCAGGACGAGCTCGAAGATGAAACCGAACAGGGCGTCAAGCATCGCCGCTCATCCCGCCTTGCCATACCTGCCATACCTGGCGTCATGCACGACATCGCCGATGGTGCTTCCGACGACCACCGCTGCGAAGACGGGCCAGCTTGCCGAGGCGACCAGGATGGTCCCGAAATGCATGTCCCCCGGGCTCCGGTAGGCATCGAAGCCCGCGAAAAAGACCATCGCGATCAGACAGCTCAGCAGATATCGTTTGAAGCAGTTCACGGCGACATGCCCTCGTTTCCCGGCATTCGTCGCCTCCAGCCGCATCCCGGTTCATCAGCCCGCCGGCCCGGCCTCACGCCCGGCCTAGGGCTCGCCGATCCGGCCTGGCCAGGCTCCATCTTCCGTCGTCCTGGTCGCGAAATGGCATCCCGCCGCAATCAGGACCAGCGTAACGTTCACGCCAAACAGAAGGTGCAAGGCCAGGCTCATGTCCTCGCTCACGTACCTGATGTCGTGCCGGGACACGTAGCGCACAGGATGCGCGGCATCAGGCTCATGCGGAGAGATGGTGACGAGCGCAAGCCAGCCGGTCGTGCCGCAAAGCGCTGCGACCCACGCAATCCTTCCAAGCCTTCGCAGCCAGCGCTTCATGCCGATCCCGCCGGATCTTGATTTGCCTTTTTAGTCGCCCCGCCCCGTCAAGGGGTTCAGGGACCATCTCCTCGCCTCGGGCCCACGTGGCGCGAAGATGGTCGCGACGAACGGTGATCCGGAATGCCCGGCTTGATGAGCGCGATTGAGCCGCGCCGAGCCAGTCGAAAACCCAGGCCTCCGCAGCCGAGGATCTGCTCAATTCTTGCTGCTGTTCTTGCGTGCCCCTACCAGGACCACCACGATCAGGCACGCCACGATCCACAACAACACGAAGGGCCAGTAGGCATAACCGTACCAGATCGCCAAAAGCACAAAGGCCATGATGTACTGACCGGGGTCCATGCCATCTCTCCAGGAGGTTGCGGCCAACAACCCTATCGCTCAGGAGTTTCAGCTTTCTTTCCGCATCCTCGCCATCTGGAGGCGCCGTCGACGAGCCCACCGGTCGGCAGGCCGGACCTGAAGCGCAATGGAGTGAGGTTCGATCGGCGTCCGGGGATCACCTCTCCCCGACGGGGAGAGGTGCTCTGAGCTCTCGGTTCGCATCGATTCAACCAAAACACATCATGCTTTTTCACGATTTCAAGGTCTGCGCCGCTCCGTTCACCGAAGATCAAGCTTCTTGCCCTATCCTGGCTGCCCTCTTGGATGCCCATCAGCGGAGTGCTCGATGAGTGAGGGAGAGCTACGCAACGACAAGCGCGTCGCGTTCGAACGGCCCATCGACGCGCGCGTCATGGCGATCGACGGCACATGGCAGCGCGCCTGCAAGATCCACGACGTCTCCGAAACGGGAGCGAAGCTGGTGCTCGACGGCGCGGTGACCGAGATCGGCCAGAGGGAATTTTTCCTGGTGCTGTCCCCCATCGGCCTCGCCTACCGGCACTGCGAGCTCGCCTGGATCAATGGCGAATTCATCGGCGTCCAGTTCATCAACCGCGGACGGGCAGCCAAGCGAGCGCGTCGCGGCGAAACGCTGGTGAAGTAGCGGGCCACTCGCGCTGCCTTGCGGCTCCGGAAGATGAACGAGGACGCCTCCAAGACCGACCAAAAGGTTTGGGACATGGTGGCATGAAGCGCATTCTCATTTTCTCGGCTCTCTTTCCACCTCTGGCGTTGGTCGTTTTCAACGCCCCGGACATGATCGCGCATCACGATTTCAGACTGATGGATTCATCGTCTTTCCAAATGGCGTACGCGATCGCGGTCATTCCTGCCCTGCTGCTGGCTTGGCTCGACTGGGCGCTTTCCGCCAAGCCTGCCCGTCTGCGGGTTGTGGGAACGGGAGTGACCGCGGCACTCACCGCAGACTTGATCGCGCTCTTCATGTGGGGAGGATCAAACGACTTGTGGCCAATCCTGATGGTTGGCCTTGTCGGAGGAATACCAGCCGCGGTGTGTTCGTGGCTGTCGGGCGCATCGATGAGAAGCGTAGAGGCGTGAGCGAGCCAGGCGCCGTCGAGAGCTGGTACGTCCGGCCAGTATCGTTCGATCGACTTCAAGGGCAAGGGCGAACGGCGTGAGCGGTTGAAAGCCTGCGCCGCTGGACTGCACCTTGCGAACAAGACAAGATGGTTTCAGTCGTCCGGCGGCAAGCGTGGGTGACGTGCACCGCAATAAAATTCAGAAAATGCCAGGGAAGAACGATGCAGCAAAAAGGACATGTGGCGCTTGATGGTGCGATGGCTTGCCTGGCTCTGGTCGCGGCCATCACGCTCATTGCGATCTCGCCGGCAAGCGCCGAGGATTCAGCCAACATACCACCCGCGCTCAAATGCGCTGACTTGACCGGCTGGACGATGCCGGGATCGACGGCATCTGTCACCAAGGCCGAGCTGGTGCCGGAGGCGCCTCCGGGGACCGTGCAGCCGTCACCGCCCTCGCCGGCCACAATATCGGTGGCGCTGCCGCCGCACTGCCGCGCGGATGGCGTGATCGATCAGCGCGTGGGCGTCGAGGGCAAACCTTACGCGATCGGCTTTGCCGTCGCCCTGCCCGAGCGCTGGAACGGCCGGTTCTTGTTTCAGGGTGGCGGCGGCTTGAACGGCTCGATCCGGCCGCCGCTGGGTTACCAGGCGGCCGGCGAGGTGCCGGCGCTGGCGCGCGGCTTCGCCGTTGTTTCGACCGATAGCGGTCATCAGGGCGCGGTGTTCGATGCCTCGTTCCTGAAGGACCAGGAAGCCGCGCTCGACTTCGCTAATGCTTCCGTCGGCAAGGTGACGATATCAGCCAAGGCGATCGTCGCGCATTACTATGGCCAGCCGGCAAAGCGTTCCTATTTCACGGGATGCTCGACCGGGGGCCGCGAGGGCATGCTGGCGTCGGCGCGCTACCCCGAACAATTCGACGGCATCGTCGCCGGCGCGCCTGCGATGCGCACCGGCAACTCCAATATCGGTCTCGCCTGGGCCAACGCGGCCTTCAGCCAGATCGCGCCGAAAGATGCGTCCGGCAAGCCGGAGCCCGCCAGGACGTTTTCGGCTGATGAGCGCAAGCTGATCACGAACGCGATCCTCGATGCCTGCGACGCCAAGGACGGCGTCAAGGATGGCCTGATCTTCGACGGCAAGGCCTGTCAATTCGATCCCGCGGTCCTCGCCTGCACCGGCGACATCAAGGATGGCAAAACGGAGTCCTGCCTGGCGCCGCCGCGGGTCGAGGCGCTGAAAAAGGCTTTTGCCGGACCGAAGAATTCACGCGGCACGCAGGTCTACCCGCCGTTCCCGTGGGACAGCGGCGTGGCAGCCGAAGGCGTTGCCATTCCCGGCATCCTCACCACGGGCGCGCGCAGTCCGGTCGGACCGCCCGTTTGGGAAAGCATCGACGTCGATCAACTCGAAGACCGCGTCAACGCCAGCGGGTTGGAACGCCTCACCAACACCGCCTACTGGACCAACCTATCGAGCTATTTCGGCCATGGCGGCAAGCTGCTGTTCTACCACGGTGTCAGCGACCCCTGGTTCTCGGCTAACGACACCGTGAATTACTACGAGCGCATGGCGGCGGAGTCCGGCGGCATGGAGATGGTGCGCGAGAAATCGAGCCGGGCCTTCCTGGTGCCCGGCATGGGTCACTGCTCGAGCGGCGCAACGCTCGATCGTTTCGATCTCCTCAGCGCGGTCGTGAATTGGGTCGAAGACGGCAAAGCGCCCGATGCGGTGGTCGCGACAGGACCAGCCTTTCCCGGCCGCAGTCGCCCGCTCTGCGCCTATCCGCAACATGCGCAGTACAAGGGCCAAGGCGATCCGGAGAGCGCGGCGAGTTTTGAGTGCAAGTAAGCCCGTAGGATGGGTTGAGCTCTTGCGAAACCCATCTTTTGTCGATCGCCGCTCTCCGTAAGCTCGACATGACCCGTCAGCAACGTCAGCTTCCGCTCCGCCAGACTGACGGTGAAGAGGCCTCCACCTGGAACGAAGTTGCTCCGGTCCGCGGTTATGGTGCGACGTTTCCACGAAACAAGTGCGATGGGTTTCGCAAGAGCTCAACCCATCCCTACGGGCTCTAAGCTTTAGACCCGGACGGTTTGTTGTCGTTCCGTGCGTCGATGAGAACAATATCTTTGTGACCGAAAATTTTTAGCTTCCGCAAAATGGCATCGACCCGCAATCTTTCTTCTTCAGAGAAGTAGATAATGACCTTGATGCCGTGCTTGGCGTCGCTGGCCGCCTGGTAAATCGGAAGCTGCTTTTCCAGATTTCGTTCCAGGGCGGTGTTTTTGGCGAGTTTCATTTCAATAAGCGTCTTGTCCTTGGCACCGCGGGCTATCTTGTAGTCGACAGGCCCTCGCCCATCATTGGCTTCCGTTCCCACTTCTGACGGAGATCCGAACCAAACAAACCGGAAAATGATCTGGAGGTCGCTTTCCCGCTGTACAGCTATACTCTTGTGATAGAAAATCCGGTGGCCCCCTTTGTTTTCAATCACGTCTTTTAGATATGCGAGGCGTTGATGGGCCTCCTCGTACGTTGATTTTCCGGTCTTATAAAAGGTGGTCTTTTCCGCCAGAGCAAGTTGCAGCTCTTTAACCTGAGTTTCAAAGGCGCGCTTGGTCTCACCGACTTTCTCGGCGCTGATGTAGCGGGCTTGGTCGCCAGAATTTTCCTTGTTTTTAATGTAGTAATCGATGAGGTCAGGAAATTCCATGATCGTCCTGATCGCGGCTTCGTCCTTTTCTTTCTGGGAGAGCGGCTTTCGGGCCGGCCTTACGAGCAAGCGCTCAAAGTAATTGAAGACCTGGCCGCGCAATTCTGCATCTGGGATCGCGACGGGGATGCTTTCAAAATCGCGGATCATGTCAGTTCGATTGATCCAGTTCTCATCCCGAGTGAGCATGTCCTTTGGCGTAAGCAGTACGAAATCGCCGTTGGCATGTGGAAGGTCGTAGGTTCCCCTCTCCCAATTTTCGGTATCGTAATTGAAGAGCGCCTTGTTGATCGGAAGGCGCTTACGAAGGCCGACGTCGATGTGATCGACGGCAAACTTCTCCGTATACCGACAGAGGTAGTCCTTCAGTAGGTTGGTCGTGAAATCGCTAATCATGTCGCGGCCGACACCGCTACGGATCAAGCACACCTTTCGATGTGACTGCTCTTGGTGATCTTTTCTGCTCCGAAATCGGCAAATAGCTTGCCGAGATTTTGGATCAGGGCTTCGGCGAAATCCTTCCCCAGACCGCTACCGCCATTGCCATGGAGCGAGAAGCCCAACCAGTTTTGCTTCACTTCTGGAAACATGAACCACGACTTGACGAGGTCGGGGCTGATTTCACCCCCAGTGACTTTGTCACGCAGGAAAATCATGTATCGCAGAATTTCGCCGTGTAGTTTCTGGTATTCCGGCTTGCTGCTGTTGAAAAGCAAGAAAGGGTCAATGAACAATGGCAGGTCATTGATCAGCGAGACGTTAAAAGCCCCGTAGTTGTCGACCTGGTCGGTCGTTACGCCGAAATGTTCGTTGAAAAAAGTAGCCATATGGGCGCCTAGATTGAAATAAGCGCTGACCCTACAGGCTTTTGCTCATGCTGTCCGTGCCAACCGAGGCTTATACACCCCTAAGGCACATCACTAGCCCTTCGCATTACGATGCCATTGCACTCGTCGCCATCCTGCTGGTCTTGCGGCTTCGGTCGCGCCCGGCTGGTTTACTTCCCGCAACGGCCACCCTCACGCGCATGTGCACGGCGCGATCGCCCACGAGAAGGCGCGAATTGAGCGCGCTGTAACTCATGTCACCGCGAGTCCGGGCTCACCTTTGATTCAATCGTGCCACGACGGCGTCCTGCATTTTTTGCCTGATCGTGCATTCGTGAATTTGGACATCGGTTATGTTTTGCGCTTCGCACATTCTGCGAATAGGGGCTGCGTCCAAGCCTTCGCTTTTCCAAACGTTCGATGTGATCAAGCCAAAAACGAGAAGCGCGAACAGACCGGCGCTGAATATAGTGGAAATTGGGAAATTGCTCATTTCCTCTCCTCCTATGACATCTCCCATTGGTCTGACAACGCAGACGCCGTTGCCGAGTTTTCCCGCTTAGACAAATTTTGCCGCAACGGAACCCTCGGCGAACTCTAGGGAAGATCGGCGACACGCCTCTGATCTGGCTTGGCAGGCTTCTGAAACCGGCCCGTCAATTGCTCGCGCGTTCGATGTGGCGGAGCAGCAAACGAAGTCTCAATGCAACCAACTGTCGAACATCGGGTGGACCTCGTCCGTATCAAGCCAAAGCCAAACCTTCCTCACGTCCCCCTGCCCCTCCCCCGACTTTCCTGCTATCTCTCCCCCCGCCGTTCCGGCCCAAAGCAAAACCCCATCCGTATCAGGGAGCAACAACCATGCGATATCTCCACACCATGCTGCGCGTGCGCAATCTCGATGTCGCGCTGAAGTTTTACCAGGATGCGCTGGGGCTGAAGGAAGTGCGGCGGATCGAGAACGACAAGGGGCGCTTCACGCTCGTGTTCCTGTGCGCGTCGGACGATCTCGACGCGCTCGAAGACCAGCCCAAGACGCGCGGCGCGCCGCTGGTCGAGCTCACCTACAACTGGGACGAGGAGACCTATGGCGAGGACCGCTTCTTCGGCCATCTCGCCTATGAGGTCGACGACATCTACGCCACCTGCGAGAAGCTGATGAAGGCCGGCGTCACCATCAACCGGCCGCCGCGCGACGGCAACATGGCCTTCGTCCGCTCGCCCGATCTGCACTCGATCGAGCTGTTGCAGAAGGGCGAGCCGAAGGCGCCGGCCGAGCCGTGGGCGTCGATGCCCAACACCGGCCATTGGTAAGGCCGTTTCCGCAGGAACAAGCTCCCGCGGCCGGCGTTGGCCCTCCGACAATGCAATTGGAGGAGAAAACAATGGGACGCGGATTATTGTTGTGGCTGCTGGGCGTGCCGATTCCGGTGATCATTCTGCTGTGGCTGTTCTTCGGCCGTTGATATCGGCGCAAACGCATTAGCGTTTGTCGCCAGCGTAAACGCATTTTGCTGATGTCGCGCAGCCGGTGGCCTGCCATGAAAGCTCCGCTCGTCCTGAGCGGAGCTTTTTGCATGAGGGCCGCGCGGCGATTGCCGTCGCTGCGCGCGCGGAATTCCGCTATCACCCGCGGCATCGGTCGCCTGTAGCGCGGATGGAGCGCAGCGTAATCCGGGGCGGTCTCACCATGCGGATAGAACCCGGATTGCGCTGCGCTCCCTCAGGGCTACGGCACCTACGACAACGATAACGCCGCGGGAGGAGCCTATGCCGGACACACAGATCACGATCTGGGGCCGCGCCAATTCGGTCAACGTGCAGAAGGTGCTTTGGTGCCTCACTGAGCTTGGCCTGCCCTATCAGCGCATCGATGCCGGCATGGCTTACGGCAAGACCCGCGAGCCCGGCTACCTCGCCATGAACCCCAATGCGCGGGTGCCGACGCTGGTCGAGGGCGACTTCGCGCTGTGGGAGTCCAACTCCATCATGCGCTATCTCTGCCTTGCGCATGGTCGCGGCACGCCTGTCTATCCCGAGGCGCCCAAACTGCGCGCCGGCGTCGATCGCTGGCTCGACTGGACGCTGTCGATGGTGCAGCCGGTCGACCGCCCGGTGTTCTGGGCCCTCGTGCGCACGCCGCCCGCCGAGCGCGACATGATCAAGATCCAGCAGGATGCCGACGCGGCCGCCGAGGTCTGGGCGATCGCCGATCACCATCTCGCCTCACGCCGCTTCATGGAGGGCGATGCGTTCACGCTGGCCGATATCGCCGTCGGCGCCTACGCGCGGCGCTGGCTGGGGGTCGAGGGGATCACCCGTCCGGCGCAGCCGCACCTGACGCGGTGGCTCGCCGAGCTCGGCAAGCGGCCCGGATTTGCGCAGCACGTGGCGCCGCCGATGTCGTGAACCGCTGAGGCGGCCTAAGGCCCTGTGAAAGCGTGCGGAATCGCCGTCCGCGCGCAAAACTGCCCGGACCCGGCCGCTACTGTGCATGGGGTTGTTTTCTCGGGTTTTGTTCTGCAGGGCCGCGGCAGGTCGCGCGACAGGTCCGAAGGCATCGGGCCTTAGCGGCCGATCGCGGTGCCAATTCGGGCCGAGCCGCCGATCTTCACGCAGGTGCCCTCGACCATCATGAAGCCCCGGCCATAGGCGGCGCAACCATTGGCCCCGGCGGTGGCGCCCTTCAGCGGCAGGGTCTTGCCGGATTGCTGCGGCTGCTCGGCGGGCGGAAGGCGCAAGGTCTCGGCCCCGGCGGCGGAGACGACGGCGAACGAGATCAGGACGAGGACAAGGTTGCGCATGCGCGCCTTGTAGCCCGGAGCGGCGGCAGGCGCCATCCGGCGGCGATCAGAGGAACCGGACGCCGGCCGACTTGCCGCGGCGCCAGACCACCTGGCAGCTCCGCCCGGTCCGCGCGTCCCGCGCAAAGGCCATCCGGATCACGCCCGGAAGCTGGCTCGCATCCTCGTCCAGCGTGATCCTGGCGCCCGAGGCCGAGATATCCTGGACCAGGCAATGCCGCGCCGCGAATCCGCCGTCGAGCGTGATCCAGGCGTGCTGCGACAGCAGCTTGCGGGCTGCGCGCTTCTTGGGCGGTGGCATCGGCGAAAAATCTCCCTTGCCAGCGCTAGCCCAGGGAACCCTAAGAAACCGTTGCAATTGCGACCCGAACGAACCCGGGGGCTGGCTATCCGCGCGCCCCGAAAGAGCGTTCCGGAACGGCTTGCCGACCGGCGCAAAGGCCACTATACGTTCGCCCGCTGCAAGCCGCCGGGCACGACTCGGACCGGCCAGCGGGCCTGCCGCCACATGCGGCGTGGCCTTGCGTTTGCTCCCTTCGTCTATCGGTTAGGACGCCACCCTTTCACGGTGGAGAGAGCGGTTCGATTCCGCTAGGGAGCGCCATAAAAATCAATCACTTAGCGCCCTGCTCCGCTGCCGTGTCCAACGGATGGCCAATATACGCGTGTGGACGCGCAGGCAGCGCCAGGTGGCCGAGCTGGTGGAGTTGGAGCGCGTTTGCTTGGAATGGGCCGGCGATGCCGATCTCGCCCTCGCCCGAGACAGTCTCATTGCTATGGCGGCCCGATACGAGCGGCTGCGGCGGTGCATTGCTGCTCAAAGGTCGGAGTGAACGGGCGAGCTCGTCGATATCGTGCCGATGTCGCCCCATGCGGCCCATCTGACTCCTATCGTATTACGGGTGCAATGCCTAAGCTCCAATCCTCGGTTTCGATTCGAGGGACGACGCCTGCATATGCCGTTTTTTCATGTGAGCGGAGCGATGCTCCAAGCCGGCGCTGTCATCCTGCCCGGCAATTGGGGACGCATCATTCGGCAACTGGGCTGGCAGCATGGACGAGCCGTATTCGAAGTTGCCCTTGAGGATCAGCGGTTAAGGGGCTTCCCAGCACTGCCCTCAAGGTTGGATTGTTCATTTTTCTTCGACGATCTAGGAGAGGCGCATTTCTATAAGCAGGCTCAAAACCTCCACACGCATCTCGTATACGAGGTCGATATGTTGGATCTCGCTGCGGTCCGACATGCGACGGATTGGCGGAATATCTCTCCGAACGGCTTGCTCGACAACGATTGGACCCGCCGATATTGGGCTCCGGTATTTCAACCTCCTCAGCCAACTGGCCACACCTGCCGTGAAATCTTGGCTGTGACCCCACTCAAGGTAATTGCGTTGACCCCGTAGGCCGAGCTCCAGCATTCGAAACTGGGAGCACTTCTGAGGTCAAACGCCGGAACGTACAAAGGTGAATTGTTGAGTGCCCCGCTCGCGAGGATCCGCTGCGCTCTCGCTCAAGAGGTATCCCTGGTGAGCTGCAACAAAAGCTTCTCCTGGAATCCAGTGGCGCTTGAACTTGACCCGTTTGTCAGTACCCGTTGCTAGCTGGCCCGGGCCATTATTGCTGAGCAACGATGTCTGTATTTCTGCCCTCGCAACTTCGCCGATCGGAACGCGATACCACACCATCTTGGCCGGCCGCACTGCGCAAAGTGTCTTCACAGTTTCGATTGCATCGTCGACATATTGGATCGCGCCGTTCGAATGCATTAGGTCAATGCTCCCAAGCCAATTAGCAGCCTTCTGAATGTCGTCGAAGAACATCAACTGGTTCGTCGCTAAATCACTAGCCCGTCGCACCATTGCTGGCGTCTCGACAACGGCCCATCGAATTGCAGGAGACTGCTGCCGCGCTAGCTTATAGTGAATGCCGGCCCCACCCCCGAAATCAAGCACTGCCGTCAAATTCGCGACGAGCGGCCAATCGCCCGCTGGCTGAAAGGCAACGGTCTTCTGATAGATGGTCTCTATCAGCTGTTCGTTTTGGTAGCCTTCAATCACCTCTTGAGGCGGGAAAAGCCTTCTGCGCAATCTTTGTAGAAAACCCATGAGCGGATCGTCCCAATGTACTTGGTTGAACTATTCGACGGACACAGCCAGAAATGTTCGGAAATGTATAGCTCGAAAAGAGACCCCCACGACGCTCAGTGGTTCTCGCACCCTCCGAACCACCAGTAATCGACAATTTGACTCTAGCCCGCGCCGCGCTTCGATGGCGGCATGCCACGCCAGAAACGCCACACGCCGACGCACGCCGACGGCCGGCCGATGAAAATCACCTTCGGCGAGATGCGCGCCATGGGATTGCGCGGCGTTTTGGTCTACTGCCATTGCGGCCATCACGTTGCCCTGGACGCTGACCGTTGGTCAGATGAGCTCCGGCTATCCGATCTCGAGCCGCGCTTTGTCTGCCAGGCGTGCGGATATCGCGGCGCTGACGTTCGGCCCGACTTCAACTGGAATAAGCCGGTGGTCCCAGCCATGGGGTACCGATAGCGACTCATCACCGAACGCCCTTCCCATCGCGTCAAGGTTGCGGTTCGATGAGGGCATTCCTTTTCACATATTGGGGATCAAATATGTTTCGAAAGGTTGCACTGATTGTTCTTTTGCTGGGTTCTGTAGGCTCAAAAGCTCTGGCCGATTACTGCAGTCAGCTCCCCGAGAGCAAGATGCGGCTCGAATGTGCCACTCAGAATCATTCTTCCCTTGCCGCCAAGCGCCAGCGTTGCGAGGAAGAGGGTCGAAAGATGGGGCTGACCCCCCAAGGTATGGCTGGCGGACTATATCCATATGTGGTGGCGTGCATGAAGAGATAATCCGCAAGACAACTGCGAGGTGTAATAACTGCGGCTAGGTCGAGGAGAGCCCGCCAGCGTGAACCGGCGGGCCGCTTTATATCCTCCCCGCCAGGCCGGCAGCTGGAGTAAGACTTCGCCCGGCTGGAGGCGCTCTAAGACAAGTCGAAAGTTACGCCGATCTTGAAAGGAGCTCGCCAGACTACTCGGCATGGCAGCGTCAAATTGTCTTCAGGAACGAGCAGCGTGAACGCCACGGGGACCGTTGCACTTCCATCGGAAAGCTGTAGAGCGGCACCCGTAACGGAAAGATCACGAACAACGCAGGCCGTCTTCTTAGCGCCATACTGGATCTGCGCCGGCTTCGAAACGCGATAGCGGGGCGCTCTTCTGGTTTCGACCACTAGGGGTCACTCCCAATTCATTCCATATTCGTCAGGCGTTTGGTTAATCCAAAGCAGCGCCGCTCGGCTGTCCAACCAGACCAACCGCTCTTCGTCGGCGACTTCGTCGGAATTCATATGTAAGACGAACTCGTTTTCGGCCGTTCTGAAAAGGCTGTCGCACGCCTGACGTTCAGTGAGCGACTGAACAGCGATGAACGAATATTTTCGCGTCGCTATGAGTTGCATGAAAAAATTTGGGCAATTAAAAAGTGCACCGTACAATCACGGATACAGATTAAGATGCCGTTAACGGAGTCGGTTTGGCGGTTGTAAAACTCGGCAAATGCACCCGTTTCAGTTGCGTCCGCTCAGGAACAGACGCACGATCTCAGTACCGGCGATTTCACGTTGATCGTTTCTGCCTGGTTCGTTTTCACATCCAGCGCGGGCCGCAGTGGGGTCCACTGCGGCCTTTTGCGTCGTCTAACGCTTCAGCCGCCGGCGGTGCGTCATCAGCCGCTGCCGGTCGCGCTTCGTATCAGTCTGCGGCGGCGCCTCATGCGCGGTGCTCCAGGAGCCGCTTCATCAGCTGTACGCCATTATGAACGTCTAGCCTGCGATAAGCCTCCAGGCGGTGCGATTGCACGGTGCGCCGATGCCGGGCTTCCGAGCAATCTGTTTGCTGCGCAAACCTTCTGCGACCAGCTCGCAGACGTCCCGTTGCCGCTTTGTCAGATCAATGCCAGCCATGTTCAGCCCTCCACCGAGCCAAAGGCCTGCGCGATCGCAGCGCTCAGCTTCGCTTCCGCTTTCGTGAGCAGGTCCGCCCGGGCCGCGGCGTGCTTCCGATCGGCATCCATCTGCTCGCGGATCTTGCGGAGCTTGGTCCGGGCCTTGTGGACGTCGCATCGAACATCCCGCACCAGGTCGGCCTCAGGCGAGGTTATGATCAGCTCATAGCTCCGAAACACGAAGGTGTGCATGCTGGTCGCGCTGCGCCGTCGCTTGCTACCGGTAACCGGCAGCTGGCGCGGGCCCACCGATAACTCAAAAGAACGGTCGTTTTCTGGCGGCAGATCGCGTGCTGCTCGCATCGCCGTCAGGTCAATGATGTTGCTCATGCTATCCCTCCCTGCCGCCAGTCCTGCGAACCGACCTGCTCGACGAGGCCGTCTAGATCGGCGATGCCAAAATCGTCCGGCTCAAGGTCCGGGTCGGACTCGGTGCAGTCGAGGAAGGCGATCAGCCACTCGATTTCGGCAGATGCCTCCTCCCTGAGTCTGGCGAGGTCGCCGAAAGACATTGCGGTCGCCCGCTGTCGGATATCGGCCTGGGAGGAAACCGAATCCACGGACTCGGTTAGGCATTCTATGGGCGAGTTTGCCCGTGGCGTGCTATGCACGCTGTCAGCTTCGGTCATCTTGAATTACCCTTCTGTGATCGAGGTTAGAGCCGAACGGAATTGCAACTTCCGTTTCGGCTCGATTTTCTGTAAACTGAAAACATGAAGAAATCAATTTCCGTAAACAAAAAATCCCGCGGTCGTCCGAAGAAGGCAGGCGGAGTCTATCCGGTCTCAGCCGTACGCCTGTCGCCGGAGGTCGGCGCTGCAGTCGACAAATGGGCCGGCACCCAGGCGGACACTCCGACGCGCTCCGAGGCCATCCGCCGGCTGGTCGAGATCGGGCTGAGGGCAAAAGCCAATTGAGGCGTTTTAAGACGTCGCAGAGTCAGTCAAGTGGGCCTTGAGCGATGCGGAAACTATTGCGGTCTTGCGCCTGCCTAGGTCAGCTGCCTGCGGGTCGCCCCCCTTCGGGCTTCGGCTTCCTCCGCTTCGCACCGCACAATCAGTAGTTTTACTGGACCGGCGAAAGTGCAATTGATCTCGCGCCTTGGTTGCGATTGGATGGCATTTTAGTGATTGGCCGGGGGCCTATTTTTATGCGCAATTTCGTAATCGTGGCGTTTAGCGCCACTCTGGCTGGCTGTGCGTCATCGTCATCCGACATCAGCGCGACCTATGTGTCGCCGGTGATGTATCAGACTTACAATTGCCAACAGCTCGCGATGGAAGCGCAGGCGGTTTCGGCTCGCGCCGCGGCCCTATCCGGAGCTCAGGATAGTCAGCGCACAAAGGACGTTGTCGCCACGACCGCTGCGGTCGTAATCTTCTGGCCGGCAGCTTTTCTCGTCGGGGGCGACAAACAGACGGCTGCGGAACTTGCCCAGATGAAAGGGCAGTTGGTCGCCATCGAGCAAGCCTCAATCGCTAAGAAGTGCAACATCCAATTCCAGGCTAGGCCTGGTGGCGAGGCCGCCGCGCCTGGGGCCCAACCCGAGCCCGAGCCCGAGCCGCAACAGCCGCAGGCCCAACCGAAACCCCGCACGAAGCCAAAACCGCGAACTCAGGCGGCAATTGTTCCCGCTCCGCCAGCGCCGCCTGCAGACCCTGCCAAGCAATAGCGCAGAAAAAGCTCTGACTCCGGCGCACTTGCGCTCGCCGGGCGGTTGCCGGACACTTCTAAAGATCTGTCTTGCAATATCGCTGCTGGGAGCATCAGGAAGCGTGGGCTACTACTATTCCGCTTATCTTCCAGCCCGTGACGCTCAACTCGATCGTGATAGAAAGTTAGAAGCGGCGCGGGCCGAGTACGCAAGACAAGCAGAACAAGCCAGGCTCACGGCTGCGCGACAAGAATCTGAAGCTCGAGCCGCTGCTGAGAAACAGGAAGCAGACGAACGGCTGGCAGCCGCCAGGGAAGCGGTTCAACGCCGATATCGCACTTGTGTTAGCAACGCGGAGGCCAATTACTCTGCCAATTGGACGCAAGCTTGCAGGCGAATTTCAGAAAAGACAGCCAAAGATTACAAGGACTGTCTGGCCCAGGGCACCGCAAAGTCGACGTGTGATCAGGTATATTCTGAGCGAAGTGCTTCACCAGATTGCAGCCTTCCTCGCGCGCTGGGCAACGATATCAGCGAAGTCTTAGATAAGACGCGTGCCCGTTGCTTGGAAGAAAGTCGAGCGGGACTTCAATAAGACAGGATGGTGCACAATGGCGCTCAAGCCTTGGATTCCGCAACGTCTCGCCGCTAGCGTGCATGCTCGGCGCGGCGGCGCCGCCAATGTTGTCACCATGATCGGCCTGCTCTATGTCGCATTCGGGACGCCAAAGGTTTACGTTAGGGATGGATATGTAGTCGTCTACGTGCGAAACCAAATTGACGTCCGGGATCGGACGCCCGCGCGTGTGCAGATCGTGCCTTGAATCGTATCGGTCGCCGCACGATCATCTGTATGCTCGTGCTGCTGGTGCTCGCTATTCTTTGGGGCTCGTTTCGCTGATATGGCAAATCAGGACTGGAAAGCTATTTTGCGCGCGGATCTCGACCGCATTGGCGAGCGAGCCGTTCGCGACGACATGAACACCGGTGGCGGCCTTGCAACTGGCGGAGAAGATCGCAAGCAAATCATCCGTGCGTGGCTTCGCGAACAAGATGAAAAACGAGAGGCTCGGGAAGCTGCCGCATACGATCTGACGCAGCGCACCTTTAACTACACGGAGCGCAGCTTTAATTACACTCAACGCACATATTACGTTGCAATTGCCGCATTGATCGCAACACTCGTGGGCATCGCGATCGCCCTGCTTCATCTGTGATAAGGATCGGCTTGCTCGATCTGCCGCAGCGACTCCCGGCCGATGACCCGCGGCGACGTCGCAATTAGGTACCGTAGTGCTCAATGACCACGATGCGGCCAGCGCCGCCGCCGCCGCCAGGAGAGCCACCAGTACCGGCAGAGCCGCCCGACCCGGCTGCACCAACCGAATAGGAGTACGATGCGGACGGGCTGCCTATGATGCCCTCCAGATAGCCGCCCGCACCACCACCAGCACCGCCGTTCGCTGTGGTGTTGACACCGCCACCGCCACCACCGGAGCAACTATTTGTTGCCGCCGAGCCGCCCGTTCCCGCGCCCGCGACGCCTGATGCGCCAGCTCCGCCAAATGCGGACACACCACCGCCGCCTCCAGGGTTGGGCGACGTAGAGCCGCTGCCAGCGCCGCCGCTTCCACCGGTTTGATTCAGATATCCGCCAGTTGCAGTACCGCCGGCCCCGGCCGACGTCTGGGACCCAGGCGCGCTTCCTTTTGAAGCCGTAAACGTGCTGAAGGTCGAGTCACCGCCACTGGTTCCGAAGGTGGCACCCGTGCTCCCCGAGCCGGAACCGCCCGCGCCACCACCGCACATCTTCACTTCGATCCAGAGCACGTTGGCCGGCGTCGTGTAAGTGCCGGATCCAGTCGTAAACACCTGAGTGGTTGGGAGCGTGCGACGAGCAGCCGTCAAGGCGATGACGTTGCCTGCGCTTGTGATTCCGTTTGCCGTCGTGAAGGCACCGGTGGCGCTATCGATCGACGCAACGCTGCCGGCGGAAGACAGAGCGCCAACAGTCGTTTTCTTGAATGCGTTGCTGGCTGCGGAATCCTGAATGAGGACGATATCGCCCGAAACCGGCGACGCCTTCAATGTCAAAGCCGTCACGTCGATGTCGGTCGGAGTCGCGGCCGAACCAGTCGCGTTGCCCTTGAGGGTATACGCGTTCATGTTTGCCAGCTTGGCGTTCGTGACGGCACTTGCCGCGATCTGGGCGGTCGATGCCGTGCCGAGCAGATCGGAAAAGTTTGGTTGCGTGCATCCGAAGACGCCGCCGGTGGAAAGGCTGCTGAACCAGTTGCTCGTCGAACAGGTCGAACTTCTCACACCTCCGAAAGACGATGCGCCGGGCGCAGGCAGATCAGCGCCGACCAGCGCACGAAAACTTGCCGCGGCTGGAGATCCGGTTGCAGGGCCTGCATAGAAGGTGTTGGCCGTTTGATTGATCGCGGGCAATTGCGCGCTGTAGAGCGCTACGTTGCCGCCGCTATCAAAACCGAGCAACTGGCTTGCCCTGGTTCCCGCGGGCGGCAGGACGCTCAAAGTTTCGCCCGGCACCGCGACGATCGAGCGGCCGGTTACGTCGCTGATCTTGTCCCAGGTCTCGCGGTTCTGCGCGATGATATCGGTCAGCGCCTGGTTGAAATCGCGCGCCGCAACGCCACGGTTCTCGGTGAATTGCGCGGTCCGGCGCGGCCGCCGAGCACCGACAATCTGCACGGTGCCGGTCTGCGCGTTGGTGAAGGTGATGATCGCGTCGGTGATCGGGCGCGCAAGGTTGGCAAGAGACCCGCTTGGGCTCGTCAGTGTCCAGCCAAACGTGCTGTCATTGTAGCTGACCTGCACGCCGTTGAGAAAGACCTCGACCCAATTCTGATAGTCGGTGCTGTCGCCATAGAGTGCGAAGTTGACGTTGCATGCGCAAGTCGTCCCGCTGATCGTGTAGGACGTCCGCCGTTCGCTGTCCGGCAATGCCGGGACCGGCGACGGAGCCTGTGCGAATGCGGGGATTGCGCTGACCAGCAGCGCCGCGGCGAAGAGGATGCGACGGAGCACGATCATGCTGCCACTCCATCTTCGCAATCGAAGATCGGGATTTGCGCGAAGTAGCACGGATGAACCTCGCGGTTCTCCTGGTCTAACCATCGGCCGTCTTCGCGCTGGTAGCCAACGAAGGCGGGCTCAAGCGTCCCGCCGCCGGCGCGCAGCAACACTGGCCCCATGCCTTGAGGCGCCTGATTTACGGGCTTCCAATTCGATGTTTCCGACACGGCCAAGCCTCCACGAGCGTCCGGCCGGAAGGCCCGCGCAGCAAGGGGTGATCAAATTGATCGCCGGACGCCCGTGGATTGGGAAACGGTCGCCTGCGCTATGTCGCCTTCCGAGCGAACAGATGCGCAGGAGAATGATTCAATAGGAGGGGATCGCAACGCACTGCTCAAGGCGTGACGTCAATCGGCTTACTTCGAGCCCACGTGATTTGGCTCGTTCTCGATCTGCCGCACCGGCTCCGGCCCGATGACGCGGGGCTGGCCTGTGATGCCGGGCGGCTGAACGATCACGATCTGCAGGCCGGGAAGCTGAGCGGTCTGGCGGCTGCCTGGGTCGACGTCGGGCTTGATTCCGGCGAGGCTTAGGATGAAGCTCGAGGCCCGATCGCGAACCATCTCGTTCGAGGAATCGAGCAAGTTGACCTTCGTCACGCCGGCCTTGGCGGCGTTGATGGCGAGGTTTCGCTCGACCTTCTGACGCAGCAGCGCCGCGATGTGCGGCCGTCCGAGCTCGCGTGACAGGTG
Source organism: Bradyrhizobium manausense (assembly GCF_018129685.1). GTDB lineage: Bacteria > Pseudomonadota > Alphaproteobacteria > Rhizobiales > Xanthobacteraceae > Bradyrhizobium > Bradyrhizobium manausense_D. The sequence continues at coordinate 635,989 of NZ_JAFCLG010000001.1, forward strand.
CGAGCGGCTGAGGCCCGCGGTTGCGGCGGCTGCGGTGATGTTCTCGCCCTCGACCAGAGCCTCGATCGCCGCCCTGATCTTCTTTGAGATCGGCTTGGGCTTTTCAGACATAATCAATCACCTTCGGTGCCGGCGCTGGATCGTCCGATAGGTCGATCACGTAGCCGGCCCGGACCTCGATGTTGACGTTGACACTTGGCTGGCTGGCCGGCTGGATACCAGCAAGCCCCAGCACAAAGGAGCTGGCGCGGTCGCGGACCATGGCATTGTCGCAGTCGAGCAACTCGACCTTGGCGGCGCCGGCACGCGTCGCGGCAATGGCAAGATTGCGCTGCACCTTCTGATGCATGAAAGCGGCGATATGCGGCTTGCTGAGCTCGCGGCTGAGGTGCTCGCGGGTAAGGCCGACCTTGATCGCTGCGGCCGTGATGTTTTTGCTCTCGCCAGTGACCATGCTGGCAATCGCCTCGCGCACCCTGCCGGAGATGGGCTTCTGCTTCTCCATGTTGGGCGAGAGCGATCGAGCGCTCTCTTTCGTACCGCGCTGGTCATCAGCCATACTTGGAGATCCTCATGATCGGCGTGGCCGGCAAACTAGGCCTTTCACAGCGGCGCTTTCGATTCGTCGTGATAGCTCCAAGCCGAGCTGCGTTTGATCGATATTCCGCAATAGCGCGCTTCAGCCGTAAAATGCCGCCGTGCTTGGGTTGCGTGAGATAGGAAAGGACGCGCTCGATTGTCTTGCTGTCGATGTTGGCATGGTTGTTCGGGCGCGCTTGCATCGCCTGCCGTGGAATGCAGGTTTCATCAATGCGTCGCTTCATCCGCTCAATCTGCTCTGGATCTTCCACTAGGCGGATCGCAAGGCCAGCCGCACGGAGAGCATCGAACAATTTTTCCGATCCGAGCCGCTTGACCATGGCTGGCCCGAACACCTTGCCGCTGAGCCCATCAGCAAATCCGGCGAGCTGATCGAAGTCCTGCATGCGGACGCCGAGGGCCTCGCGCTGTGCGTTGATGCCGGCGATTAGCTCCGAATAGCTCTTGATCATGCCCACCTCAGTGAAGCGCTTGGGACTGACTCGATGGATCGACGGTGCAGGCGATCACGGGCACGCCGTTCGCCTGCGCGATGCTCTGCGCGACATGCTCGCGGCAGATCGGCACGCCATCCCAGCCACGGACGGGCTTGGACCAAATGCCGCTGTCGACCCAGCACAGCGCGCAGCCGGGCTCTTTGCTACCGGTGCGGTTCATGGGACGCGCTGCTCGGTCAAGGTCGGCTGATAGACCTGCGGCGCCTGATCGGCGACGCGGCGCACGCCTTCTGCAATCTTCGGCGCCATCGTCGGCAGCTTGTCCCGGATCGCTTGCGAAATGTGAGACCCGGTTTTTGGCGCGGAATCTTGCACGATCATGCCTCCGTCGTTCAGGTCGATGCTTGTGGTGTCAGCGTCCAAGAGCCCACAACGGCCCCTGCGTCGAGGATATTGCCACTGGTCTTCCTGCCGCCGCTCGACCGCACGTCCTGCGCGGCCTGAAGAAGGTATCGCTGCACGCGCTCGACCTCGTGAACCTGCCGATCAAGCGCAGTTCCGAAATTGTTGATCGTCAGCGTGAACAGCGCCATAGGCTACCGCCCGCCGGCGGAAAATTGACGCTGGTCGAACGAGCGAGCGTAATCGAGGCGCTGCGCGGGGGTCATTGTCGCGTACTGCTCATCCGAGACGCGGCCGCCGGAGTTGCCCGGCTCGCGGTGGGCCTGCGAGAACGTCGCGGCGCCCTGGCTCTGGAATTTGCCCATCAGCCGCTCAAAGCCCGCGACGATCTTCTGGGTCACCAGCATGCCCCGCATCGCGCTGCCAAGATCGTTGCCGACCATGCCACGGAGAAATTGCTCAACCGCCGTCACCCGCTGCGCGCCGTTCACGCCCAGTTTGGCGACCTCGGCCGCCGCCGCAGTGTTGAACAAGGCCTGTTCGCGCCCCTTGGCCGAGGCGTAAAGGGCGACGAGCGACGAAAAGTCTTCTTGGGAAAAGCCCCGCGAATGAGCCCATGCGCGGGCGTCGTGCAATAACGGGTCCGACTGGTCGATCTCAAATTTGACGCCGGCCGGAAGCTCTAAATTCTCTGGTAGCTTCGCCTCGTAATCGGCCGGGGTGGGCGGCAGGCTCGCCTTGCGCAAATCGGCGGCGGCCTTCGCCACCATCAACTCGCGGGCCTCTTCGTGCGTCAGCGTCAGTTCGCCGAGCACCAGCTTGTCGCCCTCGACCACCGGCTGGCTGCCATCCGTGGCGGCCGCGGTCGCGCGATCGGTCGGCTGGGCGGTCCCGTCGGTGCGATCCTTGATCGACGTCGAGCCGTCCGGGTTGCGCGTGTGGATGAACCGGCTGGGATCGCTCCGATCGTCAAACGAAAGCTGTGAGCGCTCATGCGCCACGCGCTCGCCTGCGGTCATGTGGGCAAGCTCTAGCGACTCCTTGTCGGCGGGGCGCGCCGAGCCCGGGCCTGGAGGTGCGAGCGGCTGATGGAAGGGGCTGTTGGTGCCCTGCGGTTGCTCGATCTGTGCGGCGGCTTCAGGCATCAGCAGGCTCCGGAATTTTGGCAACTGGGAAATTTCCCAGGGTGACCGTCAGGCGATTTGAGGGTGAGGCGCGAGGGCGAGATAGGAGCGTCCCCATCGGCGGCCAGATTTACCCCCGGTCTCGCCATATGGCCGCGCTCGAAAACGGAGGGTGCCCCATGGCCTCGCGCGTGCGGATCGCGTGCTCGTGCGCGGGCGCCGACTGATCCAAGCAGAGTGAAAGACCTGGTTAGCATCGCGCGCGAAAACCCTTCCGACGAGCCCGCTTATTGGCCAGATGTTGGACATGATTTGCTCGTCGATTGCAAATAGGCCTGCAATTCCCGTCTTTCCGCGTCTATGCGAGTCCATGCTCTCCACCTTGTGTCGGTGGCGATTACGTTCACTCGCCACACGATGGCACCAGGCCGGTGTCCAATGGCGCGAGCACGCACCCTGCCCCGTCGACGGATCGCAGCCGCCCGCGCAGCGCTGCAAACTTCTGCATCGCCTCTTGCGAGCTCACGACACGTATCACGGCCCCATTTCGTGACCTGTTCGGCATGCTGTCCAGCGGTGCGCGGCGAGCGTCGCCGAAGGCAGAGCGCTGCCGTGCAAGAGCGGGTTGTGGATGGATGCGCGCGTGTGACCCTGCTCCATTGGTGCGCCAGCACATGAGGGGGCGTTGCCGCGTGCTCCAGCGACAGCCCCATGGGTACCGGTTTTCCATTGGTGGAGCAGACCGGTTTGCGCCAATGGTGCTCCATTGCTTTTTGGGCATTGGCGCGCGTCATGATGGGCGCTTTCCGTGGCAGACGCGGAGGCCCTTGCGAGGCTTGCGATCGACGGGGTCGTCGTACTCCTCGATGGTGGTCACACCGTTCCTGATCCAGGTGCGCAAAATGTCACGGCATTGGCGCTCGGTGCGGTCCCGGCAGTGCTTCTGCACCACCGGCCATGCCGCCCGGGACGTGGCCGAGCTCGCGTCCGAATAGCGCTGGCCGTTCGGCAGGCCGGCCTCGATCTCATCAAGGGCGGCGTTGAGCTGGGCTGCGGTGATGCCGTCCCATGTCTTCGGTGGGTGCCATGGGATCACGGTCTGCACCTCGTCGCCCTGGGGATAGTCCGAGGTGCCGTTCTCGAGCCGGACGCCGATCAGCTTGAACCAAGTCGCTTCACCCGATGGCGGCGCGATGTTGACCTTGGAGCTGTCCAGGCGGACGAACAGGCGGCGCTCCTCGGCGGGGATGCCGAACGTCTCGCCCTCCTGGTCGCTCATCCGGGTGAGGGTATACATCAGGCGCCCGGCATCCCGGGCGGCGCTGGCGCCGCGGCCGGCATCTGCATCGCCGGCGGTCTGCAGCCCCTTCTTCGTGTGGTGCGGCACGTCGACCGCGATATTCAGGTCGATCGCCAGCTTTACCAAGAGCTCGCTGACAAAGTTCATCGCGGTGTTGCTGTTCTCGTCCATGCCGTGGAGCTTGACGAACGGGTCGAGCCCGACGATGTCGATCCGCCGCTCGGCGATCACCTGGCGCAGCATCGCCTCCAGCGGGCCCCGGCCCATCCCGCCGTCCTTCATGTCCGCGAACCTGATCCCCTTCGGGGTGGCGCAGAACAGCCAGCCCTTGAGGTCGTCGGCCGAGATGTCGTGGTGGATGCGCGCGGCGGCCAGCCGGCGGCGGAGCTCGTTGTCATCGTCCTCCAGGCTCAGCAGGAGCACCCGGCAGCGCTTGAACACATGCTGTCCGGTCAGCGGTCGCCCGGTAGCGAGTGCGAGATATTGCAGGGTCCGCAGAGCGGTCTTACCGGTGGCGCCGGGGGCGAGCAGGCCGGACAGGAAGCCGCGGCAGAATTGATTTCCGAGCAGCCATTCCCGGGGCCGCGGCATGTCGACAAAGTCACCGGCATCCCACTCGCCGAGCGCTGGCGCCACGGTTGCCGCGCGCGGCGTCGGATCTACGTAAAAGACGGGCTCGCCGTCGGCGCTTTCCGGAATTTCGGTTGGCATAAGCGTGTCGTCGATCGGGGGCTCATTGTCCGCAACGAAAGCGCGCTTGAGATCGGGCAAGTCCGCGCGTGTCAGCATAGGATGGATTCCAAGATCTCGAGCAATTGCGGAGCATCTTTGCGGTGGTCGTCGAGCCACGCCTTGAGGCGCGCCACGTCGCCGAGCCTCGCCACATGCAAACAGGCATCGACGGTTGATTTTGCTGGCGCTTGCGGCTCGCGCTGGGTCACCACGCGAGTCTCTAATGGCCGCGGCTCACCCGTCCATTTCCAGCGGTCGCGCGGGTCCTCGAGCTCCCATCGCATTACGGTTTGCGCGGCGTAGTTGGTGAGAAGATCGGGCGCCAGCGTCGGGGCAAATTCGGCCTCGATTTCCGCGGCCACGATGGCGCGAAAGTGCGCGAACGGCCCTGCAATGAGCCGTTGGACTTCGTCCTGACCTATCGCCGCGACCAGCCCGGACCGTTCCGCAAATTCCTGCAGCGGATCAATTGCGTCGGCGAGGTACTCGAATTGATGTTCATATTCGAGAAACGCACGGATCAGCGCGCGGATTTCGATCTGCCAGATCGTATCCGCCAGCGGCTTCCCGCTTGGGACTTCGGCCCGTGCGTTCATGGCGCGGCCTCGATCAGGTCGAGCTCGATGGCGATGACTTCGGCCTTCTCCAGCGCCTTGCGGATGTCCGGTAACTTTTCGATCGAAAAAGCGACGCCCTTCTTTGAGGCCTGCATGTGTCCGGTCGGCGTCACAAAGAAAATTCTCAGATCTCCGATCGCCTTTCCATTGAGGCGCGAAATCGTGAGCCGGATGCACTCGGTTCTTTGCCGGCCTCTCCACATTTGAAAAACGACGCGGGGCTCAGCGAGTGGATCGCCCGGGGACGTTGCGAAGGCTGGATCACTTGCTACATCGAGACGGCCTGCCAGGGCGTCTTCCCGATATCGCTGCTGCCGTGATCGCCTGCTATTGAAGCGGGCGGTCTCGGTCATGCTGCGCTCGGCTTCATCGCCGGCAGCGAAGCAAGCCAGGCGGTTTCGTCCTCGATGGTGATGAGAGTCGCGCTACCGACCTTGCGCGCGTTGAGCCGCCCTTCCTTCATCTCAACGTATACCTGGGCCCGCGAAATCGAGTTGCGAGCGGCAAACTCGTCGACGCGGAATGAGCGCTTCGGGCCGGCGTGAACCGTGGTGTCCATGTTTTCTATCCAAGGTGGCTTGTTGAACCTTGGACGAAGATGGATTGATTTGCGGACTGGGTGTGAGGGAGGTTCAAACCCGCTATCGGTGACTCAAACTCCCACTTTATTAGCGCGCGATCGCCGATAGTCGCGAGCTTCCTGGGATGTATCGTCGCCGCTGGGTCCAAATGCGATCTCGAGGAGCACGCCTACCTCGTTGTCCATCCACTTACCGCATCGCTCCTTAAAAAAATCGGACAGCGTGAGGCTGAGTGCTCGGCGCGATTGCGAACTCTTGCGGCGACTGCGTGCCCCCTGTGGATAACCATCAAGCATCGAGAACTTTTCTCTGAACCTCAGCTGCCAGGCGCCCTCTTCAAGAATATCTGCAATCTCGGGTACGGGCCTGTTGGAAGCGAGGGCATCCAGCAAATGGCTGCCGATCGCAGCTTTGGTCGCCGCGATCTCATGTTTGTGGTCTTCCAGCCGGACGGGAAGCGCTCTCGACTCCATTGCTGCATGAGCGACAAAGCGGACAAATTCGTTAGCAGTCAAACTGATGCCCGCGGCTTTGCTGACCGCCTTCCAGACCTCTTCGGCGCGCTCATCGTCAGCCCATCGTCGCAAATGCGCCCTGATCGCGCTGCTGCGCGGTTGCCATTTCCGCAATTCTTGCGTGAAATTGGTCACCTGATTTGCACCGCGGCGCCCTGGTCGATCGTTCCAAAACGCGGCGCGCCGGCGCGGATGGCATCGGCGACGTAGGACGGTGCCAGATGGCCATAGTGCTTTTCCACCATCCGGGTGTCGCTATGTCCCATGTTCTTCGCGACCACCATCAGCGGCACGCCATTCATGACAGCATGGGAAGCCCACGTGTGGCGGAGGCCGTGGAAGCCCATCGGGGGGTCCACCTTTGCCCGCTCGCAGGCCACACGCATCGGATCCTTCTGGTGATCCTTCTTCCATGGCTCGCCGTTGTCCTTGACGAACAAGACGGCGGTGCCGGCACGGCCGGCGGTGATCGATCGGAAGAACGCGATTCCGTCCTCGGTCAGATGAATGTGCCGTGATTTGCTCGACTTGGATTTGCGGATGGCGACCGTGCCGGAGTTGTGGCTGAAGTCGGTTACCTTGAGCCGGATCAGCTCGCCATAGCGCGCGCCGGTCTCAAGCGCCCCCCGGGCCAATCGGCGGAAGTCCTGGTCAGCGGCGTTGAGGAGCCGCGTGGCTTCGGCAAGCTCGAGATAGCGGACGCGTGCGGCGTCAACGCCCTTGAAGGGCTCCACAGCCCGCCAGGCGGCATCACTGGGGACCTTCTCGTCGCGCCACGCCCTGTTGAGGGCGGCCTTCAGGACGGTCAGGATGCGGTTTGCGGTGGATCGCCGGCGCCGCTGGTGCTCCTCAGGATCGTCGACCTCCTTGAAGCGCTGCTCCTCGCCCTTCTTCACCCGGATGCGCGCGCCGGCCTTTGCGAGGCCGTGGTGCCATCCCTCAATCTGGTCTTTCGTCAGGTCCTTGACCTCGATCTCGCCGAGCTCGGGCAGGATGAAGGCATCGGCCGCGTAGCGGCTGAACTTCGCCGACTTCCGCTTTGCCTCGAGGAATTCGATGTAGACGTCGACAGCAGCCTTCACGGTGAGCGGGCCGGACTTGCCCGCGGCTTTGTGGGCTCGGTCGACCATTAGCTCGCGAGCCCTCGCCTGCGCCTGCGAGAAGCTCAGGATCTTCACACCGTCGGCGTCGGACAGATCGTCGGCAGGGCCGATCGTCTCGACCTCATATTTTTGATCGCCGACATAGCTGCGTACCACCCAGTTGCCGGCGCCGGTCTTGAGCCGGCGATAGCCGAGGTGAACGCCCTCCTCCATGACCCGGTAATAGGGCTTGCCGCGGGCATCCAGGCGCTTGCGGGCTTCTCTCTTTTCGAGGTTTGCATCGCGGACTGTGCGGGCCATCGCATCCACCTTGGCAAGGTTGAGAACGCTTCGTGTCCAACACTTGTCCAATATCTGTGGCTGGACGTCAATGGACTGGCATGGTCTTATGTAGCAGTATCTGTTGATTAAATTCGGCTATTTGAACGGAGATGGACGCCCATGGACCTGTTCTCATCTCTTTCACGGTGGAGAGAGCGGTTCGATTCCGCTAGGGAGCGCCATCCAATCCGGCTCCCCCTCACCGCTCCCTCTCGAAGCTGCCCTGCACCTTCGCGCAGGCGAGCCCGACCGTGTAGATCTGGATCGCCTCGATCACGCAATGGTCCGGCTCGAGCGCCAGCAGGCCGATCGCATTTTCGTCGTCCAGCGGGACCGCTGAACGGACGATGATGCAGGGGTAATCGGCGGCGAGCTTCGCATAGCTGTACGGGCGGAAATTGTTCTTCAGGACGTGCGTGTAGGTGTTGTGGTCCAGCAGCGGGACCGTGAAGGTCTTGCCATAGGCGACCGAGAACCTCTCCCGCATCGCCCGATCCCCCCAGAGCTGCAACGTCATGTCCCAGCCGTGGTTCATGTCGTTCTCCGGCGCGCGCACGAACATGCCCGAGACGTTGGCGCAAGTGGGTCCCGCCGCGACCACGGCCTTCGAGAGCCTCGCCCCGATCGCATTCGCCGCCGCCGATTGGCGCGCAACGGCAGCGGCGTCGATCAATGTCGTCGCGCCCATGGCAACGCACAGGCCGCCCGCAACGAGGCTCAGCGCAGCCGATGGGATGCCCGGGAGCAGACGGCGGACCTGCACCACGACCAGCACCAGGACCCCACCCGTCAGGGCCCACGATGCCATCATGTAATGCAGCGCGAAATGCTTCGAGGTCGCGACGAGCTGCGCGGCGAAGATCAGCGACGCAGCGCCCAGCGTCAGGCTGACGGGATCGCGCCAGCTCCTGGTCCTGACGCACCAGGCCAGCGCCGTGCCCGCAGCAGCCAGATAGACGCCGGGCGCGAGCGGCACGGCCGCGATGACCTCGCGCATATGGGACCAGAACGTCGCGAAGTCGATGAAGCCGGACTCGCCTTCGCCGTACTGTCCCTTATGGGTCGCGATTTGCACGAGCCAGCCGAACCCGCGCGTGATCGTTCCCGGATTGAAGATCAGGCTGAAGGCAACGAAGCCGAGCGCCCCCGTGATCAAGGCCGCGAGGAACGCCCGCCTGTTTCTGAGCAGGCACACGGCGAACAGCGCCTGCGGCAGATAGAGATATTTGGTCGCGAACCCCAGCGCGAAGATCACTCCGGATATGACGCCGAGGCGGGTCGCCGGCGGCTCCTCGTCGAGCGCAGCCTTGATCACGATCGCCATGCCGAACAGCGCAATGGCGACCAGGAGGCTTTCCGGCGCGAGCACCGTCTGAAAGTGAAACGCGTCGGGATGCACGAACGCACCGGCCTGAAACAGCATCGCAGCAATCGCGCTATGCGTCGTCCGGCCGACGATGAGCCCGCCCGCCAGCAGCGCGCCGGCGAGAGCCAGCGCCTCGCCCGTCCGCGCTGCATAGGTGATCGCATCGTAATGCTCGAGTCCGAATGCGACGATGTCCCCGGACCGGGTCAGCAAGGCCCAGCCCCTGACGATCGCTTCGACCAGAAGTGTGGTCGTCGTTCCCGGATGATCGAACTTCAGCGAGCCATATCCGGCGGCGGCCACAAGCCCGTTCATCGTGTAGGCCGATTCAGGGTCGACCTGGACGCCCCAGACCGCCTGCCACGCCGAATACAGCAACGTCGCCGCCAGATAGAGCGAGGGCACGACGAGGATCAGCAGCGTTCTGATCCTCCCGCTCATGCGCGCGTCGGGAAAGCAATCGATTGACATTGTCCGCGGCCTAGATCGCCTTGATCTTGAGGAAGGCGAAAGCCACCATCTTCAGCAGCATCCAGCCGTGGCGAAACCTCGAGATCTGCGTCTCGCCATAGGTCCGTGCAGCGTAGCGGATCGGAAGATCGACGGATTTCAGGTTGAGCTTGGAGGCGCCGAAAATCAGGTCGAAATCGCCGAACGGATCGAAATCACCGAAATAGGCCTTGCCGGCCTTCAGGCGCTGATAGTCGCTGCGGCGCAGAACCTTGGTGCCGCACAGCGTGTCCGTGTAGCGCTGATTGAGCAGCCAGGAAAACAGATAGGAAAAGATCTTGTTGGCGATCAGGTTGAGAAAGCGCATCGCACCTTCATCCATGGGATAGACCAGGCGCGAACCATTGATGAACTCGCCCTTGCCGGACTGCAGCGCCTCGGCAAATTTTGGAATCTGCTCCGGCGGCATGGTCAGGTCGGCGTCCAGAATGATCAGCACATCGCCGCGCGCGGCGTCGAACGCGGTGAAGACGGCATCGGCCTTGCCCTTGCCGGGCTGGCGCATCACCTTGATGTCCTTGTCGGGATGCGCCTGCTTGACCCGCTCCATCTCCTCGAAGGTGCCGTCCTGACTATGGCCCTCGATGAAGATGATCTCGATGTCGCTGCAGAATTCGGGAATCCGCAGCACGGCCGGCTCGATATTCCCCCGCTCGTTGCGTGCCGGAACGACCACCGTGGCCGATGCGAACTCTTCCCTCGCCTTGCGGCTGGAACGCGCAACCAGATAGTGCCGCAGCGCCAGCTGGCGAATCCCCGGCAGCACGCTGACGAAACGATTGAGAAAACGTCCGAGCCCGAACACCCGCGCCGGCGCGAGCACGCGCTGCTCTGATTTCACCGGATCGAAATCCGCAAGCTCGGCAAGGCTGCGCAAGTCCGACGGCGACAGCACGTTCTGATCCGGCTGCGGCATTCGCAGGCCGGCGAGCTCGGCGAATTTCAGCACCGGGTACCAGAGATGCGAGAAATAGCCGATGACCAGCCGCGTATCCCGCGTGCAGAGCGGATGCAGCTGGGCGATGAATTTCTGGCAATCCTCGAGCGAGCCGATCGTATCGAGGACGAGGATGTAGTCGAACGGGCCTTGCAGCGCATCGATCGTCGCGGGCTCCTCGGCATCGCCTTCGACGAAGCTGAGATCGGGGTGACGCTGTCTGGCAATCGCGATTTGCTTGCTGCAGAAATCCACACCGACGCCGTATGACGGCGAAAGGCTCGCGAGCGTATCGCCAACGCCGCACCCGATGTCGAGGACGCGACTTCCGGGCGGGATCAGAAAGCGGAGATAGCGCTCATCCTCGTCGTGGAAAAAGCTGTTCTTCGCGCGCCATGCGACGCGATCCGTGGCGATGCGTTCGGCGTGATCGAGAATGCCTGCTTTTCGTGGGGACAGGCCGCCAGCCTTGGCGGTCAGATCCATGGCAAGGCGCAGGCCTCGCCGCGCCTGCTCGAACGAGAATTGACAGAGATATCAAACGCGACGACGTAACGCGCCGCGGCCGCGAATACATACATTAATTGGGTCCCCCAGACCTGTCGGCACTCAAGCCCAACTGGCGAACGAGATCAACCGAAACGTGGTTGGCGGACCTTACGGGAGGATGACGGATAGGCCTTGGATCGGGCGCATGAACCTACCCGGCCCTTACCTCCGACCAATGATCGAAGGAAATCCGGTTCGGCCTATGGAGCAGCGCAAATCCACCTCGGACAGCCAGTCTGGCGCGCCTCTGGCGTGGATGCATCGTGCGCCCGAACACGCACCGGAGCGACGCGCCAAGATGCTGGAGCACATGGCGCGCGCCAGATCGGCCCCGCAGGCCAAGGCAACACAGGCTCAGGCCGCGACGGGGCCGGGACTATCGCGCGCAGGCGGCTGGGACATTCTCCGCGACGCCTACGGCTACGGCGTCCTGTTCGGCATCATCGCGCTCATCTTCCAGTCGTCGGTACCCCTTTTTGCCGGGGCGTTCATCTTCCTGACCGATGGCGAACGCATCGAGAGCGCGCTCGCTACGATCGGAATCCGGCTCGAGCCCGATGCGATCGGGCCCCAGATCGTCAAAGGTTTCGTCTCCCTGTTCGGATGGTTCGCATTGCTCGTGTCGTTGCGCGGCTCCGTCCCCATCTGGCTCGCGGCATGGATGCCGCCTGCCGAGCCATCCTGGTCATTCATCGCAGCGGTTGCGCTGGCCTTTGCCACCGTCGAAACCATCGCAACGTTCGCGATGCGAGCCGCGTTGCCGTGGTTCGGATGGGAGATCAGGTCGGACGGCCTGACCTGGAAGATGGTCAAGCTGGCGTTGGCGATTGGCATCCTGGCTCTGCTGTTGCTCCATGGCCCATTCTGACGGCTGGAGAACGGCGTCAGGTCTCCGTAGGCCGCGCCACCGTCGCGTTCTGCGGCCTTCCGTCGGGTTGGGGATTTCTACAGGCACCACGGCACCTGCTCGCGGACTTTCAGGAAGGACTGCCGGCAGGCGACGGCCGTGTTGTGGTCGTCTTGCTTCCGCATCGCTGCCCCAAGGCGGCCCCATTGCGGGATCAGCTTTTGACGGTCTGCGCCTCGCGCGGACGGCATTTGCGGACTTGCGATCGGGGGGACCGAATGGCAGTCGAGAAGATTACGCTTGATAAAGTCACCTGGGACAGGGTTGGCCGGGTTACCGAGCCGGGACGCTACATGTACACGTTCGGCTGGCTGACGATCACGGCCGGCGATCTGGATATCTGGAAGCAATATCCGCAGGCCGCGTTCACGCTCCTCACCCACCATTCCGAGCCGGACGAGAGCCCGGGCGAGGAATTTCATCTCGGATCCTTCGACGTCACGCCCGACGCACCGCCGCCGTTCACAACCCATTGAGCCCTGGAAACCCGGCCCCGGGCGAACCCGCCGAGATCGCGATTCCGGCGCGCACAAGCAACGTTTTCGCGTAGGGCGCGGCTGCCCGTTACGCAGGCCACCTCTGGAACGCATGGCATGCGCGTTGCTTGATCAACGCCATGATGTACATCCCTCCCGCCGACCAGGCCTTCCTGCTGCTGCTGATCGTCTGCTGCCTTGGCACGTGCCTCATTCGCGCCCTCTGGGAGCTGGAGCAGATGCGAGCCCGCCGGACCGCCTCGCGCCCCCGCGGAAGTACGATGAAGCGTGATTAGGTCGCTCCTGCTGCCTCGACAGCGTCTGGATGAAGGCAATCCCGGCGCTGGAGTCGCTGTTCGCACCCATGCCCCGTCAATCGAAGAAACCTGCCTACTGCCTTGATCTGACGCATCAATCGCGATCCGGCGACCTTGCGCAAATGTTGCCGTTGATGACGAAGTGGCTCTGTCATGCAGTTGATTGTCCTCGTATTCTACTCTGACCGGTCTTGATGAACGCCAGCTGTCCGGCTCGTTAAGCAACGGGACAGCGAGCGCATGACAGATGGTCGCATCGGGACACGTAGATAAGCGGACCAACGGAACGTATTTTCGGCGCCAATGTATCTGATCGAAGCGTTGCCCACCGTCATCGGAACAGCCGCCATTGCCCCGGCGCTGCTGATGTTGTGGCTCGTCATTGCCGCCGAGGAACGCCCCGGACCACCCGCCCAGGTCTGGACCGCCTTCCTGCTCGGTGCCGCCAGCATTTCGCTGCTGGGTCTCGCCCGGGCCCCTTTCGTCAAGATGGCCGCAGCGCCCGACAACCCCTGGGCGGCGCTGGCCATGCACTCGGTCTTCGGGGTCGCGCTGCCGGAGGAGGCGGTCAAGGTGATCGCCATCGTGCTGGTCTCCTCGACCAAGCGGCGGACCTTCGCCAATCCGATGGACACGGTGGTTTATGGCGCCGCCGTCGGCCTCGGCTTCGCGGCGTATGAGAACCTCGCTTACCTCGTGCAGCATGCCGAGATGTGGCGGTCGCTGGCGGCCCTGCGCAGCGTGCTGACCGTACCCTTCCACGGCGCGCTTGGCATCATCGCCGGCGCCTACCTGACGATCGCGCGCGCCGGCACGGCGCTGGGCGCGAACCGCCATCACCGCGATTGGGCCCGCCTCTCCAGCCGCCTGCTGATCTTCGCCGGCCCGCTGGCGCTGCATTCGGCCTTCGACTTTCCGCTGCTCACGCTCCAGCGCATGCCGGATCTCGATCCCAACTTGCGGATATGGCTGGGCGGCGCGAGCCTCCTGATCGGCTTCAGCTCGATCGCCTTTGCCGTCCGCCTGGTGCGACGCGTTGCGCGTCACCACGCGCCCCGCACCGACGTCGCACGGGAGCGGCTCAGCCAGCTGCGACGGATGTGGGCACTGTGGCTTGCCGGCGGCGGGGTCGGCTTTCTCGGCCTCGCCTTCGTGCTGACCTCGATCCATCACTGGCTCATCAATCCCGAGCGCAATCTGACGCTGGCGCTGATCCCGATCGGCCTGACCTCGATCCTGCTTGGCCTTGCGCTTTTGGTCGTTACGACCGCGATCTATGTTCTTGGCCGCAACCGCATCCGCACGTCTGGCGACGGATTTTCGTCAGCGCACGGCGGCGGTTGACCCGCGGGATGGCGCGTGCAGTGCGCGTGTACTAAGTTGGTTGCATCTGCTCCCGAGACGTAGAGGCCCGCATGACATCGCCCGAGGATTTTTCACGGCTGCAAACCAAGCTGAGCCAGGCGGTGAAGGCGCATTGGAAGGCGTTTCTGTTCGAAGGCATCCTGCTTGCCGTGCTCGGCATGGCCGCGCTGATCCTGCCGCCGCTCGCAAGCCTCGCAATCACGATCGTTCTCGGCTGGATGTTCTTGATCAGCGGCATCGGTGGTCTGATCGCGACCTATTGGGCACGTGCCACGCCGGGCTTCTGGTGGTCACTGATCTCCGCGGCCCTCGCCGTGCTCGCAGGCATGCTGCTGTTGGCACGCCCGATGCAGGCCGTGCTGACGCTGACGATCGTGCTCGGCGCCTATTTCCTTGCCGAGGGCGTCACCACCATCATGTACGCGCTGGAGCACCGTCGTGAGCTGAGTGGCCGATGGTCGTGGCTCCTGGTCTCGGGCCTCGTCGACATCGCGATTGCGTTCATGGTGATCACGGGACTGCCGAGTTCGGCGGAATGGGCCATCGGCGTGCTCGTCGGTATCAACCTTTTGTTCGGCGGTGCGACCCTGATCGGCATGGCCCTGGCGGCACGCAAAAGCAACACCTGAGGGGCTCGTTGCGTGCCGAGCCGGTTTGGGGGGTGACAACCCGCCAAAGGCACGCTATATGGCCTCCCATGATCACCGTCGCCACCAGCTATTTTTGGTACTTTAGCTACGACAGCTTGCTGGCGGCAGGGGGATCGCGCTCAATCTGAATATTGAAGCAAACGTCCGAACAGCCGCCAAACCTGGCGGCTTTTTTATTGGCCGGCAGGTTCTGAAACCAACAGGAGCCCGCCGTGCTGAGCACGACTGACGATCTTCGTATCCGCGAACTGAAAGAGCTGAGCACGCCTGAAGAGGTGATGCGGGAAGTTCCGCGCACCCTCACGGCGACCCGTGTCGTGATGGCCGCGCGCAATGCCATCCACGCCATCCTCAACGGCCAGGACGACCGACTTCTGGTCGTCGTCGGACCCTGCTCGGTGCACGATCCCAAGGCGGCGCTCGAATATGCCGGGCGCCTTGCAAAGCTGCGCGAGGACCTCGCGGATCAGCTCGAGATCGTGATGCGGGTCTATTTCGAGAAGCCGCGGACGACCGTCGGCTGGAAAGGCCTGATCAATGATCCGGATCTCGACGGCAGCTTCGACATCAACAAGGGCCTGCGGCTCGCGCGCAATGTGCTGTCGGCCGTGAACAATCTCGGTCTGCCTGCTGGCGCCGAATTCCTCGACATGACGACGCCGCAATACATCGCCGACCTCGTGTCCTGGGCCGCGATCGGCGCGCGCACGACCGAGAGCCAGATCCATCGCGAGCTGGCCTCGGGGCTGTCCTGCCCGGTCGGGTTCAAGAATGGTACCGACGGCAATGTGCGCATCGCTGCGGACGCGGTGAAGTCGGCCTCGCATCCGCATCATTTCATGGCGGTCACAAAACTCGGCCGCTCCGCGATCGCCTCGACCGCGGGCAACGAGGACTGCCACATCATCCTGCGCGGCGGCGCCAAGCCGAACTACGACGCGGCAAGCGTCGCTGCGGCCTGCAACGAGCTGGCGAAATCCGGCGTCGCACCGCTGGTGATGGTGGATGCGAGCCACGCCAATTCGAGCAAGAAGCCGGAGAACCAGCCGCTGGTCATGGCCGACATCGCCGGTCAGATCTCGGGCGGCGAGAACCGCATCATGGGCGTGATGATCGAGAGCAATCTCGTCGCGGGCCGCCAGGACGTCGTGCCGGGCAAGCCGCTGACCTACGGTCAGAGCATCACCGACGGATGCATCGACTGGGCGACGACGGCGACAGTGCTCGAACAGCTCGCCGATGCCGTCGAGATCCGGCGCAACGCGAAGCGCGCCGGCCTGCACGAGCGCTCCGCGTAAGCCGAGACAGGCGCGGGCGGGGCGATGCTGTTGGCGCCCTGCCCGCAATTGCGACTTAACAGCCGCGGCAGATGCTCTTGATCTTCTTGTCGAGCGCCTGATTTTCCTTGCTCAAGGGATCGTTGGCGTCGCTCAGATTCTTCTCGTCGGGCACGTCGCCGACGCGCGGCTGGCGATGACCGACCGGCGCCGGCGGTGGCGAACTGGCTGAGGCGCCGCTGGACGTCGATCCCTTGGTGCCGGTTTGCGCGACCGCGGCACCGCCGAGCAAGGCCACGAGCGATACGGCCACAATGATCCTCTTCATTTCGTACCTCCAGTCCTCAAACCGGCGCGTCCTCCGTCACCGCATCAGGTCTCGGGCGGATAGAGGTGCACGTCGCCGCAATAATCCACGATACGATAGCGCGTTTCCGTCACCGCATCACCCGCGTCGGCTGCGGTATTTTGCGCCGCCAACACATAATTCGGCCCGACCGGCGATTTGCCGGCGCCGCCCGGAATGTCGATGACATAGTCCGGCTGACACAGCCCTGAGACCCGCCCCCGCAACTGCCGCATCAACTCCTGTCCGTGCGCCAGCGTCGTCCGCAGATGCGCAGTCCCCGGCGCCAGATCGCCGTGATGCAGGTAATAGGGCTTGATCCGGCATTCGACGAAGGCACGCATTAAATCCGACAAGGCGGTGATGTTGTCATTGATCCCGCGCAAAAGCACGGACTGGCTCACCATGGGAATCCCGGCATCGACCAGCCGCGCGCAGGCGGCGCGGGCCGGTCCCGTCAACTCGCGCGCATGGTTGGCATGCAGTGCCAGCCAGGTGGTTGCGCCCTCGACCTGCAGCGCCGCGACCATCTCGTCGCTGATCCGCGCGGGATCGGCCACGGGCACACGGGTATGAAGCCGGATGATCTTGACGTGTTCGATGCCGGCAAGATCGGCCATGATCTCGCTCAGGCGACGCGGCGACAGCATCAGCGGATCGCCGCCGGTCAGGATCACTTCCCAGATCTCGCTATGCGCGCGGATATAATCGATCGCGGCGCGATAGGCGCTGTCCGAGAGTGCATTCTCCTTGCCGGGACCGACCATCTCGCGGCGGAAGCAGAAGCGGCAATAGACCGCGCAGACGTGAACGAGCTTGAACAGCACGCGATCGGGATAGCGATGCACGATGCCGGTGACAGGCGAATGCGGGTGATCGCCGATCGGATCGGCGCTCTCGCCCGGCTGCATCTCAAGCTCGGCGGCAGTCGGAACGAACTGGCGGGCGATGGGATCATCAGGGTCCGAGGTGTCAATCAGCTCGACCAGCGCCGGCGTGATCGCAACCGCATAGCGGGCCGCGACGCGTTCGAGCGCGGGCAGAGCCGTGGCGGGCGCAAGGTCCGCGGCGACAAGTTCGGCCGCCTCGCGCAATGTCCGTGCAAAATTGGTCTTCGTCATCTCTCGTCCACAGGCGGTGTCCACACCACCTGATCAATCCGCGTTGCGCCGCTTGCCAGCATCACGAGCCGGTCAAAACCGAGCGCGACACCGCTCGCGTCCGGCATTGCGGCAACCGCGGCCAGAAAATCCTCGTCCAGCGGATAGGCCTCGCCGTAGCGGCGCTGCTTCTCTGCCATCGACTCCGTGAAGCGCTTGCGCTGTTCCTCGGCGTCGGTGAGTTCGCCAAAGCCGTTGGCGAGCTCGACGCCGCAGGCATAGACCTCGAACCGCTCGGCGACCCGCCGGTCGTCTGTCTTCACCCGCGCCAGCGCCGCCTCTGGGGATGGGTATTCGAACAGAATGGTCAAACGCCCCTGCCCTAGATGCGGCTCGACATGCTCAACCAGAACTTTGCTGAAGATGTCCGACCAGGTGTCGTCGTGGGCAACCCGGACCTTGCCGGCGGCCGCCTCGGCGAGCGCGGCACGATTACCCTCGTTGCCCGAGATTGTCGACAGCAGGTCGATCCCGGCGAAGCGCTCGAAGGCGCCCGCGACGGTCAGAAGCTCCGGCTCGGAAAACGGGTCCGCGGTCCGACCCCGGAAGGAGAAAGTCCCAATCCCGGTCGCCTGCGCGGCCGTGGCGATGACGACCACGGTATCGGCCATGATGGCGTCATAGGGTGCGCCGGCCCGGTACCATTCCAGCATAGTGAATTCGGGCAGGTGCAGGTCGCCCCGCTCGCGGTCGCGGAACACCCGGGCGAACTCGAAAATCCGCTCCTCGCCGGCCGCCAGCAGCTTCTTGCATGCGAATTCGGGCGAGGTCCGCAGGTACCGGCTGGCCCGGCTGCCGTCAGGCCGCATGATCTCGGTCCGGGGGGCGTGCAAATGGGTCTCGTTGCCCGGGGAGACCTGAAGGACCGAGGTTTCGACCTCGACAAAGCCCTGCTCGGCGAAAAAGCCCCTGACAGACCCGGTGATGGCCCCCCTGGCCTGGAGGAACGGCCGCCGGTCGAGATGCCGCGAGGGGCTCCAGAACGGCGAAAGCGGCTTGTCCCCAGCCATTAACCGGTCGCCTCTTGGGCCAGCAAAATGCTGGCATTCAACGACAAAATGCGTATGTTGCGGCCCGAAACGGGCGCCGAGGTCTGATTTGAGGCCCCAAGTCCCCCATCGATTTGACCACGTCCTGGCCTGAGCCGGGCCAAGCAAGCAGGAAATATAGCTTTGAGAGTCATCGCCAGTTCTATTCGCAAGGGCAACGTGATCGAGCAAGACGGCAAGCTCTATGTCGTCGTGAGCGCCGAGAACATCCATCCCGGCAAGGGCACGCCGGTCAGCCAGATCGAAATGCGCCGAATCTCGGACGGGGTAAAGATCTCCGAGCGCTACAAGACCACCGACCAGGTCGAAAAGGCCACGATCGAAGAGCGCAACTTCACGTTCCTGTACGAAGATGGCGACGGCTTCCACTTCATGAACCCCGAGACCTATGATCAGGTCCAGGTCTCCAAGGACGTCGTCGGCGACGCGGCCGCGTATCTTCAACCTGATATGACCGTCAAGCTGTCGACCCACGACGTCAACGTGGTGTCGCTCGCGCTGCCGCAGCGCGTGACGCTGGAAGTGGTCGAGACCGAGCCGGTGACCAAGGGCCAGACCGCCTCCTCCTCCTACAAGCCGGCGGTGCTGTCCAACGGCATCCGTACCACCGTGCCGCCGCACATCTCCGTCGGCACCCGCATCGTGGTGATGACCGAAGACGGCTCCTACTCCGAGCGCGCCAAGGACTAAACCAGGGATCAGGACAGCTGCCGCCGGGGGGCGAGACTGTGGCCAGGACGGGTTTCCGCTTCGTCTCGCTTCTTCTGGCGTCGCTTTCGCTCCTCACCGCAACGCCGCTCGCCGCGGACGAATTCCGCAGCCCCTCGCTCACAGCCCTGCGCGTCGATTGGCGCGCAGCGCTCGACCAACTCCGCACCGAGATCAGCAGCCGCCCACAGGTCGCGGCCGATTTCATCTTCGTGCCACGCCGTTCGGTACCGCGCTTTGATCCGCGCGCGATGCCGGCGCTGGTGCAGCTCAATGCGGTCTCCTCGCAGTTTTTCGCCGGCATTGCCCGCAGCTCCGTTCCCGTGCTGCTGCCGTTCGATGCCGCCGCCTATCTCGATGCGCAGCGCAGCGGCGCATCGTCCACACTGGCCCTGTCGCGCTACCAGGCCGATTTTAATCCCGTCGACATGTTCGATGCCGGCCCCGCCGGCTACAGCGCGAGCTTTTCGCTCGAACCGGGCGCCGGTGACGGCATGCCGACGCGCGTGTTTGCAAAGCCGGTCGAGATTCAGATCACGGGATCGGCGCTGGTCTACGACATTGCCGATCCTGCCGGCGGCAAGGGCGAGCCGGTCAAGCCGCTTGCGACGATCTATCCTGACTTGCGCAAATTCATTCGCGAAGGCTACGTGCGCTATGCTTTCACACGTTTCGGCGTCGCCTATGTGGTGTCGATCCAGTGTCTGGACAGTGTCGCGAAACCGCGGCGGCTGGCCTGCAAGGAGGCCTATCCCGTTGCCGAGCGCTTCCTGAAGGCCCTGCATGTCGCCGGCGGCCAGCGCGCCCGGCCGCTCATGGACGTTACCTCCGAATTGATCGATCGTCCTGCCGGCCGGTCGGCGGATTTCACCTACCGGCCGAGCGGCGACATCATTCCGAACACCGGTTATCGCAAGCAGGGCGGCCATCCCGACCCGATGGCCTATGCGCAGATCCGCTTCCCGCTCGAGAAGGCGCCGGCTTTCGTGCATTCGCAATCCTACGCGAAGCGCGACAAGGATGACGGTCCGAACGCCTATCCGTGGCGCGACAATTTCTGCGAGTCGCGGAGCTTCGAGGTCTGGCAGTGCGGAGGCGGATATGGCCACCAGGGCGAGGACATCCGCGCCGCCGACTGCCCCTCGCCCGGAGATGTCCGCGAACCCTGCGATCCCAAGCAGCGCGCCGTCGTTGCTGTACGCGATGCCATGGTGATCCGTGCCCCCAAGGACCAGGCCGCGACGCTCCTGGTCAACAGCCGCGCCGAGCACATCCGTTTCCGGTACATGCACATGAATCCGCAGGCGATGAACGCCGATGGGGTCCTCAATGGCCGCATCGTCACCGAAGGCGAGAAGATCGGCGTGATCTCGAACTATCTCGATCATCCTGCGGGCACGTCGATGCACCTGCATTTCGACGTTCAGGTGTTCACCCGCGACGGCTGGATCTGGGTGAGCCCCTACGTCACGCTGGTTTCGGCCTATGAGCGCCTGATCCGCGCCCGCGGTCGCGAGATCGGCACGGAGATCGCGGGGAACCCGCAGCCGGTCGCGCATGCACTGCCCGAGGACGTGGTCAAGCCCGACCTGCGCGAGGGATCGAGCAACGAAGAGAACTGAGGCTGCCCACGCAGCCCCCCGGCGCTCGCCAAAGCCTGTGAAGGCGCGATGACGGCCCGCATGACCCGACCTTCTCTGGCCCCAGAATTGCTTGGCTGCGGCAGCCAAACAGGACGAAGGGGAAGCTCATGCGTTATCTAGCCACGGCGGCCATTCTCGCAGTCGCGCTCGCCATGCCGGCTCGCGCGGAAGAATTGAGCGGCACGCTCAAGAAGGTCAAGGACACGGGCGCGATCACCCTCGGAATCCGCGACAGCGCGGTGCCGTTCAGTTACATCGACGACAAGCAGAAGATCGTGGGCTACGCCGTCGACATCTGCATGAAGATCGTCGACGACATCAAAACCGAGCTCAAGCTGGACAAGCTCGAGGTCAACGAGACGATCGTCACCTCATCCACGCGCATCCCACTCATGGCCAACGGCACGGTCGATCTCGAATGCGGCTCGACCACCAACAACGCCGACCGCCAGAAGCAGGTGTGGTTCACCAACACGCATTTCCTCACGGCGAGCCGCTTCGTGTCCAAGAAGGCGCTAAAGCTCGACCAAATCGATGATCTCAAAGGCAAGGCCGTCGTCTCTGTCGCCGGCACAACCAACATCAACCAGCTCACCAAAGCCAATCTGGCGCACTCGCTCGGCATCACCGTGATGAGTGCCAAGGATGTCCCCGAGGCCTTCCTGATGGTCGAGACCGACCGCGCAGCAGCGTTTGTCATGGACGACATCCAGCTTGCGGCGATGATCGCCTCCTCGAAGGATCCTTCGCTCTACGCCATCAGCAATGGCGCATTCTCTGATCCGGAGCCCTATGGCATCATGCTGCGCAAGGATGACGTGCCGTTCAAGACGGTGGTCGATCGGGCAACTTCAAAACTCTACCAGAGCCCCGAGATCCAGAAGATCTACGACAAATGGTTCATGGAGCCAGTGCCGCCGCGCGGCCTGAACTTCCACGTGCCGATGCCGGCCTCGCTGAAGAAGTCGTTCGAGCACCCGTCGGACAATCCTGATCCCGCATCCTACGGCGGCTGATGCAATTCGAGATTTACCCGGATCGAGCTTCCGCTCGATCCGGGCTTTCCGTCATTCCAGATACGTCGTCAATTGCGCGCCCTCATCCGCCACGAACACCGCGATCAGTTCGGCGGGCTCGGTGGTGCTGGCATTGGCTGAAACAAGATGCGTTGCGCCTGGCGGCTCGAAGAAGGATTGGCCGACGCCGAATGTCTCGACCGGTCCGCCGCCAAGCTGGGAACGGATCTCGCCCTTGGTGATGTAGGCGGTCACCGCACCGGAATGCCGGTGCGGGCGCGAAAATCCGCCAGGACCGTAGAAAACCCGCACGATAGTGACGCGCTTTCCCGGAACATTTGGTAGCGCGTAGGAGCCAATCGGCTCGACCCTGTCGAGCGGCGAGCTTTCCGCGGCGGTAGCGCAAAGCGGAGCGAGCGCGCTCGAGACGGTGTCCATCGTCACAGGCAACGCCTTGCCGATCGCGAATGCGCAACAAAGACCGCCGACAGCGGCCAAAATCATCGATCGCGATCGAAGTGGCGCGGCCGACACACTCATGGCTGTCATTGTGATCTACCTCTTTATCAGGACGCCGTTGCCGGCCGCTTCGGCGGCGTCCAGCGAAACGCTGCGCCAAACCGATTCCAGACGTTGATCGAAGCGATAGCCGAGGTCAGGTACATCAGCTCGGTCTCCGAGAATTCGCGCTGCACCTCTGCATAGACCTCATCGCCGAAGCCGCCAGGCAGCTGGGTCAGTGCCTCGGTCCACGCCAGCGCTGCACGTTCGCGCGCCGAGTAGATCGGAGCTTCGCGCCAGACGGCGACCAGATGAAGCTTGTCCGCGGCGATCCCAAGCCGCTCCGAGAGGAGCACGTGATGCTGCACGCAGAAGGCGCAGCCGTTGATCTGCGAGGCGCGCAACTTGACGAGCTCGAGGAGCTGCTTGTCGAGGCCGGCCTTGGCCGCGACCTGGCCGAGCGCCAGCACCAGATCATACGCGTCCGGCGCGATCCGCTTGAAATCCTCGTATTCGCTGCGGGCATGTGACATTGCCATTCACCTTGTGATATTGTAAGACCACTTACATCTTATAAGAGCCCTTATATTATGCGCAAGTCGGTCATCATCACGAAATCGAAACCGGGGCAGAGAGCGTCCAGGGTGGAGGCTGCAGTCCGGGTGCCCGCCCCCGGCGAAGGCAAACGCGGCGAGCAGGGCTATCTCGGCTACCTGTTGCGTCAGGCCCACGCGGCAGTGCGATTGAAGATGGAACGCACGCTCGCCGATCTCGGCGTGACCTCGCCGCAATTCGCCGTGCTGACCATGCTGAACGCTTATCCGGGATTATCCGGCGCCGACGTCGCACGCCTCACCTTCCTGACGCCGCAGACCGTCGGTGTCATCATACGCAACCTCGAGCGTGACCACGCGATCATGATGACGCCGCATCCCGTCCATGGCCGCATCCAGCAATGGACGCTGACACAACGCGGCGCGACGCTGCTGAAGGATTGCAGGGGACGTGTGATTGAACTGGAGAAGCGCCTCGCCAGTGGCCTCGATGCCAAGGCCGAGGCAAGCATCCGCCGCTGGCTCGCCAACATTGCGACGGAGTTGCAGGAAAACTAGGCTATCGAACAGCCAGCGCATGGATGCATGATGGGCACACGAAAAAGAGCTGGCCCAAGGTTGGAGCTGGCCTATCCGCCTTCCAACGCTTTCTTCACCTCGCTGTCGGGCCAGGGCTCGCCTGCCACGATGACCCGGATTCGGCTTTGGTCGGTGGTATTCACCAGCACATGCGAACACACTCTGTCGCCGCTGGGCTCCAGGTCCAAATCCGTTTCGGGTTTCCAGCTCAGTGTCGCGGCGAGGTCGCCGGGAAAAATCTGCCAGCATGATCCGTCGTCGAGCTCGACGACGTGGCTTTCAGCATGTGCGCGTATCTTCATTCCGCCCCGAAGTCTCGTTGAGGAAGGCGGGCCCCGGCGACCTGCCGAGGCCCTACTTCGTCAATCGTTGTCGTGATGAATGACGGTCTTGCTGCGGTTGCCGAATTCATCTTCCTTCTTGATCACGGTGGTCCGGTCGGCTGGCGCACGCTCCTTGATGACCGTGGTGCGATCACGGTCGCGGTCGCGATACTCGTGGGACTCGCCCACGGTCACCCCGGCACCGACCGGGCCAACGTGAACACCGACCTCGTCCGCGAACGCTGGAGCCGCGATAGCCGTCACCATGGCAGCCGCAAACAGATATTTCCGCATCTCGTCCTCCTCGATTGTGTGCGGAGGAAATGCGGGAATGCGACACTTTGTTCCCGGGAACGCAACGTCGAAAGCCTGTCCCACTTGTTCCAGGAACCGCCCACAGGAGCCGTGTTTCGCGCTACCATGGCCGCATGAAACAAGCTGATTCCTCGGCCCCTCGCATTACCCGCCGTGCCCTCCTTGGCATAGCCGCCTCGCTGGCAATTCCATCGCATGCACTTGCGTCACCTCCGGGCTTCGACGAATGGCGCGAGGCTTTTCGCGCACGCGCCATGGCGAAAGGTATTTCGGCTGCGACCTGGCAGCGAGCCATGGCACGGGTGGAGCCCGACATGAGCGTGTTCAAGCAGATGCGCAACCAGCCCGAATTCCACGAGCAGGTCTGGCAGTACATCAACCGCCGCGTCTCCGACTGGCGCATCATCAACGGCAAGATCGCACTGAAGAACAACGAAGCACTGTTCGCGCGCATCGAGCGCGATTTCGGTGTCGAGCGCGGCACGCTGCTGGCGCTGTGGGGCGTGGAGTCTGCTTACGGCGATCCGCTGGTGCAGCAGAACCACATGACGCCCGTGTTTCCCTCGCTCGCCGCGCTTGCCTGGAACGAACCGCGCCGCAAGGCCTATTGGGAAGCCGAACTGCTGAATGCGCTTCGCATCGTCGACAAGGGCTGGAGCACGCCCGAAGAGATGCAGGGCTCCTGGGCCGGCGCGATGGGGAATTCGCAATGGATGCCGGAGGTGTGGCTCAATGTCGGCATCGACTATGACGGCGACGGCAAGGTCTCGCCATTCGGCAAGCCCGACGACGCGCTGGGGTCGACGGCAAAATATCTCGTCAATCGCGGCAAATGGCGCCGTGGCGAACACTGGGGCTACGAGGTGCGCAGCGCCGGCGAGATGAACGGCAGCCGCACCTATGCGGCATGGCAGGCGGCGGGCGTCACGCGCGCCGACGGCCAGCCGTTCCCGCAACCGAACGCATCCGCGCAGATGTGGACACCGGTCGCGGGTGGACCGAGCTTCCTGCTGGGGCCGAATTTCTACGCGGTGAAGAGCTACAATCCCTCGATGAACTATGCGCTGGCGATCTGCCATCTCGGCGACCGCTGCCTCGGCGCGCCGCCCTTCATCCAGCCCTTCCCCGGCTCCGAGCGCGCCCTCACGCTCGCAGAGGTGCAGGAGATGCAGACGCGCCTGACCAAGGCGGGCTTTGACACCGGCGGCACCGATGGTCGCGTCGGCAACGATACCATGAAGGCGATCAAGGATTTTCAGCAGCGCGCCGGCATCGCGCCCGCCGATGGCTATGGCGGGCTGAAGGTGCTCGCGAAGCTGCGGCAGGGATCGTAAACAGCGTCAGTGCCGGTATTGCGGCTCTTCCGCGTCGAGCTGACGGCGGATCGCAGCCAGATGCAACCGTGCGGATTCGGAATCGCCCTCACGCATCTGCTTGTAGGTCGCGGCCGCGATTGCGGGATCGACCGGCAGCACCTTGCGTCCCGTCGACATCGCCAGCACCTGCACTTCGGCCGCGCGTTCGAGGTAGTAGAGATCGTCCCACGCTTCCGCGATCGTCGGCGCCAGCACCATCACGCCGTGATGCTTCATGAAGACGATGTCGGCGTCGCCCACGGCCGATGCAATCCGGGCGCCTTCGCTGGCGTCGAGCGCGAGGCCGTTATAATCGCGGTCCACCGCGGTGCGTCCGTAGAACTTCAGCGCGGTCTGCCCGGCCCAGATCAGCGGGTCGCCCTCAATCATCGACAATGCCGTCGCATAAGGCATATGGCTGTGGAAGGCGACCCTGGCGCGCGGCAGGCGCTTGTGCATCTCGGCATGGATGTAGAACGCGGTTGCTTCGGGTTCGCCCTCGCCGTCGAGCACATGACCGTGGAAATCGCAGATCAGGAGTCTTGAGGCAGTCAGCTCGCGAAAGGCGTAGCCGTAAGGGTTGACCAGGAACAGATCATCGTGGCCCGGCACCACGGCCGAGAAGTGGTTGCAAATGCCCTCCTCAAAGCCGTTGCGCGCGGCCATGCGGAAGCAGGCGGCGAGATCCTCGCGCGCGGTACGGATTGCGTCGGTGGCGAGGTCCGGGCGGTTTGAGCGGACCGGCGCTGGTGAGGCGGCGTGAAGGCTGTGCGCCATGGCGAAGGAGACCTCTTTCGGGCAGGGACCGGCAGCGTTTTACAGCGCCGATGCCTGCGCGTCAGCCCCCGCGACGGCCACCCTGCCCTGCGTCTCTCACGCCCGCCGCGGCACTCCGCCGGCATTCATGCCGCCGTCGATAACGAGCTCACTGCCGGTGACGTAGCGCGAGGCATCCGACGCCAGATACAGCACGCCGGAGGCAATTTCGGCGGCCTGTCCCGCACGGCCGAGCGGCGTCGCGACCTTGGCGCGCTCCTCCGGATCGATCGGCGCGTTCTGGCCGGCACCCGTCGCGCCCGTCGGGATCTTGCCCCAGATCGGGGTATCGATGATCCCGGGATGGACCGAATTGACGCGGATACCGTCGCCGGCTGCCGCGCACTCCATCGCGATCGATTTGGCGAACAGCCGCACGCCGCCCTTGGTCGCCGAATAAGCCGAGAGCCCCGGCGCACCGCGCAAGCCCGCAAGCGACGACATCATCACGATCGAACCACCGCCATGCTTGCGCATCAGCGGAAGGCAATGCTTGACCGACAGGAAGACGCCGTCGAGGTTGATCGCATTCTGCCTGCGCCAGTCAGTGAGCGTCATGTCGGTGATCGACGGCACGGCAATGCCGATGCCGGCATTGGAGACCATGACGTCGAGTCGGCCGTAACGCTTCGCGACCTCCTCGACAATCTCGATCCAGCGCTCCTCGCTGGTGACGTCCTGCTCCAGGAAGATCGCCTTGCCGCCGGCATTCGTCACGCGCTTGACGAGTTCGGGCCCGCGCAGCTCGTCGATGTCGGTGATGACCACAGTGGCGCCTTCGCGCGCGAACAGCTCGACGATCGCCTCGCCAATGCCAGACGCACCGCCTGTCACCAGCGCGACCTTGCCCTCAATCTGCCCTGCCATGTTCACTCCCCTTCTTTTTGTTTGTCTGAGACCGCTATCTAATCACCGATGGCCCCTGATCCGGTAGCGCGATGTCGATGACGCGGAACTGGACGCGCTCGGCGCCCTGATAGCGATCAACCGACAGCGAGCCTGCGACGTGCAGTTGCTGGCCGCGATTGGCGAGCAGCGCATTGCCGAGCTTCTGGCCGACCGAACGAAACGCGATGCCGTTGACGATGGCGCCATCGCCCGACTTGAATCTTAGTCTCAAATGCGCCTGTCCGACCTCATCGGCAAAGACCAGCTGATGCGCCGGCAGCGCCAGCACCGGCTCCGGATTGCCGCTGCCGAAGGGTCCTGCACGATTGAGCGTGCTCGCAAGCTCCGGCGTCACCGCGCGCGCCGAGATCGCGCCGTCGATGTAGAGCTCGTTGACGTGACGCGCCTCGGCGACATCCTGCGCCAGTGCGTTTTCGAGATAGGCACGGAATTCAGCGAGCTTCTCTTTCCGCAGCGTCACGCCCGCGGCCATCGCGTGGCCCCCGCCTTTCAACAGAATACCGTCAGCCACGGCCTGCCGTACCGCCTTGCCGAGATCGACGCCGACGATCGAGCGACCCGAGCCGGTGCCGATGCCGCCAGGCTCGAGCGCGATCGCAAAAGCGGGCCGCGAGAACTTCTCCTTCAGCCGCGATGCAACGAGGCCGACCACGCCGGGATGCCAGCCCTCGGACGCGGTCACGATCACGCCCAGCTTGTCCTCGAGGCCGATCGACGCCAGCGCCTCGGCTTCGGCCTGGGCCTCGGCAGCCTGTTCGATGACGCGGCGCTCGCCGTTCAGACGGTCGAGCTCGGCCGCGATCCGCGCAGCCTCGACGCTGTCGCCTTCCAGCAGCAGTCGCACCCCGAGATCGGCGCGGCCGATGCGCCCCCCCGCATTGACGCGCGGCCCCAGCATGAAGCCGAGATGCCAGGCCTCCGGCGGGCCATTGAGCCGCGCCACGTCCATCAGCGCGGTATGGCCGATATGGTCGCGCCGCCGCATCGCGATCAGGCCCTTGGCGACGAAGGCCCGATTCAAACCAATCAGCGGCGCGACGTCGGCGACGGTGCCGAGTGCGACGTGATGCAGCATGCCGAGCAGATCGGGCTCGGGCATTTCCGCAGTCCAGAAGCCGCGCTGCCGAAGTTCGCGATTGACCGCGACCAGCGTGACCAGCACGAGGCCGACGGCAGCGAGATGGCCGAGGCCGGAGAGATCGTCGAGCCGGTTCGGGTTGACCAGCGCATCGACCTCAGGAAGCACATCGCCGGGCTGGTGGTGGTCGATCACGACCACGGACATGCCGAGGCGCTTCGCCTCCGCCAGCGGTTCGATGCTGGTGGTGCCGCAATCGACGGTGACGAGCAGCGTGGCGCCCTTGGCCGCCAGGCCGCGCACGGCTTCGACGTTGGGGCCATAGCCTTCAAAAATGCGGTCGGGAATGTGGATCAGCGGGTCGAGCCCGCAATGGCGCAAGTGCCAGGCGAGCAGCGCCGCCGACGTTGCGCCGTCGACGTCATAGTCGCCGAAGATCGCGACGGTTTCGCCCGTCACGGCGGCAGCCGCGATGCGTTTCGATGCGGCTTCCATCTCCGTGATCGTGAACGGATCGGGCAGCAATTTGCGGATGGTCGGATCGAGGAAATCGGGTACGGCGTCGATGTCGACGCCGCGCCCGGCGAGCACGCGTGCCAGCAGTTCCGGCAGTTGGTGACGCTGCACGATGGCGAGCGCCGTGGCGGCGCCGCGCGCATCCAGCCGGGTGCGCCAGAGCTTGTCGGTGAGCGAGCGCGCCACGCCAAGGAAGGCCTGGGGCGTTTCGACGGGCAAGGCGGTAGCGGGCGGCGTCATGATTCGAGGTTCAGATCGTCAGGGATGCGCAACGGCGCGGTGGCCGCATCCGGCCCGCTGGATTGACCGGCAATCCCAGGCCAATTGCAATGTCCGCGGCCCACAAAGCGGTGGATTGCCGGCTTGCTGGGCGGTCTGACTACCATTTGAGCAGCGACGCGGACAGCAAATTAAGTGGGCGTTAGCGGGAATCTTCGAAATCTACTGATATTCGATCTGTGATTTTTAGTTCCGGGTTCATTGCAGGTCAGGCCTCATTGCCAAGGAATGCCCCGATGTCTGCTGCGCTGGGTCTGAAAGCCAGGTCCGTTACCACCGAAACTGCTGACGACGATTCCGACATTTCCGCGCTGATCAACCGCCTCACCGCGGAGGTCAACCAGATCGCGGTCGACAAGACCAAGTCGATCCAGCAGATCACCAACCAGATGAAGATGCTGGCGCTGAACGCGCTGATCGAGAGCTCGCGGGCCGGCGCGCAGGGCGCCGGCTTCGCGGTGGTGGCGCAGGAGGTGCGCGGGGTCGGCCAGCAGGTCGAGACCATCGCCCGCGAGCTCGAGACCCAGCTGACCAAACGCACCGGCGATCTCGTCGCCTCGATCGAGCGCATGAGCCGGCGCTCGCGCGGCGAACGCATGATGGACCTGTCCCTCAACGCGATCGAGCTGATCGACCGCAACCTCTATGAGCGCACCTGCGACGTGCGCTGGTGGGCGACCGACTCCGCCGTGGTCGATTGCGCGGCCTCGCCCGCCCCGGAAGCCGTCAGCTACGCCTCGCAGCGCCTCGGCGTCATCCTCGGTGCCTACACCGTCTATCTCGACCTCTGGCTCTGCGACCTCGACGGCAACGTGATCGCCAATGGTCGCGCCGATCGTTTTCGCGTGGTCGGCCAGAACGTCGCCCACACCAAATGGTTTCGCGAGGCGAAGACGCTGCGCTCCGGCGACGACTATGTCGCCGGCGACGTCGAGAACCAGCCGCTGCTCGGCAACGCCCAGGTTGCGACCTACTGCGCCAGCGTCCGCGCCGGCGGCCAGGCCAACGGCACGCCGGTCGGCGTGCTCGCCATCCATTTCGACTGGGAGCCGCAGGCGCGCGCGATCGTGCAGGGCGTCCGCGTCGGCGACGCCGACAAGGCCCGCGTGCTGCTGGTCGACTCGAACTTTCGCGTGATCGCCGCCTCCGACGGCCAGGGCATTCTCAGCGAGCGCATCACGCTCTCACTCAACGGCCAGAGCTCGGGCTTCTATCACGATCACTCAGGCGCGATGATCGCCTTCCATGCGACACCGGGCTACGAGACCTATCGCGGGCTCGGTTGGTACGGCGTGATCATCTGCGCGGCCTGATGCTTTCAGCCATCCAGCCCCAGGCCGTAAAAACAACCCCATGCACAGTAGCGGCGGGTTGTTTTCATGGCGATTTTTCCCGTGCTGTTGGGTGCCTCGCGAGATCCGGCGCCACCGGCCTTCCGCAGCTCTATCTTGCGGCGTTGGGATAGCTACCTTCGGTGAACACCACCGGCGTGCCTTTCGCCACGCTGGCGGCGACGCGCTCGGCGTCCCAGTTGGTGAGACGCACGCAGCCATGCGATTGCGCCTTGGAGATGTTTTGCGGCGATGGCGTGCCGTGGATGCCATAACCGTCGGCGGACAGGTTGATCCACATCGTGCCGACAGGATTGTTCGGGCCCGGGCCGATCTTGAAGGGTTTTCGCGAATGAACGCCCTTGAAATGATAGGCGGGATTGTAGCGATAGGTCGGATTTGGATCGATCTCGGTGACCTTCAGCGTGCCCGAGGGCGACGGCTTCTCCTCGCTGCCGACACTCGCCGGATAGAACCCGATCAGCCCATTCGACTTGTCGAGCAGTTTCACGGTCTGCCTGGCCTTGTCGACCTCAACTCTATCGGCCTTGGCGGGCATCGCGCTCCCGCCGTCGTCGTTGGTGTCGACGACAGCGATGGTCTCGCCGGCACGATCGAAATGACGCCCCGGATTGAGCGCGGCCAGCAGCTGCTCGCTCATGTGGAACTTCTCGGCCAATTCCTCCCGCGGGCTGGTATAGCCGAGCTTCGGAATGGCCTTCATCTCCTCCATCTTCGACGGAAGCTTGCGCAGGAACGGGCCTGCGACGTCGTTGGCGGTGATGGTGTAGGTCATTGTCGGTGGCCGGGTGTCCGTCTGAAGCGCGGTCCAGACGTCATCCGTCAGGTCATCCGAGTTCGGCAATTGGCGCGCTTCGGCATAGGCGCGAAGCGCCTTTCTGGCGTTCTCTCCGAACCTGCCGTCGATCTCGCCAGGCGAGAAATGCGCCCTGTCGAGCAGAACCTGCAGGCGAACTCCTGCCGGAGTAGGCTTCTCGTTCGACAGGGTCTTCTTGGAAGGCGCTGCGGAAGCGATTGCGGCCGCATCCATTCCGGTGGCGCGCGCCGGCGCGGCCGCCCAAGCAAAGAGCGTGACGGCAAAAGCAATCTTCCACGCTGCGCGCGGCACCTTTTCGGCCATGTTCCAGCTCCGACGTGAATATGTTCGCCGGGTTGGCAACTCGACTCGACCGCGGAAGTTTCCAGTTTTTCCTGACCGGCGCGGCGCGCGCTAAAGCGCGATGAGATTTGGGTTGAATCGTCATCACGCTTTAGGTTGTTGTTTGAGCATGATCCTTTCGGAAAACCGCTGCACACTTTTCCGGATCATGCTCTGGTCAAGCGCTGCGCCGCACAGCCATCTCCGCCGCAAGCAGCACCGCCGCGCGGCTGGCGCCTGTTGATGCGATGCCCTGGCCTGCGATGTCGTAGGCGGTGCCGTGCGCGGGCGTGCAGATCGGGAACGGGAAGCCGCCGAGCAAGGTGACGCCGCGGTCGAACCCCATCAGCTTCATCGCGATCTGGCCTTGGTCGTGATACATGGTCAGCACCGCGTCGAAGGCGCCGGCCTTGGCGCGCAGGAACACCGTGTCGGCCGGAAACGGGCCCTCCACGGCGATGCCGTCGCGCTGGCCGGCCTCGACCACCGGCGCGATGACGTCGATCTCCTCTCGACCAAAATTGCCGCCGTCGCCGGCGTGCGGGTTGAGACCGGCGACCGCAATGCGCGGTCGCGCAAAGCCCGCATCGCGCATGCAGGCATCCGTCAGTTTCAGGGCGCGCTGGATGCGCTCTCCCGACAGTTTTGACGCGACGTCCTTGAGAGGGATATGCGAGGTGACGCGCGCGTTCCAGAGCTCGCCCAGGACATTGAATTCGCTGGCCGGCGTCTTGAGGCCGGCGACTTCGGCCGAGAACGCGATCTCGTCGTCATAGTCGGCGCGGGCATAGCGCATCGCTTGCTTGTTGAAAGGTGTGAAGCAGACCGCATCGACGCGGCCGTCGCGGGCAAGCTCGAGTGCGCGCCGGTAACTCGTCAGCGCGAATGTCCCGCCGGCAAGGGTCGCGGTCTTCGGCTGGACGTCGCTCGGATCGAGATGACCGAGATCGATGAACAGCGCATCGCCCATAGCGCCGCGAAAATCAGCCCCCTGCTCGGCCCTTGTCAGCTCCGGCGTAACGCCCGCGACGCGCGCGCCCTCATCGAAGATGCGGCGATCGCCGATCACGACGAGGCGGCAGCGGCTGCGGATCTCGTCCATCGCCACGAGTTTTGCGGTCAGCTCGGGGCTGATGCCGGCGGGATCTCCCATTGCCAGCGCAATGAGCGGCTTTGCGGTCATATGATCACCTTTTCCTGGGCGGACGTCTCACCGGCTGTGGACTTGCGGAAGGGGCGCGCGAGCTGCAGCACCAGCGGAAGCAGCAGCAACGCGATGCCTGATACCACCAGGCACGTCACCAGCCTGTTGGCAAAGAAGATGCTGAGGGATCCCTTCGACATCAGCATGGATTGACGGAATGCATCCTCCGCCTTGTCGCCGATGACGATGGCGAGCACCAGCGGTGCCAGCGGATAGAACAGCTTCTTGAAGAGATAGCCGACGACGCCGAAGCCGAGCATCATGACCACGTCGAGATAGGAGTTCGACACCGAATAGGCGCCGACGACGCAGATGATCACGATGAGCGGAGCGATGACCACAAAGGGAATCCGCATCAAGGCGGCGAACACGGGAACGGTCAGCAACACCAGCACGACGGCGACGATGTTGCCGACATACATCGAGGCAATCAGGCCCCAGACGAAGTCTTTCTGATCCACGAACAGCATCGGCCCGGGATTGAGGCCCCAGATCATCAACCCGCCCATCATCACGGCCGCGGTGGCCGAGCCGGGAATGCCAAGCGCGAGCATCGGCAGCAGCGCGCTGGTGCCGGCGGCATGATCGGCCGTCTCCGGCGAGATGATGCCTTCGACCTCGCCGGTGCCAAAATAGCGGCCGCGGCGCGAGAAGCGGCGGGCGATGCCGTAGCTCATGAAGGATGCCGCCGTCGGGCCGCCCGGCGTGATCCCCATCCAGCAGCCGATTGCGGCGCTGCGCAGCAACGCGACGCCATGGCGCGGCAGGCGGCCGATCGCGCGAAACACCTCGCGCCATTCGATCTTCGATGACACGGCGCGGGCGTGAAACTCTTCCTCGACCGCGACCAGGAGCTCGCCGATGCCGAACAGGCCCATCACGGCGACCACGAAATTCACGCCCTTGACCAGCTCGTCCACGCCCATGGTGAGACGGACGCTGCCCGACACGGTGTCGATGCCGATGGCGGCGATCGCAAAGCCGATCGCGAGCGCGACGACGGTCTTGATCGGGGCTGCGCCGCCCATACCGACGAAGCTCGCAAAGGCGAGAAAGTAGACCGCGAAATATTCCGCGGGCCCGAAGGCGAGCGCGACCTGCGCCACCCATGACGCCAGGAAGGTGATCAGGATGACGCCGACAAGCGCACCGAACGCCGCCGATCCGAACGCGGTGGCGAGCGCCGTGGTCGGCCTGCCGTCGCGGGCCATCGGATAGCCGTCGAAGGTTGTGGCGACCGAGGACGGCTCGCCGGGAATGTTGAACAATATCGAGGTGACGGAGCCGCCGAACAACGCGCCCCAATACATGCTGGAGAGCAGGATGATGGCCGAGACCGGCTGCATGCCGAAGGTCAGCGGCAGCAGCAGCGACACGCCATTGGGCGCACCCAGCCCCGGCAGCACGCCGACGAGGATACCGAGCAGGACGCCGACGGCCATCAGGGCCAGATGGGGCACCGTGACCGCGATGGTGAATCCGTGGAGGAGCTCCGAAACATTGTCCATCGCCTGCTCCCTCAGAGTCCGAGCGCCGCGGCGAGCGCGCCATGCGGCAGGCTGACCTGGAACATGCGCTCGAACACGACATAGAGCGCGAGCGCCGTTGCTGCCGCCGTCACCCCCGAGCGCAGGATGGACTGATGCTTCGGGATCGCGAGCACCGCGAACACATACGCCGCCGAAGCGACATACATCCCGAGCAGCGGGATCGCCGCGACGAAGATCGCGGCCGGCACGAACAGACCCGCCAGCCGCCGCAGCTCGATGGAGGTTATGGCGACCGGAACGCTCGCCAGCGAGGCCGCCGGCACAGCGCCGCGCACGAGATTGTAGAGGCTGCCGGCGACGATGATGAGCCCTGTGAGGAACGGGAACGTGCCTGATTCAACGCCCTCGCTCGACCAGCCGATGCCGTTGTCCAGGCTCTGAACCGCCACAGCAACACCAAAACTGCCGGTGAGGATGGCGGTCGCAAGTTCGAGGGCGCGTCGCGATATCATCGGAGGCTCCGGTCGTGCAGCCAATCCAACACCTGACGTCGTCCCGGCGAAGGCCGGGACCCATAACCCCGGGGAGACATTTGGCGAAGACTCGGCATTAAGTGTTCTTCGGGGTGACGACCACCGTCCATCGAGAGATCACGCGGTATGGATCCCGGCCTTCGCCGGGATGACGGAGGAGTTCGAGGCGAACGTCGCCTCACTTGACCAGCCAGCCCTGCTCGCTTGCGACCTGTCTGACGCGCTCGAGGTCCTCCTTGATGAACTTGTCGAAGTCGGCGCCAGTGAGGAACGTGTCGATCTGTGAACTTTTCTCGATGTAGTCCTTCCATTCCGGCGTTGCCTGCACCTTCTTCATGAGGTCGACATAATAGGCGGCCTGCTCCGGCGTGACCTTGCCGGGCAGCCAGACGGTGCGTGGCTGCTCATATTGCTTGATGTCGAGACCCTGCTCGGTGCAGGTCGGAATGTCGCTCCAGCCTTCGGTGGCGGTGATCTTGGGACCGGCCGGCAGGCGCTTCGGGCTAAAGACGCAGAGCGGGCGCTGCGTGCTGCCGCGCCACTGGCCGAGGCTTTCGCTGGGATTGTTGACATGGGAATCGAGATGCCCGCCAGCAAGCTGCACCGCGGCCTCGGCGCCGCTCTTGAAGGGGATGTAAGTCAGCTTGACATTGCCGGTCTTCTCGATCATGCGCGTCAACACCTCGTCGGTGTCCTTTGACTGCGCGCCGCCCATCTTGAACTCGCCCGATGCGGCGGCCTTCAGATAGTCGCCGGCGGTCTTGTAGGGCGCGTCCTGCTTGACCCAGAGCAGGAACTCGTCCTGGGCCATCGCGGCGATCGGCGTTAGATCGGTGTAGTTGAAAGCGACCTTGGAGACGAGCGGCTGCTGCCAGGCGTTCGAGGTGCCAAAAATCACCTTGTAGGGATCGCCGGCGGACGCCTTGCCGTAGACGTAGCCCTCCGCGCCGCTGCCGCCGCCCTTGTTGACGACGACGACAGGCTGATCGGTCAGCTTGTACTTGGTGATGATGTTCTGCACGGCGCGGGCCATGTTGTCGGTGCCGCCGCCCGGACCTGCCGTCGCCACGAACTCGATCGGCTTCTGCGGCTGCCAGGCCGCACACGCCGGCGCGCTGGCTGCGAACACAGCGACACTCGCCGACAACAGGAAGACAGACGTCCCACGCATGATTTCCTCCAACTGATTTTTTCTGTTTGTTAGATCAGTCGTCTCGAGCTCCGTTCAGGCGACGCGTTCCCTGCGCCCCCGTGCGGCTGAAACAATGGCGCCTTCTTGCTCGAGCGCTTCGATTTGTGCCTGGTCGAACCCGTGCTCGGCCAAAACCTCGCGCGTATGTTCGCCATAGAGGGGGGCGCCCGAGGCGACCTTGCCCGGCGTCTCCGAGAACTTGACCGGCAGCCCGATGGTCTTGATCGGACCGAGCGCGGAATGCTCAACCTCGACGACCATCTCCCGCGCCAGCGTCTGCGGATCGCTCAGGGCCTCCAGCATGTCGTGCACGGGGCCGCAGGGCACGCCCTTCTCGTCCAGGGCCGCGAGCCAGTGCGCGCGCGTTTGCGTACGGAAACGTTCGCTGAGGACGGCTTCCAGCGCCTTCAAATTCGCCATGCGGTCGGCGCCGGTGACAAAACGCGGATCGGCGGCGAGTTCGCTCGCACCGAGCGCTTCCAGCATCAGCAGCCAGTGCTTCTTGTTGGCGCCGCCGACCACGAGCCAGCCATCGGAAGCCTCAAAGGCCTGATACGGCGCGTTGAGCGGATGCGCCGAGCCCATCGCGCGCGGCGCCGTGCCGGCGGCCAGCGCAATGGTCGATTGCCAGTAGGTCTGGACCAGTGCCGCCTCGTAGAGCGAGGTCTCGACCCACTGCCCCTCGCCGGTCTTGAGGCGATGTGTATAGGCGGCGAGGATGCCCATGCTCGCGAGCAGGCCCGCGGTGATGTCGGACAGCGGCGGCCCGCACTTCACGGGCGGCCCATCGGGACGCTCGCCGGTAAAGCTCATGATGCCGCTCATCGCCTGCGCGACGAGGTCGAAACCCCTGCGGTGCTTGTAAGGGCCGGTGCGGCCAAAGCCCGACAGCGAGCAATAGATCAGCGCCGGAAATGTCCTGTGCATGTCTTCATAGCCGAAGCCCAGCCGCTCCATCGCGCCCGGCGCAAAATTCTCGACCAGCACGTCGGCGTCCGCGATCAACCGCCGCAGCACCTCCTTGCCGCCGTCCGTCTTCAGATCCAGCACGATGCCGCGCTTGTTGCGGTTCATCATCAGGAACGAGGCCGCCTCGTCGCCGATCTTCGGGGGCACGGAATGGCGCGTGTCGTCACCGTTCGGCCATTTCTCGATCTTGATGACGTCGGCGCCCATGTCGGCGAGCATCAACGTGCAGGTCGGCCCCGCCATGACATGGGTGAGATCGATGACCTTCAGGCCCGCGAGCGGACCTGCGCGGCGGGCTGGGGATTGCGGCTGATCGCTCTGCATCGGGGCGTCCTATTGACCGCGCCACTGCGGGGCGCGCTTGCTGAGGAAAGCATCGAGCCCTTCGCGAAAATCCTGGCTCGTGTAGCACATCAGGATGAGGTCTTCGCCCTCGTCCTGCGTCAATCGCCGCTGCAGACGCGCGACCGCCTGCTTGGTCGCATTCAGCGTCAGCGGCGCGTGGCCGGCCACGAGGCGCGCGAGCTCGTCAGCGCGCTTGTCGAGCGCGGCGAGATCGTCGACGACCTCGCCGAGCAATCCGACGCCAAGCGCTTCCGCGGCATCGACAAGACGCGCGGTGAAGATCAGGTCCTTGACCCGCGCTGGCCCAATCAGCGCGGTCAGACGGCTGACATTGGACAGCGACAGGCAGTTGCCGAGCGTGCGGGCGATGGGAAAGCCTATCCTGGTGCTGCGCGTGCCGATGCGCAGGTCGCAGGCCGCGGCGATCCCCGCCCCGCCGCCGGTGCAGAAGCCGTTGATCGCCGCGATGGTCGGCACACGGCACTGCTCGAGCGTGGCGAGCACCCTGTCGATGCGGTTCTCGTAATCGATGGAATCCTGCGGCGTTTTGAATTCGCGGAACTGGTTGATGTCGGTGCCGGAGGCAAAGGCCTTGTCGCCGGCCCCACGCAGCATCAGAACCTTGATGGACTTGTCGTCATTGGCCTGCTCGCAAATCGCCGCGAGCCGCTCGTACATGGCGAAGGTGAAGGCATTGCGCGCCTGCGGGCGGTTGAAGGTGATCCGTCCGATCCCGTCCTTGCATTCAAAAACGAGATCGTCCGCCGCGATCGCCTGGTCCATTTCCTCGATCCTCGCTGTTTTTTGCATTTTTGAATGCAAAATTTGGAATTTACAAGATATAATTACGGTACTTTCGTCTACCGCATCATTTTTGCATTCAAAAATTGGGTTGCCCCATGCTGCATGAAGAGGTCGTCGGCCGCATCCGCGACATTCTGCTCGACGGCGAGATCCCGCCGGGCGCGCGGATTCCCGAGCGCGAGCTGTGCGAGCGTCTCGACATCTCGCGCACGCCGCTGCGAGAAGCGCTCAAGGTGCTGGCCGCCGAGGGCCTCGTGCAGCTCCTGCCCCATCGCGGCTCGCGCGCGGCAAAGCTGACCGACAAGGACATGCGCGACCTCTTCGAGGTCTGCCAGGGTCTCGAAGCGCTCGCGGGCGAACTCGCCTGCGAGCGCATCACCGACGCTGACATCGCGGAGATTGCCGCGGCCCACGCGGCGATGGTGCAGCATTATCGCGAAGGCGATCTGATCCAGTATTATCGCGGCAACCGCGCCATCCACGAGGGAATCGTCAATGCGGCTGGCAATCCCGTGCTGTCGGGGCTCTACGCGTCGGTGACCGCGCGCATTCGCCGCGCGCGCTACGTGACGCCGATGACGTCGCAGCGCTGGGCGTTTGCGGTCAGCGAGCACGAAGCCATCTTGAATGCGCTGCAACGCCGCGACGGCGCCGGCCTCTCCCACATCCTGCGCGCGCATCTGCGCCACAAGCGCGAAGAGGTGCTGCAGGCGGGGTTTGCGGAAACGGACACGAATGAGCTCACGCTGAAGATCGCGTGAGGCGGCTCGCCTTCTCCGGCTAGGCGCGGTTGCCGAACAGTTCGAGCGTGATCGATCGCAGCCAGCGGTGCGCGGGATCGCGGTGGTAGCGCTCGTGCCAATATTGGGCGATCTCGATCCGCGGCAATGCAACCGGCGTCTTGAACACGGTCATTCCGAGCGGCTCGGCGACAAGGACAGCGAGATTGGCGGGCAAGGTTGCGACCCCGTCGGTTTGCGAGGCGACGATCGCACCTGCAATGAAGCTCGGCACCTGCAACAGGATATTGGTACGCGCGATGGTTCGTGTCAGCACGCGCTGCGTTTCGAGATGGGCCGCATGCCCGGTCTCGGACGCGGTGATCAGGATGTGCTTCTCGTCCAGAAATCCCCGGCGCGTGCGCGCCCCGGCGGGCCTTGGATGGCCGCGTCTCACGACGCTTGCATAGCCATCCGAATAGAGGCGCTGGGAGCGGAGATGACCCGCCGCGCGCGGCAAGGCGCCGAGCGCAAGGTCCGCCTCTCCTGACTCCAGCTTGGTGGCAAAGTGCCGGGAATCGAGCGGGATTGCACGCAACTGAACGCGCGGCGCGAGCTCTGACAGGCGCGCCACCAGCGGCGGCAGGAACCGCACCATGCCGACATCGGTCAAGAGCAGGCTGAATGTCTTCTCGGACTTCCCGGGATCGAATGGCAGCCGCTCCTGCCACAGCCGGTCGGCCATCTCGAGCACGGCGCGGATCTGGGCCGCCATTTCGACGGCACGCGCGGTCGGCTGCACGCCGTTGCCCCGCCGCACGAACAGGGGATCGTCGAAGCGCAGCCGCAAGCGCGCCAGCAACTTGCTGATCGCCGGCTGCGTGGTCTCGAGGCTCACTGCGGCACGCGTGATGCTGCCCTCGCGGATCAGCGCGTCGAGCACGCGCAGGTCACGAAAATCGATCCCGGAAGATTCCATTTTGGACATGTGAAACATTCCATCGTGGCCATGGATTGAGCTTCCTCCCTTGCTATCCTGCAGTCAATCGAACGGGCCGAATGGCCGCAAGGACGCGGAGGATCCCATGACGAAATTCGTGATCGAGCCTCATTTCCGACTGCAGGAATGGGTGGCCGAGGAAAAGGGCTATTTCCGTGACGAGGGGCTGGACTACGAGTTTCGCGAGCTGATCCGTTCGACCGAGGGCCAGCATCACAACAAGGTCAATGAAGGCGCCTTCCAGAGCATCGAGAAGGGGCGCAAGGCCGACATCAGCTGCGCCTGCCACTGGACGGTCAACGTCGCCGCGTCGAACGGTCACGCAAAGCTCTACGCCGACGTCTACTCGGTCGCGCCTTCAGGCATCTTCGTTCCCGCCGATTCCAAAATCCGCACGCCCGCGGATCTGGCCGGCGTACCGATCTCGGTCGGCTTCCAGTCAGGCAGCCATTATTCGACCATCCAGGCGCTCGAGCCGTATCTGGCGCCGGGCCAGATCAACCTGACCTTCGCGGACGGCATGCTGTTCCGTCGAATGGAGCTGCTGTTCGAGGGCAAGAGCGAGGCGGCCTCGCTGTTCAATGGCCCCTATTATTTCGCCGAGCAGCTCGGCTATCGCAAGATCATCGATACGACGTTCATGATCGCGTCCATGATCAATGGCGATCCGGCGCCCGAGGACATCAAGCGCTACTTCCGCGCGCTGAAGAAGGCGCAGCGCGACATCGACCTGCGTCCAGAGCTCTTCACGCGCTACTACAGGAACGAATTTCCCGACCGTTTCCACGCCACAATGGACACCAGGCGCTGGGGCCCCGGCGAGCGCATCGTGTTCGAACCCTATTCGCGCGAGGTCTACGAGCAGTCGTTCGACTGGATCGAGAAGCACGGCATCTTTGAAGCCGGCACGATGGGCGACGGCGCTTACGACAAGGCGACGGTGGCGTTCGGCGGGATTTGAGCGCGAATTGAGGCGCCGACTTCGCACAGACCCAGGCTCAACCCCGAGCTAAACTCCAAGGCCCCTCTCCGCGATTGCAATCGGAGAGAGGCCGCAAGGTTTGCAAGTCACACCGTCTTCTTCACGGCTGCCCGCAATCAGCGGCAGTCGTCGTCGTCGCGATCGCAAGCGCCGTCATGGTCGTCGTCCGCATCGCGACCAAGTCCGGTCTCCGGCGTGAACGACACGCCCCGGAGCGCCTCGGCGAAGCGCGCCGTACGCACCGTGGTGAACGTCTCGTTCGCCGGCAGCGTGGTTGCGGCAAGCTTGTCCCTGATCATGACGAGCCTGTTCGGATCGGCGCCCTGGTCGCCGCCGCCGCTCACTGTGGAGGTGATCGCCCAGATCGATACCGTGCCGTCGGGATTGACGCGTCCGGTGATGTTGCGCAGACCGTCGGTCGCAGGCGACCAGGGCAGGCCGGTCGCCGCGTTGTTGCCGGTCGGGTAATTCCGCACGATGTAGGGGACGCCGAGGTCGAGCCCGGCCTGCAACGTGTAGCTCAGCTTCCAGGTGTTGGCCGTGTCGTCGAACACCCATTTCTGCAAGCCCGCCCCGGTCTGGGCTGCGGCAGCGGTGTAGGTGTTGGTCGCGGCACTAAAAGTATTGGTGCCGTTGCCCTCGTCAGCCACATACAGCGTCTTGGCATCTGCAAACCAGAGGCCGAACGGGAACGAGGTCGCGGTCTTGGCGAGGTTGGTCGGGAAGCCCTTGAGCACGCACATGTTGTAGGGCGTGACGCCGAGCGTCTGCAGCTTTGATGCATCATAGACGATCGGCGTCGTCGGCAGCGTCGCCGATGCGCTCGGCAAACCGACGCCATTGGGGCATGCCAGCGGCTTGCCGTTGGCATCGAAGCCCGAGGTATCGATGAAGTACACCGTGTTGATGCCGTTGCCGCCGCTGCCCTTCGTCACATAGATCACGTCATTGAACACGGTCAGGCCACGGAAATTGGTGTCCTTGCCGATCTTGTCTGCCTTGAGACCCAACTGGGTGACATTGAAGCTGCCGACTGGCGTCGGCAGGCCCGGATCGGGCTGATCGACGAGCGGCGTCTTCGCAGGTGTCACGATCTGCGCGCCGGCGCCGATGATCACGCCGTTGGGTTGGGGATTGCTGCCATTGCCGGCGTTGCCGGTGGTGTAGAACACGTTGGCGCCGGGCCGGTCATTCAGGACAGCCGCGCGCCCGTTGTTACCGCTGTAGGCGTTGGTCTTGGTGAAGCGGAAGCGGCCACGCTCGTCGACCGTCGCGATCACGCGTAAAAAGGTCGATTTCACCGGGTTGGTGGAATCGACGACGTCTGGCGTATTGGAGTTGGACACGTCGATCGCATCGACCGGTGCGAGGTACCCCATGAACGATACGCTGTGGCGATCGATCGAGAGGTTCAACCCGATCTCGGATTTCGACGGAAAGCTCGTCACCATCTGGTCCCGGTTCGACGTGACGCCGTGCTGACCGCTGTTCGGCACTTGAAGCGACTGGACCCGGCGGCCGTTCAGCCGCAATTCGTCGAGCACGATCTTGGCGGTGATGCCGAAAGATGAATCGACCAGATCGTTGCTGAACACCATTGGATAGGTGCCATCGGTGGTCGCCGCGACGCAATTGGGCGCCACACAGTTCGGCGGCAATTGGGTGATGCCGGTCGTGATATTCGAAGCCTTGTTGTCATAGACCGCTTTGCTCAGGAGCAGATGGCCCGGGCGGAAATGAAAATCGTCCTCATCGGCCAGCGCCGGCAGACTGGCGAGCGCCGTCGATGCGAGCAAGGCGGACACAAACACCGTCCGCGGAAGCTCCGCGAACGCGCGCAATCTTTCGACAGCCATAAGCGTTTCCCCAATTTCAAGATTTCGCAAGACGAATAGCCCGGCCAAGACGCGGCTCAGTGTTCATCCAGTCTGCGAGGGGACTGTTACAGGAATGCGAACGAGATGCGACGCGCCTCTACTTCCGCACAAGGCGCGCCAACGCTCAGTGGCCGAGCGCAAACAGGAGAGCGAAATTGAGTGCCTGGCCTAAAGCGCGATGAGATTTGGATGAATCGTCATCGCGCTTTAGATTGTTGTTTGCGCATGATCTTTCCGGAAAACCGCTTCGCACTTTTCCGGATCATGCTTTAGCAGCCGAGCTGGTCGGCGATCCCGCCAAAATCCTTGGCGACGATGTCCCAATTGCCGGTCGCCTCGAAGTCGATCTTCTGCAACGGACCATACTCGGTCGGCCGCGCGACGAAGGCGGTCTTGAGGCCGTTCTTCTGGGCGGCGGCGAGATCGCCATTGTGGGCTGCGACCATCATCACCTGTTCCGGCTTGAGGCACAGCAGCTTTGCGGCGCCGAGATAGGTCTCGGGATCGGGCTTGTAGTGCTCGAACAGCTCGGCCGACATGATGAGGTCCCACGGCAGTCCGGCGAACTTCGCCATGTTGGTGAGCAGCGCGACGTTGCCGTTCGACAGCGGCGAGATCACGAATTTCGTTTTCAGGCGCGTCAGGCCGGCGACGCTGTCCGGCCAGGGATTGAGGCGATGCCAACCCTTTGTCAGATGATCGAGGTCAGCCTCGGTGAGGCCCTTGATCGAGAATTGCTCGACCAGCTTTTCGAGCGAGCGGCGGTGCAGATCGTCGAGCATGACGTAGCCACGCTCGGGATGCTTCCGCACGTCGTCCATTGCTGCGACGTACATCCCGCGCCACGCGTCGACCAAGGCCGTCCAATCGGCGCTGATGCCACGGCCCTTCCCCCACCACATGAAGTCGCAGATCAGGCTGGTGCGCCAGTCGACGACAGTGCCGAACACGTCGAAGATCAGGGCTTTGACGGCGGAGAGATCGGACATGGGCGGTTTCCCTGCTTTTTCTTGTTGCCAATTTTCTTTCTGTCATTCCGGAGCGATGCGCAGCATCG
Source organism: Bradyrhizobium manausense (assembly GCF_018129685.1). Lineage (GTDB taxonomy): Bacteria > Pseudomonadota > Alphaproteobacteria > Rhizobiales > Xanthobacteraceae > Bradyrhizobium > Bradyrhizobium manausense_D. The sequence goes on from NZ_JAFCLG010000001.1 coordinate 679,884, forward strand.
AGCCCGGAATCCATTTCAGTTCGGAGTCGGCCGTCCGATGGATTCCGGGCTCTCCGGGCCGCGCGCCTTGCGCGGGGCCGTCGCCCCGGAATGACCGGGAAAGCTCAGTCCAGATGGAACTTCGCGAGGTCGCGATGCTCGGCCTTGATGTAGCGCACGGTGCCGGTGACGGAGCGCATCACCACCGTCTCGGTCTCGATCACGCCGTCCTTGCGGAACTTGACGCCGGACAGCAGCGAGCCCGTGGTGACGCCGGTGGCGGCGAACAGGCAGTCGCCGCGTGCCATGTCCTCGATGCCGTAGATCATCTTGGGATCGTTGACGCCCATCTTGGCGGCGCGCTCGCGCTTGTCGTCGGAATCGAGGATCAGGCGGCACTGCATCTGGCCGCCAATGCAGCGCAGCGCCACGGCCGCGAGCACGCCTTCCGGCGCACCGCCGGTGCCGAGATACATGTCGACGCCGGTGTTGTCAGGATCGGCGCAGTGGATCACGCCGGCGACGTCGCCGTCGGTGATCAGGCGCACCGCAGCACCCGTCGAGCGCACGCTCTCGATGATGCTGGCGTGGCGCGGCCGGTCGAGCACGAGAACGGTGATGCCATCGGGCTTGACGCCCTTGGCCTTGGCGAGGCGGCGGACATTGTCGGCGGGCGAAGCGTCGAGCTCCACCACACCCTTGTCGTAACCCGGACCGATCGCCAGCTTCTGCATGTAGACGTCGGGGGCATGCAGCAGCGTGCCGCCGTCGGCCATCGCCATTGTGGCGATCGACCCCGGCATGTTCTTGGCGCACAGCGTGGTGCCTTCAAGCGGGTCGACCGCGATATCGACTTCCGGACCGGTGTTCAAGCCAACCTTCTCGCCGATGTAGAGCATCGGCGCCTCGTCGCGCTCGCCCTCGCCGATCACGATGGTGCCTTGGATCGGCAGCTTGTTCAGCTCGCGGCGCATCGCGTCGACCGCCGCCTGGTCGGCCGGCTTTTCCTGCCCGTGCCCGCGCAGCCGCGCCGACGACACTGCCGCCCGCTCCGTCACGCGCACGATCTCCAGCGTCAGAATGCGCTCGAGCAACGCTTGCGGCGGGACTGAAATATGGGTCGACATCGGCTCACTCCTTCAAAACGGTTTCGGGCAGAGGTCCCTGCCCGCGTTAATTCGCGACATCAGCGGTTCGTTCGAACCGCGCTCTCTCTTTTGCGCATGCTCTTATCGGAAGACCGCTTCACACTTTGCGCTAACGCGGTCCTTCGGATCCGGAGCATGCGCTAATTCTTCTCAATCCGTATGACCTGCGGCCGTCCGCTGATCACCTTGTCCTTCTGCACGGCGGCGAGCGCACGGCGCACGGCGTCCTCATGCGTGGCATAGGTGATCAGGATGACGGGCACCGGCACGGCTTTGCCATTGGCCGGGGCGGCGCCGCCATTGGGATGACGCTGCACGATCGACTCGATCGAAATCTTCTGCTCCGCGAGCCGGGTCGCGATCGCAGCCGCAGTGCCCGGGAAATCGCGCGCCAGCAGGCGGATGTAGTAACCGCCTTCGTGCCGCTCCATCGGCGCCTTCTTGGTGTCGCGCAACTGCGCGATCGGCCGGCCGAACGGATTGGCGCGAATGCCGCGCGCAACGTCGGCGATGTCGGCAACGACGGCGGATGCCGTCGCAGCACCGCCGGCGCCGGGACCGACCAGGGTAATCGGCGGAATGCCCTCGCCATCGATCGTGACCGCGTTGGTGACACCCATCACCTGCGCGATCGAGGAGGATTTGGGGACCATGGTCGGATGCACGCGCTGCTCGATGCCCTTGGCGGTGCGAACGGCAACGCCGAGCAGCTTGACGCGGTAACCGAGATCAGCGGCCGCGCGCAGATCTTCCGGCGCGATGGAGGAAATGCCTTCGACATACACCGCGCTTTGAGCAACTTTCGTGCCGAAGGCGAGGCTGGCAAGAATGGCGAGCTTCTGAGCGGTGTCGTGACCGTCGACGTCGAAGGACGGATTGGCCTCGGCATAGCCGAGCCGCTGCGCGTCCTTGAGGCACTCGGCAAACGACAGACCCTCCTGCTCCATTCGGGTCAGGATGTAGTTGCAGGTGCCGTTGAGGATGCCGTAGACGCGGCTGATGCCGGTTCCGGCGAGACCTTCGCGCAACGTCTTGATGACGGGGATCGCGGCACCGACCGCTGCCTCGAAATTCAGCGCGCCGCCATGCTTTTCGGCGGCTCTTGCCAGTTTCAAACCGTGCCTGGCAAGAAGCGCCTTGTTGGCGGTGACGACCGACTTGCCGGCGTTGAGCGCAGCTTCGACCGCGGACAGCGCGGGATCGCCGGCGCCGCCCATCAGCTCGACGAAGCAGTCGATGCCGGGATGCGTGGCCAGGGCAAGCGGATCCTTGACCCATTCGACGCCGCGCAGGTCAATGCCGCGCTTCTTCGCCTTCGAGCGCGCGGTGACGGCGACGACGCGAATGCCGCGGCCGCTGCGGCCCGCGAGCACGCGGGCCTGCGATTCAATCAAACGGACAACTTCGGCGCCCACGGTGCCGAGCCCCGCTATGCCCACTTTCAGGGGTGCAACCATGATGCTTCAAGAAAACCTGTCGAAGAGAACTTAACGCCTGTTGGCGAGCGGAACGACGTTGTGCAACGTTTCGATGCCGCTTTCAAGGAAGCGGCGCACGCCGCGTGCGGCCTGCCTGATCCGTTGCTCGTTTTCCACCATGGCGATGCGGACATATCCTTCACCATGCTCGCCGAAGCCGACGCCGGGCGAGACCACGACGCCAGACTTCTCCACCATCAGGGTGGCGAACTGCATGCTGCCGACGCTGCGGAACGCTTCCGGCAGCGGCGCCCAGGCGAACATCGACGCCTCCGGCGGCGGAATCTCCCAGCCGGCGCGGCCGAACGATTCCACCAGCGCGTCGCGGCGCTTGCGATAGGTGTCACGCATTTCCTTGATGCAATCGTCCGGACCGTTCAGCGCCGCGGTCGCGGCGACCTGCACCGGTGTGAACGCACCGTAGTCGAGATAGGACTTGACCCGGGCGAGCGCCGCGATCACGCGGTCATTGCCGACCGCAAAGCCCATGCGCCAGCCGGCCATCGAATAGGTCTTCGACATCGAGGTGAACTCGACGGTGACGTCGATCGCGCCCGGCACCTGCAGCACCGAGGGCGGCGGATTGCTCTCGTCGAAATAGACCTCGGCATAGGCCAGATCCGACAGGATCAGAATCTCGTGCTTCTTCGCGAAGGCGACGAGGTCCTTGTAGAAATCGAGGCTCGCGACATAGGCGGTCGGGTTCGAGGGATAGCAGACCACGAGCGCGAGCGGCTTCGGGATCGAATGGATGATCGCCCGCTCCGCCGCCTCGAAGAATTGCGGCGTCGGCTCTGACGGCACCGAGCGGATCACGCCGCCCGCCATCAAAAAGCCGAAGGCGTGAATCGGGTAGCTCGGGTTCGGACAGAGGATGACATCACCCGGCGCGGTGATCGCCTGCGCCACATTGGCAAAGCCTTCCTTGGAGCCGAGCGTGGCCACCACCTGGGTGTCAGGGTTGAGCTTGACGCCGAAGCGGCGGTCGTAATAGGCGGCCTGGGCACGGCGCAGGCCGGGAATGCCGCGGGAGGCCGAGTAGCGGTCGGTGCGCGGCTTGCCCAATGTCTCCTTGAGCTTCTCCAGCACGTGCGGCGGAGCCGGCAGGTCCGGGTTGCCCATGCCGAGATCGATGATGTCGGCGCCGGCATTCCGCGCGGCCGCCTTGGCCCGGTTGACCTGCTCGAACACGTAAGGCGGAAGGCGGCGGATGCGGTAAAAATCGTCCATGGGTCCAGACATCGGTTTGTGGCGCTCCGGGCAACCGGTCAGGACAGAATCGACGGGCGACGACCACCCTTCGAGGAGACTTCGCCTCGCACCAAAAAGTCACTCACAATCAATTACTTCGAGTGAATTTCCGCGACGGGGACTGAACTCCTTCGCCCTGACTCTTGGCTGAATTGAGGTCTTTTTAGCACGGAGTAGCGGGGGCGCCAGCGATTACCTTGCAGCTCTCTCTGTCCGTCCAGTTCGCGAAAGGGGCCCTATTTGGCGTCCTTTGCGGCAACGGACTGGCGGTCACGGGCCGCCGCAAGCTCCGCCTCGATCTTGGCGCGCTGGTCCGGTGGGATGATGGCCTGATCGCGCTCCGGCGGCAGATCGTGCACCGGAAGGTAGGCGCCAGGCTCCCTCGGATGAGCCTGCGCGTCGGAGGGGGTGTAGTCGGCCAATTGACTCGAGCAGCCGCCCAGGGCGAGCGCCGCGATCAGCAGCGCGCCGGACATCGGCAGCGACTTTTGCAGGTCCCAAAACGCCAACACTTGGGAATTCCCCTACTCGTCCCAATGCAAGGCTGCGGGTAACTTAACCAACAACCTGCCCAAGCTCAAACCATTGCTGCCCACAAATGGTACGAGCGAGAAATCATCCAAGGCCCACGACACGAGACGTGCACTGCGATTGTGACAAAAGCAAGAAGCCTTGTCGCACTGCAGCACATCTTCGCGCCTGTTTGGCGCGAAACCCACGAGCTTCGCGGTGACGAATACGGAATGAATCGTTACTGTTGTCCTCATGAGTACCGCCACGACGACCGACACGCCAAGGCCCGGCTCAACGTCAGGGTCAAAGTCCGAAATGAAATTCGATGCGGAAGCCTTCGCGATGAATCTCGCGCGGGCGATGGAGAGCGGCGGCAAGGCGCTCGCCGCGTACCTGAAGCCCCGCGAAAGCGGCGAGGTTCAGGACCGTCCGCCGGCCGAGCTCACCGAGGTCGTCAAGACTTTCACCTCGGTCGCCGAATATTGGCTGTCGGACCAGTCGCGCTCGTCCGATCTGCAGACCAAACTCGCCAAGGATTACCTCGATCTCTGGGGTTCGGCGGCGCGGCGGTTGGCCGGCCAGGAGGCGCAGCCCGCGATCGCGCCCTCGCCGCGCGACAAGCGCTTTGCCGATCCGGAATGGAAGTCGAACCAGTTCTTCGACTTCGTGATGCAGCTCTATCTGCTCACCACCAAGTTCGCTCAGGAGCTGGTGCGCGACGCCGAGCTCGATCCGGCGACCCGCCGCAAGGCCGAGTTCTACGTCCAGCAGGTCACCAACGCGATCTCGCCCTCGAACTTCGTGCTGACCAATCCGGAAGTGCTGCGCGAGACGGTTGCGAGCAACGGCGAGAACCTCGCGCGTGGCCTGACCATGCTGGCGGAGGACATCGCCGCCGGCAAGGGCATGCTGAAGATCCGCCAGTCCGACCCGGACAATCTCGTCGTCGGCGTCAACATGGCGACGACGCCGGGCAAGGTGATCTTTCAGAACGAGATGATGCAGCTGATCCAATATGCGCCGACCACGGAGAAGGTGCTGCGCACACCGCTGCTGATCATCCCGCCCTGGATCAACAAGTTCTACATCCTCGATCTCAAGCCGGAGAAATCCTACATCAAGTGGTGCGTCGACCAGGGCATCACCGTGTTCGTGATCTCATGGGTCAATCCCGACAGGAAGCTCGGCGCCAAGGGCTGGGAAGACTACATGAAGCAAGGCCCGCTCACGGCGATGGATGTGATCGAGAAGATCACCGGCGAGATGAAGGTGCACACCGCCGGCTATTGCGTCGGCGGCACCATGCTCGCAACCACGCTGGCCTGGCTCGCCGAGAAGCGCCGTCAGCGCGTCACGTCGGCGACGTTCTTTGCCGCCCAGGTGGATTTCACCCATGCCGGCGATCTCCTTGTTTTCGTCGACGAGGAGCAGATCGCAGCACTCGAGCAGGACATGAAGGCCTCAGGCGTGCTCGAAGGCTCCAAGATGGCGATGGCCTTCAACATGCTGCGCTCCAACGATCTGATCTGGTCCTATGTCGTCAGCAATTACCTCAAGGGCCAGCAGCCGAGCGCGTTCGACCTGTTGCACTGGAATTCCGACGCAACGCGGATGACGCAGGCGAACCATTCCTACTATCTGCGCAACTGCTACCTGGAGAACCGTCTGTCGACCGGCACCATGGTGCTCGACAACACGCTGCTCGACCTGTCCAAGGTCAAGGTGCCCGTCTACAACCTCGCCACGCGCGAGGACCACATCGCGCCGGCGGAATCGGTGTTGTACGGCTCGCAGTTCTTCGGCGGTCCCGTGAGATACGTGCTGTCCGGCTCGGGCCACATCGCCGGCGTCGTCAATCCGCCGGCCTCGAACAAGTACCAGTACTGGACCAACGACAACATCAAGGACGTCAACGTCGCGCAGTGGATGAAAGGCGCGGTGGAGCACAAGGGTTCGTGGTGGCCGGACTGGCGCGAATGGCTCGGCGGGCTCGATCCCGAGGAAGTGCCCGCGCGCAGCGTCGGCAGCGAGGCCTTCCCGCCGATCGAGGACGCGCCCGGCAGCTATGTCAGGGTTCGTGCATAGCGCTGCGGCGCGCATTTTCGTATAAGCTCACGGCATCGATTTTGGAGGGGATGGCATCATGACTCGCGAATTGTTCTGGCTGACGTGTACGGTGATCCTGACCGGGATCCTCTGGATTCCCTACACTATCAACCGTTGCCAGATTCGAGGCCTCTCGGGCGCGATGGCCAATCCGTCGCGCAACGCCAAGCCGCAGGCCGAATGGGCCAACCGCCTGATGTTCGCGCATGACAACGCGGTCGAGAACCTCGTGCTGTTCGCGCCGCTGGTGCTGATCCTGAACGCGATCGACTATTCCTCGAAATGGACCGTGCTCGCCTGCGTGGTCTATTTCTGGGCACGCGTCGCGCATCTGATCGTCTATGCGCTGGGAATTCCCGTGTTCCGGACCCTCGCCTTCACCGTCGGTTTCCTGGCGCAGGCCGTGCTGGCGCTCGCGATCTTCAAGGTGCTTTAGCAGATCATGCGCCGGGCTTGCGGACGACAAGGTTCAGCATGCTGGCCGGCGTCTGATCAAAACTCTGGATCACGTTGGTCTCCGACGACAACGTGATCCATGGACCGGCGCTGGCGTACGTCGTCGCGAGCCACTCTGGCGATACGTAGCTGTAGTAGCGTCCGAGACTGTCCCGGCCGTCGACCTCACCTATCTTGTAGCTGGCATAGAACACGCCGGACGGTTTCAGCGCGCGGTGAATCCGCCCGAGGATGCCGGCGAGTTCGTCACGCGGGACGTGCAGGAGACAGGCGCTGGCCCAGACGCCGTCATAGGCCTCGCGCGCATCGAGCTGGTCGAACCGCATCGCCTCGACGGGATGGCCGAGCCGCCGCGACGCGATCGCAGCCATTTCAGGCGAGCCATCGGTCGCGCGCAGCGAAAAACCTTCAGCCAGCATCACGGCGGCATGATTGCCGGCGCCGCAGCCGAGTTCGAGGATCGCGCCGCCGGGTGGCAGCAAGGCGAGAAAGTCCTTGAGCCGCGTCGACGGTGCTTTCGCCCAGTCCGCATAGAACTGGGCGTTCCGCCGATAGAATTGCAGCGTGGTCTCGTCCATGGCTCCCGCGCTCCGGCAAGGCCAGCCCTACTCCTCCGGCAGGCCGAGCATCAACCGCATGTTCTGCACGGCCGCACCCGATGCGCCCTTGCCGAGATTGTCCAGCCGCGCGACCAGCACGGCCTGGTGATATTTGTCGCTGGCGAAGACGTAGAGCTCGAGCATGTTGGTTTCGTTGAGCGCCTCCGGCTCGAGCTTCCCGCTCTTGGCCGCCTCGTTCTGCAGTGGCATCGCCTTGACGTATTTCGCGCCGGCGTAGCGCTTGGCCAGCGCAGCTTGCAGTTCTGCACCCGTCGGCTTGCCCGGCAGGGCGTCGAGTTGGAGCGGCACCGAGACCAGCATGCCTTGCCGGTAATTGCTGACGGACGGGATGAAGATCGGTCGCCGCGTCAGGTGCGAATAGAGCTGCATCTCCGGCAGATGCTTGTGCTCGAAGCCGAGACCGTAGAGCTCGAAAGACGGCGCGCTGCCGTCCTCGTAACTCGCGATCATCGACTTGCCGCCACCGGAATAGCCGCTCACCGCGTTGATGGTGACGGGATGATCAGGCGGCAGCAGGCCGGCATCGACGATGGGCCGCAGCAGCGCGATCGCGCCGGTCGGATAGCAGCCGGGATTGGAGACCTTCTTCGCGGCCTTGATCTTGGCCGCCTGGTCGGGCGCCAGTTCCGCGAAGCCGTAGGCCCAGTCCGGCGCGACCCGGTAGGCGGTGGACGCGTCCAGCACCTTCGGCCCCGAGGCGCCCATGCTGTCGATCAACGCGACCGTCTCCCTGGCGGCGTCATCCGGCAGACAGAGGATGACGAGATCGACCTCCTCCATCAGCGCCTTCTTGGCCGCGGGGTCCTTGCGCTTGTCGTCGGCAATGGTCTTCACCACGACGTCGCCCTGGAGCTTCAGCCGCTCGTTGATGCCGAGCCCGGTGGTGCCGGAGCCGCCATCGACGAAGACGGTGGCGGGCTTCCTGGCTGCGCCGGAGGTTGGGGCTTTGGTGGTTTCCGTCAGACTCATGGCGCGCTCCTTTCGAGCATTTTGGTTTCGTTCGCGAAGGCCTCGGGCCTCACGTCCTGCATCAGTTGTGCGATCTTACGCGCGTCGGCGTTGGCTTGCGCGCCGAGCGCATTGGCGATCGCCGTGTAATCGGCGTCCGATTTGTGCTGGTTGAGCTTGAAGCTGCCTTCGACCTGTTCAATCGTCATGACCAGACCCACGATCCCCTTCTTCAGCGCCTCGAGCCGCCCGGCCGTCATCTTGTCCGAAGTCCACGGCTTCTTCGGCAACAGCCAGTTTTCGAAGATGTCGCTGAGCGTGTCGATTTGCACAGCCAGTTCGCCATCCGATAACAATTTCACTGGACCGCTCAGATGCACCGACTGGTAGAGCCAGGTCGGCACCTGATCCGGCGAGACGTACCAGTCGGGCGACACATAGGCATCGGGCCCGTTGACCGCGAGCAGCCAGGAGGTCGCGCCATCGGCCAACCTTACCAGCGGATTGTGACGGGCGACATGAAAGGCAGCCTGCGGCGTGCCGTCGGCCGCGTAGGTCAGGTAGAACGGCAACGGTGATGCGATCGGCTTATGGCCGTCGAAGGCACACATGGTGCCGAAGCCGCGCTCGCCTGCGAATTTCAGGCTCGCGGCGCGGTCCGACTTGAAATGGGGGGGCGTATACATCGTGGTCTCCTGCTGGGCCTCCTCGGGGAGCCGCCGGATCAGATCGCGCTGACAGGAGAGAGAATGCCGCGGATCGGATCCAGCGGCAAAGACGATGATCTCAAACGCGATCGACCGCCCAAACCGCTGATATGCGGCGGCGGCGACGAGCGAACAGGATGGTCGCGGCGTTGATCATGGCGCGCGGCTATAAGGCCGGCGGCGGTTCCCGTCAAGGATCACCGCGTCAAATCACCTGCCAGAGCCATTCCATGATCTTCGCGATGACGTCGCCGAACAGCAGGAGCGCTGCCGACCAGACCAGCGCCGAGACGAAATTGGCGGCCTGGAAGCTCCAGTAGGGCATTTCGAAAATGCCCGCCGCAAGCGGCACGGAGGCGCGCAGAGGGCCGAAGAAGCGGCCGATGAAAATGCTGGGCACGCCCCAGCTCCGCACGAACGCCTCGCCCTTGGGAAGGATCTCCGGATAGCGCGACAAGGGCCACATCTTCGCGACCTGCTCCTTGTAGCGATAACCGAACCAGTAGGAGACCCAGTCGCCTAGGGCCGCGCCGATCGCGCCGGCGATCCAGATCGGATAGAAGCTGATGCCGCTCGCCCCGATCAGCGCGCCGATGGCGACCAGTGCGCCCCAGGCCGGGATCAGCAGCGAGATGAAGGCGAGCGATTCCCCGAACGCGAGCAACAGCACGATCGGTGCGGCCCAAGCCTGGTGAAGGCGCACGAAATCCGCCAGTGCGTGCGCAAACTGCTCCATTCCGAAAATAGCCTTCCCGCCCCGTCCCGAGGTCCTGCCAGATGGAAAAGACTGGTAAGCCAAGCACTTGTGTGACATCAAGTCACAAAACCGGACTGGGAACGACAGAACCGTCAAATTGCCGGGACTTGGTTAGCTTGCGGCGCAAAATCGCCGGGATTAACTCCCACCCACGACGCCCGGCCTGCCCTACGGTGACCTTTCGGAGCCAGAAGTGGCATAGTCGGGCCAGCCGATTCGCCGTTTGCACGGCCCTCAAAACGCATCAAGATATATGTCCAAGCAATTGAAAACCAAAGCCAAAGACGACCTGTTCGACGGCAACGAGCCGAAGACCCGCGGCAGCACCGCGAAGGCAGCGCCGCGCGCGAGCGGCGCCGAGGCCGACTACACGGCCGCCGACATCGAGGTGCTGGAAGGCCTGGAACCGGTGCGGCGCCGGCCCGGCATGTATATCGGCGGCACCGACGAGAAGGCGCTGCATCATCTCTTCGCCGAAGTCATCGACAACTCGATGGACGAGGCGCTGGCAGGACACGCGACCTTCATCGGCGTCGAGCTGAGCGCGGACGGTTTTCTCACCGTCACCGACAATGGCCGCGGCATCCCTGTTGATCCGCATCCGAAGTTCCCGAAGAAGTCGGCGCTCGAAGTCATCATGTGCACGCTGCATTCGGGCGGCAAGTTCGACAGCAAGGTCTACGAGACGTCGGGAGGTCTGCACGGCGTCGGCATCTCCGTGGTGAACGCCCTCTCCTCGCGTCTCGAAGTCGAGGTCGCGCGCAGCCAGAAGCTCTACCGCATGAGCTTCGAGCGCGGCCACCCCAAGGGCAAGCTCGAGGACCTCGGCAAGGTCAACAACCGCCGCGGCACGCGCGTTCGCTTCAAGCCCGACACCGAAATCTTCGGGCCCAAGGCCGCGTTCAAGCCGCAGCGCCTGTTCAAGATGACGCGCTCGAAGGCCTATCTGTTCGGCGGCGTCGAGATCCGCTGGAACTGCGCGCCCGAACTGCTCAAGGGCGTCGAAGACGTGCCGGCGGAAGCAACCTTCCACTTCCCCGGCGGCCTCAAGGATTATCTGGCGGCTGCGATCCACGCCGACACGCTGGTGCACCCGGACATCTTCTCCGGCAAGTCGGGGCGCAACGGCGCGCACGGCGCCTGCGAATGGGCGGTGGCCTGGACCGCGGACGCGGACGGCTTCCTGTCCTCCTACACCAACACGGTGCCGACGCCGGACGGCGGTACGCACGAATCCGGCCTGCGCAGCGCGCTTTTGCGCGGCCTGAAGGATCACGCCGAACGCGTCGGCCAGGGCAAGCGCGCCTCGTCCATCACCTCCGAAGACGTGATGGTTGGCGCGGCCGTGATGCTGTCGGTGTTCGTGCGCGAGCCTGAATTCCAGGGCCAGACCAAGGATCGTCTCGCCACCGCCGAAGCGCAACGCATCGTCGAACAGGCGATGAAGGATCCGTTCGACCATTGGCTGTCGGGCAATCCGAACATGGCCAACCGGCTGCTCGATTTCGTGATCGACCGCGCCGAGGAGCGGCTGCGTCGCCGCCAGGAAAAGGAGACGGCGCGCAAGACCGCCGGCAAGAAGTTGCGCCTGCCCGGCAAGCTTGCCGACTGCAGCAACGCCGGCCTGGACGGCTCGGAGTTATTCATCGTGGAGGGCGATTCGGCCGGCGGTAGCGCCAAACAGGCCCGCAATCGCGAAACACAGGCCGTGCTGCCGCTGCGCGGCAAGATCCTCAACGTGGCTTCTGCAGGCAAGGACAAGCTGACCGCGAACGCGCAGCTCTCCGATCTCGTGCAGGCGATCGGCTGCGGCCAGCTTTTGCAATATCGGGAAGAGGATCTGCGCTATCAGCGCATCATCATCATGACCGACGCCGACGTCGACGGCGCCCACATCGCTTCGCTGCTGATCACCTTCTTCTACCGGCAGATGCCGAAGCTGATCGACGAAGGCCACCTCTTCCTCGCGGTGCCGCCGCTCTACAAGCTGACCCATGGGCAGAAGTCAGTCTACGCACGCGACGACAAGCACAAGGAAGAGCTGATCAAGAGCGCCTTCAACGCCAATGCCAAGGTCGAGGTGAACCGCTTCAAAGGCCTCGGCGAGATGATGCCGGCGCAGCTGAAGGAAACCACCATGGATCCGGCGAAGCGGACGCTGCTCAAGGTGGTCCTGCTGCCCGACGACCGCGACACCACGGCGGATTCGGTGGAGCGCCTGATGGGCACCAAGGCGGAAGCGCGCTTCGCCTTCATCTCCGACAAGGCCGAGTTCGCCAGCGACGAGCTGCTCGACGTCTAAAACGGCCATTCCTGCTCAAAAGCCCTGGCCCCAAGCCGGGGTTTTTCATTTTCGGGGGCGACGGTGCAAATTCTTCCCGACGATTGATGGCGGGCGATCCGTCCCGAAAGCACGACTCAGCCAACGACTCACAGAGCCAGGCGGCGCCCAGGACGAGGCAGGATTGCCGCCATTTCGGACAAAGGCGATTTCCTAACGAAATCCTACCCTGAACAGCAAGCGCCTGAAAACGAATAAGCTACTGAAAATGTTTGGATTATTTTGATTTTCATGACATCGTCGCGGAACCCCGCCAAGAGGCGTTTTCCGGAGACTGTGCCTGCCCTGCAACAGCATTTCGGCAAGAACCGTCTATATTCGGGGCATCAAATCACGCGGACTTCAGTGCGCTCGCGCCTGCTACGAACCAAGGTTGGGGACTTTATCATGAAGAAGATTGCACTCGCACTGACCGCGATCGCGGCGATGACCGGTTCGGCTTCGGCCGCCGATCTGGCTGCCCGTCCGTACGTGAAGGCGCCGATGGCTGCTCCGGTTGCCAACTGGACCGGCTTCTACGTGTTCGGCGGTGGCGGTGGCGGCCTCTCGAACTCCGACCAGAGCATCGTCTCGACCCCGACCGGCACGCCTCTCACGATCACCCAGCGTCAGGGTGGCTCGGGATGGTTCGGCACCGTCGGTCTCGGCTACGACTGGCAGTTCAACAGCACTTGGGTCGCGGGCGTGTTCGCTGACGGTCAGTTCGGCAGCATCAAGAGCACCGTGCAGGATCCGATCTTCCCGGGCGGTCCGATCACTGGTCGCCAGAAGCTTGAAGACTCTTGGGCCGCCGGTGTGCGCCTTGGCTGGCTGGTTGCCCCGAACGTTCTCTCGTATGTCAACGGCGGTTACTCCGGCGCTCACTTCAGCAGCACCCCCTTCACGAACCTCGCCGGCACCCCGGCTGGCGTGCACCTCAACGGCTACAACCGCAACGGCTGGTTCATCGGCGGCGGCGTGGAGAACAGCCTGAACATCTTCGGCATCTCTTCGCCCGGCTGGTTCATGAAGACCGAGTATCGTTCGGCGTTCTACGATACCAAGACCCGCGACGAACTCCTCGACGCAACCAACCTGCCGACCGGCGTGAACAGCGTGCGCGCCAACAGCTGGAACCAGACGATCTCGACCTCGCTGGTCTACCGCTTCAACTGGACCGGTCCGGTCGTCGCGAAGTACTGAGCTGATCCGAACTTCAGACGTCAAAGCCCCGGCCTCGCCGGGGCTTTTTCGTTATGGTGCGCTCTTGCTTTGAAGCTTCTAGCGCGACGCTCATTTTCAGCGAGCGGTAGGCTTCCGCCAGCTGGATTTCGATGGCGGCCCAATCTGCCTCGGTAATCCCCTGACCACGCGCATCGCGGTAAGCCATCGCTTGGGCCCTAATGACGCCGAATTGCCTGATACCAGGATCGTCCGCGCTCTTGCCGTAGGTCGACGCCGCCACGCGCGCGATGGTCAGGCCATAATCGTTCGGAGAAACTGCCTCGCGGCGAGCCTGCCACCAGTCGAGCTCGAGGCGGGCGACCTCCGCAGCGTCGAAGGCCGCGGGCGCGGCCGGCGCGAGATCCCGGTAGTACGCCACAAGGCCAGGCAACGCCGCATCAGCCTCGCGCCGTGACCGCGTCGGCTGGAAGGTCCGGGCCGCCTCGGCGGCGCTGAGCGCAATATGCAGGCTCCGGAATGGCGAGAAGCCGAACTCCGACCGGGTCGATGCGTAGAGATGATAAAACAACGCGGTATAGCGTTTGTCGTAATAGTCGCGCCACATCGCGGTCTCGAGCTGGGCCATCTCCGACGGGTCGAACGACCGCAGATCCGCCTGGCGCGGAGTGAAGGCATAGGCCACGACCAGTGCGGCCACAGCCGCAGCGCTCAGGATCATCTTGCGTCTGGACATGCGTCCCCCCGCGGCCCTGCATCCACAGCCATTGTACCTGAAGCGAAGCTACGGCTAGTCTTGCGGGAAGGTTTCGCGACTCGCGGTGATCGCTCATGCCGTGGGTCGCGACAGAACAGTCCAATGGGAGGAATGCATGCGCAGATTTCTGCTTGTCGCAGGCCTGTTTGCCCTCGCTGTCGGGCTGCTCTGGATCGGGCAAGGTACGGGTACCGTCGCCTGGCCGCGATCGAGCTTCATGATCAACCAGCTGCAATGGGCCGGTTATGGCGCTGCCATGGCAGGCTTCGGGCTGGTGCTGATCTGGCAAAGCAACCGATAGAAGAAACCAGGACGTGAAAGCATGACATCCAACCGGTTCGATCTCCGCGGCAAGGTCGCGATCGTCACAGGCGGCAATGGCGGCATTGGGCTCGGCCTCGCGCACGGGCTCGCCGATGCCGGCGCTGATATCGCCGTGGTCGGTCGCAACGAGACCAAATCGGCCGCAGCCGTCGCCGATCTCAAGGCGCGCGGCGTGAAAGCGATATCCATCACCACTGATGTCACCGACAAGGCCGCCGTGGCGGCGATGATCGACCGCGTGGTCAAGGAGCTCGGCCGCATCGACGTCCTGATCAACAACGCCGGCATGAGCATCCGCAAGCCGCCGCACGAGCTCGAGCTCGACGAGTGGAACAAGGTGATTGACACCAACCTCACCAGCGCCTTCGTCTGCTCGAAGCTCGCCTATCCGGCGCTGAAGGCCTCGGGCAATGGCAAGGTCATCAATATCGGCTCGATGATGTCGATCTTCGGCGCAAGCTTCGCGACCGCATACGCGGCGAGCAAGGGCGGCATCGTGCAGTACACGCGTGCCTGCGCCAATGCCTGGGCGCCCGACAACATCCAGGTCAATGCGATCCTCCCGGGCTGGATCGACACCGATCTCACCCGCGGCGCACGCAAGGAAGTTTCGGGCCTGCACGAGCGCGTGCTCGCGCGCACGCCCGCAGGGCGCTGGGGCGATATCGACGATTTTGCCGGCATCGCCGTCTTCCTCGCCTCGCCCGCGTCGAACTTCGTCACGGGCACCGCGATCCCGGTTGATGGCGGATTCTCGGTGATGGCCTGAAGCGGTCGTCGCGCTCGAAAAAAAGCCCCGGCCGAAGCCGGGGCTTGAGATTTTGCCGTGATCGTTTCTTGCTAGTCGAGTTGTTCGTTGCGTCGAACTTCGTTGCTCAGTACCGGGCGATCACCGGCGAGTCGAACTTGTAGCTGGCGCGGACGACAGCCCACTGGATGTCACGCGGCTTGGCATCGAAGGTGTAGTTGGCCGCGGTGCCGCCGAGCTGATAGGTCTGGCTGCCGAAGGCCGCGTAATTGTACTCGAGGCCGACAATCCAGTTGCGGGTGATGCCGTATTCCCAGCCGGCGCCGATGGTCCAGCCATTGGCCCAGTGCGTCTGACCGCCCGTACCCGTCACAACCGGGTCGGTGACCGAGAGCCGATTGTTGACGCCGGCGTAGCCACCCTTGATGTAGAACAGGTTGTTCTGAACCGCGAAGCCCGCGCGACCGACAACGGTGGCGAGAACGTTGGCACGCCAGGAGAACACGTCGTTCGCCGGGCCGAAAGCGGTGTTCCTGAACGAGCCTTTGTTGTCGAGGCCGGAGATCGTGCCTTCCAGACCAAACACGTAATTATTGGCCTGCCAGTTGTAGCCGATCTGGGCGCCCCCCATGACGCCCGAGTTGCGCTGACGATAGCCCTGTCCCGGGACCAGATCGCCGAAACCACCGCCATTGCCATTGTTGATGAACTGCTCGTTGGTCCAGGCGCCACCGATGTGGCCGCCGACATAAAGGCCGGTCCAGTTGAACAGCGGCTCGATGTAAGCGGGCGCCTTGGTGTAGGGACGCGCGGCGAGATCGGCGGCAGAGGCCGCGCCAGTCGAAACCAGAGCGGTCGTGCAGGCGAAGGCAGCAATCAACTTGTTACGCATGGTACACCCCGTGTCCTTTGATGGGCGCACGCTCACACGCAGTTCTTACTCAAATTTGAATCAAGAAAGTTAAGACGCCTGATTGGCACATCGCGGTCCTTGAATGCGCGTGAGCTGTTGCACGCGCGCAACGCAAAAGCGGCGATTTAACGCGACATTATCCCTACCGAATTGCTGCACTAGGACGATGCTGCAGCTTTCGAATGCACGTGCTCGGGCCGCACACCGATGGCGAGAAAGCGCGCAGGAAGGCCCTGAAGCCACGGCACCGCCGAGATCAGGCGCAACAGCAGAGGCACCCTGAGCGGCCGATCACCGCCCTTCAGCGCGCTGCTGATGATGTTGTTCTGCACGAGGACCTGCATCGCCTGAGTCATCCTCACCGGGAACTCGCGTCGGCGCCTGACGGCATCGAGCGCTTCCTCGGACGGACAGCCGCGCGTCAGTTCGTCTGCGAGCAGGTTTGCGGCAGCCACCGCATCCTGCACGGCCAAATTGACGCCGACGCCGCCGACCGGCGACATCGCATGCGCGGCGTCTCCGATGCAGAGCAGGCCCGGCCGCGTCCAGCGGCTCAGGCGGTTGATTGCGACGGTGAGAAGCTTGACGTCGTCAAAGCTCTTCACGTCGGCAATGCCGTGCTTGAGGACGGGCGCCAGGCGCACGACGTCATCGAGCAGCGCCTGCAATCCCCTCGCCCTCACCGCATCATATTGTCCCTTGGCAATGACGTAGGCGCACTGCCAATAGTCGCCGCGGTCGAATGTGACCATCATCTTGCCGGGCTCGATGCGCGCAAACAAATTCTCGGTCTCGTCCGGCCGGCGGCCGGCTCGAAACCACAACACGTCCATCGGCGCCCCGATCTCCACCGCCGCGAGGCCTGCGCGTTCGCGCACTGTCGAGTGCCGGCCGTCGCAGGCGATGGTGAGATCCGCCGCGATGTCGATGATGCCATCAGGCGTCCTTGCGCGCACGCCGGCGACGGTGTCGCCGTGGCGGATCAGGTCGACCGCTTCCGTGCTCATCAGCACCTCGAGCGAAGCGAAGCGCTTGCCGGCCTCCCGCAGGAAGTTGAGAAAATCCCATTGCGGCATGAAGGCGATGAAGGGGTACTTGGTATCGAGCCGGCTGAGATCCGCGATCCGCAGCTTGGTGCCACCGAACATGCCGTCCATCTTCTGCAGGCGCTGATGCGGCAGCTTGAGGAAACCGTCGATCAGACCAAGCTCGTCCATCACCTGAAGCGTCGAGGGATGCACGGTGTCGCCGCGAAAATCGCGGAAGAAATCAGCGTGCTTCTCCAGCACCACGACATCGATGCCGGCGCGCCCGAGGAGATAACCGAGCATCATGCCCGCGGGACCGCCACCGACGATGCAGCAGCGGACTTTCATCGCGCGTGGGGCGGTCTGATCCGCTGTTTCCATGACCCGAGCCTCGCTGCGTTGCCTGGCTGATTGTAGCGCCAGCGCGCGTCGGGAGCATGTTCAATTTGAGAATCGGCTCAATTGTTACTGCGGTTCGAGGTGCGGAACGTCTTGATCTCGGACACGCTGCCGTCGCGGTAGGTCAATTCGACCGACATGAACTGGGTCGCGGGCGGAAGCTTCTGATAGAGCATGCTGCGGGCGGGATCCGCGAGGGGATCGCGCAGGTCGCACGGCGGCATCTTCAGAACCTGGTTGGGCACAGCCGTGTCAATGCCGATCCGCGCCTCGCGGATGGCGCAGCGATACGAGATCAGGTGGCTGTAATAGACCAGCAGACCGTTGAACTCGCGGAACGACAACCAGCTCGTCGAGGTCATGTCGAGGATCTTGCGATAGTCGCGGATCAGCGCCGCCTCAGGATCGAACTTGATCGGGAACGGACCCTGCATGTCTCCGGAGGCATCGACGTAGCGGACCTCGATCGTGCCGGCCTGCGCATCCGGCGGCAGCTCGATCGACGGGTTCGGCATACGCTTGCGCGTGCGCGGATCGAGCGTGTCGATGAAGCCGGTCTCGCGGAAATCGCCGCCGCCGGCCATGCGCCAGGAGATCCCGATGGTGGGATCGGCGAAGGAAAACGTCACGCTCCAGCCGCCATTGTGGCGCGAGAAACTGGCGATCGGCGCGTTGGTGGTCTCCTCCTTGGGCGCGCGCGGCACCGAGACCGGCGGCAGCGCCGCAACCTTCTGCGGCGGCGGATCGGCCGGCCGTGCTTCTGCCGCGGCGGCCGCATCCTTCGCGGCACCGCTGAGGAAGACGTCGTCGACCATCTGGTCGAAATAGACCGGCACCTGCTTGTGCTTGACCGTGTCGGCCATCTCGCTGACCAAACGGCGCGTGCGCTGCGCGACCTGCACGAGATTTTCGCCGGGCTGAAGCAATTCCCGGGCGAAGGTGCGCGTGAACACCGAATTGGGATTGGCATCGTCGTTGGAGAGACGATCGAGCGCGGTCTGGCGCGGCCCGGCCGAAAACACCGAGAATACGCCTTCGGGCAATTGCGTCATCGGCGCGAGCCCGCCGCCGCCGGCGACCGCGCGCGTACCCGCGCGCTCGAACGGATTGTTGCGGCAGGCATCGAACACAAGGATCGAGGTGCGCGCCTTCTTGTTCTGCAGGCGCTCGACGACGCGATCGGCGAGAATGGAGGCGTCGCGCACCAGCTCTTCCTGGCCTTCGGTCGCCGCCGGCACGTCGGTCGGCAGCAGATAGTTCTGGCCCGCGATCTCGAATCCGTGGCCGGCGTAGAAGAAGAACGCGGTGTCGCCCGGCTCGATCACCCGGTCGAAGGCCAGCAGCGTCTCGGCAAATTGCTGACGGTTCTGGTTTTCGGCGACCATCACCTGAAAGCCGAGCTGCTTCAGCGTATCGCCCATGGTGCGGGCGTCGTTGACGGCCTTCAGCAGCTTCGGCACGTTCTTGTAGTCATTGTTGCCGATGACCAGCGCAACACGCTTCTCCGCGTGGGCGGCGCCCGCAAGACCGCTGAGGCTCGCCGCCACGCCAAGGACTGCCAGAAGTCTGAGAAATCGACGCATCATCGTGACATTCCCGTTGCAGAACGGCTCCCCAGTGGCTCCGTGCCGGCCCCAGCGCCTTTGCTGTGATAGTCGGTCCAGCCGCAGCGACGGTTCAACCCTTCGCCCAGCGGTTCCATTAGCTGGCCTATGGCAGATTCCCCTGGAATCTGCTTTTTCTGGGGCCATTGCACGCAAGCGAGGGGCTGCCGTGTATCGCTGGTGTACGGACGAAGTCGAACCTCACGATCGTTTCGACTATTGGCGCGAGGTGCGCGCCAAAGGGCTGTTCGGGGTCACGGCGGAGCTCGAGCGCGGACAGCGCGCCGGGTTTTACGGGGAATTCTCGCTGAGCCAGGTCGGTCATGGCGGTCTGGTCGAGCTGAAAGCTTCGCCTTATGCCGTCGAACGGAGCCTGTCCGATATCAGCCACGCGCCCGGTGACAGCATCTGCGTCTACCAGCAGCTTGGCGCCGGCGGCTGGTTCGGCGGCATGCGCTCCAGCGATTTCGCGATCGCCAATGGCGGCTTCGCCACCAGCCATACCGATCTGCCTTACCGGACCCGGCCGCTGGGTGATTCCGGTTTCCACCTGCGGATCGTGAAGATCCCCCTCGGCAGCCTCGCAACGCAGGACAGGCGCGTGCGCGAGCTTGCGCCCAAGGCTTTCAGCGATGCCACGCTGGCACCCCTGCTCGACGCCTGCTTTGCCGACACCTGCGGGGCAGCAGCGACTGAGGGCTCACCGGATGCCACGTCGCTCGTGCAGGCGCTGGGGCATCTGGCGTTGATCGAGCGCGGCATCGTCAGGCCGGGCAGCCGGCGCGGACAGGCCGCTCTCCGGACCGCCCGCCTCTCGCTGGCGCAACGCCTGATCGCGCGCCATTTGCAGGACCCCAAGCTGGCACCCGCGCGGGTAGCGGACCTGCTCGGCATCTCCGTGCGTCATCTGCACATGCTGTTCGAGGTCGCCGAGCGCAGCTTCTCGCAGACCGTGACGGAGGAGCGGCTGAAGCAAAGCCGCCGCCTGATGCGCGAGGCGCCGGAGCGGCTGATCGCCGATATCGCCGCCGCCAGCGGTTTCGACAGCCTGGCGACCTATTACCGGGTCTTCAACGCCGCCTATGGCATGGCGCCCGGCGATTTCCGGGCTCAGGCGGCAGGAGGGCGTTAACCACCTGCCCGGCCGAAGCGGCGAAAAGCCGAGCCACGCCCACTATTTGGACAAAAACATGAGAGTTTTAAGGACCTTCCCGCGCTTGCTCCATTGACTTTGGCCGATTCCGCCCTATGTTCCGGAGCGACGCGGCTCAAATCGAAAAGCGATTCCTGAGCTTGGCGCTTTGTTCGCGTGAGTCAGCACCCCCAGCTTCTTTGAGAGCGCGCCGTTTCGGGGTGGAACGCGACCAGCCTTATTACCCTCGATTCCGAACGGCGGTTTCGACCAGAGGCTCAATGTCCTTTTCAAATCTCGGACTGTCCGAAAAAGTCCTCGCCGCAGTGGCGGCCACAGGTTACACCACCCCGACCCCCATCCAGGAACAGGCGATCCCCCACGTCCTCGCACGCAAGGACGTGCTCGGCATCGCCCAGACCGGCACTGGCAAGACCGCAGCTTTCGTCCTGCCGATGCTTACCATCCTCGAGAAGGGTCGCGCCCGCGCACGCATGCCGCGCACGCTGATCCTGGAGCCAACCCGCGAACTCGCGGCGCAGGTGAAGGAAAACTTCGACCGCTACGGCGCCGGCCAGAAGCTCAACGTCGCGCTGCTGATCGGCGGCGTCTCGTTCGGCGACCAGGATGCCAAGCTGACGCGCGGCGTCGACGTGCTGATCGCCACCCCGGGCCGGCTGCTCGACCATACCGAGCGAGGCGGCCTCTTGCTCACCGGCGTCGAGTTGCTCGTCATCGACGAAGCCGACCGCATGCTGGACATGGGCTTCATCCCGGACATCGAGCGCATCTGCAAGCTCGTCCCCTTCACGCGGCAGACCCTGTTCTTCACCGCCACCATGCCGCCGGAAATCCGGCGCATCACCGAGACCTTCCTGCACAATCCGCAGAAGGTCGAGGTTTCCAAGCCCGCCACCACAGCAGTCACCGTCACGCAGTGCCAGGTTCCGGCCGGGCGCGAGGCGCATGAAAAGCGCGAATTGCTGCGACGTCTGCTGCGCGAAGCCAAGGATCTCCAGAACGCGATCATCTTCTGCAATCGCAAGCGCGACGTCGCCGTCGTTCACAAATCGCTGCAAAAGCACGGTTTCAGCGTCGGTGCCCTGCATGGCGACATGGACCAGTCGGCCCGCACGGCGGCGCTCGAGCAGTTCCGCAAGGGTGAGCTTCCGCTGCTCGTCGCCTCCGACGTTGCCGCCCGCGGCCTCGACATTCCCGAGGTCAGCCACGTCTTCAATTTCGACGTTCCTCACCATCCCGACGATTACGTCCATCGCGTCGGCCGCACCGGTCGTGCCGGTCGCAGCGGCACCGCGATCTCGATCGTCACGCCGCTCGACCAGAAATCGATGGTGGCGATCGAAAAGCTGATCGGCCAGAGCATTCCCCGCGCCGAAGGCAACTATGAGGTCACTTCCGGCGGCGGCGAGGACGGCGATCGTCCGCGCGAGCAGCGTGGCCGCGAGCGTTCCCGCGGCGGACGCGGCAAGCCGCAGCGTGGCCGTGACCGCGAGCGCAGCCACGAGCCGCGCGAAGCCCGCGGCGAGGCAAGGCACTCGGGTGAGGCAAGGCATTCGGATGAGGCAAGACATTCGGCCGAAGCACGGCCGTCCGGCGACGCGCGCCCGGCCCGCGAAGCCAGGCCCCAGCGCGAGGCGAGGCCATCGTCCGAACCGCGTCATGGCGCGCGCCAACAGGCCGATCATTCGCACGTGCCGTCGATCGGCCGCCCCGAACCGCGCCGCCAGCGCGAGGCCGACACCGAGCCCGCCGATCACTCGCATCTGCCGGCGTTTCTGTTGCGACCGGTTCGCTCACCCGCCGGTGCATGAGGCACGACGAGGTCCAGGTCGCGGTTGAGCAAGCTCACCGCGACACTTTTCTGATGCAGTCACGACCGTATATTTACTGGCCGTTCACAATCGGCCGTTAGCCTACGAACATAATTTAAGCATTGCTGCGGTCGATGGCGCACCGACCGCTGTGGGGTATGTTCTGTGGTCAAGGTGCTCGATGAACACGAACGCACGATGGCGTTCGCCGAGGTGGCGCTCGGTCAGATCCGATCGCTGAAGCAGACCGCGATTCCGCGCAATTACGAGATTTGGTACGTCTACGCGACCGGCTACAACGCGCCGCTGAACAAGATCATCAACGAGACGCTGGCACGCAACGGCAAGCTGAGCGAAGCCGATCTCGAGCAGATCTACGATACGTATCTCTCCCACATCAAAACGACCGACCGCATCGACAAGGTCGGCGCGCGCGTCATCGGCGAAATCGACGACGTGATGAAGGTGCTGAGCGATGCCCTCGGCATGACCGGCTCCTACGACGCGAGCCTGTCAGGCGCAACCGAGCGGCTGTCCTCGGCCAAGAGCCGAGAGCAGATCACGTCGATCGTCGAAACGCTGCTGCGTTCGACCAGCGAGATGCGCGAGACCAACAAGGCGCTGGAAGACCGGCTGACACTCTCGAAGAACGAGATCAGCAATCTCCAGCAGAGCCTGGAGGCCATCCGCGCCGAGAGCCTGACCGATCCGCTGACGGGCCTCGGCAACCGCAAATATTTCGACCGCATGATCGGCATGGCCGTCCAGAGTGCACTCGCGAGCGGCGAGCCGTTGTCGCTGCTGCTGTTCGACATCGACCATTTCAAGTCGTTCAACGATTCCTACGGCCACCTCACCGGCGATCAGGTGCTCCGCCTGGTCGGCTCGTCGCTGAAGCAGACCATCAAGGGCCAGGACATCACCGCACGCTATGGCGGCGAGGAATTCGCCGTGGTGCTGCCCAACACGGCCTTGCGCCAGGCGCTGACGGTCGCCGACCATATCCGGCGCGCTGTGATGGCGAAGGAATTGAAGAAGAAGTCGACCGGCGAGATCCTCGGCCGTGTCACCATCTCGGTCGGCGTCTCCATGCTCAAGCAGGGCGACGACACCGACGCGCTGATCGAGCGCGCGGATGCCTGTCTCTACGCTGCCAAGCGCAACGGGCGTAACCGCGTGATCTGCGAAGTCGATCCGGAATACGCGGTCGAGACCCACAACCGGGTGGCCTGACGCCACCGGTCGCGCCGGCGACATCCCATGGTCATGCAGCCGTACTACGCCTGAGTGACAGTCGAGCACGTCAGATGCACTGGCGCGCGATCGATCGCGATCGAAAGGCCAGCGTCTTGCCCAATCCGCACGACTTTCACACGCCGCAAAGCTCCTACACCGGGCTCGACCTGCTCAAGGCCAGCGAGGGCGGCTTTTTCGGACCGGGCAACGCGCAATTGCCCGCGCCCCCGATGCTGCTGATGGATCGCATCCCCGAGATCAGCCTTGACCGCGGCGACTTCGGCAAGGGCCACATCGTGTCCGAGCTGGATGTGACGGCCAAACTCTGGTTCTTCGAATGCCACTTCCCCGACGACCCCGTGATGCCGGGATGCCTCAGCCTGGATGCGCTGTGGCAGATGGTCGGCTACTGGCTTGCCTGGTCGGGCTCACCCGGGACGATCCGCGCCCTGGGCGTCGGCGCGGTCAAGTTCAGGGGGCAGATCACACCTGACGTCAAATGCGTGCGCTACGAGGTTGCGATGCGCCAGGTGAAGCGCGGCAAACTGGCCCTGGGCGTCGCGGACGGACGCGTGCTTGCCGACGCGGCCTGCGTCTATGTTGCCAGGGACCTGCGCGTCGGCCTGACGACAGCCGCGACCTGACAGAGCCGGCGACGCGCCTTGCGCGCTTGACATTACGCCGGGACGGAGGACATCTGAGGCCGTTTCGTTGCCCCCCGTGCACCTGACCACGCGTCGACAGAGGTTCTGCCCCCTTGCCAAATCCGCATGATTTTCACACGCCGCAACCGTCCTACACCAGGGACGAGCTGCTGAGATCGAGCGAAGGCGGCTATTTCGGTCCGGGCAATGCCCAATTGCCGGCGCCACCGATGCTGATGATGGATCGCATCACCGAGATCAGCCTGGACGGCGGCGAGTTCGGCAAGGGCCACATCATCGGCGAGCTCGACATCGTGCCGGATCAGTGGTTCTTCGGCTGCCATTATCACGGCGACGCGATGATGCCGGGAAGCCTGGGCCTCGATGCAATGTGGCAGATGATCGGCTACTGGCTCGGCTGGTCGGGGTCACCGGGCAAGGGCCGCGCCATCGGCGTCGGCGAGGTCGAGGTGACGGGTGCCGTCACGCCGGAAACACGGTCGGTGCGCTACGAGGTCGCCATGCGCATGGTCCGGCGCGGCAAGCTGGTGCTCGGGATTGCGGATGGTCGTGTGATCGCCGACGGCGCCTGCGTGTTCGTGGCGAAGGATATGCGGGTTGGCCTGACCAAGGCCGCGGATTGACCTTAGGCCTTTCGCTTCGCGCGCTTTCGTGACGGGGGCTTTCTGGCCGCTTCTTTCGGCGCTTTCGCAGGCTTGGCGGACTTGCTTGCGGCCTTCGTCGCCGGAGCCTTCGCCGCAACTTTCTTGGGCCGCTTCTTCACCTTGGCGCGCTGGGCGGCGGCGAGTGCTGCCCTCGCCCATTGCGCAAACTCCTCGGAATTATCGAACAGCCGCGCCGGCAGCTCCCAGTAGGAGTTGACCAGAACCGTCTTGGCGCGGGTCGAGTACTGGAATGGCTTTGAGCCTTCCGCCTCGAAGTCCGGGATCGTGACTTCGTCGGCGCGGAAGAACAGGCCGGCACGCAGAGACAGCGCGAAGTTGATGCCGTCGGCGGAGATGCCGTGACCGGAGAACATCTTCCGGATGGTCACGGGGCCGAAATCGGAAAACAGGTCGATCAGGAATTCGCGGTCCATGCCTCACCTCTCTCCCCGACGTCGTCCCGGCGCAGGCCGGGACCGATAACCACAGGGAGGAGTTTAGCGAAGACCGGCAATCGTGCCAGCACGGTACTGACACCGCGCGAAACTAGCGCGATCACGCGGTGGGTCCTGGCTTTCGCCAGGACGACAGCGGTGTGAGACAAGAGAGCGCGGGCTACCCGTCGATCTTGGCCGGGCGCAACTCGACCGACTCGCCGCAGCCGCAGGCGGAGATCTGGTTGGGGTTGTTGAAGACGAACTGGGCCTGCATCTTGTCAGCCTTGTAGTCCATCTCGGTGCCGAGCAGGAACAGCACGGCCTTGGGATCGACCAGGATCTTGACGCCCTTGTCCTCGACGACCTCGTCGGTCGGGCGGATATCGTGGGCGTATTCGACCGTGTAGGACTGGCCGGCGCAGCCGCCGTTCTTCACGCCGACGCGCAGGCCGACGATCTCCGAATCGGCACGCTGGGTAAGCTCGCTGATGCGCTGGGCGGCGGCATCGGTCAGCCGCATCACCTGCGGGCGCGGGCGCCGTGGCTTCGCAGGGGATGCTGGTGTCGAGCCGGACGAAATCTGGGTCATGTCAATGATGTGGTCCGTTGCGGAGCGAATTCAATGCCAGTTGTGCAAAGCAGTAGCGTACGCGTCACCACATGTTGAGCACGAGGCGAGCCTCGTCGCTCATGCGTTCCGGCGTCCAGGCCGGCTCCCAGACCACCTTGACGTCGACCACGCCGACGCCGGGGACGCTGGCGACAGCGTTCTCGACCATGGTCGGCAGCTCGCCTGCGGCCGGGCAGTTCGGCGTCGTCAGCGTCATCTGGACGTCGACGGAACGGTCGTCCTTGATCTCGACCTTGTAGATCAGGCCGAGTTCGTAGATGTCCGCCGGAATTTCCGGGTCGAACACGGTCTTGAGGCCCGCGATGATCTCGGTGGTGAGACGCTCGGTCTCCTCCGGCGGCAGCGCCGAACGGGTCTCCATCGGATTGGCTTTGATTTCGGCCGTGTCACTCATGCGAACAAATCCCGCGCCTTGAGCAGCGCCTGTGCCAGATGATCGACTTCTTCCCGCGTATTATACATGCCGAACGAGGCCCGGCATGTGGCCGTGACGTTGAACCGCTCTAAAAGCGGCATCACGCAATGGGTGCCGGCGCGCACCGCGATACCCTGGCGGTCGATCACGGTGGCAACGTCGTGAGCATGTGCGCCCTTGAGCTCGAACGAGATCACCGGGCCCTTGCCCCGCGCGGTGCCGATCAACCGCAGCGAGTTGATCTCGCGCAGCCTCTCCTGGGCGTAGGCGGTGAGATCGGCCTCGTGCGCGGCGATGCGCTCCTTGCCGATCGAATTGACGTAGTCGATGGCGGCGCCGAGGCCGACGGCCTCGACGATCGCCGGCGTGCCCGCCTCGAATTTGTGCGGGGGATCGCCGTAGGTGACGACATCCTGCGACACTTCGCGGATCATCTCGCCGCCGCCATTGTAGGGGCGCATCGCGACGAGGTGGTCGTATTTGGCCCAGAGCACGCCGATGCCGGTCGGCCCGTACACCTTGTGACCGGTGAAAACGTAGAAATCGCAGCCGATGTCCTGGACATCGACCGGCAGATGCACCGCGCCCTGGCTGCCGTCGACCAGCACGGGAATTCCGCGGGCATGAGCGATCTTTACGACATCCTTGACCGGCACGATGGTGCCCAGCGCGTTCGACATCTGCGTGATCGCGACCAGTTTGGTCTTCGACGTCAGCAGCTTCTCGAACTCCTCGATGAGGAAATTGCCCTCGTCGTCAACAGGCGCCCATTTGATCACGGCACCCTGGCGTTCCCTCAGGAAATGCCACGGCACGATATTGGAGTGGTGCTCCATGATCGAGATGACGATCTCGTCGCCGTCTTTGATGTTCGGCCCGCCCCAGGACGAGGCGACCAGGTTGATCGCCTCCGTCGCGTTGCGGGTGAAGATCACTTCCTCAGTCCGGGCAGCGTTGATGAACTGGGCGACCTTGGTGCGGCCGCCCTCATAGGCTTCGGTGGCGGCATTGGCGAGATAATGCAGGCCGCGATGGACGTTGGCGTATTCGCTCGTATAGGCCTGCGTCATGCGATCGAGCACCGCGCTCGGCTTCTGCGCGGACGCCGCGTTATCGAGATAGACCAGCGGCTTGCCATAGACCTGCAGGCTAAGCGCCGGAAAGTCCTGGCGCACGCGCGCGACATCGTAAGCACCGTTCTTGACTGCGGGATGCGTGCTCATGACCGGCGCTCCAGCCAGCGCTCGGCCATCCCGATCACGTGCTCGCGCAAACCGTCATCGGCGATCTGCTCGATCGCTTCGCCGACGAAGGCCTGGATCAGCAGCGCCTGGGCCTGCTTCTCGGGCAGGCCGCGCGCCTTCAGATAGAACAGCAGGCTCTCGTCCAGCGCGCCGGCGGTGGCGCCGTGGCCGCAGGAGACGTCGTCGGCAAAGATTTCGAGTTCAGGCTTGTTATCGGCCTCGGCTTCGTCCGAGAGCAGCAGCGCCCGCGTCATCATCTTGCCATCGGTCTTCTGCGCATCGGGACGGACGATGATGCGGCCCTGGAATACCGAGTGGGCGCGTTCGTCGATCACGGCACGGAAGATCTCGCGGCTGGTGCAGTTCGGCACGGCGTGGTCGACCACCAGCGTGGTGTCGCCGTGCTCGGTCTTCTGCAACAGGTTGACGCCATTGGCCGAGAGTTCGCTGCCCTCGCCCGCCAGCGTGATGAAGCCCTGCAGGCGGCTGACGGCGGCGCCGGTGGTCATGTTGAAGAAGTTGAGCTTGGTGTTGGCTCCGACCGTGACGAACTGCGAGGTGATGTTCACCGCATCAGGCGCATCGTCCATCAGGCGGATATGCGCGACGTCGGCGTCATCGCTGATCCATAGCACCACCGCATCGTTGACGTGATAGCCGCTGGTCTTTCCTGCAGCGACGAAGCTCTCGACGATCGTAGCGCGGGCGCCTTTGCCGATCCGCAGATGCGACCGCGTGAAGGCAGACGCGCCAGTCGCAGTCGCGACATGAATGAGCTGAATGGGCGCGGACAACTGCGCGCCGTCGGCAATCGTAACCACCACGCCATCCGTCGCCATCGCGGCATTCAGCGAGATGACCGCATCAGTCGCGACCGTCTGAAGAAGATCACTTGCGGCGGGATTGGCCTCGCTGTCCAGGATCTCACGCAGCGTCTTGAAGCCCGCCTCGGTGGCAAGCGCCTTGACGTCGGAGAGATCGGCCGCAAACACGCCGTCGACCAGCACCAGCTTGCTGGCGCCAGCGATTGCATGGGCCTTCACGGCTTCTGCGGCGCGCTTCAGCGCGGCCCCATCGGGGCTGGCTGCCAGCGGCAGCACCTCGCCGACGAGCGCGCGCAAGTCAGTGTATTTCCATTCCTCGATCCGGCGATGCGGCAAGCCGAGCCGCTCATAGGTCTCGAAGGCCTCGCGGCGCACGGCGATCACATCGGGCGAACCCGGCAGCCGGGCTTCGGCGCTGGTGAAGAGATCGCTCACCGCGCGGCCCTTTCCGGTCTTTGCCACAGCAACGTTCATTGCAAAATTCCTTACGCGGCGTCCTCGAACTGGGCGTAGCCCGACGCTTCCAGCTCCAGCGCCAGTTCCTTGCCGCCGCTCTTCACGACGCGGCCCTTCGACATCACGTGCACCACGTCGGGCACGATGTAGTTCAGCAACCGCTGATAGTGGGTGATCACGACCATCGCGCGCTCGGGCGAGCGCAGCGCGTTGACGCCATCGGCCGCGATGCGCAGCGCGTCGATGTCGAGGCCGGAATCCATCTCGTCGAGGATGCACAGGCTCGGCTCGAACAGCGCCATCTGCAGCACCTCGTTGCGCTTCTTCTCGCCACCGGAGAAGCCGACATTGACGCCGCGCTTGAGCATGTCCTGCGGGATGCCGAGCGACTTCGAAACTTCGCGAACCTTCTTCAAGAAGTCAGGCGTCGAATATTCGCTCTCGCCACGCGCCTTGCGCTGCGCATTCAGCGCGGTGCGCAGGAAGGTCATGGTGGCGACGCCGGGAATCTCGACGGGATACTGGAACGCCAGGAACACGCCCTTGGCGGCGCGCACGTCCGGCGACATCTCCAGCAGATCCTCACCCCTGAACAGGATCTGACCGCCCGTGACCTCATAGCCGGGCTTGCCGGCGATGACGTGGGAGAGCGTCGACTTGCCGGAGCCGTTCGGCCCCATGATCGCGTGCACCTGGCCCTCGTTCACGGTCAGCGTCAGCCCATGAAGGATCTCACGCTCCTCGACACGAACCTTTAGGTCTTTCACTTCAAGCAAAGCCATAATGTTTTTTCCATCTATCCCCTCATCCTGAGGAGCGCCGAAGGCGCGTCTCGAAGGATTGAGGCCACCAATCTTTCCGGCCTCCATCCTTCGAGACGGCCGCGTGCGCGGCCTCCTCGGGATGAAGTCCGAGCTAGCCGACCGACCCTTCAAGCGAGATCGAGATCAGCTTCTGCGCTTCCACCGCGAATTCCATCGGCAGCTGCTGCAGCACGTCCTTGACGAAGCCATTGACGACGAGGCCGACGGCCTCCTCCTGGCTGAGACCGCGCTGGATGCAGTAGAACAGCACGTCCTCGGAGATCTTCGAGGTCGTGGCCTCATGCTCGAACGTCGCCGACGAGTTCTTGGCTTCGATGTAGGGCACGGTGTGCGCGCCGCATTTGTCGCCGATCAGCAGCGAATCGCACGCCGTGAAGTTGCGCGCGCCGGTCGCCTTGCGATGTGCCGTCACGAGGCCGCGATAGGTGTTCTGCGACTTGCCCGCCGCGATGCCCTTGGAGATGATGCGGCTCGACGTGTTCTTGCCGAGATGGATCATCTTGGTGCCCGAATCGACCTGCTGATAGCCGTTCGAGATCGCGATCGAATAGAACTCGCCGCTCGAATTGTCGCCACGCAGGATGCAGCTCGGATATTTCCAGGTGATGGCGGAGCCGGTCTCCACCTGGGTCCAGGAAATCTTGGAGCGGTCGCCGCGGCAATCGCCACGCTTGGTGACGAAATTGTAGATGCCGCCCTTGCCTTCCGAATTGCCCGGATACCAGTTCTGCACCGTCGAATATTTGATCTCGGCGTCGTCATGCGCGACGAGCTCGACCACGGCAGCGTGCAACTGGTTCTCGTCGCGCTGCGGCGCGGTGCAGCCTTCGAGATAGCTGACATAGGCGCCCTTGTCGGCGATGATCAGCGTGCGCTCGAACTGGCCGGTGTTGCGCTCGTTGATGCGGAAATAGGTCGACAGCTCCATCGGGCAGCGCACGCCCGGCGGCACGTACACGAACGATCCATCGGAGAACACCGCCGAGTTCAGCGTCGCGTAGAAATTGTCCGAGGTCGGGACCACCGAGCCGAGATATTTCTGCACCAGTTCGGGATGCTCGCGGATCGCCTCCGAGATCGGCATGAAGATCACGCCGGCCTTCTTCAGCTCCGCCTTGAAGGTGGTCGCGACCGAGACCGAGTCGAACACCGCGTCGACCGCGATCTTGCGCCTGTTAGGATCCTGATCGCCGGGCTTCGGCTCGACGCCTTCCAGCATCGCGACTTCGCGCAGGGGAATGCCGAGCTTCTCGTACGTCTTGAGAATCTCCGGATCGATCTCGTCCAGCGAGGTGATCGTCTTCTTCGGCTTTGGCGCCGAATAATAATACAGGTCCTGGAAGTCGATCTTGGGATAGTCGACGCGCGCCCAGGTCGGCTCGGTCATGGTCAGCCAGCGCCGATAGGCCTCGAGCCGCCACTGGAGCATCCAGGCGGGTTCGTTCTTCTTCTCGGAGATGAACTTGACGGTTTCTTCCGACAGCCCCTTGGGAGCCTTGTCGGACTCGATCAGGGTCTCAAACCCATAACGATACTGGTCGACGTCGATGCGCTTGACGCGCTCGACCGTCTCTTGGACGGCTGGCATTCTATCCTCCGCTCGTGGTTTCAAGGACCACGGTGGATCAAACTCGAACGAGTATTACGATGTTTCTGGCCGGAAAGCACGGGCTTAGAACCGTTCAAGCCGTGTTTCGTCGCTTAGGCTCTAAGTAGGGTATTACCGAGCTTTCGCCAAGCCTCTAACGCCCGATTGATATCCTCGGGCTGCGTGGACCAGCCCAGACTGAGGCGCACCGCTCCCTGGGCCACGGCAGGATCGTACCCCATCGCCGAGAGCACATGGGATGGCTGGACCTTGCCCGAGGAACAGGCCGAACCGGAAGATACGGCCACGCCTTCGAGATCGAAGCCGATGACAGCCGTCTCGGCCTTGAGGCCGGGCGCGGTAAACAAAACAGTATTCGACAACCTCTTCACGTCGCTCGCGAAGATCGTCGCCCCGGCGATCGATCGAATTCCATTTTCCAAGCGATCTCTGAGGCTTGCCATTCGCTCCGCATCCTGAGGCAGAGCGTGAAGGGCAGCCTTTACCGCAGCCCCAAAGCCGGCGATTCCCGCGACATTCTCGGTTCCCGCCCGCCGGCCGAGTTCCTGTCCGCCGCCTCGAAGCACCGGCTCCAGCCCGGCCAGCCCCTCGGCCACCACCAGCGCGCCGACACCCTTGGGACCGCCGATCTTATGCGCAGAAAAGGTCGCAAGGTCCGCGCCTACCGCATTCATATTGAACGCAATTTTGCCGAGCGCCTGGATCGCATCGACGTGCAGGAGGCCTCCGGCCGCGTGAATGACCCGCGCGGCCTCGGCGACCGGCTGGAGGGCGCCGGTCTCATTGTTCGCCGCCATGATCGAGACCAGCGCTGGCGGGCCGTCGGCGAGCATGTCTGCAAGATGGTCGAGATCGACCACACCGGAGCGAGTCGCACGGATCTGGCCGATCGCCCCCGCCGGGAATCGGCCACCGGCAAGCACCGACGCATGCTCGATGGCCGAGACCAGCAGCCGCTGGACCGGCTCGCCCGACGGACCACGCAGCCCGGGCGACAGCGCCAGCGCGTTGGCCTCGGTTCCGGCAGAGGTGAAGACGACGTTCCTCGGCAGCGCGCCCACGGCCGCAGCCAGCGCGGTGCGGGCCTCCTCGACAAGCCGCCGCGCCTCCCGCCCCTCGGCATGGACCGAGGAAGGATTGCCGATCAGCTCATAAGCGGCCAGCATCGCCGCGCGCGCCTCGGCGCGCAGCGGCGTGGTCGCGTTCCAGTCGAGATAGACGCGGCTTGGCATGGCGCCCTCTTAGCACCTTTTGTCCTCTCGCCAATCGGGCGCCGCCGCACATCAGGCCGGCTGTTGCTGCGCGATCCCGCCAACGGAACGCGGCTCCATCCGCAACCCGAACAGCGGGCGTAGCCAACCGATCCGCCGCACGATCTCGTAGGTCGCCGCACAAGTGAGCGCGGTGCCTGATATCACGAGTGTGGCCTCGCTCGCCGCGGACAGGCTGCTGCCCTTCAACAGGTGCGCGATCACGATGATCGCGGTCTGATGCACGATGTAATAGGGAAACATCGCATCGGTCAGATAGCGTCTCACCGGTCCATCGGCCGTCAGATGACGTCGGGCAAAGCCGAGCACGGCCGCCATCGCCAGCCATTGGTAGCAGCCATAGGCCGAGCCGGCGAACCATCGGAGCATCGGCGAGCGCGGCAACACGCCGACGTAAACGAGAACGAACACGGTGAAGCTGGCCGCTGCGAACAACAGTGCCACCCACCGTCGCCGCTCGATGTCCCGCCAGAAGCTGTCCTGCCGGGCGAGCAGGAAGCCGATCAGAAACGCGCTCGCATAATCCGCATGATTGTACCAGTCGCCGAACAGCGCGTGCGTCGACGGGAAGATCGGCGACAGAAACAACCGCGAGAGCGCAAACAGCAGGCACGGCAGCACGAGGAGCCATGGCCCGGCGAGCACGGCCGCGAGCCTCTCGCCAATCCAATCCGCAGCCGCCGGCCACAGGGACAGCACGCCAGCCAGGGCCATCGTGTAGACCCAGAGATACACTACGAACCAGAGATGGTTCCACGTTGGCTGCACGATGCAGGGGGTCGGACAGAACTGCGCGCTGAACGCCAGATAATGGTGGAGGTAATAATCGGCGAAACCTTGGGGATAGCCGAGGCTCTCGACGATCTGGAGGTAGGACTGCGGCGGCACGACCACGAGCATGCCGAAGATCAGCGGGATCAAGAGCCGCATTGATCGCCCCCGGGCGAACGCCGCCAGACGGACCTTGCCCAGCATGAAGCGGCTGGCAACCCCGGAGACCAGGAACAGCAGCGACAGCCGCCAGGGATTGAGCACCAGCATTGCCGGCTCGAGCCAGGTCAGCCGGTGCTCGCTCTTGATGTGAAACCCCCAGGACACGTAGAGCATACCGACATGGTAGAAAATCAGCAGCCCGAAGGCTAAAATCCGCACCCAATCCAGATCGATGCGTCGTTCCGGGTTTGATGCTTGTCGTGGTATTGACATGGGTCTCTGCCCCTTGACGGGAAGACATCAGTGGTTTTGGGGCCATGGCTGACGGCCAAAATGCTCCCGAAATGGAGCGCCTCGAGACGGTTTGGGATCGGGACCGAACGCGAGGGGACGAGGCGTCGTCCTCAGGGATGAGCGGTTGGCGCGGCGTGACCAGCAGCGACTGGAGGACGTACGCTGCGATCGCCGCCATTGCGCTCGCGATCGGTATCGTCAACGCACTCTCCGGCGCACAGGACGCCGCCTGGCGCGGCGACAGCTATGACATTGGCCGGCGCCTGTTCTGGGAGATGTCGAGCATCATCGTCATCCTGGCGCTGGTGCCGATCCTGACGCTGTCGCTCCGGCGCATGCGCCGGGCGACGAGGCTGGCGGCGCGGGTCGGAATTGCCGCGGCCGCCCTGCTCGGCTTCTCGGCCCTTCACATCGCGGGCATGGTGGGCTTGCGGAAGTTCATGCTCTGGCTGGCAGGCAGCGCCTACGACTTCCATTTCTCGCTGGCGTCGGTCCTGTACGAGTTCCGCAAGGACGCGGTGACGGCATTGCTGATTGGGGGGCTACGCTCTGGCTGATCGACAGCCGCCGCGAACTGCGCAGGGCCGCACAAGAAGCCCGGCTCATTCCGGCCGCAACGTCCGGGCAACCATCCGCCGATCCGATCTGGCTCCGGGACGGCACCAGCCGCATTCGCGTCGCGCCGCGCGACATCCTGTGGGTCGCCTCCGCCGGCAATTACATTGAATATTGCCTAGCCAACGGCACCCAGCACCTGATCCGGGGCACTCTTGCCGCAACCGAAAGCGAGCTCGCCCGTTTCGCCATCGTGCGCGTGCACCGGACCCGGCTTGCCAATCTCGACCGCGTGAGCGGCGTGGACTTCAAGCCGTCAGGGGATTTCGAGCTTACATTCGACAACGGCAAGACGCTTGGCGGCAGCCGCCGTTACCGGCCCACGGTCGCGTCACTGGGAAGCCGGACGGCGCCCGCGTAAATCGTTCGCCGAATAAACGATCGTGATTCCAATGAGTTATCACCACAATGCACTTTGCCACCGCCCTGCTCGATCCCGGCCGCGTCAGGCGTGACATCGGGATGACCGGCTAAGCTCTTGAGTGCATTGGCAGATGTCGAAGATGCTTGCTTTTTGCCCCGCAGCCTATGTTAGAACGCGCACCGTCAAGTCACCGCGCGCCGTCTGCGCATCACCGCGAGGCGCACGCCTTCTCATCCTTCCATTCGCGCTTTCGTCGGCATCGCTGTCGATGAGGGCCACAATCGGTTGATTGCCAAGGGTCACCTCTCCAGCAAATCAATCCAGAGATCATCAATGCCTGAAGTCATTTTCGCCGGCCCCGCTGGCCGCCTCGAGGGCCGCTATCACCCCGCCAAGCAGAAGAACGCGCCGATCGCGATGATCCTGCATCCGCATCCGCAGTTTCACGGCACGATGAATCATCAGATCGTGTACCAGTGCTATTACGCCTTTGCGCATCGCGGCTTCTCGGTGCTGCGCTTCAACTTCCGCGGCGTCGGCCGCAGCCAGGGCTCGTTCGACCACGGCACCGGCGAATTGTCTGATGCGGCGGCAGCCCTGGACTGGGCGCAGACCATCAATCCCGAAGCGCGCGCCTGCTGGGTCGCCGGCTTCTCCTTCGGCGCCTGGATCGGCATGCAGTTGCTGATGCGCCGCCCAGAGGTCGAAGGTTTCATCTCGATCGCACCGCCGGCCAACCTCTACGACTTTTCGTTCCTTGCGCCCTGCCCGTCCTCGGGTCTGATCGTGCATGGCGAGAAGGACGCCGTGGTGCCGCCGAAGGATGTCAACACGCTGGTCGAGAAGCTGAAGACGCAGAAGGGCATCGTGATCGACCAGCAGGTCATCCCCGGCGCCAACCATTTCTTCGACGCCAAGCTTGAGCCGCTGATGGAAACCATCACGGCGTATCTCGACATGCGCCTCGCCAACGTGCGGTAAGGATGACATGCCCGCGTTCGTAGCCCTGCTGCGCGCGGTCAATGTCGGAGGCACCGGCAAGCTGCCGATGACAGAGCTCAAGGCAATGTGCGAAGAGCTCGGCTTTGCCGCCGTGCGCACCTACATCGCCAGCGGCAATGTGGTCTTCACCAGCCGCAAATCGGAATCCGCGATCAAGGCCGCACTGGAAAAACGCCTGCACGCCTACGCTGGCGCGCCGGTCGGTGTGCTGGTGCGCAGCGCAGCCGAGATGGCGGACGTTTTGGCCAACAATCCGTTTCCCAAAATGGCACCGAACCGCGCGGTCGCAATCTTCCTCGACAAGGCGCCGCCAGCAGATGCGCTTGCCGGAATACGCGGCCAGAGAGATGAAGAGATCAAGCTCGGCCACCGCGAGATCTATGTGCATTACGGGGACGGCATGGGAACGTCGAAGCTCGTCATCCCCGCCGCCAAAACCGGCACCGCACGGAATATGAACACCATCGCGACGCTGGCGAAGATGGCCGCGGAGCTCTAGGCCAACTTCAGCGCAACGATCCCCATCAACACCAGCGCGATACCCGCAAGCTTCATCGCACTCAAACTCTCGCCGAACAGCGCGATGCCCATGACGAAGGTGCCGGCCGCGCCGATGCCGGTCCATACCGAATAGGCAACGCCGACCTCGAGCACCTTCAAGGCGCGCCCCAGCAGGAAGACGAACGCGGCGAGGAGCCCGAGCGAGAGGATGCTCCAGCCCACCCGCGTGTAGCCTTCGGCGTACTTCATTGAAATCGCCCCGCCGACATCGAGCAGGCCGGCGATCAGCAGCATGAGCCAGGCCAAAGACTGCGACATCTGCGGGCGCTCAGGCCGCGAGCTTGAGCAGATGCGCGTCGTGGCGCACGAGGAACGCGCGCAGCAATTGCGGATAGTCCGCACCGACCGCGGTGCGGACGCTTGGACGCTTCGCAAGTTCCGCGCGCCAGGCGCGAACCTTGGGCACATCGCGGAAGATGCCGTGCTCGGCCAGTTCGTCGAAGAGATCGAAATAGCGGAAGATCGGCGCGAACACCGCATCGACCAGGCTGAACGCATCTCCCGCGAAGAACGGGCCCTCACCGAGCGCAGCTTCGACACGCGCGAATTTTGCCGTGAGCGCCTGGCGTTTGCTCTCGAAGGTCGCCGGTTCCGTCGTCGTCTCCAACCCCCAGAGATCGCCGAGGATCGCCGAGCCGAACTCCATCCAGGCGCGATGCTCGGCCCGCTCGAGCGGATCGCCCGGATGCAGCTTCGCGCCGCCTTGCGTCTCCTCGATGTACTCGCAGATGACGTTGCTCTCGAACAGCGCGACCTCGCCTTTCTCTGTCTTCACCACCAGCACCGGCACCTTGCCGAGCGGCGACAGTTTCAGGAACCAGTCGGGCTTGTTGGCGAGATCGATATCGACCCGCTCGAACGGCACGCCCTTTTCCTTCAGCGCGATCACGGCGCGCTGCACATAGGGACATAGCTTATGGCTGATCAGTTTCAATGAAGTGGTCATGGCGCGATCCCGGCGGTTAGATGCAGTTGCATCCATATAGATGCAATTGCATGCACCCGTCAAGATAAATGCATTTGCATCAATCAACCTTACCGGCTCACGGCCGCGCGATCACCCCGCCCGTCATCGGCATCGGCACGCCTGTGGTGGCCGGATAGGACAGCGGCAGCCCCTTCAGACCGCGAGCAGCGAGGAAGCCGAAGGCCTGCGCCTCGATGGCGTCGGAGGCCCAGCCCAGCGTTTCGGCAGCTTCGACAGTCGCCGCCCCGACCCGCTCTCGCAGCATGCGCAGCATGGTGAGGTTGCGCGCACCGCCGCCGCAGACGATCCAGCTGCGCGGCCGCCGCGGCAGCAAGGGAACGATGCGGGCGATTGCGGCCGCGGTGAAGGCGGTGAGTGTGGCAGCGCCATCGGCCGGCGCCACATCGCCGAGCTTCAAGCCGGCAAAGTCGTTGCGGTCGAGCGATTTCGGCGGCGGGCTTGCGAAGAACGGCAGCTCCAGCGCCCTTGCGATCCAGGCTTCATCCACCTTGCCAAGGGCTGCGAACTTGCCTTCCGCATCGAATGCCTGGTTCATGGTGCGATACATGAAATCGTCCAGCAGCGCGTTGCCGGGCCCGGTGTCGCAGGCGATCAGCGTGTCGTTGCCGTCGATATAGGTGATGTTGGAGACGCCGCCGATATTGACCACGACGATCGGCCCCTCGCGTTCCAGTGAGTTGGCGAGGGCCCGGTGGTAAACCGGGACGAAGGGCGCGCCCTGCCCGCCGGCCTCGACGTCGGCGGCACGGAAATCGTGCATCACGGGGATATGGATCGCCCGAGCTAGCGCCGTTGCATCGCCGATCTGCACCGTCAGCCGCCGCTCGGGCCGATGCAGCACGGTCTGGCCGTGGAAGCCGACGATGTCGATCTCCTCCGGCTTCATCCGGTTCTGGGCGATGAAGGCAGCGACCGCCTCGGCATGCGCCAGCGTCACCGCGCGCTCGGCCTCGGCGAGAATGCCCGGCCGGGCATCGCGTTGCTGCAGGTGCACCGCTTCGGAGAGCGCCTGGCGCAGCAGATTGCGTTCGGCCGGGCTGTAGGGCCGATAGCCTGACGGTCCGAACGCCTTGACCTGCCTTCCGTCGGTTTCGATCAGCGCGACATCCACCCCGTCCAGCGAGGTGCCGCTCATCAAACCGAGTGCCGTCAACATCATGGGATCAGCGTCCTCAAAACACCCCCTCTGGCATGCCGATCTTGTGCCAGAGGGACACATCTTATAATGCCACAGCGCCAAGTGGCGGGCGGCAATCGAGTTCCAGCGGAAGACCCTTAAATTGCTCCCAAAACAGTAAACCAAGAATTGTCAGGCATGCCGACAGATGACTGCATTTAAATCGGATTTCCTCAACACCCTGCAGGAACGTGGATTCATCCACCAATGCTCCGATTTCGAGGGGCTGGACGCGCTCGCCGCCAAGGGCGATGCGGTCGCCTATGTCGGCTACGACTGTACTGCCCGCTCGCTGCATATCGGCAACTACCTGACCATGATGATGCTGCACTGGCTGCAGCAGTCCGGCAACAAGCCGATCACGTT
The DNA here is from genome assembly GCF_018129685.1 of Bradyrhizobium manausense. GTDB lineage: Bacteria > Pseudomonadota > Alphaproteobacteria > Rhizobiales > Xanthobacteraceae > Bradyrhizobium > Bradyrhizobium manausense_D. The sequence goes on from NZ_JAFCLG010000001.1 coordinate 718,642, forward strand.
GATGGGCGGCGGCACCACCATGGTCGGCGACCCCTCCGGCAAGGACGAGACGCGCGCAATCCGCACCGTTGCCGAGATCGAGGCCAACAAGGCCTCGATCCGCGGCGTGTTCGCAAAAGTGCTGCGCTATGGCGATGGCAAGAGCGACGCCATCATGCTCGATAATGCAGAATGGCTGACCAAGCTCAACTGGATCGAGATGCTGCGCGACGTCGGCCGGCACTTCTCGGTCAACCGCATGTTGACGATGGACTCCGTGCGCCTGCGCCTCGAGCGCGAGCAGGAGATGAGCTTCATCGAGTTCAACTACATGGTCTGCCAGGCCTACGACTTCGTCGAGCTCGCCAAGCGCACCGGTTGCCATCTGCAGATGGGCGGCTCGGACCAGTGGGGCAACATCATCATGGGCGTTGACCTCGGCCGCCGCATGGGCACCCATCAGTTGTACGCACTGACGACGCCGCTGCTGACCACGGCTTCGGGCGCCAAGATGGGCAAGACCGCGCAGGGCGCGGTGTGGCTCAACGCCGACCAGTTCAGCCCTTATGATTTCTGGCAATACTGGCGCAACACCGAGGACGCCGACGTCGGCAAGTTCCTGAAGCTGTTCACCACGCTGCCGATAGCCGAGATCAGGAAGCTCGAGGCGCTCGGCGGCTCGGAGATCAACGAGGCCAAGAAGGTGCTCGCGACGGAAGCGACCGCGCTGCTGCACGGCCGCGACGCTGCCAACGAAGCAGCCGAAACCGCGCGCCGCACCTTCGAGGAAGGCGCGCTCGCCGAGAGCCTGCCGACGGTGGAAATTCCGCGCGGCGAGCTGGAGGCCGGCATCGGCGTGCTCAACGCCTTCGTCAAGGCCGGTCTCGTTGCCTCCAATGGCGAGGCGCGGCGCCAGATCAAGGGCGGAGGCCTGCGCGTCAACGACGATGCCGTCACCGACGAGAAGATGGCGCTGTCCGCGGCCGACCTGACACCGGAAGGCGTGATCAAGCTGTCCTTCGGCAAGAAGAAGCACATCCTCATCAAGCCTGCATAGGCGTATGAGCTTTTGATGCTTGTCAGGGCGCGCCGAAGCGCGCTCCCTGATGGGCAATGGACCAGAAGACGCCCGGGGAAACATCCAAGGAAAGCGCGCAGCAAGGTGCGGTCCGCACCGCGATCGTCGTGCTCGCGCTGTGCTTCACGCTGGCCGTGCTTGGCCGCGGCCTCAGCGAGAGCTTTACGGTCTTCCTCAAGCCGATCTCTGAAAACTTCGGCTGGGACCGCGCGCAAGTCGTCTCGATCTATTCGCTGACCTGGCTCATCAGCGGATTGACGGCCCCGCTGGTCGGCCGCCTGTTCGATCATTCCGGACCGCGCATTGTCTATGCGCTCGGCCTGCTGCTGCTCGGCTCGGCGTTCCTGATCGCGGGTCGTGCAGAGGCACTCTGGCAATTCCAACTCTCGATCGGACTCTGCGTCGGCATCGGCGTTGCCTTCATCGGCAACGTGCCGAACTCGATCCTGCTGGGCCGCTGGTTCGGGCCGCGCCTGCCGACTGCGATGGCGGTGGTCTATTCCGCCATGGGCGGCGGCGTGCTCGCGCTGCTGCCGGCTTCGCAGCTCCTGATCGACCATCTCGGCTGGCGCGCGACCTACCAGGTCTACGGCTTCGCCACACTCGGCCTGCTGGTGCCGCTGATGCCCCTGCCCTGGCGCATGTTCGCAGCCGGCTCGCCCTATGTCACCAAGAAGACCGATCCCGATTTCATCGACAGCGGCTGGACGCTCGTGAGCGCGATGCGTCATCACGCGTTCTGGGCACTGTTCTCGACGTTCTTCTTCACCGCCGTCGGGATGTATGCGATCGCGGCCCAGATCGTGGCCTATCTGATCGACGCCGGATTTCCGCCGCTGCAGGCCGCGACGGCCTGGGGCTTTTCGGGCGTGGTGCTGGTGTTCGGCATGTTAGGGGTCTCCGCCCTCGACGGGCTGATCGGGCGCCGGCCTTCGGTTCTGCTGAGCTACGCGATCTCGATCCTCGGCATCGTCCTGCTCTGGCTGCTTCAGTATTATCCTGACGTCATTCTTCTCACCGGCTTCGTCGTCTGCTTCGGCAGCATGATGGGCTCGCGCGGTCCGCTGATCACGGCAACCGCGATGAAGATCTTTGGAGGTAAACGGGTCGGCACCATTTATGGCACGATCTCGATCGGCAGCGGGCTCGGCTCGGCCTTCGGCTCCTGGAGCGGCGGCCTGATCCACGATGCCACCCAAGGCTACAACGCGCTGCTCGTCTTCGCACTCGCGAGCGTGGTCCTCGGAATGATTCCATTTCTGATTGTACCCGCCTTGCGACGCTAGGTCTCCCGGAGGTAACCTGCATTCCTTCATGTCACCGGGGAACTACGGGCGGACACTGTGCGTAGACGATTGAAAATAGCGGATTGCACAGGGCTGAAACCACAGCCTGCGGTGTTTTGTCTGATATGACAAAAATGTCAGCGCGAATTGACCTGGCGCAGCTTGCAGGGCGGAACCGAATGCGTTCCTAGTCGCAGCATTGGATGGAGGGCACAAACCAATGAACTTTCTTTATCTCGCTCGCTTTCAACCGGTTCTCTTGAGCCTGTTTCGCTTCATCACTGGACTGCTGCTGTTCCAGTACGGCATGACCAAAATCTTCCACATCCCTCAGGTGGCGATGTTCGCCAATCCCCCGCCGCTGATCTGGACGGCCGGCCTGATCGAGCTGGTGCTCGGCGCCGCGTTGATGGTCGGACTGTTTACCCGCCTCTCGGCGTTCGTCCTGTCGGGTGAAATGGCCTTCGCTTATTTCATCGGCCACATGTTCCACCTTTCGAAGGAAGGCCCGCCAGTCTTCCTGCCGTTGCTCAACGGCGGCACCGCCGCGATCCTGTTCTGCTTCGCGTGCCTGTACCTCGCGGCCGCGGGCGGTGGTGCGGTCAGCGTCGATGCGCTGATCGGCAAGGAAAGCGACGCGCCGGGCGGCGCCTTCGCGCGGCGCTGACGCACGCCAACCGACCATGCAAGGCCGGCACTGGCGTTTCGCCGGTGCCGGCTCAGCGTGAGCCCAGCACGTTCCAGATCAGGACGAGGGTCGCCACAAGCAGCGCGGACATGATGATGCGGTTGACGAGCTTGTTCATTGCACGTCCAGCCTGGCTCGATCGCCACCAAACTTTGAGATCTTCTTGCCCCGCATAGTATGGCCGCACGGGCGCTCCGGAACGCCGGGCGCTTGGTCCTACCGCCGCGGGCCGCAACCGCTCGACAATGGTCTTGCCGTTCCAGTCGGGCTGTCGGGTAGCTCGTCGATCGATGCGCTTTGTTGCTGCCTGCCGGTGTTGAACTCGAACATCTTGCGGAACAGGCCTGGTACCATCGCCGAGACCGGGTTGATACGCAACGAGGGTTTGTCCGGCGTACCGACGACCTCGTACGTGACGCCGATCACGCCTTCATCACTGTTGGCGCCGAACAATGGGCCGAAGAGCGGAATCTGAGCCGGGATGTTGTTGAGCCCGTATGCCGGGACGAAGGTGCCGCTCATGCAGACCTGGTTGCCGGGATAGTCGATCGAGCCCTCGATGGTGGCGCCGATCATCGGCCCCTTGACCACGCCGTTGCGGATCGTGAGCGCGCCGTTCTGCCGGGTGAACTCCGCGCGCAAGGTGTTGAAGGACACACCGCTGCCACCCGGCGTGCCGTTCGGCGCGCCGGCTGCCACGCGCTCGAGCTGTGCCTCGCCCTTCACGGCGAATTCGCGCACGTTGATGAGGCCTTCCCTAGGCGCCGAAGCATCGGCCGCGGGCGGCTCCATCGCCACCACCATCTGGCCGCCCACCGCCTTGGTATAGGTGTCGGTGAACTTCAGCAGCGCCCCCGCGTCATTGGTCTGGAGATAGATGACCTCGCGGCTGCCCTGCGCGCGCCCGCCGCGCAGATCTGCCGCGACCGGCGTGTTCTGGCCGATCCTGCCGCTCAGCGCGAACGCCTTGATGGCGCCGCTGCGCTTCGACATCTTGGCATCGACACTGCGCATCGCCTCGCCGTTGAAGCCGGCGACCGTGCCGAGCTTCACGTCGATGTCGAAATCGACATTCTTCAGCTTGCTCTTGCTGTCATCCTTCGAATTCCCTGATATCGCCGACTTCAGGAAACCGCGACCGTCGAACACGTCGCCGCGCATGGTGCCGCGCACCACGCCATCCTGGCCGCGTTCCACCTTCAGCGACGTCTTGTCGCCGTCGGACGGTGAATAGACCGGGAAGTTCGCATTCATCAGGTCGCCGTTCGGGTCGACTTCAAGCGAGCCCTTGATTGACGCCCCGCCGCCCTCGATGACGATGTCCTCGAGCCGCGTCGACTGGGCCGTCGGCACCACCTTGAAAGTCGCCTTGCCCGCCTTGCCCGGCAGCTTGACCCAGCCGGGAAGGATGTTGTCGAGCTTGACCGAGGTCAGGTCGGCCTCGATGCCAAGCTTGGTGGTCTGGTCAGGGCTGCCTGCAATCTTGCCCGACAACTTGACAGGCACCGCGCCGCTGACGGCTGGGCCGAGGTCGAAGCCGAGGCGAGCGCGGCTGGCGTCATCCAGGGTCGTCTGCAGCTTGACGTCGGCATCGCCGTCGGTCGCCTTGCGATAGTCGAGCGACGCGGCCTGCCCATTGATCTTGACGTCGCCCTTGACCTGATAGCCCTGGTTGTTGGCGACGATCTTGAGATTGTTGGCTTCGAGCTTCTGGTTCATCACCAGCTTTTCGGCAGCAAAGCCGTTGAGGTCGGCGGTGACGGCATAGACTGTGTCCGCCTTGGTCAGCTCGCCCTTGACCGGCAGGCCGAGTTGAATGTTCGCCGTGAACGTCCCCTTGCTGGTGTTGGGATCGATGGGGGTCGACGACAGATCGCTTAGGCGATCATTGGACAGCATTTCGGCTGCCGCGGGCACCGGACCATCGACGCGGAATCGGGTCCGCGACGGCGACGGCTTTGGCGCCATGTCCGGCACCTCAAAGACGAAATCGGAAATCGTGACCTTGCGGCCTGCGGGCGTGTCGGCGATGCCCTGCCCAATATTGACGGTGGCCGTGCGTCCGGTCACATGCGCCTTGAGGTCGGCATCGTGCACGACAGGCATGCCATCGACAGGGCGGACCGTGACACCGCTCGCCACGATGTTCACCGACAGGCCGTCATCGGGAATTGGCGGCCCCTTGCGCGGAAGGTTACGCGTCGGCGAGTTGACGCCGACCTCGATACGCTGGAGCGTGCCGCGCTCGATCCGCTCGATCACCCATTGGCGCAACTCCGGCACGACCAGCGTCGGCCACATCCGCTTCAGCGCGGAGGCCGTCATCGGCGTCCCCGCAAAGCCGAGCGTCAGGCGCGGCTCGCCGGAATAGTCGATCGCGCCGGTTCCGGCGACACCGATCTCGCCGTTGGAGATGTCGGCCTGCGTCAGCAGCATGCGCTTGTGGTCGGTGTCGAAGCGGAAGCCTATCGCGATCCGGTTGAAGACAAGGGGCGGCTCGTTGTCGATGCCGCCCAGCAGAATCGAGCCGCCGCTGAAGCCGAGCTGCCAGTCGTTCACGGTGCCGTTGGGCGGCTCGACATGGGCAAGCAATGTCAGGCGGTTGGCGCCCGACAGGATCTTGAATGGCGCGACAAGCACCCGCCGATTGGCATCCCATTCGATGTTGATCTCGGCCGAGTCGATCGCCATCGGATAGTCGGGCGTGTCGGTGTCGATGATGTTGCCCGCGCCGATCGTGATCTTGCCGCGGAAGAACGTCGGCACACCGTCGCGGCCGAGCTCGCCCTTCAGCTCGCCTGTCAGCGGAAGATCGGCCGTATAGGTCAGATCCTTCACGCGCAGCGCCAGCAGGATGTTGGAGGTCGAGACCTTGTCGGCTCGGATATCGACCGAACGCACCCCGTTCTCGCTTGGTCCGATCGTCGCGCGCAACGACCACGGGTGCGCGCCCTCCTCACCGAGGCTGAGTGTCACACCGCCATGGCTCGGCCGGCGCAGGCTGAGGGTGATGTTCTCAAACGTCCATTTGCTGCCGCGCTGCTGATCGTCGACGATCAGATTGCCGTTCTTCAGACCGATCTCATTGAGGTTCTGGCCATCGAGGCCGGTCATGCTCAGACTGTCGAGCCAGTCGAGGCCCTGAAGAATTCCGCTCTGCGCGGCGGCTTGAGGCGCCGCCTGAGACGCGTCCGGGGTTGCGGGCGCCATCCCGAACGGCGGCGGCGGGACGCCGTTGCGCGGGAATGTCGGCGGCAGCCCGGCTTCCTTCTTCGATGCGACGCCGGTGGCGAGCGGTTTCGCCGTGTCACCGGCGGACACCGTGACGGTCCCATCGGGTGCAATCCGGATCGCCAGTTCGGCGTCAACGAGGTTGAGACTCTCGGCGCGCAAATGACCGGTGAGAAGCGCGGCCCCCGACAGCCGCACCTCGGCCTTCGGCGCACTGGCGACGATGGCATGGTCATGGTCGCGAACGATGATGTCACGGATACGCACGGCGATCCGGATCCGGCCCGCGCGCTCGATCTGGGTGCCGCCGACCTCCACGGTATTGCCGTGACCGATATTGTCCTCGATGGCGGCCGCAAGCCACGGCGTTGCCATGTCGAGATTGATGGGACCGGCGCCAAGTCGCCACCACAATGCGCCAAAGCAGCCGACGAAGATGACGATCAGGCTGACAAGGACGATGGACATCCGCCGCACCCAGCGGCTGCTCGGCAGCATCCGCCGAAACGCGGAAAAACCGTCACCGATGCGAAAGCCCGAGCCGGAACGCGACAGCAGGCGGCGTGCGCGATGCCCCGCCTCCTCTTCCTGGTCCTGATCCCAGTCGGCCTCGTCCCATTCCGGCTGCTCGTGATTGCGGCCGTGCCGATCGAAGTCGCTGATGCGATCATGGGTGTGATCTTGGGGCGACGTATTCCTTGCCATTGCCTCTCGATACAGGCGCCCGTCGTAGGATTGGGCGCCGCCGGGACCGCCGCCATCGACGGGAATCGACGCTCCCCGCCCCGGCATTGCCGCCATACCTCTGATGTTCCTGCTGTTCGTCATGTCGCCCCGGGAGCGCGTTCAACGAGCAGTGGGGTGGTGCGTGGAATTCCTTGTAACCATACTCCGTCGCCGCCAAAATTGCCCAGCCGCGGGCGCGAATCCGGCACACCGGACGAGAGCTGCAATAGCGCTTTGGTTGACCCGCCGAAAGCGACGAAAGGAAGGCGTATGTCCAAGAAATCCCGAAAGAAAACGTCCAAAACGCCCTCCGTCAGTTCGACGGCTAAAAAGAAGGCCCCAAAAGCAAGGGCATCGACCCAAACAGGCAGTGCGAAAACACAGCCGGCATCGGCGCGTAAATCAAGCAAGACAGGCGCAAAGGCAGCATCGCATAAGGCCGCATCCAAACGGTTAAAATCTTCTGAAAAGGCCTCCAGTGCCACCACCTCGGCTTCCAGCGCCAAATCCACTCTGGCCGAGGGCCAGAAGGCCCCGGCCTTCCGGCTTCCGCGCGACGGCGGCAACGTCGTCACCCTGTCGGATTTTGCCGGCCAGAAGCTCGTCCTGTTCTTCTACCCGCGCGCCGATACGCCGGGCTGCACCCGCGAGGCGATCGACTTCACGCGACTGAAGGGCGACTTCTCGGCGGCCGGCACCGCCGTGGTCGGCATTTCGGCCGATCCGTTAAAGACCCAGGAGAAGTTCCGCGACAAACACGGCCTCGGCATCCCCCTGATCTCGGATGAGCAGCACCAGATGCTGCAGGCCTACGGCGCCTGGGGCGAAAAATCCATGTATGGCAGGAGCTTTCTGGGAATTCTTCGCACCACGGTGCTGATCGGGGCCGACGGCAAGATAGCCAGGGTCTGGCGCAATGTCAGGGTCGAAGGCCACGCCGACGAGGTGCTGGAAGCGGCAAGAAGTCTTTAACCAGCCCGTTAGAAACGACGGATCCCGTTTCCGGAAAATTAACCATGACCGGCCCAGATTGCAGCGGCAGTTAAGCCGCAAGGAACCGTTCCGACCGGCACGGGAGTGTCGATGTCGAAAAGTTCTGCCCAATATTCGCAGTACCCCCAGCATCATCCCCACGATCACGGACGGCCTCTCCACCGCCGTCCTGCTGCCGCGGTAGCTGCGGCGATTCCCCTGCCCGCGGGCGACGACGCCTACACCATCGTCCATCACGGTAAGCAGGTCCGTCTTGGACCTGTGGTGTTCTGGATCGTGGTCGGCACCGTCGTTCTTCTCGGCCTGTGGTCGGCTGCTACCGCGACCTATTTTGCCTTCCGCGACGATGTTCTGACCCGGCTGATCGCCCGTCAGGCCGAGATGCAATATGCCTATGAAGACCGCATCGCCGAGCTGCGCGCCAAGGTCGATCGCACCACCAGCCGCCAGCTGCTGGATCAGGAACAGTTCGACCAGAAGCTCGACCAGATCATGAAGCGCCAGACGGCGCTTGAGTCCCGGGCAACGGCGCTTGGCGCCATGCCCGACGTCACCGGATCGATTCCCCGCTCAACGCCCCAGCGCGGCGACACGAATCAGACGACGCAGGGCACCCCAAAGCCGTCACCGATCAGCGACACCGTGATCTTCGTGGCGCCACCTGACCGCGAAGCCCGGCTCGAATCCCGTGCGCCGACCGTGATGGCCTCGCCGGTCAATCAATTCGCCAAGAACCAGGGCTTTGACAATGTCCTGGTCCGGCTCACCAACTCGCTTGATCAGGTCGAGCGCCGCCAGGTCGCGGCGCTCAGCGCCGTAGAGGAAGGCATGGATTCGCGCATGCGGCGGATGCGTGGCGTCGTCAGCGACCTCGGCCTCAATCTCGCCAGTCTGGAGGCTGCCGCGCCGCGTGCGCCGATGGGCGGCCCATTTGTGCCGGTGAAGCTCGCGGCCAACGCAGGTCCCTTCGAGAAGCAGCTCTATCGCATCCACACCACGCGCGCCGAGATGGACCGGCTCAATCGCACGCTGGCGCAGGTGCCCTATCGCAAGCCGGTCGTCGGCGAAGTCGAATTCACCTCCGGCTTCGGCGTGCGCAGCGATCCTTTCCTCGGCCGGCCGGCCATGCACACCGGTCTCGACTTCCGCGCCGCGACCGGCGATCCGGCCCGCGTCACGGCCAACGGCAAGGTCGTCTCGGCCGGCTGGTCCGGTGGCTACGGGCGCATGGTCGAGGTCGATCACGGCAATGGACTGTCGACCCGCTACGGCCATCTCTCCGAGATCAACGTCAAGGTCGGCGAGATCGTGAGGATCGGCCAGGTCATCGGGCTCGTCGGCTCGACCGGCCGTTCAACAGGTCCGCACCTGCACTACGAAACACGCATTGATGGCGAAGCCGTCGATCCGCAGAAATTCCTGCGCGCCGGCGTGAAGCTGAGCGCGGGCTAGATCCGCGCCCCGTCTTCCCTGCTGCAGCGACTACTGGCTGCGCTCGTGGCCAACCTCGCCGGTGATGACGTCGCCGAACGGCTCCCAGGCCTGGCCATTGAAGCGCATCAGCTGCATCTGCTCGATCGGGAAGTAGTCATCCGGCGAGGTGTTGACCATGATGCCGGGCATCATCAGGTCGCTGTGGAAATTCTTCAGGTTCGCCGCCTGCTTCATGACGTTGTCGCGCGTCAGATTGTCGCCGCACTGCTTCAGCACCTGCACCATCGCCTCGGCCTGCACATAGCCGTAGACATTGTTGGCGTTGGTCTTGTCGCCATCGGGATAGTATTTGTCCATGAAGTCGCGCCACTTCACCACCGCCGGATCCTTGTCCCAGGTCGGATCGGTCGGCTCCTTCAGATAGATCGTCGAGATGATATCCTTGGCGTATTCGAGGCCAGCGGGCTTGAGCACCGAGGCAACCGAGGTCGCGGTGTTCGCCAGGAAGAATTTCGGCTTCCAGCCGAGCTCGCCGACCTTCCGGATCGCCTGTGCCGAGCCCTTCGGTGCGGCCCATGAGAAGAAGATGTCGGCGCCGGAATCATGCAGCGCCACAATCTGCGAGTCGATCGAGGGGTCGCTGACCTCATAGGATTTGTCGGCGATGATCATGTTGGCCTTGTCGCCGAGCCCGTCTTTCAGCCCCTTGAACTGATCCTTACCCGCATCGTCGTTCTGCCAGAACACCGCGATCTTGCCGTTTGGGAAATTGTCGAGAATGTATTTTGCGTAGATCCGCCCTTCGCTCTGGTAGTTCGGCTGGAATCCCATGGTCCACGGAAAGTTCTTGGGGTCGCCGAACTTGGTGCCGCCGGAGGCGACGAACAGCTGGGGCACCTTCTTGGCGTTCATGTACTTCATGATCGCGGAGTTCGATGGCGTGCCGAGCGCCTGGAAGATCAACAGCACGTCGTCGCTCTCGACCAGCTTGCGCGCCTGCTCGATTGCCTTCGGCGGCGAATAGGCGTCGTCATAGCTGATGAAGACGATCTTGCGGCCGTTGATGCCGCCCTGATCGTTGATCATCTTGAAGAACGCGGCCTCGGTCTTGCCGATCACGCCATAGGACGACGCCGGTCCGCTGTAAGGCATGATGTTGCCGATCTTGATTTCGGTATCGCTGGCGCCCGGGTCGTACTTCTTCTGCGCCAAAACCGGCGTCATGACGAGCACGCCGGCAGCGAGCATGGCGAGGGCAGCAAGGTTTCCGTGACGACCCGGCATTGGTCTCTCCCCGATTTTTGTAGTCTTGTTTTGGGGAGAGTGTCGCAAGGCGACCGGCCAGTGGCAAGCGGCAGGATTTTCCGCTGAATGAAACTGCGGCGCTGGAACTCAACCGACCCGGGGGGGCATGCGCTTAACCTCGGCGGACGACCTAGTCCAAATCGCCGGAAGGTGCCACCCGATTTCCGTCAAGAATGAATGAGCTTCGCCCTAGACTATCCCCACCGAAAGGATCGGCCCAGCGGTTCAAATATCTCTTCTGGACCAATGTCTGCGCCCCAGAATTTGATAAGGCGTCGAAGCGCGCCATCGCCTTCAGCTTCGAACAGAGTGCGTCCGTCCAGGAGAATTCGCCCCCGATTGTCGCAAATACCTCCGAAGCACTCGGTCCGAAGCAACAAGAAACGAGCAGACGGCGTTTCAGACGAAAGCCTTTCTGTCATCAACAGAATGTCGGTGGGAATTTTATCGCGCGACAGATCATAATGATTTTCGCCAAATCGCGCGGCGATCGCTGAGATGGGATGTTCTAGCCTGACCACTTTGAGATCAGGCCATGCCTCGGAGATCCTCAACAAGACATCGCTGACAGGGTCGGCAAATAGGCCAAAGAAGATAAACATTAATCGCCTATTTCGGCCGCGACACCAGCTCGATCATCTTGCCTTCGTCGTCGTCGGGCATCGCGGCCTTGGCCTGCGCGTAGGCCTCGACGGCGGCGCGGGAGACCAGCGGTTTGTCGGCCAGCAGGCTCTCGGCCAGCTTCACGGCGTAGGCGGCATCCTTGTGCCGCAGCGCGGCCGTGAATGTCGCGCCGCTGAAATCGCGGGCGACCATGCGTTTGGAATGGCGCTGCACTTGCGGACTGGCGGCGACGCCCGCCTGGATCGAGTCCAGCACCAGCTTCATGTCCAGCCCGGCCTGCTCGGCAATCGCAAGGCCCTCGGCGAGGCCCGCGATCTGGATTGCGCCCATCAGATTGTTGATGAGCTTGTAGACCGTGCCGGAGCCGACCGCTCCGAAATGACGGATGGTCGAGCCGATCGGCTCCAGGAACGCCCGCGCGCGTTCGAGATCGGCGGCATCGGCGCCGGCGAGCAAAGTCAGCTTTCCAGCGGCTGCCGCATCCGGCAATCCCGTCACGGGGCAATCGATGTAAATCAAGCCGCGTGCCTTGAGCTCGCGGCCCATCTCGCGGGCATGGTCATAGGACACCGTCGAGCACTCGATCGCGATGGTGCCCGCCCTGGCGGTCTTGGCCGCGCCATCGGGCCCGAGCCAGACCGCGCGCGAGGCCTCGTCGTCCGCGACCATCGTCACGACGGCGTCGGCGTCGATCGCGGCATCCGCGGGCGAACTCGCCCACGTCGCGCCGCCCGCGATCAGATCTTCCGCCTTGGCCTTGCTGCGATTCCACAGCGTCACCGTGAAGCCGGCATCGAGATAGCGGCCGGCCATGCCATGGCCCATCCGTCCAAGCCCGATGAAGGCGACGCGGGGCATGGCTAATCCACGTCCTCGATATCGGCCCCGGGGGTGCCGAAGGCGCGCTGCGCGAGCGTTGCGGCCATGAACTCGTCGAGCTCGCCGTTGAGCACGCCCGATGTGTCGGAGGTCTGCACGCCCGTGCGCAGGTCCTTCACCATCTGATAGGGCTGCAGCACGTAGGAGCGGATCTGGTGACCCCAGCCGATATCGGTCTTGGCGGCCTGGTCGGCGGCAGCCTTCTCCTCGCGCTTCTTCAGCTCGATCTCGTAGAGCCGCGCGCGCAGCATGTCCCAGGCCTGCGCCCGGTTCTTGTGCTGGGAGCGGCCGGCCTGACAGACCACCGCGACGCCGGTCGGGATGTGCGTCAGGCGCACCGCGGATTCAGTCTTGTTGACGTGCTGGCCGCCGGCGCCGCCCGACCGCATGGTGTCGGTACGAACGTCGGATTCCTTGATGTCGATCTTGATGCTGTCGTCGATGACGGGAAACACCTGCACGCTCGAAAACGAGGTGTGCCGCCGCGCGTTGGAATCGAACGGCGAGATGCGCACCAGTCGGTGCACGCCGGCTTCCGTCTTCAGCCAGCCATAGGCGTTGTGACCGGAGACCTGAATGGTCGCGGACTTGATGCCGGCCTCTTCGCCCTCGGACTCTTCGAGATACTCGACCTTGAAGCCGTGGGTTTCGGCCCAGCGCGTGTACATGCGCAGCAGCATCTGCGCCCAGTCCTGGCTCTCGGTGCCGCCGGCGCCGGCATGCACTTCGAGATAGGAATCGAAGCGGTCGGCTTCGCCCGACAGCAGCGCCTCGAGCTCGCGCCGCGCCACTTCCTTCTTGAGGTTCTTCAGGGCCGCTTCAGCTTCCTTGACGACGCCCTCATCGCCCTCGGCTTCACCGAGCTCGATCATGCCGATGTCGTCTTCGAGCTCCTGCTCGACCTTGCCGATGCCCGAGAGCGAATCCTCCAGCGAGGTCCGCTCCTGCATCAGCTTCTGGGCCTTCTGGGGATCGTTCCAGAGGTTGGGATCTTCTGCGAGCTTGTTCAGCTCAGCGAGGCGCGCCGTCGATTTCTCGACGTCAAAGATGCCTCCTCAGCAGCCCGACTGACTGCTTGATCTCTTCTACCAACCGTTCGATTTCGGCGCGCATGTCGTTCTCTGGTCTCGCGTATTCCGCGTGCTAGCGCATGATCCGGGAAAGTGTGCAGCGGTTTCCCGGAACGATCATGCGCAAACAAGAAATGAAGCGCGATAACTCATCGCGCTGACGGGGATGTAGCGGCGGCGGCGGCAAAGCGCAACCGCCGCTGCGAAGAACACCTGTCTTGTCCAGTCTCTAGTATAGGCCGCCGGTGCCCGGCCGCATGAAGAAGCCGGAATCCGGCGCCTGCTGCGGCGGTCCAGGCATGCCGCGGCCGTCGGCATCAGCAACGCCAATGACAGAGTAGTTATCCGGCGGCGCCGTGCCCGGCTTGAAGGCTTCCAGGATCGTTCCCCCGGTCTCGCCCGGACCGGCGCGCATGCCGGTCTTGGCGACGACGCGGATCAGCTTGATGCCGGCCGGCACCTTGAACGGAACCGCGGGCTTGTCGGCGAGCGCGAGCTTGAGAAAGTCGCGTGCGATGGGCGCGGCCAGATGGCCGCCGGTCGCAGCGTTTCCTTTGCCGAGCGGACGCGGCTTGTCGTAACCCATGTAGATCGCAACAGCGACGTCAGGCGAGAAGCCGACGAACCAGGCGTCCTTGGCCTCGTTGGTCGTACCCGTCTTGCCCGCGATCGGCTTGCCGACTTCCCTCACCACGGTTGCGGTACCGGCCTGGACCACGCCTTCCATCAGCTCGGTGATCTGATAGGCGGTCATGGAATCCAGCACCTGCTCGCGGCGGTCGATCAGCTGCGGCTCGGCCTGGTTCTTCCAGCCGCCGGGCGCATCGCAACCGCGGCATTCGCGCTGATCGTGCTTGAAGATGGTGTGGCCATAGCGATCCTGGATCCGGTCAATCAGGGTCGGCTTCACGCGGCGGCCGCCATTGGCGAGCATCGAATAGGCCGTGACCATGCGCATCGCCGTGGTCTCGCCGGCGCCGAGTGCGTAGGAGAGATAGTTCGGCAGTTCGTCATAGACGCCGAAGCGGCGGGCATATTCGCCGATCAGCGGCATGCCGATGTCCTGCGCGAGACGCACCGTCACCGTGTTCAACGACTGGCGCAGCGCATTCCGCAGCGTCACCGGTCCCTGATATTTGTTCGTCGAGAAGTTTTCAGGCCGCCAAACTCCGGCGCCCTGGCCCTGGTCGATCTCGATCGGCGCGTCGAGCACGACGGTCGATGGCGTATAGCCGTTGTCGAGCGCGGCCGAATAGACGATCGGCTTGAACGACGAGCCCGGCTGGCGATAGGCCTGCGTGGCGCGGTTGAACTGGCTCTGGTCGAACGAGAAGCCGCCGACCATCGCAAGCACGCGGCCGGTCCAGGGGTCCATCACCACCATCGCGCCCGACACTTCGGGGATCTGGCGGAGCCGGTACTGGCCTTCCACCGGTTGCCCTTCCTTGCTGTAGAGCGGATCGGCATAGATCACGTCGCCGGGCTGCAGAATCTGCGCGACCGAATTCGGCGTCTTGCCCTTGGAATTGCCCTGGGTCGGCTTTGCCCAACGCACGCCGTCGATGGTGATGAGACCGGTCTCGCGCTGCTTGCTGACCGCACCGCCGAGCTCGCGGTTGGGCTGGAAGCCGATACGCGCCGACTGGTCACTGGTCTCCAGCACCACCGCCATGCGCCACGGCGAGATATCGGAGAGCGACTTGATCTCGGCGAGCTTCACGCCCCAGTCACCAGAAATATCGAGCTTGCTCATCGGGCCGCGATAGCCTTGCTGCTCGTCATAGTTCACGAGACCGGCGACCATGGTCTTGCGCGCCATGACCTGAATCTTCGGATCGAGCGTGGTGCGGACCGACAGACCGCCCTCGTACAGCTTCTTCTCGCCGTAACGCTCGAAGATGTCGCGGCGGACTTCCTCGGCGAAATATTCGCCCGCGAAGGTGTGGGCGCCGTTGGAACGGTTGGTGACGGCCAGCGGCTCCTTGCGCGCCTTCTCGGCGTCGGCCTGCTTGATCCAGCCGTTCTCCTGGAGACGGTCGATCACGTAGTTGCGGCGCTCGATGGCGCGATCGCGGTTGCGCACCGGATGCAGGGTCGCCGGCATCTTCGGCAGCGCCGCGAGGTAGGAGGCTTCGGCCACGGTGAGCTCGTTCACCGACTTGTCGAAATAGACCAGCGAGGCGGCGGCGATGCCGTAGGCGCCGAGGCCGAGATAGATTTCGTTCAGATACAGCTCGAGGATCTTGTCCTTCGAATAGGTCTTCTCGATGCGCATCGCGAGCAAGGCTTCCTTGATCTTGCGCGAGAACGAGACCTCGTTGGTCAGAAGGAAGTTCTTGGCGACCTGCTGGGTGATGGTCGAGGCACCCTGCGGACGACGGTTGGAGCCGAAGTTCTGCAAGTACAGCACGCCTGCGCGCGCCATGCCGGTGTAGTCGATACCGCCATGCTCGTAGAAGTTCTTGTCTTCGGCCGCGAGGAACGCGTTGATCACGAGCTTCGGCACCGCCTGGATCGGCAGGTACAGCCGTCGCTCCTTGGCGTATTCGCCGAGCAGCGAGCCGTCGACCGCGTGCACGCGGGTCATCACCGGCGGCTCGTAATCCTGGAGCTGAGAGTAGTCGGGCAAGTCCTTGGAGAAATGCCAGATCAGGCCTGCCACGGCACCGACACCGACAAGGAACACCACCGTTCCCGCAGCGAACAGGAAGCCCATGAACCGCACAAGCAAGCGCATTATGTCTTTATCCGTTCAATCCAGGATCAGCCCAAAGCGCCCAAACAGACGCTATCCTCACATCGCGAATTCGCCGGCTCAACTCAAAACGATCAGTGCCGGACCGAAAGACGCTTGCCGAACGGGATTCTCGCCGATTCTGGAACCCGCTTGCGTTGTTTTTATAAAGCGTCCGCTGTGGCCAAACTAGGGCTTAACGGCGGATCCGGCATGCCCTTCTCAATTGCTGGCCCCCGCCGTCGCCAACCGTTTGGCCAGAAACGTGTCGATCGCCTGGGCCATCGAGCCCACCGCCTTGGACCGCCAGCCCTCGGACACGAGGTGCTCGAGGTCGCTTTTGTTGGAGACATAGCCGATCTCGACCAGCACCGAGGGTACGTCCGGAGCTTTCAGCACCCGGAAGCCGGCCGACTTCAGGGGATGCTTGTGCATGCGCATGGTCGTCTTCATTTCCCCCATCAGCAGATGGGCAAAACGGCTTGAAAATGTGCGGGTTTCGCGCTGGGTCAGATCGATCAGGATATCGGCAACGTCGGTCGGCTCTTCGGCCAGGTTGAAGCCGGCGATCGCGTCGGCACGGTTTTCCGCATCGGCCAAGCGCTGGGCCTCGGCGTCGGACGCCTTGTCCGAGAGCGTGTAGATCGTGGCGCCCTGGGCGTCGCCCTCGGCCTTCGGCAGTGCATCGGCATGGATCGAGACGAACAGCGCGGCGTTCAGATTGCGGGCAATCTTGCTCCGGTCATTGAGCGGAATGAAGGTGTCGTCGTCCCGGGTCATCACCACGCGGTACTTGCCTGATTTTTCCAGCCGGTCGCGCAACGCGAGGCCAAAGGCCAGCACCAGGTTCTTCTCGCTCTCACCATTCGACTGGGTGCCGTTGTCGATGCCACCATGGCCGGGATCGATCACGACGACCGGACGACCATCCAAGGGTGCCGCGGGCTTCTGCGGCGCCGGTTCAGGCGCGGCAGGAACTGTCGCGGGCGGAGTGGCGGCGATCGTCGGCCGCAGATCGGGGCGATTCTCCGGAGCGGGTGTCGGCACGAAGGCCGTGCGCTCGACTTCCTCGAGCTCCAGCACCAGCCGGGCCGGCTGACCGTTGGCCGCCTCGAGCACATAGGAATTGGTGATCTTCGCCGGCCCGGTCAGGTCGAACACGATTCGCGAGCCACCGGGCATCACCAGCCCGTAGCGGAAGGCCCTGACGAGCCCCCGCCCGGCTCCGGTGCCCGGAGCCAGCTGAAAATTGACCTGGGGAACATCGACCACGACGCGATAGGGATCGGCGAGCGTCGTCGCGCGGAAGCTGACGGTCTGGTCGAGGTCCAGAATGAAGCGGGTCTGCTTGCCGTCACCGGCCAGGCGCGCCGCCGTCGCGACAGGAAAATTCCCCACCGCAACAGTGGGTTGCGGCGGGCTTTCGGCCGCGCTCAGGCGCGAGGAATCGGCGCATGGCGATGCTGCGGCGCAAAGCAGCGCAAATCCCAGCAAAACCCGTTGATTTGTGCGGCTCGCCACCGATTCCGTGCCTCCGAGCAGCCTCTTTAACGCAATAGAACCACAGGGTTAATCGATCCTTAATGACGGAGGCGCGAAACTCTTCGACTGTGACCGGCGTGCGACGCTCCCTTGCACGGATGCCCCATTCCTCGTATGTACGGATTGCTGACGGCCAATAATTCCGGTTGTGTCGCATACAGCCTCCCGGTGCAGCGCCGGAACTCTCAAGGTTTGGGAATTCCAGCGTTTTTCCGTTCCCTTCAAAGACCAGCGCGGTGCGCGGCAGCGAAGCGGAACGGGGCAAGCCCCGGCGGCGGACGGTTTCCGGCTACCTCGCTGTTTCCGGAACAGTTTTGATAGCGACGCGGCCAGTTACCCGCTCCCTTAATCCCAAGGAGGCGGTTCTTGATCTGGGCGGAGCGCGCACGCGCCATGCCTGGCCAGCAGCAACTGATTAGGGGCGGCCCCGCCGCCCAATGTTTCATACGGGCCGACGCTTGATGCGCCAGACTGTGCCGACGAATTCTGAAGGACCATTCGCGACGCTGCGGAGAGAAAATCCCGCGCGCCGCTTCGGCCCTGAAGCTTCCGATTCGGCAAGGCGCGAGAGACGGCGTTTCGGCCTTCCCCTCAGCCCCGAATCAGGTGGACCGTCGCGTCACCCGGCAGCGCTCTTCGCGCCCACGGTCGATCGCGCCCGCCGCCTCCAAGAGTCAAGACATGCCCAACAAGATGTTGATCGATGCCACCCACCCGGAAGAGACCCGGGTCGTCGTGGTCCGCGGCAATCGCGTCGAAGAGTTTGATTTCGAGACCGCGCAACGCAAGCAACTGCGCGGGAATATCTACCTCGCCAAAGTCACCAGGGTCGAACCCTCGCTTCAGGCCGCGTTCGTAGAATATGGTGGCAACCGCCACGGCTTCCTCGCCTTCAGCGAAATCCATCCTGACTACTACCAGATCCCGGTCGCCGACCGGCAGGCCCTGATCGAGGCTGAAGAGCAGGCGCATCGCGAAGCCGAGGAAGAGAGCGAGAACCGCTCCCACGGCCGTCGCCGCTCGCGCCACCGCAACGCCCGCCGACGAGGTCATGGCGAGCGCGTCCGCAGCGACGTCGTCGAAGGTCTCGACGCCGGCGCCGATCCCGCGGCCCAGCCGGTCGAAGGACTTGCCCATCAGGAGCATGCTGACGGCGCGCCGCACGAGGGCGAGCACCTGCACGCCGAGGCCGAGCATCACGGCGAGCCCCACGAGGGTCACGACCATCACGACCACGATCATCATGACCATGATCACGACGATCATGAGGATGACGAGCACGGCCACGATGATCATCATCATGCCCATGATGACGAGCACCATCACGCGCACGATCATGACGATCATGGTCACGACGACGATCATCATGCCGACGACACGCCGGCGCCTGTCGCCGCGATCGGCGCGGAGCCCTTCTTTGCCGAAGAGACGGTCGCTCCGTCTCAGGACGCCCCCGCCCTCGAAGCACATGGCGAAGCGTTTGCGGAAGCCGTAACCTCCGTCACCGAACCGGCCGATGCGATCTATGGCGTCGGCGAGAGCGCTGAAGCTCCACACCAGGATGCGGTCGCGAGGGCCGACGAAGACGACGAGGACGATGAAGACGGCGAGGAAGGCGAAGAGGAGGTCGTCGAATCCGTCGGCGGCGACGACGTGCTCGAGGAAGTCCCGGAGCGCACCTTCCGTCCGCGCCGCCAGTACAAGATCCAGGAAGTCATCAAGCGCCGCCAGGTGATGCTGGTGCAGGTTGTCAAGGAAGAGCGCGGCAACAAGGGCGCGGCGCTGACGACCTATCTGTCGCTCGCCGGCCGCTATGCCGTGTTGATGCCGAACACCGCCCGCGGCGGCGGCATCAGCCGCAAGATCACCAGCGCCCAGGACCGTTCGCGCCTGAAGGAAGTGGTGCAGGATCTCGACGTGCCCGAGGGCATGGGCATCATCCTGCGCACCGCAGGTGCGGCCCGCACAAAGCCCGAGATCAAGCGCGACTTCGAATACCTGATCCGGATGTGGGAGACGGTGCGCGACCTGACGCTCAAGTCGCAGGCCCCGATGCTGGTCTACGAGGAGGGATCGCTGATCAAGCGCTCGCTCCGCGATCTCTATAACAAGGAGATCGACGAGATCCAGGTGGCGGGCGAAGCGGGCTATCGCGAAGCGCGCGACTTCATGAAGATGCTGATGCCCGCCAATGTCAGCGCGGTGAAGCAGTATCGCGACGGCCAGCCACTGTTCTCGCGCATGGGCGTCGAGAGCCAGCTGGATGCGATGTTCTCGCCGACCGTGCAGCTACGCTCCGGCGGCTACATCGTGATCAACCAGACCGAGGCGCTGGTCTCGATCGACGTCAACTCCGGACGATCAACCCGCGAGCACCATATCGAGGACACCGCGCTCAAGACCAATTTGGAAGCGGCCGAAGAGGTCGCCCGCCAGCTCCGTCTGCGCGACCTCGCCGGCCTGATCGTCATCGACTTCATCGACATGGACGAGAAGCGCAACAACCGTGCGGTCGAGCGCAAGCTGTCCGATTGCCTCAGACAGGACCGCGCGCGCATCCAGGTCGGACGCATCTCGCATTTCGGCCTGCTGGAAATGTCGCGCCAGCGCATCCGCGCCAGCGTGCTGGAATCGTCGACCGATCCCTGCCCGCATTGCGGCGGTACCGGCCATGTCCGCTCGGTGTCTTCGGTGGCGCTGCAGCTGCTGCGCGGACTCGAAGAGATCCTGATGAAGGGCGCGACCCACAATCTGGTGGTCCGCACCCGCACCGACGTTGCACTCTATGTGCTGAACCACAAGCGCGGTCATCTGCGCGACCTCGAAAACGGCTTCAAGGTCACGCTGTCGGTCATCGCCGACCCCAGCGTCAGCGGGCCGCAGGCCTATGTCATCGACCGTGGCGAGCAGGTGCATACGCTCGAAGCCGCCAAGGCTCTGCTGGCGGCGCAGGCCGCTGCAAGCCCGCCGCCCCTGGTCGAAGAGGCCTATGACGACGACGAGTTCGATCTGGAGACCGAATCCGAGATCGAAACCGAGGAGACCGAAGGTCTCGCCGGGGAACAGACCACAGGCGAAGGTGCGCCCGAGCAGGATGGCCAGCGCCGCAAGCGCCGCCGGCGTCGTCGCGGCCGCGGCGGCCAGCGTGAAGGCGAGCTTCGCGAGGATACGCCCCCCACTCTTCCGGAACCAGCCATGCTTGCCGGCGAGACCGAGGAGGATGTCGAGTCCGAGCAGGATGGCGAGGAAGGCGAGGAACAAGCCGTGCGCGGCGAGCAACAAAGCAACGGCGAGCGCCGTCGCCGGCGTGGCCGCAGGGGTGGACGTCGTCGGCGCGGCGGCAACGAGGAAGGTCTCGCCGGTTCCATCAGCGACGAGCTCGGTGGCAATCCTCCGCCGGAAGCGACCGACGCCGTGGCCGATTTCGACAGCCCTGGCGGCGAGCCAGCTCCGTCGATTGCGCATTCGGAGCACGTCGCCCCGGTTGAGCACGAGACGTCTCAGCCCGAGCTCCAATTCCACCAGGCACCGGTTGAAACGCCGGTCCGGCCCGCACCCGCTGCTGCCGTCGCGGAGGAAGAGCCCGTCGCCGACGAGAAGGCGGCCCGTCGCCGCTCCACCGTCCGCGAGAAGGTGAGCTTCCTGTCGAGCAGCCCGAGCGAGCCGGCGGCCCCGGTTGCGGCAGCGCCGGAGCCGATTGCTCCGCCTGCGCCTGCGCCCGCGCCGGAAGCGGCAAGCGAGACGCCGGCGGCCCCGCGTCGCGCCGGCTGGTGGTCGCGCCGTTTCGGCGGCGGCGAATAAAGCCGAACATCCAATGCAAAACGCCCGGCCAAAAGCCGGGCGTTTTTCGTTTCAGGCCTCACGAGTAAGCTACGACGGCAGCTCGTCATCACCGAGCGGCGCGACGTCACGCGATGCGATCTGGCGAAGCTGGTCGTAAAGGTCGGGCGCCTCGCTGGTGCAGAGACAGACGCCCTTTGCAGAGGGCGCCTCGCCGGCGTTGAGGTAGGCGTGGCCCATCGTGCTGTCGAGATAGATGCCGTCACCCTCGCCCAGGATCTCCGGTGCGTAGAACTCGGTGTGGACTGCAACGCGGCCACTCGTCACCAGAAAATACTCTTCGCCGCCATGACGCAGCAGCGGGCCGAATTCGTCCAGCGAGCGCGCGCGAACTTCGGCGACGATCGGCACCATGCGTTTGCCGATCAGATCGGTGCATTGATAGGTGTAGGTGTAGAATTTCGTGTTGATCAGCTGCCCCTGCCCGGCCCGGCTGATGCTCCGGCGCGCGGTGACCGGCCGGCCCGGCACGGGCGCCGCGACCGCTGGATTGAACAGCTCCGCGATCTCCATCTTCAAGCCGGAGGTCAGCTGGAGCAGCTTGTCGTAGGTCAGCGACATCAGGCCGTTCTCGACCTTGGACAGCGTCGAGAGCGCCATGCCGGTCCGCTCCGCGACCTGCTTCAGGGTCAAGCCACGCGCCTGACGGGCGGCCTTGAGGCACTGACCGAGCTGGGAATTGGCACCTTCTGGCGTCGTGATCTCGCTCATGCAGCAAGCCTACCACGGCATTAGAAAAAATGTTGGTCGATCGACCTAATCTTTTCGGCGAAAACTGGCTCTCCTGCACGTCATTTGGCGGCCATTTGGGCACTTGCGCGAGGATTTGTGCACGAAACGCCTCGATTTGACGAATATTGGTGCGTCAATCTTACTTTCCGATATGCTAAATTGTTTTCATAATCTGAAAGGAATTGGCCGTGAGCGACCTGTGCGATTCCAGCGCCGTTGAGCTGCGCCGCCTGCTGGCCACCAAGGCGATTTCGCCGGTCGAGTTGCTTGAGGCCTGTCTGTCCCGCATCGCCGCCGTCAATTCCGCCGTCAACGCCGTCGTGACGCTGGACGAACCGGGCGCACGCGCCGCCGCAAAGGAAGCCGAGGCCGCCATCCTGCGCGGCGAGGATCGCGGCGCCCTGCACGGGCTTCCCGTCCTGATCAAGGATACGCAGGACACCGCCGGGATGCGCTCGACATATGGCAGTCCGCTGCTGCGCGACAACGTGCCCGCTGCGGACCAAGGCTCGGTCGCACGCTTGCGCGCCGCCGGCGCCATCATCTTCGGCAAGACCAACACGCCGGAATGGGCGGCGGGCGGCAACACCCGCAATCCCGTGTTCGGCGCGACCGGCAATCCCTTCGATCCCATGCGCTCGGCAGCAGGCTCCTCCGGCGGCTCGGCGGTTGCGCTGGCCTGCGGCATGGCCCCGCTCGCCTCAGGCTCCGACACCGGCGGCTCCTTGCGCAATCCGGCCGGCTTCTCCGGTATCGTCGGCATGCGCCCCTCCTACGGGCTCGTGCCCAGCGAGAAGCGCATCTTCGGCTGGTCGAACCTCTCGACCGACGGACCGATGGCCCGCAGCGTCGCCGACGCCGCATTGATGCTGTCGGTGATGGCGAGCGACGACGCGCGCGATCCGCTCGCCTACACCCTGCCCGGCGAAACCGTGCGTGCACGCGCCGAGCGCTGGGCCACGCCGCGTCCCGCCGACCTCGGCAAGCTGCGCCTCGCCTTCACCGAAGATTTCGGCTTCGCACCGACCGAGCAGGCCATCCGCCGCGTCTTCCGCCACCGCGTGAGCAAGCTTGCGCCGTTGTTCGCCGAAAGCCGTGAGGCGACGCCCGACTGTACCGGTGCCGACGATGCTTTCGCCGTGCTGCGCGCGGGCATGTTCCTGGCGACGCATGGCAAGAACTACAAGGAGCGGCCAGAGATGCTCGGCCCTAACGTGCGCGCCAATGTCGAGGAAGGCCTCGGCTATTCGCTCGAAGACCAGGCCCGCGCGTCGACGACGCAGACGCGGATCTATCGCGCCTATCAGAGCTTCTTCGCTGGATTCGACGTGCTGATCAGCCCGACCATCACGCTCAGCCCGCGGCCATGGTCGGAGCTCTATCCCGCCGAGATCGACGGCGTGCCGACGAAGTCCTATTTCCACTGGCTCGCGCTCGCCTATGCGGTGACGCTTCCCGGCCATCCCGCGATCAGCATTCCACTCGGGCTTGACGAAGCCGGACTGCCGTTCGGCCTCCAGATCGTCGGCCCGCGCGGTGGCGATGCCATCGTGCTCGCGGTCGCCGCGAGCCTCGAGGCTGCATTCGCAGACGACGCGCAAATGTGCAGGCCTGTGCCCGACCTGGCACGGCTCGCCGCGGCGCCGCCGCTGTCGGCCGCGCCCGGCTTCCTCACCTGGGAATAGATCTCGGGAATAGATCTTGGGAATAGAACTTGGGAATAGAATTTGGGAACAGGCCAAGTGAGCACGTCTCGGAGACGCGCATGACGGCATTGTCGAACCGCAAGACGAGCATCGGCTGGGTGATGACGACGCTCTTTGCCGAGCGCGAAAAAGATCTGCTGATCGGCAGCTCCGCGTTGACCGGCATCTTCGACGCGGCCCTCGGCTTCATGGCGGCAATGACCGCGATGTCGGTCGTCGCCACCGCAACCATCGACACGGCGCAGCCAGGGCTCGCGCCGAAGCCGGCCTGACAGGAGAGTTCTGCCGATGCAAAGCGCAATCATTCTCGGCGGCGGCATGGTGGGCGTGGGCGCCGCCTTGCATCTGCGTCAACGCGGCTGGACGGTCACGCTGGTCGACCGCAGGGAGCCCGGCCGCGAAACCAGCTATGGCAATGCCGGCATGATCCAGGCCGAAGCGGTGCGTCCCTATCCGATGCCGCGCGACCTCTCATCACTGCTGAAGATCGCGACCGGTCGCACCAACGACGTGCGCTACAGCTTTTCGTCGCTGCATCAGCATATCGAACCGCTGCTCCGCTATTGGTGGCATTCGGCGCCAAAGCGGCACCGCGAAGCCATCGCCGCCTGGGCTCGCCTGATCGCCTACGCGACGCCCGAGCACGACATCCTCATTCGCGAGGCTCACGCCGACAATCTGATCCGGCGCGCCGGATATCGCGCCGTGTTTCGCGACGCCGCGGCGATGGATGACGCGATCAGGGACGCGGAAACAGACCGCCGCGAGTTCGGCGTGAATTTTCGGGTGCTCTCGGGCAGCGAGCTGACCAAGGCGGAGCCGATCCTGCGCGAGGATCTTGCCGGCGCGATCCACTGGCTCGACACCTGGACCGTGTCCGATCCCGGCGCGCTGGTCACGGCCTATGCCGATCTGTTCGAACGATCGGGCGGCACCATCGTGCTTGGCGACGCGCAGTCGTTGCAGCAGACCGCGACGGGATGGTCTGTGAACACCGACAATGGCCGCATCGATGCGGCCAACGCCGTCGTGACGCTCGGGCCGTGGTCGCCGGATCTGCTATACAAATTCGGCTACCGGATTCCGCTGGTGCGCAAGCGCGGCTACCACATGCACTACACCGGTGGCGCCACGCTCGATCTACCGCTCGTCGACAAGGGCCAGGGCTACGCCATGGGGCCGATGGCCAAGGGCATCCGGATCACCACCGGCGCGGAGCTGACGGGCCCGGATGCGCTGGCAACGCCGGTGCAGCTCGCCAGCGCGGAAAGCTCCGCGCGCGAGCTGATCGACCTCGGCAAGCGCGCCGAGCCGGAGCCGTGGTTCGGCACCCGCCCCTGCACGCCGGACATGGTGCCCGTGCTCGGACCTGCCCCGCGCCACCCTGGCCTCTGGATGAACTTTGGCCACGGCCACCAGGGCTTCACGCTCGGACCCGCGACCGGACGCCTGCTCGCCGAGATGATGAACGGCGAGACGCCATCGATCGATCCGACGCCGTACCGGCCGGAGCGGTTCTAGCCTTCAGCCCTCGCGGCGAGGACGGCCCTGATGTGCTGACAGCACACCGCGCCGTCCGATCCGGATCAGTCCGTCGTGACAGCGGTTTCCATGTCGGTCGGATCGATCTGCCGGCTCAGCCGCGCGTTGAGTTTGTCGCGATCGAGCTCGCCCTCCCACCAGGCGACGATCACGCAGGCGACGCCGTTGCCGCAGAGATTGGTAAGCGCGCGGCACTCGCTCATGAACTTGTCGATGCCGAGCACGATCGCCATGCCCGGCACGAGTCGCGGATCGACCACCGCGAGCGTCGCCGCCAGCGTGATGAAGCCCGCGCCGGTGATGCCGGAGGCGCCCTTAGAGGTCAGCATCGCCACGACCAGGATCGTGAGCTGCTGGCCGAAGGTGAGATCGAAGCCGAGCGCCTGGGCGATGAACAGCGTCGCCAGCGTCATGTAGATGTTGGTGCCGTCGAGGTTGAACGAATAACCGGTTGGCACCACGAGGCCGACCACCGATTTGGAGCAACCGAGCCGTTCCAGCTTCTCCATCAAGGACGGCAGCGCGCTCTCGGAGGACGAGGTGCCGAGCACGATCAGCAGTTCGTCCTTGATGTAGGCCAGGAACTTGAAGATCGAGAAGCCCGCAAAGCGCGCGATGGTGCCGAGCACGATGAAGACGAACAGCGCGGCGGTCAGGTAGAACGTCGCGATCAGCCCCATCAGGTTGAGGATCGCGCCGGTGCCGAACTTGCCGATGGTGAAAGCCATCGCGCCGAACGCACCGAGCGGCGCTGCGCGCATCACGATGGAGATGACGCCGAACACCGCATGCGCCGCATCGTCGATGAAGCTGCGGATCACGTGGCCGCGCTCGCCGAGACCCATGATCGCGAAGCCGAACAGCACCGAGAACAGCAGCACCTGCAGGATCTCGCCTTGCGCGAAGGCGCCGACCACGGTGTCGGGAATGATGTGCAGGATGAAGTCGACGGATTTCTGCGACTCTGCCTGTTTGGCGAAACTGGCGACGGCTTGCGCATTGGCCCCGGCGTTGCCAAAGCCCGCGCCCGGCTTGATGAGGTTGCCGATGACGAGACCGATCACCAGCGCGAAGGTCGAGACGATCTCGAAATAGATCAGCGCCTTCACGCCGATGCGCCCGACCTTCTTCGCATCCTGGATGTGGGCGATACCCGAGACCACGGTGCAGAAGATGATCGGCGCGATCACCATCTTGATCAGCTTGATGAAGCCATCGCCGAGCGCCTTGATCCAGTCGTTGGTCGCAACCGAGGGCCACAGCCAGCCGACGATGGCGCCGAGCACGATGGCGATCAGCACCTGAACGTAGAGAATTTTGTACCACGGCTTGGCCGCGGCAGGCGCGGCCGGTGTCCCGGCCATCGTTGTCGTTGTCATTGTTTCCTCCCCCTCAAAGTTAAGAGCCAGCCAAGATCAACTTGGCCGGCCCTGTCAATTGGAACATTCCGTGGAGTGAAATCTAGCCGCGGCGGTCGATGATCCGGCGCGCCGCCGGCATCAGCGTGGCACCCAGCGCGTTCTTGATGACCGAGGCGGCAATGAACGGCGTGACGCCGACGGCCCAGGCCTTGTCCGCGCCAAGGCCGATGCCGGTGGCCAGCCAGCCAAAGCCGGCGATGAAAATGACGAGATGGCCGACCGCCATCGCCACAAACAGCAGCGCGATGTTGCGATCCCAGCCCCGCTCGGCCAGCCAGCCGGTGATGACCGCAGCCGCCACGAAGCCATAGAGATAGCCGGCGGTCGGGCCGACGAGCGGCGCCAACCCACCGACCGGACCAGCGAACACCGGCAGCCCCATCGCGCCCTCGGCGAGGTAGGCGATCATGGTTGCGCTGCCAAGGCGCCAGCCATAGCCAGCGCCGATCATCAGCACGACCAGGGTCTGCAATGTCATGGGCACGTAAGGCAGCGGCAGGTTCACCTTGGCCGACAGTGTCATCAACGCGGTGCCGAGCGCGATCAGCACGATCGCGCGCACGACGCCCACGGCGTCGCCCGGTCGGGTGGGCCACATCACTGCGGCGAGAGGGGAATGGGCGGCAGACTGGACGGTTCGGTCAGACAAGATGCACTCCAGAGGTATCGCGAAAACTGGCGGCTATTTAAGCCAGTGAGCGATCCGGTCAACCGCCTCCCGCATCTCATCAGCCGAGCGCGCATAGGAGAATCGTATGAACGAGCGGCCATGGATCGGATCGAAATCGACGCCCGGTGTTGCCGCAACATGGGCCTTCTCCAGCATCTGCCTGGCGAAGTCGAGACTGTCCGGAGTGAAATCCGAAACGTCGGCGTAGAGATAGAAGGCGCCATCCGCCGGCAGGAACTTGGCTAGGCCCGCCTTGGGCAAGCCCTCGATCAGGATGCGCCGGTTCTCCTGATAGCCGTGCTTGATCTGCTCCATCTCGGCTGCGCCATCGAAGGCGGCCTCGGCCGCGATCTGCGAGAGCGACGGAACCGAGATCGAGAGGTTCTGCTGCAGCCGCTCGATCGGGCGCACCAGCACATCGGGCACGACCATCCAGCCGACGCGCCAGCCGGTCATGCAAAAATACTTCGAGAACGAGTTGATCACGAGCGCATGGTCGGACAGCGCCGCCGCCGTCACAGCGGGAAACGCATAATCGAGCCCGTGATAGATCTCGTCGGAGATGAAGCGGATGCCGGCATCTTCCGCCGCCGCCATCAGGCCGGCGAGCGCCTCGCGCGGCATCATCGTGCCTGTCGGATTGGCGGGGCTGCCGACCAGCACGCCCTTCAGCGGCGTCTTGCGATGGGCGGCGAGCAGCGCCTCGCCGGTCAGCGCGTGGCGCGTGTCATTGGTGGTCTCGATCAGCACCGGCTCGCAGCCGAGCGCGGTGAGGATGTGGCGATACGGCGGATAGCCGGGCACCGTGACGGCGACGCGATCGCCGGGCTCGAAGATCGACAGGAAAGCCAGGATGAACCCGCCGGAGGAACCCGTGGTCGCCACGATCCTGTCGGGACTGACGGTGCAGCCATAGGCGTCGCGATAATGCCGCGCGATGCGTTCACGCAAGCTGGGAATGCCGAGCGCGGACGTGTAATCGATCCGGCCCGTCGCAAGGGCGGCTTGCGCGGCCGCAATCGCGGTCTTCGGCGCGCCAGCCGCGGGCTGGCCAACCTCCATGTGAATGACATGGCCGCCGGCGGCCTCGATCCGGGCTGCCGCGGCCATCACGTCCATCACCATGAAGGGGGGAACATCGCTGCGGCGGGAGGGCTCGAGCCACTGCCCCAACCGGTTCCTTAGTGTCGCATCGTGCATTGATTTCTGCTATTTCGCTGGCGAACCGGTCCGTTCGGTCCGGAAAACAGGGCGCTTGCGCCCCAGACTAGCCGCATTATACGGCTCATAAGGGCATATCGCGTATCCGGTCCGCCGCCAATTGCCAAAACCAATCACAAAACTCCATCCAACTCCGCCTGCAAGCCCAGACTCGTTTGATGTTGCTCCAGATCGCATTGCGCAAGAAGGCCTCAGCCCTCACCGCCCTCGTGACAGCGGCTGCAATCGCGCTGCTGCCTGTTACGGCGACGCAGGCGCAGGAGGGGCGCGGCCCGCCGGTCCTGCGCGATACCGAAACCGAGCAATTGCTGCGCGAATATACCCGCCCGATCCTGCGCGTTGCCGGTCTGGAGAAGCAGAACATCCAGATGGTGATCATCAACGACAACTCGTTCAACGCGTTCGTCGCCGATGGCCGCCGCATCTTCGTCAATTACGGCGCGATCCTGCAGTCGGAGACGCCGAACCAGCTGATCGGCGTGCTTGCGCACGAGACCGGGCATCTGGCCGGCGGCCATCTGGCCAAGATGCGCGAGCAGCTCGCCAGCGCCCAGACGCAGATGATCATCGCCATGCTGCTCGGCGCCGGGGCGCTTGCCGCAGGTGCCAGCCGCGGCTCCAATAGTGGCAATAACGGGCTCGCCAATGCGGGCGCAGCCGCCATTGCCGGACCGCAGGAAATGATCCGCCGTTCGCTGCTGTCCTACCAGCGCCAGCAGGAGGAGAACGCCGACCGCGCCGGCGTGAAATTCCTGACCGCGACGCAGCAGTCGCCGAAGGGCATGTACGAGACCTTCAAGCGCTTCACCAGCGAGAGCCTGTTCGCGGCCCGCGGCGCCGATCCCTATCTGCAGTCGCACCCGATGCCCGCCGAGCGCGTCGCGGCGCTCCAGGAATTCGCCAGCACCAGCCCCTATTGGGACAAGAAGGACGACCCTGCACTGCAGCTCCGCCATGACATGGTGCGCGCCAAGATCTCCGCGTTCATGGAACGGCCGGAAGTGGTCTATCGACGCTACCCCCAGACCAATGACAGCCTGCCGGCACGCTACGCCCGCGCGATCAGCACCTATCTGCACGGCGATTTGCGCAGCGCCCTCACCCAGATCGATGCCCTGATCGCGGTGCAGCCGAACAACCCGTATTTCTACGAGGTACGCGGCCAGGCGCTGCTGGAGAGCGGCAAGCCGGCCGACGCCATCGCCCCCCTGCGCAAGGCCGTCGCGCTCTCAAACAATTCGGCCCTCATCGAGATGTTACTTGGGCAGGCGCTGGTTGGAACCGATAATAAGGCCTACACGGACGACGCCATCAAGATTCTCCGTGCCGCGGTGGCGCGGGAGCCGGAAGCTCCCCTCGGCTTCATGCAGCTCGCGATGGCCTATGGCCGGAAGGGAGACTATGCCGAGGCGGACCTCGCTTCGGCCCAGGCCGCTTATTTGCGCGGCGACAACAAGACTGCTCGCGAGCTCGCCACGCGCGCGAAAACCCGTTTCGCCGTCGGCACGCCCGGATGGGTCAAGGCCGACGACATCGTGGCGTCGAAACCGCCGCGCAACTAGCCTGAACCGCCATCTTGACGTCACGACACCACGATCAAGTCCGTCGCGACGTTTTTTCGAAACCTGCTCTGGATAAGAGGATTTGCCAATGCCTACGCTGCGCCTGCTTGCTTCCGCGCTGTTTGCGCTCGCCATATCAGGCGCCACGGGACCGGCTTCGGCCGAAAGCTTCTCCGATGCCCAGCGCACCGACATCGAGGCAATCGTCAAGAACTACCTGGTCAGCCACCCCGAGGTGCTCGAGGAGGCCATGACCGAGCTCAGCAAGCGCCAGGCCGCGGCCGAAACCGAGAAGCATGAGGCCAGCATCGCGCAGAACTCGGATGCGATCTTCAACTCGCCGCGGCAGGTCGTGCTCGGCAACAAGGACGGCGACGTCACCTTCGTCGAGTTCTTCGATTACAATTGCGGGTACTGCAAGCGCGCGATGAGCGACATGCTCGACCTGATGAAGTCCGATTCCAAGCTGAAGGTTGTGCTGAAGGAATTCCCGGTGCTGAGCCAGGGCTCGGTCGAGGCCGCGCAGGTCGCGGTCGCCGTGCGCATGCAGGATCCCACGGGCAAGAAGTATCTCGACTTCCACCAGAAGCTGCTCGGCGGCCGCGGACCAGCCGACAAGGCCCGCGCGATGCAGGCAGCCAAGGACGCCGGCCTCGATACCGCGAAGATCGAGAAGGACATCCAAAGCCCCGAGGTGCGCACCACCATCGAGGAGAACTTCAAGCTGGCCGAGGCGATGGGCATGAACGGCACGCCGAGCTACGTGATCGGCAAGCAGATCGTGGTCGGCGCCGTCGGCCTCGATGGCCTCAAGGAAAAGATCGGCGTTGCCCGCTGCGGCAAGGCGACCTGCTGATCACGCTTTTTACAATTCGCGCGCGCGACGAGGCCGGCTGAAAAGCCGGCCTTTTCGTTGGCGGAAGCTCGGGGCAGATCCTGGCGTGATCCGGCGCGCGCATTCATCCAGCGTTCAACAAACAAATCCCGCGGAACCCAAGATGTTCCGGAACTCCTGAGACCTCCTCCCGTTGTTGGCGCGGGCAATGACGCAAATAAGCACGTGAGGAGAATTCAATGTCGAACCGCTTTATGATCTCGGTTGCCGCGCTCGCACTGATCGCCGGTACCGGTCTGGCGAACGCACAAGGCACCATGAAAAACGACACCGGCGGTGCCGGTGCGCAGCCGACGCAGCACGCGCAGCCGACTGGCGGCGCCGCAGAGCACGGCACGATGGGTAAGGAATCCACAAGCCCGCAGAAGGGCACGGTCGGCCAGGCCGGCGGCGCCATGAAGTCCGGCGAAGAGAAGTCGTCTGGCGCGATGGAGAAGTCGGGCTCGGCTGAGAAATCCGGCGCCATGGAGAAATCAGGCGGCGCGATGAACAAGAACGCGGCTGACGAGAAGGCCGGTGCGGCGAAGGGCGAGCACGCCCAGGGCGCGCAGGAAAAGTCCATGCAGGACAAGTCGAAGAGCATGAGTTCGGAATCGACGACCAAGGACTCCACGACCAAGACCGACGGCAAGAACATGAAGGCCGAGGACAACAAGGCCGGCGAAGCCGCCAAGAGCAACAATGCCGAGAACCGCCCGGCCACGACCGATACCAAGTCTCAGACCACGACCGGCAACGCGGCCACCTCGGCGACCGCGGCCCCCCCGCCGGAAAAGCGGACCCAGATCGTTTCGGCTATCAAGTCCGAGAAGATCGAGGAGACGACCAACGTCAACTTCAACATCTCGGTTGGCACGGCCGTCCCGGCGAACGTCCGTTTCCACCCGCTCCCGGCCCGGATCGTCGAGATCTACCCGGAATGGCGCGGCTATGATGTGATCTTCGTGCACGGGCAGTACATCATCGTCCGTCCCCAGACGCGCGAGATCGTCTACATCATCGAAGGCTAACCGCCTCGCTGAGACCCCAAATGAGCCCTTGCCGAGCGATCGGCAGGGGCTTTTGGCCTATGGGGCGCCTGCCCCGCCGGCGCGGGTCCGCAGCCATGATTGGAACTGGTTAACAAGCAATTTCCGTAGTTTCCGCACAGGTTTTTGCCTACCGGATGAGGTGCCTGAAGCGGTCCCGGAGGCCCTTCAAGGCTTCCCCTGGGTCACTTTGTTACCTATAACCCCGCCACGCCGAAACACGCGCCGGGACAGGAATGGCCGAACCAGCAACCGACACGATCCTCGTTCTCAACGGGCCGAACCTCAACATGTTGGGGACCCGCGAGCCCGAGAAGTATGGCCACGCGACGCTGGCCGACGTCGAGGCGCTGTGCCGTGAGACGGCCGCGGCCTTCGGCCTCAAGGCCGATTGCCGGCAATCCAACCGCGAAGGCGAACTGATCGACTTCATCCACGAGGCGCATGGGCGCAAGATGAAGGGCATCATCATCAATGCAGGCGGCTATTCGCATACTTCGATCGCGCTGCACGACGCGCTGCTCGCGGTGCAGATGCCGACGGTCGAGGTGCACGTGACCAACATCCACGCCCGCGAGAGTTTCCGTCATCACTCCTACACCGCGCGCGCGGCCTTCGCCTCGCTGTGCGGTTTCGGCATCGAGGGCTACCGCCTCGCCATCCAGGGCCTTGCGGCCAAGCTCGGCATCAAGCCCAAGGCCTGACGCTCTCTCTTCACTCAGAACATTCGGATCAAAGAACATGGCGCGCCAGCCAGACGACAAAGCAGCCGCAAAGTTTTCCAGCGAGGATTCCGCGCTCGTCCGCGAGCTCGCTCTGCTGCTCGATGAGACCAGCCTCACCGAGATCGAGATCGAGCGCGCGGGCTTGCGCCTGCGCGTCGCCCGCAACATCAGCGTCGCCGCGACCATGCCGATGCCGGTCGCAGCCGCCGCACCCGCGCACGCTGCTGCACCGGCGGCTGATGCTCCGGCTGCTGCTGCGGCAGACATGTCGAAGCATCCCGGCGCCGTGACCTCGCCGATGGTCGGCACCGCCTATTGGGCGCCGGAGCCCGGCGCCAAGCCGTTCGTCGAGATCGGGTCGAAGGTCTCGGTCGGCCAGACCCTGCTCATCATCGAAGCGATGAAGACGATGAACCAGATTCCGTCGTCGCGCGCCGGCACCGTGACGCAGATCCTGGTCGAGGACGGCCAGCCGGTCGAGTTCGGCGAAGCGCTGGTCATTATTGAATAACGCGAATGGGGAGTAGCGAATAGCGAATGGTACCGCCGTTCCCTACTTGCCGCTTTCCACTCGCCATCCGCTAGGACAACATGTTCGACAAGATCCTCATAGCCAATCGCGGCGAGATCGCCCTTCGCATCCTGCGGGCCTGCAAGGAGCTCGGGATCGCGACCGTCGCCGTGCATTCCACCGCAGACGCCGACGCCATGCATGTGCGTCTGTCGGACGAGAGCGTCTGCATCGGCCCGCCGTCGTCGAAGGACAGCTACCTCAACGTCCCCGCGCTGCTCGCGGCCTGCGAGATCACAGGCGCCGATGCCGTGCATCCCGGCTACGGCTTCCTGTCGGAGAATGCGCGTTTTGCCGAGATCCTCGGCGAGCACAATCTGCAGTTCATCGGCCCCAAGGCCGAGCACATCCGCCTGATGGGCGACAAGATCGAGGCCAAGAAGACCGCCAAGCGGCTTGGCATCCCCGTGGTACCCGGTTCCGACGGCGCGGTTGGTCCCAATGACGACGCCATGGCGATCGCCAGGAAGATCGGCTTCCCCGTGCTGGTGAAGGCGGCTGCCGGCGGCGGCGGCCGCGGCATGAAGGTCGCGCAGACCGAGGCCGATCTTCAGATCGCGCTATCGACCGCGGCCAATGAGGCGAAATCCGCCTTCGGCGACGCGTCCGTCTATCTGGAAAAATACCTGCAGAAGCCGCGCCATATCGAGATCCAGATTCTCGGCGACGGCCGCGGCGGAGCGATCCATCTCGGCGAGCGCGATTGCTCGCTGCAGCGTCGCCACCAGAAAGTCTGGGAGGAAGGTCCCTCGCCCGTGCTGGCTGCGGCTGCGCGCGCCAAGATCGGGGAGACCTGCGCCAAAGCGATGCGCGAGATGAAATATCTCGGCGTCGGCACCATCGAATTCCTGTTCGAGGACGGCGAGTTCTACTTCATCGAGATGAACACGCGCATCCAGGTGGAGCATCCCGTCACCGAGAGCATCACCGACATCGACCTTGTGCTGGAGCAGATCCGCATCGCCGCCGGCGGCGAGCTGCCGGCCAAGCAGAGCGAGATCCAGATCATCGGGCACGCTATCGAGTGCCGCATCAATGCGGAGAACCCGGAGACCTTCCGTCCCTCGCCGGGCCGCATCACGCAATATCATCCGCCCGGCGGGCTCGGTGTGCGCATCGATTCGGCGGTTTATCAGGGCTACACGATCCCGCCCTATTACGACTCGCTGGTCGGCAAGCTGATCGTCCACGGCAAGACCCGCGCCGAGTGCCTGATGCGCCTGCGCCGCGCGCTCGACGAGATGGTGGTCGAGGGCATCGAGACCACGCTGCCGCTGTTCCGCGACCTCGTCCGCCAGGACGACATCATCAACGGCGACTACCACATCCACTGGCTGGAACAGTATCTCGCCGGCAAGACGGATCCGGCCGCAAAATAATTCGCCTCACCCTGGAACCCCTTGGCCCCGATCGCGTTCTGGACCGTTGGGGACAGTTCCAAGGGGGCGTTTTGAACTCCACGACACGTGATAAAGCGAGACCGTCGTGACGGCCGGGGAACGGCGGCGGCGAACATTTTGGCAGATCCTGCTGATTACGGCGGGGCTGCTCGTGCTGACCCTGATCAGTGCGGGTTCCGTCTACCTCGTCAACAAGGCGCGCGACGACAACAAATGGGTGGTCCACACCATCGAGGTGGAAAACCAGGTCAATACTCTGCTCCTCGAAATCCGGCGCGCCGAGAGCGCCCTGCGCGGTTATCTCCTGACGCTCGGACCGGAATTCCAGGCTGACCATCAAAAGGCCGTCGCCGCGATTATTCCTGCACTGGACCGGGTCAGGCGGCTTACGGGCGACAATCCAGAACAGCGCGCCAGCATCGAGAAGCTGAGCGCGGCGATCGACACCCGGCTGGATCAATTCGCGCGCGAGCTCGAGCTCATCAGGCAAGGCCAGCCGGCCCAGGCTACGGCGCTGGCGCGCGAGGCGGCAGCCGGCAACACCATCGCGACAATCGGGAAGGTTGCCGGCGCGATGATCGCCGAGGAAGAGCGACTGTTCCAGCTCCGTACGGCGAATGCCGACCGCAGCCAGACGTTTGCGGCGTCGATGACAGGCATCGGCTCCGGTCTGGTCGTCGTGCTGGCCCTGATCTCAATCTGGCTGGTACGGCGCTCGGCCCGCGCCCGCGACGATGCCGAGGCCCGCCTGCGCGACGCCAACGTCAACCTCGAAGCCACCGTCGACGAGCGCACGGCAGATTTGCGCGAAGCCAACGACGAGATCCAGCGCTTTGCCTATATCGTCAGCCATGACCTGCGCTCGCCGCTGGTCAACATCATGGGCTTCACCAGCGAGCTCGAAGAATTGGGCAAGGATATCTTTCGCAGGATCGGAGGGCTGACGGGCGTGCCGGCCGGCGGCCCGCCTGTCGATGTCGCCGATATCCCGCTCGACGGTCCCGACAAGCAGCTGTCGGCGGATTTTTCCGAAGCGCTCGGCTTCATCAAATCCTCGATCGCCCGGATGGACCGGCTGATCTCGGCGATCCTCAACCTCACCCGCGAGGGCCGGCGCGAGTTTCAGCCGGAGAGGATCGAGACGCGCAACTTCATCGAGGGCATCGTCTCGTCGCTGGCGCATCAGGCGGCCGAAGCAAAGGCCGAGATCCATATCGAGCCTTTGCCAAATATCGTCAGTGACCGGCTTGCGCTCGAGCAGATCTTCTCCAATCTGATCGACAACGCGATCAAGTATCTCAAGAACGGTGTGCCCGGCGAGATCAGAATTCGCGGGCGCACCAAGCTCGGCTACGCTATCTTCGAAATC
The DNA here is from genome assembly GCF_018129685.1 of Bradyrhizobium manausense. Taxonomy (GTDB): domain Bacteria; phylum Pseudomonadota; class Alphaproteobacteria; order Rhizobiales; family Xanthobacteraceae; genus Bradyrhizobium; species Bradyrhizobium manausense_D. The sequence continues at coordinate 754,893 of NZ_JAFCLG010000001.1, forward strand.
AGCGATAACGGCCGCGGCATCGACGCCAGGGATCATCAGCGGATCTTCGACTTGTTCCGCCGGGCGGGAGTTCAAGACAAGCCCGGTCAGGGCATCGGTCTTGCCCATGTCCGTACACTTGTGCGCCGCCTCGGCGGCACGATGTCGGTATCGTCGGAATTGAACGCGGGCAGCACCTTCACGATCACGCTGCCCATCACCTGGAATGCAAGCAACCGGAACGCCGATCAATGACCCTGCCCGTAACCATCATCATGATCGAGGACGACGAAGGCCACGCACGGCTGATCGAGCGCAATATCCGCCGCTCCGGCGTCAACAACGAGATCGTCTCCTTCACCAACGGCACGGCCGCAATGCGCCACCTGTTCGGCGCCGATGGCACGGGGCTCGCCCAGAAGGGCAACGCGCTGCTGATCCTGCTCGACCTCAACCTGCCCGATATGAGCGGGATCGATATCCTCAAGCAGATCAAGGAAAACAAATATCTCAAGGCCTCGCCCGTGGTGGTGCTGACCACGACCGACGACAGCCAGGAGATCAAGCGCTGCTACGAGCTCGGCTGCAACGTCTACATCACCAAGCCCGTCAATTACGAGAATTTCGCCAATGCCATCCGGCAGCTCGGCCTGTTCTTCTCGGTCATCCAGGTCCCGCCAGCCGCCTCATGACCCAGCGCACGCCAACACTGCTTTATATCGATGATGACGCAGCGCTGGCGCGCCTGGTCGATCGCGGCCTGACGCGGCGCGGCTACAAGGTGATCCACGCCGCCAGCGGCGAGGAAGGCCTCGAGCGTATCCGCACTGCCGGCGCACAGGGCTGCATCGATGTCGTTGCGCTCGATCAGTACATGCCGGGTCTCGACGGACTGGAAACGCTCGAGCAGATCATGGCGATCCCGGATGCCCCGCCGGTGGTGTTCGTCACTGCCTCGCAGGATTCCAGCATCGCCGTCACCGCGCTGAAGGCAGGGGCGGCCGACTATCTGGTCAAGGACGTCAAAGGCGACTTCATCCCGCTGCTGCACGTCGCGGCCGAAGGCGCGTTGCGCCAGGCCAGTCTGCAGCGTGCGCGCGAGGAAGCCGAAGCCGAGATTCATGCCTCGCGCGACCGCTACGCAGCCCTTGCCGCCGAGCGCGAGCTGCTGCTGCGCGAGGTCAATCACCGCGTCGGCAATTCGCTCCAGATCATCGCTTCGCTGCTGCATCTGCAAGCGAGCTCCGCCGCACAGGACGAGGTCAAGGCGGCGCTGACCAACGCGATGGGCCGCGTCGCCGCCGTCGCCCAGGTGCACCGCCGCCTCTACACCTCGCAGGATCTGAAGAGCGTGATGCTCAACCAGTATCTGGACTCCCTGCTCGAGGATCTCAGGCGCTCCGCCGAAGGCAACCGGATGTCGCGCCTCACGGTGAAGGCCGAGCCGATCGAGATCGACCCGGACCGTGCCGTGGCTGTCGGCATCATCGTCAACGAGCTGGTGATGAACGCCGTGAAATACGCCTATCCTGACGGCGCCGGCCCCATTCATGTCGAACTGAGCTCGAAAGGCGACGATCTCCTGCTGTCGATCACCGATGACGGCGTCGGCGATAAGGTCAAGGCGGATCCGCGCTCGACCGGCATGGGCCAGCGCATCGTTGCTGCGATGGCCTCCAAGCTCGACGCCTCCGTCGAGCGCGATCCCGATCACACCGGAACCCGCATCATCCTGCGGTTCCGTCGCACCCAAGCGGCACCGGGGGAGGCGAATACCGCTGCGGCGGGCTGATCCCCGCCGCTCCATCCCCCCATCGCATGCGCGGCGCGATCCTGCTATTATTTTGCACCATGACTTCGCGCGACTCCGCTTCGTCTGAAATCACGCCCGCCGTGCTGCTGCGCGCCTATGCCTGCGGCATCTTTCCGATGGCCGAGAGCGCCGACGACCCGACCCTGTTCTGGGTCGAGCCGGAAATGCGCGGCGTGATCCCGCTCGATGGTTTTCGCGTCGCCTCGCGCCTTGCGCGCACCGTGCGCTCGGATGCGTTTCGCGTCACCGTCAACACTGCATTCAAGGCGACCATTGCCGGCTGCGCCGCGCCGCAGGCCGGACGCGAGGACACCTGGATCAACAAGCGCATCCGCGACCTCTATGGCGGGCTCTACGACCTCGGCCATTGCCACAGCGTCGAGGCCTGGCAGGGCGATGACCTCGTCGGCGGTCTCTACGGCGTGAGCCTGGGGCGCGCCTTCTTCGGCGAGAGCATGTTCCACACCGCGCGGGATGCCTCCAAGGTCGCGCTGGTGCATCTGGTCGCGCGTCTCATCCATGGCGGCTTCGAGCTGCTCGACACGCAATATGTCACCGAGCATCTCAAAAGCTTTGGTGCGGCGGAGATCTCGCGGCGGCGCTACACCAGCCTGCTCGACAAGGCGCTCGCCGGCGAGCCCGGCGATTTCCTGCGGCTGTCCAAGGGCGATGCGATCCCGGGCGCGCGCGCGCTCGAGATCATCGCCTCGCGGCAATAGACGACCGGAGCCTATCGGCTGCCAAACCCGGGAATGCCGAACAGGCCCGGCCGCTGCTCCGGCGGCGGAGGCGGCGGCGGTTGCTGCGGCGGCGGCGGCAGAGGCTGCACCGGACGCTGCTGCACGGCCTGCTTGGGGGCGGCCTTCTTCTGTGCCGGAGGCGGCGGTGGCGGTGCGACCGGCTTGGTCGCGGGATCAGGCGCTGCGGTCGCAATGGTCTGCTGCGGCTCTTTGCAGTCGGTCAGCCAGATGTCGTAAATCGGGTGCTCGACGCCGTGCAGGCCGGGGCTTGCGGCATACATCCAGCCGGAGAAGATCCGCTTGACCTCGCCCTGCAAGGTGATCTCGTCGACCTCGACGAAGGCGTCGGTGTTGGTGGCTTCCGTGGCGGGCCGCGTGTAGCAGGCGTCGGTCTTCACGCGCAGCGCGCCAAACTGCACGGTCTCGCCGATGTCCTCGTCGAAATTGATGATGCGCCCGGTGATCTTGTCGAGGCCGGAGAAGGTCGCCTTCTTGTTCACGATCTTCTGGGCCGGCGGCTCGGTGACGACCTCGTCGCCCGGCTGGAGGCTCGCGGGGGCCTGCGGGACGGCGCCCTGCTGCGTCCCGCCCTTCTGTTGCGGCTGGCGCTGTCCGGGGGCCCCCGGCTGAGCAGGCGCGCCGGGCGGCGCAACCGCCACGGCGGGCGGCTGGTTCTGCGGGACGATGGTGGTGCCCGGCGGCGGTGCCAGCGGTTGGGTCTCGACCGGTCCCGGCAGGGCATTGCCCTGGCGCGGCATCGGGCGCGACGGCAGAACGCGGCCCTGCGGCGGCAGCTCCGGTACCTCTTCGTCGTCGTCGGGGGTCGGCTGCGGTTGCGGCTGCCCGCCGCGAGGGATGCTCCCCGGCGGACGCAGCGGCGGCGGATCGGAGAAGATCGTGCCAATCTGAGCCCGTGCCGGCGTCGCAGCCGTCAGCGCTGTGGCGGCCAACAGCGCCGCAAGACCTGTCAGGGTAATGGTTCGGAACATGATCTCGCGCGGCTTCAACAGCGAATCGGGCTCGTTGGACATTCTACAGGGGATACCGCCGCTCGCAGGCCAACCGGTTAACACGGCGAATACGGCGGGGAAAGGGCGGCATTCCTGCCCTGCCCGCCGCCGTCTGGCCAGACCGGCCCACGGATGGGATAGTTGGCCGGCTTCGCCCCAGGGCCGAGGCAGGCAATGCCCCCGAGAACGACGCCCAATCATCACCAAAACCGGAAACCCCAGGTCGCGCCCCATGCCCGTCGTGCTCGATGTCGATGCCGCCGCCCTCTACAAGGCCCTCCTGGAGCCGGCCGCCCTCCCTTCGAGCTGAAGGCACTGGGCTGACAAATCCATCCGAATGATTTCCGCGCTTCGAACTATCTTCGCGCTTCCCCTCCGTGGCCTGACCTGGCTCGGCGGCCAGGGCACGCGCGCTGTGGCTTCCGTCGTGTTCGTCGCGATGGCGGTGCCGCCGCTCGGCCTGCTGCTGCGGCCCTATATCACCGAGGCGATCCTCTGCCTGCTTTGCATCTCGTTCATGCGCGTCGATCTGGTGGCGCTGTACGGCCATTTGCGCCGGCCGGCGCTGGTGGCAACCGCCACAGTCTGGACCATGGTCGGCGTGCCTGTCATCGTCGGCCTGGTGGCACATGCAAGCGGACTCGTCGAGCGCGCGCCCGGCCTGTCGCTGGCCCTGATCCTGCAGAGCATGGCCTCGCCGATGATGGCAGCCCCGGCGCTCGCAGCCTTGATGGGGCTTGATGCGACGCTCGTGCTGGTGACGCTGGTGAGCGCAACCGCAGTCGTGCCTTTCACCGCGTCGCTGTTTGCGAGCCTTTTCCTTGGCGGCATGCTGAGCATCTCGCCGCTCGCGCTCGGACTGAAGCTGCTCGGCATCCTGGCAGCGTCGCTGCTGGCGGCAACCGCGATCAGGCGGATTTTCGGGGCCGGGGCGATCCAGCGTCACAAGCAGCCGATCGACGGCTTCAACATCATCATCCTCTTCATCTTCGCGTCCGCGATCATGGGCGACGTCGCACACGATGTCGTCGCCGATCCCCTCTTCACGATCGGCATCGCGGCGCTCGCCTTTGCGATCTACTTCACGTTGCTGGCAGTGACGGCCTTGCTGTTCGGCCGCATCGGCACCGAGCGCGCACTCGCGCTCGGACTGATGGTGTCCCAGCGCAATCTCGGCCTGATGCTGGCTGCGACCGCCGGCGCTCTGCCGCCGACGACCTGGCTCTATTTCGCGCTGACGCAGTTTCCGATCCACCTTGCGCCCTACATGCTGATGCCGATCGCGCGACGGCTGACGGCGCGGGCGGACGCGGCCGGTACGACCTCATCAGGCTGACAGCCGTGCCGGGCATCCTCGGAGACGAGTCTTGATGTGCGTCAAGCCGTCGGGGAGCGAAGCGGCTAGTGATTGAGTCCTTACCCGCCGCCGTCGGAGCGCGACATGGTCAAATCTGGTGTGACAAGCTTGGTGACTGTCGGTCTTATCGCTGGTTTCGCCGCCGCGGTTCAGGCTGAAGACCTCGACGTCGGCAAGTCAGAATTCTTGTCGTCGTGCGCGAGCTGTCATGGTGCGGATGCGAGGGGCAAGGGACCGGTGAGCGAGCAGCTCAAAATTCCGCCTCCCGATCTGACAATTCTGGCCAGGAAAAACAACGGCGAATTTCCCGCAAGCGCCGTCTATGAAATCATCGACGGATCGAAAACCATTCCCACTCACGGCAATCGCGAAATGCCGGTTTGGGGCGAGCGGTTCAATCCCATCGTCAACCTGCCGCACTACGTTGATCCGTCTTATTGGGAGAAGGCCGGCCCGGATCAACGTCCTGAGGTCGTCGTGCGCAAGCGCATTCTTTCGGTCATCGATTATCTGAATCGCATTCAGCAAAAGTAGCAACCCACGAGCATACCGGCGCGGCTGCCCTCCTCGATCCAGGCACGTGCCCTACCCCGCCCGCGCCGCCCTCCGCAGAGCCTGCGGCGGCTGGCCGAAGGCGCGAATGAAGGCGCGGCGCATTCTTTCAGGATCGCGGAAGCCGGTCGCTTCCGCCACGCGCTCGATCGCTTCGCGCGAGGACTGCACGCGTTCGCGGGCGGCCTCGATGCGCAACCGCTCGATTGCCTTCGACGGCGTCGTGCCGGTCTCCGCGGCAAATGCACGCGCGAAATGCCGCGCGCTCATGCCGGCGCGATCGGCGAGATTTTCGACCGTCAGCGGCGCGTCGAGATTTTCCCGGGCCCAGGACAACAGCCCGCCGAAGCGGCCGTTCGGCGCCTTCAGTTCCAGCAGCGATGAGAACTGCGACTGGCCGCCGCTGCGGCGATGGTAGAGCACGAGCTGGCGCGCGGTCGCCTGCGCGATGTCCTCGCCATGGTCCTCGGTGATCATCGCGAGCGCAAGATCAATGCCGGCGCTGATGCCCGCCGACGTCCAGACATTGCCGTCGCGGGTGAAGATCTGGTCCGGCTCGAACTTCACCTTGGGATAGCGCGCGACGAAATCGCGCGTCCGGCCCCAATGCGTGGTGGCGCGGCGGCCGTCGAGCAGGCCGGCCTCCGCAAGCACATAGGCGCCCGAGCAGACGCTCGCGATCCGCACGCCGCGCCTGGCCAGCCGCTGCACGAAAGCGAGCGTCGTCTTGCTGCGTGCCGCGTCTCCCACGCCGTCGCCGCCCGCCACGACCAGCGTCGTGATCGTCCTGGCCGACTTGAAATCCTGCGCCATCATCTCGACGCCGGATGAAGAGCGCACCGGCCCCGCGTTCAACGCCAGCACGCGGATGGACAGCGGTTTGCCCGAATAACGTCCGCCGATTTCAAAGGCCGAAATCGGGCCGGCCGCATCGAGCAGCTGGAAGCCGGGGAAGATCAGGATGCCGATCATGTCATGTCCGAAAGCGAGGGAAATACGCCATTTTGGACAGGAGGGCATCATGCCAGACTGCGCCCGTCAAGCTCTTCTTTGGAGGCTCTCATGTCGGCACCGCTCCAGATCGGCCTTTTGGTGTTCCCGCGCGTCACGCAGCTCGACTTCACCGGGCCGTTACAGGTGTTTTCATCCGTCCCCGGCGCGACCGTGCACCTGATCTGGAAGACGCTCGACCCGGTGCCGAGCGATAGCGTGCTGATGCTGACGCCGACGGTGACATTCGCCGACTGCCCGCAGCTGGATGTGATCTGCATTCCCGGCGGCTTCGGCACCGATGCCCTCCTCAATGACGAGGAGACCCTCGACTTCGTGCGCAGGCAGGCCTCGAGCGCGAGGTTCGTCACGTCGGTCTGCACGGGATCGCTGGTGCTGGGCGCGGCAGGTCTTTTGAAAGGCTACAACGCCGCCACCCATTGGAGTGCGATGGACATGCTGGCGCTGTTCGGTGCGACCGCGACGAAAACGCGCGTCTGCATCGATCGAAACCGCGTCACGGGTGGCGGTGTCACCGCGGGAATTGATTTTGCCTTGACATTGGTGTCGCTGCTGGTCGACCGCACCACCGCCGAAGCCGTTCAGCTTCGCCTCGAATACAATCCCGCGCCGCCCTTCAATGCCGGCTCGCCCGAGACTGCGCCGGCCGAGGTGCTTGCGCTGATGAAGGAGCGGGTCGCGCCATTCCAGGCCCGCCGCCTCGATGCCGCCAGGCGCGCTGCCGAGCGCCTGGCTTAGAGAGCCCCAACAGAAAAAGGCCGCTCGGTTTCCCGGGCGGCCTTTCCTGTCTCACGGCGGCGCACATTCTCATCGGGCGATGTCGGAGCTTCCAGACCGGGGGCCTATCTCCCGATCGAGTCCTTCCTCGGCGGCCGCTGCATCTCGGGACAGTCGCGAACTGTTGCCCGAACCGAACGCGATGGTTTCCCATCTCCGCAAGATGGGTTCATTGAGCCCCAACGCGGGCGCTGGCGCAACGTCCGCGCAGGCGGCATCCCCGCTGTTCCCGTTGTCCACAGCAAGATGAACCGGATGCGGGTGCATCCACCGCAATGACAAAGTTCAAACCTGAAAATCTAGCCAGGCGTCCAAACCTAGCCGGGCGTCCGAATCTAGCCTGGAGTCCAAGGCTGGTAGTCGCCCGTCGCCTTGGGACGCTTGCCGCTGGCGAGCGTCGAGCCGGGCGGACGGTAGGCCTTGGCCGTCCCAGTCGGATTCGGCTGGTGCGGCTTCTGCCATTCGCGCGGCTGGTAGTTCTCCTCGGTCGGCGGCACGTCGACGACGTGATGCATCCAGCCGTGCCAACCCGTCGGGATGCGGCTGGCCTCGGCGTAGCCGTTGTAGATCACCCAGCGCCGCTCGAAGCCGAGCGTCGGATCGATCTTGCCGCCGCGGGTGCGGTAGTAGCGGTTGCCCTGCTCGTCCTCACCGACCAGCTCTCCGTACCTGGAGGTCCAGAGTTGCGTGCCAAAGGTCTGGCCGTTCCACCAGGTGAAGAGCTTCAGGAAAAATTGTTTCATGCGGCAAGGGCCCTGCTTCGTGGGGTCCTGATGCCATCGGCAGGGCCAAATGTCCAGTTCGGCCGGTGCGGCCTTGCCCCACGCCAGGCGCGGTGCCCCGGCGCCCGCCGCCGCAGAGCGAGCACAGTCCGTTCATGCCGGGTACAGCGGCCGCGTGAAAATCTGGACATTACGCGCACAGCGGCGTGACCGCCGGAACAACGGCCCCTTCGGCGGGTTTGCTTGCTGGAAAAGGAGTTTGAACATGAGAAACCTGAGAGTTTTGAGCGCTGCCGCAGCGCTGGCACTGGTCCTTCCGGTGGCGACCCCGAGCTTCGCCCAGGGCCGTGGTGGTCACGGCGGTGGCGGCGGCGGCCACGCGATGGGCGGCGGTGGCGGCGGAGCTCACTTCGGTGGCGGCGGTGCGCACTTCGGCGGCGGCGGTGCCCGCATGGGCGGCGGTAACTTTGGTGGCGCCCGGATCGGGGGCGGCGGCGGCAATTTCGCGGCCGTTCGCCAAGGTGGTGGGCCCGCCTTCAACGGTGGTGGTCGCACCTTCGCAGCAGGCGGTGGCCAGTGGAACGGCGGCGGCGGCAACTGGCACGGCGGCGGGTGGCACGGCGGCGGCTGGCATCATCGCGGCGGCGGCTTCTGGCCAGGAGTTGCAGCCGGTGCAGCGGTGGGCGCGCTCGGCTCATACGCCTATTACGGCGGCGGCTACTACAACGAGCCCTATTACTATGGCAACGATGGCTATGACGACGACGGCGTGGCCGTGGCCGTGGTGCCCGACAGTGGCGGTGACTCGCCGGCTTATTGTGCTCAGCGCTACCGGTCCTACGACCCGGCGTCCGGCACTTATCTCGGCTACGACGGCCTGCGCCATCCCTGCCCGTAGGGTCGCCTGAAGAATCATGATGCTTGGGGCGGCGCCGATTGATCGGCGCCGCCCTTGCTTTTGTTCATCGTCGATCGCGCATGACCGGCGACGCTCATCGCCGAGGCGTCCCGTCGCAAGCCATGGAGAGAATGCCAATGTCGCAGGACAGAGCATTTGCTGCTTGCGCGCATCTGCTTCAACCTGTCATTGAAATTCGATGGAATTCATCTTGGCACCCGTCGCAAAACTCCGGAACTCGCAGAGGCGCTATGCATTGCGACGTGCATATCTGTGAGGGTCCAGTCCAAAATTGACCCGGCGTACGATTCGCCTATATCACCAGTCACTGTGGGGTCTTCGACCTACTGGGAAATGTCATGCCGCGTATCCTCGTGGTAGATGACGATCCGATGGTCGGCGCGACCATCGAGGTCCTCCTTCTGCGCCAGGGCTTCGACGTCACGCTGACCGACGGCGGCGAAACAGGGCTTGCTGCGCTGGAAGCGCAGACGTTTGACGTGATGCTGGTTGATATCTTCATGCCGCATATGCGCGGCTTTGAATCCATCCGCATCTTTCACGAACGCGCGCCGTCTGTTCCATTGATAGCCATGTCAGGCTACGCCTTCGCCTCGTCCGCCTCGCCATCCCCGGACTTTCTCCGCATGGCCCTGGAGCTCGGCGCGACGCGCTGCCTGCGCAAGCCTTTCACGCCCGAGGCGCTCCTGACCGCGGTCCGGGAGTCGCTCGGCGAGACGGCGCCACCGAAGGACCGGAAAGAGGCACCTTGATCCCTTCGCAGCGCGTCATTCTCGGTGCTGGACTTGCGATCCTCCTGCTCATCACCGCCGCCTCGATCGGCCTCGACCTCAAATCGCGGTCGGATGCGGCCTGGGTCAATCACACCATCGAGGTGCTGAAGAAGATCTCGGACGTGCGCCTGTGGGTCCGCCGGGCCGAGAGCGCCGCGCGCGGCTACGAGATTTACCGCACCCACGGCTTCGTGGAGGATTTTCAGGCCTCACGGAGCCAGATCGAGCCGGCGCTGGCCGATCTCGAGGTCGCCCTGCGGGACAATCCCGGCCAGCTCAAGCTCTTGGAGGACACTAAGCCACTCATCCTCCGCCGCATCGGGGTCGCCTCCGAAGCGCTGCGGCTGCGCGAGGCCGGCGATAGCGATGGCCTCAACGCGATGCGGGATCGGGCCGAAGGTCGCGGCCTCATGGAGACGCTCACGCAAAACCTTGGGCTGCTGACGGCCGGCGAGGAGAAGCTGCTCGCCGCCCGCGAGGCGGATTCACGCCGGACCGGCATCGTCCTTCTTGGCATCGACGTGATCGGCGCAATGGTGATCCTGCTGCTGGTGGTGATCGTGATGCGCGAAAGCCAGCGCGCCACCGTGCATCTCAAAAGCTCGCTGCTGGAGACCACGGCAGCCAATCAGCAGCTCGAGGCCGCCGTGGCCGAGCGCACCGCTCACCTTGTCACGGCCCATGACGAGTTACGCCTGTCGGTCAACGTGCTGCAAAGCACCTTCCGCAGCATGGCTGAAGCGGTGCTGGTGATCGACGCCGAGGGTAATGTCCTTTTGTCCAATCCGGCCGCGGAGCGCATTCTGCTGCACCGCGCCGGCATGAACCTGCGCAATCTGCGCGCGCTGTCGGATGTGTTCCGTGGCGATGGCGTCACGCCGCTCAAGCCCGACGAGCTGCCGTCGGCGCGCGTGCTGCGCGGCGAGCCGTTCGAAGAGCTCGAGATGATCGTCCGCCCGCACAGCGGCAGCGGCACGCGCCATCTGATGGTCAGCGGCCGGCCGATGCGCGACGGGCAAGGCAACATCTCGGGCGCGGTGCTGGTCTATCACGACGCCACCGCCTCGCGCGAAACCGAGCGGCAATTGCATCAGTCGCAGAAACTCGACTCGATCGGCAAGCTGACCGGCGGCGTCGCGCACGACTTCAACAACATGCTGACCGTGATCTCGGGCAATACCGAGACGCTGGTGGCGGGCCTGAAGGGGCAGCCCGAGCTGCAGCGCACCGCCCGCCTGATCGACGATGCCGCCGAGCGCTGCGCCGAGCTGATCCAGCACCTGCTGTCCTTCGCGCGAAAACAGCCGCTGCAACCGCGCGACGTCGAGATCAACGGCGCCATTTCCGATATCGCCAAACTGCTGCGCCCGACCCTCGGCGAGCAGATCCAGATCGAGACCGTGCTGGAACAGGGGCCGATGACCTCGCACATCGATCCATCGCGCCTCACCAACGCCGTGCTCAACATGGCGATCAACGCCCGCGACGCGATGCCCAGCGGCGGCAAGCTGCTGCTCGAGACCCATCGGGTCGTACTGGACGAAGCCTATGCGCAGGCCAATGCCGACGTCCGGCCCGGTCCCTATGTCATGCTCGCGGTCAGCGACACCGGCACCGGCATGCCGCAGGGCGTGCAGGAGAAGGCGTTCGAGCCGTTCTTCACCACCAAGGAGGTCGGCAAGGGAAGCGGCCTCGGCCTCTCCATGGTCTACGGTTTCGTCAAACAGTCCGGCGGACACATCAAGATCTACAGCGAGGAAGGCCACGGCACCACGATCAAGCTCTATCTGCCGCCGGGCGTAGGCACGGCGGAAGCGGCTGCCCCCGGCGAAATGCGGGCCGAGGGCGGCGCCGAAACCATCTTCATCGTCGAGGACGACCCGCTGGTGCGCAATTTCGTCACAGCGCAGCTCCAGAGCCTCGGCTACAAGACCATCGCCGCCGGCGACAGCAAGGCGGCGCTGCAGATGATCGAGGCCGGCCAGGCCTTCGACCTGCTCTTCACCGACGTCGTTATCCCTGGCGGCATGAGCGGCCGCGTGCTCGCCGAAGAGATCGCCAAGCGCAGACCTGGCCTGAAGGTGCTCTACACCTCCGGCTACACCGACAACGCCATCGTCCATCACGGCAAGCTCGATGACGGCGTGCTGCTCCTGACAAAGCCGTATCGCCGCAACCAGCTTGCGGAGATGATCCGGAAGGCGCTGGGTGATGGCGGGGCGGTCGCGAGTTAGCGCCCGGAATAAACCAGAAAATGTTCTTCCCAAATCCAGACGCCGGTCCGGGTGGCTTTCTTACTTCGAGATATTGTGGCGCGTTGGAGCCACTGTGCTGGCGGGCGCGGCCGGCGAGATCGAGAATGTCAGCCACGTATTCCAGCCGGACGGGCGGTTCGCGGCGTCAAACTCGCCATAGGCCTTCACGTTCAGGTAGCCCTGCATGTCTCCGACCGGAAAGAGATAGCCGAATTGCGGCCCGATGCCGAGAACGCGCGATCGGAATGGGCCGAGAATGGGGTGCTGACCGGAATCGTCCGTGACCTGCTGATAGGCGTATCCGACGAAACCCACGAACGCGTGCTTGGAGAGAAATTTGGAGACTCCCCAGTCGAAATGGAAATCGACGCCACTCTGATACTGCGTGTCGGGGTTCTTGAAGTTGTAGGTGAACCCTGCAACGCCGGAGAATTCCTGCCCGGTGGCGAGATCGAGGTATGTGTAACCACCGCCTCCGTCGATGGCGCCGTGACCGATGCCCGTGTTCGCAAGACGGGTCGATTGATAATCTCCGACGGGAATGTCGCCGGTGACGTAGGTCATCCAGTTGTGCACGCCGCTGTGCCACTTCAGCGACGCCACGGGATAGAGATCGCCGACCGACACCAGCGTGTCGGAGAGACTGCCGGTTCGGGTCGTGCCGAACGGGCCCACATTGGTGGTCAGCGTTCCATCAAGGCCGACGGCACTTCGCGCGAATGTGCCGGTAAGCCCCACAGCCAGTTGACCGCCCATCACGGGCGTGCCGAACGTATAGGTCGGCGCAAGGATCAAAATATCGGCTTGCGCATTGAGGCTCGCGTTCAGGCTCACGTTGACCGTCGCCGGAAGCTTGCCAACCGTAATCTCTCGAGACGCAGCGATACCGCCCGAGCCGGCGACGGACGTGTGGTAATAAACGGTGCCTAGCGACCAGCCCGGCGTGATCGGCAAGGCCGCAAGGCTCCCGAACTGTCCCGGAAGCCAGAACGAGATGCCATTTTCGTCGGCGCGGACGCTTTGACAGGAGGCAGCCAGCAAGCCCAGGCAGACGAGACTGGTTCTCAGCCACGCGCCTTGTGATGTCGAACTGACGCGTTGCATTGCTTCCTCACCTCCGACCACCATTGCCGATTATTCCCGCACCGTTCGATCTGCAATGCAATGCCGCTCACCTTGAACGTCGAAACAACGTCTTAAGTGGCGCATTAATGTCACAGGCCCTCGGCTGCAAGAATCTGCGGAGAGGCTGCCCGCGATCAGCGCGACTGCTCAATCGGACAAACCTTTCTTCAACATCGCCGCCTTGCGACCCTCTACGGCTTCTTCACTGTCGGCCTTTTTCATTTCCTTCAACTCGATCGTCACCTGGCTGATTTTGCCGGAGAATTTGAACGGCACCTTGTAGGCTTCGGTTACAGGAGTACCTTCGTCGGCACCGACATCCGCGCCTTCGTCCGCCGAGAAGCCGCAGCATTGCGTGCGATCGATCCGACCCGTGGCAACACTCTTGCCGTTCACAAACAGCGTGCCGACGCCGCCCTTGCCGATGCCGCCGCCGTCATAGGCGAACTCGAAGCGGATCGTGGATTTCCCTGCAGGCAAAGCCTGCTGGGCGGCTATCGTGAATCGCTGGAGACCAAGGAAATTGTAGGTGTAAGTTGGTTTGCCGTCCTTCAGGTACAGGCTCCAGCCGCCGAACCTGCCGGCCTGCGCAAGGATAGCGCCGCTGGCGCCGGCTGCCGGAATCTCGATATCGGCCGTGATCGCATGCGAGCGGTTCTTCGTGTTGATGAACACATTCTCCGACATGCCAAGCATGCCCTCGTGCACCGTCAGCGAGGTGCGGCCGGCCATCAAGTCGGGGCGCCCGACGAGGGCCGGGTTCAGTCGCTCCAGCGTGCGGTCGTCGAGCGGCAGTACCGAGTACTTGATGGCTTCCTTGAGGAAGAGGTCCTGAAGCTCTTTCAGTTTGTCCGGGTTGTTAGCTGCCAGATCGTTCGCCAGGCTGAAGTCCGACCGCGTATCATACAGTTCCCAGACATCCTGCTCGAGCGGCCTGCGATTCTTGGTTTCCCACGCCGCCCGGTGAATCGTGCCGGCCAACCAGCCGTCACTATAGATCGCGCGGTTGCCGAAGATCTCGAAGTACTGGGTCGTATGCGGACTGGAAGCGCCGGGATTGGCAAAGCTGTAAGCCATGCTCACGCCTTCGATCGGCGTTTGCACCGTTCCGTTCACGCTCTTCGGCTCGGGAATCTTCGTGGCTTCCAGGATCGTCGGTACGATATCGATCACGTGGTGCCATTGCGAGCGCACCTCGCCCTTCGCCGCAATGCCCTTGGGCCAGTGGACGACCATGCCGTTGCGCGTGCCGCCATAGCTCGAAGCCACCTGCTTCGTCCATGTGAAGGGGGTGTCGCCTGCGACGGCCCAGCCGGCAGCATAGTGGCTGTATGTCGTCGGGCTGCCGAGCTCGTCGTAGTGCTTGAGAATGTCCTGGACGCTCTCCTGCACGCCGTTGAAGTAGGTCATCTCGTTGAACAGCCCGTTCATGCCGCCTTCCGCACTCGCGCCGTTGTCGCCGACGATGTAGAAGATCAACGTGTTGTCGAGTTGACCGGTGGCTTTGACGGCATCGACGAGACGGCCAATTTCGGTGTCGGCGTATTCGCCAAAGCCGGCGAATACCTCCATCTGGCGAGCGAACAGCTTCCTTTCGTCAGCGCTCAGCGCGGCCCAATCCTTGATGGCTTCCGGCTTGGGCGCGAGCTTCGTCCCCGACGGCACCACGCCGAGCTTGATCTGGCGGGCCAGCGTCTCCTCGCGCAGCTTGTCCCAGCCCTGATCGAACTTGCCTTTGTACTTGGCGATCCATTCCTTCGGCACGTGATGCGGTGCATGGGTCGCGCCCGGTGCGAAGTACATGAAGAACGGCTTATCGGGCGTCAGCGACTTCTGGTACTGCATCCAGTCGATCGCCTTGTTGGTCATATCAGTCATGAAATTGTAGTTGGGATCTTTCGACGGCTCGACCTGAGTCATGCCGTCATAAATCAGCGGAGCCCATTGGTTGGTCTCGCCGCCCATGAAGCCGTAGAACTTGTCGAAGCCCTGGCGGGTCGGCCAGCGATCCGTCGGACCCGAGGGGCTTACTTCCCATGCCGCGGTCTCGTGGTTCTTGCCGAAATGGGCGGTGCTGTAACCGTTCAGCCTCAGCATCTCCGCGATGGTGGCAACGCTGTTGGGCCGCTGCCCGGTCTGCCCGGGAAAGGTCGTCGCGGTTTCAGCGATCGATCCAAAGTTGTTCATGTGATGATTGCGGCCGCTCAACAGCGCCGAGCGCGTCGGCGAACAGAGCGCGGTCGTATGGAACTCGTTGTAGCGCAAGCCTTCATTTGCGAGCTTCTCCACCGTCGGCATGCGGATCGGGCCGCCAAAGGCACCCGACTGGCCGAAACCCATGTCGTCGATCAGCACGATGAGCACGTTTGGAGCACTGGGAGGCGCTTTGACCTCGAAGCGCGGCGGCGGCGTTGCATTGCGGGCGTCGAAGACCGTGCTGTGCGGATATTCAGGCTCGGGAATCGGCAGCACGGTGCGGTCGGTCGGCAGCACGACCGCAGGCGGAGCAGCTTGCTGGGCATTCGCCGGAATTGGCAGCAGCGCGATCAGGGACAGCGCGGCGACCGCAGCCATTATATGTCTCATGTCAGCGACCTCAGCAAAAGACGGGGAAATGAATTGAAGGCGCGGGATACTCTTTCCGATGGACTGGCAGCAGTTGGATGTCGGCTCAGCGCCGACCGGCACGATTGACAGGACCGCCGCGGTTCATCGGAGTTCCCACGGCCCCTACTCCGGGGGTAGCCACGGCGCGCGCGACCGGCCGCGGCCGGAGCACGACTCCGGGCCTGACGATGCATCCAACGGGATAGTCGACATATTGGCAGTAAACGACCGCATTCGCGGTCTCCGTACTTAGGGCCACGATGCCGGCGACCAACCCAGTTGTCAGGAATGCAGACAGTGCAAGCGAAGGTTTCATCGTGGCGCCCTCCATTTTTGATTGCCTAATTTACCCGGTCGGACCGGCACCTTGTTGAGGCACATCAAGCATTTCAATGGCGATCGTCACCTCATGGTCTTGGATGGTCAGAAGGATGATGAGAGGTGAGACGAATAGCGATGGCTCCGCTGCCTTGTTGCGGCTACGCCTTATTGTGAAGCGGTTGGGACGCGTTGTAGGGAGATGAGGCGACCCATCGCGCGTAGCTGGTCTAGCGTCTTACCATAGCAGTCCAGGCCCGCCGGGCGATCAGAGGGGGCCACCAGTACGCGCGCGGCATTCAATGTCGCGTTGAGTCTTCCACCCTGGCCTTGGTAAACCGCCTCACCGTTCTCTTTGACGGTGTGGACATAGCCGACGACCCATGCCTTGGCATTTTGGCTCCAGCACATGATCTCCATCGGAACGTCTTGCGGAAAGGTTTGCGCGACCGATGCGGTAGGCACAATCATCACTGACGCAATCGCGAACATTCCCAAGAAGTGTTTTGTCATCGTTCATTCCCAGCGGACGGTTTCTCCTGCGAAGCTTGTTATCGTCGTCTCGAGAGAACCTTGAGATATGTCAACAAAAGCAGAAGTCGCGTGCTGCGATCAAAGATGATCGCGCCGATCGCGACTGGATGCAGGGCCCGCAAGCCGCGATCTTGCAAAACCGAAGGGCTGTCGTTGGCACATCTCGAGTCAGGTCGGCAGGATTCACCACGAGCCGGTAAACTCCTTCCCGAGGCCAAGCAGCCCGGCCGCGGATCTATCGCGTCGCCAGCACCACCGCGGCGAGCGTGAAGATCAGCCCGGCGATCTGCCCTGCCCCGAGCGGCTCGTGCAGCGCGAGCGCGGATGCGACGACGCCGATGACGGGCACTGCCATCGTCCCGATCGCAGCGACCGAGGCCGGCAGGCGCGCGAGCGCTGCGAACCAGCTGACATAGGCGATGCAGAACTGCACCACGGTGGAATAGATCAGCAGCCACCAGCCTGTTGGAGTCACCTTGTCCAGATGCGTGGTCTCGACAAGAAGGCCAATGACCGAGATCGGCAGGCAGCCGATGCCGATCTGCCAGGCCGCGGCCGTGATCGGCGGCAGATGGATCGGGTATTTTTTCGAGAACACCGTGCCGACGGCAAAGCCGAACGCGCCGCCCAGCACCATGACGATGCCCGGCAGCTTCTCCACGCTGGCGGCAATGCCGTTGCCGCCCATGATCGAGGCGAGCCCCGCAAAGGCCATCACCAGCCCCAGCGTGCGCAGCACCGTCGGCCGCTCCCCGAGCACGGGCCAGGCGATCAGTGAGGCCCAGACCGGCATGGTGTAGGCGATCAGCGCGGCTTCACTCGCCGGCAGCCAGAGCAGCGCCAGTCCCATCAGCACCATCCAGCCCGTGACGTTGAGCATGGCCGCCGTCATCAGCCGCGGCCAGATGGCGGACGCTACCTTCAGGCTGTCGCCGCGCACCAGCGCGAACAGCGCCAGCAGCCCGGCGCCGAGCACGCCGGTGACGCCGCGAAGGGTGAGCGGCGGCAGCTCGCCGATCAGGAATTTCGTCACCGGCCAGTTGAAGCCCCAGCCGATCGAGGTGATCGCGAGGAACATCAGGCCGGCCGGGGCGATGCGTGGCCGCATCGCCGGTTTGGTTGAATCAAGCATTGGGTGGTCCGGCAAAATCGAGCTTCAGCTTGGCGTGGATTCGCCCCCGCCGCCACCACCGCGGCGGGCATGCCTGCCCCGAGCTTCCGTACCCGTACGTGAGTCCCGCTGACGCAATCCCGATCCCGAAAAATATACCTGCCCTGTGAACATCGGGATGAAGCATCCGTATCGTCACGGGATGCGAATTTTTTTGGTTGGGAATCCCTGAGGACTCACTGATACTTGGCTCAAGACAGGCGCGGGCTTGGCCCCCTGTTATCCCCCGCAATCCACCATATTTAGTATTTGATTCAGGAACTCGCACTAGTTCTTGACGGGCGCAACGGAGAGTCCTAGCTTTCGATCCGTTCGGCGCGAGTGAGTTTGCGTCCCGCCGGCACTCCCCCAAAGGGTCCGCAGAACTGCACTCCGCCAAGCCAGACGAAGGCAGCGGGAGAAGGGCTTGTCTGCCCGCGGACAGCGGACTCCTGGGGCGCCAGAACGGGCCGGCAACAGGCTCGGAAGGCAGAGTTCACGCTGGTGCCGAATGGCACGAGCGTGACGTGAAGAGTAGCGGCGTTGTGGGGCGTTTGAACGCATGTCGGGCTCATCCCCTTGGGGGCGGACGGACCTGGACATGCCGGCGGATGAGAGGTGCAAGCACCCGACATCCCCGGGAGAAACTGGGCCGGAAACCACCGGCTGAACTGCGAAGCCTTTGGGCCGATGAGGCCGTCGGAGGAATCGCGAATTGAAATAGCGACCCGGGCGCCTTGCGGAGGCAGTTCGGTCAAAGACAAGGACGGGGCAAGACGATGCGGATTGAGCGGCGCCACACCACTTCGGGACAGTCACCTTACGCCGGGATCGAATTCCGGCTGACCACGTCGGAGATCAGGAATCCCGACGGCTCGGTCGTGTTTAAAATGGACGGCGTCGAGGTCCCGACCGAATGGTCGCAGGTCGCCTCCGACGTGCTCGCCCAGAAATACTTCCGCAAAGCCGGCGTCGCCGCGCGCCTGAAGAAGGTCGAGGAGGAATCCGTCCCCTCGTTCCTGTGGCGCTCCGTGCCCGATACCGACGCCCTCGCCGCCCTGCCCGAGAAGGAGCGCTATGTCAGCGAGATCTCGTCCAAGCAGGTGTTCGACCGCCTCGCCGGCTGCTGGACCTATTGGGGCTGGAAGGGCGGCTATTTCTCGTCGGACGAAGACGCGCAGGCCTTCTATGACGAGCTCCGCTACATGCTCGCCATGCAGATGGTCGCGCCGAACTCGCCGCAATGGTTCAACACCGGCCTGCACTGGGCCTATGGCATCGATGGCCCCGGCCAGGGCCACTATTA
Organism: Bradyrhizobium manausense; assembly: GCF_018129685.1. Lineage (GTDB taxonomy): Bacteria > Pseudomonadota > Alphaproteobacteria > Rhizobiales > Xanthobacteraceae > Bradyrhizobium > Bradyrhizobium manausense_D. The sequence continues at coordinate 773,841 of NZ_JAFCLG010000001.1, forward strand.
CGTCGACCCCTTCACCGGCAAGCTGACCAAGTCCAAGTCGGCCTATGAGCATCCGCAGCCGCACGCCTGCTTCATCCAGGGCGTCGGCGACGACCTCGTCAACGAGGGCGGCATCATGGACCTCTGGGTCCGCGAAGCCCGCCTGTTCAAATACGGCTCCGGCACCGGCTCCAATTTCTCGCGTTTGCGCGGCGAGGGTGAGAAACTCTCGGGCGGCGGCCGCTCCTCGGGCCTGATGAGCTTCCTCAAGATCGGCGACCGCGCCGCCGGCGCGATCAAGTCGGGTGGCACGACGCGCAGAGCCGCCAAGATGGTCGTCGTCGACGTCGATCACCCCGATATCGAGACCTATATCGACTGGAAGGTGAAGGAGGAGCAGAAGGTCGCAGCCCTCGTCACCGGCTCCAAAATCAACCAGAAGCACCTCAAGGTGGTGCTGAAGGCCTGCGTGAACTGCGAAGGCTCGGGCGACGATTGCTTCGACCCCGAGAAGAACCCGGCGCTCCGCCGCGAGATCAAGCTCGCGCGCCGCAGCCTCGTGCCTGACAATTACATCAAGCGCGTCATTCAGTTCGCCAAGCAGGGCTACAAGGACATCCAGTTCGACGTCTACGACACCGACTGGGATAGCGAAGCCTACCTCACGGTGTCAGGCCAGAACTCCAACAACTCGGTCTCGCTGCGGGACGATTTCCTGCGCGCCGTCGAAACCGATGGCGACTGGAACCTGACTGCCCGCACCTCCAAGAAGGTGACGAAGACGCTGAAGGCGCGCGACCTCTGGGAAAAGATCGGCTACGCCGCCTGGGCGTCGGCCGACCCGGGCCTGCACTTCAACACCACCATGAACGACTGGCACACCTGCAAGGCCTCCGGCGACATCCGCGCGTCCAATCCGTGCTCTGAATACATGTTCCTGGACGACACCGCCTGCAACCTTGCCTCGGCGAACCTGCTGACGTTCTACGACATCGAGGCCAAGCGCTTCGACGTCGAGGGTTACGAGCATCTCTGCCGCTTGTGGACCATCGTGCTCGAAATCTCCGTGATGATGGCGCAGTTCCCGTCGAAGGCGATCGCCGAGCTCTCCTACGAGTTCCGCACGCTCGGCCTCGGCTACGCCAATATCGGCGGCCTCCTGATGACCATGGGCCTGTCCTATGACAGCAAGGAAGGCCGCGCGCTCTGCGGCGCGCTGACCGCCGTCATGACCGGCATCACCTACAAGACCTCGGCGGAAATGGCGGCCGAGCTCGGCACCTTCCCGGGCTACAAGAAGAACGCCCAGCACATGCTGCGCGTGATCCGCAACCACCGCCGCGCCGCCCACGGCCAGTCCAACGGCTACGAGGCGCTCAGCGTCAACCCGGTGCCGCTCGACCTCGTCTCCTGCCCGCAGGCCGACCTGGTCGCGCATGCGCAGGCTGCCTGGGATGCGGCGCTCGAGCTCGGCGAGGTCAACGGCTATCGCAACGCCCAGACCACGGTGATCGCGCCGACAGGCACGATCGGCCTCGTCATGGATTGCGACACCACCGGCATCGAGCCTGATTTCGCGCTGGTGAAGTTCAAGAAGCTCGCCGGCGGCGGCTACTTCAAGATCATCAATCGCGCGGTCCCCGCGGCGCTGCGCGCGCTCGGCTATCGCGAGAGCGAGATCGCGGAGATCGAAGCCTACGCCGTCGGCCACGGCTCGCTCTCCAACGCCCCCGGCATCAACGCCTCGACCCTCAAGGCGAAAGGCTTCACCGACGAAGCCATCGCCAAGGTCGAAAAGGCCCTGCCGACCGCCTTCGACATCAAGTTCGCCTTCAACAAGTGGACGTTTGGCGAAGACTTCATCCGCGACCAGCTCGGCATCGGCGCGGAAGCCATTGCCGCGCCCGGCTTCGACCTGCTCCAGGCCGTCGGCTTCACCAAGCGCGAGATCGAGGCGGCCAACGTCCACATCTGCGGCGCGATGACGGTGGAAGGTGCCCCGCACCTGAAGGCCGAGCACTATTCGGTGTTCGACTGCGCCAATCCCTGCGGCAAGATCGGCAAGCGGTACCTCTCGGTCGAGAGCCACATCCGCATGATGGCGGCAGCGCAGCCCTTCATCTCCGGTGCGATCTCCAAGACCATCAACATGCCGAACGACGCCACCGTGGAGGACTGCAAGTCCGCCTACATGCTGTCGTGGAAGCTCGCGCTGAAGGCCAACGCGCTCTATCGCGACGGCTCCAAGCTCAGCCAGCCGCTCAACTCGCAGCTCATCAGCGATGACGAGGACGAGGACGATGCGGTCGAGCTGCTGCACGAGAAGCCGATGGCGGCGCGGACCACCCAGGTGGCCGAAAAGGTCGTCGAGAAGCTGGTCGAGCGCATCATCGTGATGCGCGAGCGCGAGAAGATGCCGGACCGTCGCAAGGGCTACACCCAGAAGGCGGTCGTCGGCGGCCACAAGGTCTACCTGCGCACCGGCGAATATGACGACGGCCGTCTCGGCGAGATCTTCATCGACATGCACAAGGAAGGCGCGGCCTTGCGCTCCTTCATCAACAACTTCGCCATCGCGGTGTCGCTCGGCCTGCAATACGGCGTGCCGCTCGACGAATATGTCGACGCCTTTACCTTCACCCGCTTCGAGCCGGCGGGCCCCGTGCAGGGCAACGACAGCATCAAATACGCGACCTCGATCCTCGACTACGTCTTCCGCGAGCTCGCGGTGAGCTACATGTCGCGCTTCGATCTCGCCCATGTCGATCCGACCGAGTCGAATTTCGACGCGCTCGGCAAGGGCGTGGAAGAAGGCAAGGAGCCGGAGGAGCCCCACCACGCCAACAAGCTGGTGTCGCGCGGCCTCACCCGCTCCCGCACCGACAACCTCGTGGTGATGCGCGGCGGCTCCGCCGCGGTCGTCTCCGGCAGCGACAACGCTCCGTCAGGCGGTAGCAAGGTCACCGCGCTGGCCTCGCACGGCGCACGGGTCGGCGATGTCCTCGAAGGCGCCGTCGCCTTGAAGCAGGAAGTGAGCCACGACCTCTCGCCCACCGAGAAGCTGGAAGCCCTCCAGTGGAGCAAGGCCGGAGCCGCGCAAGCCGCAGCCCCCAGCAAGGCCGAGCGCCGCGCCGAAGCCAAGGCCAAGGGCTACGAAGGCGAGATGTGCAGCGAGTGCGGCAACTTCACGCTGGTGCGGAATGGCACGTGTATGAAGTGCGATACTTGCGGCAGCACGACGGGATGTAGCTGATCCGAACAGCGCAAGCCGCCCGGAGGCCTCGATGCCAGTTGCATTACGCCAGGGCGGCTTGCGCTACTACTTCTTCTCGAACGAGGGGCAGCCGCCCGAGCTGCCCCATATTCATGTCAAAGGTGGCGGCCGGGACGCCAAGATCTGGCTTGAACCTGCCATATCAATAGCCGACAGTTATGGCTTCAATCCGCGGGAACTTTCGAATATCCTGCAAGTCGTCGAGAGTAATCGCGATCTTCTCCTGAAGGCATGGCATGACCATTTCGGCAACTAGCGTTCGCTTCGACGAACACACGATGTGGGTCGAACTGTCCGACGGCCGGACACTCGGTGTCCCGCTCGCATGGTTTCCTCGCCTGCTGCATGCAACGCCCAGCGAACGCGAACAGGTCGAGCTCAGCCGCGTCGGACTGCACTGGGAAGCGCTTGACGAAGATATCTCCATTGTCGGCCTTCTCGCAGGACGCGGTGACGTCACGAGATCCACCGAGCATGCGGCATAGTGCGGGAGCGATGATAGGCTTCGCAAAGGCTCAATCCATTCTCATGCACTAGCTCGTAGGGTGGATTAGCCGAAGGCGTAATCCACCTCTTTTTTCGCGGCGACAAAGGTGGTGGGTTACGCTTCGCTAACCCACCCTACGAGCCAGGCCGGCGCCACGCGATACTCACTCCTATTTCGCAGCGCCAATCGCATCCATCAGCGGCATGTCACGATGAGTTTCGCAGAAGCGCGAGAGCTTGTTGCCGTTTCGCTCCACGGCCTGCACGTCGACGACGGGGTTGTTCTGGCGACCCGCGTAGAAGCCCGCCAGCCAGACGTTCACGGTCCGCGTATGGGTGATGCGCTGGGTGAGATATTGATCGCAGGTGATCTTGGAAACGTCGATCGTCACCTGGGCGTCCGCTTGCGCGACCATCAGGATCACGGCAGGAATTCCGGCGAAGGTCGCTCTTGACGGGAACATGATCTCTCCTCTCGACGAATGCCGCGAGGTTCACGTCCTGGCGCGTCATCGTCTTGATTCAGATCAAGAAGCTATGGTTCGTAGGATGGGTTTGCCCTTGCGAAACCCATCCTGTCGCGACGACTATTGATGGGTTTCGCTATCGCTCAACCCGTCCTACGCGCTCATCAACACCCAGCCACCGAATTTGCCTTTGCGGTCGCGCCCTTCCCTCCTACACTCCCGCCCCCCACCAGCATCGGTTCCGACGGTCCCGGTAGAAGCGGAGTTAAGTCATGCCCAAACCGGAAAGCTTCCCGATCGAGACAATCTTCGTTCCCACCAAGCAGAAGAAAGCCCTCAAGCCCGAGATCGTGGCGGAGATCGCGGAAAGCATGCTCGACATCGGGCAGCAGACGCCCATTTCCATCAGGCGCGACGGAGACCGGCTCGTTCTGGTCGAGGGACTGCATCGGCTGGAGGCCTGCAAGGCGCTCGGCGAGACGACCATTCTCGGTGTCCTTGTCACGGCCGAGCCTGCTCAATACAAGCCGCACCTCGCTGAACGACCCGAAGTCGAGGCCGAGCGCATCAAGATGGCGCGATTGAAACAGTTGCGCCTGGAGAAGGAAGCCGCGGAGGCATCGAATTCTGCATTGAAGGGCGTGAGCGCAACGGACGCGTCGCGCACCCGTCCGGCCAAAGGCGTCCGCGAGCATCCGAAGGCATCACCGGGCCGGATGGCGAAATCGCCACCGAAAAAAACATTGTCGGATTGGATCACGCAGCAAAAGGGCACCGGCGGCCGCTATTGATGGGCGGATTGGCTGGTAGGGTGGATTAGCGAAGCGTAATCCACCACACGTCTCGTTTCCGGGACGAACGGCGGTGGGTTACGCCTTGCGGCTAACCCACCCAACGCGCTGCATCGTCACCGCAAATTACGCCGCGCTGCTGCGCTGCATGTGACGCCCCTCCTTCACCTCCTCGATGATCTTGGCGCTGAAAGCCTTGAGGTCACCGGGGTTGCGCGAGGTGATAACGCCCTGGTCCACCACGACCTCCGAATCCTCCCACTTCGCCCCGGCATTGGCGATGTCGGTCTTGATCGATTTGTAGGACGTCATCCTGCGGCCCTTCGCGATCCCCGTCTCGACCAGCAGCCAGGGCGCATGACAGACCGCGGCAACGACCTTCTTGGCGTCGAAGACGCTTTTGATGAATTGAAGCGCCTTGGGCTCGACACGCAGCAGATCGGGATTGATCTGACCGCCGGGCAGCACGAGCGCGTCGTAGTCGCCGGCCGAGGCCTGATCGAGGGTCTTGTCGACCTTGACGGGGCGGCCCCAGTCCTTCGCGTCCCAGCCCTTGATCTCGCCGGCTTGCGGCGAAATGATCTCGACGGTCGCACCGGCCGCCTTGAGCGCATCGCGCGGCACTTCGAGTTCCGATTGCTCGAAGCCGTTGGTCGCCAGAATGGCAATCTTTTTCCCGGACAGTTCCATCCGTGTCTCCATTGATCGTGAGGTGATGCCGATCAATGGCGTGCCTTCGCATTTGGTTCCCCGCGCGCCCCTACTCCCGCGCCCGGCGAACTGCGTCGGCCAGCGTCTTGCGCTGCTTGTCCCAGCGCGCTTCCTCGGCCGCGGCGCGCTCCTCCAGCGCGGCCCGCTCGGCTTCGATCGCGCCTGCCCGCGCCTCGTGGTCCCGCCGCGCCTTCTCCAGCGCCGCCTCGGCGGCCGCGACCGCCTTCTCCCGGCGCGCGCGGTCCCTGGCGCGGGCGGCCTCTTCCTTGCGCCGCGCGGCTTCGCGGCGCTGCTCTTCCTTGGCAAAGGCAGCAGCGGCCGCACGCGCCTGTCGATCGTCGACGTCCGACGTCGCCGCCCGCTTGGCCGAGCTCTTCACTGGCCTCTTGGCCGGACGTTTCTTCGACCTGGCCCTGGATGTCGGCTTGCCCTCGTCCTCACCGAGATCCGTCGGCAAGTCGGAATGCTCGGTGAACGGGCCGTCCGATCCGACCGGCCGCCTGAGCACGACACCGGGCGCCGCCATGGTCGCAGCGACGATGTCGGGATCGTCGGTCTCCCTGGCGATGCCTTGATGGAACAGGTTGGACCTGGCGCCCCAGGCCTCCAGCGCCGCCTTCATCGAGGGCGCGGCGACCGCCTGGTCATAAAAGCCGAGCGAGGTCTGATAGGTCTTCAGCTTTCTCGTCGGCTTTTTTGGCATCTCACCTCACGGCCTGATCTTGCGACTGAGGGCGACAGCGCACAACCCGCCTACCTCACCATCCCCACCACCGCCGCCGCCATCTTCCTGTTGCCCTCGACGCTGAGATGACGCCCGTCGGGACCGACGCTGCCGGGTTGCCGCCAGACCGAGACGTAGGTGCCCCAGACGTCGATGACGCGAATGCCCCGCGCCTTCAGCTGGCTCTTGATGGCGGCGATGTTCGCCATGGCCTGGGCCGGGTTCAAGTTATGCCTGACGTCATTGGCCGGGTTGTCGCAGAGGAGGACGAGCTTCGTGCCGTTGGGGACCGCGCTCGGCGTGCGGGCCAGTGTCTGGTCGGTGGTCTCGCCCCAGACGCCGGCATTGGCGACGTGAACCTGAGACCCCCTGGCGCGCAGCATTCCCTCCAGCACGGCCGGCCACATCTCGGATTCGGCGACGTTGCCGTGGACCGCGCTGTGGCCGAGCGCCACGATCTGCGCGGATGCAGGATTTGCCGCGTTGCAAACGAGCCCCGCGACGACGAGCGCAAAAATGCGGACGTTGAAAAAATTCATGTCAGCCCCCCGGCTTGCTGGATCGCTTCAATAACTCCCGAATGTAGCCTTGACGGAGCGCAACGCAATGCGTCCGACAGCGCTTCCTCGCCCGCGTCTGCCGACCTAGACTAAACATCAACAAGACCGGGAGGATCCTGCCATGACCGAGGGGCCGCTATTCCAGGACATCATCCGCCGCCGTCGCAGCGTGCGGAAATTCGAGCCGGGCCGCAGCGTCGGCCGCGCGGTCCTGGAGCGGATCGTCGATTGCGGCCGCTGGGCGCCGTCGGGCGCGAACGTGCAATGCTGGGATTTCATCGTCGTCGACGATGCCGCCGTCCGCGACAAGGTGCTCGATGTGTTCCTGCGCCAGGCGCAGCGGCTGGTCGATCACGCCAAGGGCTTTCCGGCGGTGAAGAAGACCTATCTCGCCAACACCGTGGCGATCATCCTCGTGCTCGGCGATCCCCGCTGGAAGGTGTGCTTTCCGCAGGCGACCACGCCCGAGTTCGACGCCGAGTACCGCGACAACAACGAGGCGATCTTCTTCTGCTCGTTGGGAGCCGCCATCCAGAACATCCAGCTCGGCGTCACGGCGGAAGGGCTCACCTCCGCCTGGCTCTCCGGCGGCGGCGAGGCCGAGACCAACCGCGAGCTTGCGGAGGTGCTGGGCTATCCCGACTGGATGCGGGCCTATGGCACGATCCCGATCGGCTATCCCGCCGTCGACCAGGACCGTCGCTACCGCCGGCCGCTCGGCCAGCTCCTGCACTGGAACGGCTACCAGGCACGGCAATATCGCCGGCATGCCCAGGTCGATTTCTACGAGAGCACTTTGCGCCCCTTCGCGATGTATCGCGACCAGGAATCCATGGATTCCTGGCCGGATCGCGACGAGATGCTCGGAGAATGGACGAGCGCGTTCACCGGCCCCGTCAGCAACCCGGCGCAAACCCTTGAAGGCGAAGCCGACTTCTCGCATCCGCGGGTGATCGGCCAGGCCACCAAGCGCCGCCGCGGATGACGGTCACGCGGCGTCGCCGCCATCACGCGGACCCGGATCAGCCGGGGCGGTGGAAGCGACGAATCGCAGCTTGTCGATGGCTACCACCAATACGGCCAGCGCCATCCTTCATAGCGAATGTAGGACGGCACGAACGGCGGACCGTTGGGGTCGACGCGGTCGTCCTCGGGACGATAGCGATAGCGCGGAACCACATTGTAATCCCACGGCGTCGGCCGCAGCACGGGCGCGGTGACGATGAGCCGCTCCTGCGGTGCGCGAACGACGACGACCTTCCGTGTCCGCGCTTCGGCGCCGGATGATCCAAGCAGCACCAGGGCCGTTCCGAGCGCGCAGGCGAGAGTCGTGATTTTCATGTGTTGGCCTCCATTCGGCAAAGAGTGCTCAAGGATGCACGGCCAGGCAAGCACATTTCGCTCGGGCGCCGCCCGGATGACCGCTTCTTGAATGATCGCCGCTGCAGCATTGTCCCTGAACTTTTTTGGCGCCCAGCCGTTCTCTGTGCCAATGGAGAACGGAGATGATGGTGTTTGATTTGCGGGCTTTGGTGATCGCGGCGAGTTTGATCCTGGCGTCTATCGCGGTGGCCGCGGCCGAGGGCGCGCAGGATCAGCATGCGAGGCCGGCCGCGAGCGCGAGTGACCATGTTGGCGAGAGCCATCCGATCCGCGTCATACTGCCGGCCCCCTGGGAGCCCGCCCCCGCCTCGTCAGGCACGCAGACGATGGTGCAGAAGTAGGCGCTAGACGGGATGCGCCTTCATTCCCCGCGTCGTCATCAAGCCGCGTGGGGCTGCTGGCCGGCGCCTTGCGGGGCGGCGTTGATGTCCCTCAGGCACACATCGCTTTGATGGATGGCCAGAATGTTGATGCCGAGCGTCATCAACTGGTAGCCGGCATCGACGAGCCATTGCTCGAGCTGCGGCAAATCGGTCTTGATCTTCTCGATCAGCAGGATCGGACGATACTTTGCGATCGTCTCGCGCGCGCCGGCAAGGGCCTCCATCTCCATGCCCTCGATGTCGATCTTGACGAAATCGACCCGCGGCAGGCCGAGCTCGTCCAGCGTCATCTTGCGCACGAGCACGGTATTGTTGGCGTAGTCGATCTGCTGACCGATGAATTCGTTGCTCGGGCGCGGGCGCAATTCCAGGCTGCCGAAGCTCGACGGCGTGAAATAGTCCGGATTTGGAATTTGCAGCGTACCCTGCTCGGACGACACGGCCGCATGCACGGCCAGCGCATTGAAGCAGTTGTTGATGGCGATGTTACCGGCGAGCGCATAATAGATGCGTTCCTGCGCCTCGATCGCGATCACCGAGCCCCAGCCGGTCATTGCCGACGCCCATTCGATCGTGTGCACGCCGATATTGGCGCCGCAATCGATGGCGATCACGCCGTCGCCGTGGTGCTTGCGTCGCAGCGCCAGCAGTTCTAGCGCGATCTTGACCTCACCGGGATCGAAGGCGGCCGTGTTGAGGATCTGATAGCCCACACCGTAACCACGATCAGGGCCGACCATGCGATAGTCAAATCGATTGACGATCATCGTGCCGTGGTTCGACGAGGCCATGACAAAGGCCAGCTTTTGTCCCGCGATCGGCATGGTGGAATCTCCTCGAGCCCAAAGTGGATTTCAGCATCGCAACGGGCGCTTATGCGGGGCTTGTCCCCAGCTCTTGTCGTCGCAGCTTTCTGGCGTCCAGGCTCTTGACGTCCAGGCTGTTTGGCGTCCCGGCTGCGGTCGTTCCCATCCCGACCATTCCGTACGGCGATACCGTGCCCGAACGATCCCGGAAACGTGAAGACCAATCGGAGCCGCATCGTGAACCGGCGGCGCCCTCGCACGCCATAGATGCAGATGGGCATATTGCTTCCTGAAGGCGCCGCCCTCCAAGGTTGCAGACGTTGCTGGACACGGGTCGCCCAACGGCAGGCTGTCCATCTGAGCTGATTGATCGATTTTGCGCGTTTGCCGCCAAAACTCATTTGCTCATGGAGGGATCGCCATGCGTGCGAAAATGCTTGCTGCTTCCATTCTCTGCGTCGTTTGCGCCTCCGCAACGGCGGCCCATGCCGCGCCATCTCCGCGAACGGTTTGGGTCGTCCTGGAAGAAATCGCGCCCTGGGCTTTCAAGCGTGCGGTTCCAGAGGTCGAGCGGCTCGCGACGACGCCGACCCTGCGGACGCTGGAGACCGCGCCGTTGACGCGGCCGCTGGGCGGGTATCACAATCCGTACGAAACACCGGGCCTCGGCCAGTCGAACGAGTTCGTCCGTTCACTTCCCCTTCCCAGGCACGATTTGAATTTGTCTGCGCCAACCCAGGATGCCGCAGCTCCGGCCACGACCGACCAAACCAGCAAGGCCGGAACCGTGGGCACCACATTGGGCACTGGCACCGTTGCCGGCGGCGGATCGACCTACTGCTTCATCTTCGACAAGTGTACGGGCAAACACTGAGCACAAGACCGGCAACCGAACGTACCTCATGACGATCTCCCACCGCATGAGACACTGAAATGGCGGATTGGGGCTGGAACCTGATCTACGTCACCGGTGCAGCCATCGTCGCGTTTCTGACGGCAAGCCGCTTGAGAAAGCAGCATGCCAGCGAACTCTATTTGATCTGGTACATCAATTCCCTCTTCTTTCTGCTTTTCCTTGCGCTGGAAATCGTCGCGGCAAAGAACAATGCCCGCCTTCACGCGGTCTGTACGCCCTATGAGGCGACATGCGCAGCTGTTGTCGATTATCTCACGAACGCCAAGAACGAATTGATTCTCATCGGCGCCATCGTCGGCGTCTTTATCGGTCCCCAATTGCTGACATATCTGCTTGCCGGGATATCCGGGGCGGCCATCGCACCGAAGTTCGTCTGGCATATCGAACAGTTCGTGGTCTGGAGCTTGATCAAGTTCATTGCAGCTCTGGCCGGCATTCGAAGCGCGACGCCGTTCGCGAAGCTGCTGACCCACCAGGCGGTCGAAATTGTCGAGTTTCTTCCGGGCCTCATTTTGATCGCGACAGCATTTGGTTGGGCCGGCGTGCACTTCGACCTGCACGCGCAGCGGGACGCAGTGTCTCGCCAGCTTGTCGGGCCGAAGCCGAGCTGGCCCATCAGGCAAGCTGTCAGGCTTCACAACTACTTTACGCGGAACGCCCGCGAGGGTTAAAGCATGATCCGGAAAAGTGCGAAGCGGTTTTCCGGAAAGATCATGCGCAAACAACAATCTAGAGTGCGATGACGATTCATCCAAATCTCATCGCGCTTTAGTGAGTGTAGATGGGTAACGGGCCGGCCGCCGGACAGGATCGCATCATGACAGTTCTCCCTATCGCCGCCTTCTCCGACGGTAACACCGGCGGCAATCCCGCCGGCGTCTGGATCGGCGACGCCCTGCCCGATGCCGCGACGATGCAGACGATCGCGGCTGACGTCGGCTTCTCCGAGACAGCCTTTGCAGCCCCCGCAGGCGAGGCCTGGCGCGTGCGTTACTTTTCGCCAGCGATGGAGGTGCCGTTTTGCGGCCACGCCACCATCGCGCTTGGTGCGGCGCTCGCTCACCGCTTCGGCGATCGCACCTTCGAGCTGCATCTGAACCATGCCGTCATTTCCGTGTCGGGCCAGCGCAGCGGCAACACCATGGCAGCCGCGTTGCAATCGCCGCCGACGCGCAGCACTCCGCTCGCTGCCGGCTTGCGCGATGCGCTGCTGGATCTGTTCGGCTATGCGAGCTCGGATCTCGATCCAAAGCTCCCGCCGGCGAGGATTCACGCCGGCGCCGACCATGCCCTGCTGGCGTTGACGTCGCGCCAGGCGCTGGCGCGCATGGCCTATGATTTCGAGCGCGGCCGCACCTTGATGGCGCGCGAGGGCCTCGTCACCGTCGCGCTGGTGACATCGCAGACGCCGCGCCTGTTCCATGCGCGCAACGCCTTTGCCGCCGGCGGCGTGGTCGAGGACCCCGCCACGGGTGCAGCGGCGGCTGCGTTCGCAGGCTATTTGCGCGATATTGGCTGGCCCCATGGCGGCGCCATCGACATCGTCCAGGGCGAGGACATGGGCGCACGCTCGCTGATCCGCGCCGAGATCGGCGAAACGAAAGGCAGCTCGATCCGGGTCTCGGGCACCGCGCGGTTCATGGAAGGCTGACGCGACTGCGTCATCAATTGCGTTGCAGGCTCAGGATATAGTCCGAGAGCACCTCGGCCTGAGCGGGTGCGATGATGAGATTCGGCATGTCCTGATGACTGGTCCTCCAGAACACCTTCAGCGAGAGCGCGGTGGTGCCCGTGCGGTCGGCGACGGCCTGGAAGCTGGGAGCGAGATCGAAGAAACCGGCCATGCCCGGTTCGACGGCGTGACACGACTGGCACCAGGCCTGCGCGAGGCGATGTCCTTCAGCGATCCTGCGCAAGGAAGGGGGAGAGGCGCCGGCGGCCGTGTGAACGACACTGAAGAGAAACAGCGCCGACAGCGCGATCAGGATGGCGAGACCGAGGTAAATTCGATCGCTGCGCGACATCGCTCCGACCTCGCCTTCGTCCCGGGGACTTGCTAAGTCTAGGTCCGCTCGCTCGGAGCACAATTGATCTGCGTCAAGCGACGGGCGCGACACGCGTAGCAAGGGATGCGGCGCAATCTTCCGGAAGGATCACCATGAACGGCAACAGGTATTACGGCGTCCGCGTCGAGGGCGCGAAATACGGCGTGGGCTTTGGCTCGGCGCTCGCCATTGCGATCTCCTACACCAACAACCACTCGATTCTCTGGGCGATCATCCACGGGATCCTGGGCTGGTTCTACGTGATCTTCGTCGCGTTGTTTCGCTGACGCCCCGCGACCTTCGCCGCTCTGTTTTCGAGATCGAGACTCAATATGACCGACGCCGCCACATGCCCGAATTGCCAGTCGCCGCATGCCTACCAGGATCGCGATCTCTGGGTCTGTCCCGAATGCGCCCATGAATGGAGCGCTGCGGGCGATGCGGCCGCGCCAGCGCCGCAGGAGGCCGGCGTGCGCGATGCCCATGGCAATATGCTCGCCGACGGCGACAGCGTCATCGTGATGAAGGACCTCAAGGTCAAGGGCTCGTCCTCGGTCGTCAAGGGCGGCACCAAGGTCCGCAACATCCGTCTCCAGGACGCAACCGACGGCCACAACATCGCCTGCAAGATCGACGGCATCGGCGCCATGAACCTGAAATCGGAGTTCGTGAAAAAGGCGTGAGGCTCCGGATGGATACACCAAGTTGAACGCCCGCGGGGCTGGTCCTGCGCACCTGTCCACCCTGCCATCCTACGCCTGTTTTGCCCGACGGAGCAAGCTGATTTCGGCAAGACCGAAAACACTGATATCTTTCAGACCAATCCCTACTGTGCATGGGGTTGTTTTGGCGATGCTGAGCAACGAGCAGCTTCGCGAACCGACCGGACCCGGCTAGGATGAGGCCCGAGGGCACGCAGCCAGCTGCATCATGAGGGACACGTCCATGTCGAAGAAGCCGTCACTCGACCACGACTATCGTCCGAAGAAGGATCGCCTCGAGATCACGATCAAGCACTACGCCCTCGAGAAGAAGTCCGACCGGGACAAGCTGATCAAGCACATCCTGAGCAGGCTCGAGAAGGCGCCCGCGCTCGCAAAGGCAAAGACGAAGAAGGCCAGGCAGAAGGCCAAGAGCGGCAAGCTGCCGAAATCTCCGATGAGGGGATCGCGGCCGGCCGAGGTCGGCGACTGACGCGAAGGCAAGCAGCCCTACCTCTGCCGCTGCGCGAGGTAGAAGCCGCACAGCACGATCGCCAGACCTGCCGCCTGCAACGATGTCGGCGGCTCGCCGAGCAGCAGCCACCCGGTCAGCAGCGTCAACGCCGGCACGCAGGCCGGAAACACCGCCGCGCGGGCGACGCCGAGGCGCTGCACCGAGACGGCGAACAGATAGAGCGCGGCGGGCCCGGCAAGCACGCCCTGCGCCAGCGCCTGGATCGCGTTCTCGGCGATGCCGATCGCGGCGATGTGGGCGATACCGACGGTTGCGATGTAGATCGGCAACAGCAGCAGCGACAGCACGTTGATGACGAGCGCGGCCGACACCGCCGAGACGCGCCAGTGGCGCACGAGTGCGCCGAAACCTGCGAACATCAAACCGGTCAGCACGAAGATCAAATCGCCTTGCACGCCGTCGATGCCGATATGGCCGATCGATTCCGCCCCGATCACGCCGAGCCCGCCGACGATCACGATCGCGCCCGCGAGCCGCGAGGCGGAGATCCACTCTTTCAGGAACAGCGCGGCCAGCAACAGGCCGCCGAGCGTCGCACAGGACGGCTGGATCACGCTGCCATGGCCGAGCGGCACGAACAGGAACCCGGTGTAGGAGATCAGCGACATCACGGGGCCGCCGAGCACCATCAGGGCAAGACCCCGGCTCCAGCCGATGCCGCAGAGATCGGAGATGCCGGCGCGCAAGACCAGCGGCAGGAAGGCGACCCCCGACCAGACGTAGCGATGCACCAGAAGATCGACCGGCGTGAAGCCGACCTTCAACCCGTGCCGCGTACCGGCAAAACCGAGCGCCCAGAACAACGCAGCCGACAGCCCGCAGACGACGCCAAGCAGCGCCTGCGTCCTGTCGTTCGCCTGAGTGAGAGCGTCAGCGCCGCTCGTCCGCTGATCCATGGGGCAAGCGGTACGTCAGCCGATGCGGCGGCTCAACCCACGGCGATGCAGGGCAGGCACGCGGGGACGCACGAATTTGACTGCGCTCAGAAAAAGCCGGGACTCAGGTCGAGCCCGTAGGTCAGGCTCAGCACGAACACGAACAGCGCGGCCGCTGCAAACATCGCGAGATGCCGGAGGATGAACTCACGCGGCGAATTGGCGGCAACAACGGCTTTCTGCGCAACGGGCATGACAACTCCATTATGAAAATGATTCTTGGCCACCGATATGCGGCGCCCGCATCAAGCGCCGCGATCTGCAAAACAACTATTAAGGAGATCACACTCGTTTTGAACGGCCGTCCACAAATCGCTCCCGTCGGGCATTTTTCTGCTGAAGGATTCTCATCGAGCGCACCGACGCGCAGCAGGAGATCGAACACGCGCGCAAGGGAGATATAGAAATGGCCGGGACAAGCCCGGCCATGACGTCGCGTCAGGCGCGCTCTATTTCAGCGCCGTCGCCAGCGATTGCAGCTTCGCGACCAGGTTGGTGCCGAGTGCATAAATCACTTCGATGATCGCGAGCGCGATGCCCGCGGCGATCAGGCCGTATTCGATCGCGGTTGCGCCGGTTTCATCGGCCAGGAATTCACTCAAGAGGCATTTCAATTTCACAAGCTTGTCCTTCCCAGATCAACCGGACGTTGCCGGCTCACGAGCAATGCCCCATGACAATCCAAGATTGAGTAAACCCGGATTGTTCAATTTATTGAGCACATCGCGCGGATTCTGCCTGCTTTTCCCGATGGAGCGTTCTGGGACATCGCGGGAACCGCCAGTTGCATTTCCGCAACACCGGCTTGAAAAGCCCATTATGGGAGGTTTGCGCCATTGCGCCGCCACATCGTCCCCCGAACAATTGACGCGCCGCGTGCTTGGCTGTGCAATCTGGTTCCTTCGCGAACCTTGGAGGCAGGGATCAATGAATGATCGGCGGTCTCTTCTTGTGGCGGTCTCTTGCCCCTCGGCCGTGATGGTCGGCTGGCTGGCACTGTCTCTGTCTGCTTATGCCCCGGCCTTGATCGAGAACAGCGGCGCCAATGCAGCCGCTGTCACCCGCGCGAAAGATCTCACCCGTCTCGACCTCGCCGACATTCCGCGCGCCGCGACGATCGACGATGGCATCGCCCTGACCGCCGACATCGCCGCCGCCGCTGCGACGCCTGGTATCGCGATGGTCGAAGCGTCACCGCCTGAAACACCCGCGCCCGTCATCCAGCTGGCATCGGCCGATCCGACCGTGGTGTTGCCGGCGGCTTCGCCGGCGCCGCAGATTGTGCCCGAACCCGCGCCGGTCGCGCAGGAAGCGGCGGCCGTCATCAATGAAGCGGCACCTGTCGTGAGTGAGGCCGCGCCCGCGGCAGAGCCGGCGATCAGGCTCGCCTCCGCCGATCCTGGCGACGTGGTTCCCTCGGACGCGCTCGCGCCCGCAGCGATCGCGACCGGGCCTGTGGCCGTGCGCAAGCCTTCTCCGCCTGCCGACAATGTGGCCGTGCTTGACGAATGCTACGCCATGGACGCGTGCATCGACCGCTATCTCTGGGCGCTCTATCAGCGCACGCCGAAAGAAGACTCGATCAAGGTCGAGGAACGCAGGGCCGTCGCGGTCAAGCGCAAGGGCAAGACGGTCACCGTGATGCGCAGCTTCACAAAGCTTGTCGACGAGGATTTCGCTTGGAAGGATCCGAAGGCCGCTGAGCACGCCAACATGGCGCTGATGGATTACGTCATCGGAGGCATGGACAAGGGCTTCAAGCAGAAGCTGTTTCGTGCGCTGCTCGCTGCGGAAGCCGCCGGTCTCTCGCCGGGCATCACCAGCGCGTTCCGTGACGACTACCGCCAGGAGATCGCAAGCGGCCTGAAGGCCGCCTCCAACCGCTCCTATCATGGCGGCAGCCTTCGCGGCGGCTACGGTCATGGGCTGGCGGCCGACATCGTCAGTACCCAGGGCGACAACCGCGCTCAGCGATGGGCCTCGACGGAAGTGCTGTGGAAGTGGGTCGATGCCAACGGCAAGGCGCTCGGCATCGGCCGCCCGTATCTCGACCACGACCCGCCGCATGTCGGCCCGATCGACGGACCGGAATACATCTCCAAGCGTGGCGTTGCGACCGACCGCAAGGAAGCCGCCAACGCCAAATCGAAGAAGGCGCGGAGCGTCGCCAGCGCCAAACCGCAGAAGGCCCAGGCCGCGCGCGATCAGAAGAGCCCTGCGAAGCCACAGAAAGCGGCGCAATCGACCGCGAAGCGGGCGACGTGAGCCGATTCCTACGCGCCTGACGCCGGCAGCGGCACGAGGCGCATCTCGGCCGATCCTGTTTGCTGGGTGCGAACGAGCACGGCAAAGACGGTCTCGACCGCAAGGCGCACGGCCGCCTCGATCGCAGTGCCCTTGGCGAGATGCGCGGCGATCAGGCCAGTGAGGAGATCGCCGGTGCCATAGGGGCGGATCGGCAAGCGCGGCGTCGCAAAGCGCGACAATTGTCTGCCGGCGCAGAGGATCGTTTCCACCTGCCCGGCCTGCGTGTCCACCAGCGTGCAGCCGGTGGCGACGACGTCGGTCCGGTGCTCCCCCGCCAGCGCCGCCGCCGCAGTGCGCAGGCCCTCGATATCGGCAATCTTGACGCCCGAGAGCAGTTCGAGCTCGAACTGGTTCGGCGTGATCAAATGTGCCGCCGGCAACAGGCGATGTCGCACCACGTCCAGGATTCCATCGGCGACATAGACCCTGCCGTCATCGCCAATCACTGGATCGCAGAGATAGAGCAGCCTGGAACTACGCGACAGCGCACGCTCGACGAAATCGGCGATGACGACGGCGTTGTCGGGCGAGCCGAGATAGCCGGTGACGAGCACTACGGCCTCGTCGACCAGATCCCGCTCCTCGACGCCCCTGAGCAGGTCGGCGACCAATTCGGCGTCCAGCACCCGCCCGCGCAAGGTCGGATAGCGCGGATGGTTCGACAGCAATGTGGTCGGCACGGCGGCGACGTTGACGCCTTCCGCCTGCATGGCGGGGACGGCCGCGCTGTTGCCGACATGGCCGTGGACCACCTGGCTTTGAATGGAAATGACGAGCATGCAGACGTCCGTAGGGTCAAAGGTGTCGCAAGGCGAGCGTGGCCGATCTGTACGAAGGGCACCGCGAGGCTACCCTAGGCCCCCACAGAATTCGAAGCGATATTGGGCTGCAATCACAGATGTCAGGAATGCCTCCCGCGTCGTGCAAGCACATCAAGATAGGCGCAGAACATGTCGGCCAGCCCGTCGGCGTGGCGGGTGATCTCCGCCTCGCTCCGCGATGTCTCCGAGAAGCGCTTGCCAACTTCGGCCAGTGTCGTCCTGATCAGCTCGCCGGCGAGCCCGCGCGTTGCCTCCGGGACCTTTGGCAGCGCCTCGCGCATGAAGGCTGCGACGATGCCCTCGCCCGCCGCCCGCGCTTGCTGTGCCTCGGGCGCATCGCGATAGAGCGGCGCGGCATCGCTGAGCGCGCCGCGGATCGCCGCTTCCTCGCATTCCGAGCGGATGAAGGCGTGGACCAGCGCGCGCAGCCGCGCCGGAGGCGGCCTCGTCCGGTCCGCGAGAATGCCGCGCAGGAGCTCACTCGTGCTTCGCCACTCGTCGCTTTGAAGGCGGAACAGGATCGCCGCCTTGTTTGGAAAATATTGGTAAAGCGAACCCACGCTCACCCCGGCCCGCTCCGCTACGCGCGCGGTGGTGAAGCGCTGGGCTCCTTCCTTCGCCAGAACCTGAACTGCAGCATCCAGAATGGCCGCCACCAACCCGTTGGAGCGGGCTTGCTGCGGCTGTTTTCGTGAGGAAACAGAACGGCTTCGACGACCGGCCATGACGCTCCCGGGGAATGCGAATAGGAAATGCGACGAATTAGTCGTATTTCAGCCCGCACGCAAGCCGCGCCCTGGCGCGAACCCCGGAGACATCAAATGACCACCCCATCCATTACGTCGCTGGCACCGCTGCTCGATCTCCTGTTCGATCAGGACGAAGCAGACCGCGACGTCATGCGCGCCGCCTTCGCCGATGTGACCGACGCCGACCGCGTCAGGATGATGCAGAGCAAGACCGACTACCGCGATCTCTACGCACGCCTGAAGGATGCTCCGCTCGCAGTCTCGCGGGAGACCGGCCACCTGCTCTACATGCTGGCGCGCAGCTCTCGTGCCAAGGCGATCGTCGAGTTCGGCACGTCTTTCGGCATCTCGACCCTGCACCTCGCGGCGGCGCTGCGCGACAACGGCGGCGGCCGCCTCATCACCAGCGAGTTCGAGCCGTCCAAGGCGGCACGGGCGCGCGAAAACCTGGCGGCCGGCGGGCTGATCGACCTCGTCGAAATCCGCGAAGGCGATGCGCTGAAGACATTGAGCGCCGATCTGCCTGACCCGATCGATCTCGTGCTGCTCGACGGCGCCAAGGCACTCTATCCTGAGATCCTCGATCTGGTCGAAGACCACTTGAGGCTGGGCGCGATCATCGTCGCCGATAACGCCGACGACAGCCCCGACTATCTCGCGCGCGTGCGTGCGTCCGGCAGCGCCTACATGTCCCTGCCCTTTGCTGATGACGTCGAGCTCACCGTGCGGATCCACTAGGACCACATCGAGACGCGACGCCTCGGAGCCGCCGCGCGATTCGTCGCGCGGCGGCTCCCATTTGTTGCTCCAAAGCCATCAGGTTTCACCTTGTCGCAGGCACGTCATTCACGCGTGATACCTGCTCCGGGCAAAAGCCATGTTGTGCGTGCTTAACATACCTACCGCGCGGTATCTTCACGCGCCCGCATGAGATCGCCATGACGTCCGCTGTCACCTCCTATGCCGCACTTGCCCTTGCCATCGTGTTCGAGGTGACGGCGTCCGCGTTCCTGCAGCAATCCGCGCAATTCACCCGGCCCTGGCCGACGCTGGCGATGGTGCTGTTCTACGTCGCTTCGTTCTACGCGCTGTCGGTCGCGATCCGGGTCATCCCGTTGAGCATCGCCTACGCGATCTGGGGCGGGGTCGGCATCGTCCTGACCGCCACCGTCTCCTTCGTCCTGTTCCGCCAGATGCTGGACGCCGCAGCTTTCGTCGGGATCGGGCTCATCGTCTCCGGGGTCGTCGTCATCAACCTGTTCTCGCAGACGACGGCGCATTGATGCCGGCAAGCGCCTACAGCCGCGCCAAGCAGCCCGAGCAGGTACGGCGCGCCCTGCTCGATCACGCTGCCGCTATCGCCATGGACCACGGCGTCTCCGGCGTGACCGTGCAGGCGGTGGCAGCGGCCGCGGGCGTTACCAAGGGCGGGCTTTTTCACCATTTTGGAAGCAAGCAGGCGCTGATCGAGGGGCTGTTCGCCGATCTGCTCGCCCGCGTCGATGCCGAGATCGACGCCGCCATCGAAGCGGACCCCAAACCGCGCGGCAGTTTTACGCGCGCCTATGTGAATGCGGTCTTCACTGGCAAAGCCTTCGGCTTCGCCACGCCCTGGGCAGCGCTCAGCATGGTGGTCGTCACCGATCCGTCGCTGCGACGGCTTTGGAACGACTGGATCAAAGCGCGCCTGAAACGGCATCGCGCCACTGACGCAGCGCCCGAACTCCAGATCGTGCGTCTCGCCGCCGACGGCGCCTGGCTGTTCTTCATCACGACGGGACAGACCCGCATCAACGCCGATCTGCGCAGCCTGCACGACCGCCTGATCGCACAGACCTATCGGCGCGGATAGCTAAGATTTGGGCTGCTGGACTTGGTCCGGCTTGGGCTGGTCCGGCTTGGGCGGACGCGGCTTGGATTTCGCTGACTTGGCAGAAGACTTGGGACCAGGCTTTGCCGGAGCAGCCGGCGGCGGCGTATCGACCGACTGCAGATAGGCTGCCAGCGCCTTGGCGGTGTCGGGACCGGCCGAATAATGGTCCTGGAGAAACCAGGACAGCGTCAGGCTCATGCGCCCCTTGGCCAGTCCGCGCGGGCTGCGGTGGCAGGTCGAGCAGCCGTCGGCGAAGAGCTTTTCGGGCGATTTGCCCGCGTCGAGATTTTGCGCGGAGGCCAGCGGCGCCGTCAGCACGACGCCCGCTACAGCCATGCTCCCAAGAATCACCAAAGACGCGATGACCCCGCGCCTCGGTCGAAACGGCAATCTCAATGTCGTCCCCTAGCCCGTGCAGCGATCAGGCCGCCAGCAACTGGTCGAACTCCGGCGGCGCGTAGGCCTTGCCGTCCTGATCGGTAATGACGACCCGCCATCCTTCGCTCGCCCAAACCTTCCCCTTCGCCACGATAAGCAGTCGGCTCTCGCGGGAAAAACTGTACTTCTCATTGTCGCGTTCTGCGACCATTTTATAAGCCAATGCGCATCCCCTGGCGTTGCCCGGCACCCATCCTCGTCGTGACAGCGGCCTTTGGCGTCAATTCGCCGGGAGCATGGCAATTTGGTGCCATCCACGGCGGCATTGTGCACCGGTTCCAGCCGGGCGACCGACGTCATTCATAGGCCGTATCATGAATGCGATTCTGCTTGCCGGGAGCTTGTTCGCCGCCACACCCGGCCTCCGGCCCATCGCCGCCGCGACGGAACCGATAACGCCTGTAATGCGCGCCTAGTGAACGCGGATGATGTGTGGACGGCCAAGATCAATCAAACCCTGCACGGCCGACAGACGGTCGTCCAGGGCGGCAATGGTCAACAACAAATTGTTGCGCCGCTCGTCGAGTAAACCCATCTCGGCGCCGGAGAGCTTCTTGCTCGCCCGTTCCTTGTGGATGCCGTCGAGGGATTTGCGCAAGCCGGCAATCAGGCCGGCGAGTTGCTTGGCCTCTTTGGTCATCGAACGCTTCGCGACATTTTGACGGCGAAACTCCGCCTGGTTCTGCCTCATCTTCATCCTCCCGTGCCCCGCTGCCCCGAGTGGACGCCTACAGCTTTGAATAGACATATTACGATCAATGAAATCTCCCCGCGAAGAACCTTTTCAAATTGTAGGCGCGCGGAACCCGCGCGGGATCCAAACAAAAAGCCCGGCACGAAGGCCGGGCTTTTCAACGACGCTAGTGTTTCTCGTGGGCGCCGCCGGGCGCGCCGCCGCCGTGTGGCGCAGCACTGATGTGCGGAGCACCACCGCCGCCTCCAGCCGGATGTGGCATGGCGGGTGCAGGTGCGGCCGCACGCGGCGCCGGCATCTGCGCATGAGCATTCATCGGTGCACCATGGCTGACATCAGGCTGGGCGATGTGCGGCATGGCCGGCCGGGCCGCAGGCGCAGCCGACAGACGCGGCGCTTCATGCGGGCGCGTCGGTTGCGCACGCACGGCGTGGCTCGCCGCCTGCTCGTGCGTCATGCGTGCCTGAGCATCGCGCGGATTGCGCCCGTGCACAGCGGCCCGTTCATTGACCAAACGCTGGCTCCCTGCAGCTCGGTTGCGATCGATGCCGACTGCAGCCTCACGCTTGGCACCGATCGAGTCGCGCCGCGCCGTCGCAGCATCGGAGACTGCGGTGTTGTCTCTGGCGTTGTCCTTGACGTGTCCATCGCGTCGCAGCGCGAGCGCAGCGTCACGCGTCGCGGCGCGCCCGATCCGCGCGGCGCGCGGGTCGATCGTCATCCGCGTCGCAATGCGCTCATGCGACGTCCAGTAGCTGTTCCAGTAGGCGTGGCGGCGATACCACGGGCGCCCTTCATAGTAACTCGACCAATAGGAGCTGAGCGCGAAGGGAACGACGGGCACGTCGACCTCGTCGGCGTAGTCGGGCAGATAGACGTAGTGATTGCGGTAGAGATATTCGAGATATTGCGACGACACCCAGCCGCGGTCGTCGGAGAAGCTCACGTCGCACCAGGCATTGCCGCGCAGGCAACCATGGATGTTGACGCGAGCGCCTTCGGGAATGCGGTCGACCAGCGGAAAGCCCGCACCGGGACCGGCACGGAGTCCCGTCGAAACGGTGACGATTCCAGGAGCGGCCAATGCGGCCGTCGGCGCGAGCAGCAATGCTGCAACTAAAGCGGTTCTCAATCTCATGACGAAGTCCTCCTCTGGGAGTCGGAACGCGCAAGCGGAATAAAGCGTTCCGCTCACGATCGTCGTATCAGTCGAAAGATTGAGTGCTGCGCACGCAGTTCAATATTCATCCACCGTTCATCGGCGATCCCGCCTCAGTTCGCCTGCAGCATGATGCCGTCGAAATATGCTGCGAGCGCCGCAAAATCGTTGAGCGGCAGCACCTGCGCGACATATTGATCCGGCCGCACAACGACCATGCAGCCAGCTGTCCGATCGATGCCGCGCATGGCGAAAACGTCGTGGCCGCTCTTGAGGTCCGGACAGAACATCTTTTCGTAGTCGAGCAAACCGTAACGTCCCTTGCGCGGCAGCAACAGTGCCGGCATCGCCTCGATCGCCAGCTCGCGATGGTCCTGCTGAAACACGGCGCGCAGATCGATCACGGCATCGATGTCTGCGCCTGCAGGCGTAAATCGCTTCAGCGGCGACTCCCTGGCTTCCGTCAGGAAATTGCACAGCGCGCGAATGCCGGACCCGGCCGCCGCCGGATCCTCCGCGCCGGAAAACGCGTAGATGCGGAAGCGGCCATCCGCTAGCGCCGCATGGCCAAGATGCACCGGCTTCGCATCTCCCAGCCGGATGACCGGCGCGGAATGGAAGCGCTTGCCGATGACGAAACCTCGCGCGAGATGCTGATGCGAGGATGAGCCGGTGAGGATCGACGGCGTGTAGTGCGTCGCCGTGCCCGCCGTATAGCGTCCGTGCCTGACGAAATAGTCCTGCGTCTTGGCGGCATCGGCACCGCCGGCCTTGGCCGCCGAAGCCAATATCCCTGCCCATTCGCGATCGAAGTCGATCAGTTCCTTCGCCACCGCCTGCCGCTCGGCCGAATAGGAGTGCAGCAGGCTCGGCGCACACTGCTTGCGGAGAACGGCCGCGAGCTTCCAGCCGAGATTGAAGGCGTCCTGCATCGAAACGTTCATGCCCTGCCCGGCCTTCGGGCTGTGGGTGTGACAGGCATCGCCGGCGATGAAGATGCGGGGCAGTCGCGTGCCGATCTCGGCTTCCGGCACATCGTCGAACTTGTCGGTCAGGCGCTGGCCGATCTCATAGACCGACCACCAGGCGATCTCCTTCACCTCAAGCGCGTATGGCTTCAGGATCCGCCTCGCCTTCGCGATGACATCGTCAGCGGTGATGTTGCGGTTGGCGACCCGCTCGCCAGCGTCGAGCTTTGCAAGCTCCACGTAGATGCGAACCATGTAGCCGCCCTCGCGCGGAATGATCAGGAGGCTGCCGTCCTTCGCCGACTGGATCAGCGACTTGAAACGGATATCTGGGAAATCGGTCACCGCGAGCACGTCCATCACACCCCAGGCGTGGTTGGCGGAATCGCCATGCAGCTCGCGGCCGATCGATTTGCGCACCGTGCTGCGTGCGCCGTCGCAACCAACGACATAGCGCGCCTTGACCGTCTCGATCTTGCCCGCGTTCGCACCATCGACGCGTTCGAGACGTACGGTCGCCGCATGATCGGCGGCACCGGCGGCCGGATCGACTTGCAGGTCGAGCAGACGCCTTCCGTAGTAGGGCTCTAGCTTGGCCTGTGACCTGCGCATGACGTCGAGAAAGCCGTCATGGATGCGAGCCTGGTTGAGGATCACATGGGGGAATTCCGACAGCCCGTCCTCGACGTCCTGCACCCGGCCGCTACGGACGATCTTCTCCGGAGCCTGCCCATCCGGCTTCCAGAACGTGGTCTCGTTGACCCAATAGGCTTCCTTCAGCACGCGCTCGCTGAAACCAAAGGCGTGGAACATCTCCATGGTGCGGCAGGCGATGCCGTCGGCCTGGCCGATCGCGAGCCGGCCCGGCTTCTGCTCAACGATGCAGGTCTTGATGTCGCCGAATTGCGCGAGCTGGGCGGCTAGCGTCAGGCCTGCAGGGCCACAGCCGACGATGAGGACATCCACCTCGCCAGGGACCGCGCCCGCAGCGCCTGGAGCCTGAACACGCTCGGCAGGATCGGCGATCTCGGGGTCGCCCGGCTGGAATCCATTGAGATGGAATTGCATGAGCACTTCTCCGGTTGACGTCTCGTTCGATATTGATCAGTATACTGACTATCAGTATACTCGTCAACGATCGTCCACCGTGCCCGCCCTCGAGGAGAATTCGGTGAAAGACAACAACGACATGCCCGGACATCTTGCGCGGCGATTTCAACAGATCGCGGTGGCGGTATTCCTGGCCGAGGTCGGCGAAGCCGGCTTCGACCTGACCCCGGTGCAGTACGCGGCGCTTGCGACCATCAAGGCCAATCCGGGACTGGACCAGGTCACGCTCGCCGGACTGATCGCCTATGACCGCACGACCATCACCGGCGTCGTCGATCGCCTGGTGCAGAAGGGCCTCGCCGAGCGCCGCGCCTCAAGCCGCGATCGCCGCGCCCGCGAGCTCGAAATCACCGATGAGGGCCGCCGCGTGCTGCGCAAGATCACGCCGGCGGTCGAATCCGCGCAAGCGATCATGCTGCGGGGCCTCAGCGCGAAGGAAGGCGAGGAACTGATGCGGCTGTTGCGCAAGGCCATCGCCGCCGGCAACGAGCTCAGCCGCGCCCCGTTGCGCGAAATTCAGGCATGACCGGTTCCCGGATACGTAGATGTCGCAGACCTGCGAAACCTGGAACTAACCTTCGGCTGCTACCGTCACCCTCATTCGGCGCTTAACGCGCGATTAACTTTGCCGGTTTGGAGCCTTCGGATGTTCAGATTCGTCATTGCTGCCGCAGTCATCGCGCTGACCACCGGTCACTCACTCGCCAATGGCCATGGTGGCGGTGGTGGCGAAGCCCCTGCGCCGAAGGCGGAAGCGGCACCCGCACCCGCGCGCTATGTTCTGACCAAGCAGGGCCCCAAGCTCGTCGATCTCAAGGGCATGACGCTCTACTTCTATGAGCGTGACACCAGCGGCAAGACGTCGAGCTGTGACGGCAAATGCGCCGAGGCCTGGATTCCGTTGGCTGCTCCCGCGAATGCCCAGGCAACCGGCGATTTCACGCCGATCACCCGCAATGACGGCAGCAAGATGTGGGCCTTCCGCTACCGTCCGCTCTACACCTCGGTGGCCGACAAGGCGCCGGGCGAAGCCAATGGCACAGCCACGACGTTGCAATGGCGCGTCGCTCGGCCCGAGGACTAAGGTCGGAACGGCGTACGCGCGTCGCTGCCCGACGCGCCCGCAAGCTTGGCATGGGCCGCGGAATCGACCGAGGCGTAGTTCACGCCCGGGTTCGCGTGCAGCGCCACGTACACGAGCAGTCCGGCCAGGATCGATCCGTAGAAGCCGAGCGTGGCCAAACGCCACTTGCGCACGATGGTGCGATCGTTCTCATCAAATTGATCATTGAAATTTTGCATGATGCCTCCAATGGCAACGAGCCATGGAGGCATAGCACAACAGCAGTAAAACGTTTGTGAAGCAATTCACCTTTGGCGGCTCAGATGCGGGTCGGGCTGCGCTGGCTCATTTGCCGTCGAATTTCGACGGGACCTGCTGGAATACCAGCAAATTCGGGTTCACCGCGAGTGGCCGGACCTCTGTTGTCACCACCACGGGCCCCGTCGCGAACCAGAGCGCGGCAGCCGCCGCGATCACCATGCCCGCGCCAATCGCAGCAACGCTTTTCATGTGTCCACCCGGAGCGCCTAGTTGTTGAGAATGACGCCGTGCCGATGCCGCGACGGATGATCGGCTCCGACCAAAGCGTTCGGATCGGTTGCGATCACCGCCTCGGGCAGCGGCAACGGCTCGAGGCCGGCGAAGCGGCGATAGAGCGCTCCCATGACCGCGCCGCAAAATGCGGCCGGTACCGTCAGCACGGCGAGCAGCGGCACAGCGAACGCGAGCAGCAGCGCGCACGCAAATGCCGCAACGCCGCCGATCGCCGCATATTGCCAGGCGCTGCGGCGGTCCATCGCCCGCGCGACATGATGCACGCAGATCATGAAGATGGTCGCAGGAATGACCGAGATCACCAGCATCACCAGGAACGTCTGTGCCGGGATCACGGCCGCGAAGATGTGCGCGGTGCTCTTGTCCGCAAAGCCGTTCATCAAGAGGGGCAGAAGCGTGTAAGGCAACAGCGTCGCGAGCACGGTCGGCATCAGCGCTGCGATCGCGATGCCTGCGACCGAGGTGCGCACCCGGACCGGTCCGTCAAAAACCAACGGCGGCGGCATTGCAGGTTCGTTCGCCCTTGAAGGCGTGCCAGCGGCGACGGCAACAGGGCTGAGCCCCGCGAACTGTCCATAGAGGAATCCGCCGATCATCCCCGCAATGGTTGGCAGCAGGCCCATCGTCACCACCGCGCCATCACCGGGCGCAGCAAGCTGGAGGTGATTGCGTATTGCAATGCCGTAGCTGGCGGCCGCCATGACGCCGCCCATGAGGCCATAAGCGAGCCGGCTCGAGATCGTCCACTGCCGCAGCACGATATGCCCGGCGAACAGGAAGGCCGCATTGATCGCCATGCGGCCCGCGTAGAATATCAGGATCTGATCCGGCGACGGCACGCCTTCGGGATCGGTCACCTGCCCGCCGGCGACGGCGAAGACCATCAACACCGCTTCGACGATGGCGAGTGGAACGAGCGCAGCGAACAGCGCGCGCGGCGAATTCTTGACGAGATACATGCGAGCAACCCCTTGCTCGCTGCACGTTAGACGCGAAGCATTACGGCGCGCGCAAGACAATGCCTAAAATTGTCGGCAAGCGCCGCACGCTTCACCCGTGCCAGCTCGGTCCCGAGTCGATCTGGGCGTTCTGCCCCGGCGGTAGCACCACGACGGTCGCGTTGAGCTTCACCCGGTCGAACAGATCGATCACGTCCTCGTTGCGCATCCGGATACAACCCGACGAGATCGCCTGCCCGATATATTCCGGCTGGTTGGTACCGTGGATGCGATAGAGCGTGTCCTTGTTGCCGGCGTAGAGATAAATGCCACGTGCGCCGAGTGGATTGGCGGGACCGCCAGGCACGCGCGCCGGATAGGGCCCAAGCCGCGCCTGGATTTCCGGGGTCGGCACCCAATCCGGCCATTCCGCCAGACGGCCGACACGCGCGACGCCCGAGAAGGCCATCGCCTCTTCGCCGACCGCGACGCCATAGCGGATCGCCTTGCCATCGGGCAGCACGTAATAGAGGTAGCGCGCATCGGTATCGACCAGGATCGTACCCGGCTGCTCCTTGCGCGGATAATCGACGATATGGCGGAGATATTGCTCCGGCACGTTCGCCTGGGCATAAGGCGCGTTCGCCAACAATTGCCGATCTCGCGGCGTCATGCTCGCGTCGGTCGATGGCGACAATGTCGCCTGCATGCAGCCGCCGAGCGGCAGCAAGGCGGCAACGAAAAGTGCGATTGAGAGTCTTGGCACCGCCGGCCCCCGATAGCGGTTAGCAGCGCCCCCAGCGGGATCAGATGGGGCGCAAATCGTGCTGAAAAAAAGGCAGTGCGGAACATGTGGCCGTGTTCGGCGCGGCTGGTTCCATCACCACAGGGGCGGAAGACGGTCGCGATCTCTCCACTCCCTCGCCTTGCTTTGGTCAAACCCGGCTGGACTCGTGCGACATCGGGCCGACCTGATCAGATCTGGATCGGCTCACGCAACAATCGGCTCGCGCCAATGCGAACGACCGAGGGGTCAAAGGAGCTGCGATGCTCGCGATGCTGAACAGCCGGCAAATCGTCGATGAGATCGTGAAGGACACGATGAAGGACAACGATCCGCACGACGCCGTGCAAATTTCGCCTGACGTGATCAGAGCCTCGCGCGTCGGCAGCGAAGCGCCAACGCTTGCGCCAGAATTGACGACGCGTCCGGAGCCGAAGTTCGCGCCGGCGCCCGCCATCAATCTGGAGCCAAGGGTCAATCCCGGTCCCGAGCCGCAAGCCTTGGAGTCGCAAGCCTTGGAGCCGCAAGCCTTGGAGCCGCAAGCCTTGGAGCCGCAAGCGCTGGAGCCGAAGGCAGCGGCGCCCTCGGTCGATACCGCGGTGCGCGTAACGGCGGACGACGGTCGCAACCGCGAGCGGCGATCCGCCGCGGGCAAGTGGCTTCGCGGCGCGTTCGTCACGTTCCTGTTTGCAGGCGGCAGCGCCGCCGCCACCATTGCCTGGGAGCAACACGGCGACACCGCGACGCAGATGCTCGCCCAATGGGTACCGTCATTGGCATCGCTGCTGCCGTCGTCATCGCCGACGGCGCCTGGCCCGTCCGCGCAAGCCGCCCCACCCGTTGCGCAGGATCAGGCTGCCGATCAGTCGGCACCAGCGCCTGCGGCGCAGAGCGCCGCCGCAGCACCTGCGCCTGCCACGACACAGCCCGTCGTCGCCGCACCATCGGTGGAATCGATGACGCGCGACATCGCGGCGATGGCGCGGCAAATCGAGCAGCTCAAGGCCAACATTGCGGAGCTGAAGGCAGGTCAGGAGCAGATGGTCCGCGAGGTGGCGAAGCCATCAACACCGAAGCCGACAGCCGAAGCAAAACCACCGATCAATTTGCCCGCGCGCGTATCGGCGATTCAACCGCACGCTCCGGCGCCGCTGCCGCCGCCGGTTCGCAAACCGAAGCCCGTGGTGTCGCACACCTACATGCCGGCTTACTCGCCCACGCCGCTCGCGCCGCCGTCACAGGCTGCCGCGGTGCCACCGCCGGTGGCACCACCGGTCGCGACGACGCAAGCCGTTGCCGATGATGACGGACCTGTCGTGCGTCCACCGATGCCGTTGCACTAGAGCCGCATCAATCGACGACGCAAGCTGCCCGACTCGATGCCGTGATCTGAGACCGTACGACTACGGTGATGTTACTACGGTCAGGCGTCTCAGGGCGTAAAGAGAAAAGGCCGTCGGGATCTATGCCGCCGGCCTTCTCTTGCAGCTGCCGGTTCCCGGAGCCCGGTTCTGCTGCAATTCCAATGCCTCATGATCAGGCGAACATATTTAATAAAATCTTAACGCGTTGGAATGCTGCACATCATTTCTGCGCCATACGCACAGAGATTGCGCGCTCCGTTCATCGGTTGGAGATCGACTCAGTGGTACGATATCCAGCATGCGTTGAAGGCTTCGGTTGAAGCCTTCTTGTGAAGATTTGGATCGTCACACCGGGGAATTCGGATGCCGTACTACTCCTTCGATCTCGTTGACGGTGAAGAGTTCAAGAACCAGGGCGGAATCATCCTCGAAGATATCGAGGTCGCTTCAGATCGCGCCGTTCAATTGGCGAGTGAGCTGTCGCAAGTGAAGCCTGAGTTGCAGCGAAAGGGTTGCGCCGTGCGCGTCACCGATCGCGATCACAACGAGGTCTATCGCACGCCGCTCGATCCTGTGCCGGCCTGGCGCCGCTAGGCTCCCGCACCGCACGAACAGGCGGCAATCGGGCCCCCGCACCATTGCGGAGCGGCCCGCAGGACGGTAGCCTCCTCAAAAAATGAGGAGGACCCTGGGAATGCGCGCCCCGTTACTGATGGCAGGCCTGCTGCTGATCGCAACCTCAGCCCGAGCCGCTGACGACCACACACGCTCGAACTACGTGACGATGGTCTTGCAGGCCTTTGCCGCCAAGGTCGAGTGCCCGGGCACGGACGTGGCCTATCCGGATCTGGTGCAGAAGGCGCAGCAGATGCAGCTGCCCGACGGCACCACCGAGCAGGTGCGCAAGGCCATTGCCTGGATGCACACCGGCGGCAAGATGGGCGAGAAGCAGTCGGACGACATCATGGCAGAGGTCGCGGTCGCAACGCAGACGACCGATCTCGACCAGCGCCGGCTCGGCATGAGCAATTGGTGCGAAAAGCAGAAGGCCAATCTTGCCGGGTTGATCCGCAGCAAGGGCGGCTAAAGCATGATCCGGAAAAGTGCGAAGCGGTTTTCCGGAAAGATCATGCGCAAACAACAATCTAAAGCGCGATGACGAGTCATCCAGATCTCATCGCGCTTTGGGCACGGTTCAGCTGTTAAGCACGGCGCGGCGGAATCGTCGTCGCGGCACAGAATCGTCACATTCCTGGCGAGCATGCGGGCATCTTCCATCAGGAGAACCCTCTTTCATCAGGAGACCCCCATGCGGACACTTGATCTCGTCTTCGCCGGCGCGCTTGCGGTGAGCGCCGTGCTGGCGGCCCCAGCCCTGGCGAGGAACTCCGACGCCCCGAAGGGCGAGGACAAGGCGACCTCATCATCCTGCAGCGCCTACCAGCAGGCGGCCGATGGATCGTGGCAGCAACTCCCGTGCAAGGAGGCGGGGGAGCGTGCGCAGCCCCAGACGCAGCGCAAGCAGGTGACGCAAGGCGCCGACCAGGGCGAGCGGTAGGCCGCGGAGACCGAGCGGGAACCGGCCGGCCTAGTCAGGGTTGAGCCCGGGCAGCTTGCTTGCCGCGGTGCGTAGGCCCGCTAAAGTGTCGGAGGCAGGGCTGAGGAGCACCTGGACACGCAACCCCGCGAGCGCTTGTGGATTCGATCGAGTTTGAGGAGCTGCAACGCCGCCTGAAGGCGCTTGAGGAGGAAAACGCACGCCTCAAGGCGCAGCGGAGCGCCGTCGTCACCGAGCGGCAAAGGGCGGAATCCGCGCTCGCCGAAAGCGAGGAGCGTTACCGCACGCTGTTCAACTCGATCGACGAAGGCTTTTGCATCATCGAGTTCTTCGACGGTCCGCACGGCCCGCTCAGCGACTATATCCATATCGAGGCCAATCCCGCCTACACCCAGCATGCCGGCATTCCTGATGTGGTCGGCCAGAAGGTCCGCGAGATGGTCCCTGATGAAGCCGACGGCTGGGTCGAGCTGTATGGCGGCGTCCTGCGCACCGGCGTACCGATCCGTTTCGAGCGCGAGCTGGTCGCGACCGGACGCTACCTCGAACTGGCCGCCTTCCGGGTCGAGCCGGCCAGCCGCAAGCAGGTTGCCGTGCTGTTCCAGGACATCACCAAGCGCAAGCGCGCCGAAGAGGCCCTGCAACAGCTCAACGAAAACCTGGAAGCGCGGGTGGTCGCGGCTCTGGCCGAGCGCAAGCTGATGGCCGACATCGTCGAGGGCACCAATGCCTTCGTGCAAGTCGTCGACCCCAACTTCCGCTGGCTTGCGATCAACAGCGCGTCCGCCCAGGAATTTCACCGTATTTTCGGTATCATGCCGAAGGTCGGTGACAACATGCTTGAACTCCTTGAGGATCAACCCGAGCACCGCGACGCCATCCATGCCATCTGGTCCAAGGCCCTTGCGGGCAAGGAGTTCGTCGAGATCGCCGAATTCGGCGATCCCGGCCGCGCCCGCCGATCCTACGAAATGCGCTTCAATTGCCTGCACGATGGCGACGGTCAGCTCGTCGGCGCCTACCAGTTCGTCTACGACGTCACGGAACGTCTCCAGGAACAGGAGCGCCTGCGTCAGGCCGAGGAGGCGCTGCGCCAGTCCCAGAAGATGGAAGCGGTCGGCCAGCTGACCGGAGGCATCGCACATGACTTCAACAACCTGCTCACCGGCATCACCGGCTCGCTGGAACTGTTGCAGACGCGGCTGAGCCAGGGCCGCGTCAAGGAGGTCGACCGCTACGTGGCCGCTGCGCAAGGCGCGGCCCGGCGCGCGGCCGCGCTTACACACCGGCTACTCGCTTTCTCGCGGCGGCAGACGCTCGATCCAAGGCCAACCGATCTCAACCGGCTCGTGACGGGGATGGAAGAATTGATCCGCCGCACCGTCGGGCCCGAGATCGCGCTGGAGGTTGTCACCGCAGGCGAATTGTGGGCAACGCTGATCGATGCATCGCAGCTTGAAAACGCCCTGCTCAACCTCTGCATCAATGCCCGCGACGCGATGCCGCAAGGCGGCCGCATCACCATCGAAACCGCCAATCGCTGGCTCGACGAGCATGGCGCGGGCGAACGCGATCTCGAGCCCGGACAGTATGTTTCGCTCTGCGTCACCGACACCGGCGTCGGCATGGCGCCCGACGTGATCGAGCGCGCCTTCGATCCGTTCTTCACCACCAAGCCGATGGGCCAGGGCACTGGCCTTGGCCTCTCGATGGTCTACGGATTCGTACGCCAGTCCGGCGGCCAGGTGCGGATCTATTCCGAGGTCGGCCAGGGCACCACCATGTGTCTCTATCTGCCGCGTCATTATGGCAAAGAGGCTGAAAAGCCTTCAGCGCTGACAACGAAAAACGCGGCGCGCCCGGAGGCGAGCCACACCATCCTGATCGTCGACGACGAGCCGTCGATCCGCATGCTGTTGACCGATGCGCTGGACGAGATCGGATTCAACGTCATCGAGGCACATGACGGCCCGACCGGACTGAACATCCTGCAATCGGACGCCACCATCGACCTGCTCATCACCGACGTCGGCTTGCCCGGCGGCATGAACGGCCGCCAGCTCGCAGATGCGGCGCGCGGGACCAGGCCATCACTGAAGGTGCTGTTCATCACCGGCTATGCCGAGAACGCGATCATCGGAAACGGCCAACTCGCGCCGGGCATGCAGGTGCTGACCAAGCCGTTCGTCGTCGAGGCGCTGGCAGGCCGCGTGCTCGATATGATCAAAGACGGAACCGACCCGGGCTGACGGGCTGGGATCCCGGGACATCAGCCCTGATGCGGCCCGCGCATGATTTTCATGGCGTCGGCAATGTGGCGCCACTCCCTGGCGTCATCGGCCTCCCCGCGGCCCTCACAGGCCTGCGCCTGTTCGGAAGCCTTCGCGATCGCCGCAAAACCATGCTGTTCCAGCATCTGCCGCGCGACGGTGTGGACCTGGACCTCGGACATCATGGGGCGCTCTCCGTTTGTGGTCACCGCGGCACCCGCCGTCGGCGCTCCGCGGTCTCCGCCAACGATTTTGCCGCAACGCTCGTTCCGTCCGTCGCCGATCACATCGGCTCTTGACCATCCAAATGATAGAAGGCGGCCCGCTGTGCCCAGCGGACCGCCTTCTCACCCACCCCAAAGACTGGCCGGGCACCCCTACCCGACTGCCACTCTCTTGGGCTCGAAATCGTTGGGCACTTCGATATCGACCTCGAGGGTCGAGACCTCGTCGCCGCGCTCGAGCCGCACGATCACCTTGGTCGGATCCAGCGTGACGTGCTTGGAGACGACGGCGAGAATTTCCTCGCGCAGCACACCGAGCAGATCGGGCTGGCCACGCAGTCCGCGTTCATGCGCAAGCAGGATCTGCAGCCGTTCGCGAGCGACGGGAGCAGACGCCTTGTTGCCACGGAGAAGCCGGAGCAGACCCATGCTCATGCCGCCCTCCGTCGCAGCAGACGATCCATGAAGCCTTTGCGCTCGGTCGGCACCTGCATGGCGACGGTGTCGCCGCAGAGCCTGCGCGCGGCATCGATATAGGCCCGCGCGGGTGCGCCTTCGGCATTGGACAACGTCACCGGGGTGCCGACGTTGGAGGCTCGCAGCACGTCCTGGCTCTCCGGGATGATGCCGAGCAGAGGCGTTGCCAGGATTTCGAGGATGTCGTCGATGGTCAGCATCTCGCCGCGCGCGGCGCGGGATGGATCGTAGCGGGTGATGAGAATGTGCTTCTCGACGCGTTCGCCCTTTTCGGCCCGCACGGTCTTGGAATCGAGCATGCCGATGATGCGGTCTGAGTCGCGCACCGATGAGACTTCCGGATTGGTGACGATCACGGCCTCGTCGGCAAAGCGCATCGCCATGGAGGCGCCGCGCTCGATGCCGGCCGGGCTATCGCAGATCACCCAGTCGAAACGGCTGCGCAGGTCCGCGATGACCTTGGCCACGCCCTCTTCCGTCAGCGCGTCCTTGTCGCGGGTTTGCGAGGCCGGCAGCAGCCAGAGATTCTCCAGCCGCTTGTCCTTGATCAGTGCCTGCGGGAGTTTCGCGACGCCCTGCACCACGTTGATCAGGTCGAACACCACGCGGCGTTCGGCACCCATCACGAGGTCGAGGTTGCGCAGGCCCACGTCGAAATCGACCACAACAACCTTGTCGCCGCGTTGCGCGAGCGCAGCTCCCAGCGCGGCGGTGGTCGTGGTCTTCCCGACGCCGCCCTTGCCCGATGTGACGACCAGAACTTTGGCCATTGAAATATCCTCCTTGACTGGTCAGTTCAGCGCTGTAATTCGCATGGTGCTGCCCTCGAGCCAGGCTTGGGCAGGCCGGCCGCGCAAGGCCGCGTCGATATCGTCGGCAGTTTGATAAAACCCGTCGATTGCAAGCAGTTCGGCCTCGATCTTCTGACAATAGATGCGCGCGCTCGCGTGACCGTTGACGCCCGCCATGGCGCGGCCGCGGAGCGCGCCGTAGATGTGGATGGAACCGCCTGCGACGACTTCGGCGCCGGAGCCGACCGAGCCGAGAATGGTCACGTCGCCTTCCGGGAAGATGATGGTCTGGCCGGAGCGTACCGGGCTTTCGAGCAAGAGCGAGGTCGGCTTGGTCTCGGCCTTCGCCTCAGGTTTCTTGGGTGCGGTCGGCTCGATCACGCAGCTGCGTCCGCCCGACAGCAACGGCGGCATCGCCGGCGTCAGCCGCGCCTCCTCCACGCCCTCGATCCCGAGCACACGGATGTTGCGGTCCCGAAGGCTGGTGAGAAGGTGATTGATGCCGGACCGGCTGAGGTCGACCGAGGACAGATCGATCACCACGGGCCGGCCGGCGAAGAAGCCGGGCGAGCGCGCGATGGTGGCGTCGATCTCCTGGAGCCAGTCCTGGATCGGAACCGTCGGCACGAACACGAAGGCCACATAGGAGCGCCCGCGAAGGCGCACCATCTGGCGTTGGACTTTTGCTGCAGCCTCCATGGCGGCCGACTCGTTCCCTGTTATCGAATGGTTAACGATGCGGCCGATATGGTTAATGGCTGGTTAATTTCTCCGTGGAGTTACGTGGGAGGATGGGAAGGCCAGCGTTCCCAGAGCTTAGTCAGCTTCCTCGTACACGCCCGCAATGAAGTCGGTGAACGTCGGTGCGAGCGGCAGGACGTAGCCCCATCTGTCGGACATCGCTTCGGCGAGCGTCCAGGGCTGCTCGTATTCGGCGACCTCGTGATCGATGAACCAGATCCGGCCGAAATGAGCCTTGTCGATCGTCATGCAGATCGGGTTGCCGCCGTGGTCGCTCATGATCCACAGAAGCTCGTCGACGGTTGGCCATTGCGGCGTCTGTCGCGTCCGCACCAGCGAGCATTTGTCGCTTCTTAATCCCAGCACCTCCTGGATCGCACCGGCCCAATGCCCTTGCGGCCAGTTGAATTCGGCCGAGCCCCGGAAATAGCCGCCGGCGCAGTTGAGCACGAAACTGCGATAGTCATCCGGCAGACGGCAACCAAGCGCTTTCTCGAACGATGCGAGCGCGGCTTCGGTTGGCGCTTCTCCGGCAGCGCTATCGACGCCCGCGATGAATTTGGCAATGTCCATGTGGTCTCTCCATGGCGCGTACGCGCGCCAAGGCTTCGTCGCAGCCATAACGACGCCGGTTCGAGACGAGAGGAAAGGACCGCGGCCTCAGAGCAGCTTCGCGCTGACAAACAGCGCGCGCACCGCGTTGGTCGCCTGGACCGCGAGCATGGCGTTGCCGGCCGCGCCCTCGAGCGCCTGGACGGCGTCCTCATGGAGCGAGCGGAATTCCATCCACTCGACGGATTTGAAGTTGGTGAGGAATTGATAGGCCTGGCCGACGGTCGCGATCGCCAGCGTGTCACCGTTCAGCTTGATCTTGAACGTCGTGCGCAGCGGGGTCTCGGAGCTCTGTGGATCACTCATGGGCTGCTTCTGGACGACAACGGCTTAATGAAGGGCAAACGGCAGCCGCCGTCCCGGCAGAGATCAGGAATCGGTGCTCGCGCGCTGCGAGGCGGTCGTCGCATCCTTCAGGTTCGGCACCACGACCAGGCGGTTGAACTCGCCATTGTCGTAGGCCTTGAGGAAGCGATCATAGTCCTTGATCGAGACACAACCGTTGGAATCCCCGCGCGGCCCAAGCATGTAGGTGTGGGTGAGCAGGCCGACGCGGCCGAGTGCGCTGGTGCCGTCGGTCGGGGTCATGCGCAGCGCGCGAACGCCGTGGAACAGTTTTTCGCGCGGCTTGAGGTCGTACGTCGCAGGCGGGGTCGCGCCCACCATGCGCTGGTCGACATGCTCGGGATCGTCCATCAGCG
This sequence comes from Bradyrhizobium manausense, assembly GCF_018129685.1. Taxonomy (GTDB): domain Bacteria; phylum Pseudomonadota; class Alphaproteobacteria; order Rhizobiales; family Xanthobacteraceae; genus Bradyrhizobium; species Bradyrhizobium manausense_D. The sequence goes on from NZ_JAFCLG010000001.1 coordinate 810,734, forward strand.
CGCCCATGCCCGAATGGGCCTCGATCGCGACGCCGCTCGGCAGGTAAAGCGCCTTGGCCGAGATGTCATAGACCGCCGTCTTCGAATCGTAGCCCAGCGCGGCGAGATCCGGCGCCCTGCCGAGCAGACCGTCGCCGGGCGTCAGCGAGGCCAGCCTGATCTTGTCAGTGAATTTCTCAAAGAAATTGCGGTTGTCGACCCTGGGATTGGTGTCCGCATAGGCCTGGCTGGAAGCGATCTGGGCGGAGAGATCGGCCTGGACCGGTCGCGAGCGCGGCATTGGGACGACGTCCGCGCGCTGCGAGGGCCGTCGCTCATCGATCGTCGCCGGCTGATCGTTATCAACAAGGGTCGAGCGCCAGTCGTCGCCCTGGAGCTTCTGGGCGAGCATCGCCTTGGCGTCGCGAAGCTTGAGCTGGACTGCATTCAGCGCGGAGCGTTCCATCGTGCGCAGACCAAGGTCGCGCGGGGGCGGATTGCCGGACAGCGACGCGAAACGGTCTTCGAATGACGGTGTATTGGACGGCGGCAGTGCGGCAGAAACAAGCGGCGTGGAATCGCCCATGTCCGCGACCCATGCCGCAGCGCCCAGCGCCAGCGCGATGGCAGCCATCGACAGCAATATTGTCTCGGCACGCCCAACACGGCGGCGCGACAACTGCCCCTCGACGCTTGCGCGGTCGGAAACCATCAGATCCCCAAATCGACCTCCGGGGGACCCAACCCCACCCGGAGACTCTCTACCAGCTAGCATATTGGGAGCCAAAAGTTAGGCATAATCACGGCCGGCAAGAAAGTTTGAGGTATCATATAACCGTATTTGCCATCTTGAGCACTTCGCAAGAGCCCACCGCCCGCCTTTTCGCGCGGAAGTCCTCTCAGCCCTCGCAGCCTTCGATCGAAAGACCTGGCCGGCACAACTGCCAGCGCACACAGCGTAAACCCGCGCTTAACGGGCTCGCCTTACTTTTCCCGAGAAAAATCATTCTCCGCCCGTCCCAAATTGCCGGATCGTTCATGAAAATCGGTACGCTGCTGACCACGGCCATCGTCTCGCTCTCGACCGTTGGCGGCGGGCTCGCCGTCTACGTCGCCGTCACCAAGTACCAGACGATGGAGCGGATCACGGAGGCACAGGGCCGGCTCGCGATCGTCCGCGCCGTCAGCGACATCCCGCGCTATCTCAACCCCGAGCGCGGCTTCGCCACCAACATCCTCTACGGACCCGCAACCGTCGACCCGGGCCAGCTGAGCGAACACGACAAGCTGCGCAAGCAGACCGACGGCGCACGCGACAAGATGGACGCCCTGCGCAAGGAGCTGCCCGGCTCGTTCGACGACGGCAACACCATCGGCGGCAACATCGACGCGATCAATGCGAAGCTCACCGGCTTGCGCGAGGCCATCGACAAGGCGATCGCGGGGCCGGCGGACGCACGCAAGGATGCAGCCAGGAAGATCGTCGCCGACAATGCCGTGCTCAACAACGGCGTGACCGTGCTGCTCAACGAGCAGGTGCGCCGCATGGCGATCCTCAATGGCGATGCCTACCGCCAGGCCAATTACGCCAACATCGCGATGACGCTGCGCGACATTGGCGGCCTCAATGCCAGCATGCACAAGAACCTCGTCGGCGGCAAGAAGGTCGCGACCGATGCCGAGAAGGTCGACGTCGCCCGCATGCAGGGCCGCAACGACCAGCTCGTGATCTCGCTGATGGAATTGCGCGGCAATCCGACCACGCCCGCCAACGTCGCTGCGTCGCTGGAGACGTTGAACTCGGTCTATGTGGAAGGTTTCGGCCGTGACTTGAAGCTCGTCAAGGACGGCGCGGCGAGTGGCAAATACGAAATCGACGTCGAGACCTTCTACGTTGGATCGCAACGCGGCCTGGGGTCAATCATCGGCGTCCGCGACGCCTTCTACGACAACGCCGAGCAGATCCTTGCCGGCGCATCCGCCACCGCGCGCGTAAGCTTCACCATCGCACTCGTCGGCCTGCTCGCCGTGCTGATCGCCAGCGTCGGCCTCGTCGTGATGGTCCGCCGCCGCGTCTGCGCCCCGATCGTCAGCCTGACGACGCGGATGGCGCGGCTCGCCGACGGCGACGTTGCCGCAGAAATCCCCGGCGCCGAACGCTCCGACGAGATCGGGGCGATGGCCACTGCCGTCCAGGTGTTCAAGGACAACATGATCCGCGCCGACAGGCTCGCCGCCGAGAAGCAGGCCGAGAACGACGGCAAGATGCGACGCGCCCAGGCGCTTGACGAACTGACCCGCGCATTCGAGGCCAAGGTCACCGAGCTCGTCGGCGGCCTGTCGCAGGCGTCCTCCAGGATGGAGAGCACCGCGCAGTCGATGACCTCGACGGCCGCCCAGACCAACAGCCAGGCCGCAATTGTCGCCGCCGCCTCCGAGCAGACCTCGACCAACGTGCAGACGGTTGCAAGCGCAACGGAAGAGCTCAGCTCATCGATCGCCGAGATCGGCCGTCAGGTTGCGCAATCAACGGAGATCGCGACCCGCGCCGTCGACAACGCCCGCCGCACCGGCGACACCGCGCGTGCGCTCGCCGAGGGCGCGCAGAAGATCGGCGACGTCGTCACGCTGATCCAGAGCATCGCCGAGCAGACCAATTTGCTGGCGCTCAACGCCACCATCGAGGCCGCCCGTGCCGGCGACGCCGGCCGCGGCTTTGCCGTGGTCGCATCCGAAGTGAAATCCTTGGCCGGCCAGACCGCCAAGGCCACCACCGAAATCTCCGAGCAGATCACGGCGATCCAGACCGCGAGCGACCAAACCGTCACCGCGATCCGAAACGTCGCCGACGTCATCGCCGAGATCGACCAGATCGGCACGGCGATAGCCGCCGCCATCGAGGAACAGGGCTCGGCGACCAGGGAGATCTCCCGCAGCGTTCAGGAGGCCGCCCGCGGCACCCAGGAGGTCAGCTCCAACATCACGGGTGTACAGCGCGCCGCCGACGACACAGGTAGCGCCGCGAGGGACGTGCTGGGTGCCGCCGAACAGCTCTCGACCCAGTCGCGCGACCTCGCCAGCCAGTTCGACCGCTTCCTCGGTGAAGTCAGGGCGGCGTAGCGGACGACGGCCTCAGGCGGATTCCATCGCCATCCGCCTGCGGCCGACGTCGACGAAAGGCACTTCGACGAAGCGCCACATCAGCCACGCCGCCGGCGTCGTGATCAACAACGCCGCCACGAACAGGATCGCTGCGCGTGCGACCGGTTGCTGGTCGAACGGCAGCAGCCGGACCGCAATCGCAAGTCCGATCACGTGCAAAAGATAGAAGCTGTAAGATATTCGCCCGTAGAACCGAACGACATCGACATCGAACGGCCGCAGGACGGCCAGCGTCCGTGGACCGAAGGCCGCAAGGCCCACGAGCACCGACGCGCAAAGAGTTTCGAACCCAATCGTGACCGCGGTCTGCTTGCGAACCGCGACGATGAACATGACGCCAAACGCAGCGGAGGCGACCACGGTCGCCCGAGACGGCCGTAGCGTCGATTGCGATTCATTGCCCGGAGCGGTCCCGCCCGATTGCAGAAGCAGGCCGACGATAAAGGCATAAAGCGGCGCAAGATTGGTGGCGCCCTCCAGCAGGTGCACGTAGGGTCCCCAGAACGAGAGCGCGACGAGAATGACGACCAAGAACCACACGGGCATCGTTCCATGACGCCTCAGCAGAGCATGGGACATCAGGATCACCGGAATCGCGACGCACTCCACGGTCAGGGACCACATCACGCCGTTGATGTCGCTCTTGATGAGAAGCGAATTGAGGATAACGTTGAGCCGGTCGAACGATGGCGGCGTCAAGCCCATGTAGAAGCCGAAGCTCTGATGGGCCAACGTCAGCAGCAGGACCGTCGCGATTGAGGCCGGCAGCAGCCTGAACAGCCGGTGGCGCACGAAGGTGATCGGATCAGGATCGCGATCAAGCGATCGGGCGAGCAGGAACCCGCTGAGCACGAAGAAGACGACGACCGGCGCCATTCCGGTGGCGATGATGTCCCAGGAATGCGCGCAGGCGTGAAACGCAAGCACTGAGAGGGCCGCGTACCCACGTATGGCCTCAAGTCGCGGCAAAAACGCCGAATTCCGATGCGCTTCCATCAATACGGCGGTGCCTTGCGCGCCCGCTGCGCTTTGGCCGCCTCGATCCACCAGGCGAGATCATCGGCAAAGCGCGGGAACGCGCGCTCCAGCGCCTTCCCGCCCTCGCCGATCGGCTCGCTTTCGGCGGACAGCGTCTGCGCGATCGGCCCGACGCCGATGGTGCTCGAGATCACCACCATGCCCATCTCCGACAGCGTTCCATGCCAGGCGGTCGAGGCGCGCGCACCGGAGAGGCGACCGGCGGAATAGCTCACGATCGCGGCCGGCCGCCAGAACCATTCCTCCAGAAAGTGATCCGTGAGGTTCTTGAGGCCGGGCTGAATGCCCCAATTATATTCGCCGGTGACGAAGATAAAGCCGTCGGCGCCACGGATCTGCCCGGCCAGCGTTTCCAGCGCTTCGGGCGCTGTGCCTTTTGGATATTCCTTGTACATGCGGTCGAGCATCGGCAACCCGATTGCCTTGGCGTCAATGAACTCGACGTCCTCGCCGCGGCTGCGCAGGCGATCGATGACGAAATTCGCAAGGCGGATGCCCATGCGGTCGGAACGGTAGGAACCGTAGAGGACGAGGATGCGATTGCTCATGGACGGAAGGCTAGCACAAAACGGCGAGAGGGGTCTCCCCCGAATTGCGGCGTTATCGCTTTCGCCCGAATTCAAGCGTCTCTGACGGCGTCTCGCCGAACTGGTCGCGATAGCTTCGTGCGAAATCAGACAGGTGCCAGAATCCGAATGCCAGCGCGACGGCCTTGACGCTCTCGGCGCCGGCGAGCAGCCGCTGGCGCACCAGCCACAGGCGACGCAGGCGCAAATATCGATGCAGGCTCATGCCGCGATAGCGCCGCACCACGTCATGCATGGTGCGGACCGACAGGCCAAGCTTGCGCGCGATCTCTTCGCTGTAGATCGGTTGGGCGAGATCGTCCGACAGCAACGCGCGGATCTGCTGAAACATCTTGAAGTTGCGCTCGTCATTGGGCCACTGCGTCCAGCGGGCCGAAGCGACGTCGGCCATCGCCGCATCGACCGCGACGATCAGGGATTCCCGCATCGCCGTCGCCTTCAACGACACTTCGGCAACGTCGATCGGCTCGTATGCGGCCGCCACGACCTCGGTGACGACACGTCGCAGCCGGTGGAGGGCGACCGTGCTGGTCTCGAACAATTTGAAGCTCGACCGCGCTTCCGGCCAGCCACGGTCCGTCACGCGCGGCCTGAACACGAGCGAGGCGATTTGCCGCTGCACTTCCTCGACGGTGTTGTAGGCGGAACCGCCATCGCCGATGACGATGACGGAGCGATCTTGCCGCGCGCCGTTGAAGCGAATGGGCACCTCGCTATCGTCCATCGTAAACCCGATCGCGGTGCAATCGGCAGCGAGCTGTGCGTCAACCACTCGCGGAAAGGCGCGCGTGACGTTCACGTCGCAGCCGGGCAGACCCAGGATGATCTGCTCGGCAGCAATCCTTCGCACCAACGGCGTAAACTCGACATTCAGGCCGCGGATCGAACTGCGATACTCATCGACGTCCGAAAAGCGAAATATCTTTGGCGCCAATCCCGGCGCATCATCAACTCTGGTCATGACCAAATGAAAAAAACGCCGCGAGATGGGACCCATCCAGCGGCAGTACCGGATCGGTTTCTCCCCTTCCGGTTGCCCGCTACCGCGAAGGAATCGTATCCTAACGTCTTACAATCTATTGGCGAGGACCGAATTCGCAGGACTGGCCAACGCTTCGTATCCTGCCAAATTTCGATATCATTTCCAGCGATTTAGAAGGTGCGTCAATACCCTAAGGATCAAACTCTACAGATTTAATTAACAACTTTGGCGCGAAATACCATCCGTTCATTTGTTGTAGTCTTTTGAGTACAGGCCCTGCCATGATGGCAAATTCGCCTGCCGATATTCTTGTCGAGTTGGAAGACGCGGTTGCAGCATGTCCGCCGGATCGCTGCGCCCGTATCCTGTCGGGCATCGTTCGTCTGCTCACGTCCAGCCGCGACAGGCCTCAGGAATTGCTGGTCAACGTGGTCGATGGGGTCCTGCTTCGGCTGACGGAGCGCGTCCCACCTGGCGCGCTGGCTCAACTGAGCCAGACACTTGCTGCCCTCCATGTTGCCCCGCAACACACGTTGCGACATCTGGCATCCCACGACGACCCTGATGTCGCGTGCCCTCTCCTGCTCAAATCGCTGGCGCTCTCAACCGACGACCTGACGGCGGTCGCGAAATCGTGCAACGAAGCACATCAACTCGCGATCTCGCGCCGTGATCGGATCGAACCGGCCGTGGCCGAGGCGCTCGTCACGCATGGCACGCGCGCGGTCCGCCTCGCCCTGATCGACAACGCCGGCGCCCAGTTCTCCGATGCCGTCTACGCGTTGCTCATCGAGAACGGCGCGGCCGACGACGAGATCACGAAGGCACTGGCCCTCAGGCCCGGCACGCCCGACCTCATCTTGCGCAAGCTGCTCTCGGCTTCGCCCGGACCGAAAGCCCCGGCGAGGCCCAATGCCTCCAGCCTGCCTCCCGCTCAAACGCCTGCGCCTGCTCCGCCGAAGTGCCCCAATCCTGCCGATTATGCCAGTGCAAGGCCGGAGATCGTTGCGCTCAACCGCGTGGGCAAGCTCAACGATTCCACGGTGAATCGCTTCGTGATCCGCGGCGAGACCGCCAATCTGTTCACCGCCCTGTCGGTGCTGTCAGGGGCTCCGATCGAGATCGTCGAGCAGGTCATGAGCGACGATGACTGCGAGGGCCTGGTGATGGCCTGCCGGGCCTCGCGCCTGAACTGGGCGACCACGCTTGCGATCCTGAGCAATCGCAGCGGCGCGCGGCTCTCCTACGGCCAGCGCGAACGCGCGCAACACCTCTTCGAGACACTTCTTCTGTCGACCAGCCAATGGACGGTGCGCTGGGGCGAAATCGCGGCGAGCGCGAACACGCGCGATCGCGGCGCGGGAATGGGGAATAGCCGATGAAATTCGATGGCCGCAAGGACGCACGTGTGAGAATGGACCACCGGCAACCCGTCAATCTGATGGGTTCAGACGGCACTTGGCGGCGCAGATGCGTGCTGATCGACGTGTCGAACACCGGAGCCAAGATCGAGGTCGAGGGGACGCTCGACGTGCTGCAAGCCAAGGAATTCTTCCTGGTGCTGTCGTCGACGGGGCTCGCCTATCGGCGCTGCGAGCTGGTCTGGATCGACGGTACCACGGCCGGCGTGCACTTCGTCACCGCGGACGGCAAGAAGAAGGCAACGAGCGGAAAAGCGGCCGCCGCGCAAAACGCCCCCGCAGGCAAATAGGCTCGAGACATCGTCAAGCTCGTTCAACTCCAACGTGGTCCATGTCCGCCGTGCAGAATGCGCGAACCATAGCGAGCCCGGTCAAAGGCGGCGGCATCCGAGCCGCGCAGTCGGCGCGCCCATTCGTGCATGTCCTGGCGGATTCTTCCGACAAATTGTCGGGGATCTGCGCGGCAATCGAACCGCAATTCTGCGTCGCAGGCGAACGGCTTGACGCGGAAGCGAAGCTGTCGCAATCGCCCTTCGCCATCGTCATCCGCGCGGAGCTGCGCGACGTCGATAACATTGCGGCGATCAAGAAGCGGTCTGCAAAGCTTGCAAAGGCGAAGAAGCGCATCTTCCTCGTCGAGCATTCTTCTCACGTCTGCATCTCGCAGGCCTATGCGCTTGGCGCGACGCTGGTCCTTCCCGGGCCGCTCAACAAGATCAGGCTGCTGGCGGCGCTGGCTGACCCGGCCGAGCCGGCCGAGGCTTCGAACGGCTCAGCCCGGCCCGAAAACGCGGTCGAGACGGCCGCGACTGCCATCGCATCGATGTTCACGGCCGTCACACTGGATCAGCCGCTCGATGTCGATGGCGCCAAGGAGGCTGGCCGCCAGATTGCCGATCGCATCACCCAGCATGGCCTGTCGGAATGGCTCACGACGGTGCGGCGCCACCACGAAGGAACCTATCAGCACTGCCTGCTGGTGACCGGGGTCGCGATCGACTTCGGATTGTGTCTCGGCGTTGGACGTGTCGACCTGGAGCGCCTGTATTCGGCGGCCATGTTCCACGACATCGGCAAGGCTCGGATCCCGCTCGCGATCCTGGACAAGCCGGGCCGGCTCGATGCCGACGAGCGCGCGATGATCGAAACGCATCCGGCAGCGGGTTACGACTTCCTCAAGGACCACGAGAATATCTCGCCGGAAATTCTCGATGCGGTCCGTCACCACCACGAATATCTCGACGGCAGCGGATACCCCGACGCACTGGCCGGCGGCAGCATCAACGACATCGTGCGCATCCTCACGATCTCGGACATTTTCGCTGCGCTGATCGAGCACCGGCAGTACAAGCCGACGATGCCGCGCAACGAGGCCTACAATATTCTCTGCGGTATGACCGGAAAGCTGGAGAAGGCGCTGGTCGCCTCCTTCAAGGAGGTCGCACTCTCACGCTGAGCGCGCGTAAAATCCGCTCGCGGGCGAAATCTGCTCCTAAGGTCACGTCACAGGTATTCTAGTGAGTGGCCCGATATTTGATGCGGCGCGGGATCGAGCGACAGGCCAGTCCGTCCGCGAGCAGCTTCATGTCCTCGCGCTTGCCGCTGCGGATCAGCCTGCTGAACTCATCAGGGGTAAAAGGAAGACTGGGATCATGATCGATCGGGCGCCGCATCCGCGGGCCGAACAACCGTCGAACCAGGCTAGCCAGCCGCCGCATGTCAATTCCCTCGCGCCAGCATCAAACCTTCGAGTCCGTGTATTGTTCCTCCTGCACGATAGAGATTGCAAGAGGCCGTAACGAGTCCGCACGAAAAAATATCGTCAGGAAAAACTCTCCTCCTGCCCTCTCCAACTTAGTCAGCGAAGCCGACATAGCGCACGAACTCGTCGTTCTCCTCGCGATCCGAACGAACGGCGTTCGCGGCAAAGCTGTCGTCGGGATAACCCATCGCAACGCAGGTCATGATGACCTCGTCCTCCGGAATCCCCGCGACCTCGCGCACGATGTCCGAGCGCATGATGCCTTGCCCGTTGATCACCGATCCAAGACCACGATCCCACGCCGCCAACACGATGCCATAGCAAAGTGCGCCGAGATCGAAATGGCAGACCGCGCCGGGATCGAGGACGCGGTCGTAGGTCAGCACCAGCGAGACCGGCGCGTCGAACTGGCGGAAGCCGCGCAGCACCCAGTCCTGCCGCATCGGCTTGTCGTCGCGCGCAATCCCCATCGCGCCGAACAGTTTCTTGGCGATATCGACCTGGCGGTTACGATGCACACCCTGGTACTCGCCGTGGCTGACGATGTCGCGCTTGACCTTGGCACCCCCAACCATCTCGTCCATGTTGCGTCGGCGCACCTCTTCAAGCGGCGAGCCGGTGAGCACGTGGACGTGCCAGGGCTGGGTGTTCATCGACGACGGCGCACGCTTGGCGCTCTCGATGATCGCCTCGATCACGTTGCGCGGCACCGGCTCGTTCTTGAAACCGCGCACGCTGCGGCGCGACTGGACCAGCGCTTCGAATTCCACCTCGATACCTCCCTGCCCGTTCTTTCGCCGGCCCTGCTATCCCTGGGCGTCGCCGGTTGCCAATGTGGCGCGCCAAATCTATGCTAACGGTCAAGCAGGACCAAGGCCCCCGTGAGGACCCGATCATGGCTGCAGCGCTCGATCCGGTCATCGCCGAGATCATTCCGAAGCTGCCGCTACGAGTCACCCCGATGACGCCACAGAGCGCTCGCCAATCCTTGCGCGCACTGGCTGCCGCGCGCAGGGCCGCCGGCTCGCGCGTCGCCTTCACGGCCGCCTGCGACGTGTTCGACCGCGCCGCGGAATTTGGCGGCGATGCCAAGCGCCCGGCCGACTTCAGGGTGCTGCCGGCGCGCGGGGTCTGATCATGCTGCAAACAGGCTGCATCAGATTGTTGCGTCAGCTTCTTGTCAGCCTGCTCGCCGTGCTGCTGCCGGTCGTATCAGCCCATGCAGCACCGCAGACGGTGTATTTCCCGAGTGCCGACGGCCACACTTCGCTCACGAGCTATGTGTTCCTGCCGAGAACGCAGGGTCCCTGGCCCGCCATCGTCATGCTGCACGGACGCGCAGGCCCTTATTCCAGCAACGACAATGCCGGTTGCACCTTTGTCGGTGCCGGCAATGCCTCGCCCTGCAATGCAGGCACCTTGTCAAAGCGCCATGCGATGTGGGGCGAATATTGGTCGGCACGTGGCTATCTGGCTATCTTGCCGGACAGCTTTGGTCCGCGCGGCAAGGCGCACGGCTTTGGCCGCTTCACCCATAGCGACCCCGACCGCGCCGAAGTCAACGAAACCGAGGTGCGCCCGCTCGACGCTGAAGGCACGCTTGCCTATCTGCGCGGTCGCGGCGACGTCGTTCCCGGTCAGGTCTATCTTCAGGGCTGGTCCAACGGCGGAAGCACCGCGCTGAACGTGATCATTCGGCAAGAAAGCCGGCAAGGAAGCCCGCAAGGAAACCAGCAAGGAAACCAGCAGCGCAACAACGCTTATCGCGGCGCCCTTGTCTTCTATCCGGGCTGCGGACAGGCGGCACTGCTCGCGTCGACCATCGTGACCACGGTGCCGATTGCGATGTTCCTCGGCGCCGACGACGAAGAGGTCTCACCAGACATCTGCCAGCACGTCGCCGACCGGTCACGACAGGCTGGCAGCCCGATCGACGTCACTCTCTATCCCGGCGCGACCCATGATTTCGACGAGCCGTCGTCGAGCCGGCAATCCACGCCGGGGAATCAGGCCGCCATGAACGATGCCCTCGTCAAGGCCGCTGGCATCCTCGATCGCTGGAAAAAATGAAGCAAGGACCGATACTGCGCCGCGATGCCGCTTGATTGCGCCGTGATTCCGGGCTCCAATCCGGATGCCATTTTTGGTTCAGGGAGACACCCAATGATGAAGCGAATTGTCCTGGCTGCGATCGTTGCCACCTTTGCAGCGGGCTCGGCGCTGGCCGATGACACCTGCGAGAGCAAAGCCGTCGGCAAGGACGGCAAGGCGCTCGCCGGCGCAGCCAAGACCTCGTTCATGAAGAAGTGCAAGGAAGACGCCTGCACGCCCAAGGCCGTCGGCTCCGACGGCAAGCCGCTCGCTGGCGCGGCCAAGAACAGTTTCATGAAGAAGTGCGAGATGGGCGCCTAACGCCTGCGCATTCGCCGCTTCATCGGCGAGCGATCAGCAATCGAACTTTCGCGATGGCCGGGCTTGTCCCGGCCATTTGCGTGCCTAGCAATCGGAGCGAGGACGCGCCGAACGCGCAAGATCAGATCATCACCACCCTGGACAGAATCCGCCGGCTGACGGATCATGTCGTTGCTGAGTGAAATGGGGCGCATCGATCAGGCTTTCCAGCGAAGGGACGTCAAGATGTGGCAACTTCGAGTACATCATCCGATCATGGCGACAGTGAGCGTGCTGTTCGCGCTGCTCGTCAATTCTGACGTCGCGAACGCGAGAGGCGTCGGCCTGCCCAACGTCATGGTTCTCGCAACCGGCGGCACGATCGCAGGCACCGGGGCCAGCAGCACCACCGTGGTCGGTTACACCGCGGCCACGGTGGGCATCGACACCCTCCTGAACGCTGTCCCCGAATTGAAAACGGTAGCGAACGTCAAGGGCGAGCAGGTTTTCCAGATCGCCAGCGAGAACATGAACAACGACTACTGGCTGAAGCTTGCCAAGCGCGTCAATACGCTGCTCGCGCAGGACGACGTCGACGGGATCGTCATCACGCACGGCACCGATACGATCGAGGAGACCGGCTATTTCCTGGACCTCGTGGTCAAGAGCAAGAAGCCGGTCGTGATCGTCGGCGCGATGCGGCCCTCGACGGCGATCAGCGCGGATGGACCGATCAACCTCTTCAACGCGGTGATCCTCGCAGGCAGCGAGGAGGCCGTCGGCAAGGGCGTTCTCGTCGCCCTCAACGATCAGATCAACGCGGCGCGCGAGGTCACCAAGAACAATACCTCGACGGCAGACACGTTCCGCACGCCGGAGCTTGGCTTTCTCGGCTACATGCAGGGAAACAAGCCGTACTTCTATCGGCAATCGACCCGCCGGCACACGGCGGATTCCGAGTTTGACGTCTCCAATCTCGATGTCTTGCCGCAAGTCGACATCGTCTACGGCTACGCCAACATGAACCGCGTCGCGGTCGACGCGTTCGTCGCGGCCGGCGCCAAGGGGATCGTGCATGCCGGCGTGGGCGACGGCAGCCTGGCCCGGCCCGCGGTCGAGCCGGCTCTCGACGAAGCCCGCAAGAAGGGTGTCGTGATCGTCCGCAGCAGCCGTGTCGGCAACGGCATCGTCGCGCGCAATGGCGAAGCCAAGGACGACGAGCACGACTTCGTCGTCTCCGATACGCTCAATCCGCAGAAGGCGCGCATCCTGCTGATGCTGGCGCTGACCAAGACGACCGATACCAAGGAAATCCAGCGGATGTTCTATACGTATTAAGACATCCGAAGCGTAGTCACCCTTTATCCTATTCCACAGACGCTCTACGATTTCGTCATGGCCGGGCTTGTCCCGGCCATCCACGTCCTTCGCCCTGTGGAAACAAGAACGTGGATGCCCGGGACAAGCCCGGGCACGACGCCAAGAACAGCCCTACTCCCGCTTGAAGCGGTAGTCGAAGGCGGCGCCGAGCGGCTTGATCAGGCCGACCGTCGGCGCCGGAAAATGAATCGGCAGGATCAGCGTGTCGGTATCCGCGACGGAAGCAAAGAACTTGCGCCGCGAAACCGCCGACTGTTTCGAATCCCAATCGGGCCTGGCCGACCAGTCCGGCTCGCGGCACTGGATCTGATGATGCATGAGGTCGCCGGCGACCACGGCGCGCTGCCCCTTTGAAAAGATGTTGACGCAGCAATGGCAGGGCGAATGCCCTGGCGTCGGCGTCAGCGTGACGGTGTCGTCCAACGCATAATCATCGTCGACGAGCAGTGCCTGGCCGGCCTCGACGATCGGCAGGCAATTGTCCCGGAACACCGTGCCGGGCGGGTTGTTGCCCTTGGCGTGCTCCGCCTCCCAGGCCGCGTATTCGCCCTTGTGAAAGACGTATTTCGCGTTCGGGAACGTCGGGACCCAGCGGCCGTCGCGCAAGGTTGTGTTCCAGCCGGTGTGATCGATGTGCAGATGCGTGCAGAAGACGTAGTCGATCTGCTCGAAGCCGATCCCGAGCGCGAACAATTCGTTGCGCCAGCGCTCCTTGCCGGGGAAGTCGAACGGTGGCGGATGGCCCTTGTCCTCGCCGGTGCAGGTGTCGACCAGGATCGTGTAGCGCGGCGTGCGCACGACAAATGTCTGGTAGGTGATGACCATCATGCCGCGCGCGGCGTCGAAGACCTCCGGCTCCATCGTCGGCAGGTGCTGCCTGAACACGTCGTCGTCATATCCTGGAAAAAAATCTTGCGGCCGGCGCCACGGCCCTTCCCGCTCAATCACCGCATCGATGGTGATGTCACCGATCCTCAGCTGCTTCACGCACCCCTCCCGATTTTTCCCAAGCGTAACGAACGAGTTCGCCGCGTTCAAGGCTCGAGAGCGCGGGCCTGCATTGCCGGGTTCCCCGTACGCGCACAGCAGCGATAATCGATTGGACACTTGCGACAGAGATCTCGCAGCGACGCAGACGCGTCGCTCAAGCGTCATACGCGCGTCGTCGGACGCGCTTGATACTCGACGTGTCATTCCAGGTGAAACGCGCACAGATTGCGTCGCAAGAATACGGGGTAGCACGTGGACAAGAAAAGGCTCTTCACTCTGTTATCGTCGCTCTCGCTCGCAGCATCGTTGGCCGGGGCCGCTGTGCCCGTTCACGCCGCAGACGATGACAACGGCCGCGACCGCGGGTCCGACAATTCGCGCGACCATGACCACGACCATGACGGGCATCACGGGCATCGCTCGCCACGGGTTGTGCTGATCTCGCTCGACGGCGCCAAGCCTGACTTCATCCAGCAATTCATCGAGGAAGGCGTGCTGCCGCGCGACGGCGGGCTGGCGCGGCTGAGCCGCCATGGCGCAATTGCGATACAGAACATCACGGCTTCGCCCTCGCTCACCGCGGTCTCGCATATCGAGATTGCCACCGGTTCGACCTCCGTCCACAACGACATTCCTTCCAACACCTTCCAGGCAATCGTCGGAGCGAGCACATCGAGCATCAGCGGCTTCGCAGCGCCCATCGGCGGCTATCTCGAAAGCCCGCTTGGACCCACATCGCAGCCAACGGCGTTGCCGCTATGGGTGCAGTTGCGCCAGCACGGCAAGAAGGTCGCGACGGCAACCTGGCCCGGCGGCGACGGCGCGGACATCTCGATCAACGGCACAGTGGTGCAACCGGCACAGCCGGTCCGCGTCACCGACTACACCGTGCCGTTCGGCGCATTCGGCGGCATCGGCGCCCAGGGCTTTTCGCTCACGCAAGCGGACTTCGCCCCTGACGCGGCGATCGCAACGGCGCTGCAAGCCGCCGGCCATTTCTCGTACAGCCCGGTGCTGGCGACGGCAAATCCGATCGAGACCTTCTCTTGCGCCTCGACCACGACCGCGACCTGCTCCAGCAACGCGGCCACGCTCGACCTCAAATACGCCATGCGCGTTGCAGCCATCGATACCACCAACGACAACGTCGTGAACTACGACACGCTGGTGTTCTTCGACGCCACGCGCGGCATTACGGCAGGGCCGTTCGCGGCGCCGGCGACGGGACCGGCTTATGTCAAGTTCGGCGGCGAGAACGCGCCATTCTTCTTCGACGGCAGCGGCGCCAAGGTCGGCGCGGCCTACTTCGTCTCGCAGCTTGCTCCTGATCTTTCCGTGGTGCGCTTCGCCCGCTACGGCGCCAACTACATCCCGCGCAACACGCCTGTTCTGGCCGATGTCGATGACATCAACGACAGCATCGGGTTCTGGCGTCCGCAGGCGGACTTCCGCATTCCGGAGCGGCTGAGCCCGGGCTTCACCAGCTTCCCCGACGTCGAGATCGAGGCGATGTTCGAGGACATGGTGAAGACCTTCGTGCGCTACCAGGCCAGGATCGGCGAGCGCGCGATCCAGAATCATCCCGATGCCGACCTCGTGATGGTCTATATCGAGCAGCCCGACGGCTCCGAGCACCAGTTCCTGCTCACCGATCCCCGTCAGGGCACCAACCCGAAGGACCCGAACTCGACCGGCGCCAATCAGGATCCCGCCAAGGTCGCGCGCTATGCCTCCTATATCCGCTTTGCCTATCAGACCGCGGACAAGGCGGTGAAGCGGATCATGGACGCGGCAGGCCCGGACAGCAACGTCATCGTCGTCTCGGACCACGGCTTTGCGCCGTTCCACACCTCGGTGAGCATGATCAACATCCTGAAGAATGCCGGCATCGACACCAGCAAGGTGGCAATCCGCACCTCAGGCCCGGCGGTCAACATCTACATCAATCTGCAGCAGCGCGAGCAAGGCGGCGCCGTCGATCCGGCGACCTACCAGGCGCTGCTGGCACAGATCACCGCCGCCGTTCGGAACGCGGTCGACCCGAATCCGAAGTTCAACTTCTCGCTCGACAGCGGAAAGATCTTCACCATAGTGGAGACCCGCCCCGCCCAGTGCGACGCCGGGCTCGGCCAGTGCACCAGCAAGACCATCGGCCAGGACTTCGGCGATGTGTTCGCGCTGATGGCGCCGGGCTACAATTTCGACGGCATCCAGAACCCCGGCGTCCCCCGCCTCGGCGATGCGCCGTTCAGCGCCGTCACGACGGCGCTGTCGATGCCCAACTTCTACGGCGCCCACGGCCACGATCCCAAGCTGCCGGTCATGAGCGCGACCTTCATCGCCTCCGGCCCGCAGATCCGTGACAACGTCACCATCCGCCGCATGCACAATCTCGACGTCGCCCCGACCATCATGCAGATCCTGGGCGTCAGGCCGCGCGGGGTCGACGGCGAGGTGCTGGGCGAGATCTTGCGGTAGTCTCGATCGAGGCTGGATCGGATAGGCGCCGATCGGCGCCTATCCCCACTACGACCGCAACCCCGGCGCCTCCTGCCCCGTGCGCGCGACGTATTCCGTATAGCCGCCGCCGTATTGGTGGATGCCCTCAGGCGTCAGCTCGAGCACGCGGTTCGACAGCGTCGCCAGGAAATGCCGGTCATGCGAGACGAAGAGCATGGTGCCCTCGAAATCGGCCAGCGCATTGATCAGCATTTCCTTGGTGGCGAGGTCGAGATGGTTGGTCGGCTCGTCCAGCACCAAGAAGTTCGGCGGATCGAACAGCATCTTGGCCATCACCAGCCGAGCCTTCTCGCCGCCCGAGAGCACGCGGCAGCGCTTCTCGACGTCGTCGCCGGAGAAACCGAAGCAGCCGGCGAGCGCGCGCAATGAGCCCTGCCCCGCGGTCGGAAACTGGTCTTCCAGCGACTGGAACACGGTGCGCTCGCCATCGAGCAGATCCATCGCGTGCTGGGCGAAATAGCCCATCTTGACGCTGCCCCCCAGCGCCACGGTGCCCTCGTCCGGCTCGCTTGCGCCCGCGACGAGCTTGAGCAGCGTCGACTTGCCGGCGCCGTTGACGCCCATCACGCACCAGCGCTCCTTGCGGCGGATCATGAAATCCAGCCCGTCATAGATCCGCTTGTTGCCATAGCCCTTGTACACGTTCTTCAAGGCGACGACGTCTTCGCCCGAGCGCGGCGCCGGCGGGAAGTCGAAGGCCACGGTCTGGCGGCGGCGCGGCGGCTCGACCCGCTCGATCTTGTCGAGCTTCTTCACCCGGCTCTGCACCTGGGCCGCATGCGAGGCGCGCGCCTTGAAGCGCTCGATGAACTTGATCTCCTTGGCGAGCATCGCCTGCTGGCGCTCGAACTGCGCCTGCTGCTGCTTCTCGTTCAGCGCGCGCTGCTGCTCGTAGAACTCGTAATTGCCGGCGTAGGTGGTGAGCGAGCCGGAATCGATCTCGATCACTTTCGAAATGACGCGGTTGATGAACTCGCGGTCATGCGAGGTCATCAGCAGCGTGCCTTCGTAATCGTGCAGGAACTTCTCCAGCCAGATCAGGCTTTCGAGATCGAGATGGTTGCTCGGCTCGTCGAGCAGCATCACGTCGGGGCGCATCAAAAGAATCCGCGCCAGCGCCACGCGCATCTTCCAGCCGCCCGAGAGCTTGCCGACGTCGCCGTCCATCATCTCCTGGCTGAAGCCGAGGCCGGACAGCGCCTCGCGCGCACGGCCGTCGAGCGCATAGCCGTCGAGCTCCTCGAAAGCGTGCTGCACCTCGCCATAGCGCGCGATGATCTCGTCCATCTGGTCGGCCTTGTCGGGGTCGGCCATCGCGGCCTCGAGCTGGTGCAACTCGGCTGCGACCTCGCTGACCGGACCTGCGCCATTCATCACCTCGGCGACGGCGCTGCGGCCACTCATCTCGCCGACGTCCTGGTTGAAATAGCCGATGGTGATGCCGCGATCGGTCGACACCTGCCCTTCGTCGGGCAGCTCCTCGCCGGCGATCATCCGGAACAGCGTGGTCTTGCCCGCGCCGTTGGGGCCGACGAGGCCGATCTTCTCGCCCTTGTTGAGGGCGGCGGAAGCTTCGATGAACAGGATCTGGTGGCCGGCTTGCTTGCTGACGTTGTCGAGGCGGATCATGGGGGTCTTTAAGGGGGGGGGGATTTTTGCGTTGCAGCGTAATAGGCCATGCAAGCCCCCAGGGGAAGCCCGGTCAGGCCCGCTGGCCTTTGCTAGATCCGGAGCCGCCGCCCCGCGCCGCTACCCGCCCCATGCCTCATAGGACAATCGTAACCAATCCCGACCGACAATGGCGCGCTTTTTGCGCCTCTGGCAGGTCGTTGAGTGAAAGAGACTAGATCGCCTCCGCCCGGCAGCCGCGATGGATGGCTGGATCTGCTGCGCGCGCTGGCGGTGAGCCTCGTGCTCGCCTCGCATGGCAGCTGGTTCTTCGCACACCCCGAGGAGAGCGTGTTCGCCAATGTCACGGCGACGCTCGGCGTGGAGATCTTCTTCGTCCTCTCCGGATTCCTGGTCGGCGGCATCCTGTTCGAGCAGGTCGCATCGGGCGCGTCCTGGCAGAGCCTGCTGCCGACCTTCTGGGCCCGCCGCTGGATCCGGACGTTGCCGAGCTACTATTTGTTCCTCGGGCTCAACATCCTGATCTACCAGAATTCGGGGCTTCCGCCGCTGGCCCCCTATTTCGCCTTCCTGCAGAACTTCGCGCATCCCATTCCACCGTTCTTTCCGGAGTCCTGGAGCCTCGCCATCGAGGAGCTGTTCTATCTGTTCTTTCCGCTGATCGTGATGGCCTTCAGCAAGGTGCACGGTCGGACGACGCGAACCTTCATCGCGGCGGGCGCTTTCGTGTTTTTGGTGTCGCTGGCCACACGGATCGGCGCGGTCATCCTGTTCGAGCCGACGATGGAGGCCGGCATCAGGAAGGTCGCGATCTTCAGGCTCGATGCCATCATGACCGGTGTGTTCGCCTATATCGCCCTCAGGTGGATCAGGCCGTCGCACAAGCCGGCGCTGTTCGTGGCGGGCCTGGTCATCCTTGCGTTCTCGGTTCTCATTCTGGCGCAGCCTCAGGGCGAGCTCGATCACAGCTTCTTCGCCAGAACGTTGCTGTTCAACCTCGTGCAGCTCTCGGTCGCCCTGCTCATCGTCGCCGGCGTCGGCCTTGTCCAGCTCCCCAACGCGACGCTGGCGGGCGTCACCGCCTTGTCGAAATGGTCGTACTCGCTCTATCTGATCAATCTTCCCGTGATCATCGTGATCCACTCCTTCTGGCGAATGGAGCCGCACGCGTCATGGGCGACGCTCGTCTCGGCCGTGCTCTATGCGAGCATCTGCCTGATCCTCGCCGCCGGGCTCTACCATTATTTCGAACGGCCGATCCTGGGGTGGCGCGACCGAAAGACGCTGGCGACCGCGTAAGCCGTTCACGCCGGAGAGAACATCTCGACGAACGCCCTGATCGTGCTCGACACCTTGTCCTCGGAGACGTGCCAGGCCGCACCGTCGTCTGCCGCGTAGAAATCGCCGGCATTCGATCCCGCCCATCGGAAGATCTCGAACGACGGCCAGTAGAAGATGTTCTGGATATCAGAATTGTTCACCACCTCATGAGCGGCCAGCCGCATGGTGCTCTTCGACAGGCAGTCGGCCTGCACGGCCGACTCGAATTCAAAGGACGCCTGCAACGGCACCGGAGAGACCGTGACGACGATCTTGATCTCGGGCGCAACGCTCCTGACGAAGTTGAGGAGGTAGAGAACGTTGTCGACGTTCTCCTGGACGCTGGTGGTGCGGTACAGATACTTCTCCGCAAGCGCCCGCGAATTCAGGGCGCTCGGGCGCGGCAGCACGAAGCTGCCGGTGTCCCTGTCGAAGAAGGCGGGAGCGACACCGAGGGTCAGGATGAAGACATCGCTGCTCTTGATGGCCTGAAGCGTGTTCTCCTTGCTCCAGCCCGCAGGCAGCAATTCGACGAACCTGGCCTTGATGGTCTCGTCGATATCGGCGTCGCGGAGCCAGTCGACGAACACCCGGTTGGCGAAGGTCGTGTTGATGTACTCCGAGATCTCCATGTGGTGGCTGGTGTAGCCGCTCTCGATCAGGTTCTTGGAGAGGTTCCTGGCGAAGCACGATCCCATGGTGAAGAAGCGCGTGCTCTTTTCGATGAATTTCGGCGCGCTGTTCAGATTGACCGCGATGTGGTTGCGGATCAGCTTGCGAAGATCTCCCGTGAAGTCTGAGGTCTCCGGATAGCGGCCGACCTTCTTGCTGTCCTTTGGGCTGCCGGAGGCGGCCTTGTTCAGTTGGGACCTGGCAAATTTCAGGGTCTCCCTGTTCGCCTCGGTGTCGAACCCCCTGGGATCGAGCTGCATCGCCTTTTGAAGGCTCGCAATGGACTCCTCGAAGGCGTTGCACCGCGTCAGGACCTCGCTGAGATGAAAATGGTCGTCGGCGCGATTTGATTGACGGGCGAGCTTGCGAAGCAGGTCGATGGCCCTGTCATTGGGCCCGATATTGCTGCACCTCAGGGCCGCGCCCCTGACAAGGTTCAGATTGTCCTCGGTCGGCGTGTTGAGGATATCAGGATGGTCGTCCAGGATCGACAACAGGAGATCGCGCGCCTCGGCGTGCTTCTTGTGGGTGCCATCCTCGATGAGATGGGCATAGATGAAGCGCGCGTTGACGTCCTTGCTGTCCAGCTGCAGCAGCTTCCTGAAGGTCAGCTGCGCGCTGATGTAGTCCTTGTCCTCGATATATTTGTTGCCGAGCTGCGTGAGCTGGCTCGTCAACAGCTCGAGCTTGCTGGGAGCCGCAGGCTTCGCGTTCTTGCTCAAATTGCACCCCTGGTTGCCGATGGCATGCATGCCGGGCCACAGACGATCGGTACGCGCAACTGGGACGGTCGAAGGGCTCGTTGTTTGTACCCGAGCAGGCTCTGATTCTCGTAAAGAGAGTGTTAACCAAATCGGGTGGCCCGGCACCCCCTTGCCCAGGCCCTGCCGGGGTCGCAGGACCCGACCGCGGGGTGACCCGCGGGCCGCCACTCGCGGCCCCGGCAACGGCGGACAACACCCAGAAATCAGTTGGCCACGGAACGGGCCAGCTGGTTACGCGTCGCCGCATATTTGACTGTTCGGCTGCTGATGTTATCCGGGCTGGTTCCGTTGGATCAGGCAATATCAGGTAGTTCGTCGGGAGATCGCGTTTGGACAGGTGTTTCGCGCGGGGAGCGTCCTAGTCCTGATTGACGTGATCATCATTCTCGGCCATGCAGCGCGCAATCGAAGAAGCCCTGATATCCTTCTCGCGTTCGAGCACTGGCGGCAGGACACTCATGCACCAAGAGTAATGTCTGTCGTAATTGGTGTGCCAGCGGCCGTTGTCACCCTTGTAGCAGCCTGGGATTTTGCGAATTTGAAGATATTGCTCCAGGGCGGACTGCGCATAGAGCTCACAGCTTGTCCGGTCGCCGAGCTGAGGGTCAGCATATGCTATGCTCGGAATCGATAGCAAACCGAGGATCATCATTCGCTTCACGTCACTATCTCCAATTGAAAAAGCCCTGGCGCTGCCAAGGCCTTTTCGAAGCTCATGATCGCGCGGGTCTAGTACTTGGCAACAACCGGTTGAGCCAGGTTGAAGTGGTAGTTTATCCCGACCTTCACGATATCCTTCCGCTCCCGGATCGAATAGGTGGTAGAGCCCGGACGGGTAAGGAAGGAAAAGTTGACGTCGCGGCTTCCCATATCGGCGTAATCATATTCGACAAAGGCGGACAGGTTTTTCAAGAATAGATATTCGAAACCGACGCCAACGAGTCCGCCCGTTCGGTTTTCGCTCGCAGAGGTCAACTGAACACCGGTGGTCAAGTTGTTGGTCGAGTAGCGGTCACGCTCGAACGCCACGCCGCCACGTACATAAATCAGCGCCTGATCGACAATCGTGTAACCGACACGGCCTGTAACCGTCCCGAAGCCGCTGACATTGGTCGTCCCGCTCACATTGGTGAAAATCAAGTCATTCGATGTCGCGTTGGAATCGGCCCAATGATAGCTGCCTTCAATGCCGAACACCCAACGACCAACTTGATAGTCGCAACCGAGTTGGCCGCCGACCATTCCGCCGCCTGCGGTATGATTAAACCGTACACTGCCTAAGGTTGTGCTGAGGTTATCCGCGTCAGTCCAGCGCTTGTGAGCCCACAGACCGCCACCGCTGCCGCCAATGTAGCAGCCAGTCCAAGTATAGACTGCGACCGGTAGAGGCAGTGCCTTGACCGGCATGGGCATATCCGCGGCAACCGCCGGCCCGCCCAGCAACGCCGCAACCAACAGGCTTCCCCAGAAATGCTTGCTCATGCCGGATCCCCAAAAATTAAACAATTTTCAATCTACGCTTACATCTACTCCCTCTTGGCTGGCCGGGCTGTAGTTCTACCGCCACAGTTGCTGGAAATGGAACTGACGTCCGCCGAGTTGGGCTCCGCCCCGGGCGATCTATTTTCGCGATTATTTGGGTTGGACGGTGAACTTCTCCCTCTTTCGGAAGCGGCGCCTGAGCCCGTTCATGGCTCATCTCTTCCGTTGACGCCGTGCGGCTACGCGTCCGTTGATGGGAGCGGACCGGAAGCTTGTCGCTGATCGCCAAACCGAAGCGATTGCACCCATGGCGGAAGTCGCAGCCGCTTCATCGAAAATTGAGCATTCTGCGCCTTAAGGCTTGCCGCAACTCGCTTAACAACCCAATCACGCCTAGGCAGCCCAAAACCGATAATCGATAGGGTGCCGCGCGAAAGGGCGATGTCTGCCGCCGGGCTCTCACGTGAAGCGAAAGCTTGTTTGGAGCAGCACTTTGAACCGGATCGTTCTTGCCTTCGCTGCAACAATTTGCGTCGCCCCGATAAGCCATGCGCAATCCGGACAATCGAAGGGCGCTGCGGCGATTTTGCCAGATGTTGCCATGCTCATTCATGGACCTCGCGGTGAGTCCTCATACAAGTTGACGAGTACGGCAAATGATTCCGCCACTCTCGAAGAACTTGATGATCGAAGTTCACGGATGGAGATTCGTCAGCTTCCAGAAAAGCGATGCGTGTTTGTCGCGACAAGCGAGGAAAAGGATGGGTTCGATGTCGTTCAATTGGATGTTACAAAATTCGACGGGACTTATCAGCTTTGGGAAGCTTGCCGCGGTCCGGCTGCCGCTCCACCGGAAAATCGGTGCACTTACTCTGTTCATTTCAATTCGCAGAAGCAAGCATTCTGCTATTCGCGGTTTTCAAAATTAGACTTTGACTTGAGCAAGATTCCATTTCCCGACGGGGCCTGCCACTCCTACGCACTCGGTGCACGAGCAAAGTGAAGCGTGGAAGTGGACCGGAACCTCGTCGTTGATCGCCAGACGCGATCGAACCGAAGCGGTCATCGGCAGTGTCGACAACTCACGGCCGGCCCTCTACGATCATATCACTCAGGACCGCAATCAAATTGAGCAAGGCGCATCCATGCCCGCATATTTCATTGTTCAAGCAACAATTACAGACGAGCCCCAATATCAAAAATACCGCGAAGCGGTTGTTCCTTTCATCGCCAGCTTCGGCGGGAAAATTGCCGCAAGAGGTGCAAAGGTCGAAGTGTTCGAAGGCGATCACGATACGCGGCCGGTGGTGATGTTCGAGTTTCCGGACATGGAGGCAATCCGTGCCTTCTGGAATTCTCCAGACTATGCGCCGATAAAGAAGCTGCGCGATGGTGCCGCCACCATAAACGTTTGGGCGTTTCCGGGCTCTTGAAAGCCGCTGGCCAGTGTCTCAATTGGCCGTTCGCAACGGTCCGGGCGGTGCCTGGTCATGTCCGAAGTGAGGGCAGACCGGACCTGACTGCCCGCGGCCGAAACCGGCGCTTTTGACCCTATTCGGACCTCACCACCTTATTTATTTTGCACAACTTGGTTTTGGCGTCCCGCTCATAATGATAGGTTTAGCCCGTCGATTTGGGGGCACATGAGACGACGCGATTTCATCTCACTGGTAAGCGGCTCCGCGGTCGCATGGCCGCTCGCGGCGCGCGGGCAAAAGAAGCGCGGCCCGGTGATTGGCTTTATCGACCCAGGGTTGGCACAGGCAAACGGTTCGTTCCTGGTGTCTTTTCTCGAAGGCATGCGAGAACTGGGCTGGCGTGACGGCGAGAATATGACGGTCCTCGACCGCTGGGTTGAGAATCAGCCGGCGCAACTGCCCGGTATCATGGCCGGATTGCTGGCCGAGAGAGTCGATCTTCTTGTCACGGGCGGTTCTCTCGTGACCAATGGAGCTCGTGCCGCGACGGATAGCCTACCTATTGTAATGGTCGCAGTCGGAGACCCCGTTGCGTTCGGCCTCGCGCAAAGCTTGGCGCGGCCGGGCGGCAACGTCACGGGACTGTCCAATGTGTCGCTCGACCTCGTAGCAAAACGCCTTCAGCTTCTCGTCGAAATAGCGCCGGCGACCAAGCGCGTCGCTGTGCTTGCGGATTCCCGTGATCCGGGGACGCCGACCTATTGGCTCCAGACCCGCGACAATGCCACAAGGATCGGTCTGACGCCGCAGCTAGTCGAGGTCGCCACGGCAGATGACATTGATAGCGTATTCATTGGACTGCCGGAGCGCGCTGACGCGTTGTTCGTTACAATCAACCCACTGACGGTCGCCAATCGGACGAAGATTGCGACCCTTGCCCTCGCAAACGGCTTACCGACGAGTTGCCCAATCCGCGACTTCGTCGTTGCCGGCGGCCTGCAATCTTCCGGATCCAGCCTGCAGAACGATTTTCGGCGCGCCGCCGATTTCGTCGACAGAATTCTCAAAGGGGCGCGGCCTGCCGACTTGCCGATCATGCAGCCGACCAAATTCGAGTTGGTGATCAACGTCAAAACCGCGGGAGCGTTTGGCCTCACCGTTCCGCCGACAATGCTCGCCATTGCTGACGAGGTGATCGAATAGGCAGAATTTGCTGCGGTGCATGGCCCGCAGATGGCCCTTCGCGACCCTCTGAGCGTTGTATGGCCATGTCCGAAGTTGAGGGTTGACCGGACCTGACTGCCCACGGCCGAAACTGGCGCTGTTGACCCTTTGGAGACATAAACCGCGAAATCTCGCGTGTGCCGAAAGTCGGTACAACCACTTTTAAAGTCGTCTTGCAGGTCTAAGATGCTGTTCGCGAGAAGCGGGAGAACAGCATGAGACGCCGAGATTTCATTGCGGGCGCTCTGGCTGCGGCATACCCAGTCGTAGCGGGCGCGCAGCAAGCGAACAGGCTGCCGACGGTCGGTTTTCTTATCCCCGGCAGCGAGCAGTCGCACGGCAGGTGGGTCGCCGCTTTCACCAAACGCATGGGCGAGCTTGGCTGGATCGATGGTCAGACTGTTCGCCTTGAATATCGTTGGGCCGCCGGCCATCCCGAGCGCTACCCTGGCTTTGCGGCAGAATTCGTCCAGCTCAACGCCTCTGTTCTTGTGACGTCGATCAACGACGGAGTCGTCGTACTCAAGCAGGCGGCGCCCGAGACGCCCATTGTTCATACGGCGATGGTCGCAGCATCGCCGTTCATTTCCAGCCTGTCGCATCCGGGCGGCAGGGTGACCGGGCTATCGCAGATTGGACAGGAGCTTGGCGGAAAGCGTCTGCAGCTTCTGATTGACGCTGTCCCCCAGCTTCGTCACGTCGCCGTGCTCGGCGTCGCTAGTGACGTCAAGCGTGTCCCGGAAACGGAGCAGGTCACCGCGGCCGGGCAACTGCACGGCATCGAGGTCTTGCCGCTAACGGTGACTAAGCTTGATGACGTTGCCCAGGCGATTTCGTCAGTGAAAGACAAGGTCGAGGCGCTCTATGTGATTATTCATCCTTTCGTGAGCGTCAATCAGATCGCGATCAATGCATTGGCGCTCGAAGCTCGTTTGCCGACGATGCATGGCTTGCCCGAGCACGTCAGGTCTGGAGGCCTGATGTCGTATGGTCCGAGCTTTGAAGACCTGTTCGCCCGAGCTGGGAACTATGTCGACAAAATCTTGCGCGGCGCGAATCCCGCCGATTTGCCGGTCGAGCAGCCTGTCAAATTTGATCTCGTGATCAATCTGAAGACTGCCGCTACGTTGGGCCTGACATTTCCACCGGCGCTTCTAACCACGGCCGACGAAGTGATTGAGTGAGGAAACTTTCACGTCCGCCGATGGGAGCGGACCGGAAGCTTGTCGCGATCGCCAAACCCACTTGATCGACCGGAAGCGGTCGTGACTAAAACGGGGCCTGCCAGGAGGCCGCCTTCTGCACTTTGCGGACGTGGATGCCCAGACCCCGCCTTGGTCAGAATAGGCTGAGGAAGAGGTTCTCCCAAGAGGTTATCTCTCTCCCAGATCCTGCGCGAAGCGCAAGAGGTACCCGTCAGGATCTTGCACCAGAAATTGCCTGTTGCCGCGCTGCTCTCCTGCAACGCGATACCACGCGTCGTGACACTCCCCGAAGAGAGGCCAATTGGCGTTCTCGAGTGCGCCGAGCAAAGGCTCAACCGAAACAACGAACATCTGGAAGTTGATCCCGCGCCCCAGTGGGCGCTGTAGGTCGCCAGTTTCCCAATTGCCATTTCGTTGATTGAGCATGACCTGCGATCCTTGCAGCTCGATATACATGAAGCTGCTCTCAGGTCGTTGATATGCAATCTGGAAGCCGAGGACATCGCACCAGAAAGTCTTGCTCTGTCCCAAGTCGAACACGTCTAGCTCGGGAACGAGCCGCGCAAAGCCGCCAGTCGGCAATCTGTCTACTGATCTTTCCATCGTGCCTGGCCTTCCGAAAGTCCGTATGCGATGTATGGCGAATCCCGGCTCGGACGTCTTGAATCTGAAAGCCCCGATTTCAATATGAGTTAGTCGGAATTCGATGACTTAAGCGTCGTTCGATGGCGCAGGCGTCACAGCATAGCGATCGAAACCCATGGTGAAGGTTGCACGCCCTCCGCTCATGGCGCGCAGGCTATCCGCGTAGCCGAACATGTTCGCGAGTGGCACCATCGCGGTGATGACGTTGGCGCTGCCACGCTTGTCTTGGCTCCGAATCCGGCCGTGTCGCGAATTCAGGTCGCCGATGACCGAGCCCGTGCAGTCGTCCGGGGTCACCACTTCGATCTTCATGATCGGCTCAACGCTCATCGTCTGCTCCGCGTTCGAACTGGGCCTGCGTGAATTCAACCCAAGGTTACCACCGTTGCCTTGAACGGTCCAGCAACACGGTTGGCACCGGCTCGTTGTGATGCATCCGCCATGCGGATGTACGCAGATCGCGGAGCTGTCGATCTCATGGATCGCTCCAGCAGGACAGGAGTCCGGTGACTGACGTCTTGCCTCGCGGGCGGCCATACTGAAGTCTTCACTTGACTATTTCGTTTCGCCTCAATACTGAAGTCATAACTTCACTAATGAGCGGGATAGCAATGACCGATCAATCCATCATCCACGACACGTTCGTCATTGAGCGCACCTACCCCAAGGTGGTGACCAAGGCCTTTGAGGCCTTTTCCGATACGTCCAGAAAGCGCCGCTGGTTTGCCGAAAGCCCTGACCACGACGTCGAGCACTACAGCATGGATTTCGAAGTCGGAGGGCAAGAGCGCGCCCTGTACCGCTTCAGGAAGGGCACTCCCTTTGCCTCGGTCGCACTCGCCTATGACGGGCGCATTCTGGATATCGTCGCGGATCGCCGCATTGTTACGGCGTCCTCGATGACGTTAGGAGACAGGCGGATATCGGCATCTCTCGTGACCGCGGAATTCCGCCCTAAAAATTCGGAGACGCTTCTTGTGTTGACCCACCAGGCCGTCTTCTTCGAGGGTGCCGATGGCCCCAAACTCCGCGAAGCCGGATGGCGCGCGCTCCTCGATCGACTTGAACCGGTCGTCTAGACCGCGGCAACAGCAATGGGAGTACGTCGATGGCCACGTCCATGGCCCTGCGCGTCGGCAAGGTTGATCGAATCCTGGATGCCCTCGGTGATACGACGCGGCGCCGGATCATTCGGCTCTTGAGCACGGGCCCCATGTCCGTATCGGAACTCGCCAAGCCGCTCGATATCACAGTGACGGCTGTGACCCAGCATCTGCGTATCCTCCAGTCCTGCGCCTTGCTCACGTCCCACAAGAACGGGCGCGTGCGCATGTGCAGCCTGGATGCGACAGGGTTTGAGACCCTCGAATACTGGGTCAGGGACTGCCGGACGTCGTGGGAGCGGCGTCTCGATCGACTCGGCACCATCCTTGAGGAGGACGACACGTGAGGACGGCGCTGGTCGCGATCGGCGTCGGCCTGGGACTTGCGACGCTTCTCGGATGTGGCTTTGTCGTATGGGCGCTGGATACCTACAAGGCTGAGCCTATTGCCGAGGCCAGCGCCCTGAATGATCCCGGCGTCGTGATCGGCGAACGCGACGGCTTCCTTGTCATTCGCCCGTCCACGGTCCCCTCGGCGATCGGCCTCCTGTTTTATCCGGGTCTGCGGATCGAGCCGAAGGCGTATCTGTCCAAGCTCGCCGCGCTCTCCAGCAACGCCCGGGTGAATATTGTCATTGGACGGCCGCGCCTGAACGTCGCGGCCTTCTCGATCGGGCAAGCCGACGACATGCGCAGGCAATTGACCGGAATCAAGCAGTGGTATGTGGCGGGACATTCACTTGGAGGCGCAGTGGCCTGCTACTACGCGCGCAATCACCTGGACGATCTTCAGGGCGTGGTGTTGCTTGGGACCTATTGTGGCTCCGATATTTCGGCATCGCGGCTCCGCGTGCTCACCATTGCGGCGGGCAACGACGGCGTCATGCCACCTGAGACGATCGCGCAACATTCGGGGGAATTGCCAGCCGGTGCGCGAATTGTTCGTATCGCAGGCATGGCCCATAGCCAGTTCGGAAACTATGGACCCCAGTCCGGCGACGGCCGACCTTCGATCAACGATGATCAGGCCCGAGAGGCAATCTTTGAAGCTGCGCGAGCTTTCTTTCATCAGCAGCCGGATGGCGCTCTCGGAGCCCTCCTGCGATGATGCCAACATACGCCTGTTTTGCCCGACGGGTCAAGCAAATTTCGTAAAATCCGCAGAGACCGATCGTCGTCCCGGACTGCCCTGAATTTCAATCGCTTCGCTACTGTGCATGGGGTTGTTTTTTCGACTCGTTGTTCGGTCGGCATTTTTCGTCACGCCAAGTCGCTCCCGGCTCGTCCATCACGGCTTGGCCTGCGGCGCGAACTGCTGATTGGCGAACGGCTGCGGATCGGAGGGAACCTTGATGACGACGAAGCTGCGGCCCATCGACCGGTGGCAGGCGTTGCAGCCCTCGGTCAGATCACCCAGGGACCTCGCGAATTTACGGCCGTCCTTCGCCGCGATGGCGTCGGATGTCGCTTGCAGCGATGGCTCGAGCGTCGTGACATTGCTGACAGGGATGCCGGAATAGAGCAAGGCGGCCTCGACCAGGCTCGCCTTGAGCTGATTCAGCTCGAAGGCCGCGAGCGCCCAGTTCTGCGCCTTGCCGGCGAGCCAGAGCTTCTGATGACGCGTCTGCGCGGCACTCATGATGTCGCCGAGCCGCGGCACGTACTGGTCCGCGGACGGCGATTTGAGGTCCTGTGCCGCCACGGTCGTCGACACGGCCAGGCTGGCCAGCGCCAGCACCCACCCTCGAGCCATCATTGCAAGTCTCCGGTCTTTCTGAAGACGCAGTCTACGATGCGCCGATGCGGGAGAGCCTTGCGCTTGATCAAGGAACGCAAGCTAGAAGCACAGCGTGGTGACGAGCTTGCCCTGCTTGTCCTTGATCGCATAGGGGCAGCGCAGCCGCTCCAGCGCCTTCTTGGCGTCCTCGTCGCCGAGCGCTGCGGCGCGCTCGTAATAGGCCTTTGCGGCGTCCTTGTCCCTCGCGCCGCCGCGGCCTTCCTGCGCGAAGGCACCCATCCGCTCCAGCGCGCCGGGATGGTTTTGTGCCGCCGCCTTCTCGAACAGCGCGCGGGCTGCGACATCGTCCTTCTCGCCGCCATTGCCGTTCGAGAGCATCAGGCCGAGCTGGTACTGCGCCTCCGCATTGGTCTCCGCGGCCTTGCCGAGCAGCGCGCGCGCCTGCGCCGGATCGGCAGGCATCCCGCCGCCGGCGCTGCCGAGCGCGGCGAGGTTGGAGACACCGCGGGGGTTGCCGGCCTGCGCCGCCTTCTCGAACAGCTTTCGCGCCTGCGCTTCATCTTTCGCGACACCGGAGCCGGTGCCATAGGCGACGCCGAGTTCGACCATCGCCGCGCTCGAGCCCTTGTCCGCGGCCTTGCGCCAGGCGGCGAGCGCCTCCGCCGTCTGCCGGTTGGCCGCATAGGCGCGGCCGAGCGCATACATCGCGCGGCGCGACGATGCGCCCGCCTGCTTGCAGAACTTGATGGCGGTCGCGACGTCGGAGGGGGCGATGTCGGGCACGCCCTTCACGTCGGCCGGCTTGTCGGGGTCGCTTGGATCGGCGGCGACACGGTCGCACAGGACGAGGTCGGCCGATTGCGCATGCGCGGCGACGGGCGCTGCAAGAGCGATCAGAGCTACGAGGACATGAACGCGCATGGCCGCCAAATTGCATCCCCTCAGAGGGGTTTTCAAGGCTCGAGTCCGGACTGGCGCAGCACCGGCACGACCTCGGGTGATGCCAGATAGCGCAGCAGCCGGTCAGCGGCGCCAGCCTGCTTCGCCTCCACCATGCGGCCTGCGGAGAACACCGCGGGCGTCTGCAAATCGAGCGGGACCGGGCCGATCACCTCGATGCCTTCGACCTGCTTGAGCTCGCTGATCTGCTGCACGGCCAGATCGGCCTCGCCGCTGACGAGCCGTTCCGCGGTAAAGCCCTGCTCGACGATCGTGGCCCTGGCGTTGATGTCATCTGCGATGCCCATGCGCACGATCAGTTGGGCGAAGTACACGCCGCTCGCGCCGAGCCGCGAATAGGCGACGGACCGCGCCGCGCGCAGCGCTGTGCGCAGCGCGGCTTCGCTCGAGATATCGGGATGCGGCCGCCCCGCCCGGACGGCAAGGCCGACATAGGAGCGCGCGAGGTCCGCGGCGCTGTCCGCGATCACGCGGCCCTCGGCGATCATCTCGCCCAGCCCTTCGCGCGTGAGGATGACGAGATCAGCGGCCTCGCCGGCGCGCAGGCGCTTCAGCAGCGCCAGCGTCGGTGCGAAGTCGGCATCGACGTGGATGCCGCTTGCCGTTTCGAACGCGGCGGACAGGCTGCGCATCGCCCCCATCAGGCCGAGCGTCGAGAGCATGCGAACTTTGTCCATGGCCGATTTCCCGGGTGATCAGGCGCGATGCATCAGCTTGAGCGCGGCGGTCAGGCGCAGGCTGCGCTTGCCGGCCAGCGCCGTTGCTTCGAGCACCGCCTGATCGCCGTCATAGGTGCCGGAGAAGCCGATGCCGACCTCGTGGCCGCCAAAGATCGGATCGTCCTTGGCCGGCGTGTGCTCCTGGTTGAGGATCTGCCCCTTCCAGCGGCCGTTCGCGGCGGTGTAGCTGCCGAGATAATAGAACGCGGCATCGCCGCCGAGGATGCGCCCCTGGTTGAGCAGCATGACGCCGGTGAGGCCGCCATCGAGGCCATCGAGCATGCGCAGGTGAATCGAATAGAGGCCGTCGGGAATTCCGGCCTCGCCGACGCCACCGGCAATCGGCACCTCGTCCTCGGTGATCGGCGTCATCACCGACTGGAAGGGAACGCCTGGCAGCTCTTTCAGCTCGCCCTTGAAACGGTAGAGATCGCCATCCGCCCAGCCCTTCGCGATCAAGGTCGCATCATCGGTGCCGGCCATGGCGCGGTAGTTCGGATCGGGGTTGTGGCGCACGGTCTTGATGACGATGTCGACGCCGCCTTCGGTCTTCTCGTAGGTGCCGATATGGGCGAACGCCGAATTGCCGCCGAGCATCTTGCCATTGCCGGCATGCATCACGCTTCGGCCGACCGCGTCGCCGAGCTGAAACCGCACCTTGTAGAAGCCTTCAAACACCAGCCGTGTCCCCGGCCCCGCACGCATCCTGAGGATACTCTATCCCGGTTTGGGCCGGGATGGACAGGCTCCACGCCGGCTTGGCCGCCAGACCCACCACCAGCGCTGTCATCGGAACGCAAAAATCCGCCGGAGCTTTTCAGCTCCGGCGGATTGAAAGCCAACCCGGGCCAGCCCCTGCCCCGGGCCGGGAGGATTTAGGCGACCGCCTTCTTCTCGGTCGGCACCGAGGCGATCGTCTTCAGGATCTGCGAAGCGATCTGGTATGGGTCGCCCTGCGAGTTCGGACGGCGGTCTTCCAGATAGCCCTTGTAGCCGTTGTTGACGAAGGAGTGCGGAACGCGGATCGAGGCACCACGATCAGCCACGCCGTAGCTGAACTTGTTCCACGGCGCGGTCTCGTGCTTGCCGGTCAGACGCTTGTCGTTGTCCGGGCCGTAGACGGCGATGTGGTCCATCAGGTTCTTGTCGAAGGCAGCCATCAGCGCCTCGAAATACTCCTTGCCGCCGACGTTGCGCATGTACTCGGTGGAGAAGTTGGCGTGCATGCCCGAACCGTTCCAGTCGGTGTCGCCGAGCGGCTTGCAGTGGAACTCGATGTCGACGCCGTACTTCTCGGTCAGTCGCAGCATCAGGTAGCGGGCCATCCACATTTCGTCAGCGGCCTTCTTGGAGCCCTTGCCGAAGATCTGGAATTCCCACTGGCCCTTGGCGACTTCCGCGTTGATGCCTTCGTGGTTGATGCCGGCCGCGAGGCAGAGGTCGAGATGCTCTTCAACCATCTTGCGGGCGATGTCGCCGACGTTCGAATAGCCGACGCCGGTGTAGTACGGGCCCTGCGGCGCCGGATAACCGGAGGCCGGGAAGCCGAGCGGGCGACCGTCCTTGTAGAAGAAGTATTCCTGCTCGAAGCCGAACCAGGCGCCGGGGTCGTCAAGGATCGTGGCGCGCTTGTTGGAGGGGTGCGGGGTCTTGCCATCAGGCATCATGACTTCGCACATCACCAGCACGCCGTTGGTGCGGGCGCCGTCCGGGAACACCGCGACCGGCTTCAGCACGCAATCCGAGCTGTGGCCTTCGGCCTGCTGGGTGGAGGAGCCGTCGAAGCCCCAGAGCGGAAGCTGCTCGAGCGTCGGGAACGACGCGAATTCCTTGATCTGAGTTTTGCCGCGCAAGTTCGGAGTCGGCGTATATCCGTCGAGCCAAATGTACTCGAGCTTGTACTTGGTCATTGAGCCTCTCTGTAGATGATGCGAAAGGTGGGGTTGAGAGCCCCGCACGTTTGTACCCGGCCATCATCGGCCGACTGCTTACAAGCATTTTGCGTGCCAAAAGGCCGCAGCGCGGCAGGTTTTCCACCGCCGGCAATCGCCGCCCTCGGACAGAAATCGCCCACAACGGCGTGCGTCATAGCGGCGCACCTTTCCGTGAAGCTGCACTGCAAAATCCTGCGGAAAACGCCCGTTTCCGGAGCAGGCGACCCACTGCCGGACGCTGCCGATCAAACGCGCATCAACGTCCGGTAACTTTCGTAAAGCCGACGTCTTTGCCTCGCAACCTTTGGAATGGCCTACGCGTTAGCCACCAGCACCGTGCCTTCCGGGGTGCAGACCGCCGTCTGCCCAAGAATTGAGCGGAAACTGATTTCCTTTTCAGCACTTTGCTTTTGGGAGTGCGAGGCCGATATGGGGATTCCAGTAACCACATCAGAACGAGTCGGGCGCACCATGGAGGCCAAAGGCGCTTCGACCCAGGAGCAACCGCAATGATGAACAATGGACTGAGTCACGGATCTGCGAAGATCTACCAATTCCCTGTCGGGGGCCGTGCGGCTCTCGCGGGGCGCCGCTATGGCGATACTGGCCTTCCTGCCGATCGCGTTTCGCTTCCTGCGAACGCAACGATCTGCAGCGACAGCTGGTACCACCAGGACGCGGTCGACGAAGCAAAGCCCAAATGGGAACGCTAATGCCAGTGCCTGGTTTAAGACCGTCGCGCTCGTTCAAGCGCTCAGCGGAAGTTTGAAAAAGGGTCGAAACAACGAAGTTTCGACCCTTTTTGATTCCGGACGCCGTCCGTCAGATCACCGAGCAGGCCGTAACCGGCCGCTTCAGATGCTTGACCGTGACGTCTCCCGTCTTGTCGATCCGCAGCGTGATCCCCGCCGCCGAATAGCGCGCGCCCGAGACCGTCAGTCGCTTGGCCAGCGTGATTGGCTCGCCGTCGATCTGCAGGAAGGCGCGATTGTCGTAGTCATAAAACGCTACGATAAACTGCGTACCATCGACGCAGCGGTAGCTCCGAAACGTCTGCGCGTCGGCGTGCCGCGCGCCGGAAATTCCAGCCGACAGCATGATGATTCCCAAAAGAATGGCCTTGTGCCGGTCCATGATCGCCCCCTGTAATGGTCCGTCGGCAACATAACAAAAGCAGCTCCAATGTCAGACTCCCCTGCCCGTCACCTCGCCCTGCAAGGCGCCAGCAATTTTCGTGACCTTGGCGGCTACGCCACAAGGGACGGCCGCACCACGCGATGGCGCCACATCTTCCGCTCCAATCATCTCGGCCAGCTTACCGCTGATGACATCGAGATCGTCCGTGCACTCGGCGTCAAGAGCGCGTTCGACTTCCGTGGGCTGGAGGAGCGTACGGCCGGCGTTTGCGTCGTGAATGAGATCACCGTGCATTCGCTGCCGATCGAACCGACGGTGGTGGCTTCGTTGCGCGCCGAACTCGCCAGGGGCGCGCTCACTGGAGCGGTCGCGACCGAGCTGATGCGCGAGTCCTATCGCAACTATGTCCGCCACAACACGCACAGCTTCCGCATGTTATTCGGCCATCTGCTGGAGGACCGCGCCCCGCTCGTGATCCACTGTACTGCCGGCAAGGACCGCACCGGCTTTGCCAGCGCACTGATCCTGCACGCGCTCGGCGTTCCCGATGACGTCATTGCAGAGGATTATTTGCTGACCAATCGCCACTACAAGCGCGACGTGTCGAGCGTCTCCGATCTGCCCGCCGACGCTCTCGACGCCATCGGCTCGGTCAACGCCTCCTACCTCGATGCCGCTTTCGATGCCGTCAGCCGCGACTACGGCGATGTCGAAACTTACCTGCGGGACGGCCTCAAGCTTGGGGCAGCCGAACGAACCGCGCTGAAAGAGCGTTATCTTCAATCGTAGGCGGCTGCGCCGGGAGATCGATGATGCAAGGCAAGGTTCTGATCGTGACCGGCGCGCTCGGCGCGCTTGGCAAGGTGGTTGCGGATATCGCGCTGTCACGCGGCGCGCGGGTTGCGGGTATCGATCACGCGCCCTCTCGACTGCCGGCGACAACCGAGCGCATCGAGATCGGCGGCGTCGACCTGTCCGACACGACGCAGGCAAAAGCGGCGATCGAGGCTGCCGCAAAGCATTTCGGCAGGCTGGACGCACTCATCAACATCGCTGGCGGCTTCGCCTTCGAGACCGTCGGCGACGGCGACCTCAAGACGTGGCACCGCATGCATGCGCTCAACCTGCTGACGGCCCTCAACACCTCGCACGCGGCGCTGCCGCATCTCGCCGCCTCGAAGGCGGGGCGCATCGTCAATATCGGCGCCATGGGCGCGCTCCAGGCCAGCTCCGGCATGGGCCCCTATGCGGCATCGAAGGCGGGCGTGCATCGCCTCACCGAAGCGCTGGCCAACGAATGGAAGGGCAAGGTCACGGTGAACGCAGTGCTGCCCTCGATCATCGACACCGCGGCCAATCGTGCCGACATGCCGAATGCAGACTTCGCCAAATGGGTGACGCCGCAGGAACTCGCCGAGGTGATCCTGTTCCTCGTCAGCGACGCCGCGAGCGGCGTTACCGGAGCGCTGATTCCGGTCAGCGGACGGGTTTAAAGTCATTTCCGCGCACCTTTTGCAACGTATACCGGGCTGCTATATTTGGGCCTATGACAACGGAAGATATTGAGCGAGCGATCGCACAACTGGCGCCTGACGAATTGGCACGGTTTCGTGCTTGGTTTGAACAGTTTGACGCTGAACGCTTTGATCAGGCCTTGGAGCAAGACGCCCAGGCGGGAAAGCTCGACGCGTTTGCAGAGGAGGCGCTGAGCGCTTATCGCGCTGGCCGAACTCGCGACTTGTGAAGCACACAGCGTCGCCGAGATTCTGGAAGGCTTATGAGGCTTTGCCCGTGCAAGTTCGACGGCTGGCCGATGCCAACTTCAAGCTCCTGAAGAGCGATGCCAATCATCCCTCGCTTCAGTTCAAACAAGTCGGAAGATATTGGTCCGCCAGAGTTGGACTTCGCTATCGTGCCCTGGCTGTCAAATCCGAGGATGCCTACGTGGTTCTGGATCGGCTCGCACGCAGACTACGACCGTCTCGTAGGTTGAAGGGCGTCAATCCGGCACCAGCAGCCGCAGATTGCCCTTGAAGCGGATGCTCTGCTTGCCGGCGAGCGCGATGCCTTCGCCGTAAGCGGTCTCGTCGGTGTAGGTGCCACTGAAGCCGATGGTCACGACCTTGCGGCCCCACACCGGGCGTTCATCGAATGTGGGCGAATGCTCCTCGTTGGTCAGTTCGCCCTTCCACTTGCCGTCGACGGACGTGTAGCTGCCATAGGCGAAGAAAAAGGAATCCCCGCCGCGCATGGTGCCGTCGCGCAGCACCATGACGCCCTGATTGCCGCCCTGGACGCTATCGAGAAACTCGATCCGGATGTGATAAAGCCCGTTCCTGATCGTCATGTTCGCGAGCGTCCACCGGTTCCCGCGCGTTGATATAGCTGGCTTCCCCGCATCCGGGCAAATGCCGATCAGCCCCTGGTCCGATCCGGGCTAGACTGGCCACAACTGATTCTCCGGCCGGAAGCTTGCCTTGGAAACCGCGCTCTATCTTCCCGTCAAACGATTCCTCGAAGGGCTCGGCTTCGACGTGAAGGGGGAGGTCCGCGGCTGCGATCTCGTGGGCCTCAGCGCCGGCGATCCTCCTGTCGTGGTGATCGGCGAGCTCAAGCTCGCCTTTAATCTCGAGCTGATCCTGCAGGCGGTCGATCGGGCACCGGCGGGTGACGAGATCTGGATCGCGGCGAAAATGTCGGCGCGCGGCAAGGGACGCGAGAGCGATGCGCGCTATCGCAATCTCTGTCGCCGCCTCGGCTTCGGCATGCTCGGGGTAACCGATAAAGGCGAGGTCGAGGTGCTGGTGAAGCCGCCGACGGCTGCTCCGCGCCGTGAGCCGAAGACGCGCTCGCGGCTCGTGGCTGAACATCAGCGCCGCCAGGGCGATCCCGTGCTCGGCGGCAGCACCCGCGCGCCCATCATGACGGCCTACCGGCAGCAGGCATTGGCCTGCGCGTCAGCACTTGCCGAGGGCCCGCGGCGCGTCCGCGACCTGCGGGAGCGCTGTCCCGATGCGGGCAAGATCTTGCTTAACAATGTGTATGGCTGGTTCGAGCGTGCCGACCGAGGCATCTACCGACTGACCCAGGCAGGGCATGCGGCGCTGAAACGCTGGCCACAACAATGTCTTGAGAAGGGCGCTGCGTCACCGTCATGACACCCGACCGGTGCATAGCTGAGATGCCACACCGATTTGATATTGCAATGCAACATGTAGGGCACTAGGTATCCCGGCATCAAGACGAGGCCGTTATGAGCGCAGACTGGAATACCAAATATGGCACGCGGCGCGTCCGCCACGACCCGCCCACCCTGGACGAGGCAATCTTCGCCGCCGTCGGCATCACCGACGACCAGGATCAGCAGGCCGAGATCGCCGCTGCACTGATGGGCATGCCGCTCGATGTCGTTCAGGCCGAGGTGAAGAAGCAGGCGCGCACCAACAGCCGCATCACCGCGACACGCGTGATTGCCGGCGAACAGGGTGCACAGCGCTCCGTGGTGGTCGAGCGCCGGGTCGTCCGCCGCTTCGGCAACGACAAGCGCACCGGCACCTGAGCGCTCATCCCCCCTTACCAATATAAAAGCGGACCGGCCTCGCCGGTCCGCTTTTTGATTCCAAGTCTTTGACCTCAGGCCGCGCGATTGCCGTACATGCTGGAGAGCAGCTTCCAGCAGGTCGAGTTGAAGCTGAGCAGCGCGCGCCCTGCCTTGAAAGGTGCCGCTGCGAGATCGGCAAGCTCATCCTGGGGAGTCTTGGTCAGATCGATCGTGCCGGTGGATTCGCCGTGTCGGAACTGCAGGTGCGCGCCGAACTTCCTGGCGAGCGCGCGCATCGCGTGGTTCTCCGCGCCGGTGGTGATGCGCAGACTCTTGTAGCCCCTCCAGCGCGCTTCCGCGATCAGGCGGCTGAACAGCACGGTGCCGACGTTCTGACGGCGGGCGGAGGCTTCCACGCTGAAGGCGACTTCGGGGAGCGAATCGCCCTCCGGCGGATGCAGCTCGGCGGCCCCCCGGACCACACCGTCAACGATATAGGCGACGATCACGGTGCCATCATCCGCACAGCGGGCGGCGTAGCGCTCGATAAAACTGTCGTCGAGAAAACCGTTGAAGCGGTCGTGCCGGCTTTCGGCATCGAGCCTGAGCAGGTGATCGCGCAAAAGCGGCAACTCTTCCTGCTGGCTCAGGGTTCGCACATAGCCCGGAACAGACGCCGCGCGAGAGATCTTTTCAAGTGTCACGTCAAAACTCCTCTTGGTGTCCCTCGAGGAGGCGTTCGAATCCCTAGGCCTCC
Source organism: Bradyrhizobium manausense (assembly GCF_018129685.1). Taxonomy (GTDB): domain Bacteria; phylum Pseudomonadota; class Alphaproteobacteria; order Rhizobiales; family Xanthobacteraceae; genus Bradyrhizobium; species Bradyrhizobium manausense_D. Next base: position 849,194 of record NZ_JAFCLG010000001.1, read on the forward strand.
TATATTGTGCGTCGCAGCAAATTTTTCAAGACGGGAACCTGCTCAAGTTTGAGGCAGCTGGAACGACTAATTCGTTAACAAAATCAAGGCTCCGTAGTCTTACAGGACCAGCTGGGTCTGGGTCACCACGGCCACCAGTTTGCCGTCCTCAGTCTCCAGCCGGGTCGTCCAGACCTGGGTCCGGCGGCCCCGATGGACCGGTGTGGCGATCGCAATCACGGTGGTTCCCTCCTTGGCGCCACCAATGAAATTGGTCTTGCTCTCCAGCGTGGTCGTGCCCTTGGCATCTTCAGGCAGGTTGATCACGGTTGCGGCCGCCCCGACGGAATCGGCGAGTGCCATCACCGCGCCGCCATGAATTGTATGATGCACCGTGCAGAGATCGGGCCGCACCATCATCCGCGCCACCACGCGATCCTGCTCAGCCTCGACAAACTCGACGCCCTTGAGCTCGGCAAACGGCATCTTCATCGCTTTGAGCTTTTCGAGCGGCGTCATCGGATCTCCTCCCAATTCGTTGTTGTCTCAGCGTGAATGGCTTTGTGCGGCAAGGCAATGACGTCAGAGGTCATGGCCAGCATGACATCGGCGCTTCGGCGGCGGAGAACGCGCGCCCTGCTCACGTCACCGCATTGACGACCTGATACTCGGGCCGTCGCCACACTCCGCCTTTGATCACCTCCTCGATGATCTCGGCCGCGCGGATGATCTCGCTCTCGCCAATGTAGAGCGGCGTGATCCCGAACCGCATGATCTCTGGCGCGCGGAAGTCGCCGATGACGCCGCGGGCGATCAAGGCCTGCATCGCGGCGTAGCCGCCGTCGAAAGCGAAGGAGACTTGTGAGCCGCGGCGTTCGTGCGCGCGTGGGGTAACGAGCTTGAGATCCGGACACCGACGTTCGATTTCCGCAATCAGGAGATCGCCGAGCGCCAGTGAGCGAGCGCGGACCTCCTTGATGTCGACACGGTCCCAGATATCGAGCGAAGCCTCCAGCGCCGCCATCGCCAGCACGGGCGGGGTGCCCACGCGCATGCGCTCGACACCGCCGGCGGCCGCATAGGCAAGCTCGAACGCAAACGGTTTTGCGTGGCCCATCCATCCGGAGAGAGCGGCGCGCGCCTCGTCGGCATGGCGCGGCGAGACGTAGAGAAAGGCCGGCGCACCGGGGCCGGCATTGATGTATTTGTAGGTACACCCCGCCGCGAAATCGGCGCCGCAGCCGGCGAGATCGACCGGCAGCGCACCGGCCGAATGGGCGAGGTCCCAGACGGTGACGATGCCAAACCCATGGGCCATCGCGGTCAGCTTCGCCATGTCGTGGCGGCGGCCGGTGCGATAGTCGACTTCGGTGACGTAGAGGACGGCGATCTCCTCCGACAGCGAATCCTCGATCTCCTCCGGTGCCACAAGGCGCAGCTGATGGCCACGCCCGAGCGTCGCGATCAGGCCCTCGGCCATATAGAGATCGGTCGGGAAGTTGCCGGTATCGGACAGCACGACCTTGCGCGACGCGTTCATGTCGAGCGCGGCGGCAAGTGCCTGGTAGACTTTGAGCGACAGCGTGTCGCCGACCATCACGGAACCAGCTTCGGCGCCGATCAGGCGCGCGATGCGATCGCCGACAAGGCGCGGCTGGGCATACCAGCCCGCGGTGTTCCAGGCGCGGATCAGTTCGTTGCCCCACTCGGCCGTGATGACGTGGCCAACACGCTCGGCGACACCGAGCGGCAGCGCACCGAGCGAATTGCCGTCGAGATAGATCACGCCGTGAGGCAGATGGAACAGCGCCCTGGTGTCGTCGTAGACGCGAAGCCTGGTCATGGACACATCTCTACAAAATGGTGCGGACGCGCCAGAGCTCGGGAAATAGTTCAACCTCCAGCATGCGCTTGAGGTAGCTGACGCCGCCGGTACCGCCGGTGCCGCGCTTGAATCCGATGACGCGCTCGACTGTCGTGACATGGTTGAAACGCCAGCGCCGGAAATAATCCTCGAAATCGACCAGCTTCTCGGCAAGCTCGTACAGCATCCAGTGCGTCTCCGGCGCTTCGTAGACGATACGCCAAGCCTGCAGCACGCCCTCGCTGAAGCTGTGGGTCTCGCGGACATCGCGCGCCAGCACGGTCGCCGGCATCTTCAGCCCGTTGCGATCCGCCAGACGCAGCACCTCGTCATACAGGCTCGGCGTCGCGAGCTCGGCCTCGAGCAGCCTGGTCGTTTCCAGATCGTGCGCGTGCGGCTTCAGCATGGCGTGGTTGCGGTTGCCGAGCAGAAACTCGATCATGCGGTACTGGCTCGACTGGAAACCCGAGGACTGGCCGAGCTGCGACCGAAACCGGGTATATTCGCTGGGCGTCATGGTGCGCAGCACGTCCCAGGCGTTGTTAAGCTGCTCGAAGATGCGTGACATCCGCGCCAGCATCTTCATGGCGGGCGACACCTCGTCCCTGGCGATGGCACGCCGTGCGGCGCTGAGTTCGTGGATGGCAAGCCGCATCCACAGTTCGGTGGTCTGATGCTGGATGATGAACAGCATCTCGTCATGCGCTTCCGAGAGAGGATGCTGCGCGCCGAGGATCGAATCCAGCGCGAGGTAATCGCCATAGGACATCCGCAGGGTGAAATCGGTCTCGGCACCTTCCTGTGCGGGATCGTAATCGCTGGACGTCATGACATGTCCTTTCGATCGACCATCCCCGTTCCTTCAGTCGAGCCCGATCAGGCGCGCGGTGATCGGCGATGACCGATCCTTCAGTCCGTCGATCACGGTGAAATGGTTCAGCCCGGGATCGACGACGAGGCGGGTCGGCACGTCGAAGCCGGTCCAGATGTTGGCCAGCAGATCAGACTGACGGATGAATTCAGGCCGTTCGCTGCCGCCGACCCAGGCGGTCACAGGCGAATGCCCGCGCGGCAGGTGCAGCGCAGCGCTTTCGAGCGTAGCCTCCTCCATGGTCATGCGCAGCGTCTCGTTCATCCTGGTCTTCAGGAGCGGGCGCAGATCGTGCAGGCCGCTGATCGAGAGCGTGCCGGCGATGCGGTTGAAGACGGCAGGTTCGAGCCGGCTATCGTCACAGAGCATGCGCGTGACGAGATGACCGCCGGCGGAATGACCGGCGAGCCGGATCGGTCCTGCGACGAGCGAGGCCGCTTTCGCAATTGCCGCTGCGATCTCGGCGGTAATGTCGGAGATGCGCGCGGCCGGTGTCAGCGTGTAGCTCGGCAGCGCCACGGTCCAGCCGTGATGCCGGGCGCCTTCGGCAAGATCCGTCCAGGTCGATTTGTCGAAGCGCATCCAGTAGCCGCCATGCACGAACACGGCGAGACCCTTGCTGTCGCCATCGGGCAGGATCAGGTCGAAACGCTGGCGCTCGCCGGGACCATACGCGATGTCGGGACGAAAACCCTTCAGCCCGGCCCGATAGGCCGCCGCCCGCTCCGCCCATTGCGCCGGCATCTTGTCCGAGCCCGGGATATGGGCCGAATTGGCATAAGCATCATCCCAATCGCGCATCGTGTCTTCCTCGACGGACTCGGCAATCCGGCGCTAGTTTGCCACCAGAGGCGGCGGCATCCTAGTCTTTATTTTAAGCTTAAAGGATTTGGAGAAGCCCGGGTTTCGGGCAACGAACGGCAGGATATTTCCCATCCGGACGGGGGCCGGCAGCACACTCCGTCATTGCGAGCGCAGCGAGGCAACCCAGTCTGCCTCCGCGGGAACGCTCTGGATTGCGTCGTCGCATCAGCGCAAGATTGCTACGCAGTTTTGTCGCGATTTCCTCGCAATGACGATGGAGATAGCTGTTCCCGTGGCTACGCTTTCTCCACCCCGCACCACTCCGCGATGAACAGCGCCATCGCCTTGGTGGTCTTCTTCAGCGAGTCCAGCTCGATAAATTCGTTGAAGCCGTGCATCTCCCCGCCACTGGCGCCGAAGCACAGGCTGGGGATGCCGTGGTTGAGGCCGTAGAAGCGAGTGTCCGTCAGTGCGGTGAAGACGAGGTCCTCGACCGCGCCGCCATAGACTTTGTTGAAGGCCTTGCCGAATGCGGCCTCCGGCGCGGCAGAGTTGGTCAATTCATAGCCTTCCGACAGGAAGCCGGACCATTCGACCTCCGGCGGATTGTTGGCGAGGAAACGGTGGTTGCGCGAGGCGGCGGCGACGCAGGCCAAAATCTCCTTCTGGTGATCGGCGACCGACCAGCCCGGCAGGATCGCGATGCGGCAATCGACGTCGCACCAGGCCGGCACGCTGGACGCCCAATCGCCCCCCTTGATGATTCCAGGATTGAAATTGATCGGATGGTTGAGCGTCTTGAAGTGGCGATCGGCTTTTGCCCGCTCGTTCCATTCGATCTCCAGCTTTTGCACCGCCTGGATCAGATGATACGCCGCCATGATTGCGTTGGCGCCGGAGCCGGCATGCGCGACATGGACGGGGTGACCTTTCACCCTCAGGCGAAACCAGATCACGCCGACCTGCGAGCGCACCATCTTTCCGGCGGTCGGCTCGGGGATGAAACAGGCATCGGCGCGATAGCCGCGCTGCAGCGTCGACAGCGCGCCGACGCCGGTGCTCTCCTCCTCGATGACCGACTGGAAGTGAATCCGCGCCGTGGGTTTCAGGCCGGCCGCCTTGATCGCATCCAGCGCGTACAGCGCGCCGATGGTGCCCGACTTCATGTCGCAGGCGCCGCGGCCGAACATCTTGCCGTCCTTGATGACAGGCGAGAACGGCGGCGTCTCCCACAATTCCAGCGGTCCCGCAGGCACAACGTCGCAATGCCCCTGGAGGATCAGCGATTTGCCGGCCTCGGTTGTCGGGCGATAGGTGCCGACCACCGAGCGCGCCTTGGAGAAGTCATGCTCGATCGGGCCAAACCCGCGCAAATCCTTGAGATCGTCGACCTCGATGTGCCAGTCGTCGACCTCGTAGCCGCGCGCACGCAGGAGGTCGCCGATCATGTCCTGGCACGGTCCCTCCGCCCCGCGGGTCGAAGGGATCGCGACAAAATCGCGCGTGGTCGCAAGCTGGGCTTCGAAGCCGGCGTCGACGGCGTCAAGAATCCTCTGCTGCGTTTCGGCATTCATCAGGCAAACTCCGGGCATCCAGTTGGTCAACGATGCGCGCAAGCTAGCCGATTTCAGCCGTTCGGGTACTCCACAAAATAAGCATCCCGCAATGCATCTTCGAGCAGTCGGCCCTCGGAATAGCCATTGAGCGTCGCCGGCCGGCTCACCCCATCGAGCAGCCGCGGACACGGCTCCGGCGCGCCGAGCACGGTGCGGACCGGAATGCGCTCGGCGTAAACAGGCAATTCGTAATCCTCTTCGTCATCGGCGACGCCCTTGGCGCGGACCTTTGCCGAGGCCTCCTCGATCTCCATCGCGATGAAGGAGGTCGCCTTGATCTCCTTGACGTTGCTGGCCCGCAGGCTCGCGGTGCGACCCGGAAAGAAGCGGTCGACCATCGCGACCGCCGCCCGCTCCTTCTCCGCGGGATCGGTGACGAGATAGGCGCTGCCGAACGCCATCACCGCGCGGTAGTCGGCCGAGTGATTGAAGCCGCAGCGCGCCAGCACGAGGCTGTCGAGATGGGCGACCGTCAGGCAAACGCGTTCGCCTTTGGTCTGGTTGCGCAGCATGCGGCTTGCGCTGGAGCCGTGCCAGTAGAGCTTCGTGCCTTCGCGCCAGAAGAAGGTCGGCGTGCAATAGGGCTGACCGTCGATGACATAGGAGACGTGGCACATCATCGAGGAATCCAGGATGCGGTGAACGGTCGCGTGATCGTAGAAGCCGCGGTCGTGCCTGCGCTTGACCTGATTGCGCGCCGACGTCGGATAGGAATTCTGGCTCTCAGTCTGGCTCACGGCCGCTCCTGTCGTGTCTGGAACAATTCCAGGCAGTTGTAGCGACGCATTTGGTCTGCGATAGTGCCAATTCCATGCAAAAAATTCCGACCAATTCTCCTGGCAAGGCCGAGCTGCCGCTCGATCTGACCGGCCCGCACATCACCGCCGGCGCCTCCTCGGCGCACCGGCTGTACCAGGCGCTGTGCGAGATGATCGTCGGCGGCCTCGTCAAATCAGGCGAGCCGCTGCCACCTTCGCGCACGCTGGCCAGGCAGACCGGCTTTCGGCGCAATGCCGTGGTCACCGCCTATGAGCGCCTGATCGCCGATGGGTTTGCGCAGGCGACCGTCGGCTCGGGCACGTTCGTGGCCGCGCGCATTCCCGCGCGCGCCGCAGCAGCCAAGAAGCCGAAGGTCATGGTCGAGGCGCCGCGACAAGGCGCTTTTGCGCTCGGCTGCACGCATATTGACGAGCGCGCGGTGCAGCGCTTTCGCGCGCTCGTCGGCCGGCGCATGCGCGCCTTCGGCAGCGAGCACCTGCATTACGGCGACCCGCGCGGCAGCCGTGAGTTGCGCGTCGCGATCGCCGATCATCTGCTGTCGGCGCGCGGGCTCCGGTGCGAGCCCGACCAGATCATGCTGACATCGGGAACGCTGCACACGCTGCGCATCGTTCTCGGCGCGATCCTGAAGGCCAACGATCAGGTCTGGTGCGAGGACCCCGGCTATCCCATCGCCCGCCGGACCATAGGGCAATGCGGCTATCGCACGGTGCCCATCCCGGTCGACGCGCACGGCCTGCGAGTTTCGAAGGGACGCACCGCCGCGCCGTCCGCGCGCGCGGCTTACGTGACCCCATCGCACCAGTTTCCGCTGGGCGTGCAGATGTCGATGCCGCGTCGACTGGAGCTGCTGGACTGGGCGAAACAGGCTGGCGCGTTCGTGTTCGAGGACGATTACGACAGCGAGTTCCGCTATGACGGTGCGCCGCTAATGTCGCTCGCCGGCATCGATCAGCTCCAGCGCGTGATCTACATGGGCACGTTTGCCAAGACGCTGTTTCCGGGCCTGCGCATCGGCTATTGCGCCCTGCCCGAGCACCTGATGGCGGACGTCACGGCCGCCCGCGCCGCGCTCGACCGTTTTCCCGGAACCCTGATGGAAGGCGCGGTCGCCGACATGCTCAATTCCGGCGCGTTCGCAGCGAACCTGAAGCGCGTGCGAAAACTCTATCGCGAGGCGCGCGATACGCTGGCCGAGACGCTGGAAGCAGCATCGGATGGCGCGCTGTCGGTCCCGGTGCCGTCGCAGGGGCTGCACCTCGTGGCGCGGTTCGATCCGTCGGTCGCCCCGGCGGTCGCGACCGAGGCGAAGCAGGCCGCAGGCGTGGAAGGCTGGCTGCTCGCGGACACCTATGCGCGGGCCCGGCCACTGGCCGGTTTCGTGCTGGGATTTTCGGGGCACGCGGTTCCACGTCTCGTCGCGTCCGCGGAGCGGCTGGCGCGAGAAGCGCGCGCCGCCATGCGTGCCGGAGGCAAGTCGGCCCTGCGGAAGTGACAAAGCTTCGCTATCAAAATCGGAGGCCGGTCCCTAACATCGCGGCACTGATTCCGGGATCCCTCATCATGTCACTTGTCACCACACTTGGCCGCGCAACCTGTCTTTCGCTCCTGATGTCCACTGGCCTCGCGTTGACCGCACACGCGACCACGGTCGGACGTGATCAGGATATCGTCGATCTCAAGCTGGGTCAGCGCGTCATGGTCGACGACGGAACCTGTCCGGCCGGACAGATCAAGGAAGTGCGCGGCTCCAAGATGACCGACAAAGGCGTGGTGCGAACGGCGTCCTGCGTGGCGCGGTTCGGTCCGAGTACCAAATAGCGGTTAAGACTTCGCCGGATCGAACATGCATTGCAGGGTCGGCTTGGCGATCCTGGTGAATGTCGCGCCGATCTCGCTTTGCTTTGCCACCGGCACCCAATCGGTCTCAATGGTGGGCACGCCGGTCTCGCTGATGCCGCGCAGCAGCGCCTCGCGCAGATCGCGATCCTCGACCATTGCCGCGGCGTGATCGTGCAAGCAGCCGCAGACCTCTTCCGGATGCTCCCAGCGTCCCAGCATGCGCGGAGCACATTGCCTCACGAATTCAGTCCGCGGATCTGGCAGCCGGCTCGTTCCGCGAACCTGCGCCTGCACGGAGCCGATGGTCAGAAGGAACAGGAACGCCGCGGCGCATAAACGAAGATACATGATGGCCTTGCCGGCTGATTTTCTTGTTGAGGATCAGAAGCGCGCCGCCAGGACGATCGGCTGCTGCGCCGGGGCGCTGATCGGGGAGCCGCTGTACTGGAAGGTGCCGATGCCGGGCAGATTGCCGTCCGGGCTACCGGCGAACGAGGAACCGGCAAGGACGAAACCGAAAGCGAGGATGAAGCTGAGCGCGCGCATGGTGTTGTCCCAGGTTGCGTGGCCGGCGGCGTGCCGTCGTTGTTGTGAAGCTGATAACCATCCGCGGTTTCTCCCGTGATGCGCCAAAAGCCCAAAATGGTTTCGTTCCCGGTCAGAATTGTTTCGTCGCCTGCGGTGGGACGAAACAATCCCCGGAAAACGTCAATCATTTCAGACAAGGCGCCTGACGGCTTGAACCTGCATGGGAGCAACTCCCCGCGCAACTTGAGGCGGCGCGGTCATATCGGCGACGTCCGAGCTTCACATGCATTTTACGGTTTTCTGCTGAAGAGAGCCGCAAACCAAAGGGATGGACATCATGACGGCGCAAGATCGCGCAACGGCGCGCGACGCGGCGCAGACTATAGACCGCGCCGGCTCACCCGGCGCGATGGCGTTGCAATCAGACCGCGGCTACGAGGCCGTGCCGCAGGCCTTCGTCCGGCTCAGCGGCTCGCACCTTGCGAAACCAGGCGCCGGCCGCAAGCGCGTCACTGAGTGAACGCAAGCGCGTCACTGAGTGAAGAAGTCAGCGCACTTCTGGATGTTCGCGTCCGCCGGTCCCCACGGCATGATCGGCACCGTCGAGGTCGAGTTCTTCGGCGATCCCTCGATCAGCTTGTCCGAATAGACCATGTAGACCAGCACATTGCGCTTGGCATCGCAGCCGCGCACGATCTGCATCTTCTTGAAGAAGAGCGAGCGGCGCTTGCGGAACATGTCGTCGCCCTGCTCCATTTTGTCCTTGAACTTGATCGGACCGATCTGGCGGCAGGCCAGCGAGATGTCCGAGACCTCCTCGGCAAGACCGAGCCAGCCCTTGAAGCCGCCCTTCTCCGGTACCGTGAAATGACAGGCCACACCCTCGACCTCGGGGTCGTCGAGGCCGTAGGTCGCAAGCTTGTCGTTCGGGCTCATCCATTTGAACACGGTGGAGCGGCGAAAAATCAGATCCGGTTCGTCGGCAGCTTGCGCGGAAGCCATTGGCGCGACCAGAGCCAGAAGGAATAAAGCGAGGCCTTTCAAGCGGATGCTGGAAAGACCGGGGAAACGAGATGACATGAAGTTTCTCCGGTAACGGGTCCCCGCAATGTAGGAAGCGGGCGCCCAATCAGGAAGGTGACCGCAAGCCGGCCCGGCCGCCGTTTACCGCTCTGTGAGGCTTTTTTGCTACGTCTTGGACAAAAGTAGCGGACGGCAGAACTGCCGTGCTGGTGAACGCGTATCCCCTCTGCGACACTAACGTCAGATTTGGATTGTGGATTCGAGGAATGAATAGCGTGAACGGGTCCCGTTTTTCGACCGCGCCGGCACGGCTGTGGCAGTTCGCCTTTCTGACAGCCGTGGGGGCGATCGGCACGACCGGCCAGGCAGAAGCGGCGTTCTATTACACGCCGGATTATTCGGGCACATCCTACTACTACCCACAAGAGCGGCACCCTGAACAGCTGCGACAGAAGCCCCAGAAGCGCGGGTCGGCGGCCAAGAATAAGGACGAGGCGCTCGTCGAGAAGGAGACCGGCGCGAAGCCGCAAGGTCCGCTCGTCATCGTCGTATCGATCGACCGGCAGAAGGTGACGATCTACGATTCCAACGGCGTGTTCGCGGAATCGCCGGTGTCGACCGGCATGAAAGGCCACTCGACGCCGATGGGCGTGTTCAGCGTTATCCAGAAGCACAAGTTCCACCACTCCAACATCTATAGCGGCGCCCCGATGCCGTACATGCAGCGGATCACCTGGTCCGGCGTCGCCATGCATGCCGGCGTGCTGCCGGGCTATCCGGCCTCGCACGGCTGCATCCGCATGCCGATGGCGTTTGCGGTGAAGATGTGGAACTGGACCAAGATGGGCGCGCGCGTCATCGTCTCGCCCGGCCAGATGACGCCGCAAAGCTTCTCGCACCCGATGCTCGCCTCGCTGCGCGTTCCGCCGCAGCCGGCAGCAAGTCTCGAGCCGACGACAAGCGTCGGCGACAAGGCGGACAAGGGGGCGCCGGAGACCAAGGTCACTGAGAACAGACCGGTCGAAACCAAAACCGCCAGCGCTGACGGAGTGCTCGAGCTGCGCTCCACCGTCGGCCACACTGTGATGTCGGACGCGACCACGGGCAATGCATTGGTCCGCGACGAAGCCGCCAAGACAGATGTGAAGACAGACGTGAAGCCCGATACCAAGGCCGGTGAAGTTTCCGCGCCGGCGAAGCAGCCCGACGACACGGCCGGGAAGACCGACGAGGCCATGAAGCCCGCCGACGCGGCGAGCACCGAAGCGAAGCCCGCTGAAGCTGCGGAGGCACCCAAGGCAGGCGCGGACGAAAAGACTGCCGACAAGGTCGAGGCCGCGAATCCGGAGCCGGGCGCTGCGCCGAAGGTCGACGCTCCGAAGGCGGAAGTCGCTGCCGAGCCTGCCAAATCTGAGCCGGTCAAGTCTGAGCCGGTCAAGGCTGAGGCCGCCGCCCCTGAAAAGAAGCCCGACGCGCCCGTGGCGGCGTCGCCGGACGCGAAGAAGGACCAGACCCGCGTCGCCGATCCCGCGCCGTCCGTGAAGCCTGATTTGCCGAAGCGGACCGGCCAGATTGCGGTGTTCATCAGCCGCAAGGATTCCAAGCTCTATGTGCGGCAGAACTTTGCGCCGCTGTTCGATGTGCCCGTGACGATCGCCGCAAGCGACCGTCCGCTCGGCACGCACGTTTTCACCGCGGAGGTCGACAAGACCGATTCCAACGCGCTGCATTGGTCGGTGGTGTCGCTGCCGGTCGCCGTTCGCGCCGCCGCGCGCGATGACGACGGTCGCGTGGTGCGCCGCCAGCGTGGTGCGGCCGTGATTCCCGTGGCCGCAAAGCCAGTGGTTACGCCCGACAGCCCGGCCGAGGCGCTGGATCGCATCACGATCCCCGCTGACGCCATGGCGAAGATCAACGAGATGCTCACCACCGGCGGCTCTGTGATCGTCTCCGACCAGGGCATCAACCAGGGCGAGACCGGCGAAGGCACCGACTTCATCGTCCGTCTTTACTGAGCGCTCCGCCGTCCCGGATAACGCGGTGTTGAGCAGGCCTGTCGCATCGCGGGGGTAGACTGCGTCCCGATCACATCCGGGGGACTCGCCATGCTGAACCGCCGAACCATGCTCGCCGCGATGCTGGCGACCTCCGCCTCTGCAACGCGTGCGCTGGCTGACATTGGCATGAGCCGGATCCCGGCCTACGCCTTCTCATTCCCTGCCCTGTCGGGCGACGACATCAGGCTCGCCGCCTTCACCGGCAAGCCGTTGCTGATCGTGAACACCGCCTCGCTGTGCGGCTACACGCCGCAATATGCCGGCTTGCAGGCACTCTGGAGCGAATTTCACGCGCGTGGGCTCACCGTGATCGGCGTACCCTCCAACGATTTCGGCAGCCAGGAGCCTGGTGGCACCAGCGAGATTTCGGAGACCGCGCACCACCAGTACGGCGTTACCTTCCCTATCGCCGCCAAGGCCGTTGTCGTCGGGCCAAAGGCACATCCGTTCTATAAGTGGGCCGCCGAGGCGCGGCCGAAGGAGGTTCCGAAGTGGAACTTCCACAAATACCTGATCGGTCGCGACGGCTACATCGCCGAGGTGTTTCCGTCCGCCGTCGAGCCCACCGACACGCGCATCAAGACGGCGATCGCCCGATCCTTGGCCGATAGCTGACGGCTCTGGCTCACACCGGCCTGGGCACAATTGTGGCGAACGGCCAAACAGCCGTTGCAATGGCGATAGAGCAGCATCTAGGCTAGGATGATGAGGGGCAGGACAGGTTTTGCCGGAGGCGAAAAGCCGCGGCGGAACAACGGGATCAATCTCGAGGACAACACCATGCACGTGGCGGCGAAACTGATTTTGGCAAGCGCGATCTCTGTTGCGCTGACAGGCGCGGCGTGGTCGCAAACCCCGGCCGCAAAACCGGCGGCCGCCACGCAAGCCGCCCCGGCGGCCGCCCCAGCCGCTGCCGCGGCTCCGGCAGCGGCCGCTGCGCAATCGGCCGCCGCCTTCCCACCCCCGCCGCAACAGGCCCCGCAGCCGGCACGTGCCGCCTGCAATAATCCAAACGCGCTGGGCGTCGCCCGCACCGTGGAGATCGACACCACAGGCGGTCCGGGCTTCGGCTTCGAGCACTTCAAGGAGCTGGACTTCCTGCGCGACAAGGAGGTCGTCCTGACCTTCGACGACGGTCCCTGGCCACGCAACACGCCGGCCGTGCTGAAGGCGCTCGCCGACCAGTGCACCACCGGCATCTTCTTCTCGATCGGCAAGCACGCCACCTACGAGCCTGAGATCCTGAAGCAGGTCTACGCGGCCGGCCACACCATCGGCACCCATACCTGGTCGCACGCCAACCTCAACGACAAGAAGCTGAGCGAAGCGCAGCGCAAGGAGGAGATCGAGAAGGGCATCAGCGCCGTGAAATGGGCGCTCGGCGGTATCTCGCCGGCAGCGTTCTTCCGCTTCCCGGCGCTGCAGCATCCACCGGAGATGGTCACCTATCTCGGCAACCGTAACGTCGCGATCTTCTCCTGCGACATCGACTCCTTCGACTTCAAGGCCTCGAAGCCCGAGAAGGTGATCGACACTGTGATGAAGAGGCTGGAAAACAAGGGCAAGGGCATCATCCTGATGCACGACTTCCAGAAGCACACCGCAGAAGCCCTGCCCGAGCTCCTGAACCGCCTCAAGGCCGGAGGCTACAAGGTGGTAGCGATGCGCGCCAAGGCGCCAGTCGCCTCGCTGCCCGAATACGACCAGGAACTGATGAAGGACGTCAAGCTGCCGACGGTGAGCACGCGTCCGGTCAATTCCGTGGTGACGACCGTTTCCGAATAGTCGTCACGTGGCGTTCGTTTTCGAAGGCTACGTCATCATCTCGGCGGACGGCATGCTTGCCGACGCCAGCCATGTCATGCCCGACAGTCTGAAGTTCGAAGGCGACAAGCTGTTCTTCGAGCAGGCGCTCGATCGCGCCGCGCTGATCGTGCATGGCCGCAACTCGCATGAGCAGCAGACGAACTCGCCCAAGCGCAAGCGCCTGATCGCCACCCGCAAGATCAAGACCCTCACCGTCGACCCGGAAATGCCGAACGCGACGCTGTGGAATCCGGCACATGCAAGCTTCGAGGAGGCCGCCGCGTTTGCCGACGTTGCCGCGGGGCGAGTCGCGATCATCGGAGGCCCCGTCGTATTCGACATGTTCATGGACCGCTACGACACGTTCTGGCTGTCGGAAGCGCCACATGTGCGATTGCCCGGCGGTGAAGGCTGTTTCGTCGATGTACCGAAGCGGACGCCGCACGAGGTGCTGGCTTCGCACGGGATGAAGCCTGGCGTCCCCTACCTGCTCGACGCGGCACATGACGTCACGGTCACGCCGTGGCGGCGGTCGAGCTAGCGCCTACACGTCGCCATAGGCCGTCTCGGCCGAGCGCGTTGCCCGCCCAAAGCCCATGATCATGAACAGCGCGCCGATGATCGAGAGATTCTTCAGCGCGTCGACCACCATCTTGGCATTCTCGGGCGCCGCCTGATTCCAGAAATCGGAGAACAGGACGGTCGACACCGCGATGTAGATCACCATCAGCATCGCGAAGAAGCGCGCGCCAAAATTCAGGGCGATCATCAGGCCTGCGACGATCTCCAGCCCGCCGATCGCGATCGCCAGGAGCTGCGGGGTGGTCATCGCGGTGGCCGCCTCGACCTGCTTGGCGTAGGGCGCGATCACATCGGGGACCGCGATCTTGCCGGCGATGAAATCGGCCGTCGCCTGGATGGCGATGAGCTTGGTCGCGCCCGTGTAGATGAACAACACGGCGAACAGGATTCGCCCGAAAGTCACGAACGCTGGCATGATCGGCCTCTCAGCAAAGCACCAAACTACTAGACCCTAGAGCAGATCAGCAAGCGTCCGTACGAGGTTTTCAAACGGTGAAATCGGAAATTGCGACCGCTGGCAGTGGGTGGCCCGCATGCCGTGCCCGCCTCCTTCGAGAGTGAGGTCAACGCTCGTGTCCTCTTATGGTTGCTTATCATAATTTATAACATATCCAACAAACGCTATTCATCTCCTCGGTCGCCCATGCGGTGGGCAATGAAAGAATGTCTTGGAGAGCTCCAATGTCTCACAAATCAATACGCCCTAGCCGACGGAATTTTCTGGCGGGTAGCCTGTTGCTTGCTCCGGCCGTAGCCAGAGCTGCGACAACCATGTGCGCGCGCTATGTCGGCCCCGTTACTACCGGATCCGCTCTCGCCGATAACTACGATCCAACCAGAACAAGTTCTCTGTCGCGCACGCCGCTCCGAATGCGGGACACGCCGCCGACCTTCCAAGTGATCATCCCGACTTGGTACGTGACCGCGCCGTCGAATGTCGCCAATGAAGTGCCGCAACCTGGAAGCACGGCCTTGTCCGCCGCGATTGAATGGGCGGAGGGTCAACCACTTACACGAATCATGTTTGCTGGCGATGCGGAAGCATCGGTCGGCGGCGGATTCAACCTTGTTTCCGATCCGATTACCAACCAGGCGAGCAATGGACAACAGATCTGGATTTGGATTCAGCAAAAGAATCCCAAAGGTATCATTTATCGCGATCGCGTTCGTGGCTTGATCGATTTCGAGAACGGCGAAATGTGGGCCTGCAATATTGGCGTGGATCTCGCAACAAACGCCATCAGCAGCCTGAACGCGGCCGATTTCCGGAAAAACACCTATGGAAGTCCCTCCCCTCAGGCGAACCAGTTCGCGTTCCGGCCACTTGCGGTCGTCGGGCTTACGTCAAAACCAACAATCGCATTGATGGGAGCCAGTCGCGTGGTGGGTGTTGGCGACAACTATGCCGACGGCAGCGGTTATATCGGCAGCATGGAGCGTTCAATCGGACCGAACTTTGCTTACATACAGACAGCGCGTGGAAGCGAGACGCTGACAGGATTTGCCGAATGGGGATCACGTCGTCTTCAGCTCGTCTCGTACTGTTCGCATGTCCTTGAGGATTTCGGCGGCAACGATCTTCTCCACAGTGGAAGTAGTGGAAGCGGGATATCCGCGCTACAGCTCGCGAAGTACAAGGAGTATTTTTGGTCAGGGTTGGGCAAGCCCAGAAACCGCATTTTCACACTAACGATCGATCCCGTTACAAACGCGCCCGCCAATGACTATTGGACCCGCACGGTCAGTCAATCACCGGTACCTCAACAAGCCGAGTTCGTGAACTTCAACGCTTGGCTGCGGGATCCAAGCCAACCACTGGAGCAGACCACACTTCCTCCGCTGGATGGTGTCACGGTCATCGACACTGCCGCGGTTCAGGAGTCTGCCCCCGGTTCGTTCCTGTGGAAGAGTCTGCCTTACGGCATAAGTTCTTTCATGACCTATGATAGGGCGTCAGTTACGGCGACACTGGCCTCGGCAACGGGGCTCAATGTTGGCGATTACGTGGCGGTGACCGCAACCGGCGGAGGCGCCGGGGTTTACCAGATTGATGCGAAAACCGACTCGCAAGTCCAGCTGTATGGGTCAACTTATGACAGCACGCGTTGGTCAGGCACCGGGACTCTATACGCCAGCCTTTGCGCCAGCGGCAGCGAATATGGAGCCGATGTCGCGGATGGTATCCATGAAAATCCCACTGGCTACCAAAACATCAAAGCCAGCGGCGTCATATCATCAGGCCTGTTTCAATTTTAGCACGTCCGAAATCCCGCGAGCCACGCAGCGGCTCGCGGGCTCCTTGGTGTCATGTTATCGACTATCTCATCATTCAAGTGACCGTCACATTGCCCGTGTAAAGCAGTCACCGGGAGCTCAGGCGATCGGCTGTGCCGGAGGCCACCGCCTCGTGCGCATCGGCTATTGTACGGGAATTCGGGTGCGCGTCCCCGCCGAGAGCCCCGTTTGGAGCGTATCATGATCGATGCAGTGGCGGCGAGCGTGTTTCCCGAAGTGAAGGCGGGAGGCTTCTCACGCCTCGATTCGACCGTGCAATTCTTTCAGCGTATCCAGGCGCTGTTGACACCGGACTCGGTTGTTCTCGACTTCGGCGCCGGCCGCGGCGCACATTTTGAAGATCCGGTCACGTTCCGTCGTGACATCCGAATCTTCAAGGGGCGCGTGCGCGAGGTGATCGGGGCCGACATCGACCCGGTGGTGACGACCAATCCCGGACTAGACCGGGCGCTCGTGATCGGCCCCGATGGCAAGCTGCCACTTCCGGACCAATCGGTCGACGTGATCATCTCGGATTTCACCTTCGAGCATATCGGCACGCCTTCCGCGGTGGCCGCCGAGATGGACCGTGTCCTGGCCCCCGGAGGCTGGATCTGCGCGCGGACACCTAACCGCTTCGGCTATCTGGCCATCACCAGCCAGTTGATGCCGGAAGCCATCAAGCTCAGGGTCGTCCGCAATTCCCAACCGGGCCGCAAGGAAGAGGACGTTTTCCCGACATTCTATCGAATGAACACGAAAGCGGCGCTGAAGCGATGTTTTCCCGGTTACGATCATTGCGTGATCGCTTGGGACGCGGAGCCAGCTTACTATTTTGGCAAACTCTGGCTCTACCGGATGTTCAAGTTCATCAACACGTTGACGCCGGATTACTTCAAGATCGCCCTGCTGATCTTCCTGCAAAAGCCGGATGTTGCTCAACGCGACGCCCAACGACGATCTCGGCTCGCCGGATCCGCGGAAGCGGCAGAGTGAATGATACGGAATCCGCACGGTGGGTGATCGCACCGGTAGCCCAAAGTGACGACTAAGCTCCCTCAAACGATGCGAGCCGAGACCGCCACGGCCCGGCCCGCCAGAGCGGCGTTTTCCCGACGAGCCACGCGCTCCGACGAGCGAAGGTCAGGTCTTTCGCCAACGGCCGTCAGGCTGTTTTTTTTCGTTGGTTACTACGCGCTCCACGTGGTGTTCGTCTCCGAGGCGTTCACGATTGCGGTCACTCTCCCTATTTTCCTGATCTGCTGTTTCAACGTCGCACGCATCGGGGAGGATCGCGCCACGGTCCAGGACATGATCTGGCT
Source organism: Bradyrhizobium manausense (assembly GCF_018129685.1). GTDB lineage: Bacteria > Pseudomonadota > Alphaproteobacteria > Rhizobiales > Xanthobacteraceae > Bradyrhizobium > Bradyrhizobium manausense_D. The sequence continues at coordinate 866,542 of NZ_JAFCLG010000001.1, forward strand.
GTGCATCTACATGTTCCTCGTGATTTCGACGTGCCAGTCTCTTTTCAACGGTTACTTTGAAAGCGAAGGCCTGATGGAGGGCGTGCGCTTCGAAACCGCAGATATCCTCAAGGCGACCCTGATCGTCGTCGTCTTTCTACTGGTGGCTACCGCGACGTCGATTTGGGTCGGTAATGTCGGAGTCAAGACTTTGACCTCGTACGAGCTTCGCGACAGCAGCTTTGTCGTGCTCCTGCTCGGCAATATAGCGAGCTTCGGCCTCTTCATCGTTTCGGTCGGCGGACTTGCCAACGCGCTTGCGGACCGTCTGTCCAAGGAGGAGTTCTATGCGCCGGTGGCGACCGGATTCCTCGCCGCCCAACTGGTGACATGCTTTCTCGGTGCTGCGTATGTGCGTGCCCGCCCTTTTCGCTTTTGGACCGCCGCAGGCTTCGCGCTGATGGTGCTTTTACAACTCGTGAGCCAAAATCCCTTCAATACCGCGCGCTTCTTCCTGCTGATCGCCTGGCTGCCGATCATTCTCATTTATTTGAAGGGCCGCTTCAGCGTCACCTTCTTCTACATGTCGGCGCTGTTCGGCCTCATCGTCATGATGCCGCTGTTGAACTTTACCGGCCGGCACGGTGAGACGGTAAAACAGGCGCTCGAGAACGTCGAGCTGCCGAAATTTCTCTTCAAGATCCCGTACATAGATCTTCTCAATCTCATGGTCTATGCGGTGCAGGAACTCGAGCACATACCATATTACTACGGAGCCAAGACGCTCAGCCTCCTTCTCTTTCTCGTTCCACGCGACATCTGGCCGGGGAAGGAAATCCTGCTCGGGATCGAGCTTGGCAATCGACTCGTCGACGCCGGCCTGGCGGGAACCGAGAATCTCTCGATGTTCTTCGCAGCCGATTTCTATGCCGATCTCGGCATGGCGGGCGTGATCCTTGGCGCCTTCGTGGTGTCCCTCCTGTTGACGCTCTATGGGCAGAACCGCGTCGTGCTGATCGATGGCATGGACCTACCGGGGTTCGCGCTCATGGCCTGCGCTCCTATTCTCATCCGCGGTCCGATCGGTGCGGTGATCGCGCTGCCGTTCCTTGTGCTGGTCGCGCTGTGGGTCGCGAGGGTCGTGCTGTGCACACGGGTCGCGACGGACGCCCACATGAAATCCGCTACGTGAACAACGTCGGCTGCTGCCGCGCCGCACGCTCCTGCGCTTCGACCACGGCCACTGCCGTCATGTTCAGGATGCCGCGCGCGGTCACCGACGGGGTGAGGATGTGAGCGGGCCGGGCCGGGCCGATCAGGATCGGGCCGACGGGCAACGCATCGGCCAGCGACTTGATCATCTGATAGGCCACGTTGGCGGTGTCGAGGCTCGGCATGATCATGATGTTGGCCTCACCCTCGAGCTTGGAGTGCGGCAGCACCATCTTGCGCGCCGCGGCGGAGAGCGCAGTGTCGCCCTGCATTTCGCCGTCGGCCTCGATCTCCGGATGCTTCTCCTTCAGCAATTGAGTCGCACGCCGCATCTTGCGCGAGGAGTCGGTGTCGTAACTGCCGAAATCGGAATGCGAAACGAACGCGATCTTCGGCTTGAGCGCGAAGCGCTGGACGTGGACCGCCGCGAGCGAGGCGATCTCGGCGAGCTCTTCGGCGCTTGGATTGGGACGCACCTGCGTGTCGGCGATGAAGAAGGCGCCCTTGCTGGTGATCAGCAGCGCCAGCGCCGCGTAGTCGTTCACCCCCGGCGCAAAGCCGATGATCTCGCGGACATGACGCAGATGATGCATGTAGCGGCCCTCGACGCCGCAGAGCATCGCATCAGCCTCCCCGCGCATGACCGCGAGCGCCGCGATGACAGTGTTGTTGGTACGCACCACCGTCCGCGCCGCATCCGGCGTCACGCCGCGTCGCCCGGCGACCTCGACATAGGACTGCACATAGGAGCGGTAGCGCGGATCGTCTTCGGGATTGACGAGATCAAAGTCCTTGCCGGCCCGGATCAAGAGGCCAAAGCGCTTGATGCGGGCTTCCACCACCGACGGGCGACCGACGAGGATCGGCCGTGCCAGCTTCTCTTCGAGCACGACCTGGGTGGCACGCAGCACGCGCTCGTCCTCGCCTTCGGCGTAGATCACGCGCACCGGCTGGGTCTTGGCCTTGGCAAACATCGGCTTCATGACGAGGCCGGAGCGGAACGCAAAGCGCTCGAGCAGCGCGGTGTATTCGTCGAAATTGGTGATGGGTCGCGTCGCAACGCCCGACTCCATCGCGGCCTTGGCCACCGCCGGCGCGATGCGCAGAATGAGCCTCGGATCAAACGGACTTGGGATCAGCGAGCCTGGACCAAAGCCTTGCGTCTCGCCGGTATCGAATCCCTGCGCGACCGCGTCCGAGGGTGCCTCGCGCGCGAGCTGCGCGATGGCCTCGACGGCGGCGTGCTTCATTTCCTCGTTGATGGCGCTGGCGCCGACATCGAGCGCGCCGCGGAAGATGAAGGGGAAGCAGAGGACGTTGTTGACCTGGTTCGGATAGTCGGAGCGGCCGGTGCAGATCATCGCGTCGGGGCGCACCTTGCGCGCCTCTTCCGGCATGATCTCCGGCGTCGGGTTGGCGAGCGCCATGATCAGCGGCTTCTCGCCCATCGCCTGGGCCATCTCCGGCTTGAGCACGCCCGGTGCCGAAAGTCCGATGAAAATGTCGGCCCCGCCGATAACGTCGCCAAGCGTACGCTTGTCGGTCTTCTGCGCGTAGACCGCTTTCCAGCGGTCCATCGAGGTGTTTCGTCCCTCGTGCACGAGGCCGTCGATGTCGCAGACCCAGATGTTCTTGCGCTGCGCGCCCATCGACACCAGCAGATTGAGCGTCGCAATCGCGGCGGCCCCTGCCCCTGACGCGACGATCTTGACCTCGGAAAGCTTCTTGCCGTTCAGCTTCAGGCCGTTGGTGATGGCCGCGGCAACGATGATCGCGGTGCCGTGCTGGTCGTCATGGAAGACCGGGATCTTCATGCGCTCCTTCAGCCGCGCCTCGATCTCGAAGCATTCGGGACCGCGAATGTCTTCCAGATTGATGCCGCCGAAGGTCGGCTCGAGCGCCGCCACCGTCTCGACCACGCGGTCGATGGTGTCGGCGGCGATCTCGATGTCGAACACGTCGATGCCGGCGAATTTCTTGAACAGGACGGCCTTACCCTCCATCACCGGCTTGGAGGCCAGCGGGCCGATATTACCGAGGCCGAGCACCGCGGTGCCGTTCGAGATCACGGCGACCAGATTGGCGCGGATCGTCAGCGTCGCGGCCTCCGCCGGGTTCTTGGCGATCTCGGTGCAGGCGGCGGCGACTCCCGGAGAATAGGCAAGCGCGAGGTCGCGCTGGTTGGCGAGCGGCTTGCTCGCCTGGATCTCGAGTTTTCCGGGCCGTGGCAGTCGGTGATAGGCCAGCGCCGCCTGGTGGAGATCATCGGAATAGGACGACATGCGGTCTCTTGCCTCGCGTTACCGGCCTCAAAATGCAACATCCGGAGCCCTCGTCCAAGTGGACGTTATTTCCGGGTCGTGGAAACGGGATGAAGCACGGCCAGCGCCCCGGTGGCAACATCCGATTCCGCTCCCATCAACAGGGCGAGCGGTCAAATATCTGGCAGCGCTAGCTTTCCCTGGACCGCGTGGCATTTACCGAATATGGCAGGTTGCGCAGTGCACAACGAGCAACTGGAGCTGGGAATGAAACGGATCCTGATCGGCCTGATCGCAGTTGCCGTGCTCGGCCTTGGCGGGTGGTTCGGCTTCAACCTCTACGCCAAACATCGCGCCGCCGCCGAGATCGAGGCGGCATTCGACCAGATCCGCAGCCAAGGCGGCAAGGCAAGCCACGGCAAGATCGGGTTCGACCTGCCGACACGCACGCTCACGATTGAGGACATCGCGATTGATCCTGGCGAGCAGTCGCAGACGCATGTCAAGATTGCGAATGTCAAGGCGAGTGGTGTGCGCCAAGCCGACGAGGGACAGTTTTCGGCCGATACAGTCGAGGTCTCGGGTCTCGCGTTTGCGATCGACAGCACCGTCGGTCCATCGCCGATGAAGTCCGCCTACAATGTCCCTGACGCGATGATCCGGGATTTCACAGGCGCGATCAGGGCGCGGGCCTTGCCGACATCGAACGCCATCATCGATCTCTATCGCTTCGGTCTCGAACAATTCAGCGGCGTGTCGGCATCCTCGATCGAGGTGCCAACCATTGCCGTCAACGTCATGGCCAGGCCGGACACGGCCAAGCCCGACGGCGGCGAATTCACCTATTCGGGTCTGGCGATGAAGAATCTCAGGCGCGGCAGGGTGGAGGCGACCAAGGCGGACCGCATCACCTTCACGTTCAAGACCGTACAGCAGGGCAAGCCCGGCCAGTTCACGGGAGACGTGTCGAACCTGGCGGTGAGCGATTTCGACGCGAGCGGCATGCTCGCCGCGTTCGACCCTGGCAAGGCGAACGACGATAGCGTCCATCGGCTCTACAGGCAGGTTTCGGCGGGAGCCTACGCGGTGACGTCAGGCGACGTTCGTCTCGATATCGACGGCTTCTCGCTCGACGATATCGGAGTGCAGCCGTCGAAATTCCGGATGGCCGAGATGCTCGCCATGCTGCCCCAGAATCCCTCGGTGCCACCTCCACCGGCCGAGGCGCGCGAGATGATGGAGAAGCTTGCCGGATTCTATGAAGGCCTCAGCGTCGGCAAGATCGAGATCGGCAAGACGTCGATCGCGACGCCGCAAGGGACGGGCCACATCAAATTGGCCAGATACAAGGGCGGCGAAATCGCCATCGAAGGCCTCGATACGCCGACGCCGCAGGGCCAGTTCAAGATGGAGCGCTTCGCGCTGAAATCCTTCAGTGCGGCGAACCTGATGCGCTGGACAGCGGGCCTCATCACGCCCGGGCGCCCTCCCGCGCCGGATCAGATGCTCGGGCTGTTCGGCGTGCTTGCGGGCGCAGAGATCAAGGGCGTGACGGCGCCGTTCAAGAACACCAAAAAGCTGGTCACGATCGACAGGGTGAGCCTCGACTGGGGGCAGCTGGTCGGCTCGATCCCCAGCAAGGCCAATCTGGTCGTGAAGATGGTCACGCCCACCGACCCGACCAGTCCGGCGCAGAGGTCGCTGGTCATGGCGGGCGTCGACAAGGTCGCGATCGACCTCGATCTCGGCGCGGCCTGGACCGAGCAGTCCGGAGCGTTCCTGCTTTCGCCGGCCACGATCGATCTCGGCAATCTGGCCAGGGCCCAGGCCCGCCTCGCGCTCGCCAACGTGTCTCGCGACATGTTCTCGCTCGATCCGGCGCAGATCATGGGCGAGGCCAAGCAGATCGATGCCGGCGCGATCGAGCTTTCTGTGCGCGACAACGGCGTCGTCGATCTGGTCGTGGCGCAGTTCGCGCGAATTCAGAACGTCAGCCGCGACACCGCGCGCGATGCCATCGTCGCGATGATCCGCACGCAAGGCGAGCAGATCGCGGCCTCCAATCTCGATGCCAGGCCCGCGGTCGATGCGCTCGCAAGCTTCTTCGAGACGTCAGGACAGACGTTCACCATCAAGCTCACTCCGCTCGGCAAGGTGCCGGTGATGCAGCTCATCGGCCTCCTGAACACCGAGCCGGTCGTCGCGCTGGCGCAGTTCAGGATCGAGGCGTCGACGGGGCTGTAGGCCAGGGTCTCGTGTCGCGGACGCGCTGCAACGCGCGAGCGTTGCTGCGTCTCGCCCTCACTTCTGCGGCAGGTTCACCCGCACGTGCAACTCGCGGAGCTGCTTTGCCGTGGCTTCCGACGGCGCGCCCATCAACAGGTCCATGGCCTGCTGGTTCATCGGGAACAGCGAAATCTCGCGCAAATTCGTGGTGCCGCAGAGCAGCATGACGATGCGGTCGACGCCCGCGGCCATGCCGCCATGCGGCGGGGCGCCGTACTGGAATGCGCGGTACATGCCGCCGAAGCGATCGACCACTTCCTGCTCGCCGTAACCTGCGATCTCGAACGCCTTCACCATCGCCTCCGGCACGTGGTTGCGGATACCGCCCGAGGCGATCTCGTAGCCGTTGCAGGTGATGTCGTACTGGAACGCCTTGATGGTCAGCGGGTCCTGCGACTTCAGTGCCTCGAGACCGCCCTGCGGCATCGAGAACGGGTTGTGCGAGAAGTCGACCTTCTTGTCGTCCTCGTTGTACTCGTACATCGGGAAGTCGACGATCCAGGCGAGCTCGAACCGCTCCTTGTCGGTGAGGTTCAATTCCTCGCCGACCTTGTTGCGGGCGAGGCCCGAAAACTTCCAGAACTTGTCGGGATCACCGGCAACGAAGAAGGCGGCATCGCCCTCCTTGGTGCCGATCTGCGCGCGGATCGCTGCGGTGCGCTCCGGCCCGATGTTGTTCGCCAGGGGCCCGGCGCCCTCGCCGCCTTCGCGCCACATGATGTAGCCGAGGCCGGGCTGCCCCTCGCCCTGTGCCCACGAGTTCATGCGGTCGCAGAACGCACGCGAGCCGCCGCCCGGCGCGGGGATCGCCCAGACCTGGTTCTTGGGGTCTTCGAGCATGCGCGCGAACACCTTGAAGCCGGAGCCGCGGAAGTGCTCGGAGACGTCCTGCATCTCGATCGGGTTGCGCAAATCAGGCTTGTCGCTGCCGTATTTGCGCAGCGCCTCGGCGAACGGGATGCGGCGCCAGTTCTTGCTCACCGGCTTGCCCTTCGCGAACTCTTCAAACACGCCGGTGATCACCGGCTCCATCGCCGCGAACACGTCTTCCTGCGTGACAAAGCTCATCTCGACGTCGAGCTGGTAGAACTCGCCGGGCAGACGGTCGGCGCGCGGGTCCTCGTCGCGGAAGCAGGGCGCGATCTGGAAGTAGCGGTCGAAGCCCGACATCATCAGGAGCTGCTTGTATTGCTGCGGCGCCTGCGGCAGCGCGTAGAACTTGCCGGGATGGATGCGCGAGGGCACCAGAAAGTCGCGCGCGCCCTCCGGCGAGGACGCGGTCAGGATCGGCGTGTTGAACTCGAAGAAGCCCTGCCCCTCCATCCGCCGGCGCATCGACTTGATGATCTCGACGCGCGTCATGATGTTCTGGTGCAGCTTCTCGCGACGCAGGTCCAGGAAGCGATATTTGAGCCTGATGTCCTCGGGATATTCCTGGTCGCCGAAGACAGGCAGCGGTAGGTCGCCGGCCGGGCCCAGCACCTCGATCTCGCTGACATAGATCTCGATCTTGCCGGTCGGCAGATCGTCATTGTCGGTGCCTTCGGGGCGGCGGCGGACCTTGCCGTCCATCTTGACCACGAATTCCGAGCGCAGCTTTTCGGCCAGCGCGAACGCCGGCGAGTCCGGGTCGACCACGCACTGGGTCAGGCCGTAATGGTCGCGCAAATCGATGAACAGCACGCCGCCATGGTCGCGAACGCGATGGACCCAGCCCGAGAGGCGGATGGTCTCGCCGATGTTGCTCTCGCGGAGCGCGCCGCATGTATGTGACCGGTAGCGATGCATGGTCGTCCCAAAATGATGTCTGAGGAAGCGAATCGAACGGCCGAAAACGGCCGGTCCGAAGTTGCGGCAGGGTTTACCCCGGGCGGACCAAGGCGGCAACCAAGGGAACGGACTGTTTTGGGGTCGGAAGGCCCATTTTTGGCCAATTCAGGCGCGCGCCTTTGCCATCCGGCGTTCGAGGCCTATCTTGAAGCCATGACAGTCCATTTCCCCTTCCAGAACTCGTATTCGGCGCTGCCGGACAGCTTCTTTGCCCGCGTGGCGCCGACCCCTGTGGTCGCGCCCCGGCTGATCAAGCTGAACCGCCCCTTGGCGGTCCAGCTCGGGCTCGATCCTGACCTGCTGGAGACGGCGGAGGGCGCAGCGATCCTGGCCGGAAAGACGGTTCCATCAGGGGCCGATCCCATCGCCATGGCCTATGCCGGTCACCAGTTCGGGCATTTCGTGCCCCAGCTCGGCGACGGCCGCGCCATCCTGCTCGGCGAGGTCATCGACCTCGACGGCATCCGCCGCGACATCCAGCTCAAGGGAAGCGGCCCCACCCCGTTCTCCCGCCGCGGCGACGGCCGCGCCGCGCTCGGCCCGGTGCTGCGCGAATACATCGTCAGCGAAGCCATGTACGCGCTCGGCATCCCCACCACACGCTCGCTCGCCGCCGTCATCACCGGCGAGCATGTCATCCGCGAGACCGCGCTGCCCGGCGCCGTGCTGACGCGCGTTGCCTCCAGTCACATCCGCGTCGGCACCTTCCAGTTCTTCGCCGCCCGCCGCGACACCGATGCGATCCGCCGGCTCGCCGATCACGTCATCGCCAGGCACTATCCCGACCTGCTTCACGCCGAGCGGCCCTATCACGCCCTGCTCGCCGGGATCGTCGCGCGCCAGGCCGAGCTGATCGCGCGCTGGCTGCTGGTCGGCTTCATCCACGGCGTGATGAACACCGATAACTCATCGATCTCGGGCGAGACCATCGATTACGGCCCCTGCGCCTTCATGGATGCCTACAACCCGTCGCAGGTGTTCTCCTCGATCGACGAGATGGGCCGCTACGCCTATGCCAACCAGCCGCGCATTGGCTTGTGGAATTTGACGCGGCTGGCCGAATGCCTGCTGCCGCTGTTATCCGACGACCAGGAAAAGGCGGTCGCGGAAGCGCAGGACATTCTCGGCGCCTTCTCCGAAACGTTCAGCGCCGCCTATCAGGCCGGCCTGCGCAAAAAGGTCGGCCTGTTCACGCAGCGCGACGGCGACGAGGCGTTGATCCAGGACCTGCTTGACGCCATGGCCAAGAACCAGGCCGACTTCACCCTCACCTTCCGCAAGCTCGGTGATGCCGCAGCCGATGACGGTGCCGACGTGCGCGCCCAGTTCATGGAGCCCGCCGCCTTCGACGAATGGGCCGGACGCTGGCGCGCGCGCATCGCGCTGGAGCCGCAGAGCGCGACCGAGCGGCAAGCGGCGATGCACGCCGTCAATCCAATCTTCATCCCGCGCAACCACCGCGTCGAGGCCGTGATCCAGGCCGCGGTGAATGACGACAATTACGCGCCGTTCGAAGAGCTGGTGAAGGTGCTGGCCAAGCCATACGAGGACCAGCCGGAGTTTGCGACGTATGCCGATCCGCCGCTGCCGGACCAGCGGGTGTTGCAGACGTTCTGCGGGACGTGAGCCGCAAACTCGCTGCGTAGGGTGGATTAGCCCGCGGCTGCGCGAAGCGCAGTCCGCAGGCGTAATCCACCACTTCTCTCACCAAGCGGAAAATAAAGAGGTGGATTACGCTTCGCTAATCCACCCTACAAAGCCCGGCGCTATGGTGATCATCACGCCCGTTCTCCGAACTCACCTGCGATCTTGGCGTCCCCGCCCCAATCCTCGGGAAATAATCCCGCGCGGACATCGCGGTGAAACGACGAGTACGGCCAGTCGCGCACCATCGAGACGTGCCCGTGCTTGACGGGATTGTAATAGCAATATTCGACGTGGCGGGCGTAATCGGCCCCGTCGCGGATCAGATGCTCCCAGAAGCGGCGTTGCCAAATGCCGCGCTCGTTCCGCGCGGCACGAACGGCGCTCAGTCGTTCATTTGCTGGTAGAGCTTTCGCAAAACGCGTTTTGATCAATCGCCAGCGGACCGAGAAATTGTCGTCACCAGGCGGAAGCTTCCAGATGGCATGCAGGTGATCCGGCAGAACTACGAAAGCATCGATCTCGAAGGGATGACTCTGGCGCGTTGCCGCGACCGACTCTCGCAAGATTTCGATCTGGTCAATCAAGAGAGCCTGGCGGCGATCGAGCAGGTTCACCGTGAAGAACCAGCACCCTCCGGGAACGAATGCGCGGCGGTAGTCGGACATAGACCACGAATAGCTCAACTTGACGTTGACCCACAGTGGTGGATTACGCCTTCGGCTGATCCACCCTACGCAGCGGCGGTTGTGGACACGGGAACCGCTGTCATCAAACTGATACATACCCGCTCTAACGGCCTGTCAGGGCCGTCTTGCCGGAGGCGCCCATCCTCCAACAGTCCCTGACAAGCGCATGCCCTTCAAGTTCATCCACATCACCGACACGCATCTGGCGAATCCGGGCTTGACGCTCTATGGCCTCGACCCGCGCGCCCGGCTGGATGCGGCGATCGCCGACATCAACAGGCATCAGTCGGATGCCGCCTTCGCGGTCGTGACCGGCGATCTCACCCATTGGGGCGAGCCGGAAGCCTACGCCAATTTTGCCGAAGCGATGTCGGCTTTGAAGATGCCGTACATCGCCATGGTGGGCAATCACGACAAGCGCGTCGCCTGTCTCGACGGCCTGAAGGCTGCGCCGCGCGATCCCAACGGCTTTGTCCAGGGCACCCGCACCACCGAGCACGGCCTGTTCGTCTTCCTCGACACGCTGGACGAGACCAGCCATGCCGGCGAGATGTGTGCCAAGCGCTTCGACTGGCTCGCCAAGACGCTGGCCGCCGCGCCCGCCGATCAGCAATTTGTCGTGTTCATGCATCATCCGCCGTTCCCGGTCGGCGTCCACGCGATGGACGAGATCGCGTTGAAGCAGAGCGCGGAATTCGCCGAAGTGATCGCGCCCTATCGTGCACGGATCCGGCATCTCTTCTTCGGCCATGTGCACCGTCCGATCTTCGGCAGCTACGGCAAGATCCCGTTCTCGACGCTGCGCGGCACCAACCACCAGGTCTGGTTCGAGCTCGACTCGGGCGCGCCGCATCTGGCCAGCCATGAGCCGCCGGCCTATGGCGTCGTGCTGATCGACGATCAGAACCTCGTCGTGCACAGCCACGACTTCCTCGACACCAGTCTGCGCTTTCCGTTCGAACCGCCTGCGGGCGTGGACGGCCGCGACTATGCGCTCAATTTCCCGGCGCGATGACATGAGCCTCGCTGAACCCGCGACTCTTCCGGTCGCGACCTCAGCGCCGCCGCGCCTGAACATCTTGAAGCGGTTCACGACCCGCTTCAGAACCTCGCTGCCGGCCTATCTGCTGTTGCTGCCCTCGCTGATCTTCCTCGCGCTGTTCACTTACGGCGCGATGGGACGCGTGGTCATCGACGCGCTGTATCAGCGCGCGACGCCGAAGGCGCCGCTGCGTTTCGTCGGCCTCGACAACATCACCGCGGTGCTGGCCGACCCCGCCTTCACCGGCGCCGTCGTCAACAACCTCATCTACGCCTTGGGCACCGCGGTCCCGAGCATCGGCCTCGCGCTGTTGTTCGCGCTGGCGCTTGCGCGCACCAATGCCGTGACCAGCGCGCTGCGCGCCGCGCTGTTCCTGCCGGTGCTGATCCCGATGGTCGCAGCATCCGCGCTGTTCCTGTTCATCTTCCTGCCCAATGTCGGCCTGCTCGATTACTACATCGGCCGGCTGCTTCCGGTGCTGCCGAACTGGCTCGGCGATCCCGACATCGCACTCTACGCGATCATGATCATCACGATCTGGAAGAACGCCGGCTACTACATGCTGTTCTTCCTTGCCGGCCTCCAGTCCGTGCCCGAGGACGTGATGGAGGCTGCGCATCTCGACGGCGCCGGCCCCTTCTCGCGGCTGCGTTACATCATCCTGCCGGAGCTCAAGCCCACCTTCCTGTTCGTGATCGTGATCGCGACGCTGAATGCGGTGACGCAGGTCGACCACGTCTTCGTCATGACCAAGGGCGGACCGTCGAACGCGACCAATTTGGTGCTGTTCTACATCTACCAGCAGGCCGTCGAGCATTACGACATCGGCATGGCTTCGGCGGCAACGCTGCTGACGCTCGCCGCCTTGATGAGCCTCACCGCGCTGTCCTTCCGCACCATGGCGAAGCGCGAGGGCGGGTCATGAAGCTGATCGATCGCCTCTACAAGGACGCCCCGCTCGCCACCCGCCACGAGATCACGCCGAAGCTCGGCTTCCTGCTGACGGTCCTGCTCGCGCTCGCCTGGCTGATCCCGTTCCTGTGGATGGGCGTGGCGACGCTGCGCCCGGCATCCGACGGCATCAATCTGATGGCCGAGCTGGTGCCGAGCCTCAAACCGACGCTCGACAACATCAGGGATGCCTGGGAGATCGGCGACTTCCCGCGCTACTTCCTCAACACCACGATCATCTGCACCGGCATCCTCCTGGTGCAGTTCGTCACGATCACGCTCGCGGGATTCGCCTTTGCGCGGCTCGACTTCGCCGGCAAGACGCTGCTGTTCTACCTGTTCCTGATGCAGCTGATGCTGGTGCCGGTGCTGCTGATCGTGCCGAACCTGCGCATCGTCGCGCAGTTCGGCCTCTACGACACGCTCGCCGGCGTCATGATGCCGTTCTTCGCCTCGGCGTTCGGCACCTTCCTGATGCGCCAGGCCTTCGAGGCCATTCCGACCGAGCTGGAAGACGCAGCGCTGATCGACGGCGCCAGCCTGATCCAGCGCATCCGTCACATCTACATCCCGCTGTCGATACCGAGCTTCTCCGCATTCGCCATCATCTCGGTGACCAGCCACTGGAACGACTTCCTGTGGCCGCTGATGGTGATCAACTCGCCGGACAAGCGGCCGCTCACCGTCGGCCTGTCCGTCTTCACCGCAACCGCGGAAGGCACGCAGGCCTGGGGCACCATTGCCGCGGGCACGCTGATGGTGATCGCGCCGCTGCTCATCACCTTCCTGATCTTCCAGAAACGCTTCATCAGCTCTTTCGTCACCTCAGGCATCAAATAGGAGATTATCCGATGCTGTTCTCCCGCAGGCTCATGCTCGGCCTCGCCATGGCAGGCTCCATGGCGAGCGCTCTCGCCGTCCCGGCCATGGCCGAAGGTCCGACCGAGATCGACCTGTTCTTCCCCGTTCCCGTCGACGGCAAGCTCGCCCGCGACATGGGCACCCTGATCAAGGAGTTCAACGACGGTCATCCCGACATCAAGGCGACCGCGGTCTACACCGGCTCCTACGACGATACGCTGATCAAGACGCGCGCCTCGATCAAGGCCGGCAAGCCGCCTTCGGCCGTGATCATGTCGGCGAACTTCCTGCTCGACATGCAGATCGAGAACGAGCTGACCAATCTCGACGGCCTCATCGCCGCCGACGGCAGCACCAAAGAGAAGTTTTTGGGCCAGTTCTTCCCGGCGCTGCACGGCAACGCGGTGATCGACCGCTCGGTCTACGGCGTGCCCTTCCACAATTCGACGCCGCTGCTCTACATCAACGCCGACAAGGCCAAGGAAGCCGGCCTCGATCCGAGCAAGCCGCCGCAGACCTGGGCCGAACTCACCGACTGGGCCAAGAAGCTCACCAAGCGCGACGGCGACAAGGTGACCCAATGGGGCATCGCGATCCCCTGCGCCTATGATTATTGCGGCTGGATGATGGAAACGCTCACCATGACAAATGGCGGGCGCTACTACAACGAGGAGTTCGGCGGCGAGGTCTACTACGACACGCCCTCGATGCTGGGTGCGCTGACCTGGTGGAACGACCTCGTCAGCAAGCACAAGGTCCACCCGCCCGGCGCCACGCCCGGCCCGGCCGTCAGCACCTCTTTCATATCAGGCAACGCCGCCATGATGATGCTGTCGACGGGCTCGCTCACCTACGTGCGCGAGAACGCCAAATTCAACTACAAGGTCGCCTTCATCCCGCGCAACGTCCGCAACGCCGTGCCGATCGGCGGCGCCTCGCTGATCATTCCGGCCGGCGTCGAAGCCGACAAGCAGAAGGCCGCCTGGACGCTGATCAAGTGGATGACCTCGCCCGAGAAGAGCGCCTGGTGGAGCCGCGCCACGGGCTACTTCGCGCCCAACATGGCCGCCTACAAGACGCCGGACATGGTCGAGTTCCTCAACAAGAACCCGGACGCCAAGACCGCCGTCGAGCAGCTCGACGTCGCAAAGCCGTGGTTTGCGACCTACAAGACCGTGCCGGTGCGCAAGAACCTCGAGGACGAGGTAATGCTGGTCCTCAACGGCAAGAAGCAGCCGAAGGAGGCCCTGGTTGCCGCCCAGAAGGCTGCGGACGAGACGCTGAAGCCGTACAATGCAGAGACGTCGCTGAAGCTGCCGTAAGGCCAACGAAGCCGGCGAACGAACATCGGCGCTCCGCTATGCGGGGCGCCGAATTCGTTTGCGACCGGGGGAATACGACCATCAATGTTTACGATGCCGCAAGGCGCCTGACGTCGACCGCCTCGCCGCCGACTTCGGCAGCGCCCAATGGCGTGGTGACCTCGCTGACCTATGATCCAAACGGCCAGCTCATCCTGACCCGACAATCAGCAAGTGGTGCTGTTCTTCGTACCACCAGCGCGTCGGGCGGATTAGCGCCAGCGTAATGCGCCATCCACTCCGCGAGCATCACCTGCGTGATGGCAGGTCACCACTTCCTACTTTGCCGGCGGCCAGGTCGCCACTGTAGAAAAACAGCCGCCGCCGGGAACGAACGCGCGACGATGGTTGGGCATGTTGGGTACGATAGCGCAGGAGCCGGCGATGTCGTAGTTTGTCATGGCGGATTACGCTGACGCTAACCCGTCCTACGGGCTTCATTTCCATGACGCAGCTATTCTTCGAAATTCTTAGTCCGCTTCCTTTGACGCGGCGGCTTGATGCCCGCAAGCTGTTTGCTGTCTGGAGAGATGCTGCGCCGGATACTTTGCCTGATCGCATCGGAAGTCATGAGCCGCTTCGGTTGGATTTTTCAATAGACGATCTCGAAAGTGCATTTAGCATCTGGGAATATCATGTTTTGCTGAAGCGGGTCGCCAAGCCGAAGTTAACGTCGTCGATTTTTATGCAATATGGCCCCCACAGAAGGCACTCAACGTGGTCCATCAGTGTCGCTGATAGGAATCATGTTGATATGCGCTCCATGGAAAATCTTATCTCGGCATCCTCGGTCGAGTTTTCGGCAGATTTTGGATTCGTTCACTCGCCAAACCACTTTGACATCGATGTCGGTCTTGCCACTGAGACGGTGGCGTTTCTCGATGCGAAAAGATCGAAGAAGAGCCTCTTCCTCACGACTCATGTGCTGAATAAGTATCTACCAGACATCTATTGGATTACCGTCTTTGGCAAACCCTATGTTGACCTTTTTTCCAGGGGCCGGCTGCTATCGGCTCCGGCTTTTCAAGTTCGAGAGCTTAGCAATGGTTCGATATTGATGAAGCTGTTTGAGGATATTAGTTCTTGCGAAGAAATGGATTACGAGAAGCGGAAGAGGGAGGTGAAGCAGCATATCTCAGCAAGCGCATTCTTCGATTTGAGTAAGGCAACGAGCTATATCTATTCGGCTCCAGAATTTTTTTGGGGCGATATCGAGCAGTAAATTTTGCGGTGACAGAATTGGACCGGAATTACGACTGGACTGCCCCCTGAAGTGAGACACGACAATTCCCGTGACGGTGCCAGACTGGTTCGTCATGATCTGAGGATCGCGAAGACCAAGACGGCACGCGCCGCATATGGCGCCCAGCTCGTGCCGCACCCCAAAAAGGCCAGCATGGCATAATGCCACTGTTTTGCCCGACGCGTCAAACGATATTCGCAAAATACGAAATCGCGCCGACTTGAATCGCGACCGGCTGACGGCGCTGCCGGCTACGAAAACGAACCCGCGCCGCAGATGCGGGGAGCTTTGCCGGTTTGTCGCTGATTTGCTCGACGCTGCAATGACCTGACCGACCGGACCTCACGGCGGCGAGCCATCGCGCTTCTACTGTGCATGGGGTTGTTTTTCATGTCTTGCCGGAGCCCCGCATCGCTTCGGCCAGTCCTCATTAACCCCGCGTCCACCATCCGGCCCGGCGCGCCGCCGGTAACCATCGGAATTAACAGACCCTCAACGCAGCCACGACAAATTGACCGATGTTTCCGGAGATTTCCGCCGTGGATTTGTTGGTTGTCGAGTTCCTGGGTCTGGCATTGGTCGCCATGTGCGTGCTTGTCGTGGCGCTCCCGTGCGCCCGCAAATCCTCGCAGCGGATCCGGTACGAATAGGATTTCGGCGGAAAACCGCGATTCCGCCGCGAATGCAAGGCTCGAATTCGCTTGGAGCCCCTTGACATCACAGCGCTTTCGGCAGAACGGCTGATACCAAGTGTCATGGGCCGTTCATGGATTTGATTACCACCACCGCTGACCTCGCGGCTGCCTGCAGCCGGCTGGCCAAGCACCCCGTCATTACTGTCGATACCGAGTTCCTGCGCGAGACCACCTACTACCCGCTGTTGTGCGTGGTGCAGATGGCCAGCCCCGAGGAAGCTGTTGTCATCGACACCCTGGCCGAGGGGATCGACCTCAAGCCGTTCTTCGAGCTGATGGCGAACGAGGCGGTGCTGAAGGTGTTTCACGCCGCGCGCCAGGACATCGAGATCATCTGGCACCAGGCCGGCATCATCCCGCACCCGGTGTTCGACACCCAGGTCGCGGCCATGGTGCTCGGCTACGGCGACAGCATCGCCTATGACGCGCTGGTCGAGAAGGTCACCGGCCACCGCCCGGACAAGACCCATCGCTTCACCGACTGGTCGCGCCGGCCGCTGACCAAGGAGCAGATGCACTACGCGGTGTCCGACGTCACGCATCTGCGCGACGTGTTCGCCGCGCTCGATGCCGATCTGAAGAAGCGCCGTCGCAGCGAATGGGTCTCGATCGAGATGGAGGTCCTGACCTCGCCCAGGACCTACGACTTTCACCCCGAGCGCGCCTGGGAACGGCTGAAGACGCGGGTGCGCAAGCCGAAGGACCTCGCGGTGCTGATGGAGGTCGCGGCCTGGCGCGAGCAGGAAGCGCAGAGCCGCGACGTGCCGCGCGGCCGCGTCTTGCGCGACGAAGCCGTCAGCGACATCGCCACCCACGCGCCCAATACGATCGAGAAGCTTGCCAATCTGCGCTCGGTGCCGAAAGGCTTCGAGAAGTCCAAATGGGGTGCGGATATCGTCGCCGCCGTCCAGCGCGGTCTGGCGCGGGACCCTTCCACGCTGCCGAAGCTGGAGAAGCCGCGCAACAACAACAATGGCGCCGCGATCGTCGAGCTGCTCAAGGTCCTGCTGCGCATGACCGCCGAGCGCCATGCCGTGGCGAGCAAGGTGATCGCGACCGTCGACGATCTCGAGGAGATCGCGGCCGATGACGAGGCCGACGTTCCGGCCCTGCGCGGCTGGCGGCGTGAGCTGTTCGGCGATGCCGCGCTGAAGCTCAAGCGCGGCGAGCTCGCGCTCGCGATCGAGAAGGGGCGCGTGATCGGGGTTCAGCGGGCGGAGTAATCCGCGATCCCTCCCCAAGGTCGTCCTGGCGAACGCCAGGACCCATCACTCCAGGGAGGTGTTTGGCGAAGACTCCGCGTTCGGTACTCCGACCATCACTGATCGATAGATCACGCGGTATGGGTCCTGGCGTTCGCCAGGACGACACCGAGAGTTTGGTGAGCCGCTTCGCCGGAAATCAACGCCAGCCCTACGCCGGCGTCAGCTTCGCGACTTCGCCCTTCATGTCGTCAAGCACACCGGCGATCGCCGCGATCAGCTCGTCGATCTGGGCCTTGGTGGTGATCAGCGGTGGGCAGATGGCGATGGCGTCGAGCATGTTGCGCGAGATCACGCCGCGCTCCTGCAGCATGCGGCTGGCCATGCCGCCGACGGCACCGGGCGTCGCCGCGGCGGTCTTGCGGGCCTTGTCGAGCACGAGCTCGATCGCGGCGATCATGCCGACGCCGCGCACCTCGCCGACCAGCGGATGGCTGGTCAGCTCGCGCAAGCGGCCCTGCATGTAGCCGCCAAGCTCGGCGGCGTGCGCGACGAGTCCCCGCTCCTCGATGATCTTGAGGTTTTCCAGCGCAATCGCCGAGCCGACCGGATGGCCGCCGGCGGTGAAGCCGTGGCCGAGCACGCCGATCTTGTTGCTCTCGTCCGCGATCGGCTCGAACATGCGATCGTTCATGATGATGGCCGACAGCGGGAAGTAGCTCGAGGTGATCTGCTTGGAGACCACGATTGCGTCGGGCTTGATGCCATAAGTTTCGCAGCCGAACATCTTGCCGGTGCGGCCGAAGCCGCAGATCACCTCGTCGGCAATCAGCAGGATGTCGTACTTCTTCAGGACCGCCTGGATCTTGTCCCAATAGGTCGCCGGCGGCACGACCACGCCGCCCGCCCCCATCACCGGTTCGCCGAAGAAGGCGGCGATCGTGTCCGGTCCTTCCTTCTGGATCAACGCGTCGAGCTCCTCGGCGCGGCGCGTCGCAAAGGCCTCCTCGCTCTCGCCCGGCGCACCGTCCTTGTAGAAGTGGGGCGAGCCGGTGTGCAGGATGTTCGGCAGCGGCAGGTCGAACGAGCGGTGGTTGTTCGGCAGGCCCGTGAGGCTTGCGGACGCAATGGTGACGCCGTGATAGGCGCGCATGCGGCTGATGATCTTCTTTTTCTGCGGCTGGCCGAGCGAGTTCGAGCGATAGGCGATCAGCTTGAGCACGGTGTCGTTGGCTTCCGAGCCGGAATTGGTGAAGAACACCTTGCTCATCGGCACTGGCGCGAGTGCGACCAGCTTCTCGGCGAGGTCGATCGAAGGCCCGTGCGATTTGGCCGAGAAGGTGTGATAGAATGGCAGTGCCTGCATCTGCTTGTGCGCGGCCTCGACCAGCCGCTTCTCGTTGAAGCCGAGCCCGACGCTCCACAGCCCCGACATCGCCTCGAAATAGCGCTTGCCCGAGGCGTCGAACACGTAGGGCCCCTCGCCGCGCTCGATAACCAGGGGACCTGCCTGCTGATGGGCGCGTGCGTTGGTGTAGGCATGGAGCTGGTAAGCCACATCCCTGGCTTCTTGCGAATTGGGCAGCATGGACATTTGCGGGATCCCTTGAATCATCTCGTCGCCGGCGCGGCCAGCATCGCCGCTCAAACATCGAGCACCTTGGCTATTGCGACGGAGCCGAACTTGCAACGCTAATTCGTCGGCGACAAGCGCTCAGCAGCGTTGCGCAAAGCCGCACACACGGCGCGCTCAGGCCGCCATGGCGCCGCTGGCCCTGATCAGTTCGGCGCTGGACTGGAGTGTAGCAAAATTGGCGATGACATTCATCACCGACGGCTT
Organism: Bradyrhizobium manausense; assembly: GCF_018129685.1. Taxonomy (GTDB): domain Bacteria; phylum Pseudomonadota; class Alphaproteobacteria; order Rhizobiales; family Xanthobacteraceae; genus Bradyrhizobium; species Bradyrhizobium manausense_D. The sequence continues at coordinate 885,638 of NZ_JAFCLG010000001.1, forward strand.
GTAGTCGGCCGCTCCGCCCCCAGCCGGCAGCCGGCAGGCCACGGCATCGCCGACGACCCGGTAGCGATGGCTGCGGTGAAACCCATCGACGACAGTGGCAACAATGGTCTCGTCGAGGGAAAAGCCTGCCACCACGCAACGCACCTTGGGGATGCTCGACATATGGTCCGCAAACCGCGACGAGCTGTAGGCGGACGGCAGCGGATGCTCGAATGTCATCTCGCCCGGCTGCGGCCTCGCCTCCGGGATCCAATCGGTCAACCTGGATGACGGATCGAACCAGGCCGCCTGCGCGATGCGCTTCAAATGCATCACCGGCCACTGACGATTGCGCCACACCGCCAGCAGCTCCAGGCAGCGCGTCATGGCGGCGTCGCCTTCAAGAATGAATTGGCGACGCCCTGGGGTCAGATATTCGCCCTGGAGATCCGCACAGACCAGCACCAGCGGATCGTCGTTGACGGAGACCGGCATTTTCTTGCGCCGACCTGCACTCGTTTCAGCGATCGGCGAGTGCGAGGTCCCGAAGCGGTGATGTCACCGCCCGCCCCGCCGAGGCATCGAGCACGCCGGGACGGTCCCAGTCGCCCTCGGGACGGATGATCACGTAGGGATCGCTGTCCAACGTGATGGCATCCGGCCCCGGTTCGATCTCCAGCAGCATTTCCGTATAGGAGAAATCCGAGAAGGTGATCTTGCGGTTATGGCCGAGCGGCTTGGCGCCGAAATGAGCCCAAAAATCCACCAGCCGGTCCTGCGCCTGGCCATAGATCTTGCGGAACCCCTTGCGCTTCACGAAATCGATGCTCGCCTGCACCAGCTTGAACGAGAGGCGCGAGCGCCGATATTGGTGACGTACCGCAAGTCGCTCCACCTTGGCGAAGTCGCCGAAGAAGCGCACGCGCAGACAGCCCGCCGGCTCGTTGCCGATGTAGCCGATGAAATGTGCGGCGACCATGTCGTTGCCGTCGAATTCCTCGTCAAACGGGCAATCCTGCTCGGCGAGATAGACCGCCGAACGAATGGCCGTGACCAGCATGAGGTCACTCGGATTGCGCGCAAGGCGAATGGTGATGGCGCGGGAGTCGGGCGAGGCGAGAGGGATCCTAGTGCCGTGCATCTGCATAACTCCTTGCTTGGATGATCGCGCCAGGGATGCGCATCGGCTGCCGATGCCATGGGCGCTCGTAACACCAGAGGTCGGGCTGGAAGCTCGAAACGGGCGCAAATCCCGTCGCCCTCATGATCTCGCGTCCGGCCACGGTCGACGGCTGCGCATAGCAATCCGCGCCGCGAAATCTTCTCTGCCGCAGATGGGCCGCAGCCTTGCCAAGACCGGCAATGCCGCGGCCAGTCGTTGCGATTGCCCAGATGTAGATGGCTGCGACGTCATCATTGGCGGAAGCGAGATAATGTCTCTCGGGCGCGGTCAGGCAGATATCGTCGAGCAGTAAGGCATCATGCCCGCGCTCGTTGAGAAACAGGAAGGCCATGCCGCCGAGCAGGTGGCCTTTACGTGTAAATGTCAGGATGCTCTCGGGATCGAAGGCGAGATAGTTCGCAAGCTCGGTTGCTCCGATCTGCACGCCCGGTACCAGGCGGTGCGCCATCTGAGAAAGCGCCGCGATTTCGGAAACTTGCGCGCATCGGACATCCACGTCGGAGTTCATCGGCAAGGCGTCGAAATCATGCCTTGCGGCAAACGAGCCCCTTTCCATACTCATGTCGTCCCTCTACCATTCGGGGGTTTTGTACGCCGTTGCGAGCAGAAGCTTAACGGCTGGAGATCAGGAGTATGCAGCAAGTATTGCACCGCGGTGCTGCAATGATGCAGCACCATGAAGATCCGCTAAATGCGTCCTGGGACGATTTGAAACTGTTTTTAGCTTGCGCGAAATCTAAAAGTTTTCGCAACGCCGCCGAGGAGCTCAGACTCACCTCCACCACGTTGATGCGCCGGATCGACCGGCTCGAGGAGGGTATCGGTTGCAAGCTTTTCCTTCGTGACCAGAGCGGGCTCACGCTCAGCGACGAAGGCACCGCGATGATTGCCGACGTCGCGCATATGGAACGTCACGCCTTCAACGTCTTCCGTCGCGCATCGCGCACATCCAACGATACGACAGGCACGGTACGCGTCGCGGTGACGGAAGGTCCCGGCAATTTCTGGATCCTGCCGAGGCTGATCGACTTCCAGAAAACCTATCGCAAGATCACCGTCGACCTGCGTTGCGCCATGGAGCAAGCCGACGTAGCACGGCTGGAGTCCGACATCGCGATCCAGCTCGAGCCGCCGACCAATCCCGATCTCATCGTCGCCAAGCTCGGTCGGCTGCACATCTATCCGTTCGTCGCCAGGGACTATGCAAACCTCTACGGCGTGCCTGCAACGCTCGCCGAACTACCGAACCACCGCATCGTCAAGCAGAACGCGCCGCAGGTCGACGACAGCGCCTATGCGCGCGTCCTGGGGCTCAAGTCACTCGAAGGCATCGTCGGGATCAAAACCAACTCTTCCGTGGGCGTGCTCTATGCGGTCGAGCGCGGCGCCGGTATCGGCTTCCTGCCGACGGTGTCGATTGCGCTCGGTGCGCCGCTTGTCGCCGTCGACCTTGGCGTCAGCCACCACGCCGATCTCTGGCTCACCTATCACAAGGAGTTCCGCACTTCCGAGCGGCACAAGATCGTGGTCGATTGGCTGAAAAAAATCTTCGATCCCAAGATTTATCCCTGTTTCCGCGACGAATTCATCCATCCGAACGCGCTTGTGCCGATGATGACGGCCGCACGTGAAGGATTTGGATTGTCCGGGTACGTTGCGGCGACACCCACGTAAGCGGGGCTCACCACCGGTATTCGAAACCGACCGTGCCCTGGTGCGAGGTCAACTCGTTGCGGAACTTGCCGTCATAATTGACGTAGAGCCGCGCGGTGTTGGTCAGGCTGAGTGACACCGAGGCGCCGGCGTCCATGCCATAACGGCTCTCGCCGATGCCGGGGACGACAATGTTCTGGGCCCCCAGGCTGACCTGGACCGAACCCAGATCCTGATAGAAATTGTCGACGAACTTGCCGTAGGCTGAGAGGTCCAGAATTTTCTGGTCGAAGATGAAATAGCGCCCGACCTCGGCGCCGATCATGACGCGCGCGCGCGAGATCGCGCTCGAGCCGACGTTGAGCGGATCACGTCCGCCGGCCTCCTGAAATGCCGCGCTGGTGGCGCGCACATATTCGAGCGCGCCTTTCGGCACGATGCGCATCTGATCCTTGGTCCAGTAATAGCTGATCTCGGTCAGCGCGCCGTCGACCGTGGCGTGATAGCCCGCGACCGCAAGGCCAAAGCCGGTGTCGCGGCTGGAATGCACCTTGCCGAAACCGTGCACCAGAGCGAAGGCCCAGGTCCAAGGTCCCTTGTCGACGGAGCCGTTGAAGCCGATCTGGGTCAGATCGAGCGTGGCCGATTGCAGCGCGAGTGGCACGTCGACGTCGGTATGGCTCTGATCGACCGAGAAACCGAGATTGACGCCAGGCACGATCCGCGCACCGAAGCCGGCAACGCCCCCGAAGGTCTTCCGCTTGTCGCCGACGAAATCGCCCTGCGCATCGGTCCGGACCGACATGCCGTAGCCCTCATACCACGTGCGATAGCGGGGATCCTCCGCGCTCTCCGACGCGCCGCCGCCGCCAGCGTTGGTGCGTGATGCCCGGTTGATACCGTTCGAGGCCTGGTTGCCCAGCCGCTCCAAGAAATTCGAGCCGAGGTTGAGCGTGCTGTTGCCGGCCGATTGGTCGACATTGGTCGATGTCGGACTCGGGGTCGGGCTCGGGGTCGGCGACGGCCCGGGCGTCGGAGACGCAGCCGGCGTCGGGGTCTGCGCAAAGCCTGGGGTCGCCGGCATCATCACGACGACTGCGAGTGCCATGGCGATCGACGTCGCGACCCGGCGGACACGGTCCAGCCTGATCGTCTGCCGTATCCCGGTGGGCTGCGAGGCGCAGCGCATGACGACACATCCCTACACAAAAATGGCGGCTCGCAAGAAGGCAACACGAACGGCGAGCAGGTGCGGGGATTTGTGCTGAACTGCCACGAAGGGTCAACCGTTTGCGGCGCTATCGCCCGGGGGATTGCCCCGAATGTGGTTCCGCTGCCACAGGTCACAAATTGCAGCGGGACATTTCCGACGAAGTCTTGATATTTGCGCGCGGCTTGCTAGCGCGCGATTTTCGTGTTGGAATATCGCACACAATCGGAATTGGCCGCTCGGCTGTGCGTTTCGCGACAGACTCAAGACTCGAACAGACTTCCGGAAGCCCGTTTGTGACGTGGCACGCGAAAAGCGGCCGCGTCCTTTTTGTATCTAGCGGAGGAGACTAACGATGCCACAAAAGGGCACCGTCAAATGGTTCAACCCCACCAAGGGCTACGGGTTCATCAAGCCGAACGGCGGCGACAAGGATGTGTTCGTCCACATCTCGGCCGTCGAGCGTGCCGGACTCTCGACCCTCAACGAAAACCAGGTGGTTGAATACGACCTCGTGGAGAACCGCGGCAAAGCATCCGCGGAAAACCTCAAGGTCTCCTGATTTCTCTCGCGACGATCAGCGAGAGATCATGACGATGCCCCCGGCTCTGCCGGGGGATTTTGTTCTTGCACCGCGCCCCCCTCTTGGGGCGACATCAGCCACTCACGACCGGCGCAATGAGGAAATTCTCCGACGCCGCGCTTCCCGCCATCTTGCAGACGTCGCCCTCGATCTTGACCTTGCCGCTCGCAAGCAGGCTCAGCGCCGCTGGATAGATGCGGTGCTCGACTTCGAGGATGCGCTCCGACAGCGTCTCCGCCGTGTCGTGATCGCTGACAGGAACCGCCCCCTGCATCACGATCGGGCCGGCATCGGTCTCGGGGACCACGAAGTGCACGGTCGCGCCAGACAGTTTGACCCCGGCGCGCAGGGCCTGCCCGTGCGGGTCGAGGCCGGGGAACGACGGCAGCAGCGATGGATGGATATTCAGCATCCGCCCGTACCAGGCCCTGGCGAATTCCGCGGTGAACAGGCGCATGAAGCCGCCGAGGCAGATCAGTTCGATGCCGTGCTCGTCGAGAGCGGCCTGCAGCACTGCCTCGAAGCGGGCGCGATCCTTGCCGAACGGCTTGCTCTCGATCACCAATGTGTTCACGCCAGCCGCCTTGGCGCGCTCCAGCCCGGACGCATCGGCCTTGTTCGAGATGACGAGCGAAATCTCCGCCGGAAAATCCGGCGCGCTTGCAGCCTTGATCAGCGCGGACATGTTGGAGCCGCGGCCGGAGATCAGGATGGCAACGCGGCGCTTCATCACAGCGCCAGATCGAGATGGCCGTTATAGACGACGCGGTGGTCGCCTTCGGCCAAGATCACGGCACCGAGCTGTGCCACGGTCTCGCCGGCATCGGTGAACACGCGCACGACCTCGTCGACCTTGTCGGGCTCGACGATCGCGATCATGCCGATGCCGCAGTTGAAGGTCCTGAGCATTTCCATTTCGGCGATCCCGGCTTGCGCCGCCAGCCATTTGAACACCGGCAGCACCGGCAGGCGCGCCAGATCAATGCCGACGCCGAGATGGCTCGGCAGCACACGCGGAATGTTGTCGGTAAAACCGCCGCCGGTGATATGGGCGAGGCCCTTCACCGCGCCGGTCTCGCGGATCGCGCGCAGGCAGGATTTAACGTAGAGCCGCGTCGGCGTCAGCAGCGCACCACCGAGTGTCATGACCGGCGCGAACGGCGCCTGTGCCTCGAAGCCGAGGCCGGCCTGTTCAACGATCTTGCGCACCAACGAAAAGCCATTGGAGTGCACGCCCGACGAGGCGAGGCCGATCACGGCATCGCCCGCGGCAATGTCCTTGCGCGGCAACAGCGTACCGCGCTCGGCGGCGCCGACGGCAAAGCCGCCGAGGTCATAGTCGCCGTCCTTGTAGAGGCCGGGCATTTCGGCGGTCTCTCCGCCGATCAGGGCACAGCCGGATTCGCGGCACCCCTCGGCGACGCCCGCGACGATCGAGGCTGTCGCCTCCGGATCGAGCTTGCCGCAGGCGAAATAGTCCAGGAAGAACAGCGGCTCGGCGCCCTGCACCACGAGGTCGTTGACGCTCATGGCGACGAGGTCGATGCCGATCCCGCCATGCAGCCCGGTCTCGATCGCGATCTTGACCTTGGTGCCGACGCCGTCGGTGGCCGCGACCAGGACAGGGTCCTTGAAGCCGGCCGCCTTGAGGTCGAACAGGCCGCCAAAGCCGCCGATCTCGGCATCGGCGCCGGGCCGTGCGGTGGCACGCACCATCGGCTTGATCAGGTCGACCAGGCGGTTGCCCGCGTCGATATCGACGCCTGAATCGGCGTAAGTGAGGCCGTTTTTGCGGTCGGTCATGCCCGATTTCCAGTGGGTTTGCGGCTGGTTACGTCGAATTCCGGGGACGCGCAATGGCAAGCGTGGCGCGCCTGCCTATACTATGTAGATATCAACCGGTTCAGCCTCCAAAGGGCCGGGTTTCAAGGTCAGGCCGGGTGCCGGGAAGCGCCGCGTGAGTATTCCGAACATCATTACCCTGGGCCGCATCATGCTGGTCCCGATCATCGTCTGGGCCATCGTGTCGAGCCAAATGGAGGTGGCGTTCGCCGTCTTCCTGATCGCAGGCATCAGCGACGCGGTCGACGGTTTCCTCGCCAAGCGCTTCAACATGACCAGCGAGCTTGGCGCCCTGCTCGATCCGCTAGCCGACAAGGCGCTGCTGGTGTCGATCTACCTGTCGCTCGGCATCTGGGGCGATATCCCGCGCTGGATCGTGATCCTGGTGGTCTCCCGCGACATTATGATCGTCACCGCGGTGATCGTGTCCTGGCTGTTCGACAAGCCGGTCGAGATGAAGCCATCGAAAGTATCCAAGCTAAACACAGTGGCACAGGTCGCTTATGCGGCGCTGGTGCTGGCCGCCCTCGCCTTCGGCTTCAAGCCGGCGCCCTATGATATAATCCTGATGGGCCTCGTCACCGTGTTCACCCTGTCTTCCGTATCGCTCTACCTCATCGAGTGGCTGCGGCACATGAGCACGATCGAAGCCAAATGAACCGGGAGACGGCCCCGCAAAAGGCCAAGTCCCGATTGATTAACAAGTCTCGATCGAATCAATCGCATCTCTTCAGACAAGGCCGGCCCGCCGGCACGGAGCAAAGCAAGCGTGGCAGGCCGCGTTCACCCCCGACAATTGGCGTTTTCGCTTCCGCATGCGGAGAGCCTCAGCCGGGACAATTTTCTGGAGGGCCCTGCCAATGCCGCCGGTCTCGCCCTGGTCGACGGCTGGCCGGAATGGCCGAACCGGATCATGTGGCTCGCCGGCCCCGAAGGCTCGGGCAAGAGCCATCTGGCCGCGATCTGGGCCGAAGAGGCCGGCGCCCGCTCGACCACGGCCAATGCGCTGAGCGCGGCTGCTATTCCCGGCGCGCTCGCGACCGGCGCACTGGTGGTCGAGGATCTCAAGGCCGGTGATTTTGACGAGCGCGCCCTTTTCCACCTGATGAACCTCGCCCGCGAGGACGGGGCTTATGTGCTGTTCACCGGCCGCGAGGCGCCGGCGGCGATCGAGGTCGAACTTAAGGACCTGCGCTCGCGGCTTCGGACCATTCCCGTGATTTCGCTCGCCCAGCCGGACGACCAGCTCTTCCGGGGCCTGATCGTCAAATTCTGCGCCGACCGCCAGCTCAACGTCGATGAAAGCGTGGTCAGCTACCTCGCAACCCGGCTGGAGCGCTCGTCAGCCGCCGCCCGCCGCGCTGTGGAGCAGCTCGACAGCGAGGCGCTGCGGCTCGGCCGCCCCGTCACCCGGGCGCTCGCCGCGGAGCTGCTTCGCGATGCCTGATCCGCCACGCTCCGCTTGACGCGGGGCGGCGGCGGAACATGAATGTCATTGAAACGTCATCGCATTAACACATGCTCCGGCCGATTTTGCGCATAGGTCGCAAATTGGGGCGAACTGGATGGACCGACTTCTCATGGACTCCGCGCAAACCGTTGAAGATAAAGCGAAAGCCACGGAGGCCGCGGGCCTGCCGGCGATTGCCTCGAGCCCCGAGCGATTCATCAATCGTGAACTGTCCTGGCTGCACTTCAACCGCCGGGTCCTGGAGGAATCGGTCAACGCCAACCATCCGGTGCTGGAACGGGTGCGATTCCTGTCGATTTCGGCAAATAACCTCGACGAGTTCTTCATGGTCCGCGTCGCTGGCATCAAGGCGCAGGTGCGCGAGGGCATTGCCGAGCGCGCGCCGGACGGGCTGACGCCCTCCGAGCAGCTCACGTTGATCAACCGCACCGTCTCGCAGCTCGCGTCCGACCAGCAGGCGATCTGGGCCGGTCTGCGCGGCACGCTCGCCGACGTCGGCATTGGGCTGGTCGACGGCAAGGACGTCACCAAGCCGGAGCGGACCTGGCTCGAGGACTATTTCCTCAACAACGTGTTCCCGCTGCTGACGCCGCTGGCGATCGATCCGGCCCACCCCTTCCCCTTCATCCCGAGCCTCGGCTTCACCATCGCGCTCCAGCTGACGCGCGAGGCCGACGGCAAGCCGATGAATGCGCTGATCCGCATGCCCGGCAAGATCGACCGCTTCATCCGCCTGCCGGCGGACGGCAAGGTCCGGCTGATCTCGCTCGAGCAGGCCACCGGCCTGTTCATCAACCGCCTGTTCCCCGGCTACAGTCTTCACGGCCAGGGCGCCTTCCGCATCATCCGCGACTCCGAACTCGAAATCGAGGAAGAGGCCGAAGATCTCGTCCGTCTTTTCGAGACCGCGCTAAAGCGACGCCGCCGCGGATCGGTGATCCGGCTCGAGATCGACGCCAAGATGCCGGAGGAGCTGCGCAGCTTCGTGCAGCATGCCCTGTCGGCGGCAGACGACGAAGTGTTCCTGGTCGACGGCGTGCTCGCGATGAACGAGCTGTCGCAATTGACGCGCCTTGATCGGCCCGACCTCGAATTCACCCCTTACGTGCCGCGTCACCCCGAGCGCGTGCGTGAGCATGGCGGCGACATCTTCGCCGCGATCAGGCAGAAGGACCTGATCGTCCATCACCCATACGAATCCTTCGACGTGGTGGTGCAGTTCCTGCAACAGGCCGCGCGCGATCCTGATGTCGTCGCAATCAAGCAGACGCTGTACCGCACCTCCAACAACTCGCCGATCGTGCGCACGCTGGCCGAGGCTGCCGAAGCCGGCAAGTCCGTCACCGCGCTGATCGAGCTGAAGGCGCGCTTCGACGAAGAGGCCAACATCCGCTGGGCGCGCGATCTCGAACGCGCCGGCGTGCAGGTCGTCTACGGCTTCCTCGAATTGAAGACGCACGCAAAACTCTCGATGGTGGTGCGCCGCGAGGGCGGCAGCCTCACCACCTACGTCCATACCGGCACCGGCAATTATCATCCTGTCACCGCGCGTATTTATACGGATCTCTCCTATTTCACGTCGGAGCCGACCATCGGCCGCGACGCTGCGCGCGTGTTCAATTTCATCACGGGCTACGCAGCACCGAGTGATCTGGAAAGGATGGCGGTGTCGCCGCTGACCTTGCGCAAGCGCATCATCGAGCACATCCAGGGCGAGACCGAGCACGCGCGTCACGGCAAGCCCGGCGCGGTCTGGATGAAGATGAATGCGCTTGTCGACCCCGACATCATCGACGCGCTCTATGAAGCATCACAGGCCGGCGTGCAGGTCGAGTTGGTGGTGCGCGGTATCTGCTGCCTCCGCCCCGGCATCCCCGGCCTGTCGGAGAATATCCGCGTCAAGTCGATCATCGGACGATTCCTCGAACACGGGCGAATCTACTGCTTCGGCATGGGCCAGGGCCTGCCGAGCGCGAAAGCGGCTGTGTATATCTCGTCGGCCGACATGATGCCGCGCAACCTCGACCGCCGTGTCGAAGTGCTGTGTCCGCTGCAAAATCCCACGGTGCATCAGCAGGTTCTCGAACAGATCATGGTCGCGAATCTCAAGGACAATGAGCAGAGCTGGCAATTGTTGCCGGACGGGTCCTCAACGCGTATGAAGGCCGCGAAGGGCGAGGAGCCTTTCAACGTGCACAACTACTTCATGACAAATCCGAGTCTGTCTGGCCGTGGAAAGTCGCTCAAGGAATCCTCGCCGCGCCGTCTCACGCGCCGAAACGAACGCCATCAGTCCTGACCGGAGATCGTTGCCGTGAAACGGCCGCGCAAGCGTGGCGCCAGCGTCGCGGTCATCGACATCGGCTCCAACTCGGTGCGTCTCGTCGTCTACGAGGCGCTGGCGCGGAGCCTGATTCCGATCTTCAACGAGAAGACGCTGTGCGGCCTCGGGCGCGAGGTGCAGAGCACGGGCCTGCTCGCTCCCGACGCGGTCGACAAGGCGCTGACCTCGCTGAAGCGCTTTCGCGCGCTGTGCCGCGTGATGCAGGTCGGCCGCGTGTTCGCGATTGCGACCGCCGCCTGCCGCGACGCCTCCAACGGCCCCGACTTCATCGCGAAGGCCGAGCGCATCTGCGCCGTGAAGATCGAAATCCTGTCCGGACCGCGCGAAGCGAAACTGTCGGCGCTCGGCGTGATCTCGGGCATTCACCGCCCCGACGGCATCGTCGGCGATCTCGGCGGCGGCTCGCTCGAACTGATCGACGTGCGCGGGAACAGCGTGCGCAGCGGCGTGACGCTGCCGCTCGGCGGCCTCGCGCTGCAGGACCTCGCGCATAAATCGCTCAAGCGCGCCGACCGCATCGTGCGCGAGGCGATCGACGAGGTGCCGCTGCTCGCCGCCGGTCGCGGCCGCACGTTCTACGCGGTTGGCGGCACCTGGCGCGCGCTCGCGCGCATTCACATCATCCAGAGCGGCTATCCGCTCCAGGTGATGCACGGCTATTCGATCCCCGCGGCCGAGGCGCTCGATTTCGCCAGACGGCTGCGGCGCCTCGCCGCCGTCGACATGCTCGCCGACATCGAGGTGGTCGCCGATGCGCGGCGCCCGCTCCTCACTTACGCGGCGCTCGTGCTCGAGCACATCATTCGCGTTGCGCAGCCGAAGACCATCGTGTTCTCGACCTTCGGCGTGCGCGAGGGTCTGCTGCACGAAAAGCTGCCCGACTCCGAGCGTAACAAGGACGGCTTGATCTGCGCGGCCGAAGAGCTGAACCAACTGCTGTCGCGCTCGGCGAAGCACGCCCGCGAGCTGATGGCCTGGACCGATCGTCTCGCACGCGTGGTGAAGCTGCGGGAGACCGAGGAAGACCGCCGGCTGCGCCACACCGCCTGTCTGCTCTCGGACATCGGCTGGCGCGTCCACCCCGATCATCGCGGCGAGCAGACGCTGAGCCTCGTGGTCAACGCCAATTTCGGCGCGATCGACCACCGCGAGCGCGCTTTCGTCGGACTGTCGGTGTTCTATCGCTACGCCGGCCTCAGCGAAGAAAACCAGCCGCCGCTGACCATGCAGGAGTTGCTGACGCCGGCGCAACTCGAACGCGCACGCCTGCTCGGTGCGGCGTTCCGTGTCGCCCATCTGATCTCGGCGGCGCGGCCGGGCGTATTGCCCGCCACGCATTTCCGCAGCAAGGGGCGCAACCTGATGCTGGTGTTCGAGCACAGGCTCGGCGATCTCGTCGCCGACCGCGTCGGCAGCCGCTTCAAGCAGCTCGCTCGCCTGATCGGCCGATCCGGCTCGATCATTCGTCGCTGAGGCCTGAGGCCTCGGGCTAAAGCAGCGAAAACAACCCCATGCAAAGTACAGGTATTATCAGACCACCTTTCATACCATTGGATTCATTCGGCTAAATCACTGCCACGCCGACGCCATGCCTGCCCCAATATTGTGCCGGCGGCCGCGGCGCTGTCGCGAAGCGTCCCGTCATTGGGGGACTATTTCGCCGGCGCCTTGACGGCGCGTTCGGAGGCTTCCAGCGCTGCACTATGCAGGCTGCGACGTCGCCAGATGCTGCCGACGACCAGCACGACGATGATCCCAAACACCGCGCAAAGATATTCGGCCCCCGCCCCGCCATGGGCAAACTGCGAGGGAATGCGAAACATCGCGAGCATGTTGTCGAGGGTGGTGCCGAGCGGTCCATCGAACAACATATGCAGCTTCGGCTCCACCCCGGGATCGCTCGCGATCACTTCGCCTGCGATCCAGCCGAGCAGCGCCGCGCCGGCCCAGACCAGGATCGGCAATTTCGACAGCAGCGCCATGATCAGCGCGGCACCCGCGACGATCAGGGGCACGCTGATGGCAAGGCCGAGCACCAGCAGCGGCACGCTGCCATTGGCGGCTGCCGCAACCGCGATGACGTTGTCCAGACTCATCACGATGTCGGCGACGACGACGATCTGCACCGCCTGCCACAGATGCGAGGCGGACTCGACGTCCTCCTCCTCGTTCTCTGGCACGAGCAGCTTGGCCGCGATCACGATCAGCGCGAGACCGCCGACCAGCTTGAGGTACGGCAGCGCCATCAGGCTCGCGACGATGCCGGTGAAGAGGATCCGCAGCAGCACCGCCGCGCCGGCACCAAGCACCATGCCCCACAGCCGGTGCCGCGGCTTGAGGCCGCGGCAGGCGAGCGCAATCACCAGCGCGTTGTCGCCGGAGAGCAGGACGTTGATCCAGATGATCTTGCCGACCGCGATCCAGAAGGTCGGCTCGGCCATCTCATTGCGGAACTGACTGAAGAATGCCCCGATCGTGGCGGGATCGAAGATCTGCCAGAGCCAGTTCACAATGAGTCCCCTGTCGACTTAACCTCTCAGCTGAACGCTCAGCCGACGATTTCGTTGCCGGAGAAGAACTGCGCGATCTCGATCGCGGCGGTCTCCGGGGCATCCGAGCCGTGCGCCGAGTTCTCGCCAATCGACTTGGCGTAGAGCTTGCGGATGGTGCCGTCGGCCGCCTTCGACGGATCGGTGGCACCCATGACGTCGCGATACTTGGCGACCGCGTTCTCGCCTTCCAGCACCTGGACGACGACGGGGCCCGACGTCATGAACTCGACGAGCTCGCCGAAGAACGGACGGGCCTTGTGGACGGCGTAGAAGGTCTCGGCCTGCTCCTTGGTCATGCGGATGCGCTTCTGCGCGACGATGCGCAGGCCCGCCTTCTCGATCACTGCGTTCACGGCGCCGGTCAGGTTACGGGCGGTGGCGTCGGGCTTGATGATCGAGAAAGTGCGTTCGATGGCCATGATCTTGTCCTTGAAGAGAAAAAAAGGGTGGTCGGGAGTTGCGGGGCTTATATCGGCGCCTACGCGATCCGGCAAGCGAGGCTCGGCATGGCCTCACGGGCGCTTCGCCGCAGGCAATGACCCGAATCCGAGCGGGATTCCAATATGGATTACAACGATTTCACCCAGATGAACCCAATCTGAAGGGCTCGTCGGGGTTTGGTTCAGCCTGGCTGGCGTAACGTTAGCTCCATCGAAACCAAAGCCTTCCCCTGAGGCGGACCGTTTCGGCGGCCTTTCCATCGACGCGATAGCCCCGCGCCGGCAGTTTTGAGGAGATCACCATGTTGAGGAAACTTTCGCTCGCAGCAGTCGCCGCGGTCGCCCTCGGGGCCGCGCTGGCACCGACCTCCGCCTCCGCTCACTGGCATGGCGGTTGGGGCTGGCATGGCGGCGGCTGGTATCACGGCGGCGGCTGGGGCTGGGGCGGACCGCGCTTCTACGCCGCGCCCGTTGCCTACGGTTACGGCTATGGCGGCTGCTATGTGCGCCGGCTGGTCCCGACCCCCTGGGGACCCCGCTGGCGGCTGGTGAACCGCTGCTACTGAACCCGACAGCACCTTCCCTGTTGACCCGAGGTGCTGCCCCCCCCTGCAGTACCTTCCAAGAGAGGCCCCGGTGTTCCCCCCACCGGGGCCTTGCGTTTAGGCAGATGCGACGAATTCATACAATTTTTACTAGAATCCCAGCCATCCCCAACGCACCGCGAAACCATTTTGCTGCCAACGACTTGTTACCGTGTCTTGACTTTGCAACCACGGAACACCTGCGATGGCCGGCCATTCTGCCAATGACAGCGAACAAATCGACCGGCGCACCAGCCGCTCGATTTGCAATGCCGTGGGCGAACGGCTTCAGCAGAGCCTTCGCCCCGAGCCTCGTCTGCCGACGCATCTCGAGCAGCTGCTCAACCGGTTGAGGAAGCATGAGCGCGACGGCAGCGCGCACTGACGCACGGTCGAAAGAAAAACGGGTTGCGTTTGACCCGGCCTGCGGTGACAAGTCCGCATGCTCACCATCACCGACCTCTCCATCCGCCTCGCCGGGCGCCTTTTGATCGATAACAGCTCGGTGCAGATCACGCCCGGCTCGCGCGTCGGCATGGTCGGGCGCAACGGCACCGGTAAATCGACCCTGTTCAAGGTGATCCGTGGCGAGCTTTCGGCCGAGCACGGCTCGGTGACGCTGCCGCCCCGCTGGCGCGTCGGCAGCCTGGCGCAGGAAGCGCCGAACGGGCCGGAAAGCCTGATCTCGGTCGTGCTCAAGGCCGATCTCGAGCGCGACGCGCTGCTTCACGAGGCCGAGAGCGCCACCGATCCGCACCGGATCGCGGAGATCCAGACCCGGCTCGTCGACATCGACGCCCATTCGGCGCCAGCGCGCGCGGCCGCCATTCTCTCCGGCCTCGGCTTCTCCGCCGCCGATCAGCTGCGCCCCTGCGCCGAATTCTCCGGCGGCTGGCGCATGCGGGTTGCGCTCGCCGCCACGCTGTTCGCAGCCCCCGACCTGTTGCTGCTCGACGAGCCCACCAACTATCTCGACCTCGAGGGAACGCTGTGGCTGGAGGATCACCTTGCGCATTATCCGCGCACGGTGATCGTGATCAGCCACGACCGCGACCTGCTCGAAAGCTCGGTCGACCAGATCCTGCATCTGGAGCGCGGCAAGCTGACGCTCTACAAGGGCACCTACTCCTCCTTCGAGGAGCAGCGCGCCGCGCGCGAGCTGCTCGATGCCAAGGCGGTCAAGCGTCAGGAGGCCGAGCGCGCCCGCCTGCAGGCTTTCGTCGACCGCTTCAAGGCCAAGGCGTCGAAGGCGCGCCAGGCCCAGTCCCGCGTGAAGATGCTGGAGCGGTTGAAGCCGATCACGGCCCTCGTCACCGACGACGTTCGCGAGATCACCTTTCCGGCGCCAGAAAAGCTGCTATCGCCGCCGATCATCGCCGTCGACAATGCATCTGTCGGTTACGACCCGGCCACACCGGTGCTGAGCCGCGTGACGCTGCGCATCGACAATGATGACCGCATCGCGCTTCTTGGTGCCAACGGCAACGGCAAATCGACGCTCGTCAAGCTGCTCGCGGCGCGTCTTGCGCCCTTCTCCGGCAAGGTGACGCGCGCCGACAAGCTGTCGATCGCCTATTTTGCGCAGCACCAGCTCGACGAGCTGAACGAGGACGCCTCGACCTACGATCACGTCCGCAAGCTGATGGGCGATGCGCCCGAAGCCAAGGTGCGCGCCCGCGCCGGCGCGATCGGCTTTTCCGGCAAAGCGGCCGACACCAAGGTCGCAAAACTGTCCGGCGGCGAGAAGGCGCGGCTGCTGCTGGGCCTCGCCACCTTCTTTGGCCCCAACATGATCATCCTGGACGAGCCGACCAACCATCTCGACATCGACAGCCGCGCGGCGCTCGCCGAAGCCATCAACGAATTTCCCGGCGCGATCATCATGGTCTCGCACGACCGCTATCTGATCGAGGCCTGCGCCGACCAGCTCTGGATCGTCGCAGACCGCACCGTGACCAATTACGATGGCGACCTCGACGAGTACCGCCGCCTGGTGCTGTCCGCGCGCAACGGCGAAGCAGCGCCGCGCGAGCGCAGCGCTCAAACAGAAAAGCCGCAGCGTCCGAAATCGGACAATCGGGGCTCGCTGAAAAAGCGCATCGCCGAAGCCGAATCCGAGATCGCACGCGTCGGCGAGATCATCGCCAAGATCGACACCGCGCTCGCCCTTCCCGACATTTTCACGCGCGACCCGAAGCAGGCCGCGCAACTGTCGAAGGCACGCGCCAATGCAGCCGAAGCGCTGGCGCGCGCGGAGGAGCAATGGCTCGAGGCAAGCACGCAGTTCGACGAAGCCGCGGGATAACACGACATCCGCGGAGGGTATCCGCGGATTCAGCACGCCCTGATTTTATCGCACCGGGGCGCGCATCGAGGCCGGCTGGCCCGGCAGCTTCAGCTTCGGACCGACTTCGGTGAGCTTGCCGCCGGCGAGCGCGAACACCTGCAAATCCTGGTCGATGTAATTGCCGACATAGAGATAATCGCTGTTCGGGCTATAGACGACGCCCTCCGGCAGACCGCCGAGCGGCGCTCGGGCGGTGACTGTCAGCTTGCCACCTTCGCCGATCGACATCAGAGCCAGTTCACCGGTCTTGGTCTTGAACCAGTCGCTATCCTTTGCTGCCGTGCCGAGCAGCAACGGCGCCGCCGCGGTCTTGCCATCGGGCGCGATGGCAAAGCCTTCCGGTCCGATGCCGGGGCTCATGGCGTCGACCACGTGGGGATGCGGGCCCGTCGCGTCGATGATCACTTCGGTATCGGCGTTGTTCTTCCCAGCTCCGGTGTTTGAGGCGATGACGTATTTGCCATCTGGCGTGATGTCGATGTTGTAGGGATTGAATGCCGATGGAATGTCCAGCGACTTGTCGTAAGTGACCTTGTCGCCATCGATTGACAGCACGCCGATCTTGTTCGCGAGGTTCAGACAGACAAAGGCGCGCTTGCCGTCGGGCGCGATGACGACCGCCGCAGCCTGCTGCTCCACCGGCACCTCGCCGACTGCCTTGACCGTCGAACCCTGGATCGAGACAACAGAGACGCTTTTGCCGTCTCGATTGGCGATCAGCGCGAGGTCGCCTTTCCTGGAAATCGACAGGCCGGACGGCTGCCGCCCGACGGTGACCGTATCGATCAACTTTGGCGGCTCCGCGGTGAGATCAATCACGTACAGCTTGTTGTCGGGGACCGTTTTCCAGGCGTTCCCCTCCTGAACGTGAATCACCGAATTCGCCACCAGGCCCAGCTTGCCGTCCGGCGTAATCTGCAGATTCGTCGGCGGCCCGAGAAGGGAGTTCGTCAGCGGCAAGCTGGCGCGGATCCTCGGCTTGGCCGGATCTGAAATATCCATGACCAGTACAGCGTCGATCCCCGGGGCGACGTTGGTTTGGCCTTCGACGCCATAAGTGATCTTGCTGTCGAGGCCTATCAGGACGTCATTGGTCCCGGCGATCGCCGAACCGCTGGCGACGACGCAAGTCACGCAGGTCGCGCGAAAAACGCTGCGTAAGTCCATGATGCATTTCCTCCTCACTCGGCTCATTTCTGAACGGCCCCGTCGTTCTATCTTAATTAGCGGCCGCCAAAACATGCAACCACTACCGTGCGCAGGTGATGAGAATTTTTATGAGAACACGGGCGCCCTCGTCCGTTTCCGCGATCGATCCTTCCGACGCGCAGATCGCGACCGCGCGCCAGAAGTTCGCGGCAAAGCCGGTCGAGCTCTCGATCGGCGATGCCATGGCCCTTCCCTACGACGCCGACCGCTTCGATGCCTCCGTGATGGCGCTCGTGCTCTTCTTCGTGCCCGATGCGCGCAAACGGCATGATCACGCCGACGGCCGCCTCACCAGACGTAGCGGAGCGTTCCCGTCCCGGAGAGCGCTTGCCCGGTCCGGGCGAGCTCACCGCCGACCTTCCCGAGCAGCGTCCATTTGGGTGTGATGAACAATTCGGCGCCTGTGGACAGCAGAGCCGAGTCTCGCGCGATCGGCGCTCCGAACACGGTGAAGCCGGTGCCCGGCACGGCCAGGAACGCGGCGCCCAGCGACGGTGTGCCGACAAAGTCGTGAGCCCAGGCCACTCTTGCCCGCAACACGAGGGGCATCGAGGAGACGGTGGTCGCGTGATCGAAACGTGAGCCGATTTCGACGCGCACGTCCGATGCATTGGAGCCGGCATAGGCCAAGCCGAACAGCCCCGCAGTCTGATCCGTTTCGCGGTAGGCCGGCGTGCGAGCGAGCTGAGCCTGCAATGCGCCATAAGGCGTGATGCCGGTCCCCGCCGGCGTTGCAAAGCGGTATCCGCCCTCCAGCCTTCCGCCGTAGCTTTGGCCCGTGAAGCTCGCCGTTACCTGGTCGCCCAGAACCCAGCGGTTGGTGCCAAACCAGTGATTGGCCAAGGCAACTGCGCCCGAGACGTAAGCCGGTCCTCTCCGGGTCGCCGCATAGACGCCGAGCTGGAAAGCATCACTCTTGCCGCTACCGAGCGCGTTGGCGAGGTCCCATCCCGTGCCGCCGCCGCCAAGGGCTCCTCCGATCACCGTATCGGATGAAACGCGATAGTCTATTCCCGCGGCGACACCTGCACTGCGTGCCGCAACGGCGGTGGAGCCTACGGCTCCGTTTCCGTCGGCCCAGCTGCCGCCGCCATAGGCGCCGGCCCAGGTCGTCCAACGCTGCGCGAACGGAGACGGTCCAGGCGCCTTGGTGGCTGACGCGAAGGCCTGCGCGACGTCTGGCGGTGCGGGCCTCTCGGCGGGAGCGAAGCCGAGTGCCTGGCCTCCGCCTGTCGGGAGCGAACGGCCGCCGATGAAAGGATCCAGCATCAATCCCAGAAATTGGGAAAGTGAGTCGAGCAGAACGCGCTGCGCGCCGGTGCCCGCCTCGCCATCCACCTGCGTGAGGCCGCCGGGCGTCAACCCGAAGAACGGGCCAGCGATCCCCCCATTCGCGTTGAATGCGTTCGTGAGGGTGGCCGCGACATTGCTCTGGTTGACGGAAAGGCCAGTATAGCCGGTGAAGCCAGGCAGCAGATTCAGCGACACGGTGTTGGCGCCGTAGGACAGCGTGTCGCGCGTCCCCTGCGGCAGGTTGACGTTGGTGATCCCGGCAAAGGTGCCGGTGACGCCTTGTGTGGCCGTCAGCAGCGTATATTGCCGCGACACATAGGCCCCCGGCGTGAATTGCGCGACCAGCGTTGCGCCGTTCAGCGTCGCGTTTCCGTTCACGACGGTCGATGTTGCGGTGGCCGGGGTGAGTGAGACAACGTAGGAGGCGCCGGCCTGGAATGTCAGGTTGCCCCCGACCGCAAGGGAGCTCCCGGGTAAACCGTTGCCTGGCGCAAGACTGCCGCCTGCGTTGACCTGCGTGGTGCCGACCGCGCCGCTGCCGCCAAGCGTGCCGCCAGCATTGACGGTCACCGCGTTGATACTTCCGTTGATGAGCAACGTGCCGCCATTCACAAGCGTCTGGCCGGTATAGGTGTTGGCGCCGGTCAGGGTCAGCGCGCCGGGTCCGACCTTGGTGAGATTGCCCAGCACGCCGCCATTGGCACCTCCGTCCTGGAGAACGCCGGAGAAGACCGTCGAGAGGCCGGTCCCGCCGACGGTCACCGTGGTGCCGCCAAGGAACACGGATCCTGCGCCTTCGAGCGAGCCTATCGTCAAGCCGCCCGGTGCCGTGACGAAGGAAAAATCGAGCGTTCCTCCGGCATTGACGATCTGGCGCGACGTGCCGCCTGACGACGTATCCGCAAACGTCGTCGCGGAGCCGGCATTGGTCGTGACGATCGCGCTGCCGGCGTTCGCATTGTTGCGAAACTGGAGCTGTCCGCCGCCGCTGCTGGTGATCGCCGCGCTGCCGGCATTGCTCGCATCGGCAAAGTCGAGGATGCCCGTATTGGCGATGTTGGCCGAACCGGCACGCGATGTGTCCCGAAAGGCCAGGAGGCCCGGATTGGTGATCGCAGCGTTGCCGGCGCTGCTGGCATTGGTGAAGGCAATCGACAGATTGTTGGTGATGCCGACGCTGCCGCCGGTCACGACGATGCCTCCGCCCGTGAAGGTCAGTGCGTTGGCGTTGGTGAAGAGATAGTTGGAGGCCCCGGCGCCGAAGCTCCAGCCGCCGATGGTGGTGGCGGCCGAAATCGTCAGGCTGGTGGTGTTGGACACGCCGAAATTTGCCGTGCCGGTCGGAACCGCCGCGGGCGTCCAGTTCGCGGCGGTATTGAAATCGGCTGATCCGGGCGCGGCCAGCCATGTCGCATTTTGCGCAAACGCTCCGCCCGCCGCCAGCATCGTCATAAAGCATGACGCGATCAGGCGACGCGTGGTCGGCAGCAGGCGGACGGATCCCACCAAACAATGGCGATGACCGTCGCTACGACGCCGTTGACGACGCTCACCCCTGTCCAACATGCCCTGCCCGCTCAACCCGCTTGCGGTAAAATTAAGGCATCGGGTTCCGTAAAAGCAAATCCAAGCGACCGTCCCGCTGCACGGTCATGCGCAATTCCGCCAGCGGTGTTGCCGGACGATGACAGCCACGATGACGGCAGACCGTGACGGCGCAGCCGATCGGCCGCGGGGGCCGCTAGGCGGTTTTCTTCTTCGCCTTCGGCTTCACCGGCTTCGGCGCCGGCGGCGGCTCGGGCGTCCCCTCGATCGCCGACAGACGGCCCGAGGTAAACGTGTAGATGCCGGCGCGCGGGCCCGTCGTCCATGTCACCACGGCGACGCGGCGGCCCGCGGCATCGCTGGACAGATTGACGTTCGAGGGCGCGCCGATGCCGCGCACCACGTCGCATTCGGTGTGGCCGAGCGCGACGGTGCCGCCCACGAGCGCCGGCCCCGTGGTCGACGCATTGGCATCGGCAGGTCCGGGCGGCGGTGCCATGCCGGGGCAAGCGCCGTCGGCGCTGACGAGATCCTCAGGTCCCACCGGCTTGTTTGGGGTCAGCGGCGGCGATTCGATCGAGATGCTCTTGATGAACAGGCGGCTCGGCTTGTTGAACCATTCGGCGTCTTTGGCAGATGAGAGCATATCGGTTGCGCCCGAGCAGCCCGCGATCAGCGGCGCGACGGCGGCCAACGCAACTATGATCGACTTTGGATGCTTTTGATGTCGCACGATAAACTAGATTCCCCACGTCAAGGAGCAGCCCTAAGCGATTGTCCCAACATCACTTTGCGGCACGAAGGTGGCCGAAACCAGTGTGCCTGCGAAAGTCCAAATTACCATTAACCGCAAACGGCCGCTAATTCCGCCGCTGCCACCGGCCCCGTTCGTCGGCCTGCCAATAGGTGACCTCAAATCCGCGCGTCTTGCAATCCGTCCAGGTGCCGCGAGCCGCCGCAAGGGCATCCGGGTCGTCGCCGTTGAACAGCAGCACCATCCGCTCATAGGCCTGCGCGTCATCGGGCATTGCGGCGTTGTCCACCAGGAATCGGACATTGGCGCCGTTCGGATTGTCCGCCTCGATCGCCAGCACGATCGGCTGATCGGCCACGTCGCTCACCCGCCATGTCGCGTGCGGCAGGAAGGAATCGTCGCGATAGGTCCACAGATGCGCGTCGAGCGCATCGGCGCGCTCCGGCGACGTCGACTGCACCACGACGCGCCAGCCGCGCTCGAGCGATTTCTCGAGAAGCGGCGGCAAGACGTTCTCGACCGTCATGTTTTGCAGATGGTAGAACAGGACCTCAGTCATCTCGGCTCATTTGCGCTCGTAGTGATCCGCCACCAGGCGATCCAGCAGCCGGACACCGTAGCCGCTTCCCCAGCTCTGGTTGATGTCGGTCTTGGGCGCGCCCATCGCGGTGCCGGCGATGTCGAGATGCGCCCAGGGCGTGCCGTCGACGAAGCGCTGCAGGAACTGCGCCGCCGTGATCGAGCCGCCGTGGCGGCCGCCGGTGTTCTTCATGTCCGCGAACTGGGAATCGATCAGCTTGTCGTATTCGGGGCCGAGCGGCAGGCGCCAGACCTTCTCGCCGCTTTCGATGCCGGCTGCGAGCAAGCGCTCGGCGAGTTCGTCGTTGTTCGAGAACATGCCGGCATGATCGGTGCCGAGCGCGACCACGATGGCGCCGGTCAGCGTCGCCAAATCCACCATGAATTTCGGCTTGGTCTTCTTGGCCACGTACCAGAGCACGTCGGCCAGCACGAGACGGCCTTCGGCGTCGGTGTTGATGATCTCGATGGTCTGGCCCGACATCGAGGTCACGATATCGCCCGGACGCTGCGCGTTGCCATCCGGCATGTTCTCGACGAGGCCGATCGCGCCGACCACGTTGACCTTGGCCTTGCGGGCCGCGAGTGCGTGCATCAGGCCGACCACGCAGGCCGCGCCGCCCATGTCACCCTTCATGTCCTCCATGCTGCCGGCCGGCTTGATCGAAATGCCGCCGGTGTCGAAGCAAACGCCCTTGCCGACGAAGGCGACCGGCGCATCGCCCTTCTTGCCGCCATCCCAGCGCATGATCACGGTGCGGCTCGGCCGCGCCGAGCCCTGGCCGACGCCAAGCAAGGCGCCCATGCCGAGCTTCTGCATTGCCTTGACGTCCAGCACCTCGATTCTCACGCCGAGCTTGCGCAGCTGACCCGCACGGCGCGCGAACTCCTCCGGATACAGCACGTTCGGCGGCTCATTGACGAGGTCGCGCGCGATGATGACGCCGTCGACGACCGCCCCGGCTGCGGCAAACGCTTTCTTCGCCGCGGCCGCATCGTCGACCGCAAGCATGACATCGGCGCGCAGGGCGCCCTCCTCGCCGTCCTTCTTCCTGGTCTTGTAGCGGTCGAACCTGTAGCCGCGCAGCCGCACGCCCGAGGCGATCGCAACCGCCTGCTCGGTGTTCATGGCGCCCTCGGGCAGTTCCGCCAGGATGCTCATGGATGCGGAACCCGCCTTGAGCTTGCCGGCCGCGACGCCGCCGAATTTGAGGAAGTCATTGCCCTTCAGGCCTGCAGCCTTCCCGGTCCCGATCACGATCAAACGCTCGGCCTTCAGACCTTCGGGAGCCAGGATGTCCAGGGCCGCGCCATTTTTACCTTTGAAGCCGGCGGCGGCCGCCGCCCGCTTGACGAGCTCGGCTGCCCCACCCAACGCTTTGGCTGTCGCCGGGCCGACCTTCAGAGCGTCGTCGCAAAACACGACCAGAATGCCACGGGCGGCGGTAGCGAACGGGACGAAGCCGACCTTGATGGCATCGGACATGGGTAAGTTCTCCAAAACATGGGGCTTTTTGCCAATCAGCCGATGCGACCGGGTGCCTGGGCTGAACGGCGATTCACTCGTCTTGCCCCACTATGGGCGAGAAGCACCGACAATGCCAAGCACCGCCCGTGGCCGGGACGCCACATCGAGGGAAATATTAACCATATGATGAGGGTGCCTTGGGTCAGCCATTTTGTTGACGGATCAAAGGGATGGTAGTGAGAGAGTGAGCCTCCGGATGAGGTGCTTGGCCGGCCTTGGGGATCCCCGTCCGGGGATTGGTCGGACAGCCCGGATTTCGGTGCGCGTTGGGGACTTGGTGGGATTCGTGCGGTAGCGCATGGGGTCGATTGACAGGTATATTTTCCGCACGACGCTAGCGTCGTTTGCGCTCGTCCTGGTCAGCCTCACCGGCGTGATCTGGATTACGCAGGCGTTGCGCGGCATCGATCTGATGACGAGCCAGGGCCAGACCATCCTGACCTTCCTCGGCATCACCAGCCTCGTCATCCCTGCGCTGGTGCTGATCATCTCGCCGATCGCGCTGATGATCGCGATCTCGCACACGCTGAACAAGCTCGCCACCGATTCCGAGATCATCGTGATGAATGCCGCCGGCTTCTCGCCGTTCCGGCTGTTCTATCCGTTCTTCTACGCGACCTGCGTGGTGGCGCTGCTGGTCGCCTTCATCGCCGCCTATCTCGCGCCCGACGGCATGCGGCGGATCAAGCAGTGGGACGCCGAGATCACCGCCGACGTGCTCACCAACATCCTGCAGCCCGGCCGCTTCGCCCAACTCGACAAGAACCTCACGATCCGGATCCGCGAGCGGCTGCCCGGCGGCCTGCTCGCCGGCATCTTCATCGACGACCGCCGCGATCCGAACGAGCGCGTCTCGATCGTCGCCGAGCACGGCGATGTCGTGAAGAACGAGAACGGAACGTTCCTGGTGCTGCGAGACGGCAATCTGCAGCGCTTCGAAGTCGGCAAGCGCGATCCTGCGCTGGTGACCTTCGCCAGCAACGCCTTCGACATGTCGAAGTTCGGCAACCAGGGCCATGACGTCACCCTCGGCATTCGCGAACGCTATCTGTGGGAGCTGTTCGCGCCGTCCGAGGAGGACCCCGTCTACAAGCAGATCCCCGGCCAGTTCCGCTCGGCCCTGCATGACAGCCTGCTGGCGCCGATCTATCCCTTCGCCTTCGCCGTGCTGACCTTCGCCTTCCTGGGCGCGCCGCGCACCACGCGCCAGAGCCGCAATTTCTCCATCGGCTCCTCGATCCTCGCCGTGTTCGGCCTGCGCATGGCGGGCTTTGCCTGCTCGGTGATGGCGGTCAAATCGTCGGGGCCGGTGCTGGTACAATACGCGATGGTGTTGGGCGCCATCGGCGTCGGGCTGTGGATGATCATCGGCGGCATCGTGGTCGAGCCGCCGCCCGGCCTGATGGAGGCCATCAACAAGTCGAACGCGCGAATCGCGCGGCTGTTCGGACGGCCGGCCACCGCATGAGCATGCTCACCAACACGCTGGGGCGCTATTTCGCCGGCCGCTTCGTGGTCGCCGCGCTCGGCGTGTTCGCGAGCATTTTCCTGTTGCTGGTGCTGGTCGACTACATCGAGATGGTGCGCAAGACCTCCGGGCTCGCATCCGCCTCCGCGATCATGGTGGCCGAGACGTCGCTGTTCCGCGTGCCGCAGCTGCTGGAGAAGCTGACGCCGTTCTGCATGCTGATCGGCGCCATGATCTGCTATCTCGACCTCTCTCGCCGGCTCGAGCTCGTGGTCGCACGAGCCGCCGGCATCTCGGCCTGGCAGATTGTCGCGCCGGCGCTCGGCGGCGCGCTCTTGATCGGCGCAATCGCCACGGTCGCCTACAATCCGATGTCGGCGAATCTGCGCGAGCTCTCCAAGCGCATGGAAGCCGAGCTGTTCGGCTCGGCGCCCGGTGGCGGCATCCAGGATGCCTCCGGCTTCTGGCTCAACCAGGTCACCAGCGACGGCCAGACCATCATCAACGCGGCGCGCAGCGAGCAGCAGGGCGTGCGGCTGACCGGCCTCACGCTGTTCCGGTTTGACACACAGCAGCATTTCAAGGAGAGGGTCGAGGCGCGCGAGGCGACGCTCGAAGCCGGTCATTGGCTGTTCAAGGGCGTGCGCCGCTACACGCTCGACCAGCCGCCGGTCGATCAGGCCAGCCTCGAGATTCCAACGACGCTGACCGAGGCGCAGGTCAGGAACAGCTTTTCCACACCCGAGACTGTGTCCTTTTGGCAACTACCGGGCTACATCAGCTCGTCCGAGAGTTCAGGGTTCGCGACAGCCGGATACCGACTCCAGTATCACAAGCTGCTGGCACAGCCGTTTTTGCTCGCCGCCATGGTGATGCTGGCGGCCTCTGTGTCGCTGCGCTTCTTCCGGATGGGCGGCGTACAGAAGATGGTTTTGAGTGGCGTGGGCGCAGGCTTTCTGCTCTACGTTTTGTCGAAAGTGACTGAAGACTTGAGCAAGGCTGAGTTGATGCATCCGATCGCTGCGGCGTGGTTGCCCGTGGTGGTGGGCGGCCTCACCGGCTTTTTGGCCTTGCTGTATCAGGAGGACGGTTAGTGACTGCCGTCCGCAGAGGACCCGCGTCTGGTTTGACGTTGCGCACCCCCGTGCGCGCGAACGGATGGGGTTTGTCTGTCCGCAGGCTCCTGCTCGCACTTGTCGCGACCGTGTCGCTGGCCGGCGTGATGGATCTGGCCGCGGTGCTGCCGGCTGCCGCCCAAAGCTTCACCTACAATCCGCTCCCGCCGCGTCCGAAGCCGCCGAAGGCCGCCAATGACGGCCAGATGCTCGTGCAGGCGACCGAGGTCGACTACGACTACAACAATTCGCGCGTCTCGGCGGTCGGCAACGTTCAGCTGTTCTACAACGGCACCAGCGTCGAGGCCGACCGGGTCATCTACGATCAGAAGACCAAGCGGCTGCATGCCGAGGGCAACATCCGCATGACGGATGCCGACGGCAAGATCACCTACGCCGAGATCCTCGATCTCTCCGACGACTACCGCGACGGCTTCGTCGATTCGCTGCGCGTGGACACCGCCGACCAGACCCGCATGGCCGCGACCCGCTCCGAGCGTTCGGACGGCAACTACACGGTGTTCGAGAACGGCGTCTACACGGCCTGCGCGCCGTGTAAGGACGATCCGAAGAAGCCGCCGCTCTGGCAGGTCAAGGGTGCCCGCATCATCCACGACCAGCAGGAGAAGATGCTGTATTTCGAGACGGCGCAGCTCGAATTCTTCGGCGTGCCGCTCGCCTACATGCCCTACTTCTCGACGCCCGACCCGACCGTGAAGCGCAAGACCGGCTTCCTGATGCCGGGCTTCACCTCCTACACGGCGTTCGGCTACGGCCTCGAAGTCCCGTTCTACTGGGCGATCGCGCCCGACATGGACGCGACCTTCAGCCCGCGCATCACCTCCAAGCAGGGCGTGCTGTTCCAGGCCGAATTCCGCCAGCGCCTGATGGACGGCGCCTACCAGGTTCGTCTCTATGGCATCGACCAGCTCAACCCCGGCAATTTCGCCGGCCAGCCGGGCGACCGTCAGTTCCGCGGCGGCGTCGAGACCAAGGGCCAATTTGCGCTGAACGACAAATGGGTCTGGGGCTGGGACGGCGTCCTGCTCTCCGACTATTATTTCATGTCGGACTACCGCTTGTCGGCCTATCGCGATCCGCTCGGCTCGTTCCTGAACCTGCCGACCGATGCGCTGTCGCAGCTCTATCTGACCGGCGTCGGCAACCGCAGCTTCTTCGACGCGCGCACGATGTACTGGCTGAGCTTCTCGGGTAACCAGCAGCAGGTCCCGGTCGTCTATCCCGTGATCGACTACTCGAACGTGCTCAACTATCCGATCTTCGGCGGCGAGGTTTCCTACAAGACCAACTTCGTCAATCTGACGCGCAACGACGCGGCGTTCGACCCGATCACGACGGCCGCCAACACCAACGGCCTGTGCACGACGACGTCGGCCGATCCGCTGGCGCGCACGCCGACGCAGTGCCTGCTGCGCGGCTTCCCCGGCACCTACACCCGCCTGACGGCGGAGGCGCAATGGCGCAAGTCCTTCACCGACCCGTTCGGCGAGATCTGGACGCCGTTCGCGATCCTGCGCGCCGACGCGATCAACTCCGACGTCTCCAACCAGCCGGGCGTGTCGAACTACCTGCCCGTCGGCAACACCCAGGCGTTCCGCCTGATGCCGACCGTCGGCCTCGAATACCGCTATCCGTTCATCAACGTTCAGCCCTGGGGCTCGACCACGATCGAGCCGATCGCGCAGGTCATCATTCGTCCGAACGAAACCTATGCCGGCAGGCTTCCGAACGAGGATGCGCAGAGCATGGTGTTCGACGCCTCGAACCTGTTCAGCGTCGACAAGTTCTCCGGCTATGACCGCGTCGAAGGCGGCGGACGCGCCAATGTCGGCGTGCAGTCGACCACGCAGTTCGACAGGGGCGGCGCCGTCAAGGTCCTGTTCGGCCAGTCCTACCAGCTGTTCGGCATGAACTCCTTCGCGGTGCAGGACTCCATCAACACCGGTATCAATTCCGGCCTCGACAAGCCGCGCTCGGACTACGTGGCCAGCGCCAGCTATTCGCCCAACAGCACCTACACGTTCAGCGTCCGCTCCCGCATGGACGAGCAGACCTGGAACATCCAGCGCTTCGAGGCCGAAGGCCGCGCCAATTTCAATCGCTGGTCGGTCAGCATGATGTACGGCAATTACGCGCCGCAACCGGAACTCGGCTATCTGACCCGCCGCGAAGGCATCCTGACGTCGGGCTCGCTCAAGGTGGCGACCAACTGGGTGGTGACGGGCTCGGCGCGCTGGGATCTCGAGGCCAACAAGATCAACCAATATGTGCTCGGCGCCGGCTATGTCGACGATTGCTTCGTGCTGGCGGCGAACTATGTAACTTCGTACAGCTATTCCGCCGGCACCACGCCGCCCGTGCTGAGCCATGCGTTCATGTTCCAGATCGGCTTGCGAACGCTGGCGACCTCGACGGGATCAAGCAGTTCCGCCGGCTTCCAGTGACCCCGTCCAAAGTGCCGGCCGCCTGTTCCCGATCGCAGGATTTTCTCGGCTGACATGCGAGCGACAACGATGACGACCTCTTTGCCTGCCTTCCGCGCCCTTCTCGTCCTCGGCACCGTGCTGGGCGTTGCGCTGACCCTCGCCGTCGCGCCGGCACGAGCACAGAACATCGTCGTCATGGTCAACGGCGATCCCATCACCGATTTCGACATCGAGCAGCGCACCAAGCTCGAGACGCTGACGACGCAGAAGACGCCGAACCGGCAGGACGTCATCAACACGCTGATCGACGACAAGATCAAGCTGAAGGAAGGCAAGAAATACGGCGTCGATCCCGGCGTTTCCGACGTCAACCAGTCGTACGACGGCATGGCGCAGCGCATGCGCATCACGCCCGAGATGCTGACCAAGTCGCTCGAGGTCAAGGGCGTGCGCCCCGAGACCCTCAAGAACCGCATGAAGTCCGAGATGGTCTGGACCAGCCTCGTGCGCGGCCGTTTCAAGGAGAAGCTGATTGTCGGCGAGAAGGACGTCGCCGACAAGGTGCGCGAAGGCGGCACCGAGAAGCTCCAGATCGAGGGCACCGAATACAAGATGCAGCCGATCGTGCTGATCGTGCCACGCGGCTCGTCTGCGGCTTTCCAGGAGACGCGGATGAAGGAAGCAGAGCAATATCGCGCGCGCGTCGCAAGCTGCGAGGAAGCCAAATCACTGTTCCTGTCGACGCCGAACGCCACCATCCGCGAGAGTGTCACCAAGACGACCTCGGACCTTCCGGAGGCGCTGCGCAAGGTGCTCGACGATACCCCGGTCGGTCATATGACTGCGCCCGAGGTGACCAAGTCGGGGATCGAGATGGTGGTGCTGTGCTCGCGCAAGCCGACCACGATCGACACGCCGAAAAAGCGCGAGATTCAACAGAAGATGTATGTGGAGAAGTACGAGAAGGTCCAGAAGGTCTATCTCGACGAGCTCCGCAAAGCGGCGATGATCGAATATCGCAACCGCTGATGGCCGCTCCCGCAAAGCCCCTCGCACTCACGCTCGGAGAGCCCGCCGGCATCGGCCCGGACATCGCCATCGCCGCCTGGCTCAGGCGCCGCGAGCTGGGCCTGCCCGCCTTCTATCTGCTTGGCGATGCTGCGCTCATCGCGCAACGCGCCAAAACGCTCGGGGCCGAAATCCGTATCGCTGCAGTGAGCCCGGGCGAGGCGGCTGCCGCCTTTGCCGAGGCCCTGCCGGTGGTTGCGACCGGCGAGCGTGCCACGGCCGGGCCCGGCAAGCCCGACGCGTCGAGCGCTCCGGCCGCGCTCGCCTCGATCCGCCAGGCGGTCGCAGACGTGCGAGCGGGCCGCGCCGGCGCCGTCGTCACCAACCCGATCGCCAAGAGCGTGCTCTACCGTGCCGGCTTCCGCCATCCCGGCCACACCGAATTCCTCGCCGAGCTCGCAGGCATCGACGGCCACGTGCCGCAGCCGGTGATGATGCTTTGGTCGCCGCGGCTTGCCGTGGTGCCGGTGACCATCCACGTATCCCTGCGCGATGCCCTGACCCAGCTCACGAGCGACCTCATCAGCTCGACCGTTCGCATCGTTGCGGCCGAGCTCAAATCCCGTTTCGGCATTGCGCGGCCGCGCATCGCAATATCGGGTCTCAATCCGCATGCCGGCGAGGACGGCTCGCTCGGTCATGAAGAGCAGACCGTGATCGCGCCGGCGATCAAGGGACTGCGCAACGACGGCATCGACGCCAGGGGACCGCTGCCCGCCGACACCATGTTCCACGAAGCCGCGCGCAACACCTATGACTGCGCGGTCTGCATGTATCACGACCAGGCGCTGATCCCGATCAAGACGGTCGCTTTCGACGATGCCGTCAACGTCACGCTCGGCCTGCCCTTCATCCGCACCTCGCCCGATCACGGCACCGCCTTTGATATCGCGGGGACCGGCAAGGCGAACCCCGCGAGCCTGATCGCGGCGCTCAAGCTTGCCAGCCGCATGGCGGCTGTAAACACCTGATGAGCGCGATCGACGACCTCCCGCCGCTTCGCGAGGTCATCCGCCAGCATGCATTGTCGGCCCGCAAATCGCTCGGTCAGAATTTTCTGCTCGACCTCAATCTCACCGCGCGCATCGCCCGCGCGGCCGCGCCGCTTGAAGATTCCACCATCGTCGAAATCGGCCCCGGCCCGGGCGGACTGACGCGCGCCCTGCTTGCCCTCGGTGCCAGGCGCGTCATCGCCATCGAGCATGACGAGCGGGCCGTTCCCGCCCTGCAGGATATTTCCGCGCGCTATCCCGACAGACTCGAGATCGTGCATGGCGATGCCATGACCTTCGACCCGCGCCCGCTGCTCGCCGGCGAGCGCGCGAAGATCGTCGCCAACCTGCCCTACAACATCGCGACCCAGCTTCTAATCAACTGGCTGACCATCGAGCGGTGGCCGCCCTGGTATGACATGATGGTGTTGATGTTCCAGCGCGAGGTCGGCGAGCGCATCGTTGCGCGCGAGGACGAGGAGGCCTATGGCCGTCTCGGCGTGCTCGCCAACTGGCGCTGCGAGACCAAGATCCTGTTCGACATTTCGCCGTCGGCCTTCGTGCCGCCGCCGAAGGTGACGTCATCGGTCGTGCGCCTGGTGCCACGGGCAGAGCCGCTTCCCTGCGATCGCAAGCTGCTCGAGCAGGTCGCGGCCGCGGCCTTCGGCCAGCGCCGGAAAATGCTGCGGCAGAGCTTGAAATCCCTGGGCGTCGATCCCGCGCGGCTTGCACAGGCCGCCGGCGTCGATGCGACGCGGCGCGCGGAGACCATTCCCATCTCCGGCTTTGTTGCCATGGCACGTGAATTGGCGGATATACGCAGCCAAGCGTGAGACTTTAAATTCCGGAGGAAAGAAAATGGCGTTGATGCGTCGACAGTCGCTGGTCAAATTCGATGCGCCCCTGTGCGAGACCATCGTCGACACACCCAAGCCGCAAGGCGCCGAGGTGCTGGTGCGCATCGAGCGCTGCGGCCTCTGCCATTCCGACCTGCACATCCAGGACGGCTATGCCGATCTCGGCGGCGGCAAGAAGCTGGACACGACGCGCGGCATGACGCTGCCCTTCACGCTCGGGCACGAGATCGCCGGCGTCGTCGAGGAAGTCGGCCCCGACGTGCCGGGCAGTCTCGTCGGTACGAAGAAGGCGGTGTTTCCCTGGATCGGCTGCGGCCAGTGCCGCGACTGCAAGAACGGCGACGAGAACCTGTGCGCCAGGCAGCGCTTCCTCGGCGTCTCCATCGACGGCGGCTTCGCCACCCACGTTCTGGTACCCGATGCGAAATATCTGCTCGATTACGATCCCCTGCCCGTCAACCAGGCCGCGACCCTGATGTGCTCCGGCGTCACCGCCTACGGCGCCCTCAAGCGCCTGGTCGACCGTCCGCGCCAGCGCAATCTGCTGCTGATCGGCCTCGGCGGCGTCGGCATGATGGGCCTGTCATTCGCCCAAGCCATGTTCAAGCAGCCCATCACGGTTGCCGATCTGTCGCCGGCCGCGCGCGAGAGCGCGCTGAAGAACGGCGCAGCCGTCGCCTACGATCCGTCGGAGCCCGACGTGATCAAGCGCATTCTGAAAGAGACCGATGGCGGCTTCGACGAGGTCGTCGACTTCGCCGGCAATGAGAAGTCGATGGCGTTTGCGGTGGCGGTGGCCGCGCGTGGCGGCAAGGTCGTTGTCTCCGGCTTGATGGGCGGCCAGTTCACGCTGCCTATGGTGCAATGGGTCTACAAACGCCTCACCGTCGAGGGCTTCATGGTCGGCACGCTCGCCGAAGCCCACGAGTTGATGACGCTCGCCCGCGCCGGCAAGATCAGGCCGACGCCGATGCGTGAAGAGCCGATGGGCGATGTCCAGAAATGGATCGACGAATTGCGCGCCGGCAAGGTCGTCGGCCGCATCGTGCTGAAGAACTGAGTTTCGGCCGGCGGCGTTATCAGTGTTTCACCGCCGGCGCTTTCTTCGGCGCAATTAACTCGGAATTGACGCAAGCCGTTGTTCCGCATAGGGGAACCCGTTGCCGTCGGACTATGGTCCCATGTCAACTTCCCTCTGCGGAATTCTGGAATGAACATGCAGACCCTTCGCCGCTTCCTGGCCGACGAAACCGGCGCGACTGCGATCGAATACGGTCTGATCGCCGCCGGCATCGCGCTCGCCATCATCGCCGTGGTCAACAATCTCGGCTCGACGTTGAAGCTGAAGTTCGGATCGATCAGCTCATCGCTGAAATAGCGCGCGTCGTCGCGCGAGGCACGGCGCGTTCGGAACGCGCTGCGCTGCGCCGCGTTGGCAGCCCATGTCCATTCGCTGCATCGTCGAGAGCGCATTCTTCATCGCCTGGAGCTTCCTCGAAAAGAGCGGCGAGCTCGGTCCGGCCGACGCGTCAGCGAACATCATTCTCGATGCGATCGAAGCGCAGCTCAAGACCGGTGAGCGTCGGCCGCTGATGCTGGCCAACAGAGCCATCGACGCGTACCGGAATGCGAACCGCCACCAGGTCGCGCGCGCGACCCGACCTGGCTCGGCACGCGATGCCATCGGACCGTCGGCCTGACGGCGTGATGTGGGTGAAGGCCGACGGACCGTCGGCAGAGTGTGCGCGGCACGCACCCGGCAGGCGTGACGCGGTAGTCCACCCGGGGGCACGCCCTGTGTTCACTCGTGAACAGAACGCTCGCTGTCGTTCGAAGGTCCGGTGTTCTCCGGATGAGAACAGAGTTCGAGGCGTTGCCGGCGTGCAACGCGGGATGCTCCACAGGCGCCAGGCGTCAACTATCTCGATTTCCCGTAAGCCCTTATGTGCACTTTGGAACCGTCGGTTCCTGCGCGGAAACGTAGGGTTCTCCCCGTTGCCGATTCCCGGCAGATAAGAGAACAAGTGTGACCGGCCGGCCCCAGAACGAGCTCCTTCAGAAGCTCAGCACCCATGATTACGAGCTGCTCGCCGCTCACTTTCAATCGATCGACCTCGCCGCAGGCCACATCCTGCATCATGCCGGCGACAGCATCAGCGTCGTCCACTTCCCCTGCGGTCAGGCCATCGCGTCGTTCGCTGTGGCGGTCGAAGACGATCGCGAGGTCGAAAGCCTGCTCGTCGGTCGGGAGGGCGCGGTCGGCCTTCCAGCCGGCGGCGGCCCGTCGCAGGCCTATGCGCGCATCGTGGTCAAAGTCGGCGGCACGGTACTGCGCCTGCCGGCGCGCGCGCTCAAGCAGGCGCAGCAGCGATCGACGAGCCTCCAGGATCTGTTCGCGCGCTATGCCGCCTGCCAGCTCGCGCAGCTGCTGCAGACCGCGGCCTGCAATGCCGCGCATTCGATCGAGCAGCGCACGGCGAAATGGATCATCGCGGCTCAGGAGCACATTGGCGGCGACGAGATCCCTCTCACCCACGAGCAGCTCGCCAGCATGCTCGGCGTCTCGCGCAGCTATGCCAGCCGCGTCATCCAGATGCTGAAGGCAAGAGGCATCCTGGCAACCCGGCGCGGCGCCCTCCTGGTCCTCGACGGACCGGCGCTTTCCGCCAGCGCCTGCGGCTGCAATGGCGCGTTGAAAAGGCATTTCGGCGAAGTGCTGAGCCGCCGGTGACGGCGCGGCCGATCCGCGGAACATATTCAGTTGGCCAGTGACGCGGCGCTTTCGGTAACGCACGCGATACATCGCAAAAGCCGGCCGGCACTCACCCGAACGGTCCCTTGAATTGGAACGCAGCGAACTCCCGGCGCGTTTGTCCATCGTTGAAGCAGATGAAGAGTCCGAGCCCAATGATGAAGACGGCGAACCGCGTCGGCTGACAGCATTGTGCCTGCGCAGGAGCCACGCACTTGGTTCATCTTGGCAAATGGTACGATCCGATATCCGAGCGCTGGATCGCACCGCGACAGACGCGCCCGGCGATCAGGTCCCCGGAGCCGAGCGCGAACCACGT
This sequence comes from Bradyrhizobium manausense, assembly GCF_018129685.1. GTDB lineage: Bacteria > Pseudomonadota > Alphaproteobacteria > Rhizobiales > Xanthobacteraceae > Bradyrhizobium > Bradyrhizobium manausense_D. Next base: position 919,752 of record NZ_JAFCLG010000001.1, read on the forward strand.
TCTCGAGCTTCAGAAGACGATCGAAGTCCAACGCATCTGGCGCGCACTGGTCGATTGCTGCGCGCGCAGTTGATTCTCCAATGGGCGTCGCCCGGACAAACCTGCCGCGGGACCGCGAAGCCATGCCCCCCCTCCCGCCGCACACGGGGATACCGCCAACATGCCGCGCCGCTTTTCGACGATCCGCCGGGCTGGTAGATTGGCGCCATTGCTTTTGGGGAAATTTGATGCACGCGAGGATTTTCAGTCGCGTCCTCATGCTGGCAGCGCTGGTCGCCACCACGCTCACCGTCGCGAGCCGGCCGGCTCTCGCCGAAAAGCGGGTCGCGCTGGTCGTCGGCAACTCCGCCTACAGGAACATCACGCCGCTCGACAATCCCTCCAAGGACGCGACGCTGATGGCGGAGACGCTCGGCTCGCTCGGCTTCTCGCTGGTCGGCGGCCATGCCCAGCTCGATCTCGACAAGACTGCGATGGACATCGCCGTGCAGAGCTTCGGCCGGCAGGTGCAGGGCGCCGACGTCGCGCTGTTCTACTATGCCGGTCACGGCGTGCAGGTCGCCGGCTCCAACTATCTCGTGCCTGTTGGCGCCAATCCGACCCGCGAGGCTGACGTCGATTTCCAGATGACCGACGTCAATCTGGTGCTGCGGCAGATGCAGGGCTCCGGCACGCGGCTCAACCTCGTCATCCTCGATGCCTGCCGCAACAACCCCTTTGGCTCGCGCGGCCTGCGCTCTTCCGACGGAGGTCTCGCGCAGATGCGCGCACCGGAAGGCACGTTGATCTCCTACGCGACGCAGCCAGGCAACGTTGCGCAGGACGGCAGCGACGGACACAGCCCCTACACCAAGGCGCTCGCCACAACGGTGCGGACCGCCGGTCTCGACGTGTTCCAGACCTTCAACCAGGTCGGCCTTGCGGTGAAGCGCGCCACGTCAGGCGCGCAGCAGCCTTGGGTGTCGTCCTCGCCGATCGACGGCACCTTTTACTTCGTGCCGCCCACGCAAACCGCCCCGCCACAGGTCGCGGCGATGCAGCCGGATCTGTTGCCGTCGGAGCGCCTCCGCGCAGATCCCGATCGCGTTCCGCTGCGCGATGCCGCGCTGCTCAGCGAGTTGAACGAGCGGCTCTACGAACTCAATTTCGATCCCGACACGCCCGACGGGCTGACCCGCGCCATCACCAAACTGCAGCAGCGAATTTCCATGGCGCCGACCGGTGAAGCGACCGAAGGCCTGCTGCTGCGGATGCGCAAGATGGAAGACCTCAAGCCGTGGGGCTCGATCGTCTACGGGCCGGACAGCAACAAATGGGGCATCTCGTGGAACCACGCCTCGCGGCGCGCAGCGGTGGCGGACGCGCGCGGCAATTGCGCCGGCGCGAAATGTCCGATCGAGCTCTCCTTCTACGGCAAGAGCTGCGGCGCCTTCGCGATCTCGGACAAATCCTGGTCGCTGGTCCAGCGCGAGGGCGTGCAGCGCGCCAAGGACGCCGCGCTTGACGATTGCGGCAAGGCTGGCAAAGCTTGCCGCATTATTGGAGCCGTCTGTGCCGACGGCTCCGGGCGCTGATTTTTCACGATGATGGATTTCTGGCTCATGTCGCACACCGCAAGCCGCACATTTGGTCTCGCCACGCTCCTCCTCGCCCTCTCCGCTCCTTTAGCCTTCGCGCAATCCGGCAGCGCGGGCGGCTCGATCGGCAATGACGAAAAGTCACTGTCGGGCTCGCGCCAGGATAGTTCGCCAGGCCGGTCCGCCGAACCCGCGCCGTCGGCGCGCCGCAGCAAGCCGGCCGCTGGCGAACAGGGCTCGTCGCCGCGGCGCGGTGGTGGCGGCAGTGGCGGCGGCAGCTTCGATGGCGCCTGGGCCGTCACCAGCGTCGGCTGTGGTGGCACGTCCAACGGCGCTACCGTCGTGACCTCGGGCCGCGTGATCGGTGAAGGCGTCAGCGGGACGGTCAGCGCGAATGGCTCGGTCCACACTTTCGGCCAGGCCGGTAACGGCATCACCTATACCGGCGCCGGCCGCCTGTCCGGACGCAGCGGGTCCGGCACCTTCCGCCGCTCCGACGGCTGCTCGGGGACCTGGACCGCGAGCAAGCAATAGCGCCTGCAAAAAGCCTGAATTCACGGCGGAACGCACGCCGCGCGGGCCCGATTCAAGCCACATCCTCTCCGGATTTGCGGCTCATTGCCACCTAACTCTTTGTTGAGAAAGGCAAGGTAACGAGTTGCGTCATGCGTAATCGGGAGACCAGGATGGGCAACCGCACCGCAAAGTTCATATCCGCGTTGATCGGCAGCATCATTGCCGGTGCCCCCTTGGCCGCGGTCTCGCAGAACGCGCCGAGTGCACCCAGCGCTGCAAGCACGGCGAATGCCGCGAGCGACTGTCTCGCTTCGCCGAAGGGCACGGCCCCGCAGGGCCAGCACTGGTTCTACCGGTTGGAGCGGACGACCAAGCGGCAATGCTGGTACCTGCGCGCCGAAGGCGGCAAGGCCACGCAGAGCGCGCAGCAGGCGAGCGTCGACACAACGCCGAATGCAGCTTCAACCGCACCGCAATCCGTACAGAACGCGCGTGCTGAATACGTCGCCCCGCAGAGCAGCTCGACAGCGGGCGCAGCTGCGACGCAGCAGGCGCCTGATGCCACCGCGGACGGCAAGGCACAACAGCCCGCTGTCGCCACGCGCTGGCCCGACGCCACCGCCGCGGCCGCCGCACCCGCACCGCAGCCATCACCTGCAGCAACGACCACGCCTGCAACCGCCTCCGCGCAGCCAGCCGCATCCCCTGCCCCGGTGGCGCCGGCTGCGCCCGACCTTCCCGCCGACAAGCCGACCGGCTCGCTCCAGACATTGCTGCTCGTCATCGGCGGCGCACTGGCGCTGGCCGGCCTCCTGGCCAGCGTGATCTACCGCTTCGCGGGCTCGCGCGTGCGCATCCAGACGGCTGATCGCCGCCCGAACTGGGACCACCGGCAGGATCGCGATGACAACCGTGCGCCGTGGCTCGATGCAGCACCTGCGCCGCGCGCAGAACCGCCGCGTCCGGTCGACTTCGACGCCATGCGTCCGCAAGCCTCGCAGATCTCGCAGGTCTCGCAGGTCTCGCAGGTCGCAGCATTCACCGACGAGATCCGCAGGATCGCCACGCAAGCGCCTGCCGCTCGTATCGCGGCGGTTGAACCTGACGAAACGCAGACCGACTTGTTCGCGGATGAATTCGAGGAGGATGGATTCGAGGTTCTGGCGCCTGCGCCCCAGCTCGCGGCCGACGACATCCATCACGAAGAGCCGATCGATCGCGATGACGAGACACGCGACGACGAGGCTCGCGACGAGGACGTCGTCGACATCGACATCATCACGGCGATGCTGGAGCGGCTGGCGACGGAAGGGCCGCGGCTGTCGCAGCCTAGCCTTGAAGCTGACCTTGCAGAGCTCGCACGAAGCTCACGAGGCCAATCCGCCGCTCGCGCTTGAGGCGTTCGGCCTTCAGGATCGACTGCACCTCGGCGAATGCGTCATCAATATTGTGGTTGATGACGATGTAGTCGTACTCGGCCCAGTGGCTCATCTCGTGGCTGGCGCGGCTCATCCGCTTGCGGATCACCTCGTCGGAATCCTGTGCCCGCGAATGCAGCCGCTTCTCGAGATCGGCCGCCGACGGCGGCAGGATAAAGACGCGGACCACGTCGGCGCTCGCCTTCTGGTGCAGTTGCTGGGTGCCCTGCCAGTCGATGTCGAACAGCACGTCCTGCCCGGCCGACAGCGCGGCCTCGACGGGCGCGCGCGGCGTGCCGTAGAGATTGTCGAACACGGTGGCCCATTCGAGCAATTCGCCCTGTTCCACCATCGCCTGGAACTCGGCCTTGCCGACGAAGAAATAATCGCGCCCCTCGACCTCTCCTGGCCGCATCTGACGCGTGGTCGCGGACACCGACATTTTCAGGCCGGGCTCCCGCTCGAGCAACAAACGCGACAGCGTCGTCTTGCCCGCGCCCGATGGCGAGGACAGCACGAACATCAATCCGCGCCGCTCGACACCGTCAGTTCCGGGACCGCCTGCCGTCATCGATCACTCCAGATTCTGGACCTGTTCGCGGAATTGCTCGACCACGTTCTTCATGGCAAGCCCCGTATTGGTCAGCTCGATATCGTTCGACTTCGAGCAGCAGGTGTTGACCTCGCGGTGAAACTCCTGCGCCAGGAAATCGAGCTTGCGGCCGATCGGACCGCCCTTGCCGATCAGCTCGCGCGCCTGCGCGATATGTGAGGCAATGCGGTCGAGCTCCTCGCGGATGTCGGCCCGGGTGGCGATCAGGATGGCTTCCTGCATCAGGCGCTCGGAATCGAAACGATCGGAGGTGTCGAGCAGGGCCGCGATCTGCTCGGCGAGCCTGGCCTTGATGGCATCAGGCTTGCGGCCCGGCGCGGCTTCCGCCTTCTTCGCGAGCTGCTCGACCTCGTCGATCCGCTGGGTCAGGATCTGGCCGAGCGAGATGCCCTCGCGCCTGCGCATCGCCACGAGTTCGTCGAGCGCCTTGTCGAAGGCTTCAGCCGCAGCAGCGCGCGCCGCCTTGTCCTCCTCCTCGTCGCCCTCGGGCTCGGCGACCTCAATGACACCCTTGATCGCCAAAAGCCCGTCGACGCTCGGCGCGACCGCATCGACCTTGCCGGCGATGACGGAGGCCGCCTTCAGCACGGCGTTGAGCACGTCCTCATTGACGCGCACACTGGCGGCCGCATTGGCGCGCTTGACGTTGAGATTGGCGTAGACCGTGCCGCGCGAGAGCACTTCGCCCGCGCGCTTCTTGGCGTGGGCCTCGAGCTCGTCGAATCCCTGCGGAAGGCGGACCCTGAGGTCAAAGCCCTTGGCGTTGACCGACTTCAACTCCCATTCGAACGTGTACGGCCCGCTTGCGCCGTGGCTTCGGGCAAAGCCGGTCATGGACGACAGCGCCATCAGGTCAAATTCTCCGACATCTTGGGATTCGCAAGGCCATCAGGCCACGCGAATCTTAAGACTATTTTGCAGGAAAGTGGAATCCGCAAAGTCCCGTAGCAGGTCTGCGCGGGACTGGCGCTGGACAGACTTAGCGCTGGACCACCGGCGGCGACGGCTGGACCGCGCCCTGGCGGGCAGGTGCGGCCGGGTTGGCGGGCCGCGCCGGCGGCTTCTTCTGCTGGTTCGGCTTGGGCGGCGTGGTCGCGGTCGGTGCCGTATCTGCGGCTGCGGGCGCGGCGGCCGCCGGCGCCTGCGGCTCGTCTGCCGGCTCGACCGTGTCGTTCTGAATCTGCTTCTCCATCGCGCGCAGCTTGGCGACGTTCTTCTGGTGCGCGTCATAGGTCTCGGTGAAGGCATGCCCGCCGGTGCCGTCAGCGACGAAGAAGAGGTCGCGGGTGCGGGCCGGATTGGCGGCGGCCTCCAGCGAGGCCCGGCCGGGGTTGGCGATCGGGCCGGGCGGCAGGCCCTCGATCACATAGGTGTTGTAGGGCGAGGGCTGCGTGATCTCGCTGCGCTTGATCGGGCGTCCCAGCGTGCCCTTGCCGCCGACGAGGCCGTAGATGATGGTCGGGTCGGACTGCAGCTTGATCTTCTGCTTGAGGCGATTGACGAACACGGCGGCCACGCGGCTGCGCTCGTCCGGCTTGCCGGTCTCCTTCTCGACGATCGAGGCGAGCGTCACCAGCTGCTCGGGAGTCTTGACCGGCAGGTCCTGGCTGCGGCGCTCCCAGATCTCGGCGAGCACGCGCTTGTGCGCCTGCTGCATGCGCTGGATCACCTGGTCGCGCGGGGTCCCGCGCGGGAACTTGTAGGTCTCGGGCAGCAGCGTGCCTTCACGCGGCAATTCGTGCACGCTGCCCGTGAAGATGTCGTTGTCGGTGAGCCGCGCCACGATCTGCTCGGAGGTCAGGCCTTCGGGAATCGTGACGGCATGCTGCACCACCTTGCCCTCGACGATGGTGGCGATGACGTCGCGCAAGGAGGCGTTCTTCTGGAACGAATATTCACCGGGCTTCAGGTCGGAACTCGCCTTCAGCGCAGCCACGGCGCCGATGAACACCCATGGATTGACGTCGGTCACGCCCTCCCGGTTCAGCGTCTCGGCGATGTCGCGCTTGCCTGCGCGCTGCGGGATGTTGACGATCTTGTCGTCCTTCAGCGGCCCAGGCGATTCGAGCACCTGCCGGCCGTAATAATAGGCCGCGCCGGCACCGATCAGGCTGATCAGGAGCAATGTGATGATGGCATTGCCGACGACGACAAAGGGATTGCGCGCCCGCTCCGAACGCTTCGGCGGCGGCGGGACCTGCTCGGGCTCGAGCGCTGCCCGCGGGCTCCGGGGCGAAATGGGCGGCCTTTCACTCATCGAAGCAACCTGAATCCTGCCGGTTCAATCGCAGCCTGACAATCGCTTGCCGAGCCAAATGCACGCGCCCACAGACATGACTATCGCCGAATACGGCAAAACGGTGGATTCGTCGCAAACACAAACTATTGGACCAGCCGCCGGAAGATCACCGACGCGTTGGTACCGCCGAAACCAAAAGAATTCGACAACGCGACGTTCACGTCACGCTTCTTCGCCTTATGCGGCACGAGATCGATCGCGGTCTCGACCGACGGATTGTCCAGATTGATTGTCGGCGGGACGATGTTATCGCGAATCGCCAGGATCGCGAAGATCGCCTCGATCGCGCCGGCCGCACCGAGCAGATGGCCGGTCGACGATTTGGTCGACGACATCGCAACCTTGGACGCGGCATTGCCGAGCAGGCGCTCGACCGCGCCGAGCTCGATCTCGTCGCCAAGCGGCGTCGAGGTGCCGTGGGCGTTGATGTAGTCGAGATCGGATGCGGTGAGGCCGGCGCGCTTGAGCGCGGCCGCCATGCTGCGGAAGCCGCCATCGCCATCGGGCGACGGCGACGTGATGTGATAGGCATCGCCCGACAGACCGTAGCCGATCACCTCGGCATAGATCTTGGCGCCGCGGCGCCGGGCGTGCTCGAGCTCTTCCAGCACGAGAACGCCGGCGCCCTCGCCCATGACGAAGCCGTCGCGGTCCTTGTCATAGGGACGCGAGGCCTTCTCGGGCGTCTCATTGAATCCGGTCGAGAGCGCGCGCGCGGCGTTGAAGCCGGCAATGCCGATGCGGCTGATCGGCGACTCCGCGCCGCCAGCGACCATCACGTCGGCATCGCCGAGCGCGATCAGGCGGGCAGCATCGCCAACGGCATGGGCCCCGGTCGAGCAGGCCGTGACCACCGAATGGTTCGGTCCCTTCAGCCCGTGCTTGATCGACACATAGCCGGAGGCGAGGTTGATCAGGCGACCCGGAATGAAGAACGGCGATACCTTGCGAGGTCCGCGCTCCTTCAGCAGGATCGCGGTGTCGGCAATGCCGTTGAGGCCGCCGATGCCCGAGCCGATCATGGTACCGGTCGCGCATTTGTCTTCTTCGGTCTCGGGATGCCAGTTCGCGTCGTCGAGCGCCTGACCGGCTGCGGCCATGCCGAAGATGATGAAGTCGTCGACCTTGCGCTGGTCCTTCGGCTCCATCCACTTGTCGGGATTGAAACTGTCGTTGCTGCCGTCGCCACGCACGACGGTACAGGCGATCTTGGTCTGCAGATCGGAGACATCGAAGCTCTCGATCCGGCGCGCACCACTTTCGCCGTCGAGGATGCGTTTCCAGGTCGGCTCGACGCCGCAGCCGAGCGGCGACACCATGCCGAGACCAGTAACGACAACCCGCCTCATATCTGAAAACTCCGCATCGAAAGTCTCACGGCCAATAACAAGAAACCGGCTGACCACTGGGAAGCGGCCCGTCCGGTTTCAATGTTGTCCCCGCGAAAATGAAGAGCCTTAGCTCTTCGCGTTCTTCTCGAGAAACTTCGTGGCGTCGCCGACGGTCAGAATCGTCTCCGCGGCATCATCCGGAATTTCGCAGCCGAATTCTTCCTCGAACGCCATCACCAGCTCGACGGTGTCCAGACTGTCGGCGCCGAGGTCGTCGATGAAGCTCGCTGCGTCGACAACCTTCTCGGGTTCAACACCAAGGTGTTCGACCACGATCTTCTTAACCCGCTCGCCAATCTCACTCATTGCATAACCTCGTGTTGTTCCCTGTAGACCCGACCCCCCGGGACGATACGAGCCGTCGTGGTCGTTGACTGCCTTCGCTTACGAACTTTGATGTGGTCCCACCCTATCAGATGCAGGACCGGGCGAACGACGGCCAAGGCTCCGCATCGCCAATATACAGGGTTTCAAAAACCTGCAATGGCGTTCTTTGCCCATCCGTTGAAGGTCCGGTTAACATACTTCAAGTGCCTTGACTACACGCCTCAATTCGCTCCGGAAACGACCGTTTGCCGCAACCTGCCCGCCGATGTGGGCGGGGCGGAACGGCGCGTCAGATCATGGCCATGCCGCCGTTGACGTGGATGGTTTGGCCGGTGACGTAGGCCGCTTCGTTCGAACTCAGGTAAACGGCCGCTGCGGCGATGTCCTCGGGCGTACCCAGGCGGGCTGCCGGAACCTTGGCCAGAATCGTCTCGCGCTGCTTGTCGTTGAGCGCATCGGTCATCGGCGTCTTGATGAAGCCGGGCGCGATGCAATTGGCGGTGACGCCGCGCTTGGCGTATTCGGCGCCCAGCGTCTTGATCATGCCGATCAGGCCGGCCTTCGACGCGGTGTAATTGCCCTGCCCGGGATTGCCCGTCACGCCGACGATCGACGTGATCGCAATGATACGGCCGAAGCGCTTGCGCATCATCAATTTGGTGGCGGCACGCGCCAGGCGGAAAGTGGCGGTCAGGTTGACGTTGATGACCTCGTCCCAATCCTCGTCGCGAAGCTGAACGAACAGATTGTCCCGCGTGATGCCGGCATTGGCGATGAGAATGTCGACCTGGCCCATCGCAGCTTCCGCAGCCGGCACGAGCGCCTCGACCTCGTCGGCCTTGGAGAGATTGCAGGGCAGCACATGGGTGCGCTCGCCGAGCTTGCCGGCCAGCTCATCCAGCACCTCCTTGCGCGTTCCCGAGATCGCAACGGTTGCGCCCTGAGCGTGCAGCGCCTGCGCGATCGCGCCGCCGATACCGCCGGTCGCGCCGGTGACGAGCGCCTTTTTGCCAGTCAGATCGAACATTGAAAAACTCCCCAAAAGCACGATCCGGAAAAGTGTTTAGCGGTTTTCCGGAAAGATCGTGCGCAAACTTAGGCCTGCTTTGAAGCAGCCAATGCATCCTTGGCGGCGGCAATGTCGTTCGGACCGCCGACCGAGACGCCGACAGCGCCATCGGCAATGCGCTTGACCAGTCCCGTCAGAACCTTGCCCGCGCCGATCTCGAAGAAACGGGTGACGCCCTGCCCCGCCATATAGGCAACCGACTCGCGCCAGCGCACCGTGCCGGTGACCTGCTCGACCAACCGGCGGCGGATTTCGTCTGGATCGGTGATGGCGCTTGCGAGCACGTTCGAGACCAGCGGCGCAGCCGGCGGCTTGATCGTGACCCTGGACAGCGCCTCGGCCATGGCGTCGGCCGCGGGCTGCATCAGCTGACAATGGAACGGGGCGGACACCGGCAGCAGCATCGCGCGCTTGGCGCCCTTGGTCTTGGCGATCTCGACGGCGCGATCGACCGCGGCCTTGTCGCCCGAGACGACCACCTGGCCGCCGCCATTGTCGTTGGCGGCCTGACAGACCTGGCCCTGCGCCGCCTCCTTGGCGACCTCCAGGGCGGCCTCGTAGTCGAGCCCAAGCAGCGCGGCCATCGCGCCGGCGCCGACAGGCACGGCTTTTTGCATGGCGACACCGCGGGTGCGAAGCAGCCGCGCGGTATCCGAGATGGTCAGGCTACCGGCCGCAGCCAGCGCCGAATATTCGCCGAGCGAGTGGCCGGCGACGAAGGCCGCATCCCGCCCCACGGAAAATCCGGCTTCCGCTTCAAGCACGCGCAGGGTCGCGACCGAGACCGCCATCAGGGCTGGCTGGGCGTTCTCGGTGAGCTGAAGGGTTTCGGCCGTGCCATCCCAGATGATCGCCGTCAACTTCTCGCCGAGCGCAGCATCGACCTCGTCGAATACGGCGCGCGCGGCCGGAAAGGCGTCGGCCAGGGCCTTGCCCATGCCAACCGCCTGGGACCCCTGCCCCGGAAATGTGAATGCTGCCGTCATCGGCGCTCCCTCGATCGCTCGAGCAGTGTTCTTCGAGGCCCGGCAGCCGATGACGTCCGGCCCGAGCCTTGGTTCCCGACCATGCTCCGAAAGGGGCCGTAGACACTGTCCGGGGCCAGACTGTCAAGCCAAGATGGACAACCGGGCCGGCGTTGCTGGCCTAGAAGCCACCGTTGGTCTGGTTGGCGTCGACCGCCGCCCCGGCCCTGGCGCGGCGCGCGCTGTTCACCAACTGGCCCGGACGGTCGTCGCGGTTCGGCTTGGCCGTTGCGAGCCGCAGCACTGCGGCATAATTCGGCTGCACCTCCATCCGCGCGGCGTGCCGGCTTCCACTGAGCAGGCGATGCACCTTCGGCAGATTGTAGCAGGGCACGTAGAACAGAAGATGATGTTCGAGATGGTAGTTCACGTAGTACGGCGCGATGAACAGCCGCTCGAGAAAATTGGCGTGCGTGGTGCGGGTGTTGCGCAAGGGATCGCTGCTGTCAGGCACGACGGCGTGTTCTGCGATGTTGCGGATGCGGGTGATGACCATCATCCAGGTGAGCAACGGCACCAGCCATAGCAGCGGATAGGCCCACCAGACACCGGCCGCAGTGAGCGCGGCAAACATTGCGGCGTTGACCAGGCATTGCGGGCCGAGCTTCTCCCAGAAATGCACGGCGCGCCGGCGCCACGGCCAATCCTTAGGGCCAAGCGCATTGAGCAATTGCGCCTTGCGCTGCTGGTAGCCGGTCTGCCCGGTGATGTCGCGGATGAACTTGCGGCGGTAGCTCAGCCCCGTGATCGGAAACGGCGCCGACAGCACCAGATCAGGATCGTCCTCCTGCTGGGTGCGCGCGTGGTGTTGAAGGTGATAGCGCCGATAGCTGCGCGTTTCGGCAAACAAGGGGTAGGCACAGAGCCATTGGCTCAGCGCCAGATTGGTCTTCTCGTCGGCGGACAGGCAACCATGGGCGCCATCATGCATCAGGATTGCGAGCCCGAGCTGACGCGAGCCAATAATGGCGACGGCAAGAACATAAGTGATCGGATTGGGCCACCAGGCGACCAGTGCGATCGCACCTGATATCAGCGCCCATGCATGGGCGATCATCGCGACGCCCTTCCAGGTCACGCGGCGGCGCACCTCGGCGAGTTGATCATCGGTCAGGAAATCGCGGGCACGCATGCGAAGCGCGGTCATGGCCTACCCTTCCTCGTCTGAATTCGTTGATCCGTCGCGCGCGTCGACAAGACGCAGCCGCGCCGTGTCGCCGGTAGATTTCGCCTGCTCGCCGAGCACACGCAGCATCTCGGCGCACAGCGCCTCGGGCGATCGGCCCATGGCGTAGCCTTCCAGAATGACCCCGATCGCAACGGCCCAGAACCGCCGCGAGCTTTCGTCGGGTGCGCGCAGGGAGCGCCAACCGTGGCGCGCCACCTGGCTCGCATAGGCGCGCGCGCCCTCGGAGTGCAGGCGCTCGATGGTTCGCTCGACCAGCGGGGCCAGATCCTGTCGCCGCCGCGTCAGCGTCAGTGCCTCCGCGAAGAAGGCAATCGAATCGCTCGCTGTGACGGTCTCGGCGAGCGCGTGGGTGTAGTCCCGCGGCGTACGCGCCTTGAGCGCTGCCTGCTCGGTCGCACGGGCCAGATACAGCAGGTCACGGCAGGCGCATTCGACGAACAGCGCCTCCTTGGTGCGGAAGTAATAGGTGATCTGGCTCGGAAACGCGTCCGCGGCGGCAGCGATGTCGGTGATCGCGGTGCCGGACAGCCCACGCTCGCGAAACAGCGGGCTCGCCGCATCCAGCAGCAGGGAGCGCATCTTGCGGCCGGCCGAGCGCGTCGCACGCACGGCATGCTTGGGGTCACCTGCCGCCTCAAGCGGCTCCTGGGCCGGCTTTTCCGCCATTGAAGTCCTCTCCCTGATTTATTTGTATGATATACAAACAAATAATTCAAGCCGGATGTGGTATGTGAGGACGGATCCGTCGCCCCACCGGGACCCCCCGGGCCGAAAACTCGGCCGCAAACCTTGCCAAGCCGGCCAAAATCCGTATAACGCGCGCATCCGCAGACCCCGGCCGGGAGCTGAACGGACGGTCTCAGCAAATCCTCAGTGATTTTGGTGTGGCAGGGCCAGTCGGCCCGTCGTCCCGTGTTTCCGCCTTCTGAGCTTAATCCCAGAGTCCTTTCCGAAGGTCTCTTAAGGGCTTGACGCCGGGCAATGCGCCAACACGAGGAAAGGACGACAATGGCTCTCTATGAGCATGTTTTTCTCGCGCGTCAGGACGCGAGCACGCAGCAGGTCGAAGAGCTGACTGCGCAGATGACCGGCATCGTCGAGGGTCTCGGCGGCAAGGTCACCAAGACCGAGAATTGGGGCGTTCGCTCCCTCACCTACCGCATGAACAAGAACCGCAAGGCGCACTTCGTGCTGCTCAACATCGACGCGCCCTCCGCGGCGATCGCCGAGATCGAGCGCCAGGAGCGCATCAGCGAAGACGTGATCCGCTATCTCAGCGTCCGCGTCGAAGAGCTCGAGGAAGGCCCGTCCGCGATGATGCGCAAGGCCGACCGCGATCGCGAGCGTGACGACCGTGGCGGTGGCTTCCGCGATCGTGAAGGCGGCGGCTTCCGTGGCGACCGCGAAGGCGGTTTCCGTGGCGGCGATCGTGACGGTGGCGGCTTCCGCGGCGATCGCGGCCCGCGCCGCCCGCGCGACGAAGCTGAAACGACGGATGGGGAGTAAGAACAATGGCTGAAGCTGGTGCACGCCGCCCGTTTTTCCGTCGCCGCAAGAGCTGCCCGTTCACGGGAGCCAATGCGCCGAAGATCGACTACAAGGACTCCAAGCTGCTGATGCGTTACGTCTCCGAGCGCGGCAAGATCGTGCCGAGCCGCATCACCGCCGTGTCCGCGAAGAAGCAGCGTGAGCTCGCCCGCGCCATCAAGCGCGCGCGGTTCCTGGGCCTGCTGCCCTACGTCATTCGCTAAGACGAATTCGACCGGCGGCGGTCCACGCCGCCGGTCGCGACCTTGCCGTTGAGCATGATCTTGTCGGAAAACCGCTACTCACTTTTCCGGATCATGCTCTGAACTCATAAGGCTTCCGGGTCGTCCGGTCGCCGATGGTTGGGGCAAAACGCCTCTAACCGCTCGAAGGGAGCGGGACAGCTGATGATGGTCTTTGGACTGATAGCCCTGATCGCCGGCGCTGCGTCGGCCCTGATGTTCGCCTCGATCGTGTCGGGCGCGCTGATCTCGCTCGTCCTGTTCTATCTCGCGCCGCTGCCGCTGATGGTCGCCGCCATCGGCTGGGGTCCGCTCTACGCGACTCTGGGCGGCATCGCCGCCGCGATCGGCCTCGGCGCCATCTTCGGCCTGCCCTACTGCCTAGCCTTTGCCGTCACCGTCGCGCTGCCTGCGTGGTGGCTTGGCCATCTTGTCCTGCTCGGTCGGCATGTGGCGGGCATGACGCCGGCCGCAGCCACCGCTCAACCGGCCGAACCCGACATCGAATGGTATCCGGTCGGCCGCCTCCTGCTGTGGATCGCGGGCTTCGCGATGCTGACCACGATCGCCGCCCTCCTCACGCTCGGCAGCGACGCGGAGACCATCACGGGCACGCTGCGGCGCGGCCTGTTGCGCATCCTCCACGCCACCGATCCGCAGGCCTCCGGCGAGGCCGACCAGTTCATCGACGCGCTGGTGCGCATCGCGCCGGCTGCCGCCGCCATCGTCTCGATGATGACGCTCACGCTCAACCTTTGGCTCAGCGCCAAGGTGACGGCGACATCGGGCCGGCTGCGTCGCCCCTGGCCGGATCTGAAGACGGCCGAATTGCCGGCGATGACGCTTGCGGTGCTCTGCGTCGCGCTCGCCTTCTGCTTCACCGGCGGCCTGATCGCGATCGTCGCGCAGATCGCCACGGCGGCATTGATGATGGCTTACGCGCTGACCGGCTTTGCCGTGCTGCATACGCTGACGCTCGCACTGAAGAGCCGCACCTTCTGGCTCGGGTCAACCTACGCCGTCGTCGTCGTGTTCGGCTGGCCCGTGATCGCGATGGTGATCCTGGGGCTTGCGGATGCCGTGTTCGGTTTCCGCGAGCGCTTCCTGCGCAACCGGCAGCCGCCGCCTCTACCAACCGCTTAAGTCCAACCCGAAACCCAAACTCAACTCACTTCAAAGGAGATCGAATATGGAAGTCATTTTGCTGGAACGCGTGAGCAAGCTCGGCCAGATGGGCGAAGTCGTGAAGGTTCGCGACGGCTACGCCCGCAATTTCCTGCTCAAGCGGGGCAAGGCGCTGCGCGCCACCGCCGACAACAAGGCCAAGTACGACGGCATGAAGGCCGATCTCGAGGCCCGCAACCTCGAGTCCAAGGCCGAGGCATCCAAGGTCGCCGAGAAGATCCAGGGCAAGAACATCATCGTGCTCCGTCAGGCCTCGGAAGCCGGCCAGCTGTTCGGCTCGGTCAACGTCCGCGACATCGTCGTGGCGTTCGAAGCCGACGGCGTTTCGCTGTCACGTCCGCAGGTCCAGCTCGACGCGCCGATCAAGGCCATCGGCAAGCACACCATCACCGTCGCCGTCCACCCCGAGGTCGAGGTCGAGATCTCCGTCACGGTGGCGCGCAGCCAGGACGAGGCCGAGCGCATCAACCGCGGCGAGGACATCTCCACCCGCAACGAGGACCGCGACGCCGCCGCCGAGGCGATCGCCGCCGCCGGCGAGTTCTTCGATCCGGAAGCCCAGCACGACGACGTCGCGCCGGCTCCGGCTGCAGAAGAGAAGTAAGCCTCGCGCCCAGAGCATGATCCGGAAAAGTGGGCAGCGGTTTTCCGAAAAGATCATGCTCAAACAACAACCTAAAGCGCGATGATGATTCAACCAATCTCATCGCGCTTTAGACGCAAAGTTGAGCCCGGCTGCCTCAGGCAGCCGGGCTTTTCGTTTTTGCAGCTTCATCCTCGCTCAACATCGCGATTGAGGCGAGTGCCGTCGCCGTATGTTTCTCGACCCCGTCGCTGACGCAGAACACGTCTGCCGCGACGACGGCGACCTGGCGGCCCGGCTTGATCACCCTCGCGCGGCAAATCAATCTGTCGCCGACCGCCGGCGACAGCAGATTGAGCTTGTATTCCGCGGTCAGCGCCGACTGACCGCGCGAGGTCGCCGCTGCAATGGTGGTGGCGTTGTCGACCAGGAAGGCAGTCACGCCGCCATGAAAGAAACCGTGCTGCTGCAAAAGCTGCGGCCGGCGCTCGACCGCAATCGTGCAAGTGCCCCGCGATATCTCCGAAAGCTCGGCACCGACCAGGTTCATGAAGCCCTGCCGGGCGACATTGGCGTGAATACGCTCGGCAATCGGAGCGAACCCGGGATCGGACTGGTGAACGGACTCGGGATCAGACTCCTGGCTCATGACGTTGCTCCTTGCTTGTCGTTGACGCGCTCAGGGGGCACCAGCGCGCGAATGGCACAGGCAACCAGCGTATCGGCCTCACCACGAGGATCCGCGCGGTCGCGTCCCGAGAGAAAGGCACGGCAGAAGATCTGTGCAGGCCCGATCAGCTGACTGACGAACATCACGGCCGGCATCGGCAAAAGCTCGCCGCGCGCCACGAGTGGCGCACGCCAGCGTTCGAGACCTTCGGCGAGCCGCGCGTTCTGCGCGCGCTGGGCGTCGCGGATGTCCTCACCCCATTCGCTGCGTGAGATCTCGAAGAGATAACGCGCCTCGCGGCGGCTCAGCACCACCCAGTCGAGATGAGCGCGGATGAGCCGATCGATGCCTTGCTCTGCTTCCGGCATCGGATCGAGCGCAGCAAGCATCACGGCGTGATAGTGCCGCAGCACCTCCAGGAACAGCGCGCCGGCGAGTTCTTTCTTGGAGCCGAACGCATGGAAGAAGCTGCCGTTGGAAGCCCGGGCCTTGGCACGTATCGCGGCCACGGTCGCGCCCTCGAGGCCCGAGCGGTCAAACACCGCGAGCCCCGCAGCCAACAGATCGTCGCGGACACCAGACATCAGCACCTTCTAGAGTAATACTCTAGAGCAATACTCTAATCGCGGTCAAGACGACGAAGGCCGCGCGGGGCGCGGCCTTCCGGGATTGACGGGTGTTGTGTTTATCGCGAGATCGGCGGGGCCGGCGGACCGGGGGACTCGGCCGGTGCGGGCGACGCAGCCGCGGCCGGCGCCGGCTCTGCCACCTTGGCGACCGGCTCGGTGCTGGGCGCGGGCTCGGACGGCTTGGAGACGGCTGCTTCCGCGGGCTTGGGCGCAGCCGGTTCAGCCGGCTTGGCCGCTGCCGGTGCGGCCGGCGTCACTTGCGGCACCGGATCGGCGCGCAGCGCCGGCGTCTCGGTCGCACCTGGCTCGACCTTGGCGCTCTCGGGCTTTGCGCTCTCAGGCTTGGCCTCCGCCGGCTTCTCGGCTGGCTTGCCGCCGTCGGGCTTGGAGTCGGTATCGACCTTGGCGCTCTCGTTGTTCGGCTCAACCTTGGGCTCGGATCTGGACTCGGCCTTGGGCGCCGCCGTGTCGTCTATCCCCGGCTTGCCGCGCTTGCTCAGCCGCTTGCCTTTGCGCCCCTCAGGCGGTTGTTCGCTGGTCGCCTCGGGCTTGGCACCTTCCTTGGCACCTTCCTTGGCACCTTCCTTGGCACCGTCCTTGACGCCTTCCTCGCTCGGCCGCGCCGCGCGCTTCTGACGGCCCTCGGGCGCAGGGTTCGCCGTGCCCTCGCCCTCCGGCTTGGCGGCCTCTTGAGAGCGCTGGCGGCGCCCCTGATGTTCAGGCGGCTGGTTTGGGTTGTTGGCGTCCTTCTCCTTGGCGCCGTCCTTCTTGTCCTTGCCGCCATCCTTTGACTGGTAGCGCGCGTCGGCCGCGCCGTTGGAGACGAGGTAGGAAGCCAGCACGCCGGCCATGTCGGAGCTGGTGGTGTAGTGCTGACGCAGGAAGCCCGGCAGCGAGCCCGGCGCGACCGTCTTCAGCAGTCCGCGCGGGCTCTTGTGGCAGGCGTTGCAGGTCTGCGCGAAGATCTGGGATGGGGCCTTGCCGGCCTCGAGATTTGTCGCCTGCGCCAGAACGGTATCGGAGGCCCCGAAGCCAATCAGAAACAGCACCGTGGCGAGGCTGAGCGCTCGGCTCGACATTCCATCATCTCCATTGAATTCCGACAGATACGGCCGGCAACCGGCGCGGCGGCGGGTCACCTTTTAGCCGATTGCGCTGCGAATGGAAGCGCACTCAACAAGCATGTGAACACGCGATTTTCGAATATCGGGTTTGAACACAACGCATTAGCGAGGCGAGAAGAGGCCGCCTAGATTTACATGCGGACGCATGGGAACCTAAGATAAGCTCCCAGGTGTGAAAATGTGACGACCGGGTTTGTTCGCTTCTTTTCGGGTTCGCTCGAGAGGTGTGTATCGATGGACCGCTTGTTGCGTAAATTCTTGTCCCAATTCATCCGCCGCGGTTCGATGACCGTGACCACCGCGGGGGGAACGAAGTTCACCGTCGGTGATGGCTCCGGCGAGCCCGTTGAAGTTCGCTTCGTCACGGCCGACGCTCAACGAAGGGTCCTCATCAATCCCGAGCTCGGGCTTGGCGAAGCTTTCATGAACGGCGAGTTCGTCGTCGAGCGCGGCAACATCGCCGATGCCATCGCGATCCTGCTCGATCAGGCCGAGGTGTTGCCGCACTGGGCAAAGCCCTGGTGGCACCTGCGCTATCTCGTCCGGCACCTGAGGCAGTTCAATCCGCGAGCGCGCGCGCGGAGCAACGTCGCGCATCATTACGATCTCGATGCGCGGCTGTATTCGCTCTTCCTCGACGCCGACAAGCAATATAGCTGCGCCTATTTCGAGACGCCGGATGCCACGCTCGACGACGCGCAGCTCGCCAAGAAGCGGCACATCGCAGCCAAGCTGCTGGTCGGGCGCGGCCAGCGCGTGCTCGACATCGGTTCGGGCTGGGGCGGGCTCGGCCTCTATCTCGCCGAGTTCGCAGGCGCCGACGTCACCGGCGTGACTCTGTCGACGGAGCAGTTGCAGATAGCCAACGCGCGCACGGCCGAGAAAGGACTGACTCGCTCGGCGCGCTTCCTGCTCCATGACTACCGGGACATCGAGGGTCCATTCGACCGCATCGTCTCGGTTGGCATGTTCGAGCATGTCGGAGCCAGATTCTACGATACCTATTTCCGGCGCTGTGCCGAGCTGCTCCGCGATGACGGCATCATGCTGCTGCACTCGATCGGCCGCTCGCAAGGGCCGGATTCGACCAATCCCTGGATCGCCAAATATATCTTTCCAGGCGGATACATCCCGTCACTCTCGGAAGTATTTCCGGCAATCGAGGACGCCGGCCTGTTGGTCTGCGACATCGAGATCCTGCGGCTGCACTATGCCGAGACGCTGAAGGCCTGGCGGGAACGCTTCATGGCACGGCGCGAAGAAGCCGTGCAGCTCTATGACGAGCGCTTCGCGCTGATGTGGGAATTCTATCTCGCCGCCTGCGAGATGACGTTCCGCAAGCAAGGCATGATGAACTTTCAGATCCAGCTGACCAAGCGCCAGGGCGTCGTCCCCATGACACGCGACTATATTGCACACGAGGAAGCCCGGCTGCGCGCGCTGGAGGGCGGCGCCACGCCGAAGCTGAAGCTTGCCGGTGAATAGGCTCTAGTGACGCAGGGTCGATATCGGGGAGGAGCGGACAGACGCCGTTAACGCCAGTTGCGCCCTCAGTTCCACGATCATTTCGGGCGCCACCGGCTGACGCCGGATTTCGGGCCGCTCGACATGCTCCATGGTGGCGATCAGCCCGGACAGCCACAGCCGGCTGCCTGCTTCGCTCCGCCACATCTGGGACTGCCGTTCCGGCCGCATCGCTAGCCTCGTTCCCTGTTGGTGGGCCATCGGGGACAATTCCCCGGCCCACCCGCCTGTTCCCTGCCTACCCCCGAAAGAATCCGGGGAGATGTGATCTAGTTCACATTCCTCTCGATGGCGCTGCCTTAGACCGTCGCCATGAGCAAAGAGACCCGAACCTCATTCGACGTGCAGGACGACCTCCGCACCGACTACGCCCTGATCGCCACCGGTGTCGGCGCGGCCCTGGTCGCGCTGGTCTACCTCCTGCTGGTCTGACCCCGCACCGGCGCCAGCGCGCCATTTCGCGCGCCATCAAATAGGTCTGCGGCCCAATTCATTAGGTTCACCGCTTCAGGATTTTTCCGTGGCGCGGCCGTGACCGCTTCTGGACACGCCCCGCGTCCCGCGAAAATCCGTCAAGCGTCGCGATTGCCGAGGCAGCCAATCATCCACCGCTTTTAAGATCGGTTGATAGCGCCGACCTTTTGCTTCCGCTTTGGCCTCTGGCGGCGCTTTATCCCGGCCCCGCATCCGCCAAGAAAAATTGCTAAGCACGCTCGACCATGGCCCTGACTGATTCGAACGTCCTCAAACTCGCGCCCGAGCCGGGAACTCCCGCCTATCGGAGCGCGCCGCACAATATCGAGGCGGAACAGAGCCTTCTGGGCGCGATCCTGGTCAACAACGACGCCTTCTACCGCGTCTCCGACTTCCTGGAGCCGAAGCATTATTTCGAGCCGCTGCACCAAACCATCTTCGAGACCGCCGGCAGCCTGATCCGGATGGGCAAGATTGCCACGCCCGTGACGCTGAAGACGTTCCTGCCCGCCGATACCGACGTCGGCGGCATGACCATCGGGCAATATCTGGCGCGGCTCGCGGCCGAAGCGACCACCATCATCAACGCCCAGGACTATGGCCGCACCATCTACGATCTTGCGCTGCGGCGCGATCTGATCGGCATCGGCGAGGACATGGTCAATGTCGCCTATGACGCCCCGGTCGATTTCGCGCCGCGGGCGCAGATCGAGGACGCCGAGCGCCGGCTCTACGAGCTCGCCGAGTCCGGCCGCTATGACGGCGGCTTCCAGAAATTCTCGCAGGCGTTGGCGGTGGCGGTGGATCTCGCGGCCAAGGCCTTCCAGCGCGACGGAAAGCTGTCCGGCATCTCGACGGGCCTGCGCGACCTCGACACCAAGATGGGCGGCCTGCAGCACTCCGACCTGATCATCGTTGCCGGACGTCCCGGCATGGGCAAGACGTCGCTGGCGACCAACATCGCCTACAACGTCGCCCAGGCCTATGTCGGCGAGCTCCAGGCCGACGGCACCATGAAGGCCGCCAATGGCGGCGTCATCGGCTTCTTCTCTTGCGAAATGTCGGCCGACCAGCTTGCCACGCGTATCGTGGCCGAGCGCACCGGCATCCCCTCCTCTCACATCCGACGTGGCGGCATCACGGAAGCCGATTTCGAGAAGATCCGCCAGGTATCGATCGAGCTGCAGTCGCTGCCCTTCTATGTCGACGCCACCGGCGGCCTGTCGATCGCGCAACTGATGGCGCGCGCCCGCCGGCTGAAGCGCCAGAAGGGTCTCGATCTGCTGGTGATCGACTACATCCAGCTGCTGTCAGGCTCGGGCAAGCGCGCCAGCGACAGCCGCGTGCAGGAAATCACCGAGATCACCACCAGCCTGAAGGCGCTGGCCAAGGAGCTCAACGTCCCCATCATCGCGCTGTCGCAGCTGTCGCGTCAGGTCGAATCCCGCGACGACAAGCGGCCGCAGCTCTCGGACCTGCGTGAATCCGGTTCGATCGAGCAGGACGCCGACGTCGTGCTGTTCGTGTTCCGCGAGGAATATTACCTCGCCATGAAGGAGCCGCGCCCCGGCACCGAGGAGCATGCCAAATGGCAGGCCGACATGGAGCGTACCGTCGGCCGGGCCGAAGTCATCATCGGCAAGCAGCGCCATGGTCCGACCGGCACCGTCGAACTGCAGTTCGATGCCTCGGTCACCCGCTTCGGCGACCTCTCGCATGACGGGCACTTGCCGGATCGCGGCGGCGACTACTGAGTTGCCTGTGAGCTGCTCGTCAGTTCCCCGGGTTGAACCAAGCCTGGCTCTTGCGTAAAACGGCGCCATGACAATGGTGTCCGACACGAACATGATCCCGCAATCCGGCCTTCTCTCCGCCGAGGCCAATCAGGCTGCCGCGCTCGCCAGCTATGGCGGCGTGCTCACCGTCGATCTCGACGCCATCATCGCCAACTGGCGCAAGCTCGAGAAGACGGCGGTGCCGGCCGAGTGCTCGGCGGTGATCAAGGCCGACGCCTATGGCTGCGGCACCGCGCAGGTGGCGCAGGCGCTGAACAAGGCCGGCTGCAAGACCTTCTTCGTCGCCACCATCGAGGAGGCGCGCACCGCACGCGCAGCGGTGCCGGACGCCACGATCTACGTGCTCGGCGGCTATTTCCAGAACACCGGCGAGCACTACGCCAAGATCAATTGCCGACCCGTGATCGGCGATCTCAACGAGCTCGCCGAATGGGACGTGTTCTGCCGCCGCACCGGCTGGTCAGGAGGCGCCGCCATCCACATCGACACCGGCATGAACCGGCTCGGGCTCACGATCTCGGAAGCGCAGGCCATCATTCCCCGCATCAATGCCGGTGATCACGGCATCACGCTGGTGATGAGCCATCTGGTCTCGGCCGAGCAGCTCAACAGCCCCGTGAACGCGAAGCAGCTCGCGACCTTCCGCAGCATCGCCAGCGAGTTCTCCGGCGTGCCGGCGGCGCTTGCGAATTCATCCGGCATTTTCCTCGGCGCGCCCTTCCAGTTCGACCTTGTGCGGCCGGGCGCCGCGCTCTACGGCGTCAATCCGACGCCGGAGGCCGACAATCCGATGCAGCCGGTCGTCGAGCTGAAGGCGCGCATCGTGCAGACACGCTCGATCGAGCGCGGTGAGACCGTCGGCTATGGCGGCACCTGGACGGCACGGCGGCCGACCAAACTCGCGATCATCGCGGTCGGCTATGCCGACGGCTATTTCCGCGCGGCCAGCTCCAACGACGGCACCCGCGGAGCCGAGGTCGTCGCCGCCGGCAAGCGCTGTCCTGTCGCAGGCCGCATCTCGATGGACCTGATCGCGATCGACATCACCGATCTGCCGCCGAACGCGGTGCGTCGCGGCCATATGGTGACGTTGCTCGGCGAGGGCATCACCGTCGACGAGCTCGCGCATCATTTCGGCACGATAGGCTACGAGGTGCTGACCAGCCTCGGCCACCGCTACGCCCGCGTCTACAAGGGCGGCAACGTGGTCGAGCCGCTGGTCAAACCGGAGCCCGCGAAGGCGGCCGAACAGCCGCCCTCCCCGCCGCCGCTCGAGCAGCAGGCAAGCCCGCCACCGCTGCCGGGCTGAGCTGTCAACCGTTTACTTCTTCTTCCTGTTGTCGAGCGCCGCCTTGCAGGTCGCGCTCAACTGATCGCGCTTGCCGTTGAGACAGGCGACGATACCGCCGCCAGGCGCGATGCCGGCGCAGAATTTGTCGTAATCCGCCTTGCACGCGCCGCGCGGATCGGCCGATTGTGCGGAAGCGGCCCCGGAGAACGCGACGACGAATACGATAGCGGCAAAGCTCAACTTGGACATTGTATCTCCGGTGTGGGGGCGTACGAGGCGATCAGCTCTACATGAAGATTGCGACATTCAACATCAACAACATCAACCGCCGCCTGCCCAATCTGCTCGCATGGATGCGCGCAGCGAAGCCTGATGTCGTTGCTCTTCAGGAACTGAAGGCAAGTGATGGCGAATTTCCGGCGGCCGCGATCGAAAAAGCCGGCTACGGCGCGGTCTGGCGTGGACAGAGGACCTGGAACGGCGTCGCCATCCTCGCCCGCAACGCCGAGCCTGTGCTGACGCGCGACCGATTGCCCGGGCGGCCCGACGACCACGAGGCGCGGTACATCGAGGCTGCGGTGCGCGGTGTCATCGTCACCAGCATCTACCTGCCGAACGGCAATCCGCAGCCGGGGCCGAAATTCGACTACAAGCTGGACTGGTTCGCGCGGCTGAAGCGCCACGCCAGGACCTTCATCAAGCAGGATCTGCCGGTCGTGCTCGCGGGCGACTACAATGTCGCGCCAACCGAGATCGACATCTATCCGACGCGATCATGGGACAAGGATGCACTGATCCAGCCGAAGAGCCGCGCGGCCTTCGCCTCGCTCGTCGAACAAGGCTGGTGCGATGCGATCCGCGAGCTGCACGGAGACAAGCGCGTCTACACGTTCTGGGACTACAAGCGGAACCGATGGCAGCGCGATGCGGGCCTCAGGCTTGATCATCTGCTACTCAGCCCTGCACTGGCCTCGCGTTTGTCAAAGGCCGGCGTCGACAAGAAGGTGCGTGGCGAAGACGGCGCGAGCGATCATGCGCCGGCGTGGGTGGTGCTGAAGTAGCGAGCTATTAGCGCCCGTAATAGTCCTGCACCGTATCCCACGCCGCCTGCTGCAAGAGCCGCACCGTCTCCGGGTCGATCCCCATCGTGTAGGAATTGCCAACGGGCGAGCGTCCCGTCAGCGCGGCCAACGTGACGCAAGCCGCCAGATAAGTGCCGGCGGGGCTCGGGTGCCGCTTGTCCGGCGCATAAAGGTTGAGCTCCGGCTGCAGCTTGCGGACGCGCGCGAAGGCGAGGCCAGCTGGAATGACCAGCATGTCATTGGCATTGCCGGCCATCGTATAGGCCTCGGCCAACCCCTCCGTCATTTCCGGCTTGTCGAGATAGGCCCAGGACATGAACAGCACCGGCCGCATGTCATGGGCGCGAACGATGTCGCCGTCCTTCTTGGCGAAGGTGGTGAACGCCTCCTTCAGCTGCGGATGGATCGGGCACTGGCTGCAGTCCATCATCACGACCGCTTCGTACTGCTTGCCCGGCTTGTTGAAGACGACATTGTTGTCATCGTCGAAGGAATAGGCGCCGAGACCGCCCGGACGCAGCAAATTGTCCATGTCGTGCCAGTCGAGGCCGGAGCCGCCGATCGTGACCATGGTGTTTCGATAGGCCGCCTTGTTGGCCTCATCCGCGGCCCGCTCCAGCAAGGAGAGACGCCCTGGCATTCCGTTGTTGTAGTAGAAGAAACTGTTGCCGACGAACAATGTGGCCTTGGGAAAGTCCGGGCCCAGCGTCGTGACCTTCGGCTTGGTCTGCGCTTGCGCATTGAATCCGGCTGCAACGGCCAGACACATTGCGAGCGTCACTCGCGCAAAAAGACGCATCATGGGTTCCTCTCCTTTTTCTTGGGCCGGGAACCAGATCAGCTTTCCAGCGCCGCCTCAAGGGGATGGATTTGCGAGCCGATATGCGGAAGACCGCAGGCTCACCACAAATTCTTGCCGTCGATCAGATTGACAGGCACCGCCTCGAGATCGAAATCGTCGAACAGGCGCGCGTTCACCGCGACCCTGGGTTTGTCAAAATCGGGCTTGCCGGTCGACCAATCCGGCGACTCCGAATAGGTGCCGCAGCCGCAATTCGCGCAGTAATGATGTTTGACGGTGCGGCTGCCCCAGAGATAGGTCGCAACGTTGTCGGCGGGCGACAGCAGGCGAAACTGCGCCGGCGTGTAATAGGCCCACAGCGCGCCGCGCTTGGCGCAGAGCGAGCAGGTGCAGCGTGTCACGCTCGATGGCGCCTCTGTCACCTCGAACACCGTCTCACCGCAATGACAACTTCCCTCGATCGGCATGACCCGCTCCCCGTTTTGTCGGCAGATGGTCATAGCCTGCCCCTGCTGCCAACATGCTGTCAGCAGCCCAACGCGCCGCGGAACCTAGCTCGCGGACAGGCGCTTGGCATTGGCGGCAACATGCTCGCGATAGCGCTGGACGACCGTGGCCGGCGTTGCACCCGCAAGCAGGCTCGCAAACGCCTCGAACGCAGCCGCGATCTTCTCGCGCACCATCAGCACGGCTTCCTGCTCGGCCGCCGCGTCGCCATGGCTGAGCTTTTCGCAGCGGAGGCGAACCACTTCGCTCGCTTCGACCGCGAGCATCGCGCCGGCGTACCAGGGAAAGCCGTTATCGGATCCGCCGAGCACCGCATGACGGTCGAGCGCTGAGAAGGAATGGTGGTCGGGCATCACGCACCTCAAATTCTTTGAGCGAACACTCCAATTGATACGCGTCAAATTCTAAGGATCGGTCCGGGGAACCCTTCGGATTGGCGGTGGGCGCGACACCGGCGGTTAACCAACGCGCGCCACCAGACCTTGCGTTGCCCGGCAGGCAAAAAACACCCCCGCCATTCACGCTTCCCCCTGCCAGCGGCTACACTGATCCGATTCCCGGAGCCATTCCCTTGGCCTTTGTCTTCGTCCTCAGCGTCGGCCTGATCGCCGGCACCATTTCCGGCATTGTCGGCACCGGCTCGTCGATCATGCTGATGCCGGTGCTGGTCTATGCCTATGGACCGAAAGAGGCCGTGCCGATCATGGCGGTCGCTTCCGTAATGGCGAATTTATCGCGGATTTTGGCGTGGTGGCGCGAGGTCGACTGGCGGGCCTGCCTCGCCTACTCGGCGACGGGCATTCCGGCGGCGGTGCTGGGAGCGCGGACGCTGCTCGCCCTGCCCTCGCACGCCGTCGATCTTGCCATCGGCATCTTCCTGATCGCGATGGTGCCGGTGCGGCACTGGCTCGCGCGGCACGAGCTCAAGGCCAGCCTCTGGCACCTCTGCGTCGGCGGCGCGGTGATCGGCTATCTCACCGGCATCGTGGTCTCGACCGGGCCGCTCAGCGTGCCGCTGTTCCTGTTCTACGGCCTCTCCAAAGGGGCCTTTCTGGCAACCGAGGCCGCCGCCTCGCTTGGCCTCTATTTGGCCAAATCAGTGACGTTCGAGCGCTTCGGCGCGCTGACGCCGGAGGTCTTCATCAAGGGCCTGGTCGCGGGCTCCTCGCTGATGTCAGGCGCGTTTGTTGCCAAGCGCTTCGTGCTGCACCTCAAGCCGGACATGTTCCGCATGGTGATGGATGCGATGATGATCGCAGCCGGGCTCTCGATGCTGTGGAACGCAACGCAGCCGTAGAGCATGATCCAGAAAAGTGCTCAGCGGTTTTCTGGAAAGATCATGCTCAAACAATAACATTGCTCAGGCGGCGAATTCGGGCGCGATTGACAGCCTGTCGGCGCGCACGCGGTCCTCGCCGTTGCTGGTATCGGCAAGTCCGCGCAGCACGGCATCGAGCGGCTGCGGCTTGTGATAGAGAAAGCCCTGGCCGAGCCTTACGCCCATCTCGCGCATGGCCTGCGCCTGCTCGGCCCGCTCGATGCCTTCGGCGACCAGCGTAAGCCCAAGCGTGCCCGCCAGTGAGGCGATGACGCCGACGATCGCCTTGTCCTCGGCACTGTCAGGGATCTCGCGAATGAACGCCTTGTCGATCTTGACCTTGTCGAGCGGAAAGCGCCTGAGATGAGCGAGCGAGCTATAGCCGGTGCCGAAATCGTCGAGCGCGATCGTGGCGCCGAGGCGTCGCAACCGTCGCAGCGTGTCGGAAGCACTGGCGATGTTGTTGATCAGCGAGCCTTCCGTGATCTCGAGCTCGAGCGAGGCGGCCGCCACACCGAACCGCTCACAGGTTTCGCGCAGCTCGGCAGCGAGCGAATGATCGGCAAGTTCCGACGGCGGCAGATTGATCGCGATCCTGATCTGCCGCCTGCCTGCGGCGGCGAGCCGTTGCAGCGCGCGGCAGGCGTCGGTCAACACGTAGCGCGTCAGCCGCGCATTGTTGCCGCTGCGCTCGATCAGCGGCAGGAATTCGCCCGGACCGATCACGCCGTGCTCGGGATGACGCCAGCGAATGAGCGCCTCCAGGCCGATCGCCTCCTGGGTCACAAGATCGACCTGGCTCTGATACCAGACTTCGAACTGGCCCTCGGAGAAGCCTGTCGGGATCGCAAGCTCCAGATCCCTGCGGCGGCGATAGTCGCGCTGAAGCGCTTCGTTCAGCACCGCGACGGTGCCCGGCGCCTTGCTCTTGGCGTGGTAGAGTGCGATGTCGGCCAACGCCGGCAAGTGGGACAATTCAGGATCGTCGGCTCGGCGGACCGCAAGGCCGATGCTGGCACGCGGCACGACTTGCTTGTCGTGCACCAGGATCGGCGCGGAAATGGCCTCAAGCAATTGCGCGGCGAAAGCCTGCGCGGCCGCTTCATTGCCGACCTCAGGTCGAATGACCACGAACTCGTCGCCGCCGAGCCGCGCAACCCAATCTTCCGGCTGGACCGTAGCGCGAAGCCGCTCGGAGATATGAACCAGGAACTTGTCGCCGGCATCATGACCGAAGGTGTCGTTGATGCCCTTGAAATCGTCGAGATCGATGAAGCTGAACGCGATCAGCGCGTCCGGCGAGCCTGAATCGTGGCTCAAGGTCACCAGACGTTCGGACAGCGAGCGGCGGTTGGGCAGCCCGGTCAGCGGATCGTGCGAGGCCATGTGGCCAAGCCGGTCGAGCGCACCCGACGTGGTGTGCTGCATGGCGTTGAAGGCCTGCGCGAGCTGGCCGAACTCGTTCGACGATGTGACGTCGGCCGGATAGGCGCGGCCGTCCTGCTTGCTGCGCTGGATCGCCGACATCATTGCGGCCAGCGGCTTGCCGATGAAGATATTGGCCGAGATCCGCATCGCGACCACGGTCGCGAGCGTCCCAAGCAGGCCGACTGCCAGAAGCAGCCCGAGCCTGCTGCCAGTGTTCGCATAGAGCGTCGCATAGGAATAGGCGATCGCGATCCGGCCGGCCTGAACGGACATGTTGCCGTTGCTGTAGCCGATCGGACGCGAGACTTCAGTGAGAGCCTGCACCATGGGCCGCGCCACCACGCGAGCGATCACGGTCCCGGTGTCGTCATAGACGGCCGCAGCTGCAATGGTCTCGTCGTGCATGATCTCGTTGAGCACGCCCGTGACCTGGTCATAGCGCATCTTCCAGAGCGGCTCGGCGATCAATTCCGCACGGCTCTCGGCGACATGGGCAATGCGGGTATCGAGCTGCTTGATCTGCGACCAGAAGCTCGAGACCTCGACGCCCGCCGAGGCAAGCAGCTGCACCAGCAGCAGCACGGGCACGGTGGCCCAGATCATCGCACGGACGACCGAGCGTGATGAGGCTGAATTCGTCGGGCCGTTCATCTTGTCAGTACCGCCCTGCATCATTCACCTGCGTCGCTCGGGGGCGACAGCGAGGAGATCAGCGCGTCCACCGAGAAATCATATTGACCGCAATGGTCCGGCTTTGCCTTGAACCGCGCAAAATCGATCCGGTCGAAGGCCCGGGCCTTGATCAGCGCGGCGACGGAGCCGCGATTGTTGCGCGTGATCGCCGATGTCTTGACTTCGACATGCGGCGAGTTGGCTGCGAAGTCGCAGCCGTCGGCATAGTCGCGAAGCAGCACGATCGACCAGCCGCCAAGCAGAAAGTGACCGCCATCGGTCAGCAGCAGGTGACCAGCCTTGACTTCGCGCAGTGCCTCTTCCGACCAGTTGAGGCCGACCACCTGGATATTCTCGCCCGGTGTAATGCCGGCCGCTTCGACGGCCTTGAGAGCGCCCAGCGCCATCGGATCGTTGCCGGCCCAGATCCCTGCGGGACGGATACCCTTGCGCTCGGCCCAGCTCAGATAGTTGGCCGCAACCTGCTCCGCCTCGGACTGGGTCCAGTTGGCGAACAGCATCCGGTCCACCACGACATCAGGCGCGGCCGCGACCGCGAGCTGGAGGCCGGCATTGCGGGCGATCGAGGCTGGCGTGATCTCGTCACCACCGATCCCGAGAAGATGTATCTTGCCGTCGGGGCTCTGCCATTTTTCGGTGCGCGCCGCGCCGATGAGCGCATTTGCCATCCGGGCGCCGGCCGTCGTCAGATCGGTCGTGATGTCGCCGAGCCAATTCTTGAGCTTGGTTCGCGGCGAACCAAGGCGCCTTGCGTCTTCGCCGATCAACGAGTTCGACAGCAGAAGCGTTTTGACCCCCGCTGCCTCGGCCGCCTCCAGAATCGGAACGGCGGCGGACTCCTCATTCGAGAGAATGAGAAAGTCGGGCTTGTCGGCACGTGCGACCGCGCCGAGGCCGAGCTCCTGCATGGTGCGGTAATTGCGCTCGCTGGTGAGCACCTCGACGTTGGCATTGAGCCTGCGGCCCGCTGCCTGCATGGTCTGCGCGACCATGTCCCAATAGACCTCGCCGGTCTTGCCGGGGTTCACAAAGACGACGTTGAGCGGCTTTGCATCGGCCGCGACAGCGCGGCCGGCCGGCGCAGCAATGCCGCAGGCGATGCTCACAACGAGCAATATTCGCAAGATAACAGTCATTCGTTTCGCCACCCCGTCCTGGTTCCGAAACTGGACCCGCGTCCGCTAACATTTGGCAAAGTCCGGCGCGATGCGGCGGCGTAGAGCTAACAAAGGGTGTATCGGCAGCACGGAATATCGCTCATTGGACCGCTCACGGACGCCCGCGCTGCCTGCCGTTCCGTGCTATCAGCACATCCGAAACCTCCGACTCACCACACCCATGGCCAAGAACACGCTTTCCTTCGTCTGCCAGAATTGCGGCGCGGCCTATAACCGCTGGCAGGGCAAGTGCGAGTCCTGCGGCGAGTGGAATACGCTCGCCGAGGAAGATGCGACCGGCAGCGTGCCGGTTTCGATCCGCTCCAAGCGCAAGGGGCGCACATTCGCGCTGGAGAGCCTCGCCGGCAAAAGCCCCGATGCGCCGCGCCTGTCCTCGGGCATGACCGAACTCGACCGCGTCACCGGCGGCGGCTTCGTCCGCGGCTCGGTGCTGCTGGTCGGCGGCGATCCCGGCATCGGCAAGTCGACCTTGCTGACGCAGGCAACCAGTCTGATGGCGCGCGCTGGCCACCGCATCGTCTATATCTCCGGCGAAGAGGCCATCGCCCAGGTGCGGTTGCGCGCCGAGCGGCTCGGGCTGTCGGACGCGCCGGTGCAGCTGGCGGCAGAGACCTCGGTGGAGGATATCGTCTCGACATTGTCGGAAGGCGCCGTGCCCCGGCTGATCGTGATCGACTCGATCCAGACGATGTGGACCGACACGGTGGAATCGGCGCCCGGCACGGTGACGCAGGTGCGCGCCTCGGCGCAGGCGCTCATTCGTTTCGCCAAGAAGACCGGTGCGGCCATCATCCTGGTTGGTCACGTCACCAAGGACGGTCAGATCGCCGGCCCCCGCGTGGTCGAGCACATGGTCGATGCCGTGATGTCGTTCGAGGGCGAAGGCTCGCAGCAATTCCGCATCCTGCGTGCCGTCAAGAACCGCTTCGGCCCGACCGACGAGATCGGCGTGTTCGAGATGACGGGCCTTGGCTTGCGCGAAGTCACCAACCCCTCCGAGCTGTTCCTGTCGGAACGCGACCTCGGCACGCCAGGCACCGCAGTCTTCGCGGGCATCGAGGGCACACGGCCCGTTCTGGTCGAATTGCAGGCGCTGGTCGCGCCCACCTCGCTCGGCACCCCGCGCCGGGCGGTGGTCGGCTGGGACCAGAGCCGGCTCTCGATGGTGCTGGCGGTGCTGGAGGCCCATTGCGGGGTCAAGCTGTCCGGCCACGACGTCTATCTGAACGTCGCGGGCGGCCTGCGCATTCACGAGCCGGCCGCTGACATGGCCGCCGCGGCCGCACTGGTGTCGTCCCTGGTTAATGCGCAGTTACCCACCGATGCTGTTTATTTCGGCGAGATTTCGCTCTCCGGCGTCATTCGTCCGGTGGCGCAGACCCCGGCCCGGCTCAAGGAAGCGGTCAAGCTCGGCTTCAAGCGCGCTGTGCTGCCCGAATCGGCCCGCGGCGGCGATACCGGCGGTGACGCCGGCCTGACCCTGAACGCGATCAACAGCCTGACAACCCTGGTCGCCGAAATCGCCGCAAAGGGCTCCCGCCGCAGCGACTCACCCCCGCCGGCAGAGAAAAATGCCACACCGGCAAGATTCCGCCGTGGAGAGGGTTAGCCAGAGGTGACGGCAAGCGCCTCCGCCGCTATACAGCCGTCACAAAAGCAGCACGGGATTGCGTGGTTGCGGCCTTGCCGGAAGCGCTGTCTGCCCATCATTTAGGGCGGCGGCCAAACACCGATTCGCTGAGCACCCTTTGAGCGTACGAGCGGACCAGACCAGCCGATGCCAGTTACACTCCTCGACCTGATCCTGCTCGGTGTGATGCTGATCTCGGGCCTGCTCGCCATGGTGCGCGGCTTCATGCGCGAGATCCTCTCGATTGCGGCCTGGGGCACCGCCGCGATCGTGACGCTGTACTCGTTCTCCAAGCTGCTGCCGACCGCCAAGACCTATTTCAACAACGACACGGTCGCGAGCGTGGTCGTGGTCGCTGGCGTGTTCGTCGGTACCCTGGTCGTGGTCTCCGTGGTCACAGTCCGGATCTCCGACATGATCCTGGATTCGCGCATTGGCGCGCTGGACCGCACGCTGGGCTTCCTGTTTGGCCTCGCTCGCGGCCTTTTGATCGTCGTGGTCGCCTTCCTGTTCTTCACCTGGCTGGTGCCGGACAAGCAGCGCCCGGACTGGGTCTCGGGGGCAAAATCCCGCGTGGTGCTCCAGGGAACCGGGGATTGGCTGATGTCCCTCTTGCCTGACGACCCCGAGAACACCATCTTGAAGAGATTCAAGAAAAACAAACCAGATGATGATCAAGCTGATACCGACCAGCAGCCTCCGGGCACTGGCGACGGCTACAGCAAACCGGCTCGTGACAGCCTGAAGAAGCTGATCGAGAAACCTGCGGCGCGTTGATAGAGCCAACAGAGAGGCGCGGACGAGATGCGACACCCTGACCAGGACGCCCAACTTGATCTCGATACCGGCCCGGCCGCGCTAGAGCTTCAGGACGACCTGGAGGGAGATACGCTTCGCGAAGAATGCGGCGTCTTCGGCATCTACGGACACCCGGATGCCGCCGCCATCACGGC
The DNA here is from genome assembly GCF_018129685.1 of Bradyrhizobium manausense. Classification (GTDB taxonomy): domain Bacteria; phylum Pseudomonadota; class Alphaproteobacteria; order Rhizobiales; family Xanthobacteraceae; genus Bradyrhizobium; species Bradyrhizobium manausense_D. The sequence continues at coordinate 951,812 of NZ_JAFCLG010000001.1, forward strand.
GCTCGGCCTCCACGCACTCCAACATCGCGGCCAGGAGGCCGCCGGCATCGTCTCCTACGACGGCAGCCGCTTTCACAGCGAACGCCGCCTCGGTCTCGTCGGCGACACCTTCTCCCGCCGCGAGGTGATCGACCGCCTGCCCGGCAGTGTCGCGGTGGGCCATGTCCGCTACGCCACGACCGGCGCCACGATCCTGCGCAACGTGCAGCCGTTGTTCGCCGAGCTCAATGCCGGCGGCCTAGCGGTCGCCCACAACGGCAACCTCTCCAATGGACTGACGCTGCGCCGCGAGCTCGTGAAGAATGGCGCGATGATGCAGTCGACCTCGGACACCGAGGTGATCCTCCATCTGGTCGCGCGCTCGAGGCGCAGCCGCTTCATCGAGCGCTACATCGACGCGCTGCGCGAGATCGAAGGCGCCTACGCGCTGGTCTCGCTCACCAACAAGAAGCTGGTCGGCGCGCGCGATCCGCGCGGCATCCGGCCCTTGGTGCTCGGCGACCTCGACGGCTGCCCGATCCTGACCTCGGAGACCTGCGCACTCGACATCATCGGCGCGCGCTTCGTGCGTGACATCGAGCCTGGCGAAGTCATCGTATTCGACGAGAATGGCCAGGACATCCACAAGCCGTTCCCGCCGATGCCACCGCGCCCCTGCATCTTCGAATACATTTATTTCTCCCGTCCGGATTCCATCGTCCACGGCCGCTCGGTGTACGAGGTGCGCAAGGCCTTCGGCGCGCAGCTCGCGCGCGAAAGCCATGTGGCGGTCGACGTCGTGGTACCGGTGCCGGATTCCGGCGTGCCCGCGGCGATCGGCTACAGCCAGCATTCGGGCGTGCCGTTCGAGCTCGGCATCATCCGCAACCACTATGTCGGCCGCACCTTCATTCAGCCGACGCAGGCGATCCGCGAATCCGGCGTGCGCATGAAGCACTCGGCCAACCGCGCGGCGATCGAGGGCAAGCGCATCATCCTGATCGACGACTCCCTGGTGCGCGGCACCACCTCGAAGAAGATCGTGCGCATGATGCGCGATGCCGGTGCCAAGGAAGTGCACTTCCGCCTCGCTTCGCCCCCGATCCTCTATCCCGACTATTACGGCATCGACCTGCCGGATCGTGGCGGCCTGCTGGCGGCAACGCATTCGATGGAGGAGATGCGCGAGATCATCGGCGCGGACTCGCTCGCCTTCCTGTCGATCGACGGCATGTATCGCGCCATGGGCGAGCCCGGCCGCGACCCGGCCAACCCGAAGTTTGCGGATCACTGCTTCACTGGCGTCTATCCGACTCACCTGACCGACCAGACCCAGATCGAGCCGCAGCCGCGGCAGCTATCGCTGCTGGCGGAGGCGAGCTGACGCGAGGACGCGACGATGCAGCTGGCCATTGCCATTCTCTGCGGAGTGCTCTTGGTCAGCTTCATCGTCTTCGCCTTCAGACAGGGCATGAAGGTGACGCCCGATAGCTCGGGAAACGGCAGCAACAGCGACAACATGCAGTCTGGCGGTAGCTAGGCTGGGGCCCGAGATTCCATTACGGGCGGGCTTGCCCCAGCCGTCCACGCCTGTAAAACGCGGCCATGACAAAGCCCCTCGCTGACCGTATCGCTCTCGTCACCGGCGCCTCGCGCGGCATCGGTTTTGCCACGGCGCTGGCGCTCGCCAAGGCCGGCGCGCATATCGTCGCGACCGCGCGCACGCAAGGAGGGCTTGAGGAGCTCGACGACGAAATCCGCAAAGTGGGCGGCAGCGCCACGCTGGTGCCGCTCAACCTCACGGATTTCGACGGCATCGCGCGCCTCGGCGCGGGCCTGCACGAGCGTTATGGCAAGCTCGACATCCTGGTCGGAAATGCTGGCGTGCTCGGCCCCTCTTCGCCGGTCGGTCATATCGAGCTCAAGACGTTCAACGACGTCATGGCCGTCAACGTCTCTGCGAACTTCCAGCTGATCCGCTGCATGGAGCCGCTGCTCAGGCAATCCGATGCAGGACGCGCCGTGTTCATCACCGCGGGAGCAGCCACCAAGGCGACTGCCTATGTCAGCCCCTACGCGACTTCCAAGGCCGCGCTGGAGACGCTGGCGCGCGCCTGGGCGAACGAGACCGCGAACACGGCCATCCGCGTCAACCTGTTCAGCCCCGGCCCGATCCGCACCCGCATGCGTGCGGCCTTGATGCCGGGCGAGGATCCCGCCACGCTCGACACGCCCGAGCAGGTCGCCGAGTTCATCGTGCCGCTTTGCGCCCCCGAGTGGACGGAGACCGGCAAGTTCTACGATTACAAGACGCGCACGCTGATGAGCTTCCGCGCGCCAGCCTGATGTCCTCAGAAATTCAAGCTGGTTTAAGACCCGCGGAAATAGCGCCTCAACGCATTTTGCCCAAAAGTTAACCGAAGGATGACGCACCGACGCAGCGTCATCCGGCTTTAGACGCATTGCCGTCGTGCTTTGGACAGGCTACGGAATTCACCGGAACCAGGCTCCGCAAGAGGGCCGCCCGCACGTTTAAAATGGAGGAAATTTATGACGAAGACGTTCGCGCGCCGCTCCGCGGCCCTTCTTGCCTGCGCCGCTTTCGGTTTTGCCACATCCGCCTACGCCCAGGACAAGACCGTCACGATCGGCGTGCTCAACGACATGTCCAGCCTCTACGCCGACATCGGCGGCCCCGGCTCCGTGCTGGCGGTCAAGATGGCGGTCGAGGATTCAGGTCTGGCCGCCAAGGGCTGGAAGATCGAGGTCGTCAGCGGCGACCACCAGAACAAGCCTGACGTCGGCGTCAACATCGCGCGGCAATGGATCGACACCCAGAAGGTCGACATGATCACCGACACGCCGAACTCGGGCGTGGCGCTGGCGGTCAGCAATGTCGCCAAGGAAAAGAACGTGGTCCTGCTCAACAACGGCGGCGCCAGCGCCGACCTGACCGGCAAGGCCTGCAACGCCAACACCATCTCGTATACGTACGACACCTACATGCTCGCCACCGGCACCGGCAAGGCGCTGACCAAGGCCGGCGGCGACACCTGGTTCTTCCTGACCGCCGATTACGCCTTCGGTGCCGCGCTCGAGCGTGACACCAGCGCGGTCGTCACCGCGAATGGCGGCAAGGTGCTTGGCGGCGTCAAGCATCCGCTCAACACCTCGGACTTCTCGTCCTTCCTGCTCCAGGCACAGAACTCCAAGGCAAAGATCGTCGGGCTGGCCAATGCCGGCGGCGACACCACCAATTCGATCAAGCAGGCGGCGGAGTTCGGTATCGTCGAGGGCGGCCAGAAGCTCGCAGCGTTGCTGCTGTTCATCAACGACGTCCATTCGCTCGGCCTCAAGACCGCGCATGGCCTGACCTTCACCGAATCCTTCTACTGGGACCTGAACGACAGCACCCGTGCCTGGTCCAAGCGCTTCCAGGAGAAGATGAGCAATCACGCGATGCCGTCCATGACCCAGGCCGGCAACTATGCGGGCGTGATCCACTACCTCAAGGCGCTCGAGGCGCTCGGCGGCAATCCGCATGACGGCGCCAAGGTCGTCGCCAAGATGAAGGAAATCCCGACCGACGATCCGCTGTTCGGCAAGGGCCCGCTCCGCGAGGACGGCCGCCGCATCATCCCGGCCTATCTGTTCGAGGTGAAGAAGCCGGAGGAATCGAAGGGACCGTGGGACTATTACAAGCTGGTCTCGACGATCTCGGCCGAAGACGCGGCCAAGCCGCTCAAGGACAGTGAGTGTCCGCTGGTGAAGAAGTAGGAAGTCGTAGGGTGGGTTGCGCCCAGCGACTGCGCTTCGCGCAGCGCAAGGCTAAGCCACCCTACGAAGCTTGCCCTGTCGCTGCCAGCGTGCGGACCGCAATTGCTACGCACGCCACCATCAGCGCTGCCGCGAGCAGGAACGGCGCGCCGGGCAGATGCAGCGGCGCGCCGGCGCCGATGAAATAGGAAAATGTCAGCGTGAACAGGAACGGGCCGACGAGTTGCGCCACGCTCTGCACGCTGGAGGTCGCGCCCTGCAGCTGGCCCTGCTGATCGGGCGCGACCAGACGCGTCATCAGCGCCTGAAGCGCAGCGCCCGCAATACCCCACAGCGCCATCACGGGAATACCGAGCCAGAACAGCGGACCGGTCGGCGCGCTGCCGAAGATCGAAAAGCCGACAGCGCCACAGCACAGCCCGAGCATCAGCGCACCGCGCTCACCGAGCGCGCGCACGATGGCGCCGATGGCGAGCCCCTGCACCAGCATGGTGCAGACGCCGACCATGGCGAGCGTCAATCCGACAGTCTTGGAATCCCAGCCGTAGCGATAGGTCGCATAGAGCACGAAGGTCGAGGGCAGCACGACGTGCGCCACCTGAGCGATGAAATTGACGACGGACAGCGCCGTGAGCCCGGCATTCGAGCGCAACAGATGCAGTGCCCCGACCGGATTGGCTGTGGTCCAGCGGAATGACGCGCGCTTCTCCGGCGCCAGGGATTCCGGCAGGATCAACAGGCCGTAGAGCGCGTTGGCAAAGCTCAAGGCCGCCGACGCCCAGAACGGCAATCGCGGATCGATATCGCCGAGCAGACCACCGAGCGCCGGGCCGAGGATGAAGCCGGCGCCGAAGGCCGCGCCAATCTTGCCGAACACCGCCGCGCGTCGCTCCGGCGGGGTGATGTCGGCGATATAGGCAAAGGCCGTCGAGATGCTGGCCGAGGTGATGCCTGATATCACGCGGCCGACGAATAGCCATGTCAGCGACGGCGCGAGCGCCATCAGCACATAGTCGGCGGCAAGCCCGAAATTCGACAGCAGCACCACCGGCCGGCGCCCGAAGCGATCCGACAGCGCGCCGAGCAACGGCGAGAAGACGAATTGCATCAGCGCCCAGGCGGTGCCGAACAGGCCGAAGATGCGCGCCGCATGCGCGGTGTCATTGCCGACGAAGCTTTCGATCAGCTTGGGCAGGATCGGCATGATCACGCCGAGCGCGAGCATATCGAGCAGGATGGTGACGAAGATGAAGGCGACGGCACCGCGCCGGACCGGCGCTGCGCCTTGCGCTATCGCCTCGCCGGCCTGTTCGCTCACGATGGCCGCTTGCGCTTGTGGGCAAAGGGATTGGCCTTCTCGCGCAGGGTGATTCTCACCGGGGTGCCCGGCAGGTCGAACGCCTCGCGCATCGAGTTGACGAGGTAGCGCAGATACGACTGCGGCACTGCATCCGCGCGCGAGCAGAACAGAACGAAGCTGGGCGGACGCGCCTTGGTCTGGGTGATGTAGTTCAGCTTCAGCCGGCGGCCGGACACAGCCGGCGGCGGATTGGCCTGGACCGCTTGCTCGAACCAGCGATTGAGCGCCGAGGTCGAAACGCGCCTGTTCCAGAGCGCATAGGCGTCCTGGATCGCCTGCATCAGGCGATCGATGCCCTCGCCCATCAGGCCGGAGACGGCGACGATCGGCACGCCCTTGAGCTGCGGCAGCCAATGATCGGCATCACGGCGTAGACCCGAGATCGCGCCCCCGCCCTTGGTCTCCATCAGGTCCCATTTGTTGACGGCGAGCACGACCGCGCGGCCCTCCCGCTCGATCAGATCGGCGATGCGCAGATCCTGCTCCTCGAAGCGGTTCTGCGAATCCATCATCATCACGACGACTTCGGCAAAGCGCACGGCGCGCAGCGCATCGGCAACCGAGAGCTTCTCCAGCTTCTCTTCGATGCGCGAGCGCCGGCGAAGACCGGCGGTGTCGAACACGCGAAATTCGCGGCCCTTCCAGGTGATCTCGACCGCGATGGAATCGCGCGTGGTGCCGGCCTCGGGGCTGGTCAGCAGGCGTTCCTCGCCGAGCAGATGGTTGATCAGCGTCGACTTGCCGGCATTGGGACGGCCGACAATCGCGACACGGATCGGGCGTGTCGCAGCCTCTTCCTCGGTGAGCGGCTCGTCGTCTTCAGGCTCATCTTCCTCGACGGGCTCAGGCATCAGCTTGGCGAGCGCGTCGTAGAGCTCGCCCATGCCCTCGCCATGCTCGGCCGAGATCTGGATGGGATCGCCGAGGCCTAAAGCAAAGGCTTCCATCGCGCCGGCATCGCCATGCTTGCCCTCACTCTTGTTGGCGACGAGCAGCACCGGCTTGTTGGCCCTGCGGGCGAAATCGGCGAAGGCGCGATCGGTCGGCGTGAGGCCGATGCGGGCATCGACGACGAAGAACAGCGCGTCGGCCTGCGCGATCGCGGCCTCGGTCTGCTCCTGCATGCGTGCCGTCAGCGAGCCCTTGGCGCCCTCGTCGAGGCCCGCGGTATCGATGATGGTGAATTCGAGGTCGCCGAGCCTTGCCTCGCCCTCGCGGCGATCGCGGGTGACGCCGGGCAGGTCATCGACGAGCGCCAGCTTCTGTCCGACCAGGCGGTTGAACAGCGTCGACTTGCCGACATTGGGTCGGCCGATGATGGCGATCGTAAAGGACATTGGTCATTCGTGCGCCGTCGAGGTAGCGCCTGTCAATTCAATGAAAAATATCAGCGCGAGAAACTGCCGCTGGGCATCGGTGCCGGGAAGGCCCCCTGCGTCTGCTGTTGCTGGGTGGTTTGCGCGGGCTGGGCGGCCTGTTGTGCAGATTGTTGGTCCGGCGGCGGCGCGGTGGTGCGCTTGCGGACGATCTTGTGCTTGGGCGGCGGCGCGGCCTGCGCGGGTGCAGCCTCAGGCTGGGCTTCGCCATCGACCTCACCTGCCGGGGCTTCAGCGGGCGCGGCTGCCGTCGGGGCCGGCTGCTTGCTCTTCTTTCCCTTGGCGGATTTCGACGATTTGGCGGGCTCAGCCGGCGGCGGCTCGGCCGGGAGTGCCGCAACGGCAGGCGCATCCTGCTGTTGCTGCGCGCCCTTGTACATGTCCTTCGGCACGCCCTGCTCGAGACCCGGCACGCCCTCGGGGAAGACGGGCTTGCGATCGCCCGGGAGCTTCTTCTTGGTGTCGAGGAAGTCGAGCAGATCGCTCGGATCGAATCCGCCGCTGGAGCAGCCGCCCAGAAGGCCTGTGAAGGCGATCAGGACGGCGGCTGCGATCAAACGTGGCGTGCGGCGCATATCGATATCTCGTCTCAGCTCTCGGAACCGTCAGCTCTCAGGCTTCAGCTCTTGGCGACGGGCGGCAGCAAGGCCTGCAGCGCCTCGGCGCGCGAGCGCAGGCCCGCCGGCGTTTCGCCGTCCTCGGCGATCGCGTCGAGCCATTTGCGAGCCGCAGTCATGTCGTTGTTGCGCCAGGCCGACAGCGCCAGCAGTTCGCGAGCGGTGTGGCGGAAGGTTGATTTGGGTTCGGCGGAGGATTCGAGGCGCTGCTGCATGTCGGCATAGGACGCGCTGTCCACCATGAGGCCGGCCGCACGGATCCTCGCCAAATCCTGCCACTCACTGCCGACGCCTCGGTCGGCGGCGATGTCGTCAAACATCTTGGCCGCAGCCTTGGGATCGCGGGCTGACGCCTCGGCCGCGGCACGAAGCCGTGACAGTGTGCGGTATCCCGAGGGGGCCTTGGCAGCAAGTTCCGTAAAGGCCGTCTCGGCCTCCGCATGCTTACCCTGCTCCGACAGCTCGACAGCCTTTTCGAAGGTCCCGCCGGCTTCGGCGGCCCTCTTGGCCTCCAGGTACTGATAGCCACGCCAGCCGCCGACGGCCGCCACGATCAGGACCATCAGGGCGATAAAGTAGAGCGAGTATTTGTCCCACAGCTTTTTGAGCTGCTCGCGACGTACTTCCTCGTCGACTTCGTCAAATAATTCAGACACTTAAGAAAATCCCATGCCCGGCCGGGTGCGCACGCCAGATCGCGCGCGTTTAAAGCCCGTCCCCACGTGGCGGCGGCGATACCCTATCGATATGGCGGTGGCAAGGCAAAGCAAGGCCGATCAAGGCGTTAACGCGCGATCCGGGATAGTCCGCCGAGATCCCTACCAAAGCTCCCGCAACTGCCGTTTCAGCACCTTGCCATTGGCGTTGCGTGGCAGCGGCTCGGAGGTGATCGCCATCGTCTCGGGCACCTTGTAATCGGACAGACGTTCAGCGCACCATGATCGCAGATCGTCGCTGCCGATCTGAGCACGCGTGACCACGATGGCATGAACGCGCTCGCCCAGGACCGGACATGGTTTTGCAATGATCGCGCTCTCGACGACGGCGGGATGGCCGGCCAGCACCGATTCGACCTCGGCCGAGTAGATCTTGAGACCGCCGCGGTTGATCATGTCCTTCTGCCGGTCGAACACGCGGACGAACCCTTCCGGATCGACCGAGCCGAGATCGCCGGAATGCCAGAAGCCGGCGGTAAAGCTCTCGGCCGTCGCCTTGGCGTTGTTCCAGTAACCCTTGATGACCGAGGCGCTCTGGATCCAGAGCTCGCCGATTTCGCCAGGCGGCAACTCACGCCCGTCCGCTCCCATCGCGATGATCCGCGCGCCGGGACACGGCAGGCCGACGCTGTCGATATGACTGGCAGTCAGCTCCCCCGGCATGATGGTGGACGGCGACGTCGTCTCCGTCGCGCCATAGCAGTTCGTGAGCTTCAGGCCTGGAATCGTCGCCTTGAGCCTCTCGATGGTGGCGACCGGCATCGGCGCACCGCCGAAGCCGCCGATGCGCCAGCTCGAGAGATCGTAGCTGGCGAAATCCGGTTGCAGCAGGCAGAGATTGTACATCGCGGGCACCATCACCGTGTAGGTGACGCGCTCGCGCGCCGCGAGCCTGAGATAATCGGCGGCTTTGAATTCCGGCATGATGATCAGCGCACCGGCGCAGCAGATCATCGTCGTGATATTGGCGACGACACCGGTCACGTGACCGAGCGGGACGGCCGCAATCGAACGGTCAGACGCCGTCAATTCCAGGCAGGACACGAACACCATCGAGGAATGCACGATGTTGCAATGGGCCAGCATCGCGCCCTTCGGTTTGCCTGTCGTCCCCGATGTGTAGAGGATCATGGCCGTGTCTTCCTCGTCGACATCGACCGGCGCCGGGGCCGGCGCATTGTCCGCCAGCACGGAGAAGCGCGAAAGCTTGGCATCGTCGTCAACAGCGAGGCGGTGAATTACCTCGGGAACATCGCGGGCGTCCGGCAGCCGCTCGGCGAGTGATGCCTCGTGAATCAGGATTTTGGCGCCGCAATCGGCGAGCACATAGGCGATCTCAGGCTTCTGCTGACGCGTGCTCAGCAGCACCGTGACCAGCCCCTCATGCGCGGCGGCGAACAGCAGCAGCGGAAACGCGATGCGGTTGCCGAGCAGGATCGCGACGCGATCCCCGCGCTGCAGACCGAGCTTGCGAAACCCGGAGGCAATCTGCGCAGCCTGCTCGACCGTTTGCCGCCAGCTCAACCTGATATCGCCGCAGACGAGGGCTTCGCCGTTGCCGTTGCGCGCAGCGGCCTCCGCGAGCATCGCCCACAAGCTGGAAGGCCGGTCAATGAAAGCCGGCACCACCCGATCGCCAAAGCGCGCCTCGAGCCGCATCGGCGGAATCTGAGATTGCGACCAGTCCATCGGAGGGTCCTCGTGTCGTTGCCTTTGGTACCTTCCGCGCGTGGCTACGCGGGTGCCGTCTTGAGCTGATCGACTAGCCCATGACGGGAACACCGATCACGACAGGATGGAACGCAAACGCCAGCGCTAGATAGGCGACGATACCGACCGCGACCGCGATGAGATCGTTGGTCACGCCGCCCACCGGAATCGGCGGACCGCCGCTATCGGTACGATGCTTCAACGAAATGCGGTCATACACGCCCCAACCCAGGAACGACCCGAACAGGATGATGGAGCCGAGATCGCCATTGGCGAGCAGATGCGCCGCCGCCCAGAGCTTGACGCCGGCAAGCATGGGATGCTTCAGCGTCGCATAGATGCGGCCGCGCAAATAGGATGCGACCACCAGAATGACGGCAGGCAGCATCAGCGCGACCGTGATGTGCTTCATCGCCTTCGGCGGATACCACACGTCGATCCAGCCTGAGCTGCGATAGTGGCCAAAGCCCCAGACGATCAGCGCCAGTCCCGCGAGCGAGACGACCGAATAAAGGATCTTGTAGGTCCCCTCGCCCAGCCGCGCGATCGCCTGCGCGCGCGCGTCTCGCTTCGTTGTGAAAACATGGGCGGCGAAAAACAGCACCAGCCCCAGGATCATGATCAGCAGACCCACGACACCCTCCCCTCAAGCGTCCCTGCTTATGGCGTATCATCGATTGGCCGTCGGTCGCAACTCTCGCTCCTCATGGTGAGGAGGCGCGAAGCGCCGTCTCGAACCATGCAGGCCCTGCTGCCGCAACTGCGGGGCATTCATCCTTCGAGACGCGCGCGAGCGCGCTCCTCAGGATGAGGGGTTGGAGCTGGGCTATTTGCCCAAATCCCGATTATCGACATAGCGGATGGCAATCGGCCGTCCGGCCAGGGCGCCGCCAAGTCCATCTGTGAATTTCAGCGGCAGGCAGGCATTCAGCGATGTTTTAATCGCGTTGAGATAGGTCGTCCGTGTATCGGCCGGAACGCTGGCGGTGGCAAAAGTCAGGCGCGGCGGGCCGATCAGGCTGCCCGCTCTATTGAAGCTGAAGCGAACCGACATCTGCATTCCCGTCCGCGCATTGTCCGATGGCGGCGACCAGCAGGTGCGCAGCTCGGCGAAGAGGTCACCGATCGTATCGAGATCGTGGTCCGGCCTCTGGTACTTGGCGCGATCGGCGTCCGATGGGACGCTTTCGATTGTGAGCTGGAGGTTCTCCCCGTAGGGATAGTCGATCTCGGGAATACATGGCCCATGATCGAGCACGCTACAATAGGACGGCGTGCACGGCCCGACGTCGAGCACGCTGCACGGCGAATGCGAAAACGGGATCGGATTGATTTGCCGCCGCCGCGCGTCGGCGGTGGCCGTCGAGACCGCCAGCAGGACAATAACCAGTATTGCGCGCCACATGCCTTGAGCTCGCGATGTCACGTCAATGAAACGTGGCACCGCCGGCGAAGGCGTCAAGCCCGCGCGCATTCACATGCTCGCGCGCAAGCGGCCGCGCTCCGCCCTACCCCTTCTTCTTGACGTCCTTGACATTGGTGAACTCGATCCCTTCGGCCCGCTCTTTGGTATAGCCGAGATAGAATTCGTTCCGCGCCAGATACACGGGATCGCCGTCGACGTCGTCGGCGATGCTGGACGTGTTTGCCGCGATGAAAGTGTCGAGCTTCTTGCGGTCCTCCGAGGAGACCCAGCGCGCCAGCTGGAACTCGCTCACCTCGAACTCGACCGGCAGCGAATATTCGGCATCGAGCCGTGCCTTGAGCACATCGAGCTGCAGCGCGCCGACCACGCCAACCAGCGCCGGCGCACCGTCGCGCGGACGGAACACCTGCACGACGCCCTCTTCCGACATCTGCTGCAGCGCTTCCTTCAGCTTCTTCGCCTTCATCGCATCGGTGAGACGGACGCGGCGGACGATTTCAGGCGCGAAGCTCGGCACGCCGACGAAGTTGAAATCCTCGCCTTCGGTCAGCGTATCGCCGATCCGCAGCGTGCCGTGATTGGGAATGCCGACGACGTCGCCAGCAAAGGCCTCGTCTGCCACGGAGCGGTCCTGGGCAAAGAAGAATTGCGGGCTCGACAGCGGCATGCTCTTGCCGGTTCGCACGAGCTTGGCCTTCATGCCGCGGCTGAGCTTGCCGGAGCAGAGGCGCGCGAACGCAATGCGGTCTCGGTGGTTCGGATCCATGTTCGCCTGGATCTTGAACACGAAAGCGCTCATGCGCGGATCGGTCGCTTCGACCCTGCGCTGGTCGCTGTCCTGGGCACGCGGTTCGGGCGCGAACTTGCCAAGACCCTCGAGCAGATCGCCGACACCGAAATTGCGCAGCGCGCTGCCGAAATAGACCGGCGTCAGATGGCCCTCGCGGAACGCGGCAAGGTCGAACGGCTTTGAGGCCTCGGTCACGAGCTCGAGCTCGTCCTTCACGGCGGAAGCATCGAGGTTGGCGTTGAGCTTGGCGAGTTCGGCGATCTCGATCTGCTGCGCCGCGCCGGTCTTGGCGCCCCCACCTTCGAGCAGTCGGACGCCGCCATTGATGACGTCATAGGTACCGAGGAAGTCGCGTCCCCGACCGACCGGCCAGGTCATCGGGGTGGTGTCGAGCGCCAGCGTCTTCTCGATCTCGTCGAGCAGCTCGAACACATCGCGGCTCTCGCGGTCCATCTTGTTGATGAAGGTGATGATCGGGATGTCGCGCAGGCGGCAGACCTCGAACAGTTTTCGCGTGCGCGCCTCGATGCCCTTGGCGGCGTCGATCACCATCACGGCGGAATCGACCGCGGTCAGCGTGCGGTAAGTGTCTTCCGAGAAGTCCTCGTGGCCCGGCGTGTCCAGCAGGTTGAAGACCAGGCCCTCGAACTCGAAGGTCATCACTGACGTCACGACCGAGATGCCGCGCTCGCGCTCGATCTTCATCCAGTCCGAACGGGTGTTACGACGCTCGCCCTTGGCTTTGACCTGGCCGGCGAGATTAATGGCGCCGCCGAACAGCAGCAGCTTTTCGGTCAGCGTGGTCTTGCCGGCGTCCGGATGCGAAATAATCGCAAAGGTGCGTCGCCGCGCCACTTCAGCGGCGAGCGGGGAACGGGCCGGCGATTCGGCTGTGGTGGCAATGTCGGACATGAGGGAGCGTTTGGCAGGGAAAATGGGCCTGATCAAGCCTCATCTGGTGATTGCGGAGCCCTTCGGCCAGCCCCATATCGGCTGTCGGGAAGGACGACCTTCCCCCTCATCAAGAGATCAGCCGCGGGGACGACCCTGCCTTGAATGGAGGGTCGTTATGGCCTGGAGCATCCTGTTCGTCGCCGGTCTCCTCGAGATCACCTGGGCGATCGGCCTGAAATACACCGAGGGCTTTTCCAGGCTTGTTCCGTCCGCCATCACGCTTGCCGCGATGGGCGGCAGTGTCATCTTGCTCGATTTGGCCCTCAAATCGCTGCCGGTCGGAACCGCCTATGCGGTCTGGACCGGGATCGGAGCGGTCGGCACTGCGACGCTCGGCATCTACTTGTTCGGTGAGCCCGCTACCGCGCTCCGCCTCGCCAGCATCGGGCTGATCGTCGCCGGCATCGTCGGGCTGAAGCTCGTCACTTGAAGATCTGGACCGCCCACCAGCTCAGCGCCGCGACGATGGCCGAGGCCGGGATGGTGATCACCCACGCATAGACAATCGAGCTCGCCACGTTCCAGCGCACGGCAGAAACACGGCGGGCCGCGCCAACACCGACGATGGCGCCGGTGATGGTGTGGGTGGTCGATACGGGGACGCCGAGGAAGGTCGCAATGAACAGGGTCGCCGCGCCGCCTGTCTCGGCGCAAAAGCCCTGCATCGGCGTCAGCTTGGTGATGCGCAGGCCCATAGTGCGGACGATGCGCCAACCGCCCATCAGCGTGCCCAGCGCCATCGCGGCCTGGCAGGAGAGCACCACCCAGAACGGCACCGCGAATTCGCCGCCGAGATGGCCCTGCGAATAGAGCAGCACCGCGATGATGCCCATCGTCTTCTGCGCATCATTGCCGCCGTGGCCTAGCGAATAGAGCGAGGCGGAGGCGAATTGCAGGATGCGGAAGGCGCGATCGACCGCGAACGGCGTGGAGCGCACCGAGAGCCAGGACACGACCGCGACCAGCATCATCGCCAGCAGGAAGCCGACCAGCGGCGATAGCACGATCGCCAGCACCGCCTTGGTCAATCCGCTCCAGACCGCCGCCGATATTCCGGCCTTGGCCATGCCGCCGCCGACGAGGCCACCGATCAGCGCGTGCGAGGACGAGGACGGGATGCCGAGCCCCCAGGTCACGAGATTCCAGACGATCGCGCCGACGAGCGCTGCGAAGATCACCTGGGCGTCGACGATCGCGGGATCGATGATGCCGGTGCCGATGGTTTGCGCAACGTGCAGGCCGAACACCATGAAGGCGACGAAATTGAAAAACGCGGCCCAGAACACCGCGAATTGCGGCCGCAGCACGCGGGTCGAGACGATGGTCGCGATCGAATTGGCGGCGTCGTGCAGACCGTTCAGGAAGTCGAACAGTAGAGCGACGGCAATCAAACCGACCAGGACAGGAAGACCCAACGCAGCATCCACGGCGCGGCCCGCCCTAAACTTGCTCGATGACGATGCTATTGATCTCGTTCGCGACGTCGTCGAAGCGATCCGCCACTTTCTCAAGATGGTCGTAGATCTCGACACCAACGATGAAGTCCATCGCGTTGCCATTGCGGTGCTTGAGGAACAGTTCCTTCATTCCGATATCATGGAGATCGTCGACACGGCCCTCGAGCTTGGTCAGCTCCTCCGTGATCGCGGTCAGCATCGCGACGTTCTTGCCGATCTCCTGCATCAGCGGCAGCGCACGTCCGACCAGATTGGCGCATTCGATCAGCAGCGCGCCGATCTCGCGCATCGGCGGCTCGAAGGTGCGGACTTCGAACAGCATCACGGCCTTGGCCGTCTGCTGCATCTGGTCAATGGCATCGTCCATAGCGGTGATGAGATTCTTGATGTCGCCGCGATCGAACGGCGTGATGAAGGTACGCCGCACCGCGGTCAGCACCTCGCGGGTGACGTTGTCGGCGTCGTTCTCGAACTGATTGACGCGCTGGCAGTAGACCGGGGTCTCCTCGCCGCCCTTGAGCACGCCCTGAAGCGCGATTGCACCCTGAATCACGGTCTGGGCATGGCGGTCGAACAGGTCGAAGAAACGTTCTTCCCTGGGCAGGAAAGCGCGAAACCATCTCATCATGGGGATCGTCTACCGGTTGGAAATGGCCGTCCAATTGGACTGTCACAAAACCGTCATAGACCATTTTCGATCCGCGCGCGCGACATCTTCCGCCGGCGTAGCCGGATCATCCACCGGATTTCCCCACCAATAAAATTGGCTAGATATCAATGGCTTATAGAGATCTCCGGAAGTAATGGGCGATTTCACCGATGACGCCGCGGCGGAAGGTGAGCACGCAGATCACGAAGATCGAGCCCTGGATCACCGTCACCCACTGCCCGAAGCCGGCTAGATATTGCTGCATGGCGATGATCACGAAGGCGCCGACCACGGGACCGAAGATGGTGCCAAGACCGCCGACCAGCGTCATCAGCACGACCTCGCCCGACATCGACCAGTGCACGTCGGTGAGCGAGGCGTTCTGCGCCACGAACACTTTCAGCGCGCCGGCAAAGCCCGCCAGCGTCCCCGACAGGACGAACGCCAGGAACTTGTACTGGTCGGTGCGGTAGCCCAGCGAGATCGCGCGCGGCTCGTTCTCGCGGATCGACTTCAGCACCTCGCCGAACGGCGAGTTGATGATGCGGTAGATCAAGAGGAAGCCGGCGAGGAAGCCGACCAGCACGACGTAATAGAGCACGGTCGGCTTCGTCAGATCGAAGATGCCGAACATGCGCCCTTGCGGAATGCCCTGGATGCCGTCCTCGCCATGGGTGAACGGCGCCTGGAGATAAATGAAATACAAGAGCTGCGACAGCGCCAGCGTGATCATCGAAAAGTAGATGCCCTGGCGGCGGATCGAGATATAGCCGGTGACGAGCGACAGCCCGAACGCCGCGGCAATACCGACGAGGATGCCGAGCTCGGGCGGCAGCGCCCACACCTTCAGCGCATGCGCGCTGCAATAGCCGGCCGTGCCCATGAACATCGCATGACCAAACGACAGCAGGCCGCCGTAGCCGATCAGAAGATTGAAGGCGCAGGCGAGCAGCGCAAAGCACAGCGCCTGCATCACGAAGAACGGGTAGATGCCGCTGAAAGGCACGGCGGCCAGCAGCACCGCCATCACCACGAACAAGATCATCTCGTCGCGCATCGCGCGCGGAGTGACCGGCAGCGTGTCGTCCGTCAAGGCTGTCATATCAGGCTGCCCTTCCCGTCAGTCCCGTTGGCTTCACCAAGAGCACCAGCACCATCAGCACGAACACGACGGTGTTGGAGGCCTCGGGGTAGAAATATTTGGTGAGGCCCTCGATCACACCGAGCGCAAAGCCGGTGATGATGGAGCCCATGATCGAACCCATGCCGCCGATCACCACGACCGCGAACACAACGATGATGAGGTCGGCGCCCATCAGCGGCCGCACCTGGTTGATCGGCGCCGAGAGCACGCCGGCGAGCGCGGCAAGGCCGACACCGAGGCCGTAGGTCAGCGTGATCATGCGCGGCACGTTGATGCCGAAGGCGCGGACCAGCGTCGGATTTTCAGTGGCGGCGCGCAAATAGGCGCCAAGCCGCGTCTTCTCGATCAGGAACCAGGTGGCCAGACACACCACCAGCGAGAAGATCACAACCCAGCCGCGATAGACGGGTAAGAACATGAAGCCGAGATTCATGCCGCCCTTGAGCTGGTCCGGAATGGCATAAGGCAGGCCGGAGGAGCCGAAATAGTTCTGGAACACGCCCTGCACGATCAGCGCGATGCCGAAGGTCAGCAGCAGGCCGTAGAGGTGGTCGAGCCCGGTCAGGAATTTCAGCATGGTCCGTTCCAGGATCATGCCGAAGATGCCGACGATGATCGGCGCCAGCAGCAGCGCCCACCAGTAATTGATGCCGCCGAGGTTCAGCAGGAAATAAGCGACGAAGGCGCCCATCATGTAGAGCGCGCCGTGGGCGAAATTGATGATGTTGAGCATGCCGAAGATGACGGCGAGCCCGAGACTGAGCAGCGCGTAGAACGAGCCGTTGATCAGTCCCACCAGTAGCTGTGCGTAGAGAGCCTGCATCGATCCAGCACCCAGTCCCTTCGGCGTTCCCTAGATTGGCGCCCGCCGGCTCGCAGCCGGCGGGCTGTCGGTCTTACTTCTTGAGCAGCGCGCACTTGCTCTCGGACAGCGGCGTGAAGGCCTGATCGCCCGGTACCGTGCCGACGAGCTTGTAGAAGTCCCACGGTCCCTTGGATTCGGAGGGCTTCTTCACCTCGAACAGGTAAGCGCTGTGGATGGTGCGGCCGTTCGGCTGAATCTCGCCCTTGCCGAACAGATCGTCTTCGGTCGGCATCGACTTCATCTTCTCGACGACCTTGACGCCGTCATGCGGATTGCCGCCGAGCGCTTCCAGCGCCTTGAGATAGTGACGCACGCCCGCATACACGCCCGCCTGCACCATGGTCGGCATCGCGCCATTCTTCATTTTCTCCGAGAACTTCTTGGAGAAGGCCCGGGTCTGGTCGTTCAAATCCCAGTAGAAGGTTTCGGTGAAGTTCAGGCCTTGCGCGGTTTCCAGGCCGATCGCCTTGACGTCGGTGAGGAACAGCAGCAGCGCCGCGAGCTTCTGGCCGCCCTTGACGATGCCGAATTCGGCCGCCTGCTTGATCGCGTTGGTGGTGTCGCCGCCGGCGTTGGCAAGGCCGATGATCTTGGCCTTGGAAGCCTGTGCCTGGAGCAGGAAGGACGAGAAATCCGGCGTATTGAGCGGGTGCTTGACGCCGCCGACGACCTTGCCGCCGTTGGCGGCGATGACGGCCGTGGTGTCACGCTCCAGTGCTGCACCGAAGGCATAATCCGCGGTCAGGAAGAACCAGGTGTCGCCACCGGCCTTCACCAGCGCCTGGCCGGTGGTATGGGCGAGCATGTAGGTGTCGTAGGTCCAGTGCACGGTGTTGGGCGAGCACTGCGCATTGGTGAGGTCCGAGGTCGCCGCACCGGAATTGACGTAGACGCCGTTCTTCTCCTTGACGACGTTGTTGACGGCGAGTGCCACGCCCGAGTTCGGCACGTCGACGATGACGTCGACCTTGTCGACGTCGAACCACTGCCGCGCGATCGCAGTGCCGATGTCAGGCTTGTTCTGGTGATCGCCCGAGATGATGTCGATCTTCCAGCCCTTCGCAGCGAGGCCGGAATCTTCGACGGCCATCTGGGCGGCGAGCGTCGAGCCGGGTCCACCGAGATCGGCGTAAAGACCGGATTGATCGGACAGCGCACCGATCTTGACGGTCTTGTCCTGCGCGAAGGCGGCGCCAGCGGTGGTTACGGCCAGCGCCGTGCCGAGCAACAACGATGCAATCGACGTTTTCATGCGACTTCCCTCGTGAATCTTCTCGTGACCGTTCGACCCTTGACCGTTCGACCCTGGGCCGGACTAGACGCCGAGATAGGTGTGGAGCTTGTCCATGTTGGCGGCAAGCTCCGCATTCGAAAATCCGTCAATGATCTTGCCGTGCTCGACCACGTAATAGCGGTCGGCGACGGTGGATGCGAAGCGGAAGTTCTGCTCGACGAGAAGGATCGTGAAGCCTTCCTTCTTCAGCCGTGCGATGGTGTGACCGATCTGCTGGATAATGACGGGCGCAAGACCTTCGGTGGGCTCGTCCAGCATCAGGAAGCTCGCGCCGGTGCGCAGGATGCGCGCGATCGCCAGCATCTGCTGCTCGCCGCCGGACAGCTTGGTGCCCTGGCTGTTGAGCCGCTCCTTCAGGTTCGGAAACAGGTCGAAGATCTGCTCGAGCGGCAATCCGCCCGGGCGCACCACCGGCGGCAGCAGCAAATTCTCCCGCACGTCGAGGCTCGAGAATATCCCACGTTCCTCCGGGCAGAACGCGATGCCCATGCGCGCGATCCTGTCGGAGGTCGCGCCCCTGATTTCCTGATTGTTGAATTTGATCGAGCCGGAGCGCTTGCCGATGATGCCCATGATCGACTTCAGCGTGGTCGTCTTGCCGGCACCGTTGCGCCCCAGCAACGTCACGACCTCGCCCGCTTTCACGTCGAAATCGATCCCGTGCAGGATGTGGGACTCACCGTACCATGCCTGCAGGTTGCGCACCTCGAGGATGTTGCCGCCGGTCGCAGCCTTCACTGGTGCCTCGGCCATTTCAGTCTCAGGCATGACCAGCTCCCAGATAGGCTTCCTTGACGCGCTCGTCCTTGGTGAGGTCGGCGTAATTGCCCTGCGCGAGCACCTGCCCGCGCGTCAGCACGGTGATGATGTCGGAGAGATTGGCGACGACGCTCAAATTATGCTCGACCATCAGGATGGTATACTTCGCGGAGATGCGCTTGATCAGCGCCGCGATCTTGTCGATGTCCTCGTGGCCCATGCCCGCCATCGGCTCGTCCAGCAGCATCATCTCCGGGTCGAGTGCCAGCGTGGTCGCGATCTCGAGCGCGCGCTTGCGCCCGTAGGGCATCTCGACCGCCGGCGTATTGGCAAACTCGCTGAGACCGACATCGTTCAGCAGCTCACGCGCCCGGTCGTTGAACCGATTCAGCACGGACTTGGAGCGCCAGAAATCAAACGAGCTGCCGTGCTGGCGCTGGAGCGCGACACGGACATTCTCCAACGCCGTCATATGCGGAAATACCGCCGAGATCTGGAATGAACGAACCAGCCCCATGCGCGCCACATCGGCCGGCGCCATCGAGGTGATGTCCTGTCCCTTGTACAGGATTTTTCCGGCAGACGGTTTGAGGAATTTGGTCAGAAGGTTGAAGCAGGTCGTCTTGCCGGCCCCGTTCGGGCCGATCAACGCGTGGATAGTCCCACGGCGAACCTTGAGCGCAACGTCGCGGACGGCAAAGAAGCCCGCGAACTCCTTGGTCAAGCCTTCCGTTTCGAGAATGAACTCATCGGCCAAACAGATTTCCCCCCGCCCGCGCAATCAGCGCGTGGCTGTCCTTGTTACTTCGGCTTTCCGGAGGCCTTGGAGCCTTCCCGGAACGCCGCCTCCGGGCGCGGAATATGCCGGAGGTGACGGGGGTTAGGCAAGGCGGAAAGCTGAGCAGGTCAAGCCTCTGGCCGGGAGTCTTATGCTCCCTTAGTTGGAGGTTTTGCGACGTCGCCTGCCGGCTTCC
Organism: Bradyrhizobium manausense; assembly: GCF_018129685.1. GTDB lineage: Bacteria > Pseudomonadota > Alphaproteobacteria > Rhizobiales > Xanthobacteraceae > Bradyrhizobium > Bradyrhizobium manausense_D. The sequence goes on from NZ_JAFCLG010000001.1 coordinate 971,659, forward strand.
CGGTTCGCAAGACACCGGTCATCAAGCCGTCGTTAACGGTCTTTGGTCCCGCGCGCCAGCCTTCATCAAAAATTTTCCCGCTCCGGCGATGATGCCCGGGTTTCATTCTCCGGGAATAGCATTTTGGATTTCGCGAGCGCCGATCCCTCCGTCGTCAAGTCGATCAAGCAACGTGACCTGCTCAACACGTGGCTGCGACTTTATGCGCGCCAGCAGATTGCGCCGGCGATCTGGGAGTATCAGCCCGCGCGGCTCGAGGAAGAGCTGTCCGACCTCATCTATTACACGGTGGACAATTCGACGCCGACGGCGCGCCTGACCATCCAAAGCGAGGGCACGCGCATCTCGCGCGCCTACGGCCATACCGGCAAGGGCGTCCTGCTTGAGGATTATGTCGGGCCGCGGCTCGCGCCCTTCGTGATGCCGGTCTATCATGCCTGCGTGGCGCGCGGCCTTCCGGTCTACAGCGTTGCCGACGTCGACGATATCTACGGCCGCGTCGTCGCCTATGAACGGCTGCTGCTGCCTTTCCTGACCGACGACAAGGTCAGCCACGTCATCGCCTCGCTCAAGACTTTCTGCGAGGATGGCGGCTTCGAGATCAAGAATCTGATGCGCGGAAACCACGCGCCGCCGCGTCCGAAATTGCGCACGGTGATCGACCGCGACCTGTTTCACCGCGCTCCGGGCCGCATCGCGGCCGCCGACGTCGTCGAATTCGCCGATCGGTCCAGTGGTCCCGATATCACCGCCGAAATCATCGAGCTGAACTAGCTCTTGCGCGATTTTGCGCTGACTTCCTTGTCGTAGATATCGGGCTTGAAGCCGACCAGCAGCTTGCCGCCGATCTCGAGCACAGGCCGCTTGATCATCGATGGTTGCGCTAGCATCAGCGCCAGCGCCTTCTTTTCCGTCATGCCTTCCTTGTCGGCCTCGGGAAGCTTCTTGAAGGTGGTGCCGGCACGATTGAGCAACGTCTCCCAGCCAAGCTTGTCGCTCCATTGCTTGAGCTTGTCCTTCTCGACGCCCGCGGCCTTGTAGTCATGGAACTCGTAGGCGACGCCATGGGTGTCGAGCCAGGCCCGCGCCTTCTTCATGGTGTCGCAGTTCTTGATGCCGTAGATGATGTTGGGCAAGACGATCCTCGCGCATGCGTCGTGACGTGCCGAGCCGTTGTACGAAACTCCTGATCGCGCGACAATATTGCGAACGACGCTTTCGACATCCCTGAACGGACAGACCATGCACGTCACGCACGATCCCGCCGCATCCGCCTCGCCGACCATTGACTTCAACACCTTCCTTGCGGTCGATATCCGCGTCGGCACCATCGTCGATGCCAAGCCTTTTCCCGAGGCGCGCAAGCCCGCCTGGCGGCTGTGGATCGACTTCGGCCCCACCATCGGCGTGCGCAAGAGCTCGGCGCAGATCACCGAGAATCATCCGCTCGAAACGCTGGTGGGACAGCAGGTCGCCGCAGTCGTCAACTTCCCGCCGCGCCAGATCGGACCTGTGGTCTCGGAAGTTCTCACGCTCGGTTTCCCCGATGCCGACGGCAAGGTCGTGCTGATGCAGCCGAGCAAGCCGGTGCCGAACGGCGGGCGGCTGTTCTAAAGCGCGACGAGATTTGGATGAATCGTCATCGCGCTTTAGATTATTGTTTGCGCATGATCTTTCCGGAAAACCGCTTCGCACTTTTCCGGATCATGCTTTGGTGGGCAGCTTACGACCGTTTCGGAATATTGAGCCCACGCTGAACCGCAGGACGCGCCAGCCCGCGTTCGAGCCAGGCCGCGACCGAGTTGAACTGGCTGAACCCGACGAGATCGCCGGCACCGTAAAAGCCGATGAGGTTGCGCACCCAGCCGAGCATCGAGATGTCGGCGACGGTGTAGTCGTCATCCATGAACCATTGCCGGCCCGCAAGATGCGCCTCCATCACGCCAAGCAGGCGCCTGGACTCGCCCACGTAGCGCTCCAGCGGACGCTTGTCCTCAAAATCCTTGCCGGCAAATTTGTGGAAGAAGCCGACCTGGCCGAACATCGGCCCGATGCCGCCCATCTGGAAATGCAGCCACTGAAGGGCCTGGTAGCGGCGCGCGGCGTCCAACGGCAATAGCTTGCCGGTCTTCTCCGCGAGATATTGCAGGATCGCACCCGACTCGAACAAGGGCAGCGGCCTGCCGCCGGGGCCGTTCGGATCGAGGATCGCCGGAATCTTGCCGTTGGGATTGAGCGAGAGGAATTCGACCGTCTTCTGGTCGTCCTTGCCGAAGTCGACGAGATGGACCTCGTAAGGCAGCCCGATCTCCTCCAGCATGATCGACACCTTGACACCGTTCGGTGTCGGCAGCGAATAGAGCTGAAGCAGTTCGGGATGCTTTGCAGGCCAGCGCCTGGTGATCGGAAATGCGGAGAGATCGGACATCGGGACCCCGGCTGCTTGGGTAAGCTGCCGTCTAATCTAGGCGGGCCGATGATCGGTGCAAGGCCAAGCGATCCAAACTACTGGGGTCGCAGCAAATGATTGATGGCGTAGACCGCTTCACTCTGCGCGCGCTGCTCTATGAAGAGCTGCCCGGTGATGAGCAGTGCAGCGGTGAAAACGACCGCGAGCATCGCGGTCGCGAACTGACTGGCATCATACATCGCACGAGCTTCTCGCAAGCAGATTTGCACGGGGAACGCGCGACGATCAACGACAGTTCCTGAATGCTTCAAATAATTTGCCTGTTTTTCCCGAACCCGCCCCTCGGCCGGCGGCCTCAGTAATTGATCTCCATCCGCAATCCCAGTGGATCGATCTCCTCTCCTCCAACACGCTGCGTGCTGTCGCGTGCCGCGACCGCGCAGGCGCAGGCGTCGATCAGATCATCGCGGCCAATGCCGGTGCCGTAGCGCTGCGTCAGCCATTTCGGCAAGCGCGTGAAGCCGCGTTGCGCCAGCAGCGTGATGCGTTGCGCGCGGCCTTGCCCCGAGGTCTTGCTCGCAAGCCGGATCCGTCCCGCGAGATTCCAGAAGATCAGTTCCGGATGCGCCTCGCCGATCGTCGCCTGCCGCGCCGGCGTCATGATCTGATCGACCTCCCTGATCTTGTCCCTGATATTCCAGAGCTGCGCCGAGACGCCCCTGCCCTTGCCTTCCTGCTTCCAGTAATGCCTGTTGGCCGCAGCCATGTCGGCAAACGTCCAGAGGTCCCGGCGGGCCCCGAGAAATACCGCGGGGCCAACCATCTCGCGCGCACGCAAATCGCATTCTCTGTAGCCGCTCGGCTTCAACCCGATCGGCATGTCGATCATCGCGCGTGCATGCGGCATTGCGAGCAAGCGCGCGAGGCCCGGCGAATAGTCGAAGCCGTGCTCGCCACGATCATCGATCCACGCGGCGACCCAGCCGAAGCGAAATCCGTCGAGGCCGAGATAAGTTGGCACGTCAGTCGTCCACGTCTTGCAAGTTTCACAGTCGCGTCGCTTGACATCCGCAAGTTGCGGGCGTATGTCCCGCCGCCTCGCGAGCACTTCCGTTCGCGGAAACGATGAACCTAGTGATGAAGCACAGCTACGAAAGATTTGCGCGACTGTCGAATGGCTTCCGGCCAATCGATTGCGCATGCCCGGCTCATGGGAGCGATCTTGCCTGACCGCAAGATCGACAGTCCGCTTCTCACGGACCCTCCTGAGCCTGCCGCTCCGGAGGGTTTTTTGTTGCCCGCCGTGCGGCCTGTTCGAATATCCCGGCACATGCCGGAACGGGAGACCCGGATCCCGGGGCTCGCGCTCGAGAGGCGCGTGCCCGCATGCGCGGGGCCTGCCGGAGGGAACGAGGCGATGAGCCGGACACCGATGGCAGAGCGAACCCGGATGGTTCGCAACATGCGGCGCGTCGACAGCGCCGCGATAGAATTTTTGTAACTCGGTTTGCCGCGATCCTCGCGGCTCAGCCGACGCTGGTGGTGAAGATTTCGGATACTTCCTTCACGGTAAAGCGGGTTCGAATCCCGCCTTTGACACACGCACCGGGATGCGACCTCGGGAGAGGCTTGCACGCGGCCCGGCGCAGGCTCCGTCCGCAAGGACGGCGCCTGCGTTGTCGTCACTGAGAGCCGAGATCGCCTGTTCCCCAGCGTACCCTTCCAAGGCCGGTGCGAGAGCATCGACCTGGCGGTGGTGAAGATGTCTGTTACTTCGGTAGAGCGCCGGCCAGCATTGTTGGCCGGAGGTCGCGGGTTCAACCCCCGCCGGCAGCAATGCCGTAGCTCAGGTCTTGCTCCTCGGAGCGGCAGCAGCATCGCCCGTTCCCCGCCAAACCCATCACGGTCCGTGGTGAAGATCGCTGTTACTTCGACTGATAATCGAGAGGTCGCGGGTTCGAATCCCGCCCGGTGTACTGTGCACCGGTAGCTCAGTGGATAGAGCGCTACCCGGCCCGCAGGGTAAGCTGCGGGCTGGGGTCTCAGCATCGCCTGTTCCCGGATCGTGTCCCTGTCGTCGCCACCGCCGGTGGTGAAGAGCGCTGTTACTTCGCTGTCGGAGGTTCGAGCCCTCCCGGACCTCAGTCCGTAGCTCAGTTGGTAGAGCACGTTCAGCCCGCAAGGGCGGTTCAGCCTCGCTTGTTCCCCGGCACCTGTTTCCATTTCCCATCAAACCAAAGGAGGCCGTCATGGTCAGGCTCAACAAGATCGTTCGTGCCTTCACGCGTGAGGGCGCGCGCGCCGTTCGCTTCACGCCTGAGATGGAGCTGAAGCGCGCGCTCATGAACTGCCTCCTGTGGGAGGACCAGTTCTACGAGGACGGCGTCACCATCGCCGACCGCATCAAGGCCCTCGTGCCCAAGGTCGCGCCTGCGCGTGTCGCGCAGCTTGCGATCGAGGCGCGTGACGTGATGAAGCTGCGGCACGCACCGCTGCTCGTCATCCGGGAGATGGCGCGCAATGAGAAGCATCGTGCCCTCGTTGCCGACACGGTTGCCCAGGTGATCCAGCGTCCCGACGAGATGACGGAGCTGCTTGCAATCTACTGGGCGGATGCGCTGGGGCCTCAGCAGCAGCGCAAGCGTCAGCCGGTCGCGGCGCAGGTGAAGAAGGGTCTCGCCCGCGCGCTGACTAAGTTCGACGCCTATCAGCTCGCCAAGTACGACCGCGACGGCGCGGTGCGGATCAGGGACGTGCTGTTCCTGGTGCACGCCAAGCCGAAGGACGCCGCGCAGGAGAAGGTGTGGAAGCAACTCATCGACGGCGAGCTCGCCGCCCCCGACACCTGGGAGGTCTCGCTCTCGGCCGGCAAGAGCAAGCGCGAGACCTTCGAGCGGCTGATCGCCGAGAAGAAGCTCGGCGGCTTGGCGCTGCTGCGCAACCTGCGGCTGATGCAGAACGCGAGCGTACCGCGCGAGACCATCGCGGTCGCGATTGAGGCGATGCGGACGGATCGTATCCTGCCCTACCGCTTCATCACGGCGGCGCGCTATGCGCCGGATTTCGAGCCCGAGCTCGAAACCGCGATGCTCAAGTCGATCAAGGACCATGTGCAGCTCCCCGGCCGCACGCGGCTTCTGATCGACGTGTCGGGCTCGATGTTCGCCCCCCTCTCCGCGCAGTCGGAAATGACGCGCGCGGAGGCGGCCTGCGGTCTGGCCATCCTCGCCCGCGAGATCTGCGACGAGGTCGAGATCTTCACCTTCTCCGACAGGGTGGTGAAGGTCCCTCCCCGCCGCGGCTTCGCGCTCCGGGATGCGATCATCAACTCGCAGCCCCACAGTGGCACCTGGCTCGGCAAGGCGGTGACGGAGATCGACCGCAAGGGCGATCGCCTCATCGTCTTTACCGACGAGCAGAGCCATGACCGGGTGCCCGAGCCCAAGGCGCGCGGCACGATGGTGAACGTGGCCTCGTATCAGCACGGCGTCGGCCACGGCGACTGGACCCGCGTCAACGGCTTCTCTGAGGCTGTGGTCGCGTGGATCGCGGCGTCGGAGACGGCGCTCAACTGATACGCAACAACGACGGCCCCGGACGCGAGATGCGCCCGGGGCCCGCGAATTCCCTAAAATGGTCCGCGTACACCTTTTAAGGTGAGCGCGGTATGCGAAGGACCCTGGACCATGCGACGATCTGATCCCTACATGGAACGCGCCCGCGAGCTCTGCCTCGCCGCCGGCATCGATCCAGACTCGCGCGTCGGCGAAGGACGCGGGCAGCCGGCCTGGTGCTCGTACCGGGATGCCGCACGCCAGGAGCATCTTGCTCGCGAGACCAAGGCGGCTGCGAGCGAAATCGCCAACCTCCGTCCGCAGGAGGCGCGCTTCCAGAATGCGCCGCTGAAGATTTTTGGCCCGCATGAGGATGCAACCATCGCGCAGATGCGCAACTGCATGGCAGTCGGCAACGTCGTGTCGGGCGTAGTCTGCGCCGACGGCCATCTCGGCTACGCCCAACCGGTCGGCGGGGTCATCGCCTATGAGAAGCAGATCAGCATCTCCGGCGTCGGCTTCGACATCGGCTGCGGCAACATGGCCGCAAAGCTCGACACGCGCTTCGACGACATTGCGGCGATCGCTCCGACGATCATCCGCGACGTTGCCAAGGTGATCTCGTTCGGCGTCGGCCGTGCCAACGCGGAACGGGCCGAGCACGCGCTGTTCGATGATGGCGATGCCTGGCGCGAGAGCGACATGGAGGCCTACCGCCAGAAGGCGGTGAGCCAGCTCGGCACGGTCGGATCGGGCAACCACTATGTCGATCTCATGCGCGACGAGGACGGGTTTGTCTGGATCGGCGTCCACTTTGGAAGCCGCGGCCTCGGACACACCTCCGCGACACGCTACCTCAAGGCCGCCGGCGGCAAGGACGGCATGAACGTCCCGCCCGCCGTAGTCGACGAGGACTCCGAGCTCGGCCGCCGCTACATCGCGGCGATGCAGCTCGCCGGGCGTTATGCCTATGCGGGCCGCGAGTGGGTGGTCGAGCGCGTCCGCCAGATCATCGGCGGCAGCGTGACCGAGAGCGTGCACAACCACCACAACTACGCGTGGCGTGAGACCCACGACGGGCGTGATCTGTGGGTTGTGCGCAAGGGCGCGACACCGGCTTTTCCGGGCCAGAAGGGATTCGTCGGCGGCTCGATGGGCGACGATGCCGTCATCCTCGAAGGCGTCGACAGTTCGGAAGCCAGGGCTTCGCTCTACTCGACCGTGCATGGCGCTGGCCGCATGTTCGGGCGAAAGGAAGCGAAGCGACGCTTCTCGCGCGCCGAGATGGACCGCTGGCTCAACGAACGCGGCGTCACCTTGATCGGCGCCGACCTCGACGAGAGCCCGATGGCCTATCGACGCCTCCCCGATGTGCTCGCGCAGCACGCCGGCACCGTGCGGGTGTTGCACACGTTGCGGCCGTTCGCCGTCGCCATGGCCGGCGAAGGCGAGTTCGATCCCTGGAAGGACTGACGCAAACGGCGTGCGGGAGGCAGTGCCTCCCGCACGCACCATCTAGTTTTCTGCCTCGCCGTGATGGCCCGCGAACAGCCGCTGCGCCAGCAGCGCATGGCCGAGCGTACCACCGGCGCGCACGGCCGCCGCGATCAAGGCGGCTTCCGCCACCTCCTCGCGCGTCGCGCCGGCCTTCGCCGCCTGCGCGGTGTGCACATCGAGGCAATAGGCACATTGCGTGGTAAGTGCGACCGCGAGCGAGATCAGCTCGCGGTATTTTGGCGGGATCAATCCGTCCTTGCGCTCGACCGCGTGATTGAAGGCGAGGAACGCGTTGGCCTCGACCGGCGCAAGCGCGACGAAAGCCGGGATCGACTTCAGATCGTCGGAGCTTTGATAACAGCTCATGGCTCACCTCGTCAGATATTCGCGCATCAGGACGCGCGCGCGATGCAGGCGCGCCTTCACGGTCTGCCGCGTCGCGCCGAGTGCTTCAGCGATGTCATCGATGGTCATTTCCTTGACGTCGCGCATCAGCGCGACATCGCGATAGTGCGGCGGCAGCGCCTCGAACGCGGCGGCGACATCGAGCCGCAAATCGGCCTCGGGACGCGCGAGCAACGCGGCCTCGGCCTCGCCTTCGTCGATCGCCGGCGCAAGGCCCGCCTTGCGGGCGAGCCGCAGACATTCGCGGCGGACGACGCTGAACAACCAGGACGAAACTGCGAGCAGCGAGCGGATCGAGCCGACATGCCGGAACAGGATCCACAGCGCTTCCTGCGCTGCGTCCTCGGCATCCGCCGAGCTTCGGCAGCTCGCGCGCGCATAGCGTCGAATATCCGGCTGCGCTGACTCCAGCAGACGAGCGATGGCCTGGGGATCGCCGAGCCGCGCCGCCTCGAACTGGTCGTGCGATATCGCAGCCGTACTCACGACATGCCTCCCCTGCCGATGCCCGCCATTGCACACATCGGGCAATAGCCGACGAGACCAGTCAGCGCAAAACCGGCGCCGGCGAGTGCAACCAGCCATGCTGCCGGGCCGGTGAGATAAACCACAGCCGCAACCGCCGCACCGATCCCTGCGGCAACCCGCACCGCCTGGTGCAGGCCGCCGATATTCTTCCTGTAAAATGCCATCGCATCCTCCTGATAGCGCCGAGGCGGAATGCCTCGATCACTAGGAGGGCGCGCCGGCTGAAAAGGATTCGCTGGGCCGCGCAATTTTTTGGCGGTCAGCCTCCGACCGCCTGGTACGCCAGACGCTTGAACTCAAAGAAGAACGGATTCCAGAAGCCCATGTAGCGCTGGGCCATCAGAACGCCGGCGGTATTGGCTTGCGGGCAGATCCACCAATGGGTGCCGGCAAGGCCGCCCCACTGGAATTCGCCGGTGGAGTTTGGGGGATCGAAAGGCGTCGGCGCGAAGGTCACGGCACCGCCGAGGCCGAAGCCCTTTCCGGGAATAGGGCCGAGGGTTGCGAAGCGGATGGTCTGGCCTTCAGGTAGCTGGTTGGTCATCATCTGCCGCAGCGTGTCCGGCTTCAGCAGCGCGTCCGGCCCGGGCAGCAACGCCTTCACCAGGGCCAGCATATCAGGCAGGGTCGAGACCAGCCCGCCGCCGCCCGACAGCTGTGGGAACGGCCGCAGATAGGCCTGCGGATAGGGCAGATTGTCGGCGCGCGTCAGGCCGGGCTTCATCGGATTGAGCACGTCGGCACCGGTGTAAAGCCTGACCAGCCTGCCCTGCTGCGCTTCAGGCACGTAGAAGCCGGTGTCCGACATGCCGAGCGGATCAAAGATGCGCGCCTTGAAGACGACATCGAGAGCCTGGCCGCAGACGACCTCCACGACGCGACCGAGCACATCGGTCGCCACCGAATATTCCCAGCTCGTGCCGGGATGATAGGATAGCGGCAGATCGGCGAGCTTGTCGATCATGACAGTCAGCGCCGTCATCGGACTGAGCACGCCCGCGTCGTTGTAGCCTTTGTACAGCACAGACCCGGGATCGAAGAAACCGTAGCTGAGACCGGACGTGTGGGTCAGGAGCTGGCGGATCGTGATCTGGCTTTTCGCCAGTTCGACATCGGCGAGGCTCGAGGCGCCTTGCTTCAGGACTTTGCGATTGCCAAGCTGCGGCAAGTATTTTTCGATGGGGTCATCGAGCCCGATGCGGCCCTCCTCGACCAGCAGCATGACCACAGAGGTGACGAAGATCTTGGTGTTGGAGAACGCCCGGAAGATATGGTCGGGCCGCAGCGCCGTCTTCGCCTCGCGATCGGCAAAGCCGACGCATTGCTGGTCGACCACCTCGCGCCCGCGCAGCACCGCCCAGGACACGCCGGGGACGATTTCCTGATCGACGTAGCGCTGCATCGCAGTCCGCGCCGCGGAAAAATCTGGCGTCCTGACGTCCATGGATTGGCTCCTCCCGAGATGGTTGTGATGGATATAGCAACAAATCGGCCGTGGGAAGCATGTCCGCGCGAGGCTCCAGTCGAGCCGACGAGTCGGTGCCACGCTCTGCGCTCGACGACATGATGAAGAGCGGCGGCCGTCACCCCTGCTTCATGAACGCGGTCACGTGCAGGCGGCGACGGATGCGCATCCCCTGCCGCTCATAGAGTGCGATGGCGGATGTATTGTTCGAAAACACGTGCAGGAACGGAATCTCGCCGCGTGCTTCGATCTGGCGCGCGACGGCGGAGAGCAGCGCCTGTGCGTAGCCGCGCCCGCGATAGTCAGGGTGGACGCAGACCGCGGTCATCTCGACGAATTTTCCCGGCTTCATCCGCTCGCCGGTCATCGCGACCAACTCGCCGCCGACGCGAATGCCGAGGAACGTGCCAAGCTCGTGCGTACGCAACGCGAACGGGCCCGGCTTGGTCAGCGCCGTGAGCGACATCATCGCAGGCACATCCACAGCGCCGAGCCTCACGATCTCGGTGCCACGCACCGGACTGTCGACGGGCGAGCCGATCATCTGGTCACCAGTCTCGGCCAGCACGACCTTGAATCCTGCGGGAACATCGACTGGCTCCGGCGTGAACAGCGCGGCAACCTGCGAGGGCGCCATGAGGTCGCCAAGTGCGGCAAAGCTTGCCGCCGACATATCCACCATGTCGGCAAACGGCGTCATGTCCACGGGATAGCGCAGCGCCCGAGGGCCTCCCTCCGCCAGGTACTTCTGGCTCGTCGTCAGCGCGCTCCAGATCGGACGATCGAGCAACGCTTCGCTGCTGTCGGACACCGGCTCAGTCCTTGTCGAAGCTGACGATGACAGCGGCGTTGGCAATGAGGATGGGATCGTTGGCCACTTCCGCGGCCGAGGGAATCTCGAGCCCGCCCTTGACCGCCGTGACGGTCACGGTGCCGTAGGGAAGCTCTTTCGCAACCGCCTCCTTGTCGACGGCTTCTGGATTCGGCACGCCGATGGTGACGTCGACGAACATGTCGTTCGCGGTCTTGCCGATCATCCGGAAGAACCCAAGGCTCGAATGCCGGATCGCATCCGACACCGCGCGCTTCGCCGCCTTGGTGGCGTCCCTGCCGTGAACGTCGACGCCCATGCCCATCTCGGTGACACAACGAACGCGAGTCATTTCATATTCCTGTGGTTGGTTGGATACCGAGTGTCGGCGATCGAGGATCGCGAAACAAGTGCGGTTATGGTGTTCGGGTCGGTATCCGCAACTTACTCCGTCAATTCACGCCTTCGCCTTCTTGTGCGCCCGCAGTTCGTCCACCAGCACCCGCACGTTCTCCGAATAGTCGATCGGGATCGAGACCAAGTGCACGCCGCCCTCCTTGAACGCGGTATCGAGAGTCGGACCAAAGCTTTCGATGCTCGCGATACGATGGCCTTTGGCACCATAGGCCTGGGCGTAGAGCGCAAAGTCGGGATTGCCGAAGGTCATCCCGTAGTCGGCGAAATGATCGACGGCCTGCTTCCAGCGGATCATGCCGTAGGCGTTGTCCTCCAGCACCAGCACGACGAGATTGAGATTGAGGCGAACCGCCGTTTCCATCTCTTGGCTGTTCATCATGAAGCCACCGTCACCGGCGATCGCAAGCACGCGGCGGTCGGGGTAGAGCATCGCGGCCATCATCGCCGATGGCAAGCCGGCGCCCATCGTCGCCAGCGCATTGTCGAGCAGCAACGTGTTGGCGACCCGGGTGCGATAGTTGCGGGCGAACCAGATCTTGTACATGCCGTTGTCGAGCGCAACGATGCCGTTCTCCGGAATGACCTGGCGGACGTCGTGCACGATCCGCTGCGGCGTCGGCGGCCACCGCGTCTCGGTGGCGCGGTCGGCGATGTGGTTGAGGATCTCCTCCCGCAGCGGCAGCAGCGCCGCCGCCTGCGGCAGTTTGCCTTCGAGCCGGTCGGCCAGAAGCTCCAGGCTCGGGCCGACGTCGCCGACGACCTCGGCATCAGGGAAATAGACCAGCTCGACGCTCGCCGAGGTGTAGCTGACGTGGATGACCTTCGGTCCCGATGGACCCATGATGAAGGGCGGCTTCTCGATTGGGTCGTGGCCGATCGCGATGATCAGATCGGCAGCGTCGATGGCATCATGGACATAGTCGCGCTCGGACAGCGCAGCAGTGCCCATGTAGAGATTGGTGCCGCCAGGCACGGTGCCCTTGCCCATTTGCGTGGTGAAAAATGGAATGCCGGTCCGCCGCACGAAGCTCGCGATGCCGTGAGTCGACCGCGGCCGGCTGGTCGCGGCGCCCATCATCACCAACGGACGCTTTGCGGCCAGGATCATCCCGGCGGCACGGTCGAGCGCGGCGCGGTGGGCGACAGGAATCTCGATCGGGTGGATCGGGATCACGGGAACGGCCTCGACTTCGTCACCCGCGATGTCTTCAGGCAGTTCGAGATGCACCGGCCCCGGCCGCTCCTCCATCGCAACCCGGAACGCATCGCGCACCACGGTCGGGATCGAGGATGCACTGACGATCTGCCGCGACAGTTTCGTGAGCGGCTTCATCGTCGCGACCACGTCCACGATCTGGAAGCGTGCCTGCCGGCTGCTCATGATCGGCTTCTGGCCGGTGATGAGAATCATCGGCATGCCGCCGAGATTGGCATAGGCCGCGCCGGTGGAGAGATTGAGCGCGCCGGGGCCGAGGGTCGAGAGACAGACGCCGGGCTTGCCGGTGAGCCTTCCATGCGTCGCGGCCATGAAGGCAGCGGCCTGCTCGTGGCGGGTCAGCACCAGTTCGATTTTTGATGTCCGCAGCGACTCGACGAGGTCGAGATTTTCCTCGCCAGGAACGCCGAAGATGCGATCGACGCCTTCGTTTTCCAGCGCCGCGACGAACAGGTCCGATCCCTTGACTTTGTGTTCCTGTCCGCTCATGTCGCCTCCGCGATCGTTTGCTGTAGGTCCCGCTTCCGGCGGGAACCTCGCGCTTATCGTAACCGCGTAGCGCTTGGGCACAACTCACAATGCAGGTGGCTTTTCAGGGTGCACGAATTTTCTGAGCATCCATCACTCTCGCGAGGCCCTCATTTCACCTTCAGGCTGAGCTCCGTGCCACCCTTGAGCGGCAGCGTCATCGAGACAAAGCCGTTGGTGGGATCGCGGATGAAGGCGAGGTAGTCGGGCTCGGCATTGTCGTTCATGACGTAGCCGCCGACGAGCAGCTGCGGCGCGACGATCTCGATCACCTCGCGGGCGAGCGAGGGACCACCCTCGCCCGGCCAGCCATCGATCAGGACGAAGTCGACGGGGCCACCGAGATCGCGCAGCGTCTGGCGGGCGTCGCCTTCGCGGATCTCGGCGTATTCGGCAAGACCGGCCTCGGCGAGATTGCGTTTGGCAGCCTCGACCTTGGCCGGCACGATCTCCGAGCCGATCACGGTGCCGCCGCCATTGTCGCGGAGCGCGGCAGCAAAATAGAGCGTCGACATGCCGACCGAGGTCGCAAACTCCGCAACGCGGGTGGCGCGCAGACCCCGGCACAGCAGGTAGATCAATTCGCCCTGCTCGGGATGAATCGAAAAGCCCTGCTCGGCATAGGCGTGAGGATCGCGGCTGTTGAACGAGCTGCGCGGGCCTCCACCGGAGGGCCGTTGCCGCGCGCCTTGCAGGCGCGCGATGACGGCGTTGACGCGGGGATCTGCAATCGGACTGTGTTCAGTCGACATGGTCTGCATTTCCTCTCGTCACTTGCCGAGGATTTCCGCGGCCGCGCGCTCCAGGATTCCCGCGATGCGACGCGCCTCGGCGGAATCGCTGCCATGCTTGGAACGCAGCGCGCGCTTGAGATTGTGGCGGGCGCGGTGCAGCTCGTCGGAGGCGTCAGTATCGAGATCGCTGACACCCGCAAAGGCTTCGCGCACCTCGTCCATGCGGCGCCCGATCCGCGACAGCGCCTGGAGGATCGCGTCAGCGGTCCCGCGCTGCTCGGCAAGGAAAGCCTCGCCCTGCGGCGTGATGCTGTAGAGCTTGCGGCCGCCATCCTGCGCAACGCTCGCGTGACCGACCTCTTCGAGATAAGTCAGCGCGGGATAGATCACGCCGGGGCTCGGCGTATAGAACCCCTCGGAGCGCTCCTCGATGATCTTGATCAGCTCGTAGCCATGAGCGGGCTTGTCGGCGAGCAGCGCCAGGATCACCAGCTGTAGGTCCTGCGAGGACAGCCGCCGCGCACCCGGAAACTCGTCGCCACCGCGCCCGAAAAAGCCGTGCCCGCCGCGGCCGAAGCGATGCCGCCCGCCGTGCCGGCCCATGGCGAAATGGGCGAAGTGCCCGAAGTGGAAGTCTTTGTGGTCTCGGTGTTTGCCGAACATATCGTACATCTCCTTCTCAAAACATATCTTACGATATAATTTGAGATATACGTCCGCAAGTCACGGATCCGTGATCGGTTGCTACTCGGCCGCTTCGCTATGGGGAACGCCCTGCTCGACCTCGAGCTGAAGGATGTCGTTGAAACGGTTGAAAGCACCGCACAGCGCGATGCGCCAGGTCAGCTCGACGATTTGCGATTCCGAAAAGTGCGCGCGCAGGCGGGCGAAGATCTCGTCGCGTGTCCTGCTCCAGTTGTCAGTGACGGCGATGGCGTATTCGACGACGAGCTTGTCGAGCTCATCGAGCTCGGGATGGTCCTTGTAATTGAGAAGGCGCGCGGCGCCCTCCTCCGAGACGCCCTGCACCGCGAGCTTGGGTGCGTGGTGCGAGACGCAGTAGTCGCATTTGTTGAGCAGCGACACCGTCACCAGCGCGAGCTCGAGATGGCGCTTCGAGACCATGCCTTCGCTGGCGAGATCGACCAGCAGTGACCACATATGCTTGAAGATCGGCGCGCGATGCGCCATCACACCGGCTTGGTTCTCGAACGCGCCGTAGGTCGTCATCTTGTCCCACAGGGGTCGCAGTGCTTCCGGCAGATCGTCCCTGGTCTTGATCGACACGCGCGACATGGCATTCCATCCTCGGTTGGCGCGTGCATGCTGCCACAAAGGTGCGCCGATGTCCGCTGGTGCAATCGCATGACTCCCAAGACCTTTGAGGCCCGCTGCCTGCGCCTGCCCGCTGCCACCAAGGTGGTGCAATGGGAAGGCACCTCTGTGTTCAAGGTCGGCGGCAAGATGTTCGCAATCAGCGGCGGATTTACCGCAGGTTCCGGCGGCTACATGTTCAAGGTCTCGACCATGGCCTATGCCATGCTGATCGAGCACGGTCTGGCGCGGCCCGCGCCCTATCTCGCGCGGGCCAAATGGGTGCAGCTCGCCAGCAACAACGCGCTGCCGGATGCCGAGCTGACGGCCTATATCGCCCAGGCCCATGCGCTGATCGTCGCAAAACTGACGCGAAAGGCGCGCAGGGAGCTCGGGCTTGTGTCGCAAGAAGCCGGGCTCGCGTAACGATCTCCGCGTGCAGCGCATCGGCTGCGCGCGGCGACATTGAGCTTTCATCCTGCCCCGATATACTGCCGACTCTGGATTCGAATTGGGAAGCCGGCGTGGCGATTGATCTGAAGGCGGTCGAGCAACTCGCTACCGATCAATCGTCGCTCAAGGCCGCTGCCGGCCTTGCCAAGCCCGCCAAATGGTCCGGCATCGGCGGCAGCCCGGATGGCGCGTTGATCTGGGGCGAATGCGCGGGCTCGGGCGCCAATCCCTACCGGGTGATGGCCGATTTGCGCGACCTCGGCAACAAGTGCACCTGTCCGTCGCGCAAATTCCCCTGCAAGCACGTGCTCGGCCTGTTGTGGCTGAATGCAGAAGCGGTCGTGCCGTTCGCGCCCGCCGACACGCCGGCCTGGGTCAGCGACTGGCTGGGGCGCAGGCGCGGCACATCCCCCGCCAAGCCGGCGAACGCTGTCACCCCGCCCGGTGAGAAGGACTTGCGTGCCGCACGCGCCGTCGAGCCCGAGACAGTCGAGGATCCAAAGGACGTCGCGCGGCGCGAAGCGCAGGCAGCCAGACGCAACGAAGAAACCGAGCGCGCCATTTTCGATGCGCTGGATGCGCTCGAGCAATGGGTCGGCGACCAGCTCCGCCTGGGATTGTCAGGCTTCATCGACGATGCCACGGCGCGGTGCCGGCGCATTGCGGCGCGCCTGGTCGACGGCAAGGCCGCGGTGCTGGCCGGCCGGATCGACGAACTGCCGTCCCGCCTGCTCGCGCTCGCCGCGGCCGATAGACCGCGCGGCGCGGTCGTCGAGCTCGGCAAGCTGGTGCTGCTCGCACGCGCCTTCCGTGCCACGCCGCGCGATGCCGAGATCAGGCGCGCGGTTGCGACATCGGAGACACGCGAGACCGTGCTGGCCGATCCGCAAGCGCCGCGCGTGAACGGGCATTGGGAGGTGCTCGCCGAGCAGGTGCAGACGCGCCGCGACGGGCTGGTTTCGCAAACCACATGGCTGCTCAATCTCGCCGCGAGCGGCCCGCGCTTCGCCATGCTGCTCGACTTCTTCCCGGCGAGTGCCGGACGGCGTGGGTCGGTGTTTACACCAGGCGAGCGCTTCCAGGGCGAACTCGTCTTCTACCCGTCGCAGCAACCGCTCCGCGCCCTGCTCGTGCGGCGCGATGCAGCCGAGGATATTCTGGCGCCCGAATGGCCAGCGCCGGATGCGGCGCTCAGCCACGCGTTGACACGCCCCCTGCTCGCAGAACCATGGACGATCGAGATTCCCCTGCTGCTGCCGCAAGGGCGGATCGCGCACGACGATTCAGGGGGCAACTGGTGGCAGGCGGCCGATGGCACGACCTCGCTGCCGGTCGCGGGCAACACGGAGGGTTTGCTGGCCGGCACGAAGCTGACGCGCACCGCCGCGATCTGGTCGGGTAACCGGCTCACGATCCTTGCCGCACAGTCCCCCTGGGGACGGATCGGCGGCCATGACTGAAACAGCCGGGGCCGAAGAGATCTTCGAGGCCATGGGCGCGGTCGTGACGCGCTGGACCATGGGCGCGACCGCGGCCTCCGCCGCCCCGTTCTGGCGCACTGCGCTTGGCGACGATCCCGTCGAGGCCGAGTTGCGGCTGCTGGCCTTGTCTGGCCAGTTCCTCGGCGCAACCGTGACGGTCGAGGCGCCGTCTGCGTTGCGCGTGCTACCCGACATTCCGCCACTCGCGCTCCCGACCGTACCTGAGCCATTGCGACCGCTGGTGCGCCGGATGCTTGCGGCGAGCAAGGAAGCAGCATCGAGAACCGAGCTCGTCCACTTCCTCGCCGCGCGCGGCTGGACGACACATCCTGCCGACTGGATGCCTGATGCAAGCGACGAGGATGCGCCTGACGTTTATGCCGCGTGGCGCGACTGGAGCGCATTCGCCGCTGCCGGCGCGACGACGCGACGACAGACGAGCGACCAGCTCACAACGGAAAATTGGGAAGACTTTTGGCCGGCCGCGCGCAAGGCCGCGTTGATCGGCTTGAGGCGGCGCGACCCATCCGCGGCGCGCGCACTGCTCGAAGCAAAGCTCGACGGCGAGAATGCCGATGCGCGGCTGCGCCTGATATCCCTGCTCTCGGAGCGGCTGTCCGACGACGACGTCGCCTTTCTCGAAGGTCTGGTGGCGAACGATCGTGCACCGAAGGTCAAGGCGCTTGCAACATCGATGCTCGCGCGCCTCGGCCACCGTCCCGCCGCGGGCGAGGATATCGCGGAGCTCACAGGCTTCTTCTCGGTGAAGACCAAAGGGCTGCTGCGTCGCTCCCGCGTCATCGAGATCGAGCGCCCGAAGACACCGGCGCAATGGCAGCGCCGGAAGGCCCTGTTCGACGGCACCGATCTGATGTCGTTCTCAGGCGCACTCGGCCTCAGCCCGCAGGATTTGATCGCCGCCTGGGACTGGAACGTGGACCCGGCCGCCGACGCGGGGCTGATCAAGCTGATCGCGGAGACCGGCACCGATGCGCAGCTTGCGCAGGCCGCCGGCATCGTCAGCGAAAACGATGCGACAGGCCTCATCGTGGCTCTTGCCCCCCGACTTGAGCCCGCCGAGCGGGCGAGGTTTGCTGCGGCAAGCTTGCGCGCGCACGGCATCGGATTCGAGATGGCGCAGATGATCGCCGGTCCTGCCGCACGCCTCGACGATCCGCTGTCCGCGCCATCAGGCGCCAAGCTGCTGGCCGAGATCAGGCGCGACGACGCGAAGCCATCGGACCATGTCGCAGAATTTCATGCGCTGGGTCTGCTCGCCTCGCAAACTGCAGCGCAGCAGACCTTACAACGCCTGACGGCCGCGGGGCTGCTGCAAGCCGACCCGCGCCTCGACATGCTGCGGCTCAACGCCGCATTGGACGATAAGGGAGAGACAACATGAGCGAGAAACTGCGCTTGCCCGCCGAGCAGAGCTATGCCGCCGAGCTGAAGGCGCTCGCCGCCGGCGAAGGGCCCCGCCCGCCGGGCTGGGCGCTCTCGCCGCGCCAGGTCGTGACCTATCTGATGGGCGGCAAGGCGGCCGACGGCACGGCGATCACGCCAAAATATGTCGGCGACAAGCGGCTGATCGAGACCGCCGTTGCAACGCTTGCGACCGATCGCGCGCTGTTGCTGCTCGGCGTACCCGGCACGGCCAAGTCGTGGGTCTCCGAGCATCTTGCCGCCGGCATCACCGGCGATTCAACGCTCGTGATCCAGTGCACCGCCGGAACCGACGAGAACCAGATCCGCTACGGCTGGAACTATGCCCAGCTGCTGGCCCATGGGCCGAGCCGCGAGGCGCTGGTGCCAACCCCGCTGATGCGCGCAATGGAAGGCGGCAAGCTCTGCCGCTTCGAGGAACTGACGCGGATGGGCAGCGACGTGCAGGACACGCTGATCACCGTGCTGTCCGAGAAGATGATGCCGATCCCTGAGCTCAACACCGCGGTCTATGCGCAGCGCGGCTTCAACATCATCGCGACCGCCAACAACCGCGACAAGGGCGTCAACGAATTGTCCTCCGCGCTCAAGCGCCGCTTCAACGTCGTCGTGCTGCCGCTGCCCGACAGCGCCGAGGAAGAAGTGTCGATCGTCGTCAAGCGCGTCGGCGAGATGGCGCAGAACCTCGATTTGCCGGCGCCAAAGAACGTCGCCGAAGAGGTGGCGCGGGTGGTCGCGATCTTCCGCGAATTGCGCTCGGGCTCGACCGAGGACGGCAAGGTCGCGTTGAAATCTCCCTCGGGCGGCCTCTCGACCGCCGAGGCCATCGCAGTGATGGTCGGCGGCATCAGCCAGGCGACCTTCTTCAACGACGGCAAGCTGACGCCCGATACACTCGCCAGCAACATGATCGGCGCGGTGGTGAAAGATCCCGTGCAGGACACGGCCGTGCTCGGCGAATATCTCGAGACGGTATTGAAGAAGAAGCGCGGTTTCGAAGGCTATTACGCTTCGCTGACCGAGCTGATCTGACATCATGGCCGGCGAGATCCATCTGTTCGGCATCCGGCATCACGGGCCGGGATCGGCGCGTCGGCTGCTGGAGGCGCTTGATGCGCTCAGGCCCGTCGCGGTGCTGATCGAGGGCCCTGCGGATGCATCCGAGCTGCTGCCGATGCTCGCCGCGCCCGACATGGTGACACCCGTGGCGCTGCTCACCTACGCCGAGGACAATCCGGCGAACGCCAGCTTCTTTCCCTTTGCCGACTATTCGCCGGAATACCAGGCGGCCTGCTGGGCCGTGCGCCACGGTGCAGCCTTGCGTTTCATCGACCTTCCTGCCTCCGACCGGTTGGGAGCCTCCGCCTCTGACGTCGCCGAGGAAATTGCCGCCAGATCGCAAGAGGATCCGGTCAGCCGCGATCCGATCGGCGCGCTCGCGATGGCGGCGGGATATGACGACGGCGAGTCCTGGTGGTCCGACGTCATCGAGGAAAATCCTGCAACAGGTCCGGTGTTCGCAGCCGTCGCCGATGCGATGACGGCGCTGCGCGCGGACGAAAAGCCCTTGTCGACCCGGGAGGCCGCGCGGGAGGCACACATGCGGATCGAGATCGCAAAGGCGGCGAAGGAGTGCGTCGGCGCCGTTGCCGTTGTCTGCGGCGCCTGGCACGTGCCTGGTCTCACTGAGCGCCGCAGCCTGGCGGCCGACCGCGAATTGCTCAAGGGCCGGCCGAAGACGAAGATCAAGGCCACCTGGGCACCATGGACCGCGCCGCGCCTGTCGCGCGCGAGCGGCTATGGCGCAGGTGTGGTCGCGCCCGGCTGGTGCGCGCATCTCTGGGAGACGCGCGAGGGCGACCGCACCGCCATCTGGCTTGCCAAGGTGAGCCGCGTGCTGCGCGATCGCGGCCATTTCGTTTCGACCGCCTCGGTGATCGAGGCGCAACGTCTCGGCACCGCACTCGCGGCGCTACGCGAGCGGCCCTCACCCGGATTCGAGGAACTTCGAGAGGCGGCGATCGCGAGCCTGTGCAATGGCGAGCGCGCCATCTGGAACGATGTCGCCGCCGAGCTCCTGGTCGGCGCGGGCGTTGGATCGATTCCGTCAGCGACGCCGCTGGCACCACTGCTGGAAGATCTGCAGCGCCAGCAGAAGGCGACGCGGCTGAAGCCGGAAGCGCTGGAGCGGCCGCTGACGCTCGATCTGCGCAGCGAAAGCGGGCTGATGCGCTCGACCCTGCTGCACCGCCTCAACGCGCTCGATGTGCCCTGGGGGCGATTGACCGACGCAGGCCGCAGCCGCGGCACGTTTCGCGAGAACTGGCAGTTGCGGTGGGAGCCGGAGTTCGCGGTGCGGCTGGTCGAGAACCTGCTCTATGGCTCGACCATCCTGGAAGCCGCCGCCGGCCGCCTGATCGAGGCGATGGGCAAGGAGACAGAGCTCAGCGCGCTGGCAAGCCTCGTGCGCAACGCCATGATCGCGGATCTGCCGCGCGCCACCGAATCCGGCATCGCGGCGCTCGAGACCAAGGCAGCCCTTACCAGCGACGGCCAGTCGCTGCTCGACGCGCTACCTCCGATGGCCGACATCCTGCGTTACGGCGAGGCACGCGCCGGCACGGTCGAACATCTCGCAGCCCTGATGCCGCGGATCGTCGTGCAGGCCGCGCTTGCCCTGCCCTACGCCGCACGCAATCTGGATGTCCCGGCAGCAGCCAGGCTGCGCGGTGCGATCCTCGCAGGCGATGCGGCAATCCAGTTGGCGCAACTTGCGGCCGACATCGTCACCAAATGGAGAGAGGCGCTGACGGCCCTGCTGCACGATGACCAGGCGACCCGACTGATCGCCGGCACCGCGGCGCGGCTGCTCTACGAGGCAGAATTGCTGGCCGTCGATCACACCGCCGATCTGCTCGCGCGGATGCTGTCGCCAGGTACGCCAGTTGCAGAGGCGGCGGGGTTCTTCGAAGGCTTCTTCGAGGGCGCAGGCCAGCGACTGATCCACGATGCCGCGTTGCGCGGCGCGGTGGATGGCTGGCTGCTGTCACTCGACGACGAGGCCTTCACCGCCAGCCTGCCGCTGTTCCGCCGCGTCTTCTCGGCGCTGGACCGCAACGAGCGCAGGCGGCTGATGGACGCGCTGTTTGCGCGGAACGCCGGTGGCGCAAAGGGATATCGACTGATCGCAGATGCCACTGCGATCTGGCCGCAGCACGAGGCGCGCGTGATTGCGCTGCTCAACGCCGGAGGCCCCCGATGAGCGAGACCGACGAGCGCAGCCGCCGTTGGACGCTGGCCCTCGGCGTTGAGGCTGAGGATCCAGCAAAGACGGGCACGCTGTCCGACAGCGACCGCCGCATGTCCGAAGCCCTGACGGCGCTCTACGGTAATGGCGATGACGCACCGAAGAAGGGCCGCGGCGGTCTCGGGGGCTCGGCACCGCGCGTCGCGAAATGGCTCGGCGATATCAGGGAGTTCTTCCCTGCCCCCGTGGTGCAGGTGATCCAGAAGGACGCCTTCGAGCGCAAGGGATTGCGCCAGATGCTGCTCGAGCCCGAATTCCTCGCGACCGTTGAAGCCGACGTGAACCTGATCGCCGACCTCGTCGCGCTGCGTGGTGTCATGCCGGAGAAGACCAAGGACACCGCGCGGATCGTGATCGCCAAGGTGGTAGCCGAACTGATGGAGCGGCTCGAGCGGCGCACGGCGGACGCGGTTCGCGGCGCCTTGAACCGCTCGCTGCGGACCAACCGCCCGCGCTTTGCGGACATCGACTGGCCGCGCACCATCAGGGCCAATCTGCGCCATTATCAGCCAGAGCATCGCACCGTGGTGCCGGAACGGCTGATCGGCTTCCTGCGCCAGCAACGTCGCATCGTCGATCTGGAGGAAGTCATCCTGTGCGTCGACCAATCAGGATCGATGGCGTCCTCCGTTGTCTATGCCTCGATCTTCGCCGCGGTGATGGCTTCGCTGCCTGTTGTTGCGACCAAGCTCGTCTGTTTCGACACCGCGATCGTCGACCTGACCGAGGAACTCGCCGATCCCGTCGAAGTGTTGTTCGGCGTTCAGCTCGGCGGCGGCACCGACATCAACAGTGCGGTCGCCTATTGCGAGGAGCGCATCGAGCGGCCGTCGAAAGCGCACCTGATCCTGATCACCGATCTCTATGAAGGCGGCAATGCGGATGCGCTGGTCGACCGGCTCGCCCGGCTTGCAACGCGCGGGATCAACGTGATCGTGCTGCTGGCGCTGACCGACACCGGCCGCCCGTCCTACGATCCAGTGCTATCGGCGCGAGTTGCCAGTCTCGGCATCCCCGTCTTTGGCTGCACGCCCGACCAGTTTCCTGATCTGATGGCAACCGCGCTGAAGCGCGAGGACGTGGCCGATTGGGCTGCCGACCGGGATATCAAGCTGATCCGGCCCGAAGGTTGAATGTCCAAGTCCGGCCAAATTGGTTCAAAGCTCGCCTCGGCCAAAATGCCCGAGATCCAGTCGAGGAAGACGCGCAGGCGCAGCGCAAGCTGGCGGTTTTACGGATAAAGCGCGGAGAGCTGCGTCGGCGACGGCGGGTGATCGGCAGCACCTCGTCGCTTTGCCCAATCCGCAACTCGATCAGCGGTGGCCAAACCCTCTCCATAACGTGATGATATGACAAGCATCCTCCCATTGGAGCGATGCCGCGCTGCACCTATGTCGAAGGAAACGCCCCTTCTGACGGAGAATTTCGATGAGCAAGCTCAACACCACATCAACTCAACATCGCTATGAACTCGTGCGTGACGACGGCAGCGATTTCGTTGCGTATCAACGCCGCCGTGATGACGGCCTCTGGCATACGGTCGCAACGTGGATGATCCCGCGCGCCGTCTTCAACTAGACGGCCCGCGCTCGTCCTGGATACGCGCGTCGGAGGCGGACACCGCCAGCCGTCAACGGGATCGTCGGTGCAGTTGTCATTGACTGAGCATATTATCTGACTAAAGTCCGATAATGCTCGATCCCGTCTCCCGCGTCCGCCGCTTCAACCGTGCCGTGACCTCCGCTGTCGGCGCGCTCGACACATCCTTTCTCGGGCGCGGGCGACCGCTGGGTGCGGCGCGGGTTCTCAATGCGATCGGGCACGGACATTCCGATGTCGGCGAGCTTCGCGACTATCTCGGCCTTGATTCCGGGCTGATGAGCCGGCTCTTGCGCGGCCTGGAGGACGAGGGGCTGATCGGGACCCAAGCGCATGAGGACGATGCACGGCGGCGCGTCGCCAGCCTGACGCGCGCGGGCAAGCGCGAATTCGCGGCCTATGAGGCGATGTCGAACACGCAAGCCGAGAGCTTCCTCGCCCGCAATTCGCAAGTCGAGGCGCTGCTGGCGGCGATGGATCTGATCGCCTCGGCGCTGACGCGGGAGCGTATCGCGCTCGCGGAGATGGATCCGCAAAGCGAGGAGGCACGCTATTGTCTCGGGGAATATTACGCCGAGCTCGGCCGCCGCTTCAAACAGGGTTTCGACGTTTCGCTGTCGCGCGATCCCGACGCGAAGGACATGCGCCGCCCGCGCGGCAGTTTCATCGTTGCGACGTCGGACACGCTGCCGATCGGCTGCGTAGGCCTGAAGGGCACGGATCACGGCTACGCGGAGATCAAGCGTCTCTGGGTCGCGCCCTGCGCCCGCGGATTGGGGC
This sequence comes from Bradyrhizobium manausense, assembly GCF_018129685.1. Classification (GTDB taxonomy): domain Bacteria; phylum Pseudomonadota; class Alphaproteobacteria; order Rhizobiales; family Xanthobacteraceae; genus Bradyrhizobium; species Bradyrhizobium manausense_D. The sequence continues at coordinate 995,601 of NZ_JAFCLG010000001.1, forward strand.
TCGGCAAGCGCCTGATGAACGCGGCCGAGGACGCCGCACGCACGCTTCGCATCGCGCTGCTGCGATTGGACACCAACAGCGCGCTGCCCGAGGCCGGCCAGCTCTACCGCACCACCGGCTGGCGCGAGATCCCGCGCTTCAACGACGACCCGTACCCGGACCTGTTCTTCGAAAAACAGATCCGGGCATAGGTTCCGTTACGCCGCAACCGGGGCTGGCTCGGGCTGGCTTTGCGGCTTGGGGAACGGGCGGAACGTCATCGCCATCAGGAACGCGCCGAGACCCATCGCCCAGGAGCCGATATAGAGCCAGGCGTAGCTGGAGAACGCATCGTAGATCAGGCCGCCGGCGAGCGGACCGGTCGCCATGCCGAGACTGCCGGCCATCGCCGTGCCGCCGATCACGGTGCCCATCATCTTCAGCGGGAAGTTCTCGCGGATGATCACCGCATAGAGCGGCATGGTGCCGGCATAGATGAAGCCGAACACGGTCGCGACCATGTAGAAGGTCGTGAGCTGATGGGCGAAGACATAAGCGAGTGCGCCGAAGGATTGGGCGAAGAGGCCCGCGACCAGCACGCGCTTGGCGCCCAGACGATCGCCCATCAGGCCGAAGGCGATGCGGCCGCCAAGGCCGGACAATCCTTCGACGCTGTAGATCGTCACCGCGGAGATCAGCGGAATGCCGCAGCTCACGGCATAGCTGACGGTGTGGATGATCGGCCCCGAATGGGTGGCGCAGCAGAAGAAATTGGTGGCGATCAGGATCAGGAATTGCGGCGAGCGCAGCGCCTCGCCCACCGTCATCTCGGATTGCGGGCCGCCCGCCCCTGCCGCGCCGGCCGGCGGATGCGCGAGCGCTGGCGGACGGCGGACCAGCAGCGCGACCGGGATCATGATCACGGCAACCACCAGCGACACGATCTGCATCGCGGTGCGCCAGTCGTGATGGGACACCAGCCAGGCCGCGAGCGGCGCCATCGTCATCGGCGCGACGCCCATGCCGGCCGACACCAGCGAGACGGCGAGGCTGCGATGGGTGTCGAACCAGCCGGTCACGGTCGCCATCATCGGCGCGAAGATCGCCGCGCAGGAGGCGCCGACCAGCAGGCCGAACACGACCTGGAACACGACCAGCGAGGTCGCATGGCTCGCCGCGAACAGGCTGAGCGCCAGCACGGTCGATCCGGTCAGCACCACCGGCAGCGGCCCGAACCTGTCCGTCAGCGTTCCCCAGATCATGCTGCTGCAGGCCATCGCCAGAAAACCGATCGTCATCGCGCTGGAGATGCCGGTCACCGACCAGCCGGTCTCCCTGGCGATCGGCTGAAGGAACACCGGCAGCGAAAACATGCCGCCGATGGCGACACAGCCGAGCACGCCGCCGGCGGCGACGATCACCCAGCGATATCTGGACGCAGTCATTGAATGTCTCCCGTCAGGTCTGTCTCACGTGAAGACGAATGGAAACGGCGAAAGCAGACAGGCGTTGCGACACTTTTTTAGGCCAACTCCCTGCGCCCCGCGAACCAATGGCGAAAACAACCCCATGCACAGTAGCCGGACCTCACCGGATCAATGACTTAGGACGCGCATCGCGGACGACCCCGGGCCGCCGTGATTCCGGACCGCAATTTGACACGTCGGGCAAAACACCGGCATGATGGCATCATCCCGACATCGCGATTGCACAGCGCCTCCCGGCGCCCGCTCATGACCATCCGTCCCATCGTCCGCTATCCCGACCGCCGGCTCGCGACGCCGGCCCGCCCCGTCACCGCGTTTGACGACGGCTTGCGCGCGCTCGCGGCCGACCTGCTGGAGACGATGCGCGCCGCCCCCGGCATCGGGATCACGGCGCCGCATATCGGCGTGCCCCTGCGCGTCGTCGTGCTCGAGCTCGATGCGAAGGTCGGGCCGCAGACCTACGTCAATCCCGCGATCGAATGGGCCTCGCCGGAGATGATCCTGCATAGGGAAGGCAGCGTCTCGATGCCCGGCGTCAATGACGAGGTGCAGCGCCACGCCCGCGTGCGGATCAGCTATCAGGATCTCGACGGCATCTCGCACACCGAAGAGTCGGAGGCGTTGCGCGCCGTGTGCCATCAGCACGAGATCGACCAGCTCGACGGGATGTTCTGGATCCAGCGGCTGTCGCGGCTGAAGCGCGAGCGGCTGGTGAAGAAGTTCGAGAAGATGTCGCGGAACGCGTAGCGGTGGCGTGCCGCGGATCGGTTGCGCGATCACCAGGGCACGGGATGACCGCGCCAGTCGAAGAAGCCGCCGCTGGCCTCGCGCGTGAGCTGATCGACCACCGCAAGCAGATGGCGCGCCGCCGCCGGCGGCGAATGCGACTGCAACCCCGTCGCCGCGAAGGGATCGGTCAGCGGCGTGGCGACCGTGCCGGGATGCAACGCGATACAGAGCGCATCCGGAGATCTGCGCGCCAGCTCGACCGCAGCGGTGCGCACCAGCTGGTTGAGGGCGGCCTTGGAGGCCCGGTAGGAATACCAGCCGCCCAGCCTGTTATCGCCGATACTGCCGAGCCGGGCCGACAACGTTGCGAACACGGCCTTGCCCGAACGCGGCAACCGCGGCAGCAGATGCTTCATGATCAGCGCGGGCCCGATCGCGTTCAGCGCGAAGGATCGCGCCAGGTTGGCGGCATCGAGCTGGCGCAAGCTTTTCTCGGGGGCCTGGCGATCATCGTGCAGAAACCCCGTCGCATCGATCACGAGACGCAACTCGCCCCGCTCGGCGGCGAACACCGCGGCACGTTCGAGGCTGTCCTCGTCGAGGAGGTCGATCGACGGCTGCGTGCTGCGACTGAATGCGACCACCTCGGTGAAGCGGCCGGACGCCGCGATGGCCTCGCGCAAGGCCGACCCGATGCCGCCGCCGGCGCCGAACACGACGGCGACGCCGGCTTGCGGAAACGACGCCAGATCCATTGCGACGCCGGCAACCGGACCTTGAGAGACGAATGGCCCGCTCACGCGCTGTGGGCGCCTTTGCCGCCGGATGTGAGCCGCAAGGCGCGACCGAATTGACGGGAGATCAGGGGACGGACCGGCAGGAAGATCCGATAGCCGAACTCGAGGACAGCCAACGCGCCCGGCAGCGACGCGACACGTGCCGCCAAGCGCCATCGGGGCAGACGCGACCAGACCTCGACGAACGCCGCCGCGCCCGAGAGCAGGCGGCCATCGCCGGCACGAACGTGGAACCGTTGCATCGCGCGCTGCTGGGTCACCCCGTCCGGGACCGGCGCGCCGGGCTCGGAAACATCGACAAAACACAGGGCACCGTCCTGATCGGTGCGGCGGTAATATCCGATCTCAGCCCGGCACAGCGGGCAGGATCCGTCGAAATACACGGTCGATGGCGACGGCTCTGGCTTCATGCGGATTTCCCACCGATCGGAGTTGCCGGCCCGCGACCAGGAGGATGACGGCGGACATTCCACCATTCAGCACTGGCAAGGCACTCAGGAAACGTTGGTCTTCGCGGGTTGGATCAATCGCTGTCGCGGGCGGGATGACTGCAACTGAGACAATTGAACGGCCTTCTCTCCGCGGCCATCCTTCGAGGCGCCCGCCTTTGGCGGGCTCCTCAGGGGCAGCGGCGTCATTTCAGCGGCAGAAACAGCTCCGCGACCGTTTCATGCTCGGGCACCTCCGGGAAGAAGCTCAGCCGCTGGCAGTAGAGCGGGAAGTCGCGCGCCTCCTCGCCGCTGGCCGGAAGCCAGTCGCGATAGAGATAGAGCGCGGCCGGCTCGAGATTATCGGTGTAGCCGACCACGCGCAGCACGGCGCAGCGTCCGCCGGGGATCTCGCCGGCCTTGATCCCTTCGGCGTTCGCCGCGATCGGCTGGTCGGTGCCGACACAGAGGTCCGTGCTGTAATCGGCCGGTGACGCAGGGCTGCGTTCGGACCGCCAGACGGTGAAGGTCGGGCTCGTGCTGGGGTGCAGGCCGCGCGCCTTGCGCCAGGCGATGAAGCGCTGGATGGTGGCGCCAAGCGTCGCCGGGCTCCCCCGATGCTCCATGATCGCCACCTTCGTGGTCGGCACCTCGCGGATCGTCACGTCGTCACTGCTATAGTCTGTCTTCATGAGCTTGCTCCTGGCGGTATCGAGAGGCCCGAAGGCCGCAAGCCACGACTCCCAGTCCGGCGATTTCCGGAACGACGACGGCGATTGCCCGAACCGTTGCCGAAACGCGCGGGCGAAGGCATCGGGTGCGTCGTAACCGGCATCCATCGCGATCTCGGTGACATCGAGGGCATCCATATAGGCCAGCCGATAGGACGCGCGCTTCATGCGGGCGAGCTGGACATAGCGATGCACTGACAGGCCGAAGGTCGCCGTGAACTGCCGGTGGAAATGGAATTTCGAGAAGGCCGCAACGGCGCTCAAGGCTGCCAGGTCGAGATCAGCGTCGAGATGCCGGTCGATATGGTCCAGCACCCGCCGCATCCGCGCCTGATAGTTTTGCAAGGCCGCCGTCATCGTGCCTCCTCCGTGGCGGCTTGAGTTAGTCGCGGACGGGCCTCATGTGCTCGACCGATCTTGCGGTTTGGCGGTTCTTCGAGCTGACCAGCTTGGCGTCCTTCGTTGCATCGAGGGTGACCGTGGTCGAGAGCCTCAATGCTTCAGACTTACGTGTGAGAGCCTCCACGGCCGAGGCGGACCAATCCGTCGGATCAACGTCGCCGAATTCAGCCAGCGCCGCATCGTCCGCGGCTACATCACATCGGCTCGCAAGCCTCTCGGCCCGCGCCAACAGCGTAGCGAGCCCGTCCAGATCGGTTACCTTGAGCGGAATGAGCTGCTTGAGGATCATTGCAACTCACATGCATCCATATGTGCCCCTCCGCAAGGGGCCTCCTTGCGCGGACGTATATTTCTGGCTATATTACTGGAAATACCTTGGAACGTATCATGGGAAATTCGCAGAAGCGCGCCATCCAGAATTATCGCTCCCGCCTCGGCAAGCGCGGGTTGGCACGCTTCGAAGTGCTCGGACGGGATGCCGACCGCGATCTGATCCGTTCGTTCGCGCGACGTTTGTCGGAGGATACACCCGAGGCCGCGGAGCTTCGCGCGGCCGTGAGCAAGTCGATCGCGGGCGAACCGCCGACGCCCGGCGGCATCCTCGCCGCGTTGCGTCGCTCACCGCTCGTGGGAGCCGATCTCGATCTTTCCCGTCCCCGCGACAAGGGGCGCAAGGTCGACCTGTGACGCGCTACCTCCTCGACACCAACATCATCAGCAACGTCGTCAAACCGCGGCCATCGGAATCGCTGCTGTCCTGGATGTCGATGCAACGCGACGAGGATCTGTTCATCACGGCGTTGACCGTCGGCGAAATCCACCGCGGCATTCTGGAGAAGCCGCGCGGCAAGAAGCGCGACATCCTCGAAAAATGGTTTTCTGGGCCTGAAGGACCGCAGGCGCTTTTCGCCGGCCGCATCCTGTCCTTCGACGACAAGGCGGGACTGGTTTGGGCATGGCTGATGGCCGAAGGCAAAACGGGGGGCAAACCGCGAAGCGCGCTCGACATGATCATCGCCGCAGTGGCCGATGCGAACGACTGCGTCGTGGTGACGGATAACGAAAAGGACTTCGCCGGGATCAAGGTCTTCAATCCGGTGCGTGGGCCGGTCTGATGCGGCTCGTGGGATGACTGGATCGCAGCAATGCCCATCCTCCTCATTTGCACTCGCGATGGCCTTCGCTTCGCTACCTATCGCACGCGCGGCTCCCAAGCAGCAGACATCCCTGCTTATTGAATGCACTGTATTCAAATGCGTTGTTATCCTTTGTCACAAAACGCCAGCTGAACAATCAACCGAGGCACCGCGAATGAACGGCTTGAACAATCTGGAGTGCGTGACGCTGTTCGTCGATGACCTCGCGCGCACGAGGGCCTTCTACGACGCCGTGTTTGACGCCAGACCGATCTATTCCGATGCTGTGTGCAGCGTGATCGGGCTCGGTGGCGTGATGGTCAATTTGCTGCAGAAGAGCCAGGCGCCTCAGCTCGTGGAGCCGGTGGTGCCGGCAGCTTCAAGCACTGGGCCACGCATGCTCATGACCATTCGGGTCGCCGATGTCGATCAAGCCTGCGCCAAGCTCCGGCAAAACGGCGTCGAGCTGGTGAACGGCCCCACCGATCGTCCCTGGGGGCGTCGCACCGCCGCGTTCGCCGACCCGTCCGGTCATATGTGGGAGATCGCGCAGGAGATCCGGTCCTGAAACGTGATGAGATCTGGATGAATCGTTATCGCTGTAGGCTCTTGGTTTACGCATGATCATCCCGGAGAACCGCTTCGAGCTTTTTCGGATCATGCCTTGGCGCTGCAGCTCGTAGGGCGGATTAGCAGCGTAACCCGCCATCTATTCGCATGACGCGGTAGAGATGGTGGATTACGCCTTGCGGCTAGTCCACCCAACGCGCTTATATGTAATCATCTGCAAAATCGTCTTCTCTGGCCGAATACCTCACGCGGATTAAGTGTCACCGAACAGCGCGAGTATTGAGCACCTGCGGTGAGTTCGCAAGGCAGTACAACTCCGCGGCTCAAGCACGGCGCGTTTCGGTGCGTCCAAGTCTTGGAAAGGAAGAGTACGATGGGGAAATCTAGCTACTTAGGCAACTAACGCAATTTCCTTGGCCAACTTCTCAATCGTCCAAATTTCAAAAGGAACCTGTAGCAAGGCGCGAACCTCTGCCACCAAAATTGGATGCGCTACGCCGGCGCGGCTCCAATCTACTTTTTTGTCAAGCGAGACCAAAACTACCCGCTGATAGTTGCCTCCTTCCAGTTGAGCCTGGAGAAGGCCTATCAACAGATCGACCCATATATAGAAATCACCGTCTCCGTCGTCTCGAAATCCCGGAGGGGTCTTAGTCTTTTTCCTAAGAATACCGATATCATGAAATGGCGCGCGCGGCGCGTAAGATACCGACGCCTTCCGAGTCAGAACCTCCAAGAGCGATAAAGTTCTTCTAACTGTCGCCTCTTCATAGACGTGCCCATGCTCGTCGCTGAACTGATCAAGAAGACCCTCGATCTGCTCGACGTAATCCCCAAAATTCGAATCGACTTTTGCGAGTGAAGATTTGAAGCTCTCGAACTGCTTGCGCAATGTCGCAGCAACAGTGTCAACAACCTGCAACTGGTTGTTCCAGAACTCTTGTATGGCCTGCCCAGGAAGAATTAGCGGGGCTGTATGTCGCGACCCGAGATAATCGATTATGTCTGCGCTCTTCGTATGACTCGCAAGCCGCAGAAACACATTTGCATCTAGCCCAATGGCGGTCTCATCCAACGCGACCGTGGCTGGATCCGGCTTCATCGCCGAAACGAGCGCATTCAATGAATCGCACGCGACCTGTCGATCCAAAACACTTATCAGGCGCCGCTGTAGCTCTAATTGATCCATAGATCGCTCTACGGGTACCAAATCTTGCCGGCGGCTTTGGCTAGTTCCTTACCTAAAGCCTCGACTGCTGCGGCATCCCAATCCTGAATCCGCTTGAGGCGAGATCTCCATTCAGTTGGCACTGCGTGCGGAAGCATGTGTTGCTTGAATCCCTCCCAGTCCGCAGCCCCCTTCGGCCGTCGCTCCAAATCAGCGACGAATGTATTGCCGATCGTCGCACCCCAAAACGCACCATCTTCCTCGCTCATTCCCTCCCACTCGGCATTTGATCTAGGTCTCACAAAATGCAGCACACCAAAATTATCCGGCGTAATCGTCGCTGCAAGTACCGAACGCCTAAGGAAACCCAGAACTGCTTTATTGAAAGAACGCCTTTCCACCTGATTGACAAATTCTTCCTTGGAAGGATTGAGGTCCTTGAGGTCATCCACGAGTACAGTCCAGGTCTTCGCCTCATAGACCTTTCGCGCCGCTTCGCCGAAACGTCTCTCGACGTTACCGGTGCCCAAGTTTCCAACAACTATTCTCCGCACAACCAGTCGAAGGATATACTCCATACCTTCCAGCGGATCTTTTGTGTTCGCTACCGCAAGCAAGATTGGGCGCACAGCAATCACGCTTAGCGCGTTCAGCGCAGAAAAAACCTTGAGCGCCTCCAAATCAGCAGGCCCGGCCGAGGTCGGGTCAATCATCTGCAAATAGAGCGGCAGGTACCGCTTGAGCAGACGCACGAGCTCGTCAGGATTCGGAGGCTTCTTTCCTTGATGCTTCACTCGATTGGCGAGAAAGCCAAAAAGGTCTTTAGGGAGAATGTGGCCACTCTGAACCGTAACAGAGTGACGTATGTACTGAACAAACGTGCTAGACGAGTCCTGCAAGAATTGCCCTGAGATGCGTTGCCATTCACGGTAACGAGCTTTTCTTTGGGGCGGAGGTGTCTGGCTCAGAACGTAATTCTTGAGAAGATCAGCTGTCGTCAACTCCTTGCCACGAGTGTTGATCACTTCGTAAACTTGATAAGCTGACGACGGATCAGGATGAATGAACACAGCGAAATAAACTCTGTGAGTCAGAAATTCGGTCCACTTGCCGAGCCGCCTAAAGGGGTCGCTCGTTAGATCTTCTTGTAACTTCGTCTTCAAGAAATTGTAGGATTGCGCAAGGCGCCGCGAGACTGACCCCTCATCCCCTTCCTCATCGGAGACCTCTCCGGTCTCTAAAATCGCTTGGAAAGTTCTATTGTCGGATTCGTCCGAAAGCACGACGCGAGGATTCGTTTCGTCAGAATCGTAATCGATAGATTTCAGAAAGTCCGCGCGAATGCGATCGGCAAGCGCAGTTCGTCCTCGGGCGTGAGCCTCAAAGTAGATTGCGTTTGCGAGCAGGCTGAGGGTAATCAGACGCTGCTGACCATCAACAACGTGCTTTCTCCCGACCTCCTCGGTGAGAATCACAAGACCAAGAAAATAGGAGTCCGAGTCGAGGCCGTTACTCAGATCATTCCAGAACTCCTCTACTTCATCTTCTTCCCAAGAATACTCTCGCTGGAACTGCGGTACCTCAAAAATCGAGCCTGAGAGCAATGCTCCGGCAGTACTGGCGGACGCGTTGAGGGGGGTCTGCAATAGCGTGGTTCCCAAATCTGGCGAATATGATCCTCGCGCATCGATTGGGTGATTGCAGCGCGATAGATCCACATTCGGCGCAAAAGACTGAGATACTTCGGCGCTGAGCGCAAGCCCAAGTTACCAAAAGCAACCAGTTCTCGTGCCGCGCGCACCTAGCCCCGGCCCAGCGATTTGGCTTGGTGCTACTCCCACTCAATCGTCCCCGGCGGCTTGCTGGTCACGTCATACACCACCCGGTTCACGCCCTTCACCTCGTTGATGATGCGCGTCGCGGTCTCGCCGAGGAACTTCATGTCGAACTGGTAGAAGTCCGCGGTCATGCCGTCGGTGGAGGTGACGGCGCGCAGGCCGACCACATAATCGTACGTGCGGCCGTCGCCCATGACGCCGACCGTCTTGACCGGGAGCAGCACGGCGAAGGCCTGCCAGATGTCGTCGTAGAGGCCGTGCTTGCGGATCTGGTCGATGTAGACGGCGTCGGCCCGGCGCAGGATGTCGAGCTTGTCCTTGGTGATCTCGCCGGGGCAGCGGATGGCGAGGCCGGGGCCCGGGAACGGATGGCGGCCGACGAAGATTTCGGGCAGGCCGAGCTCGCGCCCGAGCTTGCGGACCTCGTCCTTGAACAGCTCGCGCAGGGGCTCGACGAGCTTCATGTTCATGCGTTCGGGCAGCCCGCCGACATTGTGGTGCGACTTGATGGTGACCGAGGGGCCGCCGGTGAAGGAGACGCTCTCGATCACATCAGGATAGAGCGTGCCTTGCGCGAGGAAATCGGCGCCGCCAATCTTCTTCGCCTCCTTTTCGAACACCTCGATGAAGAGGCGGCCGATGGTCTTGCGCTTGGTTTCGGGATCGGTGACGCCTGCGAGCTCGCCCAGGAATTGCCTGGACGCATCCACGTGCACGAGCGGGATGTTGTAGTGGTGGCGGAACAGGTCGACGACCTGCTCGGCCTCGTTGAGGCGCATCAATCCGTGATCGACGAACACGCAGGTGAGCTGGTCGCCGATGGCTTCGTGGATCAGCACGGCAGCAACGGCCGAGTCCACGCCGCCAGAGAGGCCGCAGATCACCTTGCCCTTGCCGACCTGCGCGCGGATCTTGGCGATCTCCTCCTCGCGGAAGGCGCGCATGGTCCAGTCGCCGGACAGGCCGGCGATCTTGCGGACGAAATTGCGGATCAGTTTTGCGCCGTCGGGCGTGTGCACCACTTCGGGATGGAACATCAGGCCGTAATATTTGCGCGTCTCGTCCTGGATGATCGCGAAGGGCGCGTTCGGCGAGGTGCCGGCCACGGAGAAGCCCGGCGGCATTTTCGTGATGCGGTCGCCATGGCTCATCCAGACCTGGTTCTTGCTGCCTGACGACCAGACGTCCTCGAACAGCTTGCTCTCGGCCTTGACCTCGACATCGGCGCGGCCGAATTCGCGGTGATGGCCGCCCTCGACGGTGCCCCCTAACTGCTCGGCCATGGTCATCTGGCCGTAGCAGATGCCCATCACGGGCACGCCGGAGGCGAAGATCAATTGCGGCGCGCGGGGGGAGCCTGCCTCATGCACCGACTCGGGGCCGCCGGAGAGAATCACCGCTTTCGGCTTCATCTCCTTGAAGGCCTCTTCGGCCTTGTTGAACGGGACGATCTCGCAATAGACGCCGTCCTCGCGCACGCGACGCGCGATCAGCTGCGTCACCTGGCTGCCGAAGTCGACGATGAGAATCTTGTCGTGCGCCGAGGCCACCGAGGGCGTCGACGCGGAGCGGTCGTTCTGTGCTGCTGTCATGGCAAGCCAATACGCGATGAGCCCCTGGCCCGCAACCGCGCGAGGGCGCGCGCCCACATGCTTCTTTGAGCATGGACAAATGGATATAGGTAAGTATTATTGACCTAATTGCCCCGCCTACGCAATGGGGCCGATCAGGGAGAACGCCATGTCGAGACTTCATCAGCCATCAACGCTTGCCGCGCTCGGCCGCACCTGGGTCGAGGCCTGGAACGCGCGCGATCTCGAGCGCGTGCTGACGCTCTACGACGACGCCACCGTGATGACCTCGGATCGCATCCCCGCGATGGGGTTCGACGCCAGCGGCACCGTGCGCGGCAAGGATGCGTTGCGGGCCTATTGGGGCAAGGCGCTCGCCCTGCTGCCGGAGCTGCACTTCACGTTGATCGGCGTGTTCGTCAGCCCCGACAGCGTCGTGGTGTTTTACGAGAACGAGCGGGGCAAGAAGATCTGCGAATATCTGCGGGTGAATGATGCCGGGCTGATCGTGCAGGGATCGGCGAACCATCTGCCGCATTGAGCGCTGGCCTCTCCCCGTCATTGCGAGCGAAGCGAAGCAATCCAGAATCTTTCCGCGGATGCAGTCCTGGATTGCTTCGCTTCGCTCGCAATGACGGAGACTGTTGGACGAGCCTGGGCTAACACTGCGCCCGCCGGCGCTGAAACAGGACCCTCCCCATGAAACTCCCCACCTCGGCTTTCACCGTCACCGACTGGAGCAAGGTCGAGGCGACCACGCATCCTGGCGAAACCGGCGAAGCCAAATGGCGCACGCTCAATATCGGCGATCTCCGCGTGCGGATGGTGGAGTACTCGCCGGGCTATCTGGCCGATCACTGGTGCGATCGCGGCCACGTGCTCTACGTGCTCGCAGGCGAGCTCGACAGCGAGCTGCGCGACGGGCGCAAGTTCAAGCTGACGCCCGGCATGAGCTACCAGGTGTCGGATTTCGGCGACGCCGCGCATCGCTCGTCGACGGCTTTGGGCGCGACGCTCTTCATCGTCGATTGATGGAACTATCCTTCAAGGTGTGCAGCGCAAAATAGCAAAGTATCGGTGGCTCGCCGCGAGCGCGCGCCGCCTTGAAGTCGCCCAAAAAAATCGCTAGATTGTGAACATCGATCCTTGGCCGAACGACTGGGCCGCTCCGTCTCATTTCCAATGGGCGAGCACGTTTCAGGTATTTCTCCAAAATCGACCAATCGGGACGTGGGCGCGAATATCGCGCATTTGTCCTCCTGAGTGCATCGTCAATTGAAAGGAAATGACTATGGCAATGGGCACCGTGAAGTGGTTCAACAACCAAAAGGGCTTTGGCTTCATCCAGCCGGATGACGGCGCAAAGGACGTCTTCGTTCACATCAGCGCCGTCGAGCGCGCCGGTCTGTCGACCCTCAACGAGGGCCAGAAGGTCTCCTTCGACATCGTTGCGGACCGCCGCAGCGGCAAGTCCTCGGCCGACAACCTCCGCGCCGGCTAGCAGCCCCGACATTCGCGATCTGACCACGGACGTACCGGCAGATCGTTGAGTTCGAAAGACCCCGCGACCGGAATCCGGTTCGCGGGGTTTTTGTTTGCGCTGTCAGACGCGCGGTGCCGTAGGGTGGGCAAAGCGCAGCGTGCCCACCAATTCATCGTGACGTGAGAGATGGTGGGCACGGCGCAAGAGCGCCCTTGCCCACCCTACGAGACCTTTTTCAAAACCGAGACGAAGAACCCATCTGTGCCGGTGCGGCGCGGGGTCATCAGCCAGCCCTCGGGCGATTGCAGCGCGGCGTCGGCAAACGCCTCGGCCTTGTCCCAGAGCACGCTTGCGGTCTCATCCGGCGGCACAATCGAAAACTCCGGATGCTTCGCGACGAAGGCCCTCACCTGCTCGCCATTCTCCTCGACCAGCACCGAGCAGGTGATGTAGGCGATGCGGCCCCCCTGCTTCACCAGCGGAACCGCCCGCGCGAGCACCTCGGCCTGGTCCTTCAGGCGGATCTCGAGCGCGCCGGGGCGCATGCGCCATTTGGCATCCGGGTTGCGGCGCCAGGTTCCGGTTCCGGTGCAGGGCGCGTCGATCACGACGAGATCGGCGGACGCGTGGATATCCGTGAGCGTATCGGTCTCGCCCTTGGGCGTGCGCACGTCGGCATTGTGTACGCCGGCGCGCGACAGGCGTTCGTGGATCGGGGCGAGCTGGCGCTTGTCGCTGTCGGTCGCGATCAGCCGGCCCTTGCCCTGCATCATGGCCGCCAGCGCGAGTGTCTTGCCGCCGGCACCGGCGCAGAGATCGATCACCTGCTCGCCGGGTTTTGCCGCGGTGAACAGCGCCGCAAGCTGCGATCCTTCATCCTGCACTTCAACGCTGCCCTTGATGAAATCCTCTTCGGCCTGGATGCCGGGGTTGCGTGCATCGGCCGAAAGCTCGATGCGCAGGCCATTTGGCGACCAATGCGTCGGTTTCGCATGAAGATGAGCAAGTGCCTTCAGCACCTTGTCGCGATTGGATTTTAACGTGTTGACGCGCAGGTCGAGCGGCGCCCGGCTCGCCATCGCCGCCGCCTCCGCGGCGCGGTCCTCTCCGAACACCTTGGCGAGATGAGAATCCAGCCATTCCGGATAGTCGCCGGCAACAGCGGCGGGTGCATCCTTCAGGGAGCGATGATCGAGCGCGGCCTGCTCGGCCTCCGTCAGCGGCTCGGGGGCGAAGCGGCTGCCGTCGAACAGGGCGGCGATGGTCGCGGTGTCCATGTTCCGCTCGAGGCGGAGCATGCCGATCAGGCGCGCGCGTGCCGTATCCGACTCCATCAAATACGCGCTCGAGGCATAACGGCGCAGCACGTCCCAGACGAGGCCGGCAATCGCGGCACGGTCGCCGGAGCCGGCGAAGCGGTGCGCGGTGCCCCACTCCTTCAGCGCCTTGGCGGCGGGCACGCGGTCCTTCTCGATGGTGTCGATCAGTTCGATGGCTGCGGACAGCCGGGCAGCGGGAGTCATTTGAATCTTTCAGATCAGGATTGGCGAGCAAGCGCCTAGATCAGCAACAGGATTTTCAGGGCGAAGTAGATCCACATCGCCAGCAGCACGAGCACGCCGGCAAGCCAGACCGTCGAGCGCCGGCCAAGATCGTTCGAGGTGACGAATACGCCGGCATGGGCAAAGCGTGTCACGACGAACACCCAGGACATCAGCACAATGAAGAGATCGGCGTGGCGCAGCGGCAGCGCCAGCGCGATCAGGGCGTAGAACAGCACCGGCAGCTCGAACTGGTTGCGGTAGCAATTGGCGATCTGTGTGGCGCCCTTGGGCCAGTTCGGCTCGCCGAGCGCAATGTCGCGGATCCTGGTCTGCCCCGAGACCAGCGCCTTCCGGCGCCCGAACACCATGCCGATCAGCAGCGCGAAGGTGAGCCCGACCTGCACGAAGACCGGCAGCAAAACCATTTGAACAGACATCGGAACTTTCCCGTGAGGCGGCATGCCCGCGGACCGTCATTAGCCGCGACGTCTCCTGCTGACAATCGGAGAAATGGCACGGCGTTCCGGTCCCCCGACCCTTTTGCGAGAGTTGACAAGCCGCCCGCGCGATCCGCTATCGCGTGCTTTAAACGTTGCCCGCTTTAAACTTTGTTTCATCGCGGATTTTGCGCGCGCGTCATCGTTCCGACGTTTGGCCGGATGATAGTTCGCGCATGTCGGAATTCCGCATCACCCAGATTTCAGACACGCATCTCGGCCAGCGCTTTCCCGGCCTGGTCGCGAACTTCCATCGCGTCAGCGAGCACATCGACGCAAGCAGGCCGGATCTCGTGATCAACACCGGCGATGTGTCGTTCGACGGCCCGAGCAGCCCCGCCGATGTCGAATTTGCGAAGCGCCTGCACGCGGCCCTTCCGGTCGAGTGCCGCTACATCCCCGGCAATCACGACATCGGCGACAACCCGACCGCGCTCGGACCTGCGCCGAGGCCGCCGATCGCGGAACCGCACCGCCGGCAATTTTGCGACATCATCGGCGAAGATCATTGGTCGTTCGAGGCCGCCGGCTGGCGCTTCATCGGCCTCAACTCGCTCGTCATGAATTCAGGCCTCGCATTCGAGGCCGAGCAATTCGACTGGCTCGCTTCGGAGCTTTCGCGCGTGAACGGCAAGCCGGTCGCGCTGTTCATCCACAAGCCGCTGTTTCTCAACCTGCCCGACGATCCTGAACTCCCGGAGACCTCGATCCGCTACGTGCCGCAGCCGGCGCGCGCGCGGCTGATCGAGATGTTTGGCAAGGTTGATCTGCGCCTCATCGCCAGCGGTCATGTGCACCAGCGCCGCGACTTCACATTCCATCACGTCAGGCACGTCTGGGCGCCATCGGCCGGCTTCAAGATCAACGATCAGCGCCAGGACCGGATCGCGATCAAGGAGACCGGTCTCGTCGAGTACCGCTTCGCCCCTGACAGCTTTGAAGTCCGCCACGTCCGCGCCGCGGGGCAGGTCGATATCGACATCGAGGAGCTGTTCGCCCAGATGGGCGGCGAGCATTGACGCGCGGCCTCAGGCGACGCTCTTGAGGTCCTGCTGGATCGCGGCGAGCAAAGACTGCAGCGCCTCGCTGCTCACCGGCGGAACGTCGGCCTTCGCGGGCTGGACACTGGCCGCCTGCGCAGCCTTGACTGGACGTTTCGGAAACGGCGGTGGAGGCGTCGGTATCAC
This sequence comes from Bradyrhizobium manausense, assembly GCF_018129685.1. Lineage (GTDB taxonomy): Bacteria > Pseudomonadota > Alphaproteobacteria > Rhizobiales > Xanthobacteraceae > Bradyrhizobium > Bradyrhizobium manausense_D. Next base: position 1,011,148 of record NZ_JAFCLG010000001.1, read on the forward strand.
GGGAGTGACGAACTCGCCCTCCTCATCGGCGCGCACGAACTTGCCGTGGATGACGTCGTCATGGCGGCCCATGACATACATGGCCGCCCAGTAGCCGGCAGCCAACAGGATGACGCAGAAAATACCGATCTCAAACATCGCAACGCCCTAAATATGCGCAATGATTCAATGCCTTCGCCCTGAGGTCAATGAACCCTCGGTCACACAAGCGGGTTTTTGCGGGAAGGTGTTGCCGATCGGTAACGCTTTGTTAACCACCGGTGTCAGGGGTGTGACACCGGTGCAACTATCAGACGTCGCAGGCACACTGGAGACGGTTCAGGCTTGGCAGTTCTAAGCCTTGTCCGGCCCGACCCGGACCAGTTGCTTGCCGAAATTGGCGCCCTTCAGCAGGCCCATGAACGCGCCGGGAGCGCTCTCGAGGCCCTCGGTCACGAACTCCTTGTACTTCACCTTGCCGCCCTGGACCCAGCCGGACATGTCGCGCAGGAAGTCGCCGTGACGCGAGGCGAAGTCCGAGACGATGAAGCCGCGGAACGTCAGCCGCTTGGTCAGCGTCGCACGCATCATCGATGCCGCCCATTTCGGCGGCTTGGCTTCGGTGTCGTTGTAATGGGCGATCAGCCCGCACACCGGCACGCGGGCGAAGGGATTGAGCAGCGGGAACACCGCCTCGAACACGGCGCCGCCGACATTCTCGAAATAGACGTCGATGCCTTTCGGGCAGGCATCCTTCAGCTTGGCCGCGAGGTCAGGATCGCGGTGATCGATGCAGGCATCGAAGCCGAGCTCCTTCACCACGTAGTCGCACTTGTCCTTGCCGCCGGCGATCCCGACCGCGCGTGCGCCCTTGATCTTCGCGATCTGTCCCACCGCAGAGCCGACCGCGCCCGACGCACCGGCGACGACGACAGTCTCGCCTTCCTGCGGCTTGCCGATGTCGAGCAGGCCCGTGTACGCGGTCATGCCCGGCATGCCGAGCACGCCGATCGAGGTCGAGATCGGACCAAGCTTCGGATCGACCTTGATCAACCCCTTGCCATTCGAGATCGCATGCGTCTGCCAGCCCGTGCGTGCACGCACGATGTCGCCCTTGGCGAAGTCAGGATTGTTGGAGGCCGCGACCTCGCTCACCGCCTCGCCTTCCATCACGCCGCCGACCGGCACCGGCGCGGCATAGGATGGACCATCGCTCATGCGCCCGCGCATGTAGGGATCCAGCGACAGCCAGATCGTGCGCAGCAGAACTTCGCCCGCGCCGGGCGTCGGGACGGCGAATTCCTCTAAGCGGAAATCAGATGATTTTGGTTCGCCGACGGGACGTGCGGCGAGAACGATGCGTTTTGCTTGGGACATGATGGCTTCCTCCTGATTGCTTGTCGACGACGGAAGCGGAGGCAGCAAGGCTCGTCAATACAAAAGGACTGGATTGCTTCGCTTGCAATGACGAGGTTTAAGGAACGCGCCGATTCTCCATCGTCATGCCCGGGCTTGTCCCGGGCATCCACGAGGCCGCAAAGCAAGACCCAAGACGTGGATGGCCGGGTCAAGCCCGGCCATGACGAACGAAAGAGCGGAACGGACGAGAGCCGAAGACTAGCCCCCGCCCGGATAGTTCGGCGCCTCGCGGGTGATGGTCACGTCGTGAACGTGGCTTTCGCGCAGGCCTGCGCCGGTGATGCGGACGAAATTCGCCTTCTCGTGCAGTTCCTTCATGTCCTTGGCACCGACATAACCCATCGCGGCACGCAGGCCGCCGGCGAGCTGGTGCATGACATTGCCGACGGGGCCTTTGTAAGGCACCTGCCCTTCGATGCCCTCCGGGACGAGCTTGAGCGAGTCCTTGATGTCCTGCTGGAAGTAGCGGTCGGCCGAGCCGCGCGCCATCGCGCCGACCGAGCCCATGCCGCGATAGGCCTTGTAGGAACGGCCCTGCCACAGGAACACTTCGCCGGGAGTCTCGTCGGTACCGGCGAGCAGCGAGCCGACCATGGCGATGTCGGCGCCGGCGGCAAGCGCCTTGGCCAGATCGCCGGAGAACTTGATGCCGCCGTCGGCGATGACGGGGATGTCGGACTTCTTCGCCGCTTCCACCGCATCCATGATCGCGGTGAGCTGCGGCACGCCGACGCCGGCGACGATGCGCGTGGTGCAGATCGAGCCCGGGCCGATGCCGACCTTGATGCAATCGGCACCCGCATCGATCAGCGCCTGCGCGCCCTCTGACGTCGCGACGTTGCCGGCGACGACCTGCACGGAGTTGGAGAGACGCTTGATGCGGTTCACCGCGTGCAGCACGTGACGCGAATGCCCGTGTGCGGTGTCGACGACGACGAGGTCGACGCCGGCATCGATCAGGCGCTCGGTGCGCTCGAAGCCGGTGTCACCGACGGTGGTGGCGGCGGCGACGCGGAGGCGCCCCTGGGCGTCCTTGCAGGCGAGCGGATGGGCGACCGCCTTCTCCATGTCCTTCACGGTGATCAGGCCGACGCAGCGATACTGCTCATCCACCACGAGCAGCTTCTCGATGCGATGATGGTGCAGCATCCGTCGGGCTTCGTCCTGGCTGACATTCTCGCGCACCGTCACGAGCTTCTCGTGCGTCATCAGCTCCGAGACTTTCTGCCGGCGGTCGGTGGCAAAGCGCACGTCACGGTTGGTGAGGATGCCGACCAGCTTGCCGGGCGTGTTCTTGCCGGCACCGGTGACGACGGGAATGCCGGAGATGCCGTGATCGCTCATCAGCTTGAGCGCGTCGTCGAGCGTGGCTTCGGGGCTGATGGTGAGGGGGTTCACCACCATGCCGGACTCGAAGCGCTTGACCTGCCGCACCTGAGCGGCCTGGCCTTCGGGATCGAAATTGCGGTGGATGACGCCGAGACCGCCGGCCTGCGCCATGGCGATCGCCATGCGGGCCTCGGTGACGGTGTCCATGGCGGAGGCCATGATCGGGATGTTGAGCGGAATGGCGCGGGTGACGCGGGAGCGAATGTCGACCTCGCCCGGCATGACGTCGGACAGGCCGGGCTTCAACAGCACGTCGTCGAACGTAAAGGCTTCGCGGATGCCCTGAAGTTGCACCGTGGCCATCTGCCAACTCCTTCCTGCGGCCGTGCCGCAAATAAGTATGGATGAGCGCCACCCTCGGCGTGCCTTGCGGCATCGCCGGGGATTCGGAGCCCATCGGTGGGGTTGACGCGGGTCGATAGCACGGCCGCGTGACGAATCAAAGCAAATCGGACCGCTGGCCAGCCATGCACAGGCTTTTTTGCGTCGATTCAGCGGGGATAGCCATCCCCACCGCCATTCCGGGGCGCGACCAAGTCGCGAGCCCGGAATCCATCGCTCAGCAGCCCCTGCGGTCCAATGGATTCCGGGCTCGCGCCAAATGGCGCGCCCCGGAATGACGATGGAGCGAGAGGCCGTGTCCCTCTCCGGCAGCGAGCCCCAATAGGAAGAACGCTCCGGCGTCACGCAGGATTTAGGTGCTATGCGTTGATCCGCAATGGTCGGGCGCCGGTGGCGGTGTTAAGCCGCAATCCTCGCACCTCCTTCCGATTTCCATTACCAATCCGTCATGGTCGACAAGCAACGCATCATCCCGCTGATCGTGGCCACTGCTCTCTTCATGGAGAACATGGACTCCACCGTCATCGCCACCTCGCTGCCGGCGATCGCGGCCGACATCGGCACCAGCCCGCTGACGCTGAAGCTTGCGATCACCTCCTACCTGCTGTCGCTCGCGGTGTTCATCCCGGCGAGCGGCTGGACCGCCGACAGGTTCGGCGCGCGCATGGTGTTCGCGATTGCGGTCGGCGTGTTCATGATCGGCTCGGTGGGCTGCGCGCTGTCGGGCTCGGTGACCGATTTCGTGTTCGCGCGCATCCTGCAAGGCATGGGCGGCGCGATGATGACGCCGGTCGGGCGTCTGGTGCTGTTGCGCTCTGTCGACAAGAGCGCGCTGGTCAACGCAATGGCGTGGGTGACGGTCCCTGCCCTGATCGGTCCCGTGATCGGCCCGCCGCTTGGCGGCTTCATCACGACTTACGCGTCGTGGCACTGGATCTTCCTGATCAACATCCCGATCGGGCTGCTCGGCATTTTCATGGCCTTGAAGTTCATCGATCCCATCAAGAGCGAGACGCAGGAGAAGTTCGATCTCTACGGCATGGTGCTCGCGGGCGTCGGGCTTGCCGGCATCGCCTTCGGCCTGTCGGTCGCCGGCCTCAATCTGCTGCCCTGGAGCACCATCGCGGCCCTTGTCCTGGGCGGCTCGATCTCGATGACGCTTTACGTGATTCATGCCCGCCGGACCGGCTCGCCGGTGCTGGACTTTTCACTGCTGCGGCTGCCGACGCTGCGCGCGGCCGTCATCGGCGGCTTCATGTTCCGGCTCGGCATCGGCGCGCTGCCCTTCCTGCTGCCGCTCTTGATGCAGATCGGCTTCGGGCTGTCGCCGTTTCATTCCGGCCTCGTCACCTTCTCCTCCTCGCTCGGCGCGATGGGCATGAAGACGCTGGCGGCGCGTCTCATCCGCGCCTTCGGCTTCCGCAATCTGATGACGGTGAATGCGCTCGTCAGCGCGTTCTTCCTCGGCGTCTGCGCGCTGTTCACGGTGACGACCCCGCTCTTGATCATCATGGTGATCCTGGTGGTCGGCGGCTTCTTCCGCTCGCTGGAGTTCACTGCGATCAACACGGTGGCCTATGCCGACGTCGACAGCCCTCAGATGAGCCGCGCCACGACGCTGGTCAGCGTCAACCAGCAGCTCGCGGTCTCCGCCGGCGTCGCGGTCGGCGCCGCCTCGGTGGAAACGACGATGTGGCTGAACCACGTCAGCGAGCTCAACGCCACCGTGTTCATGCCGGCCTTTGTCGTGGTCGCGCTGACCTCGGCGGCCTCGAGCTGGTTCTTCTGGCAGATGCCCGCCGATGCCGGCCACGAGATCTCGGGCCGCACGGCGCTCGAGGTCGCAAGCCGCAAGGGTGCAGCCAAGAGCGCAGCGACCGCCGCCGTCAAGACGGCCACGGAAGACACGCAGGACATGCGGGATCAGCGGCTTGGGTAGCGGCTCCGTCTTCGCTCCCGCCACGAAGCCAGGCGCTCACTGCGGCATCACGGCCTTCGCATTGTCAGATGAAAATGCAGGGGGCACGTCGAACTTGCCGGTCTGCAGATCGTATCGGCAGTGCCAGCCGTTCACGACGCCCGTTTGCTCGTGTTTGCGCCCCTTGACGTCAGCATCACCGGACAGGCCGATCACAAGATAACGGTTCGCGGGCCAATCGACGCCCAGCTTGCGGTAATTGTCTTCGAGACCCTCCCACAGATAGGCCGCCTCGTGATACTCCGGCGCCTTGATGATCTTTCGCCAGTCGGGCCGGCTCTTCATGTAGGCCCACGCGAGGTCGCCGAGCGGTTTTTTGGTCGCGCTCACAAAGCCCTTCGGCGCGAAGCGATAAAGATAGAGCGACTGTTCACCAGAGCCGGTCTTCTGCAGGCGAATGATCCAGTTCTGGTCGTTGGTGAAGACAAAACCCGCCGGGTACCCGGCCGGCTCCGGATCAAGCAGCGCGAACGTGTCCGCCCGGCGCGCAAAGAACAGCCATTTCCACTCATCGGTCTCCTGGTTCAAATATTGCTCGATCGTGGTCGCACCGTCAGGCGACGTCCTGGTGTGCTTCTCTGCAATTGCGTATCCCGGAGGCGGAGCTGCAGGCTCCGCGGCAGATGCCGCGCTACAGATGCCGGCACCGCAAGCCATCAGCAGGCCGGCAAGGAGCGCCTCGCACCAGGATGTCCTGCCCTTCATGTCGCAACTCCATTGATCCGGCCACTGGTTTAAGTCGCGCATCTCCGGATCAAGTTCATTGTGCGGGGACGGCCGGGCGGCGCGCCGCCATGGCCACCCCCGGCGGCGCAGAGCAATCGCATATGAGAGGACTTTTCCCTGCGGCCATCCTTCGAGACGCCCGCTTGGGCGGGCTCCTCAGGAGGATGAAGACGGAGTGCGTGGCAGCAGCTTCAGCGGGCACCGAAGAGCCTCATCCTGAGGAGACCGCGCAGCGGTCGTCTCGAAGGACGAGGCGCGCGCTCAGGCAGCCCAAAAGGTCATATGCGATTGCCCTGCCCGGCGGCGGGCGACGGTTTGAGTCTCGGCGGATTGGCTATGGTTCGATGTCCCGGCCGGTCGTGCGCGACAAGCGCGCTCGTCCTTACGCCTTCGACTCGCCCCGAAACCCCGTCGCCAGCACATACCGCTCCGAGGAATCCTGCCGGCTTGCGGACGGCTTCACATGACGCACCGTTGCAAAGTCCCGCTTGAGCTGGGCGAGCAGATCGGCGTCGGCCCCGCTCTGGAACGTTTTCGCCAGGAACGTGCCGCCGGGCTTGAGCACGTCGCACGCAAACGCAGCGGCGGTCTCGATCAGGCCGACGATGCGGAGCTGATCGGTCTTGCGGTGGCCGGTGGTGTTGGCGGCCATGTCCGACATCACGATATCGGCGCCGCCGCCCAGCATCGCGGTGAGCTTCGCTGGCGCGTCGTTCTCCATGAAGTCGAGCTGCGCGAAGTCGACGCCGGCGATCTCAGGCATCGCGAGCAGATCGATCGCAACGACCTTGCCCTTGCCGTCGACCGAGCCGACGCGCTTGGCGGCGATCTGGCTCCAGCCGCCCGGCGCCGCGCCAAGATCGACCACGGCCATGCCTTGTTTCAGCAAGCGGTATTTGTCGTCGATCTCGAGCAGCTTGAAAGCGGCGCGCGAGCGATAGCCTGCGGCCTTTGCCTTGGCGACATAGGGATCGTTGAGCTGCCGCTCCAGCCAGAGCTTCGACGACAATTTGCGCTTGCCGCCGGTCTTGACCTGAACGTGCAAGCGGCCGGTGGTGTCTTTGGCCATCTCACCAGCTCCTGAGCGCGCCGTCCTCGCGCATCATCTCGACCAGCATGCCCTCGCGCAGGCCCCGGTCGGCGACGCGCAGGCGCGGCAGCGGGAAGGCGTGCCTGATCGCATCGAGGATGGCGCAGCCGGCGAGCACGAGATCAGCACGCTCGACGCTGATGCAGCTGTTGCCCGCGCGCTCCTCGTAGCTCATGCCGAGCAGCTTGTTGATGGTCGCGGTGATGTCGGAATCGTTCATCCAGATGCTGTCGATGCGGCGGCGATCGTAGCGAAGGAGGTTGAGGTGGATACCGGCAAGCGTCGTCACCGTGCCCGAGGTGCCGAGCAGGTGCATGTCGGCGAGATCGCGGCCATGCTCGTCCGCGAACGGCGCGACGTGGCTCGCGACCGCCCGCTCCATCGCGGCATAGATCTCCGGCGTCACGTCGCGGCCGCCGAACTGCTCGGCGAGCGTGACCACACCGTACGGGATCGACATCCACGCCTTGATGCGCGGCTCCGGATTTTGCGAATCGCGCTCGATGCGCACCAGCTCGGTCGAGCCGCCGCCGATATCGAACAGGATCGCGCCCCGGCCCTTCGGATCGACCAGCGGGGAGCAACCGAGCATCGCGAGCGAGGCTTCGGTCTCGCGGTCGATCACCTCGAGCTCGATGCCGGTCTCCGCCGCGACACGGCTGCGGAAGCCCTCCGCGTTCGAGGCCGCGCGGCAGGCCTCGGTGGCGATCAGCCGCAGCCGCCTGGCCTTGCGCAGGTTGATCTTGTCCCGGCAGATGCTGAGCGCGGCGATGGCGCGGTCGATCGCGGCCTCGCTGATGCAGCCCGTCGCCGAGACGCCCTCGCCGAGCCGGATGATGCGCGAGAAGGAATCGACCACGCGAAAGCCATCGTGGGTCGGGCAGGCGATCAGGAGCCTGCAATTGTTGGTTCCGAGGTCCAGCGCCGCATAGACGCCGGTTCCCGGCGCCTGCGCGCCGACAACCGGTTCAGTGGCCAACGCCACCGCCGCCGACCCCTCCAGCTCACCGTGCGGCCCATGATGCGTCACATGGCCGTCGCGGAGCCGCGTGTCGTCATTCATACAAACTGTCTTTCCGCGGCCCATGGGGCCGATCTGGAATTGCTTTTTCGCCTGAAACATTAGCAGCGCGGCAGGCCTGCGCAACAACGCATCACATGGGACCATGCCCATTCGTGCGTTGTCGTGAACGGGACCGTGCGCTATTTTTGTGGGGTCCGGCCCTCCAGGCGCCCCCTAAATGCGCAATTGCCGGCTTTTCAGGTCATTTCCATGCAAGAACACACCAAATCGTCCACGCTCGAAAATGCTATTGCACTGCAAAAATACGGCGTCGGGCAGCCGGTCCGCCGCAAGGAGGACGACACGCTGGTGCGCGGCAAGGGCCGCTACACCGACGATTTCAACCTGCCCGGCCAAGCCTATGCCGTGATCGTCCGCTCGACCCACGCCCATGGCGTGATCCGCGGCATCGGCCTTGATGCAGCCAAGGGGATGCCGGGCGTGCTGGGCGTGTGGACCGGCAAGGACCTCGATGCCGCCGGCTACGGCCCCTTCACCTGCGGCCTGCCGCTGAAGAGCCGTGACGGCTCACCCCTGCTGCAGACCAACCGGCACCCGCTGGCGACCGACAAGGTGCGCTTCGTCGGCGACCCTGTCGCCTTCGTGGTGGCCGACACGCTCGCCCAGGCGCGCGATGCGGCCGAGGCGGTCGAGCTCGATATCGAGCCGCTGCCGGCGGTGACTGACCCCGAGGAAGCGGCAAAGCCCGGCGCGCCGCAGCTCTACGATCACATCCCGAACAATGTCGCGCTCGATTATCACTATGGCGACACGGAGAAGGTCAACGCCGCTTTCGCCAGCGCCGCCCATGTGACCAGGATCGACATCGAGAACACCCGTGTCGCCGTGGTCTCGATGGAGCCGCGCGTCGGCCTCGCCTCCTACGACAAGACCACCGAGCGCTACACCATCCAGATGCCGACGCAGGGCGTCGCGGGCAACCGCGCCAACCTCGCCAAGAACCTGAAAGTGCCGAACGACAAGGTGCGCGTCCTCACCGCCAATGTCGGCGGCTCCTTCGGCATGAAGAACGTCAACTATCCGGAATACATGTGCATCCTGTATGCGGCGAAGGCGTTGGGACGCCCGGTGAAGTGGCTCGACGAGCGCTCCACCGCCTTCCTCTCCGACAGCCATGGTCGCGGGCAAAAGATCCATGCCGAGCTCGCGCTCGACGCCGAGGGGCATTTCCTCGCGGCAAGGCTGTCCGGCTATGGCAATCTCGGCGCCTACATCACCGGCGTCGCGCCGAGCCCGCTCTCCCTCAACACCGGCAAGAATTTCTCCAGCGTCTACCGCACGCCGCTGATGGCGGTCGACATCAAGACGGCGCTGACCAACACCACGCTGATGGGCGCCTATCGCGGCGCCGGCCGGCCCGAGGCCAACTACTACATGGAGCGGCTGATCGACCGTGCCGCCGACGAGATGGGCATCAACCGGCTGACGCTGCGCAAGCGCAACTTTATCAAGCCGAACCAGATGCCGTTCCCCGCCTCGTCAGGCGTCACCTATGACAGCGGCGACTTCCAGGCGGTGTTCACCAAGGCGCTCGACATCTCCGATCACGAGAATTTCGCCAAGCGCAAGAAGGAGAGCAAGAAGGCCGGCAAGTTGCGCGGCATCGCGGTCGGCTCCTATCTCGAAGTTACCGCACCGCCCGGCCCCGAGCTCGGCAAGATCGTGTTCGATCCCGATGGCACCGTACAGCTGATCACCGGCACGCTCGACTACGGCCAGGGCCATGCGACGCCGTTCGCGCAGGTGCTGTGCGCGCAGCTCGGCGTTCCCTTCGAGAGCGTGAAGCTGGTGCAAGGCGACAGCGACATCGTCCACACCGGCAACGGCACCGGCGGCTCGCGCTCGATCACGGCGACCGGACAGGCCATCGTCGGGGCCGCAAAGCTCGTCATCGAAAAGGGCAAGCGCGCCGCCGCATACATGCTGGAGGCCTCGGAGTCCGACATCGAGTTCGCAGATGGCGCCTTCACCATCGCCGGCACCGATCGCAGCATCGACATCATGGAGCTCGCCAGGAAGCTGCATGACGGCAAGGTGCCGGAGGGCGTGCCTGACTCGCTCGATGTCGATCATACCAGCGAACCCATTGCCTCGGCGTTCCCGAACGGCTGCCATGTCGCCGAGGTCGAGGTCGATCCTGATACGGGCGTGGTGCAGATCGTGCGCTACAGCGCGGTGAACGATTTCGGCACCGTGATCAACCCGATGCTGGTGGCGGGCCAGCTCCATGGCGGCGTGGTCCAGGGCATTGGCCAGGCGCTGATGGAGCATGTCCGCTACGACGAGAGCGGCCAGCCGATCACGGGCTCACTGATGGACTACGCGCTGCCCCGCGCCGAGGACGTGCCGTACATGGAGGTCGGCGACCACCCCGTGCCCGCCAAGAGCAATCCGCTGGGCACCAAGGGCTGCGGCGAAGCCGGCTGCGCCGGCAGCCTGTCGACCGTGGTGAACGCGGTGGTCGATGCGCTGTCGGACTACGGCATTAAGCACATCGACATGCCGCTGACCCCGGAGCGCGTGTGGCGAGCGATCCAGGATGCGAAGGGCAAGGCGGCGTAAATTGCGCTCTCTCGTTCGTCATGGCCGGGCTTGTCCCGACCATCCACGTGGAGCGGCACCAAGAACGTGGATGCCCGGGACAAGCCCGGGCATGACGGTGCGGCGATGGTGTGCCCCTTCCCTACGCCGCCGCCTGCTCCCGCGGCTGATAGATCGCAATGTGCTGGCAATGCGCGATCGGCGTCGTGCCATTGGCGACGACGAGGGCATCGAGCTCGACGAAGCGGTGGCCTTTCTTCTCGTAGTTTGCCATGACCTTCGCCCGTGCGGTGATCTCGTCGCCGGCGCGCGCGGCTGACAAGAGCTGCATGCGGCTACCGACATGGATCCAAGGGCCCAAAATGGTGTTGTCGACCAGCACGCGGTTCATGACGCGCTGGATCAAGCCGGGATGGCCGAACCCTTCGCGCGCGAAGATCGGATCAGTCTCCCTGATATCGGCGAGATAGCCGGTTGCGTCGGGCCCGGCCCAACGGCGCGGCGTCGTGCCCAGCCATTTGCCGACCTCGAAGATTTCAGGGCTGACGGGCTTGCGTTCGGCGACTGCGGGCACCTCGACATAGTCGCCCAATGACATTGCTGGCGCAGCGGCCGGGAGCGACGCCGTGCCCGTCGCACACAGCTCGGTGCGGCTGAACACCTCGATCGTGAGCAGGCCGTTGTGCTCGGTCGCATCGACATCGGCGGTCTCGCCGTCATACACGGGCTTGACGAAGCGGGCCTCGATCAGCCCGCGCGACAGGAAATCGCGGCCCCAGCGCGCGAGCGGCACGTGCATCATGTAGGCGAAGACATCGACGCCGGGGACGAGCCCACCGGAAAAGCCGAAGCGGCGCGCCACCGTATCGTCATGCATCTTGTTTTCGGACTGTTTGGCGGTGTTGTAGGCCTCGACGCGGTAGGTTTCGAGCCGGTTCGGCATGGCTGGCTTTTCCCTGTATTCTTGTTGTTTCGGACCCGATCGTAGGCCCCCGGGAACACCGGTCAATCCCCTCGCCTTTGCGGCCCGAATGGGGTACCACGCGGCGAATGACCGACACCCCCACCCGCATCTATGTCGACGCCGACGCCTGTCCGGTGAAGGACGAAATTTATCGCGTCGCGCTCCGGCACGGCGTGCCCGTCAGCGTGGTCGCCGGCAATTTCATCCGTGTGCCCCACGATCCCCTGATCGAGCGCGTCGCGGCCGGCTCCGGCATGGATGCCGCCGACGACTGGATCGCGGAACGGGCGAGGCCAGGTGACGTCGTCATCACCTCGGACATTCCGCTGGCGAGCCGCTGCGTGAAGGCCGGCGCCGACGTGATTGCGCCGAACGGCAAGCCGTTCACGGAAGAATCGATCGGGATGACGCTTGCCGTGCGCAATCTGATGACGGATTTGCGCTCGGCCGGCGAAGTCACGGGCGGCCCGCGCTCGTTCTCGTCGCGCGACCGCTCCGCCTTCCTCTCGGCGCTCGACCAGACGCTGCGCCGAATCCAGCGCCGCCGCGCCGATCAGGCCGCAACAAGCCAGAGCTAGCCATGGCGCCCCCGCTGATCCAGCTCAAGGATATCAAGCTCACCTTCGGCGGCACGCCGCTGCTGTCGGGTGTCGAACTCAATGTCGCACCATCTGAGCGCGTCTGCCTGATCGGCCGCAACGGCTCCGGCAAGTCGACGCTGCTCAGGATCGCGGCCGGCCTTGTCGAGGCCGACAGCGGCACGCGCTTTGTGCAGCCCGGCGCGACCGTGCGCTACCTGCCGCAGGAGCCTGATTTCGGCGAGCACAAGACCACGCTCGCCTATGTCGAGGCCGGCCTCGCGCCCGGAGACGATCCGTATCAGGCGCGCTATCTGGTCGAGCAGCTCGGACTGACCGGCAACGAGAATCCGGCCAACGTCTCCGGCGGCGAGGCGCGCCGCGCGGCGCTCGCACGCGTGCTGGCCCCCTCGCCCGACATTCTGTTGCTGGACGAGCCGACCAACCATCTCGATCTCTCCACCATCGAATGGCTGGAAAAGGAGCTCGACTCCCGGCGCAGCGCGCTGGTCATCATCAGCCACGACCGCCGCTTCCTGACCAATCTCTCGCGCTCCACAGCGTGGCTCGACCGCGGCAGGATCAAACAGATCGATCGCGGTTTTGCCTCGTTCGAGAGCTGGCGCGACGAGGTGCTGGCCGAAGAAGAGCGCGACCAGCACAAGCTCGACCGCAAGATCGTCGACGAAGAACACTGGCTTCGCCACGGCGTTTCCGGCCGCCGCAAGCGCAACGTCAAACGGCTCGCCAATCTGCATACGCTGCGCGACCAGCGCCGCAACTACCGCGGCACGGCCGGCACCGCCAGCCTCGCTGCCGCCGAGGCCGAGCAATCCGGCAAGCTGGTGATCGAGGCGAAGAACATCGCCAAGGCGTTTGGCGATCGCACGATTGTCGATGGTTTTTCGACCCGCATCCAGCGCGGCGACCGGCTCGGCATCATCGGCCCGAACGGGGCCGGCAAGACCACGCTGGTCAATCTGCTGACCGGCGGCGCCCAGCCCGATTCCGGTATCGTGCGGCTGGGGGCCAATCTGGAGACCGCCACGCTCGACCAGCACCGCGAGAGCCTCGATCCCAAATCGACGCTGGCCGAGGCCCTGACCGGGGGCCGGGGCGACCAGATCATGGTCGGCGGCAAGCCGAAGCACGTCGTCGGCTACATGAAGGACTTCCTGTTCGCCCAGGAGCAGCGCGGCACGCCCGTGGAGGTGCTGTCGGGCGGCGAGCGCGGCCGGCTGATGCTGGCGCGCGCGCTGGCGAAACCCTCGAACCTGCTGGTGCTGGACGAGCCGACCAACGACCTCGATCTCGAAACCCTCGACGTGCTCGAAGACATGCTCGGCGATTACGAGGGCACCGTCATCCTGATCAGCCATGACCGCGACTTCCTCGACCGCGTCGTGACGTCCGTGATCGCGCCCGAGGGCAACGGCAAGTGGATCGAATATGCCGGCGGCTACAGCGACATGCTCACGCAACGCGGCGCCGACCTGAAGCGCGAGACCGCGAGGGCGCCGGCGCCTGCGGAGAAGAAAGAGGGGCGCGCGGCCGCGCCCGCCTCTGCGTCCAAGCGCAAGCTGAGCTTCAACGAGAAGCACGCCCTCGAGACACTGCCGAAGAAGATGGAGACGCTGCAGGCCGACATCGCAAGACTGCAGCGCGTGCTCGACGATCCCAACCTCTACGCCAGGGATCGCAAGAAATTCGACGATACTTCCGCGGCCATCGCCAAGGCGCATGAAGAATTATCAGCCGCTGAAGAGCGCTGGCTCGAACTTGAAATGCTCCGCGAAGAAATCGAACAGGCATAACCAATGACCACACCCCTCGCCGCCAAGATCGCCCGCGAATACGGCACGCCCTGCGCCGTCATCGACATGGACAAGGTCGAGCGCAACATTGCGCGGATCCAGAAGGCCTGCGACGATGCCGGCATTGCCAACCGTCCGCATATCAAGACCCACAAGAACCCGACGATTGCGAGGATGCAGGTCGCGGCCGGCGCCAAGGGCATCACCTGCCAGAAGATCGGCGAGGCCGAGATCATGGCCAATGCCGGCATCGACGACATCCTGATCAGCTACAATCTGCTCGGCGAAGAGAAGATGGCGCGCCTCGGCTCGCTCAATGCCAAGACCAACATGACGGTTGCCGCCGACAATTCGACCGTCATTGCCGGTCTGCCGAAAGCCGCTGCGGCTTCGGGCCGTCCGCTCTCTGTGGTGGTCGAATGCGACACCGGCCGCAAGCGCGCGGGCGTCGAGACGCCGGCCGAAGCGATTGCGCTGGCGCGCGAGATCGCGGCGTCCAAGGGGCTGGAATTCGCTGGCTTCATGCTCTACCCGACCGAAACGGGCTGGGGCGACGCACAGAAATTCTACGACGAGGCGCTCGCCGGCGTGCGCGCCGTCGGGCTCGATGCCAAGATCGTGTCCACCGGCGGCACGCCGAACCTCGTCAACATCGGCAAGCTCAAGGGCGGCACCGAGCACCGCTTCGGCACCTACATCTACAACGATCGTATGCAGGTCGCGGCCGGCTCAGCGACCTGGGACGACTGCGCGCTGTACATCTATTCGACGGTCGTGAGCCGCGCCGCGCCCGAGCGCGGCATTCTCGATGCCGGTTCGAAGACGCTGACGACGGATACCGGCGGGCTCGACGGCCATGGCCTGATCCTGGAACATCCCGAAGCACGAATCGCGAAATTCGCCGAAGAGCACGGCTTCCTCGACCTCTCCCGCAGCAATACGCGGCCAAATGTCGGCGATGTCGTCCGTATCGTGCCGAACCATGTGTGCGTCGTCGTCAACATGATGGACGAGGTGGTGATGGTCCGCGGCGACGAGATCATCGGCACGCTGCCGGTGGCGGCGCGGGGCAAGCTGCGGTAGAGGCACGCTGTAGGGTGGGTTAGCCGAAGGCGTAACCCACCACTTCCCTCGATGCGGATACAGACGTGGTGGGTTACGCTTCGCTAACCCACCCTACGATTTCTTGAGCCAGCCCAACACACCCCTGCCCGCCGCTGCTCCCGTCGCAAACGAGGCCTGCAGCAGGTACCCGCCGGTCGGGGCTTCCCAGTCCAGCATCTCGCCGGCGGCGAACACACCCGGCAGGCTGCGCAGCATGAAGTTTTCGTCGAGCTCGTCGAAGACGATCCCGCCAGCGGTCGAGATCGCACGTTCGATCGGGGCGGCACCGGTCAGCTGAACCGGAATTGCGTTGATCAACTGTGCAAGCTCCGCCGGCGACAGCGCGGCCAACGAGCGGCCGGATGCAATGGCCGCCTCCTGCATCAGGCCGATGCCGACCGGCGACACTTGCGCCGCCTTGCGCAGGAAGTTCGCGAGCGACTGCTTGCCGCGCGTGCCCGACAGGCGCGTGGTCAGCGCGGTCGTATCGAGATCGGGCCGCAACGCGATCATCAGTGTCGCCTGTCCGATGCTCAGCACTGCCTCGCGCAGCTCCGCCGACAGTGCATAGATCGCGCCGCCCTCGATGCCGCTGCGGGTGATCATCGCTTCACCGCGCACGGCGTGCGCGCCGATCGTCAGCGCCACGCCCTTGAGCGGCTGGCCTTCGAAACGATCGCGGAACACATCGGACCATGCGACCGTGAAGCCTGAATTGGCCGGCCGCAGCTTCGAGACCGCAACGCCTTTGGCCTGGAGGATATCGACCCAGCCGCCGTCGGAGCCAAGCCGCGGCCAGCTTGCGCCGCCGAGCGCGAGCACCGTTGCGCTCGCGGCGACGGCAAGCGGGCCGTCGGGCGTTTGAAACTGCAACCGCCCCTGTTTGTCGCAGCCGCTCCAGCGATGCCGAAACGCGAATTTCACGCCTGATGCATTGAGCCGCCGCAGCCACGCGCGCAGCAAGGGCGAGGCCTTGAACGTCTTTGGAAACACCCGCCCGCTGCTGCCGACGAAGGTCAGCTGCCCCAGGCCTGCGCTCCAGTCGCGCAGCGCGTCGGGCGGAAACGCTTCGACCGCCGCGCGCAGATTCG
This sequence comes from Bradyrhizobium manausense, assembly GCF_018129685.1. Taxonomy (GTDB): domain Bacteria; phylum Pseudomonadota; class Alphaproteobacteria; order Rhizobiales; family Xanthobacteraceae; genus Bradyrhizobium; species Bradyrhizobium manausense_D. The sequence continues at coordinate 1,027,247 of NZ_JAFCLG010000001.1, forward strand.
GCATCGCCTCGCGATAACGCGTGAGGAAATCCGCCAGCGGCTCGCTGTGGGTCAGATTGAGGCCGCCGCGGCCAGCCATCAGGAATTTGCGGCCGGCGGACGGCATGGCGTCGTAGACGGCGACGCTGGCGCCACCTCGCGCCAGCACCTCCGCCGCCATCAGCCCGGCGGGACCCGCACCGATGACGGCGACATCAGTCAGAGCTTGATCCCCGCCCGCGCCGCGGCCTGCGCCACGTATTTCTGCGTCTGCTCGAATGCGCCGGCAAGTGCCCTCGCCTTCGACATGTCGCTGATCTCGGCGAAATGCGCGGCGACCGCGTCCGGCGTCCACTCCGATTCCGGCAGGTTGATGCCTTCGCTCTCCAGGATCTTGATCACGGCGAAGGAGCCGGCACCGGCGCCCATGATGGTGCGCGTCGGCGCGTCCTCGCTCAGCATGTACTCGACCGCGGGCGTGATCGCGTTCGGCTTCATGAGCTGCAGCGCCTGCGGCGGCAACAGCTCTTCGGTCATGCGGGTCGCGGCCGTCGGCGAGATGATGTTGACGCGGATGTTGTTCTTGCGGCCTTCCTCGGCGAGCACGTTCATCAGGCCGACCATGCCCGATTTCGCCGCGCCGTAATTGGCCTGGCCGAAATTGCCGTAGAGGCCGGACGACGAGGTCGTCAGCACGATGCGGCCGTAATTGCGGTCGCGCATGCCGGCCCAGACCGCCTTGCAGCAGTAGAAGGTGCCGACGAGATGCACGTCGAGCACCTTCTGGAAATCGGCGGCTTCCATCTTGCCGAACGACTTGTCACGCAGGATGCCGGCATTGGCGCACATGATGTCCACGCTGCCCCACTCCCTGGTGGCGCGCTCGACCATGGCGGTGACCTGCTCGAAATTCGAGACGTCGGCGCCGTCGGCCATCGCGGTGCCGCCGACTTTCCGGATCTCCTCGACCACGGCCTCCGCCGGCGACAGCGAGCCGCCGCTGCCGTCGCGTGCGCCGCCGAAATCGTTGACCACGACTTTCGCGCCGCGGCTGGCGAGCCCGAGCGCATGCGCCCTGCCGAGACCATTGCCTGCGCCGGTGACGATGGCGACGCGTCCGTCAAACCTGATTGCCATTGTGCTTCCTTGTGCTTTCTTCCCTTCTCCCCTTGCGGGAGAAGGTGGCGCGAAGCGCCGGATGAGGGATATGTCTCGGCTGATGAGCGCGTGGAGAGATACCTCTCACCCGGCTTCATCTCGCTCCGCTCGATTTCGCCACCCTTTCCCACAAGGGGAGAGGGTGCACCGAGCGCGCTTTGACACGCTTTTGAGCAGCGACGAAGGGCTTGGTCAAGCCCGCCCGGACCTACGCGAAATAGATCAACCCCAGCCAGTCGGCGACCAGCGCGGGCTTGTCCTCGCCTTCGATCTCGACCGTCACGTTGGTACGGGACTGCAACTCGTTGGGCTTGCGGACCCTGGCCTCGGCCAGCACGAAACGGCCGCGGACGCGCTTGCCTGAGCGCACCGGCGAAATGAAGCGCAATTTGTCGAAGCCGTAATTCACGCCCATCGTGGTGCCCGCAATCGCCGGCATCACTTCGTAGGACATCACTGACAACATCGACATGGTCAGGAAGCCGTGCGCGATGGTGGTGCCGAACGCGGTGTCCTTGGCCCTCACCGGGTCAACATGGATGAACTGGTGATCCTCGGTCACGTCGGCATAGGTGTCGATGCGGGGCTGATCGATCAGGTGCCAGGACGAGACTCCGATCTCCTTGCCGACCAAGGCCTGATAGGCCTCCAGCGTGATCGGCGGCGACTTCCAAATCTGGTTCACTCAGGTCTCACTTCTTGTTTTCGGCAGCTCCGGAAAATCCTCCTCACGGAATTCCCGGCCGCGCAGCGGATCGTCGCGATCATTGTCGCGTTCGAGCCGTCGTAGCTGCACGCGGCGGATTTTGCCAGAGATCGTCTTCGGCAGTTCGGTGACGATCTCGAGCCGGCGGACGCGCTTGAACGGCGCCAGGCGCGTGTGCAGGTGCTTGAAGATGGACAGTGCCGTCTCCGGCGTCCGCTCCGCGCCTGATGTCAGCAACACGAAGGCCTTGGGGATCGCGAGCCGGATGGGATCCGGGCTCGGCACCACCGCGGCCTCCGCGACGAGCTCATGCTCGAGCAGCACGCTCTCCAGTTCGAACGGGCTGATGCGATAGTCGGAGGATTTGAAAACGTCGTCGGAGCGGCCGACGAAGGTGAGATAGCCATCCTCGTCGGCGAAGACCACGTCGCCGCTGCGATAGAGCTCGCCCTCTGCGCCCGAGAGCTTGCCGTCGTCACCCTGATAGCCCTGCATCAGGCCTGCTGGACGATCGGCACCAAGCAGGAGAGCCACCTCGCCCTCCTTGGCCGGATGGCCATCGGCATCGCTGACCTGCACGCGATAGCCGGGCAACGGGCGGCCCATCGAGCCGACCTTGATCTTTTGCCCCGGCGAGTTGCCGGCGAGCGCAGTCGTTTCAGTCTGGCCGTAACCATCGCGGATGGTGAGGCCCCAGGCGGCCTGCACCTGGTCGATCACTTCGGGATTGAGCGGTTCGCCGGCGCCGCAGACTTCGCGAAGGGCCATCTTGAACGAGGCCAGGTTCTCCTGGATGAACAACCGCCACACGGTCGGTGGCGCGCACAGCGTGGTGACGCCGCAGCGGCCAATAGTGGCGAGCAGGCTCTTCGCGTCGAAGCGCGGCTGGTTGACGACGAACACGGTGGCGCCCGCGTTCCACGGCGCGAAGAAGCAGCTCCAGGCGTGCTTGGCCCAGCCGGGCGACGAGATGTTGAGATGGACGTCGCCCGGTTTCAGCCCGATCCAGTACATCGTGGAGAGATGGCCGACGGGGTAGCTGCGCTGGCTGTGCCGGACGAGTTTTGGCTTCGCCGTCGTGCCCGAGGTGAAATAGAGCAGCATCGGGTCGTCGGCATTGGTCGGACCATCGGGCGTGAAGCTCTCCGACGCCTTCGCAGCCTCGTCAAAAGCGAGCCAGCCATCGGATGCCTCGCCCACCACGATACGGGCGACACCGTCAACGCCAAGGCTCGCGAACTTCGCAACCTGGTCCTGCGCAGCCACCACCGCCTTCGCTCTGCCGCGATCGAGCCGGTCGCGCAGCTCCTCGGCGGTGAGCAGCGTCGTCGCGGGAATCACGACGACGCCGAGCTTGATTGCCGCGAGCATGGTCTCCCACAGCGGAACCACATTGCCGAGCAGCAACAGCAGGTGATCACCGCGTTTCAGGCCCTGCGCGCGAAGGAAGTTGGCGACCTGATTGGAACGCTTCGACAGCGCCGCGAACGACAGTTTCGTCTGCTTGTCCTGCGCGGCGTCGACGATCCAGAGCGCGGGCCGATCCTTGCTCTCCGCATTTGTCGCGAGCTCGGCGTCGAACCAGTCGAGGGCCCAGTTGAAGGGGGCAGGATCGGGCCAGCGGAAGTCTTTGACCGCTGTCTCGTAATCCGTGCGGTGCTGAAGAAGAAATGCGCGCGCGTCCTGAAATGTCGTCATCCGGCTTCACCACGTTCACTGCCGTCATCCTGAGGAGCCGCGAAGCGGCGTCTCGAAGGATGGCCACAGATACCGTCTTCTCATCCTTCGAGGCTCGCGTTGCTCGCACCTCAGGATGATTTCGATCGAGCAAGTCCCCTAACGTGCTTGATAATCCCGGAAAAATCCACCCCGCCCTGGCCGGCCTTGTCGAACGCCTGGTAGATCTCCTGCGCATGCTGGCCGAGCGGCGTCGCTGCGCCTGCGGCCTTCGCGGCGTCCTGCGCAAGGGTCAGATCCTTCACCATGAGCGCCGAGGCAAAACCCGGCTTGTAGTCGTTGTTGGCGGGCGAGGTCGGCACCGGCCCCGGGACTGGACAATAGGTCGTGAGCGACCAGCACTGACCCGATGAGGTCGAGGCCACGTCGAACAGCGCCTGGTGCGAGAGGCCGAGTTTTTCGCCCAGCGCAAAGGCCTCGCTCACCGCGATCATGGAAATGCCGAGGATCATGTTGTTGCAGATCTTGGCCGCCTGGCCTGCTCCGGCGCCTCCGCAATGGACGATCTTCTTGCCCATCTTCTCCAGCACGGGCTTTGCTGCCGCGAACGCGCCCTCCTCGCCGCCGCACATGAAGGTGAGTGTCGCACCCTTGGCGCCGCCGGTGCCGCCGGAGACCGGCGCGTCGACCGAGAGCACGCCATTCCTGGCCGCGAGCTCATGGGCGGCCCTCGCGCTCTCGACGTCGATGGTGGAGCTGTCGATGATCAGAGTGCCCTTGGTCATGGCGGGAACGACCTCGTTCCAGACGCCGAGCACATGCTTGCCTGCGGGAAGCATGGTGACGACGACGTCAGCACCCTTGACTGCGCCAGCGGCGCTGTCCGCGATGTCGGCGCCATCGGCCTTGGCCTGATTGCGGGAGGCTTCGACGAGATCGAACGCCACCACCTTGTGGCCGGCCTTGACCAGGTTGGCGGCCATCGGGCCGCCCATATTGCCGAGACCGATGAATGCGATCATGGCCATTGTCGTTTCCTCCGCTTGAGTGACGTTGTTAGTTGAACTTCAGCTCGTCCGCGCCGATCTCGGCCAGATACGGCGCCAGCATTTCCTGTGTCACATCCTCGATACGCGGCGGCGACCAGATCGGATTGCGGTCCTTGTCGATCACGGCGGCGCGCACGCCTTCGCGGAAATCGTCGCTGCGGAAGACCTCCAGCGCGGCGCGATATTCCCGCACCAGGCATTCTTCCAGGCTCGACGCGGTGCGCGCCAGCCGCAGCAGCTTCAGCGTCACCACCATGCCGCGCGGCGATTTTTCGTTGAGCGTCTTGAGGGTCGCCAGCGCAAACTCCGAGCCGTCGCGCTTGAGCGCAGCATAGATGTCTTCCATGCGGTCGAAGCCAAACAGTGCATCGATAACAGCTTCTTTGGCCGCGACCGGGCCTGCAGTCTCGCCAGTCGCAAAGCTATTGATGAGCTTGGTGACCTCGGCCGCGGTCACGCCCTGGCCAACCTTCGTCAGCGCCTCTCGTAGCACCGGCCATTTCGCCGCTGGTACAACGGCATCCGCGAACTTTGCATGGATCGCGTCAGGACCATTCATGGTCTGGCCGGTCAACCCGAAATAGGTGCCGATCTCTCCGGGCGATCGCGACAGCAGCCAGGTGCCGCCGACATCGGGGAAGAAGCCGAGGCCGACCTCGGGCATCGCCAGCCTGGTGCGATCGGTGACGACACGGTGGCTGGCGTGGCCTGACAGCCCGACGCCGCCGCCCATGACGAGGCCATCCATGAATGCGACATAGGGCTTCGGATATCTCGCGATCCGCGCGTTCATGACGTATTCCTGACGCCAGAACCGGGCGCCGAGATCGCCGCCTTCGCGCGAGCTTTCCCAGAGGCCGCGAATGTCGCCGCCAGCGCAGAGACCGCGCTCGCCGGCGCCTTCCAGAATGATCAAAGCGACCTCAGGATTCCTCGCGAAGCGGTCGAGGGCTGCGTCGATGCCTTCCGACATCTCCAGCGTCATGGCGTTGATCGCCTTGGGCCGATTGAGGCGGATAACGCCCGCCGCGCCCTCGCGGCGAACGATGAGATCGCCCTCCTCCACGGAGCTCATCGCACGCCCTCGATCAATTTGCGCGCCACGATGAGCCGCATGATTTCATTGGTGCCTTCGAGGATCTGGTGCACGCGCAGATCGCGCACGATCTTCTCGATGCCGTATTCGCTGAGGTAGCCATAGCCTCCGTGGAGCTGCAGGGCATGATTGGCGACCTCGAAGCCGACATCGGTCCCAAAACGCTTGGCCATCGCGCAGAGCATGGTGGCATCGGGATCCTTGCGGTCGAGCGCGGCAGCAGCTCGCCACAGGAAGGTGCGCGCAGCCTCGAGCTCGATCGCCATGTCGGCGAGCTTGAATTGCAGGGCCTGGAATTCGTCCAGACGTTTTCCAAAGGCCTTGCGCTCCTTCATGTAGGCGCGCGCCTTGTCGAGCGCCGTTTGGGCGCCACCAATAGAACACGCCGTGATGTTGAGGCGGCCGCCGTCCAGACCAGCCATCGCGATCTTGAAGCCGACGCCCTCCTCGCTCAACCGGTTCGCGACCGGCACGCGGGCGTTCTCGAACATCACGGCGCGGGTCGGCTGTGCGTTCCAGCCCATCTTGCGCTCGTTGGCGCCGAACGACACGCCCGGCGTGTTGCCGTCGATGACGAGCGTCGAGATGCCACCGGGACCGTCACCGCCGGTCCGCACCATCGTCACCAGCAGATCGGTGCCGCCTGCGCCGGAGATGAATTGCTTCTGGCCGTTCAGCACATAATGATCGCCGTCGCGCGCGGCGCGGGTGCGCAGAGCCGCAGCGTCGGAGCCGGCGCCCGGCTCGGTCAGGCAGTAGCTCGCGATCAGTTCCATCGAGCAGAGCTTTGGCAGCCACTGACGACGCTGGGTGTCGCTGCCGAAGGCATCGATCATCCAGCTCGCCATGTTGTGGATGGAGATGAAGGCCGAGGTGGTCGGGCAGCCCGTTGCCAGCGCCTCGAAGATCAGCGCCGCGTCGAACCGGCTCAATGCGGAGCCGCCGACATCCTCGCGGATGTAGATGCCGCCCATTCCGAGCGTTGCGGCCTCGCGCATCACGTCGACGGGAAAGTGCTTCTCCTCGTCCCAGCGCAGCGCGTGCGGCGCGATCTTTTCCGCCGCAAACGCCAGCGCCATGTCGCGAACCGCGACCTGATCCTCGTTCAGAGCGAACTGCATGCTGCCGCCTACCCTTTCACTCTATCGTCATTGCGAGCGCAGCGAAGCAATCCAGCATCCCTCCGTGGAGACAGTCCGGATTGCTTCGTCGCAAGAACTCCTCGCAATGACGACCGAGGCCGTCACTTCATCAGCGGGATCGAGAACTCCGCGCCTTCCTTGACGCCGGACGGCCAGCGCGAGGTCACCGTCTTGGTCTTGGTGTAGAAGCGGACCGAATCCGGGCCGTGCTGGTTGAGATCGCCGAAGCCCGACTTTTTCCAGCCGCCGAAGGTGTAATAGGCGATCGGCACCGGGATCGGCACGTTGATGCCGACCATGCCGACGTTGACCCTGGCCGCGAAGTCGCGCGCGGCATCGCCGTCGCGGGTGAAGATGGCAACGCCGTTGCCGTAATCATGCTCCGACGGCAGCGCCAGCGCCTCCTTGTAGTCGTGCGCGCGCACGACCGAGAGCACGGGGCCAAAGATCTCTTCCTTGTAGATCCGCATGTCCTTGGTGACGTTGTCGAACAGCGAACCACCGAGATAGAAGCCCTTCTCGTAGCCCTGCATCTTGAAGCCGCGACCGTCGACCGCCAGCGTGGCGCCTTCCTTGACGCCGATGTCGATATAGCTCTTGACCTTCTCGACCGCCTCGCGGGTCACCAGCGGACCGTAATCGGCCGACGGATCGATCGAGGTGCCGATCTTCAGGCTCTCGACGCGCGGGATCAGCTTTTCCATCAGGCGGTCGGCGGTGGATTTGCCGACGGGAACGGCAACGGAGACCGCCATGCAGCGCTCGCCGGCCGAGCCGTAGCCGGCGCCGATCAGCGCGTCGACGGCCTGGTCCATGTCGGCATCGGGCATGACGATGGCGTGGTTCTTGGCGCCGCCAAAGCACTGGCAGCGCTTGCCGGTCTGGGCGGCGCGCTCGTAGATGTACTGCGCGATCGGCGTGGAGCCGACGAAGCCGATGGCCTTGATATCAGGATCGTCCAGGATGGCGTCGACCGCTTCCTTGTCGCCGTTGACGACGTTGAGGATGCCGGCCGGCAGGCCCGCTTCCATCATGAGTTCGGCGAGCAGCATCGGCACGCCGGGGTCACGTTCCGACGGCTTCAGGATGAAGGCGTTGCCGCAAGCGATCGCGGGCGCGAACTTCCACATCGGGATCATCGCCGGGAAATTAAACGGCGTGATGCCGGCGACGACGCCGAGCGGCTGGCGCATGGAGTAGATGTCGATGCCGGGGCCGGCGCCCTCGGTGTACTCGCCCTTCATCAAATGCGGGATGCCGCAAGCGAACTCGGCGACCTCGAGGCCGCGCTGGATGTCGCCCTTGGCGTCGGGCACGGTCTTGCCGTGCTCGCGAGCAAGCAGTTCGGCGAGCTTGTCGTAGTCGCGCTGCACCAGCTCGACGAATTTCATCATGACGCGAGCGCGGCGCTGCGGGTTGGTCGCGGCCCATTCGGGCTGCGCCGCGCGGGCGTTCTCGACAGCGGCGCGGACTTCGGCCTTGGACGCCAGCGCGACCTTGGCCTGAACGTCACCGGTCATCGGCTCGAAGACGTCGGCGGTGCGGCCCGAGGTGCCCTTGACCTCCTTGCCACCGATGAAATGTCCGATTGAACGCATGGAATGATCTCCTTCAGGCCAGCCTGTTCGCTTTGACAAAAGCTATCGACCTGCATTTTATGGGATTCAAGTCTGAGATAATGCACCATAGATGTGCGAAAATGCTGGATCAAGGTCACATCGACTGGGACGACTTCCGTTTCGTGCTGGCCATCGTGCGGGGCGGCTCGGTGTCGGCCGCGGCGAAACAACTCGGGGTCGACCACGCCACGGTCATCCGACGCGTCGACCGGCTGGAAAAGCACCTCTCGGCGAAACTGTTCGACCGGCGCAAGACCGGCTACCTCCTCACCGAAGCTGGCCAGCGCGTCGCCGACAGCGCAGAAGCGATGGAATCGACCATCGTCGCCAACCAGGAGCAGGTTGGCGGCTCGGTGGCCCGGCTGACGGGCACGGTGCGGATCGGCGCGCCCGACGGATTCGGCACCGCTTTCCTGGCGCCGCGGCTGGCGCCCTTCGCTGACCGCTATCCCGACCTCGATCTGCAGCTTGTCGCGACCGCACGGCTGTTCAGTCTCTCCAAGCGCGAGGCCGACATCGCGATCAGCCTGACCATGCCGAAGGAAGGTCGCATCGTCGGCCGCAAGCTGCTGGACTACCGCCTCGGGCTTTATGCCTCGCCCGGTTATCTCGACCGCTTCCCGGCAATCTCCTCGCGCGAGGAACTGCCACAACACCGCTTCGTCGGCTACATCGAGGAGCTTTTGTTCACGCCGGAGCTCGATTACCTGCCGCAAGTCTCGCCGCGGATCTCCGCGCGCTTCCGCAGTGCCAACCTGATCGCCCAGCTCAACGCCACCCTCGCGGGCTTCGGCATCGCGGTGTTGCCGCATTTCATGGCGAGCGACTATCCGCAGCTCGTGGCCGTGCTGCCGGAGGAAGTTTCGATCACCAGGACGTTCTGGATGCTGATGCACGCCGACAGCAAGGATCTCGCGCGGATCAGGGCGGTGGCCGATTACATTGGCGAGATCGTGGAGCGCGAGCGGCCGTTGTTTGCGGGGCGGTAAAAGAGGGTCTCGTAGGGTGGGCAAAGCGAAGCGTGCCCACGCATTTTTCCAACGGAGAGATTGTGGGCACAGCGCTTACGCGCCTTTGCCCACCCTACGAAACCTCGCCTAGTTCTGCTTCTTCCTGGCCGGCACGGCCTTCACCGGCTCGCGCTTGGCGCCCTCCAGCGCACAGTCCTTGCCGGCCTTCAGCACCTCGTCCGACAATTCGCTGGAGCCGGCGATGCGGGCCAGCAGCATGGTACCGGCCATCGTCGCCAGCGTCGCGATCGCCTGCTTGCGCGCGGCCTTGCGCGGCAGATTTGGAATGAAATCGGTCATCATCTCGACCATCTCGTCGAGCTTGCCGGCAAAGGCCTTGCGCGTCTTCGGGCTCTCGCGGGCGATCTCGGCGCCAAGCGCGGGGATCGAGCAGCCATGGCCGGGATTGTCGCGATGCAGCGCCGAGAGATAGGTCTCGACGATCTGGGCAAGCTGCTTCTCCGGCGCGACCTGGTCCGACTGCTTGCGCCAATGCTCCATCGAACGGTCCATGGCGTAGGCAAAAGCCTCGATCACCAACGCCTCGCGGGAATCGAAATGCGCGTAGAAGCCACCATGGGTTAGGCCCGCCTCCTTCATGAGGTCGGCGACACCGATGCCGTGGGCCCCCTTTTCGCGCAGCCGCACGGACGCCTTCTTCACGATGCGGTCGTGGGTTTCCTGCTTGTGTTCCCGAGAATAGCGCATGCGGCTCTCATTGGATGTCGGAAGTCATCTCATAACACGGATATCGCCTGACCGGCGCATTAATTCCCGGTAAAGATGTTGCCGATCATGGAAAAGGTTGCAGTTGCATGGACTGCAAGTGCCCCCTTACCGTCGCGGACGAAGCCTTCGGTGTAGCTGGTCTGACGGCCCAGCTTGATCACCTTGCCTTCGGCCGAGATCAGTCCTGACCGGACCGAGAGGGGGCGCAGAAAGGTCATTTTCAGGTCCAGCGTCACCGAAGACTGCCCGGCCTCGAGCCGCGTCGAAATCGCGCAGCCCATGACCGTGTCGAGCAGCGCAGCGGCGGTCGCGCCGTGGAGTAGACCGATGGTGTTTTCCAGGTCCTCGCGCGGTTCCAGCTCCATCACGATCCGGCCCGGTTCGACCAATCCGACGGTGAAGCCGATCAGCTTGGCGAAAGGCGGCGGCGGCAGTCGACCGTCGCGGATACCCAGCATGGCGTCCATGCCAGACAGACCCATGGCCACTTTCGCAACCGGCGCCGGGACCTGCCAGTCCACAACGCGCTCGCGCCGCTGTGCGGGTGAAAACAGGTCGGGTTGAGCGTGGTCTGTCATGGGTCGCCTCTTGAGATGATATTCATCATACTATGCTGCGGACTTCATGCTGGCAACTCCGGCGGGTCCGCTTGACAAGCAGGCCGTTTCGGCCAGGAAGTGGTCCTGACGGACGCACCTTGCGCCTGTCCACCAGACTTTCGAGACGCTGCGATGGAAATGCTCAACAATCACTGCGGCGTGACACGCGATGCGCGCGGCGTCGTTCATGTCGCGATCTGCAATGCCGGCTCGCTCAACATCCTCGGTTCAGCCGTGACGGACGCGGTCCGCGATGGCCTGCAGCAGCTCTCGTCCGACCGCAGCATCCGTGTCCTTGTGCTGCGCGGCCAGAGTGAGAAGAGCATGATCGGCGGCGCCGACATCAAGGAGATGGCCAGGCTCGACCAAAAGTCCGCCGAGGCCTTCATCAGCCGCCTGCGCGATCTCTGCGAGGCCGTGCGCCAATTCCCCGCCCCCGTCATCGCACGCATGCCCGGCTGGTGCCTCGGCGGCGGGCTCGAGGTCGCGGCCGCCTGCGATTTCCGGATCGCCGCGCATGATGCACATTTCGGCATGCCGGAGGTGCGCGTCGGCATCCCCTCGGTGATTCATGCTGCACTGCTGCCGCGCCTGATCGGCTGGGCCCGCGCGCGCTGGCTGGTGATGACGGCCGAGAACGTCGACGCGGCCACGGCGCTCGCTTGGGGCCTGGTCGACAAGGTCGCACCGGAGGGCGGACTGGATGCCGAGATCGAGCATCTCGTCAGCGCGCTGCTCGAATGTGGCCCCGAGGCGCTGCGCTCGCAGAAGGCGCTGCTGCGGCAATGGGAGGAACTCCCGCTGACCGAGTCGGTGAACCTCAGCGTCAAGGTATTCGGCGAATCGTTCCTCACGGACGAGCCCACGCGGCTGATGCAGGCTTTCGTGAACAGGAAGCGGTAGGCTGCCCTCCTCCGCTCGAACGACCAAATCTCATCCGGACCACGACAATTTCTCATGCCGGGTGCGGTTGCATTTTTTGCGCCGCATCATATGATGGACGTAATCTCATCCGTCATTGCTGGGAGTTTGTCATGGCCGAAGCCGCCGATCCCGTCGTCATCGTCTCCGCCGCCCGCACCCCGCTCGGCCGCTTCATGGGCGAACTGTCGCCGCTCCCGGCACACAGGCTCGGATCCCATGTGATCAACGCCGCACTTGAACGTGCCGGGCTCGCGCCCGAGAAGGTCGACGAGGTCTTCATGGGTTGCGTGCTGCCGGCCGGCCAGGGCCAGGCACCGGCGCGCCAGGCTGCGCGTGCCGCAGGCCTGCCCGATGCGACCGGCGCGACAACGGTGAACAAGGTCTGCGGTTCCGGCATGAAGGCGACCATGCTGGCGCACGACATTATCCGCGCCGGCTCGGCCGAGATCGTCGTCTCCGGCGGCATGGAGAGCATGACCAATGCACCATATCTGCTGCAAAAGGCGCGCGGCGGCTATCGCGCCGGCCATGACCGCATCATCGACCACATGATGATGGATGGCCTCGAGGATGCCTACGAGACCGGCCGCTCCATGGGCGATTTCGGCGAAGCAACTGCGGAAGCCTATCAGTTCACCCGCAAGGACCAGGACGCCTACGCGATGGAGACCCTGAGCCGCGCGCGCAAGGCGGTCGAGGGCGGCGCATTCAAGGCCGAGATCGCGCCGATCACGCTGACCGACAAAGCCGGCCCACGCATCGTCGCCAATGACGAGCATCCCCTGAAGGTCGACCCCGCCAAGATTCCCGGACTAAAGCCCGCTTTCCGCGCCAACGGGACGATCACGCCGGCGGCCTCGTCCGCCAATGCCGACGGCGCTGCCGCGCTGGTGCTGACCAGGCGCTCGCTCGCCGATCGTAACGGCCTTCCGGCAATCGCCGAGATCAAGGGCCACGCCACGCACAGCCAGGAGCCGCAATGGTTCACCACGGCGCCGATCCCGGCGATCCGCAAGCTGCTCGACAAGGTCGGCTGGAGTGCAGGTGATGTCGACCTGTTCGAGATCAACGAAGCCTTCGCCGTGGTGGCGATGGCCGCCCAGCGCGATCTCGGCATTCCGCGCGAGAAGCTGAACATCAATGGCGGCGCCTGCGCACTCGGTCATCCCATCGGCGCCACCGGCGCGCGGCTGATCGTGACGCTGCTGCATGCGCTCGAGGCCAACGATCTCAAGCGCGGCGTCGCAGCGCTCTGCATCGGCGGCGGCGAGGCCACGGCGATCGCCGTGGAACGTCTCGCGCAATAGGCCTCGAATGACCTGAATTGAGGGAAGTCTGTCATTTCAGACTTCCCGCTTTCGTGTCAGACTGCAACGATGACGCGGGTCTTCCGGAGCCCGCCAAACTGGAATGATGGGCCATGATCTCGAATCCGCTCGCGGCCGCGCTCGGCCGCCGCAACATCCACTACGGCTGGGTGATGGTCGGCGTGACCTTCTTCGCCGCGCTGATCAGCGCGGGTACCGTCGGCGCGCCCGGCGTGTTCATCGTTCCGCTTCAAAAGGAGTTCGGATGGAGCACGGCGGAGATTTCCTCCGCGCTGTCGATCCGCTTCATCCTGTTCGGGCTGATGGCGCCGTTCGCGGCCGCGCTTCTCAACCGCTACGGCCTGCGCAATGTCACGCTGACCGCGCAGCTCGTCGTCGTCTCGGCGCTCGTGCTCTCGCTCGGCATGACTGAGGTCTGGCAGCTCGTGGCGTTGTGGGGCGTGGTGATCGGTATCGGCACCGGCATGACCGCGTTGGTGCTCGGCGCGACCATCGCGACCCGCTGGTTCGCGGCGCGCCGCGGCCTCGTCATCGGCATCATGACCGCGAGCGTCGCCACCGGCCAGCTCGTGTTCCTGCCGCTGCTGGCGAGCCTCACCGAACGCTACGGCTGGCGCTTGGCGCTCGGCTTCGTCTGCATCATGCTCGGCGTTTCCGCGATGGCCGTCCTGCTCGTCATGCGGGACCGACCGAGCGATGTCGGCTTGCGTCCGTTCGGCGACGACGGCAGCGAGCCCCTGCCCGCGCCGCCCGTGAACCACGGCTCGATCACATCCGTCGCGCTCGGCACGCTGCGCGATGCCTCGAAGTCGCGTGCGTTCTGGATCCTGTTTGCGACCTTCTTCGTCTGCGGCGCCTCGACCAACGGCCTCGTGCAGGTGCACCTGATCCCGATGTGCCTCGACTTCGGCATCCCGCAGGTGCAGGCCGCCAGCCTCCTGGCGGCCATGGGGATCTTCGACTTCTTCGGCACCATCATGTCGGGATGGCTGTCGGACCGCTATGACAACCGCCATCTGCTGTTCTGGTACTACGGCCTGCGCGGGCTCTCGCTGATCTTCCTGCCCTTCAGCGATTTCTCGTTCTATGGCCTGTCGATCTTCGCGATGTTCTACGGCCTCGACTGGATCGCAACCGTGCCGCCGACGGTGCGGCTGACGGCGCAGAAATTCGGACCCGAGCGCGCCAATCTGGTGTTCGGCTGGATCTTCGCCGGCCACCAGCTCGGCGCCGGCACCGCCGCGTTCGGTGCGGGCCTGTCGCGGACGCTGCTGCAGAGCTATCTGCCCGCCTTCTTCGTCGCCGGCGCGCTCTGCGTGTTCGCCTCGCTGATCGTGCTCACCCTGTCGCGGCAGCCGAAGCCGCAAGGAAAGCCCGCGATGGCCTGACGCGCCAACAGGTGCCGGGCCGGCCGAGGCCGGCCCAGGAACCGACCTACTCCGCGGCGAGCCCGGTCGCAGCGGCTGCTTCCTTGACGTAATCGTGCACGATGCGGCCGAACGGCAGCGTGAGGTCAGCGATGTAGTGATGTGCGCCGATGCAGCGGCGGACCGGAAAATCCGCCACCGGCGCGTTGACGTGCGGCACCAGGTGCAGCCGGCCGGGCCCAATCCACGAGCCCTTCGGCACGATGTCGATCAGGTTGATCGCGACGAGCTGGCAGACTTCGAGATGGCCGTCGACGCCGGGAATCATCTTCAGATTCACTTGCGTCTTCGACAGCGTGGCGCGGGTGAGATCGCCGTTGCCGGCCATGCTCTCGTGCTTGTAGCCCATCGTGCCCATGGCCACGAGCTGGCCGGCATATTCCAACGTGCCCGTCAGCGTGTCCTTGACGATCTCGAGCTTGGGATGGGCGTATTTCTTCGGAAAGCCCCAGATCTCGCGGCCCGCCGCGATCGGCGGATCATCGTCGAGATACATTTGCGAGACGAAGTTGACCTCCTCGCCGTGCAGCCGCGCGGGGATGACGAGCCCTGACTCGGTGTAGCTGCCGAAGCCCGAGGAGTCCGGCATCTTGATCCATTCGTAATGCACGATCGGCTGCTCGATCGGCTCGAGCGGTTCAGGCAGGCCGGCGCGGATCAGATCCGGATCGGTCTCGTAGGTGATGACGAGGAATTCGCGGTTGACGAAGCGGTACGGTCCGGCCGGATAGCTCGGCCCGGCGGCCGGCATGGACGGAAGCCTCAATACGTCTTCCCTGCGCATCCAAATCTCCCGTGTGATGTCCGTGATGCCCGACAATTTCCGATTCATGCGATAGCTAGCCGCCGTCATTGACTGCGATGTGACCGATTTCCGTCGGACGCACGACCCGCCCCCCCTTAGTCGAGTTGCATGCAAAGGATGCACCAGCCGGCCTTGTCATCATGCCGTCACCACCGGCCGCAATCGTCCGGTGAAGGCAGGAGGCATCATCATGGACGCTCGCACGTCGCAACCGACACACCAGACCCAGCAGCCTCCCGCGCGGGGCTGGCGGCCGGAGCGCTGCGACCGTGTCGCGCTGGTGCTGCAGGGCGGCGGCGCGCTCGGCGCCTACCAGGCCGGCGTCTACCAGGCGCTGCACGAGGCCGGCATCGAGCCCGACTGGCTCACCGGCGTCTCGATCGGCGCGATCAACTCCGCCATCATCGCCGGCAACAAGCCGGAGAAGCGGCTCGATGCGCTGCGCGTATTCTGGGAGCGCATCACCAACCGCAAGATCTGGCACTACACGCCCGATGGCGACATCTTCCGTCAGTGGCGCAACTTCACCAGCGCGTGGATGACCTCCGCGATGGGCCAGCCGGGCTTCTTCACACCGCACCCGGTCAATCCCTGGCTGAGCCCGGTCGGCGCCCGGACCGCGACGAGCTACTACGACACGGCTGCGCTCAAGGCGACCCTGCTCGAACTGGTCGACTTTGACCTGATCAACGAGAAGAAGGTCCGCTTCGCGGTCGGCGCGGTAAACGTGCTCTCGGGCAACTTCATCTATTTCGACAACGCCCGTGACGAGATCGAGCCGGAGCACATCATGGCCTCCGGCGCGCTGCCGCCGGCGCTGCCGATGGTGCGGATCGGCACCGATCATTTCTGGGACGGCGGCATCGTCTCCAACACGCCGCTGCAGCATCTGCTCGACCAGGAGGACGCGCTCAATTCATTGGTGTTCCAGGTCGACCTGTTCAGCGCCCGTGGCGTGCTGCCGCGCTCGATACAGGACGTGATGGCCCGCCACAAGGACATCATGTATTCCTCGCGCACCCGCCACAACACCGACGTCTACCGCCGCACCCATAACCTCAAGGTGCTGCTCTACAAGGCGCTGGCCAAGATCCCGGACGAGCAGCTCTCCGACGAGGATCGCCAGCTCAAGGCGAGCCTGTGCAACATGCCTGAAATCGCGATCCTGCATCTGATCTACCAGCAGAAGGCCTATGAGGGCGACGCCAAGGACCACGAATTCTCGGGCACCTCGATGCGCGAGCACTGGACCTCCGGCTACGAAGACACCAAACGCACCCTCAAGCGCCGCGACTGGATCAAGATGCCGGAGGAAGGCATGGGCCTCGTCGTGCACGACGTGCACCGGGAGACGGAGAGCGCGTAAGGATCGCGCTCTCGCCAGGACGCGAAAACAACCCCATGCACAGTAGAACAGTCATGGCGGATCAATGACTTACGTTTTTTCCGAAAAACAGTTTGACCTGTCGGGCAAAACAGGGGTATTATAGCATAATCGCCGCTTCCCAAGTCGCTCAGTCTGTCGCACACGCCAGCACCTGCCCGCGCAGCCAGGCGTGGGCGGGATCAGCGTCGAACCGCGCGTGCCATGTCGCAAACAGCGTGAAACGGCCGGCGTCGAACGGCAGAGGGAACGAGACCAGCCGATCGGCATAGCGGCTGAGAAAGCGGGCCGGCAGCGTGCAGACCAGGTCCGTCGTTTCCAGGATCAGCGGCACCAGGCTGTAATGCTGCACGGAGGCGACGACCTTCCGCCGATATCCCTGGGTCTGCAGAATGTCGTCGACGAAGCTGCGAAACCCGCCGCCCTCGCCCGACACGACGACATGATCAAGACCGGCATATTCGCGCAGCGTCGGCTTCCTGTCGCCGCGCGGATGGCGCTTGCGCTGGGCCATCATGAACTTTTCCTGGAGCAGCGGCTGATGCGGAAGACCCTTGGGGAGCCCGGCCTGCGACACCAACGCGATGTCGATGTCGCCGGCCTCGAGCTGGCCCACGAGCATGCCAGGATCGGCTGCGCGCAGCGCCAACCGCATCGCGGGGGAATTGCCGCTGCGCAGCCGCTGAATCAGCCGCGTTCCGATGATGGCGCCGGCATTGTCATTGGCGCCGAGCGAGAATGTCCGCTCCGACGTCGCCGCATCGAACACCGGCGGCGCGCTGACCACGGCCTGAAGCTGCTGCAACGCTTGACGGAGCGGCTCGCGCAGCGCAGCGCCGCGCGGCGTCAGCACCATGCCCTTGCCCGACGAGGCCGGCGTCAGCAGGGGATCGCCAAACACGTCGCGCAACCTCGCCAATTGCGCCGACAACGCCGGCTGGCTGATGCCGAGGCGCACCGCGGCCCTCGTGATGTTGCGCTCGTCCAGCATGACGCGGAGCGAGGCGAGCAACGGTAGATCATGGCCGTTGATATCCACCTTGTTTATACCTCCTATCCCAACTATCAATTTCAATGATTGCACAAGCGCTGGCACATGGGCAATCGCATTGACGCCTCGTCCGGAGAGCAGTTCATGGACACGATCCATCGTATCGGCGCGACCACGATCACGCGCGTGACCGAACAGCGCGGCCCCGGCTTCGCACCCGCGATGCTGTTTCCGGATTGGGATCCTCGCGTGCTCGATCAACATCGGGCCCTGCTGATCCCCACCTGCTTCGACGAGGCGCAGAACCGCTTCATCGCCAGCGTTCATACCTGGGTGCTGAAGACACCACGCCACGTCATGCTGATCGACGGCTGCGGCGGCAACCACAAGAGCAGGCCTTCCCTGCCGCGATTTCACCAGCAGAACCTGCCCTTCCTGGCGCGGCTCGCCGAGGCCGGCGTCACACCGGACCAGGTCGATTTCGTCTGCTGCACGCATCTTCACGCCGACCATTGCGGCTGGAACACGGAGCTGCGCGACGGACGCTGGATACCGACCTTCCCCAATGCCAGATATGTTTTCTCCAGGGCCGAGCACGATCACTGGACCGGCCCGGCCGGACAGAGCGGCTTCAATGCCGGCGTCTTCGCCGACAGCGTCCTGCCCGTGATCGAGGCCGGACAAGCCGAGATCATCGACGGCGACGGCCTGCTCGCGAACGGTCTCGCCGTGCACGCGACTCCGGGGCATAGTCCGGGCCATGTCGTGTTCGAACTCGTCGATCGCGGTGAGAAAGGCTTGTTCAGCGGAGACGTCATGCATCAGCCGCTCCAGGTGTTCCAGCCAGACTGGAACAGCGCCTTCTGCGACGATCCGGCGAAGTCGCGCGCATCACGCCGCTGGCTGCTGACACGCGCTGCAGAAGACGGGGCGAAAGTGTTCACCGCGCATTTCGCGGCAAGCTCGGCCGGCTTCGTGACGCGCAATGGCGATGGTTTTGACTGGCGTTTCGCCTGACGGGAGATTTGAGATGCTGCAGCCACAGGCGGACATCACCTGCGAAGAATTCATGATCCCGAGCGATACCGACGGCATCGCCCTGTTCGTCCGCAACAAGCGGCCTTCGGGCCTTGCGACGTTCTCGCCGGAGCGGACGCTCCTGTTCGTCGCCGGATCGACTTATCCGGCCTCGACGTCGTTCGACCTGCCGCTCGACGGCATTTCGTGGATGGATCATCTGGCGCTGCGTGGCTTCGACGTCTATCTCGTCGATGTCAGGGGCTATGGCCGCTCGACCAAGCCCATCGAGATGGCGGCACCGCCGCTCGACCACCCGCCGATCGTACGCACGCCCGTCGCGGTCGCCGATGTCGGCGCTGCCGTCACCTTCATCCGCAAGCGGCGCGGGCTCGACCGGATCAACCTGATCGGCTGGTCCTGGGGCACCACGATCGTGGCGCGTTACACGTCGGACAATCCTGATCATGTCGCCAGGCTGATCCTGATCGCGCCGCAATGGCTGCGCACAACCCCGAGCGCCGCCGATGCCGGCGGCCCGCTCGGCGCCTACCGCATCGTCGATCGGGCGGCAGCGAAGGCACGCTGGCTCAATGGCGTGCCCGGGGACAAGCGGACAGCTATCCTCCCGGACGCATGGTTCGAGGCCTGGGCCGAAGCTACGTTTGCCCCATCAGAACTCGGCCCGGATCGGCTGCGCGCGCCAAACGGCACCGTGCAGGACAGCCGCGACTTCTGGGCAGCGGGAAAGCCGGTCTACGACCCCGCCGATATCACCGCGCCGGTGCTGATCGTTCACGGCGACCTCGATCGCGATTGCCCGACCGACATGGCACAAGCCGTGTTCGGAAAGCTGTCGTCCGCCCCGACCCGAAGCTGGGTCGAAATCCGTGACGCCACCCACTCCCCGTTCCTGGAGACCGGCCGGTGGCAGGTGTTCGACGCTGTCGACGGGTTTCTTGCGGCCGGTGCCGCCCGCAGTCGCGCGGCCCCTGGCGTGGATCGGTGATGTGGTCCGGATCTAGCAAGTCTTCTGTTGCAGGTGCTGAATGCAGGTGCAGGTCGTCGTTGCCGGATATTTCACGTCGTAATACGGAAAGCTCGAATTGGCCGGGCCGTTCGTCGAGCAGCGCGGGAACAGGTAGTAGCTGTCGGACAGCGTCACGGTCCCGCTGATCGTGTAACCGAGGTTCGGCGTATAGGCGTAGGAGACCTCGCTGAGGATCAGAGAGATGTTGGCGTTGCTGGAGCTCGAGCCGGCGGTGTAGGACGACAAGGTCATCGTCTGTCCCACCGGCCGCGCGCCCGTCGAGCTCGTCGACTTGCTCCATTGAACCGTCGCCTTGCCGCTGCTGTCGGTGGAGACCTCGGAGACGGTGATCGTGATCAGGGAGTTGCCGTTGGTATCGGTGACGGGATAAGGGGCCATGATCGCCGACGATGCCTGCAGAATGCCGTCCATCTGGGACGAGGTCACCTGCGTGTTCTGCGAGATCATGTCGGCGACACTGTGGGCCGTCGCCGTCACCTTGACGTTCGTGGCCAGCCCGTTGCCGAGCTCGACGCCGCCGACATAGAGCACCAGCATGAACGGAACGATAATGGCGAATTCGGTCGCCGCTACGCCGCGGTCATCGGTCCACAGGCGCCGTGCGCGAAACGACAGGCCGGCAATCATCAGCTAGCTCCTGGCTCGTTCTGGAACGCGGCGGACGACATGATCAGCCGGTTGCCGTTCGAAAGATTGGAGAGGTTGAAACCCAGCGGCCCGAGCATGACCGGCCAGACATACATCACCCGGAGCACGACGATGTCGCCGGCATTGCCGGGGTTGAATTGCCAGGTGTTGGTGATGTTGCCGTTGCTGTCGAAGGTCAAGGTGGGCATCGCCGTATTCGTCGACGACCACGCGTTGGCGACCTGCATGTCGATCATCACGCCGCTACAGCTGAACAGGATCACGATCTGGTTGCAGACCGCCTGCTTGAACGTGGACGCCGTCATCTGCTGTGACTGCACCTGTCCGGTCATGACCAGGCGCGCCGACTGACGCACCACGGATTCGAGCAACTCCTGGGCGAAGAAAACGAGAAAGGTCTGGATGAGCGCAATGAGGAGAGCGAGAAACGGCGCGCCGACGAGTGCGAACTCGACGGCCGTGGCGCCCTTGTCGTCCCGGGCGAAGGCGGCACGGCGATTGCGGCGTCTTGTCCTCGATGCGGCGCTCAGTCCGAACATGGGCTTTCCTTACTGAACGAGGCTGGCCGTGCTGGACGCGACCTTGATGAAGAGGTTCGTCAGCGCCGTGGAAATGTCGCCACCGTTCTGCACGTCGGCGAACAGGCCGGGCGAAGCGCAGGATTGCAGCCGCTGCGCGATCGTGCCGGTGGAGGACGAAGGATTGTTGAATTGCGAGATGCGGCTCTGATACCAGGAATCCGACAATTGCAGATACTCGGTGTAGAGGATCGCGATGCGAATGCCGCGGTTCTTGATGGTCGTGCAGACCGTCGTGTCGAGCGGTTGCTGACAGCGCAGATACGTGCTGTTCGCCGACGGAAGCGCATAGGTGGCATTGGGGTCACAGCTGCCTCCCGCCTTCGGGATGAGCTTGTCGTCGACGCCGTCCGTGACGAGGAAGATGACCTCCTGCGGCGTGTCGCCCTGCTGATTGGTGCCGGTGCCCGGCGCAGGCATCAGGTTGTTGATGCTCGTCAGCCCGCCCGAGATATCCGTGCCGAAGTCGGTGGTATAGGTACAAGCACCTTTGCTATCGACGACCGGGCAATTCTGGTGGTCGACCGTCAGCAGCGAAATATTGGAGATCTTCGTGCCGGCGGTGCTCGGGGTCGTCAACGTCTGGATCGTGTTCAGATTGTAGTCGAAGGTGTAGATCGCCGCCTTGTAGGTCGTATTGTTGATCGCCGACATGCACTGCATGACGCCGCCCGACGTACCTGACTGCGGGCATGTCCACGGGCCGACGAGCAATTGCGTGACGGCATTCTGTACGAGATCGATTCGCAGCGTGATGTTGTTGGCACGCGCGACCGTCAGATTGTCCTTGTTCGAAGAGCTCGGAGCCTTGTTGTTGGGATTTGCCTCATGGCAGGCGAAGGCGCAATTCGCCGCATAGGAGGGCTGGTTCTTCGTCGCCGCGATCATGTTGTTGATGTCGGTCTGCGTCGCGGCGAGCGCCATCGACGGAGAATCGTCCAGCAACATGTAGAAATTCATGTTGGGCGCGCTGGAAGCCTTCGCAGTCGCCGAGCCGGAAATCTGCCAGGTGCCCTTGCCGAGCACGCCGGGGAAATTGTTGATCGACTGCGCGGTGTACGCAACGGTGATGGTCCGCGAGAGCCCGGAGTCGGTGACATTGATCGTGGGTGTCGGGACCGTCGAAAGACCGGGAAGGTTCGCCTTGGCCGCGAATACCGCCGCCGCGGTCGCCTGGACGACGCTGTCGTCCGATTGCGTCAGCATCGCCGGCCTGACCGCCGCGATGGCCGCTGCGTCGGCGGCCGCGTTCAACTGCTCCTGCTTTCGCAGAGCCAGCGTGTAGTCGAGCGCCATGCCCAGCAGGAAGATGATGGGGACCAGCATGAGCGCGAAGATGATGGCGACGTTGGCCTTCCGATCTCTCGCGAAACGATGCACTATGCGGCGGAGCATGAACCTTGATCCTGAATACCGTCGCTGCGGTAAGACACGTCCCTGGATTGGTGCGGACGAACGTGATGGGCCGACTTCGTCGCCGGTCACTTTCGCCCGTCAGCGGACGGAACTATGGATTTGCGCTCCTTACTCAAAACTTGCGGAAATTCTTAAACACGGTGCGGATTGGGTGCTGCTGTGTCAGATTGAGACCGCATCGTTAATGGCGACTAAATGCGACCGCCGAGCTTCCGGCATGGCTGGTACGGGAAAACTGACGTCGGCGTTCGCCGAGCGCACGCTCGGCATCAAGATGCCAGCGCCGCGCTAGCGGGAGGCCGTTCGGGCCGCGTCCTCGCCGAGCTGCTGGCCTTGCGCGAGCCTCTGCCTGATCATCACCATGACGGAACTCACCTCGCTCATGGCTCTGGAGTGCGCCTCGTCCCCGCCCAGATGCGTGAGGTCGAACACCTGAATCTTCTGCTGCGCCAGCGTGCTTCTATACGGCTCTTCCTGCGGATTGATGTCGCCGAGGCGCGTTGTCCCTCCGGCAAGCGACTTCGATACTTTGAGAGCAACATCGTCCTGGGACAGGAACAGTCCTATGCGCGGACGCATGGACCCGGCAGGCCCGACCAGGCTGATGAACTCGTCAAACCCGATGTCGGGCGCGACAAGCGCGACATTCTTCAGCTTCGATGCCGTTCGGCCGCGTGGAGCCGTGCTCCGCAGTGCGTCCAGCGTCACCAGGCAGCCCATGGAATGGCAGACGAACGTGATCTCCTTGATGGCGGGATTGGCGTTCACGGTCTCGACGAGCTCGGCCAGCGCCGCGCCCGATTGTCCTGCGACCTTGCGGTCGTGGTCGTAGGAACCGAGGTTTCCCGCGCCCTGTGATGGCCATGAAAACAGGACGGGAATGACGGGAAGCCGGCCGTCGTGAACAAACTGCGCATAGCGATACACCGCATCGTCGAAACGGTTGTTGAAGCCATGAACGAACACCATCGCCTTGTTCAGACGCCTGGACTTTGCCGCGCTGGTGACGGCAGCATTGAATTCGGCGCGATCGAGGTAGCCCGCCGATGCCGTGACAAACTCCTTGCGCGGATCGCCGGGGGGCGACAGCGGCCACTGGATTTCACCAACCGTCCGCGACCCATCCGGCGGAATGGACACCGTCACCTGGGCATAACCCATCTCGCGCGACGGCTCGCGGCTGAACATCTCGCCGGGATCGTTGCTCGATCGTGCGCGCGTCGTTCCAATGAGGATCGGAACTTGGGTGGTCGCTTCGACGGCCTCGCTGCTCGGGACGAGCACGCCTTGCAGGGGGCGCATCGTGCAGGAAACGCAAGCCGGAATCGTCAGCGCGGTAACAACAATTTTCAGAAACGCAACGATCAGGCCCCGCGGTGGCATCCAGCTCTCCTCCCGGCGTACGCCTTGCGGTCCGCAACGGTCTTTGTCGGCGCTTCTTGCGGGCCTCGGTCTCGGTCGGGCCGCGGGTGCATTCAGCAGCAAAACGGGCCGTGTGCAATTCCTGTTGATACAGATCAATGATCCGGACCGGGCGACCGACCTCTGTCGTATCAGGGCAATCGCATATAGATTTCGCGAGGACCGCGGGCTTGCTCCGCCTCTCCCGCTTGCGGGCAGGGGCAATCGCAGATGACCTTTCCAAGATTTAAGCAGGCCGTTCCCTGACGTCGTGGCCGGGCCTGTCCCGGCCATCCACGACCTTTCCCGCAGCACGAAGAACGTGGATGCCCGGGACAAGCCCGGGCATGACGAGTTTGCGGCCCGAGCGTCTCCAACCAACGCAATCCGCCATGCGATTGCCCTGCGTATCAGGGCTATGGCGTTTCCTGGTTCTGTGCGATCGCGACCTCCGACATCCAGAACCCCGGCGCTGCCAACAGAATAGACTTCACGGCCCAAACGTGGACAATGGTCCCCAAGCGCTTCGCGCGCAGTGCACACCAAGATGCGCCAGAGGAAACACGATGCCGACCGCCTTCCCGTCGCCCATCCCCACCATTCCGACCGCTCCCCTGACTGCCGAGCTCCGCGACGCGTTACGCGCGATCGTGGGCGAGAAAGGCTTCATCGAGGACGAGCACGGCAAGCAGCCGTTCGTCACGGACTGGCGCGGCGTGCTGTCCGGCAGCGCCGGCGCCGTCGTACGGCCCGGCAGCACCGAGGAGGTCGCCAAGGTGGTCCGGCTTTGCAATGCGCACGGCGTCGCGATCGTGCCCCAGGGCGGCAACACCGGACTGATGGGTGGTGCCACGCCCTGGCCGGCGCATACCGGCATCGTGCTGTCGCTCGGCCGGATGAACCGCGTGCTCGACATCGATCCCGTCGGTTATACGATGACGGTCGAGGCCGGCTGCGTGCTGCAGACCCTGCAGGAGACGGCGGCTGCTCAAGACCGGTTCCTTCCGCTCAGCCTCGGTGCCCAGGGCTCCTGCATGATCGGCGGCAATCTGTCGACCAACGCCGGCGGCGTCCAGGTGCTGCGCTACGGCAATGCGCGCAACCTGGTGATGGGGCTCGAGGTGGTGCTGCCCAATGGCGATGTCTGGGACGGATTGCGCGCGCTGAAGAAGGACAACACGGGCTACGACCTCAAGCACCTTTTCATGGGCGCCGAAGGGACATTGGGCATCATCACCAAGGCCGTGCTCAAGCTGTGGCCGGCGCCCAAGGACGTCAGCACGGCGTGGCTGGCGGTGCGCGATCCCCGCGCAGCGCTGGAGATTCTGTCCGAGGCGCATGCGGCCTCCGAGGACAATGTCGGCTCCTGCGAACTGTTGAGCCGCGCGGCCGTCGACCTCGTGATGCGCCACATTCCCGGCGTCCAGGATCCGCTCAAGGCGGATACGCCGTGGTACCTGCTGCTTGAATGGTCGTCCTCACGCCCACGGCAGCATGGCGCCGATGGCATGTCCGAAAAGCTGGAGGCGTTTCTCGAAGGCCAGCTCGAGGCCGGCCGCGTGCTGGATGCCACCATCGCACAAACCGTCAGTCAATCGCGCAACATGTGGCGCATCCGGGAGGCCATGGCCGAGGCCTCGCGCGCCGAGGGCCCCGGCATCAGCTACGACATCTCGGTGGCGATCTCCAAAATCCCCGACTTCATCGACAAGGGGCTCAAGGCTTCGCTCGAGATTCTCCCGAGCATTCGCCCCTATCCGCTGGGGCACATCGGCGACGGCAATCTGCACTTCTCGTTCATGGGGCCCATCGGCATGGATCAGCAGACGCTGAACCAATACGCCGCCGCCATCACGCGGGCCGTGAACGATCTCGTCACCTCCATGGGCGGCTCGATCTCGGCCGAGCACGGCATCGGCATCGAAAAGCTCGACGAGCTCAGCCACTACCGCTCCAAGACCGAGCTCGACATCATGCGCACCATCAAGCGCGCGCTCGACCCGCAGAACATCATGAATCCGGGCAAGGTGCTGCGGGTGTGACTCGTCACCACGAGCGCGGCCCGCAACGACGAGGAGAGATCACGGCCTGATCGAGAAATTCTCCGCCGGCCCTGCCTTCCGCAGTGGCTCTGCCAGCCTGGCGAACTCGCACAGCAGCGACCTTGTCTTCCTGGGATCGATGATCTCCTCGACCCAGAATTTTTCGGCCGAGCGGAACGGCGAGCGCAGCTTGTTCAGCCGCTCCTCGATCTCCTTCAGCTTGGCCGCCTTGTCCTCGGCCGCGTCGATATCGGCGCGGTAGGCGGCCTCGATGCCGCCTTCGAGCGGCAGCGAGCCCCAATAGGCCGAGGGCCAGGCGTAGCGGATCGAGAAGCGGTCGGCGGGCTGATGCACGACGCCCGCAACACCGAAGGCGTTACGCAGGATCACCGTGCACCAGGGCACGGTGGTCTGGTTCACCGCCGCCATGGCGCGGACGCCGTGACGAATGGTCGCCGCCTTCTCGGCGTCGAGGCCGATCATGAATCCGGGGCAGTCCATGAGATAGACGATCGGCAGGTGGAAGGTCTCGGCGAAATCCACCCAGCGCACCACCTTCTGACAGGCATCCGCCGTCCAGGAGCCGCCATAGTGGAAGCTGTCGCTGGCGAGGACCATCACGGCCCTGCCCTCGAGCCGCGCCAGACCGACGATGACAGGCTTGCCGAAATTGCCGGCGACCTCGAAGAACGAGCCCTTGTCGACGACCGATTCAATGATCGGCCTGACCTTGTAGACCTGCTTGCGGTTGCGCGGCACCGCCTTCATCAGCGCTTCATCCGTACGCTCCGGATTGTCGATGCACGGCAGGGTCGGCGGCAGGTCGTAGACCGACGACGGCAGATAGGAGAGGAAACGCCGCGCGCAGGCAAAGGCCTCCTCCTCGGTGTCGACAGCATGATCGACCGCACCGGCCTTGGTCTGGATGTCGGCGCCGCCGAGCTCTTCCTTCGAGAGGTCCTGGCCAAGCGCCTTGACCACCGGCGGGCCCGCGACGAACATCGCGGACTTCCGCGTCATGATCGAATAGTGGCTCGCAGCAAGACGCGCGGCCCCCAGGCCCGCGACCGAACCGAGGCCAAGCGCGACGACAGGCACGCGCGACAGATTCTCGGTGGTGAAGCGGTACCAGCGCGTGCCCCCGATGCCGCCCGGCAGGTTCGCCGCACCCTTGGTCTCGATGGTCTTGACCGAGCCGCCGCCGCCGGAGCCCTCGATAATGCGGACGATGGGCAGACGGAAGTCGTGCGCCATCTCCTCCGCCATCAGGGGCTTGGCCGAGATCGACGCATCCGCCGAGCCGCCACGCACGGTGAAATCGTCACCGACCACGACGACCGTGCGGCCGTCGATACGCGCACGGCCGAACACGCAGTTCGCCGGCGTCAGGTTTTTCAGCTCGCCCGTGGGATCGTACTCACCGATGCCGGAGACGGCACCGATCTCGTGGAAGCTGTTCTTGTCGATCAGTTTGTCGATGCGTTCCCGAACAGTCAGCCGGCCCTGGTCATGCTGTCGCTTGACCTTGTCAACGCCGCCCATCTCCCGCGCGAAGGCTTCGCGCCGGGCGAGCTCGTCGAGTTCCGGCTTCCAGTTCATTCACTCCCTCCGAACTGATCGGCTTGTTGTTGTTGTGCACTGATATCGCGACCGGTTTGCGCGAGATGCGCGCGTTGAAGACGTCGCCTTCGGCGCCCTCCATCAGGCTGCCGAGCGAACGGCCGAGCGCAACCATCAGCGGCGCGACTTCGGCATGCAGACGCTGCTCGTCATACATCGCCGAGAGCAGCCCGATCGTGACGACCACGAAGGTCTGGTACTGCGGCGACCAGATCGGCACGGCGAGGCCATTGATGTGCGGGCTCCACAAACCGCAAGCCGTGACATAGCCGCGCTCGCGCAGCGACTGCCTGTTGGCCTCGATGCGGGGCTTCAGGATCTTGGCAGCCTCGGGAGCCTCGCGCTCCATCTCGGCGATATAGGCATCGCCAATTTCCGGAGACAGCGCAGCCGTGTAGGCCGCGCCCGCGGCGGTCGACGCCATCGAGATGCGGCTGCCGGTGCCCTCGTGCAGGCCGAGCGCGGCGGCCGAGCGCGCGAACTGCAGATAGACGAGATGGAAGCGATCGGGCACGACGAAGCCGACGGTGCCCGGAAGCCGCTCGGCGACTTCCTGCAGCCGCTGGCGGATCATGCTGCGCAGCTGCGCGCCCTTCATCATCGAGACGCTCATCGCCACCGCGCTCGGGCCGATGCGATATTTCTGGTCGCGCGGCAGATAGACGAGCTGGCCCATGCGCGTCAGCGTGTGCGTGAGCCGCGACACGGTGGAGCGCGGCAAGCCGCAGCGATTTGAAATCTCGAGATTGCCGAGCCTCGCCTCGTGGCCCTCGAAGCATCGCAACACGTCGAACGCGCGCGACACCACCTGGATCACATCACCTTCGCCGGCATCGCCAGCGAGTGCACCTTGCCTGCTTAAACGCTCCGAACGTCGTCCCATGTTCCCTACCGTTTGTTCCGCTGTGCGGAATTAAATTCCACTTTGTGAACGACGCTACCTCAGGCGTTTTGCCATCACAACAAAAAGGCGATGGCATGCCAGAAATTAAGATCGCACCGACGTCGCGAGCCGCATCCGCGCAACTCCCGCGCAAGTTGGAGAAACCGTCGCCGATGGTGACGACGTTGTGGTCGTCGAAGCCATGAAGATGGAGATACCAGTGCCCTCGCCCGCATCGGGTACGCTCAAATCACTGCTCGTGACGATCGACGACCTCGTCGCCGAAGGCCAGTCGATCGCGATGGTCGCAAGCCGAGCGCGCAGCCTGCGGCTTTCCATCCGCGACTTATCTGAAACACACAACACGACAATCCCGCGCGGCGTCTTGCGTTCGGACGTCGCGGCACACGCATTGGCTTGCGGGATGGGTTGCGCGTGGCCAGATTGCGTTGCACAAGTGAGCCGATGATAGCGCAACCGTCGCCCGCCACTGCCTGGACCCGCTCGAAGCCGCCGTTGTTGCGGTTCCTCGACACGTGTCTCAATGAGTTCTCTGCCGAGACCTCCGGTCACGTCGCGGACTACATTCCCGAATTGAGCAAGGCCGACCCTGCCCATTTTGGCATCAGCCTTGCGACACTGGACGGCCATGTCTACGAAGTCGGCGACTCCAGGGTGCCGTTCACCATCCAGTCGATGTCGAAACCGTTCGTGTTCGCGCTGGCGCTGGATCTGCTGGGCGCGAACAAGGTCGAGGGCGCGATCGGCGTCGAGCCGTCAGGTGATCCCTTCAACTCGATCCGGCTCAATTCCGAGAACCATCCGTTCAACCCGATGGTCAACGCCGGCGCGATCGCGTGCACCGGGCTGATCCATGCCAGCAAGGGCGACGCGGCGTTCGAGCAGATCAGGCTTGCGCTCAGCCGCTTCGCCGGGCGCGACCTCGGCGTTGATGAAGCGGTCCACGCCTCGGAGAGCCAGACCGGCGATCGCAACCGCGCCATCGGCTACCTGCTCAAGACCAACGCGGTCATCTCGGACGATGTTGCCGGCGTGCTCGACGTCTATTTCCGGCAATGCGCGGTGCTGGTCACCGCGCGCGACATTGCGGTGATGGCGGCAACGCTCGCCAATCGCGGCGTCAATCCGGTCACGGGCGAGCAGGTGCTGAGGCCGTATGCGATCTCGCGCACGCTGTCGGTGATGACCTCGTCCGGCATGTACGACTACGCCGGCGAATGGATCTACCGGATCGGCATCCCCGCCAAGAGCGGGGTCGGCGGCGGCATTCTGGCGGCGCTGCCTGCCCGTCTCGGGCTCGGCAGCTATTCGCCGAAGCTCGACAAGCACGGCAACAGCGTCCGCGGCATCAAGGTCTGCGAGGCGCTGTCCTCGCACTACGACCTGCACATGCTGAACCGCAGCGACGACGCCCGCAACGCTGTCATCGCCGACTACGACATCGGCAAGAGCCCGTCCCGCCGCGTCCGCCGTCAGCAGGAGCGCGACATCCTCGCCGCGCATGAGCAGGATGTGCGGATCATCGAACTGGTCGGCACACTGTCGCTTTCGGCGGTCGACTACGTCTCGCGCCGGCTGGCAGAACGGCCGCGTCCGCAATTCGTGATCTTCGACCTGCACCGCGTCACCTCCACCACCCGCGCCGGCGCGCGGCTGATCGCGGAGGCGTTCGAGGATCTCGCCGCACTGAATGTGACCGTCGTGCTCTCCGGTGTCAGGCGTGCGTCGAAGGAATGGAATACGCTGCGGGAGTGGACCGCGGAGCTGAAGAACGTCCGCGACTTCTATCTGCTCGACACCGCGATCGAATGGGCGGAAGACCAGATCGTCTACCGCCATGGCGGCTCGATCGATTTTCACGAGACCACCGAGCTGTCCGAACAGCCGCTGCTCGACGGCCTCAGCGCCGAAGAGCTGACCGATCTCGCCTCGATCTGCACGATCAAGACCTATCAGTCCGGCGCAAAGATCGTCACGGCGGGCGATCCCGCTGATGCGCTGTTTTTCCTGCGCAGCGGCGCGGTGCATGTCACCCTGCCCGACGGCATCAGACTGGCAACGCTCACCGCCGGGATGGCCTTTGGCGAGATGGCGCTGATCGAGACAAGCCGCTCGGCCGACGTGTTCGCGGACATGGCCGCGACGGCGTTCGAGGTGCCGCTGAAGGATTTCGAGCGTTTCCGCAGGCAGCACCCGCGCGCCTCCGAGCGCATCATGCGCAATCTGGCGCAGCTGCTCGCCGATCGCCTGATCGTCGCCAACACCAAGGTCGATATTTTGACCTCGACGTAGGCATAGAGCTGGGGCATCGACGTCCCCACAGCGTCATGGCCGGGCTTGTCCCGGCCATCCACGCCTCGCCACGCAGTACGAAGAACGTGGATGCCCGGGACAAGCCCGGGCATGACGACCTCTTGTGAATGAACCTCTTACCTTGCTCAGCGGCCTGCCGCCTCGCTGATCCGCCGTTTGATCTTGGCTGCGCTGGCTTTCAGCAATTCGGATGGCTGCTGGCCGGTCGCGGCGCACAGGCAGGCCCAATAGTAGATGACGTCGCCGAGCTCTTCGACGAGACCGGCCTTGTCGAGCCAGTCGTCGCGGAGCAACTTCTTGATATGCTCGGCGACCTCGCCGGCTTCACCGGCAAGCCCAAGCCCGAGGTAGGACAGCCGCTCGTTCGAGGGATGCTCATCGACTTTCGCGATGGTCGCAGCCCAGGCCGCATATTCATCGATCGTCATGACCATCCCTCGCAAGCCGGGCCTGGATCAGCCCACCACTTCAGTGACCGGCTGGAGATCGATCTCGAACGTCTCCAGGAATTTCGAGGTCATGATGTAGAAGCCGACCGAGAGCTGCAGCTCGACCAATGCTGCCGGCGTCAGCTTCGCGGCGATCGCCTTGAAGGTCGCGTCCGTCGGCTTCCTCAGCTTGACGATCTCGTCGGTGAAGGCGAGCGCGGCGCGCTGGGTCTCGTCGAAGCAGCTCGCCGCCTGCCAGTTCTCGAGCGCCTCGTTCTGCGCATCGGTAACGCCGACATTCTTGCCGATGCGCTTGTGCGCGATGATCTCGTACGGCGCCTCGCACAGAATGCCGGTGCGCGTGATCGCTAGCTCCCGCACGATCGGATCGAGCTCGCCCTTGTGCCTGATCGCGCCGCCGAGCCGGCAATATTGCTCGAAGTAGCTCGGCGAATGCGACATCATGCGGAAGATGTTGGCGTTGCGGTTCTTGTCGAGAATTTCGCGGGTGCGGTCGGACGCCTTGGACGGATCGCTGTAGTCGATGCGGGCCATGAGGGAATTTTTTCCTTGAGCTTTTGATGCTTGTTGTCGTTGTCGGGGCAAGTTCCCAAAAACTGTATTCGCACCGCGACGCAGGAGCAACATCATCGAGTCAAATTGCCGCCGCATTGCTGATCGACCTTGGCACAGTCGATATTCGCCGCATGGGGACTTAATTGCAGCGAATACTCGAAGTGGGGTGTTCCGAGTAAAATAATTGGCCGTCGGGTGCGCAGTGCGCGCAACGATGAGTCACGCCCAAGTCTAGGGAGAAAATGGCATGAAGGAAGCCACCAAGGGGGCGGCCTCGGAATCGCTCGCGCATGTGCTGGCGGTGATGGCAATGCTCGTCATCGCCAGCATATTATTCTACGCGCGTTGAGTTGGAGTTTTAGAGTTTTCGTCATTCCGGGGTGGCTCTCGCACAAGCCAGGCCCAGAATACCCGTTCCAGGCTCGGTCGTATGACCGCCCCCGAATGACGGAATCCCGTTACGCCTCCTTCGTAAAGAAAGGCACGAGCTTACCGGCGAACGGCTTGAAGCTCGCGGTGACCGTGTCGCCGATGGCAAGGCCATTCTCGCCATGGGCCATCATCCGAAAACCCTCGGGGCAATCGACCAGCAGGATGTTGTAGGGCACGAGCGCCCGCGTTTCGGGCGTAGCTGCGCGGCAGACCAGCGAGGTCGCGTAGACCCTGCCCCTGCCGCTGGCGCGCCGCGCTCGCGGATCGGCCGCGCCACATGCGGCGCAAAAGGCGCGGTGAAAATACTGCACATGGCCGCACGCGCCACAGGTCTGAAATGTGATCGCCTGCTCGCCCTTGGTCCAGTCCGCTAGACGTTCGCTCATCGCACGCGCTCCAGAAACATGCTGACATGGGACGACAGCACGCCACCGTCGCCGTGCAGGAGCGCGATGGAGGCATCGCGCACCTGGCGGCCAGCCGCCCGGCCCGTCATCTGCAAATGCGCCTCGACCAGATGCGCCATGGCGCCGCCGACCCCGCAATGGCCGTAGCTGAGCAGGCCGCCATGGGTGTTGAGCGGCATCGCGCCCTCGCGGCCGAAATGACCGGAGCGCACGCGTGCCGCCGCTTCGCCGCGGCCGGCCAGACCGAGGTCTTCCAGCAGCATGGCGAGGGTAATGGTGAAGCTGTCGTAGATCGCAGCGTAGCGCACGTCGGAGATCGTAAGGCCGGCGGCCTCCTTGGCGCGCGCGATCGAGATCTCGGCGCCGAGCGCGCTGAGTGCCGGCGCAGCCGTGACGTGCTGATGGGTATGCGCCTGGGCGCAGCCGCGGATGTGGACGCCGGCCTCGCCGGTCCGCTCGCGGCTGATGACGAAGGCGGCGCCGCCGTCGGACACCGGACAGCAGTCGAGCAGTTTCAGCGGCAGCGCCACCGGCTTCGAGGCCATGACGTCGGCGACCGTGATGGGATCGTGGAATTGCGCGCCGGGATGGGCGCAGGCGTGCGCACGCATCAGCACCGCGAATTCGGCGAGGTCTTGTTCGGTGACGCCGTATTCGTGCATGTAGCGCGTGGCAACCAGACCGTAATAGGCGGGAATGGTCGGCCCCAGCGGCACCTCGTAATCGGGATGCCCGACCTGCGCCAGCGCCTGGATCAAGGCGTCGCGGCTCTGCCCGGTGAGGCGGTTCTCACCGGCAACCACGAGCACGTTACGGCAGACACCTGACGTAACGAGGTGATGCGCGAGCATCGTCATCGCAAGGCCCGTGGCGCCGCCGACTTGGACGGCATGGGCGTAGGACGGACGAATGCCGAAATGCTCGGCGAACACGGTCGCCAGCATGATGTGCGGCGAGACGGTGGAGTAGCCGCAGAGAATGCCGTCGATCTCGGCGCGCTTCAGCCCGGCATCGTCGAGTGCTGATTGCGCGGCCTTGCTCATCAGGTCGAGCGAGGATGAGCCTTCGTGCTTGCCGAAAGGTGTGAGGCCGACGCCGGTGATGAAGCTCATGATGCGAACCTCGCTGTCATTCCGGGGCGATGCGAAGCATCGAACCCGGAATCTCGAGATTCCAGGTTCGATGCTTCGCATCGCCCCGGAATGACGGATGAGAGAGTTTGCGTCATCACTTCCCCTACTCCGGCGCCGAGCGCGTGATGCCATCGCGCACCATCGCCACGATCTCGTCGGCGGAATAACCGATCTCGCGAAGAATCTCCGCGCCGTGCTCGTTGAGCCGCGGCGCGAGACGGACCGGCTCGGCTTCGGTGTCCGACCAGGTTGCCGTCACCTTCATGCTGCGGATCGGACCTTCGGTCGGATGGTTCACCACCGGGAAGAAGTTCGTCGCCTCCAGATGCTCGTCGTGCAGGATCGAGGCGAGGTCGTGCATCGGCATGACAGGCACGTCGGCCTTCGTCAGAAGCTCGATCCATTCGGCGGTGGTGCGCGTCTCGAAGATGCGGGCGAGCTCGGCATAGACGACGTCGATATTGGCGGCGCGGCCGGCAAAGGTCGCGAATTTTGGATCGGCGCGCAAATCGTCGCGCGCCGTGGCCTTGAAGAAATTCTCCCACTGCTTGTCGTTGTAGACGATGACGCTGAGATAGCCGTCGGACGTCTTGTAGGGCCTGCGGTCGCGCGAGAGGTGGCGGGCATAGCCGCCCTTGTCGAGCGGCGGCTCGTAGGTGAGCCCGCCCATGTGATCACCCATGACAAAGCCGGCCATGGTCTCGAACATCGGAATGTCGACGCGCTGGCCGCGGCCGGTGCGGTCGCGATGCACCAGACTGGCGCAGATCGCACCGACGGCCGTGAGACCGACGATGCGATCGACCAGCGCGTTCGGCACGTAGCGCGGCACGCCATCTCCGGTCTGCGCCATCAAGGCGGGGAGCGCCGTCGCGCCCTGGATCAGATCGTCGTAAGCAGGCTTGGCCGCGTAGGGCCCGTCCTGACCGAAGCCGAACACACCGGCATAGACGAGGCGCGGATTGATCGCGGAGACGACGTCATAGCCGAGCTGAAGCCGTGCCATCGCCTGCGGACGGACGTTGTAGACGAGCACGTCCGCGTCCTTGAGCAGCCGCAGCACGGCGTCGCGACCGGCGGGCTTCTTCAGATCGAGGCAGATCGATCGCTTGCTGCGGTTGGTGTTGAGGAACACCGGGCCCATGCCGGCATGCCGCATCGGGCCGATCAGGCGAGTGACGTCGCCATCGAGCGATTCCACCTTGATGACATCAGCACCGTAGTCGCCGAGCATCTGGGTCGCATAGGGGCCCATCAGCACGGTGGTCATGTCGACGACCTTGATGCCCTTCAGCGGCCCCATTGCTTCACTCCCGATTGCGCGGGATTTCGAAGCGGCCCCGCGATATCGGTCCAGCTAAAGCCACCGGTGCCGTGCGCGCAAGGGCGGACGGCGTATGGCCGCATGCGCAGCGATGGCTGCTATTTCTTCTGGCGGGATTCGCGGATTTTCATCAGCCGATCGAGCTCGTCGTTCTGCTGGTTGATGCGGTCGGCGATGCGCGACTCGCTCTGCTCGCCGGAAGCGGCGGCAGCCTGCTCGATCAGCTGGCGGATGTTGTCCTCGAGGATCGCGATGCGATCGTTGAGGGCGTCCATCGACAGTGAATCTTCGTAATCATTGCTCATGATGCATTCCCTGCAAATCAATCAGAGCGGTAGGGTGGGCAAATCGAAGCGTGCCCACCATGATCTAGCGCAAGGAGCGTAGGGTGGATTAGCCGAAGGCGTAATCCACCTCTTCACTTTCCACGCAGACAGAGAAGAGGTGGGTTACGCTACGCTAACCCACCCTACAAGCCTCACTTCAGCGGCTCCAGGATGGAGACGTAGTTGGCGACGGCGGCGCCGCCCATGTTGAAGATGCCGCCAAGCCTGGCGTTCTTGAGCTGCATGCCCTCGGGCGCCTGGCCTGCGAGCTGCATCGCGGTCATCACATGCATGGAGACGCCGGTGGCGCCGATCGGGTGTCCCTTGGCCTTCAGGCCGCCGGACGCGTTGACCGGCAGCTTGCCGTCCTTGAGGGTCCAGCCTTCCTTGATGGCGCGGGCGCCCTGCCCCCTGGGCGTCAGGCCCATTGCCTCGTATTCGATCAGCTCGGCGACGGTGAAGCAGTCATGGGTCTCGACGAAGGAGAGATCGGAGAGCGTCACGCCGGCCTTCTCCAGGGCGCGCTGCCAGGCAACCGTGCAGCCCTCGAACTGGAGGATGTCGCGCTTGGACATCGGCAGGAAATCCTGGGCATGCGCGGTCGCGCGGAAGCCGATCGACTTGCCCATGGTCTTGGCGGTTTCGGCATCGGCTAGAACCAGCGCGGCCGCGCCATCCGACACCAGCGAGCAATCGGTGCGCTTCAGGGGACCGGCGACATAAGGGTTCTTCTCGCTTTCGGCGCGGCAGAAGTCGAAGCCGAAATCCTTGCGCATCTGGGCGAAGGGATTGGCGACGCCATTCTTGTGGTTCTTGGCCGCGATCAGCGCCAGCGCATCGGACTGGTCGCCGTATTTCTGGAAGTAGGAGCTGGCAATCTTGCCGAACACGCCGGCAAAGCCGCCAACGGTGTCGCCGTCCTCGGGCAGGTAGGACGCCTTGAGCAGGTTCTTGCCGATCTCCGGGCCAGGCGTGCGGGTCATCTGCTCGACGCCGACCACCAGCACGATCTTGGCCGCGCCAGCGGCAATCGCGCGGAGGCCCTGGTGAACAGCGGCGGAGCCGGTGGCGCAGGCGTTTTCGACGCGGGTTGCCGGCTTGAAGCGCAGCTTCGGGTCGGCCTGAAGCACCAGCGAGGCGGTGAAATCCTGCGCCGAGAAGCCGGCGTTGAAATGGCCGAGCACGATCTCGTCGACATCGGACGCCGAAATGCCGGCATCGGCCATCGCCTCGTTGGCGACGCGGGTGACGAGGCTTTCGACGGTTTCGGTGTCGAACTTGCCGAACGGCGTATGCGCCCATCCGACGATGCTGGCGGTCATGGTCTTCCCTCCCTGGGTCTTTTGCCTGACCTAAGTCTTAGCTCAGGGATGGCAAGACTTCACGCAGGTTTAAGGGCCTGGAGGGTGCGCTGGCAGATGGCAGTTATGCCGGCCCAGTTCCCGCTCCTGATCTCCGCCGCCGGGCACAGCCAGGAACCGCCGACCGCTACCACGTTGGGCTCGGCGAGCCAGGTCGCCGCATTGGCCTCGCCCACCCCGCCGGTCGGGCAGAACCGCACGTTCGGGAACGGCCCGCCAAGCGAGCGCAGGCCCTTGATGCCGCCGGCCTGCTCGGCCGGGAAGAACTTTGTGACGTCGAAGCCGTAGGACAGTGCCATCATCAGCTCGGACGCCGTGGCGATGCCCGGCGCAAACGGCAGGGAACTGTGGGTGGCGGCCTTCAGGAGGTCGGGGGTCAGGCCGGGGCTGATGCCGAACGCGACGCCGAGCTTCTCGACGCGGACGAAATCGGCCGGATTGAGAATGGTGCCGATGCCGACGACGGCGTCGGGGACTTCGGACATGATCGCCCGCGCCGCCTCGATCGCGATGGGGGTGCGCAGGGTCACCTCCAGCGTGCGCACGCCGCCGGCCACCAGCGCCTGCGCCAGCGGCACGGCGTCCTGGATCCGCTCGATGGTGAGGACGGGAATAACAGTCGCGGCCTTGAACAGCGCGACGAGGTGGTTCTGTTGGGCAGAAGTGGTCATAGGGCCTCAATTCCTTGCTAGGCCTAACGCAAGCCGGCCAAACCGGCAATGCTTCAACGGCTCTTCAGATGCAACTCTCAAGGGCCTAGGCAGTCGCAACTGCAGCGAAAAATGACCTTTGGTTGACATCGTGAGGCGCAGCTCCATTGACGACAACGCGAAACAGACTCTTGGCGGACTCGCTGGTTTGCCTTGACCGGTTGTATTCGTCGATGCTGGTCGCCAATGCCCTACCGAGGGCCGCCATTTCCACTGGCTCTTCGGCCAAAAGCTCAGAAAATCCCGAAATCATAAGGACGAAGCGCGAGGAATTAAGCCAATCCAAATCTCCGAGGCATTCAGCAAGAGCTGCATAGTTCTCACCGAAATAGTATGGAAACTGGCAGGCCGCAGAGAATTCGTCGAACACCCCGGCCAAGGTCCTCATCTTACGGCCTCGAACAAACCGTACCGACGTGGCAGGATCATCACGCGCTAGCTTCCAGCCATATTCGCAAAAGTCTGAGTCGCTCATTTCGACCAAAGTGAGTGCTTCCTTGTGTCTCACCATGGCTTGCTCCAAGCATTGCTTACGGCTTTAGGAAGTGGCCAATGCGGCGGTCACCTGCACAGTCCCAAATCTTCTATTTGGCTTGGCGCGACGCGGTCTGCCGGTGCCGCTTCTTCGGCGGCATGGCATAGCCCGGAATGATGGCGCCGGGATAGCAGATCACGAGGCTGGCGAGACGGTGCCCGGCCTGGGCGGCCTCGACCGGATCGGAACCGGCGAGCCGGGCTGCGATATAGGCCGCTGCAAAGCTGTCGCCGGCTGCGGTGGTGTCAACGACCGGCCTGGTCATTGGCTCGGCGTGGACCTCGTGGGTGCCGCCCGGGAAGCGCAACAGGCTGACGGGCTCGGCAAGGCGGAACACCAACTCCGGCGTCGGGATGCGCGCCATCAATTGCTCGGGACTTTCGCCAGGATAGAGCGCGAGCAGATCCTCGGCCGAGGTCAGCACGATGTCGGCAGCGGCAAAGGCCGCGGCGAAGACCTCGCGGGCGACGTCGCGATCCGGCCAGCCGCGCGCGCGGAAATTGGTGTCAAAGACGAAACGCGTGCCGAGCAGGCGCGCGCGCTTGATCGCCGCGAACAAACGATCCCGCCCCGCGGCGTCGTAGATCGAAAGCGTGATCGCGGAGAGATAGACAATGTCGTAGCTCATCAGCGAGTTGAGGAGCTCGTCCGTCTCCGGCAGGCTCATCAGCTGCCGCGCCGCCGCACTGTCGCGCCAGTGGAAGAACTGGCGCTCACCATTGGCATCGAGCTGGATCATGTAGAGGCCGGGCAACTTGCCCGGCAGCCGCACGACGCGGCGGGTGCCGACGCCCTCGGCATTCCAGGCCGCGATCATCTCCTCGCTCATGCCGTCGTCGCCGAGCGCGGTGAAATAGTCGACCTTGACCTCGAGCCGCGCCAGATACACCGCCGTGTTGAGGGTGTCGCCGCCGAAGCCGCGCGAGAACAGGCCACCGCCCTGCCCGGCAGACTGCCCACCTTGAGCCTGCCGGAGCTCGACCATGCATTCACCGATGCAAGCTACGCTCGCCATCGTCATATCCACGCTGTTCGTCCGCTAGGTCAGGCAACGAAATTGCCGCCCAGTTCGTCGTCGATGTGAATGCGGATGATATCGTCGAACGTCTTCTCGGCGGTGGTGAAGCCGAGCTCGAGCGCCCGCTTGGGGTTGAAGTTGCGCGGCCAGCCGCCGACGATGCCGACGATGAAGGGATCGGGCTCGCGCTTGATACGGGCTGCGACCTTCTCGCCCGCGACGCGCTTCAGGGCCGCGATCTGCTCGCCGACCGTCGCCGACAGGCCGGGCATGGTCAGGTTGCGACGCGGGCCGACCGTGGCGAGGTCCATTGTGCCGGCGTGCAGCAGGAAACCGACGGCCGAGCGCGGCGTGGCGTGCCAATGACGGACGTCCTCGGACACCGGAAGGATCGCCTCCTTGCCGGCGAGCGGCTCGCGCAGGATGTTGGAGAAGAAGCCCGATGCCGCCTTGTTGGGCAGGCCGGGCCTGATGCAGATGGTCGGCAAGCGGATGCCGATGCCGTCGAGGAAGCCGCGGCGCGAGTAATCGGCCAGCAGCAACTCGCCGATCGCCTTCTGGGTGCCGTAGCTCAAGAGCGGGGTGTGGAAGAATTCGTCGCCGATCGCGTCCGGGAACGGCGCGCCGAACACCGCGATCGAGGACGTGAACACCACGCGCGGCTTGTAGCCGCCGCCGACGAGCCTGACGGCATCGAGCAGCATCCGGGTGCCGTCGAGGTTGATGCGGTAGCCCTTGTCGAAATCGAGCTCGGCTTCACCCGAGACGATGGCGGCGAGATGAAAGATCACGTCCGGGCGGCCGGCGATCAGCTTCTCGGCGGCGCCGGGAACGGCGAAATCGCCCGAGACTGTTACGACGGGGAAACCGGCCTTCTCCGGCTTTTTGGGCTCGACCACGTCATGCATGGTCAATTTGGTGATGTCGCTCTTGCCGAGCCGGCCGTCGCGCAAGAGACGTTCACACAATTTGCGGCCGACCATGCCGGCAGCGCCCAGAACCAGAATGTGCAAGAGCTCAACTCCTTCTTATTGGCCGGAACGCGCCGCTCTCGAAAAATGTTGGCGCGTTCTCAGGCAGGCCGCGCGGGTCATTCCTTCACGGCGCCGGTCATTGCCGACACATAGTACTCCACGAAGAAGGAATAAAGGATAACTACGGGGACCGAGCCGGTCAGGGCCGCGGCCATCAGGGCGCCCCAATGGTAGACGTCGCCGTTGACGAGCTCGGTAATGGCGCCGACCGGAATGGTCTTGTTCTCCGACGAGGAGATGAAGGTCAGCGCGTAGATGAACTCGTTCCAGGACAAGGTGAAGGCGAAGATGCCCGCCGAGATCACCCCCGGCAGCGACAGCGGCAGGGTGATCTTGACCAGGATCTGCAGCCGCGTGGCCCCGTCGATCAGCGCGCATTCCTCCAGCTCGTAGGGGATGGTGCGGAAATAACCCATCAGGAGCCAGGTGCAGAACGGGATCAGGAAGGTCGGATAGGTCAGGATCAACGCCAGATTGCCGTCGAACAGTCCGAGCTGGAATACGATCGCCGCCAACGGAATGAACAGGATCGAGGGCGGCACCAGATAGCCGAGGAAAATGGCGAGACCGACATAACGCGAGCCGGTGTAGCGGAGGCGCTCGATCGCATAGGCGGCGCAGACGCTGGCGAACAGCGAGATGAAGGTCGAGGACACCGAGACGATCACGGTGTTCCACATCCAGAGCGGATAGTCAGTGTCGAAGAACAGCTTGGTGATGTGCTCGAACGTCGGATGCACGATCCAGAACGGATTGTACTTCTCGTAGTCGTACATCTCCGCGTCCGGCTTGAATGTCGCGACCGTCATCCAATAGAACGGGAACAGCAGGAAGACGACGATCAGGCCGAGCGGAAGGTAGACGCGGAGAAACTTCCGCGGAAAACTTTCGAGGTAGTCCATTCCGACGCTTTGGTCGTCCGCGGTGCTCATGGTCAGTCCCTTCCGCCCTGCTGCCAGCGGGAGCGCTGAAGTCCGAAGAAGCTCAACAGGATTGCCGCGACCAGGAACGGGATCATTGCGTTCGAGATCGCCGCGCCCTCGCCGAGATTGCCGCCGGTGATGGCGCGCTGGAACGACAGCGTCGCCATCAGATGCGTGGCGTTGATCGGGCCGCCGCGCGTGATGGTGTAGATCAGCTGGAAGTCGGTGAAGGTCATCAGCACCGAGAACGTCATCACCACCGCGATGATCGGCGACAGCATCGGCAGCGTGATATGGCGGAATCGCTGCAGATTGGTAGCGCCGTCGAGATTGGCGGCCTCGTAGAGCGACGGCGAGATGGTCTGAAGGCCGGCAAGCAGCGTGATCGCCACGAACGGCACGCCGCGCCAGATGTTGGCGGCGACCACCGACCAGCGCGCGTTCCAGGGGTCGCCGAGGAAGTCGATGTAACGCGTGATCAGGCCGGCCTTGATCAGCACCCAGGAGATGATCGAGAACTGGCTGTCATAGATCCACCAGAACGCGATGGCCGAGAGCACGGTCGGCACCACGAAGGGCAAGAGAACGATGGCCCGGATCATCGATTTGAACGGCAGGCGCTCGTTGAGCAGCAGCGCGAGGTAAAGGCCGATCGCGAATTTCACGATGCTGGCGGCGACCGTGTAGAAGATGGTGTTGAACACCGACAGCCAGAACACGGAGTCCTTCGCGAGCGAGACGAAGTTGCCGAACCCGATGAAGCGCCCGACCCCGCCGATCTTGGTGTCGGTCATGCCGAGCCAGAGGCCGAGCGCCAGCGGATAGGCGAGAAACAAAACAAGGATCGCTATCGCCGGCACCATGAACATCGCGCCGAGAAAGTTGCGGCTTTCAAACGCTCGCGACCACAGGCTGCCACGCCTTTCAGGCACGGCAACAGGCTCGGCCATAACAGCCATATCGGACTCCCCTCGACGAACAGTCGTGACGTCCGGCGCGCCGGACGCCACGCAGATTGGAGCTGATCAGACCTGGTAGTAGCGCTTGGCACGCTCGGCGGCGCGCTTGGCTGCTTCCTGCGGCGTGGCCGAGCCGGAGGCGGCTTCGGCGAACATGTCGACCACAACGAAGTCGCCCATCACGGCAGCCGAAGCGTAGCCGAGATCACCGGCATAGCCGTTGTCGCGGCAGCGCTTGAGGCAGTCGCGATACGGCGTGATCTTGGGATCGGAGGTCCAGACCGGGTTGTCGTTGTAAGCCGGGAGCGGCGGCGAGACGTAGCCGTTGGAGGCGACTTCCCACGCGTCGTAGTTCTCCTTGTCCATCATGAACTTGATGAACTCCTTCACCGCCTTCGGATATTTCGAGTGCTTGTAGCCGTAATAGACGAGGACGTTCTGCTGCTCGGTCGACACACCCACGGGGCCGATCGGCATCGGCGCGTGGTTCATGTCCTTGGCGATCTCCTGCTGCTTCGGATCGGGAGAGTTCTTGCCGACCGTCCAGATCGAGATGCCGTTCAGGGTGAGGCTGAGTTCGCCGTTCAGGAACGCCTTGTTGTTGTTCGAGTCGTTCCACGACAGCACGCCGGGGATGAAGGTCGCATAGAGCTGCTTGACGTATTCGATCGCGGCGATGGTCTCGGGCGAGTCGATCACGACCTCGTTCTTGTCGTTGACGACCTTGCCGCCGAATGCCCACAGTGCCCACTGGCACCAGCCATTGGCGTCGCCCGTGGCATGGCCGAGCGCGAAGCCGGCCGGCGTGTTGTTCTTCTTCAGGGCCTGGCACAGCTTGAGGAAGCCGTCGGTGTCCTTGGGGAATTCCTCGAAGCCTGCGGCCTTCACGTGGCTGATGCGGTAGTTCAGGCAACCACCGGTCGCGCCCTGCGGGATGGCGATCCAGTTGTTGCCCTTCTTGCCATAGCGCTCGGCCACCGGATACCAGCCGCCATATTGCTTGCCGAGATAGTCGGCGACGTCGGTCACGTCGATCAGCTTCTCGGGAAATTTGAAGGGATCGTCGAGCGTGCCGACGATGAGATCGGGACCGGCACCGACATTGGCGGCAACCGCAGCCTTGGGGCGGATGTCTTCCCAGCTCTCGGCCTCGAGCTTGACCTTGATGCCGGTCTTCTCGGAGAACTTCTTGGTCTGCTCGGCGAATTTGTCGAACTCGGCCTGGATGAACTGCTTCCAGCGCAGCACGCGGATCGAAGCATTCGGCTCCGGCGTATTGGTCCACTCCGCAGCCCGGACGGGGACGATACCTGGGCCAGCCAGCAGCGCTGCGCCCCCCAGGCCGGCTTTAAGCACACTTCGCCTGTCGAAATCGCTCATGGTTTTCTCCCTTATTTTTTAATTTGTATTTGGTCGTTCTGAAGTCGCTAGAGGCGTTTGCCTGTCGCCTGGTCAAACAAGTGAATCACGTCCGGATCGGGCTTCAGCTTGACCTTGTCGCCCGGCTGGAACGTGTGCCGCTCACGGAACACCGCAACGACCTGCTCGCCACCGACCTTCGCAAACACCTGCGTCTCCGAGCCGGTCGGCTCGACCACGACGATCTCGGCATCGGCGCCGTCGTCGGCAAGGGTGAAATGCTCGGGACGAACGCCGTAGACCACGGGCTTGCCGTCCGATGCCGCCGGCGCGCTCTTGAGCGGCAGCTTGACGCCGTTCGGTCCTTCGAAGGTCGCAACGCCGTTGACGCGGATATGCCCCTTCAGGAAATTCATGGCCGGTGAACCGATGAAGCCGGCGACGAACTGATTTTCCGGCTTGTCGTAGAGCTCGAGCGGGGTGCCCATCTGCTCGACGATGCCGTCATGCATCACGACGATCTTGTCGGCCATGGTCATGGCCTCGATCTGGTCGTGGGTGACGTAGACGGTGGTGGTCTTGAGCCGCTGGTGCAGCTCCTTGATCTC
Source organism: Bradyrhizobium manausense (assembly GCF_018129685.1). Taxonomy (GTDB): domain Bacteria; phylum Pseudomonadota; class Alphaproteobacteria; order Rhizobiales; family Xanthobacteraceae; genus Bradyrhizobium; species Bradyrhizobium manausense_D. Next base: position 1,070,993 of record NZ_JAFCLG010000001.1, read on the forward strand.
GGTCCTCATGGCGACGCGCAGCTTGGCGTCGAGGTTCGACAACGGCTCGTCGAACAGGAACACCTGCGGATCGCGCACGATGGCGCGGCCCATGGCGACGCGCTGGCGCTGGCCGCCGGAGAGCTGGCGCGGGTAGCGCTCGAGCAATGGGGTCAGCGCGAGAATTTCGGCGGCGCGCTTGACGCGCTTGTTGATCTCGTCGGCGCCGGCGTTGCGCAGCTTCAGCGAGAAGCCCATGTTTTCGCCGACCGTCATGTGCGGATAGAGCGCGTAGTTCTGGAACACCATCGCAATGTCCCGCTCCTTGGGCTGGACATTGTTGACGACGCGGTCGCCGATGGAGATCGTGCCCGACGTGATGTTCTCGAGGCCTGCGAGCATGCGCAGAAGCGTCGACTTGCCGCAGCCGGAGGGGCCCACCAGGACGACGAACTGGCCGTCCTCGATCGGGATCGACACGCCGTGCAGGACTTCAAAATTGCCGAACGATTTCCGCACGTCGCGGATTTGCACAGACGACATCTAGGCTCCCTCCTCCGACTTAGGCGACGCAACCGTGGCGCCGCCACCGTCTTGTTTTTTGAACTTCGCCGACCCGAAGTCCTTCGTAACGTGGGACATTGTCGGCAGTTTGTGCGGCTTTGGCAATTTGTCTTTGGTTAGTCGCTGCTGGTAGCGCTGTCAACGTTCCTTTGTTTGCGGGAACGACTGTGTTAAGAGCAACAAATGGGTCGAAAGCGCACCAAGTCCGGCAAGATTCGGTTGGCGGAAGTCGCCGAGCTCGCTGGCGTGAGCCCGATTACGGCGTCCCGCTTCTTCCGCAACCCCGAAGCGCTGTCGGTCGCCAAGCGAACGCGGGTCGAAAGCGCGGCCCGGGAGCTCGGCTATGTGCCTAATCTTGCGGCACGCGCGCTGGCGTCGCAGCGCACCGAAGTGATCGGTGTCTTGATTCCGTCACTGACCAACAACGTATTTTCGGATGTGCTACGCGGCATCTACGACGCCTCCGAAGGCAGCCGTTATTCGATCCAATTGTCCAACACACGCTACTCTATCCTCCAGGAGGAGAAGCTGCTGCGTCTGTTTCTGGCGCAGAAGCCGGCGGGGCTGATCGTCACAGGCATCGATCAGACCACGGAATCGCGCGCGATGCTGGAGGCGGCCGAGTGCCCGATCATGCAGATCATGGAGATCGGGCCCAATCCGGTCGACATGATGATCGGCTTTTCCCATTATGATGCGGCGCGCGCGGCGATTGCGCATCTGTTCGACCAGGGCCGCCACAGGGTCGGATTCGTCGGCGCACGCATGGACCCGCGGGTGCAGCGCCGGCTCGACGGCTACGGCGCCGCCATGAAGGACGCCGGCCTGTTCGACCAGAGACTGATCGTGACGACGGCGACGCCGACCTCGGTCACGCTCGGCGGCGCGCTGTTCGCCGATCTGCTCGCGCGCGAACCCGACATCGACGCGGTGTTCTGCGCCAATGACGATCTTGCACTCGGCGTCCTGTTCGAATGCCGCCGCCGCGACATCGCGATCCCCGACCAGATCGCGATCGTCGGCTTCAACGATCTCGAATTCATGGCCGCCTCGGTGCCGACACTGACGAGCGTACGGACCAACCGTTACGAGATGGGCAGCACCGCTGCCGCGATGCTGATCGAGGCGATCGAGGGCAAGCGTCCGGAGCGGCCCGTGCTCGATCTCGGCTTCACGGTGATCGAGCGGCAGAGTTCGCAGACGCAGCGTCAGGCGGCGAGCCCCCGCGCGGGCGAATGGATGCCAGCCGCACAAAATGATAGCGTTACCAACGAGCCGTGAGTAAGATCGCAACAACGAGGGAACGTTCGCCAGCAGGCGGGCCGCCATATCATGCCCGCACTGCCGGGCAGCGCACCACTCGACATCCCAAACGTCGACCGGTGCGGTTGCATTGAAGGAGAAACCAATGACAAAAAAGCCAACCAATGGCCACGCGCCCGCCGGTAACGGCACCCGCCGCCATCTTCGCTCGCAGGATTGGTTCAACAACCCGCATAATCCGGGCATGACCGCGCTCTATCTGGAGCGCTATCTGAATTTCGGCCTGACCCGCGCCGAGTTGCAGTCCGGCAAGCCGATCATCGGCATCGCCCAGACCGGCAACGATCTCTCCCCCTGCAACCGCCATCATATCGAACTGGCCCACCGCGTCCGCGAAGGCATCCGCGAGGCCGGCGGCATCGCGATGGAATTCCCGACCCATCCGATCCAGGAAACCGGCAAGCGCCCGACCGCGGCACTCGACCGCAACCTCGCCTATCTTGGCCTGGTCGAGGTTCTCTACGGCTATCCGCTCGACGGCGTGGTGCTGACCACCGGCTGCGACAAGACCACGCCCGCCCTGATGATGGCGGCGGCGACCGTGAACCTGCCGGCGATCGTGCTGTCGGGCGGTCCAATGCTCAATGGCTGGCACAATGGCGAGCGCACGGGCTCGGGCACCATCGTCTGGAAGTCGCGCGAGCGGCTCGCCGCCGGCGAGATCGACTACGAAGAGTTCATGGAGATCGTGGCGTCCTCGGCGCCTTCGGTCGGTCATTGCAACACCATGGGCACGGCCTCGACCATGAACGGCCTTGCCGAAGCGCTGGGCTTCTCGCTGCCGGGATGCGCGGCGATCCCCGCCCCCTACCGCGAGCGCGGCCAGATCGCCTACGAGACGGGAAAGCGCGCCGTCGAGATGGTCTGGGAGGACCTCAAGCCCTCGGACATCCTGACCCGCAAGGCATTCGAGAACTGCATCGTCATCAACTCGGCGATCGGCGGCTCGACCAACGCGCCGATCCACATCAACGCGCTGGCACGTCACATCGGCGTGGAGCTGTCGATCGAGGACTGGCAGAAATACGGCCACGACGTGCCGCTGCTCGTCAACATGCAACCGGCCGGCTTCTATCTCGGCGAGGAATTCCACCGCGCCGGCGGCGTGCCGGCCGTGGTGCGCGAATTGATGAAGCACAAGCGCATCCATGAGGACGCGGTCACTGTCAACGGCCGCGGCATCGGCGAGAACTGCAAGGATGCGCCCGCCCCCGACAACGACGTGATCCGGGCCTATGACAAGCCGCTGGTGAAGGATGCCGGCTTCCTGGTGCTGAAGGGCAATCTGTTCGATTCCGCGATCATGAAGACCAGCGTGATCTCGAAGGAATTCCGCGATCGCTACCTGAACAACCCGAAGGACCCCAATGCCTTCGAAGGCCGCGCCATCGTGTTCGAGGGCCCGGAGGATTATCACGAGCGCATCGACGATGCCTCGCTCGACATCGACGAGCACTGCGTGCTGTTCATCCGCGGCACCGGCCCGATCGGCTACCCCGGCGGCGCCGAGGTCGTGAACATGCAGCCGCCGGCCGCACTGATCAAACGCGGCATCCTGTCCCTGCCCTGCATCGGCGACGGCCGCCAGTCCGGCACCTCGGGCTCGCCGTCGATCCTGAATGCTTCGCCGGAAGCGGCCGCCAATGGGGGCCTCGCGATCCTCAGGAACGGCGACAAGGTCCGCATCGACCTCAACAAGGGCAGCGCCAACATCCTGATCTCCGACGAGGAGCTGAAGAAGCGCCACGCCGAGCTCAAGGCCGCCGGCGGCTTCAAGCATCCGCCGAACCAGACGCCCTGGCAGGAGATCTATCGCAACACCGTCGGCCAGCAATCGACCGGCGCCTGCATGGAGCTCGCCACGCGCTACCAGAACATCGCCTCCGCGTTTGGCGTGCCGCGGGATAATCACTAGCAGCCGCACCGTCATTGCGAGCGAAGCGAAGCAATCCAGGGATATGTCCGCGGAGACAGTCTGGATTGCTTCGTCGCAAGAGCTCCTCGCAATGACGAGAAACCAACAGACCAATTTCAGGTGAGGAGAAAAACAAAATGGCAGACCGCCTCAAGGGCAAGCGCGCCGTCGTCACGGCAGCAGCGGCCGGCATCGGGCGCGCATGCGCGCTCGCATTCGCGCGCGAGGGCGCAACCGTCATCGCCACCGACATCAACGAAACAGGCATCGCCGATCTGGCCAGGCAAGGCATCGCCGAAGTCGCCAAGCTCGACGTCCGCAACACCGCCGACGTCAACGCTTTCGCAAAACGTATCGGCAAGATCGACATCCTGCTCAACGCCGCCGGCTTCGTGCATCACGGCACCATTCTGGAATGCTCGGAGGAGGATTTCGATTTCTCGTTCGACCTCAACGTCAAGTCGATGCACCGGACCATCAAGGCCTTCCTGCCCGACATGATCGCAGGCGGCGGCGGCAGCATCGTCAACATCTCGTCCTGTGCGGCGCTGCGGCCGCCGGCGAACCGCTACGTCTACAGCTCCTCGAAGGCGGCGGTGTCGCTGCTGTCGCGCGCCGTCGCGCTCGACTTCATCACCAAGGGCATCCGCTGCAATTCGATCTGCCCCGGCACCGTCGAGACCCCCTCGATGCTCGATCGCGCCGCCGCGCAAGGCTCGCAGGGCAAGGAGATGTTCATCTCCCGCCAGAAGATGGGCCGGCTCGGCACCGCCGACGAAATCGCCAACATGGCGATCTATCTCGGCAGCGACGAGAGCGCCTTTACCACCGGCGTCGATCTCGTCGTCGACGGCGGCTACATGCTCTGACGCCCAAAGGGATCACGTCTGATGAACAAGATTGATCTCAACGACCGCGTCGCGATCGTCACCGGCGGCGCGCAGGGCTTTGGCCGCGCCATCACCGAGCGCTTCGTCGCCTCCGGCGCCAAGGTCGCGATCTGGGACTTTGACTCAGCGTTGGCCGAGAAGACCGCGAAAGAGATCGGTGACAACGTCCGCGTCTTCGAGGTCGACGTCACCGACACATCAGGCGTCGAGCAGGCACGCGATGCGACGCTTGCCGCATTCGGCAGGATCGACATCCTCGTCAACAATGCCGGCATCGCCGGTGTCAACAAGCCCGTCTGGGAAACCGATCTCGAGGAATGGCGAAAGGTCCTCCGCATCAACCTCGAGGGTCCCTTCATCGTCTGCAAGGCCGTCGTGCCCGTGATGCTCAAGCAGAAATACGGGCGCATCGTGAACATCGCCTCGATCGCCGGCAAGGAAGGCAATCCGAACGCCGCGCACTATTCAGCCTCGAAGGCCGGCCTGATCGCGCTGACGAAGTCGCTCGGCAAGGAGCTCGCCGCACATGACATTCTGGTGAATGCGGTGACGCCGGCAGCGGCGAAGACCGCGATCTTCGACCAGATGACGCAACAGCATATCGATTTCATGCTGTCGAAAATACCCAAGGCGCGTTTCGTGCTGGTGGAAGAGCTCGCGGCGATGGCGGCGTGGCTCGCATCTCAGGATTGTGCCTTCTCCACAGGCGCGGTCTTTGATATTTCCGGAGGCCGGGCGACCTACTGAGACATCGATGGTCCGCCCGAGGAGGCAGACCATGTCGCTCGGACGTCGGGACTTTGTGAAGCTCGCAGCGGGCGCCGGCGCGCTGCCGCTGTTCTCGTGGAGTGCACGTGCGCAGCTCGCGCCGAACCCGCCGAGCATCCGTCCGCCCTCGCCGACTGAGCGCGCCGCGATGGGCCGGCTGGCGCAAGCCTTCATGGACAAGTTCGACGTCCCGGGGCTCTCCTTTGCGATCGGCTATGCCGGGACGATCGTGCACCAGGCCGCCTTCGGCGTTGCCGATCGCGAGCAGAACGAAGCCGTCACGCCGCAGCATCTGTTCCGCATCGCCAGCGTCAGCAAGATGATCACCTCGGTCACGCTGTTCCGGCTGATCGAGCAGAACCGCGTCAGGCTCGGCGACCGCGTGTTCGGGCCCGGCGCGCTGCTCGGCACCGATTACGGCGGCCCGCCCTATTCGCCCGGTATCGACCAGATCACGCTGGAGCAGCTCCTGACCCACACCGGCGGCGGCTGGACCAATGACAACCGCGATCCCATGTTCACGCATCCGCACATGGACCACGCGCAGCTGATCACGTGGACGCTGGCCAACCGGCCGCTCGACCATCCGCCGGGCCAGCATTACGCCTACTCGAATTTCGGCTATTGCGTGCTGGGCAGGGTCATCGAGAAGCTCACCGGCCAGCACTATGCCGAGCACGTTCGCACGGAAGTGCTCGGCCGTTGCGGCATCACCAACATGTCGATATCAGGCAACACACGCGATCAGCGCCAACAGGGCGAAGTCGCCTATTACTGCAAGGTCGAGAGTCCCTACGACATGAACGTCCGCCGGATGGATTCCCATGGCGGCTGGATCGCGACGCCGACGGATCTCGTGCAATTCCTGATGCATGTCGACGGCTATTCGCGGCCGGCGAACATCCTGCGCCCGCGCACCATCGAAATCATGACGACGGCACCGAGCTACAGCCCGGACTATGCGAAAGGTTTTAATATCAACAAATCGGGCAATTGGTGGCACAATGGCAGCCTGCCCGGGACCAGCACGATCGCGGTCAGGACCCATGGCGGCTTCTGCTGGGCCGCCTTCACCAATGTGAGCCGGCCGAATACCAAGATGGATGACGAACTCGATGAACTTAACTGGAACATGGCGCGGCAAGTCAGCGGATGGCGGGTGGTCTGAGCCATGATCCGCGAAGGTGGATGCCTCTGTGGCGCAGTGCGATTCAAGGCCGAAGGCGAGCCGCTGAACGTGCGCGTCTGTCATTGCCGCATGTGCCAGAAGGCGATGGGCTCGCCCTATTTCGCCCGCGCCCAGTTCGACCAGAAAATGCTGACCGTCGAGGGTGACACCGGCCGCTACAAGTCGTCCGAAGCGATCGATCGCGTGTTCTGCAAGACCTGCGGCACACGACTGTTCTCCTGGCGGCGCAACGGCACGCTGGCGGGCGTTGCGCTCGCGACCTTCGACGACCGCAATGCCTTCGCGCCCACCGAGCACATCTGGGTCTCCGAAAAGCTCACCTGGGTGAAGCTCGACGACGGCCTGAAGCAGTATCAGGGGACGATACCGGCCTGACGTCAGGGCTGATTTGAAACGGTGACAGTTGCGGCCTGAACGCGCCGCCCCGTCGTCGTCGCCAACCAGATCCCGGCGAACACCGCGACGATGCCGGCCGCGAGATTCCAGCGCAGCGGCTCGTTCAGCAGCCAGGTGCCGACCAGCGATGCCGTGACCGGATTGACCGTCACCGAGATCGCCACGCGCGTCGGCGTCGTCCGCTCCAGCGCGAACGCCCAGAGATAGAAGGTCAGCGCGGCACCGAAGGCGCCGAGATAGAGCGCGGCCAGCCATTGCGGCGTGCCGAAACTTGCGACGGGCGCGAAGCTGCCTCGGAAACCTGCAAGCAGGATGAGGCAGGCAGCCCCCGCGGCCATGCTCATGGTCGTAAATCCGATCGGGCTGGAGCGCCGGATCAGCGGCTTCGACCAGATGCCGTACAGCGCCATGCACAGCGCAGCCGCCATCATCAGGAGATCACCGCGCCAGGCGCCCGGCGGCGCCGAGCCCAGATCGGCAAGCAGCGCGACGGCAACGCCAAGCGTTGCCACCATGACACCAATCGACTTGCGCCAGCTCAGGGCTTCGCTGCCGAGCACCGCGCCGATCACGAGCGTCAACAGCGGCAGCGTCGACAGCGCGAGCGCCCCGCGCGCGGCCGTCGTGAAGATCAGCGATGCGTTGAACAGGATCGGAAACAGCGCGAAGAACAGGATGCCGAGCCCGACAGCGGCACGCCACTCGCCTCGCCCCGGCCAGCGATCGCCACGCAGCATTGTCAGCGGCAGCAGCAGCAGAAAGCCGATGCCAAACCGGAACGAGCCGATTGCCAGCGGATCGATGCTGCCGACCAGATAGCGCGTGGCGCCGATCGAGGTGCCGCCGAGCGCGCTCGACAGCACGGCAGCCAAAACTCCGAAAATCTCGCCCACAATTCCTCCCCGGCCGACGCGTTCGCGGACAGCATAAGGGGCGTGCCGAAACGGGGAATGGAATTTCCGTCATGCTGGGATAACGTTCGGTGATGACCGCGCCCGAACTCGATCCCGACCTGCTCAAGGCTTTTCTCGCCGTCGCCGAGCATGGCTCGTTCACGCGCGCGGCCAATCGGCTCAACCGGACCCAGTCGGCGGTCAGCGTGCAGGTCAGGCGCCTCGAGGAGCGGCTCGGCACGAAACTGTTTCAGCGCAATCGCTCCGGCGTCGTGCCGACCGCGGAGGGCGACGAACTGCGCGCCTATGCACAGCGCATCCTTGCGCTTCATGCGGAAGCGGTCGGCGCGTTACGCGCGCGCAAGCCGGAAGCCGTCATCCGCCTCGGCGTGATGGACGATTACGGCACCATCGTCGTTCCGCCCCTGCTCGCGAGCTTTGCCAAAATCCATCCGGCGGTGCGGATCGAGATCGAGACCGGGCTGACCGCGACCATGCCGGCCCGGCTCGGCGAGGCCTATGACCTCGTTATCGCCATGCATCCGCAAGGACGTGGCGATGGCGAACTGTTGCGGCGCGAGCAGGCGGTGTGGGCAGCCGATGCCTCTTGCCGCGTCACGGCGGAAGACACCCTGCCCGTCGCGCTCTATCCGCCGGGCTGCCTGTTTCGCCAATGGGCCGCGGAGGCGCTCGATCGCATCGGCCGGCCGTGGCGGCTGGCCTTCGTCAGCCGAACCTTGGCGGCCGTGGAATCGATCGCAGCGCAGGGCCTTGCGGTCACCGTGGTCAAGGCCGGCACCCTGCCGCCCCGCCTGCGCCCGCTCGGTCCGCGCGATGGCCTGCCGCCGCTGCCGGCGGCGGACATCCGCCTCCATCGCGCGCGCGATCTGACGCGCCCGGCGGCGCTGCTCGCCGACGTTTTGCAGCGTGGCATTTCGGAACCGGCCATCCTATGTTGACCTGAAGCGTTGCTGCACCTCCGGTTGGTCGTCTGCAAGGCGACAGGCAAACCGGGTTAGATGCGGCGTGAACATTTCCTTCTATGACCTCTCGGTGTGGGTGCTGCCGGTCCTGCTCGCCATCACCTTCCATGAAGCCGCGCACGGCTTCGTTGCGCACCGTCTCGGCGACAACACCGCCTGGCAGCTCGGTCGCGTCAGCTTCAACCCGCTCCGCCACATCGACCCGTTCGGCACGCTCATTTTGCCGGCGATGCTGCTGTTTGCGCATTCGCCGTTCCTGTTCGGCTATGCCAAGCCCGTGCCGGTGAATTTTCGCAATCTCAACCATCCGAAGCTGGACATGGTCTGGGTCGCCCTCGCCGGTCCCGTCACCAACATCCTGCTGGCGCTCGCAGCCGGCCTTGCCCTCCACGCCCTGCCCTGGGTGCCGGCCGGTTCGGCGCAATGGATCTTCGACAACCTCAAGAATGCCCTGCTGATCAACGCCGTGCTGGCCGTCTTCAACATGATGCCGATCCCGCCGCTCGATGGCGGGCGGGTCGCGGTCGGGCTGTTGCCGCGGCCGCTCGCCGTGCCCCTGTCCAGGCTCGAGCCCTACGGCATGATGATCCTGATCGCGCTCCTGATCCTGCTGCCGCTGGCGGGTTCCCAGTTCGGTCTAAATCTTGATGTTATTTCAGCAATACTGCGAACGTTGACCGGTCATGTGATTCAAGCTGTTCTCTTTGCGACCGGCAATGCGTAGTTGAAGCCACACACCCGACCCTGCACTTGAAGACAAAGCCGAAGGGCTAGAGGCCAACTTGGTCAAAGCTGCCGATATGCTGATCGCGCGACGTGCCGACACCCGTGCCCGCGCCGATTTCGCCACCTGGAAGATGATGGCCAAGCTGAATGGGTTGTCGGCGCTGCCCCCGGACGCGCAAGGCTTCCTCGACGGTTACAAGAAGCTGCTGGATCGCATGAGCGAGGCCGAAGCGACCGAAGCCGCCATCGCCGAGGTCTACAAATCCTATTATCTGGAAATGGGCGGCGGAGGGAACCCACCCGACGTCAGAACCCGGCCGGCCGAGCCCGTGGCGGACAATGTTACCGCCTTCCGGCGTCCCGCGCCCAAACCCAAGAAGGCCGGCTTCTTCGGTACTACCGCAGTGGGAGGAAAGCGCCCCCTCCCGGTGGTGCTGATCTTTGCCTGCCTGGTCGTGGTCTATGTCGGGATCAAGTTCTACTGGCGCTGAGCGCCATCGAGCTATTTCGCCGGCTTCTTGAAGTTCACCGGAAGGTTGAACGAAAACTGATCCTCGGTCAGTTCGGCCGGTGGAACCGGCACCGGATCAGAGCGGCGCACCATCGAGATAGCCGCCTCGTCAAAGGCGGGATCGCCCGAGGACTCCGCGACCTCGACCGAAACGACATTGCCGCGGCGATTCAGGACCAGGTTGAGCTTGACCGTCGTCGTCTTGATCTTGTCCTTGGTATTGATCCTGTCCTTGGGATAGCGCTTGTGAATCTCGAAATAGGCACTGATCCGCTTGCCCCAATTGGCCGTCAGCTCGCCGATATCCTTGCCGATGCCCTGATGAGGCGCGGCGGCCTTCTCGTCCTCGCGCGCGTTCTCATTCAATGCTTGTCGCGCCGATTCCTGGGCGTTCGGCATCTCCTCGACGGCCTGGGTTTCGACCTTGGCAACCTTCGTAGTCTCCTCGACCGGCTTCTTGGAGTCGTTCTCGGTGACGAGGCGGTCCGGGTCTTCGGCCTCCTGGGGGACTTCCTTCGGCAGGTCGGTCTCTTTCACCTCGGCCTGCTGTTGCTTCTGCTGCGGCTGGTACTGCGAGGCTTCGCTGTCCGGGCCGGGCGGCAGATCCGTGTCGGGGAGTTTTGGCGAGGTCAGTTCCACGGCGTATTCCGCGCCGTTGGCGCCAAGACCATCGTTACCGTCGTCGGCACGCAGGTTGGCGAGCGCCAGCGCGGCCCCGCCAAGATGCAGGCCGATCGCGGCGACGGCGGCCAGGATCCACAACGTCCGCGAGGATTTGGCTTCGAACACAGGGTCGGTCATCGCACCGCCATCAGGGTTGGACTGCCCCTTGCGCCGGCCCAGCCGCCGCAGCAGGTCCCTCGAGCGCCACCAGCTTGATGCGAGAATAGCCGCCGGATCGAAGTATTTCCATGACGCCCATCAACTCGCCGTAAGGCACGGACTTGTCGGCCCGCAGGAACACATATTTGTCCTTGCCCATGTCGGCGATGGCGTCGAGCGAGCTGACGAGGTCCGTCCGCTTGACCGCATTTTCGCCGATCGCCAGCGTCAGATCAGGCTTGATGCTGACATAGGTCGGCTTGTCCGGCTTCTTCTGCGGCGTGGCGCTCGACGTCGGCAGGTCGATCGGCAGATCGACCGTCGACAGTGGGGCAGCGACCATGAAGATGATCAGCAGCACCAGGATGACGTCGATGAACGGCGTGACGTTGATGTCATGCGTTTCCGAGAAATCGTCGTCGTCATCGACGTCGTTGAGCGAGACCGCCATGGCTCACTCCGCCGCGCGCGAATGCGCACCGCCGTGGCTGCGATCGAGATCGCGCGACAACAGCCGCGCCGCAGCCCCCGAGGCGCGGCTGACGAGCTCCAGATAGCCTTTCGTCACGCGCGAGAAGTGATTGTAGATGATGACGGCAGGAATGGCGGCGACGAGGCCGATGGCGGTGGCAAGCAGCGCCTCGGCGATGCCGGGCGCGACCACAGCCAGATTCGTCGTCTGCGACTTCGAGATGCCGATGAAACTGTTCATGATGCCCCAGACGGTGCCGAACAGACCGACGAAGGGTGATGTCGAGCCGATGGTCGCGAGGAAACCCATGCCGATGCGAATGCGGCGCGCTTCGGCGCGCACGATCTCGGCGAAGCTCGAGGCCGCGCGCTCCTTGATGCCGCTGTCGCTGGAGAGCCCGGCCGACATCCGCGCCTCGCGCAGTGCAGCTGCCAGGAAGGACGGCAGGACGCCTCGCTTGGTGCCGAGCGCCATCTGCGCTTCAGCAAGCGAGCGCACCTCGGCGATCTTCTTCAGTGCCGAGCGCAGCCTCGTGGAGGCGACCGACAGCTCGATCGACTTTGCGATGAAGACCGTCCAGGTCACGAGCGAGGCTAAGGCGAGCCCGATCATCACCGCCTTCACGATGACGTCCGCCGACATGAACATCACCCAGGGCGACAACTCCTTCATGCCGGGCACGCCAACGGTCACGGTACCGGGCTTCGCGACCGAAGCAGAGGGCCATACCGTCTGGGGAGAAGGAGCGGCCGCGGCGGGAGGGGTCGAAGGCGCAGGCGCGGCAGCCGGCGGCGCGGGCGCTGGACTGGCGGCAGGCGCCTGAACGGCCGGCGGCGTGGCTGCCGGGCTCTGTGTCTGGGCAGAAACAGGGACTGTGAGCCAGCCAGCCGTCAGCAGCACGGCTGCAGCGAGGCTTGGCTGGAAAGACTTGATCTTCATACTTCGGCCCAGGTGCGAATGAGGTTGTGATAGATACCCGTCAATTTGACCGTTTCGGGATCATCACGCCCGAACCGTGCCACCAAGGCCTGAATGGCGGTGTCCAGGTCGAAGATCATGCTACGGGCTTGATCGTCACGTATCATGCTCTGAAGCCAGAAGAAAGACGCAACCCGCGCCCCCCGGGTCACAGGCGTGACCAGATGCAGGCTGGTCGAGGGATAGAGCACGCAGTCCCCGGCTGGCAACTTCACGTCGTGCGAACCGTAGGTGTCCTCGATCACGAGTTCGCCACCGTCGTAATCCTCGGGCTCGCTGAGGAACAGCGTGACCGACAGATCCGTGCGGATGCGAAGCCCGGTCAGGCGGTCGCCGCGGATCGCGTTGTCGACATGCAGGCCGAAATGGTGGCCGCTGTCCGCCGCATAGCGGTTGAACAGCGGCGGAAAGATCTGGAGCGGGATCGCAGCGGCGAGAAATCGCGGGTTCGCCGTCAGCGCCGAGATGATCCGATGGCCGAGCCTGCGCGCGACCTCGCTATCCGGCGGCAACTGCTCGTTGCGCTTGACCATTGCCGACTGCGCGCCCGCGGTGGAACGGCCGTCTTCCCATTCGCTGGCGTCCATGATGCGGCGGAACTCCGCCACATCATCCTTGCTCAGAACGCCGTCTATACATGTCAGCATGACACCTCGTCATATCTCCGTCAGTAGCGCGCCGAGATCGTCAGATACGCGGCGCGTCCGGGTGCTTCCAGGACGAAGGGCGCGGCGCTTTGGTAAAGCGCGTCGTAGTATCGCTTGTCGAAGATGTTGTTCACCGCCAGCTTCAACCGCCAGTTCTTGTTGATCTTCGCCTCCGTGAACGCGTCAAATCGCCAATAGCCCGGGATCGACGTGCCCTGGTTGGCCGCGAGCAAGGTGCCGCCGTAGATTTGCGAGCGGTACACCGCCTGCCCGCCCAGCTCCCAGACATCGTTGAACTGGTACTTCGAGAGCAGGCTGAACGACTGATGAGCGATGTTGGCAAGCGGCCGGCCAACATTGGTCGGATAAAGCGCAAGATTGGCCGACGGTGCCAGCGACTTGATCACCTCCGACTGCATCAACACTAGGCCGCCGGACAGACTCCATTTGTCGGTGATGTTGCCGCCCACGCCGAGATCGATGCCGCGGATCCGGTAGGCTGCGCCGGCAGTGATGCAGGACACGGTGGTCGCGGGAGCAACGGGAGCATAGGTGCAGCCGAGCGGCGCTGCGGCAGCCGCACTCCCGACATTCTGCGCCTCGCGCGCGTTTTCCTTCTCGGTCTGGAACAACGCGGCCGTCACCAACAGATGACGATCGAGCAGCTCCCACTTCGTGCCGAGTTCGATCGCCTTGTTCTTCTCCGGGCCAAAAATCTGGGTGTTCCCGCCGGCCAAAGTGGGATTGACGCCGCCATAGGCCGTGCTGGTGCCGTCGAACTCGGCGCCGACAGGATTCGAAGAGGTCGCGTAGGCGACGTAGACGCTGCCGTTCGGCAAAGGCTTCAACGTGAGCCCGAGGTTGAAGCTCGGGATCAGGAATTCCGCCGACTGCTGACCAAAGGCACCGGCCGTCGAGTATCCTGATGTCTTGAGGCTGTAGTCGTCATAGCGAAAGCCGCCATTGAGGATCAGCAAGTCGCGGTAGTTCGCGGAATCGACGACGTATCCGCTCGTGGTGTCGATGCCGATCTTGGTTGGCCTGCCCGTGAGGCCACCCGGGACCGGGAACGGATTGTCGGTGGCTTGCGGATAAAAGACGCTGACGCCGGACGTCGATCCGCCGCCGGTGAAAGGCGTCGTTCCCGTCGTAATCTCGGAGGCAAGCCCGGTGTAGCTGTCGATCGACGATCGTTCTCTGTCATATTCGATGCCCGCAAGCAGCGTGTGCCTGAAACCGGCGACATCGTTGAACTTGTAGGTCGCTTCGGTCTGATTGGCGAACACGTCCGTCGCCTGGTAGCGGCTCTGCGGGTTGGCCGTGAGCGTATAGGCCGTGAACGGAGCTCCCGCAGCAAGCTTCGGCGACTCCGGCAATGTGCCGATGTAGTTCTGCGTCGAGTGCGACTCCCTGATCTTGTTGCTGAGCATCAGGTCAGGCGTGATCTGGACCTCGGCGTTGACGGTGCCGATGTCCTGGCCGGTCCGATAGAAGTCGCGATTGACGAAGCCGTAGAAATTGTTGCGATTGACACCGAAGTCCGGGAACGGGCCACCGGCGGTCGAAGCCGTGCTTGGCCGATAATACGGCACGCCGAAGTCAGGCATTCCGGTCAATTCAGTGTGGATGTAGTTGCTCGTGATCTTGATCGCATCGGTCGGTTTCCAGGTGGTGGCCACGAAGGCGCCATCGCGGTTGTCGGTCACCCTGCTTCGGCCCGCAACATTGGCATCCTGGAAAAGGCCTGCCGTACGGATTGCGAAGGTGGGATCGACGACCTGGTTGACGTCCAGCGTCACACGCTTGGTCTGGTCGGTACCAAACGTGGTGTCCATGTTGTAAAAGCTCTTCTCCGTCGTGGCCTGCTTGGTGACGATGTTGATCGCGCCGCCTGCCGTACCACGGCCGGCGAAGGACGAGGCCGGACCGCGCAGGATCTCGACCTGTTCGGTGAAGAAGTTCTCGCGAACGCTGACGCCGGCATCCCGCATGCCGTCAATGAAGATGTCGTTGCGCGCGTCGAAGCCGCGAATGAAGAAGCGGTCACCGAAGGCATTGCCGCCCTCGCCGGTGCCGAGCGTGACGCCGGCGGTGCTCAGGATCGCCTGCTTCAACGACGTGGCGCTCTTGTCTTCCAGCAGCTCCTTCGACAGCACCGTCACGGATCGCGGCGTGTCGACCAGCTTCTCCGGGAATTTCCCCGAGGCCTGCATGTGATCGACCTTGTAGGGCGCAGCCGGATCCGCATAGGGATTGCGGTCCGGAGCACCGGGACTCGGGTTGACGACCGGCGCCTGGGCCGCCTGCTGACGTTGTTGAGCGGCACGACGCAGCGCGTTGCGGGCGCGCACCTGATCGGGCGTCGGCTTCGCCGCGGTGGAGCGCGGCCGCTCCTTCGGCGCATCAACATTCACGGGCGGCAGGTTTGTCTGCTGTGCCTGCGCCCCGCTCGAGACCGACGCAACCGCAATCAGGCTTGCGACAGTGGAAGCAGTCTTGCCAGCCGCGCCATCGAAATTTCCGACAAATGCTTGCCGTGCCGCGGTCGAACGCAACGACCGCGGTGCCATCGCCATACCCATTCTACGCCCCATTCCCATTGCTGCAGTCTGTCGCACCGTGACAGCGCGACACACAGGTCGTATCGAGCGAGGCAAAGCGGGTCAACGCAATCACGGCATCAACGACGTTGAATCCATCCAGATCAAAACGATTCTAAGTTCGAGTTTGAAACCGTTCTAAACTCGCGTTCGTAAGCGCTCTAAACTGGAGATGCACAACACGCGCGACGAGTGATGAGGCGGTGCTATCGGCCGCAAAAAATAGGGTCAATGCGACGAGGGCCGCACCAGCACTTGAATAGGTCTGATCAACGCGAATCTAAGAATTCGATTTCGAACAGCCGAACTGTCGCGCGACAGATTGATCCAGCAGGACAGTGCAGCGCTTGTCTCCGCACATCGTCTCGCGCAGCCTCAGTCGCTGCTCGTCAGTCGCTGCTTGGCGGCTTCATCAGCGAGAACAATTCGTCGACGGTGCGCTGCGCGGTCGCGCGTACGCGATCGGAGTTGTCCATGCCGGCGATGTTGACGCCGCCGACGACGGCTTTGATCTCGTCGCGGAAGTCGGTGAGGAAGCGCAAGGGATCGCGCTGCTCGTTGGCGACGCGTGCGATCAACCCGGTGATCAGAATCTGGCACGCGATCAGCTTGCCGTTCAGCTCGTCCATTCCTTACTCCCGATGTGGCGGCGCTGATATGGACGAGGCTGATTTGGCTGACAACCGAAACGCGGCTCAGGCGGATTAGAACCGTTCTCGCAAAGCCAAATCCGCGCCACTCGCCAGGCGTGTGCGCGCGCATCTCTCGCACGCTGCGCCTACGCCGCCCGCGAGCATTTCCTCTCGTCTGCACGCTCGTCGTTCGCCACGGGAAAATGAAGCACTGCACACCGGCGCATCACCCGTTTGCCTACGGGGTGCAAAGCTTTCCAATTGTTTAGGATTATCAACGGATAGTGCTGTTTACACTGGAACTTGGCGTGTATTATACAAGCCGTTCTGGAACCCTTTGATAGCCCCGCAATTCGTTGTTTTGGGCATACAAGCCGATACGCTCACATATGAAAAAGTCGCGGCCAATCCTGTGGATTGTCATCATCGCAGCTGTGGCCGGTGGCGGCTATTACGGCTGGCAGAGATATCAGGCGGCTGAGGCCGCAAAGGTCCAGACGGCCCAAAAGGGTCCGCCGCGGGCGCCCGCGGTGCCGGTGAGCATCGCGCCGGTCCAGAAAGCCGACTTTCCGGTCTATCTGACCGGCCTCGGCACCGTTCAGGGCTTCAACACCGTACAAGTCCGGACCCGGGTCGACGGCCAGATCGACAAGATCGCCTTCACCGAGGGCCAAATGGTCAAGCAGGGCGAGCTTCTGGTCTCGATCGATCCCCGCCCCTATCACGCCACGCTCGACCAGGCCAAAGCCAAGAAGGCGCAGGACGAGGCTAGCTTGGCCAATGCCAATCTCGAACTCCAACGTGCGATGAAGCTCGGCGAATTCGCGACCGTGCAGCGGGTCGATACACAGCGCTCGACCGTTGCCCAACTCGCCGCCCAGATCGCCGCCGACGAAGCCGCGATCGCCAACGCCCAGACCCAGCTCGACTACACCCAGATCCAGTCGCCGATCACCGGCGTCGCCGGCCTGCGCCAGGTCGACATCGGCAACATCGTCAACGCCTCGACCCAGACCGGCATCGTCACCATCGCCCAGGTCGAACCGATCACCGTGATCTTCACGGCGCCGGAGGACCAGCTGCCCTATATCAGCGAGGGCCAGAGGTCCGGCGAGCTCAAGGTGATCGCGTTCACCACCGACGGAAAGAAGACGCTGGCCGAAGGCAAGCTCGCCGTGATCAACAACCAGGTTGATACGACCAGCGGGACTATCAGGCTCAAGGCGGTGTTCGACAACAAGGAACATACGCTTTGGCCGGGGCAATCAGTGTCGACACGCCTCTTGGTACGGACCCTGAAGGATGCGACCATCGTCCCCGATGACGCCGTCCTGCATTCGACCAATGGCCTTTACGCTTATACCGTCAGCCAGGACAACAAGGCCGAGGCGCGCAAGATCAAGGTGAACTACTCCATCGACGGACGTTCGGTCGTCGAGGAGGGATTGAGCCCCGGTCAGCAGGTCATCACCGGCGGTCAGTACAAGGTGCAGCCCGGCAGTCTCGTTTCGACGGCCGTGGCGAGTTCGGATCCGGTTCAGAAAAGCAAGGTTCAGCAGGAATGACCGAAGGCGGGATTTCGGCACCCTTCATCCGTTATCCCATCGGCACATCGCTGCTGATGGCCGGCATTCTCTTTGTCGGTCTCGTCGCCTATCCCCTGCTGCCGGTCGCGCCGCTGCCGCAGGTGGACTTCCCGACCATCCAGATCACGGCCAATTTGCCGGGCGGCAGCCCGGAGACGATGGCCTCGTCCGTCGCGCAGCCGCTGGAGCGTCAGTTCGCCCAGATTCCAGGCATCGCGCAGATGACCTCGACGAGCTATCTGGGCACCGCGTCGGTCACCATTCAGTTCGACCTCAACCGCAGCATCGACGGCGCCGCCAACGATGTGCAGGGCGCCATCAACGCCGCCAGCGGCCAGTTGCCGAAGAACCTGCCCTCGCCGCCGACCTATCGCAAGGTCAACCCGGCCGATTCGCCGATCCTGCTGCTGTCCGCGACATCGGACACGCTGCCCCTGACCACCGTCAGCGATTCGATCGACGCCCAGCTCGCCCAGCAGATCAGCCAGATCTCCGGCGTCGCCCAAGTGTTCATCGGCGGCCAGCAGAAGCCCTCGGTCCGCGTGCAGATCGATCCGGCGAAACTCGTGGCCAAGGGCCTGTCGCTCGAAGACGTCCGCAGTGCAATCGGCATCACCACGGTGGATAGCCCGAAGGGCAATATCGACGGCGACAAGCGCGCCTACACGATCTACGCCAACGACCAATTGTTGCAGTCCAAGGACTGGAACGACGTCATCATCGCCTACCGCAACGGCGGCCCGTTACGGATCAGGGACATCGGCCAGGCGGTCACCGGTCCCGAAGACGCCAAACAAGCGGCCTGGGCCAACGGCAAGCGCGGCGTGTTCCTGGTGGTGTTCAAACAGCCGGGCGCCAACGTCATCGAGACCGTCGACAGGATCAAGGCGACCCTCCCCCGACTCGTTGCGGCGATCCCGCCCGCGATCAAGATCGAGGTCATCAGCGACCGCACCACGACCATCCGCGCGGCCGTCGAGGACGTCCAGTTCACGCTCATCCTCACCATCGCCCTCGTGGTCATGGTCATCTTCGTCTTCCTGCGCAGCTTCTGGGCGACGGTCATTCCCACCGTGACGGTTCCGCTGGCGCTGCTGGGCGCCTGCGCCCTGATGTGGGCGTTCGGTTATTCGCTCGACAATCTATCGCTGATGGCGCTTACGATCGCGGTGGGCTTCGTGGTCGACGACGCTATCGTGATGCTCGAGAACATCACGCGCTACATCGAGGAAGGCGAAAAGCCGCTCGCCGCCGCCTTCAGAGGCTCCAAGGAAATCGGCTTCACCATCGTCTCGATCTCGATCTCGCTGGTCGCGGTGCTGATCCCGCTGCTCTTGATGGGCGGCATCATCGGCCGCCTGTTCCGCGAATTCGCGGTGGTGCTGGCGATGACGATCTTTGTTTCCATGTTCGTGTCGCTCACGCTGACCCCGATGATGGCCTCGCGCTTCCTGCGCGCCCATGGTGAGGTCACCCACGGCAAGTTCTATCAGTGGAGCGAGCGCGCCTTCGACGCGATGCTGCGCGGCTACGAATATGGGCTCGACCACGCCATGGCCTGGCGGCGCACAACGCTGGTGATCTTCTTCGCCACGCTCGGCCTGTCGGTATACCTCTTCATCCTGATCCCGAAGGGCTTCTTTCCGCAGCAGGACGTCGGCCTGATCACCGCGACCTCGGAAGCCTCGCAGGACATCTCCTTCGCCGAGATGCAGCGCCGCCAGGTCGAACTCGGCCAGATCGTGATCGCCGATCCCGCCGTCGCGTCGGTGGCGATGAACATCGGCGGCAGCGGCCGCGCCGGCAACAACGGCAACATGTTCATCACGCTGAAGGCACGCGATCAGCGCGAGGCATCCGCGCAGCAGATCATCGCGCGGCTGCGCCCCAAGCTCGAAAAGGTCGCCGGCGCCCGCCTCTATATGCAGGCCGCCCAGGACGTCCGCCTCGGCGGCCGTCCGACGCGCACACAGTTCGAGTTCACCTTGCAGGACGCCGATCTCGGCGAGCTCAATTCGTGGGCGCCCAAGATCCTCGCCAAAATGCAGACGCTGCCGGAGCTGCGCGACGTTGCGACCGACCAGCAGACCCAGGGCACCACGGTCCAGCTCAAGATCAACCGCGACACCGCCTCGCGCTACGGCATCCAGCCGCAGCTGATCGACGACACGCTGTATGACGCCTTCGGCCAGCGCCAAGTCGCCCAGTATTTCACGCAACTCAACAGCTATCACGTGATTCTGGAAATCCTGCCTGAGTTGCAGGGCAACCTGGATTCGTTGAACAAGCTCTACCTGAAATCGCCGCTGACCGGCGACCAGGTGCCGCTGTCGACCTTTGCGACCTGGACCACCGATCCGGTCCGCCCGCTCTCGATCAGCCACCAGGGCCAGTTCCCGGCGATCACGATCAGCTTCAACCTCGCCCAGGGCGTGGCGCTCGGCCAGGCCACGGAGTCCGTTCAGAAGGCGATGGCCGAACTCGGCGCGCCGCCGACGCTCAATTCGAGCTTCCAGGGCACCGCGCAGGCGTTCCAGCAATCGCTCGGCACCGTGCCGCTGCTGATCCTCGCGGCGCTGGTCGTGGTCTATCTGATCCTGGGCATCCTCTACGAGAGCTACATCCACCCGATCACGATTCTGTCGACCCTGCCCTCGGCCGGCGTCGGCGCGCTCGCGATCCTGATGGCGGCCGGCTTCGAGTTCAGCCTCATCGCCTTGATCGGCGTCATCCTGCTGATCGGCATCGTCAAGAAGAACGGCATCATGATGGTCGATTTCGCCATCGCTGCCGAGCGCGACGGGAAGACGCCGGAGGAATCGATCCGGCAGGCCGCGCTGCTGCGTTTCCGCCCGATCATGATGACGACGATGGCAGCGCTGCTCGGCGGCGTGCCGCTGATGCTCGGCCACGGCACCGGCGCCGAGATCCGCCAGCCGCTCGGCTACGCCATGGTCGGCGGCCTGATCGTCAGCCAGGCGCTGACGCTGTTCACAACGCCGGTCGTCTATCTCTATCTCGACAAGTTCTCGAACCTGTTCAAGAGCCATTCGGCCGAAGATGAAGGGCACCTGGCGTCCGAGCACGGCACCGTCAAGGAAGCCGCCGAGTAACTTGCGTCGCGCGCTTCGCAACGCTACAGCGAGACCCTCGGTTCACGCCAACGCGGTCTCGCCATGCCCATGCAATCCAGACTTGTCGCTCTCGCCGTCGCTTCCCTGATGTCGACGAGCGTTGCGTATGCCCAGCAGGGCGCCAGGAAGAACGCAGCTCCCGCTGCCCCGGCTGCCGCACAGCCCGCGCCGACCCAGCCGCAGGCCCAACCCCAGACCGAGGGCACGCCGCCGCAACCAGGCTGGATCGCGCGCTGCACCAGCGCGAGCCGCGATGCGCCGCTCGAATGCGCGATCGAGCAGAGCGCCGTCCTGACCAAGACCGGTCAGACCATCGTCCTCATCAACATCCGCATCGCGCCGGACACCCGCACGCCGGTCGCACTGCTGCAGCTGCCGCTCGGCCTCAATCTTCCGCTCGGCGCCAAGCTTCAAGTGGACGAAGGCAAGACGGTCGACCTGCAGATCCAGACCTGCGAGAATCGCGGCTGCTACGCCTCGACGCCGATCGCGCCGGACCTGCTCGCTGCCTTGCGCTCGGGCAAGCAACTGAAGGTCTCCTTCCAGAACATGGCGAAGGAAATGATCGCGATCCCAATGCCGCTGACCGATTTCGCGGCTGCCTACGACAAGATCAAGTAACGGTCTCCTCCGTTTTCCGTCGGGGCGCACGCCTTTCTCGCCTCGTCATTGCCGCGCCATCTGGGCATTTCCGACGGCCTCGCCGTCGAGCGTCTGATCGTTGTGCATGGTGACGGTGACGCGAAGCAATCGACCGTCGAATTCGAAGGGCGACTCGTAGTGCGACACCGGGCTGCCGCGGTCGCGGCCGATGTCCAGGCCCGACCACGAGATCAGCGTATGGAAACCGAGCTGGGTCTGGAGCGAGCCGGCCTTCTCGCCATCGATCAGGAGAGTGTACTCGGTAACCCCGGTGCGCGAGCCCCTGGCCGGCGGCTCCTTGCGCAGCAGACGCTCGACGTGAACGCCAAGGCGACGCGCGCCCAGCACCTTGCGGTCGGAGCGCACGATTTGATGGCTGCCGCCGATGTTGAGGTCGTGCACAAGATGGCCGTCCTTGACATAGAGGCTATACCCCGACGTCGCATCGCCGTGCGCAATCAGGACGCCGCTGCCACCGGCGTCCTCGATCTCGACATGCGCCTCAATCGTGTAGCTGCGGCTGCGCACATCGGGAGCAACATCGGTCGGCACATGGCCCATCCCATGGTGGAAGACGAAATGATGGCGCGCGCCGTGGAAGCGTGCGGCGTTCTCGGCAAAACGCGGACCGAAACGGTCGTCGAGCGGAAGCACGTTGTGCTTTTCCGCTTCGGCCCACCATGTCGCGATCATCTGCGCCAGCCGTTCCGGCTCTTTCGCGGCGAGATCGTCGGTCTCGGAGAAATCCCGATCGAGGTGAAACAGCTCCCATTTGTCGTTCTCGAACGGCGTGCCCGGCGGATGGTAGGCGACCGCTTTCCAGCCGTCCTGCCAGAGGCCGCGATGGCCGAACATTTCGAAATATTGCGCTGATGTTTTCGACGGCGCTGACGCATTCGCGATGGAGCGCGCAAAGCTCTCGCCTTCAAGCGGCATTTGGCGGCAGCCGGCGATCTCGGCTGGCGCTGCGATGCCGATCAGCTCGAGCAGCGTCGGCGTGAGATCACAGGCGTGGACGAACTGGTGGCGCAGCTCGCCTTTGGCTGCAATGCGCTTCGGCCAATTGATGACGAAGGGATCGCGGATGCCGCCGCCATGGGTGTTCTGCTTGTAGCGCCGCAGCGGCGTGTTGGAGGCCATGGCCCAGCCATGGGGGAAATTGCTGTGGGTGTCGGGCCCCCCGATATCGTCGATGCGGGCGAGCTTCTCCGCGATCGGTTCCGGCTTGAAGTTGAACGGCCCCATCGCATTGACGAAGCCGAGCGGGCCACCCTCCTGGCTCGCGCCATTGTCGGACATCACGATGATGACGGTGTTGTCGCGGATGCCTGCCGTCTCCAGGAACGCGACGAGGCGCGCCAGATGCCGGTCGGAATGGTCGAGCATGCCGGCGAAGGCCGCCTGCAGCCGCGTGAACACCCGGCGTTCGTCGGCCGAATGCTCCTCCCACGCTTTTACGCCGTCGTTGCGCGGCGGCATCCGCGTGTCTGTCGGCACCAGTCCCATCGCCTTCTGGCGCGCCAGACGCTGCTCGCGCTCGACGTCCCAGCCGTGCGCGAAGGCGGCGTCGTAGCTGCGAATGATATCCATGGGCGCCTGATGCGGCGCGTGGCAGGCCCCGAGCGCAAGCCAGGTCAGCCAGGGAACATCAGGACGGTCGGCGACATGATCGCCGATGAAACGGATCGACTGGTCGATCAGATCCTCGGTCAGATGATAGCCGTCGGCATAGGTGCCGGGAGGATCGATGTGCGTGTTGTCAGAGACCAGCTCAGGCGCGTACTGGTCGGTCTCGGCGTCGAGGAAGCCGTAGAAGCGGTCGAACCCACGGCCCAGCGGCCAACCGTCGAATGGCCCCGTTGCACCGCTCTCGGTCAGGGGCGTGACGTGCCATTTGCCGACCATGTAGTTGCGATAGCCGTGGGTGCGCAGCATCTCGGCGAGCGTGCCCGCCTCGCGCGCGATCTTGCCGCGATAGCCAGGATAGCCGGAATCGAAATTGGCGAGGCACCCGACACCCACCGAATGATGATTTCGCCCGGTGAGCAGCGCCGCGCGCGTCGTCGAGCACATCGCGGTGGTGTGGAAACCGGAATAACGCAGGCCCTCGGCCGCGAGCCTGTCGATGGTGGGCGTCTTGATCGCCGATCCGTAGCAGCCGAAATCGGAGAAGCCGACGTCGTCGAACAGGACGACCAGAATGTTCGGCGCGCCCGCGGGCGGCCTCGGCGCCTCCGGCCACCATGGCTTTGACTCTGCAACCGTCTTGCCGACGGTGCCACGGAACGGCGTGCCGCTGCCTGCGCTCATTTGTTGCTCCCTGTCTGGCCATCGCGGTTGACCCGCGGCGCGTCTCATCTTAAATTATAATCCGAATTATGATTATGATTTAGGACGGATGCAAGCGCGAACGCGACCATCGTTCGATGAGTCTGGATCCCGCGATTTCGACCTGCCGGGCGTCGCTCCGTCACGCCAGAAGCGCAGTCGCGAGACGACGCTGGCGTTGCTGCGGGCCGGCGCCGACATGCTGCGGACGCGCAGCCTCGCCGAACTCTCGATCGAGGCGCTGTGCGCCGAGGTGGGCGCGACCGTCGGCGCCTTCTACAGCCGTTTCGAAAGCAAGGAGGCCTATTTCAACGCGTTGATGGCGCTGGCAGCACGAGACGGCGAACAACGGCTCGGCGAGATCAAGCCACCGTCACCGGATACAGGCCTCGACAAGCTTTGCCACATCGTCGTCGGCGGCATCATCGTTTGGATGTACCGCCACGAAGGCGTGCTGCGCGCCGCGCTTCAGCACGACGACACTCGGCGAGACAAATGGACCCCATTCAAAGCGCTCGCCAAGACAACCACAGAACGCGCCACCCCTCTCCTGCTGCCGGCCATGGGCAAGGGCCGCGCGGCCGCCAAGACCCGCACCATCGCGTTCGGCTTTCAGGTCGTGCTGGGCACACTGGTGAACGCGATCCTCAACGATCCCGGACCGTTGTCGCTTCGGTCGAAAGAGATGGAGACGCGACTCGCCGGTTGTTTGCTGCTGCTGCTCGAGGCGGAAAGCGGTCAGTCCACGCCCAAATAAGCCTTCTGCACCTGCGGATCCTCCGCGAGCGCCGCCGCAGTGCCTGACAGCACGCTCTTGCCCACCTGGAGCACGGTGGCGAAGTCCGAGACTTCCAGCGCGAGCTCGATCGACTGCTCGGCGAGCAGGATCGTCAGCCCCTCGCGATGCAGGCGGCCGAAGGTCTCGTACATGGACTCGACCACGGCCGGCGCAAGGCCGAGCGACGGCTCGTCCAGCATCAGCAGCTTCGGATCGCTCATCAGCGCACGGCCGACCGCCAGCATCTGCCGTTCGCCGCCGGACATGGTGCCGGCGCGCTGGTTACGACGCTCCTTCAGCCGCGGAAAGATCTCGTAGACGCGCTCCAGCAGCGTCGCCTGGTGCGATTTATCGTGCAGCGGCGCCGCACCGAGCTTGAGGTTGTTCTCGACGCTCTGCTGCACGAACAGCCGCCAGCCCTCCGGTGACAGCGCCAGCCCCTTGCGCACGATCGCAAAGGCCTTTTGACCGGCGATGTCTTCGCCGCGAAAGCTGATCGTGCCTGAATGCACCGGAATGAGGCCCGCGATCGCGTTCAGCGTCGTGGTCTTGCCGCCGCCATTGGAGCCGAGCAGCGCGACGACGCTGCCTTCGGGCACTTCCAGCGAGACGTCGGAGATGCCGATGAGGTCGCCGTAGCGCACCTCGAGATGTTCGATCCTCAGCAACGGTCCGCTCATAGGCCCGGCCCGCCCATCAGTTCGACCGGCGTATGACCGGCGGCGGCCTTCGCAGCGCGCTTGCCGAGATAGGCTTCTATCACGGCCGGGTTCGAGGTGACCTCGCGCGGCGAACCGCGGGCGATCTCCTTGCCCTGATGAAACACCATGACGCGGCTTGCGAGCGACATGATCACTTCCATGATGTGCTCGACGATCACGAGCGTGATGCCGGAACGGTGGATGTCGCGGACGAGATCGATCGCGAGCTTCACCTCATGCGCGTTGAGGCCTGCCATGGCTTCGTCGAGCAGCAGCACTTTCGGCTCGGTCGCGAGCGCACGCGCGATCTCCAGCCGCTTGCGGCCGGGGGTGCCAAGCGAGCGTGCCGGCGCATCGGCAAGCCTGATCATGCCAACGCGCTCCAGCACGGCACGGGCTTTTGTCTCGGCCTCCTTGCGATGCGACGTGCGCAGGAATGCGCCGATCATGACGTTCTCGAGCACCGTCATGCCTTCGAAGGTCTGCGGCACCTGGAAGGTGCGCGCAAGTCCAAGTCCGGCACGCAGCTCCGGCGTCAGCTCAGTGATGTTGCGTCCCCCGAACAGGACGCTGCCGGACGTGGTCTTGAGATCGCCGGTCAAGCAATTGAAGAATGTCGACTTGCCCGCACCGTTCGGGCCGATCAGACCGAGAATGTCGCCCTGCTCCAGCGTTACGGAGGCGTCGTCCACCGCCTTGAAGCTGCCGAACGCCTTCGTGATCCCGCGCGCCTCAAGGAGCATGGCTTGCCCCCGTCTCGGTGGTTGGTTTCCTGCGCCGCATGAGCAGGCTGAGCAAGCCTCCCGGCTGGAAGCGCGCGATCAGCACGATGATCGCGCCATAGAGCACGAAGGTGAGGCCTGCGCCCTTGCCGCCGAGCCAGGAGTTGGAGATCTCCTCCAGCGGCACCAGGATCGCCGCCCCCACCAGCGGCCCGAACAGCAGCCCTGCTCCGCCCAGCGCCGCCATGATCAGAATCTTCACCGAGATCAGGATGCCGAGACCGGACTCGGGATCGACGAAGCCGAACATCATCGCATAGAGCGCGCCAGCCACGCTCGTCAGCGCCGCGCTCAGCATGTAGGCGTAGAGCTTGGTGCGGCTCGCGGGCGCGCCGAGCGAGCGCGCGGCACGCTCGGAATCCTTGATCGCACGCAGATAAAATCCCATCCGGCTGTTGGTCATCCACCATGTGATGAGAAGCGTGATCACGAGCACGGCGAGGAAGAGATAGTAATACGGCAGCGACGACAGGAACGAGAGATCGAAGATGTTGCGCGGGACCGTCGGCCCGGAGAGGCCGACGGCCGCTCCTAGCCAGTCGGTGTTGGTGACGATCAGCCGCATCGTCTCGGCGACTGCGATCGTCGCCATGCTGAAATAATGCCCTGACAGCCGCAGCGTCGGCACGCCGATGATCGCGGCAAGCCCGACCGCGATAACAATGCCGCCGGGAATCCCGAGCAATGGCGACAGCCCGAACTTGGCATAGCTCCCCATCGCGGCATAGGCGCCGCAGCCGAAGAACACGACATGCCCGACCGAGACCTGCCCGGCATAGCCGCCGACGATATTCCAGGCGGAGGCCGCGATGGCATAGAGCAGCACCAGCGCACCCAGGCGCTGCTGGAACGGCGAGGACAGCAGCAACGGATAGGCGATCGCAGCGGCTGCGACGACAGAGAGCCAGATCAGGCGCCGCATCACATCTTCCCCATCAGGCCCTGTGGCCGGAACCAGAGGAAGGACAGGAACAGGACATAGACGACAATGTCCTTGTAAACGGCGCCGATCAGATAGCCGGACAGCGACTCGATCACGCCGATCAGCAGACCCGCGACGAGCGCGCCCGGCACGCTGCCGAAACCGCCGAGCGAGACCGTGACGAAGGCGACGATGCCGAGCGTCTCACCGACAGTCGGAACGAT
This sequence comes from Bradyrhizobium manausense, assembly GCF_018129685.1. Lineage (GTDB taxonomy): Bacteria > Pseudomonadota > Alphaproteobacteria > Rhizobiales > Xanthobacteraceae > Bradyrhizobium > Bradyrhizobium manausense_D. The sequence continues at coordinate 1,098,378 of NZ_JAFCLG010000001.1, forward strand.
GTAGAAGAAATTCGCGATCAGCGCGCCGGCCAGTCCGGTCGCGCCAGCCGCAATCGCCCACGCGATCGCCTGCATGGTGTCGGGACGGATGCCCATCAGCTGCGCCGCGGTCTGATCCTCGGCCACCGCCAGCATTTTCGAGCCGAGCGAGGTGCGGGTCAAAAGCAGGTGCAGGCCAAGCGTCACGAGCAGCGCGACCACGCCGGCCAACAGCCGCGAAGCCTCGATCCGCAGACCCAAAAAGGCATAGGTGCCGCCGACGATGTTTGGCGGCATCGACAGGAAGTTGGCGCCGAACCACCAGAACACGGAATAGCGCAGCAGGAGCGCGAGCCCGAAGGTGCCGAGGATCTGCGCCAGCATCGGCCCCTTCATGATGTCGCGGATCAGGGCAAAATAGACGACGACGCCGACGGTGGCGAGCACCAGGGTCGCCAGCGGCGCACCGAGGATCGGCCCGCCGCCCATCAACGTGTAGACGACATAGGCGACATACATGCCGAGCATGACGAAATCGCCATGCGCGAAATTGACGATGTTCATCATGCCCCACACCAGCGTGAGGCCCGAAGAAAACAGGGCGTAGACGGCGCCAAGCAGAAGCCCGCCAACGATCACCTGCACGAGAACAAAAGACATCAGCCGCGTTGCTCTGATCAAATGGCATCAAAAAAGGCGGGGCTGAGCGCCCCGCCTTCGAAAAATCTCACCAGCCCTTGTAGGGAAGCACCGGCGGCTTCTCGGCACTGGCCTTCGGCCACACCGCGACATAGTTCTCGCCGTCCTGGAGCTGGATGATGAGGCCGGAGGCAAGGGTGTTCTGACCCTTGTCGTCGAACTTCACGCCCTTGTAGCCCATCATCAACTGCTCGGGCTTCAGATCCGTCGCCTTCAGCGCCGCCTGGATTTTTGCGGGATCGGTCGAGCCGGCGCGGTCGATCGCGTCGGCCAGCACGAAGAAGCCCTGCATCTGGCGGCCGACCGTGTCGTCCATCTCCTCGCCGCTCTTCTTCTTGTACATGTCGGCGATGATGGCGGACGGCGATCCCGACGGCCCCACCGCCCATGACGAGCGGTTGAACACGCCTTGAGAAATCTTGCCGACCGCCTTGATGAAGGACGGATCGGAATAGCCGGCATCGTCGGCGAGCAGCACGGCCGGCTTGTAGTCGAGCGACTGCATGGTCTTGGCGAACAGGATCGCGTCCGACGTGTAGCTGATCATGATGACGACGTCGGGCTTCTTGTCCTTGAGCTGGAGCACCTGGCCCTGAACGTCGGTTGCGTTGACGGGATAGGCGACGTCGGCGGCGATGGTCTGGCCCTTCTCCTTGAAGGCCATCGCGATCGTGTTCGCGACCGACGTGCCGTATTCGGTATTGTCATGAACCAGCGCGACGCTGTCGGTCTTTGCGCCCTGCGCCTTGAGATCGGCGAGGAAGTCGACATAGGCCTTGGCGAAGTCGGTGGCGATCGGCGTGGTCCGGAAGAACCATTTGAAGCCGCGCTCGGTGAGATTGGCGGCGACCGATTCCGAGTTCAGATAGGGAATGCCGTATTTCTCGGCGATCGCGCTCGAGGTCAGCGTAATGCCGGACTGGTAGGCGCCGAACACGGCCGCGACCTTGTCTTCCGTGATCAATCGCAGCGCCTGGTTCTGCCCTGTCGCCGGGTTGCCCTGGTTGTCGGCGAAGACCGCCTCGATCTTGGCGCCGCCGAGGCCGGCAAGGCCTGCGTTCTTCGCCAGCGGCAATGCGCCGAGCTCGGGGTGAGCGGTGTTGATGATGTCCATGGCGACCTCGATGGCCGCCTTGGCGTGCGCGCCGATCGAGGCGGTGCCGCCGGACATCGGCATGATGACGCCGATCTTGACCACCTTGTCCTCGGCGCGCGCGCCGGCGGCGAGCACAAGGGACAGCGCGGCCGCGCACAGCAGCCCCGTGACGTGCTTCAATGTCATGAAATCAGACCTCCCAAAGGGGTTTCCCCGACCCAGATTTCTTGGAGAGCGTGAGCGAAACGCCCGCCTCCGATTGATTATGCCTGGCGCTGCGAAGATGGCATGCCGGATTATCACCGGCAAGGTGAAAGGGATTGCAACGATGCTGCATCAGGAGGCGGCAATTCCGCACGGCGCGTGCGGCACCGTTCAATCTGAGATGGCCCACCTGGATCGGCGCAATGCCCAGGGGCGGGCGCAGCCATCTCACGGCAAGTTTCCCCGCGGGCGACGAGGCAGGCACTACAATCCCGGCGATCTCGCCGCCCAAGCCTTGGTGGCCTGGCAGCGTTCCATCGCTCGGGCATAGGCAGGGCGTGCCGTCGTGCGGGTGAGATAATCCCGCTCGATCGAACCGGGGACATAATTGCCGGTCCGCAGGCCAAGCAGGAGGGCGTAGCTCACCGAGATATCGGCGGCAGTGAACCGGTCGCCGGCAAGATAAGGGCAATCCGCGAGGCGGCGGATCACCAAGGCCAGCCGACGGTCGAATGTCTCGCGTGCCCAGCGGGTCACGCGGACGTCTCGCTCGGCTCCGGGCGCCATTTGGCGCCCGACAATGACGGCGTTCATCGGCCCGGCGAGCCCGGCCTCGCCCAGATGGAGAAATTGCAGGTAGGACGAGCGTTCCTCGATTGGGGCTGGATGCAACAGCGAAGAGTCCTCGGGCAACGGACAAAGCGTGCGCTCAGCCGGCCATGTCACTCGCGCGCAGCAGCATCGTGAAGCCGCCATAGATCAGGCGTTTGCCATCAAACGGCATGCCAAAGCTCTTGAACCGCTCGTCGGCCATCACCTTGGCGTTGACCGCATCGCGGGTCTTCCGGTCCGGATAGATGATCCAGGAGAACACCACGAGCTCATCCTCCTTCGCCATCACGGCGCGCGGAAACGACGTGAGTTCGCCATAGGGCACGTCATCGCCGATACATTCGACGTAATCGAGCGCGCCATGCTCCATCCACACCGCGCACGCCGTTCGCGCCAGCGCCTTGTAGGCCTCGATCTTGTCCTTCGGCACGGCGAGCACGAAACCATCGACATAAGGCATCACGGATCTCCTTGGGTTGGGTCTCCCAAGGACGATGATGCGCGCGCCGATCCGACGCGCGAAGACGCGTTTTTTGCGTGAGGCAAACCGTCGCGAGCGGTGAAGCGCCGGCCGGATGGATCCGAGGGCATCCTGACCTGTTGGGACCACCTGAAATTGGCTGGGGAACCTGGATTCGAACCAAGACAAACAGAGTCAGAGTCTGTTGTGCTACCGTTACACCATTCCCCAACGGAATAGTCGAACAAATTCAATATCTTACTGACTTGTCCGACTGCGGCCGGAAGCGCTGATAGCGCAAATCACGGCTCAGGCGTGGCAGCCTTCTACCTGCTCAGCCCTGGGCTGGCAAGCGCGGCGGTGGATCGATCAAACCTTCGATTTCCACAGCGCTCGGACGTGCAGCTGCCCCCTCCGTCGGGATGTTCGGCGGCTCGCTCACCTTCCGCAAGGAAGCACCGCAGTGGCGGAAGACGGCTAGAACGCCGCCTCGTACATGTTCAGGATCGCATCGCGGCCGAGATCGCGCGGGTTATTGTCGAGCAGGCGCCTGATCGCGTGCGCCTCGTCGGCCATCACGCCGAGATCGCTCTTGGGCACGCCAAGCGCCGACAACCGCATCTCGACGCCGAGATTCTTGCAGAATGCGTAGGTCGCCTCGAATGCGTGCATCGGATCGTTCCGCTCGGGCAAACCGAGCGCGCCGAGCACGGCGATCGTCTTCTCCGCGACCGCCGGCATGTTGAACGCCAGCGTGTGCGGGAAGATCATCGCGCAAGCAAGACCATGGGCGATGTGGTGCCGCGTGCCGAGCGGATAGGCCACGGCGTGACCGGCGGTGGTGTTCACCGGACCCAGGCAATAGCCGCCGTAGAGCGACGCCAGCGAAAGACCGGCGCGGGCCTCGCGATCGTCTCCATCGGCCACCGCGCGCTCGAGATAGCGGCCGACCAGCCGTGCGCCTTCGAGCGCATAGAGGTCGATCGTCGGATGCGCCTTGCGGCTGGTATAGGCCTCGACGCAATGCGCCAGCGCATCGACGCCGGTGGCCGCCGTGATCTCCTTCGGCACCGTCACCGTCAGATCGGGGTCGACGATGGCGATGTCGGCCAGCATGAAGCGGCTCTGCACCGCCTGCTTGTTCTGGCTCACGGGATCGGTCACCAGCGCGCGGGTGCCGGCCTCGCTGCCGGTGCCCGAGGTGGTCGGGATCTGCATCAGCGAAACGCTGCGGCCGGCGACCTTTTCCGGCCCGACGAGGTCGGCAAAGGCGACGTCGGACGTGCACATCACGGCAACCAGCTTGGCGAGGTCCATCGCACTGCCGCCGCCGAAGCCGACGACGAGATCGGGCTTGACCTGTTTCGCCATCGCCACCGCCTTCTCGAGATTGGGCAGGTCCGGCTCCGGCTTGACCTCGCCGAACACCTTCACTGCACCCGGCAGCGCCAACGTGTCGACGCGGCGCGCGTTGAACGGATCGGAGATCACGAGTGGCCGCCTGGCACCGATCCGCTCGGCAAAACGCGCAGCTGATGTGATCGTGCCGTTGCCGAATTCGAGGATGGTGGGGCGGAGGATTTCGATGGGCGTGAAGGCGTTGGTCATCTCTGGCTCGATCCCGTTACCTATCTCGTGACTTGGAAGCGCCGGCAGCAAGCCGCTCGGCATAGTCGATCGCCTCGATCAGGCTGTGCTCGTTGGCGATGCCCTTGCCGGCGATATCGAAAGCGGTGCCGTGATCGACGGAGGTGCGGATGATCGGCAGGCCCAGCGTGATGTTGACACCGGAAAGCTCCTGCCAGCGGCCGGTGGCGGGATCGACCTGGAAGCCCAGCAGCTTGACGGGAATGTGCCCCTGGTCGTGATACATCGCGACCGCGGCATCGTACTGGCCGGCGCGCAGCTTGACGAAGATGGTGTCGCCGGGCACGGGGCCGACGACGTCGAGACCGTCGGCGACAGCCTTCGCAATCGTCGGCATGGAGACGTCGATGTCCTGCCGGCCGAACAGTCCGCCCTCGCCGGCATGCGGGTTGAGCGCGGCGATCGCGATCTTGGGCTTGGCAATGCCGAGCTGGTGCAACGCGTCGTTGGTGAGATCGATCACCATGCGCAGCCGCTCCGGCGTCAAGCGCTTCGGCACGTCCTCCAGCGCCACGTGCGTCGAAACATGGCTGACGCGCATATTGCCATGGGCGAGCAACATCACCGAGCCACGCACGCCGGTGAGATGCGCCAGCATCTCGGTATGGCCGGGAAAGTGATAGCCGGCCTTGTTGAGCGCTTCCTTGTTGAGCGGTGCCGTGACGATCGCTGCCGTGCGGCCAGCCTGCGTGAGACGGACGCCCTGCTCGATCGCCTTGTAGGCAAAGCGGCCACCATCGGCGCTGAGCAGCCCGGGCTTGATCGGATCTCCCTCGGCGTCGGCTTGCAGGTAGCAGAGATTGGGCCAATCGCGATCGTCGGCTGTCACTTGCGGGATGGCAATGTCGGCGCCAAGCGCGGCCTTCGCACCGTCCAGCGCCGCGCCGCTGCCAATGATCAGGATTCGCAGATCGCCGCTCGCGATCCGCTCCTTCAGGCCGACGCAGGCCTTGACGATGATCTCCGGCCCGATCCCTGCGGGATCGCCCATGGTGATGGCAAGATGACGAGAGGTCATGACGGACTCTCCATGTTGAGCAGATGATTGTCGCGCAGCAGATCGCGCCACAGCCCGCGCGCGCCGAACGCGCCGGATTTCGAGATGACATCGACGCCGGCCCAGCGGCCGCCTTGCAGCGTCGAACGCGGCAGACCCGGCACGATGCGTCCCGTGACCTGCAGCGCTTGCGCGCCGAGGGCAAGGCATACGGCCTTCAGCGTCTCGCCGCCGGCAACGATCAGCGTTCCCGGCGGATCGAGCGCCGCGGTCAGCATTGTCAATTCATGCGCGATGCGCCGCGCCGCCTCGGAACGTGGAAGGCCCTCGGAAAGCGTGAATTTTACCAGGGCCACATTGTCGTCTGCCAGCTTGCGCCGAACGGCCACGCCGTCTTCACCCTCGGCCAGCGCGACCGTCGCCTCGCCGCAGGCCGCAAGCTGCGACGCGGTGGCCGCCTGGTCGGAGCCGAACAGCCCGAGCACCGGCCGTTTCAAATCGGGCGACGTATCAGCCCGATGATTGCGGGCGAGCGCGCCGGCCAAACCGCCGCTACCGCACCACAGCACGGGTCCCGGCATGCGCCGTCCCATCTCGACGACGCGGTCGAGACAGAAGTCGCTTTCGGCATCGAACACCTGGACGCCGCCCTGCGCCAGCGTATCGGCGCCCGCCAGTTGCGCCTCGATGCCGTCCTGCTTCAGTTGATCGACGAGATTGCCGCCGACCCGATGCCAATCGCCCTGTTGCGTCCGCGCAAATTGTTGACCGCCGACGGTGCGACGCCCCTGATAGTCAAAGGCAGGCGCGACCACGCAGGACGCCCAATGGCGGGTGCTCAAGCACGCCCCAAGCTCGGCGGTCCAGGCGCCGCGGAGCAGGCTGTCGACTTTCTTGTAGGCGATCGTGCCATCACGAAGCAGCGGCGCCAGCCGGGCGACGATCTCGACGCTTTCAGCCTTCGAACGCTCCCTTGTACCGCTGTCGATGGCAAGGCTCCGGGAAGCGGACGCCGCCGGCGCGTCCGACCAGATAACGTCGAACGGTCCGCACAGGCCGACGAACTCCGCCGCGGTGTCGAGCGCGCCAGTGAGGTCGTCGGCAAGCAAGCGGACGGTGGTCATCGTCATGCGGTTCCCGTCCGCCCTACGCGGCAGCCGCGAGTGCCCCAGCATTCGCAAGCAGCTCTTTCACCTGAGCCGCCGGCAAGTTCTCCAGGGGCGGCCGCAGACGCTGCCAGCCAGCGTGACCGGTCCGCTCGGCCATCAGGGCCTTCAGCGAAGGCATCTGCGCAAAACGCGAGACCAATTCACGCGCCTTCACGATCCGCGCCTGCGCCGCCTTGAGCGCCGCGTCGTCGTCGCTGTCGCGGAAATGCTTGAAGACATAGGCGAGATCGCGCGCTACGAGGTTCGAAGTCGCGGTGATGCAGCCCGCGCCGCCCTTGCGCAACAGCGGCAGCAGCAGAGGGTCGGCGCCGGTCAGAACCGAGAAGCCGGGGAAGCGCTCGACCATCGCGGTCATGTTGGCGAAGTCGCCGGAGGAATCCTTGATACCGACGATGGTGGACGGATAGGCCTTGCGCAGTCGCTCGATCAGCGCATGCGAGATCGGCTGCATCGACATCTGCGGGATGTGATAGAGCACGATTTTCAGCCTGGCATTGCCGATACGCTGGATGATCTCGCTATAGGCAGCATAGACGCCGTCGTCGCTGACGTTCTTGTAGTAGAACGGCGGCAGCATGACCACGGTCTCGACGCCGACCGACAGGGCGTGGCGCGTCAACGCGATGGTCTCGGTGAACGCAACGACGCCGGTGCCCGGCAGCAGTTGGTTCGGCTTGATGCCGCCGGCGATCACGGCCTCCAGCAGCGCGGTGCGCTCGGAGGCCGAAAAGGAGTTCGCCTCCCCCGTTGTGCCGAGCATGGCGATGCCGTCGCAGCCTTCGTCCAGCAGGTAACGGCAATGCGCGAGGAAGCGCGCATGATCGGGCGCGAGCTCGGCATCGAGCGGCGTCAGCGCAGCGGAGAACACGCCATTTGGATGCAAGGATTGGGGGTGGAGCGACGATATCGACAAGGCTTCCTCCGATCGTCAGATCGATGTTGTTCGGAATGCGAACATTTGTTATAATCTGTCCCGTTGGTAAGATCAGGCTGCCACGGCGTCAAGGGCTGCGGCTGTCATGGCAGGGCATACAGACATGGCCAAGGTCGAAAAGAAGGCAGCGAAGCTATCATCGGAAGCGGCTCTGAAAGCCCCCGAGAGCAGGAATCCCAAGAATAATCCGAAGAATTACGTCGCCTCTGTCGGCAAGGCCTTTGCCGTGCTCGAGAGTTTCACCAGCGAGGCCTTCGAACTCACGCTGAGTGAAGTTGCCGCCCGCGCGGATCTCGACCGCGGCACGGCGTTCCGGCTGATCCAGACCCTGATCGAGCTCGGCTATCTCCAGGCGGTGCCGCAGAGCCGCCGGTTCCGCCTCGGCGTCGCCTGCCTCGACCTTGGCTACACCGTGCTGTCGCACGGCTCTCTGCGCGCCATCGTCGAGCCTCTGCTGCGCGATCTCGTGCCTGTGGCCGGCGATGCAGCCTCGCTTGGCATCCTCGATGGTGGCGACGTCATCTATCTCGCGCGCGTCAGTGCAGGCCTCGATCGCTACAAGATGGACCGCAGGCCGGGCACGCGCATCCCCGCCTACAGCGCGGCGCTCGGCCACGCCATGCTGGCGCATCTTCAGCGCGAGGATCAAATCCAGCGGCTGGAATCTCGGCCGCGCGTCAAGCTGTCGGAGCGGACGCTGACCGACCTCGACGCCCTGCTCACCCGGCTCGATCAGGTGAAGAAGAAGGGCCATGCCGTCTCCGACGGCGAGAACGCCTACGGCCTCCGCACCCTGGCGACGCCCATCCTCGACGCGCAGGGTTCCGTGATCGCAGGATTGAGCGTCACGGTGGACGCAATCCGCATGGACATGCCGACTTTTCGCGACCAGGCGCTGCCGAAACTGATGCAGCTGACGAACAAGGTGCAGGAGCTCGCGATCAAGTCAGGCTTGTTGAGCTGATCGCCTCTCCAGTCGAACGCAGCCCGACTTCTATTCCGGCACGAGCGATGCAAGTCCGGTCTCGATGATGGTGATTTCCTCACTCACCTGGGCGATGGTCTGCTTGGGATCGACGCCGGTCACAGTGACCAGCTGCCGAAGCAGATCCTGACGGTGCGCCAGAATATCTTCCAGCGCGTCGCGATCATTCAGCCTCACATAGCCTTCTACGATCAATTCAACGGAACGGGACATAACTACTCTCAATACAAGCCGATTTCTGATCCTCGAAAATATCGTGCAGGCGCAGGGCTGCGGGAATGAAGTCGCGTCAACCTTGACAGGTAACATTAATGGCCATGCAACGGACTGCCTAAACAACGATACGATCGAAGTCTGCGGCGATCCGGACCTTCGGAAAAATCGCTGCCGCCTCGGCCAGGATCTCGTCGTCCTCATAGCGGCCCGACAGATGCGTGAGCACGAGCTGCTGCACATTGTTCGACGCAGCAAGCCGGGCCGCCTCTGCCGCAGTGAGATGGCCATAGTCCCGTGCTGTCGACGCATCCCGATCCAAAAACGTCGCCTCGATGACCAGCAGATCGGCATCTTCCAGGTGTTTTGACAGACCCTCGGTGGTCTCGATGTCGCCGATCACGACCAGCTTCTTGCCGCCGCTCGGCGGCCCCAGAACATCCTGAGGATCGATCGTCCGGCCGCCTTCAATGGTGATGGGCCGCCCTGCGGCAAGCTCACCGCGCATGGGACCATCAGGCACACCAAGCGCAGACAGTCGATCGGGCAAGAGGTGGCGGCGCGCGGGAGTTTGGAAGACGAAGCCAAAACTGTCGGTGTCGCGATGGCGGACCGGAAAACAGGCGATGGTGAAATCGCCGGCGTCGACGACCTGCCCTTCGGACAGCGGCGCGAACCGTACGGGAATCGGCGCCCGGCCCTCGCCCCACAGGCCTGCCAGCATGCGGATGACGAGATCGAGCGTGCCGGGCCCGCCATGCATCGTCATCATTTCGGACGTCTGCCGTAGTCCCAATGTCGAGAACAGGCCGGGGATGCCGAGCACGTGATCGAGATGACCATGCGTGAGCAGGATGCGATCAAGTCGGCGAAAGCCGGCGCCGCTCCGCAGCAGCTGGCGCTGCGTGCCTTCACCGCAGTCGATGAGCATGCGCTGGCCCGCGACCTCAAGAAGAAGCGCAGGATGGTTGCGCTCTGCGGATGGAACGCTGGCCGAGGTGCCGAGAAATGTCAGGGTGAACATGGATGTCACTTTGTCCGGCGGACGGTGGCTCGTCCAGTCTTGGCGCCTTATGCGGGCTTCGACTACGCCTCGGCTTCGCGCGCCCGATCCAGATGCCGTCGATGGCGTTCATCATGGGCGTACTGCCACCGGTGCTATCCAGCGGCGCCGGCTCAGAAATGCGCCGCGCCATTGGCTTTGCCGTGTTCTCCGGCATGATCGGCGTCACCGTGTTCGGTCTGTTCCTGACGCCGGTGTTGGATGTGCTGCTGCGGACCCTCGCCGGCATGAAGCCGTGCGGCGCCGGCGACCGACAGCTATTTCCGGTTCTCCTCGCAGAATTTCAGCGCGGCGAGCGCCTCGCCCGCGCGCGGGATCTGCATCTCGATGCTGTCGTCGTCATCGTCCTCGAAGTCCAGCGTGAGACGCTTGGCTTTCGACAGGCGATCCATGATCGACTGGTCGTACTCGAAGATGCCGCGCACCGTGGTCTTGTCCATGACTTCCCACTTCGCCTTCGACATGATGTCGGCATCGTCGGTGCCGACGTCGGCTTTCAGGATCTCGCCGACCTTGTCCCACTCCCAGCCGTCATAGATCATCACGATCACGATGGCCTTGTCGGAATAGGTGATGACGATGACGTAGTCGCGGTTCTCGTCGTCCTTGTCCTTGTCCTTGTAGCCGCGGCTGGCGTTGCAGTGAGTGTCCTGCGTGCGCTTCTCGATGGTCCAGTCACCGACCTTGGATTGTTGCGCGACCGCAGGCGCGGCACTCAAGGCGCCCACAAGCAGCGCAGCGGCAAGACGGAATCTTTTCATGTCGGCCTCCAGCGTTTTCCCCGGGGCCAAACTGATCACCTCTCCCGGCACGCCGCAAGAGCTTCGGCCGGTCCCCCCGGCCGGAGCTCAACGGCGTAAATCGCCTAGGGCTGCCGCGGCACAATCGCGATCGGGGTGAAGGTGTAAACCTCCTCGCCGTTCTGGTTGAACATCGTCCATTTCACCAAGGCGATGCCCTGCGGCTTCGACTTCGATGGCGTCAGGCTCATGACTTCGCCGACCAGGTGCACGCGGTCGTTCGGTCGCACCGGAAGCGTCCAGCGCAGCCCGTCGACGCCGGCACCGATCAGCGGGTGCGGCCCGAAGGGACGGGTCTGGATTGCGAGGTTCATGGCAATCGCGGCGGTGTGCCAACCCGAGGCCGCCAGGCCCTTGAACAAGGTGTCCTTGGCGGCCTCGTGATCCAGATGCATTGGCTGCGGGTCGAATTCGGCGGCAAACCGCTTGATGTCGGCCTCGCTCACCACAACCTCGGGGGATTTGAAACGCATGCCGACGGTGAGATCGTCGAACCAGGCGACCTGTGCCATGATTTTGCCTCGAAATGTGACGTGCCGCCCGCGCGTTGCGCACGGCTAAGGGGATGGATTGGATTTGGGATGTAGCGGCTCGGCCGCTCGCGGGCTAGATCCCGGTTCCCCGCGAAACCCGTTTCCCAGTTCGACGAAACACGCCTGAAACAGATGGACGGTTATCTAACCGTCAAAATCATACAGGGACGTGCGTCATGCAATTCTTCCTCGACCTGATCTACGAATATGCCTGCTGCCAGCATCTCGTCGCCCAGCCGCTTGGGGAGGACGAACGATGATCGAATTCATCTCTGTCCTGCTCGCGCTTTGCAGCATTGCCGTCTTTGCGGCGCATGCGCTGGATGCCTATCGCACCACGCACTAGTCAACGCGCGTCGCTAGAACGGCCGCCGGTAGAAGTGCTCCGAATGCGTCGCCGGCGGAAACCGGTTGGCGAGCGCTAAGGCCCCCTTCTCGTCCGTCTCGAGCGCAATCTTCTGCGCCAGCATCACGTCGCCGGGCACGAGGAAACCTGACGGGACGAAGCACCACCCCATCGTAGCATTGCCTGATGCGTCGACCTCGTGGACGTTGGCGGCGGTGCCGTAATGGATGCGATAGCGCTTGCCGCTGTCGCAACCGATGACGTCGAAATGCCGGTGCTGCTCGAACTGAGCGCGCTGCTCATCGGACAGCCATTCGGACAGCAGCCGCCTTCCCCGCGCTTCCGGCGTATTCTCGCCGAAGAAGCGCCGGTAGAGCTCGCGGAGCGCGTGCAAACGCGCCCGCGCGGGCGCGCGGAGCCTGAAGACCGCGATCATGGGCCGTTCAGATCAACCGCCGACCAGGCGGGGATAGAACAGCGTTTCCCGCGCCGTCGGGTCGAACGATTTGATACGCGTGACTTCGCCCGGCCCGGTCCGGTACGCGGCGGTAAAGCCCGCGCCGGTCAACTCCCGAAAGCGTTGTTCGGCCCGCGCCAACGCTTCGGCATTTTCGGGATCAAACTCGTGGCGCGTATCGCCCGTCTGATCCATCACGATCTGGGTAGCCATGTTGAGTTCTCCTCATGCCCAGCCCTGAACTTGATCTAAGCAAACCTCGTGCCGTCAGTTCCTGATTGCTACAACTTTCTCACGCACGGTCCAGTCACGCCTTGCGGAGCGCCTCAGCGCGCTGCTGCCGCCCCGCCACCCCCATCGATTTGCCGGCCCATCAGCGCGATGGCCTTCTGGTAGACGCCGGCTGCATTCCACGCCTGGATGGCGGCGAAATTCGGCTCGCCGGGCTGGTAACCGGCTCCCGCACGCCAGCCATTGGCTTTCAGGAAATTCGCCGTCGAGCTCAGCGCGTTGGCGGCGACATCGAGATTGCCGGTGCCGTAGGCGAGGATGTTCTTGGGCATGAACTGGGTCTGGCCGACCTCGCCATGCATGGAGCCGCGGGTCGAGCCCGACAGCGAACCGCGGTCGATCAGCTTCAGTGCCGCATAGAGCTGCTCGGTGAAGAATTCAGGGCGGCGGCAGTCATAGGCCAGCGTCGCGATCGACGAGAGCATGTTCTGGTTGCCGCGCTGGCTGCCGAAACCGGTTTCCATGCCCCAGATCGCGATCAGCGGGCCCGGCGGTACGCCGTAGCGCTGCTCGATCGAAGCGAACATCGCGGCCTGCGACTGCTTCAGCGACCGGCCGCGCGCCACGATGGTGGTCGCGCCGCGCTTGGCCAGGAACTGGTCGAGCGACAGCGAAAAACTGTGCTGGCTGCGGTCGGCATTGATGGTCGCGCTGGCGTAATTGGTCTGCATCAACGCCGAGATCGCGGTCTGGCCGATGCCCTTGCCCTGCGCCTCCGCGCTGAACTCGCGCTTCCAGGCCTCGAACCCGCCGGGCCCGTTGCCGCATTGCGCGGCATGGACGCTGGGCACCAAGGACAACAACAGCGCAGCCGCGCCGATCATCGCCGTCGCAACGGTCCTGCCCTTGGTCATTCCTGCGTATCCTCTTCTCAAACTGCGCGACCGGCTCGCGCCCGGGCATGATCCTACGTCAGCCGCGCCTGCTCAAGCCCCGACCGGTGCAATCAAGGCAAGCAATGCGCTTGACATGAATCAAAGGCTCATCGTTCGCCGTCGATCCCGAGCAGGAAGTCCACCATGATGCTCTGGTGCTGCTGGTACATGTCGGTTCCCGTCGCTGTGACGCAGCCAAGCTTCCGGGCCTCCGCGATGAAAGGCGAAATCTCGGGCTTTGTGATGACGCAGCCACAATAGGTCGAGGGCGCCAGCCCGCTCACATCGACCGGCGGCGCGTCGCCGTCGTTCATCCCGGCAGGCGTCGCATTGGCAACGAAATCGAAGCCGGCGGGGTCGATACTGCCCACCCGCACGGGTGCTTTGCCGAGTTGATCGAGCCGGCCGATCAGCGCATCCCGCCGCTCTGCCGAACTGTCATGGATCGCGAGCTCCCGGACGCCGGCCTCGACCAGTCCAAGCGCGATGGCCGAGCCGGCACCGCCGGCGCCGACCAGCAGCGCCCGCATCCCCCTGGGATCTACGCCCTTCGCCCGTGCGGCGCCGAGAAAGCCGAGCCCGTCCACCATGTCGCCATGCCACGAACCGTCGGCGCGCCGGCGCATCAGGTTGACGGTACGCAGGAAATGCGCGCGATCGGTCGCGCTGGTGCAGATCTGGTAGCAGGCGAATTTGTGCGGGATCGTCACAACGATGCCGTCGAGATTCTTCAACCGGCTCGCCACCGAGAGAAAATCCGGCAGGTCCGCAACCCCGACCTGGACAGGCACCAGCATGCCGTCGTGACCGCGCGCGGCAAACTCGGCCGACACCCCCGCGGGCGAACGCACCTGGGCAATGGGATCGCCAACGATCACGTAGAGCCGCGTTGCGCCTGACGGGGCCGAAATCATCACATCACGCCGGGACAGGCGTGCCGCCAGCGTCCGCCCCATAGGTCAATTCCAGTCCGTCCAGACGGCCTTCCTTGCGCCAATTGGCCAGCAGCCGCAGGAACGCCATCGGCCCGCGCCAATACTGGCTGTTGCGCGCGGCGATCGGATCGAACACGCCTTCATTGTTATAGTAGCCGGGCGTACATTCGGCGAGATAGGTCTGGCGGCCGACCGCGGCCTTGACGACTTCGTCGACCCAGGCGTTCTCCGCAGCGAGGGTCGGCTCCAGGGTCCTTGCACCGCGCTTGCGCGCCTCTGCGATCACATAGGCAATGTGCTGCGACTGCTCGTCGATGATGTGCGGGAAGTTGGCGCTCTGGCCGGCCTGCACCGTCACGATCAGGAAGCAGTTCGGAAAGCCGCGGCTGTAAAAGCCATGCATCGTCTTGACGCCATCGCGCCAGCGCTCGGACAGGCTCATGCCGTCGCGGCCGTAAACCTCAAAACCCATGCGGCGCGCATAGTCGGTGCCGACTTCGAAACCGCTGGCGTAGATCAGGCAGTCCAGCTCATAGGCTTTGCCGTCGACGACGACCGCATTCTCGGTGATGCGCTCGACGCCCCTGCCTTTGGTGTCGACGAGATGCACATTGGGCCGATTGAATGTGTCGAGGTATTCGTCGTGAAAACACGGCCGCTTGCAGAACGCCTTGTACCAGGGCTTGAGCGCCGCCGCGGCCGCCCCGTCCTTCACGATCGCATCGACCCGGGCCCGGATCTCCTCCATCTTGCGATAGTCGGCCTGCTCGATCACCTTCAGCGCCTCTTCCATCGAGGTCACCGGCTGTGGCTGGCGGCGCGGCGCCAGCAATATCTCGCCGAGCAGGCCGGTCCAGCCGTCCTGCACCAGATCCTGCTCGAACGGCTCGCCTGAAATCACGGCGGTGAAATTGTCCATCCGCTCGCGCTGCCAGCCGGGCTTGAGGCTTTCCGCCCAGGCGGTATCCGTCGGGCGGTCGGCGCGCACGCCGATCGCGGACGGCGTGCGCTGGAACACGTAGAGCTCCTTCGCCGATCGACCGAGATGCGGCACGCATTGCACTGCCGTGGCGCCGGTGCCGATGATGCCGACGCGCTTGTCGGCCAGACCATCGAGATTGCCCTCGGCAGTGCCGCCCGTATAGGCATAATCCCAGCGGCTGGTGTGGAAGCTGTGGCCTTTGAACGTTTCGATGCCGGGGATGCCCGGCAGCTTCGGACGACTGAGCGGGCCTCCGGCGAGAATGACGAAGCGCGCGCGGATGCGATCGCCGCGATCGGTCTCGACCAGCCAGCGTCCCTCGGCCTCGTCCCATTGCATGCGCGAGATCACGGTCTGAAACAGCGCGCGATCGTAAAGCGCGAAGTGACGGCCGATGCGACGGGAGTGCTCGTAGATCTCTGGCGCACGCGCATATTTGCGCACCGGCATGTAGCCGGTCTCTTCCAGCAGCGGCAGATAGATGTAGCTCTCGGTATCGCAGGCCGCTCCTGGATAGCGATTCCAGTACCAGGTGCCGCCGAAGTCGGCGGCCTTTTCCACGATACGGAAATCGGCGATGCCGGCCGCGCGAAGACGCGCGCCGCAGAGCAGGCCTCCGAAGCCGCCGCCGACGATGACGACCTCGGTTTCTTCGCTGAGGGGCGCGCGCGCAAATCCGGGATCGGCCCAGGGATCGTCGAGATAGCGGGCAAAGCCGCCGGCCACCTCGACATATTGCGCCTTGCCCTCGGAGCGCAGACGCAGGTCGCGCTCATCGCGATAGCGCGCGCGCAAGGCCTCGATGTCGACGCTAGGCGCACCGGCTGCGCCGGTCTTGTGTCTTTCCGCTGACATCGATCTCCTCCACCGCGGCACTGCTTCGACCGTCAATTCGTGCCAGTTAGCCCTGAAAAAGTGACGCATGCAATCGCGTCACCAGTTTTTTGCGTGGACGTAACGCGGCGTTCCGCTACCTTGAATGCAATCGCACATGCGTCACGCAACGACATGAACTGAAGCGAACGACTTTTCGGAGGGGACGATGCAGGGATTGATGATGGACATGCCGCTCTTGATCAGCGGCCTGATCCAGTATGCCGCCGACTACCACGGCGAGGCCGAGATCGTCGCGCGCGAGATCGAAGGCGACATCCATCGCTATACCTATGCCGATGCTCACCCACGCATCAAGCGCATGGCGCTGGCGCTCAAGCGGCTCGGCCTCAATCAAGGCGACCGCGTCGGCACGCTGGCCTGGAACACGCATCGCCATTTCGAGATGTTCTACGCAGCGCCGGGCATGGGCTATGTGCTGCACACCGTCAATCCGCGGCTGTTTCCGGAGCAGCTCGTCTACATCATCAACCATGCCGAAGACCGCCTTCTCTTCGTCGACCGCGCGACGCTGCCGATCGTCGAAGCGATCGCGTCGCAACTGACGACGGTCGAGGCCTACGTGATCATGTCATCGCGCGAGCGCATGCCGGAGACGAAGCTTGCGAACGTGCATTGCTACGAGGATCTTCTTGAAAGGGAGAACGACGCGGGCTTTGCCTGGCCGCTGTTCGACGAGAAAGCCGCATCGACCATCTGCTACACCTCGGGCACGACGGGGAATCCCAAGGGTGTGATCTATTCGCACCGCGCCGCCCTGCTTCAGACCATGGTTTGCTCCGGCCTCGACTTCCTGCCGGGCCACATGGAAGGCGTGCGCGAGGTCATGATGCCGATGGCACCCTTGTTCCACGGCAATGGCTGGAACATGCCCTTCACCGCGCCCTACACCGGCTCGAAGCTGGTGCTGCCCGGCCGCAACTACGAGCCCGACAAGCTTTACGAACTGCTCGAGGGCGAGAAGGTGACGGTGTCGGCCGGCGTGCCGAGCTTCTGGCTGATCCTGCTCGACTGGCTGGGCCGCACCGGCAACAGATTCTCGACCCTGCGCGCAACATTGTCGTCGGGCTCGGCGCCCCCGCGCGCGATGATCGAGAAGCTCAAGCGCGACTACAAGATCGACTATGTCCAGGCCTGGGGCATGACCGAGGCGCTGGGCTGCTCGATGCCGGGCCTGCGTCCGGGTTCGGAGCATCTCAGCGAGACCGAGATCTTCGACCGGCGCCAGGTCTCGGGCCGCGCCTGCTTCGGCACGACCTTGCGTATCGTCGACGACGCCGGCGTTGAACTGCCCCGCGACGGCAAGACGGTCGGGCACTTGCGCGCGCGCGGCCCCTGGGTCGCCTCCGGCTATATGAAGCTCGATGAAGGGCTCGACAAGGATGGCTGGCTGATCACCGGCGACATGGCCGTGATCGACCAGTACGGTCATGTCACGCTCACCGACCGCTCCAAGGACGTGATCAAGTCCGGCGGCGAATGGATCTCCTCGATCCAGCTCGAGGACATCGCCCTGTCCCACCCCGACGTGCTGCAAGCCGCAGTGGTCGCGATTGCGCATGAGAAGTGGCAGGAACGCCCCCTCCTCCTGGTCGTCCGCAAGAAGGGCGCAACCGTCGACGCGAAAACCCTGCTCGACCACATGCGTCCGAAGATCGCGAGTTGGTGGATGCCGGATGCGGTCGAATTCCTGGACGAATTCCCGATGACAGGCACCGGCAAGGTGCTCAAATCGGCGCTGCGCGAAAAGTTCAAAGGGTATCGCGTCGGCTAGGCCGGTCCTGCTCAGGACAAAGCCGTCACGCTGCCCGTCGATCGAGGAGACGACACATGCTCTACCCGATGTCGCCGAAGGTGGTCGAGCTCAAGCGCAGGCTCGAGAGCTTCATGGACCGGCACATCTATCCGAACGAGGAGCGGTTCTACCGAGAGGCCGAAGAGCTCGGGCCGTGGAAGGTCTATCCCGTGGTCGAGGAGCTGAAGCCGCTGGCGCGAGCCGAAGGTCTCTGGAACCTGTTCCTTCCGGAGTCCACCCATGGCGCAGGCCTCACCAATCTCGAATACGCCCCGCTCTGCGAGGTGATGGGGCGGTCGCATCTCGCGCCCGAAGTGTTCAACTGCTCGGCGCCCGATACCGGCAACATGGAGGTGCTGGAGCGTTACGGTACGACGGAAGACAAGGAGCGCTGGCTGAAGCCGCTGCTCGCGGGCGAAATCCGTTCCTGCTTCGCCATGACCGAACCTGCGGTCGCATCGTCGGATGCGACCAACATCGAGAGTTCGATCGTGCGCGACGGCGACCATTACGTCGTCAACGGTCGCAAATGGTACACGACCAACGCAACCGACCCGCGCTGCAAGATCTGCATCTTCATGGGCAAGACCGATCCCGACAATCCGGACCGCCACAAGCAGCAATCCATGATCCTGGTGCCGATGGACACGCCCGGCATCGAAGTGAAACGGCCCCTGCCCGTGTTCGGCTTCTACGGCGTGCCCGACCGCGCCTCCGAAGTCATCTTCACCAATGTGCGCGTGCCGAAACAGAACATGCTGCTCGGCGAAGGCCGCGGCTTCGAGATCGCGCAGGGCCGCCTCGGCCCCGGCCGCATCCATCATTGCATGCGGCTGATCGGGCTTGCCGAACGCACGCTGGAAAAGATGTGCCGGCGCGTGCGCAGCCGCGTCGCCTTCGGCAAGCCGGTGTCCGAGCAGACCGTGACGCAGGAGCGCATCGCCGAATCCCGCATCATGATCGAGCAGGCCCGGCTGCTGACGCTGAATGCCGCTTACGCGATGGACACGGTCGGCAACAAGGTGGCGAAAGCCGAGATCGCGATGATCAAGGTCGCCGTGCCCAACATGGCCTGCCAGATCATCGACTGGGCCATCCAGGCGCATGGCGGCGGCGGCACGTCCAACGATTTCGGCCTGACGCAAGCCTACGCCACCGCACGCCTGCTTCGCCTCGCCGACGGGCCGGACGAAGTGCACCGGAACCAGATCGCGCGGTTTGAGCTGAAGAAATATTCGAACGCGTAGAGACAACCAGGGCGCGGACTCACTAGCGCCGAGCCAGCCGACGGGACGGCCGCGATGTGCGCGAAAGCGGACACATTATGCTCACGCTGAGTTTGTCGAGTTTGACCCGAAGCGGCCGCATAGATGGCTTGGAACGGATGTCAATCGCAAGTGAATGATGTAACGTCCCGCCAGCAAGGCTGACCTACGCGAATGAGGTACCGCATGAGGCGGCGGAAATTCATTGCACTAGCAGGAGGCACCGCCGCCTGGTCGATTGCGGCACGCGCCGGACAAACAGCAATGCCAGTGATGGGATTGCTGGCATTGGCGCGACCAGCTTGGGTAATGAATGCAATCCATGCCGGTCTCAAGGAGGCCGGTTACGAGGATGGCCGCAATCTCACCATCGTCGAACGCTCAGCCAACGGCCAGTTCGACCGGCTGCCTGCGCTCGCGGAAAGTCTGGTCAGGAGCCAGGTGGACGCCATCTTTGCGACGGGATCACCGGTCCCGGCACGCCTCGCCAAAGCGGCGACCACGACCATACCCATCGTCTTTGCTTATGGCGGAGATCCAGTCGCAGACGGCCTTGTCGATAGCCTTAATCACCCCGGTGGAAACGTCACAGGCGCCACCTTTATAGGTGCCGCGTTGCTCGCGAAGCGAATGGAGATAATAAGAGAGATATTGCCGCGGGCAACTGAGGTGGCGCTGCTGGTTAATCCCCAGGGCACACTTGCGGAGCGCCAGATCGAGGAAGGCAAGGCAGCGGCAACGGCCCTGGAGCAACATCTTCACGTACTCAATACCAGCACCATCAGCGACGTGGATGTGGCATTTGAGACCATGGCGCAGTTGAAGATCGAAGCCTTCATCGTGAGCACCGACCCGTTCTTTGGCTTTGTTGGCCATGACCGAATTGCCAGCCAAGCCCTGCACTACAAAATTCCGGGTATCTACACTGGGCGCGAGGAGGTAGACACCGGAGGATTGATTAGCTACGGCCCCGACAAGACAGACACTTGGCGTCAGGCGGCCATTTATGTCGGTCGTATACTTAAAGGTGAAAAGGCCTCTGATTTGCCGGTCATGCAGCCAACTAAATTTGAGTTGGTAATCAATCTGAAAATAGCGAACGAGATCGGCCTAACTATTCCCACGACGCTCCTCAGTCGGGCGGACGCGGTGATCGAATAGAGATGTGGTTTGCTGCTGCGCATGAGTTCAGTAGTGGCCCTTCAGCGACCTCGGCAGACGTCCGCTTTCCCGCCGCTGTCAGGGGTTGAGCGGACATCAGGCGGCCAGCTCCTTAATGAGTGCACAGCCTAGTTCAGCACTTCCACGGTCGCCGAGCGCCCTGCGACGAGCGACACGTTGTCCGGCACCCGATCCAGCGCGATGCGCACGGGCACGCGCTGGGCGAGCCGCACCCAGCTGAAGGTCGGGTTGACGTTGGCGAGCAGGCTTGCGCCCTCGGCACTGTCGCGGTCCTCGATGCCGGCGGCGATGCTCTCGACATGGCCCGACAGCGTGCCTCTCTCGCCCATCAGGCGAACCTGCACCTTGTCGCCGACGCGGATGCGCGCGAGCTTGGTCTCTTCGAAATAACCTTCGACGTTCAGCGTGTCGCTGTCGACCAGCGCCATCACACCCTTGCCGGCGGAACGGCAGCCAGACGCATCGGGAGCTCCTGAAAAGGGGGGCGCCGCCATGCCGGGCGCAATCGAGGCGTGATAGCCCAGGCGTGCGCCAGCCGCCAGACCAGCCCGCGTCTACCAGCTATCGCGGCTTTCGATATGGCGGCCGTCCCTTCGTTTCCGCTACATTGCCGCCCAATCAGGACCTCGCCGACTGCGATGAGCCCGCCAACCAGATTCCGTGCCATGGCCGCCCCGCCTGCCTTCGACCTGATCTTCCGCAACGCCCTGTTGCGATCGTCCGCCGCACCCGTCGATATCGGCGTGAGGAACGGACGCATTGCCGCGATCGAGCCAAGGCTTGAGCCAAGGCTTGACCCAAGGCTCGACCCAAGGCTTGCCTGCGAGGCCGTCGAGATCGACGTCGCGGGGCGGCTGGCGCTGCCCGGCTTCGTCGACAGCCACATCCATCTCGACAAGGCCTGCCTGCTCGAGCGCTGCGGCCACATCCACGGAACGCTCGGTGATGCCATCCGCGCCGTCTCGGCGATGAAGCGGGATTTCACCAGCGAGGATGTCTATGCGCGCGGCGCCAAAGTGCTCGAACGCGCCATCGTGCACGGCACGACGCGGATGCGCACCCATGTCGAGATCGACCCGCGCATCGGGCTGCGCAGCTTCGAGGCGATCAAGCAGCTTAAGCGCGATTACGCCTGGGCGATCGATCTGTCGCTGTGCGTCTTCCCGCAGGAAGGCCTCACCAACGATCCCGGAGCGGAGGAGCT
This sequence comes from Bradyrhizobium manausense, assembly GCF_018129685.1. Lineage (GTDB taxonomy): Bacteria > Pseudomonadota > Alphaproteobacteria > Rhizobiales > Xanthobacteraceae > Bradyrhizobium > Bradyrhizobium manausense_D. Next base: position 1,119,995 of record NZ_JAFCLG010000001.1, read on the forward strand.
GCTGGTCGAGGCCCTGCGCGATGGCGCGGACGCGATCGGCGGTTGCCCCTATACCGACACCGATCCCAACGCGCATCTGGCGCGCATTTTCGACCTCGCGCGGCAGTTCGACCTCGACGTCGATCTCCATCTCGACTTCGATCTCGATCCCTCCTGGTCGCATCTCCAGGAGGTCTGCCGGCAGACCGAGCAGCGCAATTACGGGGGGCGTGTGGCGATCGGTCACGTCACAAAACTCTCGGCCTTGCCGCCGGAGCGGCTGAAGGCCGCCACGGCGCAACTGGCGAAGGCCGGCGTCGCCGTCACCGTGCTGCCGGCGACCGATCTCTATCTGATGGGGCGCGAGGCCACCCACAACGCACCGCGCGGACTGACACTGGCACACAAGCTCGCGGCCGACGGCATCGTCTGCTCGGTCGCGACCAACAATGTGCTCAATCCCTTCACGCCGTTTGGCGATGCCTCGCTGCTGCGAATGGCGAACTTCTACGCCAACGTCGCCCACGCGTCCGTCGGCGATTTCGACACCTGCCTCGATCTCGTCACCGAGCTGCCGGCACGGCTGATGAACCTCAAGGACTACGGAATTTCGGTTGGAAACCCCGCCGACCTCGTCGTGCTTGACATCAAGGACAGCCGATTTGCCATCGCCGCGCTGCCGGATATCCTGATGGGCTTCAAGAACGGCCGGCAGACATTTGAGCGATCACCCGCCAAGCTGCTGTCCCCACGTCACTAAATCGCGCAGCACCAAACCGACCAACGGAGCAAACGGGTGACCTTCGACAAGATCTTCCTGAACGCACGCTTCGACGGTGGAGCGCAGCATCACATCGCGGTCGAGGACGGTCGCATCGCCGCGCTCCTGCCGGCCGACGCGCCCGCAAGCGGCGCCGAGACGGTTGACCTCGGCAATGCCCTCGTCGTTCCCGGCTTCGTCGAGGGTCATATCCATCTCGACACCAGCTTCTATGGCGATGCCTGGCGTCCGCACAAGCCGTGCACTGACGGATTCAACGTGCACGAACGCGTCGCCTTCCAGGCCCAGAACATGGCCGCGGCCGCGCCGATGGAGGTGCGGGCGCGCAACCAGCTCGATCTCTGCATCGGCCACGGCTCGACGCAGATGCGCAGCCACGTCATGGTCGACGGCTCCGTCGGGCTGAAATCGCTCGAGACGATCTTGCGCGTACGGGAGGAATACAAGGGCTTGATCGACATCCAGCTCGTCGCCTTTCCGCAGAGCGGCATCCTGACATGCCCGGGCACACCGGAATTGCTCGACGCGGCGATCGGCCTCGGCGCGAACCTCGTCGGCGGGCTCGATCCTGCGAGCTTCGATCGCGATGTCGAGAAGCATCTCGACGTCGTGTTCGGCGTCGCCGAAAAGCGCGGCGTCGACGTCGACATTCACCTGCACGACATGGGCTCGCTGGGCGCGTTCGAGATCGAGCAGATCGCCGCGAGGACGCGCGCGCTCGGCATGGAGGGCCATGTCGCCATCAGCCACGCCTACGGGCTCGGCGACATCTCCACCGATCATCTCAAGAGCGTCGCCGAAATCCTCGCCCGCTCCGGCGTCGCCATCATGACCAATGCGCCGGGGGCGCGCGCCTTTCCGCCGATCCTGATCCTGCGCAATGCCGGGGTCACCGTGTTCAGCGGCAACGACAACATCCGCGATTCCTGGTGGCCCTATGGTGATGGCGACATGCTGCGCCGGGCCATGACGCTCGGCTATCGCTCCGGCTTCAACGTCGATGAGGAACTGCGCGTCGCGTTCGATGTCGTCACTGAGGCGGGCGCCAGGGCGCTGCGGCTGGAGGGCTACGGTCTACGTGTCGGCGCAAAGGCCGATTTTGTCACGCTGAACGCGGAGCACGTTCCGGAAGCCGTGGTCGCGGCGCCGCAGGGCCGCGCGGTTTACAAGGCAGGTATGCTCGTCGCGTCTAACGGGGTGATCGTCGGGAAAAGCGGCTGATTATCGGACCTTTCAGCCCGATTTACCCCCAGTTCTCCTGCAAAACCGAGTCCAGTAGAATCCCGGACAGTAGCTCCCCGCGTTGCCAGTAAGGTCAGGCTAACCATACTGGGACTTGCGCACTGATCATCTGAGTTGGGCGGAGAGTATGGGTATGTTCGGCGCATTCAGCAGCATCGATTATCAGTCCATCCGGGCCAGCACGCCCGCCGAGACGGCCATCAAGCGCTTGAATGGCATCGGCGAGGTTCTGTCGGGCCTCGATATCTCGGAAATTCACTCGCAGGCCGACATGTCCCGGGCGCTCTGGACGCTCGATACCGCCGACAAGTGCGTTCGCATGATCCTGACCGAGTTCCGCAGCGCGCGAACCACGGACGTCGTCCGTGAGGCCAAGAGTCTGATCGGCTTGATCGAAGCCGCGCGCGACGAGATCTCGGGCTTGCGCGACGATGGCCGGATCCTGAGCTAAAGCATGATCCGGAAAAGTGCGAAGCGGTTTTCCGGAAAGATCATGCGCAAACAACAATCTAAAGCGCGATGACGATTCATCCAAATCTCATCGCGCTTTAGGCCGGCGCGTTTAGCGCTTGATCCTCGCCAGAATGCGATCCGCCTCGATACGCCAATCGGCGCTCCGGGCGAACTCCGTCGTTCCCTTCGTGCCGAACAGGCCTTCATCGGCGAGATCGGCAACCCAGGCCTGCCGCTCGGCCGTTCCTTGCGCAGACCACGGCGTCAGCCCCGCCTCGCGTACGGTTTCGGCAACCTCGCGCACTTCTTCGGCGCGGCGGCGGCCTTGCTCGATCACGCGCTGGAAGAAATAAGCGCCCTGCTTCTCCCAATCGATGCTCGGGAATGTCTCGGTGAGTGAAGCAAGCACCGCGTCCTCGACGCCATAGGCGCGTGCGGTGGTAAAACTCTCGATGACCATGGCCTCCAGGCCCTTGATCATGATGCTGCGGCACATTTTCACCGCTGAGGACACGCCGAGCTTGTCGCTCGCAACCCTGGCCGCAAAGCCGATCGCATTCAGCAGCGGCTCGAGCTCCTTCGCACCGGGTCCCCCGAGCAGCAGAGGTACCTTGATCCGATAGGGCGGCACCGAGGTCATCACCGCGCCCTCGACATAGCGACCCGCCGCACCGTCGATCAGCGCCGCCGCGCGCTGCTTGGCGCCGGGGGATGCAGAGTTGAAATCGAGAAACCAGGTGCCCTGGTTGATCGTATCAGCGCAGGCTTTTGCGACGGGTACGGCCTGGCTTGCCGTCACCGCTGAAATGATGAGATCGGATTTCGCGGTCAGTTCGGCATGAGAAGCTGCGAGCAACACGCCGAACCTGGCCGCATGCTCTTGCAGCGCAGCGCCCTGCTCGCCTCCGAGCTTGATGTCGTAAGCCGCGACCTTGATGTCCTGCTGGCGCAAATCCTCGGCGAGAATCCGGCCGACCTCACCATAGCCCACCAGCCCGACCTGCCACCGCCTCGGATCCGCCATCAGTTCAGTCCTCGTGTCGTCTCGTCGAACAGCTCCTCGACCGCATAGCGGCGCGGGATCAGCGCCTGCTGGAATGCGTAGTCCACGATCAGCTCCAACGGTTTTCTGTTGGCCTCGATCCCAAACGGAAGGAGGTCCGGCGTCGCCGCTGGCCCCGCCTGTTCCTTGTTCCGCTTGAGCAGATCATAGACGCCCGCGACCACGTCGGGGCGCGATTTTGCCAGCCGCCCGGTCACGACCACGAGATGATTGACCGGCACCACGCCGCGGCGGGCGTACCATTTGGCGGCTTCCGCGGCCGGATCGGGAAACAATGATGTCAGCCTGGGATCGTTCGACGTCTCGCCAAGGACTGCGTCGACCTCGCCGTCGAGCAGCATCTGCAAGACCTTCTTGTCCTTTGGCGCACGCTCGGTGGTGTCGACATACTCAGCGACATGCGGATCCTCGAACGTGACCCACTTGATCTTGTCGAGATCGACGCCGTAATCGTTGGCGAGGATGCCCCTGATCCAGGCGCCGGTCGTCGTCGTAAACGAGCGGATGCCGACGCGCTTGCCCTCGAGATCACCAGGGCCAAGCGTCCCGTGCGCTGGATTGTACAGCGCATAGGCGTGCTGGAAGCGGCCTAGCATGGTCGCCGGCAGGAGCACGAGCGGCTTGCCGTGCGCCTTCGCCATCAGATAGGTGACGATGGCCATCTCGCAGACGTCAAACGCCTGCTCGCGCACCATCGGCTTGAACGCCGTATTGGTCGGCGTGTACTCGATGAAGTCGAGATCAAACAGCGCGGAGCGGAGCTCGCCGCTCTTCACCGCCTTGACATGGGGGTGACTGCCGAGCACGGCCCTCAGCTTGAGACGATCCATCGCTGCGCTCCGCTTCTCTTCCCTTTAGACGTCCTCGGGATTGTCCACGTAGACAAGCCCGGCCTTCGCCAGCGCCTCGCGCATGCCGTACATGTCGAGGCCAAGCTCGCCCGACGCCAGACGCGCGCGCTTGCCGCCCTCATCGGCGCTGCGCTTCTTGGCCTTCTCGGCGACCTCAGCGGCGTAGCGCTTCGGGACCACGACGACGCCGTCGTCATCGGCGACGATGATGTCGCCGGGATCGACGTTGACGCCGGCACAGACCACGGGGACGTTGACAGAGCCGAGCGTGGCCTTGACCGTCCCCTTGGCCGAGACCGCGCGCGACCACACCGGAAAGTTCATCTCGTGCAGCGCTTTGACGTCGCGGCAGCCGGCATCGATGATCAGCCCCTGCACGCCGCGCGCCTGAAGCGACGTCGCGAGCAGTTCGCCGAACATGCCATCGGTGTTGTCCGTGGTGCAGCCGACGACGAGGATGTCGCCCTTCCGGCACTGCTCGACGGCGACATGGATCATCCAGTTGTCGCCGGGTTGCGCCAGCACGGTGACGGCGGGTCCCGCAATCGACGCACCGGCCCAGACAGGCCGCAGATAAGGCTTCATCAGGCCGAGCCGGCCATAAGCCTCATGCACGGTCGAGACGCCGCAGTCCGCCATCCCGGCCGGATTGGCACGCTTGATGTTGCGAACGACGACCGGCTTCATGCCAATTCCTCCGCAACCGTCGGGAACAGGCGCTGATAAGCCTCGCCATAGGTCATGGGCACGCCGGTGTTGCGGCTGCCCTGAATGCCGCGGTTGAGCGCGACGCGCTCGTAATAGCCCCAGAGATGCTTTTGCGCGGCGAGAATCTGGAACGCCTCATACTTCTCCTTCCAGACCTCGTCGATCTTGAGCAGCAAGTCCGGCTTGTAATTGCACTGCTCGGGCTGGTGCGGCTCGAATAGAAACACCGGCGGCGCCGAATATTTGTACTGCGCACCGGGCTTGTGGCCCATCGCCTGCGCGACCACGCGCGTCTCCTGCGCGAAATGCGCCGCATTCGGGTGATCGAAATTATAGGGGTCTTCCAGCGCATGCGTCAGCACGAAGCTCGGATTGAGCTCGCGGTAGATGTCGACCATGCGGTCGAAATGCGCCTCGGTGAGCTTCAGCGGATAGTCGCCGCAGTCGAAGAACTCGATCTCGGCACCTAGCAGCTTGGCCGCCCGCTCGGCCTCGTCCTTGCGGCCGGCCTTGACCGATTCCAGCGTCGCGCCCTTTTCCTTCCAGGCGAACTGGCTTTCGCCGCGCTCGCCAAAGGACATGCAGACGATCTTCATGCGATAGCCTTTCTTCGCATGCAGCGCGATGGCGCCGCCGGCGCGCCAGACGAAATCGCCGGGATGGGCGGTGACCACGAGACCTGTTTTCATGGGAGTGCTCCCCTCTTTCGTTCGTAAACATCATAAGCTCCCCGCCACATGCCGGAAGCCAATTCGTCAAGCGACGGCAGCCGCTGGTTCCTCACCGTCGAGCACGCGCTTCAACCGCTCGCCATCGAGCGCGCCTTCCCATTTGGCAATCGCGATGGTCGCAACCGCGTTCCCGATCAGATTGGTCGGCGTCAGTCCCTGCGACATCAAACGATGGATGCCGAGCACCAGCGCCACGCTGGTCACCGGAATTGTGCCGGTGGCCGACAGCGTTGCCGCCAGCACGACGAAGGCCGCACCCGCGATGCCCGCCGCGCCCTTGGAGGTCACGAGCAGGATCAGCAGCAGCTCGATCTGCTCGGCGAGGCCAAACGGCGTGTTGGTCGCCTGCGCCAGGAATACCGAGGCGGCGGCGAGATAGAGACAAGTGCCGTCGAGATTGAAGGAATAGCCGGTCGGAATCACCAGCCCGACCACGCTCTTCTCGCATCCGGCCTTCTCCAGCTTGGTCAGCATTCGCGGCAGCACCGTCTCGGACGATGTCGTGGCGATGCAGATCAGGAGCTCTTCCCAGATGTAGCGGATCAGCTTGAGCAGCGAGAAGCCGCAGAACCGCGCCACCGGGCCGAGCGCCACGACGATGAAGATCAGGCAGGTCAGATAGAATCCGCCCAGAAGCTTGCCCAGCGAGGCCAGCGATCCGACGCCGAATTTGCCGACCGTGAACGCAATCGCGCCGAACGCGCCGATCGGTGCCGCCCACATCACGAAGCCGACCACGGCGAACACCATCCTGGCCGCGATGTCGATCAGGCTGACCAGCGGCGCGGCGCGCTCGCCGAGCTGCACCAGCGCGAAGCCGCAGAGCACCGAGATGAACAGCACCTGGAGAATATTACCCTCGGCAAACGCGCCGATGAACGTCGCCGGCACGATGTTCATCAGGAACGGCACGAAGCCGATCACGGCGGTCTGCTTGACATAGGGCTCGACCGCGCTGGCATTGATGCTGGCGGGGTCGATATTCATGCCGGCGCCGGGCTTGAGCAGATTCACCGCGATGAGACCGATGATCAGCGCGATCGTCGTCATGATCTCGAAATAGACGATCGCCTTGACCGCGACGCGCCCGACCCGCGCCATGTCGGCCATATGGGCGATGCCGTGCACGACGGTGCAGAAGATGATCGGCGCGATCAGCATCCGGATCGCTTTGATGAAGGCATCTCCCAGCGGTTGCATCCTGGCGCCCGCCTCGGGACTGACGATCCCAAGCGCGATGCCGGCCGCCATGGCGATCAGCACCTGGATCCAGAGCTCCTTCCACCAGGCGCGTCCGCGCGGCTTGTCGATCGCCATTGCGGTCATCTATCGAACCCGAACAGGCGCGCGGGATTGTCGACCAGGATTTTCTGCTGATACTCCGCCTCCGGCGCGAACAGCGGGATCAGATCGACGAGGTCGCCGTCATTCGGCATCACCTTGACGTTGGGATGCGGCCAGTCGGTGCCCCAGATGACGCGATCAGGCGCGGTCTCGACGATTTTGCGCGCGAACGGCACCGCGTCGGTGAAGGGCGGTCCGGCCGAGGAGACGCGCTCCGAACCGCAGATCTTGACCCAGCACTTCTCATCGCGCTGCATCAGCTCGATCAGGATCCTGAATGGAAGCTGGTCAAGCCCCTCCGAGGCCTTGACCCGTCCCATATGGTCGATGGTGTAGCTGACCGGCAGCCTCGTCAGCATGTCGGCATATTCAGGCAGGTCGATCGCATCGAAATGCAGATCGACGTGCCAGCCAAGCGGTGCGACCATCGCGACGATGCGGTTGAACACGCGCTTGTCGGGCACGCCGCCGAGATGGCGGACGAAATTGAAGCGGCAACCGCGGAAGCCACCCTCGTGCAGCACGCCAAGCCCCTGCTCGGTGATGGTGTCGTCGATATTGGCGACCGCGCGATAGGCCCCATTGTTCTGCGCGATGGCGTCGAGCGCCACCGTGTTGTCAACGCCGTGCACGCTAGCATTGACGATGACCGCGCGCTCGACGCCCAGCTTGGCGTGCAGCGCCTTAAAGTCTTCCAGCGGCGCGTCCGGCGGCGTGTAGGAGCGGTCGGGCGCGTAAGGATATTTCGCGCCGGGGCCGAAGATGTGGCAATGCGCGTCGCAGGACCGCCTGGGCAGCTTGAACTTCGGCGTGCGCGTGTTCGGGTCCGGCGGCGGAATGGTCGGCGTGTACATCATGGTCATCAACCGAACCTGAAAAGGCGCGCGGGATTGTCGACCAGCAGCTTCTGCCGGATCGCCTCGTCCGGCGCATAAAGCGGGATCAGATCGACGATCTCGCCATCATTGGGCATGATCTTGACGTTGGGATGTGGCCAGTCGGTGCCCCAGATGACGCGATCGGGCGCATTGTCGATCAGCGCCCTCGCAAACGGCACCGCATCGTGGAACGGCTTGCCTGCGGCCGAGGCACGTTCAAGGCCGGTGATCTTCACCCAGCACTTCTCGTCCTTCTTCTGGAGGTCGAGCAGCGCAGTAAAGCCGGAATCGTCGAGACCCTTCCCCGCCTGCACCGTGCCCATGTGATCGATTACATAGGGTGTCGGCAGCGCCGTGAGAATTGGCGCGAACTCGGCGATGGTGCCCGGCTCGAAATAGACGTCGATATGCCAGCCGAGCTCAGCGACGCGGTGGACGATGCGCTGGAACTTGGCCATGTCGCCGACGCCGCCGAGGCGCTTGAGGAACGCAAAACGGCAACCGCAAATGCCGCCCTTGTCGAGCGCCGAAAGCTCCTTCTCGGTCATCTCGTCGTTGACATTGGCGATGCCCTTATAGGCGCCCTCGCTCTGGGCGATGGCATCGGTCACGACGCGATTGTCGGTGCCATGCACCGTGGCATTGACGATCACGCAGCGCTCGACGCCGATCTTCTCGTGCACGCTGCGGAAGGTCTCCAGCGGCGCATCGGCCGTGTTGTATGGCCGCCTTTCGGAGAACGGATAGCGCGACGCGGGTCCAAAGATGTGGGTGTGACTGTCGCAGGATCTCGGCGGCAGCTTGAGCGACGGCGTCCTGGGATTGGGATCCGGCGGGTCGATCGTCGGGATCGACTTCGATTCCGCTGCCTGCCCGCGCGCCTCGCCCGCGAGCGCAGCGCCGGTCAGTCCGGTGAAGAGACGCAAGCACTCCCGCCTGTTCATGTCCTCAAACACCCCGTTACATGTCCGCTTGCGAGCGAAAGCGCTGTGACGCGCCTCCTCTCGGGCGATTTCTTTCAAGTCTTGCTGCTGGCAACCGCGCGCCGTCGTGCGGGCGCGGCCTGATCCAGAGCCGGCGCCTGGAACGCGGCCACGGTTGCCTGCACCAATTGCTCGATCGCATTGGCGGGATCGCCACCGTCGGCCTCACCGCGCGAGAGGCGCGAGACCCGATCCGGCGTCACCAGCGAATAATAGAGTGCGCCGAGCAGGAAGTGGCTGCGCCAGACGATGTCGGTGCGCGGAATGTGCGGCAGACTGTCGTGGATCGCATCGATGAAGGCGTGGCTGGTATCGTCAAACGTCTGCGCGATGATTTTTCGCGCGACCTCGTTACCCTCGGCCGACATCACGGCACGCAGCCGCGTGAAGCGCGCCCCGCCCCCGGCGAGATCGCTGCCCGAGGTGAAGGCCGGCACCACATAGGCGCGCACGATGGCTTCCAGCCGGTCATGGAGATCGCGCACCCGCCTGGCGGCGGCGAGCAGCTCGGAACGGCGAAGATTCATCGGGCCGCAATGGCGCCGGTAGATCTCCAGCAGCAGGCCGTCCTTGGTCTTGAAATGATAGGTCACGCTGCCGGGATTGGCCCCGGCAGCCTGCGCGATATCGCGCACCGAGACGGCATTGAAGCCGTTGGTGGCGAACAGTTCCTCCGCCGCGGCGAGGATCGCCTCGCGCATGTTCGGCTTGCGGGCCGTTTCCTTGCTGGTGGGCTTGCGTACCATGTGATTTGTACTATCGTACAAAAGATCAGGTCTCGTCAACAAAAACCATGGGCAGCGTCCGGAAGCAGCCATCCGCGCGGATGCGAATGCCCCCAGGGAGTGCTGAAATATGCCGGGTCTCAACAAGAAGATCGGCGCTTTGATGCTGAGCGCCGGTCTGCTGCTGGCGGGCCATGTCGCGCAGGCCGCCGACGCCTATCCGAGCAAGCCGGTCCACATCCTTGTGCCTTACGCGGCCGGCGGCGCGGTCGACGTACTCGCCCGCACGCTCGGCCAGGCCCTCGCAAAAACCTGGGGCCAGCAGCCCGTGATCGACAACCGCCCCGGCGCCGGCGGCATCGTTGCCTCGCAGGCCCTGACACAAGCCGCGCCCGATGGCTACACCCTGATCCTGGTCGCGAGCGGCCATCCGCTCAATCAATTCATCTATCCGAGCATGCCCTACGATACCTTCAGGGATTTCACCGCGATCAGCGAAGTTGCGTCCTCGCCGCTGGCGATCGTGGTGGCGAAGGACAGCCCTTACAAGACGCTGAGTGATCTCTTCACCGCTGCCAAGAAGGAGCCGGACAAGCTCTCCTACGGCATGTCCGGCAATGGCACCTCGGCGCATCTCGCCGGCGAGCTTCTGAAATACATGTCGGGCACCAAGATCGTCGCGATCCCCTACAAGGGTGGCGCGCCGGCACTGACCGCGGTGATATCGGGCGAGATCCCGCTCAGCATCAATCCGCTCGCGGAAGCGATCGGCCAGCTCGAAGGCGGCCCGGTGCGCGCGCTCGCGGTGACATCGGCCGAGCGCTCCAAGGCGTTGCCCGATGTGCCGACGGTCGCTGAATCAGGTGTCCCCGGCTACGACGTTTCGGTCTGGTGGGGCGTGCTGGGACCTGCGAAAATGCCGCCGGAGATCGTCGCAAAGCTTGAGACCGATCTGAAAGCGGCGCTCCAAGATGCGAACGTGCTGTCAACGCTCAACAAGGTCGGCGCAGCAGCGGTCGGCTCCTCCGCCAAGGATTTTGATGCCTACATGCACGCCGAGGCAACCAAATGGGAGCCGGTGCTGAAGGCTGCCGACATCCGCGCGCAGTGAGGAGGGCTTTTTACACGCGAACTCAGTTGCGGGCGCGTGCGCGCATCTTTTCCGGTGCGGCTCGCTGCGTAAACTCGGTCTCGTCGGCTCCTGCCTGCGGGATCAGGATCGCGCGTTCGCGCGGCAGGGCTTCCGGCATCTCGTCGCGGATGAAGGCAATCAGTCTCTCCCGCATCTCGCAGCGCAGGTCCCAGGACTGCGGCGCATTGCGCGCGCTGACCAGCGCACGCAGCTCGATGGTGCGCGCATCCGCGTCGATCACCTGGAGATTGACGACCGCGCCGTCCCACAGTTTCGACTCCTTCACCGCGCCCTCCAGCCAGCGTCGGATGCGCGGCACGTCGGCGCGATAATCGACATGGAGCGCGATCACACCGATCAGGGACGCTGTGTCGCGGGTCCAGTTCTGGAACGGCTTTTCGATGAAGTAGGACAGCGGCACCACCATGCGGCGCCAGTCCCACAGCCGGATCACGACATAGGTCGCGGCGATGTCCTCGACCCAGCCCCATTCGTTCTCGATGATGACGGCATCCTCGATCCGGATCGGCTGGGTGATGGCGATCTGCAGGCCCGCAATCAGATTGCTGAGCAGCGGCCGGGCGGCAAGACCGACGATGATACCGGCGGCACCGGCGGAGGCAAACAGGCTGACGCCATATTGCCTGACCGAGTCGAATGTCATCAACGCGGTCGACACCGTGATGATGGCGATGATGATGTCGATCACACGCTTGAAGACGCGGACCTGGGTGACATGCTTGCGCGCGACGAAATTCTCGGTGACATCGCGAAAGTTCAGCAAATAACGCGCCGCGCTCATGTCGACGATCCGGATCGAGATCCAGCCGATCAGCGCGATGAAGGCGACGACGAACAGGCTCGTCAGCGGCGTTCGAAAGGCATCATCCAGCGGCGCGAGCGGTAACACCAATGCAACGCCGGCCAGACACAGCGCCAGCTGCGCCGGTCCGGACGTTCGCTCGATGAACACGCTCAGCAGGGGAAGCCGGGTTCCGAATGTGCGATTGAGCAGCCAGACGGCGAGCCGATAGAAGGCCAGCGCAAGCAGGATCGCCCCGGCGACGAGGCCCAGACCAACGATCCACGACGGTATCCACCCGAACATCGTCTCGATGTCGGCCATGAGAGCCTGTTTGTTCATTCATGTCCCCGGCATTGCATTCGCACCCTGCCAACTCATTCCCGCGCGCTTCGCTCCCCTCGTCTGGTGCAACGCAGCATTCCGCTGGTGCAACCGTCGGCGGATTGCGCTAGTTTGAGGCACTCATGACCAGACGAACGGGCAGCGCCGATCTTCCTCTCCACACCGGGCGGGTTCCGCCGTGGCTCGCGAGCCGTATGGCGTCGCTCGGCGCGATCGTGACGCAGGCGATCGTGCTTCACTATGGACGCGATGCCTTCATGCAGCGGCTGTCGCATCCGTTCTGGTTCCAGTCGTTCGGCGCCGTGATGGGGATGGACTGGCACTCGTCGGGCATTACCACGTCCGTGATCGGCGCGCTGAAGCGCGGGCTCGGTCCGCTGCAGGACGAGCTCGGCATCTATGTCTGCGGCGGCCGCGGCCAGCATTCGCGCAAGACACCGGACGAGCTGATGCAGCTCGGGAATCGCGTCGGTTTTGACGGCGCGAAGTTGACGCGCGCCAGCCGCCTTGTTGCAAAGGTCGACAGCGCCGCCGTGCAGGACGGCTTTGATCTCTACCTCCACGGCTTCTTCGTCACCGCGGACGGCAAGTGGACAGTGGTGCAGCAGGGCATGAACGGCGACAAGCGTCAGGCCCGCCGCTATCACTGGCATTCCGAGTCGCTGAAGAGTTTTGTCGAGGCGCCGCACAGCGCGATCGACGGCCCGCAGCAGGGCGAGATCGTCAATCTCACCGACCAGCGCGCCGACGTCTCGCGCACGGCGCAACTCGAGTTGCTCTCGGACCTCGGCCCCGACCGCATCCTCGCCGAGTTCGAGCGGCTCAACGGGACTGCGGGCGAACCCGCGCAAGCCATGCTGCCGCATCTGATCATGCCCGCGCATCATGACGTCCGGCCGAAAGACGTGTTCGCGCGCCGCCTGCACGGCACACTGGCCGCCGCCGCCGAACGCGGCCCGGTCGATTTTCCGGAGCTGCTGCTGACGCCCGGCGTCGGGGCACGCACCGTGCGCTCGCTCGCGATGGTCGCGGAGGTCGTACACGGGGCGCCGTACCGCTTCAAGGATCCGGCGCGCTTCTCGCTCGCCCATGGCGGCAAGGATCGGCATCCCTATCCCGTTCCGATCAAGGTCTATGACGAGACCATTCGCGTCCTGAAGGGCGCGATCCAGAACGCCAGACTCGGACGCGACGAAGAGATGCAGGCGATCAAGCGCCTCGACGACCAGGCGCGGCGGCTCGAGCGCACCGCGCAAGGGCCTTCAGTGGAATCGTTCATTGAGACCGAACGTGCCGCATCTCCGGACCTCGACGGCCGTTCGGTGTTCGGCTGGGAACGCGATCTCATTGCGTCGAAGAAGCTGACGGGATCCTGATCCCTCACCCGCGCCCCGGCGAGCGCGGGCCCGCCTTGCGCTGCTGCGTGTAGGCGTCCCAGTGGCTCCAGCTGCCATTGCTCAGGCTTTGCAGGTCGGTGCCGAGCGGACGGCGCGTGCGCTTATCGTGATCGCCAATCACGCGCTCGGACTGCGCGATCTTGCGCTTGAGGTCCGCGAGAGCCTTCTGGGTCTGGCCGTTGCGCTTCGAGGTCGCGATCTCACCCATCGTGAAGCGGGCGGTTTCGAGCGCCTTCAACGCGGCGCGGTTCTTCTTCAACTGGACCCGGTGCCAGGCGATGTTGCTGTCGCTGTCCGCAACCATGTGGGAACTCCGCTGATTCGCTCCCACAGTGTATCGCGCGCCGAATCGGCGGGGCAACGCCCGCCCCTCGGCCAAATCGCGATCAATTCCGCGCTTACCGCTCGGCAAACGCCTTTTCGACCACGAACTGGGCCGGCTCGCCGTGATTGCCTTCGACAAAACCGCGCTCGCCGAGGAGGACGCGGGTGTCAGTGACCAATGCCGGGCTGCCGCAGATCATGACGCGGTCGTGAGCGGCTTCGATTCCCGGCAGACCGATATCGGCGAACAGCTTGCCTGAGGTGATGAGGTCGGTGATGCGGCCGCGATTGCGGAACGGATCGCGGGTCACGGTCGGGTAGTAGATCAGCTGGTTCTGGATGTACGCGCCGAGCATCTCGTCCTTCGGCAAGTGCTCGGTGATCATCTCGCCATAGGCGAGCTCCTTGACGTGACGGCAGCCGTGAAGCAGCACCACCTTCTCGAAGCGCTCGTAGGTCTCGGGGTCCTTGATCACGCTCAGGAACGGCGCGAGGCCCGTGCCGGTGCCGATCAGATAGAGGTTGCGCCCCGCTTCGAGATTATCGATCACCAGCGTGCCGGTGGCCTTGCGGCTGACGATGATCTCGTCGCCTTCCTTCAAATGCTGGAGCCGCGACGTCAGCGGACCGTCCGGCACCTTGATCGAGAAGAATTCGAGGGTGTCCTCGTAATTGGCGCTGGCGACGCTGTAGGCCCGCAGCAGCGGCTTCTCGCCGACCTTGAGGCCGATCATGGTGAACTCGCCGTTACGGAAACGGAAGGTCGGGCTGCGGGTGGTCTTGAAGGAGAACAGCGTGTCGGTCCAGTGGTGGACGCTCAAGACGCTTTCCTGATTGAAATTGCTCATCTCAGCTTCCCTGTCGCGTCATCAGCGTTCCGAGGCCGGCAGCCATGCGTCGTTTGTACACGATCATTCGTATACTAATGAATAATCCCGCTTGATCCCGCGGTCAAGGCTGCCCAAGATCGGAAGCGTTGCAGTTAGGAATAAGGAGCCCCTTCCATGGCGCATGACGCCCCCCAGGCCGCCGGACCCTCGAAGCTCGTGATCCGGAACATCGGCCTGATCCTGTCCGGCGCCCTGGAAAAGCCGATCCTGGACGGCGACACCATCGTCGCCGAGAACGGCAAGATCGCCGCGATCGGCCGCTTCAAGGACCTCAATACGGACGATGCGACCACCATCGTCGAGGCCAACGGCACCACCGTCGCGCCAGGCCTGATCGACAGCCACGTCCACCCCGTCGCGGGCGACTGGACGCCGCGGCAGAACCAGATCGGCTGGATCGACAGCAACCTGCATGGCGGCGTCACCACGATGATTTCCGCCGGCGAAGTTCACATGCCCGGACGTCCGCGCGACGTCGTCGGCCTGAAGGCCATGGCGATCTTCGCCCAGCGCGCCTTCTGGAATCTGCGGCCCGGCGGCGTGAAAGTTCATGCCGGTGCGCCCGTGATCGAATGCGAGATGGTCGAGGAGGATTTCAAGGAGCTGGCCGCGGCCGGCGTCAAGCTGCTCGGCGAAGTCGGCCTCGGCGGCGTCAAGGATGGTCCTACCGCACGCAGGATGGTCGGCTGGGCCCGCAAATACGGCATCCAGAGCACGATCCACACCGGTGGTCCCTCGATTCCCGGTTCGGGCCTGATCGACAAGGACGTCGTGCTGGAAGCCGACACTGACGTGGTCGGCCACATCAACGGCGGCCACACCGCCCTGCCCGACGATCAGATCCGCTGCATCTGCGAGGGCTGCAAGCGTGGCCTGGAGCTCGTGCACAACGGCAATGAGCGCTCGGCGCTGTTCACGCTGCGCACTGCGCGCGAGATGGGCGATCTGCATCGCGTCATCCTCGGCACCGACGCGCCCGCCGGCTCCGGCGTGCAGCCGCTCGGCATCTTGCGCATGGTTTCGATGCTGTCCTCGCTCGGCGATTTGCCGGCCGAGATCGCATTCTGTCTCGCCACCGGCAACACCGCGCGGATGCGCGCGCTCGATTGCGGCCTCATTGAAGTGGGCCGCTCCGCCGACTTCGTCATCATGGACAAGGCGCAGCACTCGCCCGGCAAGACCATTTTGGAGAGCGTCCAGCTCGGCGACCTCCCCGGCATCGGCATGACCATCATCGACGGCATCGTGCGCACCCAGCGCAGCCGGAATACGCCGCCGGCTGGGAGAGTGCCTGAGGTGGTGGCAAAGTGATGGCGACGTAAGCACCCGACCCGTCATCCCGAGGTGCGAGTGCACGGCGCAAGCGCGCCGTGTGCGAGCCTCGAAGGATGAACGGCCGAGATGATGCAGCCGGGCCGTCCGCCCTTCGAGGCTCCCGGCGCGATGCTTTGCATCGCGCCACTCGCACCTCAGGGTGACGGTGAAAGATTGGGATTCACCTCAGCTTATTGAGCAGCGCCATCAGCAGCTCGCGCTCCTTGGCATCGAGCGGCGCGAGGGTTTCCCGCGTGATCGCGATCGCGTTCGGCGCGAGCTTCTCCGCAAGCTGCTGACCGGCGCGCGTCAGGCTCACCAACAGGCGCCGTCCGTCCTCGGGATCCTGGCTCGTCTCGGTCAGGCCGCGCGCCGTGAGCCGGTCGATCACGCCCTTGATGGTGGCGACGTCCATCGCCGTCAGCCGTCCAAGCTGGTTCTGCGAGCACGGCCCGGTCTCGGCGAGCTTCGACAGCGCCGCCCACTGCGTCGGCGTGAGGTTGGTGCCGATGTCGCGGGAGAAGATCGAGCTGTGGCGCTGCCAGACCTGGCGCAGGATGAATCCGACCTGCTCGTCGAGCACGTAAGGCGGCTTCGTCGGTTTGACGCCCTTCTTCGCCGTGACGCTTCTCGCCATTCCGCTCGCCGCCTTCCCTTTTGCCCTCACAACGACAGATGCGCGTCGCGGATATCCGGACGCGCGTCGAGCTCGGCCATCGTCCCGCCGAAGCAGATGCGGCCGCGCTCGATGATATAGGCGCGATCGGAGATCAGCCGCGCAAAATGCAAATTCTGCTCGGAGACGACGATGCTGACGCCTTCCTTCTTCATAGTCAGGATGGCCTCGACCATCTGCTCCACGATCTTCGGCGACAGGCCTTCCGAGGGCTCGTCGAGCAGCACCAGCGATGGATTGCCCATCAGCGTACGCGCGATGGTGAGCATCTGCTGCTCGCCGCCGCTCATGCGGCCGCCGGGACGGTTCTTCATCTCACCCAGGTTTGGAAACAGCGTGAACAGCTTGTCGCAATTCCAGTGAGGCGCATTCGGCCGCTTCGGCTGGCGGCCGACTTCGAGATTTTCTTCGACTGTCAGGTCCGTGAAAATGCGTCGCTCCTCCGGCACGTAGCCGAGCCCCTCGCGCACGATCTCGTGCGTCGGCCTGGCCGAGACGTCCTTGCCCTCGAACGTGATCCGGCCGGTGCGCTGCGCGACGAGGCCGACGATCGAGCGGAACGTGGTCGACTTGCCGGCGCCGTTGCGGCCGAGCAGCGCCACCACTTCGCCCTCGCCGACCTCGAAGCCGATATCGAACAGGATGTGCGCGGGGCCGTAATGACTGTTGAGGTCCTGCACCGTGAGCTTCATGCCGAGGCTCCTTCGCGATGCCCGCCCTCGTAAAGCAGCCCCTCGCCGAGATAGACCGCCTGCACTTGCGGATTGCCGCGCACCTCTGCCGGCGAGCCCTCGGCGATCAACGTCCCCCGGTTCAGCACGATGATGCGGTCGGCGTGCTCGAACACGACGTCCATGTCGTGCTCGGTGAAGAGCACGCCGATCGACTTTTCCTTGGCGATCTGCGCCGTGAGCCGCATCAGTTCGACGCGCTCGCGCGGCGCCATGCCGGCGGTCGGCTCATCCATCAGGAGCAGCTTGGGATCATTGGCGAGCGCGACCGCAAGCTCGAGCCGCTTGAGATCGCCATAGGCAAGCTCGCCGCAGGGACGGTCCGCGTAGCCGCCCATGCCGACCAGCTCGAGCAGCCGCCCGGCCTCGCCACGGTCGACGTCGGGCGCCGAGCCCCAGAGATTGAACAGCTGCTTGCCATGCGAGATCAGCGCGACCTGCACGTTCTCGCGCACGGTCATGGTGGCGAACGTCGCCGTGATCTGGAACGTACGCCCGACGCCCATGCGCCAGATGTCGCGCGGCTTCTTGCCGGTGGTCTCCTCGCCGAGCAGGCGGACATGGCCAGAGTCAGGCCGGTTCTGGCCGTTGAGCATGTCGAAGCAGGTGCTTTTTCCCGCGCCGTTCGGACCGATCAACGCCAGGATCTCGCCAGCGCGAAGCGAGAACGAGACGCCGCGCACGGCGTGGATGCCACCGTAGGATTTGGTCAGGCCTTCGACCGCGAGAAGTGGGGGTGCGAGGCTCATTCGGCAGACTCGATCGGCTTGGCGAGCAGGGATGATCCCGGTGGCGAGGACTTCCTGCGACGTTGTGCGAGCATCTCCAGCATGCCGACGATGCCCTTGGGGAAGACGACGACGATCAGCACGATGAAGCCGCCGAGCACGAGTTTCGACAAATCGGTCTGGCTCACCAGCCAGATGTTCAAAGCCTTGTAGACGATGGCGCCGATCACGGCGCCCGACACGGTCTCGACGCCGCCGAGCAGCACCATGACCAGCGCATCGACCGACAGCGATATGCCGAGATTGTCAGGGAAGACGCTGCCCTTGAGATAGGCGAACAGCGCGCCGCCGATACCGGCGGTGGTCCCCGCGATGACGAAGGCCGTCCACTGGACGCGCTTGGCGTCGATACCCACGGCCTCGCTGCGCAACAGCGAGTCGCGTGTGGCGCGCAGCGCGTAGCCGAACGGCGAGAACACCGCGATGCGCAGCGCAATGGTGACGAGCGCCGCAACGCCGAGCGCGAGCCAGTAGAAATGCGACGGGCTCGCCGCCCAGCTCGCGGGCCAGACACCCAAAATGCCATTGTCGCCGCCTGTCACGCTCACCCACTGGAACGCGATCGACCAGACGATCTGCGCGAATGCAAGCGTCAGCATCGCGAAGTAGACGCCCGAGAGCTGCACGGCAAAGAAGCCGAATATCGCGGCGCCCATGCAGCCCAGCAGCGGCCCGAGCAGCAGGCAGACGATCATCGGCAGCCCCGCCATCTTGGCGAGGAACGCGACGCCATAGGCGCCGAGGCCGAAATAGGCGGCGTGGCCGAAGGACGCGAGCCCGCCGACCGACATCAGGAAGTGCAGGCTCACCGCGAAGATCACGAAGATCGCGATCTCTGAACCGACCGTCAGCGCGTAATTGCCGGCGAACAACGGCAGCATTGCCGCGACGACAAACGCTGCCAGCGACGCGAGCCGCTCGTTGGACGTGAGCGGCCGCCAGGGATTGACCGTGAGGCCGGGCGTCTTGCGCGCCGCCGCCTCCGGCTTGCCGAACAGGCCCCACGGGCGAACGATCAGCACCACAGCCATCACCAGGAAGACCAGGATGATGGAAATCTTCGGGAAAATGAGGATGCCGAAAGCGTTGAGCTCGGAAACCAGCACCGCCGCGACGAACGCGCCGACGATGCTGCCGAGCCCGCCGATCACGACGACAACGAAGACCTCGACGATGATACGCAGATCCATGGCGTGATGGACGGCATCCCGGGGGATCTGGAGCGCGCCGCCGAGGGCGGCGAGGAAGACACCGACCGCGAACACTGACGTGAACAGCCATTTCTGGTTCACCCCGAGCGCTGCGACCATGTCGCGGTCCTGCGTGGCTGCGCGCACCAGCACGCCCCAGCGTGTCCGCTGGAACAGCAGCCAGAGAATGCCGAGCACGACTGGCCCGAGCGCGATCAGGAACAAATCGTAGCTCGGAATGTTCTGGCCGAAGAAATCGACCGCCCCCTTGAAGCCGGGCGCGCGGCGGCCGACGAGATCGTCGGGGCCCCAGATCAGCACGACGAGATCCTCGACCATCAGCGTGAGGCCAAACGTGCCGAGCAGCTGGAACAGTTCGGGCGCGTGATAGATGCGCCGCAGCAGCACCATCTCGACGAGGACGCCGATCAGCGCCACGGCCAGCGCCGCCGCGAGCACCCCGCCCCAGAAGCCGAACGCGCCGGAGAAGCGCTCGGTCAGCGTGAAGGCGATATAGGCGCCGATCATGTAGAAGGCGCCATGCGCGAAATTGACGATCCGCGTCACGCCAAAGATGATCGACAGGCCCGAGGCCACCAGGAACAGCGACGCTGCGCTGGCAAGACCGGTCAGAAACTGTACGACATAAAAGGCCATCGGCGGTCCGGGTTGGATCTGAATTTCACCTATCCCCTCTCTTGCGGGGAGAGATAGCTTCGTAGGGTGGGTTAGCCTTGCGACTTCGCGAAGCGAAGTTCGCCGGGCGTAACCCACCTCTTCTGGTTCAGCGGGTGCAGACCGTGGTGGGTTACGCCAAGCAGATGCGCTTTGCGCATCTGCTTGGCCAACCCACCCTACGACACCGCGATTACTCCTTCGGCCGCAGCTTCTCGACTTCGGCATCGCTAGGCAGGTAGTCCGAGCCCTTCTTGTAGGACGTGTCCACCATCACACCCTTGCCGTCCTTCTGCGCGGTCTTGCCGACGAAGGCGCCGAGGGTGGACTGGTGGTCGATCTTGCGGAAGGTGATCTCGCCGAACGGCGACGGCATCGAGAGGCCTTCAGCCGCCGCGATCATCTTGTCGGTGTCGGTCGAGCCGGCCTTGGCCAGGATCGCCGCAGCCGCCTTGATGGTCTGGTAGCCGACGATCGAGCCGAGGCGCGGATAGTCGTTGTACTTGGCCTGGTAGGCCTTCAGGAACGCGTCGTGCTCGGGCGTTTTGATCGAGTACCAGGGATAGCCGGTGACGATCCAGCCCTCGGGCGTCTCCTCCTTGAGTGGATCGAGATATTCAGGCTCGCCGGTCAGGAACGACACGACCTCGCGGCCCTTGAACAGGCCGCGGGTATTGCCTTCACGCACGAGCTTGACGAGGTCGGGACCGAAGGTGACGTTCAGGATCGCTTCCGGGTTGGCCTGCGCCACCGCCTGCACCACCGGGCCCGCATCGATCTTGCCCTGGGGCGGCCACTGCTCATCGACCCACTGGATGTCAGGACGCTTCTCCGACATCAGCTTCTTGAACACCGCAACCGCCGACTGGCCGTATTCGTAGTTCGGCGCGATCGTCGCCCAGCGTTTGGCCGGCAGCTTGCTGGCGGCTTCGACCAGCATCGCGGCCTGCATGTAGTTGGAAGGACGCAGGCGGAAGGTGTACTTGTTGCCCTTCGCCCAGGTCACGGCGTCCGTCAGCGGCTCGGCCGCGAGGAAGAACACCTTCTTCTGGTTGGCGAAGTCGGAGACCGCGAGACCAATGTTGGACAGGAACGTGCCCGTCAGCATCGCCACGCCCTCGCTCGACACGAGCTCGTTGGCCGCCGTCTGGGCATCCGCCGGCTTGCCGCCGTCATCCTTGGAGACGACCACGAGCTTCTTGCCGTTGATGCCACCTGACGCGTTGATCTCTTCAACGGCGAGCTGCCAGCCCTTGCGATAGGGCTCGGTGAAGGACGGCAGCAGCGAGTAGCTGTTGATCTCGCCGATCTTGATGTCCTCGGCCAGGGCCGAATGGCCCATACCGGCAGCCAGAAGCGCAAAGGCCGCGCCGACGAAACTGTTTCTTGCTCGCATCCCAACCTCCAGTTTTGAACTCTCTAGCGTCTTTTATCTCAAACCGTCTTCGCCCTTGATCTCGGCAACCGTGAGCCCGCCGACGCGAGGCAGCGGGCGTCCGCTGTCGGTGACGGCGACCGCAACCATGATCTCATTGGCACGCGGCGCGTCGTTGATCTGAACTTCCATGCCGTCAAAGTGGCTGCGCACGAAGGCCGCGTCCTTGTGGCCGAGCGGAATGTCCAGCGTCGTGCCGGGACCGCTGCGCTTCTTCGATGACGGGATCAGTGCCGCGCCCTTGGTCAGGACTTTCCGCACCGGCGCGCCCATCTTGGGGTGAAGAATGGCGGCGGCATGTTCGAGCTCGCCGTTCTCGCCGACGGCCGCGGCCTTGCCGTAGCTCTGCGCCTTGGCGCCGTCGATGCCGAGCGCAGCCACCGCGCGCTTCGACAGCAGCTCGCCGAGCTCCTCACCGATCGCGATCAGCGGCGAGAGGTCCTCGACATATTTCCCGGCAAAGGGATTTTCGATCACGGCAATCGCCGCCGCGCGCCGGGTCGGCGGCGACACCTGGCGGCCCATCTCCATCTGCGTCTCTTCGACGACGGTGACGATCTTGCGGATGATCGCGCTCATGTCTCGCTTCCCTGTTCAGGCATGGACCGCGTTCTCCAGCACAGGCGGGCGCGATCGTTGCTCTCTTATATCCTTGGTTCCGATGACAATCATATCACCACAAAGCCGCAGCACGGCACCTTCGATCAATCCGCGATCGAGCAATTGCCGTGCACATTCCGCGCCAGATTCGAGCGCGGTCGCGATCTCTTCTTGCGACAATTCACCTACGTCGCCGGTGACAAGACGCGCGCCGAGATCGCTGTCGGGCTGAAGCTCGTTTGCAGGCTTTCGAACGATCGATGGATGCCCCGGCAGATCGACGGCGTTGGCAATGACGGTCGCCGCGGCATCGGCCTGCGATGCCGTCGCCGCCAGCACGGTCACCGCATCGGCGATGCCGAGCGAAAAGCTGCGGCCGTGGCGGCCGCTGGTCGCGATGCCGCGCACGGGATCATCAGCATCGACCCTCATGGCCCGCATCACACCGTCGCGATCAGGCCGATCCATCAGCCCCACCGAGAAATACTCACCTGCGCTGAGGTGCAGGGCAATGTCGCCACCATTGTTGACGTAGGCCTGATCGAGCGTCGCGACACGAAGTATGGCGCCGAGAATTTCCTCGGCCACGCTGCCCGCCACCGCGGCCATCGGCGTGATGAAGCGATCCCAGGCGTAGGGAGTAACGGCCGCATACATGCGCCGGGCCACCGTGCCCGTCAGCGAACACGCCGCCGGCAGCGCCGCCCTCCGCAACTCCGGCAGTTCCGCGCAGAGCTCATCAAGCAGACCCGTGAAACGGCGCGCCGCAGCCTGGTAGGCCGCATGCACCTCGTCCGCGCGCCCCCTTGCCTCGACGATCAAATCAATCGGTCCATCCTGCAAATGCAGCCGCCGGCCATCAGACAGCAACGCGATTTGCGGAAGCCGTGTCATGCCCGCGGTCCCGGGATCGGGTTCTGCCAGGGCAGCTGACGGACATCGTTGCCGCCCCTCACCTCGGCGAGCGGCTTCACGTAGTCCATGTGGCCGCCGAGCGCAGCATAGTCGGTCAATTTCATCGTGAACTCGATTGGCGCAACCAGCGCCGGCGTCGGCACATAGCCGAACGCCCCCGCCGGCATCTGCGTCACGTCCACCATGTAGGTGATGCCGCCGCCCGGCCAGACATAGACCGGCGCACCGCCGCTGGTGACTCGCGTCAGCGCATCCTTCACCGAGCGCGTCAGCCGCACCGGATTGTCGGTGACGCCGGCGCGCAAGGAACCGCCGGCACCGGCCATGAACAGCACCGTGCACAGCGCCGGTTCGCAGTTTTCCTGGATGCGCTCAACCGAGAATTTCAGGTCATCAGGCATCTCGGTCTCGACCGGCTTCAAGGCCTCGTCGAGCACATAGTAAGAGGAATGCTCGCCAGTGGTGGACACCATCAGCATCGAGAGGCCGGGCCTCGC
Source organism: Bradyrhizobium manausense (assembly GCF_018129685.1). Classification (GTDB taxonomy): domain Bacteria; phylum Pseudomonadota; class Alphaproteobacteria; order Rhizobiales; family Xanthobacteraceae; genus Bradyrhizobium; species Bradyrhizobium manausense_D. The sequence goes on from NZ_JAFCLG010000001.1 coordinate 1,143,444, forward strand.
TTCCTTGGGGTCGAACGGCCCGAGAATGGCCAGCGGATCGGAGATATTGGTGCCGCCCCAGCCCGTACCGGGATCGGCAACCTGGAAATACCGGCCGGGCGTCGAGCGCCGGCCCTTCATCTTGATGCCGGTGTCGGCGATGTCGAGCAGCTTGCCGGCCTGGTGCTCCGAGAGGACGCCGGTGATATGATCGTCGACCACGACGACCTCGTCGACCTTGCCGTGCCATTGCTTGGCGAACATGCCGATCGTCGCCGAGCCGCAGCCGACGCGCATGCGTTCCTCTTTCGCACCGTTGACAATCGGCGGCTGGCCCGCCTGCACCACGACGCGCGCGCCGCCGTCGATGGTCAGCTCCACCGCCTTGCAGTTGGCGAGGTCCATCAGCGTATCGCAGGTGACGCGGCCCTCTTTCTTCGAACCGCCGGTGAGGTGATGCACGCCGCCGAGCGACAGCATCTGCGAGCCGTATTCGCTGGTGGTGACGTGACCGACCGCCTCGCCCTGCGCGCGCACGGTCGCGGTTTCGGGTCCGAGATAACGATCGGTGTCGATCTTCACCTTGATGCCGCAATAGGAGAAGATGCCCTCGGTGACGACGGTCACCATGTCGACGCCGTCGACTTCGGAAGAGACAATGAACGGCGCCGGCTTGTAGTCGGGATAGGTCGTGCCCGCGCCGATTGCGGTGACGAAGGTCGAGGGCTCGTGGACGATCTTGCCGTCCCAGTCTTCGCTGCTGCCAAACGGCACCAGCCTGCCGCCCTGCGACACCGTGCGCTCGAGAATGATGTGCGGATCGACCCGGACGAGCTTGCCGTCGTCGTTGGCGTAGCGGTCGCAGGCGCCGGCCGCGCCCGGCTTGATGTAACACATCACCGGACAGGCATCGCAGCGGATCTTGTCGGTGGCGGCAGCGCTCGTTGTTTCCATCACCATGTCAAAGCCGGCGGACACTGCGGTTATCATTCGTATACGAACGATGTTGCGCGCGGTCCCGAACACTGTCAAGCGGCCGCGCCCGCGAAAACATGTGCCTGCCGAATAAAACCTCATTTGCCTCCCGGCCTTGTCCACAAAGCGGGCAGTTGCGCTGCACTGCGGCATGGGCGCTTGCACGTTTGTGTACAAACGGTATCGTCGCGACGTAGATTTCGAGCGATCTGGAATTTTTGCGATCTCAGAATCTTGGGCTTGGAAACGAGGATGACGCAAGCAACGGTCCGCCTCACCGTGAACGGCAGGATCCAGGACGTCACGGCAGAACGCCAGACGCCGCTGCTCTATGTGCTACGCAACGATCTCGGGCTCAACGGCCCGAAATATGGTTGCGGCTTGGGTGAATGCGGCACCTGCACTGTCCTGATCGATGGCAAGGCCGCACGCTCTTGCGTGATCCCCGTGAGCGGCTGCGTGGGCCACGACATCGTGACGCTCGAAGGGCTCGGCACGCGCGAAAAGCCTGACGTCGTGCAGCAGGCTTTCATCGCGGAGGAGGCCGCGCAATGCGGCTACTGCCTCAACGGCATGATCATGACCACCAAGGCGCTGCTCGCGATCAATCCGCGACCGACTGAACAGGAAGCGCTGGCGGCGCTCCGCTACAATCTCTGCCGCTGCGGCACGCATGTGGAGATCATTCGCGCCGTGATGCGCGCATCTGGCCAGCTCGCCGAGGCGCGTGACTGATGGCCTCCCCTGTTTCGAACGGAGTTGAGCGCGGTTCGCTCGTCGTCGCCCGCACGGTGGACGAGGTCACATCCGAAACCTTTATCCGAATCACGGCGGACGGGTCCGTAACCGCCTATAACGGTCATGTGGATCTCGGAACCGGCATCCGCACCGCCCTCGGCCAGATCGTCGCGGAGGAGTTGGATGTCTCTTTTGCCCGCGTCGTTGTGGTGCTCGGCGACACCGCCGTGGTGCCGAACCAGGGCGCGACGATCGCGAGCGAGACCATCCAGATCACCGCGGTGCCCCTGCGCAGGGCCGCGGCGCAAGCGCGACACTTTTTGATCGCGCGTGCGGCCGAGCGGCTGGAGCTGACGGCCGAAGAGCTCAAGATCGAAGACGGCCTCGTGCGTGGCCATAATCGCAGCATCAGCTATGGCGAGTTGATCGGCGGCGAGACCATTCGCCTCGAGCTGGACGACGACGTGCAGGTCAAGGCCGTCGGCGACTACGCCATCGTAGGCCAGTCGATGCCGCGCGTGGATCTTCCCGCAAAGGCCACCGGCGAGTTGACTTTCGTGCACGACATCCGCGTGCCCGGCATGCTCCACGGCCGCGTCGTGCGCCCGCCCTATTCCGGCGTCGATGCCGGCCCGTTCGTCGGCACCAGCCTGATCGCGGTCGACGAAGCCTCTGTGCGCGATATTCCCGGCCTCGTTGCCGTCGTCCGCATTGGTGATTTCATCGGCGTGGTCGCCGAGCGCGAGGAGAATGCGATTTCCGCGGCCGAGCAGCTCAAGGTGAGCTGGAAGCCGACGCCAAAGCTGACCGACCTCGCCGATATCGAGAACGCGCTGCGCGCCCATCCCTCGACGCCGCGGACGCTGATCGACAAGGGCGACGTGAATGCAGCGATTTCCGGCGCGGCCAAGTCCATGCAACGCACTTATGTGTGGCCGTACCAGATGCACGCATCCATCGGCCCGTCCTGCTCGGTCGCCGACTTCCAGGACGGCAATATCCGCGTCTGGTCCGGCACGCAGAATCCGCACGTGCTTCGCAGCGATCTTGCGCTGCTGGTCGATCGACCCGAGAGCGAGGTCGAGGTTATCAGGCTCGAGGCCGCCGGATGCTATGGCCGCAACTGCGCGGACGACGTCAGCGCGGACGCACTGCTGCTGTCGCGCGCGGTCGGTCGGCCCGTCCGGGTGCAGCTCACGCGCGAGCAGGAGCACGCGTGGGAGCCCAAGGGCACGGCGCAGCTCATCGACGTCAATGGCGGCCTCGATGCCCATGGCGGAATCGTTGGCTACGATCTCGCCACGCGTTACCCCTCGAACGCCGCGCCGACGCTGGCCCTGCTGCTCACGGGGCGCATCTCGCCCGAGCCTGCCGTGCTGCAGATGGGCGACCGCACGGCGATCCCGCCTTACGATTACGACAACCTGCGCGTCGTCGCCCATGACATGGCGCCGATCGTGCGCGCATCCTGGTTCCGTGGCGTCTCGGCGCTGCCGAACACCTTTGCGCATGAATCCTACATCGACGAGGCAGCGACCGAGGCCGGCATCGATCCCATCGAATACCGCTTGCGCTATCTCAAGGACCAGCGCGCCGTCGATCTCGTCAATGCCGTCGCCGAGCGCGCGGGCTGGACGCCGCGGCCGGTCCGCGCCGAGAAGGACGGCGAAATCGTGCACGGGCGCGGCTTTGCCTACGCGCTCTATGTCCACAGCAAGTTCCCCGGCTATGGCGCGGCATGGTCGGCCTGGGTCGCCGACGTCGCCGTCAACAAGACCACCGGCGATGTCAGCGTCACGCGCGTGGTTGCCGGACAGGATTCCGGACTGATGATCAACCCGGACGGCGTGCGCCACCAGATCCACGGCAACGTCATCCAGTCGACCAGCCGTGCTCTGATGGAGGAAGTCTCATTCGAGCGCGGCGCCGTCGCCGCGCGGGAATGGGGCGCCTATCCGATCATTCCGTTCCCCGACGTGCCGAAGATCGACGTCTTGATGCTGCCGCGTCAGGATCAGCCGCCGCTCGGCGTCGGTGAGTCCGCGTCAGTCCCCAGCGCAGCGGCGATTGCGAATGCGATCTTCGACGCCACCGGCGTCCGCTTTCGCGAGCCGCCGTTCACGCCCGAGCGCATCTTGAAGGGGCTGCACGGTGAAACATCGCCCGTACCGCAAGGCCTCCCCGCGCCCGCAACGCCGCCGCCATCGCGCATCTGGGACAATCCGTTTGCCAAGCGCGCCGGCATCTTTGCGACGATTGCAGCCGTTTGCACTGCCGCGATCGGCGTCGGCGCAGCGTTCCTTCCCGGCCGCGCGATCGCACCGATCGCGCGGCCCGACGCATCGGTCTATTCGGCCGCGACCATCGCGCGCGGCGAGCAGCTTGCCGTGCTCGGCAATTGCGCGGAATGCCACACCAGCCTCAATGGCGCGCGCAACGCCGGCGGCCGCGCACTGGAGACGCCGTTCGGCACGATCTACTCCACCAACATCACACCTGACGTTGAGACCGGCATCGGCGCCTGGTCCTATCCCGCCTTCGAGCGCGCCATGCGCGACGGCTTGCACCGCGACGGACGGCAGCTCTATCCCGCCTTCCCCTACACGCACTTCTCAAAGACCAGCGACGCCGACATGCAGGCGCTCTACGCTTACCTGATGGCGCAGCCGGCGGTGCGGGCCACGGCGCCTGCGAATAAGCTCGCCTTCCCGTTCAACATCCGCCCGCTGCTCGCGGGCTGGAATGCGCTGTTCCACCAGACCCGGGAGTTCAAGCCCGATCCCACCAAATTCGAGGCATGGAATCGCGGCGCGTATCTGGTCGAGAGTCTCGGCCATTGCAGCGCCTGCCATTCGCCGCGCAATGCGTTCGGCGCCGAACGGCGCCAGGCCTATCTCGCCGGCGGTTTTGCGGAAGGCTGGGAAGCGCCGCCGCTGACCTCGCTCTCGCACGCGCCGATTCCGTGGAACGAGGACGAGCTGTTCGCATATTTGCGCACCGGCCATTCCCGTTATCACGGCGTCGCTGCCGGCCCGATGGCTCCGATCGTCCGGGATCTCAAGGCCCTGCCGGATCAGGACATCCGCGCGATGGCAGTCTATCTCGGCTCGTTCAACGACACTTCCGTCGACGCGCCGGAGCTCGCGGCGAAGCTCGAAAGCGCAACGCAGGTCACCCTCGCCTCGTCCACCGGCGCGCGGCTCTATCAGGGCGCCTGCGCCGTCTGTCACGAGGTCGGCGGCCTGCCGCTGTATGGCAGCCGCCCCTCGCTCGCGCTCAACAGCAATCTGCACAGCGCGACATCCGACAATCTCGTGCAGGTGATCCTGCACGGCATCACCGAGCCCGCATCGAGCGACCTCGGCTACATGCCCGCCTTCAGGAGCAGCATGAGCGACGCGCAGCTCGAGGAGCTCGTCGGCTTCCTGCGCAGCCAGTTCGCGCCGGACAAGCCGGCCTGGACCGGCGTAAAGGAGACGATTGCAAGGGTGCGGGCGTCAGCGCATTAGAGGAAGCGCGCAATCACGCGTGCTTCTTCATCTCCACCGGCGGCGTACCGTGGGTGTGGAACGACTCGATCGTCTTGAGGCCCCAGGCCTGGCCCTTCTTGCGCTCTTCCTCAGTCCACACGATCGGCTTCCAGTCCGGCGCGAGGATGAGGCGCGCGCCGGCGTTGGCGACCTCGACGCGGTTGCCGCCGGGCTCGTAGACATAGAGGAAGAAGGTCTGCTGGATCGCATGCTTGTGCGGCCCGGTCTCGATGTGCACCCCGTTCTCCAGGAAGATGTCCGCAGCGCGCAGAATCTCCTCGCGGCTGTCGAGCGCGTAGGTGACGTGGTGGAAGCGGCCGGGCGTGCCGGAATGATCGAGCGAATAGGCAAAGTCATAGCTCTTGTTCGACATGGTCAGCCACATCGCGGCCTCGCGTCCGTCGTTCAGCACGATCTGCTCGGTGAGCCGGCAGCCGAGGTAGTTCTCGAAGAACTCCCTGTTAGCCTTGATATCGACGGCGAGGCAGTTGAGATGGTCGAGCCGGCGGACATTGACGCCGCGCGCAGGAAAGCGCTGCGCCTGGTTCTTCAACGCGGGCTTCAGCTCCGGCGGCGCCTGATACCACTCGGTCTCATAGTACAGTTCCACGATGTGGCCATCAGGGTCGCGGCAGCGGAACGTCGGCCCCTGCCCCATGTCGCCATCGATCCAGCCGATATCGAAGCCCGAGCCTTTCAGCGCGGCGACGCGGCGCTCAAGCGCCTGCTGGCTGCGCGCGCGCAGCGCCATGTGCTCCATGCCCGAGGTCTTCGACGCCGTCAGCTTGAGCGAATAGCGCTCGTAATCGTCCCAGCCGCGTAGATAGACCGACTCGCCCTTCCGCCCGCTGATGGTCATCCCCATGACGTCGACGAAGAATTTCAGGCTCTCGTCGGGCTTCGGCGTCAGCAGTTCCATATGGCCGAGATGGGCAAGATCGAGGATCGGTTCGGGCTGCATGGGTTCCTCCAAAGCGTGGTCGCGATCCGCTTCACCGGATCGCGCGATCGGGCGCGGGGCGCAAATGGTAACGGGTGCCTCCGGGGCGATCCTGATGGCCACAGGTTCATTTGTACTAATGTACAAATGATTAGGTCCCGTCAACAAACCAACGCGTGCCCTCTTCAGTGAGGCCGACGCCCGCCAGGGACCGCCGTCTCCGGAATGGCCGACCGACTGCCAGGATGGTATAATTTTCCCTAACTGAATTTGGGCTCGAAAGCCCAACGAAGCGGCGTTTTCCCGCCGATTTCGCCCTCAAGTATGCATTGGGACCAATTCCTTTGACCGAATTGTACCGGATTTAACGAAGCGCGCGCGCCTGGCATTTAACAGTTTGTGCAGCCACCACCCGCATAGTTGGAGAAACAGTCTGACTTTTCAGGTACATCCATCGTGACATCCTTTGGACGCGTGATTTCGGTACGCGGATCGCTCGCCCGGGTCGGGCTTTTGGCTGCAAGCCAAATGCCGATCTCGGAAGTTCGGGCCACGGTCGGCCGCTTCGTCAGCATCCGCTGCGCCAGTTCGGTCATTGTTGCAATGATCACCGAGGTATCCTGCGAGAACCTCTCGAGCACCGACAATCTGGTCGCGATCGCGTCGGTCGACCTGCTCGGCGAAATCCACAATGCCGCCGACAAGGCCAAATTCCAGCGCGGCGTCACCAATTATCCGACCATCGGCGATGCCGTCGACCTGATCACCAGCCAGGAGCTGCGCACGATCTATGCGCCGACCGGGTCGGACCAGATCAATGTCGGCTTCCTCCAGCAGGACCGCTCGGTCGTTGCCTATGTCGATATCGAGGAGATGCTGTCCAAGCATTTCGCGGTGCTGGGATCGACCGGCGTCGGCAAGTCGACCGGCGTGTCGCTGCTCCTGAACGAAATCCTCAAGGCGCGCCCGAATCTGCGCATCTTCCTGCTCGACGTGCACAACGAGTATGGCCGCTGCTTCGGTGACCGCGCGCTGGTGCTCAACCCGCGAAACCTGAAGCTGCCGTTCTGGCTGTTCAATTTCGAGGAAATCGTCGACGTGCTGTTCGGCGGCCGCGCCGGCGTGCCCGAAGAGCTCGACGTTCTTGCGGAAGTGATCCCGATCGCCAAGGGCATCTACACGCAGTACCAGAACACTGACCGCCTCGGCCTGAAGCGCATCGACCCCAAGCAGATCGGCTTCACCGTCGACACGCCGGTGCCGTATCGCCTCGTCGATCTGGTCTCGCTGATCGACGAGCGCATGGGCAAGCTGGAAAACCGCTCCTCGCGCATCATCTATCACAAGCTGATCTCGCGCATCGAAGCGGTGAAGAACGATCCGCGCTACGCCTTCATGTTCGACAATGCCAATGTCGGCGGCGATACCATGGCCGAGGTGATCAGCCATCTGTTCCGCCTGCCCGCCAACGGCAAGCCGATGACGGTGATGCAGCTCGCCGGCTTCCCGGCAGAAGTCATCGATTCCGTCGTATCGGTGCTGTGCCGCATGGCCTTCGATTTCGGCCTGTGGAGCGACGGCGTCTCGCCGATGCTGTTCGTTTGCGAAGAGGCGCACCGTTACGCCTCCGCCGACCGCAATATCGGCTTCGGCCCGACCCGCAAGGCGGTGTCGCGCATCGCCAAGGAAGGCCGCAAATACGGTGTCTATCTCGGCCTGATCACGCAGCGCCCGGCCGAGCTCGACGCCACGATCATTTCCCAGTGCAACACGCTGTTCACCATGCGCCTTGCCAACGACCGCGACCAGGCGCTGCTGCGCGCCGCGGTGTCGGATGCGGCCGCGAACTTGCTGTCTTTCGTGCCGTCGCTCGGCACCCGCGAGGTGCTGGCGTTCGGCGAAGGCGTCGCGCTGCCGACGCGCCTGCGCTTCAAGGAAGTGCCGCCGCATCAATTGCCGCGCGGCGAAGCCACCATTTCGAGCGTGCCGTCCGTCACTGCCGGTCACGATTTGCATTTCGTCGGCGCCGTGCTCGAGCGCTGGCGTGGTGCGACCTCGCAGCGCGACGTGCCGAACGACCCGGTGTTCCAGGCGCCGCCCGCCAAGACGCTCGCGCCTGCCGAAACACCGATGCTGCAGCCCTCGATGGGCCTCGATCCCGACCGCTTCTCGCTCTTGAAGAAGCCGCTGCGGTAAGAGCAGACACCACTTCCGCAAATTCCGCTGTCATGCCCCGGCTTGACCGGTGCATCCAGTACGCAGCGCCTTCTCGGTTGAACCACGACGTCTCTGGAATACTGGATCGCCCGGTCAGGGTCGGGCGATGACGGCGAGTATGCGGCACATTGAGCCTACCTCCCGCATCGACTATGATTTCCCGGCCCAAAAGTCGGACATCCATGCCCATGACAAAGCCCGCGCCACGTTTTCCCGCACCCGCCATCGACAGCCTGCCCGACGACATCCGCACGCGCCTGCTCGCGGTGCAGGAAAAAAGCGGGTTCGTGCCGAACGTGTTCCTGACGCTGGCCTACCGGCCTGACGAGTTTCGCGCCTTCTTCGCCTATCACGACGCGTTGATGGAGAAGGACGGCGGTCTCTCCAAGGCCGAGCGCGAGATGATCGTGGTCACGACCTCGGCGGCCAACCAGTGCCAATATTGCGTGATCGCCCATGGTGCGATCCTGCGCATCCGCGCCAAGAACCCCGTGATCGCCGACCAGGTCGCGATCAATTACCGCAAGGCCGACATCACGCCGCGCGAGAAGGCGATGCTCGATTTCGCCATGAAGATCTCGGCCGACGCGCAGCGCATCGCCGAGGAAGATTTCGCCGCGCTTGGCCCCCACGGCTTCAGCGACGACGACATCTGGGATATCGCGTCGATCTCGGCCTTCTTCGCCCTGTCGAATCGCCTTGCGAATTTCACCGGCATGCGGCCGAACGACGAATTCTATCTGATGGGACGTTTGCCGAGGAAATGACCCGTTCGCAGATTGTCGATCGGGACCATAGCCCGATCACAGCGTCGGGGACTGGTGCAGGGAACGGCGGTCGAAATCCGCCAGCTGCAGAAATTTCGGCTCGTCCAGCACGTTGACGCGTCCGCGATGCAGCTCGACGATGCCCTCCTCGCGAAGCTGCCTGATCACGCGATTGGCGTGCACGGCGGTAATGCCCAGCGCCTCGCCGATCTGCTCCTGGGTCAGCGGCATCTCGAAGCTGGCCCCCTCGACACGCCCGATGACCCGCAGGCGTTCGCGCAATTCGATCATGACATGGGCGAGCCGCGCGGGCGCGGGACGCAGGCCGACATTGACGATCCATTCGCGGAACATGGCAGCGTCGATCAGCGTATCGCGCCAGAACATCTCGGCGACGACAGGCCTGCGCCGATGCAGCTTTCGCAGCGTGTCGTGGCTGATGAAGCCCAGCGTCGCCGGCGTCAGCGTCGACAGATCATGATCCATCACGGGCAGGAACAGGCTCATGAGGTCCGGGATCTCGCCGGGGATGTGCAGCGAAAGGATCTGCCGCTTGCCGCTCGCGATCGTCTTGGAGCGCGCGCAGAATCCCTCCACGATCAGGCAGCAGTCGGTCGCGCGCTCGCCGTCGCGCACCACCGCCGTTTCGGCGGAGAACTGCCGCACCGAGATCGGCAAGGCCTCGATTTCACTGATGTCCTCGTCCGCGATCGCGGACGAGACGCGCAGGCGCTCGATGAGCGCCGCGCGGATGGCGTCGCTGGGCACTTGGTTGGGCTCCGGCCGTGGCGATGGAACTTGCGGCGCAGCAGCACCGTTGGGATCAAAACCCGCAATCGCCGCGCCCGGTTCCAACAAAAGTTAAGGACGCGGCTTGCCGGCGCGTGATTGGCTCGGCGACCGAAAGGCCAAGTCAGCACCAATAATCCACCACCAACAAGCCACCACCAAAGAGCCATGACCAAGAAGCGCAACCGTACGCGTCCGGCCCTGTCGCTCCAGGACCGCCTCAACAAATTCGCGCAGGATGCCCGCGCGGCCGCCAGGAACGCCCCGGACGGCGCCGAGCGTCAGGCGCTGTTGCAGAAGGTCCGCGACGGCGAGACCGCCGCGGAGATGGAGCGCCTGCTCTCCGCACGTGACAAGCACGAGCCGAAATAGCCCGCACGCCCGAAACCGCTAGTGCTTGACCATCAGCGGAAGCGCAGGCGCGAAGCGCTCTTCAAATGTCAGGGTCCTGGCCTGGTGAACCGCGGCAAACGACGCCGAGATTCCTGCCGTGGCGACTGCGAGCAAGGCGATGATGAAAACCAGACGGCGCATTTCGGCCTCCTGTTTGAGCTCGACTACACAACATAAGTGGTCTGGCTCTGTTTCAGGACGGTTTCGTCGGCGCGGAAAATGATTGCGTTCAAGCGGCTGTGATGAGGTCCGGCTTATCGGGGCGCGTGCCGTCACCAACTAACAGATGTCGCAGCTGTCTTGCAGCTGGTGCCGCGAACGGTTCAGGGAATTTCACGTCCGCAAGCTCGATCGTGAATCGCAAGACAGCCGCAACAGGCAGGAGTTGCTTGAGTGCAGCGTCTTCGAGGACGACTCAAATGAAAGTCATCATCCAAAGGCTCAATGGCTTGTGGCACCTCATCATCGGATCGTACCAGATCCGAACGCCGTTCCTGGCGACACAGGACCGCGCGCTGGTCGTGACATACGCCAGGCGTGCTTATCCTGGCGCCAAGATCTTCCAGCGTGACTGATGAGAGCGCCCGCCCCTCAATCGTCGTCCGCCGGGCCACACCAGCCGGGCAGATAGACCGCATCCTTGCTCTTGGCCGCGGACAAGGCTTTTTCCATCGCCTTGTCGAAATTGGCATCGACCGCCTTGCGCGAGATTTTCCGGCGCAGGAAATCGGCCCACAGAAATTCGGAGAACGGCGTGGTGTCCTTGGCGAAGCCGCCCATGCGGCGGAGCTCGCCGGCGAGGCTGCGGAACGGATCGTCCTTGAGGTCGACGACCGATTTCGGCAAATCGCGGAACGGGCGACGCTCACCCTTGCTGTCGTAGGGATAGACCCAGCGCTTGTTGTCCATCACGCCCCAGAACGCCTCGCGGTCGACCATGCGCAAGTCCCCGACGACAGTGACCAGCACCTCCTTGATGCCCTCGTCGTGCAGCGCGCGGCCGAGATGGTGATGGTCGATGACGTAGTAGCGCCCGTCAGGCCCGAACACGACGGGGATCATGTGAGTGCCGAGCAGATCGGCCTGCTTCTTCTTGTCGTGCTCGCGCCAGCGCTTGCGCTTCTGCTTGACCTCGCGCATGCCGACCGTCATCTGCGTTGGCCGAAGCGACAGGATCGGCACCGGGTGTACTCTCGGCTCGCGCGCGTTGGGGGTCATGATCGAAGGGCCTCTCAGTTGGTTGCCACGGCTCATCCCGGGTTCCCGATTATGCCATGGGCCTCGTGGCGGCAACATGCGTTCGAAGCGGACGGCGCCCTTGTCCAAGCGAATGTTGCAGCGCAACCTGGACGTCCCTGACAGAGCGATCACAACCAGCTTCGAACATCGTTTGCGGCGACCATGAAAGATAATGCGAACGCGCAATGCACGTGCGCGCAGAGAAGATTTTCTGCACCCCTAGTGTCGCCTTATGCTATCTAAAAATCGCTGCTTCGGAGTAATCCCCGCCCCATGAAATCCCAGCGGCCCATAACCTCGGACGACGAGCACCGGGTGCTTCAGTTCAGGCCGCGCGTGACGACCTCTCCGGTGGTTCATCGGGGCAGCGGCGTCGTGCAGAAGCTGCATGCGGCGGCGCCGGAGCCACTCGACCTGTCGCGTTACGAACAGCCGCGCGAGGAGCCGGACGACTTCCGCCATCGCATGCTCGCCAATATCGCGGCGCTCGCCTTTACCATCGCCCTGACTGCGATCGGGATCTGGCTCGCCGTCAACATCGCCGATTTGCGGCGGACCCAGGATTGCGTGCTGATGGGCCGCCGGGACTGCGTCAAGATCACGACCCCGCACATCTAGCTAGACGCGCCCTGCCCAAGACGTCTTGCCGGCGGAACGCGATGTCAGGCAGAATCCCGCCCCGGGGGCGGCATCCCCAGCCTTCTCCTCACCCTGTCCGGCTCCATTGAACTCAGGGCGTCGCTCCGATATACGGGCTCTCGACCCGTCCAGAGGGGGGTTTGAGGGCGTCATCAGGGGCGCGATGCCCACCCACCGTGCCACTCTGGGATATCTGACAAATACCCGCAATATATCAAAGGCTTAGTGATGTCCTCCACATTCGATCAGGTCGCTACGATCATCGCTGAAACCTGCGACATCCCGCGCGACACGATCACGCCGGATAGCCATGCCATCGATGACCTCGGCATCGACAGCCTCGATTTCCTGGACATCGCGTTCGCGATCGACAAGCAGTTCGGTATCAAGCTGCCGCTGGAAAAGTGGACCCAGGAAGTCAATGACGGCAAGGCGACCACCGAGCAGTATTTCGTGCTGAAGAACCTGTGTGCGCGCATCGACGAGCTGGTTGCCGCCAAGGGCGCGAGCGCCTGATCGGGCGACCATGCAACTCGAATACTTCCAAATGATCGATCGCATCGTCGACCTCAAGGTCGACGAGAAGACGATCGTCGTCGAGGCCCATGTGCCCAAGGAGAGCCCTGTCTTCGAGGGGCATTTCCCGGGTTATCCCCTGATGCCCGGCGTGCTGCTGATCGAATCCATGGCACAGGCCTCGGGCTTTCTCCTGCTTGGCGTCCTCAAGTTCGAGCGCATGCCGATTCTTGCTGCCGTGAAGGAAGCCAAGGTGCGCGGCTCGGTGTTTCCCGGCGACCTCATGACGCTCGAGGCGAGCATCGCCCATGAAGGCTCGGGCTATGCGATGACCGAGGCGAAGATTCGGGTTGGCGGCAAGCTGCGTGCGAATTCGGCCCTCACCTTCACGCTGATCCCCTTCCCCAATTCGGATATGCGCGGATACATGGACGCGGTCGCACAACGCGTCGGCTTTCCGCAACAGGCCGTCTCGCCATGACTGACACTGCTTCGAAGCCCGGCCAGACGGAAGTCTGGATCACCGGCATTGGTCTTGCCACCTCGCTCGGCGAAGGGCTCGACGCCAACTGGGCCGCGCTCCAGGAAAAGCGCATCAATGTCGACGAGAAGGGCTTTGCGCCCTTCATCGTGCACCCGCTGCTGCCTGTGACCTTCGACAGCCAGATCCCCAAGAAGGGCGACCAGCGCCAGATGGAAGCCTGGCAGCGCATCGGCGTCTATGCCGCGGGCCTCGCGCTCGACTCGGCCGGCATCAAGGGCAACAAGGACATCCTGTCGAAGATCGACATGGTGGTCGCCGCCGGCGGTGGCGAGCGCGACCTCAACGTCGACACGGGCGTGCTGAACGCCGAAGCCAAGGGCGCCAATGCGCCCGGCTTCCTCAACGAGCGGCTGATGAGCGACCTCAGGCCGACGTTGTTCTTGGCCCAGCTCTCCAATCTGCTCGCCGGCAACATTGCCATCGTCAACGGTCTCGGCGGCACCTCACGCACCTTCATGGGCGAAGAGGTTGCGGGCGCCGATGCGCTGCGCATCGCGCTGTCGCGCATCGCCTCGGGCGAGAGCGACATTGCGCTGGTCGGCGGCTCGCATAATGGCGAGCGCAAGGACCTCCTGGTGCTCTACGAGTTCGGCGACTTCAATCTGAAGAACAAGTTCGTCCCCGTCTGGGCTCGCAAGGACCACGCCGGCTTCGCGCTCGGCTCGGCCGGCGCCTTCCTGGTGCTGGAATCCAGGGCTCATGCCGAGGCGCGCGGCGCCAAGCCGTACGCAAAGCTGTCGAGCGTCGTGACTGATCTGGCCCGCCGCAAGCAGGGCGGCGACATGGAAGCCACGCTCGAGAAACTGTGGGACAAGCTGCCGAAGCGCGCCGGCAAGGGCGCGATCATTTCGGGCGCAACCGGTGCCGAGCCGGCGACGTCCGAGGAGCGCGACTTCCTAAAGAAGCACGCGGACTTCCCGGTGCGCGCCACCGGTACGATGTTCGGCCACACCATGGAGACGCAGTTTCCGCTCGGAATTGCGCTCGCGGCGCTCTCGATCTCGCGTGGCGCGCTGTTTCCGCCGAACGATTCGACCGGAACCGAGATTGAAATGCAGGGTGCTCCCACCCAGATTGTCGTGGTGGGAGCCGGACATTGGCGCGGCGAAGGCATGGCGCTGGTCGAGGCCGTTTAGCGAGCTCTATCGGGGGACACATGACTGCACCACGCGACAAACTCGGACGTCCCGTCGTCGTCGTCACGGGCATGGGCATCATGACCTCGCTCGGCGCCGGCAAGGCCGACAATTGGTCGAAACTGGTCGCAGGTGAATCCGGCATCCGCACCATCACGCGCTTTCCGGTCGACGGCCTGAAGACCACGATGGCCGGCACGGTCGATTTCGTCAGCGTCGATCCGTTTTCCTCCACTGGCCTGTCCGAGCGCATGGCTGAACTCGTCACCCAGGAAGCGCTGGAGCAGGCCGGCATCGGCGCCAAGGCCGATTTCCCGGGTCCGCTCTTTCTGGCGGTCGCGCCGGTCGAGGTCGAGTGGCCGCAGCGGCGCGAGCTTGGCCGCGCCGTCGGCGCCGAGGATTTCACTTACGACGATCTGCTGCGCATCTCCGGCGGCGGCAAGTACAGCGCATTTCATCACCGCTTCATGTTCGGCTCGGTCGCAGCCCACCTCGCCGAGACCTTTGGTACCAAGGGCTCGCCGATTTCGCTGTCGACGGCCTGCGCATCCGGCGCAACCTCGATCCAGCTCGGCGTCGAGGCGATCCGCCGCGGCGAGACGGACGCGGCGCTCTGCGTCGCCACCGACGGCACGGTGAATCCGGAAGCGCTGGTGCGCTTCTCGCTGCTGTCGGCGCTGTCGACCCAGAACGATCCGCCTCAGGCAGCCTCCCGCCCCTTCTCCAAGAACCGCGACGGCTTCGTCATGGCCGAAGGCGCCGGCGCCCTCGTGCTCGAAAGCTATGAGGCGGCCACCGCGCGCGGCGCAAAGATCCTGGGTGTGATCGCCGGCTGCGGCGAGCTCACCGACTCGTTCCATCGCACCCGCTCGTCTCCCGATGGCAAGCCGATCATCGGCTGCATGAACAAGACGCTGGCCGATGCCGGCATGACGCCGGACCAGATCGACCACATCAACGCGCACGGCACTGCGACGCCCGAGAACGACAAGATGGAGTTCAACACGACCTCGGCCGTGTTCGGCGATCTCGCGCAGAAGATCCCGGTCACCTCGAACAAGTCGATGGTCGGCCACACCATCTCGGCCGCGGGCGCGGTCGAGGCGATCTTCTCCCTGCTCACGCTCGAGCATCAGCGCATTCCGCCGACCATCAACTATGAGACACCGGATCCGACGATCCTGTTCAACGTGGTCGGCAACAAGGCGCGCGATGCGCGCGTCACGGCCGTGATGTCGAATTCGTTCGGCTTCGGCGGCCAGAACGCCTCGCTGATCCTGACCCGCGAACCGGCCTGACCGGGCGCATGGCGCTGATTTCTATCGGCACCAAGATTCGCGCGCGCAATGCAGCGAAATCGATCGGCGGCAGCCTGATTGGCGCGGCCACCGTCGGCATGCTGAAGACCACGCGCTATTTCGATCCGGTCAAGACGTCGGACTTTTTCGCCCGCGTCACCAAGGCCATTGGCCCGCGCCTGCGCGAGCATCGCATCGGCCGCGCCAATCTCACCGCGGCGTTTCCGGAGAAATCGCCGGACGAGATCGAAGAGATCCTGATGGGCGTGTGGGACAATCTCGGCCGCGTCGGCGCCGAATTCGCCCATATGGACCACGTCTGGGACTACGATCGCGCGCATCCGGAGCGCAGCCGCATCGAATTGCCCGCGCGCACCGTCGAATTGCATGACCAGCTCAGGGACGACGGCAAGCCGGCGCTGATCTTCGCCGCGCACCTGGCCAATTGGGAATTGCCGGCACTCGCCGCCGTCGCGCACGGGCTCGACACCGCGATCCTCTACCGCCGTCCGAACATCGCCTCCGCCGACCGCATCATCCAGCAGATGCGTCAGGTCAACATGGGCACGCTGATCCCCGCGGGGCGCGATGCACCCTTGCGGCTCGGACAGGCGCTGCAGGACGGCAAGCACGTCGCCATGCTGGTCGACCAGTATCTGACCGGCGGCGTCGAGGTCACCTTCTTCGGCCGCAAGACCCGCGCCAACCCGATGCTGGCCCGCCTGCTCCGCCAGGTCGAGTGCCCCATCCACGGCGTGCGCGTCATCCGTCTCCCCAACTTCCGCTTCCGCACCGAGCTCACGGAAGCGATCCCGCCGGTGCGCGACGCCGACGGCAAGATCGACGTCCAGGGCACCACGCAGGCGATCACCAATGTGGTGGAAGGCTGGGTGCGCGAACATCCCGAGCAGTGGCTGTGGCTGCACCGCAGGTGGCGGTAGCGCCGGGCTCGAGACTTTGCGCACGGGCGTCGATTTGACCAAGTCGCGTCACGACTTAGGCGCGATCAGCGCAGCCAGTCCGTGCGTCGCGGCTCTACTGTGCATGGGGTTGTTTTGCGGATTTGAGTTGCGGGATCAGTCTTCCGACCGACCGCGGCCCCGCTACCGCCCCGTCTTCACCTTGGTCCACAGCCGGTTGATGACGCGCTGGGTGGCCGGATCACGCGCCGTGATGACGAACAGCTTTGCGAGCGTCGCCTCGTCCGGATAGATGTTCTTGTCGTTGAGTATCTTCGGATCGACCAGCTTCTGGCTGGCGAGGTTGCCGTTGGCGTAGGACAGGAAGTCCGAGTTCTTGGCGGCGACGTCGGGGCGGTAGAGATAGTTGATCAGCTCGTAGGCTTCCTTGACGTTCTTCGCATCCGCAGGGATCGCGAGATTGTCGAAGAACATCTGCGCACCCTCCTTCGGAATGGCATAGCCGATCTCGACACCGCTCTTGGCCTCGGCCGCGCGGGCGCGGGCCTGCATGATGTCGCCGGACCAGCCGACGACAAAGCAGATCTCGCCGGTCGCCAGTGCGCTCAGATATTCGGAGGAGTGAAACTTGCGCACGAAGGGCCGAACCTTGGCGACGATTTCGGCGGCCTTCTCCAGGTCGGCCTGCTTGGTCGAGTTCGGATCGAGCCCGAGCCAGCTCAGCGCCGCCGGAAAGATATCGTCGGCGGAGTCGAGCATGTGGACGCCGCAGTCCTTGAACTTCGCCAAATTCTCCGGCTTGAAGACGATGTCCCAGCTGTCGATCTTCGCGTCAGCCCCCAGGATCTGCCTGACCTTGGCGACGTTGTAGCCGATGCCCGTCGTGCCCCACATGTAGTTCGCGGCGAACGCGTTGCCGGGATCGTAGGTCGCGAGATTCTTCGTCACCATCGGCCAGGCATTGGCGAGGTTCGGCAGCTTGTCCTTGTCGAGCTTCTGGAAGATGTTCGCCTTGATCTGGCGCTGCAGGAAATAGGCGGTGGGCACCACGACGTCGTAGCCGGACTTGCCGGCCATCAGGCGCGTCTCCAGCGTCTCGTTGGCATCGAACGTGTCGTAGACCACCTTGATGCCGGTCTCCCTCGTGAAGGCCTCAAGGACGTCGGGCGCCATGTAGTTCGACCAGTTGTAGAAGTTGACGACCCGCTCCTCGGCCCCGGCGGGGGCAGAAAGCAACGTCAGCGCGGCGGCGATTGCAAAACCCAGGCAAAACCTGTTGCGGCTGACGTTCGTCATTTTCATCTACCTCTTTCGAGCCCGTATCGCGTCCGACAGCCGCTCCAGCGCGGTGTCGAGCGTCTGGTCCTTCTTGGCAAAGCAGAACCGCACCACCGAGGTCACGGGGTCCTGCTCGTAGAACGCCGAGACCGGGATGGCTGCGACCTTGTAGTCCTTCACGATCCGCCAGCAGAACTCGGCATCGCTCTCGTTCAGCCCGAGCGGCGACAGGTCGACGGTGAGGAAGTAGGTGCCCTGCGACTTCAGCACGGGAAAGCCGAGGCTCTCCAGCCCCCTGGTCAGGCGGTCCCTGCTCCGCGTCAGATCCTTGCGCATCGACAGGAAATACTCGTCGGGCTTGCCGAGGCCGTAGGCGACGGCGGCCTGCAGGTTCGGCGCGGTGGTGAAGGTCAGGAACTGGTGCACCTTGGCCGCGACGCGCAGCAAGGGCGGCGCGGCGCAGACGAAGCCGATCTTCCAGCCCGTGAGCGAGAAAATCTTGCCGGCCGAGCCGACCTTGATGGTGCGCTCGCGCATGCCGGGGATGGTGATCAGCGGGATGTGCTTGTGCTGGTCGAAAGTGACGTGCTCCCAGACCTCGTCGCATATCGCGATGACGTCGAACTGCTGGCAGTAGCGCGCCAGGAGTTCGAGATCCTCGCGCGGATAGACCACCGCACTGGGATTCAAGGGGTTGTTGAACAGCACCGCCTTGGTCTTTGAATTGAAGACGCTTTTCAGCATGTCCTCATTCAGTCGCCAGCCCGGCGGCTCGAGCCGCACAAGGCGCGGAATGCCGCCGGCCTGGCGGATGATCGGCAGATAGGAATCGTAGACCGGCTGGAAGCAGACGACCTCGTCGCCGGGCTGCACCACCGCGAGGATCGCCGAGGTCAGCGCCTCGGTGCCGCCTGATGTCACCATCACCTCGCTCATCGGATCGAGCGTGAGCCCGTGCCAATGGCCGTAATGGGTTGCAATCGCCTGGCGCAGCTCCGGGATGCCCATCATCGACGGATACTGGTTGTAGCCGTTGAGCGAGGCGTCGGCCGCGGCGCGGCGGATGTCCTCGGGGCCGGGATCGTCGGGGAAGCCCTGGCCGAGATTGATCGCGGCATTGTCGCGCGCGGCCTGCGACATCGCCTCGAAGATGGTGACGGGAAGGTCGGCGAAGACCTTGTTCAGCGATGAGCTCTTGGTCGTCATCGCCGGCTTAGCCGCCGACCTTGCTGGGAAGCCCCGCCGCCTTCCAACCGAGCATGCCGCCGGCCAGATGCTTGTCGTAAGGCAGGCCCGCGGCCTGGGCGGCGAGCGAGGCGGTCACCGAGCGCTTGCCCGAGCGGCAGGCGAACACGACCTGCTTGCCTTCCGGATCAGGGATCGCTTTGGGATCGAAGGTCGAGAGCGGCACGACCACGCCATAGGGGTAGGCCTCGGCCTCGACCTCGTTGGGCTCGCGGACGTCGACGAGCAGATAGCGGCCCTCCGCGACACCCTTGGAAACCTCCTGGGGGGTCAGATCCTGTACTTGATTTGCCACTTCATCCTCCAACGCCGCAGGTCGCCCGCCGGGCGATCCCGGCCGGCGCGCAACCTCGCCTCTCGGCATGCGAAAATCAAGCGCTACAAAGGCTTGAGCTGCCTTGCGCAAGTTAAAGCTAAATCGCAGCGACTTGAAGTGCGGCTTTGAATCCCGCCCCTAGATCGTCGGCTTAGATCGTGACTTGCGTGCCGACCTCGACGACGCGCCCCGAAGGGATCTGGAAATAGTCGGTGGCATCGTTCGCGGAGCGGCTGAGCGAGATGAACAGCCGGTCCTGCCAGCGCGGCATGCCGGAATGGGCAGCGGGCTTGAGAGCCCTGCGCGACAGGAAGAACGAGGTCGACATGATGTCGAACTGCCAGCCGAGCTTGCGGGCGATCGCCAGCGCCTTCGGCACGTTGGGCGATTCCATGAAGCCGAATTTGAGCGTGACCTTGGAGAAGGTCGGGCTGATCGCCTCCAGCTTCACCCGCTCGGCCGGATCGATGCGCGGGGTCTGCGCGGTCTCGATGGTGAGAATGACATTCTTCTCGTGAAGCACCTTGTAGTGTTTCAGACTATGCATCAGCGCGGTCGGCGCGCTCAGGGGATCGCTGGTCAGGAACACCGCGGTTCCCGGCACCCGCTGCGGCGGCCGCTTTTCCAGCATCGCCACGAGGTCGGCGAGCGGGAATTCCAGCTTGCGCGACTTCTCGAACAGCAGCCGGCTGCCGCGCCGCCACGTGTACATCATGATGATCATCAGCGAGCCGAGTGCGAGCGGCACCCAGCCGCCCTCGAACACCTTGAGAAGATTCGCAGCGAGGAAGGTCAGGTCGAGGAACAGGAATGGCGCGATCAACGCGGCGGCCCCCAGCGGCGACCACTTCCAGGCCTTCCAGATCACGACAAAGCCCATCATGCCAGTCACCACCATGGTGCCGGTCACGGCGATGCCGTAGGCGGACGCCAGTGCGCTCGAGGAGCGGAACAGCAGCACCATCATGATCACGGCCACCAGCAGCAGCTGGTTGATGCGCGGGATGAAGATCTGGCCGGAATGGGCTTCAGATGTATGGCGAATTTCAAAGCGCGGCAGCAGCCCTAGCTGAATCGCCTGGCGCGTCAGCGAATAGGCACCGGTGATGACGGCCTGGCTGGCGATGACGGTCGCGGCCGTAGCCAGCACGACCATGCTGCCGCGAACAAGGCCTTGCGGGAAGAGCTGGAAGAACGGGCTCTCGATCGCGGCGGGATCGCCGAGGACGAGCGCGCCCTGCCCCAGATAGTTCAGCGCCAGCGACGGCAGCACGATGAACAGCCAGGCGGTCTGGATCGGCCGCTTGCCGAAATGGCCGAGGTCGGCATAAAGGGCCTCGGCGCCAGTGACGGCCAGGAACACCGCACCCAGCGTGACGAAGCCGATGATGCCGTGGTGGAGCATGAACGACACAGCATAGAACGGGTTCAGCGCGAGCAGCACTTGCGGCTGCTGAACGATCGGGCCGATCGAAAAAGCCGCGATGACGGCGAACCAGATGCACATCACCGGTCCAAAGAACGCCGCGACGCGGGCCGTACCGCGCGATTGCGCGGCAAACAGGAAGACCAGGATCAGCACGGTCAGCGGAACGATGTAAGGCTCGAACCGCAGCGTGACGTCCTTCATGCCTTCGAGCGCCGACAGCACCGAAACTGCCGGCGTGATCACCGCATCGCCGTAGAACAGGGCGCCGGAGATGATGCCGAGCATGACGATGGTCGCCCCGCCGGTGCCGACCGCGCGCTGGGCGAGCGCCATCAGCGCCAGCGTGCCGCCCTCGCCGTTATTGTCGGCGCGCAGGAGGATCACGACGTATTTGAGCGTCACCACGATGATCAGCGCCCACAGGATCAGGGACACCACGCCGAGGACGGCCATGGGCGTCGGCGCGCCTTCTGCACCGGATGCCGCCGTTACCGCCTCGCGGAACGCGTAGAGCGGGCTGGTGCCGATGTCGCCATAGACTACGCCGATGCTGCCAAGCGTCAGCGCGCCGAACCCGGCGGTGGTGTGGGCGTCGCCATGCCCATTGGTCGCCGCCGTTTCCGGGGCGGGAACTGCTACGTCACTTGTCATGGGAGAGCCTGGTGGCCTCTAAAAATGCTTCACTGCACAACGGCTGAAGAGAGCGCGCGGCTTATAGTCCTGCGCTGCCGGCATAGCCTAGCCCGATTCTGGGCCCTTGGCATGCAAAATTAGCATGGGTCCGGCTTTGCCCCCAATCGACCCCTAGATGGTGACTTGGGTTCCGACTTCAACCACGCGGCCGGTCGGAATCTGGAAATAGTCGGTCGCATCGTTCGCAGACCGGCTGAGCGCGATGAACAGATGATCTTGCCAGAGCGGCATACCGGACTGCGCTGACGCCTTCAGCGATCGTCGCGACACGAAGAACGACGTCGACATGATGTCGAACTGCCAGCCCTGCTTGCGCGCAATCGCCAGCGCCTTGGGCACGTTCGGCTGCTCCATGAAGCCGAAGCGCAAGCGGACCTTGGAGAACTTCTCGCTGATCTTCTCCATCTTGAAGCGCTCCGAGAGATCGACACGCGGTGTATGCGCTGTCTCGATGGTCAGGATCACGTTGTGCTCGTGAAGCACCTTGTTGTGCTTGAGATTGTGCAACAGTGCGGTCGGCACGAAGGCGGGATCGCTGGTAAGGAACACCGCGGTCCCCTTGACGATGTGCGGCGGCCGCTTCTCCAGGCTGCGGATCAGATCGTCCAGCGGCACCTCGATCCGGCGCGTCTTCTGGATCAGGATCCCCGAACCGCGCCGCCAGGTCCAGATCGTCCCAGCCATCGCCGCACCAAACAGCAGCGGGACCCAGGCGCCTTCGAGCAGCTTCAGCAAATTGGCGCTGAAGAAGGTGATATCGACCATGACGAGGGGCAGGATCACGGCCGCCGCGGCCGCGGCCTTCCAGTTCCACAATTTCCAGATCACCACAAAACCCATGATGCCGTCGGCGACCATGGTGGTGGAGACTGCGATGCCGTAGGCCGACGCCAGATTGCTGGGCGTATGGAACAACAGCACCAGCAGCATCACGCCGATCAGCAGCAATCGGTTGACGCGGGGCAGATAGATCTGCCCCGCATGTGTCTCGGAGGTGTAGCGCACCTCGAAGCGCGGCAAGAGGCCAAGCTGCACCGCCTGATGGACCAGCGAATAGGCGCCCGTTATCACCGCCTGGCTCGCAATGACGGTGGCCGCAGTCGCAAGCCCCACCAGCGGCAGCACCAGATGCTCGGGCACCATGCGGTAGAACGAATGCTCGATCGCGCTCGGGTCAGACAGCACCAGCGCGCCCTGCCCGAAATAATTGATCAGCAGCGCCGGCAGCACGAAGAACATCCATGCCGACTGGATCGGCTTGCGGCCGAAATGACCGAGATCGGCGTAGAGCGCTTCGCCGCCGGTCACGGAGAGGAAGACCGCCCCTAACGTCACGAGGCCGATCGTGCCGTGGGACAGCAGGAATTGCAGCGCGTAATAGGGATTGATCGCGGCCAGCACCGACGGATCGTCGGCGATGTGGATGACGCCCAGCACCGCCAGGACAGTGAACCAGATCACCATCACAGGTCCAAAGGCCGAGGCCACCAGCGCGGTGCCCTTGCTCTGCACCG
The DNA here is from genome assembly GCF_018129685.1 of Bradyrhizobium manausense. GTDB lineage: Bacteria > Pseudomonadota > Alphaproteobacteria > Rhizobiales > Xanthobacteraceae > Bradyrhizobium > Bradyrhizobium manausense_D. The sequence goes on from NZ_JAFCLG010000001.1 coordinate 1,166,539, forward strand.
CAAACAGCAGCACCAGGATCAGCACTGTGAGCGGCACGACATAATGCTCGAATGCCGGCGTCGCGAGTTTGAGGCCGTCGACCGCCGACAGCACCGAGATCGCCGGCGTGATCATGGAATCACCGATGAACATCGAGGCGCCAACCACGCCAAGCGCAAGCAGCGGCCAGCTCCGCCGTCCCAGCGCGCGCTGTCCGAGCGCCATCAGGGAGAGCGTGCCGCCCTCCCCGTTATTGTCGGCGCGCAGGAGCAGCAGGACGTATTTGGCGGTGACGACGATCAAGAGCGCCCACAGGATCAGCGACAGCACGCCGAGCACCATCGACGGCGTCACCGGCGCACCATGGGCCGCACCTCTCACCGCCTCATGAAACGCGTAGAGCGGCGAGGTGCCGATGTCGCCGAAGACGACGCCGATGCTCCCGAGCGTGAGGGACCAAAAGCCTGAGGTGACCGGCCCATCCCGGGTCTCGGTCGATGTGATGCTCGCCGTCATGAGGGTGAAAAACGCTTCGTCCCTGGAATTGATCCGGCGCCTTTCGGCGCTTCGGCGCGCCGGTCAATCGGCGGCTACCATAGCATGCGCCAGCCACGTTGGTCGCCGTCGTGGCGGACATTCCAGGTAAAATGGTAGCGCAGAGAGATTAGGGCTTCAAGTTCGGCGGCAGCGGCGGATCTTCGCGCATCAAGGTGATGGTCACGCGGCGGTTCGCGGCGAGCGACGGATCGTCCGGGAACAGCGGCTGGGTATCCGCCTTGCCGGAAACAGCGAAGATGTGCGACGGCGGCAGGCCCTCGCGTTCGAGGATCTGGCGCACGGCGTTGGCGCGATCGGCCGACAGGTCGAAGGCGCCGTAGTCGCTCCGGGTCGGCACGAAGCCCGCCGCGGTATGGCCCGCGATGGAGACGCGCAGAGGGGTCGCCTTGAGCGGAACCGCCAGCTTCTCGATCAGCCGACGGGTGCGATCATAAGGCACCTTGGAGCCGTCCGCGAACATCGAGCGGCCGTCCTGGTCGACGATCTCGAGATTGAGGCCCTGCTTGGTTTCCTCGAACATGATGTGCTTGGACATCTCGGTGAGTTCCGGCATGTCCTGCAGCGCCTGGCGCAGCGAGGCGGCGGCCAGTGCAAAATTGCGATCGATCTTCATCTTCGCGCCCTGCGTGCGGTCGCGATCCTCCTGGTCCGGCGTCGGCGTGTTGGAGGATTCCTCAGGCTGGATATGGTCGACGTTCTTCAGCCGCGCGCGGGTCGGCAGGCCGTCGGACTCGATGATGCCGGCGTAGCGCGCCTCGCTCTGGACGCCGAAGGCCTCGCGCATCGAGCCTGCGACGATCTTCAGCTTGTTCGCATCCTGGGTGGAGAACGCGACGAGCATCACGAAAAACGCCAGCAGCAACGCCATCAGATCGGCAAACGTCACGAACCAGCCGTGGCCGCCGTGTGCTTCCTCGCGTTTCTTCTTTGCCATGGGTCAGATCCCGGCGTCCAGCGTTACGCCGGAACCGGCTCACCTTCGGCGTGACGGTGCTTCTCGGGCAGATAAGCCAGCAACATTTCGCGCACCAGAGTCGGGCTTTTGGAGTCGCGGATCATCAGAATGCCGTCGATGATCAGCGTACGATTGGTTTCCTCGTCGATCAGCTTGCCATGCAGCTTGTCGGCGATCGGAAGACAGAGCAGGTTCGCGACGAGCGCACCGTAGAGTGTCGCCAGCAGCGCGGTCGCCATGAATGGGCCGAGCTTCGATGGATCCGACATGTTCGAGAACATCTGCACCATGCCGATCAGCGTTCCGATCATGCCGAACGCGGGCGCGCAGTCGCCGACGGCGCGGTAGATCTTGCTGCCTTCATTGAGATGCAGCAGAAAATTGTCGCGGTCGCGTTCGAGATTGTCCCTGATGAAATCGAGGTCGTAACCGTCGGCGACATAGCGGATGCCCTTGGCGAGGAACGGCTCGTCGGTCTCGACCTTTTCCAGGCCGACCGGGCCCTGCTTGCGGGCGATCTCGGCAATGCGGGCAAGCTCATCGACCAGGTCGTGCGCCGACAGCCGGCTCATCGTAAAGGCGAACTTCATGCCGAGCGGCAGGCCGTGGGCCAGCACCGAGAGCGGAAAACGGATCATGGTCGCGGCGGCCGAGCCGCCGAAGATGATGATCGCAGCATGATCGCTCATGAACATGCCGATATCGCCGCCCAGAAACACCATCGTCGCGATGACGATCATACCCGCCACGAGGCCGGCGCCCGTCATGATATCCATGGGAGTCTCCAAAGCGAACGCAACAACGGCCGTCCTGGCCGGTGGCACGGTCCAACCCCGAACCGCATTGGAAACCCTAGAGGGCCGCCCTTAAAGCCGCGTAAAGGTTAAGTTCAGCCAGCGCGACCGAGTGGCGCAACGCGCCGATATGACGGCGGCTTTGCCGTTCCGCGACATGAATCTCAACGCTTTGCTAACCATAAAGGAGGCCGTCAGGACGACAGCCCCGTCAGCTTCAGGCTGAGCGCGCACAGGCGCCTGCGCGCGTCGGCATCGTAGGCCTGTGGATTGGCCCGGGCCTCGTTCATTCCGTTGAAGAACAGGCCGCTCGTGCCGGCGACGTCGTCGCCCTCGACCAGATGCAGGATCGCCGCACCGCCCTGCTCGACGGTCGACATCGGCGTCATGCCGCCGGCGCGGACCATCGTGGTGTTCATGTAGGTCGCCGGGTGCAGCGCATTCACGGTGATGCCGGTGCCCATCAACTCCTCCGCAAGATCGATCGTGAACATGATCTGCGACAGCTTGCTCTGCGCATAGGCACGCGAGCCGCTGTAGCCCTGCGTGATCATGACGTCGTCGAAGTCGATCGGATGCTGGCCGAGCGAGGCGACGTTGACGATGCGCGAGGGCGCGGCAGCCTTCAACAGCGGCAATAGCAGATGGGCGAGCAGGAAGCCGGAGAGATAGTTCACGGCAAATCGCAGTTCGTGACCGTCGCGGCTCTCTTGCCGTTGCGGCCCGTCGTTCTGCGAGCCGATGCCGGCATTGCTGACGAAGACGTCGAGACGTTTGTGATCTCGGGTCACCGCCGCGGCGAGCTCGCGCGTGCCTGCCATCGACGACAAATCAGCCTGATAGAAGGTCGGCGCCACATGACCGGCCTTCACGATCTCATCAATCAACGCCTTGGCGCGCTCGGAACTCCGCCCATGGATCAGGACATTCGCGCCTTCGGCGGCCAAATGGGTCGCAACATGGCGCCCGACCCCATCGGTCGAGCCCGTGATGAGTACCGTCCTGCCGCGCATGTCCATGTCGTCACTCCAGGCTCTGGAATCGAATTGCTCCTGCCGGGGGCCAATCCGGCGATTGCTCTGGGCTGACTAGCCCTTTACTTGTGTGCATACTCGGCATTCAAATATGTTCCAGCAATGCCGCTTGGGCGTGTCATGCAAATTGAATCCGAACCGCCGCTTGTGACGCCCGGCCAGCGGCTCGTGCCCGCGCCTGCGTCGAGCGATTGGTCGACCCGCATTCTCCTGCTGTTCGTTGGCGCTGTCATCCTCGCCCTCATGGGCTACACATTCAGCGACAGCGCCAAGCGTGCGTTCTATGCGCTCGAAGAGATGTCCGGCCTGGCACCGTCGCAACAACAGTTCGCAACGACCTATCGGCAATTGGGAATTTCCGCCCTGCCCCCGCGTCTGTTCGCTGAAGATCGTGTGGCCGGTGCCTTGACGCGGCTTATCCATGAAAAGTGCGACCACCAAGCCATCGCTTCGCTCGCCAACGTCCTGGCCGCGAACGGAGAGCAGCGGCTGGCTGCTTCGGCGCTGATGGGCTTCAGCCTGTCCTGCCCCGGGAGCGAAGGCGAGCAGGCAACGGCCGGCGGACTCTTCCTCAAGGTCGGCGACACCGAAAAGGCACTCGCCGTCGCGAACGCACTGACGTCAGCAAGGCCGGAGATCGCGAATTTCCACTATTTCCGCGGCAAGGCGCTGGTCGCCGCCGGCCGCGGCGCGGAAGCCGTGAACGAATACAAGTCGACGATCCAACTCAGCCCATCCCCACGCCAGGTCGGAGAATGGGTCTTTCTCGAGCTCGCCAACCTCTATGCCTCCCTGGACCGACCATGCGACGCGGTGGAGACCATCATGAGCTGGATCGCCATAGATCCGCCCTCGCGCAACACGGCGCGCGCGCAAAAGCTGATGGAGACCTATGGCGCTCAACGATGCGGCCCTGCTCCAAAGTCCGATTCACGCTCTCTCTAGCGAGCGCCGGTCACGTCCTCAAAGCTTGCGGACAGCAAGGTTCGGGATGAATTGGCAGGAGTCCGACGGATCGATGTATCCCCGGTCGAATTCAATCATGTCGCCGACATTCACGACCAATCCGGGAGGAAGCGCAACGCCCCTCCTGTCTCCTTCCGTTGTCTGTACCGAGACATACTGATTTCTCAAATATTTCGGGTTCGTACGTCTGTCCCGATCGGCCTGGGTCGATCGAGTCCCGGCGACACTTTGGGCCTCAGTCAGGAGAGCCGTCACCCTCGCTTGCACCCGAACTGGAGCAGTTCGCATCGCAGTCCTGGCCATGATCCCGCACATAACCTTTTGCTCTTTGAGCGCGTTGTAGTCGTCTTCGCCGGGCACGCGCGCTGTTGTCTGCGGCAAGGCAGGGCCGATAGGCGCCGCGATTGCGACCCGTGATTGACTTGGCGTACCGCCAGCGGTCGGCCCACTGTCTCCTGTTGGGAGTGGAAGTCCGGCCAAAACCGAACTGGGGTCACTGCCATCGCGCCCGGGCTGCTTTGGGCGATCGACACCATTGACGTTCAAAGCTGCGAGCGGCGCCTTGGCCCGCTTGTCGTCATCCGCAATGGTGGGCAGACGGTCATCCAAACTATTCTGCGCGTTCGAAGCGTCCTTTTGAGGCGGCGCCTCTGGAGGCTTCTCGATCACGACTTCCACGGGAGTTACAGTAGGCGGGAGCGGCTCGAACCGAGCAAAAAGCTCGAGCAACAGGAGCAGCGCAATGATCACATGGCCTGCAATCGAGAACCCAAGACCGACGCCGGAACGACGAAAATCCGTCAAAAAGCCTTGCGTCCAACGCTGTACCCGGCCCACCACTGCCCCCGCGCCGATCGGAACAACCCTCGACGAGGCCTTGTTGTAGCGAGGTGCGCCGAGACATTCAACTCAAGGATGCATGACTGAAATTTGAAGGAAGCGACGCCAGATTTTCGCGAGACACCGTTGACAGCGTCGCGGTCGTTTCGGCAGCGAGAAGGCGTTCAATGCAGCATCCGGGTCACCAGCGTTGACGACATTGGTGACCCGACATGCGCGGTTCGGTCAGTGGATCTCCGCCGAGCGCTTCAGCGCGGCCTTGAGCTTCTCCAGCGAGAAGTCGGGGCTGCGCGCGATCTCGAGGATCGGCGTTTCGCGGCGGCCGCAGAGCTCGGCAGCCTCGGGGAGTTTTGCGGCAACCTCGAGCGGGATGATGATCGCGCCATGCTGATCGGCGTGGATCAGATCATCCGACCTCACGGTCATGCCGGCGACGCGCACCTCGCCGCCAAAGCTCTCCGCATGCACCCACGCATGCGACGGGCCGATCGAGCCGGCGAGTGCCTGGAAGCCCGGGGCCCATTGCGGGATATCGCGGATCGAGCCGTCGGTAATGACGCCGAGGCAGCCGAGCGCCTTGTGCACGTTGCTCTGAACTTCGCCCCAGAACGCGCCGTAGCCGACGTCGGGGCCGTCGATATCCTGGATCACCGAGATGCGCGGGCCGTGGCCAGTGCCGACATATTCGTAATATTCGATCCGGCGCTTCGACTGCTCGTCGGCCGGCAGCGAGGACTTCAGCACCGAGCGGATCGCGACGGTGCGGGCATAACCGACGATCGGCGGCAGATTCGGGAACGGGCAGACCAGCTGCTTGGTGGTGTAGCCGATCAACCGGCGCTCGGGCGCCACGATCTCCATGGCATTGCAGATCGTCGGCGTGTCATAGCGGCCCAGCGCTTCAAGGACGGAAGCGGGCAGCGGCCCGGTCGCGGTATTGGTCACGGCGTTTTCTCCCAGATTGGCGGCTGATTGACGCGATGCCGCCGGTCCAGCGCGATATAGCCGAGATCGGGTCTCGACCCAACTCAGGCGCTCTCATGGCAGATATCCGCCTGCGATCGCTCAGTGCAGCCGCCCGGGCCGATCGTCGTCGTCGAGCGGCGGCTCGGACAGGCTTGCCATCGTCGGCGCCGAGGGGGGCGACGAGACCTCGCCCGCTGCCGGCGCCGCGGCCTCCGCCGCGCGGGCCTGGTCGCGATAGGATTTGAAACCGAGCGGCAGTGAGGCCAGATACGACACCGTGCCGATCGAGAGCACGTACCAGGGATAGCTGATCAGAAGCGCGATGAAGAAGATGACCGCGACGAATGCCGGCAACACCAGTTCCGGCGGCACCCGCATACGCATGCTCTTGCCGGAGAATACCGGCAGGCGCGACACCATCAGGAAGGCAATCAACAACGTGTAGGCCGCCGTGAGCGACGCGGGCCAGCGCCCAAGATCCAGGAACGCTGCGTAGATCGGCAGCATCACGGTAATTGCGCCGGCCGGCGCCGGCATGCCGGTGAAGAAATTGGCGGCAAAGGCCGGCTTGTTCGGATCGTCCAGCGTGGCGTTGAAGCGCGCAAGCCGCAGGCACATGGAGATGGCAAACACCATGGCCGCGATCCAGCCGGCATTGCCGAGCTCGTGCAGCTGCCAGAAATACAGCATCAGGCCGGGCGCGACGCCGAAATTGACGAAGTCGGCGAGGCTGTCGAGCTCGGCGCCGAATTTGGACTGGCCCTTGATCAGGCGCGCGATGCGGCCGTCGATGCCGTCGAGCGCGGCTGCGAACACAATGGCGTAGACGGCGAGCGTCATCCGCCCTTCGATCGAGAGCCGGATCGCCGTCAGGCCAGCGCAGATCGCCAGTAGCGTGATGACGTTGGGCACCAGCATCCGCACCGGGATTGGGCGGAACCGGCGGCGGCGGATGTCGGGGTCTCTCACGTCAAAGGGCGTCATGGCTCGTCCTCACCTCACAGTGGGATATAGCAAGCCGCTTTCGCCTCCGCCATCGCGGTGGAACCGCGACTATTGGTTAACTGGCGCGATAGGCACGGGCCGGGTCGTCCCCGGTCAGGTCTGCCAGGATCGTTTCGCCGGCGATCGCAGTCTGCCCCTCCGACACCAGCGCCTTGGTGCCGACCGGCAGATAGACGTCGAGCCGCGAGCCGAAGCGGATCAGGCCGAACCGTTCACCGGCGCCGACCGCCTGGCCTTCCTTGACGAAGCACACGATTCGCTTGGCCACGAGGCCTGCGATCTGGATCACGCCGATGCGGCCCTGCGGCGTCGAGATGACCAGCGAGTTGCGCTCATTGTCCTCGCTCGCCTTGTCGAGCTCGGCATTGATGAACAGGCCGGGCCGGTAGGCGATGCGGTCCACCCTGCCCGCGACGGGGCTGCGATTCACATGGCAATTGAACACACTCATGAACACCGAGATGCGCGGCAGCGGCCGGTCGCCGAGCCCGAGCTCGGCCGGCGGCAGCGCCATGGTGATCATCGAGACCCGGCCGTCGGCGGGCGACACCACGAGGCCGTCCCGCACCGGCGTCACGCGCACCGGATCGCGGAAGAACAGCGCGCACCAGACGGTCAGGATCGTGCCGATCCAGCCCAGCGGCGACCACAGCCACATCAGGATGATGCTCACCAGCGCGAAGATGCCGATAAAGGGGTAGCCCTCCTTGTGGATCGGCGGAATCTGACGTTGGATCGAATCGAGAATGGACATCGCTATCTGCCGCTCAGGGGTTGCTGGCGCGGGTCGTCGCGCGCGGTGGGCCTGTTTAGGCCAGAGTTGGGACCGGAGACAAGCTCACTCCGCGGCCGCGGGCACCGTCAGGGCGTCCTCGACCGGCGGAGGCTCCCGGTTGGGCGCCTCGCTCGAGTCGGCCATCCGGGCCAGTTTCTCGCGCGCCGCCTCGGCCTCGCGCTGCCTGTTCCACATGCTGGCGTAGAGACCGCCCTGCGCGAGAAGGCTCGAATGGGTGCCGCGCTCGGCGATACGGCCCTGGTCGAGCACGATGATTTCGTCGGCACCGACGATGGTCGAGAGCCGGTGCGCGATCACCAGCGAGGTGCGGTTCTTGGCGACACGGTCGAGCGCGCCCTGGATCTCGTGCTCGGTGTGGGTATCGAGCGCCGACGTCGCCTCGTCCAGGACGAGGATCGGCGGCGCTTTCAAGACCGTGCGCGCGATCGCGACGCGCTGCTTTTCACCGCCCGACAGCTTCAGGCCGCGCTCGCCGACCTGGGTCTCGTAGCCCAACGGCGCCATGCGGATGAAACGGTCGATCTGCGCGAGGCTCGCAGCTTCCTCCACTTCGGCGTCGCTGGCGTCCCAGCGGCCGTAGCGGATGTTGTAGCGGATGGTGTCGTTGAACAGCACCGTGTCCTGCGGCACCATGCCGATCGCGGCGCGCAATGAGGCCTGCGTGACTTCGCGAATATCCTGGCCGTCGATCAGGATCTTGCCGCCGGATATGTCGTACAGACGAAACAGGAGCCGCGAGATGGTCGACTTGCCGGCGCCCGACGGGCCGACGATCGCAACCGTCTTGCCGGCCGGCACCTCGAAGCTGATACCCTTGAGGATCGGCCGTGCCGGGTCATAGGCAAAGCGAACGTCCTCGAAACGCACATTGCCGGCGGAAACCACCAGCGGCTTTGCATCGGGCATATCCTTGATCTCGGCCTCGCGGCCGATCACGCTGAACATCTTCTCGATGTCGATGATCGCCTGCTTGATCTCGCGATAGACCATGCCCATGAAATTCAAGGGCTGGTAGAGCTGGATCATCATGGCGTTGACCAGCACGAAATCGCCGACCGTATTGGTGCCGTTGCGCACGCCGATCGCGCACATCAGCATGGTGGCGGTCAAGCCCAGCGTGAAGATCACGGCCTGGCCGGTGTTGAGCACCGCCAGCGACGTGTAGGTCTGGATGCTCGCGTCTTCGTAGCGCGCGACCGACTTGTCGTAACGCTGGGCTTCGCGGGCCTCGGCGCCGAAATATTTGACGGTTTCGTAATTGAGCAACGAGTCGATCGCCTTGGTGTTCGCCTCGGTGTCGGAATCGTTCATCTTGCGGCGGATGCCGATCCGCCACTCGGTCGCAATGTAGGTGTAGTACATGTAGACCGCGACCGTGATCAGGGTCGCGACGACGTAGCGCCAGTCGAATTGCCAGAGCAGCACGGCCACCAGCAAGCTGACCTCGACGATGGTCGGGATCAGCTGCAGGATCACCATGCGGACGATGACCTCGATGCCCGAGCGGCCGCGCTCGAGAACGCGGGTCAGGCCGCCGGTCTTGCGCTCCAGGTGAAAGCGCAGCGACAGCTCGTGCATGTGGACGAAAGTGATGGTGGCAAGCTTGCGCACGGCGTGCATGGCGACGCGCGCGAAGATGCCGTCGCGCCATTGCGTCAGCACCGCCATCACGATGCGCATGACGCCGTAGCTCGCAGTCAGGAGCAGCGGCGATGCAACCACCCAGAGGTGCCAATTGCTGGCCTGCAGCGGCGCGGTGTTGGCGCCCGTCAGTGCGTCCGTCGCCCATTTGAAGCTGAACGGCACCGTCAGCGTGATCAGCTTGGCCGCGAGCAGCAGCACGACCGACCAGACCACCCGCATCTTCAGGTCGGCGCGGTCGCCGGGCCAGATATAGGGCCACAGATGGGCCAGCGTGCCTATCAGGGTGGCTCGCTCCAGCGGTCCGCCGGAAGGCTCGGGCACGTCGGGAACGTGGGGCGAATGAGGTGGGCTCATCAAGAATCCTGAAAGGCCCGCCGGATGCGGGGCGGCGCGATTTGCGATTTTCGTTCGTCATATAGAAGCTTCCGTGGGCAAGCGCACCCAGCCAGATGGCGAATCTTCGATTGTTTGTCGTCATTTACCGGTAGATTTCCGGGTAGTCCGAATCACCGGAAGGGCTTGACGGCCCTTCGCTGCAATGCATCATGGCATCAATGAGCACGATCAAAACCGTCTGTGTCTATTGCGGCTCCGGTCCCGGAACCAATCCCCACTTCACCGAAGGCGCCAAGGCGTTCGGCAAGGCGCTCGCCGAGAACAACATCCGTCTGGTCTATGGCGGCGGCTCACTGGGCCTGATGGGCTCGGTCGCCACCTCGGTGCTGGATCACGGCGGCACCGTCACCGGCATCATTCCCGAATTCCTGCGCAAGCGCGAGAACGCGCTGACCCGGGTGCAGGAGATGATCGTCACCCCCGACATGCATGAGCGCAAGCGGCTGATGTTCGAACGCTCCGACGCCTTCGTGGCGCTGCCGGGCGGCGTCGGCACGCTGGAGGAACTGGTCGAGCAATTGACCTGGAAACAGCTTGGCCGTCACGCCAAGCCGGTGCTGCTCGCCAATATCGACAATTTCTGGGAACCGCTGTTCTCACTGCTGTCGCATATGCGCCACACCGAGTTCATCCGCGCCGGCCTGTCGGTCGATATACTCAAGGCCGATCGCGTCGAGGACATCCTGCCCAAGCTGAAGTCGGCTGCGGCCCAGATCGCCGAGGCGGAAACGCAGATGGCGCCGGACGTCGCGCGCAAGCTGTAAGAGCCTTTTGTTGGCGCATGATCTTTTCGGAAAACCGCTACACACTTTTCCGGATCATGCGCTACTCCTGCGGAAACGTCACCGCCTCGATGCGGTTGCCGTCAGGATCCGTGACGAACGCCGCGTAGTAGCGCACGCGATCGTGCGGGCGGATGCCCGGCGCGCCGTCGGATGCGCCACCGCTTGCGAGCGCTGCAGCGTGGAATGCATCGACCTCGCCTGTCGTCTTCGCACGCAGGCAGATGTGCACGCCGCTCTCCGGCGCTACATGCGGCATGGCCTCGCGTAAGTTGATCCAGAATTCCGGATAGCTCTTGCCAAAGCCGACCGTGCGCGGCCGCGTGACGAGACGCGTGAGGCCGAGCGCGGCGAGCGTGGCCTCGTAGAACCTGACGGCGCGTTCGAGTTCGCTGACGCCGACGGAGATGTGATCGATCATTGGTCACGCCCCTCTCTCCTCGTCATTGCATCGCTGCGCTCGCAATGACGGTATTTGCCGCACCACCGTCACCTACGCCGGCGCGCCGGACTTCACGAGCTTGTAGATCACCGAATCCATCAGCGCCTGGAACGAGGCATCGATGATGTTCGGGGACACGCCGACCGTGGTCCAGCGATCGCCGTTCTCGTCCTCGCTCTCGATCAGGACGCGCGTGACGGCGCCGGTGCCGCCGTTGAGGATACGGACGCGGTAGTCGATCAGCGTCAAACCCTCGATGTATTTCTGGTACTTGCCGAGATCCTTGCGCAGCGCAACGTCGAGCGCGTTCACGGGACCGTTGCCTTCGGCGGCCGAGATCAGACGTTCGCCGGCCACATCGACCTTGACCACGGCGAGCGCGACAGTGACGCGCTCGCCGTGCGAATTGTAGCGCTGCTCGACATTGACGTCGAACTGCTCGACCTCGAAATAATGCGGCACCTTGCCGAGCGTGCGGCGCGCCAGCAGATCGAACGAGGCGTTGGCGGATTCATAGGCATAGCCTTGCGCCTCGCGCTCCTTCAGCTCCTCGACAAGGCGCGTCAGTTTCGGATCGCTCTTCTCGTACGCGATGCCGGCGCGGTCGAGCTCGGCCATGACGTTGGAGCGGCCAGCCTGGTCCGATACCAGCACCTTGCGATGATTGCCGACCGTCTCCGGCAGCACATGCTCATAGGTCTGCGGATCCTTCATCACCGCGGAGGCGTGGATGCCGGTTTTGGTGACGAAGGCGCTCTCGCCGACATAGGCGGCATGCCGGTTCGGCACACGGTTGAGCATGTCGTCGAGCGTGCGCGAGACTTTGACGAGCGTCGCCAGCTTCTCCGGCGTGACCGAGACCTCGAAGGCGTCCGCAAACTCCCTCTTCAATTTCAGCGTCGGGATCAGCGAGCAGAGATTGGCGTTGCCGCAGCGCTCGCCGAGACCGTTCAGCGTACCCTGGATCTGCCGCGCTCCGGCGCGCACGGCGGCAAGCGAATTCGCCACTGCCTGTTCAGTGTCGTTGTGGGCGTGGATGCCGACATGGTCGCCGGGGATGTGCTTGGTCACCTCGGCAACGATGGCCTCGACCTCGTTCGGCATGGTGCCGCCATTGGTGTCGCACAAGACCACCCAGCGCGCGCCTGCGTCATAGGCCGCCTTGGCGCAGGCGAGCGCGAAGCTGGAGTCTTCCTTGTAGCCATCGAAAAAATGCTCGCAGTCGAGCATGACCTCGCGGCCGGCGGCCTTTGCCGCCGCGACGCTGTCGCGGATCGAAGCGAGGTTTTCCTCTTTGGTCGTCTCCAGCGCGACGCGCACCTGATAGGCGGAGGATTTTGCGACGAAGCAAATCGCATCCGCCTTGGCTTCCAGAAGCCCGGCAACGCCGGGATCGTTGGAGACCGAGCGCCCGGCCCGCCGCGTCATGCCGAAGGCGGTGAAGCGCGCATGATTGAGCTTCGGCTTGCTGCCGAAAAACTCGGTATCGAGCGGATTGGCGCCGGGATAGCCACCCTCGACATAGTCGATGCCGAGATCGTCGAGCATGCCTGCGATGACCCGCTTGTCGGTCAGCGTGAAATCAACGCCATTGGTCTGGGCGCCGTCGCGCAGCGTGGTGTCGAACAGATAGAGGCGCTCTCTCTTTGACTTTGCCGAGCTCATCACGAGCGTCCGTTCTTGTTGCCTCCCCCCTTGTGGGGGAGGTCGACGATGCGCAGCATCGTCGGGAGGGGGGTGCCACACGGGTGGTCGGAGTGCGGAGCCACCCCCCTCCCCAACCCTCCCCCACAAGGGGGGAGGGAGCGGAGAGAGGATTGCTCTTGGCGGACACGCTCTTTGCTCATTGCGCTGCTCCGAGCGTCCTTTTCATGGTGGTGTTGGCGAGCCACTCGTCGTTGACCGTGACGCTGTTGCGCTGCATGGCGACATAGCCGCGCTTGGCGAAAAAGCTCTCGGCGGTGTCGCTGGCGTCGACGGTGAGCGCGGCAGCGCCGCGGCTGCCGGCCAGCTTCTCGAGCGCGTCGACCAGCATGGTCGCGATGCCCTGCCGGCTCACCGCCGGATGCACATAGAGCATGCGGATGTGATCGGCGCCGCGCAGCGAGGCGAAGCCGACGGGCGAGCCGTCGAGCGTCGCGATCAGCGTCAGGTCGGCGGCCAGCCGCTTGCCGAATTCCTCGGTTTCCGCCGCCGCCATCCAGGCCTGCTGCTGCGCCTCGCTGTAATCGTCTCCGGTCAGCTCTTCGATGCTGGCTGCGAAGATCGCGGCCAGCATCGGGACATCGGCCGGCAGGAACGGCCGAAGTGCGGGCTTCGGATGCGCCTGGGCCATCACGCCAGCTCCCAGGTCGTTACCGGCTTGCCGTCGGCGTCCCTGCCGTCCTTGATCACGACGCCCTTGGCGGCAAGCTCGTCGCGGATGCGATCGGACTCCTTGAAGTCCTTTCGCGCGCGTGCAGCCGCACGCTCGGCAATCAGAGCGTTGATTTGAGCTTCGTCGATGTCCGATCTCTGACGTCGCAAGATGTCCTGCAGCCGAACATCCTTAAGCCCAAATCCCAGAAGCTCGCAGGTAGCCCTCAGATCGGCAGCGGCTTGATACTTGCCACTGCGTGCACGCGACGCCAGTTGATGAAGACTGGCTATTGCCTGAGACGTATTGAGATCGTCGCGCAGCGCGCCCAAGACCTCGTCAGAGACGTTACCATGCTCAGGTGATGCTGTTGCAGTGATCTGCTGAAAACCGTCCAGTGCGATAGAAGCCTGTTCCGTCGCATGACGCGTCCAATCGATCGGTGACCGATAATGCGTCATTAGCATTTGAAAGCGCAGGACTTCACCAGGCCAGTCCGAAAGCAGGTCACGGATGGTCGTGAAGTTGCCGAGACTCTTCGACATCTTCTCGCCTTCGACCTGCAGGAAGCCGTTGTGCATCCAGTAGTTCGCCATACGCTGCTGGTGGAAGGCGCAGCAAGTTTGGGCTACCTCGTTCTCGTGGTGCGGAAACACGAGATCGATACCGCCACCATGAATATCAAAGTGCTCACCGAGATGCTTCCAGGCCATGGCGGAGCACTCGATATGCCAACCCGGACGTCCCGGCGCGGTGATGCCGGCCGGGGAAGGCCAAGACGGCTCGCCAGACTTGGACGGCTTCCACAGTACGAAGTCGGTGTTCCCTTTCTTATAGGGTGCAACATCCACACGGGCGCCGGCGATCATCTCGTCCAGCGAGCGATTTGAGAGCGCCCCATACTCCGGCAGCAATGAATTGGCCGCGTTCATCGCCTGCGGCGAGAACAGCACGTGGTCTTCGGCAACATAGGCGAAGCCGCCCTTGACCAGCCGTTCGATGATCTCACGCATCTCGCCGATATGCTCGGTCGCACGCGGCTCGACGCTCGGCCGCAAGCAGCCGAGCGCATCGACGTCGGCGTGAAACTGCTTGCCGGTCAGCTCGGTGACCTTGCGGATCGCCTCGTTCAGCGGCAGGCCGGGAAAATCCCGCGCGGCACGGTCGTTGATCTTGTCGTCGACGTCGGTGATGTTGCGGACATATGTGACGTGCGCCTCGCCGTAGATGTGGCGGAGCAGCCGAAACAGCACGTCGAACACGATGACCGGACGGGCATTGCCGATATGGGCGAAGTCATAGACGGTCGGTCCGCACACATACATGCGGACATTCTTCGCATCGAGCGGCACGAAAGCGCGCTTTTCCCGGCTCAGCGTATCGTAAAGACGCAATTCCATATGGACACCCGTCGGCTGTTGGCCGGGCGTCCAGTGCTCTCAATGTGGTTGAGAAAAGACGGCTCCAGCCAGCGAATCGCTAGCTCGTAATCTCGCGGCAAATAATGCAGATGGCGAGGAGACCGTTCATGCCGGTCATATGGGCCATGAGGCCGGCTTTCGTCAAGAGAGCCGCGAAAATGCCGCTTTATGTCCGCAAAGCGCGGCCGCGCCGCCCCGATGGTTCCTCATCCTTAACCATTTGAGCCCATTCTGGAACCGGCGGTCCTCCTTTTTGCCCCAAGGTGTTTTCATGCGATCCCTGCTCGCGCTCGTTTCCTGCGCCTCGATGCTTGTGGCACCCAGCGCCTTCGCCGAGACGCGCGTGTTCATCATCGCCAACCAAGCGGATGGCTATGGCGTGGACCAGTGCCTGGCCAAGGGCGAGAAATGCGGCGCGCAGGTCGCCCGCACCTATTGCCAGTCACGGGACTTTGCGCAGGCATCAAGCTACCGTCGGGTCGATCCCGACGAAATTACCGGCTCCGTCCCCAAATCCGGCGCAAACTGCTCCCATGGCCATTGCGACGAATATGTCGCAATCACCTGCCAGCGCTGAATTTGCTCGGAACTGGCGGACCTTAGGACCCATCCTCGGCCCCTGAAACGACGTGACGATGCCGCAGTAAGCGGCTATTGGAGGGCGCGCGTCGGCCCCCCAATCCTATTGGAAAGTCACTGTTGGCCGTGACCTCGCTAGAATGGCGGATATGCCTGAATTTTTGTCTCTGTCCCGTCCCCGCTCCCTGCTCGCCTGCACCGTGCTTCTTAGCGTCGTGCTCGCCACTGGCGCCTTTGCACAGGCCGGCCCGCCCGGCGCGCCGCCGCCCGCCCAGGGCGGCCTCGGCCCGAACCCGATGTGTTCGCGGCTGGAAGGACAGCTCGCCGCGCTCGATCGTGGCGGAAGCAGCGACCCCGCACGCGACGACCAGATCCGCCGCTACCAGGACTCCCAGGCCAAGCAGCAGGCCGAGCTCGACCGCGTCACCATGCAAGCCAAGCGCATGGGCTGCGATTCCTCCGGCTTCTTCTCGCTGTTCAATGGCCAGTCGGCGCAATGCGGTCCGGTCAACACCCAGATCCAGCAGATGCGCGCCAATCTGGACCAGATCACCGCCAATCTCGAACGCCTGCGCAGTGGCGGTCCCGGCGGCGGCAGCGACAACCAGCGCCGCTCGGTGCTGACGGCGCTCGCGCAGAACAATTGCGGCCCGCAATATGCCAATGCGGCGCAGTCGCAAGGCGGCGGCAACTTCCTGAGCAATCTGTTCAACGGCGGCAACAACCCCAACAATCCGCCGGGCGCGCCACCGTCCGATCTCGGCCCGCAATCCGGCACCTATCGCACCGTGTGCGTGCGCACCTGCGACGGCGCCTATTTCCCGATCTCGTTTGCGACCGTGCCGGCGCGCTTCCCGGATGACGAGAAGACCTGCAAGGCGCTGTGCCCGGCGGCCGAAGCCGTACTCTACGCCCACCGCAATCCCGGCGAGGACATGAGCTCGGCGGTCTCGATCAGCGGCCAGCCCTACTCGGCACTGCCGACCGCCTTCAAGTTCCGCAGCGAGTTCAATCCGTCCTGCTCGTGCAAGGCGGCGGGCCAAAGCTGGGCCGACGCGTTGAAATCAGCCGACGACAAGGCGGCGGTCGAGCAGCAGGGTGACATCATCGTCACCGAAGAGAGTGCCAAGAAGATGCAGCAGCAGCGGCTCAACAAGGCCACGCCTGCCAATGCCAAGAAGGGCGCGGCGCCCGCAACCGCTGCCGCACCGGCCGCAACGCCGCCTGCGGATGCGAGCGCCGCAACGACTTCCTCGGAGAACAAGCCGATCCGCTCGGTCGGGCCGTCCTTCCTGCCGCAGCAGCAGAAGTAGTTCGCTCCACACCCAGCTGTCATGCCCCGCGAAGGCGGGGCATCCAGTACTCCGCGGCGGCAATTGGTTCTCACAATGTCCGCCGCGGCGTACTGGATCATCCGCTTTCGCGGATGATGACAGCGCCATGTGAGGCAAGACCGTTAGCCTCGCCACACGGCGCCGAAACTCACCCCTCGAACGCGTCGATCGACGCCTGGCTGCCGCGCGAGACCAGCGTCTGGTCGGGTGCGGGCAATTTCTCGCCGTGATCGCGAAAGCGGTTGGTGATGGGATAGCGGCGGTCGCGGCCAAAATTCTTCAGCGTGACCTTCACGCCGGGCGCGGCCTGGCGGCGCTTGTATTCGGCGACATTGAGCAGATGATCGATGCGGGTCACCGTCTCGCGGTCGAAGCCCGCGTCGATGATCTGCTCCAGCGGCTCCTCGCGTTCGACCAGCCGCTCCAGGATCGCATCGAGCACGTCGTAAGGCGGCAGCGAATCCTGATCGGTCTGGTTCTCGCGCAATTCAGCCGTTGGCGGCCGCGTGATGATGTCAGGCGGGATCACCTCGCCCGCGGGTCCGAGCGCGCCATCGGGCTTCCATGAATTCCGCAAGCTTGCCAGGCGGAACACCTGCGTCTTGTAGATGTCCTTGATCGGATTGAAGCCGCCGTTCATGTCGCCATAGAGCGTGGCGTAGCCGACCGACATTTCCGACTTGTTGCCTGTCGTCACCACCATCAGCCCGGTCTTGTTGGAGATCGCCATCAGAAGCGTGCCGCGGGTTCGGGCCTGGAGGTTCTCCTCGGTGATGTCGGGCGGCAGGTTCTTGAACAGGCCGGACAAGATGGCCTCGAAGCCGGTCACGGCTTCCGCGATCGGCAGGACCTCGTAGCGGATGCCGAGATGGCCGGCGAGTTCGCCGGCGTCGGCAATCGCGTGCGCAGCCGTGTAGCGATAAGGCAGCATCACGCCGTGCACCTGATCGGCGCCGAGCGCATCGACGGCAATCGCCGCGCAAAGCGCGGAGTCGATGCCGCCGGAGATGCCGAGCAGCACGCCGGGAAAGCCGTTCTTAGCGACATAGTCGCGCAAACCAAGAACGCAGGCGGCGTAATCGGCCTGATCGCCCTCTGGCTGCGCCGCGATCGCGCCTGCGCAATGCCAGCCGCTGCGCCACCGCTGCCAAACCAGCGTCGTGACGTGCTCCTCGAACGCCGGCAGCTGCGCCGCGACGGTCAAATCGCCATTCAGCGCGAAGGAGGCGCCGTCGAACACCAGTTCGTCCTGGCCGCCGACCTCGTTGAGATAGACCAACGGCAGCCCGCTCTCGGTCACACGTGCGACGGCGACAGACAGCCTCAAATCGTTCTTGTCGCGCGCATAGGGCGATCCGTTGGGCACGACGAGAATCTCGGCACCGGTCTCGGCCAGCGTCTCGACCACGTTCTCGTAATCCTCGGATTCCTCGAGCCAGATATCCTCGCAGATCGGCACGCCGATCCGCACCCCGCTGATCGTCACCGGACCGGACGGCGCGCCACGAGCGAACAGCCGCTTCTCGTCGAACACCCCGTAGTTCGGCAAGTTCGCTTTGAAGCGCAACGCCGCGATCCGCCCCTCATCGAGCAGCGCGCACGCGTTGTAGAGCTTGCCGTCCTCGGCCCAGGGCGTGCCGATCAGCATGGCGGGTCCGCCATCCGCCGTTTCGCGCGCAAGTTGCTCGATCGCCGCACGGCAGGCCCCCTGAAACGCAGGCTTGAGCACCAGGTCTTCGGGCGGATAACCGGCGATGAAGAGTTCGGGGAATACGACGACGTCGGCCAGATCGGCCCGCGCCTTCTCGCGCGCCGCCCGCGCCTTGGCGGCATTGCCAGCGATGTCGCCGACGGCCGGATTGAGCTGCGCCAGTGTGAGCCTGAATTCGTATTCCGTCATGCGCCGATCTCGCCGCGCTTCAGAGGAACCCCAATCGCTCGATAATGGCGATGATCCAGAATGCGCCGGCCATCAGCAACGCAACGCCGACGGCGGCCGAGCCCATGTCCTTGACCCGACCGATCTGCTTGTCGTGATCCATGGTCAGCCGGTCGGCGAGCTTCTCGATCGCGGTGTTGAGCAGCTCGACCACGAGCACGAAGGCGACCGAGCAGACCAGCTCGACCGCGCGCGTCGCGGTCGCAGCGACGAACCAGGCCACAGGCAGCGACAGGATCAGCGCAAAGACCTCCTCACGGATGGCCTGCTCCGAGCGGAACGCAAATGCCATTCCGTTGCGGGAGTTGATCGTCGCCTTCCAGATCCGCAGCAAGGTCTTAGAGCCCCGCGGCGGCCGGCATCGGCCGGACCTTGCCGGCGCGTTCCTGCTTCAGCAGTTCCGCAACCAGGAAGGCCATGTCGATGGATTGCTCCGCATTGAGGCGGGGATCGCAGACCGTATGGTAGCGGTCGTTGAGATCCTCGTCGGTGATGGCGCGGGCGCCGCCGATGCACTCGGTGACGTCCTGGCCGGTCATCTCGAGATGCACGCCGCCGGCATGGGTGCCTTCAGCAGCGTGGATCGTGAAGAACGACTTCACTTCCGACAGCACGCGGTCGAACGGCCGCGTCTTGTAGCCTGACGTGGAGGTGATGGTGTTGCCGTGCATCGGATCGCACGACCAGACGACGACCCTGCCCTCGCGCTTCACGGCGCGGATCAGGCCCGGCAGATGATCGGCGACCTTGTCGGAGCCGAAGCGGTTGATCAGGGTCAGCCGGCCCGGCTCGTTGTCGGGGTTGAGCACGTCGATCAACTTCAGCAACTCGTCCGGCTTCAGCGACGGGCCGCATTTCAGGCCGATCGGGTTCTTGATGCCGCGGAAATATTCGACATGGCCGTGATCGAGCTGGCGGGTGCGGTCGCCGATCCAGATCATGTGGCCCGAGGTCGCGTACCAGTCGCCGGTCGTCGAATCGACCCGGGTCATGGCCTGCTCGTAGCCGAGCAGCAGCGCCTCGTGGCTGGTGTAGAAATCGGTGGCGCGCAGCTCCGGATGGCTCTCCAGATCGAGGCCGCAGGCGCGCATGAAATTGAGCGCATCCGAGATGCGGTCGGCCAGTTCCTTGTAGCGGCGGGACTGCGGCGAATCCTTCAGGAAGCCGAGCATCCATTCATGCACGCTGCCGAGATTGGCGTAGCCGCCGGTGGCGAAGGCGCGGAGCAGGTTCAGTGTCGCGGCCGACTGGCGATAGGCCATCAGCTGACGCTGCGGATCCGGCACGCGCGCTTCCCTGGTGAAGGCGATGTCGTTGACGATGTCGCCGCGATAGCTGGGCAGCTCGACCCCGTTGACCTTCTCGGTCGGCGAAGACCGCGGCTTGGCAAACTGGCCGGCGATGCGGCCGACCTTCACCACCGGCACCGCGCCGGCATAGGTCAGCACCACCGCCATCTGCAGCAGCACGCGGAAGAAGTCGCGGATATTGTTGGCGCCATGCTCGGCAAAGCTCTCGGCGCAATCGCCACCCTGGAGCAGGAAGGCGTCGCCGGCGGCAACGCGGGCCAGCGCCTTCTTCAGGTTGCGCGCCTCGCCGGCAAACACCAGCGGCGGAAAGGTTGCAAGCTGCGCCTCGACGTCGGCCAGGGCCTTGGCGTCGGGATAGTCGGGCACCTGTAGCACCGGCTTGCTGCGCCAGGACTCGGGCGTCCACCGCTCGGACATCGCAATCTCTCCGTGAAGCAAAAAGTGCAACCTGATCTGTGGGTTGCGAGGGCCGCCTTATACACAGGCTGGCGCGACACCGCCAGTTGTAAATCCGTTTTGCAATGCAAACCCTTGCGGGCAAAGCCGAATTCGCATTTGCTAGGAAGCACAGGGGAAACCGCCAAGACACCTTCCATCCATGGACGCGCCACTGGACGACGTTTTCATCGACGAGATCACCTTCCCGGCGACCGACGGGTATGCGCTGACCGGCACCCTGTTCCTGCCGCGCGGCGCCAAGCGCCATGCCGTCCTGATCAATTCGGCGACCGCCGTCACGCGCAAGATCTATCGCGGCTTCGCCTCCTATCTCGCGCATCGCGGCTGCGCAGTGCTGACCTATGATTATCGCGGCATTGGCGACTCCCGGCTGCCGGCGATGGTCGGCTACAACCGGCCCAAATCGCTGGTCGGCTTCAAGGCCTCGATGTCGGACTGGGCGGCGCAGGATGTGACCGCCGCGGTGCGCTGGATGCGCGAGCGCTACAACACACTTCCTCTCGCTTATGTCGGCCACTCCTTCGGAGGCCAGGCGCTCGGGCTGATCGAGAACAACAGCGAAGTTTCGCGCGCGGCGTTCGTGGCCTCGCAGGCCGCGACCTGGCGGCTGATGACGTCGCCGGAAAAATATCGCGTGTTCGCCTTCATGAACCTGATTGGCGTGCCGCTGGTCCACGCGCTCGGCTACGCCCCGGGCTGGGCGGGCATCGGCGAGGATTTGCCCAAGGGCGTGTTCCTGCAATGGGCCGAGTGGGTCTCGAGCCCGCGCTATCTGTTCGATTCAAAACTGCCGGCGCTGGAGAACTTTGCCAGGTTCAAGGGTGAGATGCGCGCGCTCTGCTTCTCCGACGATCCCTGGGCGACGCGGCCTGCGGTCGAGTTGCTCACGTCAGGCTTCACCGCGATCAAGCCGGACGTGCTGACGGTGCGGCCGTCAGACGTCGGCGCCAAGACGATCGGCCATTTCGGCTTCTTCCGCCCTGAGCACCGCGACACGCTGTGGCGTGGCGTCGCGGAATGGATCCAGGGGGAGTGACGATCACAGATCATTGAGGCGGATCGCCGCCTCGCCGTCACAATGAAACTGATGTCCACCCTGGCCGTTGCCAAGCGCCAGGCAACGTGCCGATCGCGTTTCTCGCATCGGACGATGAGGACATCATGGAAGATCACGCCCGCAGCGCGCCCTTTGGCGAAAGCAAGGTGCCCGAAGTCACGCTCGGTTTCTGGATCATCAAGATCGCGGCCACAACGCTGGGCGAGACCGGCGGTGACACCGTCACGATGACGCTGAACTGGGGCTACCTCGCGGGCACATGCCTGTTCCTGGCGGCGATGATCGTCCTGGTCGCCGCGCAAATCCGTGCAAGCAAATTCCAGCCGGCGTTGTATTGGGCGACCATCGTGGCCTCGACGACGTTCGGCACGACGATGGCCGACTTCGCCGACCGCTCGCTCGGCATCGGCTACACGGGCGGCTCGACGCTGCTGCTCGCCTGCCTCGTGCTGGTGCTCGGCCTCTGGTATCGCGCGGAGGGAACAATCGCGGTCAACAGCGTCAGCACGCCCCGTGTCGAGGCGTTCTATTGGGGCGCGATCACCTTCTCGCAGACGCTGGGCACGGCGCTCGGCGACTGGATCGCCGACACCGGAGATATGGGCTATCGCGGCGGCGCGCTGATCTTCGCGGCAGGGCTGGCCGTGATCGCGGCACTGTATTTCTGGACCCGCGTCTCACGCGTGACGCTGTTCTGGGCTGCGTTCATCCTGACCCGTCCGCTGGGCGCAACCGTCGGCGATTTTCTCGACAAGCCGCTCGATCACGGCGGGCTTGCGCTCAGCCGACCATTGGCCTCCGCCGTGATCGCGGCGTTCATGGTGGTGTGCCTGCTGCTCGTCCCGCAGCGCGCGGGACAGCATCCTGGCAGCCACGCGGCCGAGCTTAACGGATGAACGTCGTCAGCGACGAGTAGCGCTTGTTCGGCTTCGCCTCTGCCGGAGAGAACTGCGCAAAGGCGTCGCTGACGCGGGCCGCGGGCGGTGTGTCGCCGGCGAAGCGGAATTCCTGCGGCTTCGGCGCGTAGAAGCTGGCGCTGTAATAGGAATCGTCGAAGCGCGCCTCGCCGACCCCGAACAATGTGTCGCCGACGAACAGGAGCGCGTAGACTCCGACGACCGCGACGACGATCTCCTTGAGAACTGACATGCTGATGCCCCAACCTTTTGCGGTGAGGATGCACGCCGGTTCCCAAGTCGAGGTTTAAAGCAATGCCCTTCTTGTGCGCAGGGTTTGCCGCTGCCGACCAAATTGCGGACAATTTTATCGATCTCCAAAAGGAGAGCCCGCCTGACCGCCGCAATCACAGCCGCTTCTACTCATCCTTGAGCGCGGCAATCACCTGCTCGCCCGGCGCGGTCAGGCGATAAGTGACGAGCGGACGGCTCGACGGCGGCTTGCGATCGATTTCGACGATATAGCCGCGCACCATCAGCGCTTCGAAGCTGCCATAGTAGCCGTGCATGCTGATCTGGTTCTGCTTGAGCAGCTTGAACTCGCGCAGCAGGCGGATCTCGTTGCCCGAGAGCAGCGAACGACGGACGCGCTGCACGAAGCTCGCGCGCTGCTCGAACCAGGCATGATCGGGCAGCTCGCGCGAGGACGGCACCGCGTCGCGTTCGCAGGGACGCGCATCGGCATCGTCTCGCGCCACGGCACGCGGCTGCATGCTGCTGCCGACCGCGTCCCTGGCTTCGTCGAGCAGCGCGATCGGCCAGCGCCGCTTGTTGTCGACCATCACCGGCGGCGGCACGACGTTGTCGCGCACCAGCTGTTCGAAGCGGCCTGCGGTCACGCCGACATAGGCGGCCGCGCGGCGGCGGTCGACGAGACGGGCATCCGGCCCGTGCTCCAGCTCGCGAGCGATCGTCTCGTTCACCCCAAAATCCCCCACCGCATCGTTGCGGGCGCGTCGCCGCGCGGGCCCGACAGGCCCGTCAGCACGTGACACTAGGGTGAAATCAGCGCTCTCAAAAGGCAGAGAATTTCGTACATGTTGATGCCGTTTCGGCATCAGCTATAGTGGCGCCAGGGGTCCCATGCGCTTTCACTCGCCTTCCATCCAGTACTTCCACGCGGTCCGCCGCACCGGCTCGATCCGGGCCGCAGCGCGCCTCCTGAACGTCGCCTCGTCCGCGGTCAGCCGCCAAATTCTCAAGCTTGAACAAGAGGTTGGATCACCTTTGTTCGAACGGACCGCGCGCGGCCTGACCCTGACGACGGTCGGCGAGATGCTTGCCCGCCACGTCATGAACGTGCTGCAGGACCTCGACCGCTTCCGCTCGGACGTGGCGTCCCTGTCCGGCGCATGGCACGGCACGGTCAGCATCGCCTGTATCGAGTCCCTCACCGAGTCCGTGTTGCCGGATTTGATCGCCTCGCACCGCAGCCGGGCGCGGCGCGTCAGCTTCACCACCGAAGTGATGGGATCGTCCGACGTGCTCGAAGCCTTGCGTCGGGGCGAGGCCGACATCGGCATCGCCATCGCGCTCAGGCATCCGCCGGATCTGCGGCAGGTCGCATTGAAACGGTTTCGCCTCGGCGCGCTGGTCGCGCGCGAGCATCCGCTGGCGCGGCGCAAGACGGTCACGCTGGAGCAATGCCTCGCCTTTCCCGTCATCCACGCGCTGCCCGAGCTGTCGATCTACCATCTGCTCCAGCCGCTGATCGCGCAGCTGTCCGAAACGCCGGAGCCTGCGATTCAGGCCAATTCGATCGACTTGATGCGGGAGCTGGCCGCGCGCGGTGTTGGCGTTGCGTTCCAGACCCAGCTCGGCATCAACAGGCTGTCGCGCGAGGGACAGATCGTGTTCCTGCCGCTCGACAACGCCGGCAGCCCGGTGTGGTCGGATCTCGGCATCTATGTCCGCGCCGAGCGCACCCTGCCCGCCCATACCGAATCGTTCCTCCAGGAACTGGTACGCGAGCTCGGCGAGCGCGAGCGGCGGGAGAACGCAGCCTATCCGCAGGTGGCGTGACCATTCTCCTTGCGATGACCATTGTCGCTGAGCCGGTCGACCCAGGCGATACCGATCGCGGAGAGGATGAAGGTCAGGTGGATCAGCACCTGCCACATCACACCGCTCTCGGTGAAATTGCTGCGCGTGGTGCCGAGATTGCCGGCCTCGATGAAGGTCCGAAGCAACGAGATCGACGAGATGCCGACGATCGCCATCGCAAGCTTGATTTTGAGCACGCTGGCATTGACGTGGCTGAGCCATTCCGGCTCGTCCGGATGACCGCGCAAATTGAGGCGCGAAACGAACGTCTCGTAGCCGCCGACGATCACCATCACCAGCAGGTTGGAGATCATGACGACGTCGATGAGGCCGAGCACGACCAGCATGATCTGCTGCTCGCTGGCGTCGAAGGAGTGCGCGACCAGGTGCCAGAGCTCCTTGAGAAACAGCAGCACGTAGACCGCCTGCGCGACGATCAGACCGACATAGAGCGGCAATTGCAGCCAGCGCGAGCCGAAGATCAGCCGCGGAAACAGGCCGATCGGCGGCTGCTGGGTAAGGCGCGCTGAAGGTGCGTTGGGCTCAGACGACATCGGTCACTCCAGGAAGGCGAAGGCAGAAAACGAAGGCGGGACTTAGAGACTTGCAATGACCGGCGCGAGCTCGAGCGAGCCGCGATAGATCATCGCGAAGGCGACGTAGAGGATGATGGCGAGACCGACATAGGCGATCCAGCGCTGCTTCTGCAGCACCCGTCCAAGCAGATCGGCGGCGGCGCCCATCAACGCGACCGACAGCAACAGACCAAACGCCAGGATGTAGGGATGCTCGCGTGCGGCGCCCGCAACAGCGAGCACGTTGTCGAGCGACATCGAGACGTCGGCGGCGACGATCTGCATCGCCGCCTGCCCGAAGGTTTTTCGCTGCACCCCAGCGCTGGCCGCGCCGCCGCCATGACGGGACGCAAGCTGACTGGACGCAAGCTGGCCGGAATGCACGGCCTGCTCGCGCAGCTCCCGCCACATCTTCCAGCATACCCACAGCAGCAAGACGCCACCCGCCAGCAGCAGCCCGATCACCTGGAGCAGCTGGGTCGCAACGCCGGCGAAGACGATGCGCAGGCCAGTGGCGGCAACGATGCCGAGGACGATGGCACGGCGGCGCTGCTCGGCCGGCAAACCCGCCGCGGCAAGCCCAATGACGACGGCATTGTCGCCGGCGAGCACGAGATCGATCAGAATCACCTGGAGCAGCGCAGTCAGCGCGTCGGAGGGGATGAATTCGGTCATGACTGGTTGTTATTCAGCGCGGATGGGTCCAGCCAATGCGGCTTGCGGTGCTCGATCCAATCGAAGACCTTTGAGCGCGACGCACGCAGCGCCGGCACGTCCTCGGCGAGCAGCGCGAGGCCGAGCGGCAGCATCCAGATGCCGAGCACCGGCAGGAAGGACAGCACGCCACCGACCACGAGCAGAGCACCCGAGGGAATCCGCACCCAACGGCTGGATGGTTGCAGGAGATAATCGACGGTACGGCCGAGGCGCGGCGGCAGCCGATGGACGAGCGCGTCGAGTCGCGGGTCGCCGCCGGCCGGCTGGCCATTGGCGCCCTCGGCTCGCGTCTTTTGCTCGTCCGAAGCTGCGCTCATGCTCCCGCCCCGGCGGCCGCGCTCACCGCGGCAGGCCCCACCGGCTTCGCGCGCGGCAGCACCAGCGTCAGCAGGCGCAACAGCTTGATCGCCTGCAGCTCATGAGGATGCACGTCTTCGTCGGCGGCCGCGACGCGCTCCGACAGCTCGATGAGATGGGACGACAGCGGCAGGTCCGAAACCGGGCGCAGCGTCTCGATCACGACGTTGGCGAAGTCAGGCTCCTCAAGCCGTTCGGCGAGTTCGTCGAACATGGAGGACAATCGGTCGTCGCTGATGTGCGGCGCCAGTCCGCGCTCCCTGAGGAAGCGGATCACCTCGTCGCGCTCGACCGGCGATACGCGGCGGTCGGCCACGGCGACCAACGCGCCTGATATCACCAGTGCTGCCGCGGCCTGCTCGTTGAAGCTGCGCGGCTCGGTGATCTCGAGTTCGATCGGGTTGGAATAGCTGGCGTCGGACATCGTCACTCCCTTATTTTGCGAAATGGCCGCACGGAGCTTGCGATGGGGACGATGGTGTCGGAGGGAACTCGAGAAGGCCCGACGATCGGCCGATCCATCGCATTCGCGCGGGACAGGTGATCCGACATCGCGAGGTTTGCTGAGATGCTCAGCGTCCTCGCCAGAGGGGCCCGGATTCTTGTTCTCTCCAGAGATAAAGGTGGGCGAGCCGGAATCAAGGCGAGACGACTGCGACCCGCCGCCGCAGAGCAGTTCCATGTCGCCATGTTTGATCAAGCCGCACTGCGGGCTTGAGCCCCACGACATCAACACGTCATTGCGAGCGCAGCGAAGCAATCCGGAATCCCTCCGCGGCGAGACTCTGGGTGGCTTCGCTGCACTCGCGATGACGGGGCGTGTTGCTCTATCCTAGCGTTCCACGAGATGGGCGCGGCGGCAATGGGTCGAACCGATCACCGAAATGCGTGGCGCGCTCGACCGTCACAATCGCCTATGAGCAACTCGCCGCCTGACAAAATCATTGAAAACCGGTCGTTTATATCAAACCGGATTCCGGCTAACTCCGGTGGCTGAACGGAGACACGCCATGTATATCCCGCCGGCCTTCATAGACGACGACATCGAGAGCATCCGCGCAACCATTCGCGCCGCCGGCCTCGCGAGCCTCGTCACGGCCACCACTGAGGGCCCGGTCGCAACCCCATTGCCGCTCTTCCTCGACGAGAGCGAAGGCGAGCATGGCGTGCTGTACGGGCATGTGGCGAAGGCCAACCCGCAATGGCAGCTGCCGCCGATCGGCGATGCGCTCGCGATTTTCTCAGGTCCCGACGCCTATGTCACGCCATCCTGGTATGCGACCAAGCGCGAGACGGAGAAGGTCGTCCCGACCTGGAATTACGTCGCCGTGCATGCCTACGGCCCGGTGGATTTCTTCCAGGAGCCGGAGCGCCTGCTCGACGTCGTCACGCGGCTGACCAGGAAGCACGAAGGATCGCGCGCAAAGCCCTGGGCCGTCAGCGACGCGCCGGCAGACTTCATCGCCGCGCAGCTGCGCGGGATCGTCGGCGTGCGCATTCCCGTGGCGCGGTTCGAAGGCAAGCGCAAGATGAGCCAGAACCGTCCCGAGGCCGATCGACTCGGCGTCGCGGCTGGGCTTGCGGCGAGCGAGAACCACGCTGATCGCGAGGTCGCGCCGCTAATCCCGCTGCCGACCTGAATCAGCCTGCGCAGGAATGCGCGGTGACACGCTCGCCTCTGACGACCGCGTCGACCAGCTTCCGCGCGAGGCCGTCGAAATCCGAAGGTGCAAGGAAGCCGAGAGCAAAGGCTTCCTGCGTCAGGCGCTCGATCCGCTTGTCTTCTCCGGTCGACCACTGCTTGGCGATGTAGTCTGCGCCAGGCTTCCCGAACGTTTCAGGGTAGCGTTCCATGTCGTTCTGGCGACGGTAATAATAGGCGTCGATGTTGCTGACGAATTGCTTTCTCCCCTCGCCCGCGCAACGCGATCCGTAGGGGCGCTCGAACGCCAGGGCAGCCTCACGACGCTGGCTTGCGCGTCCTTCGACAAAGATCGCTTCGTTGGAGCCATAGCCCGGGCCATCGGCTGCTGAGCCGCCTTCTGCGGAGCGAATGCCCATGCGCCGACTTGCCAGATGACCAGGGCCCAGACGATGAACCAGAGGCGGTTCATCTGGCGTTCGCGCTCGCGCGCTGCCGCGGCAGACACACCGCGGACGGCTCGAACCACAGGCCCGGACCGGTGAATGCGAGGACGGTTTCGCGGATATCTTCCGGGAAGTCTTCCTTGACGATGCCCTTTTGCTCGAACGCTTCGGCCAGCTGCTCCTTTACGCGAACGTCCAGCGGCGTCGAATACGCCGCGTTTGCCTGATCGCGCTTCTGCTCGCTGCAGAACATCCCCATGGCGGGATTTGGACAGTCGTAGATCTTCGCCCAGCCACGCGCATAAGCCGCCGTAGCGGCGATCAGGTTCGCCTTCATGGTCTTGTCGCAGGGCGACATCGCGTAGGCCGTGCCTGCCTGCAGCGCATCCATTCGCAGCGCGTCAAGCTTCGGGTCCTTGTCGCTCTGCAGCGTATGCTCAGCTTCCCACGCCTTGCGCTCGTAGGCCTTGGAGCTCTCATCGCCAAACGAGGTCGAAAGCGTCGGCCTCAATGGGGCAACCAGCGAAGGGGTCGTCGTGGGAAATCCTCGCATCGCCCAGAATACGCCGACGAACGTGGTGACGAACGCCATGCAGGTCAGAACAATAAAGCGGAGCATGCTGTGCACTCAATGACAGTGCGCAACCTAACGGTGCCGCATTAAGAGATGTATTAATTTACGGGTTCCAGCTCTGAAGGGTAAATGAACGTCTAAGGGTGCGCCAGAAAACGCTGATGAAACGCGGATGTTGTCACCCGCTGCCCTGCGGTATCGTCAGATCAAGCGCTGATCGCGCGCACCATGGAGATGGCGAAGTGGGAGGATAGCCCGGCGGGCAGGCCGAAGCGGGCCACGCCTCACCGCTTTGATTGAGGCGGCCTTCGCCTCATGCCCGGGCCACCAGACGTGGACGAAACACAGACTCGACGGTCGGGGCAGACAGAGCGGCCGGCCTTCGTGCCGACCGGCGCCGCGGGATGAAGAAGCTGTTGACGAGGATCGGCTCCTGATCGCCGAGCGCGGTTCGCTCCTTCGCCAGCAGGCTCATCACGGCGCGCATCTTCATGACTTCCTGCGCCACGAAACTGCAGTCCTCATCGCGATTGATCTGCTCATGCATGATTGCCTCGGCCTCGCGCATGCTGACGCGGAGCGCTCTGATCGTTCTGCGGAGTTCGTTGATGCGGTTGTCCATGTCTGCCTCCATCTCGGTCGCAGCATAAGAACAAAACATGAACAAATTGTCAATCGCCGCCTTGACCAGTTGCGACGCCATCGCTGATCAGCAAGAGCCACAGCTGCACACCCGCGAGCGACTTGATGACAAATTAGACAAGTCACCTCGCAGTCCCGGGCGCGAAAAGCTCTGCTGCAACGTCGCGCAATCGGACCATGCGGGCGATCTAACCTCCCGTGCAGCCAACGGATTTCTTGCCGAACGGGTTCACCGCACCGAGCCATCAAGCGGCTCAGCCGCTGCGCAAACCAACTGGCCCAAAATTCGCAATGAATCTGCAAGCTGGCAATGGCGCAGAGCGGAGAGACGTCATGAACGTGCATGCTGCGGGCGATCTCAAGACCACAGGCCTCACCCACCCGAACGGTGCGCCGCTCCGCCTCAACACCCAGGACTTCGTTGCGATCGACCGCGACAGGAATGCGACGTTCGAGGCGACGTACCGTCCGCAAGCGCTCTACAACCGCGCCAACGAAGGCTTTCATGCCAACAACGAAACCTTCCTCCTGCACGAAGTCGCGACCAATTTGCCGATCTACCGGCCCGACACCGGCCCCACCGATTTCCATCTGCATCTTCCGCCGGGCGGCTTTCAGCTCGTGCTGGTCACCTCGGGCGCGTTCACCTTCGACTATGACGGGCGCTGGTACAATGTCGGCCCCGGCGCGGTGATGCTGCAAAGCGCGATCGTGCACCGCCAGCTGTTCTACACCTGGTCGGGCCTGTCGACCGAAGAAAACCTGAAGACGCCGCAGACCGTGGTGCCGGACCCGATCTCGATGGGCTACTCCGGCAAATTCCTCGAAGCTTTCATCACCGATCCCACCACTTTCCCGAACCCGACCATCGTCGGACCGGATCAGATCAACGAAGACGAAACGCCGCGCGTCGCCTGGAGCCATCCGCTGCACGATCGTCCCGCCGATGCCGGCTTCTGGCTGCAGGATCCCCTCGCGCTGGACGCGCTTTACAAGCCGCTCGCCGACGGCTCGGTCAAATCGGCCCTGCAGGTTTACGTGCGCGATACCGGGATCGAGATTCCCAGCGGGCATCTCGTGACCGGCCACATCATCGCAACCGATCCGCGCGGGCATGGGCTGTTGCCCAAAAGCACGTCCGCGGCCGCGGACACGACGAGCTTTGCCAAGGGCGAGGTCGTGATCTATCGCGTCATCCGCGGCACGGCCGAATTCAAGAAAAAGGCGGGCGAGATCTTTGAACTCTCCGCCGGCGATGTGGTCACCGCGGGCAGGGATTCGATCAGCCTCATCGGCGTCGGCGAAAACACCCAGGTGCTGCGCCTCGGCCTGCTCAAGGGCATGAACGAGCTTCGCAGCTGGACGCCGACCCAGCGCGACGAGATCGATGGCCTCGCCGGCCAGATCATCACGCACAAGGACATCCGTCCGCTGCGCACCGAAGGCAAGCCGGTCGGATATCTGTACGCGTAGCCGCACAAAAAAACGGCCCGCCGAAGCGGACCGTTAAAATCCCGATTAGCGCAAAGGCCCGCCGTACAGCTGCCGCTCCTTACGGACTTCTTCGGCACCATAAGGCCGACTGGCGGGATCGAACGCCTTCCATCCGGTCTTTTGCCAGACGGCACTTCGGTCCCGCAGATTGACGGCGGACTCGTTCAAGATCGAATCGAACCGAGAACGGTCAGCATCCGCGACCCGCGCCGACACCAGCGTACCTCCGCGACGAACACCCTCGGCATAGGAATCTGCGTCCTCCCGCGAAATGCCGGCCTCGGTGAGCGCGCCGACAACACCGCCGGTCGCGGCTCCCGCGGCTGCACCGACCGCGGTGGCCGCCAGCCAGCCCGCTGCGACAACAGGTCCGAGCCCTGGGATCGCCAGCAAGCCAAGGCCGGCCAGAAGACCGGCGGTACCACCGAGGCCCGCACCGATGCCAGCACCCTTCCCGGCGCCTTCGGCGCGATCGTCGACGCCGTTGTGGTCGCGATCGACCTTCTTGTCATCGTTGAACCAACTGTCGGAGTTGTTGGCGACGATGCTGATGTCAGAATGCGGCACGCCGGCAGCCTCGAGCCGCTGAACCGCCTGCTGGGCGTCGCTGTATTTGTCGTAAAGACGGGAAATCGTAACAGTCATTTTGATTCTTTCTTACTTGGTTGAATTGACGTTGCCTTGGAAGTCGACGCTGACGGCGGTGGCGGATCCACCCTTGCTGGCCTGGCCCCGCCAAACGCCCTTGTCGTCCTTCTTCAGCTCGGTGACGTTGGCGTAGCCGGCATCCTCGATCTTCGACTTGGCTTGTCCTTCGGTGAAACTGTTGCGGCCCGCGACGGGAGCGTCGGAGTTGTTCTGCCCCGAGCTGTTAACGGCGTTGTTGTTCGGTCCTGATTGCGCCGGCGGATTTTGCGCCGAAGCCGGAGCCGCCAATGCCGTGGCAGCCGCGAGTACGGAAATGCAAACAAGGAGTGACGGACGTTTCATGAATGTCTCCAGACTGTAAGGAGTAAGCCAAGCCCTCATCGGAGCTTTCGTTCCTCGGCCTCCACTCTGATTTTCCGGCGTGCATCTGGGTTTAGGAACATATGTCCGGCCCCTCTGTTGCGTCTGCACGACATGGCCCGTGAATGAGCATGCCGTCCCCTGAATTGGCGATTTGACCATGCGTGCGTTCCGTCGGCACTGCGAAGGTGACCTGCGGATCGACGGGAAGCTTCCCTTTCCTGCTCTCAAATAGCTGGCTCCAGTCAGCGAAAGTGTCACATGCGCATCCTCAAAAAACGTTCGCCCTCGCTGACGGCCTCGACCCTTCGTGCCTTCGTGGAGCATCCATTGACTTCGGCCGTCGTCGCAACGGTCGGCCTGATGACCGCGGCTGCGATCGTCAATCGGCGGCTTGCGGACAAGGCACAGCGCGATCACCCGCCACAGGGTCGGTTCATCGACATCGACGGCGTTCGTCTGCATTACGTCGAGCGCGGATCCGGTCGCCCGCTGGTCCTGCTCCACGGCAACGGCAGCATGATCCAGGATTTCGAGTCGAGCGGCCTCATAGATCTCGCCGCCACGGACTATCGCGTGATCGTATTCGACCGTCCCGGCTTCGGCCACAGCCAGAGGCCCCGCAATGTCGTGTGGACACCTGCAGCCCAAGCCGACCTCTTCAAGAATGCGCTTGCGCATCTCGGCGTCGAAAAGGCGATCGTGCTCGGCCATTCCTGGGGCGCGTCAGTCGCTGTCGCGCTGGCAGGCAGACACCCCGCAATGGTCGAGGCCCTGATCCTCGCTTCGGGCTATTATTTCCCGACCGCGCGCACCGACGCAATGATGGCGATGGCCGGGCCGGCCATCCCGGGTTTTGGCGATGTCCTCAGTCACACCATTTCACCGATCCTCAGCCGCCTGATGTGGCCGGCGATGCTAAGACAGCTGTTCGGACCGAAATCCGTCCCGCAAAAATTCGACGGCTTCCCCAAAGCGCTGGCCGTACGTCCGTCGCAGCTTCGTGCCGGCGCGGCCGAGGCAGCGTTGATGGTCCCGGCCGCGATGCTATCGGCGAAAACCTACGGAGAATTGGCCATGCCGGTCACCATCCTGGCCGGCGAAGACGATCGCCTCATCGACATCGACGAACAGTCCGGCCGGCTGCATGACGAGATCAAGCACAGCAAGATGCGCCGCGTCCCCAATGCCGGTCACATGATCCAGCAGTCGGACACGGCTGACCTCATGGCCGCCGTTGACGAGGCTGCGGCAGGAACGCTGCACTAAGACCCAAGCTCAAGTCGGGCAAATCCGATCGCGTACGGTCCGAATTAGGAACGTCCCGTACAGCGCTCAGTTGGCTCTCCGTATCTCCTGCAATCGAAGGTCTTTCCATGTATCATCACGTCAAGAAGCTCATGTTCACGGTCAGGGTCGACGAGCCGGATCCGCGGTTCGGCAACATGCTGCTGGAACAGTTCGGCGGCGCCAACGGCGAGCTGGCGGCCGCCATGCAATACTCCATTCAGGGGCTCAATTGCGAAGACCCTGACCGCAAGGATCTCCTGATGGACATTGGCACCGAGGAGCTGAGCCATCTGGAGGTCGTCGGCGCCCTCGCGCGGCTGCATTTGAAGCCCATGAAGTTCGATCGCGAAGCGGCGGAAGCCGATCCGCTGATCGCGATCGCCGGCGGCGGCGGCGTCAGCCTTTGCAATTCGCAGGGCAACGCCTGGACGGCCGACTATCTTAAGATCACCGGCGAGCTCGACGTCGACCTCCGCAGCAACATCGCCGCGGAAGCCCGCGCCAAGATCGTCTATGAACGCCTGATCAATTTCTGCGACGATGCCGGCACCAAGGACGCCTTGCAGTTCCTGATGACACGCGAAATCACCCACATGAAGGCGTTCTCGCGCGCGCTGGAAAGCATGAAGAAGCCTGCCTTCAGCATCGGCCGCATCGCTCCGACGCCTGGTCTGGTGGACCAGTTCTTCAACGACTCCACGGGAGTCGGCGACAACGGAGAAATCGACACCAGGGGTCCGTGGAACGAGGGCGAAGACTGGGTGTTCATGGAATCGCCGGCGCTCCAGAGCGGCGAGCCCGGCACGGCGTCTTCGATCGCTGCGGAGAGTTCGCCGTCGGAGCCGGCCATCGGCCTTGACGATCTGCTGATCGACCAGCTGCGCGACCTTCTGCATGCCGAGAAGCAACTGACCAAGGCGCTTCCTCAGATGATCGAGGCTGCGCGCTACGACCAGCTCTGCGAGCTGTTCACCGTTCATCTGGCCGAAACCGAAGCCCAGATCGAACGTCTGGACGAGTGTTTCGAACTGCTCGGCAAGAAGCCGCGCGCCAAGCCCTGCAAGGGCATGCAGGGACTTGTCGAGGAAGGCGACGAGGTGATCAAGGAGAGCGCCAGGAAGGACGATGCCGCTGCGGATCTCGCGCTGATCGGCGCGGCGCAGCGTGTCGAGCATTACGAGATTGCCGGCTACACGACGGCCCGCAACCTCGCGCAGCAGCTGCGGCACAGCGCCGTCGTCGCACTGCTGTCGAAGAACCTGGCCGAAGAAGAGAACGCGGATCAGCTGCTCAATCAGGTCGCGCGTTCGTTGATGTCGGTTGCGAAAATGCCTGCCCCGATCGAGCAGAGCTTCGCCAAGGATGACGCCGCTGGCGGTTAGGTCAGCACCGAAGCTCGAGAAGGCGGCCCCACTCGAATGGGGCCGCCGATTGCCAGGACATTCCCGATTTTACAAACCGCAAGGCGGTTGGAACGGATCAGCATGACCCCGAGGATCAGAGAGCATCCCTGCCCGCTCTGCAACGGCACCGGCTTTCCCAAATCGAAGCAGCCCGCGCATCCCGGCCGCAAAATCTATCCAAACAAATGTGAGGCCTGCCAAGGCAAGGGAAAGATCACGGACATCGAGCGAAATGACCACTGACTCGAGCTCACGGTTTCAGGGGTGAAGTCGACCTGCGCTCCTCGTCGACCGAAGCGCTTGCCCCTCGGCCAACGGGACTGGTAGTTCATGGGCGATCGAATGCGCCCGGAGCACCAGCTTCGCCCGTGAACCGTGACGTCACCAGAAGCTGCGGAAGCTGCACCGCCTGCTGCGATGGCTGGCTGCAGATCGAAGTGCGCGGACACAAGGTGCGCAAGGGGCAGCCGTGTCCGTTCAGCGTCGCGCACCAATGCTCGATTTATCCGGAACGCCCCCAGCATCCCTGCCGCGAATTCGTCTGCGGCTGGCTGGTCCCGTCAAGCCCGCTGCCGGACTGGATGCGACCGGACCAATCGAGCATGATCATGCTGGCCGCCAATTTCTTCTGGCGCGGGCTGCCGGTCGACGTCGTGGTGCCGGTCGGCGAGGCGCCAAGGAAGAAGGCGCTGGATTGGCTGACCCAATTTTGCGCCGAGAACAGGCGGCTTCTGGTCTACCAGATCGGCGATGAATGGTTCGCTTTCGGACCGCCTCTGTTCCAGACCGACATTGCGGGCCGTCTCGCACGCAGCGAACCGCCGTGGGGCAATTGAAGCGGACCCAACGTAGGACCAAAGCTAAGCCAAAGACTCAACTTGCTTTTTTTGACAAAGAACCGGACCGGCACACCGCGATGCGGCAGATCGCCGCGCGACACGCTTTGCTGGGAATAGTTGCTGATCAGACACACTCGGCCTGAAAAGCGAGTGGCGCGGTCCCAATCTATTTGTATATGGCATCTGGCATACATTACCTTCCGTTTTATCCCGGACCCATCAGAGAGTCCGCGGCGATAGAGGGGAAACCAGATGAGGAAGGCCTTTCTGCTCAGCACAGGCTTTGCGGCCCTTTGCACAACCATAATTAGCAGCCCGCTAAGAGCGGCAACCATAGATGACGTGGTCGCGCGCCTCGATGCGCTCGAGCGCAGCAATGCCAAGCTCGCAAAGGAGAACGCCCAGCTCCGCGAACGCGTCAATCACATGGCCGAGCCGAAAGCCGCGGCGACCGCGGTCGCGCCGGCCTCGCCCAAGGGCAATCCGGTTCTGCACGCGGCGGTCGCGCCGTCCCCGGCCCCAGCATCGGCACCGGAGCACACCGTCGTCAGCATCGGCGGTGCCCCGCTCTACAGCAAGGCGCCCGGAAGCAATCCCTTCATCGACAACACCACGGTGACGCTCTACGGCCACGTCGATCTCTCCGGCGATATCTTCAATGCCGGCGTCTACGACCAGGGCACGAAGTTCGGCGTCGCCAGCAATCTCACCTATTTCGGCGTTCGTGCGCGGCACAATCTGGATCCCTATGGCTATCCCGGCTGGGCCGCCGTCGCGCAGTTCGAGTCGCTCGTCGAGGTCGCAGCCGTTCCGACCGAGCGCGCCGCATTCGGCACGCGCGACAGCTTCCTCGGCATGGAGACCCCCTGGGGCACGATCAAGGCCGGCAAGGCAGATACGCCCTACAAGAAGGCGACGGCGAAGTTCGATCCATTCTCGGCCACGCTCGGCGACTACAACTCGATCATGGGCAACACCGGCGGCGATCTCCGCGCCGAGTTCGATTGGCGCGCCGCGCATGCGATCTGGTACGAATCTCCGGTATGGAACGGCTTCCAGGCCACATTCATGATCTCGCCGGGACAGAACACCGCGAAGGACAACAGCGACTACGCGCTCGGCGATTTCAACTGCCCCGCCACCTCGGCGCGCGGCAGCGGCTCGAGCTTCCCGCTCACATCGGCGCCGGAGGGCTGCACCGACGGCTCCTACGGCAATCTGTACAGCGCGTCGCTGACTTACAATCAGGGTGGGTTTACGGGCGTTGCCGCCTACGAACTGCACGAGGGCACCAACCGAACCGGCGACGAGGCCGTGACAGCGCTGAGCAACGGCACGGTTCTGACCGTGCCGCCGGGTGCGGTCGGCATCGCCAATGAATGGGCTGCGAAGGTCGGCGCGGGCTACAAGTTCAACGACATGATCGGCAGCCTCCAGCTGTACGGCATCTACGAGATCATGCGCCGCCAGAACACGGTCGCCGCCTTCAACGAGCGCTCGCGCGACGGCTACTTCCTGAGCGCGACCCAGACGATCGACAAATGGGACATCAATGCGTCATGGGCCCACGCCAATGCCTCGCCGGGTTCGCCGGGCACGGGCGTCCTGAACGCCTATCCCGTCCCGGGGGTCGCGGTCTCGGCTCCGGCCGGTGCCGCCGACTTCGCGCTCAACACGGTGGACTCGAGTGCGGATCAGTATGCGATCGGCGTGAAGTATCACTTCAGCCCGTTCGTGAGCTGGTACCTGGTCGGCAGCTATCTGCGCAACGGACCTGGCGCGCATTACTGCCTCGGCGTCAGCGGGCACGGCTACGGCGTCTGCGGACGCGACGCCAACAACAACGTCGTCGCCGGCAACAAGACCGAGGCGGTCACGACCGGCATGACGTTTGACTTCTGATCAGAAAGGAAAATATCGGGGAGCCGGTCGCGGCTCCCCGTGATTTGACGTCCTATTCCGCCGCCTGGCGCACGTGGCGCGCGGTCGGCGTGCGCATCGTCACCAGCTCTTCGGCCGCGGTCGGATGCAGCGCAATGGTCGCGTCGAAATCGGCCTTGGTCGCCTTCATCTTCACCGCGATCGCGACGACCTGCGTGATTTCGGCAGCGGCGTCACCGACGATGTGGCAGCCGAGCACGCGGTCGGTCGAGCCATCGACGACCAGTTTCATCAGCACGCGGGTGTCGCGGCCGGACATCGTTGCCTTGATCGGGCGGAACGTCGCCTTGTAGATGTCGACGTGGCTGAACTGCGCGCGCGCCTCGGTTTCCGTCAGGCCGACCGTGCCGACCTCCGGCTGCGAGAACACCGCGGTCGGAATGGTCGAATGATCGACCTGCACCGTACGCTTGCCGAACACGGTGTCGGCGAAGGCATGGCCCTCGCGGATCGCGACGGGCGTGAGGTTGTGGCGATGGGTGACGTCGCCGATCGCATAGATGCTGTCGACCGAGCTCTTCGAGAAATGGTCGACCGCGATGCCGCCGTTCTTGGGGTTGATGGCGACGCCGGCCTTGTCCAGGCCGAGATTGGCGACGTTGGGATGCCGGCCGATCGCAAACATGACCTGGTCCGACGCGATGCTCGACCCGTTCGACAGATGCGTGGTGAACTCCTCGCCATGGCGGTCGACCTTGTTCACCGTGCAGCCGGTGAGAATGGAGATGCCCTGCTTCTCCATCTCGCTGCGAACGTGAGCGCGAACGTCCTCGTCAAAACCGCGAAGGATGTTGTCGCCGCGATAGATCACGGTCACGTCGGAACCGAAGCCGGCGAAGATCCCGGCGAACTCCAGGGCGATGTAGCCGCCGCCCTGGATCACGATCCGTTTCGGCAGCTTCTTCAGGTGAAACGCCTCGTTGGAGGAGATCACATGCTCGATGCCGGGAATCGCCGCGCCGTGGTTGGGCGCGCCGCCGGTGGCGATCAAAATGTATCTTGCGGTGATCTTCCTGTCGTCGGCGAGCAGGCGAATGGTGTGCCTGTCCTCGATCACCGCGCGGCTCTTGACGATTTGCGCGCCCGACTTCTCGACATTGGTCGTGTAGGCCGCTTCCAGACGCGCGATTTCCTTGTCCTTGTTGGCAATCAGGGTCGGCCAGTCGAAGGTCGCGGGCGGAACGGTCCAGCCGAAACCGGCGGCATCCTCGAACTCGTGACGAAAGTGCGAGCCGATCACGAACAGCTTCTTGGGCACACAGCCGCGGATCACGCAGGTGCCGCCCATGCGATACTCTTCCGCGATCATCACGCGGGCACCGTATCCGGCCGCGATGCGGGCGGCGCGCACGCCGCCCGAACCGCCACCGATGACAAAGAGATCGACGTCGAATTCGGCCATGGTGCACTCCGACCCCGCTCAAGGATTATCCGGACAGATAGGTACTGTCAGATTTCCTTGCCACGCTTCTTCATCTCGGCGCGGAAGGCGCTCGCGACGACCTCGGAGAAATTCTGTGCCCAGGCATTCATCACCTGCATGCTGAGGTTGATCGCCTTGGGCTCGTTGGTGAGCAACTTCTGGCCGAGCGGCGACTTGTAGAACACGACGAGATCCTTCAGTTCCTGCTCGGTGAACTCGCCGGCGTAGACGCCGACCATGCCGTCGCCGATCTCCGACTCGCGGCCGGCCAGCTGTTTGGCAACGATCGGGGCGACCTCGTTGAGGTCCTTCTGGTAGTTGAGATTCTGGCCGATCAGCGTGGCCTTGACCTTCTCCACCATGCCGGGCACGGCGCCGGCATACATGGCGCTGGCATTCTTCAGCGTCAGAATCTCCTTCGCCGCCGCAATCGCCCCGGGCGTGGGTGCCGGCTGGGCCGGCGGCTGCTGCGCGGTCGCAGGCGCCGCCCCCAATGCCAACGCGATGGCAAGGCAGGCTGCGGGCACGATCTTCAAAACGCTCTTCATTCCTGGTCTCCTTTTGGCGGCTTATCGCCGTTCAATCACGCGGATTCCCTCGCCACCCGCCAAAACGGCCGAGCTGGCCAAGCCGATAAACAACCCATGTTCGACGACGCCGGGGATCGCACTCAAAGCCCTGGCGAGGCTTGCGGGATCCGCAATCCGTCCGAGCTGGGCATCGACGATCCAGTGGCCGCCATCGGTGACGAAAGCGTGGCCGTCCTTGGCCCTGCGGACCGCCATTTGCCCGGAAACGCCGCATTCCGCAAACGCCTTTTCGATCGCCCGCCGGGTCGCCCCGAGCCCGAATGGGATCACCTCGACCGGCAGCGGAAAGCGGCCGAGAGTCGGCACCCATTTGGTCTCGTCGGCAATGACGATCATGCGATCCGAGGCCGCCGCGACGATCTTCTCGCGCAGCAATGCGCCGCCGCCGCCCTTGATCAGGTTGAGCTGGGGGTCGATCTCGTCGGCACCGTCGATGGTGATGTCGAGATGATCGATCTCATCGAGTGTGGTCAGCGGCACGCCGCAGCGCATCGCGTCGGCGCGTGTCGCCTCCGAGGTCGGCACACCGATCACGTTGAGCCCGGCTGCGACGCGCTCGCCCAGCAGCTCGACGAAATGCTTGGCGGTCGAGCCCGTGCCGAGACCCAGCTGCATGCCGTCACGCACCTCCTCGAGGGCGCGTGCCGCTGCCTGCCGCTTCAACTGGTCCATATCCACGTCTGCGCCCGCCTCTCGAAATCAGGATTGCCGCCGGTAGAGCTCGCGGCGGCCTATGTAGACTCGTTTTCCCCCCGCGAATAGGTCCGGGAACACTCCTATCAGGCGATCTTATGGCCCCGCCCCTTGCGCTGGCCCGGCCGGACCGATAGCGCTTTTTGCATGAAATCCCCCTACACCCTCGTCTTCGATCTCGACGGCACGCTTGTGGATACGGCGCCCGACCTGATCACCGCGCTCAATTACGTGCTCGATCGCGAAGGCCTGCCGCCGGTGCCGATGGCCTCGGCCCGGAACATGATCGGCGCTGGCGCCCGCAAGCTGATCGAACGGGGCCTGGAGGCCGAGGGGCGGACAGTCACGCCTGCTGACATGGACCGGATGACGGCGGATTTCATCGCCTATTACGCCGACCATATCGCGGTCGAATCTCGTCCCTTTGAGGGGCTGCTGGACGCGCTCGACCTGTTCGCAGCGCAGGGCCATCGGCTTGCGGTCTGCACCAACAAGCTGGAATGGCTGTCAAAGCGGCTTTTGGACCAGCTCGACCTCAGCCGCCGGTTCGCCGCAATCTGCGGCGCGGACACTTTTGGCGTTCAGAAGCCCGATCCGACCATTTTCAGGCAGACCGTGGCGCGGGCGGGCGGCGAGGTCAAAGCCAGCATCATGGTCGGCGATGCCGGAACCGACGTCGGGGTCGCCCGCCGCGCCGGGGTGCCGGTGATCGGGGTCAGCTTCGGCTATACGGACGTACCGATCGCCGAGCTGAAGCCGGACCGGCTGATCCATCACATGCGGGACCTGCCGGCTGCCGCCCATAGCCTCATGACCATCCATGCGTCAGGCAAGGCTCTGTAATAGCTCGGCTATCCCGCCGAACCCTGCGTTAACCATCTATTAACTATGCGCCGCCTGCCGGTTGCTCGCCCGGAATGACGCTCCTAAGGTCGTGACGGGGTTATGTGGCGGTTCGTCGCAGTAGAAGTGTGGATGGTCATGCGTCGTGTCATCGCGATTGCCTTAGCCGGAGCGAGCCTCCTGGGAGCAACAAGCCTTGGTGGCTGCTCCTCATTGTCATGGGACATGTTCAAATCGACGCCGCCGACCGCCCAGGTCCGGCTCGAATCCAATCCGCCGGGGGCTGACGCCGCGACGTCGCTCGGACCGGGCTGCAAGACCCCCTGCTCGGTCTCGGTTCCCGCCCCCGAAGCTCCGTTCACGGTCACGTTCGCGCTGCCCAAGCACCAGCCGACCACCGTGCCGGTGAACATCATCAAGAATCCCGGCGATTTCACCACGCCTGCGACGGTGACCACCGATCCGAACCCGGTGTTTGCGGAGTTGCAGCCCGCCGTGCCGCCCAAGCCTGTGAAGAAGAAGCCGCACCGGCCGAAGACACCTAAACCTGCCACAGCGGCGCCAGCCGATGCTGCGCCGCCCGCAGCCGGTACGTTCCCCGATCCAAATGCGGGCAAACGCTGATCCAGCTGTCAATCTGGGTGACCACCCGATTGTCTCAGCCGCGTCCGATGCTTAGATTGCCTCGACAGCACCGCTGCAGCAAAGGTGCGCCCGCCGTAAGTGACAAGGCATTTGGTATGAACGGACCTATCGCGAGCCCGAGCGACGCGCCATCGAGCGCGATGACCGATCCGTTCGGCCGGGCCATCTCTTACTTGCGCGTTTCCGTCACCGACCGCTGCGATCTGCGCTGCTTCTATTGCATGTCGGAAGACATGACCTTCCTGCCCAAGGCCGACCTGCTGACGCTGGAAGAACTCGACCGGCTGTGCTCGGCCTTCATCGCCAAGGGCGTGAAGAAGTTGCGCCTCACCGGTGGCGAGCCGCTGGTCCGTCGCAACGTCATGTCGCTGGTGCGCTCGCTGTCGCGCCATCTGACGAGCGGCGCCCTGGGCGAGCTCACGCTGACCACCAACGGCACGCAGCTGGCAAAACATGCGCAGGAGCTTGCCGATTGCGGCGTCCGACGCATCAACGTCTCGCTCGACACGCTCGATCCCAGGAAATTTCGCGAGATCACGCGCTGGGGCGAGATCGACAAGGTGCTGGAAGGCATCGAAGCCGCGCGCGCCGCAGGCCTCGCCGTGAAGATCAACGCGGTGGCGCTGAAGAATCTCAACGAAGACGAGCTGCCTGATCTGATGCGCTGGGCCCACGGCAAGGGCATGGGCCTGACCCTGATCGAGGTGATGCCGATGGGCGAGATCGGCTCGGGCCGTATCGACCAGTATCTGCCGCTGTCGCTGGTGCGCGCGCGCCTCGCCCAGCAATTCACGCTGACGGATCTTGCCGAGAGCACCGGCGGACCGGCACGCTATGTCAGCGTCGCGGAGACCGGCGGCAAACTCGGCTTCATCACGCCGATGACCCACAATTTCTGCGAATCCTGCAACCGGGTGCGCATCACCTGCACCGGCACGCTACACACCTGCCTCGGC
The DNA here is from genome assembly GCF_018129685.1 of Bradyrhizobium manausense. Classification (GTDB taxonomy): domain Bacteria; phylum Pseudomonadota; class Alphaproteobacteria; order Rhizobiales; family Xanthobacteraceae; genus Bradyrhizobium; species Bradyrhizobium manausense_D. The sequence goes on from NZ_JAFCLG010000001.1 coordinate 1,209,229, forward strand.
CATGAGGATGCCTCCGATTTGCGCAAACCCCTGCGCGCATCCAGCGACGACACGCTGCTTGCCGCCGCGATCGACCACGCCATCGGGCTCAAGCCCAAGGGCCACGATTTCATCATCGACCGCCGCCACGATCGCCCGAGCGTCTCGAGGCACATGAGCGTCACCGGCGGCTGAGGATTCGCCGCCCGCCGGCCAACCTAACCTTTTGACCGGTCGTCAATTTGCCCATTTTCCGATTGACGGCGCACAAGCCCGCTGGTTTGGTGCGACCGCCTTTGCTTGCCCGGCAGCATAAGCCGGCCCGCCCCTCTGGCGGTCGCGGTCAAGACGGCAAGGCACGAGGGGAGGACTGACGCCGCAATCGCTTTTCGGAAAACGATCCGTGCGGCCGCGTGCTTTTGCACGCCGGCCAGGCGATGTGCGCTGATGCCTCCCGTGAAGTCACGACCGCGACGGAGAGATAGTAAGATGCGTCCACTGCTGGCGGTGAGCAACGCCATCGACGCCCTCAATGAAAAGATTGGGTACGTCTGTAACCTGCTCGTGCTCTTCGCCTGTCTGGTGAGCGCGGCCAACGCCATGATCCGCTACGCGTTCAGCTACTCGTCGAACGGGTGGCTGGAGCTGCAATGGTACATGTTCGCGATCCTGGTGATGTTCGGCGCGTCCTACACCTTCAAGCGCAACGAGCACGTCCGCGTCGAGATCATGTATCTGATGCTGTCCGAGCGCGGCCAGCTCTGGCTCGACCTGATCGGCACGCTGTTCTTCCTGATCCCCTCCTGCCTCCTGCTCGCCTATCTGTCGTGGCCGTTCTTCATGCAGGCCTATAATGTCGGCGAGATGTCGGGCAATGCCGGCGGCCTGCTCCGCTGGCCCATCAAGTTCGTGATCCCCGCCGGCTTCGTGATGCTGGCACTGCAGGGAGTTTCCGAAGTCATCAAGCGTATCGCGGCTCTCCAGGGCTATGTGACGATCGACGCCAAGTACGAGAGGCCGACTCAATGATCACGCTGGAGATGATGCCGCCGCTGATGTTCGGCGGCCTGGTTCTGGTGATGCTGCTCGGCTTCCCCGTCGCGTTCACGCTGGCGGCTGTCGGTCTCTCCTTCGGCTTCCTCGCCATCCATCTCGGATTCTTCGATCTCAACTTCCTGCAGGCGATCCCGGGCCGGGTGTTCGGCAGCGTGCTCTCCAACGAGCTGCTGCTCGCGATCCCGTTCTTCACCTTCATGGGCGCGATATTGGAGAGATGCGGCCTCGCAGAGGACATGCTGGATTCGATGGGCCAGCTGTTCGGTCCGATCCGCGGCGGCCTCGGCTATTCCGTCATCATCGTCGGCTTCATCCTCGGCGCCATCACCGGCACGGTGGCGGCGCAGGTCATCGCCATGGCGCTGATCTCGATGCCGGTGATGATCCGCTACGGCTACAACATGCGCTACATTACCGGCGTGCTGGCGGCCTCCGGGACGATCACACAGCTGGTGCCGCCCTCGCTGGTGCTGATCGTGCTCGCCGACCAGCTCGGCAAGTCGGTGGGTGACATGTATCTCGGCGCCTGGGGCCCCTCGGTGTTCCAGATCATGCTGTTCGCCGGCTACACCTTCATCCTCGGCCTGATCAAGCCCGATCACGTGCCGCCGGTGCCGAAGGACGCGCGCACGCTGACCGGCTGGGCGCTGTGGAAGAAGTGCCTGATGGGCATCATCCCCTCCGCCGTGCTGATCTTCGTCGTGCTCGGCACCATGATGATGGGCCTTGCGACGCCGACCGAAGCCGGCGCGATGGGCGCGGTCGGCGCCATCGTGCTCGCCGCGATCCACCACAAGGATTTCACCTCGACCGACCGCAAGGTGCTGATAACAGGCGTGATCGCCGCCGGCATCGGCACCATCATCGCGATGCTGTTCACGGAGAATTTGATCTTCAAGATCGCCTTCGCGGTGACTTACCTGGCGGTCGCCTGGATCTGCATCCAGGCCGCGCGCATCCCCGACCTGCGCGACCTGATCAAGCAGGGCTACGAGACCACCATGCGCATCACCTGCATGGTCACCTTCATCCTGATCGGATCGACCTGCTTCTCGGTGGTGTTCCTCGGCGTCTCCGGCGGCGTCTGGCTCGAGCACATGCTGACCTCGCTGCCCGGCGGCGTCTGGGGCTTCCTGATCTTCATCAACCTCTTCATTTTCTTCCTGGCGTTCTTCCTCGACTTCTTCGAGATCGCGTTCATCATCCTGCCGATGATCGCGCCGATCGCGCAGAAGATCCTGGGCCCCGTCGTCGGCGACGGACCGGCGCTGATCTGGTTCGGCGTCATGCTCTGCGTCAACATGCAGACCTCGTTCCTGCATCCGCCGTTCGGTTTCGCGCTGTTCTACTTACGCGGCGTGGCGCCGAAGGAAGTGAAGAGCTCGGACATCTACTGGGGCGCCATGCCCTGGATCGGCCTGCAGATGATCATGGTGCTGATCGTGATCGCCTTCCCGATCACGGTGACGGGCCTGCTGGACAAGCCTGTCAATGTCGACCTCGACAAGGTCAGGATCGACGTGCCGCAGATCGATCTGCCGCCGCTGGATCTCGGCCCGCCGACGAAGTAGCGGTCGTCACCGTTTCCATCATGATCCGCCCTTGCGGAGCATGATGGACGTGACACGCGCAACAAACGTGGGCATACCAAACGTTCCCTAAACTCACGGAACGTTGCGCATGCTCCGATCGCACCCTGCTTCTTCGCTCGCCGGCTCGTTGATCGCCTCGCTGTGGCTGGCCTGCGCCGCGACAATCGCGCATGCCGAACCGGTCGCCGAAATCCAGGCGTTGGCGCAGAAGGAGCAGCAGCCGCTGCTCGACACGCTGCGCGATCTCGTCAACATCGAGACCGGCAGCGGGGATGTCGAGGGCCTGAACGTGATCGCAGGCCGCGTGGCCGACCAGCTCAAGCAGCTCGGCGGCGAGGTGGAGATTCTGCAGCCCACCGACATCTATCGTCTCGACGACACGCCCGAGAAGATCGGCCCGGCCGTGCACGCCACCTTCAAGGGCACCGGCACCGCAAGGATCATGCTGATCGCCCACATGGACACGGTGTACCTGAAGGGCATGCTGAAGGACCAGCCGTTCCGCATCGACGGCGACAAGGCCTACGGCCTCGGCATTGCCGACGACAAGCAGGGCGTCGCGCTCATTCTCCATACCGTTGCGATGCTGCAGAAGCTGAACTTCAGTGAATACGGTACGCTCACCGTGCTCACCAATAGCGATGAGGAAATCTCCTCGCCCGGCTGGCGCAGCACCATCACCAAATTCGCCTCCGATCAGGATGCGGTGTTCTCGTTCGAAGGCGGCGGCACCAGCGGCACGCTGCGACTTGCCACCAGCGGCGTCGGCTCGGCCTATCTCGCGGTGACGGGCAAGTCGTCGCATGCGGGCTCAAGGCCCGAGGGCGGCATCAATGCATTCTACGAGCTCGCGCACCAGGTGCTGCAGATGAAGGACCTGTCCAGGCCGGAACAGGGCCTGAAGCTGAACTGGACCGTCGCCAAGGCCGGGACCAATCGCAACGTGATCCCGGCCGAAGCCACGGCGCAAGCCGATGCGCGCGCGCTCAAGGTGTCGGACTTCGACGAACTGGAGAAGACGCTGCAGGAGAAGATCAAGAACCATCTGCTGCCCGACTCCAGGGTCGAGCTGAAATTCGAGGTGCGGCGCCCGCCGCTCGAGGCAAACGAAATCTCGCGCCGCGTGGCGACCCACGGCAAGGCGATCTATCAGGAGCTCGGAATGTCCATCAACGTTGCCGAGAAAGCGACCGGCGGCGGCACCGATGCCGCCTTTGCCGCGCTCAAGACCAAGGGCGCGGTGGTGGAAGGCATGGGCCTGTCGGGCTTCGGCGCACATTCCAACGACGCCGAATATGTCAAGCTCGACACCATCGTGCCCCGCCTCTACCTGGCCATGCGCATGATCATGGACCTGTCGACCGGCAAGGTGAAATAGCGATCGCCGCGACAGTTAGCTTCGGCCAGGGGCGGAGCCTCGCTCCTCCGCCAGCCTGAACCGCAGCGTGAACTCGGCGCCGCCGCCGGGGAGATTGTCCACCGCGACCGTTGCAGCGTGATCGTCGGCAACGCCGCGCACGATCGAAAGACCGAGGCCCGCACCGTCGCTACGCTGGCGATCCCTGCGCCAGAAGCGCTGGAAGATCAGCTCACGCTCCTCTTCGGCAACGCCGGGGCCGCAATCGCGCACGCGCACCGAGCCGTCATCGCCGACCTCGACGTCAACGGACGTCTCCTTCGCGGTGAACTTGATGGCGTTCTCGGCGAGGTTGAAGACCGCGCGCTGGAGCATATCGGAATTGCCGTGGATCAGCACGGGCGCCTCGGCCCCCTTGAGCGCGATCTCCTTGTGCTGCGCAATCGCGAACGGCGCGATCGCGCCGACCACCTCGGCGCAGACGGCGCGCAGATCGGCGGTCTCGCCGGGATCGAGCACCAGCGTGTCGAGCTCGGCGATCTCCAGCAGCTGGGCGACGATCCGGCTCATGCCCGCGATGTCGTCATGCAGGAGCTGCCTGACCGCACGGTCGTCAAGTGTCTCGATCCGCGTGCGCAGGATCGCCAGCGGCGTGCGCAGCTGATGGGCGGCGTCCGCCGTGAACTGGCGCTGCAAGCGGAAGCCGTCCTCGAGGCGATCCAGGGCTTGGTTCACCGCGGTGACGAGCGGCACGATCTCGCGCGGAATCTGCTCCGTCGGCAGGCGTATGTCGGTCCGATCAGGGCCGATATTGCTGGCCTGTTCCGAGGCCATCCACAGCGGTGCGATGGCGCGGCGGAAGATGAAGATGTCGATGGCCAGCAGGGCCAGAAGAATGGGAATGGTGATCCATCCGACCCTGCGGAAGAAGTTGGAGACGATGTCGTCGGTAATGACGTCGCGATGCGACAGGTCTTCCCCCACCCTGATGTGCACGGTGGTGCCGTCGATCGTCTGCGCCACATCGGCGCCCGAAATCGTGTCCGACCTCGCATCGCCGGTCTTTCTGTGCGACGAGAACAGCAGGCGGCCGTTGTCATCGCGGATGTCGTACTGATAGCGGCCATAGGCCTCCGAATAGAGACCGCGCAGACTCTCCGGCAGATTGAACGTCACCTTGCCGTCGCCCTGGACAGCGATACGCTCGGCCAGCGTCTCGGCCTGGGCGCGCATCGCCGCCCGATGCAGCTGGTCGATCTCGGAGTTCAACAGCCAGAACAGAATCAGCGGCAGGAAGATCGTCACCACCGCGACTGCGATGATGTGCAGGAACACGATGCGCGAGATCAGCGATTTGAAGGACGGGGCCCGGACCCAGGGTCCAGACAGGGACCCGAGCTGGAATCCGCGCCAGGCCACGCTATTTCTCCTCGGCCATCATGTAGCCGACGCCACGGATGGTGTGGATCACCACCCTGGCACCATGTTCGGCGAGTTGCTTGCGCAGCCGGGAGACATAGACCTCGACCGCATTGGAGGCGACCTCGCCCTCGAGACCGAAGATGTGATCTTCGACGTTCTTCTTCGGCACCACCCGGCCCTGCCGGCGCAGCAGGATCTCCAGCACCGAGGTCTCGCGCGACGAGATGATCCGCGGCTTGTCGTCGACGAAAATCTGGCGGCTCTCGGTGTCGTAGACGAGATTTGCAAGCCGCAGGGAACGACCGAGCAACTGGCCGGGACGGCGCAGGATCGCCTCCAGCCGCGCCACCAGCTCCTCCATCGCGAACGGCTTGACGAGATAGTCGTCGGCGCCGCTGCGCAGGCCGTTGACGCGGTCCTGCAGGCCGCCGCGCGCGGTCAACACCAGCACCGGCAGAGGCTCCATCTGCCGGCGCAGCTCGCGCAGCACCGACAGGCCGTCGCCGTCGGGCAGGCCGAGGTCCAGGATCATCGCGGCATAGCTGACATTGTGCAGCGCCTCGCGCGCCTCCTCGGTGCTGGCAACGGTATCGCTCTCATAGCCGGCCGCCGCCAGCCCATTGGCAACGAGCCGCGACAGCTCAGCATTGTCCTCGACGATCAGAAGACGCATTCCATTCCTACCGGGATACTCCGGTCCACCAGACGGCTCGCGCCGCGTCTTTGCTCTCTTCCACCATCCACACAGTTTCGGCCAGCGAAAAGGCAGTTTCTCGTTCGCCTTTTTGTCCTCCGGCAAGCCTCTCCGTCAGTTTCGTGTAAGGCTTCGGCACCGGCGGAACCGCCGCTAGCGGCCGAGCTGAGTGTTTGGCAAGCCATATCGTCTTTCTTCGCCGCCTGACTGAAGCCGATACAACAACGGCTAACGGTGGCTCACAAATCATAACAGGCGCATCCCACGCATCCGGGGGATGATCGGGGACGAGATCGCGAGGCAGGTTCACGCGCAGCGCAGGAGACGTTCCATGACATCGCATATCAGGCTGCATGCTGCCCGCGCAGCTGCATCGTCGGCCCACGACACCGTCGATCATGACAGGCGCAAGCTCGTAACCACTGCCGCCACGGGCATCGTGGCCGCCGGTGTTGCGACCCTGCTTCCGACCAGCTCGGCGCCGGCCGCAACCGGCGATGCGATCCGCCCCTTCAAGATCAACATTCCCGACAAGGCGCTCACTGATCTGCGTCACCGGCTCGCCATGACGCGCTGGCCGGACAAGGAGACCGTCGACGATGACTCGCAAGGCGTGCCGCAGGCGACGCAACAGGCGCTCGTCCGCTACTGGCAGACCGATTACGACTGGCGCAAGGTCGAGGCACGGCTCAACGCGCTGCCGCAGTTTTTGACGGAGATCGACGGCCTCGATATCCACTTCCTGCACGTCCGCTCGAAGCATCCGAATGCCCTGCCGATGATCGTGACGCATGGCTGGCCCGGCTCCGTCATCGAGCAACTCAAGATCGTCGATCCCCTGACCAATCCGACCGCGAATGCTGGCAACGCCGATGACGCTTTCCATATCGTCATCCCGTCGATGCCCGGCTACGGATTTTCGGGCAAGCCGACCACCACGGGCTGGGATCCGCAGCGCATCGCGCGGGCCTGGGTCGTGCTGATGAAACGCCTCGGCTACACCAAATTCGTCGCACAGGGCGGCGATTGGGGCTCGCCTGTTACGAACGAAATGGCCAAGCTCGGCGCGCCGGAATTGATCGGCATTCACGTCAATTTGCCTGGCGTGGTGCCGCCCGGGATTCTCAAGGCGGTGGCCTCGGGCGATCCTGCACCGGCCGACCTCACCGACGAAGAGAAGCACGTCTTCGCCCAGCTCAAGCTGCAGTTCACGAAGCGGCGCGCCTATGCGCAGATCATGGGCACGCGGCCGCAGACGCTGTCAGGCCTTGCGGATTCTCCCGCCGGTCTTGCCGCCTGGCTGCTCGATCACGGCGACGGCTACGCCCAGCCGGCCTCGGCGATCGCCTCGGCCGTCGCCGGGCATACGGTCAACGGACATTCCGCCGGCGCCCTCACGCGCGACGACGTGCTCGACAACATCTCGCTGTACTGGCTGACCAACTCGGCAATCTCCTCGGCTCGCCTGTACTGGGAGAACAAGATCAATCTCTATCTGCCCGCTAATGTCACGATCCCGGCTGCTGTGACGGCGTTTCCCGGCGAGAGCTTTGTGGCGCCGAAGAGCTGGGCCGAGCGGGCCTATCACAAGCTCATCTACTTCCATCAGGCCGAGGCCGGCGGTCACTTCGCCGCATGGGAGCAGCCGGCAATCTTCAGCCGCGAAGTTCGCGATGCCTTCCGGCCGCTGCGCGGTTCGAGCTGAGGCATAGCCGCCAGCTAGAGTGGGATGACTATTGGTTGAATCGCTGCGAGCCCCGGACTCGGATTACCTCTACCGTAGGGAGAGGTGAACTGCCGACCGGACTTGATTTCATCACGCTCCTGTCACCGCCATCGCCTGTCACGCGAGATAACCCGACACGCCGTCCCACAACAGCTTCAGCGCGGTCACGACCAGCAATCCGTAACAAGCGCGAAACACCTGCTGCTGGTCGAGCCGCGCATGCAGGCGCCAGCCGAGCCAGACACCTGTGGGAATCGCAAGCAGGCAGATCGCCATGACGATCCATTCATTGCCGGACGACCGCGTCAGCAGCAGCCACGGCACCGCCTTGGTGGCATTGCCGACGGTGAAGAACAGGCTGGTCGTTCCCGCATAGACTTCCTTGCTGAGGCCGAGCGGCAGGAGATACATCGCCAGCGGCGGTCCGCCGGAATGCGCGACCATGGTCGTGACACCGGACGCGAGACCGGCGGCGACCGCCTTCGGCGTCGAGCGCGGCGCAATGATCACCTTGGGATCGCGGAACAGCCACAGGGCGACGAAGATCAAGGTCACGACCGCCATCACGATCGCGACGGCGCGATGGTCGAGCACGCGAAACAGCAGATAGCCAAGTCCGATGCCGGTCACGAGCCCGGGCAACAGCAGCACGAGGTCGGGCTTCGACCAGGTCGAGGGCTTCCAGTAGCGCAGCGCGAACAGGTCCATGGCGATGAACAGCGGCGCGAGCAGGCCTCCTGCCGTCACCGGGTCCATCACAAAGGACAGCAGCGGAATGCCGACGATGGAGAACCCTCCGCCGAATGCGCCCTTCATGAAGCAAATGAGAAACACGCCGGCGAAGGCGATGAGGATCGTGCTCACAGTCAATTCCATATCGGCATCTCCAGCACGACGTGGCTCGCACCACCCGTCGGCTTTTCCCTACGACCCCCGCCGGCGCGAGGTGTCCTCGTTTCGGAAGAACACGCGGGGCAGCGCCGACGGAACGCCGAACGTCAATCCGATGAAGGCGAGAAACAGCTCGAAATAACTGGGGTGCATGGTCGTAACTCCGTGCTCCCAGGCGAACCCGGGTCAATTTGCTGATTGCCTGGAATATGCTCCGATGCAAATCTCAGTACAATAATTACATTGAACTCGGAGCAATTCGATCGGGCGCTTTGACTAAACGGCCAATTTGTCGAAACGCGTACACCTCGCTCCGGCTCTCGATCCCCCGCGCGGAATTCGCGAATGCTCTTTCCAGTACGCGCCTGCCGATCGTCCCAAGCACGAGCCCGAGGATCCGGCCCTTGAGATTCTTGCCGTCACGCACGACGGCGACATCAATGTCGGTCATGCCGTCGCGCGGCGCCGGAACGTGTAGGTATGCCTCCTATGATCGCGACCCCGCTCATGCCTGGTTGCGCGAGCAGATCGCAGAACTCGCGGAAGAATTGTGAACGACACTCTATTTCCGCCGAAATTGAAGATCAGGCACGCGCTGGAAACCGCCCCCGCCGGGCTCGGCGCCTTGCGGTGACGTCACAAATCCGCAATCCTGAGGCCCTCCTTGGGATGACCGAGACGGGGATTGGATCATGACCGAAGCCGTTCGCAGCGATCTCGTGCGGCGCAACCGCCTGCTGGAGGCAGCCCAGCAGGAGCTGGCTAAATTCGAGCGAAGCGAAATCGAATTCTGCAGGAAGGATCGCGAAGAGCGCGCTGCGGCGCTGCGCCTGCCCCTCGATGAGAGCAAGGTTCACTAGGATTTCGTCGCGCACCGCAGCTCGGTGCTGACCAAAGCAGTCGATGACCAGGTGCGTGAACGCATCCGGCGAGGCGCAAGACGGCGCGCGGGTCGGGCAATGTACGTGACTCTCTGCCAAAGGAAGTTCACGACTTCGCGGGTGATCATCCAGAGTTGGACGACTTCATTTCTGAGCACGGCATGCGAAAGCCCCGGCGCTTGCGCTCCGGGGCTTGCGTCAGGCAGAGCGTCGTTCAGCCCTGGGAGTGACGCGCCATGAAAATGTCGTAGCCGACTTCGCCGACCTGGAACCAGGAGTAGCTGTCGTTGGAGAATTTGGTCAGGGATTCATAAACCCTCTTGAAATTGGGATTGGTCGCCGAGACCTCGTCGTGCAGCTCCTTCGCCGCCTTGTAGCAGGCGTCCATGATCGGCGGCGGGAAGGCGTGCAGCTTGGTGCCGTTGGCGAGCAGTTTCTTGAGCGCCAGCGGATTGGCCTGGTCATAGCGCGCCATCATGTAGTTGTTGGCGTAATGCCCGGCCTGCGTGAGCACGCTCTGATAATATTTCGGCAGCGCATTCCATTTGTCGAGATTGACGAAAACGAGCAGCATCGGCCCGCCCTCCCACCAGCCGGGATAGTAATAGTGCGGCGCAATCTTGTAGAAGCCGAGCTTCTCGTCGTCGTAGGGACCGACCCATTCGGCGGCGTCGATCGTGCCCTTCTCCAGCGCCGGATAAATGTCGCCGCCGGCGAGTTGTTGCGGCACCGTGCCGAGCTTCTGCAACACGCGGCCGGCAAAGCCGCCGATGCGGAATTTCATGCCCCTGAGATCGTCAGGCGTGTTGACCTCTTTCCGGAACCAGCCGCCCATCTGGCACCCGGTATTGCCCGCAAGCAGCGAGATGACGTTATAGCTCTTGTAGAAGTCGTTGAGGATCTCACGCCCGCCGCCGAGCATGTACCAGGCCTGGTTGACGCGCATGTTCGGGCCGAACGGCACCGACGAGCCGAAGGTGAAGGTCGGGTCCTTGCCGAAATAATAGTACGACGCGGTGTGGCCGATCTCGCAGGTGGCGTTCTGCACGGCGTCCAGCACCTGGAGGCCCGGCACGATCTCGCCGGCGGCAAAGGTCTGAATCTGGAATTTGTTGTCGGTCGCTTCCGCAACCATCTTGCTCATCATCTCGGCGCCGCCATAGAGCGTATCGAGCGATTTCGGCCAGCTCGTCGGCATGCGCCATTTGATCTCAGGCATCGACTGCGCAATCGCGGGAGCCGCAAGCGTCGCGGCACCGGCCGCACCAAGTCCTGTGACCTTGATGAAGTCTCTTCTCTTCATGGTTTCCTGCCCTGATGGATGATGATTGCGAGCCTTCTTGCCGAGGCTTGAGGGCAGCATGGCGCAGCGCTGGACCGAATTCCATCGCGATCGCACTGCGGCATGAAAAAAGACGGGCCGCGCGCGCGAGGCCGGGCTGAAGAGATGACGACATCAGACTTAAGTCGTAGATCGCAATTCTTCATCGGCGGCGGAAACACGCGGGTCATGGGACCGTAAATGTCAAGAACACGCGGCACCGGTGAACTCGGTGCAGTCACCGCCGAGCGACCGCGCAAGCCGCGTCAACAAGGGCCTCAGCTGGCAAGCTTCTTCTCCTTGGCGAACGGACTGAGCCCGAGCCATATCTGCATCGAAGCCGCGATCTGCCGGTCGCCGGTCAGCAGCATCCGACCGCTGCCGTCGGCAGCCCGTACCGTGTCGAGCCCCATCCAGATCGCGGTCATGGTACGCAGGTCGACCGACACGTAGAGGTCGACGTCGAACCCGGGATCAACCGAGCAAAGGTCGACGCCGTCTACCGGATCGACGATCAGCCACCAATGTCTCTGCGTCGAGGTCAGCTCCGGATAGACGAACTGGATAATGCTCCGGCGCCGCGGCATCGGCGTGGGGTTGAGGTTTCGGCGCATGTCCCACATCAGGAGCTGCACATCGAGATGCTCCAGCGACAACGTCGCCGAGATCCGGCGCTGGCCCCATTTCCCGAAACCTTCGACGATCGGAGCCAACTCCTGACCGGACGGACTCAATCGATACTCGAACACGCCGGGCTCCGTGGCCGATGCTTCGCGCGCGACGATCCCGGCGGCTTCGAGCTCCTTGAGCCGCTGCGACAGCAACGCCGGCGACATGCGCGGCACGCCGCGCCTGAGATCGTTGAAGCGCGTCGACCCGGCAATGAGTTCGCGCAGTAGAACCACCGTCCAGCGCGTGCAAAGGATCTCCGCGGCCATCGCGACCGGACAGAATTGCTTGTAGCTGCCAGCGGCCATGCCTCGCTCCATCGGTCAATCTTGGCAGCGTACCGCCGAAGCCGCGCCCTCAGCTAGTTCATTTTCTGTACCGGGCAGATTCAGTTCCTGAACTGGCGATGCCACGGACCATCGGGCTACCTCGCCGACATGCGGACACGAACCGCTCTCGACCGCGCCTGCCGACGGCGACCGCGCGAGATGTCCCAACAACCGTAAACGACGAGGCAACCAAAATGACGACGATTCCGTTCTATCCGAGGCAAATGGCGGCGTGCACCGCGGTGCTTGGCCTGGTCCTGCTCGATACGACACCAGCGTTCGCCGCAACGATTTCGCGCAGCCTGGAGGTGAAGGCGCAGGTGGCGGACGTGTGGTCCTTGATCGGACCGTTCTGCGCCATCAAGAACTGGCTGCCGCCTGTCGGCCAATGCATCGAGGACGGGAAAGCTCCGCCGACGCGCATCCTTGTGACCAAGGATGGCAAGGCCGCCTTCGTGGAATCCGAGACTGCGCGGAACGATGCCGAGCACAGCTACTCCTACAAGTTCCTGGCGAGCCCGCTGCCGGTCTCGGACTACACGGCGACAATCAAGGTAATGGCGAAGAGCGACGGATGGTCGGTGATCACCTGGAGCGGATCCTACCGGCCCGAAAACGGAAAGGAGAAAGCCGCTGACGAAGCCCTGAACGGCGTCTACGAGGCCGGCCTTGCGGAGATCCGAACGCGATTCTCGAAATAGGCGCCGAAGCTTTTCTCTCGGCCATGCCGGGCCGCATCAAGTCCGGCATGCGCCTGCCCACTAATTCCATCGGAGATCAACATCATGACCACCTACAAAGGCGCTTGTTTTTGCGGCGCAGTCGAAATCGAGGCGACGGGCGAACCGGAGGCCATGGGCTATTGCCACTGCAGGTCATGCCGCTCCTGGTCGGCCGCGCCGGTGAACGCGTTCACGCTCTGGAAACCGCAGAACGTGCGCGTGACGAAGGGTGCGGACCGGATCGGCAGCTTTGCCAAGACCGATCTCAGCCATCGGCAATACTGCACCTCCTGCGGCGGCCACCTCATGACCGAGCACCCTCCGCTCGGACTGATCGACGTCTATGCCGCCACGCTCGCCAGCCTCGATTTTGCTCCCGGCGTGCATGTCAATTACGCGGAGACAGTGCTGCCGATGAAGGACGGCCTGCCGAAGCTGAAGGATTTTCCCGCAGAACTCGGAGGGTCGGGTGTGGCCGTTCCTGAATAACCCGGTGGCCTGGACATTGATCTTGCTGGTTGTGTCCCTCGCCGGGCTACTGAACGACCTGCGCTGATCAGCGAGGGAAGAAAGAGCGCGAAGACATGCTCGGCACAGCTCGCTCCAGACTCCGCCGGGATGAGCTTCACGGTTCTCGAGCGAACTCGCGAGGCAGACATTTCGGATTATTCGATTATCGCTTTATGCCACTGTTTTGCCCGACGGGTCAAGCGCAACTTCATCCGCCCGTCAGTGCGAGCGCAGCGAAGCAACCCAGAATCTTTCCGCGGAGGGCCTCTGCATTGCTTCGCTGCGCTCGCAATGATGGATTGCTCGATCCCTCCGATTTTGCCACAACGTGTCAGACGATTAGCGACATCCACCGAGCGACCTGCCCTCACCCCGCGTCTACTGTGCATGGGGTTGTTTTCCCGGTTCTGAACGCGCGCTCCATCGCGACAAAGAAAAAGCCCGGCCTCGCGAACGAGGCCGGGCTCTGTCGTCCTGCGACTTGCGCGAGGATCAGCCGCGGGTGCGCGATTTGATCATGAAGCTGTCGAAGGTGTATTCGGCGACCTGCCACCACAGATACTGGTCGGAGCGGTAGGCCTGCATGGCGTCGATCGACTTCTTGAAGTCGGCGTTCTTGGCCGAGATCTCGGCCCAGAGCTCGTTGGTCGCCTTGAGGCAGGCTTCCAGGATTTCGTTGGTGAACGGACGCAGCTGGGTGCCGCCGGCAACCAGGCGCTTCAGCGCCGACGGGTTCTGCATGTCGTAACGCGCGGCCATCCAGGTATTGGCGTTGGCCATCGCGTTGGTGAGGATCGCCTGGTAGTTCTTCGGCAGCGAATTCCATTTGTCCAGGTGGACGAAGGAATGCACCATCGGGCCGCCTTCCCAGAAGCCCGGATAGTAGTAGTACTTGGCGACCTTGGCGAAGCCGAGCTTCTCGTCATCGTACGGACCGACCCATTCGGCCGCGTCGATGGTGCCCTTTTCCAGCGCCGGGTAGATGTCGCCGCCGCCGAGCTGCTGCGGCACCACGCCGACCTTCTGCAGGACCTGGCCGGCGATGCCGCCGATGCGGAATTTCAGGCCGGAGAGATCAGCGACGGTCTTGATCTCCTTGCGGAACCAGCCGCCCATCTGGGTGCCGGTGTTGCCGCAGGGAAAGCCGATCACGTTCGACTTCTTGAAGAACTCGTTGCCGAGCTGCTCGCCGCCGCCCTGATACCACCAGGAGTTCTGCTGGCGCGCGTTGAGGCCGAACGGCACCGAGGCATAGATCGCCCAGGTCGGGTCCTTGCCGACATAGTAGTACGACACGGTGTGGCACATCTCGACGGTGCCGTTCGACGTCGCATCGAGCGCCTGGAGAGCGGGGACGATTTCGCCGGCCGCGAACACCTGGATCTGGAACTTGTTGTCGGTCATCTCGGCGACGTACTTCGCCACCTGCTCGCCGCCGCCATAGATGGTGTCGAGCGACTTCGGGAAGCTCGACGTCATGCGCCACTTGATCTCGGGCGAGGACTGCGCAATCGCCGGCGAGGCTACCGCGGCGGTCGCCGCCGCGCCTGCGGCCGACACTTTCAGAAAATCACGACGCTTCATCTTCAAGTCTCTCCTTGCTGGGGCGTGTCCCCGAACTTCCTCTTTGCTGCCGCTCATTCTGGCGACACGGTCTTCGCCGCGTCGAACCGAAGGGGCTTAGCTGCCGTGGCGTTTAACACGGAAGCACCTTTCGCGGAACGCGCCATTGGCATGACGGGGGGCGACGAAAGTCGCATGTCCCCTGACGTCGGGCTTAAGTGACTGCGATGACGCCCTTGAGCTGATCCCGGACCTGTCCCGCAATGGCGCGGTAGATCGCCGCATGGGGTCCGTCAGGCTCGCTGTCCACGACGGGATTGCCGGCGTCCGAGGTCGCGCGAATCGCCATGTGCAGCGGGATCTCGCCCAGGAACGGTACCTGGAGCTTCTCGGCCTCGTGGCGCGCGCCGCCATGGCCGAAGATGTCGGATTTCGTGCCGCAATGCGGGCACTGGAAGTAGCTCATGTTCTCGACGATGCCGAGCACCGGCACGTTGACCTTCTTGAACATCGCAAGGCCCCGGCGCGCGTCGATCAGGGACAGATCCTGCGGGGTCGAGACGATCACGGCGCCCTTCAGCGGCACGTTCTGCGCCAGCGTCAACTGCGCGTCGCCGGTGCCCGGCGGCATGTCGACGACGAGCACGTCGAGCGTGCCCCATGCGACGTCGCGCAGCATCTGCGTCACCGCCGACATCACCATCGGGCCGCGCCAGATCATCGCGGTCTCTTCCTCGACCAGGAAGCCGATCGACATGATGGCAAGGCCGAAGCGCCGGAGCGGAATCATCTTGCGCTCGCCGTCCAGCTCCGGCTTCGCGTGCAGCCCGGTCAACCGCGGCACCGAAGGGCCGTAGATGTCGGCATCGAGCAGCCCGACCTTGAGGCCGAGGTCGCGCAGGCCCAGCGCCAGATTGAGCGCGGTGGTCGATTTGCCGACGCCCCCTTTGCCGGAGGCGACCGCGATCACGGCGGCGACGCCCGGGATCTCGGACTGCCGCGCCATCGGCGATTGGGCGCCGCCCTGCGGCGCCGGCTTGTGGGCGTGGACCGGCTGCACGCCCGGCGTACCACGGCTCGGCTGCGGGGGCGGCGGAGGTGTTGCGCCGGCCTTTCGCTCGGCGGTCAACGCGACCATTACGGTGCTGACGCCGGGAATGCCGCGCACGGCGGCCTCGGCCTCGGCACGGACGGATTCCCAGGCACGCGCCTCGGCCGCATCGACATTGATCGAGAAGAACACCTTGCCGTCGGACGCGCTGATCGCGCTCAGCACATTGGCATTGGTGAGCGCGACCCCGCGGGGCGACTTGATCTTGGCGAGGCTGTCGAGGACCTGTTGCTGCGTCACGCTCAAAGCGCATCTCTCCTAAAGTTCAGGATGCCCCATTAGAGCGGAAACGGCCAAAAGGCTACTGCCTGCCGATATCGTCAGCCATCTCGGTTGGAGCAGCCCCCTGCTCGTGGGCGGCCTCATAGTTGAGCTCGATCATGACCCCGTTGGGGTCGTGGACGAAGATCTGCCAGAGGTCGCCGCCCGGCACCTGGCGGGAGTCGAATGTCATGCCCTTGGAGGCGAGGCGCTGCTTCATGCCATCGAAGCCGCGGCTGACGAAGGCGACGTGGTGGACCACGCCGGAATCCGGCTTTTGCGGCTCCGGGGTCGGGGAAATATCGACGAGGTGCACCACCGCCTTGCCTTCGCTGTACATCCAGGCGCCCGGAAAGGCGAAATTCGGCCGGGCGCCTTTTTCGAGGCCCAGCACGTCCTCGTAGAAGCGGACCGTCTCGGCCAGTTTTCGGGTCCGGATGTTGAAATGATCGAGGACGCCAACGCTCACGCCGCCCATTGCCTTCGCTCCCTTGTTTTGAAGTCCCTGGAGTCCCGCCATCCTAGCACAGGAGGCCGCCAAACGAAGCCGTTGCCCTCCGCCCTCAAGGGTTTATGGTGCGCCCGGCCCGCCCCCAGGCGGAACCTCAAGGACTCCCGGCTGGCGCGCCTCGCCCGGCTGCAACCGTAAAACTCAAGCTACGGACACACACATGGCTAAAGTCGCTTTCCTCGGTCTCGGCGTGATGGGCTTCCCCATGGCCGGACACCTCGTGAAAAAAGGGGGCCATGAGGTCACCGTCTACAACCGCACCGCGGCCAAGGCGAAGGAGTGGGCGGACAAGTTCGGCGGCAAGACCGCAGCGACCCCGAAGGCTGCGGCCGAAGGCCAGGACTTCGTGATGTGCTGCGTCGGCAACGACAACGATCTGCGCGCGGTCACGATCGGCGCCGACGGCGCCTTCGCGGGCATGAAGAAGGGCGCGACCTTCGTCGACCACACCACAGCCTCCGCTGAAGCCGCCCGCGAGCTCGACGCTGCCGCGACCAAGGCCGGCTTCAGGTTCATCGACGCACCGGTTTCCGGCGGCCAGGCCGGCGCCGAGAACGGCGTGCTGACAGTGATGTGCGGCGGCGCGCAGGATGTCTATGCCGGCGCCGAGCCTGTTATCACGGGCTCCTATGCGCGGATGTGCAAGCTGCTCGGGCCTGCCGGAAGCGGCCAGCTGACCAAGATGGTCAACCAAATCTGCATCGCCGGCCTCGTGCAGGGCCTCTCCGAAGGGATCCACTTCGCCAAGAAGAGCGGGCTCGACGTCGCCGCCGTGATCGAGACCATCTCCAAGGGCGCGGCGCAGTCCTGGCAGATGGAGAACCGCTACAAGACCATGAACGAAGGCAAGTACGATTTCGGCTTCGCGGTCGAATGGATGCGCAAGGATCTCTCGATCGCGCTGGCTGAGGCCCGCCGCAACGGCGCCAACCTGCCGGTCACTGCCCTGGTCGACCAATTCTACGCCGAGGTCGAGAAGATGGGCGGCAAGCGCTGGGATACGTCGAGCCTGCTCGCCCGCCTGCAGCGCTGACCCGATACTGCCTTGCTGACCGCGATTGCCGCACTCTTCGTCCTGACCTATGCGGCGATCGCGCTCGAGCACCCGCTTGGGATCAGCAAGACCGCGACCGCGCTTCTCGGCGCGGGGCTATTGTGGACGATCTACGCGGTCACGATCAGCGATCACGCGCTGATCAGCCATCAGCTCGACGAATCCGTCGCGTCCACCGCGCAAATCGTGTTCTTCCTGATCGGGGCGATGACGATCGTCGAGGTGGTCGACGCCCATGACGGCTTCGAGGTCATTACCTCGCGCATCAACACCACGAGCCAGGTCACACTGTTGTGGCTGGTCGGTTTCGTATCATTCGTCCTGAGTGCGATCCTGGACAATCTGACGACGACCATCGTCATGGTCTCGCTGATCCAGCGGCTGATTGCCCGACGCGACGACCGCTTGCTGTTCGCCTCCCTCATCGTCATCGCCGCGAACGCCGGCGGCGCATGGACCGTGATCGGCGACGTCACCACCACCATGCTGTGGATCGGAGGCCAGATCACGCCATTGAGGATCATGCGCGCCCTGTTCCTACCCTCGCTGGTCAATTTGCTTGTGCCGCTGGCTTTCATCAGCCTGTCGCTCAGGGGCAAGACCATCGCGGCGCCACAAAGAGACCACGAATTGCTCACCGTCAACGGGTTCGAACGTAACCTGATGTTCTATCTCGGCCTCGGCGTGCTGATTGCGGTGCCGGCTTTCAAGACGCTCACGCATCTGCCGCCCTTCATGGGCGTGCTGCTCGCCCTCGGCATCGTCTGGCTGGTCGGCGAGATCGTTCACCGCGACAAGGACGAGCACGTGCGCCGGCCCCTCTCGCTCGCGCACGCGCTGACCCGGATCGACATGGGCTCGATCGTGTTCTTCCTCGGCATTCTGCTGGCGGTCGCCTGCCTGGAGCATGCCGGCCTCCTGACAATGCTGGCCAGATGGCTGGAGGCCACCATCGGGCGCCAGGACGTCATCGTCGTCGTGCTGGGCCTGCTCAGTGCCATCGTCGACAACGTGCCGCTGGTCGCAGCGACCATGGGCATGTACGACCTCGGCCACTATCCGGCAGACAGCTTCCTCTGGGAGTTCATCGCCTATTGCGCCGGCACCGGTGGCTCGATCCTGGTGATCGGCTCGGCCGCAGGCGTTGCCGCCATGGGGCTCGAACGGATCGAGTTCCTCTGGTACGCCCGCCGCATCGCCGGTGTCGCACTTGCGGGTTATCTGGCCGGGGCCGTGGTCTATGTCGCGCAGCATGCGTGGCTGCACTGAAGGGGCGTCTGCCCGATCCAAATTAACGCACCGTTAACGTAATTCTTTAGCTCCTTAAGTCACCTCTTAAGGATTTCTTGCCAGAGATAGACAATGCAGAAGGCTCGCGTCCGACGCGGGCAGGAATCGTTGTTGCTTGATGAGTAACCCCGCTGAAAAGCCTGAGGTCGTGCAGCTTCCGGCCGCGCCGGTCAGCGCTCCATCAGCGAGCAGCCGACGGGCTGCCTCGCAGCGGGTGCGCGAGGCACGCGATAAGTTAACGTCGACCAGCGGAACCCGGCCGGCCTTCGACGCCGAGATGCTGCGCCAATATGCGCAGACGCGGCTGTCGGCCTCCTATGTCGTGATGCTGCTGGTGGTCGCGACCGGCTTGCTGTTCGGGTTGTGGATGCAGCCGATCCCGGCCGCAGCCTGGACGGCCGGCATGATCTGCATCCATGCGGCGATGATCCGCAGTTGCAGCCGCTTCCTCGCCGAACCCGCCTCGCCCAGCGCGACGCGTGCCTGGCGGACCCGTTTTGTCGTGCTCGATCTGCTCTACGGCCTGTGCTGGATGGCGATCCTGATCCATCCCGTGCTCGACACCGTCACGGAAACGCTGATGATGTTCCTGATGCTGCTGGTGATCGCAGTATCGAGCATGCTCGCTGCCAACCTGCCGATCGCTGCGCTCGCCGCCACCGCACCGGTCGCAGTCGCCATGGCCTTGAGCTTTGCGATGAGCGGTTCGCTCGACAACTACATCCTCGCCGCCCTCGCCCTCGCGGCTGAAGGCTATTTCGCGCTGCTGGCGCACCGCCTTCACTCCTCGACCTTCGCCACGCTCGAGGCACGCGCCGAGAAGGACGCGCTGATCGGCGAGCTCGAACAGGCCAAGGCGATCTCGGACGAAGCGCGCCACCGCGCCGAATCCGCCAACGTCGCCAAATCGCGCTTCCTCGCCCAGATGAGCCACGAGCTGCGGACGCCGCTCAATGCCATCCTCGGCTTCTCCGAGGTGATGAAGAGCGAGATATTCGGCGCGCACGCAGTGCCGGTCTACAAGGAATATTCCGCCGACATCCACAATTCCGGCGTACATCTGCTTAATCTGATCAACGAGATCCTCGATCTGTCGCGGATCGAGGCGGGCCGTTACGAGCTCAACGAGGAAGCCGTGTCGCTGGTCGGGATCGTCGCCGACTGCCATCATCTAATGAAGCTGCGCGCCTCCAGCCGCGGCATCACCATCCACGAAGTGTTCGAGCAGGCCATGCCGCGGCTCTGGGCCGACGAGCGCGCGATCCGCCAGGTCGTGCTCAACCTGCTCTCCAACTCGATCAAGTTCACTCCGCAAGGCGGCGAGATCTGGCTCAAGGCCGGCTGGACCGCCTCGGGCGGGCAGTATCTCTCGGTGAAGGATTCCGGCTCGGGCATTCCCGAGGACGAGATCCCGGTCGTGCTGGCCTCGTTCGGCCAGGGCTCCAACTCGATCAAATCGGCCGAACAGGGTGCAGGCCTCGGCCTGCCCATCGCCAAGAACCTGATCGACCTGCATGGCGGCACGTTCACGCTGAAGTCGAAGCTGCGCATCGGCACCGAGGTGATCGTCACCTTCCCGCCGGAGCGCGTGATGAGCGCTCTGGCGCCGCTTTCGGAGGATGCGCCGCCGCTGCAGCCGGAGGGATCCTCTGTGCCCGACGAGAAGCGCAGGCCGCGCCACAAGCCGATCATGAGCGCGGGCACGGGCTCCTAGCGATGCTTGCACAGATGCCCGACCATCCCACATTATGTCCCGATGAACAGAGAAACGCCGTGCGTCGCCGTCTGCATGATCGATCCCAAAACCAAGCTATGCTTCGGCTGCGGAAGGACCCTGCCGGAGATCGCGCGCTGGCACGCAATGGAAAGCGCGGAACGGCTCGCATTGATGGCGCTGTTGCCGGCGCGGATGGCGGACGCCGGTCTCGTGCCGGTCGCGGGATCGCCGAAACGCGCCTGATTGTCTTGCGCGCCGTTGGGGGCGCGAAATGATCCGCTTCCTGCTCGTTCTGATGATGCTCGCCGCCACCGCAGGCGCGGTGGTTGCCTATGGCGATCCCGACCAGATCGCACGCGCCAAGCACACGGTTTCGCATATGTTGCGCGGGCCAGCGGAATCGCCCGCCTCCGCTCCCGCCGTGCAGATCCAGCGGAGCCAGGGCGGCGAATTCGCCCTGCGCGCCAAGATCAACGGCGTCGCCGCGCCGATGGTGATTGATACCGGCGCCACGACCGTGGTGCTGACCTGGGAAACCGCAAAAGCGATCGGCCTGCCGCTCGAGATGCTCGAATACGACGTCGATCTCGAAACCGCCGGCGGCCACACCAAGGCCGCCCGACTGACGATCGACCGTCTCGCCGTCGGCCATCTCGTCGAGAAATCGGTGCCGGCCCTCGTCGTGCCGCGCGGGCTGATGAAGACCAACCTTCTCGGCATGAGCTTCCTCGACCGCCTCGAGAGCTGGGGCGTGCGTTCCGACACGTTGATGCTCACCGGCTATCCCGAGCTCCAGATCAGCCACCGGCGCGCTCGCATGGCGGTCGATTAGGCACGGGCGCCGCTTTCCGCCGGACTGGAATGCTGCGAAATTCCACCGCCTCCGCGTCGGCGTGAACTATCATCTGGACCGGTTTCGCTGAGACCAATCGGCTGTTACGCGGCCGCTTCTGCCGGTTCACGCGCACCGACACGCGCGATCGCATCGCGCAACACATCGACGCCGGCCCCGGGCTTCACACCCTGCTCGGCGAGATGACGGCGGAACGCGCGCGCACCGGGCACCGCGTGGAAAGCGCCGACGAAATGCCGCGTGATCGCATGCAGCCGCGTGCTACGCGCAAGCTGCGCCTCGATATAGGGCGTCATCGCCTCGAACGCGTCCTGCATGGTCGCATACGGCGCCACCACGCCAAAAATATCGGAATCGACCGACAGCAACCGCCACGGCTCCTGATAAGCGGCACGGCCGAGCATCACACCGTCGACATGCGCAAGATGCATTCTCGCCTCCTCGATGCTCAAGATGCCGCCGTTGATGATGACAGGCACATCAGGCATCGCGCGCTTGAGACGATAGACGCGATCGTAGTCCAGCGGCGGGATGTCGCGGTTCTCCTTCGGCGACAGGCCGTTGAGCCAGGCCTTGCGGGCATGCACGATCAGCGCATCGCAACCAGCGGCGACCACGGCGCGCGCGAGCGTATCGAGCGACGCCTCCGGATCCTGATCATCGATGCCGATACGACACTTCACCGTAACGGGCACGGCGACCGCGCGCTTCATCGCCTCGACGCACCGCGCCACGAGGTCCGGCTCCGCCATCAGGCAGGCACCGAAGCGACCGTCCTTCACGCGATCAGACGGGCACCCCACGTTCAGGTCGATCTCGTCATAGCCGAAACCTTCGCCGATCCGCGCCGCCTCGGCGAGGTCGTGCGGATCAGAGCCGCCGAGCTGGAGCGCCACCGGATGCTCGACCGCGTCGAAGCCGAGCAACCGCTCCCGATCGCCATGAATGATGGCACCGGTGGTGAGCATCTCCGTATAGAGCAGTGCCCGTGTCGTCAGGTGACGGTGGAAGACACGGCAGTGCCGGTCGGTCCAATCCATCATCGGGGCGACGGAGAATTTTCGATCCAAGTCGTTCATTGTACTGAGATATTTTGCATCCGATCGGTCCCATGTGAAATTGGACCGATTGAAACTCCGGTTTGACGAGGCCTTTCGCGGCCCGGCTCTTCTAGGGCCATATAGGCATGAATTGGAAGGAAAAATCACAGCTCTTCGAGGCGACGCCAGCCATGGAGCACGCGGCGGTCATGTGACCTGAACGCGAAGAAGCAACCGCCGCCGGCGGGCTGATCATGGACGCGAGCAATCTCCAATCCGGAATAATGACAGTACATGAGAGTACCAACGCCACCATGGCCGACGAAAAGCACATCGCCAGGCGTATCGCGCGCCAGCACCTGCTCGACTTCCCGGACAATGCGCAGCTGCGCGTCAACCGCTCGTTCCCAGCCACGCACGCTGACGTGGGGCTGCCCGAAGAACTGATTGGCCACCGCCTCGAACTCGTCGACGACGAGAAATCCCGTCGCCGATCGGTCGTTCTCATGCATCGTCTCGCGCACCTCGACGTCGACGCCCAGCTTTGCGGCAATGATCTGAGCGGTCTCGATCGCCTTTCGCTCTCCGCTGGAGATGACCCGCGTGGTGCCCGACAGCAGTCCGGTGCGCGTCACGCTCTCTGTACGCGCTTTCCCAACCTCACTCAGGCCCCAGCGCGGAACGGGGATCGACGGATCGACATTCACTTCAGGATGCGTCAGATAGCGTACGACATTTGTCATGAGTGAACGATCACGCCACAAGGCCTGCATGCAACAGAAACTCGAGACGAGCAGCAGGCGGCTCGGTCACGTCATCCGAACCCAGGCGCCCTTGGATGCCGAGGATCTCACCGCAGCATCGATGAACTTCACGCCTGCAAGCCCATCTTCAACGGTCGGGAAGATGACCGCGGGATCGGGCCGTTCACCGGCCCCTGCCGCGCGGATAGCGCGCGCTGCCTCGGCATAGATTGTTGCGAAACCTTCCAGATAGCCCTCGGGGTGGCCCGAGGGGATGCGCGTAACGCGGCTCGCCTCGCCCAAGGCTCCGGCGCCGCCGCGGGTCAGGAGCTGCCTGGGCCGGCCGTAGGGCGTGAACCAGAGCCGGTTCGGATTCTCCTGCGCCCATTCGAGACCGCCTTTGCTGCCGTAGACGCGCAGGGTGAGGCCGTTCTCATTGCCGACGGCAACCTGACTCGCCCACAGCATGCCCCTGGCGCCGCCCTTCCACTTGAGAAGGATCTGGACATCATCATCGAGACGCCGCCCCTCGACAAAGGTCGACAGCTGGGCGAGCAGCTCGTCGAGCTCGAGCCCGGTGACGAAGCAGGCCAGATTGTAAGCGTGAGTGCCGATATCGCCGATACATCCGCCGGCGCCGGACCGGGCGGGATCCGTCCGCCACGCCGCCTGCTTCTGGCCGCTGACCTCCAATCGCTCCGTCAACCAATCCTGCAGATATTCGGCCTGCACCAGCCGGATTTCGCCAAGGTCGCCATTTGCGATCATGGCCCGAGCCTGCCGGACCATGGGGTATCCCGTGTAATTGTGCGTCACCACGAATACCCTGCCGGTCCTTTTGGCCAGTGCTACCAGCTCCTCGGCCTCCGCGACGGTTGTCGTCAGTGGCTTGTCGCAGATCACGTGGATGCCGGCTTCCAGGAAAGCTTTCGCGACCGGGCCGTGCATGTGATTGGGCGTCACGATCGACACCGCCTCGATGCCGTCCGCTCGCGCAGCTTCCGCCTTCGCCATCTCCTCGAACGATCCGTAGGCACGGTTGTCGGCGATGCCGAGCTCCTTTGCGGAAGCCCTGGCGCGAGCCGGATCGGATGCGAGCGCACCGGCGACCAGCTCGAACTGGTCGTCGATGCGAGCAGCAATGCGGTGGACCGCGCCGATGAAGGCCCCCTGGCCGCCTCCGACCATGCCGAGCCGGATACGACGATGACCGCCAGTCTCGTTGCCTGCTTCGATTGCCATCTGTTGCCTCGCTCAGGAGATGCCGAGCATCTTGCGGTTCATCTGGACGTCAGTGCCGGCGCCGGCGAAGTCATCGAAGGCCTTTTCGGTGACCCGGATGATATGGTTCCTGATGAACTCGGCGCCTTCGCGCGCACCGTCCTCGGGATGCTTTAGCGCGCATTCCCATTCGAGCACGGCCCAGCTGTCGTAATCATACTGCGTCAGCTTGGAGAACACCGCGCCGAAATCGATCTGCCCGTCACCAGGCGAGCGGAAGCGGCCGGCCCTGTTCACCCAGCCCTGGAATCCGCCATAGACGCCTTGCCTGCCGGTCGGGTTGAACTCGGCGTCCTTGACGTGAAAGGCCTTGATGCGGTCGTGGTAGATGTCGATGTAGTCGAGATAGTCGAGCTGCTGCAGCACGAAGTGCGAGGGGTCGTAGAGCAGGTTCGCCCGCGGATGGTTGTCCACCCTTTCGAGGAACATCTCGTAGGAGACGCCGTCGTGGAGATCTTCGCCGGGATGAATCTCGTAGGCGAGATCGACGCCGTGCGCATCCGCTTCGTCGAGGATCGGCCGCCATCGCCTCGCGAGCTCGTCGAAGGCCTCCTCGACGAGGCCGGGTGGGCGCTGCGGCCACGGATAAATATAGGGCCAGGCGAGCGCACCCGAGAAGGTCGCGTGCGCCGTGAGCCCGAGGCGCCTTGAGGCGCGGATCGCGGACTTGACCTGGTCGACGGCCCATTCGGTGCGCGCTTTCGGATTGCCTCGCACCTCAGGCGCGGCGAAGCCGTCGAACACGGCGTCATAGGCCGGATGCACCGCGACGAGCTGGCCCTGCAGATGGGTTGAAAGCTCGGAGATCGCCAGGCCATGACTGGCGGCAACGCCTTTCACCTCGTCAGCGTAGCCTTGCGACTCCGCGGCCTTCTTCAGATCGAACAGCCGCCCATCCCAGCTCGGGATCTGGACGCCGATGTAGCCGAGCGAGGCGGCCCATTTGCAGATCGACTCGAAGGAATTGAACGGCGCCGTGTCGGTTGCGAACTGAGCGAGGAAGATTGCGGGTCCCTTGATCATCTTCATCGAATGATTCCTTCTGATTTTGTTTTGCGCGGCGGCCTCGGACCCGCGGCAGTTACGGCAGATTGTCGCGCAGGAAAATGTCGATCCGGATACGCTCCTGATCGTGGCTGATCGGCTCTTCCATGCAATGCGCCAGCAGCACCCGCGCCGCCGACCGTGCCTCGTGGCCTGGATCCTGGTTGATGATGGCATCGAGCGTGCCGCGGACCAGAAAACGCCGCGTATACTGCGTCAGTTCGTGGGTGATCCAGACCACGTCTCGCGCGCGGCCGGACGCCTCGAGCGCATCGGCGATGCCGCGGTTTCCGGCGCCGCAGCAATATATGCCGCGCAGATCGGCATGCCGCGCGAGCAGCGTGGCGGTGAGCTCCCGCGTGCGCTCGCTGTCGTCGCGTCCCTCGATGACCGGGAGCGCGCGCAGGTTCGGATACTCGCTCGACAGGATCTGATGGAAGCCGAATTGGCGCTCGGTGTGATCGCGCAATGACAACGATCCCGCGATCACGGCGACCGTTCCCCCTTGCCCGGCAAGGAAACGGCCCATCAGCGTTGCAGCGGTGCGCCCGGCCGCCGGATTGTCGATACCGACATAGTGCAGGCGGCGCGAGCTCGGCGCGTCCGACACCAGCGTCACCACGGCGACGCCGCGCGCGGTGAGCTCATCGATGGCAGCGCGCACTCTGGGATGGTCGAGCGCGATGACCGCGACACCCTGGTAGGCCGGCGACAGATTCTCCAGCGCGCTTGCCAGCACATCCGGATCGAACACGTCGACATGGTGGATATCGATGAAGCCGCGCTGGCCGGCGAGCCAGTCTGCGGTGCGCTGGACCTGCTCGGTCAGGCTGGTCATGAAGCTGTTGCTGCCGGAGGGCAGCACGAATGCGAAGCGAAAACTGTGCCCGCGAGCAAGCCGCGCGGCCGCAACATCCGCGCGGTAGCCGAGCTTGGCCACAGCAGCCTCGACCCGCGCGACAGTCTTGGCGCGCACGCCCTCGCGCCGATTGACGACGCGATCGACGGTGGCGAGCGAAACGCCCGCCGCACGCGCGACGTCCTCCAGCGTGGCGCGAACCGCCGGCTGCGTCGCGCCGGCTGTCATTCGCGCGCCGCCCACAGCATGCCGCGGGTCATCAACGTCCGGATCTCCGGCACGTCGAGCTCGTAGGCGCGGTGGCCGAGCGAGGAATAGAACACCCTGCCCGCGCCATAACGCTTCTTCCAGACCACCGGCATCACCACGCCATCGATCCAGGATGCGTGCTCGCCGCTAAAAGTCGTCGTCGCCAACACATCGATAGCGGGGTCGATATGCATGTAATACTGCTCGGAACGATGGTCGAAGCTCTTCAGTCCCGTCATGATGGGATCGTCGGGCTTGGTCACGTCGACCTTGTAGTCGATGATGTTGCCGGGATGCGCAACCCACTGTCCGCCGCACAGGAACTGGTAGTCCACAGAATCGCGGAACGCATCGCACATGCCGCCATGATGGCCGGCGAGCCCAACGCCACTACGCACCGCCGCGCAGAGGTTGAGCGCGTCTGCCTTCTCGATCTTCGACATGGTGTAGATCGGGATGATCAAGGAGAGGTCATGAATCCGGGGATCGCCGAATGCCTCCGTCGTCGTCTCAATCCGGACCTCGAAGCCTTCCGCCTTGAGCCAGCCGCGGATCATCGAGGCACAGAGATCGGGATCGTGCCCGGGCCAGCCGCCCCATACAATCATTGCCTTGCGCATGGTCATTTCCTCAGTCGATCTGTCCGGTTTCACGTCCGGCCGGCAGCATCGCCGGCCGCTCGACGTGGCTCTCGATCTTGACGCGCCGCCCTTCGTCGGCGGAGGTCTGGAACGCCTCCATCACCTCCAGCACGTGAAAGGCGAGCGCACCGCTGGCACGATGCGGCCGGTCGTTCAGAATCGCGGACGCCATGTCGGCGACGCCAATGGAACGGAACTCGCCTTCGACATGACCGTGTGTCAACGGCATCGTTTCCCATTCACCGCCGGTCTTCGCGACCTGCACCTCGCCGCCGAAGCGGTTCGGATCCGGCACCAGCATGCTGCCCTTGTCGCCGTAGATCTCGATCGGCAAGTGACGGTGCTTAGGCACATCGAAGCTCATCGCGATCGAGACCACTGCCCCGCTCTCGAATTCGAGCGTCCCTGCGACATGGGTCGAAACCTCGACGGGGATCAAGGTGCCATTCATCGGCTGGCTGGTGACCAGACGCTCGGATTTCGGCCGCGCGGTCGAGCCCATCACACTGGCGACCGGCCCCAAGAGCTGCACGAGATCGGTGATGTAGTACGGGCCCATGTCGAGCATCGGCCCACCGCCGCGCAGGTAGTAGAACCCTGGCGCCGGATGCCAACGCTCGTGGCCAGGACAGCCAAAGAACGCGCTGCCCGCAACGGGCGTGCCGATCGCACCGTCGTCAATCAGCTTGCGCGCGGTCTGGTGCCCACCGCCGAGGAACGTGTCGGGCGCGCAGCCGACGCGAAGGCCCTTGTGAGCGGCGAGATCCATCACCTTGCGGGCCTCCGCGACGTTGATGCCGAGCGGCTTCTCTGAATGAACGTGCTTGCCGGCGTTCAGTACCGCGAGGCTGACGTCGGTGTGGGCAAGCGGCACGGTGAGATTGATGACGATCTCGACGTCGTCGCGCTTGAGCAGCTGGTCGACCCGCATGGCTGGTAGTCCAAAGGCGGCGCCCTGGCGCTCGGCGACATCGCTGCGCATGTCGGCCAATGCCCTCACCTCCATGACCGGAAAGCGCTGCGCTGCCTTGATGTAAGCGGTGCTGATCACACCACAGCCGATGATTCCGACGCCGACTTTTCTCATTGTTGTCTCCGTAAAGTAGCCTTCATCCCTTGACCGCGCCTGCCGTGAGGCCGGCGACGATGTGCTTTTGCGCCAACAGGAACAAAATGATCGTCGGCAGGATGGTGAGCGTGATGAAGGCCAGGATCAGGTGCCATTCGGACGAGTATTCGCCCTGATAGATCATGATGCCGAGTGGCCAGGGATAGAGCGCATCGGTGTTGAGCATCACCAGCGGCAGCAGATAGGCATTCCAGCTGTTAACGAAGGTGATGGTGCCGACGGTCGCCAGGATTGGCCGCGACAACGGCAGCGTCACGTAGCGGAAGAACTTGATGTAGCTACAGCCGTCGACCAGCGCCGCTTCGAGCAGCTCGTGAGGAATGTCCTTGAAGAAGCGCCGCAGCAGCAGCACGCTCATGGCAAGGCTGAAGGCCACCTGCGGCAACGCGACGCCGAAATAAGTATCGAGCAGCCCGAGATCGCGCACCTTGATGAACAGCGGCAGCACGGCAGTCGCCGCCGGAAACAGCAGGCCAAGCGTCAGATAGCTCAGCAACATTGAGCTGCCGAAGAACCTGACATGGGCGAAGGTGAACGCCGCCATCGACGCGACGATCAGGGTCAAGGTCACCGTGAGGGTCGAGATAACAAGCGAGTTGCGCAGGAGTTGCCAGTAGCGCCCGGAGAACAGTATGTCGGCATAATTCTGCCATTCCCAATGACGGGGCAGGCCGAACGGATTGACACGCAGCTCGCCCAGCGATTTGAAGCCACCGAGCAAGGTGGCGAGCAGCGGCACCAGCACGAAGATGGCGACAACAACGAGGAACGCCGCCTTGAACAGTACGGCGGGATCGAACGGCGCGCGGGTCACCTCGGCATCATTCATCGCGCATGAACCATCGCTTGTAGGTGAACGCAAAGGTCACGCAGATCACGAACAGGATGACGCCGATGGCGCTACCATAGCCAACCCGCATCCGCGAAATGCCGTTGTTGTAAAGGAAGCTCACCATCGTGTTGGAGGAATCCGCCGGTCCCCCGCGCGTCAGCGGCATGACGAGATCGAACAGCTGCAGCGAACCGACGATGGCGAAGAACACGGAGAGGCGGATCGTCGGATAGAGCAAGGGAATGACGACATGGCGCAGGGATTGCGAGCGCGTTGCGCCGTCGATCCGCGCCGCTTCGATCAGGCTCTTGTCGAGGCTCTGGAGCGCCGCGATGAACAGCATCATGTGGAAGCCAAAGTACTTCCAGACGATCACAATCAGCACCGCGAGCATCGCGGTGTCGGTGGAGGCCAAGAGATGCGGCGGCTCCGCGCCGAAGACACGCCAGATCGAGGCAACGAGGCCGTAGTCGCCGTCGTAAACGAAGCTGAAAATCAATCCGGTCGCGATCTCGGCGAGGATATAGGGCATGAAGAACAGCATGCGCAGCGCCACCGCGCCGCGAAACTTCTCGGCCAGCATCAAGGCCAATGTCAGCGCGAGCGGCAGCTGGACCGCAAGCGAGACTGCAACGATCAGCCCGTTGTTGCGCAGCGCCAGCCAGAAGGCGCGCGTTTCCAGCACGAAGCGGTAATTGTCGAAACCGATCCAGCGGGTCGGCCTGCCGAATCCGTTCCAGTTGAAGCCTGAATACCAGGCCGCCTCACCGATCGGCAGCACCACGAACAGCGTGAACAGCAGCAATGCCGGCGGCAGGAACAGGATCAGGACGGTGAAACGGCCGTCCCAGCTGGGGCCGCGGCTCGCGACATGCGAAGCTGCCTCGCCAGCAACGTTGATCGGCGAGGCGATCGCGATCCGACGCGCCACCGTCAGTTACCCTGCTTGTACGCCGCTTCGATCGCTTTCGCGGCGTCCTGCGGGCTCATGCTGCCGCCGGCGATTTCAGCAGTAACGTCGTTGACGACGCGACCGACCGAGGGACCAAGGCTCTGGTCATAGAAGTTCTGATGATAATTGGACTTCGCCAGATTGGCCGCGATCTGCTTCATGAAGGCGCTCTTGAGGCCGTCCTCGCCGCCCTTGACGACGGGAACGATGAAGTTGCCGGCAGCGAGCCGAGCCTGCACGTCCTTGGAGATAAAGAATTTCAGGAAGTCGACCGCCTCCTTCGGCGAGTCCTTGGTGACCAACCAGCCGGTAATGCCGCCGAGCGTATCGGACGGATCACCCTTGCCGCCGGGTACGACCGGAAAATCGAACCAGCCGAGCTTGTCGTCACTGAGCCCGACCTTGTCGGCGGCGAGTGCGCGCTGGGTGTGATAGAAGGACGAGATGGCCAGGATCATCGCGGCTTTTCCGTCACCGAAATAGCCGACCGCCTGTGGGTTCTTGAAGCCGAGGAAGCCGTTCTGGAACGGCTGCAGATCAACGAGCTGCTTGAACAACTCGCCGGATTTCTGGAAAGTTTCGCCGGCGAAGCCGCCGTTTTCGCCCTTCAGCGCTGCATCGAAGGCCGGCTTGCCGCCGATGCGCACTGCAAGATGCGTCCAGTAGAAATGCAGCGGCCATTTATCGGCACCGCCAACCACAATCGGGGTCACACCCGCAGCCTTCAGCGTTTTCACCGCTCCGAGCAGATCGTCCCATGTCTTGAT
The DNA here is from genome assembly GCF_018129685.1 of Bradyrhizobium manausense. GTDB lineage: Bacteria > Pseudomonadota > Alphaproteobacteria > Rhizobiales > Xanthobacteraceae > Bradyrhizobium > Bradyrhizobium manausense_D. Next base: position 1,240,275 of record NZ_JAFCLG010000001.1, read on the forward strand.
CTTGCTTGCATCGGCATTACCCTTGGCCATCAAATCCTTGTTGTAGAGGAAACCGACCTGCGACAGTGCGATCGGAAGTCCAAAGACGCGGCCATTCTGGGTGAAGGCGGCGAGCGCCGCCGGTGCGATCGCGTCGCTGTAGCCGCCGCTCTTCACAGAATCGGTGATGTCTTCCAGCACGCCGGCTTCGATCTGTGTCTTCAGAACGCCGCCTGCCCAGCTGTAGATGATGTTCGGCCGGTCCTTTGATTGCAGGATGGTCGGCAGCTTGGCCTTGTAGGCCTCGTTCTCGAGGAACTGCATCTCGACCTTCACACCGGGATGCGACGCCTCGTAGCTACGCGCGACCTCCTCCCAGACCTTCACCTGGGCCGGATTGACCTCGATGTGGAGCCATTTGACGGTCGTGTCGGCCGACGCGGAGTTCGCCCAAAGCAGGCATGCAGCAGCGGTGAGTCCCAGCCTGGCGAGCAGCCTCATCACATCCTCCCGATCGAGTCTTAATTTTCTTTGGCCGCGATCCTGCCTTCAATTTTTGAGGTACGCAACTAAAATTCTGACCTATGCACCTCACGACGAGAATGGCTAAGGTTAGCAAAAGAGTCGGGGCGGCTTTCGCGGCTCCCAAAGTAATACTGAGAGGTTCCCATGGCCGCCATCTATTCCGACCTCGCCGGCAAGGTCGTCCTGGTCACTGGAGGCGCAGCGGGAATCGGTGCTGCAATCGTGCGTCACTTCGCGGAGCAAAAATCCAAGGTCGTGTTCTTTGACATCAAGGTCGACGCGGGCGAACGCCTGGCGCGCGAGCTTTCCGACCAAGGTCTGGCAGCACATTTCCAGCGCGTCGACCTGACCGACATTCCTGCCCTTCGCGCTGGCGTCGCGGAGGCGCGTAAAGCGCACGGCGCGATCAACATCCTGGTCAACAACGCAGCGCATGACGAACGGCACAACACCGAGGAGATGACGCCCGAATATTGGGACGACCGCATCGCGGTGAATTTGAAGCACCAGTTCTTTGCGTCGCAGGCCGTGTTGCCGGACATGAAGGCGGCCAATGCCGGTGCCATCATCAATTTTGGCTCAGTGTCGTGGATCGCAGGACAAGGCGGCATGGCCGCCTACACGGCCAGCAAATCAGGCGTCATCGGGCTGACACGCTCGCTCGCGCGTGACTATGGCCCCTACAACATCCGCGTGAACGCAATCGCACCGGGGTGGATCATGACCGAGCGCCAGCTCGAGAAATGGATGACGCCCGCCGGCGAGGCCGAACTGCAGCAGCGACAATGCCTGAAACGCCGGCTCGTGCCGGACGAGGTCGCGAAATTCACCGTCTTCCTCGCCTCGGACGAAGCCTCCGCGTGCACCGCCCAACACTACATCGTCGATGGCGGCTGGGTCTGAGACGTGCGGCGAACTCAATCGAGCCTTCGTCACCTGATGACCGCGGCTGCGTGAAAGATACGCCCCCAACGCGCAAGAGCCCTGGTGTCGCTGCCCGCAAGGCCGACTGCCCGCCACAGCGTGACGGCGACGGAATCCAGCACGGCGATATCCAATTCCTGCTCGAGAGAGGCCGCAACGGCAGCGCCATCGAGATTGGTGCAGAGGATAACGGCCGCGTCGGCGCCCTCGGCTGCGACCGCCCTGACCATGTCCGCGATGGCTGCGGGTGTGACCTCGCCAAAGGAGAAATTGTCGCGTAGCCCGAGATGCCGCTCCGCATGCGGGGCGATTCCCTCTTCAGCCCAGACATCGCCGATCCGCCGTTGCACGTCATCCGTATAGGGCGAGACCAGACCGACACGTTTCGTACCAAGCGTGCGGGCAGCCTCGATGCAGGCGAGCGTCGAAGTGGTAGCGGGCACACCGGTACGCGCTGTGATCGCCTGGCAAAGGCTCCTGTCTCTGTCGATGCCGAGCCAGCTTGCGGACGTCCCGTTCCAGGCTATCGCGTCGACTTTGGCGTCGGCCAGCAGATCAGCCGCCGGCAGCATGACCGAGGCATCGAACTGGCTCAGCGCCGCGGCATCGAGTGCTATCTCGGTGACGCGGAAGCGCGAGAAATGGGCGGTGACACCGTCAACGCCATGCAGCATCGCGCTGGTGACGGGCTCCAGCACAGAGTTGGAGGAAGGCGTGATCATGCCGAGGCGTTTGCGCAGGATCGACATTGATCACGATGGCTCCAGTGCGGCGAAGCGCAATCGCGCTCCCTTCAAAAGATCATCCGCATCCCTCACGATCGCGCAACCGGCAATTTGCATGCTGCATGCAATTTGTTCGATCTGCCTGTGCTTTGAGCCATATACGTCGCCTATTTGAGCAGCTGGTTCGGCGGGGAATGGCTAGGATCGTGCACAGCAGGAAGCCCCACCGTGCAGCAGAAGTCCGAACCCGGCCCGGTACGAAAGTCGCCCAAACTCAAGCGGATGGGCCTGCACGAGCGCGCCGCGGCGCGGATGCGGACGATGATCATCCGCGGCGAGCTGCCGCCGGGATCGCAAACCCAGGAGACAAAACTGTCGAAGGCGTTCGGCGTATCGCGCACGCCGCTGCGCGAGGCGATGAAGCTGTTGGCCGCCGAGGGCTTGATCGAGCTGCGGCCGAACCGCAGCCCGCGAATCGCCGACATCGCGATCGAGGACATCTCGGAGCTGTTCGAGGCGCTCGCCGGCATCGAGCGGCTCGCGGCCGAGCTCGCCGCGGAGCGCGCCACCGAGCGCGATCTTGCTCGCCTGCGCACGCTTCAGACCCGGATGGAAGGTCACCATCGGAACGGCAGGCTCGACGAATACTTCGCCATCAACGGCGAGATCCACAACATCATCGTCCGCATGGCGCGCAACACGCCGCTTCGCGAGGCGCACGAGACCCTGATCTCCCGCGCCGAGCGCGCCCGGTACCTGGCGCTTGGCGCCGACAAGCGCTGGAGCAATTCTGTCGACGAGCACGCCAATATCCTCGCCGCCCTCGAGGCGCGCGACAGCGCAGCGGCAGGACGCCTGCTCGGCGCCCATGTCCGCCAGACAGGCACCGCGCTGCTCGAAGTTCTCGCGCTCCCAAAACCCAAGCAGACGGCGGCGTGACCATGAAGCTGCTGCTGCTCAACCCCAACACCAGCGCGGCGGTCACCGACCTGATGACCGGCGTCGGGCTGCGCGCGGCCGCGCCCGGCACCGAGATCGTCCCCTGCACCGCGAGGCGCGGCGTGCCCTATATTTCCACGCGGACCGAGGCACAGATCGGCGGCGCCATTGCGCTGGAATTGCTGGCCGAACAGCAAGGCAAGGTCGATGCCGCGATCATCGCCGCCTTCGGCGATCCTGGCCTGTTCGCCGCGCGTGAGACCTTTGACATTCCCGTCATCGGCCTCGCCGAAGCTGCGATGCTGACCGCCTGCATGGCCGGCCGCCGGTTTGCCATCGTCACCTTCGCGCAAGCGCTTGGTCCCTGGTACGAGGAGTGCGTCCGCGATCACGGCCTGCGGGAGCGCTGCGCCGGCATCCGCACGCTCGAAACGCCGTTCCAGGCGATCTCCGAGGTTGGCACCGAGAAGGAGGACGTGCTCGTCGAGCTTGCCCGGCGTGCGGTTGTCGAGGATGAGGCCGACGTTCTGATTTTTGCCGGTGCGCCACTCTCCGGTCTTGCCGAACGCGTCGCCGAGCGGATCCCCGTCCCTGTGGTCGATCAGGTCGTTGCTGCCGTGAAGCAGGCCGAAGCGCTGGTGGCGCTGCGCCTGCGCAAGGCAACCGCAGGTACATTCCGCCGACCCGCAGCCAAGCCGACGATCGGCCTTGCCGGGGCGCTCGCCGCCCGGCTCGAACATCGCGACAGCTAGGGAGCTTCGGCCGGCGATGCAAGATGTCCAATCCAGTTCCGATCGCACCGACGGCAATTCAGGGCACGGGACTTGCTCTCGCTGTCGTCAGATCAGGAGGCAACATCATGGTTGAAGCGCAAGGCGGACGTTCGCTCGTCGTCGACGCGATCACCCATCGTTATCCCAGCGGCGCGCTTGCGGTCGAGAACATCAATCTCGACATCAAGGGCGGCGAGATCATCGCCCTGCTCGGCCCTTCCGGTTGCGGCAAGACGACGCTGCTGCGCATCATCGCCGGCTTCATCGCCCAAAGCCAGGGACGGATCATTATCGGCGATGACATCGTCGATGCGCTACCGCCGAACAAGCGCGCCGTCGGCATCGTGTTTCAGAACTACGCGCTGTTTCCGCATCTGTCGATCAGCGAGAACGTCTCTTACGGCCTTGCTGCCCGTGGCATCGACAAGGTAACGCGCCAGCGTGAGGCACAGCGCCTGCTGGAGCTGGTTCAATTGCCTGCGATGGCGGAGCGGCTGCCGCGGCAGCTATCCGGCGGTCAACAGCAGCGCGTCGCGCTTGCCCGCGCGCTGGCGATCAAGCCCTCGATCCTGCTGCTCGACGAGCCCTTTGCCGCGCTCGACAAGAATCTTCGTCTCGACATGCAGATCGAGGTCAAGCGGTTGCAGCGCGTCTCCGGCATCACGACGCTGATCGTGACTCACGACCAGGAGGAAGCGCTGTCGATGGCCGATCGCGTCGCGGTGCTCAGCCACGGCAAGCTCGAGCAGTTCGGCTCGCCCTCCGACGTCTATGACCGGCCGCAGACCTTGTTCGTGAACACCTTTGTCGGCTCGACCAACCGCATGCCAGGCGTTGTCGTTGCTGCCGACCGCGCCGAAGCGAAGGTTCGCCTCGATGCCGGCGCCGAGATCATCGCGCGGCCCGCTGGCGGCGCGCTCAGCGAGGGCGGTCGCGTCACCGTGTGCATCCGCCCCGAGCATCTGCAGTTCGTCGCCGACGAGACCGGCTTTGCCGGCGTCGTCGGCATGTCGCTGCCGTTGGGCGCGACCGTCGTGCACGAGGTGACGACCGCCGATGGCTCCGGCGTCAAGATCTCACAGGCACGCATCGGCGAGACGCGCGCGCTGGAGAACGGCGCGGCCGTGCGCCTCGCCCCGCTCGCACCCTCGCTCGCCAATGCCTTTCCCGCAACGCTTTAGATTTTAGTCTTGTCCACAGGGAGTTCGACATGATCCTCAATCGCCGAAGCCTGATGACGACCGCGCTCACCCTTGGTGCCATGAAGGCATTTCCGGGCTTGAGTTACGCCCAGGCCCGCCCCCTGGTGTTCGCGACCTTCACCGGAAGCTGGGAGGAAGCGCACAAGGCCGTGCTGGTGCCGGCCTTCCGCAAGGCCAACGCAGATGCTGCGATCGTGCTCGACCCGATGCTGTCGGTCGACCAGATCGCGAAGATCAATGCCGCGAAGGCCAACCCGCCGATCGACGTCATGCTGCACGATCCCGGCCCCGCGCTCATCGCGATCGGCCAGGATCTCGCCGAACCCTATCCGGTCGACAAGAGCGCTTACTACAAGGACCTGATCACGGAGGCGCAGGAGCCGATGGGCCCTGCGCCGTTCTTCCAGGTTGTCGGCCTCACCTACAACCCCGAAGCCATCAAGACGCCGCCGACCTCCTGGGCTGACCTCTGGAAGCCCGAATTCAAGGGCCGCGTCGGCATCACCAATCTCAACTCGACGCTCGGCACCGGCTGGCTGGTCGAGATTGCCAAGATGCGTGGCGGATCGGAAGCCAATGTCGATCCCGCCTTCAAGGCCCTGGAGGAGCTGAAGCCCAATCTTGCCGCGGTCGCCGCCAATCCCGGCGCACTCGCGACCCTGTTCCAGCAGGGCCAGATCGACATCTCGCCCGGCAATTTCAACGCCATCCAGATCCTGAAAGCGCGTGGCGTGCCGGTCGAATTCGTCGCGCCGAAGGAAGGTGCGATCGCCTTCAAGACCACGATCCACATCGTCAAGAACTCGCCGAACCGCGAGCTCGCCTTCAAGCTGATCGAGGCGTCGCTGAGCCCGGAGGTGCAGACCACGCTGATGAATCCGCCCTATCTGATCGTGCCAACCAATTCCAAGGTGGCGATGGGCGGCGAGATCGCGCGCGTGCTCGCCAAGGACACCGCCGAGCTGAAGCAGAAGTTCGTGTTCCAGGACTGGAAGAAGATCAACGAGCAGCGCTCGGCCTGGATCGAGCGTTTCAACCGCGAGATCAAGATCTAGGATCTCTCCATGGGCACGGCACCGGCATCACGGGACGTGACGTCCTACGGGATGGGATTGGCGGCGCCGCTGGCGCTGTTCTTCCTGGTCTTCTTCGTGGCGCCGCTGCTGCAATTACTCTGGCTCTCGCTGCACAACGACACCGCCGCGCTCCATTGGGGGCTCGGCCAGTATATTCACTTCCTGACCGATCCCTTCAGCCTCGGCGTGCTCGGCTCGACGCTGTTGCTGGGGGCCGAGGTAACCGCCGTCTGCCTCGTGCTCGGCTTTCCCATCGCCTGGCTCTACCAGCGGGTCGGGCCGCGGCTGCAGACCATCATCATTCTAATCGTGCTGCTGCCGCTCCTGACCAGCGTCGTGGTGCGCACCTTCGCCTGGATCGTCATCCTGGGGCGCCAGGGCATCATCAACGCGACACTACAGTCGCTCGGCATCATCGATACGCCGCTCAAGCTGCTCTACACGCAGTTCGGCGTCGTCATTGCACTGGCGCAGGTGCAGATGCCCTTGATGACACTGCCGCTGATCACCGCGCTCGGCCGTATCGATCCCAATCTCGACGATGCGTCCTGCTCGCTCGGCGCCGGAAGCTGGCGCACCTTCTTCAGGATCGTGCTGCCGCTGTCGCTGCCTGGCGTGATCGCGGGGTGCACGCTCACATATGCCGCTGCCATCACGGCCTTCATCACCCAGTCGCTGGTCGGCGGAGGGCAGATGCTCTTCATGCCGATGTATCTCTATCAGCAAGCCTCTACGCTCCAGAATTGGCCGTTCGCGTCGGCGATCTCGATCATCTTCCTGCTCGCCGTGCTCGCCGTCGTCTCCGTCTTCACCACGCTCGGCCGCCTGTCGCGCGGCTTTGGAGGCGAATGATGAGCGGGCGCAAGCGTACCCTGGAAGCATTCAGCTTCGAGTTCGTCATGACTGTCACCGCAATCATCGCGCTGATCATCATCATCGCGCCGTCGCTGGTCGTACTGATCGTGTCGTTCACCAGCGGCTTCTCGCTGAGATTCCCTCCGCCCGGGTATTCGCTGCGCTGGTACGCCGAGCTCTGGGATGCCTGGCAGCTGCACTTCGCGGCCAAGAACAGCCTGATCGTCGCGCTGTGGGCGACGGGCCTGTCGGTCCTGTTCGGCGTCGCGGCCGCGCTTGCGATCTCGCGCTCGCAGAAGCTGTCGGCCCGCCTGCTCGACTCCCTCTTCATGTCGCCGCTGGTGCTGCCGGCGCTGGCGTTCGGTCTGGCGGCCCTGATGCTGTTCTCGCTGGTCGGCATGCCGGTGTCGCCGCTGACGCTGGTGATCGGCCACACCGTGGTTTGCGTGCCCTATGTGGTCCGCAACACCGTTGCCGCGCTGGCCCAGCTCGAACCGACGCTACTCGAAAGCTCGGCGGTGCTGGGCGCAAGCCGCCTCTACACGTTTCAGCGCATCGTGCTGCCGCTGATCCGGCCCGGCATCATCGCGGGCGCCTTCATCGCCTTCATGTCGTCGTTCGACAACGTACCGGTCTCGCTGTTCCTGCGCGATGCGGCGACCGACATGCTGCCGATCCGGATGTGGCAGGATCTCGAGGGCAAGCTCGATGTCACCATCGCGGCACTGTCGAGTGTGCTGATCATCGCCACCGTCGCACTGGTCGCCATCATGGAGCGCGCCACCGGCCTGTCGCGGCGGCTGACCAACTGATCAGGCACCGCGGAAGAGCGAATAGCCCCAGCGCGTGAATTTCAGCGGTAGATGAAAGTGCTCGTCAACTTTCTTGATGCGAAAGCGGAACGGGGTCACGGTCAGGAAGCCCTCGCTGTCGCCGAAGAACTCGCCGAGATGAAACAGGACCTCGTACTCGCCTACGGTAACGCCCGCGCCTTGCACGACCGCATGATCGAGCACGCCGGTGGCGCCGAGCCGTCCATCGGCGACACGCACCTGCTCCGGATCGATCCGCCAGATCTCGACGCGCAGCCCTTGCGCGGGACGTCCGCTCGCCACATCGACCGCGTGAATGGAAATACCGCCTGCCACCATTTTTCTCCCGTGATCACGGGGCCATGATAGACGAAAATACAGCCGTTCGGCCAGCGCCTGGGGAGGCCATGACAAAGCCAGCACATAGCGCACGCGAGATCGCGACCGATGTCTCCGCGGGACGAACGCGCGCGGTTGCGACTGCCAAGGCCGCACTCGAACGCATTGCGGCGGCCAAGGCGCTCAATGCGGTCGTCACGATCGATCCTGCACGCACGCTTGCCGATGCCGCAGCAGTCGACGACCGCGTGCGCGGCGGCGAGACCATGCCGCTCGCCGGCGTTCCGGTCATCGTCAAGGACAATATCTGGGTCAGTGGCTGGCGCGTGACGCAGGGTTCGCGCTTGTTTGCCGATTTCATCGCCCCGCAAGACGCGATAGCGGTCGCGCGGCTGCGGCAGGCCGGTGCGGTCGTTGTCGGCATCGGCGCCACGTCCGAGTTCGCCAGCAAGGGCGTCACCACCTCGCAGCTTTACGGGCCGACACGACATCCGCAAAACCCCGCCCTGACGCCCGGCGGCTCGTCCGGCGGACCAGCGGTTGCCATTGCGGCCGGCCTCGTCCCGCTCGCGATCGGCACCGACGCCGGTGGCTCGAGCCGCCGGCCGCCCGCTCATGTCGGGGTCGCCGGCTTCAAGCCGTCTTACGGTGCGATCCCCTATGGTCCCGGTTTTGCCGAACCCTTCTTCGGTCTATCTGTCATCGCGCCGATTGCCGCTGATGTCACCGATATCACGTTGGCATTTGAGACCATGGCCGGCATCGATCCGCGCGATCCGGATTCCGCCGACGTCGCGGGCGCAGCCGCCGATCTCGGCGACCTGCGCATCGCGTTCTCGCCACGTCTCGGCCTCAACGCCGAAGTGGACGACGTCGTCGCCAATGGGCTCGCGTCCGTCGTTGCGCGTCTCGCAGCTGGAGGCTTGCGTATCGCACAACGCGACCCCGTCTGGCCCGCGGGCGCGACGGAAGACGCCATCATGCCGCTTCAGCACGCGGGCCTTGCTGCGCTCTATGGCGATGCTCTCCGCAGGGATCCGGCCGTCTTCGACCCCGACATCGCCGGGCAGATCGAACGTGGCCTCGCCGGGTCCGGCACCGATGTTGGCCGGGCGCTGGTTGCAAGCGCTGCAATTGCTCTCGCGTTTGCGGCCTTCTTCACCGAGGTCGATTTGCTGCTGACCCCGACGGTGCCCTGCGTCGCATGGCCGTTCAGTCAGCTTGGGCCCGATATGATCGGCGGCCAACCAGCCAGCCCTCGCGGGCACGCCGTGTTCACGCCCTTTGTCAATCATGCCCGCCTGCCCGCGATCTCAATTCCGTGTGGGCGCAACACGGTCGGACTGCCTTTTGGTCTGCAATTGATCGCCCGACGTGGACAAGATCGAACATTGCTGCGTGCCGCGCAGCAGATTGAGGCGATGTTGCGATCAGGTTAAGCCCCCCCCCCATTCCACGCGATTCAGCCCTCCCGGACATTTGCGCCTATTGCATCGCGGGACGATTTGCGACGCACCATTCAAAATGAGACTGCCCGTTAAGCGGCACACGGCCGCGACGCGTGCACCGCATCCGAGTTCGGTTAGCTTTCATCCCAAGAACCGTCGTTCTTGCAAAAGCGCTGCATCGTGCGGCGACGCGCAAGGCTTCGGTGAAAAACATCGACAAGGACGACCCAGGGAGGAGAGCAATGTTGAAAGGCAGTCTAGGACTGATCGCGTTGAGCAGCCTGCTATTGTCGGGCACCGCCTTCGCACAGGAGAAGATCAAGGTCGGCGTCACCGCGACGCTCGAGGGCACCTACACCGTGCTCGGTGAGGACGGCATCCGCGGTTTCCAGACCGCGCTCAATGTGCTTGGCAAAAAGGTCGGCGACAAGGAGCTCGAGTTCGTCATTGCCTCGACCGATGCGACTCCGGACTCGGCCGTCCGCGCCGTGCGAAAACTGATCGAGCAGGACAAGGTACAGATCCTGCTGTCGCCGCTATCCGGCGACGAGGGCATCGCGGTCAAGAACTTTGCCAAGACCCATCCGGAGTTGACCTTCATCAACGCCGCCTCCGGCGCGCAGGAAACGACTTATGTCGACCCGGCCCCGAACTTCTTCCGCTACAACATGGACGGTGCGCAGTGGCAGGTTGGCCTCGGCAAATACGCCTATGACGAGAAGAAGTATCGCAAGATCGCGACCGTCGGTGAGGACTATTCGTTCATCTACACCCAGGTGTTCGGCCTCGTGCTCGAGTTCTGCGGCGCCGGCGGACAGGTCACCAACCGGCAATGGGTGCCGCTCGGCACCAAGGACTTTGCCTCGGTGATCGCAGCGCTGCCCGACGACGTCGATGCCATCTATCTCGGGCTCGGCGGTGCGGATGCCGTCAACTTCCTGAACCAGTACCAGCAGGCCGGCGGCAAGGCGCATCTGATGGGTGGCTCGATCATGATCGACCAGACCATCCTGTCGTCCAAGGGCAACGCCAAGAACGCACTGATCGGCACGCTGGCCGCAAGCGGTCAGGCCGATACCTGGGAAGATCCAGGCTGGCAGAAGTTCGTGAAGGATTATCAGGATGCCTTCCCGCCGAACAAACGCTTTCCGAGCCCGTCGCTGCTCGCCACCAATTATTATGGCTCGACGATGGCGTTGATCCTGGCGCTGCGTCAGGTCAATGGCGACCTCAGCGACAACCAGTCCAAGTACAAAGCTGCGCTGGCCAAGATCGAGCTCGATGCTCCCAACGGCAAGATCAAGCTCGACGCCAATCGCCAGGCGATCGGCACGAACTTCGTCACCGAGGTCGTCGACGACGGCAAGGGTGCGCTGTTCTCGAAGGTCGTGAAGGTGATCCCGAACGTGAACCAGACGCTGGGCTACGACCCGGCGGTGTTCGCCAAGATCGGACTGCCAAGCCGTACAGTACCGGAATGTAAGAAGTACTGACGTAGTCGCAACGGCGAGGTCATGACTGACGGGGAGAGAATTGCAAAGGCGCGACACAAGCGCCCTTGCATTCTCTCCCCGGTTGTTGAACCCTATAAAAAAGACAAAAGCTCCTAGGAGGGAAGGCATGAGCCGGGCGCTCGCCGTCTTCCACGGCCGCTTCGGCCGGGCGACGGTCTATCAGTTGAACCGCCCCTTCAATATTCACGCGCATCGTGAAGGTCATCTGATCTTCCATGTCGGCGGACGTCCCGCGTGCATCGATGTCAACGACGGACGTTACGAGCTCACCGAAGGTTCCGTGGTCGCGGTCAATCCGTGGGAGCCCCATAATTTCCTTCCCTCAGATCTCGATGTCGGCGCCGTTTTCTTCGTGCTCTATGTCAATGCGGAATGGTTTGCGCCCGATGCACCCGGTGCCGACCGCCTGCGCTTCGGCCGCACCCAATTCGTACGGTCGACCGCGCTGGACAGGCACATCAGGCACGCGGCCGCTCTTGTGTGCGGCGCACCGTCGCTGAATGGTCTCGATGGCGAGCTGCGGAGGCTCATTGATATCTGCTACGACGAAAGCTGGCAGCAGGCGCAGACTGCGCGCGATCCACGTTCGAATGGCTCAGTCACCGATTTTCGCGTTCGCAAGTGCATCAAGATGATGTCGGAGAGCCCCGGCGCAGAGATCGAGCTCGATGCCATCGCGCGCGAATCCGGCCTGTCGCGGCCGCATTTCTACCGGCTGTTCCGCACCCAGACCGGTGTCACACCTCATCTCTATCTCAATACCCTGATGATGGAGCAGGCTCTGGAGGCATTGGTGGCGAGCGAGGTGCCGATCGCCGATATCGGCTTCGATCTCGGATTCTCCTCGCAGAGCGGTTTCACCCGCTTTTTTGCCGCCAATGTCGGGATGGCGCCGACCGATTATCGCCGCGCGGCCAAGGTTTTGCGCGGCTGACAGGCGCGCGAAAAGATACTCACGATCAAATGCTCCCCTCGCCGTCCCACTAGGATGGGCAGAACGCGATCCCGGCAAGAGGATCGCATGTCCGGGGAGGACGCAAATCCATGACGAGGTGCGCAGCCTGCACAGGGCTGTCTGACCTGCATCCGAAGCGTGATGGCGACCGCCGCAAACGGAGCGAGGTGACGCCGTGACCCGCTTTGTCGAACGTCACCCGGCATGGGCACTCATCGTCATAATCGCGATCGCAGTGGCGTTGTGGCTGATCTTCGCGGTGTGGCCACCCGGCCTCGAAGACGCGATCGGCCGCAAGCGGGTGTTCCTCAACGCGGTCTTCAACGGCATCACGCTCGGCGGCCTCTATTTCCTCGTCGCCAGCGGCTTCACGCTGATCTTCGGACTAATGCGCAACGTCAATCTCGCGCACGGATCGCTCTATCTGTTCGGCGGCTATGTCGGTTACGCCATCAGCGCCTCGACCGGCTCCTGGATTCTCGCCTTCATCGTCGCCTTCATCCTGACCGCGCTGGTCGGCGTCCTGCTCCAGGTTCTCGTCTTCCGCCGCATGGAGGGCCAGGATCTGCGCCAGACCATGGTGACCATCGGACTGTCGATCGTGTTCGCCGATCTCATGCTGTGGGCCTGCGGCGGCGATTTCTACCAGATCCAGACCCCGAACTGGCTGATCGGCCCGATCGAGCTGCCGCTGATCACCGCGGTGAAATCATCGGGAGAGCCGGTTTACTTGCGCTATCCGCTGGTGCGGCTCGTGATCTTCCTGGCCTCCGTGATCATCGGCGTCGCGATGTGGCTCGCGCTCAACCGCACCCGGATTGGCATGATCATCCGCGCCGGGGTCGACGATCGCGACATTCTCGCTGCGACCGGCGTTCGCATCCAGATCGTCTTCGTGCTCGTCTTCGCGCTTGGCGCGGGCCTTGCCGGCATCGCCGGCGTCGTCGGCGGCACCTTCCAGTCGCTGTCGCCCGGTGAGGATATCCGCTTCCTGCTGGCCTCCCTCGTCGTCGTGATCGTCGGCGGCATGGGCTCGATCCCCGGGGCCGCACTCGGCGCGCTGATCATCGGCCTCGCCGAGCAGCTTGGGTCGGTCTACATCCCGACCTACGCCATCGTCGTGACCTTCCTGATCATGGTCTTGGTGCTGGCGCTTCGGCCGCAGGGCCTGCTGGCGAGGCGCTGACATGTCCGTCACCCACGATGCGCGCATTCAGGTCCGCAGCCCCGCCCCGACGGCGCAGCGCCCGGCCGTGCGCGGGCGGCCCGATCTCAACAATCCCGCAGCGTGGATTGTCGCAGTGATTCTGCTGATCATGCCGCTGATCGCCAACGGCTTCTTCCTGATCGAGATCTTTGCCACGACGCTGATGCTCGGCACCATCGCGCTCAGCCTGATGTTCCTGGCCGGCTATGGCGGCATGGTCAGCCTGATGCAGCTCACCATCGCCGGGTTCGCGGCCTACATGGTCGCCGTGTTCGGCGTCAGCGGAAACGCCAATATCAGCCTGGGCTGGCCATGGTGGCTGGCGGTGCCCATGGCGCTGACGCTTGCGACCGTCTTCGGCACGCTTGGCGGCGCCCTCGCGGTGCGGACCGAAGGCATCTACACCATCATGATCACGCTCGCGATCGGCGCTGCGTTCTACTACTTCACCAACCAGAACTGGGCGATCTTCAACGGCCACACCGGCATCAACAACGTCTCGACGCCGCATTTCTGGGGTGTCGACTGGCGCGCGGACATTCCCTTCTACTACGTCGTGCTCGCGATCGCTGCGCTCTGCTATTTCGCGGTGGACTACATTTCGCGCGCGCCGTTCGGCCTGGCGCTCCAGGGCGTACGCGACAATCCGCGCCGCATGGCGGCCCTCGGCTTCAACGTCAATGCGCACCGCGTCGCGGCCTATGCGGTCGCGTCCTTCATCGCCGGCCTCGCCGGTGTGCTCCAGGTCTGGAACTATCGGCAGATCTCGCCGGGTTCGGTGAGCGTCGGCGCCTGCATCGACATCCTCATCATCGCCGTCGTTGGCGGCATCACCCGGCCGGTAGGCCCGTATATCGGGGCGCTGGTGTTCGTGCTGCTCCGCACCTTCGCGCTCGATTTTCTCGTCAAGATCGGGCTCGACGGCAATCGCTTCCGGCTGCTGATCGGCCTTGGCTTCCTCGCCATCGTGTTCTGGTCGTCGGACGGCGTGATCGGCCTGTGGCAGCGCTGGCGACAGAGCCAGCGTCCGCAGACGGATCGCCCGGGCGGAGGGCGCGGCCATGGATAGCGTCGCCCAGCGCCTTTCCGCCGTGGGTGCCGGTGCAGCCCTCGAGCTGCGCGGCGTGACGCGGCTGTTCGGCGCGCTGGCCGCGCTGACCGACGTCACCATCACCGTGCGCCCCGGCGAACGCCGCGCCGTGCTCGGCTCCAACGGCGCCGGCAAGACCACGCTGTTCAACTGCATCACAGGCGATTTCCCGCCGACATCGGGTACGATCCGCTTCTTCGGCGAGGACGTCACGCACTTCCCGCCCTATGAGCGCATCCGCCGCGGTCTGCGGCGGACCTACCAGATCTCGGCGCTGTTCCCCGGCCTCACCGTGCAGGACAATGTCTATCTCGCCTGTTGCGGCGTCTCGCGCGGCCGCTTCTCGTTCCTGCGTCCAGGGCAGAACGATGCGCTGATGCATGCGGCCGACGGTCTGGTGCAGGCTGTGCATCTGACCGCCGTGAAGGACCAGCGCGTCGCCGAGCTCGCCCACGGCCAGCAGCGCCAGCTCGAGATCGCGCTGGCCCTCGCAGGGGCCCCCCGCTTCGTGCTGTTCGACGAGCCAGCCGCAGGTCTGTCGCCGACCGAGCGGGCCGAGCTGGTCGAGATCCTGACCTCGCTGCCGGCCCATATCGGCTACATCATCATCGAGCACGACATGGACGTGGCCTTGCGCGTCGTCGAGAGCGTCACGATGATGCACAACGGCCGCATCTTCAAGGAAGGCGTACCGGAAGAAATACAGTCCGACCCCGAGGTGCAGGAGCTTTATCTCGGAGGCGGCCATGAGTGAAGCCCGCCGCACCCCCGCCGCACTCGAGGTCCGGGGCCTGGACGTCTATTACGGTCATTCGCATGCGCTGCAAGGCGTCGACCTCTCGCTCGATGCCGGCGTGTTCTCGGTGGTCGGCCGCAACGGCATGGGCAAGACCACGCTGTGCAAGGCGATCATGGGCCTCGTGCCGGTGAGTGGCGGGTCGATCCGCGTCCGCGGCGAGGACATCACGCGGCGACCGCCGGCGAATATCGCCCGCCTCGGCGTCGGCTATGTACCGCAGGGCCGCCGGCTCTGGCGCTCCCTCAGCGTCGATGAGCATCTGCGGCTTGCCGGAGGGATGCGATCCGGCGACTGGACAGTCGAGCGCATCTACGACACCTTCCCACGGCTCGCCGAACGCAGGGACCATGGCGGCGGCCAGCTCTCCGGCGGCGAGCAGCAGATGCTCGCGATCTCCCGCGCGCTGCTGACCAATCCGCAATTGCTGATCATGGACGAACCCACCGAGGGGCTTGCGCCCGTCATCGTCACCCAGGTCGAGGAAATGCTGCTGCAGCTCGGCGAGGATGGCGACATGTCCGTGCTCGTGATCGAGCAAAATATCGGCGTCGCCACCGCCATCTCGCGCAATGTCGCCATCATGGTCAACGGCCGCATCAACCGCATCATCGACTCCGCGCGCTTGTCTGCCGACCGCGAGCTGCAGCAGCGGTTGCTCGGCGTCGGACTTCATGCCGAGCTGCAGGCCGACATCGACGTGCCAGCTACAGGAGGTGAAGCAAAGCCGGCCCCCCAGCCTGCACGCACCGGCGGCCCGATCCGGATCTACGTCTCCAACCCAACCCCGCCGACGCGCTGGTCCCAGCCGGTCCCGATCGGCCGTATCGAAGCAGCGGCGCGGACGCTATCGACGCAGGTTTCGCGCCTGGACGACACCGCGCGACGCAAGCGTGAGCCGGTGACGGCGCAATCCTCCGGACCACCGGTGGTGCTGGTCGTCGGCACGCTCGACACCAAGGCCACCGAGCTGCGCTTCATCCGCGACATCGTCGCGGAAACTGGATTGCGCACGCGGCTCGTCGATGTCTCCACCAGCGGCAAGCAGGCGAGCTGTGATGTCTCCGCACAGGAGATCGCGCTGAACCACGGCCGCGGCGGCTCAGCCGTGTTTGGCGGAGATCGCGGTGTTGCCGTCACCGCGATGGCGGATGCATTCGCCAATTGGATCAAGCGCCAAGGCAATGTCGCCGGCGTCATCTCGGCCGGCGGCTCGGGCGCCGCATCGCTGGTCGCGCCCGGCATGCGCACCCTGCCCGTCGGCGTGCCGAAGCTGATCATCTCTTCGGTCGCCTCGGGTGACGTCGGCCCCTATGTCGGCCCCGCCGACATCACCATGATGTATTCGGTGACGGACGTGCAGGGCCTCAACTCGATCTCGCGCGCGGTGCTGTCGAACGGCGCCAACGCCATCGCCGGCATGGTCAAGGCCCGGCTTGACCAGCGCGAGACGAAAGACCGCGCCGCGAGCGTCGCACTGCCGTCGGTCGGCATCACGATGTTCGGCGTCACCACGCCGGCGGTGCAGAAGATCGCAGCCGATCTGCGCGACGACTTCGAGTGCCTCGTGTTCCACGCCACAGGCGTCGGCGGCCGCTCGATGGAGAAGCTCGTCGACTCCGGCCAGATCGCCGGTGTGATCGACCTCACCACCACCGAGATCTGCGACCTGCTGATGGGCGGCGTGTTTCCGGCGACGGAGGACCGCTTCGGCGCTGTTATCCGCACCCGCTCGCCCTATGTCGGCTCGGTCGGCGCGCTCGACATGGTCAATTTCGGCGCGCCCGACACCATCCCCGAGCGCTACCGCGGCCGAAAATTTCACGTCCACAATCCGCAGGTGACGCTGATGCGGACGACCGTGGAAGAGAACGAACGGATGGGCCGCTGGATCGGCGAGCGGCTCAACCGGATGGACGGTCCGGTGCGCTTCTTCCTGCCCGAGGGCGGCGTCTCTGCTCTGGACGCGCGCGGTCAACCGTTCTGGGACCCCGACGCCGATGCGGCCCTGTTCCGCGCGCTGGAGCATACGGTGCGTGCGTCCGGCAACAGGCAACTGATCCGCGTCAAGCAGAACATCAACGATCCTGAGTTCGCCTCGATCATCGCGAGCGCTTTCCGAACCCTGTTCGGACGCGCCGGGGCGCGCCGGAGAGCAGCGAGGTGACCGATGGCCCGGTTTGAACGCGCAGCACTTCTGAAGCGGTTTCACGAGATGGCGAAACGCGGCGAGGCGATCGTCGGCGGCGGCGCCGGCACCGGCTTGTCGGCCAAGTGCGAGGAAGCCGGCGGTGTCGATCTCATCGTCATCTACAATTCCGGCCGCTACCGCATGGCCGGCCGCGGCTCGCTCGCCGGGTTGATGCCTTATGGCGACGCCAACGCCATCGTGGTCGAAATGGCCGGCGAAGTGCTGCCGGTCGTCAGCAAGACGCCGGTGCTCGCGGGCGTCAACGGCACCGATCCCTTCCGCGACATGGACGTGTTCCTCGACCAGCTCAAGACCCTCGGCTTCGCCGGCGTGCAGAACTTTCCGACCGTCGGGCTGATCGACGGCATCTTCCGCGCGAACCTCGAGGAAACCGGCATGTCCTATGCGCTGGAGATCGACATGATCGCCAAGGCTCGTGAGAAGGATCTGCTGACGACACCCTATGTCTTCAGCGAGAAGGAAGCCGCCGCAATGGCCATCGCCGGCGCCGACATCATCGTCTGCCATCTCGGGCTCACCACCGGCGGCACGATCGGCGCGCAGACCGCGCCCAAGCTGAAGGACTGCCCCGCGCGCATCGACACCTGGGCATCGGCCGCGCTCAGCGTCAATCCGGACATTCTGGTGCTCGCCCATGGGGGCCCGATCGCGGATCCCGCGGATGCCGATTTCATCATGAAGAACACCCGCTACTGCCACGGCTTCTACGGCGCCTCCTCGATGGAGCGGCTGCCGGTCGAGCGGGCTTTGACGGAACAGGTCCGCCAATTCAAGGCGATCAGCGCACGCTAGCGCCTGCAAGATTGAAGGAGGGAAACATGTCAGGGATCCTGGTCGGCGAGCTCATCCTCTGGCTGATCGTCGCGATCATCGTGATCGTGGTTGGCGTCTACATCGTGAACTGGCTCTATCATCGCTCCTCCAAGGAGGTGTCGTTCGTCAGGACCGGCTTCCTCGGCGAACGCGTCGTGATCGATGGCGGCGCCTTCGTGCTTCCCTTCATCCACGATTTCACGCCTGTGAACATGAACGTGTTGCCGATGGGAATCGTGCGCTCGCGGCAGGACGCGGTCATCACCCGCGACCGCATGCGCGTCGACATCGAGGCCGATTTCTATGTCCGCGTCCGGGCCACCCGCGAAGCCGTCTCCATCGCCGCGGCAACGCTCGGCCGCCGCACCATGGAGCCGGAGCAACTGCACGCGCTACTCGCCGGCAAGTTCATTTCCGCGATCCGCTCGGTCGCATCCGAAATGACCCTCGAAGAAATGCACGAACGGCGCGGCGACTATGTCACACGCGTCAAGACCAATGCCGCTGAGGCCCTCGCCCAGAACGGCCTTGAGCTTGAATCCGTGGCCATCACCGATCTCGACCAGACCGATCTCGAATTCTTCAACCCCTCGAACCGCTTCGACGCCGAAGGCTTGACGCGGCTGATGGAGGACATCGAGGCGAGGCGCAAGCTGCGCAACGACATCGAGCAGGACTCGATGATCAAGATCCGCACTCGCAATCTGGAGGCCGAGCGTCAGGCGCTGGAGATCGAGCGCGAGAGCGAGACCGCGCGCCTCGAGCAGGAACGTGACATCGAGATGCGCCGCGCGCTGCAGCGCACGGAAGTCGCCCGCGAACGCGCGCTGCGCGAGACCGAGGCCGAACAGGCCCAGATCTCCGCGCGCGAGGCAATCGAGCGCTCGCGGATCGCCAACGAGCAGGCGATTGCGGAAGCTCGCATCGCCTCCGAGCGCGAGACCCGCCAGAAGGAAATCGAGCGAACCCGCGTCATCGAAGAGAAGGAACTGCTCGCTCGCGAGGATATCGAGAAGACCAGGATCGCCAACCAGCGTTCGATCGACACGACCCGAATTGCTTCCGAACGCGAGGTCCGCCAGCGCGAGATCGAGCGGATGCGCACGATCGAGGAGGCCGAGATCGCGGCCCGTGAGGCGATCGAGAAGGCCCGCATCCAGCAAGACCGCGTCGTTACCGACGCCCGAATTGCCAATGAAGAAGAGACACGCCGCCGCGAGATCGAGCGCACCCGCGCTGTCGACGAAGCCGAGATCGCCGCCCGCGAAACCACCGAGAAGGCGCGCATCGCCCAGACCTTGATGGTCAATGTCGAGCGAATCTCCTCCGACGAGCGCACCCGCGCGCTGGAGATTCAGCAGGTTCGCACCATCCAGGAGGCCGAGATCGAGGCGCAGCGCGCGGTCGAGGCCGCCCGCATCGCCCGCGAGCGGACGCTCGCCGCCGAACGCATCGCCGCCGAGCAGAGCACGAGACAGCTCGAAATCGAGCGCAACCAGACCCTCGAAGTCGCCGGCATCGCTGCGCGCGAGACTACCGAGGCCTCGCGCATCGCCCAGGAAGAGCGCGTCCGCTCGCTCGAGATCGCGCGCAACCGCGCGGTCGAGGAAGCCGATATCGCCTCCCGCGAGGCGATCGAGGCGGCCCGGATTGCCCAGGAGAAGGCAGTCGCAGCCGAGCGGATCCAGGCCGAGCGCGACACGCGTTCGCTCGAGATCGAGCGGACCGGCATTCTGGAGGCAGCCGAGTTGAAGCGGCGCGATGCCATCGAGCGCCAGCGCATCACCGTCGATCTCGCACTCGAAGCCGAGCGGATCAACTCGTCCAAGAAGCGCGAGGTACTCAACATCGAGCAGAAGAAGGCGATCGAGATCGCCGACGAGGACCGCGTCATCGCCCTCTCCGCGAAGAAGTCCGAGCGGATCGATGCGGATCGCCAGGTCCGGCAGGCCGAGATCATCGCCCGCAAGGAGGTTGAGACCACCGACGTTTCGCGGGAGCAGGCGCTGGAGGCCGCGCGCCTCGAGCGCCGACGGGCAATCGAGCAGCTGGAAGTCGCCCGCGTCCAGTCGCTGCAGGAGGCGGAGATCGCCTCGCGCGAGGAGGTCGAGCGCGCACGCATCGCCTCCGACCGCGGCCTCGACGAGGCCCGGATCGGCCGTGAACGCGAGCTGCGCAAGCTCGAGGTCAACCGCGAAAAGGAGGTCGAGACGGTCTTGATGGAGAAGGCAATCGCCATTCATCAGAAATCGCTGGAAGAGTCGGCGGCCAAGGCGATGGCCGAGGAAGCGCGGATGCGGGCCACCGAAGCGACCGAACGCGTCATCACCGCGCGCGAGAGCGAGATCGCAAAGCGCCGCAAGACCGTCGAAGTCATGATTGCGGAGAAGCAGGCCGAGGAGACCCGGATCGCCGCGGAAGCCGAGCGCGTCCGCGCCGCCGTCGAGGCCGAGGCGCAGCGGATGCTGAACGAAGCCGAGAACGTGCTCACCGACCAGGCTCGCTACTCGCTATTCCGCCGAAAGCTGCTCGACAAGATCGAAGGCATCGTGCGCGAGAGCGTCAAGCCGATGGAGAAGATCGAGGGCATCCGCATCCTCCAGGTCGACGGCCTCAACGGCAACGGCCATGGCGGAAATGGCGGCCGCAGCGCCACCGACGAGGTGATCGACTCGGCGCTGCGCTACCGCGTGCAAGCGCCGCTGATCGATTCACTTCTGGCCGACATCGGCGTCGAGGGCGGCAGCCTCGCCAAGATGCCGGGCCTGATCCGCGAAGCCCGCGACATGCAGGGCATCAAGGAATCCGCGCGCAAGAGTGGCGGTGGCGGCGACAAGCCGGCCGCCTCATCGCCAGCGGCTGAGGGCGGCGGCGAACCGCCGGCCGACCGCAATCCGCGGAAGAAGAGCTGAGGTCCGACCCATGCCCCGCGTCTACGTCTCCACTGTCGTCAATGCGCGCAACGATCGCGTCTGGGCACGCGTGCGCGACTTCAACGGCCTGCCGAACTGGCACCCCGCGATCGCCGAGAGCCGCATCGAGGGCGGCGAACCCTCGGACAAGATCGGATGTGTGCGCGACTTTCGTCTGCGCAACGGCGACCGCATCCGCGAGAAGCTTTTGGGCCTCTCCGACTACGACATGTTCTGCACCTATTCGATCCTGGAATCCCCGATGGGTGTCGAGAACTACGTCGCGACCCTTCGCCTTACCCCCGTCACCGATGGCGACCAGACCTTCGTGGAATGGACCGCCGAGTTCGACTGCGCGCCGGAGCGCGAGACCGAGCTCGTCGGCAATATCGGGGGCGGCGTGTTCCAGGGTGGGTTCGATGCCTTGAAGCGCGTGTTTGGAGGTTGACCGCCGTGCCGCATATCGTCAAAAGCACCATCCTGGATGCGCCGACCGATGCGGCCTGGGCCATGTTGCGCGATTTCAACGGGCACGATCGCTGGCACCCGGCGGTTGCGACCTCCTTGATCGAGCGCGCGCATTCCTCCGACAGGATCGGCTGCATCAGGCGGTTCAAGTTGAAGGACGGCGCGGAGCTGCGCGAGCAGCTGCTGGCGCTGTCCGACCTCGAGCAGAGCTTCAGCTACTGCCTGCTCGATACCCCGATCCCGATGTTCAACTATGTGGCCCATGTCCGCCTGCTGCCGGTCACCGACGGCGATCGCACCTTCTGGCACTGGGAATCCCGCTTCACCACCAAGCCCGAGGATCGCGATCGCATCACCCACATGGTCGCGGAAGACATCTATCAAGCCGGGTTCGAAGCAATCCGCCGTCACCTCAAGGAGGCCGCCTAAGCCATGGCCGTCACGGTAAAGACCTTCCCAAGCGCCAGCGAAGCCGCGGGCGCGCTGTCCTCGGACCGAAGCGCACGCTATCTCGGCGGCGGCACGCTGGTCATGCGCGCGCTGAACGAGGGCGACATCTCGATCTCGACCGTGGTCCGCGCCCTGGACCAGGCACTGACCCGGATCGACGCGTCCGGTCCGCGCATCACGCTCGGCGCTGGCGTCACCTTCGCCCGCGTCCTCGCCGAACGCGACCTCGCCTTCCTGCACGCCCCTGCCCGCTCGATCGGCGGCCCGGCCGTGCGCAACATGGGGACCATCGGCGGCAATCTCTTCGCGCCAACGCCTTACGGCGATTTCACCGTCGCGCTGCTGGCACTCGATGCCACAGTAGCCGTGCAAGGCGGCTTTGGTGCGCGCGACATCCCGATCGAGGAGTTTCTGCAGGCGCGCGACCGGCAGGCCGGAACGCTGGTGCTGTCGGTCTCCTGCACCCGGCCGGCGAGCAGCGAGGCGTTCCGCTATCGCAAGATCGCCCGCATCAAGCCCAAGGGCGGCTCTGTGATCACGCTGGCCGCGCATCTGCCGATCAGTGGAGGCCGTATTGCCAGCGCACGTATCGCGCTGGGCTCGATGGCGCCAACCCAGATCCGCGCACGTGCGGCCGAACGAGCGCTTGAAGGCCGTTCGCTGGATGCTGCCACCGTGGCGGCAGCTGCATCTGCCGCCAGCGAAGGAACGTCGCCCTCCGACAATGCGCTCGGCAGCGCCTGGTATCGCCGCGAGATCGTCGGCGTCCATCTGCGCCGCCTGCTGTCCGGTCAGGAATAGACTATCATGTCCAAGATACCCCTGCAATTTCGTCACAACGGCCGCGAGGTTGCGATCTTTGTCGATGGTGGCACCAATCTCCTGGTCGCGCTGCGCGAGCTGATCGGCGACATGACGCCAAAATTCGGCTGTGGCCAGGGCGGCTGCGGCACATGCAGCGTGCTTGTCGACGGCGAGCTTGTCCTCTCCTGCCTGACACTGGCGGAGACAGTGGCCGGTCGTTCCATCGAGACGCTCGACGGCATGAAGCAAGGTCCGAACCTGCATCCGCTCCAGCGCGCCTTCGCCGACAATTTTGCCGCCCAGTGCGGCTATTGCACGCCGGGCATGCTGATGGCCGCAAAGGCGTTGCTCGACCGCAATCCCTCGCCAAGCCGCGACGAGGTCATCGAGGCCATCTCCGGCAACATCTGCCGCTGTACCGGCTACGAGCCGATCATCAATGCCATCCTCGCCGCCGCCGGCGGCCGGATCAGCGCCTGAGGGAAAGCGACCATGCTGGAATTGCGCAAGGACATTTTCGCCGACGAGCGCGACGATAATCTGAACGAAATCGGCAAAGGCACCCAGCGCCAGGACATGCTCGGGCATGTCACGGGCACGTCGAGCTTTTTCAACGACCACAAATTGCAGGGTATGCTGCATTTGAAGGTCGTGCGCTCGACGCAGGCGCATGCCAGGATTCGCCGCATCGACACCACAGAGGCAGAGCGCTCGGCTGGCGTGCGCCGGATCATTCGCGGCGCCGATGTGCCGGTGAACCTCAATACGCTGCTGAGCCTGATCAATTTCGGCAAGGACGACGAGCCGTCGCTGGCGGTCGACAAGGTCCGTTACAAGGGCGAACCGATCATCGCGATCGTCGCCGACAGCGAGCGCGAAGCTTTCGAGGCAATCGCCAAGGTCAAGATCGACTATGAACCGCTGCCGGCGGTGTTCGACGTCGAGGATGCGCTGAAACCAGGCGCGCCCGTGGTCAACGAGACCTACCCGAAGAACACATTCACCTATCACGAGACCTACGACCACCAGAGGCTTCGCTTCGGTGACGCCGATGCGGCGCTCGCAACAGCAGATCACGTACTCGAACAGCGCTATCAGATGTCGCCGATCGAGCATGCGCCGACCGAGACCAACGGCGCGATCGCGGCGCCTGACACCAACGGCCGTTATGTGGTCTATACTTCGACGCAGGCGCTGTTCTTTTCGGTCGACACCTGCGCAAAAATCCTGGATGTGCCGTCCAACACCTTCCACTTCATCGGCGGCACGGTCGGCGGCGGCTTCGGGGGCAAGGTCGATACGCTGACCGAGCCGCTCGCGATCCTCGGGGCGATGCTGACCGGGCGGCCCGTGCGCTACATGTTCGGCCGCGAGGAGGAAATGCAATACGGGCCGCCGCGTGGCGCTGAGCGCATCTACATCAAGGATGGCGTGATGCGCGACGGCCGCGTCGTCGCGCGCAAGATCCGCGCCTATTTCGACAGCGGCGCCTATACGCGCCTGTCCAGCTACGCCGCCGTGAAATGCGCCGCGCATCTGCCGGGCCCCTACACCATTCCGAACGTGTACGGCGACGTCTATTGCGTCTTCACCAACCGGACGCCTGCAACAGCGATGCGCGGCTTCGGCGTCACCGCAATGGATTTCGCTATCGAGTGCCAGATGGACAAGCTGGCGCACCTCGTGGGCATGGACCCGATGGAATTTCGCATCCTCAACGCCTATCGCGACGGCGACATGAAAGCGCACCGGCGCGAGGCCAAGAACACCGCGCTGATCGAATGCGTTCAGGTCGCGGCCGAAAAGGCAAAGTGGCCGCTCCGCGAGGAATTCAAACGCGCATCCTCGCGCAAGGACGGTGGCGGCAGCCGCGCCGTGATTCCGCCGACCCCGACGGATTCGTCGCGCGCGAGGTCCACCAATCCGGTCCAGCAGCGCACCAGCTATGACCGGCTTCCGCCAACGGTCACCCGCGAACCGCCGCGCGAACCGCCACCAACGGTGCCGCCACCGCCGTCGCCAAGACCGGCCGCTCCGTCGCATGGCGCAACCCGCTTCTCCTCCGTTTTCGGCACCAGGAGGCGCTAGATGACCCGGCACCGCGGACGCGGCATCGCGTCAATCAACTATCCCATCGGCATGAATCTCGGCGGCGACCCCAGCCAGGCGCTGGTGCATTCCAATCCGAGCGGCAAGTTCACGGTGGCGCTGTCGTCGATCGATCTCGGCCAGGGCATGAAATCGGTGACGCGTCAAATCTGTGCAGAGACGCTGGGCGTGCCCGTCGAGGACGTCTATGTCGATACGGCGGATTCCGACACCGGCCCGCATTGCATGGGCTCGTTCGCTTCTCGTGGCACCCACCGCGTCGGCAATGCGGTGATGGCAGCCGCCCGGGAAGCGCGCGGCGTGATGATGGAGGCGGCCGCCGAGGAACTGGAGGTCAACGCCGCCGATCTCGAGACCGACGGGCGCGGCAACATCCACGTCAAGGGCGCGCCGCACCGCTCGATTTCGACCAAGGATGTCGCGATTGCCGCGCAGTTCAAGCAGGGCAAGACCATCTCCGGCCGTGGCATCTTCCTGGTGCCGCTCTCCGAGGTGAATCCGGAGACCGGCGAGATGTCGCCCGCGACCTGCTATGCCCATGCCTGCCTCGTCGCCGAGGTCGATGTCGACGATGAGACCGGCGAGGTCGCGATGGTGCGGATGGACTCGGCCTATGAACTCGGCCGCGCACTGAACCCGCGGCTCGTCGAGCAACAACTCGTCGGCGGCGCCTGGATGGGCGTCAGCCATGCGCTGTATGAGACGCCGGAGCCCTATTATCCCGAGCCGGTCCATGGCCCGCGCGATTTCGTCGAATATCTGATGCCCGGCCCCGGCGACATCTGCCCGCATGACATCGCCGTGCTGGAGCGCCCTGCCCCTGACGGCCCTTTTGGCGCCAAGGGTCCCGGTGAGATGTGCGCGAACCCGGTGCTGCCAGCCGTGGCCAACGCAATCTTCAACGCGGTCGGCGTCCGCATCGACGACCTGCCGATCACGCCTGAAAAAGTGTTGCGCGCGATCAAGGCCCAGGGCGGCGCGCGGCCGCAGCCGCGGCGCTAGAGGTTTGCGTTCATGGCGGTGCGCAGCAACATTGTCGGCATCGATAGCCCGGAGGCGCTGGAGAAGGCGCTGCGCGCGGCCTATTACCTCGCCGACGAGGGCCTTGCGACATCAGCCTATCTCGGCCTCGCGCTCGGCAAACCGCTCCTGCTCGAGGGCGCACCGGGTGTCGGCAAGACCGAAGCCGCCAAGGCCATCGCCGCCGTGCTCGGCCGCCGCCTGATCCGCCTGCAATGCTACGAGGGCATCGACGCCTCCGCGGCGCTCTATGAGTGGAATTATCCACGCCAGATGCTCGCGATCCGCCAGGCCGGCGACGAGAGCATCGATATCTACGGCGAGACGTTCCTGATCGAGCGTCCCATGTTGGCGGTGCTGCGCGCGCCTGACTCCACCGTGCTGCTGATCGACGAAATCGACCGCGCCGACCAGGAGTTCGAGGCGTTCCTGCTCGAATTCCTGTCGGACTTCCAGATCTCGATCCCCGAGCGTGGCACCGTGCGCGCCACCGAGCGACCCGTCGTCGTGCTGACGTCGAACCGGACGCGCGACCTGCACGAAGCGCTCCGTCGTCGCTGCGTCTATCACTGGATCGACTATCCGACCGAAGAGCGCGAGGCGCGCATTATCATGCTGCGGGCCTCCAGCGTGGCCGAAGCCACCGCCCGCGCTGTTGTCGCTGCTGTCGGCAGGCTCCGGCGCGAGCCGCTCAGCAAGGCGCCCGGCATCGCCGAAGCCGTCGACTGGGCAGAAGCCGCGACGCTCCTGAACAAAGGCGGCGCGCGCTGGCCTGACGCCTTCAAGCGCTCGATCGGCGTCGCGCTGAAGGACGAGGAGGATCTGCATTTCATCTCGCCCCGGCTCGACGCGATGCTCGCGGAGGTGACCGCATGAGCACCGAATCACAGTTGCCGCGCGCCGTCCGGGTCTTCATCTCCTTTGCTGCCTTGCTGCGCGCCAACAACTTTGCGGTCGCGCCGGAGCAGACGACCGCATTCCTCAGCGCGATCGAGTTGCTCGGGCCGCGGGACCTCGGAGATATCAGGCAGGCGGCACTGGCCACCCTCGCTCCGCCGCCCGAGCGCCGCGCGACCTTCGACCGGTTGTTCGATCTCCACTTCCGCGGCAATGAGGCGATCGAGCACACCGATGACGGCGAGGACGACGAGACTGTCCGGCTGCAGGAGGAAGGCCGCGGCGACAATGAGCCGCTGCTGTCCGACGACGCCAACGAATCCGGACTGACCGCGACCCGCACCGAGGCGCTGGTCGAGCGTCGCTTTACCCAGCTCTCCACCACCGATGCGTTCCGCCGGCTGGCACGCGAAGCGCCACGACGCCTGCCGCGCCGACGCGGCCACCGCCGCATGCGCGCCCGGCGCGGACCATTTGCCGACCTTCGCCGCACCTTGCGCGACTCCGTTCGAAGCGACGGCGAGATCCTTCGGCTTGGGCATATGAAGCGGCGCCAGCGCCCGCGAAAATTCCTGCTGCTGATCGACGTCTCCGGCTCGATGAAGAGCCGCACCGAGGAGAACATGAAGCTGGCGCATGCGCTGGTGCAGGCCGCGCCCAGTGTCGAGGTCTTCACCTTCGGCACGCGGCTCACCCGCGTCACGCGCGCGCTCCGGCTGAAGCGCCGCGAGCAGGCTCTGAGCGCGGCTGCACATCTCGTCAGCGACTGGGACGGCGGCACCCGCATTGGCGATGCGCTGCAGGCCTTCCTGGCGGTGCCGCGCTTTGGCGGTTATGCGCGGGGAGCAGCCGTCGTCATCGTCTCGGATGGGCTGGAGCGCGGCGCGCCCGATGCATTGCGTGACGCCGTGGCCCAACTGTCGCGGCGGGCCTGGCGCGTCAGTTGGCTGACACCGCTTGCGACCGCCCCGGGTTTCCGTCCACAGACCGAGGCGCTCGTCGCCATCGAGCACTTCGTCGATGATCTCGTTGACGGCGGTTCGAGTGCGTCGATCGTCGCTCATCTGCTGGCGTTGGGACGAAGGAGAGTTGCGTGACCGGGATTGTCGACGGCCATCATCATATCTGGCGGCAGGCCGACCTGCCCTGGCTGGTCGGCCCGATGCAGCCGCGCATCTTCGGCCCCTACGAGGCCATCCGGCGGGATTATCCGCTTCCCGAATATCTCGACGACCTCAAAGGCAACGACGTTACCCGCTCGGTCTACGTCCAGACCAACTGGGCCAATGACCGTTTCGAGGAGGAGGCCGCCTGGGTGCAGCAGACCGCCGATGAACACGGCTGGCCACACGCGATCGTCGCCTACGCCAATTTTGCCGTGGACGATGTGCGCCCGCAACTCGACCGCCTGAAGCGCTATCCACTTGTCCGCGGCTTGCGCATGCAGCTGCATTGGCACGAGAACCCGCTCTATCGTTTCGCGGCCAAGCCTGATCTCTGCATCGATCCCATGGTCCGCCGCAATGTCGCGCGCCTCGCCGATTACGGCTGGACGTTCGATTTGCAGGTCTTCACGCCGCAGATGCCGGATGCGGCCCAGCTAGCTGAGTCCTGCCCGGAGGTGACCTTCGTGCTCCAGCATGCCGGCATGCTCGAAGATCTCTCCCCTGCGGGACGCGCCGCCTGGCGCGCCGGAATGGCCCGCCTTGCAGCGTGCCCGAACGTCGTCTCGAAGCTCTCCGGGCTCGGCACCTTCATCCACCGCAATGACCCCGCGCATATTGCCGCCGTGGTCACGGATACGGTCGCGATCTTCGGCGCCGAGCGCTGCCTGTTCGGCTCCAATTTCCCGATCGAGAAAATATGGACCAGTTATCGCGAGCTCGTTGGCGCATTTCGTACTGCCGCTGCTCCGCTGAGCGCCGAGCAAACGGATGCGATCTTCCGAGGCACCGCGACGCGCGTCTATCGGCTTTGACGGACAAAAGAGAAAAGGGAGGAAACCGAATGGCGCTGGAGATCAAGATCCTGGACTACGGCGATATCGAGCTGGAATCGAGCTTTCTGGTGCTCGGCCGCGATTGCGGCCGCACCCGCCGCGTCCTCACGCTCGGCTTCCTGATCCTCGGCGGCAAATATCCTGTCGTGGTCGACACCGGCTATCGCTCCAACCAGATCATGGAGACGCTGGGCATGCGCGGCCTGCAGTACCATGAGAACATGATCGAGAACCAGCTTGCCCGCCACGGCGTGCGCATGGGCGACGTCCGCTTCGTCTGCCACACCCATCTGCACATCGATCACGCCGGCAAGGACGACCTGTTCCCGATGAACACGACCGTCGTTCTGAACCGCAAGGAGCTGGAATACTCCGTCTCCGGCCTGATGCATCCGCAATATCCGGCGCCGGACATCAAGCACTTGATCGACCGCCTGCACACCAAGAGCGCGCTGCGGTTCCTCGACCTCGAAATCACCGGCCCGATCGAGCTGATGCCCGGGGTCTATTGCGATGCGGCCAATGCCCACACCGAAGGCTCGATGAATATCATCGTCGAGACCGCCGATGGCATCGCCACCATCTGCGGCGACGTCATCTACGATTTCAACGACCAGATCGTAACGCCCTTCAACGAGATCCATGATTGGGAGCCACGCACCACCGGTAATCACGGCACCAGCAAGCGCGCGGAGAAGGCCGCGATCAAGAAGCTGCTCAGCAATTCGCGCTACCTGCTGCCGGTGCACGACCGCCCCGCCAAGATCGAAGGCGGCCATGTCGTGGGCCGGCTGCACGATCAAGTCCCAGGTCCCATCGTACAATCTCTGCCCGCGCGGAACTGGTTCCCTGCCTGACAATGATGTGAGGGCCGACCGATGACCCATGTCACCTTGCGCTCCGAATTCGAGACCTTGATCGACCCCTACGCGCCAGTCGCGCAGGTCGGCACGGGCTTTGACTTCACCGAAGGACCGATCTGGCATCCGGCCGATCACTATCTGCTGTTCTCGGACATGCCGGGCGACGTGCGCCGGCGCTGGGATGCGCGGCGCGGCGTCACTGAAGTCAAGCGCCCGTCGAACAAATGCAACGGCATGACTTACGATGCCGAGCTCAATCTGATCGTCTGCGAGCACGCGACCTCGTCGCTGATCCGCGAGCGACCGGACGGCCGGCGCGAGGTGCTGGCCTCGCATTTCGGGGGACAGGAGCTCAACAGCCCCAACGACGTCTGCGTGCACTCGTCGGGTGCGATCTACTTCTCCGATCCCTGGTACGGCCGCATGCCGGTCTATGGCGTCGAGCGGCCGCGGCAGCTCGGCTTCCAGGGCGTCTACCGTGTCGTGCCCGGCAGCGAGCCGAAGCTGGTGGTCGACAGGACTCTGTTCGACCAGCCGAACGGACTTTGCTTCTCGCCGGACGAAAAACTGCTCTATGTCAACGACACAGTGCAGGCACTGATCCGCGTCTTCGACGTCAATGCCGATGGCACGCTGTCGAATGCACGCGTGTTCGCGAGCGGCATCCGCTCCGAGCTCGAGCCGGGCGTGCCCGACGGCATGAAGTGCGACCAGCATGGCAATGTCTGGGTCACAGCGCCCGGCGGCGTCTGGGTGTATTCCCCTCGCGGCGAGTTGCTCGGAAAGGTTCGCGTGCCCGAGCTGGTCGCCAACCTCGCCTGGGGCGGACCGGATTTCCGCACGCTCTATCTGACCTCCACGCATTCGGTCTATGCCATCCCGACCAGGACCGGACCGCGCCACGAGCCCTATATGAGCGGCAGGCGCAGCGGCGGCGGGTCCACGAGCACAAGTCCCACTGCTGCTGCAGCCCCGATCCTCGCCGACGGTGAGATGCGGCTCGACCCAAACCGCTGCGCGATGGTCATTCAGGATCTCCAGAATGACGTCATCATGGACGGCGGCGCGTTTGCCGAGTCAGGCGCGCCCGGGCACGCGAAGCAGCAGCACGTCGTCGAAAACGTTCGCCGCCTCGCGGAGGCCGCACGAGCGCGTGGCGTGACCATCATCCATGTCTGGTTCGTGGTCGAGCCCGGCGCGCCCGGCGTGACTTTGAACGCACCGCTGTTCGAGGGTCTCGTTGACAGCAAGGCGATGGTGCGCGGCAGCTGGGGCGCGGCGCCGGTCTCCGGCCTCGAACCACGCCCCGGCGATTTCATCGTCGAGAAGATGCGGATGAGCGCCTGGGAAGGCACGCGGCTGGAGACCATTCTCAAGGCGACCGGCCGCGACATGATCATCAACACAGGCGCCTGGACCAACATGTCGGTCGAGCACACCGCCCGGACCGGCGCCGACAAGGGCTATTACATGATCGTACCGGAGGACTGCTGCTCGACGATGAACGCCGACTGGCACTCCGCCTCCATCAACTTCGCCATGCAGAACGTCGCTGTGGTCACGCGCGCGGACGCCGTGATCAGAGCGCTGGGATGAGCGGTGGCTAAGCTCCTGCACCTCTCCTGCTCTCCGCGCGCCGATTCGGAATCGAGCGCGGGTGCGCGCATCTTCCTCGACGGCTTTCGAAAGGCGCGACCGGATTGGGACATCGACGTCGTCGATGTCTGGCGCGATCGGATGCCGGAATTTACCGGCCCCATCGTCGAGGCCAAATATGCGCGCATGAAGGCCCAGGCCTTCAACGACGCGCAGCGGGAGAGTTTTGCCGAGGCGGAACGTATGGCGCTGCGTTTCTCGCTGGCCGACCGCGTGTTGATCTCGACGCCGATGTGGAATTTCGGCATCCCCTACAAGCTGAAGCAGTGGTTCGACATCATCATCCAGCCCGGATTGACGTTCCGATTCGAGCCTGCGCAGGGATATCTCCCGCTGCTGAAGGACCGGCCCACCATCGTGATCCTCGCCTCCGGCAGCGATTTTGCCACCGGCATGAACCGCGGCCGCATCGACATGGCAACGCCCTATTTGCGCGAGGCGCTCCGCTTCATCGGAATCAGTGACATCAGCTTCGTGCCGATCGGTCCAACGGCAGGCCCTGCAGAGCCGATACGCGCCGCCCGTGAGAGCGCATATCGACGACTCCAGCAGATGGCTGCGAGGTTTTGAGCTGCGCTCTGCCGCTTACAGCGATTTGAGCCCGATCGATTTGATCACAGGACCAAGGCTTGCCGTTGTGGCATCGACAATTCGTTGAAACTGGTCCGGGCTCGAATCGCCGTCCGGCTCCATGCCTTGAGAGCGATAGGCCGCCTGGAGCGCAGGGTCGGACATCGCCGTCCGTGTCGCCTGCGCAATCCGGTCGATGATCGCATCATCTGTCATCTTGGGTGCAAATAGGCCGAACCATCCTTCGTAATTGAGATCCGGCATGCCCGATTCGATGGCGGTCGGGATCTCCGGTGCACCGCTCAAACGCCGCTTGGTCGTGACCGCAAGCAGCCTGATCTTGCCGGCCTGGCTCAGTTGCTGCAATTGAACCGACATGACGGCGACGACGAGAGAGATTTGGCCGCCGACGACATCGTTGGTTGCCTGAGAGCTCCCTCGATAGGGAACGTGGACCATGTCGAGTCCGCCCGCCTGCTGCTTGAACAGTTCGCCAACGAGATGATTGCCGGTACCGATACCTGGCGTCCCATAGGACAGCTTGCCGGGGTTTGACCTTGCGTACGCAATCAGGTCTTGCAGATTGGCGACCGGCAACGAGGGGCTGACGGCGAAGACCAGCGCACTGTTGATCAGGCGATAGATCGCCCGGAAATCGCCAACCGCATAAGCCGGATTTGGCGTCGTCAGTGGGACAATGACCTGCGTGCTGCCATTTCCGAGCAGCAGCGAATAGCCGTCGGGCTTTTCGCGTGCGACCACTGCCGTACCGATCGCGCCGCCTGCTCCGCTGATATTTTCGACAAAGCTCGGACCGAGTTGCGATGACATTCGCTCGACCCAGGGACGTCCGATCTGGTCGCCTGGGCCGCCGGCCGCATAGGGGATCACCAGTCGGATCGCCCGGGAGGGATAGTCGGCAGAGCTGCCACTGCGTGGAATTCCGGCGAGCGCAGCGGCAAACGTGGCCACATTGACGAATTCTCGCCGCGAGAGGGAAGGCATGTCCTGTTCCGAACGTCGTAAGCTTGGGTCAAAGGCGGGACCGGCTCCCAAGACTCCATACGCAGCAGTATGAGGCGATCGTCAATGGCGGGGCCGCCGATGAGTGGCATGCCCATTGCGCGGGACTGAAAGTGGCCCGCACGGCCTGATCGACTTGACCATAACCTATTCAGTTGAAAGATATATTTTCGCTGCACGCGGCCAGCCCAGCGGCTGCGCTTGATGGTCGCAGCCTCCTTTGGTCCTTTCGTCCAGTTTACTGTACGGTTCGTTCTGGTAGACAAAAGCAACCAATTTTGACTCCCCCCGAGGGGGCAATGGCGCGTGCCAGACAGCAACAAACAAGACTCGGCCATTTCCTTTGGGCCATTTCGCCTGTTTCCGAAGTCCCGCCTCCTGGAGAAGGACGGCGCGCATCTTCATGTCGGAGGCCGCGCTCTCGATATCCTAATCTTCTTGGCTGAGCGGCCCGGCGAAGTCGTCGACAAGCGCGAGCTGGTCAAGCGCGTCTGGGCCGACGTGAATGTGGATGATGGCAGCCTCCGCTTCCACATCGCGGCCCTGCGGAAGGCACTCGGTGACACCGGCAAGTCAGCGCGCTATGTCGTCAACGTTCCCGGGCGCGGCTATTGCTTCGTTGCATCTCTCGCCCAGGTTGCTCCTGGACTTCCCGCTCCTCCGGCTGACATCCCTGTGCCCCTCTCCCTTCCCGCTCCGCTGGCGCGGGTGATCGGGCGGGACGACGTCATCGAGAAGATTTCGACCGGGCTCGCGATGCATCGTTTCGTCACGGTGGTCGGCCCCGGCGGCATCGGGAAGACGGCAGTGGCCGTAACCGTGGGCCATCGCCGGCTCGCTCATTTCGACGGGCACGTCTTCTTCGTCGACTTTGGGCCGGTGAGGAAGCCTGATCTCGCCGCGATGACCATCGCATCGACGCTCGGGCTGTCCATCAACGCGGAAGATCCGGTCCCTGCCTTGCTGACCCATCTCCAGGCGAAACCGACGCTGCTGATTTTCGACAGTTGCGAGCACGTGCTCGAGACCCTTGCGCCGCTCGTCGAACGCCTGGTCCGGGAGGTACCGCGACTGCATGTGCTGGCAACCAGCCGCGAATCCTTTCGAAGCGAAGGCGAGCGCATCTTTCGACTGTTTCCGCTGGATTGTCCGCCCCGTCGCGATGACCTCACCGCGGCCGATGTTCTCGCCTACCCCGCCGCCCAGCTCTTCGTCGAGCGTATTGCGCAGAGCTCCGGGTCGTTTCAGCTCAGCGCGGAAGAAGCACCGCTCGTGGCGGACATATGTCGCCGCCTCGACGGCATCGCGCTTGCGATCGAGCTCGCCGCAGGACGCGTCAACGCCTACGGCATCGCCGGCACGGCCTCCCTCCTCGACAGCCGTTTCTCGCTGCAATGGCGCGGACGACGCACTGCCATCCCCAGGCACCAGACGCTCGGCGCCGCGCTCGACTGGAGCTACGATCTCCTCTCCGCCTCGGAGAGCGCCATCTTGCGG
Source organism: Bradyrhizobium manausense (assembly GCF_018129685.1). Taxonomy (GTDB): domain Bacteria; phylum Pseudomonadota; class Alphaproteobacteria; order Rhizobiales; family Xanthobacteraceae; genus Bradyrhizobium; species Bradyrhizobium manausense_D. Next base: position 1,274,727 of record NZ_JAFCLG010000001.1, read on the forward strand.
AGATTGTCCGTCTTCGTCGGCCCTTTCACGCCGGAGGCTGCTGCCGCCGTCGCCTCGGGTGATGGCCTCAGTGCCGCTGCGACCATGGAAGCGATCGACAATCTCGTCACGAAGTCGCTGATCGCACCGTCAGGCGCACGACCGCTGCGTTATCGCCTGCTGGACACCACCCGCACCTACGCGCTCGGCAAACTGACCGAGGCAGGCGAAACGACGCGAATCGCACAGCGCCACGCAGACTATTTTCGCAACCTGTTTGAGCGCGCCGAGGCCGAGACCTCCGCTCCACTGGCGGATTGGCTCGGCACCTACGGCGCGGAGCTGGACAATCTGCGCGCCGCATTGGACTGGGCGTTCTCGCAGGATGGCGACGAACAGCTCGGAATCACCCTGACGGCGGTGGCGGTCACGCTCTGGATCCGGCTATCGTTGTTCGCCGAATGCCGCGAACGCGCCAGGACGGCGCTTGCCGCACTGGGAGACGATGGCAACGAGCGCGTGCGCATGCAGCTCCTGGCAGCACTCGGCTGGTCGCTGATGTATGGCGAAGGACGAGCTCGCGAGGCCCGCCCGATCCTCGAGGCGACGCTTGAACTGGCCGAGAAGCTGGACGACAAGGATTTCCGGTTGCGGGCTCTCTGGGGCTTGTCCATCGATCAGTTCAACAACGGAGCGTTTGGCAAGGCGCGCACACTTGCGGACCGTTTCGCCGAAGCCGCGGCGAAGTCATCCGACAAGACCGACCTCATGCTGGCGGACCGGCTCACGGCCGTCGTTCTACATTACCTCGGAGACCAACGCGAGGCACGGGTCCGTATCGACCGGGTCCATGCCTCGCTGCATGTGCTGGCCGAGAAGCCGAAGATCTTCCCGCTCGATCTGCGGATATCGACGCAGTACTTCCGCGCCCGCATCCTGTGGCTGCAGGGTCATGCGGATCAGGCCCTGGCACTTGCCGAACAGAACATTCATGAGGGCCGAGCCAACGGCCATGCGCTGACCTTCTGCAGCGTTCTAGGGCAAGCCGCCTGCCCCATTACCTTCCTGGCCGGCGACTACGGGGCAGCCGAGCGCCACGGGACCGAGTTGCTCGAGCACACCGATCGCCACGCGATACGGCTCTGGGGCCTGTGGGCGCGCGCTTTCAACGCGCTGGTTATCACCAGACGCGCGGGGATCGAGACGGGTTTGCCGCTGCTGCGCGACGAGCTTAATCGCGCTGGCGATGCGCGCTTTCTGCCGCGCTTTCTTCCCCTCCTTGGCGAGCTCGCGGCCTGTTTCGGACAGGCCAACCAGGTCCATCACGGCTTCGACACCGTCGAGAGCGCGTTGGCGCGTTGTAACGACAGGCAGGAACGCTGGTATCTGCCGGAGCTGCTCCGCATCAAGGGCGAGCTGATGCTGAGGGAATCACCGCAATCGGAAGCCGCCGATACCTGCTTTCGCGAAGCCATGGAGCTGGCAACGCAACAGGGCGCGGACTTCTGGCAGTTGCGCTGCGCGATCAGCGTCGCGCGGCTCAAGGTCAGGCAAGGTCAGGGCGCCGAGGCACTCACTATCCTGGAGAATGCGTACAGCGCGCTGACCGAAGGATCCGATATCGCCGACATGCGGATCGCGCGCGATCTGATCGCGCAACTACGGTCGTAACTCCGGGAGCTTTCGGCGAGCTTTAGCCTCCCACAGCGGACGCCCGCCGCGGCAGCTTCCAGTTTGGCCGAATGAAATGACACGTGTAGCCGTCAGGGTAACGTTCGAGGTAGTCCTGATGCTCCGGCTCGGCCTCCCAGAATTCGCCGGCGGGAGCAAGCTCCGTCACCACTCTGCCAGGCCACAGACCTGAGGCTTCGACATCCGCAATAGTGTCTTCAGCTGTACGCTTCTGCTCGTCTGACGTGTAAAAAATCGCAGAGCGATAACTCGTTCCCAGATCATTGCCCTGACGATTGAGGGTCGTCGGATCGTGAATCTGGAAGAAGAACTCCAGCATGGTGCGAAAGCTGGTCTTCGCCGGGTCAAAGATGATCTCGATCGCTTCGGCATGACCCTCGTGATTGCGATATGTGGCATTCTTCACCCGACCGCCGGTGTAGCCGACGCGCGTCGAGATCACACCTGGCTGCTTGCGGATGAGATCCTGCATGCCCCAGAAGCAGCCACCAGCCAAAACCGCGCGCTCTGTCGTCATCTGTCAACTCCTGTCGTGCCAACGATCTTCATCAGGTCCCAACCTTTGGCGAAGGACCGGATGACCAACTTATTCGAACGGGGCCGACTAGACCAGCTTGGCGTCGAGGCTGATTTCGGCGTTGAGAACCTTGGACACCGGGCAGTTCTTCTCGGCCTCGCCGGCGATACGGGCGAAGCCGGCGTCGTCGAGATTGGGCACCCTGGCACGCAAGGTCAGCGCGGACTTGCTGATCTTGAATCCCTTGCCTTCCGGTTCGAGCGAGACCGCGGCCTCGGTCGACAGCTCGGTCGGGGTGAATCCGGCAAGCTGGAGGCCGAATGCCAGCGCCATGGTGAAACAGCCGGCATGTGCGGCCGCGATCAATTCCTCGGGATTAGTGCCCTTCTCGTTCTCGAAACGGGTCTTGAACGAATAAGGCGTCTCGGCGAGCACACCGGATTCGCTCGACAGATGGCCCGTGCCATCGCGCCCGGTTCCCTGCCATACTGCTTTTGCCTTGCGGATCATCTCACGTCTCCTTGCTGGCTGAGGATCGGCCAGCGGAGTTCCGCAATAAATGCGACCCCGCTGGCGTAGCCTTTACGATTAAAGATTTCGCTGCTGAAGTGTCTTTTGAAGGGCGGAACGCACGTATCCCACTTGCCTCAAATCGACTGGCGCAATGGGCGGAACGCTGTGCGCATTTCCGCGCAGAACAGCGCGGGCTGCTCCCAGGCCGCGAAGTGCCCGCCCTCGTCGAGGCGGTTGTAGTGAATCAGCTTTGGATAGGCCTTTTCGGCCCAGCTGCGCGGCGCGGCATAGATCTCGTCCGGGAAGACGCTGACGGCGACCGGGATTTTCACGTGCTTGGGCTCGAAGAACGCCAGCTTGTTCTCCCAGTACAGACGAGCCGAAGAGACGGCCGTGTTGGTGAGCCAGTAGAGGGTGATGTTATCGATGACGTCATCCCGCGACAGACCCTCGGTCTTACCGTCGAAGACGCGCGCAATCATCGCGGCGCTGCGCGCGTCGTGGTCGAGCATCCAGGACGCCAGACCTGCCGGCGAGTCCACGAGACCATAGAGCGTCTGCGGCCGGTTCGACATTTCGATCGCATAGCCGAGGCCATGCTTGTAGAAATCGTCGAGCTGATCGTAGGCATGATCTTCGTCTGCAGACAGGCCGGATGGCTTAGAGCCGCCGGGCTGGAGCGCCTTGGCGATGTCGTCGGGGACAGTCGCGGGCATGTTGGTATGAATGCCAAGCAGTTCCGGCGGTGCCAGCAGCGCCATCTGCTCGGTGATCGCGTTGCCCCAATCGCCGCCCTGGGCGACGTAACGGTTGTAACCTAGCCGCTTCATGAGCACGACCCACGCCCGTGCAACACGCTGCGGATCCCAGCCAAGCGCCGTGGGTTTGCCGGAGAAGCCGTAGCCCGGGAGCGACGGGATCACGAGGTCAAACGCCTCAGCTGCTGTTGCGCCGTGCGCGGTGGGATCGGTCAGCGGACCGACGATCTTCATCTGCTCGATGATCGAACCGGGCCAGCCATGCGTGACGATCATCGGTAGCGCATTGTCATGCCTGGAACGCACGTGCATGAAATGAATGTCGACGCCGTCGATCTTGGTGACGAATTGCGGCAGCGCATTCAGTCGCGCCTCCAACTTGCGCCAATCGTAGTCAGCCTGCCAGTAGCGAACGAGCTGCTGGATCGTCGTGAGCTGCACGCCCTGCGACTGATCGGCGACGATCTCGCGATCCGGCCACCGTGTTGCCGTTAACCGACGGCGCAAGTCGAGCAAATCTTCCTCGGGCACACTGATGTGGAACGGACGGATCACATCGCTGGCGGCAGCGTTTGCCTGTTGCGGAGGCAACAGACTTACCACACCGGCGGCGACGGCGCCCATCGCAGCGTGGTTCAGCAATTGGCGGCGGTCGGGATTCAACATGTCGGCTCGTGCTTGCGTCGTCATTTCGATCTCCTCTCCTTTGATTGGTGACGTTTGACTGGATTCGACATCGACAGGTCGGTTCGTCGCGCAAGGAGAATGGCTCAGGCAGCTGCGATTGGCTCGGTATGGATTGTTAGGCTGCGTTAGTCGTTGAGAGCGCCAATGATGAGCAGATACTGATCAAGCTGATCCGAGCGGCATCGCGATGGTCACGCGTGTGCCGCCCTGCCCGGCTTCGCCGTGCATCCGGGCACCGATGCTGCGCGCCAAGCCTTCCAGTATCCTGCTGCCGGCGCCCTGAAGCGGACCGACTGCGCCGACACCATTGTCAGACACCGTACAGAGCCAGCTGCCCTCGTGATTCACAACCTCGATGCGGATCAGCGCGCCGTTCTTGTTCGGAAAGGCATGTTTTGCCGCATTCGTGACCAGTTCGGTCAGCATCAGCGCGAGCCGGTGGCACTGCCAAGCCGGCAGCGTGCCGCTTTCGATCGAAGCCTCGCAACGGATGCCGGCCGGTTCCAGCATCGCTTCGAAAAGCGCACCACACAGCTTTTCGAAGAAGGCCTCCATGGGGATCTCCGTGAGGTCGTCATTGTCGGATAGGAGCTGATACAGCCTGCCGAAAGCGACGATCCGCCGCTCCAGCCGGTCCACCGCACCCGACATGTCCCTCCCTCTGGCGCGCATGAAGTCGCGGCGGACTGACGCACCCAGCAGCGTCAGCGTGTTCTTCATGCGGTGGTGAGACTCACGCAGCACGAGCTCCCAGTCACGCGAGAGATCGTCAAGACTGGCGACCAACTGCGATCGAGTGTCGCTGTCGGTCGGCCGAGAGCCGATATCGGGCATCAGTGCCTCCCCCGTTGGATCAGGCCTAACTCGAAGGCTATACTGATGCAGACCCGCGGCTGATGCTCGTTAGACGTTGCAAGATTCTGTTATGATCGATTGGCGGGCAATCTTCACCGGCGTGTTCCGCCGCGTCCGCGATGAAGCCCGTTGCCAAACTTTCACGCTTTCCACATAAGCTATTCGCGTTTAAACAAAATTCGCTGCGTTTCGGCCTTGCTCCGTCGATCCGATCGCATGCCTGTTGCTCGATTTCGCCGCTTTCGGCCGGTTTACTCGCGATCTCGATCTGATAGATCAAACAGAAGCACTTTCCTTTCGCTGGAATCATGGCGCGTGCCGGACACTAACGACCAGGACTCGGCCATTGCCTTCGGGGCCTTCCGGCTATTTCCCCGATCACGGCTTCTTGAGAAGGATGGTGTCCCGGTTCATCTCGGCGGCCGTGCACTCGACATCCTGATCTTTCTCGCCGAGCGCGCAGGCGAGGTCGTTGACAAGCGGGAGTTGGTCAAGCGGATCTGGGCCGACGTGAATGTCGATGAAGGCAGCCTGCGCTTCCACATCACGACCTTGCGCAAGGCTCTGGGCGATGCCGGCGAAGGCTCGCGCTACGTCGTCAATGTGCCTGGCCGCGGCTATTGCTTCACGGCGCCGCTGATCCGAGCTCCGATTGCGCGGAGCCGGCCGGGCACGACTGTCGCTTCGCCCAGCTCCCTGCCCGTCCCGCTCGCGAAGATGATTGGCCGGGACGATGCCGTGGAGAAGATCGCAGCGGAGCTGTCTCTTCATCGGTTCGTGACAATCGTCGGCCCCGGCGGCATCGGCAAGACCTCGGTTGCGCTCGCCGTAGCGCATGGCCAGCCTGCCGGCTACGTGGACCAGGCCTGCTTCGTCGATTTTGGCGCGTTGACGGACCCGCAGCTCGTTCCCGGCACGATTGCAGCAGCTCTTGGCCTGACGGTCAATTCGGGGGACCCGATCCCCGGTCTACTGCAATCACTGCGCGGCCGCCGGACGCTGCTTGTCCTCGACAGTTGCGAGCATATCATCGACGCGCTTGCACCGCTGGCAGAGCGCATGGTGCGGGAAGCTCCCGAGCTGCAACTTCTTGCCACCAGCCGTGAATCCTTCCGCGCGGAAGGTGAGCGGGTGTACCGGCTGTTTCCCCTGGACTGTCCGCCACAACGCGACGGACTCAGCATGGCCGACGTCCTCGCCTATCCGGCAAGCCAGCTTTTCGTCGAGCGGATAGCCGAAAGCCTGAGCGAATTCGAACTCAGTGAAGAGGATGCACCTCTCGTCGCCGATATCTGCCGGCGCCTGGATGGCATTGCACTCGCGATCGAGCTTGCTGCCGGACGGGTTAATGCCTACGGGATCGCCGGCACCGCATCGCTGCTGGACAGCCGTTTCTCGCTGCTGTGGCGAGGACGCCGCACGGCCATCCCCAGGCACCAGACGCTGAGCGCGGCGCTGAGCTGGAGCTACGACCTCTTGCCCCAGGCCGAGAGTGCGACCTTGCGCGCTCTGTCGATTTTCGTAGGGCCGTTTACGCTGGAAGCAGCCCTCGCGGTCGCCGCAAGTCAGGGCATCGACGAGGCCGAGGCGGTCGAAGCCATCTCGAATCTGCTGTCGAAATCCCTGATCGCGACGTCGCCTGCCGAACGTCGGCTGCGATACCGTCTGCTCGACACGACCCGCGCGTTCATCGGAGACAAGCTCGCTGAGAGTGGCGAAGTGGCGCGTGTCGCGCGTGCCCATGCCGAATATTTCCGCGATTTCCTGCACGACATCTCCATGAAATCGACGGGCATGCAGAGCGCCGGCGGCTTCCTGCCCTATGCCGACCATCTGCCGAATGTGCGGGCCGCGCTGACGTGGAGCTTCTCGGAAGGTGGCGACCGTGCGGTCGCCGTGGACCTGGCGGCGTCGGCCGCGCAGTTTTTCCTCGAGCTGACTTTGCTGACGGAGTGCCATAGCTGGACCCAACAGGCGCTTGCCTCTGCCGATCGCATCGACGGTCGCAAGGAAATGGCGTTGCAGGCAGCTCTCGGCGTGTCCGTGATGTTCACCCAGGGGAATACGGAAGGAGTCCGGTCCGCATTCAGGCGAAGCCTGCAACTGGCTGAGCAACTCGACGATCTGCACTGGCAGCTCTGGTTGTTGCGCGGGCTGCACATCTACCTGACCCGGGTCGGAGATTATCACGGCGCGCTCGGCACCGGCGAACAGGGCCAGGCCGTCGCCAGGAAACTGAACGACCCGACCAGCACGCTGAACGTCGAGTGGATGCTTGGGGTGGCGCATCATCTGATCGGCAACCAGGACAAGGCCGTCCAGCTCTGCGAGAGCGCAATGGTGGACAATCCAGGCTCGCAGCGGCTGAATATCGGCCATCTCGGCTATGACGACCGCATTGTCGCGCTGGTCGCTCTGGCGCGCGGGCTCTGGCTCAGCGGCCGGCCCGATCGTGCCATCGAGGCGGCCAGATACACGGTGCGTCAGGCCGAACAACTCGAGCAACCGCTGACGCTTGGGATTTCCCTGATCTGGACCATCTACGTGTTTCTGTGGGTCGGCGACTGGGCCAGCGCCGAGAGCCTGATCGAGCGGCTGATCGACCATTCCGCACGGCACTTCCTCGGCCCCTACCACGCCGTCGGCATCGGCCAGAAGGGCGAACTGCTGCTCCGCCGTGGAGATGTCGCCGGCGGCATCGAGCATCTTCGCCGCAGCCAGGCGACCTTGTACGCCACGCGGCACCGGATCATGACGACGGTGTTTGCAACGGCACTCGCGGAGGGGCTGGCAGCCCGGAATGAAGCTGATGAAGCTTTGCGCACGATCGACGAGGCGATCGCCCAGATCGGCGACCACGGCGAATCCTTCGATATGCCGGAAATGCTTCGGGTCAAGGCGGACATCCTGGCGCAATCCGCCAGGGCAGCCGAGGCAGAGATGCTTCTCCAGCAATCGCTAGCCCAATCGCGCCGCCAAGGCGCGCGCGGCTGGGAGCTGCGGGGAGCCACAAGCCTCGCCCGCCTGTGGCAACGGGCCGGCCGACGAGGCGACGCGAAGGCCCTGCTTACGCCGCTCGTGGCGCAATATCAGGAAGGCCTGTCGAGCCGTGACCTGGTCAACGCCAAGGAGTTCCTGAGCGCTCTGAATTAGAAGTATCTTCAATGGGATACCGCCAGATCAGGCTCTTGCAACTCCTAACAACTTCTAACACGCCAAGCCGCCCGCGTCCCGCCATGGTGATCACAATTCTTGGTGGATGCAGCGAGACATGGCACTTCTTGACGATGCGATCGACGCCTGCGGGGGCCTCGCCCGCTGGAACAGCTTGAGCCGGTTCACTTTGCATCTATCCGTTGGCGGCAGCCTGTTTTCCGACGCTGGACATGCCCGCGAATTCAAGGATGTCACCGCCGAGGGATCGACGCGTACACAATCGGTCCGCTTCACCGGAATCACCGGCGGCGAACAATCCGGCGCGTTTCAGCCTGATGCGATCACGATCGAGAGCCTGGATGGCCAGGTGCTGCGAACCTGGCGCAACCCGAGCCTTGCTTTCCCCACCAACGGCACGCACGCGCTGGCGGATGAGTTGCACCTCGTCTGCTTCTGCGGCGCCCAGATCTGGAATTATCTTACGACCCCGTTTCTTCTTGCGCGCCCCGACGTCGTGGTCGAGGAGCTGCCCCCGTGGCAGGAGAACAACGAAATCTGGCGACGCCTTCGCGCGCAATTCCCGCCCAGCGTCATCAGCCTCGCGTCGGAGCAGATCTTTTATTTCGACGAGAGCGCCCTGCAGCGGCGGACCGATCATGATCTCCTGGGTGCGCGCGTCGCGCACTATTCCTGGGCCCACGAAACATTTGCCGGCATCGTCGTTCCAACACTTCGGCGCACTTTGGCGCTACAGCCGGACGGTACCGTCGTGGCCAAGCCCGTGCTCATCGACGTCGAAATCTTCGACGCTGTCTTCGAGTGACCGACAAGTCCGTGAAACAGACTAAAGTCGAAGTTCCCGCGACCCGTCGCCGCACCCGATCCATCCCCACACAATCTAACAGATCCTCATCACCCCTAACGGGCGTCCGAGCCTGCTCGCGCCTATCCTGTCAGCGTATCGAGGATGCGAGTCCACCGGTCATACCGAGCGACCGTGAAGCTCAGAAGGATCAAGCGATGCTAGCCGAACTGCAGAGGACCCACGCCCGGATCAATCTTGCGGCCGCGCCAAGGGATCACGAGGCGCCCGGCACGACCCAGGCGATCGCCCGGGAAAGCGAGTGGCGCAAGATCGCTTGCAGCTCACACGCAGTGGCAGACGAGATCACGATCTCGCGCTGGGAAGACTCGCGGGAGGCCTCCTGGCACGCAGCGACGACGCCGCCCGATCGGTATTTCGTCGGCATTGCGCTGAAGCCAACGCGTGCTATCCTGAGCAGGGACCGTCGCGTCATTTTCGACGGCACCATGCCGTCGGGCACGCTTTATGTCAGCGCGCCGTCGCGACAGCTGAGCGCGCAATTCCAGGCTCCCTGCGCCTTTCTGCACCTTCACATCTCCGCCGAGCATTTCCCGACGCGATGGTCCGGGACCGCAGCCGAAGGCCTCGACGACCTGATTCTGCTACGCGATCCGCTCGCCGCAGGACTGGTCAAGGCGCTCGCCGAGCAGGGCGACGCCGTGGATCACCAATTTACGCATTGCATCGGCCAGATCCTTGCGATGCATCTGGCCCGGCCGGAATTGCCGCGCGCCAAGGTTAATGCCTTGCCAAAATGGCGCCTGCGCCGCGTCGAGCAACATATCGCCGCTCATTTCGAACGCGGCATCAGCCTGTCCGAGCTCGCCGGCGTCGCGGGCCTTTCAAGGATGCATTTCGCCGCTCAGTTTCGCGCAGCGACCGGATACCGTCCGCGTGAGTACCTCCTCAATCATCGTATCGAGCAGGCCAAATCGTTGCTGACCACGACCTCGCGGCCGCTGGCCGAGATCGCGCTTGCCGTCGGGTTCAGCACCCAGGCGCATTTCTCGACCGTGTTCAAGCGCATCAGCGGCCAGACTCCGGCGCGATGGCGCGCAGGTGCCAGGAACGAGCGATCGGATGTTGAAGCGCCCCCTCGCCGCCGTCCATCCTGGGATGGCGACCGCTTTGCGGACACGGCCGCATGACAACGGTTTTGGCGTAAGCCCGCTCCCGCTTGCGCCGGCTCGCGCCCACTCCTCCCGGGCCACCGAGCCTCCTGGGCCGTCCCGCCCCCACGGGACGGCCCTTTCTTTTGCTCACGAGTTCAGTGTCACGCATGCGGACCGGTGCGACCGGATTCGTACAGGAACCAGACCCGGCGTTCCGTCTCGTCGATCCAGTTCTCGATCAGGCTTGCTGTCGCGACGTCGCCATACTCATCGCAGAGCTCGTGAACCCGCCGCATCTCCCGCGTCAGCTGCTGGTTGTCGCTGCGCAACTCCGCCAGCATGTCCATGGGATCGACATAGTCGGCATCGTTGTCGAGAATGCGCTGCTCGCGCGCGATCTGACCGATTGAGCGCAGCGTCGTGCCACCGATCTTGCGCGCACGTTCGGCAATGTCATCGGTCATGGCAAATATCTGATCGGACTGCTCGTCCAGCAACAGATGATAGTCGCGAAAGTGAGGGCCCGACATGTGCCAATGGAAATTCTTGGTCTTCAGATAGAGCGCGAAGACGTCGGCCAGCAGCGCACGCAGCGAGGCGGGAATATCCCTGATCGCATTGGTGCCGAGATCGGTCGGGCTTTGGAGGTCTGCTTTTGTCATTCTATGATCCTTCGATGAGCGCAGCAGACCTCTAGCAGGGCCTTGTGCGGAGATTCTTTCGCCTTACGCGCGGCGATTTCGAATTCGCACGGGTGGCGTTCTCTCCACGTCGCAGCCCGCAATGACGGAGTTCCTGGCGATGACACCACTTGCACGGCCGACACGATGCGGCATCGGCTGACGCAGTTCTCTATCCCGCCGGCAGCGCATCGAGGTGGCAGGCCACCCATTGCTCGTCTTCGGCTGAGCGAAGCTGCGGCTCTTCCGTCCGGCAACGGTCGAACACATACGGACAGCGTGTGTGGAAGCGACAGCCGCTCGGGGGATTGATCGGGCTCGGCACGTCGCCGCTGAGGATGATCGGACTGCGCTTGGCGCCAGGCTCCGGCAGCGGCACCGCCGAGAGCAACGCCTTGGTGTAAGGATGTCGGGGCGCCGCAAAGATCTGCCGGCGCGGCGCCACCTCGACGATCTTGCCGAGATACATTACCGCGACGCGATGGGTCATGTGCTCGACGATCGCGAGATCATGACTGATGAACAGCAGCGCAAGACCGAACTCGTGCTGGAGATCCTGCAACAGGTTGACGATCTGTGCCTTGACCGAGACGTCGAGCGCCGACACCGCCTCGTCGCAGACGATCAACTCGGGCTCGGCCGCGAGCGCCCGGGCGATGCCGATGCGCTGGCGTTGGCCGCCGGAAAACTCGTGGGGCTTGCGATTGAGCGCCTCGCGCGGCAGCCGCACCGTGTCCATCAACGCCGTCACGCGCGTTTCCAGATCGATCGCAGACTTGGCGAGACCGAAATTGCGGATCGGCTCGGCCAGGATGTCGCGTACGCTCATGCGTGGATTGAGGCTCGAAAACGGATCCTGGAACACGACCTGCACGCGGCGGCGCATCTGGCGCATCGTGGCGGGCGCGGCGTCGTCGATGCGCTGGCCGTCGAGGATCACCTGGCCGGACGTCACATCGAACAGCCGCAGGATGGCGCGGCCAACCGTCGACTTGCCACAACCGGACTCGCCGACCAGCGACAGCGTCTCGCCGCGCGCAATCTCGAACGACACGCCGTCGACGGCGTAGACGAATTCGGTTTGCCGTCCGAACACGCCTTTCTTGACCGGAAAGTGCTTCTTGAGATCGTTGACCTGGAGCAGCGGGATACTCATGCCGCGACCGCCCCCTTGGCGGCGTGGTGACAGGCTGCGATGTGGCGCGGCCCTTTTTCCTCGAGGCCCGGCGCGTACTGCCGGCAAAGGTCGGTCGCGATCGCGCAGCGGCCGGCGAAGACGCAACCGGCGATCGGCTTGCGCAGATCAGGCACCTGCCCTGGAATCTCGACGAGCCGCCGCGCGGCGCCAGTCAGCGAGGAGCCGAGCCGCGGCACCGCGCCGAGCAGGCCTTGCGTATAGGGGTGGCGCGGCGAGCGGAACAGCTCGGTCACCGGCGCCTCCTCGACCTTGCGGCCGGCATACATCACCATGACCCGTTCGGCGATCTCGGCGACGACGCCGAGATCATGCGTGATCAGGATGATCGCGGCGCCGACGCGCCGCTTCAGGTCGAGCATCAGCTTCAGGATCTGCGCCTGGATCGTGACGTCGAGCGCGGTGGTCGGCTCGTCGGCGATCAGGAGCTTGGGGTTGCAGGCGAGTGCAATGGCGATCATCACGCGCTGGCGCATGCCGCCGGAAAGCTGATGCGGATATTCGCGCACCCGCCGTTTCGGCTCGGGAATCCCGACGAGCGTCAGCATCTCGACCGCGTGCACCTCGGCGGCCTGCCGGTCCAGGCCCTGATGGATCATCAGCGTCTCGCTGATCTGACGGCCGACGGTGAGAACCGGATTGAGGCTCGTCATCGGCTCCTGAAAGATCATCGAGATGTCGTTGCCGCGGATGGCGCGCATCTGGCGATCAGACAGCTTCAGGAGATCCTTGCCCTCAAAGCGAATGGAACCGGCGATCCTGCCCGGCGGCTCCGGAATCAGTCGCATCAGCGACATCGAAGTCACCGACTTGCCGCAGCCGGATTCTCCGACGATCGCGAGCGTTTCGCCCTCGTCGACGTGGAACGACACGCCGTCGACCGCGCGATTGATGCCGCGGGGCGTCCGGAAGTGGGTCTGCAGATTCTCGACTTCAAGCAACGCCATCGCGATCAGCCTCGAAGCACTAGAGACGCTTGGCCATGCGCGGATCCAGCGCATCGCGAAGGCCGTCGCCGAGCAGGTTCACGGCGAGCACGGTCACGGAGAGGAAGGCGGCCGGGAAGAACACGATGTAGGGCTTGACCTGCCACAGCGCGCGGCCCTCCGCCATGATGTTGCCCCAGGACGGAATGGTCGGCGGTGTGCCGGCGCCGATAAAGGACAGGATTGCCTCGGTGATCATGGCGCTGGCGCAGATATAAGTCGCCTGCACCAGCATTGGCGCGACCGTGTTGGGCAGGATGTGACGCAGAATGATCATCGGCGTACGCGTGCCGCAGGCGATCGCGGCGTCCACATAGGGCTGCTCGCGCAACGACAGCACCACACTGCGAACGAGACGGGAGACGCGCGGGATTTCGGCGACGGTGATCGCCAGGATCACGTTGCCGACGCTGCCGCGCGTCAACGCCATCAGCGCAATCGCCAGCAGGATCGGTGGGATCGACATCATGCCATCCATGAAGCGCATCAGGATGCCGTCGGCCCATCGAACGAAGCCCGAGACCATGCCGATGGCGAGACCGATCGCCGAGGCGAATATCGCAACCGACAGCCCGACCGTGAGCGAGACTCGCGCGCCGAACAGCACGCGCGAATAGATGTCGCGGCCGAGCACGTCGGTACCGAACCAGTAGGCTGCCGACGGCGCCCGGGTGCGCCTGGCGGGCGCCAGCGCGGTCGGATCAACCGTCCAGAGATACGGCGCGAAGACCGCGATCAGCACCAGCGCCAGCAGCAACGCGCCGCCGATCGCGACGGTGGGATGGCCGCGCAGGAACCCGATGAAGCCGCGCCGGATCGTGACCGGCCGCAGGATTTCGGGCAGCTGCGGCGCAAGGACGAGGCCGGCGGGAAGCGATTGCGGATTGACGGTCGTATCGGTCAATAGCGGATCCTCGGGTCAACGAGCGTATAGATGACGTCGATCATCAGATTGACGAGGACATAGACGAAGCTGAACAGCAGCACGATGCCCTGGATGACGGGATAGTCGCGGCGCAGGATCGCATCGATCGTGAGGCGGCCGAGACCGGGGATCGCGAACACGCTTTCCGTCACGACGGCGCCGCCGATCAGCAGCGCGATGCCGAGCCCGATGACGGTCACGATCGGCACGGCCGCGTTCTTCAGCGCGTGAATGAACAGGATGCCGCTCTGCCCCATGCCCTTGGCCTTGGCAGTGCGGATGTAGTCCTGCTGCAGCACTTCGAGCATGGCGGCGCGCGTGATGCGCGCGACCAGCGCGATATAGACGCAGCCGAGCGCGATCGCCGGCAGGATCAGGTTTTGCAGCCACGGCCAGAAGCCATCGGTCAGCGGCGTATAGCCCTGCACGGGAAGCCATTCGAGCTCGAGCGCGAATACATAGGCCAGCACATAGCCGACCACGAAGACCGGCAGCGAGAATCCGAACACGGCGAAACCCATGATGGCACGGTCGATCAGGCTGCCGGCTTTCCACGCAGCCACGACGCCGAGCGGCACCGCGACCACGATGGTGAGCAGCAGCGTGATCACCATCAACGAGAGCGTCGGCCCGAGACGTTGCCCGATCATCGTCGACACCGGCAGGTTGGTGAAGATCGAGGTGCCGAGATCCCCGTGCAGAATGCGCCAGACCCAGCTTCCGAACTGGATCAGGAACGGCCGGTCGAGGCCGAGGCTCTGACGGATGCGCTCCACATCCTCCGGACTTGCCTGGTCGCCCGCGATGACCACCGCGGGGTCACCCGGCGCGATGTAAAGCAGGCTGAACACGAACAGCGCGACGATTGCCATCACCGGCAAGGTCGCGACGACGCGACGGAGGATGTAGGAGAGCATCTGGCTTCAGCGTGTGATCATGCGGTCTTCGATACGCCCCAGAAGAACGGCAACGGTCCCTTGGTGATACCGGAGACATTCTTGCGCCACGCCGTATAGCTCAGGAAGAAGCCGGTCGGCGCGTAGACGACGTCTTCGAATGCCGCCTTGTTGAGCCGGCTGACTGCGGCCTTTTCCTCGTCGAGATTCTTGGCGTCGAACCAGGCCGTGACCTCCTTCTCGGTATTGGCGCTGGTGGGCCAGCCGAACCAGGCCTTGTCGCCATTGGCGCGAATGGCGGTGTAGGGCGCGGGGTTGATGCAATCTGCGCCCGCATGCCAGGTGTGGAACATGTTCCAGCCGCCTTGTCCGGGCGGTGTCTTCTGCGCACGACGGGAGCCGACCGTGCCCCAATCGGTCGCGACGAAGTCGACATTCATGCCGAGCTTCTTCAGCAGGTCCGCGGTCACATCGCCGAACGCCTTGGTGATCGGCTGATCCTGCGCCACCAGACACGTGACCGGCTGGCCTGAATAACCGCTCTCGGCGAGCAGCTTCTTGGCTGCGTCGATATCACGCTTGCCCTTCAGAATCTCGCCGCCCGTTTCGGTGTACAGCGGCGTACCCGGCGTGAAGTAGCTGGGCAGCGGCTTCCACAGCGTCTCGTCGTCGCCGACGAGAGCGCGCATGTAGTCTTCCTGGCTCAGCGCCATCAGCACCGCGCGCCGCGCCCGCACGTCGTTGAAGGGCGGATACAGAAAATTCATGCGGAACGAGCCGATATTGCCGAGGGGATCGCCAATATCGACGCTGATGTTCTTGTTCTTCTTCAGGACGGGAACGAGGTCCGCGATCGGGTTCTCCCACCAGTCGATCTCGCCGTTCTGCAGCGCAGCCGCAGCCGTCGCCGGATCCGGCATCACGATCCATTCGATGCGATCGACCAGGATCTGCTTGCCGCCGGCCAGCCACGACACCTTCTCCTGCCGCGGCACGTAGTCGGCGAACTTCTCGAACACCGCCTTGGCGCCCGGGACCCACTCGCCCGTGGCGAACTTCATCGGCCCGGAGCCGACATAATCCGTGATCTGCTTGAACGGGTCGGTCTGCGCGATCCGTTCCGGCATGATGAAGGCGACCGGCGAATTGTTCTTGCCGAGCGCGTAGAGCATCTTCGGGAAGGGCTGCTTCAGCACCCACTTGAAGGTGCGATCGTCGACCGCGGTCAACTCCTGCTGGATCGCCTTGAGCATCAGGCCCATCGGATCGCGCGCGGCCCAGCGATTGAGGCTCGCGACGACGTCCTTGCTCAGCACCGGCGTGCCGTCATGGAATTTCAAGCCCGAGCGCAGCTTGAACGTCCAGGTCATGCCATCGTCGGTCACTTCTTCGGATTCGACCATCTGACGTTGTGGTACCAGCGACGAATCGACGCCGTACAGCGTGTCCCAGACCAGCGCCGCGGCGTTGCGCACGACATATTGCGTGCCCCAGATGGGATCGAAATTGGCAAGATTGGCCTGCGGCACGAAACGCAGGGTGCGGGCAGCCGCGCCTTGTGCGATCGCCGGGGCCGAGAGGCCTCCGGTCAATGCCAGACCGCTCGCGCCAGCCAGCCCCTTTAATACGGTCCTGCGATCCATGAAGTCCTCCCAGTAATGCCGCGATTCCGGCCGTTCATCGGCCAGGGGCAGGTGAAATCGAGCCCATTAGCGTGCAAATGGTATGCCAGTAACCACGCATTCGCCATCAGGATATTACCGACTTTTTGATGAGCAGAGTGTCAAAGAGCGGCCGCCAGCACCGGCCCGGTGTCGATATGAGGGATCGCCTCGACCAGCTTGCGAGTATAGTCGGTTTTCGGATTATCGAATAGCGCGCGACTCTCGCCCTGCTCCACGATGCCGCCATTGCGCAGCACGATGGTGCGGTCGCAGAGCATGCGCACGACGTTGAGATCGTGGCTGACGAACAGCAGCGCGATGTCGTTCTCGCGCCTGAGGCGATCGAGCAATTGGAGCACCACTGCCTGCACCGAGACGTCGAGCGCGGCGGTTGGCTCGTCCAGCACCAAAAGCCGCGGCCGGCAGGCAATCGCGCGCGCGATGCCGACGCGGGCCTTCTGGCCGCCCGAGAGCTGATGGGGAAAGCGCGGCAGGAGGTCGAGCGGTAATCCGACCCGCTCCGCACACTCATCCACGCGCTTGCGCAGCGCATCACCCGGGCGCATGCCGCCGAGGCGCATCAGGGGATGGGCGATACAATCGAACGCCGTGTAGCGCGGATTGAGGCTTTCGTTCGGGTCCTGGAAGACCATCTGGATGTCTTTGCGCAAAGGCGAGTGGTGGAAGTCGCGCGAGGCGATGTGGCCGATCGACTGTCCGTCGAACACGATATCGCCCTCGCTCGGGTCGATCAGACGGCAGATCATCCGCGACGTCGTGCTCTTGCCCGAGCCGGATTCACCCACGAGCCCGACGCTCTCGCCACCGGTCATCGTCATCGAGAAGTCGGCAACCGCCGCGGAGCCCTTGTCGAAGCGCTTTGCCAGCTTCCGCACCTCGAGCAGCGGCGGGGTGCCGTGCGCAACCTCTGTCCTTGGTCTGCCCGCGACCGCAACGACGCCCTCCCGCTCCTCCTCCGTGACGAGGTCCTCGATGCGGGACGTCGCGGTCGGCGATGCCGCGACCAGGCGGCGGGTATAGGCATGCTGCGGCATGCTGAAGAGGGTCTTGGGACTGGCCTCCTCGACGATGCGTCCGCGCTCCATCACCGCGATGCGTCGGCAATAGCGCGCCGCGAGCCCGAGATCGTGCGTGATCAGGATCGTCGCCATGCCGCGCGCAGCGGCGATATCGGCCAGAAGATCCATCACCACCTTCTGCGTGGTGACATCGAGACCGGTAGTCGGCTCGTCGGCGATCAGGAGCGCCGGATTGCAGGAGATCGCGATTGCAATCATCACACGCTGGCACATGCCGCCGGAGAGTTCGTGCGGATAGGCATTCATCCGCGCCTCGGGATCGCGGATCTGGACGGCGCGCAGCAAGTCGAGCGCTTCCGCGCGGGCGGCGTCCTTCGATATCTTCTTGTGGGTGAGGATCGCGTCCGCGATCTGCAGGCCGATCCCGCGGATCGGGTTCAGCGCGGCTCGCGGGTTCTGAAAGATCATCGACATCGCCGCGCCCTGGAGATGGCGAAGGTCGTCGCCCCTGAGCTTGGTCACGTCCTGACCGCGAAACAGGATTTTTCCGCCGGTGACGCGGCCGGCTGGATCGAGCAGCCGGGTCGTCGCGAAGCCTGTCACCGACTTGCCCGAGCCGCTCTCGCCGACGAGGCCGAGCATCTCGCCCTTTTCGACCGAGAGCGTGACACCGCGCACCGCCTCGACCATGCCCCGCCGCGTCGAGAACGTGACGTGGAGGCCGTCGATGCTGAGCAGCACCTCGCTCATGTGCGCATCCGGGGATCGAGAATGTCGCGCATCCCGTCACCGAGGAGATTGAAGCACAGCACCGCCATCATCAGCGCGAGGCCCGGAAAGGCCACCAGCCACCATCGCCCGGTCGAGATGAAGCGCGCACCTTCCGCGACCATGATGCCCCATTCCGGCGTCGGCGGCTTGACGCCAAGACCGATGAAGGAGAGGCCGGCCGCGTTGAGAATGGCCCAACCGAGGTTGAGCGAGATCTGCACCGCCATCGCCGGCAGGATGTTCGGCAGCAGGAAGCGCAAAACCACGGAAAAATGGCTCTCGCCGCAGGCGCGCGCCGCCTCCACCCAGCCGAGATTGCGGCGGACGTTCACCTCGGCGCGCGCAAAGCGGATGTAGAAAGGCAGATTGATGATCGCGGTTGCGATCACGATGTTCTCGATCCGGTTGCCGAGCGCTGCGACCATCGCCATCGCCAGCACGAACAGCGGAAAGGCCATCATGACGTCAACGAAGCGGCCGACCGCGCGGTCGAGCTTGCCGCCGGCATAGCCGCAGAACGCGCCGACGACGGCACCAATCGCGAAGGAGAGACCGACCGCGGACACCGCGATCGCCAGATCGAGCCGGGCTGCGACGACGAGGCGGCTGAAGACGTCGCGGCCAAGCTGATCGGTGCCCGCCAGATGCGCCGCGCTCGGCGGCTGCAAGGCATGCGAAACATTGGACACCACGGGATCGTAGGGCACGATCCACGGCCCGAAGATCGCGAGCAGGACGAACAGCGCTACGCCCGCCGCGGCAACTGCGGTGAGCGGGTTGCCGCGCAGGATCCAGACCGAGTGGCGGAGGGTGGCGCTGGTCATTCGATCGACACCCTGGGATCGGCGATGCCGTAGCAAATATCGACTACCAGATTGACCAGCACGAACAGGCTCGCCATCAACAGCACAAAGCCCTGGACCGGCGCATAGTCCGAGGACAGCAGCGCATCGAGCGCATAGGAGGCGACGCCCGGCCAGGAGAATACTTTCTCCACCAGCACGTTCGCGCCCAGCATGGTCGAGAACACGATGCCGGCGATGGTGATCACCGGCAGGATCGCGTTGCGGAGCGCGTAGGTGACCACCACCTTGTACCAGGACAGACCGACCGAACGCGCCGTGCGCACGAAATCACTGCCGAGCGAGACCAGCATCGAAGCGCGCGTGATCCGCGCCAGCGGCGCGATCACGAACAGGGCCATGCTCACCGCCGGCAGCATCAGCTGCCTGCAGGCCGCCCACCAACCCTCGACATCTCCCGCGAGCAGGAAATCAATCGACAGGAAGCCGGTGCGTGACGGCGGCAGCGAGGTGAAGACGTCGATCCGCCCTGTTGGGTCGGGCGCCAGCCCGAGCAGATAATAGAAGACATAGATCAAGAGCAGGCCCGACACGAACGTCGGGACACAAACGCCGAGCGCACAGAACAATCGCACGCCGTGATCGATCGCCGATCCCGGCCGCAGCGCCGCAACGACGCCAAGCGGCACCGCGGCGATCAGCGCGATCAGGAGTGCGGTGAAGGTGAGCTCGAGCGAGGCCGGCAGCCGCTCGCGCAGATCCTTCAGCACCGGCTGTCCCGTCATCATGGAACGGCCGAGATTGCCGTGGCCGATGTCCGAGAGATAGTACACGAGTTGCTCCGGGACCGGCTTGTTGAGCCCCATCTGCTTGCGTATCTGCTCGATCTCCTCCTTGCCGGCATTGGGCCCCGAGGCAAAGAACACCGCGGGGTCGCCGGGGAGGACACGCATCAACAGAAAGGTGAAGACCAGCACACCGAACAGCGCGGGCAGCGACGACAGAAGCCGCCTGCCCGCCCGCACCAATGTTGCACCAAGACCGGTCGTCACCTCTGAGAGCCTCTCTCCACGGGCGTCATTTGCGGCTGAGGTCGCGATAGTCGACCTGGCGATGGAATTCGTAGGTGTAACCTTCGATCGTGGCCGCCATCACCGCATCCTGGTTCGGCTGCCACAGCATGATCTGCGGCATCTCGCTGTTGTGGATGGCGTTGAGCTTGCGGCCATCCTCCTCGTACTTGGTCTTGTCAGGCTCGAAGCGGGCTTCCTGCGCGATCGCGACGAGCTCGGGATTGTTGATCGAGCTGTAGTTCCAGCGCTGATTGCCGGTGTAGAAATTGCGGTAGAAGTAATCGGTCGACGGCAACCAGGCTACGATGCCCTCGGTATAGAAGGGAAGCTTCTTCTCGTTGATCTGCGTCGACATCTGCGCGTCCGGCAACTTTTGGATATCGACCTTGATCCCGATCTTGCCCAATGATTCCTTCACCAGCGCGGCCATCGGCTCCGCGGTCGAGGACTGGCCGACGTTGAAGCTGAAGGTGGTCGAGAAGCCTTCAGGAAGGCCGGCGGCCTTGAGGTATTCGCGCGCCTTGTCGAGATCGAGCTTCACCGGTTGCTGGAACGGATAGATGCCAGTCAACGGCTTGCCATCCGGCCAGGTCGCGCCGAACAGCGGCGCCCCGCGGCCGAACAGGGCGGCCTTGAACATGTCGTCATAGGGCAGCGCATAGGCGATGGCACGGCGCACATTGACGTTGTCGAACGGCGGCAACTGGTTGTTCATCGAGACGAAGGTGATCGCATTGTACTGCGGCGTCGAGATTACCTTGAGCTTGCCCTTGGCCTCGAGCGACTGCACGTCGCTGGCCTGCAGGTCGACGACGAGGTCGGCATCGCCGCGCTCGACCAGGTTGGCGCGGGTTGCCGGCTCCGGCACCGATTGGATGATCACGCGCTTGAAGAAGGCGGGCTTGCTGGCCGAACCGCGATTCCAGCTCTCGTCGCGCTTGATGATGACCTGCTCGCCGGGCTTGAAGGTCTCGAGGATGTAAGCGCCGCTGCCCGCGGTGTGCTCCTTCAGCCAGGCTGTGGCCCAGGGATCATCCGTCGTCGCATGCTCCTTGGCAAGTTTCGAGTTGATGATGATGGGATAGACGGTCGCCAGGTTCGGCAGCGCGAGCTTGTCGGGTTTGGGCAGCGTCACCTCGATGGTCAGCGGATCGACCATCTTGAACTGGTCGGCGGACGTCATTGATCCCGTCAGCAGCTGCGCCTTGCCGAGGATCGGCGCGGTGACGCAGCGGTCGAGCGACCATTTCACGTCCTCAGCCGTAACCGGCGTACCGTCCTGGAATTTTGCGTCCTTGCGCAGGTGGAAGGTCAGCTTCAGACCGTCGGGGCTGACATCGTAGGATTCAGCGAGCTCGCCCGTGATGGTGTCGAGATCGAAAACCCATTTGCCGTTGAGCTGCTTGCGGCCGAACGCGACCAGCCGGTCATACGTGCTCATACTGAGCGCGAAGGACTCGCGGGTCGATCCTGGGATGTTGGGATCGAGCGTGTTGACGGCTGCACCGGTCACATAGCGCAGAGTCTCCGCCCGGGTTTGCGCTTGTGAGGGCGCGGTGGCGACCAGCAACAGTATGGTGGCGGCGAGGACTGAGGTCGCTCGTCTGAAAGACACAAAACGCATTGGTTTTCCCCGCGATTTCGACTGGAACCGTCGACAAGATAGGTCAAGAAGGAAGCAAGTTGCGCGCCAATGCGCAGAGGCGCTTCGTCGCGGCGGCGCATGGGTGATCATCACGATGGCTCCATTGTTCGCGTCGGCCGCGTAACCACAGCTTGCGGCAAGTCATAGGCGCCGAGCGAGGCCCAGTGGCGCTCGACATCGGCGCGAAACAGGCCGCGCGTCAGGCCGTTGACCAGCTTCGGCACCGCTGTCGTCATCGCGTTGATCGACGATCCGGACGGACCAAAGCTCATGGTGGACGCGATTGCGAAAAGGTGGATGTCCGAGATCCACGGCGTCTCGCCCGGTACCCGCTCGGTGAAGGCATAATCGTCGGCGAGATAGGGAAAACGGCCAAGCCGCGGGCTGCGCTCGTTCTCCGGCGGCTGGTAGCGATCAGCCCAGGTCGCGATATTGCCGGCAAATCTTGCGAGCTCGCCGCGGCCGGCAAAGTTCATGTCGATACCGGTGCCGCAAATGACGAAATCCGCGGCAACAACGCCGCGTGGCGTCTGCAATTCGACGTGGCCGCCGGTCTGCCGGGCGGCTTCGATCGGGGCCCCCTCGTGCAATGTGAAAGCGGCATGACGCGCACAGCGATCATAGGTCGCTTGCGGAAAGCCCTCGCGCATTTCGAGGATTTTGCGCATGAAGCGCCAGCGCCAGGCATCGTCGAGGTCGCCGAGGTGACGAAGGAAGCCACGGAAGGTCAACCAGCGATAGGGCTGGATCAGCTGGATCTGCGCGCGGCGGCAGAGCAGATGGACTTCCGCGGCCCCCGCCTCAAGCGCGGTTGCCGCGTTGTCGAAAGCGGATGCGCCGGCGCCGATCACGGCGACCCGCTTGCCGCGGAGGCCCTCGAAATCGATCTCGTCCGCGACTGACGCGACAACGCTCGCCGGCAGATCACGCAACTGCTCCGGAATCATCCAGTCGCCCATCCCCTCCTGCCCGGTCGCCAGCACGATCTTGCGGGCGTAGAGCGTTTCCACACCAGCTGCGTGTTTCACGCGCGCGGCCAGGAGGCCGTCGGATGCAGGTGCAATATCGAGAAGCTCGCAGCCATTGGCTACCGGAAGGCCGATCGTGCGTCGCAGCCAGAGCAGATACTCCGCCCAATGCTCCCGCAGGATCAGGGCGAGCGCTTGCCAGCTTTCCTTGCCGAAACGAGCTTCGTGCCAGGACTGGTAGGTCAGGTTGGGGATGTCGAGGTCAGGCCCCGTATAGTCCTTCGGGCTGCGCAGCGTCGGCATGCGGGCGTAGGTGAGCCATGGACCCTCCTTCCCCTCCGCGGCCTTGTCGAGCACCAGAATGTTGCTGACGCGAGAGCGCATCAGGCCGAAGCCGATGGCGATGCCGGATTGGCCGGCGCCGACGATCAGCACATCCAGCGCAGCGTTGCCGTCCGGCCCGATCTTCGGTTCAAGCCATGCGGCATGGGGATGCGCGATCCTTGCGAGATCGGCGCGAACGTCGGCTTCAAGCTCTGTCAGCGCATCACTCATGCCGCGAGCCAACCTCCGTCGACCACCATCACGGTGCCGGTCGTGAAGGAGGATGAATCGCCGGCGAGATGCAGCGCGGCCTGCGCGATCTCCTCCGCCCGCCCGAACCGCTTCATGGCATGGCGGTTACGCGAGGCTTCGCGCACCTCCTCGGAATTGGTGTGGCGGGCAAAGCTGCGACGAAGCATCGGCGTGTCGATCGCGCCGGGCGCAATCGCATTGACGCGAATGCCATCGGTTGCGAAATCCACCGCCATGGTTCGGGTCAGGCTGACGATCGCGCCCTTGGCGGCGATATAGGCACTGTTGCCCTTGCCGCCGGCGATCGCAAGCTGCGAGGCCAGTGTAATGATCGAGCCACTCTTCTGCTGCTGCATCTGCGGCACCGCGGCCCGCGCCCACAGCCAGGTGCCGCCGACATTGGCGCGGAACACCGCGTCCCAATCCTCCAGGCTTGTCGTCAGCACCGTGCCACCGACAGAGAAGCCGGCCGCGGTCATGAGAATATCGAGGCGGCCGTGACGCGCCATGACCTCGCCGACGACGGCTTCAGCGAAGCTGGCATCTCCCACGTCGCCGACATGCGTCGTGGCCTTGCCAATCAAGCTCAGCGTTCCCTGAAGACCAGCAGCATCGCGATCAACAAGGGCAAGCTCGGCTCCTTCCTCCGCGAACAGCTTTGCGCTGGCGCGGCCGATGCCGGAGCCTGCTCCCGTGATGATCGCCGCCCGCCCTTGCAGCCGCATGTCAGCACGTCTCCGTATGCTGCGTCCACCAAGTGCTCATCGCAGCGGCAGACTCCGCGCAACCAAAGCGCGCGCGCCAGCCGAACTCGTCGGCCATGCGCGCGACCGACAGCGGTGCGCGATCCCCACCGTGTGTCTTGATGAAGGTCTTCTCTCCGGGGGACGCAAGTCGACACTCAAATCCGGGATGCAAGGCCGCAAACACTTCGCCCCATTGCAGTGCAGACCAAGCCCTGCCACTCGATATATTGTAGAGCCGATGGCGTGGCCGCTCGGCTTCGATCAGCACCGCAACTGCTTCGGCGGCGTCAACGGCATAGATCCAGTCCTTAACACCCTGGCCCGGCATAAGCGCCAACCCGCCACGAGCGAACTCGGCCAGAATCTGGAACTGGAGGCTTGGTGTGTCGCGCACCTTGCCGATCCGCTCCCATGGGCCGAATACGGCGCTCAGTCGCACGCTGAGAAAATCGCCACCATGCAACTCAGCGAGCCTCGCCACCGATCGTTCCGAAGTGAATTTGCTGATGGCGTAAAACGAGACGGGATCACAGGGCGTTTCCTCGTCCAATATCGGATAGCGTTGTCCCGCGGCTCCATAGGCCGATGCCGAGGACAGATTGATCACGCGCCGAACGCCCCGACGGATCGCAGCGCTCAGGATCGGAATCTGAGCCATCACATTGATCTCGAGGATGCTCGAGGTCGCGGTCCGCTCGAGCTGGTCCCCCGCGGTTATGGCGGCGCCAAGGACGATTGTATCAAAACCCTGCTTTACGAGCGCGTCAATCCTATCGACGTCAGTGATCTCGCCCTGAACAACCGTGAGCCGCTCCCGGCAATCTGCTAGGGAGCGCCCTGCTCCCGCAGGAAGCTGTTTTCGATCATACAACGTCACGCTATGGCCGCGCGCGAGGAGCGCCTCCGCTACGTTGAGGCCGACAAACCCTGTGCCGCCAAAGATCAGGACCTTCATCGCTTGCGATCCACCGTCACAGCAGTTTCGCTCCGAAATTCCGTTCAGGATCCATGTCGGCGACGAGCCGGCCGGTCGGCTTTGCCGCCTCGCCACCGCTGCGCGCCAGGAATTTTCCGCTGCCGGGGCTCGCCAGGCACTTGTTGCCGTCCACGATCACGCGCCCGCGCGAGAGCACCGACACCGGCCAGCCCTTCAGCTTGCGGCCGGCGAACGGCGTGTAGCCGGCGAGGTCATGCATCATCTCGTCGGCGATCACGGTCTCGCGGCTGGGATCCCAGATCGCGATATCCGCGTCGGCACCGACGGCGATCGAACCCTTCCGCGGATGCAGATTGTAGATCCTGGCCGGCGCCGTCGCGGTCAGCTCGACGAATTTTTCGAGGCCCAGCCGGCCCTTGGAGACCATCGCGTCGAATAGCAACGGCAGCCGCAGTTCCAGTCCCGGCAAGCCGTTGGCGACCTGCTTGAAGTTCGGGTTTGGCCCGGCGCGCAGCTTGCCGGTTTCGTCATAGCGATACGGCGCGTGATCCGACGAGATGGTCTGGAGGTCGCCGAGCGAGAGCGCCTGCCACAGCGCCTCCTGGTCCGCATGCGTGCGGGGTGGCGGGCTGCACATCCATTTGGCGCCCTCCGCGCCCGGCTTGTCGAGATCGTTTGCGGTGAGAAACAGATATTGCGGACAGGTCTCGGCGAAGACCTTGAGCCCCTGCCCGCGCGAGTCGCGGATCACCCTGGCGCCTTCGGCGGTCGACACGTGAAAGATCATGATCGGCTGATCAATCAGCGCAGCCATGCCGATCAGACGCGTGAAGGCTTCGGCCTCCGATACGCGGGCATGACTCACGGCGTGGTATTTCGGCATGGTGTAGCCACGCGCCAGCAACCGTTTCACCATCCAGGCGATGATGCCGTGATTTTCGGCATGCGCACACAGCATCGCGCCGGACTGGCGCGCGGCGAGGAGAATGTCGAGCAACGGCTCGTCATCGACCTTGAGGCGGTCATAGGTCATGAAGATCTTGATCGACGCATGGCCCTGCTTCACCAGCGCCGGGATGTGCTCCTCGACCGTTTCCTTGGTCGCGTCCGCAATGATCATGTGAAAGGCGTAGTCGATCACCGCGCCCTTCCTGGCCAGCCCGTGATAGTCCTCCACCACTTGCGGCAGCTTCATGCCGACATGTTGGGCCGCGAACGGGATCACGGTGGTCGTTCCGCCAAACGCGGCCGACACGGTCGCGCTTTCAAAAGTGTCGGCATTCATGATGCCGGCCGCGGACAGCTGCTCGATATGCGCGTGGCTGTCGACGCCGCCGGGCAGCACCAGCTTGCCGCGCGCGTCGATCTCGCGTTTGGCCGCCGGAAGGCCCCTGCCGATCGCCGCGATCGTCTCGCCGGAGATGGCGACATCGGCCTCGAACACGTCGGTCGTGGTGGCGACGCGGCCGCCGCGAATGATCAGGTCGTAAGTGGGTTCAGTCATGAGGCACTCCATGATATGCCTGAGCCAAATGATCGCCATTCAGGAAGACCATCATGTCCCGGCCGCGCATTCTCGTCATCAATCCGAACTCCAATCCCGCGGTCACGCGAGGGCTGGAGGAAGCCTTGAAGCCGCTGGGTTTCGAGGGCGGACCCGAGTTGGTCTGCCAGTCGCTGGCCGAGGGGCCATTCGGCATTGAAAGCCAGGCCGATGTCGACGGCGTCGCAATGCCGCTGCGCAGGCTGGTCGAAGGCGACAACAGTTCGGCCGCTTTCGTCATCGCCTGCTACAGCGATCCCGGGCTCCAGGTCTGTCGCGAAGGCACCGACCGGCCGGTATTCGGCATTGCCGAGTGCGGCGTGCTGACGGCGCTGGCGCGCGCCGAAACGTTCGGTGTCATCGCGATCGCCCAGCGCTCGATTCCGCGTCACATGCGTTATCTCCGGCAGATGGGGCTGACCGAGCGCCTTGCCGGCGAGCGTCCGCTCAACATGAGCGTCGCGGAAACCGCATCCGGCGAAGGTACGCTGGCCAAGATGATCGAGGTCGGCCGCGCCCTGCGCGACGACGACGGCGCCCGCGCCATCGTGATGGGCTGTGCAGGCATGGCGCGCCATCGCCGCCCGCTCGAAGACGCGCTCGGCATTCCCGTGATCGACCCGACACAGGCGGCCGTCACCATGGCGCTGGGTGCGGTGCAGTTTTCGGCCCACTAGGCGTCCTTCAGCTCTTGGGTGCGCGCCAGCCATTGCGCGTGGCTCTCGCGCGACAACGCAAAAATGTCCCGCTGCGTGGTATAGAGATTGCCGAACATGCGGCCGATAGGCCGATAGGCCTCGAGATCGACATACATGTTGGCCTCGTCGACGAGGCCGTCGCGGCCGTGAACCCGCAGCACTTCGCCGATCAGCAGCTCTCGATCCGGCGAGAAATTCAGCACGAGGCGGCGGCGGCATTCCAGCGCGAAGGGCGCTGCTGCGAGCCGCGGTACCTTGACGTCAACCGAGGGAACCGTCGCCAGCCCCGTTGCGGCAACTTCGCTGTCACCGGAGGGGAAATCGACTGCGCAGTCATTCATCGCTCCCGACAGCGCTTCGTCCACCATATGAACGACGAATTCGCCATCGCGATGGATATTGCGGGTCGTATCCTTCGGCGAATGATCCGGCTTGTGCTGCAGCCCAAGCACGATCAGCGCCGGGCTTTCGGAGAAGACGTTGAAGAAGCTGAACGGCGCGGCGTTGACTGCGCCGTTCTCGTCGAGCGTCGTCACCAGCGCGATCGGCCGCGGCACGATCACGCCGCACAGCAACTTGTAACGATCGCGCGGATCGAGCTCGCGCAGAGAGATCCCCTTGTCCGCCATCTCAGTCACTTCTCCGGCGGCGGCACTGCGCCGGTCTGGCTGGTGATCAGGCCGTAATGTTCGATACGGCGGTGCCGGGCGAAATCGAAGATCGTGGTCTTGCCGAACGTCGTGGCATCGAGGTCGCATGCGTGGACCAGAACCTCGTCGTCCTCGGTCCTGGCCTCGGCGACGATCTCGCCGTTGGGATCGACGATCAGGCTGCCGCCGAACAGCGGGTGCCCATCCTCGACGCCGGCCTTGGCGACCGCGACAACCCAGGTCGCATTCTGATAGGCGCCCGCCTGCACCGAGAGGCGGTTGTGGAACAGGCGCTTCTCGACACCCTCCTCGCTCTTTTCCGCATTCACGGACGGGGTATTGTAGCCGATCAGCACCATCTCGACGCCCTGCAGACCCATCACACGATAGGTCTCGGGCCAGCGACGGTCGTTGCAGATCGCCATGCCGATGATGCCGCCGAGCTCACGCCAGACGTTGAAGCCGAGATCGCCCGGCTCGAAATAGCGCTTCTCCAGATGCTGGTGCGAGCGCTTGGTGTCGTATTCGACATGGCCCGGCAGATGGACCTTGCGATATTTGCCGACGATCTTGCCGGACTTGTCGGTGAGAATGGCGGTGTTGAAGTGGTGGCCGTCGGGCGTCAGCTCCGCATAGCCGAAATTCATCGCGATTCCGTGCTGCGCGGCACGCGCGAACAGGGGCTGAGTTGCCGCGTTCGGCATCTCGCGCTCGAACCAGATGTCGGCCTCGGCTCGATCCTCAAAATACCAGCGCGGAAAGAACGTCGTCAGCGCCAGTTCGGGATAGACAATGAGGTCAGCCCCCTTCGCCTTGGCCTCGTCCATCAGCGCGATCATGCGCTTGACCACGGCCTCGCGGCTGTCTGCCTTCTGGATCGGGCCCATCTGGGCGGCGGCAACAGTGACGATACGCATCAGCGGGTTCCTGGCTTCTTGACGACTTTTTTTGGCGAGGCTGGCGATCGCAGCTTCAAGGGCGGGCCGGCGCTCGCAGCATAACGCAGCCTCGCGCCGTTTTTCCACCAAAGCAGCTTTCATGCCGTGCACGCGGCCCGTTCGGCGACCTGCAGCCTCCCAACGATAAACCCTCGGGCGCAGAGGTGAGGCTGCACGCCCGGACGGTGCGGCTCACCTCCGTCTCGACGGGCAACACTGCCCGCGAAGTGAGCACGCGATCGATCAGGGAGGGCAGAAACGTGCAGCGCACCACGCATTTCTCCACGCGAATCGGCGTTTACGCTGCGCTGCAATCAGACCAGCGACGCCGCGTGGCTAATTTGAAGGCGGCCAAGAGGCGGCGTGGGATCGCTGATGCCCATGAGCTATGCACAGTTGTCAGCTCAGCTCCCCACTTATGTCCGCCCACTTGCATGCGCGATAGCCTCGCCGGCCTCCGCCACGACCGGATCCGTGGCTCGCGACGACGCTCCCCTCTTTGCCGACGACGCATCGGTGAAATTCGAATTTCGGCAAAGAAGAATCGTGAGAGATGCGTGAAAAGCGACATCACAATGAGACAATTCGTCAACTCGTTGCGCCGGCGGAACTCTGGTGTTCGCTCTTGGTTGATGATTTAAGCACACGCCTTGCGCGCAATCGCGCCCTTCCCTCCCGGAGTTTCACTGATGACTTCAGCCGACCGGCCGGCGACGAGGCTCGCAACGCGCCTCTCGTTCCTGGTCGCCGGCTTCGGTCTTGCCTGCTGGGCGCCCTTGGTGCCGTTCGCGAAAGAGCGGCTCGGGGTCGATGACGCCGTCCTGGGCTTGCTGCTGCTCAGCCTCGGTATCGGCTCCGTCGTCGCGATGCTCGCAACCGGCGTCCTGACCGCTCGCTATGGCAGCAAGCCGATCATCATCGCAGGCGGAGTCGGGCTCGCGCTGGCGCTGCCGCTGCTGGCGCTGGCCGGCACGCCGGTGACATTGGCGATGGCGCTGCTGGCATTCGGCGCGGCGCTCGGCTCAATCGACGTCGCCATGAACATCCATGCGGTCGAGGTGGAGCGCGCGGCGCGAGAGCCGTTGATGTCGGGCTTTCACGCACTCTTCAGCATTGGGGGGTTTGCCGGATCCGCGGTGATGACGGCGCTATTGTCGTTTCGCCTTGGTCCACTCGCGTGCACATTGATCTGCTCGGCGCTGATGCTGATGGCGATGGCGCTCGCCTCGCCCCGCCTGCTGCGCAGGGCGCAGGCGCAGGAGGGACCCCTGTTCGTGCTGCCGCATGGCATCGTGCTGCTGCTGGCGCTGCTTGCGGCCATTACGTTCCTGATCGAAGGCGCGATGCTCGATTGGGGCGCACTGCTCGTCATCGGCGAGCGCCTCGTCAGCGAGGCGCAGGGCGGGATCGGCTACATCGTGTTCTCGATCGCGATGACCGCAGGTCGCCTTGGCGGCGACGCCGTCGTGGCGCGGATCGGTGATCGCGCGACGCTGGTCGGGGGAAGCCTGCTCGCGGTCGCGGGCCTTGCGGTGCTGCTGCTGGCGCCAACTGCAGACGTTGCCATCGCCGGCTTCCTGCTGATCGGTCTCGGCGCGTCGAACCTCGTGCCCGTGCTGTTCCGCGGTGCCGCCAGGCAGACCGCGATGCCCACGGGGCTCGCGGTGGCATCAATCACCACCGCCGGCTATGCCGGTGTTCTGGTCGGTCCCGCCGGGATCGGCTTTGTGGCCCACGCTGTCGGCCTGCCGACGGCATTCTGGATGCTCGCCATGCTGATGTGTCTCGTCACGCTGTCCGCCGGCGCCGTGACCAGAAAATAGAAGGGCGCGCGCGGCCACGCGGAAGCCATGCGCAAGCGTCGACACCGTGTCGCCCCGCTGCCCGTTAAACTAGGCTGGATTTGCCGCGGCTCAGCAACTCGCCTGCGCCCTTGTCGCCGACAATCCTGCCCTGCTCATAGACGACACGCCCCCGCGCGATGGTGGTGACGGGCCAGCCGGTGACTTCGAAGCCTTCCCAGGGCGTATAGTCGGAGCCGTGGTGGAGGTCGGCCTGCCGGATCGGTTTCTTCAACTTCGGGTCCCACAGCGCGATATCGGCGTCGAAGCCGACGCCGATCGAGCCCTTGCGCGGATAGAGGCCGTAGATCCGGGCATGGTTGGTGGCGGTCAGTTCGACGAACTTCTGCAAGCTGATGCGCCCCTTCGAGACGCCCTCGGAGAACAGGATCGGCAACCGCGTCTCGACGCCGGGAATGCCGTTCGGCACCCAGCGGAACGAGGTGCGCGCATTCGGCGTCAGCTTGCCCTTGGGATCGTCGTAGCGGAATGGACAATGGTCGGACGAGAACGTCTGGAACACGCCTGTCGTGATGCCTTCCCAGATTGCCTGCTGGCTTTCAACATCGCGCGGCGGCGGCGAACAGACGTACTTCGCGCCCGTGATGTCCATGTTCAGGCCCTTCATGTCGTCGGCCGTCAGTGTGATGTATTGAGGACAGGTCTCGGCATGAACAGGCAATCCGCGCTGCTGGGCCCACCTGATCTGCTCCATCGCCTCGCGGCCGGAGACGTGGACGATCATGATGGGAACGCCGACCACCTCGGCATGGCTGATGGCGCGGTGCGCCGCCTCGCGTTCGACCGCCTGCGGCCGCGACACGCCATGGTAGTAAGGCGCGATGTGGCCGTCGCGCTCGAGCTTGCTGGTGAGGAAGCGGATGGCGTCGTAGCCCTCGCAATGGACCATCACCAGCGCCTCCTCGCGGCGCGCCACGTCGAACACCTCGAGCAGCTGCTTGTCGCTGAGCACGAGGTCGTCATAGGTCATGAACACCTTGAACGAAGTGTAGCCGTCCTTCACCAGCGCCGGCAGTTCCTGCCCGAGCACGACTGCGGTGGGATCGGAGATGATGAGATGAAACGCGGCGTCGATGTAGCACTCACCTTCGGCGAGCTTGCGGTAGTTCTCGACGCAGGTGCGCAGCGAGGCGCCCTTCTCCTGGAGCGCGAAGGGCAGCACCATGGTGTTGCCGCCGGCTGCGGCCGCGCGCGTCGCCGAGGCGAAATCGTCGGCCATGACGACGTCAGGGCCGGATGCTTGCGAGATATGCACGTGACTGTCGATGCCGCCGGGCAATGCCAGCAGCCCCGTCGCGTCGATCTCGCGCGCCGCTCCTTCGAGATGATCGGCAATGCTGACGATGCGGCCGTCGCGAATGCCGATATCGGCGTGAAACTCGTCGCTGGCCGTCACGATGGTGCCGCCGCGAATGGAAAGATCGAGCTGCGTCACATGGGTCTCCACGATGTCCTGACGACCTATGTTTCAGAAATTCGGCCGACTTCGCAAGCCCTCGGTTTGGCTGTCCCGACCTGGCTCGATCGCACGGACCATCAGAAAGACAGGCGCAGGCGCCGCCAGCCGATCACGATGCCGGTGACGGAGAAGACCAGCCCGAGCGTGCAGAGCCCGACAACCAGACCATCGCGCCAATGCGGATGTGCCATCAGGACGGGGAAATCGAGCGTGTGCAGCGCGCTGTAGAACCAGCGATAGGCCCGACGGGACGCATCGAGCCTTTGCAGGATGCCACCGTCCGCGCTGTCGAGATCGAACCAGACGTCACCGCAGCGAGTGCGGTAGACGGGTGCACCGGCGATGACGGATCGCGCGGGATAGTCGTCGTTGTCGGCGAGTGCGAGCGGCATGCCGCAGCCGGAGGCGAGCTTCGCCATCAAGCTGCCGACCTCCTGCGCGGTTAGACCACCATGCCCTTCGCCATCTGGTCGGTGCAGATTCTGCTGGTCGAAACCCACCCGCTCACGTCGGTAGACATTGCCGTTGAAGGCAAACCATTCGACTTCCCGCGATGGCATCCGGTCGGCCAAAGGGGCCGTCCTCCAGTCCGGTACACGATGGGCGATCCCGGCTTCAGCCGGGGTCAGTTGCCCGCGCGAGAACAGCCGGCCGTGATCTATCGAGAGCCAGCCGCTGAAAATCCAGGTCAGCACGAAAACGGTCGAGACGAGGCCGCCGATGTGATGCAGGGCGTGCCAGCCGCGATAGGGAGAACCGATCAGCCCTCCTCGCCGCTTGATCCGCACAATCCCGAGCGCCGCTCCCAGCAGCGCGGCGATCGACGCCAGCAGCGACAGGCTCCAGACCACGCGATCCCACAGCGCCCAATGGCTCCTCAGGACTGTCGGATAGATCCAATGCAGGACGCTGCCGACCCAATTCCATCCTCGCTCGCTGCGGGTCGTGTCCAGCACGACCTCTCCGGTGCGCGACGAGACATAGACTTCCGTACCAGCGGCATCGCCAAGCGCCACGCGAAACAGAGGGCGATGGCGATCAAAGCCGTTCGGAACGCTCCATTGATCGTAATCGGCATGAGCAAGGATGGCGGTGCGTGCGGCATCGAGCCCGCGCCGATTGGCATAGGCCTGCGCAATGTCGCGCGCGGTGTCGGGTCGCTGCACCGATGCGTCGGCTCCATCCGAAGCATGGACGGCCCGCACCCCCGACGCTCCCGACACGACATAGACCGGCCCATCGCTGCGCTGGATCAGTCGCACGCGCGTGGCGTCCGCGAGCCCGCTCGCGGCTACAGCGTCGCCGACAGCCGTGACGGCCGCCCCACGGGCCAATGGCGCCAAGCCGGCAAACCGCTCCACTTCCGTCAGCGACGGAAACGAAACGAAGTGCATGACGATTCCGCTCGCGAACCACATCGCGAACAGGAGGCAGAACGCGATCCCGAGCCAGCGGTGCAGCAGGACGATCGCACCCATCATGTGATCAGCGCCCTACCATTTGAACGCAGCGGAGATTTCATAGGTCCGCGGCGCGCCGAGCAGGATCTGGTCGGGATAGAACGGGTCGCCCCAGATCGCATAGCGCTTGTCGGTGAAGTTGCGCACCCGGAACGTCAGGCGGGCTTGGTCAACGGCGTTAAACACCGTTTTGGGGACGTCGACGAAAGCGTAGAGATCGCCGACCGTATAGGCATTCATCTTCACCGTGTTGTCGTCGCTGTTGGTGCGGTCGCCGACATGGCGGCCGACGATGCCGAGTTCCACCGGCCACGACGTCGCGAAGCGCCATGACGCACCGGCATTGGCAACGATGCGCGGTACGTTCGGCGGCGTGTTGCCCGAGAACGAGCCGCCAACGAAGTCATAGTCGGCATAGCGTGCATCGACATAGGCGATGTTGCCCCAGAGCCGCAGCGGCTCGATCGGGCGGATCGCGCCGGCGAGCTCGACGCCCTTGGACTCCTGCCGCCCTGCGATATTGAGTGTCATGCCGCCGGCCGCTGCATAGACGTTCTTGCGCAGGATGTCGTAGGCCGAGAACGACCACTCGGCCCTGTTGTCCCACAGCACATGCTTGACGCCGGTTTCGTAGGTGCGTGCGGTCGTCAGATCCAGGTTCTGGGTCGGCGCCAGCAGGAAGATGTTATTCGCCGAGATATCGGCGCCGGTGGCGTACTGGCTGAAGAAGGTCAGGCCGGACACGGCCTCCCAAGTATAGCCGATGCGTCCCGTCACCGGCGCCCAGTCCTTCGTGAACGGGAAGTTCGCCCTCTCCAGACCGTTGACGTCGGTTGAATTGCGATCGAGGCCGATATGCTCGACCCGCAGACCACCAACCAGCGAAAACGTGCGCGTCAACTTTAACCGGTCCTCGAACGACAGCGCCTCGTTGTCGATACGTGCGGTCTGCTGCTGCGTCGTGAGCAAGCCATAGAAGCCGCGGTCGGGATTAACCAACGAGACGGAATCGCCCGGGAAATTCGCAGCGCCGGGCCTGACGAAGTCGAGGTAGCTCGACGACAGCGTCGTGACGAGGCGATTGTCGAAGCCTGCGATATCAGTATCCCAGGTGAGGTCCGTGATGTTGCCGACCAGGCGCTGGCTATGCGCGACATAGAAGCGGCTGCGATCGACCGTATTCGTGGTCGCATTGAACGCCTCGACCTCGTTGTTGAACCAGCTGCGCTCGGCGCCGTAAGCGTAGGCCTGGCTCTTCAATGTCAGATCAGGCGCGAGCTTCAGCTCGAAGCCGCCACGCAGCCAGACTTCCTGTGCGACGTTGCGGTTGTCGAGAACGTTGTAGTTGGTGTTGAAGGTGCGATCGTCGATCGTAACAGGTCCGAGATTGGTCCCGTTGAAGTTCGAGATATAGGTGCCCGAAACGATGCCCGCCGTGGCATGCGAACCGCTGAAGGCTACCGGCACCAGCGGCGCGCCCCAATAGGCTTTTGAGCGATCCTCGCGATATTCGATCGCGCCCCAGACCTTGAGGTTGTCGGAGACGCGATAGTTGAGCTGACCGGAGACATCGAGCGTTCTGGTGTTGGTATCGTCGGCAAAGCCGTTGAGCGAGGACCGGCTGACGTCGAAGCGATAATCCAGCCCCTGCACATTGGTGCTGCCGCCCGAGCCAACATGCGCGCGGAACGAGTTCAGGGAGTCATAAGAGAAGTCCGCCTCGTTCCGGACGGGCCCGGTCTGCGGCTGTTTGGTGACGAAATTGATCGCACCACCGGCGGCGCCCTCGCCCGAGATCAGCGAGGCCGGGCCTTTCAGGATTTCCACGGCTTCGAGATTGGCGGTGTCCATGACCCGCGAGGTCATGTTCTGCGGGCCGATCTTGATGCCGTTGTAGAGCGTGTTGATCTGGCTGTTGGTGAAGCCGCGCATCGAGAAGGCCGAGGGCTCGGCCGGGTTGTCGCCGGCGGTGACGCCGACCGCGCCCTGGGCGACGTCGGAGACGGTGCGGTAGCCTTGCTCGCGGATTGTCTCGGCGGAGATCACCTCGACGGTCGCGGGTGTCTCACGCACGGTCAGTCCGAGGCGGGAGGCGCTCTCGGCAACAGCGTTGCTGTTGAGCGGCGTCGGCACGGCTGCGTTCGGTACCGCCGGCTTTGGTGCGGCCGCCGCTGCCGCAGGCCTGCTTGCTGCTGCAGGTCGTGCGCTTGTCGCGTCCCGTTTGGCGGGCTTGCGGGATAGCGAGGGCGACACCTCCACTGCCGGCAGAGTCTCACGGGCCTGCTGCGCCGACGCGGGCGGCATATCGATGGCAGCAAAAGATGTGAGAGCGGCGGACGCCAGCAAAAAGCGGCGCGGTCGTACGATACGGATGAAGGACACGGTCCTGGACCTCGGTGTGACGTCAGTGGCACGTCACCGCGAACCAAAGGTCCCATCATCAGGCCCACAAGCCCTCCGACGAAGCCGAATGTCTGTACTCCCCGACCGACATCTTCGCGTGTGACCACGGCTGACGGCAGGTCTCCTGGCTCGCGGGTCGTCACCGCTTCGTCGCCTTCCCGGGACCGAGGACCCAGTGGCCTATGACGAAGGATTCGCCGCTTACAGTTGCGGGGGCAGCTACGGCATTGGGGAAAAATCCCCGCACCGCATTCCCTTTTCATCCCCTCTCGGGGAAACCGTCAAAGCCATCTAGGATTACGGCGAAGACAGAGTCAATGTGCCAGACGCGGCGACAAGCCAAAGTGGCCAACTTTCCCCGGGAGACCTGCATGGAAGGCGAGACCTTCCTCTGGCTGATACGGCATGCCCCCGTCGACGGCGTCGCCGGGACCATCCATGCGGATGATGCGCCCGCCGATCTCGGTGATCGCGCGCGGCTGGAGGCGCTGCGACAGCGCCTGCCGCGCGATGCAGCGAGCTATGCGAGCCCGGCGCGCCGCACGATCGAGACCGCGCGCGCACTCGGGCTGCAGCCAACGCTGGTGGCCGAATTCGGCGAGCAGGATTTTGGCGCGTGGACCGGCCGTCGGCATGACGAACTCGCGCGCAGCGGTGGCGAGGCCTATGCACAATTCTGGAGCGATCCCGCAGGAGGACGGCCGCCCGGCGGCGAAAGCTTTGAAGACCAGGTCGCGCGCGTCGGCCAAGGCCTTTCGCGGATCGGTCCCGGGCCCGCAACACTCATCGTCCATTCCGGCACCATCCGCGCCGCGCTCTGCATCGCGCTGGATCTGACACCGCGCGCCGCCTTGCGCTTCGTCATCGATCCGCTGTCACTGACGCGAATCGACCGGCTCGCGACGGGCTGGCGCGTCGTCTCGGTCAATCAGCGGATCAGCTAAAGCATGATCCGGAAAAGTGCGAAGCGGTTTTCCGGATCATGCGCAAACAACAATCTAAAGCGCGATGACGATTCATCCAAATCTCATCGCGCTTTAGGGCGATCCGGAACATTGGCCTGCGCGAACGTCGCCATGTCATTGTGGAGTGCGCATGCAGATCGCACGAGCGGCAGCGCGATCGCCGCGCCCGATCCTTCGCCGAGCCGCAGATCGAGGCTGATCAGGGGCTGCACGTTCAGCGCGCGCAGCACCAGCCGATGCCCCAGCTCCGCCGATTGATGCGACGGCAGCAGGAACGGCTGGCACGACGGATTGAGACGCACCGCCGCAAGCGCTGCGACCGAGACGATAAAACCGTCGATCAACACGGGAATGCGCGCCTGCGCGGCCGCGATGATCGCACCTGATATCGCCGCGATCTCGAGGCCGCCGACGGCGCACAGAATTTTTTCGGGCGAGGCGCCGGCCACACCATGGCGCGCGATTGCAGCCTCGATCACGCGCACCTTGTGGGCACGGCCCGCCGCATCGACGCCGGTGCCGTTGCCTGCGATCTCATCGGCGCTGATGCCGAGCAGGCTCGCGGCCATCGCCGCCGAGGTCGTGGTGTTGCCGATGCCCATCTCGCCGAAGATCAGGAGATCGGGCCGGCTGGCCCCGGCGCGCGCGACGGCGCGCTGACCGGCTCCAAAAGCGAAAGCCAGCTCCGCCGGCGTGAGCGCGGGCTCAATGCTGAAATCGCGGCTGCCATGGCGCGGCTTGTCGGTGACGATGTCAGGCATCGTCCCCTCGGCCCGCGTACCGGCATCGACCACCTCCAGGCTCGATCCAAGCTCGCGCGCCAGCACCGAGATGGCCGCGCCGCCCGCGGCAAAATTGGCCAACATCGCAATGGTCACGGCTTGCGGATAGGCCGACACGCCCTGCGCGACGATGCCGTGATCGCCAGCAAAGATGACGATCGGCACGCGCGCGGCGCGCGGGCGTTCGGTCGCCTGCAAGCCCGCAAGCTCGATCGCGAGCTGCTCGAGCCGGCCGAGCGCGCCGGTCGGTTTTGTCAATTGCGCCTGCCGCGCGATCGCTGCTTGGCGATGGGCGGCCGAGATCTCGGGGCACTTTCGAGTGATCCAATCGGGGAGCATGCTGCCTCGCTTATGGCCTGCGCTTGAGAATGTAACTGTCCATGATCCAGCCGTGCCGCTCGCGCGCATCCTGTCGCGCGGCAACGATGCGCGGGCCCATTTCGGCCAGCGCACCGGCCAGGATGATCTGGTCGGCCATGCCAAGATAGGCGCCCCACCAGATATGAAGCCCATGAGGATCGAGCGACTGGAACGCCGTGCCGCCGTCGAGCATCACGACGACGGTGTCGACACCCTGCGGCCAGCCGCCTTCGCGCAAGCGGCGCCCCGTCGTCACCAGAAACGGCTCGCCGATATCGTTGAGCGGCAGCGTATGGGCCGCGCACAGCGCCTGGATCGAGGTGATGCCGGGCACGACCTCGATTTCAGGTAGCGGATCGAGCCGCCGCGCAATGCGCAGCGAGGAATCGTAGAGCGAGGGATCGCCCCAGATCAGCAATGCGACCTTGCCGTCCCCGCCGAGATGATCGGCAATCGTCCGTGACCAGACGGCAGCGACCGCGTCGTGCCAATCGTCGACGCCCTTGCGATAGTCGGCTTGTGCCGCATCGCGCACGGGAAGATCGAACTCCACGATGTGCGTGCTGTTGTTGGTGAGCACATCGGCGCAGATGGTTCGCCTGAGATCGGCGAGATCGGTCTTTGCGGTGCCCTTGCGCGGGATCAGGACGAGATCGGCCGCGTTGATCGCGTCGATCGCGGCGCGCGTGAGCTGCCCGGGATCGCCGCAGCCAATGCCGATCAGGAACAGCGTCATCATGACGATGCTCCCTCCGCCAGCGCGCCGAACATGATGACGGCGGCCGTGGAGGCCGCGCCGCCGCGCGCGAATTGCTCGGCAAGCTCGGCAATGGTGGTGCGCACCAGCCGCTCGTCGGAGCGGCCGAGGGATTCGGCCAGCAGCGCAGGGGTGTCGGGCGAGAGCCCGTGCGCGATCAATTTCGCGACCAGCGCCGGAAACGTGCGCCGGCCCATGTAGACCACGGTCGTCGCATCCGGATCAGCCAACGCCGCCCAGTTCAAGTCCTGCGGCAGCTCGCCGGTGACATCGGCGCCGGTCACGAACTGCACGCGGCGCGACGTATGGCGGCGTGTCAGGGGAATGCCGGCCTGCGCGGCAGCCACGCAGGCCGAGGTAACGCCTGGAATGATCTCGTAGCCGATCCCGGCCTCGCGCAGCGTCTCGAGCTCTTCCTCGAGCCGGCCAAAAATGCCGGCATCGCCCGACTTCAGCCGCACGACGCGCGAACCCGTGGCGGCATAGTCGACCAGCAGGCGGTTGACGTGATGCTGCCTCGTCGACGGCCGCCCTGCCCGTTTGCCGACCGCGACGAGGTTGGCGCCGGGCCGTGCCAGATCGAGGATCGCGCCCGATGCGAGATCGTCATAGAGCACGACGTCAGCCTCGCGCAGCCGTGCAGCCCCCTTGAGCGTGAGCAGCTCAGGATCGCCGGGACCGGCGGAGACAAAGGCGACAAAACCGCTCACCGGTCCTCCGCGATCAGATGGAAGAACGTGCCGGTGACGTGTCCGCGCCGCGAGCCGGTCTCGGCAATGACCGCGCCCGTGGCATCGTGCACGACCGCCAGCGGCGTATCGGGTTGGACGACGATCGTCGAATAGTGAAATTCGTGGCCGCGCAGGCGCGCACCGGCCTGATGCCCCGGCATCGGCGCTGCAAGCGCAGCAAGACGATAGCCGAGATGCATGCGGCGCTTTGCAAAGCTCGTCTCCAGTCCGAGCAGGCCCGTCATCTCATGTCGAACGCCTTCGGCGTCGGTCAATGCGGAGCCCAGCACCATATACCCACCGCATTCGCCGTGCACGGGTCGCGTCTCGGCAAACGCCCGAAGGCCGGCGTGGAAACGCGCGTTGGCGGCGATCCTGCCGGCATGAAGCTCGGGATAGCCGCCCGGCAGCCAGCATACATCGGCGCTCGGATCTGGCGTTTCATCGGCGAGGGGCGAGAAAGGCGAGATCTCGGCGCCCGCCGCGCGCCAGGCTTCCAGCATATGCGGATAAACGAAGGAAAACGCAGCATCGCGCGCAAGCGCGATGCGCTGGCCGGGCGGCGTCACGTTGAGGCCATTGGCGGCGGGCTGCGGCGACCATGCGGCGGCCGATTGCAACACGGCATCGAGATCGACATGCTCGCTGACGAAGCGCGCGGCCTCGTCGATCAGCTTGCCGATTTCCGCCTGCTCCTCGGCCTGCACGAGGCCGAGATGCCGCTTCGGCAGGCTGATCTCGGCATGTCGCGGCAGCGCGCCGAACACGGCGATACCGGCATCATTCAGTGCGCGCCGCACGAGGTCCTCGTGGCGCGGGCTGGCGATACGGTTGAGCACCACGCCCGCAAGGCGCACGCCGGCGCGATAGTCGCGAAGACCGGCGGCAATCGCGGCCGCCGTCTGCGCCTGTCCGGCAGGATCGATCACGAGGACCACCGGCCAGCCAAGCATGTCCGCGATGTCGGCGGTGGCGCCGGTCCCGGAGACGCCGCGGGCAGCGACGCCATCGAACAGACCCATCGAGCCCTCGGCCAGCACAATATCGGCATCGCTTCTCCGGTTGACGAGATGCGCGATGGTGGCGCGATCCATCGCCCAGCTATCGACATTGACGGAGGCGCGGCCAGTCGCTGCGGCGTGGAAGGCCGGATCGATATAGTCGGGCCCGCTCTTGAAGCACTGCACGTTCAGCCCGCGATTGCGCCAGGCACGCGCAAGTGCCAGCGTCAGCGTGGTCTTGCCGACGCCCGATGCCGGCGCGGAGATGACGAGGCCCGCCGCCATCACGGCATCTCCGGAAAGCGAGGCTCGGCGCCGACCGGGCGATAACGGCGGTCGTAGTCGGCCGCATAGAGGCGGCTCTCGTCAAAATCCGCAGCGCCAAGCGTCTTGCCGACCAGGATCAGTGCGGTGCGCTCCATCTCGGCAACCAGGGCGGCGTCGAGTGTCGCCAGCGTGGCGCGCACGATGCGCTGGTCCGGCCAGCTGGCGCGCCAGACGATCGCGACGGGGCAATTTGCGCCGTAATGCGGCGTTAGCTCGGCAACGACCTTGTCGAGCAGATGGATCGACAGGTGGATCGCGAGGACCGCGCCCGTGGCCGCAAACGCAGCGAGCTTCTCGCCCTCCGGCATTGCGCTGGCGCGACCCGGCGTGCGCGTCAGCACGACAGATTGCGCGAGGCCCGGCAACGTCAGTTCGGCTTCGAGGGCTGCCGCGGCGGCGGAGAATGACGGCACGCCTGGTGTCACCGTGAAGGGAATGCCTGACATGCGCAGGCGCCTGATCTGCTCGCCCATCGCCGACCAGATCGACAGATCGCCGGAATGCAGCCGCGCGACGTCCTTGCCCTCGGCATGGGCGGCGGCGATCTCCGCGATGATCTCGTCGAGCGACAACGGCGCGGTGTTGATGATGCGCGCTCCGGCCGGGCAATGCGCCAGCACGCCCTCCGGCACCAGCGAGCCGGCATAAAGGCAGACCGGACTGGCCGCGATCAGATCGCGTCCACGCAGGGTCAAAAGATCGGCGGCGCCCGGCCCGGCGCCGATGAAGTGCACCGTCATGGGCCGTCTCCTTCGGCGATCGCCGCGGTCGCGGTGCGATCCCGCGAGACCGCGCGCGTCGCAATGAGCCGCGCACGAGGACCGGCCGCAGCCAGCGCCGCCGCCTCCGCGACCGATCCCGTGCCGAATTTTTCCGCAACGATCTGCGACTGCGTCGGTGTGTCGATCGTCGCAAGCACATCGGCGGGAACGGCCTTGATCGGCACACCGCATTCGCGGGCGAGCAGCCTCAATGCCTCCGCATCAGCCTTGTCGCTGACGGTTGCCACCGCCGCAAGGCCATCAGGGCCCCCGGCCGCCACGAGCGCCTCGCGCAGCGAGGCCAGCGTCACATCTTTTCTGAATCCGAGCCCGGCGACCTTCATCGGACCGCACTCCACTGCACCACCGGCCGCGCCGCCTCCCACGAGCGATAACGGCCCAGAGGAGCCGCATGTGCGATCTCGACCCGCATCAGCTCGCCGCCATGCCGCTGATGAAGTTCGCCAAGCAGCGCTTCCGTCTCCAGTGTCACGGAATGCGCGACGAGCCGTGTCCCCGGCACCAGTCGGGACCAGATGGCATCGAACATCGCGCGATCAAGACCACCGCCGATGAAGACGGCATCAGGTGCGTCCAGCGCGGCGAGCGCTTCGGGCGCGTGCCCTGCCACCACGGTGATTCGATGCGCCAGTCCGAACGCGCGGGCGTTGTTGCGGATATTTTCGGCGCGATCCTCGCGCGCTTCGATTGCCGTGGTCGTGCCGCCGCACAGCGCCCACTCGACCGAGATCGAGCCGGAGCCTGCGCCGACGTCCCACAGAAGCTCGCCGGGACGCGGTGCCAGCGCCGAGATCGCAAGCGCGCGCACCGGCCGCTTTGTGATCTGACCGTCATGGACGAACAGATCATCCGAAAGGCCCGAGCTGCGCGGGATGCCCCGTGTTCCCCGCGCCTCCAGCGCCACCGCGACCAGGTTTTCGGCGAGACCGCCGGCAAAGCCGTCGGCACGATGCTCCGAAACGCTTTCACGAGGCCCGCCGAGCGCGGCGAGCGTCCAGAATGCCGAGGCGCCCCATCCACGCGCGCTCAACCATTTTGCCAGATCGCCGGCGGCCTTGCCGTCACGCACGAGACAGATGATCCGCGCGCCCCGCAGGAGATGCGGCACGAGGCGCTCGAACGGCGCGGCGTGAAGCCCGAGGCAGATGGCGGACTCGAGGCGCCAGCCCAGCCGCGCGGCGGCAAGCGAAAACGTTGACGCCGCCGAATACGCGATCCACTCGTCCGCACCGAGTTTTTCGGCGAGGCCTGCGCCGGCGCCGTGCCAGAACGGATCGCCGGACGCGAGCACCACCGTCGGCCGGCCGCGGCAGCTCAGCACGACGTCTGCATCGAATGGCACCGGCCATGCGCGGCCGCGGCTTCCTACATCTGCCAACGCAAGATGACGCTCACCGCCGAACACGGTTTCCGCGCCGGCAAGCGCCTTTCGACTTGCTTCGGACAGCCCGGCAAGGCCATCTTCTCCGATACCGATGATGGTCAGCCAGGGATCAGCCAAGATGCGCGCCCTTATTCTGGGCGGAATTGCCGATGCGAGCTCGCTCGCCGCGGAAATCGCACGCGCTGGTCTTGATGCGGTCTATTCCTATGGCGGACGCACGCGGACCCCTGCCGATCAGCCGCTGCCGACCCGCATCGGCGGCTTCGGTGGCGTCGATGGGCTTGCCGATTACATCAGGCGCGAAGGCATCACGCATGTGATCGATGCGACGCATCCCTTTGCTGCCGAGATGAGCCGCAATGCCATTGAAGCGTGCGCGACAACCGGAACGCCGCTGATCGCGCTGGAACGCGCGCCCTGGGCCCGGGCGCCCGGCGATATCTGGATCGACGTCGGTGACGTCGGCGCTGCCGTCGCCGCGCTTCCCCAAGCGCCCGCACGCGTGTTCCTCGCCATCGGTCGCCAGCACATCGCGCCGTTCGCGACGCGACCACAGCACGCCTATACGTTGCGGTTCGTCGACCCGCCGGACTCTCCTCTGCCCTTCGTCGCCGAAGTGATCGTGTCGCGCGGGCCATACACACTTGACGGTGAGCTCGAGATGATGCGCAGGCGTGGCATCGCGTGGATTGTTGCCCGCAATTCCGGCGGCGATGGCGCGCGCGCCAAGATCGATGCGGCCCGCAGGCTCGGCCTGCCCGTGATCATGATCTCGCGCCCGAACTTGCCTGAGCGCCAACGCGTGGAGAGCGTCGCTGAAGTGATGCAGTGGCTCGGTCATCGGACCTGCCTCGGCGCATAGACCCAGCGGCCGACGCGGCGCGTCTGCGAATTGCCGACGATGACGAGCGTGCGCATGTCGGCCATCTCGGGTGTCGCCTCGTTCAGCGTGACGGTCTCGATCTTTTCGTAACTCGAGCTGACCGCGCGCGCGAAGATCACCAGACGGTCACCGCAGCCCGCCTC
Source organism: Bradyrhizobium manausense (assembly GCF_018129685.1). Taxonomy (GTDB): domain Bacteria; phylum Pseudomonadota; class Alphaproteobacteria; order Rhizobiales; family Xanthobacteraceae; genus Bradyrhizobium; species Bradyrhizobium manausense_D. Next base: position 1,318,894 of record NZ_JAFCLG010000001.1, read on the forward strand.
CTTCAGCACCGCAAGCGCGCGGCCAAACCCTTCCGGCCGGCTCGTCGAACGCGGATTATACATCGCAATCGAAAAGTCGGCTTCCGCGGCGAGCCGCAGCCGCTTCTCGATGACCGCCCACGGCTTCAAATTGTCCGAAAGATTGATCGCGCAGAAATCATGGCCGAGTGGCGCGCCCGCGCATGCGGCTGCTGCCAGCATCGCGGTGATGCCTGGCAGCACGCGGATCGGCAGGTCCCGATATTGCGGCGCCTGTTCCAGTGCCTCGAAGACCGCCGATGCCATCGCGAAGACACCGGGATCGCCGGAGGAGACCACGACGACCTGCCGGCCTTCCGCAGCGAGTCGTAGCGCCTCGCTGGCACGCTGCAACTCCTCGCGGTTATCCGACGGATGCAGCGTGAGACCGGCACGCGGGGGCACGCGCGCGACATAGGGTGTGTATCCCAGAATATCGGTTGCGGCAGCAAGCGCGGCGGAGACCTCCGGCGTCACCAGAGCATCACTGCCCGGGCCTAGACCCGCGATGGTCAGCGTGCCCGTCATTCGGCGGCGTCCGAAGACCGGCCCTTGCCGTGCACCAGCACGATCGCGAAGTACGGGCACTCGGTGGCGTCGATCCCGGCGAGCCGCACCACGCGCTCGCCCGGCATGGTGCCGCGTTCGACCAGCCAGGCATCATCCAGCCGATCGGCAGATGCGAGCGCGCGTCGCACTTTTGCGAGATTGCGCCCGGTCTTCATGATCACAAGCGCATCGGAATCGCGCATACGGCGTTCAAGTTCGGCCTCGGGAAGCGTGCCCATCAGCACCGTCGTCACGTCGTCGCCTAGCGCGATCGGCTGGCCCACGCCGTTCCAGCAGCCGACCATGCCGGGAATGCCGGCGATCACCTCGATCTCGACACGACCTTGCAGGCGCGTGTGCAGGTGCATGAAAGAGCCGTAAAAATAAGGATCGCCTTCGCACAGCACGACGACGTCGACCGCGCGCGCCAGCCGCGCCAGGCGCTCGGCCCATTCGTCGTAGAAGCCGGCCAGCAGCTCGACGTACTCCGCGCTGTCGAACGCGATCTCGGTCGTGACAGGATATTCCATGGGATATTCGGTCACGTCGACAGAAAGCATGCCTTCGACGATGCGCCGTGCCTGGCCGGGCCGGCCTTTCTTGCGGAAATAGGCGACGTGGCTCGCGCCACGCACGGTGCGGTCTGCGCGCACGCTCATCATGTCAGGGTTACCGGGGCCGAGACCGCAACAGATGATGCGTCCCATGGCTATTCGCTCCGGCTCGCCAGCGCGTTCACGGCGGCAACCGTGATCGCGGAGCCGCCAAGGCGGCCCTCGACCGTCAAGGCCGGCACGGGCGGATCGGCCATCAGCGCGGCCTTGGATTCGGCCGCACCGACGAAGCCGACGGGGCAGCCGATGATCGCCGCGGGGCGCGGGCAGTCGCGGTCCTCCAGCATGTTGAGCAAATGGAACAGCGCGGTCGGCGCATTGCCGATCGCGACGATGGCGCCATCGAGATACGGCCGCCACAGTTCCAGCGCGGCGGCCGAGCGCGTGTTGCGCATGGACTGTGCCAGCGCCGGAACGGTCTCGTCACCGAGCGTGCAGATCACCGCGTTGGCCGCAGGCAGCCTGGCGCGCGTAATTCCCTCCGACACCATGCGCGCGTCGCACAGGATCGGCGCGCCGTTCCGCAGGGCCGCGCGCGCGGTGGTCGCCATGTCTGGCGTGAAGCGGATATGCGCTTCCAGGCCGACCATGCCGGCAGCGTGGATCATCCGCACCACCACCTGTTCCTCATCCGCAGTGAAGCGCGCCAGATCAGCCTCGGCCCGGATGGTCGCAAAGGATTGCCGGTAGATCGCCGCACCATCGGTTTCGTAATGATGCGGCATCAGTGCCCTCCCATCAGGATGGAGGGATCGCGAACGATATCGTCGCGGTCGAGCCCGCGCAGGATGGGCTCGTCGCGCGTCGAGCCGCCGCGCACGAGATCGAAGCCGCCAGCGGTCGCAACCAGCGTGATTGCGGCCGCGCCGGAATGGGCGCAGCCCTTGGCGCAGCCGGAGACGTGCAGCCGCTCGGCCCCGCCGATGTTCGGCGCAAGCGCTGCCGCCAGCCCGCGCGTGTCGGCATGGGCCTCCCGGCAACGCGGCGCGCCGCTGCAGGCGATGACGCGCAGCGCCGGATCATGGGCCTGCGTGATCAGGCCGGACGCAGCCGGCATCGTCCGCTTGCCTTCGCTCAGAACCATCCGCCACGGCGTCATGCGTAGCGCATGCCCGCAATCGGCGAGCTGATTGAGCGTCGTATGTGGCATCTGCCCGAAAGCGACGCCGACCAGGGCGCCTTGCGGATAAAGGCCGGGTCGCGCTGCCGCCATGATGGGGGCCGGCTCGGCCTCGCCGGCCAAGGCCTCTGACAATTTGGCGCCAGCCGCCAGATGCGTTGCCATGCGCCCTTGCCCGCCGGACGCGACGAACCAGCTTGCAAACGCGAGCGCGGTGTTCACCGCCTCTCCGCGCGCGACGCTGCGGCCGAGCCTGGCGCCATCCGCGCGCACCACAAAACCGCCGGCGGCATCGCGTTCGATCCGCACATCGGCGGAACTGCCCGCGAGCACGCGCGACTTGCCGTCATCGACGGAGAAACCGAATTTTGTCGGGAGCTCGAGCTTAGAGTCCGCCAGCGCCTCTTCGAGCTCGGCGGCAAGCGCCTGGGTCTCGTCGCCATCGCGCCAGAACGGGGTGACCAGAATGTTGCGCCGGGATTCGATGTCGGTATCGGGGTCGAGCAAGTTCAGCTGCGCAAGACCATCGAGCAACGGCCGGTGGCTGGCCTCGCTGACGCCCCTGATCTGGAGGTTGGCGCGGCTGGTCACGTCGATCAGACCGTTGCCATGACGCTCGGCGAGATGCGCAAGGCCCGCGGCCTGCCCTGCATCGAGCCGGCCGCCGAACGGACGCACGCGGACCACGAGTCCGTCGCCCGATTGCATCGGCCTGAGCGCGCCGGGACACCAGCCCTTGACTGACGCCGCGCTCATGACGCCTCCTTCAACGCGGCCGCGATCGAATTGCGGCGCGTCCGCCAGAGCGAGGCGTCGTGCAGGCGTGTGAAGCAGGTCTCCATCGCAGCAAGCGCCGCCGGATTTTCGCGCGCCATGAACGCGCGGACGTCGGCATCACCGAGCGTCGCATCGTAATAGAGATCGAAGAGATGCGGCGGCACGGCGCCGGCAAGATGCGCGAAGGCGGCCATATGCTCGAGCGTCGCTGAGATCTCCGCGGCGCCGCGAAACCCGTGGCGCATCATGCCGGCGATCCAGCCCGGATTCGAGGCACGGGCGCGGACGACACGGGAGATTTCCTCGGTCAGCGTGCGCGCATGCGGCGCGTCGGGCCGCGTCGTGTCGAGGTGGTAGAGCGACGGCACGGCGGCACCCAGATGCGCAGCAGCTGCGGCAATGCCCGCTTCATGCGCCGCGTAGTCGGCGGCGAGCAGCAGATCGGTCTCCGGCAGATCCTGGGTGTGAACGAAGGCGTCGGCGGAGGCGAGCCGCTGCTCGATGCCCGAGCGATCGGGCCTGATGTCGCCGCCGGCGGAAAACGCCCAGGACGATGCGGACAGCCAGGCCTCGCCGGCTGCATCGCGCGTCTCTGGAGTGAAGGCATCGGGGATCGCCGACAGTCCCACGCCGTATTGTCCGGGGCGCGGGGCGAACACGCGCGAGGCGCGGTGGCGGTAGGGATTGTCGTCGCCCTCCGCCTCGCGCGCTGAGAGCGCCTCCGCGGCGGCTTCGAACATTTGCGCAAGGCCGGCGAAGACATCGCGGAACAGACCCGACACCCGCAGCGTCACGTCGATGCGGGGACGTCCGAGCTCGGCCGGCGCGATGATGTCGTAGCCGGTGACGCGGCCGGAGCCGTGATCCCAGCGCGGCGCAAGGCCGGCGAGATGGAGCGCCATCGCGAACTCTTCGCCGGCGGTGCGCATCGTTGCCGAGCCCCAGAGATCGACCACGAGGCCTTTCGGCCAGTCGCCATGATCCTGCAAATGGCGGCGCAGCAGCTCTTCGGCGAGTTTAATTCCCTGCGCATGCGCCGACGGCGTCGGCACCGCGCGGGGATCGACGGCGAAGAGATTGCGGCCCGTCGGCAGCACGTCCTGGCGTCCGCGATAGGGCGAGCCGGACGGGCCCGGTGCAACGCGCCTTCCCGCGAGAGCAGCACGGAGCGCATCCCGCTCGGCATCGCCGCAGGCGCCGCGGCCGAACACATGCAGGCCGTCGCCGAACTGGCTCTCCTTGAGATCACAGACGAAGCGGTCAATGCGAGGAATCGCTTCGGCCGGCGCGGCCGCGGAATCGAGGCCGAGATCCTCTTCAAGGCCCGCTGCGCGCGCCTCGTCGCGGATCGCGGCGATCAGGCGTTGACGACGGGCGGGGTCGAGACCGTCTGCGGTCGAATATTCGTCGAGCAGGCGTTCGAGCCGGCGCAACCCTTCCGGCACTGCGGATTGTTCGAGCGGCGGCGGCAGGTGGCCGATGGTCACGGCGCCAATTCGCCGCTTGGCCTGCGCGGCCTCGCCGGGATCGTTGACGATGAAGGGATAGATGACCGGCAGATCGCCGATCAGCGCTTCCGGCCAGCAGCCGGACGACAGCGCCACGGATTTGCCCGGCAACCATTCCAGCGTGCCATGCGCGCCCATGTGCACGACGGCATCGATCCCCTGCTCGCGAAGCCAGAGATGGAACGCCACATAAGCGTGACGCGGCGTGCGGGCGAGATCGTGATAGTCGCCCTCGCGCGCGGCCGCATCGCCACGCTCCGGTTGGACCGCGATGAGCGACTGGCCGCAGGCAAGCGCGGCGAAGTGGAAGGCGCCATCGCGGCAGCTCGGATCACTCTCCGGCATCCCCCAGGCCTGCGCCAGATCGTCCTGCAGGATCTGCGGCAGGCGCGCGAGCACCGCGCGATAATCGGCGACGCTCCAGGTCAGATGCCGCTTGAGCAGCGTCTCGCCGAGCGCTTTGACTGGCGCAACATCGAAGCCGGCCTCGGCGAGATCGGACGCAAACGCTTCGACCGAAGCCAGCGCGTCAAGGCCAACCGCATGCGCGATCTGATGCGGACGGCCGGGATAGTTCGAGAGCACGATGGCCAGCCGCTTCTCGGCGGTCGGCTTTTCCGCAAGACGGTGCCAGGCCGCAACGCGCGCGGCGACAGCCGTGACGCGCTCCGCATCCGGCCTGTGCGCCAGATGTGAAATTTGCAGATCGGGATCTCTTTCAGCAGCCGATTTGAAACTCACCACGCCCGCGAACAGGCGGCCGTCGACCTCGGGCAGCACCACATGCATCGCCAGATCGGCGGGCGACAGGCCCCGCAGCGATTCGGCCCAGTCCTCACGGCGCGCCGAAGAGAGCGCGACCTGGAAGACGGGACATGATGCAACATCGAACGGCGTCGTGCCGTCATCGCCCGCGGCCGAGAATGCCGTCGCATTGACGATCGCCGCCGGAGGATTTTGTGCAAGATGCGTGCGCAGCCAATCCGCGACGCCTGGGGCCTTGAGCGACGTGACGAACATGCCACAGGCGTCGAAACCCTTCGCGCGCAGCGCCGCGATCAACGCATCAACCGGGCCGGTGTCCGCAGCCGTGAGATAGGAGCGATAGAACGTCACCAGCGCAAGCGGCTTCCCCTCGCGCAGCATCGGCGCCGCGATCACGCCGCGTGCGGGGTCGTAAACGCCCATTTCGGGCACGGTCATCTCGCCAACAACAGGCCCTGCATAGAGGCCAGAGGCCAGCGCAAGCTGCGCGATTGCCGCTTGCGCCGCAACCGGCCCGCCGGTGTCGCAGAGAACTTTCAGCCGGCGCAACGTCGAGACCGGCAAGGTGGAATATGCATCCAGCTGCGCATCGTCACGACCATCGGCCGGCAGCACGGCCAGCACGATGCCACGATCCTTGGCGAGCTGTTGGACCGCCGCGAGGCCATAGGGCCAATAGGACTCGCCTCCGATCAGTCGCAGCAGAATGCCGCGCGCCTGCGACAGCGTGCGCTCGACATAGGTGTCGACCGACAGCGGATGACGCAATTCCGCGAGATTGGCGAGCCGCAGCGATGGCAGGCTGCCCTGTCCGCGCCGCCAGCCCGCGGCAAATGCGGCAAGATCCGAATCCGAATACGAGAGCACCACGAGATCGGCCGGGTCCTGGCCGATGTCCCTTGGCGTCGCGGTCTCCTCCAGACCGCGGCTCTCGCGGAAGACGACGTGCATCAGACTCCCAATCCCGCTCTTATCGCGGTCTCATTGATATCGCCGTGCTCGCCGATCACGACGAGCCTGGACTGCCTGTCGCCCGCGCCCCAGGGCTTGTCGAACTGGTGGCGCACGCGCTCACCGACCGCCTGCAGCAACAGCCGCATCGGCTTGCCCGCCACCGCGACATAGCCCTTGACGCGCAGAACATTCTGTTCGCGCGACAGACGCTGCACCGACGCCACCAGTGCGGCGACGTCGTTGACTTCAGGGAGATCAATCACGACGGAGGCGAAATCATCATGCTCGTGATCCTCTTCGCCATCGTGATGCGAGGGACGCGCGGCCAGATCGTTCTCCGCAGCCGCGCCGAGACCGAGAATGAGGCGCGGATCGATCGCGCCATCCGTGACCGGCAGCATCGGCACGCGGCGCGGCATCTCCGCGGTAATCACGGCCTTGGCGGCCTCAATGCCCGCAGCGCCGGCGAGATCGGCCTTGGTCAGCAGCACGATGTCCGCGCAGGCGATCTGGTCCTCGAAGACTTCCGATAACGGCGTCTCGTGATCGAGATTTTCGTCGGCCGCGCGCTGCGCGTCGACGGCAGCAGGGTCCGGCGCGAAGCGTCCGGCCGCGACAGCCTCGGCATCGGCAAGCGCGATCACGCCATCGACCGTGATGCGCGAGCGGATCTCGGGCCAATCGAACGCCTTGAGCAATGGCTTCGGCAGCGCCAGGCCGGAGGTCTCGATCAGGATGTGATCGGGCTTGACCGGACGGGCGAGCAGCTTCTCCATGGTCGGAATGAAATCGTCGGCAACGGTGCAGCAAATGCAGCCATTGGCGAGTTCGACGATGTTCTCTTCGGGACAGTTCTCGTCGGCGCAGGACTTCAGGATCTTGCCGTCGACACCTTCGCTGCCAAACTCGTTGACGAGCACCGCAAGCCTCTTGCCGTTGGGATTGGCGAGCAGATGCTTGATCAGCGTCGTCTTGCCGGAGCCGAGAAAACCGGTAACCACCGTGACCGGGACTTTTGCGAGCGAGTTCATTCGGCGGCCTCCGGCAACACGGCAATGGGGGGAATGCGCGCAAGCGATTGCTTGCGGAAGATTTCCGGCCGGCTGCGCCAGGGCACGAGGCCGTCGGGCGCAGCGGCATAGGCGGCGGCTCCCGCGACCACGTCCTGCGCATTGGCATCCGAGAGGCGACCATAAACATAGGACCAGCGGCCAGGCGCGCTGAGCGCGACCGAGCAGCCCTGACTGCATGCAGAGAGGCATTCGACCGGAACCACGGTGACGCCGTCGGGCACGCCGGCCTCGAGGATCGCGCCATGCAGGCGCTTGCCGGGCGTAACCTCGCCCTCGCCCGGCGTCTGGCCGGCGCGGCAGGTGATGCAGACATGCAGTGTGACGGTCATCGCCTCTTCCAGAAGTATCGGCGGGAGGCGAACAGGCTCACGGACCATTCCTGCGAAGGCCCGTTTCCCCGTCGCGGAACACCCCGTCCGCCGGTCCAAAAATCGTCCGCGCTGGCAGGTCTCCCGGCTTGCGGAGCAGGGCTTTGCCCTTCGATCCCCGCCTTCCCGATCCCCTGGGGGATCAGTGGCTTTGGGCATCTCTCCGGTCACGGTCGCGGGGGCGGCTGCATTTTGGACCCAAATCTTGCCGATTCGGACCCTATCGCATTCCCTCTTCGCCTGTCATAGGACAGGCACCAGTGCCGGGCCACCATTTGCCCCCGGCCGCCTCTTGTCAAGCCGAAGGACCTCATCCGATGCCTCCTGAACCGGATACCCAAACGGCCGAAACCGATGCCAAAACTGACGCAAAGCACGCCGCGAAAATGGCGAAGATCAAGGTCGCACGCGACAAGATCATGGCCACCAAGAGCGGCGAAAAGGGCCTCATCATCGTCCACACCGGCGCCGGCAAGGGCAAGTCGTCCTCGGCCTTCGGCATGATCGTGCGCTGCGTCGCCCATGGCTTGCCTTGCGCAGTCGTGCAGTTCATCAAGGGCGCGTGGGACACCGGCGAGCGGCGCCTCCTCACCGGCCATTTCGGCGAGCTCTGTCAGTTCCACGCCATGGGCGAGGGCTTCACCTGGGAGACGCAAGATCGCGCCCGCGACATCGCGGCGGCGCGCGCCGGCTGGGAGAAGGCGAAGGAGCTGATATCGGATGCGAACCTGCGCATGGTCGTGCTCGACGAGATCAACATCGCGCTGCGCTACGACTATCTCGACATCGCCGAGGTCGTCGACTTCCTGAAGACCTCGAAGCCGCCGATGACGCATGTCGTGCTCACCGGGCGCAACGCCAAGGACGAGCTGATCGAGATCGCCGATCTCGTCACCGAGATGACGCTGGTGAAGCATCCGTTCCGCTCCGGCATCAAGGCGCAGGCCGGCGTCGAGTTCTGAATGCGATGGCGCGCGCATTGATGATCCAGGGAGCCGGCTCGGACGTGGGCAAATCGCTCATCGTCGCCGGCCTTGCGCGCGCCTTCACGCGCCGCGGTCAGCGCGTGCTGCCGTTCAAGCCGCAAAACATGTCGAACAACGCCGCCGTGACCATCGACGGCGGCGAGATCGGCCGCGCCCAGGCGCTGCAGGCGCTCGCCGCCGGCGTCGAGCCGCACACCGACATGAACCCGGTGCTGCTCAAGCCGGAGACGGATGTCGGCGCGCAGATCATCGTGCAGGGCAAACGCGTCGCGACGCTACGGGCGCGCGACTATGCCGCGATGAAGCCTTCTTTGATGAGCGCGGTGCTGGAGAGTTTTGAGCGGCTGAAGGCACGTTCTGATCTGGTGCTGGTCGAGGGCGCCGGCAGCCCGGCCGAAGTGAATCTGCGCAAGGCCGACATCGCCAATATGGGCTTTGCCCGCAAGGCCGATGTCCCCGTGGTGCTGGTCGGCGATATCGATCGCGGCGGTGTCATCGCCCAGCTCGTCGGCATCAAGACGGTGATCGACCCCGACGATGCCGCGATGATCCTGGGTTTTGTCATCAACAAGTTCCGCGGCGATCCCACGCTGTTCGACGACGGCTACAGGCTGATCGAGCAAAAGACCGCGTGGCGCGGCTTTGGCGTGCTGCCATGGTTCCCGCGGGCCGGCGAACTCCCGGCCGAGGACGCGCTGGGCCTGAACGATGCGCGCAAGCCTGGCCAGACCAAGATTGCGTGCCTCGCACTGTCGCGGATTGCCAATTTCGACGATCTCGATCCGCTGAAGCTCGAGCCTTCAGTCGATCTCGTGATGGTGCGTCCCGGCGAAGCGATCCCCGGCGACGTCAGGCTGGTCATTATCCCCGGCTCGAAGTCCACGCGCGGCGATCTCGCTTTCCTGCGCGCGCAGGGCTGGGACATCGACCTGCTCGCGCATTATCGTCGCGGTGGCCATGTGCTCGGCCTCTGCGGTGGCTATCAGATGCTGGGACGCAGCGTCTCCGACCCGGAGGGAATCGAAGGACCGGCGGGCGATACGCCGGGCCTCGGGCTGCTGGATGTCCAGACGGTGATGAGCCCGCAGAAGACGCTCACGCGTGTTGCGGCCGTGCACGCAGCGACGGATCAACCGATCCAAGCCTACGAAATCCATATCGGCCGCACTGACGGGCCGGATCGCTCCCGCCCATTCGCCAGGCTGAACGGCGAGCCGGAAGGCGCGATCTCCAGCGATGGCCGTGTGCAGGGCAGCTATCTGCACGGCCTGTTCACGTCGGATGAGTTTCGCAAGGCATTCCTTGCAAAACTCGATATTCCCGCGGGCAATGAGCCATATCACGCGAGAGTCGAGAGCGCGCTCGACGCCCTCGCCGATCACATCGAAAAGCATCTCGACGTCGAAGGCCTGCTCGCGCTAGCGCGCTAGAACCTCGGCAAGGCGCGACCATTCGACCTCGGCGCCCGGAATGCCGAGACGCAGCCATGCCGGACTTTGAGCGAAGATTCGGGACCAGATCCGGGCGCGGGCCAGCTTCTCCTGCGCGGCAAGCGCGTCAGGCATCTCGTAAAGACGAAACAGCGGCGCGCCGCCGACGAGGCGCCAGCCTTGCGGCTGCACCATCTCGTCGAGACGAACACAGTCCCGCGCAAGCCGCGCGGACGTCGCCCTGGCCCAGGCATCATCGCGCAAGGCGCGGCAGCCGACCGCAATCGCCGCGCCCGACACCGGCCATGGACCTGATGCTGCCGCCAGCTTGCCGATGTCGGCCGCGTTGCCGATTGCGAAGCCAAGCCGCAGGCCGGCCAGGCCATAAAACTTTCCGAAGGAGCGCAGGATCAGCAGCCCCTTCTGTCCTGCTTCCGCCGCGAGCGAGAGTTCGGGAACGGCGTCGGTAAAACTCTCGTCGATGACGAGCTGGCCGACGCGCGGCAGCAGCGCGAGCAGCTCCTTCGGCGAGTAACGGCGGCCGTCAGGATTGTTGGGATTGACGACGATGGCGAGATCAGCACCAGCCAGCGCGACGAGGTCCCTCACCTCCTCGACCTCCCATCCCGCGGCCGACAGAACGGGCGCATATTCATTATAGGTCGGCGCGAGGATGCGCGCCCGGCCGCGCGGCGCGAGCTGCGGCAGCAGTTGAATGGCGGCCTGAGCACCGCCCATCGCAACGATCGGCGCAGACGTGCCATAGGCATGTCGGGCCGCTTGATGCAGAGCCTCGATCTCGGAGCGCGACGGCAACGCCTGCCAATGATGCGCGGCGATGTCGCCCACGGGATAAGGCAGCCGGTTGATCCCGGTCGACAGATCGATCCAGTCCTCCGCGCGTCCGCCAAAACGCCGCTGGGCCAGATCGAGATTTCCACCGTGCTCGCGCATGCCCCGTTCTTTCACGCGAAGGCGAGGATCGCAAGCAGGCCTGCGAGCAGCAGCATGGCGCGGCGGTAGATCGTCAGTCCATTGGCGATGTCGGCGGGAAGCGGATCGCGCGCGCCTTCGTTCAGCCACGGCTCCTTCGTGACGCTGCCGTGATAGATGCGGGGACCGCTGAGCCGCACGCCGAGCGCGCCGGCCATCGCCGCTTCCGGCCAGCCCGCATTGGGCGAACGATGACGGCGCGCATCGCGCGTCATGCACGACAGCGCTTCGGATCGCCGCGGCGCGAGCAGCACGAACAGGAAGCCGGTCAGGCGGGCCGGGATGAAATTGGCGACATCGTCGATGCGGGCCGCCGCCCAACCGAAGGCTTCGTGCCGTTCGCTGCGATGGCCGATCATGGAATCCAGCGTGTTGATCGCCTTGTAGCCGAGGATGCCGGGCAAGCCGAGCAGCGCCCCCCAGAATATCGGCGCCACGATACCGTCCGACGCATTCTCCGCGAGGCTCTCGATCGCGGCGCGCGCGATCCCGGCTTCATCGAGTGCGGCGGGATCGCGGCCGACAATGCGCGAAACTGCTTCGCGTGCGGCTGCAATGTCGCCGCCCAGCAGGGGATCGGCGACGGCGGCAACATGGTCGTGCAGCGAACGCAGTGCGACCAGCGGCCAGGCAAAAATGCCGACCAGCGCGATCCGGATCCAACCCGAGGGAAGCATGGATTGCAGCAACCAGCCGCAAACGACTGAAAGCAGGATCACCAGAAGCGCGCCGGCAGCACCGGCCGCGCGCCGAAAGGCCGGCGGGTCAGACGTCCTGCTCCAGCCGGCGTCGATGGCGGCAATCAGCCGGCCGAGCCAGGTCACGGGATGGCCGATCCGGGCGAACAGCGGCGCTGGCCAGCCCGTGAGGGCATCCACCGCCATCGCCACCGCCATCGCACCCGCAAAGCCCACACCCGCCTCCCGTCCCGCCCCTGTTGCGCAAAGCGGGGGGCGAGCGCAAGCCCCTGCCCGGCTGATTTCGGCTTTGTCTTTGGTCCCGATTGGTGATTAGTCAGGCCCGCAGGAGACCTTGATGGCCGTCATCTTGATCACGGGCGGAGCGCGATCGGGCAAGAGCAAGCGCGCGGAATCGCGCACGCGCGCCTTTCCCGGGCAGCCCGTCTATGTCGCGACGGCCGAGGCGCTCGATGCGGAGATGGAGGCACGCATCGCAAAGCATCGCGCGCGCCGCGGAACCGAGTGGATCGAGCGCGAAGTGCCGCTCGATCTCGTGCCCGCGCTGGTCGCAACCGATGGCGGCGGCGCGCGGCTCGTTGACTGTCTGACCCTGTGGCTCTCGAATCTGATGCATGCGGAACGCGACTGGGAACGCGAGGTGAGCCGGCTTGCGATCGCCCTGCCCCGGCTCGAGAGCCCGGTCGTCTTCGTCACCAACGAGGTTGGGCTCGGCATCGTGCCCGACAACGCTTTGGCGCGCAGCTTTCGCGACGCCGCCGGGATCATGAACCAGACCATCGCGGCCATTGCCGACGAGGTCGAGTTCATCGTCGCCGGCCTGCCGATGAAATTGAAATGATGTCGCGCGCCGAAATCCTGAAAGACGTCGTCGCCGATCTCAGGATCGCCTCGTCCTTCGTCACGATCGTGCCGGTGGCCGCATCGAAGCCTGCCGCCGATGGCAGCATCGCGCGCGCGACCTGGGCGTTGCCGGTCGCGGGATTGCTGGTGGGCCTTTTCGGTGCCGCCGTCTTTGCGCTTGCAAGCAAGCTGGGACTGGCACCAAGCATGGCCGCTCTGCTCGCGCTCGCCGCCACAACGCTCATCACCGGCGCGCTGCACGAGGACGGGCTTGCCGATACCGCCGATGGTCTCGGCGGCGGCCGCACGCGCGAGCGCAAGCTCGAGATCATGCGCGACAGCCGGATCGGCAGCTACGGTACTTGCGCGCTCATCCTGTCATTCGGCCTGCGCTGGAGCGCGCTCGCGGGAATCGCCAATCCGTGGGCCGTGATGCTGGCGCTCTGCGCGGCCCATGCCGCGGCCCGCGCGGGCCTGCCCGCATTCATGTCGCTCGTTCCCCCGGCGCGGCGTGACGGACTTGCGTCGCGTGCGGGCGCGCCGCCGGGCCGCAGTGTCGCCATCGCCTTCGCTGTCGGAACGCTCACCCTTGCGCTCGCACTCGGGCCGGCCAAGGCGCTGGTCGGCCTGGTGCTGCTGTCGCTCGCCGGATTGGGTCTGGCGCGGCTCGCCATCCGTCAGATCGGCGGACAGACCGGCGACATCCTCGGCGCCTTCGAGCAGGTCGGCGAGATCCTGATCCTGCTCGTCGCCGCAGCCTTCCTTCAGACGGTGGGAGGATGATGGTCGAGTTCGACGACACCTTCCGCCGGCACTTGCGCGAACTGTTCGTGTGGCGCCGCGACGTGCGCCGTTTTCGCAGCGATGCGCTGCCCAACGGCGCCGTGGAGCGGCTGATCGAGACGGCCTGCCTGTCCCCCTCGGTCGGCCTGAGCCAGCCGTGGCGCTTCGTCATCGTCGACGACGCCGCGAGGCGCCGCGCCGTGATCGACGACTTCAAGGCATGCAACGCCGATGCGCTGAACTGCTATTCCGGCGAGCGCGCCGAACGCTATGCAGCGCTCAAGCTCTCCGGGCTCGAACAGGCGCCGGCGCATCTTGCAATCTTCGCCGACAAGGCCAGCGACACTGGCCACGGCCTCGGCCGCGCGACCATGCCGGAGACTTTGGAATATTCCGTGGTTGCGGCGATCACCGCGATGTGGCTGGCGGCACGCGCCGACGGCATCGGGCTCGGCTGGGTCTCGATCCTCAATCCGCAGCGAGTCCAGCACGTACTCGACGTGCCCGCCTCCTGGAAATTCATCGCCTATCTCTGCATCGGCTATCCGGAGGCCGAGTGCGACCAGCCCGAGCTCGAGCGGGCGAAGTGGGAGCACCGGCGCAGCCCCGACGAATTCACGCTGCGGCGTTAGTCAAGCCGCATCCCAGATCCATCCTCTCGTCATTGCGAGCGCAATGACGACGGAGAGAGGCAACCGGCCCCTACGACTTGCTCTTGTCGGCAACGGCTGCCACCGGCACCGTGCTCTGCTGCTTCTCGAACATCAGCAGCGGGCGGACGATGACGCGGCCATAGGCCTCGTAATGGTGCTGGGTCGTCACCGCATTCTTGAGCGGCGTCGCGTAGTTCGCCTCGAATGTCATGAACTGCGCATAAGTCCAGGAGAAGCCGACGCCGACCGAGGCCATTTCGGTGACGCCGGGGAATGTAGAATACACCGCGCCCCAGTCGGTAAAGATGTAGGCGTCGAATCCCCGAAGCCATTGCGACCAGTTGTAGTGCAGCTCGGCATTGAAATAATAACCGCTATCGCCGGACGCCGCGTTGGTCGGATAGCCGCGCACGGTGGTTGGGCCGCCGATCGTGAAGATCTGGTCGCCCGGCAGCAGCTTCTCCTGCGTGTACTGCCAGCTTGCCAGCACGTTGGTGCTGAAATTGGCGGGACCCGCAGCGCTGGTCGCGATCAACGTACCGGTGTAGGTGTTGAACGTGCGGTTGTTGCCGAGGACGTGGTCCTGCCATTCGATGTAGTTCACGGCCGGCGAGACCGTGATCGAATAGGTATTGCCGGAATTGGTCACCGAGACGCCGGCCGTGGCCTTGTCGTAGTGATCGTCGGTCACCGCGACGGTCGCGAAACGGCTCACCGTCTTGCCTTCGGTCTCGGCGGCGTTCAGCAGGATCAGCCAATTCTGTGTCACCCAGACCGGCTGGCTGAAATTGACCGCGGCCTGACTCGACCGCCCGGTGACGTCGAGCGCGACGAAGGGACCGTCGATGATCTTGATCTTGCCTTCGGTATAGCTGACGCCGGCGCGTCCGCCCCAGGGATTGACCGGAATGCTGTAGGCGACGTTGCCGTTGAGGTTTCCGTCGGAGCGGACACCGTAGAAGGTCAGGCGGTCGTCGACGCCGAACAGGCCATGGCGCTTGTAGAAGGTGCCGCCTTCCCAGCGGCCGGTGTTTTCGGCACCCTGGTTGTCGACGAACAGCTGCCAGGTGTCGACCGGCGGCTCGATCACCGCGAACTGCAGATCGGTCAGGCCGAAGCTCGAGCCGGGCTGGAGCAGCGCCTTGATCTGCACGTCGTTGGTCCGGTTGAACCAGATCACGTCGCGATTGAGCTTGGGAACGTCGAGAACCTCGCCTTCCGGCTCCTTCACGCGCTGGAGGATGTAGTCGGTGCGGGTCTGCTTGTTGCCCTCGATGGACGTTTTCTGGAGCCGGCCTTCGGTCAGCTTGATCCTGACCGTGCCGTCCTTGGGATCCTGATCCGGTAGGGTCGCGATGCCGGTCACGATGCCGCGCTCGGTGTAGATGGCATTGATGTCGGCGACGATCTGCAAAAGCGTCGCGATGTCGACGTTCTTGCCGACATATTTCTTCGCGATCTCGTCGAGCTCGGCCGGCGTGATGAATTTGGACTGGTCGAATTCGAGCTTGCGCAGACGGAATTTCGGGCCGCCCGGCTTCAGCAGCGGGGACTTCTCGCGTGCGCCGCCGATCACCGCCGGGCCGTTCAGTTTTGGCGGTTCGCTTTGTTGCTCGAACTGGCGGCGTTGCCGGTCAACGTCGTTCTGGATCGCGCCGGGATTGATCGAGGGCACCTGCGCGCGCGCAGCAACGATGCTCGACGCTGCAAGCCCGACCCCCAATGCCGCCCCAAGGACCCGCATGTTCCCTTACCACGCCTCCGCAAGTCGACTCGTCGCCGGCTTCGTCATGACGCCAACAGCTGCATCTTTCCAGCCCGGACGCAAGATGCGCTGGCCATGGCGACGCAGCTTGCGCATGTCGCTGAGCCCCTCGATGTTCACCGCGGGACCGGACCCAATGGTCTCGACCGGGCGCGGCGACAGCAATGCGTCGAGCCGTGCATGGCCGGAGACGCCGAGCTGGTAGAACGTTCCACCGCTCTTCTGCGCCAGCCAGGTGTCGATGTTCTCATAGCCCTCGCCGTCGACGGCGACGTTACGCATCATGCTGGCGCCGGTGTAGGCGTTGCAGCAGGTGTGGGTCGCTCCGTAGTTGGTCACGGTCGCCGACATGTCGCCGGAGTAGAACACCACATAAGCATTGCTGACGTTGGCGTTGCCGGTCTGGCTCATCGTGAAGACGCCGCCCGGCTGGTAGAGCTGCAGCGCCGGCCAGTTCGTCGGCGCCGGCGAACGGTTGTTCAGCAGCACTTGCTCGGTCGCCGTGGTGAGAATGAGCTGGCCCGGCACGTAGCCGTTCAGGATCGAGACGGCCTGCGCGTCGGTCAGGAAGCTCGCATCCACCACGTTGAACTGGTTGACGATGATGGCGAGTGGATCGATCGACACATTCGCGGACGTCGCCGTCCCGCCATTGTAGCCGGTCACGTTCATGATCAGCGGAACCGGCGGGTTCGACCGGATCTGCTCGCCCTTGACGTTGATGGTGCTAGCGGCGAGGTCGAGCTCCTTGACGACGCTGATGAAGCCGATCGTCAGATCGCCCCGCGAGGACAGCTTGATCGTGCTGCCCCTGATACGATCCAGCGAGATCGAGCCGGCCGTATCGAAATGCGTATCGCCGTTGGCGGAGATCGATCCGCCATGGAGCGAGCCGGCGGTGGACGTGAGGTTGATGTCTCCAGCATCGCCCGGGATGCCCGTGGTCGTCAGCTGGGCGAAGACGATGTCGGAAACGGCATGCAGGTTTTGCGTTCCGCCGCTGACCGCGGTTCCGAGGGTGATGCCGCCGGTGGTTGCGGTGATGCCGAGCGCTCCGCCGACATTGAGGTTGTCCCAATTGACCACGGTGCCCCGCAGCAGCGCGTTGCCCGTCGCCGCCGTGAGATTGTGACCGGTGTTCGTCAGCGCCGCGATCAGCGTTGCCGAGCCGTTGGCCGAGAGCGAGCCAAGCGTCGGTGCGCCGCCCGACGTGACCGTCTGCGCCAGGATGTAGCCGTTGTCGGCGGTGACGCTGATGCTGCCGGCATCTCCGGTGATGCCCGTCGCCGTGAGCGCGTTGAAGGTCACGTTGTCATGGGCGTGGATGGTCTGCGTGCCGCCGCTCTGTGCGGTCTTGAAGGTGATGCTGCCCTGGCTTGCGGTCGCGCCCAGCGTCGTCGCGACGTTGAGCGTGCTCCAGTTGATCGGACCGGCGGCGGTCAACAGGCCAGATCCGGTCGTGGCGGCGAGCGCGTTGCCGGTGATGGTCGTCGCCGCCACCAGCGTCGCCGAGCCGTTGGCCGACACCGCGCCGAGCGTCGTTGCGCCGCCCGAGATCACCGTCTGCGCCAGAATGAAGCCATTGTCGGCGGTGACGTTGATGCTGCCCGCATCGCCGGTGATGCCCGTCGCGGTGAGCGCGTTGAACGTGACGTTGTCATGGGCGTGGATGGTCTGCGTGCCGCCGCTCTGCGCGGTCTGGAAGGTGATGCTGCCCTGGCTTGCCGTTGCGCCCAGCGTGGTCGCGACATTGAGCGTGTTCCAGTTGATCGGACCGCCGGCGGTCAGCCGGCCCGAGCCGGTCGTGGCCGCAAGCGTATTGCCTGATATGGCCCCGCCGGCAACCAGCGCCGCCAGGCCGTGGGCCGACAGCGAGCCGAGCGTCGTTACGCCACCCGAGATCACCGTCTGCGCCAGAATGAAACCGTTGTCGGCGGTGACGTTGACATTGCCGACGTCGCCCGCGACGCCGGTCGTGGCCAGCGCGTTGAACGTGACGTTCTGGCTGGCCTGGATGGTCTGCGAACCGCTGCTGGTCGCGGTCCCGATCACGATGCTGCCGTTGGCGGTGACGGCGCTGAAGCTGCCGCGTGCCCCCGTCGCCGTGCCCGCAGCCACCTGATCGAGCGTCAGGCCGCCGGTGCCGAGGATATCGACGCTGCCCTTCACGGCGGACAACAAGGTCGCCTCGGTATCGGTGAGAGTCCGCAGGTCGATTCCGCCAGCGGACGTGCTTGCCGACAGCAGCGCGGCGCTGAGGGTCAGCCGGTCCGTCGCGCTGCCGATGCCGTTCGATGCGCCCAGCGACACTTCGGCGCCCGCGCCGGACGCCACGAACTTGGTCTGGCCATCGCCATTGTCGATGATCGCTCCAAGCGAGGCGACGCCGCCGGCGGTCACGACGATCGACGGAGCATTCGAGGCGGCCGCATAGGACAACGACGAATTCAGCTGGCCGATGGTCGCATTGCCCGTGGTCGTCACCGAGATCACCCCGGCGGCATCGATGGCCGAATAGGCACCCATGGAAAGCGTCGCGGAGGCCAGCGTCAAGCCGCCCTGCGAGCTGGCCACCGCCGTCGGCGTCGCGCTGGTGCCGGCGCCGATCGTCACCGCGCGGCTAGCGAGCAACTGCATCAGGCCGACGCTGCTGACGTCGGCATTGATGGTGAGCGCACCGATCGGCACGTTCAGCGTCAGCGCACCGCCGGCCGATAGCGTGCCGTAGGTGCCGGTGGCGCCGACCGTGAGATCGCCCGTCACCGCCAGAAGGCTGAGGTCACCGACAGCCGAGCCAGTGACCGCGCCGGAGATCTGCACCTGCAGGGGTTGGAAGGTCGAGCCGTTGAAGCTGATGGCGCCGCCGGCGCGCAGATCGAGGTCCGAGCCGACGATATGCTTGGCCGTGCGATCGGTGAACGCCGATTCGGCATAGATGCTGCCGGTCGCAGCAAGCTGGATGGTGCCGCTGGCCGAGATGTTGCCGAGGACGAGGTCGCCGGTGGTCTGCTTCACGTAGATGCCCTGCCCGGACGAGACCTGGTCGAGATGGTCGGCGGTCGGGCTCGCGAACGCGATCTGGATTGCGTTCGCGTTGGCCGCGGGATCGCCTCCGGCCGTGCCGGCGCCTCCGAGATTGCCGTGCTCGGCGATCAGCGTCAGGTTCGGGATGTCGCCGGAGATCACCGGCACCCCGGTCACGCCCGCGGTGATGCTGCCGACAGCGTCGAGCTTGACGTCACCGGTGCCCGTCACCTGGATGCCGTTGGCCTGTGCGGCCGCGATCGGGTTGTAGCTCGCAGCCGCGATGCCGCCGAGCACAAGGTTGTTCTTGCTGCCGAGATAGATCTCCGCCGCTGCCTTGGCCGAGACCGCGGTCGGATTGTCGAGAATGACGAGGCTCTGCTGCGACAGCGTCACATTGTAGGTCACGACGCCGCTCGCCGGGTCGGTCGAGGACGAGACGACGAGTTGCCCGGGACCGGCCGATGCGAGCAGGCCCTTCTGGGCAGCCGTGAGCGACGACGCATTGACACTGGTGAAGTTGAACGTCTGCGGCGCCGCGAGCTGGCCGACCGAACCGTTCGGCGTGTACAGCATCACCTGGCTCGCCCTGATGTTGGGCACGACGGTGTCATCGATCGGCGGCGGCGGCGCGCCGACGGCCGACGACGAGACGGTGTAGGCCAGCTGGCTCTGCGTCCACTGCGAGCCCGCAGTGATCATGCTGTAGAGCCTCTCGGTCGAGGCGAGCGTGTAGGAATAGTTCGCATTGTAGCTGTTCAACGCCGTCTGCAGCGCCGCGTTGGTCGGCATCCGCTGCTGGTTGGCGTCGCTCACGCCCTGGAACAGGTTCGTGAACAGGTTCGCGGCCAGCGTTCCTCCGAACAGGGTCGTGAGCGAGTCCGAAAGCTGGCCTGCGGTCTTTACGCCGAGCAGGAACTGGTCCCTCTCGAGGCGCTCAGTCGCTTCGGTCTGCATGTCCGTCGTCGTGACGCGTGCGGGATCGATGCCGAGCTTGGCGGCGACCTGCGCCCGCAGCACGGTCAGGCCGACCGTGCTGGGATGATAGGTGCAGGCGGTCGCGCAATTGGTGAACGCGATGTTCTTGAGCTGGAAGTAGTCGTTGTAGGCCGCCGTCACCATCGACTGGTAGCTGTTGACTGCGGCGGTGGCCGCGTTGCCGCTGAGCAGGTCGAGGCTGGCCCAGACGTCCGCCAGATGCGCGCTCTGCGCCGAGGTGAGCCCACCGGCCGTCAGGCCGTTCAGGATGCTGGCATGGTTGCCGTCGGATGCTGCGGCCTCGAGGAACACCGGTCCGCCGCTCGAGGCGATCGTGCCAAGCCGCAGATCACCCTTCGACTGCACGATATAGGTGCCGGTGATCGATCTGCTGTTGAGAACGCCGCCATCCACGCTGCCGTCGGCCAGAATCGTGCCCGTCGCCTGGATCACCAGCGGATTGGCCGTCAGCATGGCTGTGCCGCCGCCGTTGACGCTCAGCGTCGCGCCGATGGCGCCGCCGGTTGAATCGATCTCGATGTTCTTGCCGATGACCACCGGGGTGGTGACGTCGTAGGCCGAGGCCGAGTTGATATCGCCGGTCGCCGCCAAATAGACGCTGCCCTGCGGCGCGTTGCCGTTGACGGCCGGGTTCACCGTCACCCTGTTGATCGAGAGCGAGCCGACGGCCGAGATCGCGATGTCGTGGTCGACAGTGCTCGCGGTCAGGTTGCCGCCATAGACCTGAACCTGCACGGGCGCCCCGCCCGCACCGATCGTGCCGATGCCACCCGGCGCGGTGAGCGTCACGCTGGTGCCCGAGATCAACGGGTTGTTCGCACTCGCGCCCACGGTGATCGCCGAATTGGCGCCGGTCGCCGTGACCGTGGTGGTGCCCTGGAGATTGTTGATCGGGCCGTTGATGACGATGTTCGAATTCGAGCTGACCGCGACCGTCGAGGTGCCGCCGCCGTTGAACTGGATGTTGATCGGGTTGGACGCCTTGACCGTGTTCGTCAACGTCAGGGTCAGGTGGTCGAAGATCTCCTGATACCAGTCGAAGTGGCCATCCGCGCCGCAGCACTTGCTGGCGGTCGTGTTGTAGCCGCCGCTATGAGACGAGCCGTTCGCGGTGACGACTTCCTGGTAGTTGGAGGTCTGCAACGCGCCCGTCGGGGCGCCGTTGGACACTTGCTGGACGTTCTGCACCAGGCTGGTGGTGCGGACCCAGGGACCGGTGACAGGGTTGCCGGACGTATAATGCCAGCCGTAGTCGAACTGCGTGGCGCTGGTCGAACGATCCAGCGTCGCGGTGTCGACCCACTGATAGTACATGTTGCTTTGCGGGGAATATTGCAGACCCGCCGTGCCGCTCACGCCCGACAGCATGCCGGAGGTGTACTGGCTCGCAGTGACGTTGTTGGCCACGTAAGTCGAAACCTGCTGACCGCCCGGCGCGCTTGGATTGTAGACGTACCACTTGGTCTGCTGCTTGAGCTGGTCGACGATCTCGATGACGCTGCTGGCGCTGACGCCGGTATTGATGGTGTTGGTGACGAGCTGGACGCCGGTGGTGTTGTTCACCGTGATGGTGCCGGCGCCGCCATTGATGATGATGTTGCCTTGCGGGACGATATTGCCCTGCGTGTCGGTCTGGGTCGAGGTCGAGATGATCTTGCCGTTGAGATAGACGTAGCCGCCGGTGCCCTGCACCACGCTGTTCAGCAGGATCTGGTCATTGGCGGCATCATATTTGGCGCTGACCTGCACGTCGCTGCTGCTCGCCCGCGTCAGATACGGCGTCAGGTCGACATAGTTCCCGTGAAGGGCGGCAGTCCTGTCCGCGGCCAGGGTCGCAGCGTCGCCCTTGATCGCGTTGATGGCATTCAGGGCGCTGTTGCCGATGTTGACCGAATAGTTGCTGCTCGAGCCGCTCTGGATCGTGCCGTTGATGTTGAGCACCGACGCCGACAGGATGATCGCCTTGCCGACGATGAACGGCGCGTTCGCCGGCGGATTGCTCGCGGAGGCCGCGGTAACGGGCGTGATCGCGGCCGGCTGGATATTGATGACCTGGAAGTAGGCCGAGCAGCCGGAGCAGTTGAATGGGGTCTGGTAGTCGCCGCTGTTGGTGTAAACGCCCGCACCATCGTAAGTCCGCTTTTCCCATGGCGCGGTGCTGATCGACTGACTGGTCGGCCCCTCCAGCGCCGCGAGCGTGCTGGTGCTGCCCACGCTGCCGCCGCCGGTCGGCGTCCCGTTCCCGGTCGGCAGGAAGATCGCCGAATAGAGCGAGCGTCCGTCGTAGTACATCTCCAGCATCCGCGCGGTGAAGATCGTGCTGCCGCTTGCAGTCTGCTGAACGCCGCTGCTGCCGGACGCGCAGCAATAATAGAAATACGGATGGTCGCCGCCGGAAGCGATGTGCACCCCGGTGCTATAGGCGCCATAGGCGCCGATATAGGTCGCCGCCGTCATCACCGCGGTCAGCGTGTCGTTATCGGCCGGCTTGAATTCCGTCCCGGCCCATTGGTCGGCCACGTCGTGGTTGGAATTGAAGATGCTGCCCGCGCCGCCGTTGAAGGTGAACGAGCCGTTGGGCACCACCATCTGGATGGTCGCGGCGTCGAACGTCTGCGACGCGACCACGTTACCGAGATTGTTCGTGATCTTGAGCAGCCCCTGCTCGTTGGTGACGACGCCGTCGAAATAGATGTCGGGCGTCTGCGTCAACGTCTGGCCGTTGTAGGACGGCAGGCCGCTGACCGGGTCCCTGGTGTTGTAGCTCGCCGAGATGTCGATGATCGGCGTTGCGCTATTGTGCGAGGTGAAGGTCACGTTGGACGAGGAGTCCGGATCGACGTGGTCGACCTGCCGGTAGAGAATATTGCCGCCGCTCACATTGGTGATCGAGAGCTTCGACAGGTCGAGGAAATTGAGGCCCTGGTTGTCGATCTTGATCATCGGCGAGCTCTGGGCAATCACCTGCGGCGCGGCGTTGTTCGCGCCTCCCGCCCCGGTCAGCTTCTGCGCCAGGATCGAGACGTTGCCGGCGGACACCAGGATGTCGTTGAAGGCGAAGGAGTTGCCGGCGACGTTGGTCGCGAACGGCGCTTGCTGGATCAGCGCATTGATCTGACGTTGGATATCGCCGGTCGGATCGCTGCCGGAATACGTGATCGCAGGGTGCGTCGCGGCAAGCGCGGTCTGGACCTGGGTCGTCGTCAGCCCGCTCAGCGATGCGAGCTGGGAGACGATCTGCTGGTAGGGATTGAAGCCGCCGACGATCGTGTACTGGATCGTCTGGTGGTTCCAGCTCATGGTCGGGTTGAAATGACCGACGTCGGCGACCTGCTCCAGCGTCATCGTGTTATAGGGGCTCGACGTCGTCAGCGTCGGGGTCGATGAGCCCAGCGCGATGGTGATGATCTCGTCATTGTTGATGCCGGCCACGACGAGGCCGTTGAGCGCAACGGTGCCGGTGCCGCCGTTGTTGGTATTGCTGTGGTTGTCGCTGTTCTTGGCGCCGAAGATCGACAGATAGGGATTGTAGTTGCTGCCGAGGCCCGTCGCCGCGACCTGGCCCGGGCTTGCGCCGAGGTTGACGTCCTTGACGCCGAGAACGCGTGAACCGATGCCAAGTGTCAGGCTCGCGTCGTCGTCGGCATTGGCGGTGCCGCGATAGAGGACCGAAATCGGAACTGCGGTGTTGTTGTACACCACTGTGGTCGCGGTCGCCTCGATGCTGCTGTAGACGCTGCCGTCACCGGCGAGGCCCGCCGAGACGTTGATGTCACCCCAGGCCTGCAGCATCGCGCCCGAGCCGACATTGACGGCCTGGGTTGCATGGACCCAGGCATTGGTGCTGGCGCCAACCCCGGCGATCGCGCCATAGAGGCTGGCATTGGCGTTGTTGTTCGCCGACATGCGGGACGCGGAGCCGATGTCGATGGTGCCGGCGCTGAACAGCTCCCGCGCATTGATGTTGACGGTCAGCGTGGCATTCGCCGTCATATGGGATTCGGCTCCGCCGCCGGCAAACAAACCGGCCGCGGCGAGGGTCACGGTATCAGTGGTGCTGAGGGTGTTGTAGGCCTCGATGTTGATGACCGCGGTCGTCGCGTGCGGATCGGCATTGAGGCTCAGGATCGTCCCGGCATCGATGTTGGTGGTGACGGTCTGGGTGACGGTCGACGTGCTGAGCGCCGCGGCGCCGGAGAACACGCCGCCCGAGCCCGAACGCGCGCCGCCGCCGGCCTGGTTGACGATGTCGTTGGAGATGAGATCCATGTCGCCGCCGGCCGAGTTGATGATCAGGTGCGTGCCGATCTCGGCGGTCGTCGTCGTGGTCACCGTGTTTTGCGCGCTGCCTCCGGAGACACCGGCCGTGGAGGCCTGATAGGCATCGCCGCTGGCGGCATAGTTCGTGGTGTGCTTGGCGCGGATGTTGAGGCCGCCGAAATAAAGCGTGTCGTCGGTCCCGTTGCCGTCGATCCGCGCATTGGTCGTTGCGGTCGAGCTCGTGGTCGCCACCGACGCGACGCCGGCATAGGTGCCGCCCGCGCCGGCAATGGCGTTGGCGACGTTGGTATCCTTGCCGGTCGCCGTGATCTGGAGAACGCCTGTGTTGGAGGTCGAGGTGATCGCGCCCGCCCCGAGATAAGCGTAGGTGTGCGCGCTCGACGATACCTGCGCAACGGTCGCACCCAGGGCCAGGAAGCCGCTCGAAAGACCCGTCCCCTCCGCGTATTGGCTGCTGTCGTTCTCGGCCGCGATGACGACATCCTGGTTCGGAAGCGTGATCCCGGTGCCGCCATAGGCCGAGACCGTGGCGTTCTCCGAAGCGGTGGCAAGGCTGCCCTGGGCACCGATCAGCGAGCCGCCGCCGCCGGCGAGCGCCTTGGCGTAGGCGGTGGTGCCGTCAGTCGGCACGCTGGCCATCGCGGTGATCGAGAGCGGGCCGCCGGAGAAGACGGCGTTGTCGCCGACGTCGGCGGTGACGGTTGTCGTCACCCTCGACTGTGCGAAAGCAAGGCCGACGGCGCCGCCACCGACCGCGACGCCGAGCGCCTGGCTCGAAATGTCAGGGGTGGACGTCGCCAGCAGGATGGTCCCGAGGCCGGAGGCCGAGGTGGTGACGTGCGCGCCCGCGCCGATCGCGGCCGTCACGCTGGTCCCGTCCGTCGCGCTGGCATCCGCGCCATCGCCCGCGGCGATACCGCCGGCCACGGCATCCGCCTCGGCCGATAGCGAGCCGCCTTCGTTGCCGCCGACCCTGAGGACAGACGTGTTGATCGCGGCGCTCGGCGCGACATTCGAGGCGACCGTGCTCGACCGCTCGGCGGTGGCGATCGAGACACCGACCGCGGCCATGCCGACGCTGGCGCCGGCCGCGAGCAGGTGCTCGCTCGATGTATCCTGGGCCGACACGGAGACGCCGGTTCCACCCGTTCCCGTCACCGAGCCTGCGAGGTTTGCGGTCACGCTGTTGCTGACCTTGCCGACCGCGACAGCCGCATTTCCGCCGAAATAGAGCGCGCCGGCGCCGGCACCGGACTCCGTATCGATGGTCCTGCCCGAATAGGGGCCCGAGTTCGCATCCTGCACGGCGGCCGCGACGGTGACGACCGGCGCGTTGACGGTCGCGTTCAGATTGGCGAGCACGGTGCTGTCGACCACGGTGTAGCCGACGGCGGCACCGACGCCGACATTCTTGGCAAAGCCCGCGCCGAGCAGCCGCTGCTGGGTGGCCACCGCGCTGGTCGCCGAGACGTTGACCGACGTACCGGTGATGTTGCCGCCGGCGATCTGCGCGCTGATGCCGTCCGCACCACCCGCCAGCACGGTGCTGACATCGTAGGTCGAGCTGACATTGGCGCTGCCCGGGTTGCCCGCGGTGCCACTCGCGACCGGACAATTGCCCTGCGTACAATTGGAATTGGGGGCGGCGTTGGTGCTGCTGTTCACCGCCGTGATCGTGCCGTGGTTGTTGCCGTTGCTGTCGCGCTGGTCGAGCTGTCCGATTTCCTGCTGCTGCGTAGCGGAATCGGCCGTGTTCGAGCCGATGAGGATGACGCCGACCGTCGCACCGATGCCGATGCTGCCGCCGATGCCCGCGGTGACCGCATAGGACTGCACCTCCTTGGTGCTGAGCGCGGTGACATTGATCGCGCCTGAAGAGTTCAGGTCACTGTTGATGCTTTCCGCAGTGGTCTGGCTCTTGAAAATGATGACGTTGGCCGCCGCACCGAAACCGACGCCGGAGCCGCTGGCGGCAATCGAGAGCGCGCCGGCGATTTCCTTGATGGCCACATCCTCGTTCGCATTGATCGTGACCGTCCCCATCGTGCCGATCGAGGGCGATTGCGGCACCAGATCGTAGACACCGGCGATCGTGGTGTTGTTGGCGATCTCGATATTCGCCATGCCGGCGACTGCGGCCGTCCCGGTCGAGAGCGAGCCGCCGACCGAATAGGCCTGGAAACGGTCCACGGTGTTGGCCTCGACATCGAGCGCGCCGCTCAGAGTGAGCGCGGTGCCATGCTGCGCGGTGCCGCCGTGATAGGCGAACTCGTCGCCGACATAGGCCTCGGTCCGGTTCGCGGAGACCTGGACCAGGAAGGCCCCCGCGGCCGCGGCCTGGCCGCCATAGGCGGCCGATCCGCCCGCGGAATAGATGCCGGTGGTGTCCAGAGCCTTCACGGTGAGCGACGACGCCGTCATCCCGCCACCGTCGACATAGGCTTCCGTGGTCGCGGTAAACACGTTCAGGGCGACTGAGCCGGTGTTGAAGCCGACGCCGATCGAGGACGCATCCTGCTCGGCGTTGGCTTTTACGGTCACGGCGCCAACGGTCGGGGTCGTCGTCGACGAGACGCTGCCGACGGTCGAATTGGTGATGGTGGCCATCGTGGTGCGCAACATCGTCGTGCTGATGACGGTCGCGCCGCCACCGCCATTGCCGGTCGGGGGTATGATGCCGGCACCGAACGCACCGGAATAGGAGAAGCTGGAAGCCGCGACGTCGATCTGCGGCAGCAGACCCGCACTGGTCAAGTGCGTATCGATGCTCGCACCGCTGATGTAGGCGTTGGTCGACCCGCTCAGCACCGAGGTTATCGGATTGACCATGACCGAGATCCCGGAACCGGCCGCGATCGTCATCACGTTGGTCACCACGGCCTGGTGCGAGCTTGCGACCACGGCAAGACCCTTCACCGTCTCCTGGGTCTCGGTCAAATCAGGCGTATTGTCGGTCGGCCGCTGGAAGCCGCTGAGATTGCTCGCGTTCGCCAGCGTGCCGCTATTGACCGACAGCGTGTCGGTCGAGTCGGTTCCAAACGCGTCGACCGAGGTGTTTGGTCCGCTGATATAGGCGGAGGTGCTGCCGGTGATCCGGTTGGTCACCATCGAGCCGGCGCCACCGGCGGGGCCCTTGGAAATCGAGAGCGCGCCGGCGGACACGACCACGTTGTCGGTATTGCCTGCGATCACCCCGACGTTGTTGTTCGCTCTGACATCGGATCCATCGACGGTGCCCAAGGCCGCGCTGTCGGTGATGCTGGCAGTCACGTTGGTGCCCATCAGATTGGTGGCGACCGAGCCGGCCAGACCGACCTGCGAGGAGATCGCGATACCGACTGCAACCGTCGAGATGCTGGCGTTCGAGCTTGCGTTGACGGCGACGGTTCCCGTGGCCCTCAGCTTGGAGCCGGTCACACCGGCATTCACATTGTTGCCGATGTCGCTGTAGACGAGCGCAAGGCCTCCGGCACTTCCGCCACCGGGCGCGATCGCTGCGACTGCGGCGCTGCCGGTGATGCTCGAATTGTCAGCGGCGGTAGCCGAGATGTTGAAGCCCGTAACGCTCGAATTGGACGTGGTTGAACTGGCGTCGCCGATCCCTGCTGAAACGGTGTTGGTGATCGAGCTGATCGTCATCGCGCCGACGCCGGCGAACTGGCCGCTGGACCCGCCGATGCCGAGGGCGACCGATTGGATCTTCGAGGAGTCGGTCGCGCTCACGTTGACGTAGCCGTTGACGGTCGCGCCTGCCAGGATCACGTTGGCAATGTAGGCCGAATGCGTCGTTGCGATGGTGTCGTAGACCAGCGATGCACCGATATCGTTCTTGGCGGCCTGGATGACACCTGCGACCGAAATGATGCTGGCGCCGGATCCAATTCTGGTTCCGCCGTTAAGTGCGGCGGCGCCGAAGTCGACGCAGTTCTCGCGGCCGCTCAAGGTGGTGCAGGTGTCGGTGGCGAGCTGATTGCTGTTCGACTTCATGACCAGGTCGTCGAGCGCCGTATCCAGCGGCCTCACCCGGCCGCTATCCGCCTGCACGGTGACGCCGCCAACACTGATCGTGACCGTCGAACCGCTGTTGATATAGGCCGTCGTGGTTGGGCTGATCTCGTCGACGACGATGGCGCCGGCCAGTGCGTTGCCGTTGGTTGCAAGGCCACCCGACGCCGCGCCGGCGACAATCACGCTCGCGTCGTCGGCAAGCACCAACAGGCTGTCGTAGTTGGAGATCGACGTCTGGCGGATATGCGCATCGGTCGCCTTTCCGCCCGTGGGATCGGAGATTGACGCGTAAACCATTGTGAGGCCGATGCCGACCTTGCCGCCCGACACGTAGAGTGCACCGCCGCCGATCGCGATGTCCGACGTCTGGTATGCATCGACCTCGAGCGCACGATTGACGCCGGAAGAGGCGCCGGTGATCGTGGAATTGGCGATATAGGCGTTGGCGCTGTCCGTGATGATGCCGATGGAAGCCGACAGCGCCGCCGAATTGCCCTTCGATCCGGACACGCCCAGAGCGACGACGGTCTCCGCGCCGCCGTTCAACGCCTGCACCGTCACCGAACTCTGATTGTTGGAGGTGACGCCGGACATATAGGCGAGCGTCGCGTTGTTGGACGTCGCCGATGCAATCGCGGCTCCGAGAGCGACGCTGGCCCCTCCGTCGCTTCCGGCAAGGTTGGCTGCGGCGGAGCCGGAGCCGTTGTTGAGCCTGGTATCGTTGAGCGCCTGGACGACCGTGCTTGCCGCAATCGCACCGGTCGTCGTGAAACGATCAAGCTGCGCGTTCAAGATGTAAGCGCTGGTGGCGAGCGAGACGTCGCTCACCGACGAACTGCCGGCAAGATCGATGCTGAAGCCCTCCGGGCTCGCCCCCGAGCTCTGCTGGATTTTGGCCGCACCCGCCGCAATGCCGCCCGCGCCGCCCGTAGCGGCATCGCCGACGGCGCTCGCCTTGCCGGCAAAATTCGACAATGACGGCTCGGAGATCGCTGCCGCGACGGCGGCGACCGTGATCCGGCCGGAGGTCGTGGCGCTGACCGAGAGATTGTCGACAATGAGCGAGCCGCTTCCGCCGCTGGTGCCGGCAAACGGATCGTAGGCACTGAACACGCCAGGCCGGATGTCGGCATGGTTATCCCCGACATAGGCGGCCGTGTCGGCATTTGCGCCCATATAGGCAACCGAGACGCCGACCGCGGAACCGCCGCCGACGGTGACGGCGCCGGAAATCGACACGACCGACAGATCCTGCTGCGCCAGCAAGCTGACCGTCGGCGCGCGAACGGTTGCCTGATTGGAGATCGAGGCATGCGTCGTGTTGTTGAGGAAGCCGAGCGAGGTGATGCCGTTCAACGCCAGGGCGCCGGAGGCCTTGCCGGACGACGGCGCCACTGCGACGAACTGATCCGAGGTGATCGCATTCACGGCGATGTCGTTCGACGCGCGCAGCGTCGCGCGGTCGGAAACGCCGGCGATGGTATTGGTGTTGAACTGTGCGAAATTGAGCGAGCCGCCGATGGAAGACCCGCCGGAAGTGTTGCCGGGAAGGAAACCCAGCGTGCCGACATTGCCGGCGGCATCGATCGATGCGGTGGTCGTGGCCGCCGCGATCTGAAGGCTGGCATCGTAGGTATGCACGTCGTTGTTGTCCATCGTCGCAGACCAGCTGCTTCCGCAAGCGGCCGTGCACGTCGTGGTCAGGCTCGCTCCGCCCGCCACCCACGCCGTGGTGTTGTTGTTGACGACGAAATGGTTGACCGATCCGGCGATGCCGATGGTGTCGCCGGCGTCGGCCGTGGCGTTGGCGTAGCTGGTCAGGATCGAGCCGCCGACGCCGAGATTGCCGTTGAGATGGCCCAGCACCTGGGCCAATCCATCCCATTTCAGCCAGGAGTTTGTGATCGGCATCGACGTGTTGGCGTCGACGGCGATGTCCGCCGCATTGATCAGGGTACCGCCGCCGATATAGGCGTTCGAGTTGTGGGTGAAGTTGCCCCAGGCAACGGACGCGCTGATCGCCGTTCCCTCGCCGGCCGCAGCATCCGACGTGATCGCGCTGGAGGTCGCGTTGCTATGCACGCCCTGATCGACCAGGTTGCTGACGACGGCGACGTTGCCGCTCGCGTAGATGCTGGGCGCGCCACCGCTCGGATTCTGGGCGATCGCGGCCGTGGCATTCTCCGTGGTGTTGGCGAGCGAAAGCGCCGCGGCGAACTTGAGATTGAAGCTCAGCGGCATCAGTCCCGCCATGTGATCGGCAATGATCGAGCCCGGCGAGGCCGTCGAGACGGCAAATTCCTGGATCGCGTTGACCAGAGCCGGCGTGCCGACGATGGTCGAGGCCATCGTCGAATTGCTCGTGGTGTTCGACGTCGCTTCGACCACGACGGAGCTGTTCAGCCGGCTGCTGGCGCTGGTTCCGAGCGACGCGCCGAGAGTTGCGGTGGCCGAAGTCGTGACATCGCTGATCGCGATCGCCCCGCCGACGCCGCCACTCGATGTCGGGCTGCTCAGGGCAATCGACGTCGCGCCGGTCGAGAAGGAATTATTGTTGATGGCCGTCAGCTTCAGGGTGTTGCCCGAGGCATTCACCGTGCCCGCAGAAAGGCTCGCGCCGGTTGCGACGTTGGCGGTCGTCGACACCGACCCGGTGGAATAGGCCACCGTTGGGACGAACTGCGCGCTGGTCGAGGCCGAAACGGCGGAAACGTTCAGCGTGGCATCGTTGACCGCCTTGATTGCAAGGTTGCGGCCGGCGCTGATCGTCGCGTTCGAGGCGACGTTGGTCGTGACGGTACCGTTGATCTTGCCGACGACCGCAGCGGCTCCGAGCGGGGTAAGGCTGCCGAGCAGGCTGCTGGCGATTGCCGGATCCTCTGCCCTTTCCGAACCGTGCGCCGAGATCGTGACGTCGCCGGTGCCGTTGATGTTGGCCTGACCGTTGATGTTGACGACCGCCGTGGCGCTCGCTGCGATATAGCCGCCGTTGATGCCGAGCACCGAAGCCGCCAGCGTCGCGCCGACCAGCGCGAAGTCGCCGGCGATCGAGCTGGTGAAACTGGACGTCGCTGTCGAACTCGCGCCGATCGAGATGGCACCGCCGGTGATGGCACCATTGATCGTGATCCCGGTTGACGCGGTCGCCTGGCCCGACACCTTGATGTCGCTCGCGGTCGCCGTCAGAGTGACGGCGCCGCTGTGATAGGTCGAGCCACTTGAAGCCTGCGCCAGGATCTGCGCGCCATAATCCATCGTGATCGTCGGCGCGCTGATCGAGACGTCGTGGGCGTCGCGATAGGAATGGCCGTTGCTGTCGAGCGCACGCGTGTCGATCAGGGCGTGCGCAGTGAGAGCGACCAGATTGCTCGCCTGAACGGTGACCGTCCCGGCTGCGATCTTGCCGTCGATGGTGACGGTCGTCGCCGCACTGCCGCCGTTGTTGATGGTGACGTTACCGTCGGTATAGGTCGTGGCGGCGTTCACGGCCTGCGCGAGCAGCTGCGCGCCATGCTGGATCGTGATCGTCTGCGCCTGGAGCGCAATGTTGTTGGCGGCGCCCGTCGAATGGCCGCTACCGTCGAGATGGCGGGTATCGACCACCGCATGCGCCGCCAGGGTGATCGAATTGTCCGCCTGAATCAGATAGGTGGCGCTGGCGCCGCCGGTCATTCCACTGATGGTGTTTGCGATCGAGGTGTTCGACAGCGTCACGCCGGTGTCGCCCTGGCTGGCATCGCCGACCGTCACGTCGGTCGGATCCATCAGCATCGTACCGGCCTTGCCGTTCGGCGCGGCGAGGTTGATGCTGATGCCACTGCCGACGTCGATGATCCCGTTCGCGCTGAAGTCGACGAGACCGGCATTGCCGGTCTGCGAGCTGACGTCGAACGACGCCCCGCCCGCCACGGTCAGATTCCGGGCTGCCTTGAGATGGATGTTGCCGGCGTCGCCGGTCTTGCTCGCGGCGGTCAGCTTCGCGTTCTTGCCGACCTCGATGTTGTTGCCGGCCGTCACGGTGACGTTGCTGGGCGTGGTGGTCCTGCTGCGCGCCGTCAGCCGCCCGTTGATCGTCGCGTTTTTGACGGCGCCGATATGGATCGAGCCGTTGCTCACGGTGATGGCGCTGGCGCTGCGCAGGCCCTTCGAATTGACGGAGGCTGCAAACTTCGCGGCGTGGTCGAGATTGGCGATGTCGCGCTGGCTTGCCCCGCCGACGAGGACGTTCTGCCCGGTCAGGCGCACGCCGTCGATGGCATTGATCCGGCCGTAGATCCTGACATTGCCGTCCGGCGAGACCGGAAACGAGCCGGCCATGAGGTTGCCGACCGCCGTGCCGTTGATCGCCCCATTCGGGCCGATCAGGCTGTCGGTGAACTCGCGCGTCGGCGTCGAGACGTTGAGGCTGCCGACGTTCACCGTGCCGCTGCGGCCGACGACGAAGCCCTTGGGATCGGCGAAGTAGACGTTACCGCCGATCGCCCCGTTCATGTAGGAGTTCAGCGTGCCGTTGACGTAGACGGGCGCGTCGCGAACGATGTTGACGAGATTTTTCGTCCCCGTCGGCAGCCGCAGATTGACGGTGTTGCCCTGCCCGACGCTGAACTGCGAGAACGAGTTGAAGGCGTTGGCGCCCGAGACCGTCGAGGTCGTGACGTTGGTGACGCTGCCGGAGGTCTGCAAGGATGTCCCGGTGCGGCCGTCCGGGGCGATGACGTTTGCCGTCTGCGCCTGCAGACGGATGCTGAACACCGGCAGGAAGACCATCTGCATCGCGCAAAGCAGCGACATCGAGCGGAAGCGTGCAAGTCCCTGCAGCATCCGCTCGCCGTTGTCGTCTCGCGTCGCAAATGGGCCGCGCATTCAGATCCTCTTCATCGGCGTCAGTGCCGATCCCCCGCCGGGTGCGATAGCGTCGTGAGAAGGTCCGGGATCAGAACTGGCCCGGCGGAAGCTTGAAGACGTCGGGGCTCTTGGCGTCGGCCACGTAGAACAGCAGCAGGCTCGTGGGCGTGAGCACGCGCTGGTTGTTCTCCTTGTTCTCGAAAGTGCCCTGCAGCAGCAGGATCACCGAACGATCCTTGGCATCGCTGCCGCGGAACATCACGATGCCGCCGGCGACGGGCATGTTGACTGCGATGGAGTCGGGCTTGAAGCCTTCGTTGAGGAAGTGCGCACGCAGGATGTTGGCGTTGGAGAACAGCTTCTCCGGCGTCATCGCCGCATCGGTCGCCTTGGACCAGACCGCGCCGACCTGGATCAGCGACTTGGACTTGTAGCCGAACACATAGGAAAGCTCGGCGGTGCCGCCGTTCGGCAGCAGATCCGGAACGGTGAGCAGCACGCTGTGGGTCAGCTCGGACGGATTGTCCTGGGCCTTGATGGCGTCGGCCTTCGGATTGAAGTCCTTGGCCATCGCCGCACGGACATCGGCCTCGTTCATGCCGAACTTGGCCGAACGGAAACCGTCGACCGCCTTGGCCTTGTCATCGGTCGCCTCGCTCGAGGCGGCCGGTGCAGCAGCTCCCGCGCCGGGGGCTGCTGCGGCCGGGGGCGCACCTGCCGCGACCGCCTTTGGCGCCGCCGCGGCCTTTTGCTTGGATGCTGCGCCTTGAACGCCTTGAGCCGTCAGAGGCCCGGCCGCAACGGTCGCAAGAAGGCCAACCAGGGCCGTGACGAGGTAGATTTTGCGCATCGTGAACCTTCGAAAAAACCTGAAACAACGGCTCAAAAATCGGCAGCTTCTCAATCAACTCCCCGATCTTTCGCCTCAACCGGGACGGAAATGTTGCAATGCCGGAAGGCCTTACAAAGCACCACGGGGCAGACATCGATCGAAACCGCGATCCACGTAGCAATACGGTATCGGGCTGCCCGTGGCTGCGAATGATCATTCACAAGCGCATTTTTTCATCAATTGTGATCACCGGCCTTTCGCGTTAAGCACATTGGGAGGGACAACTTCTGCGAAACATTTCATGATGGTACGGCCCGTTCCTGCCCGCGTTGCGCCGGTGGTCACCCGCCGTAATTTCTTTCGGCTCGCGGGCGCAACGGCCGCGGGTTTTTTTGCGCTCGGCGCAGATCGCCTGAGGATTGTCGCCTCGATCACCGGCCTGCCGCTCGACGATGAACTGACCAGACGAAACATGACCGAGAGCTCGACCTCACGCCTCGGCGCGCTGGTCGCCGGCTTGCGGCAGCGCGGCTGGGTCGAAGGGGCCAACTACCGTCTCGAGGTCCGCTCCAGCTTCGGCGGATCGGACAAGCTGAAGGGCGCAGTCGCAGAGCTGATCGATCTCAAGCCGGACGTCATCCTGACCGGCTCGAGCGTGGAAACCGCGGCCGTCATGGCGGCCACCACGTCGATCCCGATCGTGTTCGCGACCTCCAACGATCCCGTCGGCAGCGGCTTCGTTGCAAGCCTCGCCCATCCCGGGGGCAACGTCACCGGCTTTACCAGCAGCACCGCGGAGATGGGCGGCAAGTGGCTTCAGCTGATCAAGGAAGCCGTGCCGGATATCGAACGCGTCGGCATCCTGTTCAATCCGGCGAGCACGCCCGGCGCCGGGCGCTTTTACCTCGACTCGCTCGAGCAGGAGGCCGCGGCCTCGGGCGTTGCGGTCGTGCTTGCGCCGGTCGGTACCGCCGCGGAGATCGACGGCGCGATCGGCCGCTTTTCCGAGGCGCCGAAAGCGGCGATGATCTCGCTCGTCGACAGCTTTCTCGTCGTCAACCGCCAGGCGGTGGTCGCAACGGCGGCGAAATATCGCGTGCCGATGATCTATCCCTATCATTACTTCATGGATGCGGGCGGGCTGATGAGCTACGGGCCGACGCTGGAGGTGCGCTCGGCCGATTACGTCGATCTGATCCTGCGCGGCACCAAGGCCGGCGATCTTCCGGTGCAATCGCCGCGAAAATACGAGCTGTTGATCAACCGCACCGTCGCAGGCGCGCTCGGACTGAAGATCCCGTTCACGCTGCTCGCGCGCGCCGACGAGATTCGCGAGTGAACGAGCAGATCGACCGGGGAGATTTGCGGACGCCTCCCGGTCGGCTGTTCCGCAAATATCTCTACGCGATCGTCGCCCTCACCTTCGCCGCGCTCGCCATCAGCACCGGGTTCGACGTCTGGTTCTCCTATCGCGAGCAGAAGCAGCTGCTCGCCGCGACCCAGCGCGAGCAGGCGGCGAGCGCAGCCATCCAGATCGGCCAGTTCATCAGCCAGATCGAGAACGAGGTCAGATGGCTGTCGCGCCTGCCGCCGGAGCTTTCGACCAACGAAGACGTGCG
This sequence comes from Bradyrhizobium manausense, assembly GCF_018129685.1. Lineage (GTDB taxonomy): Bacteria > Pseudomonadota > Alphaproteobacteria > Rhizobiales > Xanthobacteraceae > Bradyrhizobium > Bradyrhizobium manausense_D. The sequence goes on from NZ_JAFCLG010000001.1 coordinate 1,354,399, forward strand.
CCTGAACGCCATCCGCCTGCTGCGCCTCTCGCCCGCCATTGCCGAAATCACCCAGCTCGATTCACAGGGCCGCGAGCAGGTGCGCGTGTCGCGCCGCGTCGCGGACAGGATCGGCAGCCAGGCCGACCGGTCCTCCTTTGCCGCCTTCCGCGGCGCCAGCGGAAGCCGGGCCTATTACGGGCCGGTCTACTTTTTCGGCGACACCGAGCCGTTCATGACGATCGCCACGCGCGGGACCGGCAGCGCACCCAACGTCGTCGTCGCCGAGGTCAATCTGCGTTTCATCTGGGACCTCGTTGCCGGCATCAGGGTCGGCAACAGCGGCAAGGCCTATGTGGTCGATCGCCTCGGCGTTCTGATCGCGCATCCCGATTTGTGGCCGGCGCTCCGCCGCAGCGATCTATCCGGGCATGAGGATGTGCGCGCTGCGCTCGACGGCGTCGGCCCGCCGTCGGGCGGCCAGGTCAAGGAGGATTTTTCGGGTCAGCGCGTGCTGTCGACCTATGCGACCGTTCCCTCGCTCGGCTGGCTGGTGTTCGTGGAGCTTCCGCTCAGCGAAGCCTACGCGCCGATCTACGCGTCGATCGGGCGGTCGGCCTTTCTGCTGATCATCCTGCTGGCCTTCGCGACGCTGGTGTCGCTGTGGCTCAGCCGGCGCATGACCGTGCCCATCCAGGTGCTGAGCCAGGGCGCGCGGCGGATCGGCAGCGGCGATCTCGGCCTGCGTCTTGCCATCAAGACCGGCGACGAGCTGGAGGCACTCGGCGACCAGTTCAACCGGATGGCCGCGCATTTGCGCGAATCCTACGCGACGCTCGAGCGCAAGGTGATCGAGCGGACGTCCGAGCTGGAGAAAGCGCGCGATCAGGCCCTCGCCGAGCACGATGCGGCCGAGCGCGCGCGCAGCGTCGCGGTCGCGGCCAACGAGACCAAGTCGCGCTTCCTCGCCGTGGTCAGCCACGAGCTGCGCACGCCGCTCAACGGCGTCATGGGCGTGCTGCAACTGCTCGACGACGGCAGGCTCAGCGAGGTCCAGCGCCGTCACCTCGCCACCGCCGCAGCCTCGGGCGAAACGCTGATCGCGCTGGTGGACGCCATCCTCGAATATGCGCGCCTCGAGGCCAGCGCCGAAACACTGGAGACGCGCGACTTCCGCCTCGACCAGCTGATCGAGACGACGGCGGATCTGATGCGTCCGCAGGCCATCGGCAAGGGGCTGACCTTCGACCTCGCCTGCGACCCGACGGTCAGCACCTCCGTCCACGGCGATCCCGTCCGGCTCAATCGCATCCTGCTCAATCTCATCGGCAACGCCATCAAGTTCACCCCGAGCGGCGGAATTTCCCTGAGCGCGACGATCGAGCAGCATGACGATCATCAGCGTCTGCGCGCCGTCGTTCGCGACACCGGCATCGGCATCGCGCCCGACATGCACGAGCGGATTTTCGAGGACTTCGTGCAGGCCGACGACAGCATCGCGCGGCGGTTCGGCGGCACCGGCCTTGGACTTGCGATCGCGCGCCGCCTGACGCGGCTGATGCACGGCGAATTGACCGTGGAGAGCACGCCGGGCGCCGGCAGCGTCTTCACGCTTCTCGTCCCGGTCGGCAACGCCGCAAGCGGCATCGCCCAAGGCGCGCTGCCGCAGCCATCGCGCCAACTCCGCGTGCTGCTGGTCGACGACGACCCCGTCAATTGCGAGGTCGGCGAGGCCATTTTGGCCAGGCTCGGCCACCGCGCCGCGATCGCGAGGAACGGCGCTGCCGCGGTTGCCCTTGCCGCCAGCCAGCCGTTCGACATCGTCCTGATGGACCTGCACATGCCCGACATGGACGGCGTGGGGGCGGCCACGCGCATTCGCCGGCTCCCGCTGCAGCCGATGCCGCGGATCATCGTGGTCACCGCCGATGTGTCGCGCGGCACCCGCGAACGGCTCGCAGGCGCCGGGATCGCCAGGGTCGTCAGCAAGCCGATCCTGATGAACGCGCTGCGCGAGGCGATCGAGGACGCGCCGGAAGCTGCGGCAGATCAGCCGCTCGTATCAGGCGCATTGGTCGACCGGCACTTTCTCGACGACCAGAAGGAGCTGCTCGGCCCCTCCCAGATCGCCAAGCTGCATCATCTGCTGAACGAGACCAGCGCAAAGCTGATCGCCGAGATCTGCGCAGCCGCCGCGACCGCCGATCACAGGCAGCTCGCGCGCTCCGCGCACCAGCTCGGCAGCGCCGCGAGCGCGCTCGGCCTCGTCCGCCTGTTCGATCGCTGTCGCGAGATCGAGTTGGCGGCGCCGTCGATGTCATCAGCGGAGTGCCAGGACGCTGCCCGCGATCTCGCCGCGCTTTGCGATGCCTCGATGAGCGCGCTCGACAATATGCTCGCGCCCGCCGAAGCCTCACCTCTGCCGAAGGGAAAGGTCGGATCGCATTGAAGATGCGATCCGGTGAGGGATTGCAGGATCGCCCGATTGCTGTGGCCGGTCGCCCGGATCCCCGTTGTGGATCGAGCGATCTGCAATGACCTCTGCCTCACCGCGTCCGCACCCCCGCCTCCTCCTCCCTCCCAAACCGCTCCACCAGAAAATCGATGAACAGCCGCACCTTCACCGACAGATGCCGCGTCGGCGGATACACTGCGTAGAGCGCGAGCGGCGGCGCGGAATAGTCGTCCAGCACCGTCCTCAGCTCGCCCTTCCGCAGAGCCTCCGCGGCAATGAACTGCGGCAGCAACGCGAGTCCCCTGCCCTTGATCGCGGCGTCACGCAGCACTTCGGCATTGTTGACGCAGAGCGACCAGGCCGGCTGGATCCAGTGATCGCCGTCGCGGCCCGTCAGCTTCCACTGATTGCCTGTCAGCAGGAAGCCGTAGGTCAGCGAGGCATGGGCGCGCAGCTCCTGCGGATGTTTCGGCGTGCCGTGACGCGCAAGGTAATCCGGCGAAGCGCAGATCATGCGCGGGACCGGCATGATTTTTCGCGCGATCAGGCTCGACGATTCCAGGTCCGCAATCCGCAGCGTCACGTCGAAACCGTCCTGGACGGGATCGAGCAGATCGTCGCTCAGCACGATCTGGAGCTGAAGCTCGGGGTAAGTCTCCATGAAGTCCGCGAGCACGGGCCCCAGCCGCATCGTGCCGAACGACATCGGCGCGTTGACGCGCAGCAGGCCGCGCGGCGCCGACTGGGCCTGCGCCACCGCCTGGTCGGCCGCCTCGATCTCCGAGAGGATGACGACCGCCCGCTCGAAATAGCGCTGGCCGTTCTCGGTTGGGCTGGCGTGCCGCGTGGTCCGGTTCAGCAGTTGCACACCGAGGCTCTCTTCGAGATCGGCGATGTATTTGCTGATCGCCGAGCGCGACAGCCGCAGCTGCCGCCCGGCCTCGGCAAAGCTGCCGCTTTCGACCACCTTCACGAAGGCCCGGAGGCTGGCGACCTTATCCATGGGCCGCCCGCGGTGATTGTTTCCAAATCGTAGACATAGACGTCATATTTGCATGGATTGTCTCCAATCCAAAGCGGAACGATATGTCCGGTCAGAGCAAGACGGCTCCCGAATTCAGGAGGACGACAATGTCTGGACTGCACCATGTCACCGCGATTGCCGGCGATCCCATCCGCAATTTCGGTTTCTACACCAGGGATCTCGGCCTGCGCTTCGTCAAGAAGACGGTCAATTTCGACGATCCCGGCACCTATCATTTCTATTACGGCGACGAGACCGGCCGCCCCGGCACCATCCTGACCTTCTTCCCCTGGGCCGGCGTGCCGCAGGGACGCCGCGGCGTTGGCGAAACGCATCAGACCGCCTTCCGCGTGCCGCAGCGTTCGCTCGGCTACTGGACCCAGCGCTTCATCGAGAAGGGCATTCCCTACGAGGCGCTGGAGAAGCGCTTCGGCGAATCCGTGCTGCCGTTCACCGACCCTGACGGCATGGCGCTGGCCCTCGTCGGCATTCCCGGCGCCGAGAACGAGCCCGGCTGGAGCAACGGCGACGTGCCGGCAGAGCATGCGATCCGCGGCTTCCATGGCGTGACCTTGCTGCTCGACAGCGCGGCGAAGACGGCTGCCGTGCTCACCGACGTATTCGGCTTCAAGGAAACGGGGCGCGAAGGCTCCGTGATCCGCTTCAAGGCGCCTGGGGATGCGGAGGGCAGCGTCGTCGACATCTACGAGGCCAAGGGCTTTTTGCGCGGGCATCAGGGCGGCGGCTCGGTGCACCACATCGCCTTCCGCGCGGCTGACGATGCCGAGCAGGGCAAGATGGCGCAAAAGCTCGTGAGCAATCACGGCCTGCACCCGACGGAGCAGAAGGACCGCAACTACTTCCGCTCGATCTATTTTCGCGAGCCCGGCGGAGTCCTGTTCGAGATCGCGACCGACATCCCCGGCTTTGCCGTGGATGAGCCGGTGGCGACGCTCGGACGCGACCTGAAGCTGCCTAAATTCCTCGAACAGCACCGCAAGCAGATCGAGGGCGTGCTGCCGAGCCTGGAAGCGACCGCGTCATGACCGAGTTCATCCATCGCTTCGAGCCCGCGACCAGCGCGCACCTTCCGCCCCTGCTGCTACTGCACGGCACCGGCGGCGACGAGAACGACCTGCTTGGGCTCGGCAAGATGATCTCGCCGGGTTCGGCCCTGCTCTCGCCGCGCGGCCGCGTGCTCGAACACGGCATGCCGCGCTTCTTCCGTCGTCTCAGCGAGGGCGTGTTCGACGAGGAGGACGTGCGCCGGCGCGCCCTCGAGCTCGGCGACTTCATCGCGGACGCGCGGAAGCGCTACGACATTGCCGCGCCGGTCGCGGTCGGTTTCTCCAACGGAGCCAACATCGCCGCCGCGCTGTTGCTGCTGAAGCCGGACGTGCTCGCAGGCGCGGTGCTGCTGCGCGCGATGGTGCCGCTGTCGGATCCGCCCACAGCCAACCTTGCGGGTAAACCCGTTCTGTTGTTGTCCGGACAGGCTGACCCGATCGTGCCGGCGAGCAACTCTGCCAAGCTTGCGGCGCTGTTGTCGGAAGCAGGCGCGCGTGTCGACTACAAGGTCTTGACGGCAGGCCATCAACTATCGCAGGCCGACGTGACCCTCGCCCGCAACTGGATCGGCAGCGTCGACGCGAAAGCAGCGTGAAGCGCGGTGAGTCTTGGCTGAATCGGATCAGGCCACGCCTTCACCTCTCCCGAAGGGAGAGGTCGGATCGCATCGAAAGATGCGATCCGGGTGAGGGGTTACAGTCTCACTGATCGCTGCGGCCCCTCACTCGGATTGCTACGGACGATGCTCCGCATCGCCGGCACAATCCGACCGTCTCCGACGGCAGGACAATCGCATACGACCCTTTGGGCCGCCTGAGCGCGCGCCTCGTCCTTCGAGACGACCGCTGCGCGGTCTCCTCAGGATGAGGCTCATCGAAAGCGGTGCCCGCTGAAACTGCTGCCGCGTATTCCGTCCTCATCCTGAGGAGCCCGCCCAAGCGGGCGTCTGGAAGGAGGCCGCAGGGAAAAGTCCTCGTATATGCGATTGCCCCGTCTCTCGAGAGGGGAAGATGGCCGCCGATCGAACTCACTCCATCGCCCACGTCGCCGCGTTCGGATCTCATCAACGAGAAGGCGGCAGAACCGCTACGCGATCATCTCAAGCGCTCTCATGCGCAAGAAGGCGCTTCGTCAGCCTGCCACTGAGCGACCAGCACAATTTCGCTTCGTTTCGCGATCGCATCGACGATAATGTCCGCATACACCGCGAGACCGGCGTGCCTGTCGTCACCAGGCAAATCGATCAGGATGGCTTCGTGCCCCGATCTGCGAATAAGCGGCACCACGCGATGCCAATACCAGGCCATGCCGCCCGCTCCGGGAACAAGGACGAATGTCGCCATATGAGTTATCTCTTGCTGCCGGAATAGTTGCCCGATCCATAGTGGCTTGCTTGATCAGGATTGATCTCGCGACGGCGCGGAGCGGGGCTGATTGTCGCCTTCGGAGCAAACTGGGACGAGTCTCGGGTTAGGCAAATCTGGTCCGCTCTGCCCCGATGAGCGGACCTCCGGCGCGCGAGGCGCAACGTCGCAGATGGGCCACAAGCGGAAGTCGCCGACTAGCGAAGAAGATCACAGGCTAGGGGGTAGCGTCGCACGTCAGAACTTGGTCCCGTCACGCCGAACTCCACAAGCTGGCCGACCCTACCCGCAAACACCTTGCAACCGTTAAGTTGGATTTCAACTACAGAAGGCAATTCTTGGCCTTCAGTCTGTATATGGAGAATTGTATTCGGACACTCCCGTGAAACGCTGAGGACGCGGCCCGAATAAAGTCTGGCACCTTTCATTGGCTTACGGCACCTACCGTCAAACGGGTACTGTGCGAAACAGGCAAAATTGCAGGTTGTATCTTGTGCAGAGGCAGCAAGCGACTGAACGGGTGACGCAACTGCAAGATAGAAAACGCAAAACCCGTATGTTCGCAGAAGGTTGGTAATCCGCTCGTTCGTCATCCCGCGATCATGCCAAGGCGGAATTATCTCCGCAATGGGTCAACAGCGCCGGTTTCGGCCGTGAGCAATCAGGTTCGATCTTACCCTCAACTTCGGACATGACCGCACACCGCGCGACGGTTGCGATGGGCCACAAGCGGGCTCACGAGCTAGTCGCAAAATCCCCGCTTCGGTCGCTCGCCTTGATATGCGAGCGCTTCAGCAGAAACTTCGTCGTATAAAGTCTTACTGATCTGGAACGAAGCTAACCGCCGAATGCCATCATCCGTGGTGTAGATTACAACCGTGTACTCACGGCACCATTGACGTGGCGAGCCAGGGACAGCGATGTGCTCTCGGTGTTCACTGCGCTTGCCCAGGAACACATTAAGCACTTGGCCCACTTCGGCTTGGCCCCTGAGAGCCTCAGTGATTTTCAGACGGGCGAAAAAAATATCGTTGGTGCAACCTTCGCAGTGACGACCACCCATCCATGCTATGGGTTGCTGCAAGCGAACTTTCGCAACGACGACATCCCTAGCGTCAGGAGGCAAATTGTTCATCGCCTCTACGAGATCGTCTGGCGCGCCTTCGGAAAAATACGCAATGGGCGCGTTATTCTCCATCGCCGAAGAACGCGGCAGACCGACAATGATTGCGCTCATCATCACAGCGACAACAGCTAGGCTTCGCTTGGCCGATTTCATCTACAGAACTGCGCACGAATGGTTGTAGTGGCACCCTAATCCAATTTTGAGAAGTTGAACAGATGAGGTCAGCTTCGGGTCAACTTGAGAAGAACCCAGGCTGAGCAAATCTGGTCCGCTCTGCCTCATGAGCGGACCTCCGGCACACGAGGCGCAACTTCGCAGACGGGCCACTTCAACACCTCGCCCGACGGGTATAGATAAGACCATCGTCCACCGCGAGAACAGCAAGTGGGCCGAACAGCAATCTTCGTATCGATCGTAACGGCCTTCACAATCATTGTGGTCGCCACCCCACGCCGCGCTCAAGCAACACCGGAAGCGTCAGCGTGCGGATACCTTGCTGATCTGATCGACAAGGCATCGCCATCAGGGCCGTTGTTCCTGCCCAGCTTTCCGACCGTCGAATCCGGACCTCTCCATGGCGCCGCCTATCTCTATGACAATGCGGTCGCCGCCATCGCATTGGTCGGTTGCGGCGAGCGCGACAAGGCGTCTCGCATTGGCTCGGCGATCCTCTGGGCCATCGATAACGACCGCACCTGGCACGATGGCCGGCTCCGGAACGCTTACGCCGCGGGTGTGGTGGAAAGTGGCTCCGCCAAGCTTCCGGGTTGGTGGGACATCTCGCAGAACAAATGGCTGGAAGATCGATATCAGGTGGGCAGCGATGTCGGCAACATGGCATGGGCCATGTTGGCGTTGCTGTCGATTGACGATGCGAGCACCGGATCTCGGTTCCGCGATGGTGCGGCACGCCTTGGCACCTGGGTCGCGCAATGGGCCGACGCGCGCGGCACTGGCGGTTTCACGGGCGGCACGTTCGGGCACGAGCCGACGCCCGAGGTGCGGACATGGAAATCAACCGAACACAATACCGACCTCGCTGCCGCGTTTGGCCTTCTTGCAACCCGCACCGGCGATTCGCGCTGGCGTGACATGGCAACAACTGCCGAGCGCTTCGTCGATACGATGTGGGATCCGGCATGCGCCTGTTTCGCCGCAGGCACCGCGGAAGACGGCGTCACGCGCAATCCGATTTTGGCCCTTGATGCTCAAATCTGGCCGTTAACGGCACTCCGCGGAGCGGCCAGGCAATTTGCATCGGCAATCACGACCGCCGAGCAGCGAATGAGCGTCGATCATGGCTTTTCTTACGGTGAAGACCGAGACGGTGTGTGGACCGAAGGGACGGGCCAAATGGCTCTCTTACTGAAATTGCTCGGCAGGACCGAGAAGGCAGAGTCGTTGATCGCCGTCATCGAATCCCAGAGGTCGCCCGATGGCGGGTTCTATGCCACAAATATCCGCGCGCTACCGACTGGGTTCATGTTGGACACCGATCCGGCCAGGCCCCGACTCTATTTCCGCTTGCCACATCTTGGCGCAGCTTCGTGGGCTGCCCTGGCGCAAATTGGCTTCAATCCCTTTACGGCGACAAAAGGACTACCCTAAAGCATGATCCGGAAAAGCGCGAAGCGGTTTTCCCTCGCGACAAACGCGGAATGCGTTTGCGCGGAGATCATGCGCAAACAACAAGCTAAAGCGCGATGACGATTCGAGCCAATCTCATCGCGCCTTAAAGCATGATGTGTTTTGGTTCAATCGATGCGAACCGAGAGCTCAAATCACCTCTCCCCGACGGGGAGAGGTCGGATTGCTATGGCGCGCAGTTGCGCGCCTGAGCAATCCGGGTGAGGGGCCGCGGCACCCAGTGAGACCGAAACCCCTCACCCGGATCGCATCTTCGAAGCGATCCGACCTCTCCCTGCGGGAGAGGTGATCCCAGACGCCGATCGAACCTGACTCCGTCGCGCCTTAGTCAAGGCCATGGAGCCCGCTCCCCGTTCTTCCGACCCGAGTTGCTCTTTGCAGCGACGAGGCGCGGGCTGCCGCGCTACGGTGTTTTGCAGACGAAGTTCGCCGCGTCCTCGATATCGCCTGAACCGGAATAGGCCGCATATGACGGATAGGGGCAGAGAGGCCGGCTGCGGTTTGCGCTCCATGTCGCCGGGATCTCCTTGTTGGCGGGATCGCTGGAGGCAATGATCCGCTCCGGCGCCTTGCCGCGCTCGACCCACTCGGTCAGTGCCGTCAGTGCATCGAACTTGTCGAGTGCGACCCCGCCGCCGCAATGCGTCCCGCCCGGTATGGTGAAAAGGCGGGCGAACCCATCGGCATGGCCCTGCGCGTTCTTGTTCAGACGGTCGTACCAGCGGATGGTGTCGTTGACCGAAAACACCGGGTCGGCCTGGCCGTGGAAGATGAGCATCTTGCGGCCGGCCGCCTGCAGGCCGGTGAGCTTGGGGTCGTCGACATCGGGCGGCGTCATGAAGTCCATGGCGGACTCCGTGAATGTGCCGTCTCTGGCGAAGATTTTCGGCGCGTCCCTGTCGAAATCGTAGGCCTTCAGCGCATCGATGAGCTTGTCGCTGCTGCCTTCCACGGGAGCCGGCGGGGTCGAGAAAATGTAGTTCAGCGACGCCGCGCCCATCGTGGCGATGATCGGATAGTTGTTCCAGGGCGGGACCGAACTCTCGACTTTCCAGGCGCGCCAGTTGCCGGTGCCGATGCCGCCGTCGAGCGGCCAGTCCGAATAGAGCGCTTCGCCCTTCGAATTTTTTGGCCCGGCGAGGCTGGTCTTGAGCGCGTCGACTTTGGCTTCCGGCAGGCAGGCCGAGGTCTGGCCGGGCGCGCACACGAGGCTCTTGAGGTCGAAGGCCTTCTGGCAGGCGGCGAGATTGGACGTCAGCCCATCCTTGGCACCATCGAGTGCGTCGCAGGCTTCCGTGATGCGCGACGCCACGAGTTGCGCATCCTCCTTGGTGATCGACTTGCGAAGATCCGGATCGGCTTTCAGGAACGCCTGCACGTCCCAGGCGTGCTGGACCGCGGCGCGCGGCAGATCGAAGCCGGGATTGCCGACGAGGAAGCCGTCGTAATTTTCGGGCATGCGGGAGGCGGCGACCATCGCGTGGCGTCCGCCGTTCGAGCAGCCGGCCATGTAGGAGCGCTCCGGCTGGCGGCCGTAATGCAGCGCGATCACCTTCTTGGCGACCGGCGAGAGCGTCATGTCGGCGGCGTAGCCGTAGTCGCGCCGCGCCTGCGGATCGAGCCCGAAGGCCGCGCCCGCTGCAAGTCCGAGTGGCTTGTTGGCGGGGTCGGAGCCCGAATGACCGCTGTCCGACGACAGCACGGCGAAACCTCGCGCCAGCGGCACCGTGCCGCCCGATCCAAGACCTGAGGGGCTTGACCCCATCGCGGGCACGACCACGCCGTCATTGCCGCCATTGACCTGGTGCAGGAAGCGCCCGTTCCAATCGACCGGCAGCCTGATCTCGAACTGGATCGAATAGGTTTTTCCATCCGCACCGGTGCGACGGTTGGCGAGCCCGGTCACGATGCAATGCTTGGGCAGGTTGTTGCCGGCCTCCTGCAGCTTGGTGGCGACGATCTCGACGCCGGGAATGGCAAGCGATGCCGTGGTGACCGGCGAGCAGGTCTCGTCATCGGCGCGAGCGAGCGCCGTCGTTCCAAGAAGGGCAGCCAATGTCACTGCCGATACAGCACCAGACCTCATGGCGATCTCCCCAATTTGATTATTTGATATAACCATTATATCAGCACCATATCCTTGGCAAGCCTTGTCCCGAACGAGGACAGCGCGGCAAGGTCTGCATCCGGTGCGGCCAATGCATGAGCCGGAGGTCGCGTTGCACGGCAAGCTGCGATCCTGCGCCGGGCCGACGCATGAGGTTCCGGACGTTCAGCGTCGGGGATCAGTGGAAGGGATGCCTCGCACCAAAGCGGGCGCGGCCTTCTTCGATGATGCCATTATGCCGGTGTTTTGCCCGACGGAGCAAAGCGATTTCGGCAAGACCGAAATTTATTCGAGCCTTTCAATCCCGTCGCTACTGTGCATGGGGTTGTTTTTTCGGCTCCTGTTTCGATCCAGCCAAACCAATGGCCTCTCCCCGGCGGGAAGAGGCCATTGCCGAAGCGGTCGTTTCGACTTGGCGACGATGCCGCGCCCTATTCCCAGGACCAGGCCGAGAAGTCGTTCTCGAACTGCGGGACTTCCTTCCAGACACCCTTCAGCTTCTTGTTGATGACCGTCGGCCATTGCGGCTGGAACAGGAATCCGGCCACCGCGTCGGTCGCCAGCATCTTCTGGGCATCGCCGAGCAGCTTGGCGCGGCCGGCCTCGTCAGGCGTCGAGACGATCTGCTTGTAGAGCGCGTTGAACGCCTCGTTGTTGTAACCGAGGTAGTAGTCCGGTTCGGTGATCTTGACGAGGTCGAACGGCTCGACATGGGACACGATGGTGAGGTCGAAATTGTGCGGACCGTTGGGTGCGAACACCTGCGACAGCCATTGCGCCCATTCGACGTTCTCGATCTTGGCGGTAATGCCGACCTTGGCGAGCTGGGCCGCGAGGATCTCGCCGCCCTGCCGCGCGTAGGGCGGCGGCGGCAGCTTCAGGCTGAGCTCGAGCGGCGTCGTGACGCCCGCCTCCGCCAGCAGCTTCTTCGCCTTCTCGGGGTCGTAGGGATTGACACCGGTGGTGTCGACATAGCCGAGCGAGCCCGGCGTGTAGAAGCTGCCGATCGGCGTGCCGAAACCTTCGACCGCGCCGTCGATCATCGCCTTGCGGTCGATGGCGGCGAGGATCGCGCGGCGCACCCTGACGTCGTCAAGCGGCTTCTTCTTTTCGTTGATGGCCACGATGGTCTTGGCCTTGGAGCCGCCGATCAGAACGGCAAAGCGCGGATCGGCCTTGAACTGGGCAACGACGCGGGTTGCGATGCGCGGAAATGCGTCGACGTCGTTTGACAGCAGCGCCGCGGCCTGCGCGGCGGGATCGGAGATGAAGCGGATCGTCACCTTGGACAGCTTGATCGCAGACGCGTTGCGATAGTCGGCCCATTTGTTCAGCGTGAGCGAGGAGCCCTTGACCCAGGCGCCAAGCTGATACGGCCCGGTGCCGACCGGCTGCGTCACGTTGGTCGCAGCACTCTTCGGCTCGACGATCGAGCCGCTGGCCTGTCCCAGCAGGAACGGCAGGTTCGGCTCGGAATTCTTCAAGGTGATCACGACCGTGTCGGCATCGGGCGCGGCGACGGACTCGAAGCTCTGGAACAGGCTCTTGTCCTTGTTGGTGCTGTTCGCGGCCGCGTTGCGCTCGAACGAGAATTTCACCGCGGCGGAATCAAAGGCCTCGCCGTTCTGGAATTTGACGCCCTTGCGCAGCTTGAACGTATACGTCTTCAGGTCGGGCGACGCGGTCCAGCTCTCGGCCAGCAGGGGCGAAGTCGAGCCGTCCTCGTTGATCTTGGTCAGGGTCTCATAGATGTTGTAGAGCGTGACCTCGGCGATCGCAGCGGCGGCGGCGTTGGTGGGATCGAGCCCCGGCGGCTCCAGCGTCATGCCCATGACGACGCTGTCCTTCTTGCTCTGCGCCAGCACCGGCAGCGGCGCCGCGGCCAATGCCGCGGCAAAAGCGACGATCGATAGCTTCTTGAACATGCCCAAACTCCCCGGCCTTCCGTCTTTCAAGACTACGCCATTCCCATGGCCGACACTAACCTTCCATGCCCGCCTGCGGCAATGCCATCACGGCCTCCGCCTTGTGGCAGGCGGCGAGATGGCCCTCGCCCACCCTGCGTAGCAAGGGCGGAACCTCGCGGCAATGCTGGTCGGCGAGCGGACAGCGCGCCACATAGGGGCATCCGGTCGCAGCCGCCGATTGCGAGGCGATCGCCTGGGCCCCGCGCCGTCGCCGGCCGCCGCCGGCGCGCGCCCTCGGCACGGCGTCCAGCAGCGCCCGCGTATAGGGATGGGCGCAGTGCTCGAACAGATCCTCCGGCCGTCCCTGCTCGACCACCCGGCCGAGATACATCACCGCGACCTCGTCACAGAGGTAATCGACAACGGCGAGGTCGTGGCTGATCAGGACGTAGCTCAGGCCGAACTGCTCCTGCAGATCCTGCATCAGATTGAGCACCTGCGCCTGCACCGAGACGTCGAGCGCGGAGACGGGTTCGTCCGCGACGATCAGCTTCGGCTGGGTAATCAGCGCGCGCGCGATCGCGATGCGCTGGCGCTGGCCCCCGGAAAACTCGTGCGGATATTTGTCCATGTCCGCCTCGCGCAAGCCGACCTGCTTCAGCACCGTCGCGACACGGGCGCGGAACGTGGTGCGGTCGGCGTCATCAAGCACGGTGAGCGGCTCGGCGACGATACGCGCGATGGTCTGACGCGGATCGAGTGAGCCATAGGGATCCTGGAACACCATCTGGAAATCCCGCCGCGCGCGGCGCAATTCGTCCGGCGAGATGCGGTTGAGGTCGCGGCCGAGCATCGCGACCTGACCCGCCGTCGGTCGCTCCAGCGCCATCACCACCCGCGCGAAGGTGGATTTGCCGGAGCCGGATTCGCCGACGATGCCGAGGCTGCGGCCGGCCTCGACCTGCACGCTGACGCCGTTGAGCGCGCGCACCTGTCCGGGCGGACGGAACAGGCTTTCGCGCGGCAGCGTGTAGCGCTGCTCGAGATCCTTGACGTCGAGAAGAGGTGCTGCGGTCATGCGGACAGCGCCCCGACATTCGCGGCCATCGAGACATCGGTGCGCACGCAGCGCACGCCATGCTTGGGGCCGACCTCGACCATCGGCGGCAGCGCGGCGCGGCACTTGTCCTGGACCAGCGGACAACGCTCACCAAAGGCGCATCCCGCCGGCAGATCGGCGAGCTCCGGCACCGTGCCCGCAATCGTCGTCAGCCGCGTCCCCTTGCGCGCGCCGAGCTTTGGGCGGGCGCGGAACAGGCCTTGCGTATAGGGATGGCCCATGCGGCGGAACACCTCGTCGGTCGGCCCGCTCTCGACGACGGTGCCGCCATACATCACCATCATGCGCTGCACGTTCTCGGCGATGACACCGAGATCATGCGAGATCAGGATCATCGACATGCCACGCTCCTCGACGAGGTCGGCGATGAGATCGAGGATCTGGCCCTGAATGGTGACGTCGAGCGCGGTGGTCGGCTCGTCGGCGATCAACAGATCGGGCTCGCAGGCAAGCGCCATCGCAATCGTGACACGCTGGCGCTGGCCGCCGGAGAATTGATGCGGATAGGCATCTATGCGCCTGGCGGGATCGGGCAGTCCGACGCGGTCGAGCAACGCAATCGCCTCTCTGCGCGCCTGCGCGGCGGAATATTTCTTGTGACGCCGCAACGGCTCGGCGACCTGGTGGCCGATCGTGTGCATCGGGTTCAGCGCCGTCATCGGCTCCTGGAAGATCATGCTGATCCGGTTGCCGCGCAGCTTGCAATAATCGGCATCGGCAAGCCGCGCGAGCTCGCTCCCATCAAGCTTGATGCTGCCGGTGATAACAGCACTATCCGGCAACAGCCCCATCAACGACAACGCCGTGACCGACTTGCCGCAGCCGGATTCACCGACGAGCCCAAGCGTCTCGCCGCGCTTCAGCGCAAAGCTCACTCCGCGCACCGCCTGCGCCGGACCGCGGCTGGTATTGAGGCGGACGCCGAGATTGTCGACCTCGATCAGGGGGGCGGGATCAGCCATTGTCACCGCTCCCGTGCCAGTCGCGGATCGAGCAAATCGCGCAATCCATCACCAAGAAGATTGAGGCCGAGCACGGCGATCGCGATTGCAGCGCCGGGATAGACCGCGAGCATCGGCGACTGGAACAGCATGGTCTGCGCATCGTTCAGCATGCGGCCCCAGGACGGTTGCGGCGGCTGCGTGCCGAGGCCGAGATAAGACAGCGCCGCTTCGGCGAGGATCGCCAGCGCAAACTGGATGGTCGCCTGCACGATCAGGATCGACAGGATGTTCGGCAAGACGTGTTCGATGGTGATGCGGAAAGCGCCCTTTCCCGAGGCGCGCGCCGCCAGCACGAATTCACGCGCCCAGATCGCATTGGCCGAACCGCGCGTCAGCCGGATCAAGGTCGGAATCTGGAAGATGCCGATCGCGATGATCGAGGTCACCATGCCGGGTCCCGCGACCGCGGCGAGCATGATCGCCGAAAGCACGGCAGGAAAGGCGAATGCGAAGTCGGAGAAGCGCATGATGATCTCTTCGGTCCAGCCGCGCTTGGCCGAAGCGATCAGGCCGAGGCAGACGCCGAAGGTGAGACCGATGCCGACCGCGATGACGCCGACGAGGATGGTGGAGCGCGCACCCGCGAGCAGCAGCGAGACGATGTCGCGCCCGAAGGAGTCGGTGCCGAGCCAGTGTGCCGCCGAGGGCGGCCGGAGCTTCGAGGCGATGTCGATCTCGTAAGGAGACCACGGCGTCCACACCAGCGACAGCAGCGCCGAGACGACCACCAGCAGGCTGAGCACGCCGCCCAGCACGAAGCTGCGATGGCGCAGCGCGCGACTCCAGAAGGTCTTTGCCGGCAAGGGGCGCGTTGCGACCGACGCGTCAACCGGCGTGGAAAGCTGTGCGCTCACAGGTCGTGCACCTTGATGCGGGGATCGATGAAGGCATAGAGCACGTCAACCACGAAATTGACGATGACCACCATGGCGGCAAGAAGCATCACGCAATTGCGCACCACGATCAGGTCGCGGTTCGCAATCGACTGGAAGATGAGGCGGCCGAGGCCCGGCAGGTAGAACACATTTTCGATCACAATGGTGCCGGCGAGCAGGTTGGCGAATTGCAGGCCCATCACCGTCATGACGGGGATCATGGCATTGCGCAGCACGTGGCTCCACAATACCTCGCGCTTGCCGAGCCCCTTCGCGCGCGCGGTGCGCACAAAATCCTCGCGCAGCACTTCAAGCACGGCCGAGCGCGTGACGCGGGCGAGAATCGCGGCCTGCACCACGGCAAGCGAGATCGACGGCAGCAGCAGCGACTTGACACCAAGCCAGATGCCGTCGTCCCAGCCGGCGAAGCCGCCCGCGGAGAGCCATTGCAACCGCACCGCAAACAGCAGCACCAGGAGGATGGCGAACCAGAAGTTCGGCAGCGCGATGCCGATCTGGGTCAATGACATCACGCCGACGTCGCCGAGCTTGTTGTGATTGGCCGCGGTATAGATTCCGGCCGAGAGCGCCAGAACCACCGTGATCAGCATCGACATGATCGCGAGCGGAATGGTCAGCACCAGCCGCTCGGCGATCAGTCCCGCGACCGGCGTGCCGTAGACATAGGAATTGCCGAGATCCCCGACGACGAGACCCTTGATCCATTGCAGGTAGCGGACCGCAAGCGGCTGATCGAGCCCGAGCTTGACCGTGAGCGCGCGGACCGCGTCGGCCGACGCATCGGCACCCATCAGCATCTGGGCGGCATTGCCCGGCAACGCATCCAGCACCAGGAAAATGATCACGGAGGCGCCGACCAGCGTCGCCAGCAATGTCAGGACACGTCGGAGGACAAATACGCTCATGCGTGATCAGGGTCAGGGCTCATCGGCGGCACGATCAACATGTCCGGACGCCGGACGCAAGCCCTTTGCGGCCGATGCATGCCGTCATTCCGGCCGGCGGGTGAGAAGGTCGTGCGAGGCCTCGAACAGCGCGCTGACGCGCAGCAATTCGGCGTCGGCCCGGAAGCGGCCAACGAGTTGGAGCCCGATGGGCAGTCCGTCGCGGCCGAAGCCGCAGGGCAGGCTGATCGCGGGATGACCGGTCATGTTGAACGGCATGGTCCAGGGGAACCAGTGCGGCCGGACGCTGTCGAATTGCTGGCCGTCGATCTCGATCCTGCCGAACAGGTCCTGCTCGATCGGCAGCGCGGTGCGGGTGATGGTCGGCATTGCCAGCAGGTGCCCGCGCGCAAGCAGGGATTGCACGCGACGGAACAGCGCCGTGCGCGCGAACATCGCCTCCTGGTAGTCCACGCCGCTGACATTGGTCGCCAGCGCGATCTGCTTGACGAAGGCCTCGCTCAGGGCATCCCCATGCTCCGCCACCAGCTTCGAAAAGCGCGAGCGCCAGACGGTGTGGTTGATGGCCCGCCAGATCGGCTCGACGTCGTAACCCTCGCCGGGGAATTCCTCGAGCTCGGCACCCAGATCCGCGAGCCGGTCGAGGCTGGCATTGAAGGCCCCCGCGACGTCTGATGACACTGGCCGTCCAGGCGGAGAGGCGCAGAACAGAACCCTTTGCCCGCGCAGATCGCCGCGCGGGGCGGCGGTGCCGATGAAATCGGGCACGGGAACGCCGATCGACCAGGGATCGCAGGAATCCTCGCCTGACATCGCCTGCATCATCAGCGCGGTGTCGGCCACGGTGCGCGTGGTCGGCGTCACATAGGTCTGATTGCCGAACGCATCCAGCGCTTGGCTATGCGCGATCACGCCGTTGCTCTGCTTCAATCCGACCACGCCGTTACAGGCGGCGGGAATCCGCGTCGAGCCGCCGCCATCGGTGGCGATTGCGAGGGGCGCAATGCCGCTCGCCACCGCCACAGCGGCGCCGCCGCTGGAGCCGCCGGAGGAGCGCTCCGCGCTCCAGGCGTTGCGGGTGCGGCCGAACAGAGGCGAGTCGGTCAGGCACTTGCTGCCGAACTCCGGCGTCGTTGTCTTGCCGATCAGGATCGCGCCTTCCGCCCTCAGTTTTGCAACCGCGACCGCGTCATCCGTCGGCACGTTGTCCTTGTAAGGCACGGCGCCGAAGGTGGTCTTCACGCCCTTGGTGTTGACGATGTCCTTGACGGTGACGGGGATGCCGTGCAGCAGGCCAAGCGGTTCACCCGCCATCACCTTGCGCTCGGCCTCGCGCGCCTCTGCAAGCGCCTCGTCGCCGCAAATCGTGATGAAGCAGTTCAGCCTGGGCTGGAGCGCCTCGGCGCGCGCGAGTACAGCGCGCGTGACCTCGACGGGCGAGACCTTCTTGCTGGCGATGCGCTCGCGCAGAGCGGTGGCGGTGAGGAAACAGAGATCGTCGCTCATTGTGACAGGCTCGCGTCAGGTTGCGCGGGACCTTGCCAGCGCAAACCCACCCTGTCCATTTCGGCTGGAGCATGGCCGCACTCCACCGGAACATCGCGGAAGCCGTGCCGCCTTACCAGCTCCAGCTGATCTCGTGACTCCAGGGCGGATCGGCGCCGGGGCGGGTGCAGGTCAGGCCGGCGCAATTGGCGGCAAAGGACAGCGCGCGCCGGAGCTCGTCAGTGCTGATGTCCTTGAGTCGCGATGGGGCGAGACGGCCTTGCTTGTGCAAGGCGAACAGCAATGCGGCCTGAAAGCTGTCGCCGGCACCGATCGTATCGGCGACCTCGATCTTCGGCGCCTCGACCTCGATCTCACCGGCCCTTGCATGCCAGGCGACGGCACCGTTGTTGCCGCGGGTAATCGCGACGAGGCTCGCGCCCTGCCCCAGCAGCGCACTCGCGCGCTGCTGATACGGCTCCTCCCCGAAGAGATAGGCGAAGTCGATATCCGACATCTTGATGAGATCGGCACTGGCGGCGAACTCGCCCATGCGCGCCAGATAAGCCGGCTTGTCCTTGACCAGATTGGGGCGGCAGTTCGGATCGAAGGAGATGGTCGACAACGCCTGCGCATCCGCGATCAGCGCCTTGGTCTCCGCGGCTCCTTGATCGTTGACGAGTGTGGTTGAACCGACATGGATGGCTTCGACATTTTTGAACGGAATGGTCCCACGCCGAAAAGTCCAATTCCGCGTCGCGGTCTCGGCGTCATAGAAGGCGTAGTGCGACTCGCCGGCGACAATGCGGACGAAGGCGAGCGTCGTTTGATGATCGCTGCGCGTGGCAAGATCGAGCACGACATTCGATGCGGCGGCGTGATCTGCGATCATACGTCCGAACAGATCGGTCGAGATGCCACCGACAAAACCGGTCGGCGCGCCGAGCCGGGCAATGCCGATCGCGACGTTGAGACAGGAGCCGCCCACCGCCGGCATCACGGCCTCGCGTCCCGCAGCACTTCGCGTCGGGACGAAATCGATCAGCGCGTCGCCGCAGGAAATCAGCATGGCCCTCAACCCTTGACGATGTCGCGCATCGCCGCACGGCTGCCGCGATCGACCTCACGCAGCAGCTTGTACACCTTGCGCTTGCTGGTGTGAAACGCCGCCACGTCGGGCGCGGTCGGCTCGCTCCTGCGTCCGAGCGCCGACATCTTG
Organism: Bradyrhizobium manausense; assembly: GCF_018129685.1. Classification (GTDB taxonomy): domain Bacteria; phylum Pseudomonadota; class Alphaproteobacteria; order Rhizobiales; family Xanthobacteraceae; genus Bradyrhizobium; species Bradyrhizobium manausense_D. The sequence goes on from NZ_JAFCLG010000001.1 coordinate 1,373,705, forward strand.
GCCATGGTCTCGCCGATCGAGGCATAGGCCCCGCCGGCGACCGCGCCCAGCATCGCCCCGCCGAGCAGCACTGGCTCCTTGGTCTGCGGCAGCGCTACGGTAAGACCGGTCGTATCAGCCATGATCTGCCGCACCAGGGGGCTGCGGCTCGCGCCGCCGCCCATGATCATGATGCCTGCGTGCACGCCGTGCGCGGCAAAGGCCTCGATCACCTCGACGAAGCCATAGGCCAGCCCGCAGAGGCCTGCAATGAACAGCCTCTCCATCGAACTGACGTCAGTGTCGAGATCGAGGCCCGCGATCACCGCGCGCGTGTCGGGATCGGCATAGGGCGAGCGATTGCCGATGAATTCAGGGAGCACGTGAACATCGCGGGCGAGCAGCGCGGCGCGGCTGGCATCGCCTGCGCGTGCGATAATGCGGCGTTCGAGAAACTCGATGAGGTCGACGCCCTCACTGCGCGCCACCGCGTTCGCTTCCGCGTGGCCGGGATGCGACTTGAGAAGGTGGTCGATCGCCGCCCCCGCGGCCGACTGGCCACCTTCGTTGAGCCAGAAGTTCGGCACCATGCCGGAATAATAAGGGCCCCAGACGCCGGGCACGAAGCAAGGCTCCTTCGTCGTCGCCATGATGCAGGCCGACGTTCCCATGATGTAGGCGAGGCGATCGGTGACATCAGTCGTTCCGCCCGCTTCGTCGCGCCCGCCGATCGCGCCGATGCCGCCGGCATGCGCATCGATCAGGGAGGCTCCGACCGGCGTGCCCGGCGACAGAGCGAGATCGGCTGCGGCGGCGCGGGTGAGGCCGGCGCCGAGCCGCGTGCCGGGGGCGACGATCTCGGTGCCGATACGGGCGTATTTCTCGTTGACAAGGTCAGAGAGGCCGATGCGCTTGAAATATTGCGCACTCCAGCCGCCACCATCATGCGCGAGGTAGTTCCATTTGCAGGTGACGGTGCAGGTCGAACGCTGGAGCGATCCGGTCGCGCGCCAGGTCAGATAATCTGCCAGGTCGAAAAAATGCCCGGCGGCATCGAAGCTCGCGCGCAGATGCCGCTTTAGCCAAAGGAGTTTCGGCATCTGCATCTCGGGCGAGATCGAGCCACCGACATAGCGCAGCACATCGTCCGCGGTCTCGTTGATCAGCCGCGCTTCGGCAATGGCGCGGTGATCCATCCAGACGATGACGTTGCGCTGCCTGTCGCCGGAGGCGCTGACCGTGACCGGCTCACCGTGGCGGTCGAGCACCACCAGGGAACAGGTCGCATCAAACCCGATGCCGCCGACGCTGTCGGGCGCAATCGCAGCTTCCGCCATCGCCGCCCTGACCGACTTGACGCAGGCCTGCCAGATATCCTCCGACGACTGCTCGACGATGTCGCCGGCTTCTTGCCAGATCCGGATCGGATGTTTGGCGGTCGCGAGCAGCCTGCCCGCCTCGTCAAACACCCCTGCCCGCGTGCTCGTGGTCCCTACATCGACGCCGATATACGCTCGCGGCATTGTCGCTCCCGGTCGCTTCCGTCAGTTTTGACGCAAGCCTACCAGCAAGTGTAGCCGCCATCCACCAGCACGATGCTGCCGGTCATCAGGCTCGCCGCTTCGGAGGCCAGGAACAGGACGACCGAGGCGATCTCCTCGACCTGCCCCATCCGTCCCATCGGAGTTCCACCGATCCAGGCGTCGTACATTTTAGGGGTGCTTTTCACGAAAGCATTGAGCGGCGTATCGATATAGGTCGGCGCTACCGCGTTGACGCGGATGCCGCGCGCGGCCCATTCGGCAGCGAGCGACTTGGTCAGATGGTGCACGCCGGCCTTGGAGGCATTGTAGAAGCACTGCTCCTGCGGCTTGTTGACGATGAAGCCGGACATCGAGCCGACATTGACGATGGCGCCGCTCCCGGCGTTGAGCATGTGCTTGCCGAATTCGCGGCAGCACCAGAAGGTACCATTGAGATTGACGTCGATGACGTTGAGCCAGTGCTCGTCGGTCACGGTCTCCGCCGGCGTCTCGCTGCGGGCAATACCGGCATTGTTGACGAGGATGTCGACCTTGCCGTAGCGGGCAACGAGGTCGTTGGCCACCTCCGCCACCCGCCTGGTGTCGGTCACGTCCATGATCGCGGTCTCGATGTCAAAACCCTTGGCTCCCAGGGCGGTCTTGGCGTCGCCTGCAACCTTGCTGTCGCGATCGCCGATGATCACCCTGGCGCCGGCCTCGGCCAGCGCCTCCGCGCAGGCCAAGCCAATGCCCTGCCCGCCGCCGGTGATGAATGCGGTCTTGCCGCTCAGCTTGAATTTTTCCAGGTACATGATCGTATTCCCGTGTCTTGTTAGTTCCGAAGCGCGTTCCCGCCTTGGTCGAAGCGGTGAATGCGCGCAGGGTCCGGCACCAGCGACACGCGGTCGCCGGCATGCAGGCTGAGTTCGCCAATGTAGCGCGCGGTCAGCATCCCGAGCGGCCCGGCATCGACATAAAGGAAGGTGTCGCTACCGAGATGCTCGGCGACCGCAATCGTGCCCTGCCAGCCGCCGCCCCCCTCACGCTCGATCTTGAGATGCTCCGGCCGCACACCGATCGTCGAGGCGCCCCGTTGCGCGGCGTTGTCGCCGGTGACGAAATTCATCCTGGGCGAGCCGATGAAGCCGGCGACGAACAGATTGGCGGGCCGCTCGTAAAGCTCCAGCGGCGAGCCGTATTGCTCGATCTTGCCGGCGTTCAGCACGACGATCTTGTCGGCCATGGTCATGGCCTCGACCTGGTCATGGGTAACGTAGATCGCTGTGGTGCCGAGCTGCTTCTGCAGCCGCGTCACCTCGATGCGCATCTGCACGCGCAGCGCTGCGTCCAGATTGGACAGCGGCTCGTCGAACAAAAACCCCTTGGGCTCGCGCACGATAGCGCGGCCGATCGCGACACGCTGGCGCTGGCCGCCGGAGAGCTCGCGCGGCTTGCGGTCGAGATAGGGCGAGAGGTTCAACGTCGCGGCCGCTGCTTCGACCTTGCGGTTGATTTCGTCCTTGGGCAATCCCGCCATCTTCAGGCCGAAGCCGATATTGCCGCGTACGCTCATATGCGGATAGAGCGCATAGGACTGGAACACCATCGACAATCCGCGCTTGGCGGGCGGCGTATCGACGACGTTCTTGCCGTCAATCAGGATAGCGCCGCCGGTGACGTCCTCAAGTCCCGCGATCAGCCGCAGCAGCGTGGTCTTGCCGCAGCCTGACGGACCGACGAACACGACAAATGAGCCGTCGGCGACGTCGAGATCGGCGCCCTTGATGATGTGCACCGGACCGAAGGATTTCTGCACGCCCTGAAGTGTGATCTGACCCATGATCCGGCTGCCCCTTTACTTCACCGCGCCGAAGGTGAGCCCGCGCACGAGCTGCTTCTGGCTGAACCAACCGAGGACAAGAATGGGCGCAATCGCCAGCGTCGAGGCGGCCGACAATTTGGCCCAGAACAGTCCTTCCGGACTGGAATAGGATGCGATGAACGTGGTGAGTGGCGCGGCGTTCGAGGTCGACAGATTGAGCGTCCAGAATGCCTCATTCCAGGCCAGGATCAGATTGAGCAGCAGCGTCGATGCGAGCCCGGGGATCGCCATCGGCGTCAGCACATAGATGAGCTCCCGGCCGATCGTGGCGCCGTCCATCCGGGCGGCCTCCAGGATGTCGCGCGGGATTTCCTTGAAATACGTGAAGAGCATCCAGATCACGATCGGCAGATTGCCGAGGCAAAGGATAAAGACAAGACCGATGCGGGAATCGAGCAGGCCGAAGGCCTTGTAGATCAGGTAGATCGGCACCAGCACGCCCACCGGCGGCATCATCTTGGTCGAGAGCATCCAGAGCAGGATGTCCTTGGTGCGCTTGGTCGGCGAGAACGCCATCGACCAGGCTGCGGGGACTGCAATCACGAGCGCAATCAGGGTCGAGCCGCCGGCGATGATGATCGAGTTCATCGCGTGAAGCAGATAGTCGCTGCGCTCCTGCACGGTCGCGTAGTTCTCCGTCGTCCAGTGGAAGAACAGGAAGGACGGCGGAATGGCGAACGCCTCAAGCTCGGTCTTGAAGCTCGCCAGCACCATCCACAGGATCGGGAAGAAGATCAGGAAGCCGAAGAACCATGCCCCGATCGTCGAGACCACCACCCGCTGCGTCGTTGACTTGCGCGCCATGATTTCTAGGCTTCCAGGTTGCGGCCGACGATGCGGACGAGGAAGAAGGCGACGACGTTGGCGATGACCACCGCGACCAGACCGCCCGCCGAGGCACTCCCGACGTCGAATTGGATCAACGCTTGCGAGTAGATTAGGAAGGCGATGTTGGTGGTTTGCAGGCCCGGCCCGCCACCGGTGGTGACGAAGATCTCGGCGAACACGGTCAGCAGGAAGATGGTCTCGATCAGGATCACCACCGTGATCGGGCGCGCGAGGTGCGGCAGCGTGATGTAGATGAAGGTCGAGACCGCATTCGCACCGTCCATCTCTGCCGCTTCCTTCTGCTCTTCGTCGAGCGATTGCAGCGCGGTGAGCAGGATCAGCGTCGCGAACGGCAGCCATTGCCATGCGACAATCAGGATGACCGCGAGCAACGGCGCGTCCGTGAACCAGTCGATTGGCGTCAGCCCGACCAGTTTTGCCAGCCACGCGAACAGGCCGGAGACCGGATGCATCAGCAAATTCTTCCAGACCAGCGCGCTGACCGTCGGCATCACGAAGAACGGCGCGATCACCATCAGCCGCACGATGTTGCGGCCGATCACGGGCTGGTCCATCAGCAGCGCCAGGGGAATGCCGAGCAGGATCGTCAGCGCCAGCACCGAGCCGACCAGCACCAGCGTGTTCTGAAGCGAGGCAAGGAAAGCGGGATCGGTGAGGAAGTACCGGAAATTCTCGAGGCCGACGAATGATTCAGAACCGGGATCGAGCAGACTGTAGTGTAACGTCGAAAAATAGAGCGTCAGCGCGAGCGGAACGATCATCCAGATGAAGAGCAGCCCGACGGCCGGCGCCAGGAGCGACCGCGCAAGGAGTTGCGTCTGCCGGGTTGCCATCCGCGCGCTCTCCGTTTGGAGGAAGAAGGCGGCCATCCATCGCGCAAGGAGTGGATGGCCGCGAGTTTGAGCTCAGGGAGAGCTCAGGTTCACTTGATGTAGCCGGCGCGCTTCATCTCGCGCTCGGTGGCGGATTGCGCGGCCGCAAGCGCCGCATCGACCGTCATCGAACCTGCAAGCGCGGCAGAGAACTGCTGCCCGACTTGGGTGCCGATGCCCTGGAATTCGGGGATCGCGGCATATTGCACGCCAACATAAGGCACCGGCTTCACGGTCGGCTTGTTCGGATCGGCTGCGTCGATCGAGGCCAGGGTCATCTTCGCGAAGGGCGCGGCCTTCAGGTATTCAGGATTGGTGTAGAGCGAGGTGCGCGTGCCCGGAGGCACGTTGGCCCAGCCCTCCTTCGAGGCCACAAGCTTGGTGTAGTCCTTGCTGGTCGCCCAGGCGATGAACTTCTCGGCAGCCTCAGTCTTCTTCGAGCCCGCGGGAATCGCGAGGTTCCAGGCCCACAGCCAGTTGGCATTCTTGCCAAGGCCGGTGTTGGGCGCGAGCGCAAAGCCGACCTTGTCGGCGACCTTGGAGTCCTTCGGGTTGGTGACAAAGGACGCCGCGACCGTCGCGTCGATCCACATGCCGCACTTGCCGGCGTCGAACAGCGCCAGGTTTTCATTGAAACCGTTCGAGCTCGCGCCGGGAGGTCCGGCATCCTTCATCAAATTGACGTAGGTCGTGAGCGTCGTCTTCCATTCCGGCGTGTTGAACTGCGGCTCCCACTTCTCGTCGAACCAGCGCGCGCCGTAGGAATTAGCCATCGCCGAAAGGAACGCCATGTTCTCGCCCCAGCCGGCCTTGCCGCGCAGGCAGATGCCGTAGACGCCACCGTTCTTGTCAGTGATCTTCTTGGCGGCGTCGATGACGAAATCCCAGGTCGGCTTTTCCGGCATCTTCAGGCCGGCCTTGTCGAACAGATCGGTGCGGTACATCACCATCGAGCTCTCGCCGTAGAACGGCGCAGCGTAGAGCTTGCCGTCTGCGGAAACCGCGTCCTTGATCTTCGGCAGGAGGTCGGCGACGTCGTAATCGGCGCCGAGATTGGCGAGCGGCAACAGCCAGCCCTTCTTGGCCCAGATCGGCACCTCGTAGGTGCCGATGGTCAGCACGTCGAACTGGCCGCCCTTGGTGGCGATGTCGGTGGTGACGCGCTGGCGCAGCACGTTCTCCTCCAGCGTCACCCATTTCACTGAAATGTCGGGGTTCGCCTTGGTGAATTCGCTGGTCAGCCCCTGCATGCGGATCATGTCGCCATTGTTGACGGTGGCGATCGTCAGGGTCGTTTCCGCCATCGCGGGGACGGCAAGCAGTACGGACGCGCCGCAGACGGCGCCCAGAATGTGTTTCACGGTGTCCTCCCTCAACTCGCGTTTTGAGCATATGCCCACGCGTTGGGCGTATGTTCGACTGAGGTGTCGCGCTTGTCAAGCAGGCGTGAGGGTGTTTCGGCAACTTATGAGTGCTGCGGTGCGGGAAAGATGAAAGAGCTCAGCACGGACGAACGTCGTCATGCCCGGGCTTGTCCTGGACGAGCCCGGGCATGACGACGTCGAGCCTGGCGGCCCTACCGCTCCAGGATCGCCCTTGCAGTGGCCTCGTCCGTGATCAAACCGTTGATCAGGCGCCCGTTCAGCGCGGCCGCGATCGCGGCCACCTTGGCCGCACCGATTGCGGCACCGATGGTCGTGGCCTTGGCCGGCACCTCCGGCGGAATGCTGGTGAGGCGCTTGTTGGTGCCGGCCTTGAGCAAGCGGCCCTTGGAATCATAGGCCCAGCCGGTGATCTCGCCGATGGCGCCCTGCCGCATCATCTCGAACAATTCGTCGCGCGTAACGAAGCCGTCGATATGGACCTGCGCCCTCTGGTCCATCTGGCCAATGCCGACGAGGCGCAAATCGGCCTTGGCCGCGACCGCTTTCACCTTTGCGATCGGCTCGATCCGCACCATCTTGTTGCGCTCGTCCTCCGACGACATCAGAAAGGGCAGCGGCATCGGATAATGCCGCGCGCCGGTGCGGTCCGCGAGCCGGCCGACGGTGTCGTAGAAGCTCGCCGAGCCGTCGGCGGAGATGTTGCCGACCAGCGAGACGATCTGATGGTTGGGCCGGTCGATCGGCGTGACGCGTTCGACGGCGGCGCGCACCGCTCGCCCCGTGCCGAGCGCGACGATCACAGGCGTCTCCGAGCGGAGCGTCGCGTCCAGCAGATTGGCGCAGCGCTCTGCGATACCAGCAGTTGCCTGCGGCGCCGCAGGATCAGCCGGCACCACCTCGCAATGGCTGAGGTCAAACCGCTCCTTCAACCGTGCGGCCAGTTCCATGCAGGCGGCAATCGGATGTTCGAGCCGGAACGTGATCAGCCGCTCGGCGAGACACAGCGATACCAGCCGCTGCGCCGAGGCACGCGACACCTGGAGCATCTTTGCGATCTCGTCCTGGGTGTGACCGGCAATGAAATAGAGCCAGCCGGCGCGGGCGGCGTCGTCGAGCCTCGATTTTTCGTTCTCGGCGGCCATGCGGCCTCACGCCTCCCAGAAATCGCTCATCCGCCCGAAGACCCGATCGGCTCCGGCCGCCGACAATATAGCGCGGCCATCGCGGTCGCGGTAATGGCCACCGCCGACAAATCCCCAGACCGTCATCCCCGCCGCCTTGCCTGCCCGCACACCGCTGACGCTGTCTTCGATCACGAGCGTACGGGCGGGATCGGCCAGCATCTTCGCGGCTGCGTGAAGAAAGAGATCCGGCGCCGGCTTGCCGTGCCTGACCATCTGCGCGGTGTAGAGCCGGTCACCGAAATGCCGAGCGAGGCCGGTCACATCAAGCGACAGCGAGACGCGGTCGAGGTCGCTCGACGATGCGACGCAGCACGGCGTTTTCAATTCGGACAGCACCAGGCCGACGCCAGGGATCGGCTGGAGTGCCCCGGCAAACGTCTCGAGCACGCGCGCCTTCAGGCACGGCAGGAAATCCTGAGGCAGGACCTGTCCAAGATCGCGATAGTGCTCCTCGACCGCCTTCGCGCTGCGTCCAAGGAAGAGCTCGAGCGCCCGCTCTACGGTGAGCTGAACGCCAAACTGCGCCAGCACTTCCGACAGGCAGCGACAGCTCAGCAGCTCGCTGTCAACGAGCACGCCGTCGCAATCGAAGACGATCAGATCGGGTTTTGGCCTGTCCTGGTCCATCCGGTTATTCGATCATATACCCAGATGCTGAGCAATAGCTCAGGCCTCAACGCGCGGGCGCGGCCTTCATTGCAGGTTTGAAGAAGCTGCCGGCCGCGGTTGACATCGCCGGCTGGCGGCGGCGCCCGCGTCAAAAAAGCACAAAGGCTCCGATCAGCAAGCCCGCCGCGAAGGAGATGAGTCCAAGGGTGCAGACGGAAACAATGCGCACGAGGATGCGAAGCCGCACCTCATACTCGTCGTCCGTCATCTCATGGATTTGAGCCGCCACTGGTGCTGCCCTGCCCGCGCGCTGTTCGGCACTTTTGGATCTATAGCCAAAATCGTGGTCAAGGCGAGGCATTGGCACGGAGGCGATGCCGACGCCGTGGTCGGAATTGAGGAAAATTGTACCTTCTGGGGTGGCGCTGCGGCCCCACCCCGCGGCTGATTTATTCCCTACCGCCGCTGGTTATACACATCGATGCACACCGCGCCGAGCAACACCAGGCCCTTGATGACCTGCTGGTAGTCGATGCCGATGCCGAGGATGGACATGCCGTTGTTCATGACGCCCATGATCATGGCGCCGACCACGGCGCCGCCGACGCGGCCGACGCCGCCATAGGCCGAGGCGCCGCCGATGAAGCAGGCGGCGATGACGTCGAGCTCGAAGCCCAGACCTGCCTTGGGCGTTGCGGTGTTGAGACGCGCGGCGAAGACGAGACCGGCAAGCGCGGCCAGGACACCCATGTTGACGAAGGTGAAGAAGGTCAGCCGCTCGGTCTTGATGCCCGACAGTCCCGCCGCCTTGGCGTTGCCGCCGACGGCATAGATCTGCCGGCCGATCACGGTGCGGCGGGTGACGAAGCCGTAGAGCGCGATCAGGACGCTCATGATCACGAGCACATTGGGCAGGCCGCGATAGGTCGCGATCAGATAGGTGAAGTACAGGACGGCACAGGCGAGCACCACACTCTTGCCGAGGAAGAACGCGTAAGGCTCGGCCTCGATGCCGTGCGCCACTTCACGCGCGCGGCCCTTGGCGCTGGCGTAGACCAGCCCCAGCGCCAGCAAGACGCCGATCAGCATCGACGTCGGGTGTAGTGCACCGGGGTCAAGTAGAACTGCGACGATATTACCGGTCACGTCGAACCGGAGTTCCGGAATGAAGCCCGACGACAGTTTCTGGAAGGTCGACGGGAACGGCCCGAGCGACTGGCCCTGTAACACGGCAAGCGCCAGCCCCTTGAACACCAGCATGCCCGCCAGCGTCACGATGAAGGACGGGATCTTGAAATAGGCGACCCAATAGCCTTGCGCCGCGCCGATAGCCGCCCCGACCGCGAGACAGATGAGGAACGCGAGCGTGTAATCGACCTTGTAGGTCACCATCAGGAGCGCGGCGACCGCGCCAACGAAGCCGGCGACCGAACCGACCGACAGGTCGATATGGCCGGTGACGATCACCAGCAACATACCCAGCGCCATGATGACGATATAGCTGTTCTGGAGCACCAAATTGGTCAGGTTGAGCGGCTGGAGCAGCGTGCCGCTGGTCATGACCTGGAAGAACAGCATGATCGCCAATAGCGACATCAGCATGCCGTAGTTGCGCAGATTGTTCTTGATGAAGCTGCCGTGCCGGCGCTCCTCAGGCAGCGAAACCGTCTTGTCGGTCATGGCCGCAGACCTCCCATCTCCGCGGCTTCGACCGCGCCTTTTCCATTGTTTCGTTCGTTGCGCATGATGGCGCGCATGATCTTTTCCTGTGTCGCCTCGGCGCCCGGGAACTCGCCGACGAAGGCGCCGTCATTCATGACGCAGATGCGGTCGCAGATGCCGAGCAGTTCGGGCATCTCCGAGGAGATGACTACAACGCCGCGGCCGGCCTCCGCCAGCTCGTTGATGATACAGTAAATCTCGTATTTTGCACCGACGTCGATGCCTCTGGTCGGCTCGTCCAGGATCAGCACCTTGGGGTCGGTCATCAGCCATTTCGACAGCACCACCTTCTGCTGGTTCCCGCCCGAGAGCTGGCTAGTCTCCTGATAGACGTCGGAGCAGCGGATCCGCATGCGGTTGCGGTAGTCGCTGGCGACCTTCAGCTCGGCGATGTCGTCGATCACCGTCCCCGGCGCGACCTGGTCGAGGCTTGCCAGCGTGATGTTCTTGCGGACGTCGTCGGCCAGGATCAGGCCGAGCTGCTTGCGATCCTCGGTGACATAGGCAAGGCCGGCATCGATCGCGGCAGCGACACTGGACAGCACGATCTCACGGCCCTCAAGCGCGATGCGGCCGGTGACATTGGCGCCCCAGGAGCGGCCGAACAGGCTCATGGCGAACTCGGTACGTCCGGCGCCCATCAGTCCGGCGATACCGACGACCTCGCCGCGCCTGACACCGAAATTGACGTTCTTGATCACCTGCCGTTCGGGATGAATGGGGTGGTAGACCGACCAGTTCGAAACCTCGAGCACCGGTTCGCCGATCTTGGCGCTCCGCTCGGGGAAGCGATGGGCAAGGTCGCGGTTGACCATGCTGCGGATGATGCGGTCTTCCTGAATCGCCTCGGCGCGGCAATCGATGCTGTCGACGGTACGCCCGTCGCGCAGCACGGTGATGTGATCGGCGACGCGGGCAACTTCATTGAGTTTGTGCGAGATCAGGATCGAGCCGATGCCCTGCTCGCGGAATTTCATGAGGCGTTCGAGCAGCGCGGCGCTGTCGGCCTCATTCAGGCTCGCGGTCGGCTCGTCCAGGATCAGCATGCGGACGCGTTTGGACAGTGCCTTGGCGATCTCGACCAATTGCTGCTTGCCGACACCGAGATCGGTGATCAGCGTATCCGGCGATTCCTTCAGGCCGACCTGGGCCAGCAGATCACGCGTGCGCTTGTACACCTCGTCACGATCGATCACGCCGAATTTTGACGGCGGATGCGAGAGAAAAATATTCTCCGCGATCGACATCAGAGGGATCAGCGCCAGCTCCTGATGGATGATGATGATGCCGAGCGCCTCGGAATCGTTGATGTCGCGGAAGCGGCGCTCCTCGCCATCAAAGATGATGGTGCCCTCATAGCTGCCCGCCGGGTAGACCCCGCTCAGCACCTTCATCAAGGTCGATTTACCGGCGCCATTCTCCCCAACGAGGGCATGGATCTGGCCGGCCTCGACCGAGAAATTGACGTCACGCAGCGCCTGTACGCCCGCAAAGCTCTTGCTGACGTTGCGCATCTCCAGCATGGCGGTCATCGTCGTCGCGTCCCATCCGTTACGTCCCTCTCCCCGCGAACGGGGAGAGGGAAATTTGAGAGTCCTACTGGAATTGCGACTTCTTGTAGTAGCCGCTGTCAATCAGGACTTTCTCCCAATTGTCCTTATACACCACGACCGGCTTCAGCAGATAGGACGGCACGGTCTTGGCGCCGTTCTCGTAGGTCTTGGTGTCGTTGACCGTGACCTGCTTGCCGGCAAGTGCGGCATCGACCATGTCGGCGGTCACCTTGGCGAGATCGCGGGTGTCCTTGAAAATGGTCGAATACTGGTCGCCGCGCAGCATCGCCTTGATCGAAGGAACCTCGGCGTCCTGACCCGAGATGATCGGCATCGGCTGATCGGCGCTGCCGTAGCCGACGCCCTTCAGCGAGGAGATGATGCCGATCGAGAGGCCGTCATAGGGCGACAGCACCGCGTTGACCTTCTTGTTGCCGTAGTAGGCGCTGAGCAGATTGTCCATGCGGGCCTGGGCGGTAGCGCCGTCCCAGCGCAAGGTCGCGACCTTGTCCATGCCCATCTGGCCGGAGGCGACCACGAGCTTGCCGCTGTCGATATAGGGCTTCAGCACGCTCATCGCGCCGTTGTAGAAGAAGTAAGCGTTGTTGTCGTCGGGCGAGCCGCCGAACAACTCGATGTTGAAGGGACCCTTGCCCTCCTTGAGGCCAAGCCCCTTCTCGATGGACTCCGCCTGCAACACGCCGACCTGGAAATTGTCGAACGTCGCGTAATAGTCGACATTCGGCGTGCCGCGGATCAGGCGGTCATAGGCGATCACGATGATGCCTTTTGCTTTGGCCTGCTTGAGCACGTCGGACAGCGTGGTGCCGTCGATCGCGGCGATCACCAGCGCCTTGGCGCCCTTGGTCACCATGTTCTCGACCTGCGAGAGCTGGTTCGGAATGTCGTCCTCGGCATATTGCAGGTCGGTGTTGTAGCCGCGCTCCTTCAGCACCTTCACCATGTTGTTGCCGTCGTCGATCCAGCGCGCCGAGGACTTGGTCGGCATGGCGATGCCGACGGTTGCCTTCTCCTGCGCGGAGGCCGTCAGCCCCGTGGCCATTGTTGCAGCGCCGGCCAGCGCTATCGCGAGAAATGTCGTCTTCAATTTCAACATGCTTCACTCCCGTTGGGTGTCAGACTGTTTCTTAACTCGTTCAGTACGTCGGTAGAGGTCGGTGTTCGGATCTCCTATGCGAGCGTGACATCGGGCTCCGCGCGACCGCGCGCGGAAGCTTGTAGCAGAAAAGTGCAACCGGCTTGCAAATCGGCGGCGCGCGCCTCCGCATCCATGTCCTGCCAGGCGGATGTCACGAGCAGGCGCGACAGATCCGTGCCGACGAAAGCAGGACAACTTGCCTGCTTGGCCGGCACCGGCAGCGAGCGCAGGCGTTCGCCTTGCGGAGAATAGACATCGACGCGGCTGGCGCCCCAGCAGGCATTCCAGATCTGCCCGTCGGCATCACACACCGAGCCGTCAAGCCCGCCGACGCCGGTGTGGCGGAGCAAGATTTCCGGCTCGCCGCGCGGAAGGCCCGTGTCGGGATTGAGCGGCACCGCATAAAGCATCGCACGCGCGGTGTCCGCGAAATAGCCCGTCGCGCCATCCGGCGAGAAACAGATCGAGTTTGGAATGCTGATACCCGAAAACAGCGTCGAGATCTTGCCGCGGTGGAGCGCGTAGATGGCACCGGCGCCCCGCTCGGCCCTGCGCCCCATGGTGCCGATCCAGAACGTTCCGGATTGATGCACGCGGCCATCATTGGAGCGTGTGGCGGGATTATCCGCTTCGAGCGGGCAGAACAGCGTCATTGCGCCGTCGGCGAGCGTGCGGACGTAGAGGCCATCCTCCGCAACGATGAGCTGCCGCTCGGCGTCGATCCGCCCGAGCGCGCTCGCCATCCGGCCGAGCGCGTGGACACGGATTGCGCCGTTGCCGAGGTCCGCCTCGAACAGCTTCCCCTCGCGAATGTCAAACCACCACGCGGTATTCGTGGTGACGTCGTAGGTCGGGCCTTCGCCGAGATGGCAAGGATGATCGGACAGAACCGATGTCGGCACCTCTTCCATCATGGCGACCTCACGCCGAAACGATAGACGGTGTGATGCCGGTAGACCCCGCCGGGATCGAGGCGCGGGCTCGGAAAGTCCGGTCGGTTCGGCGCATTCGGCCAGATGTGCGGTTCCAGGCAAATGGCATCCGACTGCCGGATCAGCTTGCCCCCCTTGCCCGAGATCGTACCGTCGAGATAGTTGCCGGAGTAGACCTGAAGGCCGGGCTGGTCGGTGAACAGCTCCATGATCCGCCCTGAAAGCGGTGCTTCGAGCCGGGCCGCGAGCGCAAGCTTGCCATCGCGCGCAAGGCAATAAGTGTGATCGTAGCCCTTGCCATTCCGCAATTGCTGATCGTTCTCGCGGATGCGCGCGCCGACAACGCGGGCCTCGCGGAAGTCGAATGCTGTGCCGGCCACCGAGCGCGGCGGCTCCGGCAACGGAATGGCAGAGGGATCAATGGCCAGGAAATGCTCTGCCGCGACCGTCAGTTTGTGATCGAGGGTGGACGTGCCCGACATGGCACCTTCCAGATTGAAGAAGCTGTGATTGGTGAGGTTCACGATGGTCGGCCGGTCGGTCCGCGCCTCCATCGTGAGCGACAGTTCAGCCGGGCCGGTGACGCGATAGGTCAGGCGCACATCGAGCTTGCCGGGATAGTTCTCCTCGCCATGCGGGCTCGTATAGGTCAGCGTGACTGCGGGACTGGCGCCGTCGTCTAGGTCGGCAATGTCCCAGAGCTTGCGGTCGAAGCCGTCGAGGCCGCCATGCAGGGCGTTGGGGCCGTTGTTGATTGGAAGCTGGAAGGCCTCGCCATCCAGTGAAAACCGTCCGTTCGCGATGCGGTTGGCGTAGCGGCCGACGGTCGCACCAAAGAACTTGCGTTCGGCGAGATAGCCCGCGAAGGCGTCGTGGCCAAGCACGACGTCGTCGGTGCCGCCCCTGGCGTCCGGCGCGATCAGCGCCTGGATCACCGCGCCATGGGTGATGATGCGAGCCTCAAACCCGCCCTCCCCGCGCAGCACGATACGCTCGACATTGCGTCCGTCCGGGAGCATTCCGAAAACGTCTTTGGTTGTTTTCGCACCGACCATGTCTAGTCCACAAACGGTTCGACGATATGACGCTTGCCGAGCAGGAAAGAGTCGGCGACGAGACGAAGCGGCGCCAGGTCGACATCGCTCGCGCCTGAAGCCGCGAGCTTGACGAAGTGACGGTAGAGTTCTCGATATTCCTCATCTGGCGCCTCGGCAACAACCTTGCCGTCGACCGCCATGATCCTGCCGCCGCGGGACAACGTCATCCGGCCCTGATCGGTTTCCGCGACGATATCCCAGCTCTGCGGCCCAGTCTGACGAAAGTCGAACTCGGCCGTAACAGGCAGGCCGTTGATGTCGGTCAGTGTCAGGTTGGCGGCAATCGGCGACTGGCAATTGGAGGGAAAGGCAAGTTCGGCCGCGGTAACGAACACCGGCTTTGGCAGGATGCGGGTCAGGATCGACAGCGCATTGATGCCGGGATCGAACACGCCGAGCCCGCCGGGCTCCCAGATCCAGGTCTGGCCGGGATGCCAGACGCGGACGTCTTCCTTCCAGATGATGTGCACCGACTTGATCTGGCGCGTCGCCAGCCATTCACGGGCCGGCTCGACAGCCGGCGCGTGGCGCGAATGCCAGGTGGCAAACAAGGTGCGCCTTGCATCCGCCGCCATCGCCACCAGCGGATCGAGCTCGGCAACGCCGATGCCGGGCGGCTTCTCCAGCATGACATGCTTGCCGGCGGCGAGCGCCGCGGCGGCTTGGGCGCGTCGTACCTGCGGCGGCGTGCAGAGCGACACTGCGTCGATCTCCGGGCCCTTCTCCAGCAGCTCCTCGATGGTCGCAAAATGCGGCAGGCCCGGCAGCGACGCATTACGACTGGCAACGGCGGCAAGCATGGCGCCTGACGTCGCGGCGATCGCACCGACATGCTGGTCGCGCGCGATCTTGCCGAACCCGACAATGGCGATACGAAGATCCGTCACGAACTTTCTCCAGATTCCACAGGTACGGCCGGCGCTGTCTCGGCCGCCATTTCCTTATGCCGGCGCATGCCGTTGTGAATGACAAAGGCCATGGCCTCGGCCGCAGCATCAGCGTCACCGGCTGCGATCGAATCGGCGATCTTCTGGTGCCAGACCAAGGCAATCTCGCGGTCCTCCGACCCAGCCGGTGCACTGAGCATGAAAGCCGTACGCAAGGCAGCCTCAATCACATGACCGATGGAGCGCATGAACGGATTGCCGGATGCTCGCGCCACCGCAAGGTGCAAGGCAAGGTCGGCTTCGGCAAAGCCAACGGACTCGGATGTTTCGTGCCGCATGCGGTCCATGCTGCGTCGCAGCTCGGCGATGTCTTCCTCCGAACGGCGCTTGGCCGCGAGCGCTGCTGCGCGCGGTTCGACCGCAAGACGTATTTCGGCGAGATCATTGAGAAAGCGCCGGTCGATGCCGGCGTCGAGATGCCAGGCGAGCACATCGGCGTCGAACATGTTCCAGGCGGCGCGCCCTCGCACGACGGTACCAACCCGGGCCTTGGTGGTGAGCAGTCCCTTGGCGACCAGCGTCTTCACGCTCTCGCGGAGCACCGGCCGCGACACGCCAAACATCGCCGTCAGTTCGGCATCGCCCGGAAGCCGCACTCCTTCCGCATAGCGGCCGGCGATGATGTCGACGCCGATCGAGCGGGACACCTCCGCATGGTTCGAATGGGCCCGTCGTGTCGGGATAACGACAATGCGCGAGGTCATGGGGCTGCTCCCACGCGCTTTGCCACCGGTCGGCGCGCCAGCGCAACCAACCCTTGCTGAAGGGCAATGAAGGCGAACAGCAAGATGCCGGTCGCGATCTTGGTCCACCAGCTCGACAGCGTGCCGTCGAAATTGATGTAGGTCTGGATCATGCCCTGGATCAGCACACCGAGGAAGGTACCGATCACCGAGCCCTGTCCACCCGTGAGCAGCGTGCCGCCGATGACCACCGCCGCGATGCTGTCGAGCTCGACGCCGACGGCGGAGAGCGAATATCCGGCGCTTGTGTAGAACGAGAACACGATGCCGGCGATGCCTGCGAACAGGCTCGACAGCATGTAGATTTTCACCGTCATCTTGCCGACCGCGACGCCCATCAGGCTGGCGGTCGCTCTGTTGCCGCCGAGTGCATAGACATTGGCACCGAAGCGGGTCAGATGGAGCAGAAGGGCGCCGCCGATCACGATGGCCAGCATGATGATCGCTATCGCGCTCAGCCGTCCCCCGCCGGGCATCCGCAATGCAAAATCGGATACGGTTGAATAAATCGGCGCGGTGACCGGCACCGATTCCGTCGAGAGCAGGAAGCTTGCGCCACGCGCCAGGAACATCCCGGCGAGCGTCACGATGAAAGGCGGCAGATCGAAGACGTGGATGATCGCGCCCATGGCAGCTCCAAAGGCCGCCGAAAGGACGAGGATGGCGACGAAAGCGACCAGCGGCGGCACGCCCCAGCGCTCGATCGCAAGCGCGACGAACACGGTGGTGAAGCCGATGACGGAACCGACCGAGAGATCGATCCCGCCGGAGATAATCACGAAGGTCATGCCGGTCGCGACGATGCCAAGGAAGGCGTTATCGGTAAGGAGATTGCCGATTACGCGGGTGGAGGCGATGTTGGGAAACTGCACTGCGCAAGCTGCGAAGCCCGCGACGAGAACGATGGCCGTGATCAGGAGTGGCGAGAGGCCTTTCATGGGTTCGCCCTCCGCAAACGCGCCATGATGCCGGCAAAGCCGGACAGTTTTGGCGATTGTAGCAGCAGCACTGCGAGCACCACCACAGCTTTGACCAGCAGGTTGAACTCCGGCGGATAGCCGGACAGCAAGATACCGGTGTTCATGGTCTGGATGATCAGCGCGCCTAACACCGCCAGAACCAGGCTGAAGCGCCCGCCGAACAGCGAAGTTCCGCCGATCACGACCGCAAGAATGGCGTCCAGCTCCAGCCAGAGGCCGGCATTGTTGGCATCCGCGCCCATGATGTCAGCAGCTGCGATCACGCCGGCGAGCGCAGCGCAGACACCGCACCAGACATAGACCGCCAGAATCATCGCGCGGGTACCAACGCCGGCAAGCTCGCTGGCCCGGGCGTTGCCACCGGTCGCCTCGATCAGGAGCCCGAGCGCGGAGCCACGAACCACCGCTCCGGTCAGAATCAACATGCCAAGCGCGATTACGACCGGGACCGGGACGCCGAGAATAGCGCCGTTGCCGAGCCAGACCAGATCCGGCGAGGTAAAGGTCACAATGCGCCCCTCGGTGATAAGCTGGGCGATGCCGCGCCCTGCCACCATCAGGATCAGCGTCGCCACGATCGGCTGCATGCCGAGCACGGCGACAAGGAAGCCGTTCCACAATCCGCAGACGAGCCCGGCGCCGAGCGCAGCCGCCAGCACCACCGGCAGGCTGTAACTATCGGCGAGGCTCGCCGCGATCGCGCCGCAGATGGCCATCACCGCGCCGACCGAAAGATCGATGCCGCGTGTCGCGATCACCAGCACCATGCCGAGCGAGAGCAGCGCCACTGGCGTGCCGCGATCGAGCACGTCGATCAGGCTGCCGAACAGGCGGCCATCCTGAAGGCGCAGGTCGAAGAACTGCGGCGACACCACGCGGTCGACCGCAAGGATAACGATCAGCGCCAGGATCTGGGCAAGGCCGCGGCGCGGCAACAACGCTGTCATGCCCGTGCCTCTTGCATCGCCGCGCCATCGGCGGCAATGGCCCCGAGAATATTGGTGACGTCGATCGCCTCGCCCGAGAGCTCCTCGACATGCGTGCGATCGCGCAGCACGATCACGCGATCGGAATACGTCACGATCTCGTCGAGCTCGGAGGAGATCACGAGCAGCGCCAGCCCGTCGTCACACAGCTCGCGGATGAGGCGAATGATCTCGGCGTGCGCACCAACGTCGATGCCGCGCGTCGGTTCATCCAGCACGAGGAGCCGTGGTGACGTCGCCAGCCAGCGCGCCAGCAGCGCCTTTTGCTGATTGCCGCCGGATAGCAGGCCGACGGGCCGCTCTGGATCCGGAGGACGGATATCGAGCATCTTGACGTAGCGCTTCGCGATTTCGTCCTGCTCGCGGCGCGACAGCGGCCGATGCAGGCCGCGCTTGGCCTGAAGCGCGAGTACAATGTTCTCGCGCACGGTGAGCTCGGCGACGATACCGTCAGTCTTGCGTTCTTCCGGGCAATAGCCGAAGCCGTGGCGCACACCGTCGCGCGGCGACTGCAGCCGTATGGAAGCGCCCGCGACCATCGCCTGCCCGCCATCGGCGCGCTCGGCGCCGAACACCAGCCGCGCCGTCTCGGTCCGTCCCGAGCCGAGCAGCCCGGCGAGGCCGACAACCTCGCCATGACGCAGCTCGAGATTGAAGGGGGCGACGTAGCCCGCCTTGCCGTAATTCTGGAAGCTCGCACAGACCTCGCGCGGCAGACGGTCGCTCGTCGCCGTGCGCGCGCCGGTGGTCTCGGCCAGCTCGCGGCCCAGCATCATCCGGATCAATTCGAGCCGCGGCAGCGAGGCTGTCTCGCGCTCGCCGACCAGGCGGCCGTTGCGCAAGACAGTGATGCGGTCGGAGATCTCGTAGACCTGGTCGAGGAAATGGCTCACGAAGACGATGCCGATGCCGCGCTTCGCCAGCTGGCGCATGATGCCAAAAAGAATCTCGACCTCGTGGCGATCGAGGCTCGCGGTTGGCTCGTCCAGGATCAGCACGCGGGCGGAGAGATCGACCGCGCGCGCGATCGCGGTGACATGCTGGATGGCCACCGAATAATTGCCGAGCGGTGCGGCCACATCGATGTCGAGACCGAAATCCGCAAGCAGCACCTTTGCGCGGCGGCGCATCTCACCTTCGCGCACGATCCCGAAGCGCATCGGCTGGCGGTCGAGAAACAGGTTCTGCGCCACCGATAGGTTCGGCAGCAGATTGACTTCCTGGTAAACGGTGGCAATGCCGGCCTCAAGCGCCGCCTTGGCCGAACGCGGCGCAACCTCTTCGCCGCCCAGCCTGACAAGCCCGGCATCGCGTGGGAACACGCCGGTGATGACCTTGATCAGCGTGGATTTGCCGGCGCCGTTCTCGCCGAGCAGAGCATGGATCTCGCCGGCGCGAAGCGTGAAGTCCACTTCCTGCAACGCGCGCACCGCGGCAAAGCTCTTGCTGATCCCGCGCACCTCCAGGAGGGACGGAGCAGGATCAAGGCTGTTCTCCATAACGACGTCACTCCCAGCGGCGCCCGCTTATGCTACGGACGCCCAGCCTATTCGTTCGCGCAACGATTGCGAAGGGGGTGCCGGACCACAAGGCGTGGTCCGGCGAAACGCCCGCCTCAGTAACCGAGGCCCTTCTTGCTGTCGTATTCCTTCTGCGGATTGTCGGTGGCGGTGAGCAGCCTGGATTCGGTCTGGATCCACTTCGGCGGAACGGTGCCCTTTTCCTTGAAGGCAGCGACGGCGTCGAAGGCCGGACCCGCCATGTTCGGCGTCAGCTCGACCGTGGCATTGGCTTCGCCGGCAACCATTGCCTTGAAGATGTCGGGAACCGCGTCGATCGACACAGTGAGGATGTCCTTGCCCGGCTTGAGACCGGCTTCCTTCATCGCCTGGATGGCACCCACCATCATGTCGTCGTTGTGGGCGTAGACCGCGCAGATGTTCTTGCCGCCGCCTTCGGCCTTGATGAAGCTTTCCATGACTTCCTTGCCCTTGGCGCGGGTGAAGTCGCCGGTCTGGCTGCGCACAATCTTGAGGTTGGCGTGCTTGGCGACCGCCGTGTCAAAGCCCTTCTTGCGGTTGGCGGCGACGCTGGCGCCGACCGTACCCTGCAATTCGACGATGTTGCACGCCTTGTCGCCGACAGTCTTGGCCAGCCAGTCGCCGGCGACCTCGCCTTCGTGCACGCTGTCCGAGGTGACGGCGGTGAGATAGAGGTCCTTGCCCGACGGGTCGATGTCGCGGTCGAGCAGCACGACGGGAATCTTGGCTTCCTTGGCTTCCTTCAGCACCGCATCCCAGCCGGTCGCGACGACGGGCGCGAGGAAGATCGCGTCGACATTCTGCGCGATGAAGGAGCGGATCGCCTTGATCTGGTTTTCCTGCTTCTGCTGCGCGTCGGCGATCTTGAGATTGACCTTGCGCTTGGCGGCCTCCTGCTTGGAGACCGACGTCTCGGCCGCGCGCCAGCCGGATTCCGATCCGATCTGCGAGAAGCCGATGGTCAGCTCTGCAGCGTTCGCCGGCAGCGCGAGCAACAGGGCGGCCGAGGCGCTGGCCGCAAAGAGGGCTTTGAGGGTCATGAGGCGTGCTTCTCCCAAGTGTTATCCGGGGCGTCGTCGGTAACAAGACACCCTCAGGCCGGCCTTCGAGGCGGCGGAAAGCACTATTTCACGGAAGGTCGCTTCCGTATAGTCATATTATTTGACTATTTGGGCAAATCATGCGGATGCGCGCGGGGCATGCGCTGATCACACGTTATGCGCGGTCATTTTCTAATATACTATTTAAGGATGAGATCGTCTTTGTGCGACAGCATCGTCATGGCCGCGCTCGTCGGCTATGATGGCGTCACAGAAATACGCGTGTTCAATCCACTGCCACTGGCGGCCGGCAAGCAAAGAAGCTAGATCAGCTTCCGTTGCGCCAGATTCTTCATCAGCGCGCCGATGCCGAACGTCCACGGCTCGCACTCGTCGCTGGTGCGCATGCGGTTGACGAGCTTGCCGAGCTGAGGCGCCGCAATCGTGACGATGTCGTCGCGCTTGTGGGTAAAACCCTGTCCCGGCGCGTCGCGATCCTTCACCGGCGCAAACATCGTGCCGAGGAATAGCACGAATCCATCAGGGTATTGATGGACCTTGCCGATGGTTTGCGCGACGAGGTCAGTCGGATCGCGGCTGATCTTGCTGATCGAGGAATGACCCTGAAGGACGAAACCGTCCGCCCCCGTCACATTCAGGCTGATATCGAGCTTGCGCGCATCGTCGAGCGTGAAGGTTTCGTCGAACAAACGCAGCAGCGGTCCGATCGAACACGATGCATTGTTGTCCTTGGCCTTCGACAACAGCAGCGCCGACCGGCCCTCGAAGTCGCGCAAATTGACATCGTTGCCGAGCGCGCCGCCGACGATCTTGCCCCGGCTGGAGACAAACAGCACGAGCTCGGGCTCGGGGTTGTTCCAGGTCGACTTCGGATGCAGCCCGGCATCCATGCCGGTACCGACCGAGGACAGCGTAGGCGCCTTGGTGAAAACCTCGGCATCGGGACCGATGCCAACCTCGAGATACTGGCTCCAGGCGTTCTGATCGATCAGCACCTGCTTCAGATGCATCGCCTGATCCGAGCCCGGCTTGAGTTTTGACAGATCGTCGCCGATCAGCCGCGTCACTTCCTTGCGGATCGCTTCGGCCGAGGCCGGATTGCCCTTGGCCCGCTCCTCGATAACGCGTTCCAGCATCGAGATCGCGAAGGTGACGCCGGCAGCCTTCAGGGTCTGGAGATCGACCGGCGCGAGCAGCCAGGGCTTGTTCGGATCGCGCCCATCGGGTGCCGTGTTGGCGACGATGGCTTCGAGATCGCCGATGCGCTCGCCCTTGGTCGCGCCAAGCGCCTTGGCCGGATTGTCCTCTTCGCAGAGGGCACTAATCGTCGGGAATTTGGCGGTGACGTCGAAGACGCCGTCCGTGCGCACGGCGACGACGGCCGGACCGTTCGCCTGCGGCAGCCAGACGCGGCCGACCAGCGTCCCCTTCGTTCCATCCTCGGGAAGAAGGTCTCTCACCGTCAAAGTCGTCATGGCCGGCGTCCTCGCTGTTTCTAAGGATCGACCACTTCCCAGCGGACGATCCCATTGGCGAAGACCAATAAACGTCTGGTCGGGGAAGTCCAGAGCGGCACCGCGCCACGCTGTTATGCCCCCCGGCGCGCGCCTCTTTATGCGCCTGCACGCGCCTTGCGGGCTGCGATCTGTTGCAGCGCCCAACGCGCGTTCTTGCGGACATCCGGATCGGAATCGTCGGCGATGACGGCCAGAAATGCCTCGCCGTCGGGATGGGCGATCTCGCCAAGCGCGGCGGCGGCCTCCTTGCGCAAATTGGCCTGGTCGTGATTGATACAATTGCCGATCGGGCGCACTGCGCGCTCGATCTTCATCTTGCCGAGGCTGCGGATCGCCTTCAACCGCACCTGCCAGAACTCGTCCGTGACCGCGCCGACGAGCTGATCGGCGGCGAGTGAACCGTTGACGTTGAGACCAAGCGTTTCCGCGGCCATCTCGCGAACCATCCAGTCGGCGTCCTTCAGCGCACGGGTAATCGTCTCGGCTGCAGGCTTCATCTGCGAGAACGCCAGCGCGCTGACGGCAGCGCGGCGCACATGGGCATCGGGGTCGTTGATCAGCGCGGTCAACGCGGGGATGGATTCCTCCAGTTTCAGAAAGCCGATCACACCAATCGCCTGCACGCGCACGGCGGCATCGGAATCCTGCAACGCTTCCAGCGCCGGCTTCAGCGTGTCCCTGCAGCGCAGCTCCTTCAGCGCGCGCAGCGCGCCCATACGGACGAAGGCGTGGGCATGCTTCACCAGTGGCAGGATGATTTCAGCGCAAGCCTGATCCTTGAATTCGGCCATGCTGTCAGCCGCGGCCGCGGCGACGATCCGCTCCGGATCTACCAGCAGCTTCACCAGCGCCCTTGCGGCTTCCGGCCCGTCGAATTCACCAAGCGCCATCGCGACCTGTTGGCGCACGCCAGCGTCGGGATCGGCGACCATGTTGGCGAGATGCGCCACGGCCGCAGGATCACCGGAATGGCCGAGCGCGATGATGGCGACCCGACGCTCGGCGGGGTCGGCGGCCTGCAGCCGCTCGTCGGCGTCCTCGAGATCGTCGTAGGATTCGAACGGACTCGACATGAATCACCTCAACAGATAGGGAATGTTGACGGTGACGGCGCCG
The DNA here is from genome assembly GCF_018129685.1 of Bradyrhizobium manausense. Lineage (GTDB taxonomy): Bacteria > Pseudomonadota > Alphaproteobacteria > Rhizobiales > Xanthobacteraceae > Bradyrhizobium > Bradyrhizobium manausense_D. The sequence continues at coordinate 1,397,342 of NZ_JAFCLG010000001.1, forward strand.
GTCGGGCAATCGGCCTCGCAAGGCATACAGTACCAGCACTCGTCATAGGCCATGTAGGCCTTGCCCGTCATGTCGCTGATACGGAGCACGTCGAGCGGGCAGACGTCGACACAGACAGTGCAGCCCTTGTCGGCGATGCATTTGGCGTCGTCGACGACCACCGGAACAGATGTCTGATAGGACGCGAGAGGCATCAAGAGTCTCCTGTTGCTGGGATGCGGTGGATCATGCCGTGGCGCGGATGCGCTGCTTGTCGTAGAGGTCCTTCTCGTCGTCGGCGATCGGCACGACGTAAGGCTCGACCGCACGCTTCTCGCTGGTCATCTTGCCGTTCTGCTGGCTGAGTAGCGTGTGGCAGAACCAGTTCTCGTTGTCCTTCTCTGGGAAATCCGTGCGCCAGTGGTACAGTCCCCAGCGGCTCTCCTCGCGGTAAAGCGACGCGTGCACCGCCATGTCGGCGCAGTCCATGATCGACTGCACTTCGAGCGCGCGAAGAAGCTCGTGCGCATTGCGTGCGATCATGCGCTCCTGCATGTCCTCGCGAGCCTCGGCAAGGCGTCGCATGCCGAGCTCGTACTTGCGCGTGACCTTTGGCGGCTGCAGATAATCGTTGACCAGGCGGCGGGTCTTGTATTCGACCTGGTTCGGCGGAATGCCGTCCTCGCGCTTGGTGGGCGCCAGCACGCGATCTCGCTCTCTGGCGACGTCAGCGGCGTCGAACTCGGCGAAATCATGGCTGTCGGCGAACTCCATCGCATCGATGCCGGCAACCGAGCCGTTGGTGAAGGCGCCGAGCATATAGTTGTGCGGCACGCTCGCCATGTCGCCAGCGGCATAAAGGCCAGGCACAGTGGTGCGCGCGTTGTCGTCGACGAACACACCGGAAGCGCTGTGGCCGGAGCAAAAGCCGATCTCGGAGATATGCATCTCGATCGAGTCGTTGCGGTAGTCGACCCCACGCCCCTGCTGGAACAGGCCGCGCGTTGGCCGCTCGACCTTATGCAGCGTGGATTCGATCTCGGAGATGGTGTCGGGGTGAAGATGCTTGAGCTGGAGGAACACCGGTCCCTTGCCTGATAGGAGCTCGTTATAGAACTCCAGCATCATCTGGCCCGACCAGTAGTCGCATTCGATGAAGCGCGATCCCTCGTTGTTGGCCGTGAAGGCGCCGAAGGGTCCGGCAACATAGGCGCAGGCCGGGCCGTTATAATCCTTGATCAGCGGATTGATCTGGTAGCATTCGAGGTTCGCGAGCGCGGCGCCTGCGTGATAGGCCATCGCATAGCCGTCACCGGAATTGGCGGCGTTTTCATAGGTGCCGAACATGTAGCCGGAGGTCGGAAGACCCAGACGGCCGGCGGCGCCCATGCAAAGGATCACGGCCTTGGCCTTGATCACCAGGATCTCGGCTGTGCGGGTGTTGACGGAGATCGCGCCGGCAATACGACCGTCGGACGATTTCAGAAGCCGGGTCGCCATGTAACGATTGGAGATCAGGATGCGGGCGCGGCGGAGCTGGCGGTAGAGGGCCTTCTTCACGGTCTCGCCATTCGGCATCGGCAGAACGTAGGTGCCGATGTGGTGCACCTTCTTGACGGCGTAGTCGCCGTTTTCGTTCTTTAGGAAGCGGATGCCGAAACTGTCGAGCTCTTCGATGATCCTGTAGCAGTTCTGGGCGTATTTATAGACGGCCTTCTGGTCGACGATGCCGTCATTGGCGATGGTGATTTCCTTGGTGTACTGCTCCGGCGTCGCATAACCGGGGATCACGGCGTTGTTCAGGCCGTCCATGCCCATCGAGATCGCGCCGGAGCGCTTGACGTTGGCCTTTTCGAGCAGGACGACATTGGCCTTCGGGTTCTTAAGCTTCGCCTTCAGCGCCGCCATCGGGCCTGCCGTGCCGCCGCCGATGACGAGCACATCGCAGGAAACCTCCGAAAGTCCGTCGACGATCTGATCTAGTGACATCGCTTGCTCCTGGTTCGCCGGTCCGGCGCCGTTACGTCAGATTTGTTCAGTTGGTCGTCCGGCGATAGCAATTAGTTGTCGCCGGAAGGCGATTTGCCTCAGCGCTCGACAAAAGCCTTTTCGATGACGAAATGGCCGGGCTGGCTGTGGTTGCCCTCGACGAAGCCGCGCGCGGCAAGCATCGCGGGCAGCTCCTCGAGCATCGCCGGGCTGCCGCACAGCATGACGCGGTCGGTCTCGATGTCGAGGCCTGACTGCCCGACATCGTCGAATAGCTGGTTGGACGCGATCAGATCGGTGATGCGGCCGCGATTGCGGAACGGCTCGCGGGTCACGGTCGGGTAATAGATCAGCTTGTCGCGGATCAGCGGCCCGAATAACTCGTGGTTGCGCAGGCCGTCGACGACGTGCTCGCCATAGGCGAGTTCGGAAACCTGGCGACAGCCGTGGGCAAGCACGATGGTCTCGTAGTTCTCGTAGACGTCAGGATCCTTGATCAGGCTCGCGAACGGCGCGAGGCCCGTGCCGGTCGAAAGCAGCAGCAGCCGCTTGCCCGGAATGAGATTGCCGGTGATCAGCGTACCCGTCGCCTTGCGACCGACCAGGATGATGTCGCCTTCCCTGATTTTCTGCAGTCGCGAGGTCAGTGGGCCGTCCTGCACCTTGATCGAGAAGAATTCGAGCGCCTCCTCGTGATTGGCGCTGGCCATGCTGTAGGCCCGCATCAACGGCTTGCCCTCGACCTCAAGGCCGATCATGGCGAACTGACCGTTCTGGAAGCGGAAGCCGGGATCGCGCGTCGCGGTGAAGCTGAACAGAGACTCGGTCCAATGTCTGACCGACAAAACCGTTTCTTTCTGGAATGCGCTCATGGTCTCTCCTTGGCCATCGATGGCACACAAGGTTTCGGAGAGACGGGAATCCGGCAATTCGGAAGTGAAACTCCCGGTTGATTAGTTTCACATTTCGCGGCCGATGATCGAAGAGGAGGCAGCGATAAACGTGCGATCACCCATGCTGGCAATTAGTTGCTATCCACGCGCGACGGCGCCGACGTAGAGAGCAACAGGAGGTTCGTCATGACCATGGCCCTGGTGGCACCAACCGTCGCCGACTGCGAAGCAAGCGCGGATCTCGCCACGCTCCTCGTGCGTACGACCGAGGGCGACGCGGTCAGCGTTCCCGCCGAGCGGCTCCGCCTCTCCTGCAAATGCGCCCACTGCACCCGCGCCCGGTTCGACGATCGCTTTCCCGGCGCATTTCCAGGCATCGCGATCACCGGGATCGGCGACCTCGGCTACGGGCTGAACATCTCGTTCTCGGACGGGCATAACAGGGGGATTTACCCCAAACCCTATCTGCTGAGCTTGGCGGGCCGGTAAGCACCCGCTTGCCCCATCTGGCACGGACATTGCTCCTCTTTAGAACGATTGAAAGTTCTGGAGGCAGGCCATGTTGCAGGCGGCGAGTGCGGTTCGCGGGACTGTTCCCCCGGCAGTCCGGCCTGCGGGCAGTTCTTCCTCACTGCTGCTCACCGAAAACCAGCAATGGATCGGCGGACCGCCGTCGCTGATGGACAAGCTCACCCTGCGCGAGCGGGAGCTGGTGCTGAAGCAGGGCCGGCGCAAAGTGCTTAACCGCGGACAGACGCTGTTCAGCCAGGGCGGCAAGCACGACGGCATCTGGCTGATCGAGAGCGGCCGCATCCGCGTGTTCTACACTTCCCCGCTCGGGCGCGAGATCACGCTCGCCTACTGGCATGTCGGCAATTTCGTTGGCGGGCCCGAAGTGTTCGAGGGTACCGTGCATCAATGGTCCGGAGTTGCGTCCAGCAATTGCAGCGTGGTGCACTTGCCTGGCAAGGAGCTTCGAGCGCTTACCGCGGAGATCCCGAACCTTGCAATTGGCCTGATCGAAGGCCTGACCTTCAAGGGCAAATGCTACTCGGCGCTGGCTCAGATGCTGGGAACGCGCTCGATCACGCAGCGCCTCGCGCATCTGCTCTTGCATCTCGTCGAACTCTATGGCGTCGAGGACGCCGACGGACGCGTGATTGCGGCGGCCTTCACCCACGCGGATATCGCCCACATGGTCGGCGCCACCAGGCAATGGGTCACGATCAGTCTGAAGCGGATGCAGGAGAAGGGGATCGTTGTGACCAAGCGCTCGCAGATCGTGGTCTGCCGCCCTGACATTTTGGAGGAGATGCGTGGCCAGGGTAGCGATTAGACCCGGTGCACAGGCAAGCGGCTTTATAGTGCAGGACTGCCCAAGGAGTATGCAATCGGCTTTTCCCGGCAACTAATCCACTACAGCGATCATTCCGGATTTGCCCTGTCCGCAGCCTCCCCCAATCATGGCAACCACAGCACATCCAACCGAATGAGGATGAGAATGGTCCGCCATCTTCCCACGCTCTCGATCGCGATGTCGGTGACGTCGCTGGCGCTAATCCTCGCACAGCCGGCTTCGGCGGAAACCGTTACCGTCGGCATCGGGACGCAGGACACCACGACCAATACAGTGACCGCGGGCGTCGTCATCCGTCAGCTCCACCTCCTCGAAAAATACCTGCCGAAGGATGGCAAATACGCGAATATCAAGTTCGAGCTGGAGTGGCAGAACTTTACATCCGGCCCGCCCGTCACCAACGCGATGATGGCGAACAAGCTGCAGATCGGCATGATGGGCGACTATCCGCTGATCGTGAACGGCTTCACTTTCGACAGCAATCCGGAAAGCAAGAGCCGCCTGGTCGGCATCGCCGCCTACAGCCTCTCCGGCTCCGGCAACGGCATCGTCGTCCATAAGGACTCACCCTACTACGATCTGGCCGATCTCAAGGGCAAGCTCGTCAGCGTTCCCTTCGGCTCCGCCGCACACGGCATGGTGCTGAAGGCGATGCAGGACCGCGGCTACACGGCCGACTTCTTCCAGCTTGTCAGCCAGAGCCCTGAAGTGGGCTCGACCAATCTCCAGGAGAAGAAGATCGACGCCCACGCGGACTTCGTTCCATTCGCCGAGCTCCTTCCCTTCCGCGGCTTCGCGCGAAAGATCTTTGACGGCGTCGAGACCAATCTGCCGACCTTCCACGGCATTGTCGTCCGCACCGACTTCGCCGAGAAATATCCTGAGGTCGTCGTCGCCTACTTCAAGGCGCTGATCGCCGCCAATCAGTGGCTCCGTGACGATCCGAAGCTTGCGGCCGAAAAGATCCAGGAATGGACCGGCATCAACAAGGAAGTCGTCTATATCTTCCTCGGTCCCAGCGGAAACATGACGACCGACCCTACAATCAAGCCCTCGCTGGTCGATGCAGCGACCACCGACGTCAAGGTGCTGCAGAATCTCGGCCGCATGAAGGAGTTCGATCCGAAGAAATGGGTCGACGACAGTTATCTCCGCAAAGCCTATTCCGAGATGAAGCTCGATTATGATGCGCAGCTCGGCAGCACCAAGAACTACGAGATCGCAGGGGAAGACGCTTTCTGCAATAAGCCGATCACAGATCCACGCAAGGCCGGCGAGGTCTGGGTTGACGGCGCAGGCATCGTGCCATTCTCGTCCGCCGCTTGCACACTCGGGGCTTATGCCGACTTCAAGGCCAAGGGCAAGAAGATCAACATCGCCTATGTGTTCGACAACACCCGCGGCATAAAGCTGTTCGCCGACCAGGCTTTCTTCGCCGTCGGCGATGGTGAAGTTGCACCGTTCTTGCTGAAGAAGGACGCGGAGGCCTATGCGGCCAAGATCGGCGGCAAGGTGCTGGGCTTCGACGACGCAGTGAAGGCGGCAGTCAGCGGAGGCAAGACGTGAGCAGTCCCGCCCTCGCCAGACATCCCGAGGACAACAACGTGCCAGCAGCCATTGCCGAAGCGGGCCCCGTACCCGCCGTCACGCCCCCGGTCGCACCACCCACTTTCGGCACCATTGCCCTGCGTTGGTACCGGTTGAACCAGGGGCGGCTCCGCGCGACCGCGGTCGGGATCATCTCGCTGCTCGCCTTCCTGCTGGTCTGGCACCTGCTCACGACCTACCGAGTCGTGTTCTTCGTGCGCTTCACCAACGTGCCTTCGCCGCTCGCGGTCTATGCGAGCTTCACCAAGGCGATCCACGACCCCAAATTCCTGATGCATGTCGTGCTGAGCTGCCGGCGCATCTTCATCGGCTTCTCGCTCGCGGCCATCGTCGGCGTGCCGCTCGGCCTGGTCATGGGGCGCTTCAAGCTGGTGCATGAGATCGTCTTCCCGGTCGCCGAAGTGCTGCGGCCCATCCCGGCCATCGCCTGGGTGCCGATGGCGATCATGCTGTGGCCGACCAACGAGCAGAGCATCGTCTTCATCACCTTCCTCGGCTCGTTCTTCCCGATCCTGGTCAACACGCTGCACGGCATGTCGCTGGTCGATCCCGTGCTGGTGCGTGCCGCGCAATGCCTCGGCGCACGCGAGCGGTCGATCTTCCGCGAGGTGTATTTTCCAGCCTCGCTGCCGCACATCTTCACCGGCCTCACCGTCGGCATGGGCGTCGCCTGGGTGTCGCTGATCGCCGCCGAGATGATCTCCGGCCAGTACGGCATCGGCTATTTCACCTGGGAGGCCTATTCGCTGGTCCAGTATGCCGACATCGCGCTCGGCATGATCGCGATCGGCGTGCTGGGCCTTGGATCGAGCGTGCTGATCAGGGGCGCAGGACATCTGGTGATGCCGTGGAGGTCGACGAGATGAGCGAGATTCTGGCGGGCGAACCGAAAGGCCATATCGAGGTCAGAAACTTCTCCCTCAGCTATGACAGCATCGAGGGACCGGTCCAGGCTGTCACGGACACGCAGATCCATGTGCAGCCGGGAGAGTTCGTCTCGATCGTCGGCCCCTCGGGCTGCGGAAAGTCGACGCTTCTCAATGCAGTCGCGGGCTTCCTGAAGCCTACCACGGGCGTCGTGACCGTGGACGGCGAGCGTGTGAACGGCCCCAGCGCCGAGCGCGGCATGGTGTTCCAGCAATATTCGCTGTTTCCCTGGAAGACGGTGCGGGAGAATGTCGAGTTCGGCCTGAAGATGCGCGGCATGGCGCGCTCGCAACGCGAGCGCGCCGCGCGCACGCTGCTCGGGCTCGCGGGACTCGAAGCCTTCGAAAAACACTATCCGGAAAAACTCTCCGGCGGCATGAAGCAGCGTGTCGGCATCGTCCGTGCGCTCGCGACGGGCCCAAAAGTGCTGCTGTTGGACGAGCCGTTCGGCGCGCTCGACGCGCAGACCCGAGTCATCATGCAGCAGATCCTCACCAACATGTGGCAACGGTTGAAAATCTCGGTGCTTTTCGTCACGCACGACATCGACGAGGCGATCTTCCTGTCCGACCGGGTCTACTGCATGACCGCGCGCCCCGGCTCGATCAAGGCGGAAATCCCAATTCCGCTGGAGCGGCCGCGGCAGCAATCGATGATGATGTCGTCGGAGTTTCTGGCACTGCGTCGCGGGCTGATGTCGCTGATCCGCGAGGAAAGCCTGAAGGCGATGGGCGGCGAGATCAGCGACATGGGCATGCAAGGGCTCAACATCGAGCTGCATGGGCACTCGTTGGCGGATGTGATTTAGTTGCGGTCAGCGCCCTTACTTCCCCTTCCAACCTTGTGGGAGAAGGAAGAGGAACTCACGGCTTTAGTCGCCCCTCACTTAAACCAATGCACCAGCGCGATGCTGATGCCGAGCAGCAGCATCAGCGACAGCGTCACCGCCGCCGTCACCCTGCCTCCGACGTTGGCGAGCACCTTCACGTCAACGCCGAGGCCAAGAGCGGCCATCGACACGACGGTGAGGAAACCCGTGATCCGCGTGATCGGAGCCACCACCGTGCCCGGCACGACCTCCAGGGACCGCAAGGTCGCCAGCGCGAGGAAGCCGAGAATGAACCACGGCACCAGGCGGAAGAAGCCGACACTGGTCTTGTTGGCGTCGGTCTGCCAGCGCGAGGCGACCAGCGAGAGGCCGACGACCACGGGGCCGAGCATCAAGACGCGCATCAGCTTGACCAGCGTGCCGATCTGCGTGGAGATCAGGCCTGCCGGCACCGTCGCCGCGAGCACCTGAGGCACGGCATAGACGGTGAGACCCGCCAGGATGCCGTATTGCGTAGCGGTGAGCTGCAACAGTGGGATCAGCAGCGGCAGGCCCAGCACCATCATCACGCCGAGGATCGCGGTGAAGGAAATCGAGGACGCGATCTCGTCGCTGTTGGCGCCGATGATCGGCGCGACCGCCGCGATCGCGGAATTGCCGCAGATGGAATTGCCGCAGGCGATCAGGATCGACAGCCGCGTCGATAGCCCGAGCAAACGGCTGAGACCAAAGGAGACGCAGAGCGCGATCACAACGACCGCAGCGATCGACGCCAAAAGCGCAATGCCCGAAGCCGCGATGGCGGCAAAGCTGATGGAGGCGCCGAGCAGCATCACCGCGACTTCGAGCAGCTGTTTGGCGCTGAAGGCGATGCCGGCCTGCCAGCGGGCCGCCGGCTTCCAGAAGCTGCGGAGCGCCATGCCCAGCAGGATCGCCATCACCAGCGCCTCGATATAGGGGTGCTCGAACACGCCGAGTTCGGCCCGTTCCAGGAGGGCCGAAACGCCGGCGACGAGGACGCAAAGGAGGATGCCGGGAATCAGCGCGACAATGCGGCTAACGGCCGTGGTCGGCTTGGCGTCGGCCGGGCTGGATGCTTGATTCTGCGACACAAATCTCTCCCTTGGAGAAGGATTTATACGCAGGCTCGCTCAGCTGGGGAATAAGTTTTCGGCATATCTGGGCCGAGAGAAGTTCTCTCCTCAGCCTGGAATAGTTCGTTTTTGAAAGATCGGGCCAGTCTTAGAAGATGAGGCTCTTGGCCAGCGAGGCGACGTGGCTGAAGCTGTCATAGACGCCGGGCTCGAAGAAGGCCGCACGTGCCAGCACGATAGCCGCGACAAGCGACCAGAACAGGCCGGTCCCCGCCCGCAACACGATCTTTGCGGCGCGTGACTTCGGCTGCGTGTCCGTTGAGGACACCAGCGGCTCGCCGAAGGGCTCGAATCCAGTGCGTTCCATGACCGTCAATCCATCAAATTGCCCCCAGAATGTCGTCGTTTCGGCCCCAAACGGCAATGGAAGCGATTGGCGTTTTTGCCCCTCGGAGGGGAAACTCCTTTCGTGGGGCGGTCCCGAGGCAATAGTTTTCTTCTTCCGCCCTATTCGGGCACCGGAACAGGGCCGGCGGCCCGCCGCATGGACGATTCCGTCCACGTCCCCGCCCTGTTGCTCAAGATGGAGCGGGCCTGCCTTAACGATAACGTCGCACCGGAATGTGCGCCGCTGATGCGCGAGGAGATGGGCTTTGCATCGCGCGCAGCGCGCTGGTCGACGCGCCCCTCCGATCCGAAGAGAGGCTTGCCGGACAGCATGTCCTCATCGTCGGCGCCGGCGTCTGCGCCATCCGCAGACATCTGCGCGTCAACACCGAGCTGACTTCATCGCGCTGGGATGAGAGCAAGCGGCGCGGGATCTCGACGCTGAAAACGAAGAATGGCGAAGGGATCCTCGAATTCACTGCGCCGGCTTCGGCCATCGGCCTGCTCAACGATCCCGCGCGTGCGCATCTGACAGCTCTACGCCGCCAGCCCGCTGCCAACAGGCGCGAACTCCAACCCGAGGCTTTCCGCCACCGCCTTGTTGGTGATGCGGCCGCGATGGACGTTGAGACCGTTGCGCAAGTGAGGATTTTCCAACACCGCGGCAAAACCCTTGCTGGCGAGCATCAACCCGAACGGCAGCGTTGCATTGTTCAGCGCCTGGCTTGACGTCACCGGGACCGCGCCCGGCATGTTGGCGACGCAATAATGTACGACGCCGTCGACCTCGTAGGTCGGCTCAGCGTGCGTCGTCGCATGCGAGGTCTCGAAGCAGCCGCCCTGGTCGATCGCGACATCGACCAGCACGGCACCCGGCCGCATGGCCTTCAGCATCGCGCGCGTGACGAGCTTTGGCGCGCTGGCGCCCGGCACCAGCACGGCGCCGATTACGACGTCGGTGCTGAACACCTCCTCTTCGACGGACTCGATCGTGGAGAATCTCGTGCGAACTCGTCCGGCAAAGAGATCATCGAGCTCGCGCAAGCGTGGAATCGAGCGGTCGATCACGGTCACCTCGGCGCCAAGGCCCGCAGCCATGCGCGCGGCCTGCGTTCCCACCACGCCGCCACCCAGCACCACGACCCGTGCCGGCTGCACACCGGGGACACCGCCCAGCAAGAGCCCGCGACCGCCGGCCGATCGCTTGAGCGCGGCGCCGGCGGCCTCGATGGCGAGGCGGCCGGCGACTTCGCTCATCGGCGCCAGCAAGGGGAGGTGACCGGCGGCGTCGGTGACGGTTTCATAGGCAATCGCTGTGCAGCCGGACTCAAGAAGGCCCTTGGCCTGCTCGGGATCCGGCGCGAGATGCAGGTAAGTAAACAGGATCTGGCTTTCGCGGAGCTGGGCCCATTCGCCCTTCTGCGGCTCCTTCACCTTCACGATCATGTCGGATTTCGCGAAAATGTCGCGCGCGGTCGCGGCTATGGAGGCCCCTGCTCGCTGATAGACCTCGTCGGACGCGCCGATGCCGCTGCCCGCGCCGGTCTCGACCGTCACCTGGTGTCCAGCCGCCACATATTCACGGACGGCGCCCGGGGTCAGCCCGACGCGATATTCCTGGATCTTGATCTCCTTGGGCACACCGACGCGCATCCTCGCCTCCTTTTGATTCACCCCGTGATCGTAACGAGGCGGGCAGTTTGGTTTCGCGCAAATATCCGTTAGGCTTGCCTCTCCCGCGCCGGTTTCGGTCGCGGAAACGCCATTTGACGCTGGAAACGAAACCTTGGCCCTCGACCGCAAAGATCTTTCCATTCTCGCGGAACTCACGACCAATGCGCGTGCCAGCCACACCGAGCTTGCCAACAAGGTCGGCCTTTCCAGCACGGCGCTGGCACGACGCCAGAAGACGCTGGAGGATGACGGCTACATCCAGGGCTATCGGGCCGCACTGGACCTCGCGCAGTTCGGCCTCACCACCACGGTGCTGGTGCGCATCGCGCTGGAGAGCCAGAGCGACGAGGCGCTCAAGGCGTTCGAAGCGGAGGTGGTGAAATGCCCCTCGGTCGTCCGCTGCTTTCTGATGTCGGGAACCGACGACTACATCCTGATCGTGCTCGCCCGCGACATCCGGGATTTCGAGCGCATCCACCGCACCGAGCTGTCGCGCCTGCCGCGCGTCGCGCGCGTGCAATCGAGTTTCGCACTACGCGAGGTCATCAACCGTGCGGTGCCGACCGTGGTGTTCGGGGAAGGGAAGCGATGAGGCCGCTCAAGACGAGGCAGGAGGCAGATCGCCTGCCCAGCTTGACCGCCGCCGTTGACGCCGACTGATCCGCCTTTGCAAGATCCGCGTCGCCGCCGGCGGCCAGCTCTACGTGGCCTTCGCCAAGGAGTTTCCGGTGTCGAGCGGGATGACCGGGCTGATCCTCAAGCTCAAGCCCGGTGCGAGGCACGAGCCGCATTGGCACACCGACGCCAACGAATGGCCCTACGTGCCCACCCCACAGCGGGGTGGATCACCGTCATATAACTGTCATCGAATGTGCAGAGACCTGTCCGTCTCCGCACATTCGGGACATGCCATGGACTATTTCAAGCGCTTCAACTTCCTGTTCGCCGCACCAGTGTTCGACGCCGACGACCTCGAGGGCGTCCGCTTCAACCAGATCATCGAGGAGATCCAGCGCTCCGGCTTCGAGGTGGTGCGGGCCCGCAAGTTGGAAGACGCCGAGATGGCGGTGCAGACCGACGCGGCGATCGGCTGCATGGTGGTGGACTGGGGCAAGAAGGGGCTTGAGGGCAAGACGTCGGCGCTGATCAATCTGATGCGGCGCCGCGGCCTCGACTTCCCGATCATCCTCCTGATCCGGCGCAAGCGCTTCGAGGATCTGCCGGTCGAAGTGCTCGACTTCATCGACGGCTATGTCTTCCTGTCCGAGGAAACCCCGACCTTCATCGCGAAGAACCTGATCAGCAGGCTCAAGCAATATGCCGAGACGCTGAAGACGCCGTTCTTCGGCGCCCTCGTCGACTATGCCGAGGAAGGCAACCAGCTCTGGACCTGCCCAGGCCACAATGGCGGCGTGTTCTATAACCGGAGCCCGATCGGCCGGGTCTTCGTCGAACATCTCGGCGAATCCGTGTTCCGCGACGACCTCGACAATTCCGTGCTGGATCTCGGCGACCTCCTCACCCATGAGGGCCCGGCGCTGAAGGCGCAGAAGGAAGCCGCGCAGATCTTTGGCGCGGAAAAAACCTATTTCGTGCTCAACGGCACCTCGACCTCGAACAAGGTCGCGCTCGGCGCGCTCGTCACCGACGGCGACCTCGTGCTGTTCGACCGCAACAACCACAAGGCCGCCCATCACGGCGCGCTGATGATCAATGGCGGCATTCCGGTCTATGTCCCGACCATCCGCAACGCCTGGGGCCTGATCGGCCCGATGCGCTGGGACTTGCTCGACGAGAAGGCCCTGCGTGAGGCGATCCGCAATCACCCTCTGGTCACGGATAAGGACGCCTGGCGCAAGGAGCGGCCATTCCGCGTCGCCGTTGTCGAGCAGTGCACCTATGACGGAACGATCCACAATGCCGAGATGATCCTGAAGCGCATTGGTCACCTCTGCGAATACATCCTGTTCGACGAGGCCTGGGCCGGCTTCATGAAATTCCATCCGCTCTATGCGGGTCGCTTCGCCATGGGCCTTGCCAACCTTCCGCCGGAAGCACCGGGCATCATCGCGACGCAGTCGACCCACAAGCAGCTCGCGAGCTTCTCGCAGGCCTCGCAGATTCACATCAAGGACCGCCACATCCGCGGCCAGAAGCGGCGCGTCGAGCACCGTCGCTTCAACGAAAGCTTCATGCAGCACGCCTCGACCTCGCCGTTCTATCCGCTATTCGCCTCGCTCGACGTCGGAGCGCAGATGATGAAGGGGCGATCGGGCGAGGTGCTTTGGGATGACACGATCCGCCTCGGCATCGAGCTGCGCAAGAAAATCCGTGCGATGCGCCGTGAATTTGAGGAGAAGGAGCAGAATCCGGACCGCCGCTGGTTCTTCGAGCCCTTCGTGCCCGATCGCGTCGCCATTCCCGACGTCAGCCGCCCCGGCGGCGCCCACAACGTCGCCTGGGAAACGCTGTCGACCGACGAACTCGCCACCAATCCCGCGCTGTGGCACCTTTCGCCCGACAGCAACTGGCACGGCTTCCCCGGCATGGCCGAGGGCTTTGCGATGACCGATCCGAACAAGCTGACGCTGCTCACCCCCGGCTTCGACCGTGCCACCGGCGCCTATGCCGAGCACGGCATCCCGGCGCCGGTCGTCGCGCAATATCTGCGCGAAAACCGCATCGTGCCCGAAAAGAACGACCTCAACTCCCTGCTCTTCCTGCTCACGCCGGGTGTCGAGGCGAGCAAGGCCGGCACGCTGATATCAGGCCTCGTCGCCTTCAAGAAGCTGCACGACGACAATGCACTGCTCGCCGACGCCATCCCGGAATTCTGTCAGCGGCGACAGGCGCGCTATGCCGGCGCGCGGCTGCGCGATCTCTGCAACGAGATGCACCGCTTCTTCCGCTCCGCCGACGTCAGCGGGCTCCAGGCACGGCAGTTCGTGCCCGAGCACATGCCCGAGATCGCCATGTCCCCGCGCGATGCTGCGCGCTATCTGTTCAAGAACGACGTCGACTATCTGCCGATCGAGGCAATCGCCGGCCGCATCGCCACCACGCCCTTCGTGGTCTATCCGCCCGGGATTGCCACCATCGTCCCCGGCGAGCGGCTGACGGAACGCGCCAAGCCCATGGTGGACTATCTCAAGATGTTCGAGACCTGCTTCAATACGTTCCCGGGATTCGATGTGGAAATCCAGGGCGTCTACAAGGAAGTCGATGCCAAGGGGCGCATCGGGCTCTATACCTACGTCGTCGCCGAGTAAGTGCCGATGAACGAGACAGCAGTTGCACGTGCAGATGACGAACCGGTCCTGATCCGGCCGTCACGCGAGAGCGATGTCGAGGCGATGATGGCGATCTATCGTCATCATGTCCGCAATGGCGTGCCGCGCGACGTCGAGGGAACCGGCGCGCCGGAGCCGGACGACCTGCGCGACCGGCGCAAGAATTTGAAGCAGACCCGCCTTCCACATCTGGTCGCGACGTATCGCGGCGAGGTCGTCGGCTATGCCTATGCGGTGCTGTTTCGCAAGCGACCGGCCTATCGCTATACGGCCAAGCACTCGATCTACGTCCATCACGCGCATCTCGGCCGCGGCGTCGGACGGCTGCTGCTCCAGGAACTGATCGATACGTGCGCGGCCGCCGGCTTCCGCCAGATGATCGGCTATATCGATGCCGACAACGTGCCCTCTCTGGCGTTGCATGAGAAATTCGGGTTTGCGCGCGTCGGCCTGCTCTCCGGCGTGGCCTATCGGCATGGCCGCTGGGCCGATACCGCCATGGTGCAGCGTTCGCTCGGCGCCGGCGTCACCGCGCCACCATCGCTCCCTGCGCCCGGACGTTAGGCCTCAGGATGGAAAGTCAGCCGGCGAGACCTGAATGCGGTCGGCATGCAGCGACCAGTGGTGCAACGCATGGTCCTTGCAAAACCTCGCCTTCGCCCGCTCCCTCGCCTCATCCTCGTCGGCGGCGTCGATCTCAAGCGTGCTCTGGCAGATCTCGCTCTGCCGGCCATATTGGCCGAGCACATCCTTCATGAACCTGACAACATAAGTTGACATAGGTCCTCCTTGCTGCCCCCCCGCACTCTAATCCCATTTTGTCCAGCTGCGGGAGGGAGATTGTTGACGCGGATCAACTCAGCGCGGATTCCCTGACGCAGGTTCGTTGGCTGCGCCGCTTGGGCTCTTCTGAACCGTCACGGCAGAGCCGCCCAGCTTTTGTGCGCAGATGGCACAAGAGCGCGCCACTCAAGCCCAAGTGGACCATGGCGATATTGAGATCGTCCGCCTAACCCGGCGTCACGCCAAAAGCCTGTTTGAAGCGTTCGGCATAAACGGGCCAGACCTCGGGATTGATCATGCGCGGCGGGCGCTTGCCGTCGAGCGTCTCCAGCACCTGCTCGGCGGCAATGCGGCCCATGTTCTGCCGTGCCTCGACCGTCACGCCCGCGGTGTGCGGGCTTGCCAGCACGTTGTCGAATTGCAGCAGCGGGTGCTCCGGCGGCGGCGGTTCCTTGGACCAGACGTCGAGGCCAGCACCGGCAATGCGTCTGTCGCGCAACGCCTCCAGTAGCGCGTCCTCGTCGTGGATGAAGCCGCGCGCCGTGGTGATGAAATAGGCGTGCGGCTGCATCAGGCCGAATTCGCGCACGCTGATCATGTTGCGGCTGCCCTTGTTAAGCGGACAGGAGATCGAGACAAAATCGGCCCGGCGCAACAACTCGTCGAGCTCGACCTTCTCGCCGCCACGTTCGGCCATCACCTCCATCGAGAGATAGGGGTCGTAGGCCAGCACCTTCATGCCGAACAGGCCCCTGCACAGCGCTGCAATGCGGCGGCCGACATTGCCGAGGCCAATGATGCCGACTGTCTTGTGCTCGATCTCGTTGCCGACGAGGTCGTTCCGGTTGACGTTGGCCTCCCGGCGCAGTTTACGGTCGGACTGGATGATGCGCTTTGACAGGGTCAGCATCATCGCCAGCGCGTGCTCCGCCACCGAATGCGCATTGCCCCCGGACTGGTTGACGACCAGCACGCCTGCATCCGTGCAGGCTTCAACGTCGACGGGATCAAACCCGGCGCCGTTGCTGGAAACCAGCAGCAGGTTCGGCGTGCGCTTCAGGAAGGCGGCATCGACATGGAAATGCGGGGCCAGTTCGTCGCGAGCGGCGCCAATCTGGTAGACATGGGCTGCGCTCAGGATCGGGGCGTAGAAATCCTCGGGGCTCTCGTTCTCGATGCGGTCGAGCCGGACGTCGGGCCGCGCCTTCAGGATATCCACATAGATCGGGTTGGCGAGGTATTTTACGTAGAAGACGCGCTTGCTGTTGACCGACATCAGGACCCTTCCGGCTCTCTCCTGGAGACCCGCAAGGTCAGCGCAATCCGCGCCCCGTCCGTGCGTCCCTCCTGTTTTCTCATTATCCCGCTTATGACATGGCGGTGCCGGCCATGGCAGGCCGTCTGGCGCAGATCACGTGCCGGCCCGGACATGTTGACAATCCCACCCGCTCCGTCAAGTTTCGGCAGACCGCCGCGACAAGACCAAGAAACCTGCGCGGCACGAGGGAGAACGCGATGGCGATTGCGGAGCAGCAGACCTCGTCCCAGGCGGGACAGGCGGCTGGCGACGGAAGCTGGCACGGCATCGTGCTGCAGACTCTGAAGCGGAACGAGATCAGCCTCGTCCCTTATGTGCCCGACCGCGTGCTGACGCCGCTGATCAGGAACTTGCACGCCGATCCCTTCTTCACGACCTTCGCGACTGCCCGCGAGGAAGAGGCCGTCGGCATCGTCTCAGGCGCCTGGATGGGCGGACGCCGCGGTGCGGTCCTGATGCAGACGTCGGGCTTTGCGACGCTCGCCAACACGCTCGCCTCGCTTGCGGTGCCCTACCAGATCCCGCTGATCATGTTCGTCTCCGAGCGCGGCACGCTCGGCGAGTTCAATTACGGCCAGTCGCTGGTCTGCCGCACCATGCGCCCGGTGCTGGATTCGCTGGCGCTGGAGCATCACACCATCACGCGGCTGGACGAGCTCGAATTCATCGCCGACCGCTCGATCAAGCAGGCCGTCACAACGCAGGCGCCAGTGGCGCTGATCCTCAATCCGCTGCTCACGGGCGGCAAGGTTTTCGACAAGTGAGTCCGGCCATGGATGCGCGCAACACCAAGGTGATGAACCGGTTCGACGTGACGCAGCGCCTGATCGCGAAGCTCAAGCATGAAGAAGCTGTCGTCGGCGGCATCGGCAACACCAATTTCGATCTCTGGGCTGCCGGCCACCGCCCGCAAAACTTCTACATGCTGGGCAGCATGGGCCTCGCTTTTCCGATCGCGCTCGGCGTGGCGCTGGCGCAGCCTGACCGCCGCGTCTTCGCGCTCGAGGGCGATGGCTCGCTGCTGATGCAGCTTGGCGCGCTATCGACGATAGCGACCTTGAAGCCGAAGAACCTCATCATGATCGTGATGGACAACGGCATCTACCAGATCACCGGCGCGCAACCGACCCCGGCCGCGGGGGTCGCCGATCTCGTCGCGATCGCCCTGGGCTCGGGGCTCACCAACAGCGCCTGGGCCGCAGACGAGGAGGATTTCGAGCGCCTGATCGACCAGGCCATGTCGGTGGACGAGCCGAGCCTCATCGCGCTGCGCATCGACGATAAGCCGGGCGTCGGCACCACGCGCAGAGATCCCGTGCAAATCCGCGAGCGCTTCATGCACGGGCTCGGCGTGCGCGAGCCGCTTTAGGCTTTCGTCATCACGGCAACGCCCCGCGGAGCGTCGCTCCGCGGGGTCCGATATTTGAGCGCTTCTGGGGCGATCAATCGATTATCTTGATCACCCGGCGCGTACGCGGCTCGACGATCACGCGGCGATCGTTGACGACCGCATAGCGATACTGGGTGTAGTTCGGGACCGGACGCAGCACCACGGTGTCAGGCAGCGGTTCGCCGACCACGACGCGCTCGTGAACCACGACGGAGTCGTCGCGCGGGATGCCGCCGAGAATCGCATTCGGAATTTCCAGACCCGCGCCGACCGCCGCACCGACGGTGCCGCCGACCATCGCGCCGACAGGGCCTCCGATATCGCCGCCCGCACGCGCGCCGTTCGCGGCGCCCTCGGCAGTGGTCGACTGAGCAAAGGCTGCACTCGACGCCAGCAGCGACGCGGCAACCAACGAAATCGCAAGACGGGTTTTCATGTCCTGATGTCTCCAGTGATTGTTGTGCGCCATCAACCGCGGGGCCGGAGCATTGTTCCGGTTCCCGCGTGATGAAACGCACATCAACACTGGCGACTGTTACCGCGTAACAGTTCAACCCGCTGCGATCTCGTGCCCCGCCATCAATTCCAGCGCCCGCACCATCGCCGAGTGATCCCAGCCCTTGCCGCCATGCGCAGTGCAGGACGAGAACAATTGCTGCGCCACCGCCGTACTCGGCAGCGACACACCGAGCGCGCGCGCGCCTTCGAGCGCGAGATTGAGATCCTTCTGGTGCAGCTCGATGCGGAAGCCGGGATCGAAGTTGCGCTTCACCATGCGCTCGCCATGCACCTCGAGAATCCGCGAAGACGCAAAGCCGCCCATCAGCGCCTTGCGCACCAGCGCAGGGTCGGCGCCGGCCTTGGATGCGAACAGCAGCGCCTCGCCGACCGCCTCGATGGTCAGCGCGACGATGATCTGGTTGGCGACCTTCGTCGTCTGGCCGTCGCCATTGGCACCGACATGCGTGATGTTTTTGCCCATCTTGTCGAACACCGGCTTCATGGTGCCAAAGGCCCGCTCGGGACCACCGACCATGATGGTGAGGCTCGCAGCCTTGGCGCCGACCTCGCCACCCGACACCGGCGCATCGAGATAGTCCGCGCCGAGTGCCTCGATCTTTTTGGCGAACTCCTTGGTCGCCAGCGGCGAGATCGAACTCATGTCGGCCACGATCTTGCCCGTGGAGATTCCACTTGCGACGCCGTCCTTGCCGAACAACACGGCTTCGACATGCGGCGTATCCGGCACCATGATGATGACGGCGTCCGCCTCCTCCGCCACTTCCTTCGCAGACTTGCAGGCGACGCCGCCCGCCGCGATCAGATCCGGCGCGACCGGCGCGACGTCATGCAGGAAAACGCGATGGCCCGCGGCCAGAAGATGGCCGGCCATCGGCCGTCCCATGGTGCCAAGTCCGATAAAGCCGATGTCGATCATGTCAAGGTATCCTCAGGTCTCGAAAGTCTGCGCGGCGTGCCAAGACAGGCCTTCCAGGGTCGTGGTGCGCGGCTTGTATTCGCAGCCGATCCAGCCGCGATATCCGATCGCGTCGAGATGACGGAACAGGAAGGGATAGTTGATCTCGCCAGTGCCCGGCTCATGCCGGCCTGGATTGTCGGCAAGCTGGATGTGAGCGATCTCAGGCAGATATTCCTGCATGGTGCGGGCAAGATCGCCCTCCATGATCTGCATGTGGTAGATGTCGTATTGCACGAACAGATTGTTCGACCGCACCTCGGAGATGAGCTGGATCGCCTGCTCGGTGCCGTTGAGGAAGAAACCGGGAATGTCGAGCGTGTTGATCGGTTCGACCAAGAGCTTGATGTTCTCGCGCGCCAGCGTCGAAGCGGCGAAGCGCAAATTGCCGACCAGCGTTTCCTGCAGCTCGCGCGGATCGGCATCCGCAGGCGCGATTCCGACGAGGCAGTTGAGCTGGTCGCAATCGAGCGCCTTGGCATAGTCAATGGCGCGGAACACGCCATCGCGGAATTCGGCAGCGCGACCGGGCATGATCGCGATGCCGCGCTCGCCGGCACCCCAGTTGCCGGCGGGCAGGTTGTGCAACACTTGCGTCAATCCGTGGGCCTCGAGCTGCTCGCGCAATTGCGCCTTGTCGAAATCATAGGGGAAAAGATATTCGACCCCGGAAAAGCCTGCCGCTTTCGCCGCAGCGAAGCGGTCGATGAAGGGCATCTCGTTGAAGAGCATGGTGAGGTTGGCGGCGAATTTCGGCATGTAGCGTTCCTCTATTCTGCCGGCTGAAACACGCCGGGCTTGATGGTCCCGACCTCGTCGATGGCTAAGTCCAGCACCTCCTCGAACTCGACGATGTTGTCGATCTCGGTGCCCATCGCGATGTTGGTGACGCGTTCGAGGATGAACTCGACGACGACGGGCACGCGATGCTTCTTCATCAGTTCGCGCGCCGTGGCGAACGCCGCTTGCGTGTCCTTCGGATCAGTGACGCGGATCGCCTTGCAGCCGAGGCCTTCGGCGACCGCGACGTGGTCGACGCCGTAAGCGCCGATCTCGGGCGCGTTGATGTTCTCGAACGAGAGCTGGACGTGATAGTCCATCTCGAAGCCGCGCTGGGCCTGCCGGATCAACCCGAGATAGGAATTGTTCACGACGACGTGGATGTAAGGCAGATTGAATTGCGCCCCGACCGCGAGCTCCTCGATCAGGAACTGGAAGTCGTAGTCCCCCGACAGCGCGACGATGTCGCGATCCGGACACGCTGCACGCACGCCGAGCGCGGCGGGCAACGTCCAGCCGAGCGGCCCCGCCTGCCCTGCATTGATCCAGTTGCGCGGCTTGTAAACGCCGAGGAACTGCGCACCCGCGATCTGCGACAGGCCAATCACGGTGACATAGGTGGTGTCACGGCCGAAAGCCTTGTTCATTTCCTCGTAGACGCGCTGCGGCTTGATCGGGACATTGTCGAAATGGCTCTTGCGCAGCATGCTCTTCTTGCGATCGCGGCAGGCCGCGGGCCACGCCTGGCGCTCGCGGAGCCTGCCGGAACGTCGCCACTCCCTGGCGACGGTGACGAAGAGTTCGAGTGCGGCCTTCGCGTCCGACACGATGCCGAGATCGGGATTGAACACGCGGCCAATCTGGGTCGGCTCGATGTCGACATGCACGAAGGTGCGGCCCTTGGTGTAGGTCTCGACCGAGCCGGTGTGGCGGTTGGCCCAGCGATTGCCGATTCCGAGCACGAAGTCCGACTCCAGCATCGTTGCGTTGCCATAGCGGTGGCTGGTCTGGAGGCCAACCATGCCGGCCATCAGCACGTGATCGTCGGGAATCGCACCCCACCCCATCAACGTCGGCACGACAGGGACATTTGCGATCTCGGCGAACTCGACCAGGAGATCCGAAGCATCCGCATTGATGATGCCGCCGCCTGCGACGATCAGCGGCCGCTCGGCGGCATTGAGCATCTCCAGCGCTTTCTCGACCTGTTTTCGCGAGGCGGTCGGCTTGTAGACCGGGAGCGGCTCATAGGTCTCGTCGTCGAACTCGATCTCGGCAAGCTGCACGTCGAGGGGCATGTCGATCAGCACCGGCCCCGGCCGGCCCGAGCGCATGACGTGAAAGGCCTGGCTGAACACGCGCGGCACCAGCGCCGGTTCGCGCACCGTCACTGCCCACTTCGTCACGGGCTTCGCGATCGACTCGATGTCGACGGCCTGGAAATCCTCCTTGTACAGCCGCGCGCGCGGCGCTTGGCCGGTGATGCAGAGGATTGGAATGGAATCGGCGATCGCCGAATAGAGGCCGGTGATCATGTCGGTGCCCGCCGGCCCCGAGGTGCCGATACAGACGCCGGTATTGCCGGCCTTGGCCCGGGTATAGCCCTCGGCCATGTGCGAGGCGCCCTCGACATGGCGCGCCAGAATGTGGCGGATCGAACCGCGCTTCTTCAGCGCCGAGTAGAGCGGATTGATCGCAGCCCCGGGAACACCGAAGGCCGTCGAGATGCCTTCCTTCTCAAGGATACGCACGGCCGCATCGACAGCTCGCATCTTCGCCATTTCGGACCTCGCTCGGTTAAGTCAGCGAGCGAGATCATCGGGTGCGCGGGAGGCGATCTCAACGAAGCAGATTTTATTTTCCACGATGTGGCAGCCATGGGAAAACCGTGGCCGTCTCAAGCGGTTAGATCAAGATATTTGTGAAACAGGATCACTCGAACAGCGGCGCCAGTTCCATCTGCGGCACCAGCACAAGGCCCTTGTCGGTGATGCGAATTTCCGGAATGACCGATAGCGGAATCAGATTGAAGCCCATGTAGGGGATGGTGCAGCCGGCTTCGGTCCACTCTTTCTTCAGCACCTTGACCTCTTCGGCCACCTCGGTCACTCGCTTGTCCGAGAGCAGGCCCGCAATCGGCAGCGGAACCAGCGCCCTCACCCTGCCGTCGGCGACGACGCAGACGCCACCCTGCTGTTCCCTGATGGCCGAGATCGCCACCTGCATGTCATCCTCGTTGGTACCTGCGACGATGATGTTGTGACTGTCGTGACCGACGCTGGAGGCAACCGCGCCGCGCTTGAGGCCAAAATCCTTGAGGAGACCATAGGCGATATTGCCAGCCGACTTGCCGTGGCGTTCGACAACGGTGACGAAGCACAGGCCATAGCGCGCGAACAGCTGCGGCCAGTCCTTGGCTGGCTCGATCGCGACCTTCTCATGGATCAGCGTGATGCCGGGCAGCGCGGTCTTGATCGCGTTGACGGTGCAGGCCTTGGCCGGAAGCTCCGGCGTCAGCTTCAATTTCTCCGGCAGCTTAACGGTCACATAAGCGGCCTTCGGATATTGGTAGCGCTGTGACAATGCCTGATCGAGGCGCGGCGTGATCTTGCCGCGTTCGACGACCAGCTCGCCGCCATACCACGTGCATTGCGGCTTGAGCTGATCGTCCATCAGCACGAGATCGGCGCGGCGGCCGCCGCCGAGCCCGCCGATGTCGCCTTCCATGCCGAACCGCGTCGCGCCATGCAGCGACCCCATCGACCAGGCCTGCTCCGGCGACATCCCCGCCTTCACCGCCTCGCGCACCACCCAGTCGAGGCCGAACAGAAGCAAATCATCGGCGTCGCGGTCGTCGGTGCACACCGCGGTGCGCTTGTGCGAGGCGCCGAGCTCGGTGATCGTCCGGATCGCCTGTGGCAGGGAGTGCCATGGCGTGGTCGGCGGGCCACCACGCAGAAATACCCAGACGCCGGCATCGAGCAGATCGTCGGCGATGTCGCGATCGATCGCCTCATGGGTGTCGGTCACGCCACTCGCCGCATAAGCGGCGACGAATTCCCGGCCATAGACATGGCCGGAGACCGGCCGCCCCCGCTTCAAGGCCGCGGCAAGGATCGCATGGCTGCGCTCGTCGCCCATGGTCACAGGCACGAAATCCATCTTCTCGCCGAGCGCGACGGCCTCCGGCCAGCGGTCGAACAGGCCGGCGATCTTGTCGGGTGTGAGATCCCCGCCCGCGGTCTCCAGTGCGGCCGAGGTTGCCGGCACGGTCGACGGCACCGTCAGGAAGATCGACAGCGGCGCCTCGCGCGCGTCCTCCAGCATCGCCTCGACGCCGGCGACGTCCATGACATTGCCGATCTCGTGGCTGTCGCAGAAGATTGTGGTGGTGCCGTTGAGCAGCGCGGCCTCCGCGTAGGCGCAGGCCGTCACCATCGAGGATTCGATATGGATGTGCGGGTCGACAAGCCCCGGGGCGACGATGCCGCCGGCGGCGTCATAAACCGCAACGTCGCTCCACACCTTCCTGGCCGCCCCGGCCGGCTTTACCGCGGCGAGGCGGCCGCCGGTGATCCAGACCTCTCGCCCGGGGTGGATGCGTTCCGAATAGGTCGAAAGCACCCGCGCACCCGTGATGACGAGGTCGGGCGCGACGCGCGCCGAGGCGACATCGGCGAGACGGCGGGTCATCATGTGCAGCGGCGCGACGGCAAAACGGGTGAGTTTGGTCATCGGAACTCCCGGCGGACTTGGATCGTCCGGCGATGGTTGCGCCCCGACGCGAGTGAGGCAACTCAATTAAAGCGGCACTTCTGCTCAGGCGTTGGGCATGATGGGCAAATGGCGTTTTGCCGGCGGGCTGGGTGCCTCCCCAGCCCACCCATTGCCGCCAGAGCATAGCACAACCCCGCTGGCACCGCCTTCGTGCATCGCATACAGCTTCGAATGAACTTCCCTCCGACGGCCGCGACCAACCCAGGCCATGCTCAGACTCCTCGCACTCCCGATCGAACTGCTCCGGATCGCCTTCTATGCGCTGCAAGGTCTTATCGACGCACTGCGGGGACAGAACCGGCTCAGCCAGGAATTCAGCGTCCTCGTCAACGCGCCGCGCGATGCCGTCTGGCGGATCAGCACCGCCGACCACCTCGTGCTCGAAGGGCCGCCCTTGCTCGAGCTGTCACGCGAACCCGTTCCGGACAGCGATGGCCTGTGGCTGACGCGCATCCTCGTCAGCGGACAGCCCCGGGGCCAGACCGTCAGCCGCGAACTCATGCGTGACGAGGTCCAGGGTGTCATCATTTCTGAGGTGGTGGCCCACGAACTGTCCGTGCCGCCGGAGGGCGGCCGCAACGCCAAGTCCCGATTCAAGATCGAGGTAGCCGCGCAGGGCACGACGCTCACGATGTCGAGCGAACTGACGGCACGTGCTTTCCGTGACCGCATCATCTATCCGCTCGCCCTGCGGCGGATGGCGACCCTGATCAAGCAGAAATGCGAAGCGGAGGTTGGCACGCATAGCCGCATCGCCGGACTTGCCAATCACGGGCTGGTTCTCTCGGTGCTGGCACTCTTAAGCTTCTGCTATCTGTTCGGTTGGCGTGAGGGACTGTTGCTCGCGATCGTCGTCGCCATTCACGAAGCCGGCCATGTCGCGGCGATGCTGATGGCCGGCGTCGGTGTCCGCGGTATCTACCTCATCCCCTTCTTCGGCGGCGCCGCCGTTCCGAAAACCGCCTATCGCACCGAAGGCCGCCTCGGCTTCATCGCCCTGATGGGACCGGGCTTCAGTCTGATTCCGACACTCGCGCTCTTTATGATGTATCGATCGATCGGAGGCGCCGATCTGCTTCAGGCCGTGCAGATGTTCGCCATCATCAACGCCGCCAATTTGCTGCCGATCTATCCGCTCGACGGCGGATTGATCCTCAATGCGTTGATCGGTTCGGTCAGCCGGAGCTTCGCACAGATCGTTGGATGGATCGGAGTTCTCGCCGGCCTCGGTCTCGGGCTCTACTTCCAGTCATTCCTGATTGGCGTTCCATTCCTGCTGTTCGCGCTTCAGCGCTATCTCTCGAACAGCCAAGTCCTTCAGCTCGAACGGCTGTCCGCCGCCGGAGGGCTCGCGCTCGCCTCCGCCTCGACCGCAACCTTCGTTCTCTATGTTTACGTGATCAGGGCTGGCTGGGCGATTTGACCGGATCGTTCTCGGCGACCTTCGGTGTGATGCCGCCGAGCGCTGCCGTCAGCTCAGCCGCCACCTCTCGCACCATTCGGCCAACTTCCGGCAATCGGTCATCGGTGATGCGGCTGGTCATGCCCGATATCGAGATCGCCGCGAGCGGCTCGGCGAGCGCGTTGTAGACCACCGCCGCGACGCAGCGGAGGCCGATCTGCGCCTCCTCGTCGTCAACAGCAAAGCCCTGCTTGCGGACCGTCGCGAGCTCCTTGAAGAGATCGCTCGGCCGCACGATGGACTTTTCCGTGAGCCTGGGCATGCCGTGATGACGGATCACGGCGCCGACATCCTCGTCGGAATAGGTCGCCAGCACGGCCTTGCCGACACCTGAGGTCACCATCGCGACGCGACCGCCGACCTTGGTCAGCGAGCGCATGATCTCGCGGCTCTCCATGCGAGTGAGAACAATGATGAACTCGTCGTCGACGACTGCAAGATTTGCAGTCTCGCGGGTGAGATCGCGCAGCTTGCGCAAATAGGGAATCGCTTGTGCGGTAAAATTGCGCCGCCGAGCAAAGCTCGCGCCCACGGTGAAGCTGCGCACGCCGACATGCCATTTGGATTCGGCGCGGTCGAACTGCACGAAGCGGCGGCTTTCCAGCGTTGCCAGCAGGCGATGCACGGTGGAGGCCGATAGTCCCGTCCGAACGGCTAGGTCGCTGAGGCGATAGCCTTCGTCGTCCTCTGCGAGCGTTTCCAGAATCGATAGCGCGCGGTCGACGGACTGCACGCCACCATCACGGGCCTCGGGCTCGGTCTCCGATGGAGACCGAGGTTCGAGCGATTTGCGCCGGATCACGTTCTTGCCCATCGCGAACCTGATCGTTCTCACCTCTCCCCGAGCGCGGGGAGAGGCGAAAGTCTTCGTCTCAGAGCAGGCCCGCGCCGCGCGCCCACTTGTACTTGGCACCGAGCACCTCGACCGGAAGCTCGGTCGAGTACGCATAGGCCGGAATGCCGTTCTGGTAGAGATATTCGGCAGCTTCCTCGACCTCGACGTCGCCGGCCAGTGACGCCACGATCGGCTTCACGAAACCCTTGGCCTCCATCTCCTTCTTCACCTCGACCATGTTGCGGGCGAACACCATCGGCGGCGTCACGATGGTGTGCCAGTAGCCGAGGATCAGCGAGTGGATACGCTCGTCCGACAGGCCGAGCTTCACCGTGTTGACATAGGTGATCGGCGGCTCGCCGCCGGTGATATCCACGGGATTTCCGGCCGCACCGAACGGCGGGATGAACTTGCGGAAGGCCGCATCGAGATCCGGCGGCATGGACATCAGTGACAGGCCGTTGTCGACGCAGGAATCCGACAGCAGCACGCCAGAGCCACCTGCACCAGTGATGATCAGCACGTTCTCACCCTTCGGGGTCGGCAGCACCGGCACGCCGCGGGCGAATTCGAGCAGCTGACGGAGACTGCGGGCGCGGATCACGCCGGACTGGGCCAGGACATCCTCGTAGATCTTGTCGTTACCGGCGAGCGCGCCGGTGTGCGACGAGGCTGCCTTCGCGCCTGCCGAGGTGCGGCCGGCCTTGAGCACGATGACCGGCTTCTTCTTGGAGACGCGCTTGGCGGCTTCCGCGAAGGCGCGACCGTCCTTGAGGTCTTCGCAGTGCTGCGCGATCAGGTTGGTGTTCGGATCCTGCTCGAAGAAGGCGAGCAGATCGTCCTCGTCGATATCGGACTTGTTGCCGAGGCCGACGATCGCCGACACGCCCATCTTCGCCGAGCGCGAGAAGCCGATGATCGCCATGCCGATGCCGCCCGACTGCGACGACAGCGCGGCGTGGCCCTTCACGTCGTAGGCGGTGCAGAAGGTCGCGCAGAGATTGGCGGGCGTATAATAGAAGCCATAGATGTTCGGCCCCATCAGGCGGATGTCGTACTTCTTGCCGACCTCGACGATCTCGGCCTGCAGCTCGGGCGCGCCAGCTTCAGCGAAGCCCGACGGGATCAGCACCGCGCCCGGGATCTTCTTCTCGCCGCATTCGGTCAGCGCAGCGGCGACGAACTTCGCGGGAATCGCGAACACGGCCGTGTCGATCACACCAGGCACGTCCTTGACGCTCTTGTAGGCCTTGTAGCCGAGGATCTCGGAAGCTTTGGGATGGATCGGATAGATCTCGCCCTTGTAGCCGCCGTTGATGAGATTCTTCATCACCGAGTTGCCGATCTTGCCGTCCTCGGCGGAGGCGCCGACCACGGCGACCGCCTTCGGCTGCATGATGCGGCTCATGGCGGCGACGATCTCTTCGGTCGGACGCGGCTTCGGCTTGGGCTTGTAGGCGAAGTCGACGACGATGCGCACGTCGGCGGCAATCGCGTCCTTGGCGGTAGCAAAGACAGGGTTGAGGTCGAGTTCGACGATCTCAGGGAAATCGGTGACGAGCTGCGAGACCTTGACGATGACGTCGGCCAGCGCCGTGCGGTTCACCGCCTCTCCGCCGCGGACGCCCTTCAAAATCTCATGCGCCTGGATGCCGTCGAGCATCGACAGCGCGTCTTCCTTGGTCGCGGGCGCGAGGCGGAAGGTGATGTCTTTGAGCACTTCGACGAGCACGCCACCGAGACCGAACGCCACCAGCTTGCCGAACGAGCCGTCGGTGATCGAGCCGACGATGACTTCGGTGCCGCCGGCCAGCATCTGCTGCACCTGGATACCCTCGATCTTGGCATCGGCCTTGTACTTCTTGGCGTTGCCGAGGATGGTTTCGTAGGCCTTCTCGGCATCCTGGGCCGTCTTGACGCCGACGATGACGCCGCCGGCCTCGGTCTTGTGGAGAATGTCCGGCGAGACGATCTTCATCACGACCGGGAAGCCCATCGCGGACGCCATCTTGCCAGCCTCGCCGGCCGACTTCGCCACGCCCTCTTTCGGCACCGGAATGCCGTAGGCGTCGCAGACCACCTTGCCTTCCGGCGCGGTCAGGCTGGTGCGGCTGTCGGCCTTGACTTGGTCAAGGACCTTGCGGACGACGTCTTTGGAATTGGACATGAGCTTCTCCCTTGACCTTCAGTTCTTGCTTTGCAGAGCGCGCATGATGCGGCTGCCGTGATACTCGCCATCGCCGCGCTCTGTTCCGTATGGCGGAACGGGGCGGCGAAATGCCTTGATTACCTCGCCAGCTTGGATCAAAAATGGCTAGCGATGGCATTTGGTATGCCAGAAGCCAACTTGTCAAGTCAGAGCACGGCCCATAACGCCGCAAAAAATCGACAGCTTGACATTCTGGCATTTGGTATGCCAAAAACTTTCCAGTCAATATTCCTGTAAAAGACGACTCCCACTGGAGGAGAATCGTCGTGTCACTGCGGAAACCAACCAAGGCATTGCCGAACATGGCCGAGGCAGACATCGCAATCGTTCGTATTGCCCCGGAGAGTAGCTTCAAGAACAAGGCGTATGACGCCTTGAAGGAAGCCATCCTCAAGATGGACATCTATTCGACGCCCGAGCCGGTCATGCTGGACGAGCGCGCATTGTCCGAGCGTCTGGGTGTCAGCCGCACGCCGATCCGCGAAGCCATCGCGATGCTCGAGCAGGACGGTTTTGTGAAAACGGTTCCGCGCCGCGGCATCATGGTGGTGCGCCGGACCAAGAGCGAGATCGTCGACATGATCCGCGCCTGGGCGGCGCTGGAGAGCATGGCGGCACGCCTCATCACCACGACCGCGCGCAAGAAGGACATCACCGCGCTGCGCGACTATTTCAAGGACTTCGGCAAGGACCGCCTGCCCGAGGATCACGTCGAGGAATATTCCCGCGCCAACATTGCCTTCCATCAGGCGCTGATCTCGCTGTCGGAGTCCCCGGTGCTGGTCGATCTCACCAACGACCTCTTGCTGCATGTGCGCGGCTATCGCCAGTTGACCATCGGACGCAAGGACCGCACCGCGACGTCCCTGCCCGAGCACCTCGCTATGATCGAAGCACTCGAAGCGCGCGACACCGAGCTCGCCGAGAAGCGCGCCCGCGACCACACCCTTGGCCTTGCCGCTTACGTCGAAGCGCATGGCCAAGAACTGTTCACGTAACTGTTCACGTAACTCTTCACCTAGCAACACTCATCAGAAGGGCGAACCATTCGCCCCGCGACCTTGAGACCAGGGAGACAAGGCCCATGCTGAACACCGCGACCAAGTCCGAAGCACCGGGCACCGAGCAGGACCTGACGGATGGCTTCCATCTCGTCATCGACGCGCTCAAGCTGAACGGCATCAACACCATCTATAATGTGCCGGGCATCCCGATCACGGATTTGGGCCGCATGGCGCAGGCTGCCGGCATTCGCGTGATCTCCTTCCGCCACGAGCAGAACGCGGGCTATGCCGCGGGCATCGCCGGCTATCTCACCAAGAAGCCCGGCGTCTGCCTGACGGTGTCAGCGCCCGGCTTCCTCAACGGTCTCACCGCGCTCGCCCACGCCACCACCAACTGCTACCCGATGATCCTGGTCTCGGGCTCCTCCGAGCGCGAGATCGTCGACCTCCAGCAGGGTGACTATGAAGAGATGGACCAACTCGCGATTGCAAAGCCGCTGTCCAAGGCGGCCTATCGCGTGCTGCACGCCCAGGACATCGGCATCGCCTTTGCCCGCGCCATCCGCGCCGCGGTCTCGGGCCGTCCGGGCGGTGTCTATCTCGACCTGCCGGCAAAGCTGTTCGGCCAGGTGATGAATGCCGAGGCCGGGGCGAAGTCGCTGGTCAAGGTGATCGACGCCGCGCCCGCGCAGATCCCCTCGCCTGCTTCGGTGAAGCGCGCGCTCGACGTGCTCAAGGCCGCAAAGCGTCCGCTCATCATCCTCGGCAAGGGTGCGGCCTACGCGCAGGCTGATGAAGAGATCAAGACCTTCGTCGAGAAGAGCGGCGTGCCGTTCCTCCCGATGAGCATGGCCAAGGGCCTGCTCCCCGACTCGCATCCGCAATGCGCCGGAGCTGCGCGTTCAACGGTGCTGAAGGACTCCGACGTCGTCATGCTGATCGGCGCGCGGCTGAACTGGCTGCTCTCGCACGGCAAGGGCAAGACCTGGGGCGATCAGCCCAAGAAGTTCATCCAGGTCGACATCGAGCCGAAGGAAATGGACTCCAACGTCGAGATCGTCGCACCCGTCGTCGGCGACATCGGCTCGGTGGTCTCCGCCTTCAACCAGGCGATGGGCTCCGGCTGGACCGCCCCGCCGGCCGAATGGACCAGGGCCATCGCGACCAAGCGCGACGAGAACGTCGCCAAGATGGCGCCGAAGCTGATGAACAACAAGTCGCCGATGGATTATCACGGCGCGCTCGGCGTGCTGAAGAACGTGATCAAGGATCACCCCGAGGCGATCCTCGTGAACGAGGGCGCCAACACGCTCGACCTCGCCCGCGGCGTGATCGACATGTATCGCCCTCGCAAGCGCCTCGACGTCGGCACCTGGGGCGTGATGGGTATCGGCATGGGCCAGGCGATCGCGGCGGCGATCGAGACGGGTCACCCCGTGCTGGCCGTTGAAGGCGACTCGGCGTTCGGTTTCTCCGGCATGGAGGTCGAGACCATCTGCCGCTACAATTTGCCGATCTGCGTCGTCATCTTCAACAATGACGGCATCTATCGCGGCACCGACGTCAACAGCGTCAATGCCGATCCGGCGACGACGGTGTTCGTCAAGGGCGCGCGCTACGACAAGATGATGGAAGCCTTCGGCGGCGTCGGCGTGAACGCGACCTCGCCGGACGAGCTCAAGCGCGCCGTCGTCGAGGCCATGGCCTCGCGCAAGCCGACGCTCATCAACGCGGTGATCGATCCGGCGGCGGGCTCGGAGAGCGGCCGCATCGGCAACCTCAATCCGCAGAGCGTTCTGCAGAAGAAGAAGTAAGTCCCCCCTCAACCCTAATTCCCTGCCGGGTGCAGGGGCAGACACAGAGTACGGAGCATACAAGATGACCAAAGCGCTCGAGGGCGTTCGCATTCTCGACTTCACCCACGTCCAGTCGGGACCGACCTGCACGCAGCTGCTGGCATGGTTCGGCGCCGATGTGATCAAAGTGGAACGCCCCGGCGTGGGTGATATCACCCGCGGCCAGCTGCAGGATATCCCGAACGTGGACAGCCTGTACTTCACCATGCTCAACCACAACAAGCGCTCGATCACGCTCGACACCAAGAACCCCAAGGGCAAGGAAGTCCTCACCGAGCTGATCAAGAAGTGCGACGTCCTGGTCGAGAATTTCGGCCCCGGCGTGCTCGACCGCATGGGTTTCCCCTGGGAGAAGATCCAGGCGATCAACCCGAAGATGATCGTCGCGTCGATAAAGGGTTTTGGCCCCGGACCGTACGAAGACTGCAAGGTCTATGAGAACGTCGCGCAGTGCACCGGCGGCGCCGCCTCCACCACCGGCTTCCGCGACGGCCTGCCGCTCGTCACCGGCGCGCAGATCGGCGATTCCGGCACCGGCCTGCACCTCGCCCTCGGCATCGTCACCGCGCTCTATCAGCGCACCCATTCGGGCAAGGGCCAGCGCGTCACGGCCGCGATGCAGGACGGCGTGCTCAACCTCGCCCGCGTCAAGCTGCGCGACCAGCAGCGCCTCGCCCATGGTCCGCTCAAGGAGTACAGCCAGTTCGGCGAAGGCATTCCGTTCGGCGATGCCGTGCCGCGCGCCGGCAACGACTCGGGCGGTGGACAGCCCGGCCGCATCCTGAAGTGCAAAGGCTGGGAGACCGATCCCAACGCCTACATCTACTTCATCACCCAGGCCCCGGTGTGGGAGAAGATCTGCGACGTGATCGGCGAGCCGACCTGGAAGACCGACCCGAACTACGCCAAGCCGGCGGCCCGCCTGCCACGGCTGAACGAGATCTTCGCGCGCATCGAACAGTGGACGATGACGAAGACCAAGTTCGAGGCGATGGAAATCCTCAACAAGGACGACATCCCCTGCGGCCCGATCCTGTCGATGAAGGAGCTTGCCGAAGACCAGTCGCTGCGCGCGACCGGCACCGTGGTCGAGGTCGATCACCCCACCCGCGGCAAGTACCTCTCGGTCGGCAACCCGATCAAGCTGTCGGACTCCCCGAGCGACGTGCAGCGCTCGCCGCTGCTCGGCGAGCACACCGACGAGATCCTGCGCAGCGTGCTCGGCTTCAGCGACCACCAGGTCGCCGAGATCCACAAGTCAGGCGCGCTCGACCCGCCGCAGAAGCAGGCCGCCGAGTAAGCGAGATCACGACACGTGAGACGAAAGGGCCGCCCATCGAGGCGGCCCTTTTCGCGTCCGAGAGGCCGCAGGGTCGGAGACCACAACCGGCCACGCGAAAACAACCCCATGCACAGTAGCCAACCTGTTGGCGCCTGGCGCGATTTCGTATTTTTAGAAATTCTTCTTGATCCGTCGGGCAAAACAGGGGTAAGATGCCACGATCCGAAAGAGCAAACGGCATAGATCGAATGTGCAACCTGGAATCGAAGAGGCAACCCATGTCCGGTAGCCTCTTCGTTTCAGGCGCGGCCTTCATCAGAGGTAATTGCGCTTGCAGGCCTGGATGTTCTTGTCCCGGCCCGGATAGTCGGCGCCGAACGCGCCCACATATTTCAGGCAATCCATATACTTCTTGTTGCCCATCCAACCGTAATCCGGACCGAATACACCGGCGGATGCGGGCGAGTAGGACGCGGTCAGTGCGGCAAGCGCGACCGTAGCTGCGAACGTCGATAGAACGATACGAGAGGCTTTCATTGTCGTGCTCCTGGATTGAGGCCGCACCATTTGCGGCGTGGTCGGCACTCTGGCGGATGTGAACCGAACCGTCCGTGATCCCGTGCACACTCGAAGGGCCACCATGCCAAGCAGCTTGAGCGGCTCAGTGATTGCAATCCATGATCGCCGGGCGATGCATCATGGGCCTCTTGTGGCGCCCTACCCCGGCGCCAGCGCCTGCCCAACCGCATAGAGCGAGCAGACTTTCCAGGCCGCCACGCATTGGCGCATCGCCTCGCTCTTGGCATCGTCGGCCGTTCGCTGAGCGGCGGTCACCGATGAACAATGACCGTCGCGATTCCAGGCATAGGCCTTGGCGTCGGTCCACGCTTTCACATAGGCATCGAAATAGCCTTTGCACGTTGCGTTGAGCAGCGTCGGCGCCGGAATGGCTGCGGGCGGTGGCAGTTCGACCAGCACCGACGTCGGCAGGCGCAACTGGTTCAGAAAACTCGCGACGACCGGCCACCAGATGTCGGCAGGGCCCATCGGCACCATGGCATGCCCGTCGACGCCGAAGGGCGGCAAGATCTGGAATTGCGCTGGCGCACCTGAGGCGGCGTAAGCATCGAACATGCCACGGCCCAACGCCGGCGGCGCGCTGCGATCATTCTCCGAATAAATCCACAGCGCCGGAATTCGCGCCGTCCGGCCAAAGATGCCGGCGTCCGCGACGAGATGATCGGGGCTGCAGGTGCGGCCGGGGACAGAACCGTGAGCCGCCTCGAAATTGAGAACACCGACGACGCCGACAGGATTTTCCGCAGCCGCAGCCGTCACCGCAAAGCCGCCGGTGGAATGCCCCATCAGCAGCACCCGATCGGGCTCGACCCACGGTTCACCGCGGAGCGCTGCGAGCGCGCCGGTCACGTCTTCGGCCGCGATCCGCGCGACGGCGAGATAGTCGCGATCGTCGCAAGACCCAGACAGCGTCTCGGCAAATGGTCCATCCGAGCGACCAAAGCCCCGGCGCATGATCGATGCGACGGCATAACCACGTTGAGCGAACGCGACAGCCGGATTGAGCAGGCTGGCCGGCGTTTCCCGCGCCAGCGCGGCGCGAAGAGCGTCCCCGGTCCCAGCAATCGTCCCGTGAACCAGCACGACCAGCGGAAACCGCCCGGGCCGATCCGGCCGCAGGATCATGGTCTCGAGCTTGACCTGGCTGCCATCGGCGAGCGTGATCGGCAGCATCTGATCCTCCCGAACGAGACCAGGCAGCGCCGGATCGGCTGACACCGGCGCCAGCAAAAGCACAAGCAAGCAGATCACGCAGCCAAGTCGCCTCATCGTTGCCTCTGCGCGAACGCGATGCTCACTGACCCCCGCCAGCGAGTTGCTCGCCAAAAAACCTCACCACCGCCGCGTTGAATTCGCGGTGAAAGCTCGCCCTGTCGAACCCCACCGGCGTGTCGGTGCAGATGCGCGGGATCGCGGCGGCCTGCTCGGGCGCGCACGGTGCAAGGAAGGCGAAGTGGCCGGCCGGAACGACATGCATGTCCGGCTTGCCTTCCAGCCACCCGGCGACGCGCGCCACGGGCGAACCGTCGCCCACGCCAGGACCGCCGAATTGCGACCGCCAGAACTGGAAGGGGATCTTGATCGCGGTGACATTCTTCCGGGTCAGAACCGCCGGAGCGGGGTCGACGATCACCGCCGTGCTGATCCGAGCATCCTGCGGTGGGTCAGGCGGTGTCTCGCCGTTGTGGAGCTGGGCGCACGCTCCGGTCGTCTCCTTGCAGTTTGCGGCGAGCCAGGTGAAATCCGGCTTGGTCCCCATCAGCGCCAGGCCGGTATAGCCACCAAGCGAGAAACCGAAGAAGCCGACCTTGGCCGGATCGATCACTGCCCTGTCCTTCCAGTCCTTCAGCATGAAGTCGAGCAGGCGCACCACGTCCGCCGGACGCGATCCCCAGACCGACAGCGTATCGCGTCGCGACGAATCGTTGGCGGTGTCGCCGGGGTGATTGATGGCGGCGACGATGAAGCCTGCATCGGCCAGCGCCTCTTCGGTGTCGTGGTTCGCGCCGAACCACGCGCCCCTTCCATGCGAGAAGATCACCAGTGGCAGCTTTGCGCCCGTCACCGGACAATCCTTAGCACCGTTCAGGTCGAATTCGGCGCCC
Source organism: Bradyrhizobium manausense (assembly GCF_018129685.1). Classification (GTDB taxonomy): domain Bacteria; phylum Pseudomonadota; class Alphaproteobacteria; order Rhizobiales; family Xanthobacteraceae; genus Bradyrhizobium; species Bradyrhizobium manausense_D. The sequence continues at coordinate 1,432,226 of NZ_JAFCLG010000001.1, forward strand.
ACTGAAAGAGTGCCAAGCGCCACATGCGTCGGCTCCGCCGCGCAAGGGTACCAGATCGCGCCTGACAGGGCCGGATCGGAGTCGAGGAGCTGAATGCCCGCAGCCCTGGCAGGTGCGCCAAGGCAGCAAAGCGCGATGGCGAAAGCCCAAACCGTCTTGCGCAACGGAATCCCTCCTGATTTCGCGCAGGAGTTGAGCGGGCAACGATAGCGGAATTGTGGCTCCGTCCGGCTCGCCGCGCGCGCCCCGAGATTCACGAGTTCAGCTTCCCTCGCCCGCATCGCGATCGCTTCCCTCCTCGCCCGCGACATATTCGAGGATATCCGCGGGCTGGCAGTCGAGCTCGCGGCAGATCGCGGCGAGAGTCGAGAAGCGCATCGCTCTCGCCTTGCCCGTCTTCAGGATCGACAGGTTCTGGATCGAAATGCCGATGGCGTCAGCGAGGTCCCCGAGGCGGCGCTTGCGCTTCGCGAGCATGACATCGAGGTTCACGACGATCGGCACCGGCATTCACCTCAGATCGTCAATTCGTGTTCGGACTGCAGCAGGATGGCGTGATCGATGACGAACTTCAGCGCCATCAGGAACACCCCGCCTGCGATCGTTCCGATGTCCAGATTGTAGGACGGCACGAAGAACTTGATGTCGCCGATCTCATGCAAGGCATAAGCCACCGCGTTGGTGGTGATCAAATCTATGAACGGCCAAATGACCAGAATGATTCCCATCCACCACACGCCCTGGAGCGTCTCGGACACGAAGATCCGCCCGCGGGCGAATCGATGCACCATGCGATGAAGGATGCCGATCAGCACGGCAAAGAACGATAGCTGAAACGAAAACAACGTCCAGAACAGCAGCTGCCCGTGGCGCGACATGTCGAGCGGGTTGGCGACGATGCCCGCGCATTTCGCCTGCTCGGGACTAAGGCTGGCCGCAATCGACGCGGAGGCCGTCGTGTTGGCGCGATAGGCGAGCCAAATCACCACCGGGAATACCGCCCAGATCATCCAGAACGCAAGATCGAGGCGCCGAAACCAGCGCTGTCGGGCCTCGCGGACCGAAATCCCCACCGCAATCATCTCCAGGCACTCCGCAATGTAAGGGGCATCCACGGGAGCCAGTATGCCCGTTCCATCGGCTTGACTCAACCTTAAGCGCGATATATTGATCGTTTATCATGAAATAATTCATGATAGTTCATTTGATATGGAGCCCCCATGCGTTCCACCCTCGTCCGGCACGTGCTCGCAGCCCTGTTGACCATCTCGCCGCTTGGAGATGCCAAAGCCGCAACGGCCAGCGACCCGGGCGGCGTCTGGCTGACCCAGTCCGGCGATGCAAAGATCAAGGTGAGCCGCTGCGGCAACGCGCTGTGCGGCCGCGTGGTCTGGCTGAAAGAGCCGCTCGACAAGAAGACGGGCAAGCCGCAACTCGACGATCATAATGCCGATCCGGCGCTGCGCGGCCGCAAGATCATCGGCATCTCCCTCTTCATCGACATGCACACGGCCGGCGCGAACAAATGGTCGGGCCGGATCTACAATGCCGATGACGGCAAGACCTATGTGAGCACGGTGACGTTGCTGCCGTCGGGCCATCTCAATGTACAGGGCTGCATGGGATCGTTATGCGCCGGTGAAGACTGGACACGTTGAGGTCCCGATCGGCCGACAGAGGCCGCCGGCTCCGGCGGCCCTTTCCAAAGCGCGATGGAGTCAGGTTCGATCGGCGTCCGGGATCACCTCTCCCCGACGGGAAGAGGTGATCTGAGCTCTCGGTTCGCATCGATTCAACCAAAACACATCATGCTTTAGCTCACTCCGCCCTGGCGTCGTCGCGAGTGGCGGCCAGACGGTCCCTGCCAGTAAGGGTTCTCCAGACACATGGCAGAGAGCCCCGAAGCCGTCGCCCGGCATTGATCCATCGAATTGTAGCTGCAGTCGAAGATGACGAGGCCGCGCTGGTGCCACGACTGAAGGCACACCTGATAACGTGGATCGTAGCGCTGAGCCGTGGCCGGGACCGCTCCGAGGATCGCTGTCGTACCTGCCAGGATCATCAAGCATAGCATGCGCATCTTGTGGCCTTCCGTTGACGCGATCGTTGCATTCACCGTGATGACGGAGCGCCCTCAGCCATACGGATCTGTTCCCGAACCGTCGATGCCAAGCGTGTCCTGCCCTTGTAACCGCGCAGGGCCGTCCAGGTAAAGGTCGTGATGTTGACCTGCCTCAAGCCACGGTGAAGACCTGCGGACACCGGGAACAGGCGCGGTGAGAAATCAGCGATCCCTTGTCGGATCGGCACTGCTTCGTTCGTCCTCGGGCCATGAATGGGCAATCAACGTCGACTCGAGGCCCATCAACTCATGAAGGATAACGATCATGCCCGGCACCGTCCGCCTGCACCGCGTTCTCACGACCAGCCCCGAGAAAATCTATCGCGCTTTCCTGGAAGCGGACGCGATGGCGAAGTGGCTGCCGCCGGACGGCTTCACCTGTACCGTGCATCATCTGGAGCCGAAGGTCGGGGGCACGTTCAGGATGTCGTTCCGCAACTTCACGACAGGCAACGGCCATAGCTTCGGCGGCGAATATCTCGAGCTCGTTCCCGGCGAGCGTCTCCGCTACACCGACAAGTTCGACGATCCGAACCTGCCGGGCGAAATCCAGGTGATCGTGACGCTGAAGAAGGTCCTTGTCGGTACCGAGGTCGAGATCACGCAGTCCGGCGTTCCGGACGCAATCCCGGTCGAGGCCTGCTATCTCGGCTGGCAGCAATCGCTGCGCAATCTGGCGCGGCTAGTTGAACCGGAGATCAACCAGTAGCCTGTGGGACGCAGGCTTCCGCAGCCGGCCTATCCTTTGCTCAGGGTCTCAAACCACCTGAAAAGGTCTGGCCGGCTGTTTCTTAACCACTCGGGATCGCCGAGGTAGAGTGCAAACGCTTCCGGAAAGAACTCGTCCTTTGGATTCGAAGCCGCGTACCAGGTCACAGGTTGGCTTGCTTTCGTCCTGACGAGGCTGGCAAACGCCTCCTTCGTGCCCGGCATGGCTGCAATCATGTGACCGAACTCATGGGCAAAAACCCAGAACGTATCGGCCACAACTGCGCGCTGCCCCTCAGCACCTCCAACGAAAAACGCCTCTGAGTTGAGACTCAAGGAGTCGAAGATCAGGATCATGCGGTCGTTGCCGTGCAGGAGTGCCAGACCGGCTTCGCCGCGGTTGTTGATTGCGAACTTGGTCGAAGTGACGCCGATCAATTCGACCGCGATCTTCTGGCGCGCCATCTGCACACCCTTGAGCTTTGCCACGAGACGATCGCTCATCTTCTCCAAGGTCACTTCCAGCATCTGCAACTCGGACGGCGCGAAATCCTTCAGGTTCTCGAGTTGCTGCGCGCTGTATTGAAACAACCGTCCGAGCTGTCCCTGGGCCGCCGAAGGCGTCAGGATGTCGATGCCATAATTTTCCTTGAACCAAGCCGACGTTGCGCTTCGCGTCTGGATTTCCGCAGTGACGCTGTTCAGCAACTCCGCAGGTGTCGCACCCCTGGGTGTGATGGCGGGGTACCGCTTTTTCAACCAGGCCATCATCGCAGGAATGTCGGCCGAATTGGCCGGGAAGCCGTTCACCTCGCGCACATCGCCGGGCTTTCCGAGAGTCAGACCTTTTCGATCCTCCCCGATCCGCTGCACGGTGACATTGTTACCCGCACCGAAACGCAGGGTCAACAAAGCACGCTTGTCGGTATTCGGAACGGGAACGATGGCGTCGATTTCGGCGTCGCGCGTGCGGTTGTCGAAATACTGCAAGACCGCATATTTCGCCGGAAGCTGCTCCTCGGCGGGAAGCTCGGCAATCCCCGTGATCGCCCCCAACCTGTCCTGCTCGCGAGTTTCAGCCTGTAACGTTTCGATCCGAAAGTCCGCAACGTCCCGCGCATTGTACCCCGCCGGCAATTCCGACGTCGCGGGGGCTCTGTCGCCGAGAAACATGATGCGTAGGCTCGTGATGGGCCCCGCAGGAACCTTCGTGCCGGTGACGAAAAAGCTGGCCGATCGGACCACGTCGCCCTCGACGCGGCGCACGGTCAGGATCTGATCGAAGCTGGGATTGGCACTCGTGCCAATCCAGCCCAGAACGCTCTTGATCTCGTCGGGATGCTCCGCCGAATATCTGGCAATGCTGTTGCTCTGGGGAAATCCCAAGTAAGAATAGGTCGATGGCATGCGCGGAATGGTCCCGGCTGCCGGCGAGGGAATTACGACGGGTTTGGCACCGGGCCCTTCAGCGATGAAGCGAGCTTCGACCCTGTCCTTGTCTCGCCCACCCGATCGCGGGCTGAAAACGATCTGATAGGCAATGTCGGTTGCCGGCTGCTTCGCGGGCCGCTTGCCAATCAGCGCAACGATCCTGGTTTCTGCCGTGACGGAATCGGGCTTCATCCGCCAGATCGTGGCCAGCACGGCATCGCGCTCCTCCGGATCGGCCTGGATGCGGGAGTCGACCAACACTTCAAAGGCTCCCGCTACCTTCTGCTCCCAATAGCTTGCGCTGGCCCAACGGGCGATGTCGCGCGCGTCGAGAACGATTCCCTTGGTCTGGTAGGTCGAATGCTCCTGCGGATTCGTGCTGCCGGCCGGCTCCGCAATCGCATCGGCAGTGCCGATCATGGCCGCGAGCGCGGCCATGGCTGCGCTCGCAAGGTGCTTTATTTGCATCGAGGAAATCCCGAACGACTTGAAATGCGAGAAGCGGCGGCGTGCCATCATGCGCGCGGGACCCCTGCACCGCCGCGCAGCCGCGCGGGTTAACCCCCTCGCGGCGCGACACGTCACCTCCACCATATTTCTTATGACGAACCGTGGGAGCCGCAGACGAAATCAGAAAGGGGCGAAAAGCCGTGATCTACGCGCCCGCCTTCAGCCCGCCGTCCGCGGTCCAGCGATCCGGCTCCGGACTGTGTCCGATCAGCGCGAGACCATAGGCGATCGACTCGAACTGGTCGCCCGACATCAACCGCTCGTTGCCGAACCGGTCGGCGAAGAGTTTTCGCACCGCAGGCACCAAAGAGGTGCCGCCGGTCAGAAACACCTTCTCCACCTCGCGCGCGGTGATGCGCGCTTCGCCCAGCACCTTGTCGACGGTGGCGCCGAGACGCGCGATGTCGTCGGCGATCCAGGACTCGAAATTCTTGCGCGTGATCGCCGAGCCGATCTCGACACCGCCGCCCTTGAAGCGGAAGTCGACTTCGTCTTTCGCCGACAGCGCGACCTTGGCGTCGGAGACCGCGCGGTACAGCGTAAAGCCGAGATCGAGGTCGACGATGGTGATGAAATCCTCGAGCAGGTCGGGCTTCAGCGCGGTACGCGCAAGCTCGCGCAACTCGCGCAGATCGCCGTTGCTCTTCATCAGCGCGAGCTGATGCCAGCGCGCGAGGTTGGTGTAGTGGCTGTTCGGGATCGGCAGCACCTTGTCGAACGAGCGGAAGCTCGAGCCCTTGCCGAGGCGCGGCGAGACGACGTGATCGACGATGCGATAATCGAACGTGTCGCCCGCGATCCCGATGCCGGCGTGGCCGAGCGGCTCGGCGCGCAAATGCCCGCCTGATCGCGCGAAGCGCATCACCGAGAAGTCGCTGGTGCCGCCGCCGAAATCCGCCACCAGCACGGTGGCATCACGCTCCAGCCGGCGGGCAAAGGAGAACGCCGCACCGACGGGCTCATAGACATACCGCGCATGACCGGCCCCCAGGCGTTCGAACGCCGCGCGATAGCGCTGCATGGCCAGATCATCATCAGGATTGCCGCCGGCAAAGCGCACGGGACGCCCGACGGTGATGTTCGCCGCCTCGAAACCGAACTTGTCGCCGCCATGGCGCGCCAACGTACGCAGGAATGCCGCCAGAATATCCTCGAACTTGAAGCGCTGACGGAACACCTGCGTGGTGTTGAAGCTCGAGCTCGCCGCAAACGTCTTGAACGACTGCAGGAAGCGATAGACGTGGCGTCCTTCGAGGAACTGCTCGATCGCCCACGGGCCGCCTTCAGCCTGGGCGCCGGCGCCCGGCCGGTCCTCCCAGAAGCACAGCGCGGACACGTACGTGCTGTGGCGTTGTCCGCCATGGTCGAAGCGGATGGCCTCGACCCGGCGATCGTCCACCGCGAGCGCGACGACCGTGTTGCTGGTCCCAAAATCGATGCCGATCGAGACGGCGGGCGAGGCGCTCGACATGAACCACTCTGACGGTTGACTGGAAAAGGGGGCGAACCACTAACGGTTTTGCACTGCGGTGCCAAGAGGTGCAGTCGGGCACGCGTCGGGATGGCCCAGGCGGCTTTCCGCCCTCTTTGGGCCCGAAACGCCGCGTTCCGAGCCTGAAATGACCCGTTTTGCCGAAACATTATGCTGCAATGCGGTAAGGTGCATGCTGCCATGCAATGGCATGCATGGACATTGGCATCTGGTATACATAAAACAACTCTCGAAATGAGACAGCAGTGCTGACTGTCCTAGGAAAGGGAATTCCGATGTCCAAGACCGCTTCCGTCGCGCTCGCGCCCTCCGCCTCGCTGTTCGCCCGCTTCATGGCCGCGATCGACCGCTTCCTGATGGCCAGCGCCGCCATCGCCAACAAGAACGGCGATCTCCCCCGCTTCGGCCTGTAAGCGCAACGCGAGGCCGCCGCGCGTCGAATTGTCGCGCCGGTTGTAAAAACTGCGAACTCCTACTTTCGAAGAATGGCCCTGCACCGCGGGGCCATTTCTATTTGGGATCAGGCCCACTTACGCAACTCGGTCAACGCGCTTGCGTCATAAGCGCACAATGGGCCGCGCGCGCTTGAAGCTTGGCATAACGAATACAAGAATGCCGCCAACGCTCGCTCGAAAAACAGAAGCGCTCATGGGAGGATTCATGACGGACATGGTGCAGGCCACGACAGCCCCGACAGCCGCGCGCGTCAGCGACACGTATCGCTGGGCACAATTGGCGATCGGCGTCGCGGCCATGGTGATGATCGCCAACTACCAATATGGCTGGACGTTCTTCGTCCCCGACATCCAGAAGACGTTCGGTTGGGATCGCGCCTCGATCCAGTGGGCTTTCACTCTGTTCGTCTTGTTCGAGACCTGGCTGGTTCCGGTCGAAGGATGGTTTGTCGATAAATACGGCCCGCGCATCGTCGTGCTGGTCGGCGGCGTGCTCTGCGCGATCGGCTGGGCGATCAACGCGCAGGCCACCACGCTCAACGGCTACTATCTCGGCATGATCGTCGCCGGCATCGGCGCCGGCGGCGTCTACGGCACCTGCGTCGGCAATGCGCTGAAATGGTTTCCCGACAAGCGCGGCCTTGCCGCCGGCATCACGGCGGCCGGCTTCGGCGCTGGATCGGCACTGACCGTCGCGCCGATCCAGGCGATGATCAGGGATAGCGGCTTCCAGACCACCTTCCTCTATTTCGGCCTGGGACAAGGCATCATCATCTGCATTCTCGCGTTCTTTTTGCTGGCGCCGAAGCCGGGCCAGGTGCCGAACGTCGTGGCGAATGCCGCGCTGCTGCAGACGCGGCGCAACTACCAGCCGACCGAAGTTCTGCGTCAGCCGATCTTCTGGCTGATGTACTTCATGTTCGTGATCGTCGGGGCCGGCGGATTGATGGTGACGGCGAATCTGAAGCCGATCGCGCTCGACTGGAAGGTCGATGCCGTGCCGGTGACGCTTGTTGGCATGACCATGACCGCCGTGACGTTCGCGGCGACCATCGACCGCGTGCTCAACGGCCTGACCCGCCCCTTCTTCGGCTGGATCTCCGACATGATCGGCCGCGAGAACACGATGTTCATCGCCTTCGGCATGGAAGGCTTCGGCATCTGGATGCTCTACCTCTGGGGCCACGATCCGATCTGGTTCGTGATCCTGTCGGGCTTCGTGTTCTTCGCCTGGGGCGAGATCTACTCGCTGTTCCCCTCGACCTGCACCGACACGTTCGGCGCGAAGTTCGCCACCACCAATGCCGGTCTGCTCTACACCGCCAAGGGCACCGCCGCGCTGCTGGTGCCGCTCGCGAACTACGTGCAGCAAAGCTCCGGCCATTGGGACAACGTGTTCATCCTGGCCGCCGGCGCCAACATCCTGGCTTCACTGCTGGCCCTGCTGCTGCTGAAGCCATGGCGCAAGGTCGTGGTCGCGCAATCGACCATCTGACCTCGCTCGCACAGCATCATCTTGCGCGCTGCGCCCGGCGCACGGCCGGGCGTGTTTCATTTTTCCGAATATACCTTAATACCGCAAACCGAAGGCAACCTTGCATTTCCCTTTGCACTTTTCTTGAGCTTGCGCCCAAGATAGGGCTTGCATTCTGGAATATGGTATACCAAGCTGCCTGTCGCGCTTGCGACCATAAGCCACAATATTGCGACACTCCGTCATCTGGGCGGCACGTGTCGTCACCAGACGAGCGCACGGGAGGTTGTTCATGATGTCCAGCACGGATGGCGCCGTCACGGCCGCGCCTCTTCGCACAGGTTTCCGTTGGCTCCAGCTCGCGATGGGCATCGTCTGCATGGCGATGATCGCCAATCTGCAATATGGCTGGACCCTGTTCGTCGATCCGATCGATCAGGCGCATCATTGGGGTCGCGCCGCGATCCAGCTGGCTTTCACGATTTTCGTCGTGACCGAGACCTGGCTGGTGCCGGTCGAGGCGTGGTTCGTCGACAAATACGGTCCGCGCATCGTCATCATGTTCGGCGGCGTGATGATCGCGTTGTCCTGGGTGCTCAACTCCTACGCCGACTCGCTTCCCCTGCTCTACACCGCCGCCGTGATCGGCGGTATCGGCGCGGGCGCGGTGTACGGCACCTGCGTCGGCAACGCGCTGAAATGGTTTCCGGATCGCCGCGGCCTCGCCGCCGGCGCAACGGCCGCCGGCTTCGGCGCGGGCGCGGCGCTCACCGTGGTGCCGATCGCAGCCATGATCGTCTCGAGCGGCTACCAGCACGCGTTTCTCACCTTCGGCATCGGCCAGGGCGTGATCGTGTTCGTGCTCGCCTTCTTCATCCAGCCGCCGCGGCTCTCGATCCCGCCGAAGAAGAAGCAGCTCAACCTGCCGCAGACCAAGATCGACTTCACCCCGCCGCAGGTGCTGCGGGCGCCTATTTTCTGGGTGATGTACCTCGTCTTCGTCATGGTCGCCTCCGGCGGCCTGATGACCGCGGCGCAGATCGCGCCGATCGCGCACGACTTCAAGATCGCCGACACACCGGTCTCTCTCGTCGGCTTCCAGATGGCGGCCTTGACGTTCGCGATCTCGCTCGATCGCATCTTCGACGGCTTCGGCCGTCCGTTCTTCGGCTATGTGTCCGACACGATCGGCCGCGAGAACACCATGTTCATCGCTTTCGGCACCGCGGCCTTGATGCTGCTGACGCTGTCGGCCTATGGTCACGTGCCCGTCGTGTTCGTGCTCGCGACCGCAGTCTATTTCGGCGTGTTCGGCGAGATCTACTCGCTGTTCCCAGCGACCTGCGGCGACACGTTCGGCTCGAAATACGCGACCACCAATAACGGCATGCTCTACACCGCGAAGGGCACCGCCTCCCTGCTCGTCCCGCTCGCGAGCGTGATCTCGGCCGCTTACGGCTGGAAGGCCGTGTTCGTGGTGGCGGTCGCGCTGAACGCGACGGCCGCGCTGATGGCGCTGTTCGTGATCAAGCCGCTGCGCCGCTCCTTCATCCTGGGCAAGGAAGCGGAGAGCGAAAACCCCGCAGCTGCCAATGCCGAGACGAGGGCCAAGACCGGGACGGCTTGAGCCGCCACGCGGCGGCACGACGGTCAAAAGGGGCGCAGCGATGCGCCCCTTTTTCGTTGCCGCCTTCCCTCATCCCGGGACGACAAACGTCAGTATGACTGCCGCAAGATTTTTCGGATCAACCAAACCCAGCGCTTGACGATTGGCATTATGTATACCACACTTCCTTCACCGTTCACCCCTGGGAGGTTGCCATGCTGGTCGGAGACATTCTGCGCAAGAAGACGCCGCGCGTTGTCACGGTGCGAATGAACGAAACGGTTGAAATCGCCGCCAAGCTGATGCGGGCCAACAACATCAGCGCGCTGGTGGTCAAGGACGTGGTCCGCTCGGAAGGAAACACCGCGGTCGGCATGTTCACAGAGCGCGACGTGGTGCGCGCGGTCGCCGAGCACGGCGCGGGCGCCGTCAACGTCAAGGTCTCGCAGCTCGTGTCGGTGCAGCAGCTGGTCTCCTGCACCTCCTCGGACACGATCGAGCACGTCCGGCATCTGATGAACCGGAATCACATCCGGCACCTGCCCGTGATCGACGATTACAGCCTCGTCTCCGTCATCAGCATGCGCGACATCGCCGCTGCCGTTGACGAAGCGCTCAACGGCGCGCCGCAAGCAGCAGCCTAGACAGCGGTACTCTTCCCCTGCGACTGCCGGCCCCGGCTCGGAGACATCCGGGCCGGACCGGATCTTTCGTCCCAAATTCCGGACACCCGCGAGGACTTCATGAAGATCTGCATCTACGGCGCCGGCGCGATCGGCGGATATCTCGGCGTGCAGCTGGCGCGCGCAGGCGCCGATGTCAGCCTCGTCGCACGCGGCGCGCACCTCGCCGCGATGCGCGAGCGCGGCCTGACGCTGCTCGCCGGCGAGGAGAGGCACACCGTCCATCCGCGCTGCACCGACGACGCAGCCGAGCTCGGCGTGCAGGACTACGTCATCGTCACGCTGAAGGCGCATTCGATCACCGGCGTGATCGAGCAGATGCAGCCGCTGCTCGGACCGCGCACCCGCATCGTGACCGCGGTCAACGGCATCCCCTATTGGTATTTCTACAAGCACGGCGGTGCTTACGAGAACGCGACGCTGGAGAGCATCGATCCGGGCGGGCGGCAATGGCGCGAGCTCGGGCCGGAGCGCGCGATCGGCTGCATCGTCTATCCCGCCACCGAGCTCGAGGCGCCCGGCGTGATCCGCCACGTCTACGGCAACAATTTCCCGCTCGGCGAGCCATCGGGCGAGATCACCGCCGACGTGCAGCGCCTCGCCGACCTGTTCGTCGCGGCCGGCCTGAAGGCGCCGGTGCTCGACCGCATCCGCGACGAGATCTGGCTCAAGCTGTGGGGCAATGTCTGCTTCAACCCGATCAGCGCGCTGACCCACGCAACGCTCGACGTGATCTGCACCGATCCCGCCACGCGCGCGCTGTCACGCGCGATCATGGTGGAGACGCAGGGCATCGCCGAAACCTTCGGCGTCAAATTCCGGGTGGATGTCGAGCGCCGCATCGAGGGCGCCCGCAAGGTCGGCGCGCACAAGACCTCGATGCTGCAGGATCTCGAGCGCGGCCGCCCGATGGAGATCGACCCGCTCGTCACCGTGGTGCAGGAAATGGGCCGCTTGACCGGTCGCCCGACGCCGGCGCTCGACTCGGTGCTGGCGATGGTGACCCAACGCGCCCGCATCGCAGGCCTCTATGACGGCGTCTCCGCGCCATCAGATCCTCGCGCGCTGGCGGTAGCGTGATGCCGGATCAGTTGAAAAAGTGGCTTCGCTTCCGCCACGCCGGCGCGACCTGCTTCGGCACGCTGACCGCATCAGGCATCAGCGTGCATGAGGGCGAGATGTTCGGCGGCAACACCGCCACCGGCAAGATTCTGGCGCCGTCGGAGGTCGAACTGCTCGCGCCCTGCGCGCCCAGCAAGATCGTTGCGCTGTGGAATAATTTTCGCGCGCTCGCGGCCAAGCTGAACCAGCCCGAACCGCCCGAGCCGCTCTATCTGCTGAAAGCCACCACCACGATCACGACCCCAGGCGCCGTGATCCGCCGCCCGTCCTATTACGACGGCAAGACGACCTATGAAGGCGAGCTCGGCATCGTCATCGGCAGGACCTGCGCGCGCGTCTCGCCAGACGAAGCCGATGGCTTCATCTTCGGCTACACATGCGTCAACGACATCACCGCCAACGACATCCTGACCAGCGACCCCACCTTTCCGCAGTGGGCCCGCGCCAAGGGCATCGACGATTACGGCCCGTTCGGCCCGGTGATTGCGACCGGCCTCGATCCGGCCAGGCTCACCGTGCGCACCATCCTCAACGGCGCGGAGCGGCAGAACTATCCGATCTCCGACATGATTTTTTCGGCGCAGCAGCTGGTGAGCAAGATCTCCCGCGACATGACCCTGCTCCCCGGCGACCTGATCGCCGTCGGCACCTCGGTCGGCGTCGGCGTCATGAAGGAGCCGGTCAATACGGTGACCGTCGCGATCGACGGCATCGGCGAGCTGACCAACGAGTTTCGGCTGTAGCTCCGCCGTCATTTCGGGGCGCGCGTAGCGCGAACCCGGAATGACGGCTGAGCCAGCCGCCCTCCGCGGACCTGCACACACATCAAGCCGTGGATTGCGCCATCCGGCAGGTCCGGCACCTCGCCCGCCCCTTGATCTCGGTTCCGCTCTCCAATAGCAATCATGGCGGAAATGTGCACGGGCGCGGGGACGTCGCGATGTGGCTGTTTTTCCTGGTTGCCTGGTTTGTCCTGCTCGCCGCCATCGCGTTTCTCGCCCCGCTGGCGTTTGGCTACGACATGACCCATCTGCCGGCGCTGTTTGCGAGCCAGCCGGTACCGCAACGCATCGCCATCGGTGCCATTCTGGCGGCCGGGCTGGCCCTGATCGGCGCCTCGGCCTGGCGGCTGTCGGATCAGGATCGACGCCTGCACAAGCTGCGCGACCGCCTCAGGAAAACCCGGGAAGACGTCGTCGTCGCGCATGCCCTGCAAAACCACCTCGACACCACCGTCCAGCACCTGATCGAGAGCGATCCCAGACAGGCCGTGTCCGCACTGCACGACAAGCTGGGCGAGACCGAACAGCGCGCGCTGCTCCAGCAGGGCCGCAACCAGTCCACCGACATGCACGACCAGCTCGCCGAAATCCGCCGCCGCCAGCAGGGGCTGCGCGAGATGGTCGGCAAGGTCGCCGATCAGCGCCGCGCGGTCGAGCCTGTCTTCACCGAGATCCGCGACCGCCAGAATCAGCTGGAACGCGCGTTGCTCGATCTCGAAACCGACGACCGCAAGAACAACCTCGCCGACCGGCTGAAGGACATCGCCCGCGACGTATCCGCCCTGCTGGGCAGGGTCAACACGGTGCAGGACACGTTTGCGACGCTCAACCGGTACAGGGAAGATCTGGCGAAGTCCCATGCCGAGCTGGTGCCGCTGCGCTCGTCCGACGCCGGCATCAACGCCCTGATCACCGAGCTCAGCCTCAGCCATGAGCGTCTCGCCAAGAGCGTCGACGAGCTCGAGACCGGCGGCGAGGCCCCGCTCAGCGCGCGCGTCGAGACGCTGTCGAACAACAAGATCGAGATCGAGCAGCGCCTCGCCCGCATCGACGACAGCGCCAACATCCTCAAGGCTGTCAGGCTCGACTTCGAGGAGCTCGGCCAGCGCCAGGCCCAGCTGGAACGCTCGCTGACCGAGGTCGAGACCGGCCCCGACGGCAAGACGCTGGCCGACCGCCAGAACGCACTGAACGAATTCGTGCTTCAGTCGCGCCAGCGCCTCGGCGCATTGCAGGAGACGCTGACCACGCTGAACGCCTTCAAGGCGGAGCTGTCGAAGTCGCAAGCCGATCTCGTCCCGCTGAAGGCGCCGGTGTTCGGCATCGAGGCCATGATCGCCGACGTCAGCGTCACCCGCGATCTCCTGGCCAAAACCGTCGCCGACATCGAGTCGAGCGGCGGCGTCCCCCTCAGCTCGCGCGTCGATGCGCTGACCAAGAGCAAGCGCGAGGTCGAAGACCGCCTCGCCCGCATCTTCGACAATTTCAACACGCTCGATGCGCTCCGCAAGGACATCGGCGGCATCTTCTCGACCATCCGCAACAGCCTGAACCGGATCGGGTGAAAGCGGACCGTTCGAACCGCGATTGAATTGGCTGCGACTATCAGCACATGCGTATCATCCTCGGCTTGCTGTCCGGTCTGCTCGGCGCGCTCGCCGGCTGGGCCGGCCTTGCCGCGCTCGTGGTCATGCTCGCCGGGCCGGACCGCGATGGCGGCATCGCCATGGGGGCCTTCTTCGACATCGGCCCGATCGGCGGCGTGGTCGGCCTGATCGCCGGCGTCTGGCTGTTCGTGCGCTTTGGCCTCGTCCGCAACGCGGCGCCAGAGCCTGGCGACGCAGCAGAAAGCCCGGAGACCGCGCCTCCCCGCGCCAGCCGGCTGTCCTTTCCCTTCGCCATCACCGTTCTGTTGATCGTGGCGGCGCTCGGCTATTGGGGGTGGTACGAGTTCATCCGCTCACCCAATCTCAGCCACGGCTTCATGACGCTCGCAATCGAGTTTCGGCTTCCCCCCGGCATGACCCTGCCGGACAAAGAGCAGGACGTGCATATCGAGGTCGAGGAAGCCACAGGCTATGCCAACGCGATGTTGCCTCCGAACTGGCGCGCGCATGACGGTGACCGCAAGGCGATCATTTCCTCCGCATCGCTGATGTACAAGACGCGCCATCGCGCCGTCAGCCTGACGCTGCCTGATATGCCCACGCAGCACTGGTCGATCGATCTTCCGTCCGACCCGGACCCCACGCCTGGCTTTTCGCCCTGGCGCACCGCAAGCGAGCCATCGCCAGCGAAGATCGAGATGCACTTTCGCCTCAGCGCCGACCGCTGAAGCACGCGCCTCGCGCCGAAACATTCCGACACGCATCGACTTTTCGCGCGCCCAAGAGATGCCGCCAACATGTCGCTGAGGTGCCGCAACTTGGACGCATTCGGCCGCCCTTCTGGGAGGCGTGTCTGGGGGCACGGCGATGCCGTGTTTGGACCAAACCTTCTAGGGGTATGACTGTGAAGAAGATTGTAATTGTTCTGGGTGCGACGCTTGCTCTGGTGACAGCGGCAAACGCTGCGGATCTGCCGCGCCGCCAACCGGTGCCGGTCTATCCGGCCGAGCAGGCCCCGATCGGCAAGATGCCGATCGGCAAGAGCCCGATTGGCAAGGCTCCGATCGGCAAGGCGCCCGGCCCGGTCGCCGCGCGCTACTGAGGCGCAGCAGGCGGAATTTGCGTAAGCGGCCGACAGTCGAGGGGCATCGCGTGACGAACAGGTTTGATCGATCGGGATCCTGCATGCTCGCGGGCCTCGTGCTCGCGACCATAATCGCGTGCGCGATGCCTTCGGCCTCTGCCAAGGAAACCAACAGGCGCATGGCCGATGCCAGTGCGCTTGTCCAGAGCGACGCCGCATCGCGCTCCGCAACGCGGCGCTCGGTGACGCGGGCTGAAAAAGGTCCCTATTATGTCGACTTCCGCGCGCGGACGGCGGCGAGCTGGGGCCATGCCTTCGTCTGGTACGGCAAGACCAGCGAGCGCGCCGTCGAGGTCGCAGGCCTGACGCCGGCGGGTGATACCTGGTCCTACGTGCTCGGCTATTTCACCTGGGTACCGTCCGAGACCGGCGCCAGCTATGGCGATCTTGATCCGGACTATCTGACCGCGAGCTATCGCGTCTATCTGAACGAAGCCGACGCCAAGCGCGTGTTCGCGTACATCAAGAAGCTGCAGGCGAGCTCGCCGGTCTGGAACGCCGAGACCACCAATTGCACCGGCTTCATCGGCGACATCGCCGAATACATGGGATTGCAGGTCCCCAACCGCTGGCAGCGGCCGGAGAATTTCGTCAACAACCTGAAAGAGATGAACGGCGGCCGGCAGGTGGTGCGGCTGTCGGCGAAGTAGCTGTTCGCTCCACCTTCGGTGTCATTGCGAGCGCAGCGAAGCAATCCAGAGTCCCTCCGCGGAAAGATTCTGGATTGCTTCGCTTCGCTCGCAATGATGTTGTGGAAACGGCGGGCGCCAATCTCCTTGACGTCGTCCTGGCGAAAGCCAGGACCCATTATCCCGGTCAGCGTTGTCGAAGCACGCCGTGGCCTCCATCTCGCAAAACAACTCCTCACAGTGGCTATGGGTCCTGGCGTTCGCCAGGACGACGGCGGTGGTTGCGGCGAGCGCTCAGCCCTAATTATCCGCCGGGCGGAATCTTCCCCACAGCCCGCATGACTCACCGCATGGCGGCGCAATAGACATTTCCTGCCTCCAGCGGCATCCTGCCGCCATCAATTGAAAAATAGAGCCTGCGGGCCACCCAGGGGGAACAGATCAATGCTGCAGACACGGTTCACAAAACTCGTCGGCGTCGAGCACCCGATCGTCCAGGGCGGCATGCAGTGGGTGGGCCGCGCCGAACTGGTCGCGGCCGTCGCGAACGCCGGAGCACTCGGTTTCATCACGGCGCTGACCCAGCCGACGCCGGAGGATCTGACACGCGAGATCGCGCGCTGCCGCGACCTCACCGACAAGCCGTTCGGCGTCAACCTCACCATCCTGCCTGCGATCAAGCCGCCGCCCTACGCCGAATACCGCGCCGCGATCATCGAAGCCGGCATCAAGGTGGTCGAGACCGCCGGCAACAAGCCGCAGGAGCATGTCGACGAGTTCAAGAAGAATGGCGTCAAGGTCGTGCACAAATGCACCAGCGTCCGCCACGCCCTCTCGGCCGAGCGGATGGGTGTCGACGCCATCTCGATCGACGGCTTCGAATGCGCCGGCCACCCCGGCGAGGACGACACGCCCGGCCTGATCCTGATCCCTGCCGCGGCCAACAAGGTCAAGATCCCGATGATCGCCTCGGGCGGCTTTGCCGACGCCCGCGGCCTGGTCGCAGCGCTGGCGCTCGGCGCCGAGGGCATCAACATGGGCACCCGCTTCATGGCGACCAAGGAGAGCCCGATCCACCAGCTCATCAAGGAGAAGATCGTCGCCAATGACGAGCGCGAGACCGAGCTGATCTTCCGCACCATGCGCAACACCTCGCGCGTCGCCAAGAACGAGATCTCCAGTAAGGTCGTCGCGATGGAGAAGCAAGGCGCCAAGTTCGAGGACATCCGCGAGCTCGTCGCCGGCGCCCGCGGCAAGATGGTCTACGCGACCGGCAATTCGGACGAAGGCATCTGGTCGGCCGGCCAGGTGCAGGGCCTGATCCAGGACATCCCGAGCTGCGGCGAACTGATCTCGCGCATCGTGCGCGAAGCGGAGGCGATCATCAGGAACAGGCTGGAAGGCATGATCGTTCAACCAACCGCACAGGCTGCGGAGTAACAGGTGCGCCCCCTCTCCCCGCACGCGGGGAGAGGCGAAGAGCAGCATCGAGCTTCATCTACAAACTCAATTGAGTTCGAGGTAACGCATGAAGGCATACGTCTACGGTCCTGATGGCGCTAAGATTTCCGACGTCGCTCAACCAAAACCTAAGGGCACGCAGGTGCTGGTGCGCGTGCGCGCCTGTGGCCTCAATCGCGCCGATACCGGCATGCGCAGGGGGCACGCTCATGGTGCGGCCGGCGGCGTCGGCACCGTGCTCGGCATGGAATGGGCCGGCGACGTGGCCGAGCTCGGAGCGGATGCAAAGGGTGTCAAGGTCGGCGACCGCGTCATGGGATCGGGCGGCGCGGCCTTCGCCGAGTACACGCTGGCCGACCACGGAAGGCTGTTCCGCGCCCCCTCGAACATGAACTTCGAGGAGGCCGCCACCCTGCCCGTCGCGCTCGCGACGATGCACAATGCCGTCGTCACCGTCGGCGGCGTGCAGCCCGGACAGGCCGTGCTGATCCAGGGCGCAAGCTCCGGCGTCGGGCTGATGGCGATGCAGATCGCAAAGCTCAAGGGCGCAAGGCTCGTGATCGGATCCTCGACCGATGCCTATCGCCGTGGCCGGCTGACCGAATACGGCGCCGATCTCGCGGTCGACTCGTCCGATCCCAAATGGGTCGAGCAGGTGCTGAAGGCAACGAACGGCGAAGGCGTCGATCTCATCGTCGACCAGGTCTCCGGACACGTCGCCAACCAGAACCTCGCCGCGACCAGGGTTCTGGGCCGCATCGTCAACGTCGGCCGGCTCGGCGGCACCCATGCGGACTTCAACTTCGACCTCCACGCGGCCCGGCGCATCAGCTACATCGGCGTCACCTTCCGCACCCGCACCATCGAGGAGGTTCGAGAGATTTTTGCAGAGGTTCGCAAGGATATCTGGGGCGCGGTGGAAGCGCGAAAACTGCAACTGCCGATCGACAAGGTGTTTGCGTTCGACGACATCGACAAGGCGTTCGAGCACATGGAGGCGAACAAGCATCTCGGGAAGATCGTGGTGACAATGCCGTAGCGGTCGCTCCGGATTCCGGTCTCGTAGGGTGGGCAAAGGCGCGTAGCGCCGTGCCCACGAGTTTTTCATGATTGCTGACGAATGGTGGGCACGCTGCGCTTTGCCCACCCTACGACACCGAGCAAGCGGCAAAGCCAGCCTTCAATTCAGAAGCATTCGCAACAGCCCGCTCCTGCAAGTCACTCGCGACTACTTCTGTGGATCGTCGCTTGATGTTCACGGTCGCCCTGCTAAATCCCCCGCCATGAGCGGACAACATGACAAGACATCGGTCGCTGCGATCTCGATCCTCGCCAGCGGCGGCATGGCGGCGGCCAAATTCGTGGTCGGGATCGCGATCGGCTCGCTGGCGCTGATCTCCGAGGCGCTGCATTCCTCGATCGACCTGGTCGCGACGATCATCACCTGGGCGGTCGTGCGGGTCTCCGACAAGCCGGCCGACGAGGAGCACCATTACGGCCACGGCAAGCTCGAGAGCATCTCCGCGCTCGGCGTGACCGCCCTGCTCTACGTGCTCGCCGGCGGCATCCTGGTCGAATCCTACAGCCGGCTGCGCGAAGGAACCTCGCCGCCGACCATCTCGGCCGTGCCCTTCGTGGTGCTGGTCGTCGATATCGTCGTCAATCTCTGGCGCGCCCGCGCGCTGCACAGGGCCGCCCGCGAGACAAGGAGCGAGGCGCTCGCCGCGGACGCGTTGCACTTTGCCTCTGATGTCATGGGCTCATGCGCCGTGATCGTCGGTCTGATTCTCGCAGCCTTCGGCTTCTGGTGGGGTGACGCGGCGGCGGCAGCCGCGGTGGCCGTCATGATCGCCCTGCTCGGCCTGCGGATGGCAAGCTCGACCGTGCAAACGCTGGTCGACCGCGCGCCGGAAGGCGCCTTGGAGAAAGCCACCGACGCGATCCGCGGCGTGACGGGCGTGATCGACGTCGATCGCCTGCGCGTCCGCATGGTCGGGGCGACAACCTTCATTGACAGCATCGTCAACGTGCCCAGGACCTACCCGATCGACCGCGTCGAGGAGATCAAGCGCAACGCGCAAGCCGCCGTGACCAAGGCGTTCGGCGATGCCGACCTGACCTTTGCCGCGGTGCCGGTCGCGCGCGACAACGAGACCGTGCGCGATCGCATCATGGTCATCGCACATAATTCGGGCCTCGCCATCCACCACGTCACGGTGCACGACCTCGTTGGCAAGCTGATCGTCAGCATCGACCTCGAGGTCGACGCCGACATGCAGCTCGAGGCCGCCCACGACGTCGCCAACACGCTGGAACGCAACATCAAGGAAGAATTCGGCGCGGACGTCGAGGTCGACGTCCATATCGAGCCGCTGGAACCGGAATTGCCGATCGGCATGGATGCCTCGCCCGAGCGGGTACAGGCCATCGCTGCTGCCCTGACGGAATATGCCGCCGGCGGCGAGATCCACGACATTCATAATGTGCGTGTGCGCGACACCGAAGGCGGCGAGATCGTCAACTTTCATTGCCGCGCGATGCCGTCGATGAGCGTGATCAGAGTGCACGAGCAGGTCGACGCGATCGAGCGCAAGCTGCGCCGCGCATACCCGAGCGTGAAGCGCGTCATCAGCCACGCCGAGCCGCCGCGCGCGTGACGGCGCAAAGAGTCCCGCGTTCTCGTTTCGGACTCATCATGCACGTGAGTTTGCGGGTTCGAGCAGCGCCAACTCTGCATTGGATAAGAATTATTTCGCGTTAACGTTTCGTTGACTCTCGACAGCCTGCGCAAACTGGATTCAAATCGCTTTGATTCGAAAGCGTTGTGGGGCTGCTTTCGAACTGGGTAGCTAGCAGGTTTTCAGGGGGCCGAAGGCATGGCGCGTGCAGACGCCGCGAACGCGTGCGTCCAATCCGATTCGATCAAGGGATTGGCGCAATCGATCGCGAAACCTGCCTATCATCGGCTCCTGATCGCGGAGCCGGCGCTGCGACGCGCCGTGCCGACGCTCATCATCGCCTTCCTCATCACGATCTGCCTCGGTGCCTTCGTCCAGGTCGTCGACCAGACGCGCCAGAAGCGCCTGGTGATCCAGAACGACATCTCGGCGCTCGCCGAGCTGCTTGCCGAGCGGATCGACCGCGTCACCTCGGTGCGCGCGGAGCGGCTGAAGAACATCGAAAACATGTCCTTGCTGCTCCCCGACATGATCCCGTCCCGGGCCAGGGTCTCGGGCCGCCACGTCGTCGTCACCTCGGCTGGCGTCAACAGCCGCATCCTTGCCCGCATCCCGATCGACAATGACCCCGCCGGCAACGATCGCCTGCTGGATGCGATCACCACCGCGCAGCTGCTCGCCAGCCCGCCGCGCGACAATAACGTCTCCGACATGACGCTGCCGAACGGCAACGCGGCGATGGCCACCGCACGGCCGATCAAGTCGCTGCCGGGCCTCGTCACCGTGATCCAGGAGCGCAACGAGCCGATCTGGGGCTCGGACGCCGCGCTCTCGGTGACGCTGTCGGCGACGACAGGCTTCGTCGTCCTGATTCTCGGCTTCGCCTTCCATTGGCAATCGACCCGCGCGCGCGAAGGCGACCTCATCAACGACGCCGTGCGTGGCCGGATCGACACCGCGCTCAACCGTGGCCGCTGCGGCCTGTGGGACTGGGACCTGTCGCGTGGCCGGATCTTCTGGTCGCAGTCGATGTTCTCGATGCTGGGCCTCGACGGCCGCAACGAGTTGCTCACCTTCGGCGAGGTCAACGCACTGGTGAAGTCGGACGACATCGACCTGTTCGAGATCGCCGACCAGCTGATCTCCGAGAAGATCGACCACATCGATCAGACCTTCCGCATGCAGCATGTCGACGGTCACTGGATCTGGCTCCGCGTTCGCTGCGAGCGCACCCGCGGCGCCGGCGAATCCGGCATGCACCTGATCGGCATCGCTGTCGACATCACCGAGCAGAAGAGCCTTGCCGAGCGCACCGTGGAAGCCGACCTTCGCCTGCGCGACGCGATCGAGACCATTCCGGAAGCCTTCGTGCTGTGGGACGCGAGCGACCGCCTGGTGCTCTGCAATTCGCACTTCCAGCGCCTGCACAAGCTGCCCGACACGGCCGTGATCCCCGGCACCTCCTACGAGACCGTGCTGGAAGTGGGCCGCATGCCGGAGGTGCGCACCCGCCACAACGAGACCGCGGCCCAAGGCCCGGGCGCCCGCACCTTCGAGGCCCAGCTCGACGACGGCAGCTGGCTGCATATCAGCGAGCGCCGGACCAAGGACGGCGGCTACGTCTCGGTCGGCACCGACATCACCCGCATCAAGGAGCACGAGCAGAAGCTCGTCGACAACGATCTGCGCCTGCGTGCCACCGTCATCGACCTCAAGCGCTCGCAGGCGGCTCTCGAGCGCCAGACCATCGAGCTCGCCGACCTCGCCGAGAAGTACCAGCGCGAGAAGACCCGGGCCGAGGAAGCCAACCAGACCAAGTCGAAATTCCTCGCCAATATGAGCCACGAGCTGCGCACGCCGCTCAACGCCATCATCGGCTTCTCCGAGATCATGGGCTCGGGCATGTTCGGCGAGCTGGGCTCGGAGAAGTACGAGGAATACTGCCACGACATCCTGACCAGCGGTCACTATCTGCTCGAGGTCATCAACGACATCCTCGACATGTCCAAGATCGAGGCCGGTCGCATGAAGCTCGACATGGAAGAGCTCGACCTGTCGCGAACGCTGGCCGAATCCCTGCGCGTCGTCGCCGGGCGGGCGGAGGACAAGCACCTGAAGCTCGATGCCGACATCGCAAAATCCATCTCCGTCGTCGCCGACCGCCGCGCCACCAAGCAGATCGTCGTCAACCTGCTCTCCAACGCCGTGAAGTTCACGCCTGACGGCGGACGCATCGTGGTGCGCAGCCGTCAGCTCGAGGACAGGGTCGTGCTGATGATCGCCGACACCGGCATCGGCATCGCGCCGCACTCGCTGGCGCGGCTCGGACGTCCGTTCGAACAGGTCGAGAGCCAGCTCACCAAGACCTATCACGGCTCCGGTCTCGGGCTCGCGATCGCACGCTCTCTGGCGCAGCTCCACGGCGGCTCGATGCGGCTGCGCTCCAAGCTGGAAGTCGGCACCGTCGTCCGCGTGACCCTGCCGCGGGATGCGATCAAGGCGGCGGCCGGGATTTCGGAAGCGGCTTAGCGCACGGTGGGAAGCTCACCTGCGGCCATCCTTCGAGACGCCCGCCTTTGGCGGGCCCTCAGGATGAGGGCGGAGTACGCGGCAGCAGTTTGAATGAATACCGATACAATGCAGCCTCATCCTGAGGAGACCGCGAAGCGGTCGTCTCGAAGGACGAGGCGCTTGCTCAGGCCCGTCCGCTCCGGTCCCTACGATTGCAGCGACGGCGCCACTTCGCGCGCGACGTTGACCAGCGCCGCGATCAGCGGCGTCATCGGGTCGCGTTGCGGGATCACCAGGCCAATGCTGTAGGTGACCTCGGGCTCGACGATCGGGATCGAGCGGACCTTGTCGGAAAGACCGAGCGTCTCGGCGAGTTTCGCCGGCATTACGCTTGCCCAGCGCCCCGTCTTGACGTGCGTGTACAGCACGAGCAGCGAGTTGGACGTCAGCGTCGGCGTTGCCTCCGCGCCGACCGAGCGCAACGCGCGGTCGATGATGCGGCGGTTCTGCATGTCGGGTGTCAGCAGGCACAACGGCACCTGCCCGACCTCGCTCCATGTGACAGACTCGCGGTCTCCGAACATCGCATCGGGTGCGGTCAGCAGGCGATAGCTCTCGTTGTAGAGCGGAATGGTGCGCACCTTCCCGATCGGCTCGTTCTCGATATAGGTCAGCCCCGCATCGACCTCGAGATTTTCGAGCAGTCCCAGCACCTCCGACGAGGTCGTCGAGCGGATGCTGAACCGCACCTCGGGATGCCGCGCGCGGAACGGCGTCGTCAGCGTCGCGACCATGCCGAGCACGGTCGGGATCGCCGCAATGCGAATCTCGCCGGAGAGATGATGCTTCAATCCGTTGATCTCGTCGCGCATCGCGCGAGCATCGCCCACGATCCGCCGCGCCCAGTCGAGCGCCCGCTCGCCCTCGGGCGTAAAACCCTGGAATCGCGAGCCGCGCTGGACCAGCATGACGCCGAGGATCTCCTCGAGCTGCTTCAGCCCGGTCGACATCGTCGGCTGGGTGACGCCGCAGGCCTCTGCCGCCCGTCCAAAATGCCGTTCCTTGGCCAGCGCCAGCAGCAATTCGAGCTTGTCGATCAACCGTTCGTCCCCTGGGTCTCAAGTCGTGGCCTGCAGGCTATCACGCCGGACCTGCAGCAACACGCAAAAACCGGCAGCCGATCCAGGTTTCGTTGCCAGGATCCTATCGATCGATTGCGCTTTCCGATCGATCAGAATTCGCAATCGCAGCATGAGACAGCTTTATTGATCTTCGAACGATTCCAAATAGTTTGCGCGGAAGGGACGCTCAATCTGAGAACGAAGAATGACAGTGGCTTTTGAGCCTTTTTACGAGCCTTGGAACGAGACACGCGGCGCCGACATCGTCGCCGAACATGCAAGCCAGGAAGGCGCGACGCTCGTCATTCTGCACGCGCTTCAGGACGCATTCGGCTACGTGCCGGAGGCGGCTATTCCCATGGTGGCGCAGGCGCTGAACCTGTCGCGCGCCGAGGTCCACGGTGTCTTCACCTTCTACCATGATTTCCGCCGCAAGCCGGCCGGCCGCCATGTGCTGAAGCTGTGCCGCGCAGAGGCCTGCCAGGCCGCGGGCGGCGATGCGCTGGCGGCGCGCGCCGAGGCAAGGCTTGGCGTCGCCCTCGGCAACACGACCGCGGACGATCGCGTCACGCTGGAGCCGATCTACTGCCTCGGGCTGTGCGCCACCGCACCATCCGCGATGCTCGATGGCCGCCTCATTGGCCGGCTCGACGAGAAGCGCATCGACGCACTTGTTGCGGAGGCGCAGCGATGACCATGAAGATCTTCATTCCCCGGGATGCTGCTGCGGTTGCCGTCGGCGCCGATGACATTGCCACAACCTTCGCGCAGGTCGCGGCGAGGCGCGGCCTGCCGGTCGAGATCGTCAGGACCGGCTCGCGCGGGCTCTGCTGGCTCGAGCCGATGGTCGAGGTCGCAACCCCCGAGGGCCGCGTTGCCTACGGCCCGGTCAGCGCGGAGGAGGTCGCCTCCGTGCTCGAGTCGATGGCGAGCAATGGACCGCACGCGCTGCGTCTTTGCATCGCCGACGAAATTCCCTGGCTCAAGCGCCAGACCCGCCTCACCTTCGCCCGCTGCGGCGTGATCGACCCGCGCTCGCTCGAGGATTATCGCGCCCATGGCGGCTACAAGGGCCTGGAGCGCGCATTGTCGCTCGGCTCGGATGCGATCCTGGCCGAGGTCACCGCGTCAGGCCTGCGCGGCCGCGGCGGCGCTGGGTTTCCGACCGGCATCAAGTGGAAGACCGTCGCGCAAGCCAGCGCGGACCGCAAATTCATCGTCTGCAACGCCGACGAAGGCGACAGCGGCACCTTCGCCGACCGCATGATCATGGAGGGCGATCCCTTCCTCGTCATCGAGGGCATGACCATTGCGGGCATCACCGTTGGTGCCAGCAAGGGCTACATCTACATCCGCAGCGAATATCCACACGCGGTCGCAGCGATGAAGGCGGCCATCGTCGCGGCGCGGCGCGGCGGCTATCTCGGTGACAAGATCGGCGGCTCCGCCTGTGGCTTTGACATGGAGGTGCGCGTCGGCGCCGGCGCTTACGTTTGCGGCGAAGAGACCTCGCTGCTGGAAAGCCTCGAAGGCCGCCGCGGCCTCGTGCGCGCCAAACCGCCACTGCCGGCGCATCATGGCTTGTTCGGCAAACCGACAGTCATCAACAACGTGCTGTCGTTCGCGGCCATCCCCTTCATCCTCGCCGAGGGCGCGAAGGCCTATGCCGATTTCGGCATGGGCCGTTCGCGCGGCACCATGCCGATCCAGCTCGCCGGCAATATCCGCCAGGGCGGGCTGTTCGAAACGGCTTTCGGCGTGACGCTCGGCGAGCTCGTCGACGACATCGGCGGCGGCACGTTCACCGGCCGTCCCGTTCGCGCCGTGCAGGTCGGCGGTCCGCTCGGCGCCTATTTTCCGCGCGCGCTGTTCGACACGCCGTTCGACTACGAGGCGTTTGCCGCGCGCGACGGCCTGATCGGCCATGGCGGCATCGTCGTGTTCGACGACAGCGTCGACATGCGCAAGCAGGCGCGCTTTGCGATGGAGTTCTGCGCCGTCGAATCCTGCGGCAAGTGCACGCCGTGCCGGATCGGCTCGACCCGCGGCGTGGAGACCATCGAGAAGATCATCCGCGGCGAACGTATCAGCGAAAACCTCGCGCTGGTCGAAGATCTCTGCAACACCATGAAATTCGGCTCGCTCTGTGCGCTCGGCGGCTTCACGCCCTACCCCGTGCTCAGCGCCTTGAAGCATTTCCGGGAGGATTTCGCGCCCATCCCGACCACGCTTCAGGCCGCGGAATAGGAGAACGACAATGTCTCTGATCGAAGAAATCGACTTCGGCACGCCGCGCTCCAAATCGACCACGATGGTCACGCTGACCATCGACGGCAAAGAGGTCACGGTGCCCGAGGGCACCTCGATCATGCGCGCCGCGATGGATGCCGGCCACCAGATCCCGAAGCTCTGCGCGACCGACATGGTCGACGCGTTCGGCTCCTGCCGGCTCTGCGTCGTCGAGATCGAGGGCCGCGCCGGCACGCCGGCCTCCTGCACGACGCCGGTCATGAACGGCCTCGTCGTCCATACCCAGAGCGAACGGCTGAAGAAGCTGCGCAAAGGCGTGATGGAGCTCTACATCTCCGACCATCCGCTCGACTGCCTCACCTGCGGCGCCAACGGCGATTGCGAATTGCAGGACATGGCCGGCGCCGTCGGCTTGCGCGAAGTGCGTTACGGCTATGAGGGTGAAAACCACGTCTTCGCGAAATCCCATGGCGAGATCAACCCCGCCTGGTTGCCGAAGGACGAGTCCAACCCCTACTTCACCTATGATCCCTCCAAGTGCATCGTCTGCTCGCGCTGCGTCCGCGCCTGCGAGGAGGTGCAAGGCACCTTCGCGCTGACGATCTCCGGCCGCGGCTTCGACAGCCGCGTTTCGCCGGGCATGAGCGAGAGCTTCCTCGGCTCCGAATGCGTCTCCTGCGGCGCCTGCGTGCAGGCCTGCCCGACCGCGACGCTCACGGAAAAGTCCGTGATCGAGATCGGCCAACCCGAGCACTCCGTCGTCACCACCTGCGCCTATTGCGGCGTCGGCTGCGCCTTCAAGGCCGAGATGCGCGGCGAGGAAGTCGTGCGCATGGTGCCGTACAAGGATGGCAAGGCCAATCGCGGCCATTCCTGCGTCAAGGGCCGCTTCGCCTGGGGCTACACCAACCACCGGGAGCGCATCCTCAAGCCGATGATTCGCGAGCGAATCGAGGATCCCTGGCGCGAAGTCTCCTGGGACGAAGCGTTCTCGTTTGCCGCCGCGAAGATGCGCGGCATCCAGACGAAATACGGCCGCGACGCCATTGGCGGCATCACCTCGTCGCGTTGCACCAACGAGGAAACCTATCTGGTGCAGAAGCTGATCCGGGCCGGCTTCGGCAACAACAATGTCGACACCTGTGCGCGCGTCTGCCACTCGCCGACCGGCTATGGCCTGTCGCAGACCTTCGGCACGTCGGCCGGCACGCAGGATTTCGACTCGGTCGAGGACACCGACGTCGCCGTGATCATCGGCGCCAACCCGGCCTCGGCTCACCCGGTGTTCGCCTCGCGCCTGAAGAAGCGGCTGCGCCAGGGTGCCAAGCTGATCGTGATCGATCCGCGCCGCACCGAGATGGTGGAATCGCCGCATGTCAAGGCGTTGCATCTGCCGCTGATGCCCGGCACCAACGTCGCGGTCGTGACGGCGCTGGCGCATGTCATCGTCACCGAGGGCCTCGTCAACGAAGCCTTCGTGCGCGAGCGCTGCGACTGGGCCGAGTTCGAGGAATGGGCAGCCTTCGTCGCGCAGGCCAGGCACAGCCCGGAAGCGACCGCGATCCTGACCGGCGTCGACCCGAAGGTGCTGCGCGAGGCGGCGCGCCTTTACGCCACCGGCGGCAACGGCGCGATCTATTACGGCCTCGGCGTCACCGAGCACAGCCAGGGCTCGACCACCGTGATCGCGATCGCCAACCTTGCGATGGCGACGGGCAATATCGGCCGTCCCGGCGTCGGCGTGAACCCGCTGCGCGGCCAGAACAACGTGCAGGGCTCGTGTGACATGGGCTCGTTCCCGCACGAGCTGCCGGGCTATCGCCACATCTCGGGCGATGCCGTGCGCGACCAGTTCGAGGCGCTCTGGAACGTCAAGCTCAATCCGGAGCCGGGCCTGCGCATTCCCAACATGTTCGACGCCGCGATCGAAGGCACCTTCATGGGCATCTACGTCCAAGGCGAAGACATCCTCCAGTCCGATCCCAACACCAAGCATGTGGTGGCGGCGCTGTCGGCGATGGAATGCGTCATCGTCCACGACCTCTTCCTGAACGAGACCGCGAACTACGCCCACGTCTTCCTGCCCGGCTCGAGCTTTCTCGAGAAGGACGGCACCTTCACCAACGCCGAGCGCCGCATCCAGCGCGTGCGCAAGGTGATGTCGCCGAAGAACGGCATGGCTGACTGGGAGGTCACCATGGGCCTTGCCAAGGCGATGGGCTTCGAGATGAACTACAGCCATCCCTCCGAGATCATGGACGAGATCGCGGCGCTGACGCCGACCTTCGCCGGCGTCTCCTATGCCAGGCTCGACGAGCTCGGCTCGGTGCAGTGGCCCTGCAACGAGACGGCGCCGGAGGGCACGCCGGTGATGCATATCGACGGCTTCGTCCGCGGCAAGGGCAAGTTCATCGTCACCGAATATGTCGCGACCGACGAGCGCACCGGCCCCCGCTTCCCGCTGCTGCTCACCACGGGGCGCATCCTCAGCCAGTACAATGTCGGCGCGCAGACGCGGCGCACCGAGAACGTGGTCTGGCATGCCGAGGACCTCCTGGAGATCCATCCACACGACGCCGAGCAGCGCGGCGTGCGCGACGGCGACTGGGTACGCCTGACGAGCCGCGCAGGCGAGACCACGCTGCGCGCTGAGATCACCGACCGCGTCTCGCCTGGTGTCGTCTACACCACCTTCCATCACCCTGATACGCAGGCCAACGTGATCACGACAGACTATTCGGACTGGGCGACCAACTGCCCCGAATACAAGGTCACCGCGGTGCAGATCTCGCCGTCGAACGGACCGTCCGACTGGCAGAAGTCCTACGACGAGCAGGCTCGGCACTCCCGCCGCATCGCGCCGGCGGAAGCTGCGGAGTAACCGCATGCACGTTCCGGTCCAGGCCATCGACCGCGAGATCTGGCGCGACGGGGGCACGTCTGAAGGCACGCGGCTGATCCCCGAGGAGACGCCGCTGGCGCTGACCTATAATGGCGGCACCTATGCCGTCATGATGGGGACGCCGCAGAACCTCGAGGATTTCGCGGTCGGCTTCAGCCTGGACGAAGGCATCATCAAGTCTGTCGACGATATCAAGTCGCTCGATGTGGTCAGACTCGACGACGGCATCGAGCTGCGGATGTGGCTGGAGCAGGACAACGCCGCGCGCATCAGCGAGCGCCGTCGCCACATCGCGGGTCCCACCGGCTGCGGCATCTGCGGCATCGACTCCATTGCCGAGGCTATCCGGCCGGCCTCTGTCGTGCCGCAGGGGCAGACTTTCACACCGCAGCAGATCATGATTGCGATGCAGGCGATCGCTCCCCTGCAATCGATCAACATGCAGACCCGCGCGGTGCACGCTGCGGCGTTCTGGTCGCCGTCGAACGGCATCGTGGCCCTGCGCGAGGACGTCGGCCGGCACAACGCCCTCGACAAGCTGGCCGGATCGCTGGCGCGCAGCCGCATGGATGCGAGCGCCGGCATGGTGCTGCTGACAAGCCGCGTCTCGGTCGAAATGGTGCAGAAGACCGCCGCGATCGGCGCTCCTGTGATGGTCGCGGTGTCCGCCCCCACCGCACTGGCGGTGCGCACCGCCGCGGCCGCCGGCATCACGCTGATTGCCATCGCCCGCAGCGACGGGTTTGAAGTGTTCACGCACCAGGGCCGCGTCACGGCCCATTATTGTGGACAGGAGATTATCGATGTCGTCGCCTGACCGTCTCGTCTACATGGCCAACCAGATCGGTACGTTCTTCCGCAGCCAGGGCCACGACAAGGCCGTGCCTGGGATTGCCGACCACATCAGGAAGTTCTGGGATCCCCGGATGAAGCGCGCGATCTTCGCGCATCTTGATGCCGGCGGCGATGGCCTCGAGCCGTACGTGCGCGAAGCCTTGACCTCCCTCAAGCAGGCGATTTCCCTTCCAGAAGCGCACTGAACACGCGCGCAGGAGAGAAATCCGGAGCATCGCCGGCGCGCGCCCGCCAGGCAGTCACGCCTATCGTCTTCCGCGTGAACACTCTATCCTCTGGTACCCCGCCCAGAGGAAACATTTTCATGTTAAACAACGTCCGGCTCCGCCCCACCGCAATGCACCTGGCGGCTACGACGTGGCTTGCGCTTGGACTGAGCTGGACAGGCGGTATGGCGCTTGCCGACGACCGACCATGGCTCGATCGCAGCCGTACCGCGAGCGACCGCGCGCAACTGCTCGTCAGGCAGATGACCCTCGAAGAGAAATCCGCGCTGCTCTACGGCTACGGCACGCGAGACATCGACGGCCAGAAATGGCAGGTCTACGTCAAGGGAAACCCGCGCCTCGGAATCCCGGACATGGTCCAGGGCGATTCTCCCGCGGGAATCTGGCAAGGCAGCAGCGACGTGACGCAACTTCCGGCCTCCATCGCGCTGGCGGCCACGTTCTCGCGCGATGCCGCGCGATCCTACGGGCGCATACTGGGACGAGAGACCAGGGCGCTGGGATACGGCGTCATTCACGGCCCCAACATCGACGTTCAGAGGGACCCCCGGCACGGCCGCGCCCATGAGACGTTCGGCGAAGATCCCTGGCTGACAAGCGCCATCGGCACGCAGTACGTGCTGGGCGTTCAGGAGAATGCAGTGATGGCGGACGCCAAGCACTTCGCCGTCAACACCGTCGAGCAGGATCGCAGAACCACCGATGCGCGGCTGTCCCGCAAGGTTCTCGAGGAACTTCACCTCTTTCCGTTTCAGGACGCGATCGAGGACGCCAGCGTCGCCATGGTCATGTGCGCCTACACCAGGATCAACGGCGTGCACGCCTGCAACGATGCAGACCTGCTTCAGGGCGTGCTTCGCAAGCGACTGGGGTTTGACGGCATCGTCCGCACCGATGCCGGCGCAGAGCATTCGTTGCGGTCATTGTCGCTCGGTGTCGATCAGGAATTCCGGTCGGAGAAGTATTACGGCAAGGATTTGATCGCTGCCGTGACCAAGGGTGATTTTCCGGAAGGAGACGTCGATGCGGCCGTCGTCCGGATCATCACGTCGATGATCCGATATGGAATCTTCGATGATCCGCCACAACGTGTCGGGGCCGACCTTGCCGAAAGCAGGCGGCAGGCGCAGGACATTGCGGCGCAGTCGATCGTTTTGCTGAAAAATGACAACGGCATCCTGCCGCTGGACCCGTCAGCGCGCTCGATCGCTGTCATCGGCGCGGCTGCCGCGGACCTGCGCATTCATGGCGGGCCGACGAATCCATCCCCCGCGGGGAAGACGAACTTCCTTGATGCCATCAAGACGCGGATGCCGGAGGCGAAGATCGTCTTCAAGGCGGGTGTCGATCCGATCTACGGCATCGCAGCCGCGAAAGGTTTTCCTCAACTGCCCTCCGGCGCGCTGCGCGCGTTGGACGATACGACGAAGGGGGCGCAAGCCACTTATTACGACCGCGACGGGAAGACGATCGAGTCCCGCATTGACAGCTGCCTGTGCGTGAGCCAGGGCAGCCAGTTTTCCTCGACGGTCACCACATCGCAGGCGGCCCCGAAAGGGACGGGCTCGGTAGTCTGGCGCGCGAAACTGCTGGCCGATGTAGCCGGCCGCTATCAATTCGATACGGTGGCCGACGCGACCGTGACGATTTCGATCGACGGCGTGCGCGTCATGTCCAAGGACAAGGGAGAGGCCGCCGCCGAGGGAGGCCTCGATCTGGCCGCAGGGCCGCATGATATCGAGGTTCGTTTCGCGGGCGACGGCAGTCTCAAGGTCGGTTGGCGTCCTCCTGCACAATCGATCGATGCCGACATCGCCGATGCGGCCCGTGCCGCATCGGTCGCAGATGTCGCGATCGTGTTTGCCAGGGATCTGGAATCGGAAGAGCTCGACCGCCCAACTCTCAGCCTTCCGAATGACCAGGACCGTCTCATCGACGCCGTGCTTCGCGCCAATCCGCGCACGATCGTGGTGCTGGCGACGGGAAGCGCCGTCACGATGCCCTGGCTGGGACGCGCATCGGCGGTCGTCGAAGCCTGGTATGGTGGGACCATGGGCGCAGCGGCCCTGGCCGCGGTCCTGTTCGGCGACATCAACCCAAGCGGCCGGCTGCCGGTCACCTTTCCGCTCAGGGACGACAACCTGCCGACCGCTGACAAGACGCAATTTCCCGGTGTCGATCGTGTGACGTTGTATCGCGAAGGTCTTGAAAGCGGATATCGCTACTTCAACGGTGCGAATGCCCCGCGACCGCTGTTTGCCTTCGGCCATGGCCTATCCTATTCGACGTTCGCTTTCAGCGACATCGTCGTGGACCGCGCCGATTTCAGGATCGGTGTTCCGGGAAAGGATGCGACCTTCAAGGGTTGCCCGGGGGTCTCAGTCAGCGTCAAGGTCACGAATACAAGCCGAGTCAAAGGCGCCGCCGTTCCCCAACTCTACATGACCTATCCCGAGGCATCGGGAGAGCCGACGGCCCTGCTTCGTGCCTTCGACAAGGTCGACCTCTTGCCGGGAGAATCCAAAATCGTCACCTTCGTCCTCGACCAGCGCGCGTTCTCGAACTTCAGCGAACGTTCCAATGGCTGGGTCGTCGACGCAGGACTCTACAAGATATCCGTCGGCGCGTCCTCCGTCGATCGCCCCTTGAGCCTCGATGTGGAAGCGAAAAGCGGACCTTGAGACGTTGCGACAGCAGAGCACCTCGCTGACTGGAGGACGGCGATAACCATCATGTGACATGCTGCCACCCAGAGCGCGATGAGTTTTGGTTGAATCGAAGGCGCCCCAAGACTCGGGTCACCTCTCCCGTAGGGAGAGGTGAGCCACAGACAGCCGAGCGAACCCAATTTCATCATCCTCTAGGAAATGCTGCCGCCGACGATCTCCCGAAACGCCTTTCGCACCTCGCCTTGGGTCTCCTTGACGCGCGCTTCCAGCGAGGAGAAATCCGGCGCATCGCCGGCGCGCGCCATGACGCGTTGAAGATCCGTGCCCGCCGTTTCCGGCTTGAAGCGATCGCTGACGCAGAGCCGCAAGATCTGCGTCAGGTCATGATAGAGCCGCGCCGCGGCGCGCAGGATTTCCGCCTCCGACT
The DNA here is from genome assembly GCF_018129685.1 of Bradyrhizobium manausense. Lineage (GTDB taxonomy): Bacteria > Pseudomonadota > Alphaproteobacteria > Rhizobiales > Xanthobacteraceae > Bradyrhizobium > Bradyrhizobium manausense_D. The sequence continues at coordinate 1,465,092 of NZ_JAFCLG010000001.1, forward strand.
GGGCGATGATGCCCAGTCTTGCGGCGTTCTCCAGAACCTGCACCGTGCCGACGTCAAGTATCTCTGGCTTGTCATGGGCATGAACGAGCTGGAGATATTGTGCAATGAAATCGATATCGACCATGCCGCCCGAGGCGTATTTCAGGTCCCAATAATCGGTCTCGCCCTTCTCCTGCGCGATGGCGCGGCGCATGTCGGCAACGTCGGTGGCCGTGATCGCAGGGTCGCGGCGGCGGGTCAGGACTTCGCGGATGATCTGTTCGATCCGCATGGTGAACTCGGGCGATGCCGACACCACACGCGCACGCGTCAACGCCATGTGCTCCCAGGTCCAGGCCTCGTTGGCCTGATAATCCGCGAAGGACGCAAGCCTCGACGCCACGGGGCCGGCACGCCCCGAGGGACGCAGCCGCATGTCGATCTCGTAGAGCACGCCGTAGTTGGTGCGCGTGGTGAAGGCGCTGATCAGGCGCTGGGTGAAGCGCGCGAAGTAATGTGCACCATGCAGCGATTTTGGCCCGTCCGAGTCGGGGGCCTCGCCGTCGAAATCATAGAGCAGGATCAGATCGAGATCCGAAGACGCGGTCATCTCGCGGCTCCCGAGCCGCCCCATCGCGATGATCGCCGTCTCCTGCCCCTTGATCCGGCCATGCTGGGCGGCAAAGCGATCGGCGACGAGACCATGAACGGTGTGAACGATGCCCTCCGCAACGTCGGCGAAAGCCGTGCTCGCCTGCTGCGCCGAGACCGTGCCGGAGAGGATGCGCGTGCCAATCAGGAACAGGCTCTCCTGCCCGAACAAGCGCAGGCGATCCAGAAACTCCTCGTAGGAACTCGCGTCCTGCACCGTGGTCGCAAGCCGTGCCGACAATTCCTGGCGATCCGGCATCGCGCCGAAGAAGCGCGGATCGATCAGGCCGTCCATCAGCTGCGGCTGCCGCGCCAGCATCTCGCCAAGCCGGGGCGCAGCGCCCAGCACGAGTGCCACAAGCGCGACGAGATCGCGGTTCTGGCCGAGCAGCGTGATCAGCCGGCCGCCGCGCTGGAGCGCTTGGAGGAAATGGTCGAATGCAACGACCGCCCGGTCCGGCTCCTCGGCGTGCGCGAGGCCGTCGATCAGCGCCGGCACGAATTCGACGAAGGCGTTTCGCGTCTGCTCACTGCGGAAGACGCGGTAGTCGCCGGTGAGCCAATCACGGATGGTCTGCGCCACGGCCGCGGGCTTCTTGAAGCCGAGCGTCGTCAGGTGCTGGAGCAGGCGCGGATCTTCGGGGCCGGCGCGATAGTCGATCGCCGGCAGGCTTGCCGTGCCGGTTGGATCATCGCCCTCGAACAGCTTTTCGTAGTGGCCCTGGACGATCCCGAGCTGACGCAGCAGATCGCGTGCAAAGGTCTCGCGGCTGTCATAGCCGAAGAACCAGGCGAAGCGTTCGACCGCCTCCCTGTCCTCGGGCAGCGCATGAGTCTGCTCGTCGGCGATCATCTGGAGACGATGCTCGACCCGGCGCAGGAATTCGTAAGCCGTGGTCAGCTCGTCACGTGCCGCAGTGGTGATCCAGTTGCGAGCCGCGAGGATGTCGAGCGCGGCAAGCGTCGATCGCACCCGCAGTTCCGGATGGCGGCCGCCGGCGATCAGCTGCTGGGTCTGGGCGAAGAATTCGATCTCGCGGATGCCACCGCGGCCGACCTTGACGTTGTGGCCCTCGACCGCGATCTCGCTCTGGCCGCGATAGGTCTGCATCTGCCGCTTCATGTCGTGCACGTCGGCAAGGGCGGCGAAGTCGAGATGCTTGCGCCAGACGAAAGGCGCGATTTCGGCGAGCAGCGCTCCGCCGGCTTTGGGATCGCCGGCGCAAGCGCGCGCCTTGATCATCGCGGCGCGTTCCCAGGTGCGGCCCTCCCGCTCGTAATAGTTCAGCGCGGCGTCGCGCGAGATCGCGACCTGCGTCGAGGACGGATCGGGACGCAGCCGCAGGTCGACGCGGAACACATAGCCGTCATAGGTGCGCTGCTGAAGAATACGGGACATGCCCTGCGTCACCCGGACGAAGAACGGCTGCGGCTCGATATCGGGCGCGAGCGTCGTGGCGTCAGGATCGAAGAACACGATGAGATCAATGTCGCTGGAGTAGTTCAGCTCGCCCGCGCCCATCTTGCCCATGGCGAGCACGATCAGGCCGCAGCCGATCTCCGGAGCCTCCAGGTTGGGAGGCAGGATTTTTCCACGGGCGGCCTCCTGACGCAGCAGGTATTGGAGCGCCGCCTGCACCGAGGCCACTGCAAGGTCGGTCAACGCCGCCGTCACGCGCATCACCGGCCACACCCCGCCGATATCGCACAGCGCGATCAGCAGCGCCGCCTCCGATTTCATGCGACGAAGCAGCCGCATCACCTCGGCCTCGTCTGACGTGGCAAGCACGGCGCCCCGCGCCTCCGCGATCAGCGCGGCAAGCTGTGCATCCGGTTCGCATTCGAGCAATCGGATCAGGCGAAGCGGATCGGCCCGCACCAGATCGAACAAGTAAGGTGAGAATTCAGCGATCCCGTCGAGAATATTCCGGGCAAAGGGAAAGGCCAGCAAGGCCTCAATACGAGCCGATTGCGCAGGCTCGAGCTCGGCCAGCCAATTCTCGAAACGTCGTTCGTCTGATCTGGAAGCGGCAATATGGGGAGCCTCCACGAAGCGCGTGGCCAGGCTCTCACCATGCTTGTCCGCGTTTCCCGGCGCGGAGTGGTTCATGCCACCTTCTGTGGCACATCCGGTATTGGAGGAGCAACCCTGTCGCCGGCTCCTGCCCGCGCCGGCAACACCAGCGTGGCGACAAGGCCGGGTTGGGCATCGCCCAGCCTCAATTCACCGCCATGCAATGTGGCGACGGCGGACGCAAGGCTGAGGCCGAGACCGGAGCCCGGCATGGTACGGCTCGCCTCCAGCCGCACGAATCGCTCGACGACGTGCTTGCGATCGGCTTCGGGGATGCCCGGTCCGCGGTCCGTGACGCTCAGTAGCACCTGGTCACCCTCGCGCTTCGCCTCGATCGTGATCTGCCTGCTATCCATGCTGACGACGGTTCCCGCCGGCTCCGAGCCCGGCTTGCCGTATTTGATCGCGTTCTCGACGAGATTGGCGAGTGCCTGGCTGATCAATTCGCGATTGCCGTGAATGGGCGCCGTCTGGGTCTTGACCTTGAGGGTCATGCCGTCGTCTTCGGCCAGCGGCTCGTAGAGCTCGTGAATGCCTTCAGCGACATCGGCGGCGTCGAAATCGTCCATGTTGCCGCGCGCCTGACCCGACTCCGCGCGCGCGATCATCAGCAGCGCATTGAAGGTGCGGATCAGCCCGTCGGACTCCTCGATGGTTCGCTCCAGCGCCGCACGGTAGTCGGCCTCGCAGCCTGATTTCGCCAGCGCCTCCTCGGCGCGGTTGCGCAGGCGCGTCAGCGGCGTCTTGAGGTCGTGGGCGATGTTGTCGGAGACCTCCTTCAGCCCCGCCATCAGCGCCTCGATCCGCTCGAGCATGGCGTTGAGATTTTCGGCAAGACGGTCGAGCTCATCGCCGCTGCGCCCCACCGGCAGGCGCTCGCTGAGATCGCCGGTCATGATGCGATGCGCGGTGCCCGACATCGCGTCGATGCGCGTCAGCACCCTGCGCGCGACGAAGACGCCGCCGCCGAGGCCAAGCACCACCACGATCAGGATCGACCATTGCGCGGCCTTCGCCACGATGCCGAACAGCCGCCGCCGCTCATCGAGATCGCGGCCGATCAGGAGCCGGAAGCCGTTCGGCAACTCGGTGACGCGCACCAGGGCGCGGTGATCGCGCTCGTCCGCGTCCTCCATCCGGCGATAGGCCGTCTCCGACCAGCCTGCAATTGCCATGACGCCCGGGGCGAGCTGGCCGACATTGCCGGCGATCGCCTGCCCGCTCGGCGTCGTCACGAGGTAGAGATTGGCCCCCGGCCGCAGCGCCCGATATTCGATCGCGCGCGCGAGGCCGAACAGGCCACGGCGGATGTAGATGTCGTTGATCTCGGCGGTTTCGACGTTGACGGTCTGCGTGATTTCTTCGGTGATCAGCCGGCGCGTATTCCAGGCGAAATAGGCGAGCAGCGATGCGGCGAACATCGCAAACAGGAACAGGTAGACCAGCGTCAGCCGGAATGCCGTCGTTCTGATCAGTTTACCGAATGCCGTCACGGATCATATACCCGGCGCCGCGGATCGTGTGCAGCAGCGGCCGCTCGAATCCCTTGTCGATCTTGGAGCGCAGCCGCGAAATGTGCACGTCGATGACGTTGGTCTGCGGATCGAAATGATAGTCCCAGACGTTCTCAAGCAGCATGGTGCGCGTCACCACCTGGCCGGCATGCTTCATGAGGTATTCGAGCAGGCGGAATTCGCGCGGCTGCAGCGTCAGCTCATCCTTGCCGCGGGCGACGCGATGGGAGAGCCGGTCGAGCTCCAGATCCCCGACGCGATAGAGGGTGTCCTCGACCGGGCCACCGCGGCGGCGCGACAGCACCTCGACGCGGGCCAGCAGCTCGGCGAACGAATAGGGCTTCGGCAGATAGTCGTCGCCGCCGGCGCGCAGACCCTTGATGCGGTCGTCGACTTGCCCCAGCGCGGAGAGAATCAGCACCGGTGTCGTGTCACCCTTGTCGCGCAGCGCGCCGATCAGCGACAGGCCGTCGCGCTTGGGCAGCATGCGATCGACCACCAGCACGTCGTAATCGCCGTTCTCGGCCATGGCGAGGCCTTCCTCGCCGTCACCGGCGTGGTCGGCAATGTGCCCGACCTCGCGAAAGGCCTTGACGAGGTAGTCGGCGGATTCGCGGTCGTCTTCGATGATGAGGAGGCGCATCGTGCGTTCGGCGGCGGTCAAGGAGGTCAACCTTCTCTAAACATGGCGCGAGCGGCAATCGCATGCAAGCCGAGTGAACGAGACCCGGGTCGGCAAAAAAGGCGGGCGGTGAAGCTGGGGGGACCTCACCGCCCTAGACCTTCCGACGGAGGGGGGCGTTTTTCCACCGGAAGGTAGGCGTGGGGAGCGCGCGTTGCGCAGCTCCCCGGAAGAGCGCCGGCGGCGGGGGCGACTACGCCGGCGACACCCTTCATCTCGTAAGCCTCCTGAGGCTCAGCCCTGGTCAGCCCCTGCCGACCCTTGCTTGGCCCTTGCCTAACCTTTGGCGATGGGCACCGCGACGAAGCGCGACTGGCCGCCGCTCTTCACGCGCATCAGGACGCTGTTCTTGTTGTCGGTCCGCGCCGCGGTGATGGCGTCGCGAACGTCGCCGGCGGTGCTCACGCTCTTGCCGCCGACTTCGAGAATCACGTCGCCTTCCTTGAAGCCGCGTTCGGCGGCTGCGCTCTTCGGATCGACTTCGGTGACCACGACGCCCTCTTTGCCGGCGCCGGCCACGGAGTTGGCAGGCGCAACGGTCATGCCGAGCTTCGGCACGTCGGTACCCTTGCTGGCGCCCTTGCCGTTGTCGTTATCGGTGTCGGCCTTCGCCTCGACCGTGTTCGGCAGCTGGCCGAGGGTGAGATTCACGACCTTGTCCTGGCCCTTGTGCAGCACGTTGAGCTTCACCGACGCGCCGGGCGCCATGCCGCCGATGGTGCGGGCGAGCTCGCGCGCATCCTTGACGGCTTCGCCGTTGACCGCAGTGATGACATCGCCGGACTCGATGCCCGCCTTGGCGGCAGGACCATCTCTCTGCGGCTCCGCGACGAGCGCGCCTTCGGCCTTCTTCATGCCGAGGCTGTCGGCGATATCAGAGGTGACGGGCTGAATCTGCACGCCAATCCAGCCGCGGCTGACCGAGCCCTTGTCCTTGAGCTGGGCAACGACGCTCTTCACGGTGTTGGCCGGGATCGAGAACGCGATACCGACGCTGCCGCCGGAAGGCGAGTAGATCGCGGTGTTGACGCCCATCACCTCGCCGTTGGTGTCGAAGGCCGGACCGCCCGAATTGCCCTTGTTCACGGGCGCGTCGATCTGGATGAAATCGTCATACGGGCCGTTGCCGATGTCGCGGCCGCTGGCCGAGACGATGCCCGCGGTGACGGTGCCGCCGAGGCCGAACGGGTTGCCGACCGCGAGCACCCAGTCGCCGATCCGCGGCTTGCTGTCCGCGAGCTTGGCGAAGGGGAAGTTCGAGCCGCCCTCGACCTTGATCAGGGCCAAGTCAGTACGCTGGTCGGTACCGATCACCTTGGCGCTGTAGGTCTTGCCGTCGTCGGTGGTGACCTCGACCTTGTCGGCGCCATCGACCACGTGATTGTTGGTCACCGCATAGCCGTCAGCGGAGATGAAGAAGCCGGAGCCCTGGCCCTGCACGACGCGGCCACGGCCACCCTTCTGGCCCGGGAATCCGTCGGGACCGCCAAAGCGGCGGAAGAAGCGCTCCATCGGCGAGCCGGGCTGGAACGGCGATTGCGCGTCGTCGCCATCGTCGTTGCTTGCGGTCTTTTCCTTGATGTTGACCTTCACCGAGATCACCGAGGGCTTCACGCGCTCGACGATGTCGGCAAAACCGATCGGACGCTCGACCTTCTTGACCTCGTTATTGACCTGCGCGTTCGCCGGGGTGGAGAACAGATCGGCGGGCGACGTCGACGGGCTGAAGCCGTGGACCGCGATGCCGAGACCGGCGACGACCGAAGCCATCAGCGCGATCCTGCGGGCGGAAAATACCGAACGGCGGGGCTGCCGATAGGACGGAAGGTTCGTGAGGTCGATACGGTCGCTCATGCAGAGGTCTCCAGGGCCTTGAAATCCATGTGGTGCCGATGGCAGCACCTTACGGACCTGAAGATGGGGGTCGCAGCCTTACCGCGCGCTGGCTGGGGGGTTAAACTTTCGTAATGAAGGAGGAGGCGCGCTGCGGCAGTTTAACGCAGGGCAAAAATCGCGGTCCTTCAGGAACTTAAAACGGTTCGGGCGACGCGCGGCGAAGCGCCCGTTGGGGGCGATAAACGTCCCGCGCATCACCGATATGGCTAGGACGACTTTGCGTCTTCGGACATCAACGCCGCGAGCTTGGCTTCTTCGTCGGGCGTCAGCGGCGGCGTCGGGGCATCTGCACCGTCGTGCGCGCGACGGCGATTTTGCCACCACAGCGCAAAGCCGCCAGCGACCAGCAGCAGTGGCGCGAGCAGCCACAGCAGCATGGTCTGCCGTTCGAAGCGCGGCTTGAGCAGCACGAACTCGCCATAACGCGCGACCAGGAAATCGAGCACTTGCGAATTGCTGTCACCCGCCGCGATCCGCTCGCGCACGAGCAGCCGCAGGTCGCGCGCGAGCGGCGCATCGGAATCGTCGATCGACTGGTTCTGACAGACCATGCAACGCAGCTCGCGCGACAGATCGCGCGCGCGCGCCTCCTTCACCGGATCGGACATGATCTCGTCGGGCTGCACGGCGTGCACCGCAGGCACCGCCAGCAGCATCAGCGCGACTAAAGCGGACATCATCCGGCGCATCGATCACTCCGCCGGTTGCAGGCGCTGCCTGGCCCGCGCCGGCTTCGGCGCACCGACCCGCAATCGCCGGTCGGACAACGACAGCACGCCGCCGAACGCCATCAGCACCGGCCCCCACCAGATCAAGAGCACCAGCGGCTTGTGATAGATCCGCACGGCGATCGCGCCTTCGGGGGTGACGTCGCCGAGCGAGATGTAGAGCTGGCTCGCGCCACGAGTCAAAAGCGCAGCCTCGGTGGTCGAAGACCCTCGCGTGGTAAAATTGCGCTTCGACGGCGTCATCACGCTGAGCGGTTCGCCACCGCGGCTGACGTTGAACTGGGCGATCATCTCGCGGTAGTTCGGCCCCTGCCGCTCAAGCAAACCGTCCAGCTTCAGATCATATCCGGCGACCTGCGCGACGTCGTTCGGCTTCATCGTCGCGATATATTCGCTGTTCCAGGTGGTCTCGCAGACGATCCCGATCATGGCGACGCCGAGGCCGGCGTGCGCAAATGCCGTGCCCCAGGCCGAGCGCGGCAGGCCGCGGGCGCGATGCAAGGTCGTCGTAAACGGCAGGCGAAACAGACCCGTGCGCTCGACCATGTCGGTCACGGCGCCAGCGATGACAAAAACGCCGAGCCCGATCGCCAATGGCGCCAGCGCGCTGCCGCCACGTGTCCAGGCCCACACAAGGGCGATCACCACGAGGCCCGCGACACCGGCCGCCAGCAGGCGCTGGGTGACACCGAGCAGATCGCCGCGCTTCCAGGCCAGCATCGGCCCGAACGGCACGGCGAGCAGCAGCAGCACGAACAGCGGCACGAAGGAGAGATTGTAGAAGGGAGCCCCGACCGACATCTTGAAGTCGGCGAGCACTTCCATCGCCAACGGATAGAGCGTTCCGAACAGCACGACGGCGCAGGCCACGGTGAGCAGCAGATTGTTCAGCACCAGCGCGCCCTCGCGCGAGATCGGCGCGAACAGGCCGCCCTGCTTCAACGAGGTCGCGCGGCCCGCAAACAGCGACAGGCTGCCACCGATGAACAGGCAGAGGATCAGGAGAATGAACACGCCGCGGGTCGGATCATTGGCGAAGGCGTGCACGGAGGTGATGACACCCGAGCGCACCAGGAAGGTGCCGAGCAGCGACAGCGAGAAGGTCAGGATCGACAGAAGGATGGTCCAGACCTTCAGCGCGTTGCGCTTCTCCATCACCAGCGCCGAATGCAGCAGCGCGGTGCCGGCGAGCCACGGCATCAGCGAGGCGTTCTCGACCGGGTCCCAGAACCACCAGCCGCCCCAGCCGAGCTCGTAATAGGCCCAGTACGAGCCCATGGCGATGCCGAGCGTCAGGAAGATCCAGGCGACCAGCGTCCACGGCCGCACCCAGCGCGCCCAGGCCGCATCGATCCGCCCCTCGATCAGCGCCGCGATCGCAAAGGAGAACGAGATCGAGAAGCCGACATAGCCGAGATAGAGCATCGGCGGATGCACGGCCAGACCAATGTCCTGCAGCACCGGGTTGAGGTCGCGTCCCTCGATCGGCGGGTTGACGATGCGCAGAAACGGATTGGAGGTGATCAGGATGAAGAGATAAAAGGCGCTCGCAATCCAGGCCTGGACGGCCAGCACATGCGCGCGCAGCGACAGCGGCAGATTGTTGCCGAAGGCCGCGACCAGCCCGCCGAACAGCGCCAGGATCGACACCCACAACAGCATCGAGCCTTCATGGTTTCCCCACACGCCGGTGATCTTGTAGATCAGCGGTTTCATGGAGTGCGAATTCTCGTAGACGTTGGCGACGGAGAAGTCCGAGTTCACGTGGAGCGTCACCAGCGCAATGAAGGATGCGCCGACGAACAGGAGCTGCGCCAGCGCGGTGGAGCGCGCCACGTTCATCAGCGCGGGATCGCGCAGGCGCGCGCCGATGACAGGCACGAAGGACTGGATCAGCGCCAGCGCGAGTGCCAGCACCAGCGCGTAATGTCCTGCTTCCGCGATCACCGCACTGCTCCCTGCGAATTGCCCTGCGCCGTCGTCGCCGCCGGCTTCATGCCATCGGAATTCTTGTTGGAATCCTTGGCGCCGTAATCGTCCTTCCAGTGCCCCTGCTTCTTCAGGGCATCGGCGACGTCCTTGGGCATGTAGGTCTCGTCATGCTTGGCAAGCACGGTGTCGGCCTTGAACACGCCGTTGCCATCGAGCGCACCTTCGGCGACGACGCCCTGCCCTTCACGGAACAGATCCGGCAGGATGCCCTTGTAGGCGACGGGCAATTTGGCGCCGCCATCGGCAACTTCAAACGTCACGGCGAGATTGTCGCCGCGCTGGAGCGAACCGGGCTGCACCAGGCCGCCAAGACGGAAACGTTTGCCGGGCTGGACGTGCTTTTCGGCCACCATGGTCGGGGTCGAGAAGAACACGATGGAATCGCGAAGTGCGTTGAGCACCAGCGCGGCCGCGAGCGCGAGCACGCCGAGCGAGCCGCCGATGATGGTCATACGTCGCTGCTTGCGCGTCATGGCGTATCCGTTCTCCGCTCGCCTCGTCCTGCGACTGTCATCCGTCGAGCCCGAGAGTCCTGAGGCCTTCATTGAGTTGGCGCAGCCGCTCGGTATCCTTGGCAACCGCCTGGCGGGCGTCGGTCGTCGCACCAAGCGCCTTGTCGCGATCGCCCATCACGAGATAGGCGCGCACCAGACGCAGCCAGCCCTCGACGTCGTCGCCGTTCTGCTTGAGGCGCGTGGCGAGACGTTCGACCATGCCGCGGATCATCGCGTTGCGATCGCCGTCGTTCATCTCCTTGGACGCCGCGATGGTCTCGTCCGGGAGCGCCGGCATCGTCACGCCGCCGCCGACCCGCGCGAGCGAGGTCTGCACCAGGGGCCGCCACGGCGCATCCGCCGGTGCTTTCGCCAGCAGCGCGCGCCAGATGTTGGCGGCGTCGTCCTTGCGGCCGTCCTGCTCGGCCGCGAGCCCGAGGAAATAGTTCGCCTTGGGATCGTCGGCGCTCAGCGCATGCGCGCGCTCGAACTCGGCCTTGGCCTCCGCCGTCACCACGCCGCTGGCAGCAGCCGCGATCGCCTCGCCGAGATCGGAGCGGCGCTCGGCGCTCTCGCCGTTATAGGTGATCGAATTGCGATAGGCGCGCACGGCCTCGTCGAAACGGCCAAGACGCTCCAGCACCGGCGCAAGCACGTTCCAGCCGCGACCATCGGTCGGATTCTTCTCCAGATGTTGCTGGACCTGCGCCACGAGGTTTTCGAGCGACTGCGCCATGTTGGTGCCAGCCCCGGGCTCGCGCTGCGCCAGCGGGGCATCGCGAAGTGCGGGCGAGCCGAGCGGACCATAAGTCGCGACCGCCACCAGAGGCAGGCCGACGAGCGCCAGCACGGCCGCTGCGCGGCGCCATCTGAGGTTGGGTGCCGGGGCGATCGCGGACTCGCTGCTGTCAGCGGCGAGAAGCCTGCGGCTTATCTCGATGCGCGCCGCCTCGGCTTCCGGCGCGGCGATCAGTCCTGCGGCAAGATCGCGCTCGATCTCAGCCAGCTGGTCCTTGTAAACCGCGACTTCGCTGCCTTGATTGTCGGGACGTCCGCTACGGCCGAGCGGCCAGATCACGGCGAATATCGCCGCGACCGTCATCAGCGCGAACACGAACCATAGCGTCATCGGGCAAGCTTCCGGCGGCGCGCAAGCCGCGCCTCCATGTGGCTTTACACCACGGCCGGACGATGCGGCAATTGACAATTGTCAATTTGGCGCGAGCGCGCGCGGTCCCGAAATAGTGAAAATCCAACGGCTTAGCCGATCTCGAAGTCCGCGCTTTGGGCGGCGTGCTCGCCGTGTCCGTTGAGGGCCCTCAGGAAGTATGTTCCGGGCGCGATGGCGTCGGGCAATCGGATTCGCAAGGCCCCGACCGGAACAGGCGAGGCGACGCGTGTCACCGTCTCGGGCAGTTGCCGACCGCTTGCCTTTTCGACCAGCACCACCTTCGCGCCGACCATCAACCTTTGATATTTGGCAACAATGACGCGGTTTTCAATTTCGATGGAGCTGATAATGGGTTTCATGCGCCCACAGATAGAAATTCCAACTGCATGCGCGGGACCGTAGGGCCCTCAGCCGGCACCGTCAACCACAAATTGTGGATACGAAAAATTGCGCCTGAATCAGCTCGCGCGCGTCGATTTGCGCTCGCCGGTCGCCGCGTTCTCCGCGGCGCGGCTCATCAGCGAGGCGTAATCGTCGCCGAACAGCACCTGGCAGAAGCGGATCGCGGCCTGAACCTGCTGTTGGCGGTAGGTGCGGACCTTGTGATCGGCGCCGCGCAGCGACTGCACCGCCTGCTCGGTCGACCGCTCCACATATTGCTGCAGGTCGGAATAGGTGCGCAGCGTCACCTCGTTGATCGCCAGCTCGCTGGCGTAGTTGCGGCAGGTCGCGACGAAGTCGATCAGCGCCACGGTCTCCTCGACCTCGGTGATGTCGATCCGTGCTCCGGGCGGAATGTCCTTTTCAGGGCGCTGGCGCAGGATGCGGCGAACGCGGCCGGGAACGCTGTCGATCTCCGATTGCAGTGCATTGGAGATGTCGGCCCGGATCGAGGTCAGCTGCTTGCCCCAGACGGAATCGTTGCGCAGGTCGAGTTCGGTGCGCAGGCCGCGCACGCCGTCATGCAGCGTCTTCAGATTGTCGGCGATGGTCTCGAAATGACCGCGCTTGATGTCCATGCGCAGATTGGCGGCGACGCGAGACAAGTCGTGCAGCGCAATCGTGACGGCGACGCCATAGGGCGTCGCGGCGACACGGATCTCGTCATCGGACGCGGCGATCTTGATGGCAAGGCGAATGATCTGCCACGGCGCGGTCATGCGCTGGACCACCATTGACAGTGCAAACGGCAGCATCTGCGGGGTCTGCAGCGCAGGAATGTTCAGCGCAGCGGTCACCGAGGCGATCTGGGGATCGCCGAACGCACGCAGAAAGCGAGGCAGCTTTTCATTGAGCGTGGCGATCGCCTCGCGAACGGCGAGCACCGCGCCGATCGAATAGAGGTCTTCGATCACGCTGGGCGGACCGACACGTGCGAGCGCGCGCGACTTGTCGCCGCCGCCCGGCCCTGTGAGCTCGAAGATGGCGTCGGCGGCAACCGCCTGGAGCTCTTGTGCCAGCGCCTCGACCTGCCCCGAATTGTCTGTCGCCGGCATGCGCGCGAGCGCCGCCTCGAATTCGCTGATCTTGTCGGGGGCGCCATCGCGGCCGAGCCATTGCCAGATCGGATGCAGCGAGGAGCGGCGGATCTGGCCGACCCGGATCGGGGCGCCGGCCTCCACCAGGAACGGTTCCAGCACCTGGAACAGCAGCCGCGACAGATCGTCGGTCCGCGGCGGTGGAGCTTCGTCGGCCTCGCTCTTGCGCACGATCTTGCGCAGCTGCTCGAGCACGAGGGTCGCCACAGCCGTGTCCTGGCCGCGCTCGAGCGCGCGCTCGAACTCCCGCATCAGCAGCGCCTGCGCCTGCGGCGGGAGCTGTGCGAGATATTCCCTCAGCCGCTCGATCGATGTCTGGCTCATGCGCCCGGGTAATGCACGGTAAGATGGCGGACGTAGGATGCGTCCTCGCCGATCATAGGTGGGCGCGCCTTAAGAAGCCGTTGAGGACGTCGTTCCGAATACCTCCGGTTTCGCCCGGAAGCCAAAATAATCGTTTGAGATCAGAGGATTAAATTCCCGGCAACACCAGCTCGGCGCGCAGGCCCCCGATCGGGGCGCCGCCGAGCGAGAGGCTGCCGCCATACAGCGCGGCGAGGTCCGTCACAATCGACAGGCCGAGCCCCGAGCCCGGCTTGGATTCGTCGAGCCGCTGGCCGCGCCGGGAGACCTGGGCGCGCTCGGCCTCCGAGAGGCCGCGGCCGTCGTCATCGACGATGATCCGTAGCCTGGGCCCTGCCCCCGCCTGCTGCGGGGCCTCCACCAAAACCTCAATGAAGACGCGCGAGGCGGCCCATTTGCAGGCATTGTCGACGAGGTTGCCGACCATCTCCTCCAGATCCTGCCGCTCGCCCCGGAACTTTGCCGACGGATCGGCCTTGGCCTCGATCGCGATGCCGCGGCCACGATAGATCTTTTCCATGGTCCGCCGCAGCGCTTCGATCGCGGGGGCGACCTCCGTCACGGTACCGACGACCGAGACTCTCGCCGCGATGCGAGCGCGCTCCAGATGATGGGCGAGCTGGCTCCGCATCACCTCGGCCTGTTCCATCACCTTGGCGGAGAACGGATCGGCGGCGTGGGCGCCGGCCTCGTTGACGATGACCGAGAGCGGCGTCTTGATCGCGTGCGCGAGATTGCCGACATGGGTGCGGGCGCGCTCGACGATCTCCCTGTTGGCATCGATCAGCGCGTTGGTCTCGCGCGCCAGCGGCGCGATCTCGACCGGGAATTCACCCTCGAGCCGCTCGGCTCTCCCCGAACGGATGTCGGCGATGGATTCGGAGATGCGTTTGAGCGGGGCGAGACCGAAGCGAACCTGGAACACGGTCGTGAGCAGCAGCACGATGCCGAGCGCGGTGAACGTGCCGCCGAGGTAGTAGTCGAAGCTCCGCGTTTCGTCGAAAATCTCGGTGTCGTCGCCCGCGACGCTGACGAGATATTTGCCATCGCTGCCGAGATCGACGGGGCGCTCGACCATGCGCAGATTCTGGCCCTCCGGCCCGTCGACATAAGCGAGGCGAATGCCGGCGGCGGTGAGCTCGGTACCCTGATCTTCGAGTTTCGGCAGCTTCTTGTCCCACAGCGAGCGCGAGGAGCGCACCTCCGGCTTCTCGGTGTCGGTGCGCGTGATCTGCCAGTACCAGCCGGACAGCGGCAGCTCGAACAGTGGCTCGCCGAGCGACTGGAACTGTCGGTCGGGCGGTTCGTCGGGCGTGGCGACCTCGGCGATCAGGGTGCGCAGATAGAGGTTGAGCCGGCGGTCGAAGGCGCGTTCGGTTGCGTTCTTGTAGACCGACGACAGCACCACGCCCGTGATCGCCAGGATCACCACGAGCCAGGCGGTCGCCGACAGGAACAGGCGATTCGCAAGCGAGCTGGCGGGCATCGGAATGATCCCGGAGGCGCGAGGTGGCGGCATGGCGTCGGCGGTCATATCAGGACCAAGGCCCGTGGCGGCCCGCCCGTCAAGCCCACAGCTCTCAGGCGCCGGCCGGCGGCGGGGTCAGGAGATAGCCAAGGCCGCGGACGGTCTGGATGATATCGACGTCAAGCTTCTTGCGGATGCGTCCGACGAAGACCTCAATCGTGTTGGAGTCGCGATCGAAGTCCTGATCGTAGAGGTGCTCGACCAGCTCGGTACGCGACACGACGCGCCCCGAATGGTGCATCAGATAGGCCAGAAGCCGATATTCGTGCGAGGTCATCTTGACCGGGTTGCCTGACACGCTGACGCGGCCGGTGCGGGTGTCGAGGGTGACCGGGCCGCAGGAGAGCTCGCTCTGGGCATGGCCGGTGGAGCGGCGCAGCAGCGCACGGATGCGCGCCAGCACCTCTTCCAGATGGAACGGCTTGGCGACGTAATCGTCGGCGCCGGCATCGAAACCCTGAACCTTGTCGCTCCAACGGTCGCGTGCGGTCAGGATCAGGACCGGCATGGTGCGGCCGTTGCGGCGCCAGGCCTCCAGCACAGAGATGCCGTCCTTCTTGGGCAGGCCGATGTCGAGCACCACGGCGTCATACGGTTCGTTGTCGCCGAGATAGTGTCCTTCCTCACCGTCGAAGGCACGGTCGACGACATAGCCGGCGTCCGTCAGCGCCTTGGTGAGCTGGCGATTGAGATCCGGGTCGTCCTCAACGACAAGCAGGCGCACGCTTCTCTCCAAAAATAGACTGCACGATCGATCGCCCGAGATGAGCAATTCCGGCGTGAACTGAGTATGAACGCGGGGAACTGCCTGCGTTACTTTTTGGTCATATACGATCTGTTCGCGACAAACGCGACTGCGCCCGCCAGGCCACTTTGACGAAACGGCGGCACGGCGGGCGCAATGTGCCGCGTCGCGCGGCTATACGGAAGGTCCGCCCTTCCTGTCAGCCTGCCGTCAGGTCCGGAAGAACACGAACCAGATGACGGCAAGAATCAGGATCGCAAGCCCGGTCGAAATGGCTAGCAGGGCTGCCACCGACGGGCCAGGTTCGCCCTGGCGTGCCTCGGTCGCGGTCTCGATGATGGGATGGTCCTCGCGCCTGGTTGCCATGGGTAGCCTCAATTCTGGATGTCGCCTCCGGTGACCGCGCCCCATCGCGGCCTGTGTCCCGAGCCAACGCCCGATCCGAATTGATGTTCCGGTTTTTGGACTGAATCGGGCCAATCGGCGGGGGTGAGCGACTGGTTAACGCAGTTGCAAGATTCCGATCGGAGCTGTGTATGATTCGGTGTTCTGCGATGGTATCTTCATAGGTATGTCCCCGTTGCGTTTGGAGTAGCCCATGGCCCCCCGCGCCAATTGGAAGGGTTTTCTGCGTCTGTCGCTCGTGACCTGCCCGGTCGCGCTGTATCCGGCCACGTCGGATACGGAGAAGGTCTCGTTCAACCAGATCAATCGCAAGACCGGCCACCGGATCAAATATCTCAAGGTCGACGCCGAGACCGGCGACGAGGTGACTTCCGAGGACATCGTCAAGGGCTACAAGGTCGACACCGACACCTACATCGAGGTCACCAAGGACGAGCTCGACGACATCGCGCTGGACTCGACCCACACGATCGACATCGACGAGTTCGTGCCGAAGACCGACATCGACAACCGCTATCTGATCCGCCCCTATTACCTCGTGCCGGACGGCAAGGTCGGCCATGACGCCTATGCGGTGATCCGCGAGACCATCCGCAGCATGAACAAGGTCGCGATCGGCCGCGTGGTGCTGACCAACCGCGAACACATCATCGCGCTCGAGCCGCTCGAGGCCGGCCTGATGGGCACGCTGCTGCGCTACCCCTACGAGGTGCGCAGCGAGCGCGAATATTTCGACGACATCCAGGACGTGAAGCTGACGAAGGACATGCTCGACCTCGCCAAGCATATCGTCGAGAAGAAGTCCGGCGCGTTCGAGCCCGAGTTGTTCGAAGATCACTATGAGACCGCGCTGATCGATCTCATCAACAAGAAGCGCGCGGGCACACCGATCACGGCCAAGGCCGCGCCGAAGAGCGGCGGCAATGTCATCAATCTGATGGATGCGCTGAAAAAGAGCCTCGCGAACGAGAAGGACACGGCGCCTGCGGCAAAGGTCGTGAAGGAAACCGCCAAGGAAATCGCCAAGGAGACCGCCAAGGAGACCGCCAAGGCGAAGAAGCCGAAGAAGCGCGTCGAAGGCCAGCGCGAAATGCTGCTGCCGATCTCGGGCAAGGGCGGCAAGGACGCCGCGGCCAAGGAGACTGCCCCCAAGAAGGCCGACAAGCCGGTGCGCGCGACCGCGCGAACGAAGAAGGCCGGCTGAAGCCATCGCATCGCCGACCGCGCCGTGACGTCTTCCCTCTTCGATCGAGCGGCCTGACATGCCCTGGTCGACGCCGTTCGCCGATCCGATCAGCTTGCGCGGCGGACGCAGCCTGCGCACCCTGCAGGAGGCCGCCGACTTCATCATGAAGCTGCCGGAAGCCGAGCAGCAGGAGCCGCGCTGGCAGACAGCAATCGAGATGCTGATCAACGCAGCGGAGACCGGCGGCGGCTGGCTGTTGTTCGCTCGCATCGGCATGCTGCGTGCGCTGAATGCCGATGGCCCGCGCGATTGAGCCCTGATCGGCATGCTTGCCGATGCGTTGACAGACAGCCTCAACAATCCGTTAAGCGGCCGGATCGTTTTCGGCACCACGATGCCAGTTCGCCGCACCCGGGTAGTCCTACGGGACACAAAATTAACTGCTGATTGCCTTTGCGCGCACCATGGTCCGCCATCGATTGAGCCAGGGTTCGCACCTCCGTGCCGCAGCAGGACGCAAGAAAGAATTACATCGGCATCGTCAGTGATACGGCCGAGGAAGAGCGCAGCGCCGATACGGCGTTGCGGGCGCAGCCGCATGTCGTGAGTTATCTGTTCGGGCGCCTGGCGGCAGCGCTGGGACGCCAGCGCAAGGGCGCGCCGGGACACACCACCAGCAGTTGAAGGTGGGCTGCTTCCGCTCATTTGAAGTAAATAATGAAACCTTCGTTTAACGGCTGTTACGTTAAGACACGGCAGGCTGGGTTCGGCCGAACCCGCATTTGATGCGCGATAAGCGCCTCGTCGATCGCTTTACCAGTTTGATAACGACGCGCGCCTATATTGGACCGGATGAACAGGAGTTGGCGATGATTGTGCTCAGGTCTTTTCTTGCCGACGAGAAGGGTGCGACCGCGATCGAATATGGCCTGATCGCCGCCGGCATTGCGCTCGCCATCGTCACCGTCGTCACCAACACGGGCAGCGTCCTGCTCAGCAACAAGTTCAACTCGATCAGCGCGGCCACGAAGTAAGGCCGTCTCGTCATCACATCTCGTCATTACGAGCCACCGGGTTGCGCAAGCCGCGGCCCTATTGGCTCGCAATGGGCGGCCGATCTGGCGGACCATGATCTGAGTCAAGCCCGTCGAAACAGCGGCAGCTAAGCATGACGGACCCAGCTTCCTGCGGTCCCGTTCATGAATCCGGATATTTCACGCCCCCAGCTCAAAATACGCCGCGTCCATCTCGATACGGGCCGCGAGAACGTCGTCGTCATTTCCAGGCGGTCGAAGGCGCTGCGTGCGGATATCTTTCGCGGCTTCAGCCGCGTCGAGCTTCGGCTGGACGACAAGACGCTGCTCGCGACGCTCCTGATCACCGATGATGACGCGTTGGCAGCCCAGGACGAAATCGGCCTTTCCGAGCCTGCGTTCCATCGCTTCGCCAAGCCGGTCGGCACGCTGGTCACGGTCGCACCGGCATCGCCTCCGGAAAGCCTCGAGGCGGTGCGCGCCAAGATCCGCGGTCGAACGCTCGACCAGACGGAGATTGGCGCGATCATCAACGACCTCGCCCATTTTCGCTATTCCGACATGGAGATCGCCGCCTTCCTGATCGGCTCGGCGAGCTTCATCACCAGTGATGAGCTGCTGGCCCTCACCGGCGCCATGGCACAGGCTGGCACGCAGCTGGTGTGGCCGGACCCGATCGTGGTCGACAAGCACTGCATTGGCGGCATTCCCGGCAACCGCACCTCGATGGTCGTGGTGCCGATCGTCGCTGCCCACGGCCTGCCGATCCCGAAGACCTCGTCGCGCGCCATCACCTCGCCGGCCGGAACGGCCGACACGATGGAGGTGCTGGCGCGGGTGAATGTCGGCGTCGAGGAGATGAAGTCGATCGTCTCCTCCTGCAACGGATGCCTGATCTGGGGCGGGCACGTGAACCTGTCGCCGGCCGACGACGTGCTGATCTCGGTCGAGCGCCCGCTCAGCCTGGACACCCGCGAGCAGATGGTCGCCTCCATCATGTCCAAGAAGATCGCGGCGGGATCGACGCATCTGTTGATCGACATCCCGGTCGGGCCGACCGCGAAGGTCACCACGGCCATCGACGCGATGCGGCTGCGGAAGCTGTTCGAATTCGTCGGCGACCGGTTTGGCCGGTCGGTCGAGGTGATCACGACTGACGGCCGCCAGCCGATCGGCAACGGCATCGGCCCGGTGCTCGAAGCCAATGACGTGATGGCGGTGCTCAGCAACGAGGCGGATGCGCCGCACGATCTGCGCGAGAAATCGCTGCGTCTCGCCGCCCATCTGCTGGAATACGATCCGAAGCTGCGTGGCGGCGCCGGCTACGCACGTGCGCGCGAGTTGCTCGAGAGCGGTGCCGCGCTGAAGCAGATGCAGAAGATCATCGACGCCCAGGGCCCGTCGAAATGCCGCACCGATCTCGGACCCATCAGCTTCGACGTCAAGGCGGTACATGACGGCGTGGTGTCGGCAATCGACTGCTTCCGACTGAACCGCCTCGCCCGCACGGCCGGCGCGCCACTCGACAAGGGGGCCGGCATCCGCCTTTTCAAGAAGATCGGCGACCGCGTCGAACAAGGTGAGCCGCTCTATCGTGTCTACACGTTCGACGCGCCCGAGCATGATCTGGCCGCCTCGGCCGCCCGGCAGGAGACCGGGTACATCCTCAACGGTCATGAGGCTCTCCAAGGCAGGACGCAGTCGTGAGCACGATCTTGCTTCAAGCCCTGCCCTCGGGCACCGGCGCGGCCGCGCGGCTAGCGGCACGGCTTGGACTGAGTTGCGACGAGATCGCCCTGCACCACTTTCCGGACGGCGAGCTGCGCGTCACGGTCGCGCCGGCGGCCGACACCACCATTCTTTATGTGCCGCTCCATCAACCCAATGACAAGCTGATCGCGTTGCTGTTCGCCGCAGAGGCACTGCGGCGCGGCGGCGCCAAGCGGCTGGTGTTGGCCGCACCCTATCTGTGCTACATGCGGCAGGACACCGCGTTTCGTCCGGGCGAAGCCATCAGCCAGCGCGCCATGGGCCGCCTGCTCGCAACACTCGTGGACCGTGTCGTCACCGTGGACGCTCATTTGCATCGCACACCCGACATCGGGTCCGTATTTCCAGGCATCGAGGCGGAGAACCTGTCCGCGATGCCGGCGATCGCAGATGCGCTCGCCGCTGACGGCATCGATCCGGCGACCGTCGTGATCGGTCCCGACGCCGAGTCCGAACCGTGGGTGAAGGATCTCGCCGGCCGGCTACGGTTGAAGCACACGGTGGCCCGCAAGAGGCGGCACGGCGATCGCTCCGTCGACATCGATTTTGCCGATCCGACGCTGCTATCGGGGCGGCCGGCGCTGATGGTCGACGACATCGTATCCTCGGGAACGACGCTGATGGTCGCAGCGCGGGCGCTGCGGACGATGGGCGCAACTGCCGTCGATGCGGTCGTGACGCACGCGCTGTTTCCGGCGGCGATGGTCACGGCATTCACCGACGCCGGCATCCGGTCGATCCGCTCGACCGACAGCGTGCCGCATCCGACCAATGCGATCGCGCTCGATGCGATTCTCGCGGCCGCCTTGCAGTCCGAACTTCGCACGATACAGCCGCGGGAGACGATGAGATGAGCGTGACCGTTCGCTTCTGCGGTGCTGCGCGCACCGTGACCGGCTCCAGCTATCTGTTCCAGACCGCCGCCGGCCGCTTCCTGGTCGATTGCGGCCTGTTCCAGGGACAGAAGACGCTCAAGGAGCTCAATTACCGCGCATTCCCGTTCCGTCCGGCAGATATCCGGACAGTCCTGCTCACGCACGCCCATATCGACCACAGCGGCCTGCTGCCGAAGCTCGTGCGCGAAGGTTTTGCGGGCCCTATCCTGGCGACGCGCGGCACGATCGACCTCTGCTCCTACATGCTGCCGGACGCCGGCAGCATCCAGGAGTCCGAGGTCGCGCAGCTCAACCGGCGCAACAAGGCCCGCGGCCGCAAGGAAGTCCAGCCGATCTACACGCAGGCCGACGCGGTCGCATCGCTCCAATCGTTTCGCCCGATCGATTATGAACACTGGGTCGACGTAATACCGGGCGTTCGCGCCCGCTACTGGAACGCCGGCCATTTGCTCGGATCCGCCTCCATCGAGCTCGAAATCGCCGAGCAAGATTCGCCGCGACCGCTGCGCGTACTGCTCTCCGGCGATGTCGGGCCCGAGGCAAAGCTGCTCCAGCCGGACCCCGAAGCACCGAGTGACCTCGACTATGTCATCTCGGAATCCACCTATGGCGACCGCGTGCGAGCCGCGACGACGCCTGTGCTCCGCCGGCAGCATCTTGCAGCCGAGGTGCGCGAGGCCGCGGCGGCCGGAGGCGCGCTGCTGATCCCCGCCTTCGCGGTCGAACGCACCCAGGAGCTGATCGTCGATCTCGTCGACCTGATGGAGCACGGCGAGATCCCGACCGCGCCGATCTTCCTCGACTCGCCGCTCGCGATCCGCGCCACCGAGGTGTTCCGCCGGCACGCCGCCAGCCTCGACCCGAGCGTCGATGCCGACCGCCTGCTCAACTCGCCGCATCTGAAGTTCACCGAGACGGCTGACGAGAGCAAGGCGATCATGCGGCTCAGCGGCTTTCATATCATCATCGCGGCAAGCGGCATGTGCGATGCCGGACGGATCCGCCATCACCTGAAGCGCTGGCTCTGGAACGAGCGCGCGACCGTGCTGCTCGCCGGCTTCCAGGCCAACGGCACGCTCGGCCGCTTTCTGCAGGACGGGGCGAAGGCCGTGCGAATCCAGGGCGAGGAAATCCGGGTCGCGGCGCGGATTCGCATGATCGATGAATATTCGGGTCATGCCGACGGCGCCGGCATGGCCGGCTGGATCGCGGCGCGCCGCCCTATCGCGCGCGGGCTGTTCCTGGTCCATGGCGAGGAAGGCGCCGTCGCGGGCCTGGCCGAGCGCGTCGCCGAGCGCATCATTCCGGCGGCGAAGGTCTACCAGCCGATGCTTGACGATATCTACGAACTCGCCGCCCCTGAACCGCGCGTGATCGACGTCGATCATCGCCGGCGGCTCTCGCCCGAGGCCGTGACCCGTCTCGACTGGCACAACGAGATGTCGGAGCTCACGCTCGGCATCAACGACAGGCTTGCAGCAGCCGCCGACGACCGTGCCCGCGGCATCATCATCCGAAGGCTGCGACGCGCGCTGGAAGAAACGGCGTAAAGGGGCGGCAGGGTGGCTGGAAACAATCGGTCTCTCCCAGCCTCGTCACTCGCTTCCCATTTCCGTCGACTTTGACGGCCAAATGTGTGCTGATATTCTCTACGGCGTGGCGCGGCGAGCTATGCCGTCAGTCATTGAACCAAGCTATTTGAAGGATGCGGATGAGACGCACGACGCTCCTGGCTCTCGGCCTCGTGTTGATCGGAATTTGGTCGCAGGACAGCGCGCGAGGACAAAGTTCCGCCACGCCGCCGGTATCTCTCAGCCCGCCCAAAGCGTCGCCACCTCGCGCCGGTACGAAGAACCACCCGGCAACGTCCGACAGGCTGCCGTCGACACCGGCCCCTGACGGACTTCCGCAATTGCCAAATCCCGCTCCCGCCGCCGACTATGATGGCTTCAGCGTCGACAACGAGGGCAATGACACTCCGGATCAGGCGACGCCATCTGTGAGGACACGCGCGGCAAAAGGCGGCGCGGGGCAGCAATCGATCGACGAGGAAGACGAAGCTTTGAAGCGCAAATTGACCATTTGCAAGAACTGCAAATAGGACGGTCGCCAAGCCCTTTGCATAGCTGACTGTCGTCTCGCCGCGCTTTACCCTCCCCTTATTTCCTGATCCTCTCTCCTTCAATCGGCCGGAGCAACCGGCCTCGCTCAGGGAGAGAGACGCCATGAAGCTCGGCACCGCCATTGCGGAAATCATGCGGCGCGAGGGGATCGAGATCCTCTGCGGCTATCCCGTCAATCATCTGATCGAGCACGCGGCGAAGGCCGAGATCCGCCCCGTGATGGTGCGGCAGGAGCGCGTCGGCGTTCACATGGCGGATGCGATCTCGCGGGTCACCTCGGGGCGCACGATCGGTGCATTCTGCATGCAGCACGGCCCCGGCGCGGAGAATGCGATGGGCGGCGTCGCGCAGTGCTTTGGCGAATCCGTGCCCGTGCTGGTGCTGCCGATGGGATATCAGCGCCGGCTTGCGCATATCGAGCCGAACTTCAATTCCAGCGAGGCGATGAAGCCGTTCTCGAAATCGTCCGAGCCGATCATCATCGCCGCCGAGGTCGCCAACATCTTTCGGCGCGCCTTCTCCAAGCTCAAGAACGGCCGCGGCGGGCCCGTCATCGTCGAGATCCCCGCCGACATGTGGAACGAGGAGGTGCCGGAGCCGCTGAACTACACGCCAGTGCTGCGCACCCGCTACGGCGCCGACCCCGTGCATTTAAAGGAGGCAGCCGCCCTGCTCGTCAACGCCAAACGGCCGGTGATCTATGCCGGTCAGGGCGTGCATTACGCGCAGGCCTGGCCGCAGTTGAAGCGGCTGGCGGAGCGGCTCGCTATTCCCGTCACCACCAGCTTGGGAGGCAAATCCTCGTTTCCGGAAACGCATCCGCTTTCGCTCGGCTCGGGCGGCCTCGCGGTGCCGCGCGCAGTTCCGAAATTTCTGGCCGAGGCCGACGTCATCTTCGGCATCGGCTGCTCCTTCACCGAGACCAGCTTTGGCATCGCCATGCCGAAGGACAAGACCATCGTCCATTCGACGCTTGATCCGAACCATCTCAACAAGGATGTCGAGGCGAAGATCGGCCTCGTCGGCGACGCCGGGCTCGTGCTGGACGCGCTGCTCGAGGAGATCGGCAAGACCGTCACCGCCGATCGCGATGCTTCCGCGGTCGCCGCCGAGATCGCGGCCTCGCACAAGGAATGGCTGGCGAAATGGATGCCAAAACTCACCAGCAATGATGCTCCGCTCAACCCCTATCGCGTGCTATGGGACTTGCAGCACGCCGTCGACATCAACAACACCATCATCACCCATGATGCCGGCAGCCCGCGCGACCAGCTCTCGCCGTTCTGGAAGGCGGTCACACCGCTCTCCTATCTTGGCTGGGGCAAGACGACCCAGCTCGGCTACGGGCTCGGTCTCGCAATGGGCGCAAAGCTGGCAAGACCCGACAAGCTCTGCATCAATGTCTGGGGCGATGCGGCGATCGGCTTCACCGGCATGGATTTCGAGACCGCGGTGCGCGAGCGCATCCCGATCATGTCGATCCTGCTCAACAATTTCTCGATGGCGATCGAGCTCAAGGTCATGCCGATCTCGACGGAGAAGTATCGCTCGACCGATATTTCCGGCGACTACGCCGCGATGGCACGCGCCTTCGGCGGCTATGGCGAACGCGTCACAAAGCCCGAGGACATCATCCCCGCGATCAAGCGCGGCATCCAGAAAACGAAGGAAGGCGTGCCGGTGCTGCTGGAGTTCATCACCAGCAAGGAGACCGAGGTGTCGCGGCCGGGGACGTAGGGGAATCCCCTACTCCGCCATCTCGACCGGCTGAGTGACGGCGGGACCGGCCAGTGGCCGCTCCTCCATCATGATCAGACTGAGCGAGGCGGTGGTCATCAGCGCGGTCGCGGCCGCGAAGACGTAGCGGAAAGCGTGCCGCATGTCTTCAGTGGGGATCGCGGGAATACTGCCCGCAGCATGATGCTCGCCAGCGAGGGGAATGTCGGCGCCGAGCGCAATGAGCAGGATCGCGGCAAATGCGGCGACCGTGAACGAGGACATCAGCGAGCGGAAGAAGTTCATCGCGCCCGTGATGGTGCCGACCAGCGGACGGGCGACGGAATTCTGGAGCGAGACCACGCAAACCGGGAAGGTCGTGCCGAGGCCGAGCGCAAACGCGGCCATCAGCGACAGCAACGCCCACAGCGGCAAGGTCGTCAGCGTGAGAGCGAGCGCGCACAG
This sequence comes from Bradyrhizobium manausense, assembly GCF_018129685.1. Classification (GTDB taxonomy): domain Bacteria; phylum Pseudomonadota; class Alphaproteobacteria; order Rhizobiales; family Xanthobacteraceae; genus Bradyrhizobium; species Bradyrhizobium manausense_D. The sequence continues at coordinate 1,490,042 of NZ_JAFCLG010000001.1, forward strand.
CGCGGCCCAGGACGTACCCACGATGGCGACGCGCTTGTAGTGCTTGGCCCGCGCCATGGTGCGGCCGGCGACGGCCGCGCCCACCGTCGAGACCGCCGCGAGCGGGATCAGCGCAAGGCCGGCCTCGCTGGCGCTGAGGTGATAGACCGACTCGTAATAGAGCGGCAGCTGCACGGTAAGGCCGGTGATCGCACCGAGACCGCACCCGCCCGCGGTCAGCGCGAAGGGCGCGACAGATCCCGAGAGCAGCGGCAACGGCAAAAACGGCTCGTCGGCGCGGCGCGCATGCCAGACGAAGGTGAGCGCGAGCGCGACGGCGCCGCCCACCATCGCAAGAACAGTCGGCGACAGCCATTTGAAGCGCGTGCCGCCCCAGGTCAGCACCAGCATGAAAACAACGGCCGAGGCCATCAGCAGCACGCCGCCGAGCCAGTCGACCTTGCGCTTGCGGTGAAACACCGGGATCCGCTTCATCTTCGGCAACAGCAGCGCAAGTGCAGCAGCGGTGAGCGGAAGGTTGATCCAGAAGATCATCGACCAGTGCAGATGCTCGGCAAAGACGCCGCCGATGACGGGGCCCAGGATGCCGCCGACCATCCAGACACTGGAGAAATAGGCCTGGTACTGGCCACGCTCGCGCGGGGAAACAACGTCGGAGATCACGGTCTGCACGACCGGCATGATGCCGCCGCCGCCCAGTCCCTGCAGGCCGCGCGCGAGGATGAGCATCGGCATGCTTGGCGCGACCGCGCACAACACCGAGCCGGCGACGAAAAGGCTGAGCGAAACGATGATCATGACCTTGCGGCCATAGATGTCGCTCAGCGTGCCGAACACCGGCGCAACCGCGGTCGAGGCGAGCAGATAGGCGGTGATGACCCAGGAGAGGTTCGAGACGTCGCCGAACTGGCGCCCGATGGTCGGCAGCGCGGTGGCGACGATGGTCTGGTCGAGGGCAGCCAGGAACATCGTCAGCATCAGGCTGATGACGATGGTGCGGACATCGTCCGAGGTCAGCGGTGCCGGCGGCGAGATCGACGGCGCGTCACTGACGCTGATGACCTCGCCCGGAAGGCGGGTCAGTTCCTCGGCGAGATCGTCGGGCAATGTCTGGATATCGGCAGACGGGCTGCTCTGCCGTGCGAACTGGTTCATTTCGGGCGTGTCAGAGGGCTTGCTGCGGCGCAATGCCGCGAAGGATTCGTTCTACGAACCCAATCTAAACAGCAAACTTCTTCCCAGGCAGGCACCGCGGCGCATGGGTGCATCCCGCGCCGTGGTCATCGCGAACATGTGAAGCCAGGATCGGGCGGATCAGTCCTTGGGGCGTCGCTTCAGGCGCGCCCGTTTCGGCAGCTGCCCCGGCCACTGCACGAGGTGATGTTCGAGCTCTTCGTCCGGAATCGCCTCCTCGGTGCCCTCGACCCGGCCGCGCACGGAGACGCCGGCCTCGTGCACCGTGTTGGGATCGCCCGAAATCAGCGGATGCCACCAATAGAGATCGCGGCCCTGGGCGACGAGCCTGTAGCCGCAGCTCGGCGGCAGCCATGTCAGGGTCCGGACCTTTTCGGGCGTCATGACAACGCAGTCCGGCACGAAGTCGAAGCGATTCGCGTAGCTCTTGCAGCCGGCCGAGCAGGAATCGAGCAGCCTGCAGCTGACATCGGTGAAATAGATCTCGCCGGTATCCTCATCTTCGAGCTTGTTCAGGCAGCAGCGGCCGCAGCCGTCGCACAGGCTCTCCCACTCGGCCGGCGACATCTCCTCCATCTTCTTGGTTTTCCAGAAGAATCCATCCTGGTCCGAAGGTGGCTTGCGAGCTGCGGTCATGCGCCTGATACTAATCCAAAGAGCTGCGGGTAGCACCATCTAGGGCGGGCTGCCCGGAAGCTGCAAGCAAGGCCGGCAGAAGCCCCGTAATGAACCGGGGTTCAATTCAGCCTGTTGTTCAAAATTGCGAGCCTGACCATTGGTTTATAGGCCCCGCTCGGCTAGAAGGACAGCAAGTCCGCCTTGGGTGCGCGAAACGGGCGCCTTGGGTTTGCCGCAACAATCCCTCAAGACGTCTCGATGCCGCCCCGGCCGGGTTGCTTGAACGCTTTCGAAGCGAGCCTCAAGGGTTCTAGGTGGTCCAGAACACACCATCCAATTGGAAGAGCAAAGTCCGGAACTTCTTCCTGGACCTCGATGCACGCATCGACTCCTCGCTGTTCTCCTCGGCCAAGGGCATCCGCGAGCTCTACGAACGCTACTCGACTTTCATGGACCGCTTCTATGTCGGGCGATGGAAGCGCTGGGTGTTCATCGAGCCGTTGTCGGAAGCCGCGACGCTCGGCCTCGGCGGCATGGTGCTGATGCTGATCCTCGCCATTCCCGCCTTCCGCGAGACCGCGGACGAGGACTGGCTGAAGAAGTCCGACCTCGCGGTGACGTTCCTCGACCGCTACGGCAACCCGATCGGCAGCCGCGGCATCAAGCACAACGACTCGATCCCGCTGGAAGATTTTCCTGATGTCCTGATCAAGGCGACGCTCGCGACCGAAGACCGCCGCTTCTACGAGCATTTCGGCATCGACATCGCCGGCACGGCGCGCGCGCTCGTCACCAACGCGCAGGCGGGCGGCGTCCGCCAGGGCGGCTCCTCGATCACGCAGCAGCTCGCCAAGAATCTGTTCCTGAGCAACGAGCGCACCATCGAGCGCAAGATCAACGAGGCCTTCCTCGCGGTCTGGCTGGAATGGCGCCTGACCAAGAACGAGATCCTCAAGCTCTATCTCGACCGCGCCTATATGGGCGGCGGCACCTTCGGCGTCGACGGTGCGGCGCATTTCTACTTCAACAAATCGGCGCGCGACGTGACGCTGGCGGAAGCCGCGATGCTCGCGGGCCTGTTCAAGGCGCCGACGAAATACGCGCCGCACATCAACCTGCCCGCCGCGCGTGCCCGCGCCAACGTCGTGCTCGACAATCTCGTCGATGCCGGCTTCATGACCGAGGGCCAAGTGTTCGGCGCCCGCCGCAACCCGGCCTTCGCGGTCGACCGCCGCGACGAGGCCTCGCCGAACTATTATCTCGACTATGCCTTCGACGAGATGCGCAAGCTCGTCGACACCTTCCCGAAATCCTACACCGAGCGCGTGTTCGTCGTTCGCCTCGCGATCGACACCAACGTGCAGAAGGCCGCGGAAGACGCCATCGAGAACCAGCTGCGCCAGTTCGGCCGCGACTATCACGCGACACAGGCTGCGACCGTCGTCTCCGATCTCGACGGCGGCATTCGCGCCATGGTCGGCGGCCGCGATTACGGCGCCAGTCAGTTCAACCGCGCCGTCGACGCCTATCGCCAGCCGGGCTCCTCGTTCAAGCCTTACGTCTACACCACCGCGCTCCTGAACGGCTTCACGCCGAACTCGGTCGTGGTCGACGGCCCGGTCTGCATCGGCAATTGGTGTCCGCAGAACTATGGCCATTCCTATTCCGGCGCGGTGACGCTGACGCAGGCGATCACGCGCTCGATCAACGTCGTGCCCGTCAAACTCTCGATCGCGATCGGCCAGAAGGAACAGCCCAAGGCACCGAACCCGGCCAAGATCGGCCGCGCCAAGATCGTCGAGGTCGCCCGCCGCTTCGGCATCAAGGCGCCGCTGCCCGACACGCCGTCGCTGCCGATCGGCTCGGACGAAGTCACCGTGCTCGAACACGCCGTCGCCTATGCGACCTTCCCCAACCGCGGCAAATCGGTGACGCCGCATTCGGTGCTCGAGGTGCGCACCGGCGCAGGCGATCTCGTCTGGCGCTGGGACCGCGACGGCCCGAAGCCGAAGCAGGCCATTCCCGCGAATATCGCCGCCGACATGGCCGGCATGATGAGCCACGTCGTCAGCGAAGGCACCGCGCGCCGCGCCGCGCTCGACGGCATTCCGACCGCCGGCAAAACCGGCACCACCAATGCGTATCGCGACGCCTGGTTCGTCGGCTACACCGGCAATTTCACTTGCGCGGTCTGGTACGGCAATGACGACTACTCGCCGACCAACCGCATGACCGGCGGCTCGCTGCCGGCGCAGACCTGGCACGACATCATGGTCGCCGCGCATCAGGGCGTCGAGGTCCGCGAGATTGCCGGCATCGGCATGGGCCAGAAGCTGCCGCCGGAGCGCGTTGCCAACGCGCAGGCCAATGCCGGACCGAAGGTGCTGGAGACCAAGCCCGGCCCGCCGCCGGTGCTGACCAAGCGCGGCGCCGACATTTTGGTGCGCGTCGAGAAGCTGCTCGACGACGCGGCCAAGACCACCACCAAGTCGGCGACCGACGACAGCAAGCAGGCCAAGCCGGCCTCGTCGACGAGCGCGCTCGCCTTCCCGCAGAATTACGCGGCCGAGGAGAACGCGAACGCATCCACCCCGCGCAAGAATTGATCTGATCCCGTGCGGCTGCTCCTGATCACATTGACGGCCCTTCTGCTCGCGAGCGTGGTCGGCGTCGGCGCGACCTGGATGACGACGACGCGCGGCACCGAGATCGGCGCGCTGACCATCGGCCCCTGGACCGCGCGTCCGCGCACCGGCACCGCCGACGTCGATCCCTATTCGCGCGCCACCATCGTGCGCAACGGCGAGCTGCCGATCGGCACCGGCGACGGCGTTGCCTTCACCGCGACCACCGACGACAAGAAGAAGGCGCTCGACGGCCGCTGCGACGTCGTCGTGTCGGGCGTGACGCCACCGGCGCGGTTCTGGACCCTGACGCTGTACGACCGCAAGGGCCATCTCGTCGCCAACTCGCTGCAGCGTTACGGCTTCACCAGCCAGGAGATCGTGCGCCAGTCCGACGGCTCGTTCGAGATCCACATTGCCGCGCGCTCGCGCGCCGGCAACTGGCTGCCGACCGGCGGCATCGAGCGCTACGCGCTGATGTTCCGCCTCTACGACACGCCGGTTGGGGTGGCGACGCGCACCCAGCGCGACGCGCCGATGCCCTCCATCGCGACGGTGGGCTGCTCATGATCCGCCTCGCGTTCACGATCCTTGCCGGTGTGGTGCTGGGCCTCGTGGTCCATCTCGTCAGCGTGCTCGCCCTGCCGCGCATCGCAACGCAAGACGCCTATTCGCGGCTGACGCCGATGACCAAGCTCAACGGCGTCACGCAGCTTCCGCTTGCCGATCCGCAGACCTCGCCGATGCCGTTCATGGATCCGGCCTTTGCGCTCGCGATCTGCCGCTACGATCTGTCGGGCGGCCCGATCAAGCTCACCGTGCCGGTGAGCCAGGCCTACACGTCGGTGTCGTTCTACACCCGCAACGAGATCGCCTACTACGCTATCAACGACCGCTCGGCCGGCAAGAAGGTGATCGAGCTCGACCTGATGACCGAGGCGCAGCACAACGCTCTGCCCGAGGACGAAGAGATCACCGCGGCCGACCGCCTGATCATCGACTCGCCGACCGCCACCGGCCTGATCCTGATGAAGGCGCTGGCCGCCGAGCCCGGGCTGATGCCGCAGGCCCAGGCCTCGCTGCAGGCTGCGACCTGCGCGCCGCAGACCGACGCGCCGGCCAAGGCCGAGGCGCCGCGCGGCCGGCGCTGACGCGCAGGCGTTGCGACGCCTTCAAGGCATCGAGCGCGAAAACAACCCCATGCACAGTAGCGGGGCATTGAAATGATTAGACTAACGCTCCGCATTGCCTGGCATCGGCGCGGCGATGATCGGGAGCCCTGAAAACTGTGCTTGCGCAGAGGACCCGCCGCGCAATCATCTGCTGTTTTACCGAAAAACGCTTGACCCGTCGGGCAAAACACCGGCATAATGGCATCATCGAAAAATTCGTAGCACCCGCGCGGAGAAATCCGCCGCGGGTTTTTTCATGCCGAAGGAGGAATGCCATGATCAAGCGAGTGCTTCGCATGAACCATCCTCGCCCAGAGCAGCGCGAGCGGCCCGACCGCGATCCCGACCGCAAGCACGATGAACACCAGCAGCCAGCCGCTTGCGCTTTGCGGGCCGCCGGCCGCGTCGAGCGCAGCACCCGTTCCCCAGGCCCCGAGCGCTGACAGGCCGAAACCGATCGTCGAATGCAGGGCCAGGGTCGCGCCGCGGTGTTCGGACACAGCGGCAGCCGACATGCCCGCGGTCAACGCGCCCGAATCCGCAGGCACGGTCAGGCCATAGACGAGCAGCAGCAGCGCAAGCACCCCTGCCGGAGCCGTCGCGTTGAACCCGATGATCAGCGCAACGCAGGCCGACGCGATCATGACCATCGTGATGGCGCGATGGCGGCCAAATTTCAGCGCGGCTTCATTGCCGAGGATGCTGGCGGGCATCGAGATCACCGCGAAGCAGAAGCTCATCACGACAGGACTGAGCCATGACGGTGCGCCTTGATGGGTGATGACGAAGGTCCAGAAGCCGACCAACCAGGTGCGGATCCCGTAAAGCTCGAAGCAATGCGCGCCGTAGCCGAAGATATAACCCAGCGCCTCACGATTGGCGAAGACGGGTGCGAAATCGAGGAGGCGCCCCACCTTCGGCCCGGGCCGTCGCTCCTGCATCAGCAGGCACGCGACAACCATCGCAATGGGGCCGAAGCCGGTCACGACGAACGCGGTCCGCCAGCCCCAACGATCGGCGATGACTTGCGCCGCCAGGAACGAGAGGCCGACGCCGACTGAAAAGCTCGACGTGTACAACGTGACGGCCCGCGAGGTGTCGCCGGCCGGGAGGCGGTCCGTCAACGCCTTCAGTCCCGGCATGTAGGCACCCGCAAATCCAAGCCCCGCAATGGACCAGATCGCACTCGCCGACCAGAATCCCTGCGCGAAGATGCCAAAGGCGACAGTCGCAAGCCCGCTGACGATCGAGCCCCAGAGCAGCACGCGTCGCGCATCGATGCGGTCGGTCAAGGTCGTCAGCAAGGGCACCGCGAGCATGTAGCCGAACGCGTAACCGCTCGCCATCAATCCACCCTCGGCGGCGGAGAGCCCCCATGCCGGCATCAAGTGCTGCGCGAGGTTTGCAGACAACGTCACGTGCGGCAGCAGATTGCCGACCTGTCCGATGCACATCACCACAATCAAAGATCGACCGCTCAAGCTATGAATTTTGTCCTCCCGCCGGGACAGGTGTCGATGGCGACGGACCCGCATGAAGGAGAAGAAGAGCAAAGAACGCAGAGACCGATGCGAGCGCGCTGATCCACAGCGCACCACGCCCGAAATGCTCCACCATCAGCCCCAGCATCAGCGGTGCGGCGGCACCCGTCAGGCGGGACGGGAGCGAGATCATGCCGACGCGTTTGCCGAAGCCCACAGGTCCAAACAAGATCAGCGGTAGTGTGCCACGCGCAATGGTGATGATGCCGTTGCCGGCGCCGTAGAGGACGGCGAATACCGGCGCAAAGAGTGAACCGCCTGCGATCAGTGCGACGACCCCAATCGGATTCATGAGCACAGCCAGCCGCGCCGACAACAGCGGATGGAAACGGTTGAGCAGGCCGGCTTCGAGGAGGCGGGCGCCGACTTGGGCCGGGCCAACGAGTGTCCCTGCGAGCAAGGCCTGAGCCGGCGTCGTTCCAAACGCGACCAGCATCGACGGCAGAATAGCCGAAACGCCGGAACTGACGAAACTTGCTGCGGCAAAGATGTAGGCCAGCACGCCCATCGCAAACGTCTCGCTCTGGCGTCCGGGATGCGGGCTCGCCCCGGAAACCGGTTGAGAGGCATGATCGAGTGGCGTCGCACGCGGCAGCGAAAGATTGAGCGGCAAAGCGAGACAGACATGGATGATGGCCCATATCTGGCAGGCCGCACGCCAGCCGTACTCGGCATCCAGCCAGGTCGTCAGCGGCCAGCCAACGGTGCTGGCAAAGCCGGCAATCAAGGTGATGCCGGTGATCGCCTTGCGAGCGCGCGTGCCGTAGATGCGCGCGAGCGTAGCGAATGCCGCCTCGTAGAGACCCATGCCCATGCCGATCCCGAGCAGCATCCACGCGGCGATCAACAACGCAGCCCCATGGGCAACGGAGAGCAGCAGCAAGCCTACGGCAAAGACCGCATTCGAGCTTGCGAGCAGCCTGCGCCCGCCAAACCTGTCGATCACATGACCGACGCGGGGACCGAGGAGACCGGAGAGAATGAGCGCACCCGATAGTGCTGCGAACACATGAGTTGCCGCGAGCCCGAGATCACGCGCGATTGGAACGGCAAGGACAGCCGGAAGATAGTAGCTCGACGCCCACGCAATGGTCTGCGTGGTGCCGAGCGCGAGCACGACAGGAAGCGGACCCGCAGCCCGCTCCGCAAGGACCTGCTTCATGAACAGCCACAACCCGAAGCGCCGGCTTTCTTGGCTGTTTCATCAGCCGCACAGCAGGCCGATGCCTCTTCCTTGGCTGGCCCGCCGCAACATCCTGCAGCCGCGGCGGCCTCGACGCCACCGCGCGTGCACACGCCGGTCTCCGGCAGCAAAAGCTCGACCCTCTCGGCAGCCGCCCTGTCGCCGGCGAGATCGGCCGCGATCGAGCGGACCTGCTCATAGCCCGTCATCATGAGGAAGGTCGGAGCGCGGCCGTAGGACTTCATACCGGCGATGTAGAAGCCCGGCTCGTCATGGGCGAGCTCGCTTGCACCGTGCGGGCGCACCGTCCCGCAGCTATGCTCGTTGGGATCGATCAGCGGCGCCAGCGCGACCGGCGCCTCGATCGCTTGGTCGAGCCGCAAACGCAGCTCGGACAGAAACGAGAAGTCGGGACGGAAGCCCGTCGACACGACCAGTTCGTCAACGACAACACTGCGCGCACCGCAACAGGCGCCGGCCGAGACCTTGAGACGGTCTTCGGAGTCCGCAAGATGCGTGACGCCGAATTCGGTCTCGACATTGATCTTTCCGGAGGTCACGAGCGCAGCAAAGACACTGCCTAGTTCTCCGCGCGCTGCAAGCTTGTCGTTGCGGCCGCCGCCGAAAGCCTTTGCAGGGTCAGAGCCGCGGACAAGCCAGATAGCTTGCGTCCCCGGCACTTCGTCGGCAAGGCGCGCGAGATTGATCAGCGTGCCAACCGCGGAGTGGCCGGCGCCCAGCACGGCAACCGTCTTTCCGGCATATCTGGAACGATCGGCGCCCCGTACATCCGGCATGCCGTAAGCGACGCGGTCAGCGAGCTCAGGCTCACCGATCGCAGGCAAGCCGTTGGCGCCGGCCGGATTGGGGGAGAACCATGTACCCGACGTATCGATCACGGCATCGGCGCGCAGGACCTCGGGTCCCTTGCCGTTCTGGTAGCGGATTTCGAAAGGCGCCTGTTCACGCCCTCTCGTCTTCGCCTTGTCGAAGCCGACACGGCTGATCGCCGAGACGCGGCTGGACGTGCGGACCACGTCGCGCAACGACGTTCTCGTCGCGAGCGGCTTGAGATATCCCTCAAGCAATTCGCCGCCGGTTGGATAGGCCTGAGGGTCGGGCGAATTCCAGCCTGTCGACGCCAGCAGGCGCGCGGCGGCCTTGTCGACATTGTATTCCCAGGGCGAGAAGAGCTGGACGTGCTGCCATTGGCGGATCGCGTGTCCAGCTTCTATCCCCGCCTCCAACACGATGGGCGACATACCGCGCTCCAGCACGTGCGCGGCTGCGGCAAGGCCGACAGGCCCTGCCCCGATAATGGCTACTGTCTTTTTTCGGTCGCTCATTTCGCTGCTCCCATCGTTCTAGAACCATCGAATAATTCGGCAAAAAAAATCAGGCCGCCGATTGAGCGCCCCCACACTCGGCTTCGTCCGCGCAGCACTCCGCCGCCAGGAAATCCACCAGGCCTCGCATCGCGTCGTAGTTTGCGTGGCAAACCAACGTCGTGGATTCGCGGACCTGGCTGACCAGCCCGACCGCGACCAGAGACTTGATGTGGTGAGACAGCGTCGATGCCGGGATTTTAAGCTTCTCCTGCAAACGACCGACGGGCATGCCGGAGTGTCCTGCCCGAACCAGGGCGCGATAGATTTGAAGCCGGGTCCGGTTACCCAATGCTTCCAGGCGTGCTGCTGCGTCGTCGATCTTCATGGAACCTAACATGCTCCGGTCCCGCTTCCCTGTCAACCATATTTCTAGAATGTTCGAAATATGCCCAGCTAACAACTTCCAGATTGACGCCGAATCACTAATTCCATAAGTCTGGATATATGGAAACAGAAGAAGCCATCCTCGCGCTCGCCGCGCTGTCGCAATCGACCCGTCTGGAGGCGTTCCGAACGTTGGTCAGGCACGAACCCGATGGCCTTGCGGCCGGCGACCTCGCACGCCTGCTCGAAGTGCCGCCGAACACGTTGTCGGCCCATCTTTCGATCCTGACGCGCGCGCGTCTCGTGACCTCCGAGCGACACAGCCGTTCGATCGTCTACCGCGCCAACCTCGCCGAATTCCGCGATGTCGCAGTGTTCCTGCTGCGCGATTGTTGCGGTGGAAGGCCGGAAGTCTGCGAGCCGGTCGTCGACAGCCTGCAAGCCTGCTGCTCTCCAAAACGAAAGGGGCGAGCCCGTGTCTGATCATATCTACAACGTCTTGTTCCTGTGCACCGGCAATTCGGCGCGCTCGATCCTCGCCGAGTCGATTCTTCGGAAGGACGGCGCCGGCCGCTTCCAAGCCTTCTCCGCAGGCAGCACGCCAAAAGGCTTGGTCCACCCGCTGGCGCTGCGCACCCTCGCCAGCATGGACTATCCCACCGACGGAATGCGCTCGAAGAGCTGGGCGGAGTTCGCCGCACCCGATGCGCCGGTGATGGATTTCGTCTTCACCGTTTGCGATAATGCAGCCGGCGAGGCCTGCCCCATCTGGCCGGGGCAGCCGATGACTGCACATTGGGGGATCGAAGATCCTGCCGCATTTGAGGGTACCGGTCTGGAGAAACAGGCGGCCTTCGTCACTGCGTTCCGCCATCTCAAGAATCGGATCGATACCTTTGTGAACCTCCCGATGAGCAGCATCGACAGCCTGTCGCTCGGCACCAAGCTGCGCGAGATCGGCCGCTCGGACGGTGCAACCCGGCCAGAGCCGAAGGCCAGCTGATGGACAATTTCGATCTCTCGCGGCGCCTCGCGGCCGAAGCGCTCGGCACCGGCATTCTCGTCGCCACGGTCGTCGGTTCCGGCATCATGGCGGAGACGCTGACCAAGGACGTCGCGCTTGCGCTTCTCTGCAACACCCTGCCGACCGGCGCCATTCTGGTTGTCCTGATCACGGTGCTCGGCCCGATCTCCGGGGCGCATTTCAATCCCGCGGTCACGCTGGTTTTCACCGGCAAGCGCGAGCTGCCGGTCAACGAGGCCGCTCTCTACGTGATTGCACAGATCGGCGGCGGTATCGCAGGCACGATGGCGGCGCATCTGATGTTCGGACTGCCTCTGCTGGATGTCTCCGTAAAGGTGCGAACGGGAGGGCCGCAATGGTTTGCCGAGGCCGTCGCCGCCTTCGGGCTGGTCGCGACGATCCTGGCCGGTATCCGATTTCAACGGACGGCGGTGCCCTGGCTTGTCGGTCTTTACATTACGGCGGCCTATTGGTTTACGGCGTCCACCTCGTTCGCCAATCCGGCGGTGGCCATTGCGCGTTCCCTGACCAACACTTTCTCGGGCATTCGCCCTACTGACCTGCCCGGCTTCATCCTCGCGGAGCTCTGCGGTGCGTTCGCCGGCTTGCTGCTGATGAACTGGCTGCTCGGACATTCCAATGCACGCGGCCCTGTGCCAATCGCGGAAACAAACCGATGAGCGTCACGATCTATCACAACCCCGACTGCGGCACTTCGCGCAACACGCTTGCGATGATTCGGCAGAGCGGCACGGAGCCTATCGTCATCGAATATCTGAAGACGCCGCCGTCGCGCGAAACGCTCAAGCAGCTGATCGCGGCGACGGGCGCGTCCGTCCGTGCATTGCTGCGCGAGAAGGGCACGCCCTACAAGGAGCTCGGGCTCGCCGATCCCAAATGGTCCGATGACGAACTGATCGACCAGATGCTCGCGCATCCGATTTTGATCAACCGTCCGATCGTGGTGACGCCAAAGGGCACGAGGTTGTGCCGCCCTTCAGAGGCGGTCGTCGATCTCCTCGATCATCCAGTTGGGCGGTTCGTGAAGGAGGACGGCGAAGTGGTCGAAGCGCGGTAGGCAACCCTACCGCTCCCCGGTCGAATGCACGCATTCGTACGGCGCAGTGCTTCGCGTCGCCGGATCGAGAGACGAATGGTGGCGACAGCCGGCTAGTCCGTGGCCGCCGCAAATTGCGTCGTCCGGTCCTGCTTCACATCGATATCCGGCTGGAGCGGAAATCGTTCGGCAGTGCGCACTTCGTCCGTCATCACCTTGAACCGCACGAGTTCCGTCGGCCCGAACGTCGTCGAGATGGCGACGTCGGCGGCGTCACGACCCCGCGCGATGACGATCCGGCCGATGCGAGGATGATTGTGCCTGGCATCGAACGTATACCATCGGCCTCCGATATAGGCCTCGAACCACGCGCTGAAATCCATGGGTGCCGGGTCGGCCGGCACGCCGATATCGCCCAGATAGCCCGTGCAATAGCGCGCGGGAATGTTCATGCATCGGCACAGCGCAACCGCCAGATGAGCGAAATCCCGACAGACGCCGACGCGTTCGTCGTGACCCTGCGAAGCCGTCCGGTCGTTTCGGGCAAAGCGATAGCCGAACCGGATGCGATCGTGAACATAATCGCATATGGACTGCACGAGCTGCCAGCCGCCGTCGACATGACCGAATGTCGACCACGCCAGATCCGTCAAATGCTGCGTGTCGCAATACCGGCTGCCCAGCAAATACACCAGCGCATCATCGGGCAGCTCGTCCAGTGGCACCCTGGCGGCCTCCGGCGCGACTGCATCGGGCAGACCGCTGTCCTCGATGACAAATTCGGAGCGAAGCTCGATCAGGCCTGGCGGTGCCACAAGGCGGGTGCAAACATTGCCGAATGCGTCGATGTAGTCCTTGGTCCTGACTTTCGGTGAGACACGGAGTGCATGGCCCGCTACAATATCCGGCCGCCGGGACGGATGAACCGTGAGCATGAGCACCATGGGAACGTCCTGAAGGCACTTGAACGCGATATCGTAGCCTGCCCGGATTTTCAAAGCTGTCTCCACCGTGTCGTCATTGACCGTGGCAAGGAAAGCGCGTTCGCCTTCGACTTGTTCCAGCAAGGGGGCGCCTGACCCTGCCGAAATGAGAGGCAGTTGTTGGGGACGCAACAAGACTTAGCTCTGGCAAGACTTGGCTCTGGCAAGACTTAGCTCTGGAAAGACCCGTCAATCGTGGCACTATCTCGTGCCACGAGTGAGCTGGTCATGCCCCTCTACACCGTCCATCACACCACCGCCTATCGCTACCGCCGGCCCGTGAAGCTCGGCCAGCACCAGATGCTGTTCCGGCCACGGGACAGCTTCGATCAGCGTTTGCTTGCCTGCCGTCTCGAGGTGAGCCCTGAACCGGCCGAAATTCGCTGGATCCATGACGTATTTGGCAACTGCGTCACGCTCGTCGACTTCAACATCTCGGCCGAGACGCTGGACTTCGAGACGACGATTCATCTCGATCATACGCCAGAGAACGCGCCGGACTTCCGGATTGAAGACTACGCCATGGAGCACCCCTTCGCCTATGATCGCAGCGAACTGCCGGACCTGGAGCCGTACATCCGCCGGCAATATCGCGAGGACCGAACGGTCGACACCTGGCTGGCGAGGTTCATTGCGCCCGGCCGGAGCCGCCCTACCGGCCAGTTGTTGATGACACTGAACGAAGCGATTTCAGAAAGCTTTTCATACCGGCGGAGAACATCGCCGGGGACACAGACACCCGCCGAAACTCTGGATCTGCAACAGGGGACGTGCCGGGACTTCGCTCTGCTGATGATGGAAGCGGCACGCTCGCTGGGCTTTGCCGCGCGCTTCATCACGGGGTACATCTATGTCCCCGATCGCGACGGGCCGGCGAGGCTTGGGGGTGGCTCCACGCATGCATGGTGTTCGATTTACGTACCAGGTTCTGGCTGGGTCGAATTCGATCCGACCAACGGCATCGTGGGAAATCGAGAGCTCATCAGGGTTGGCGTCGCCCGCAACCCGGCTCAAGCCATTCCGCTTTCCGGCAGCTATTGGGGCGATGCCGATGACGACGCCGGGATGGAAGTCACGGTGAATGTGAAATCACACCCCGTCGGGCAAGCCTCCATCGAGTAACCGTCGCAGCGCTCGCGAACGAACGATTCGCCTCAACTGCCCAGCGCCGACTCGCCGGTCTGGCGAGCGGGAACGCTGACGTGGACTTCATGCCCCTGGCGCAATGCCAGGGAGGCGGCGGCCACCGCCGATTCGAACGCCGATTCCTTGGTGGCATATCTACCGTTGATATTGCCGTCGTGCAGCACGCCCCATTCATCCTGAACCGGCACGATCGCATATTGAGCAAGGCCCATCATCCCTCTCCTATCGCTGCGCGGCTTGCCTATCGCTGCGCGGGTTGCCTATCGCTGCGTCACCTGCGGATGCGCCGCACTCACCCGCCACACCGTGTTGCCGCTGTCGTCGGCGACGAGCAGCGCGCCGGATTTGTCGATGGCGACACCGACGGGCCGGCCGCGCGCCTGGTTGTCGTCGTTGAGGAAGCCGGCGACCACGTCCTGAGCCGGCCCGCTCGGCTTGCCGTCGCTGAAGGGCACGTAAACGACCTTGTAGCCGTTCAGCACCTGCCGGTTCCAGCTGCCGTGCTCGCCCACGAAGGCGCCACTGCGATACGCGGCCGGCAGGCTGCTGCCGGCGGAGAACGCGAGCCCGAGCGGCGCGACATGCGAGCTCAGCGCGTAATCCGGCACGATCGCCTTGGCGACGAGATCCGGCCGCTGCGGCTTGACGCGGGGATCGACGTGCTGGCCGTAATAGCTATACGGCCAGCCATAAAAGGCGCCATCCTTCACCGAGGTCATGTAGTCGGGCACGAGGTCGGGACCGAGTTCGTCGCGCTCGTTCACCACGGTCCACAGCGCTCCGGTCTGCGGCTCGAAGCTGAGGCCGTTGGGATTGCGCAAGCCGCTGGCAAAGATACGCCAGCGGCCGCTGGCGCGATCGACTTCGAGAATGTCGGCGCGATTGTGCTCGGCCTCCATCCCGTTCTCGGTGATGTTGCTGTTGGAGCCGACGCCGACATAGAGCTTGGAGCCGTCGGGGCTCGCAACCAGGCTCTTGGTCCAGTGATGGTCGATCGGGCCGCCCGGCAACGGCGTCAGCACGGTCCCCGGCGCGGTGATCCTGGTGTCACCCTCCGTGTAGGGGTATCTGACGATCGCGTCGGTGTTGGCGACATAGAGATCATTGCCGACCAGCGCGACGCCGAAGGGCGAATTGAGATGGTCGAGGAAGACGCTCTGCGTGTCCGGCACGCCGTCGCCGTTGGTATCGCGCAGCAGCGTGATGCGGTTGCTTTCGCCGGTGTCGCCGCCGGACGTCGCCCAGGATTCGATGTAGCCCATCACGATTTCCTTCGGCCGCTTGATCGCGGCGGCCTTCGGCGCCTTGGACTCCACCACCAGCACGTCGCCATTGGGCAGAACATAGAGCGAGCGCGGGTGCTGCAAGCCCGTCGCGAACGCCTTGGCCTGCAGGCCCTGCGCAACCGCCGGCGTCTCGTCCTTCTTCCAGCCGACGATGCGGGCGATGTGCATCGGCGGCAGCAGATATTGCTGGATGGCCGGCAGAACGGGATTGGCGCCGATCTGGGCCTTGGGATCGCCGCTGCCATCATTGCAGCCGGCAAGGCACAAAAGCGACGCGCACAACAGCGCGCGGGTGAATGCTGACATCATCGCGCAACTCCTACGCCGTGACGGTACACCAAAGCCCAGCCCAGCCAGCCGGTGACCGGCAGGATCAGGACCGTCAGCGCCGACAGAACGAGCCCGACCGGCCAGACCGAGGTCCAGGCATCGCGCGTATGGATCAGTGCATTGACGACCGCCAGGATCAGCGCGACGGCATTGCCCAGCAGATGCGGCCATGCCGGGGCCTGCGCCCGCACCAGCCGGTTGCTCAGGAAATCGATCAGGCCCGCGACCGCGGCCAGCAGGCCGAAGATGACGCCCGCAACCAGAAGCCAGGCGGAGAAATCCGCCCACATGATCTCCGCGGAGACGAGATAGGCGATATCGGTCAGCAACGCCCCGACGAAGCACGTGATCGGTATCGGCACCAGCATCGGATGAATTGGATGGCCCGCGATTTCCGCGGTCGCCGCCGGACGCATGGCCCGGGATGAAACATCGCTCATTCACGTCTCTCCAAACGACGATGCCGCCTCACCTTCGCGAGACGGCATCGTTCACTTACTTCTCGGGATGACCCGTGCCGGGCTTCGTGGTCTTCGGGGCCTTGCCGTCTTCGACCCGGCCCTCGTTGCGCAGATCGCGGCCCTCCTGGGCCTTGCGTTGACTTTCCGCGGACTTGCCGTGCTCGTGGATTTCTTCCTTGATAAAGCCGGCGCCTTCCTTGACTTCGCCCTTAACGCTCATGTCGGTCTCTCTCTGTTGCCGTGTCACGACCAATCGTGTCGTCAGGGCAATTCCCGAGAGGTCGCGGCGTTCCTGCACGCCCGCCTTGGCTGAGCTTTGGGAACTTCAATCCCCGCACCGGCCGCCATCCGACGGATTGGGAACATTGGTCGCGGCGGCGTGTTGATCGGCGCAAAAGATCGGCGCGGCACGCGGCCGCGCGTCCAATCAGAGGGATCGAACCATGAAGCGTACCATCATCGCGGCTGCCTGTGTTCTCCTGGCGGGCCCCGCGCTCGCCCAGTCGCTCGGCGAGAAGACCGGCGTGAACTCGGCGCTCGGCGTCGCCCCGGCGACTGCCGATTTCGTCAAGGAGGTCGCCGTGAGCGACATGTTCGAGATCCAGTCGAGCAAGCTCGCAGAGCAGAAAGGCAACGCGCAGGAGAAGAGCTTCGCGCAGCAGATGGTGACCGACCACACCAAGACCAGCAGCGAACTCAAGGCGCTCGTCGGCGAGGGCAAGGTGCAGGTGACGCTGCCGACAGCGCTCGACAGCTCGCACCAGAGCAAGCTCGACAAGCTGAACGGTGCCACGGGCAAGGATTTCAGCTCGGACTTCGACTCCTATCAGGTCAGCGCGCACAAGGACGCGGTATCGCTGTTCGAACGTTACGCCAACGGTGGCGACAATCCCGCGCTGAAAAACTGGGCCGGCAAGACGCTTCCGGCGTTGCGCCATCACCTCGAGATGGCTGAGGAGCTCGGCAAGGCACCCAACGTGGGACAGTCGAAATAGGCCTTTCGGGACGAAAGGCTCTGCCGGCGTCCTCGATAGGCAACGATGATCCTCTCGCTCGGCGAAACCGCAGCGTCGCGGAGACCCTCATGGCCGCTCAAGGCAAGACGTCCATATCACGCCGGCACGTCGTGCATGCGGCGAGCGCAGCGCTCGTTGCGGCTTCGCTGGCATCTTCCACCGCGAAAGGAAACACCGACATGGCCGAGGCGGACCTGATCGATCCCGTTACCCGCTATCCGAAACCCCCGTTCAAGAAGCAGTCACAGCCATGGCCGGGCCTCGCCGGCAAGATGGAGCCGCGACCGGACCATGGCGAGACCAGCTACAAGGGCTCGGGACGGCTCGCCGGCCGCAAGGCACTGATCACGGGCGGTGATTCCGGCATGGGCCGCGCGGCTGCGATTGCCTATGCGCGCGAAGGGGCCGATGTCGCCATCAACTTCCTGCCCGCGGAAGAGCCCGACGCGCAGGAGGTGATCGCGCTGATCAAGAAGGAAGGCCGCACCGGCCTTGCGATCCCCGGCGATCTCAGGGAGGAAGCCTTCTGCAGGAAGCTGGTCGAGCAGGCGATCCAGGGCCTCGGCGGCCTCGACATCATCGTCAACAACGCGGCACGGCAGCAGACCCGCGCGTCCATCCTCGACGTCTCGTCGGAAGACTTCGACGCGACCATGAAGACCAACGTCTACGCGCCGTTCTGGATCATCAAGGCCGCGCTGCCGCACCTCAAGCCCGGCTCCTGCATCATCGGCACGACATCCGAACAGGCCTACGATCCCTCGCCCGATCTTTACGACTACGCACAGACCAAGGCGGCGACGATGAACTACGTGAAATCCCTGGCGAAGCAGCTCGCCTCCAGGGGCATCCGCGTCAACGGTGTCGCGCCGGGACCGATCTGGACGCCACTCCAGGTTTCGGGCGGCGCGACCATGGAGAAGCTCGAGAAGTTCGGCGGCATGACGCCGCTGGGCCGTCCCGGCCAACCCGCCGAGCTCGCCTCGATCTATGTGCAACTGGCGGCGGCCGATGCAAGCTACGCGACCGGGCAGGTCTATGGCTCGGCGGGCGGATCGGGACAACCCTAGTCGGCAAAAGCCGATCCCGGGCCGCTTGCACATTCAACCGCTTGCATCACGTTGCGAAGCTTGAACGCTTCCAGCAGTCCCTTCAATTCGTCGTGGTCTTGCCGCCGCGCATGGACGCGAGCTTTCCCGCCCGAAACCGGAGAATGAACCACGCGGTCTCATCGAAACCGTCTGCGAGCTTTCCCTCGTGAGAATACACGATCTGAGCCGCATCCGACTTCGACGGCGGTCCCAACGCCGTGATGACCTGCTGACGCGACATACCCAGGTGCAGCTTGCTGTCGAAGACGACGGGCGAGAATTTTTCCGGGAGCGTGTCGCAATCGGCCGAGGCTCCGGCGTCTTTCTCGATCAGCTCTTCAACGATCTCCGTGACGAGATGGTCCGGGCCGCCGATCTCGCCGCTGGACACGACCCATAATCGATGCTGCGCACGCCGATAACACAGCCAATACATGCTGCCTGCAGCGTCGCCCTGGTGTCGGATGGTCCCTTCGCCTACGGCGTCGCGAACCGCGCCGAGCCGCGTCTCTTCGAAGCGGCCGTCGAATGCGCCCAGCGAAAAGCGGGTCGCCAATCTCGTCACGACGGTCGGCGGCACGCGCTCGAGCACATGTTCGTCGACTGGCGGCGGTGTCTGCGCGAAGCAGGCGTTCGCGGGGATCGCGAAAAGGAGAAGCAGGAAGACAAGCGTCTTCCGACCATCAACTCCGAAACGCCTGGACGTCGAGCGCGCGGGCGTCGGTTTCCGGGTGCCGGACACGTCAGTCCATCTCCTGCGGTGAAGACCAGGCCGAGGCCCGTCGCTATCACGTCTCACAAAAGAATGTGGCCCAGTGAACCGAGCAGCGACAACCCGTGATCGGTCACGGCGATGCCGCCCGCACCATCGAAACCATACGAAAACTCCGCCGCCGAATGCTGACCCAACAAGGTCAGGCTCGTGGTCTGCCCCAGGGCGTCCTTGAGCGTGAGCACGGCCTGCGTATTTTGTGCGTTCTCCGTGCAGGTCAGCGTGGCGCCGGGTCCGGCGACCATGCCGCGGAAATCGATTTCGTCGGACACGCCAACGCCGATAACCGTCGCTCCGTTGCTATCGTGCCAGTCCGCGAAAGTCATCGACGCGTTCGGGCCGTTGAACTTGGTGACTTCGGCGATGCCGCCGGCCCCGACAAACATCCAGCAGTTCTTGTCGAGCGTTGCGCCCGCGGCAATACCACCCGTCTCGACGATCAGCCCGCCGTTGTTCTCGGCGTGCGCGAGCCAGGAAATGCCGCCGGCCGCGACGTGTTGCATGCCTCCGTTGAGCGTCGCGTTCATGTCGATGCCGGAGACGAATTCGTTGCTGCAAGAATCGACCGTCGTGTTCTGGGCGACGCCGCCGTGATCAACCGTCATCGTGCCGAAGCCGACCGTCGTGTATTTGGACGTTCCGCCGCTGGCGACATGCTCGGTGCCGTTATTAATGTTGGCGTA
Source organism: Bradyrhizobium manausense (assembly GCF_018129685.1). GTDB lineage: Bacteria > Pseudomonadota > Alphaproteobacteria > Rhizobiales > Xanthobacteraceae > Bradyrhizobium > Bradyrhizobium manausense_D. The sequence goes on from NZ_JAFCLG010000001.1 coordinate 1,509,935, forward strand.
CAGGCTCGTGCCGAGATTGGTGACGTTCAGCACACCACCATCATCGACTTGCGTGTGGTAGTCGGAACCCCCTGCCCCGTTCCCGACATTCATCTTGCCGCCGTGGAGCACGGTGTCCCAGGCGACACCCCCGCTGACGTCCAGGGTGCCCCAGACTTGCGTCCCCTCGACCTGGCCGCCGGTCTCGACGATCAGCGTGCCTGAATTTTCCACAGCGTCGTCCACGACATAACCGGCCTTGACGTACGTGGTACCGAAAATAAAACCTCCCATTGAGGTCTCCTTCAAGTCTGAATTGCGTTGCGCGCACCACCTGGGTGCGCCATCTGGGTTCCGAACCTTCGTTGCGGCCGGCGGCAAACAGGTTCACGCACAATTTCCAGTCTGTGGAAGAGCCCGGATCGAAGGAGTGCTGAGACAGACCGGAACGATCAGCAGCAGCAATAGCGAAAAGACATTTTCCTACCGCTCCTCGGTCGGATGCACCCATTTGTAAGGCGTGATGCTCTGCGTTGCCGTCAGCTTGATCATGTGGACGGGCGGTGCGGACCGTCCCTTCCGGCATGAGCGGCACTTCAGCGACGCTTCGAGCTTCCAGATCGGCGTATCGTGGGGCCGGCGGATCGCATCGAGCGGCAGGCTCGCGCGCGACTTGCACCTGATGCACTCGACCTCGAGCCAGCCCATGCCGCCGTTGATGCATTGGCCGATCGTCGGCGAGGGCTGCGCCGGACCACCGTATCCTTCCATGCGAACCGACCAGGCTTCGGCCTCGGCACGATCGGCCTCGCGCACGGCCTTCCGTGCTTCCTCGCGCGCGTGCTTGGCGGAAATCTCCGCGCCCATGATCCGGCCGCTCCAGATGACCTCGCGCGATTTTGTCCCCATGCCGCCATCAAAGCCGCGCGGACGCGCGTTGGCAAATTGTCGATCGCTAGTGGGTCGGATCCCTCATTCGCCACTGCGTGTCGTGGGTGTGGACAACAGCGGTTGCGGAGTGCTTGCGAAGCGGCGACACCACCGGCCTCGAGGCGCCGTCCGGCTGACGGATTTAGCTCACGGATTGAGCTCCTGGAAATCATTGCGCAGATCGCGGCCGCCTTCTAAGGTTCCTAAATATAAAGACTTGGGGGCAAGACTTTAGGGGCAAGCCTTGGAAAGTGACGAGCTCGAGCGCCTTGCCGGCCGCCCGTTGCGGTTGAGCTTCGAGGATATCTTGAACCATCCTCGGCTGCCTGAGGCCAGGCGGGCCTATATCGACAGCTTCACCGACGTGTATGGCGGCGATCCGTTTATGGTTCGCCTGCTGCTTCAGGCGGGCCGGTTCTTCGTCTTTCACAGCGCCGCGGTGCTCGAGGCCGCGCAGGATCCGTCGCGGCGCGAGACCTGGTTCACGGTTGCTGCCTTAAAGAAGCAATTGGCGATGTTCGGCTACGCCAGCCCGCGACAGGTGGACCATCTCGTGGCCCGGCTGCGCGAGGTCGGATTTCTCGAGCAGAGCCGGGCGCCCGATGACCGGCGCGTGTGGCTCCTGGCGACCACGAACAAGCTTCGCGCGCATCACACCGAGTGGCTCGCGGCCCATTACGTGCCGCTCGCCAAGCTCTACCCCCATCACGATTACAGCCCGGTGCTGTCGCACGACCGCGCCTTTCACGAGCTGCATTGCCGCGCATGCCTGCCCTTCACCGCAGTTGGCGCCCGCCTGATGATGACCCTCCCGGACACGCTGCTCTTCTTCATGCACGCAGCGGGGCCGCTGATCCAGAATGCGCTGCTGAAAGCCGCCATGGACTCCGGCGATCTGACGGCCGCGGTCCCTTACATCGACGTCGCCGATCGGTTCGGCGTTTCCCGAACCCACGTTCGCAATCTGATGGACTCCGCGCAGGCAGCGGGTCTCGTCAGGATCGTCGGCCGCGGCGGCCGCAGCATCGAGATTCTTCCGCGCCATTGGGTGAGCTACGATCGGGGCCTTGCCGTCGGCATGTATCTGCACGATGTCGTCAACCTCGTGGTGATGCAGGAGTGGGCCAAGCGGCCGGGCGAAAAAGCAGCCCGGCAGCTTGCCGTGTGATTGCGGGCCGGCCTATCGCGGCTATTTTTTCGGCTTCCCGGAATAGGCGCAAAGTTTTCCGGACGGATCAAGCCCGGGAGGGCTAGGTTACCGGCGCCTGGGGGATTTTCTTGAGAGTAATTTGTGGTCGGTGTTTTGTTCGATAACCCCAGGCATTTGAAACAGTCATTTCTTGGAGGAATCTTGCATGCTGGAGACGGTCGAAACGCTGTTGTGGTGTGCTGCGCTCGCGACGTGGCTCATGATGTTCTTCAGGATCGCAAGCGAAAGCGTGAAAGAACTCGTGCTGTTGGTCCGCGCCAGGGCGGGCAGGCCTCGGCGAGCCCCGCCCGACCGTCATCCAAGCGCTGGCCGATGAGAGGCACCGGCCTTGAACATGATTGCGCGCGTGGAGGACTCCGAGGTCGAGGCGGCGCTGCGCCGCGAACCCCGGGGAGACAAGGTGAGCACCTTCATTCTCGTCGTTGATGACGAGCCCGACGTCGAAAGCATGTTTCGCCAGCATTTCCGGCGCGATCTGCGCGCGAGCCGGTTCGTGATGGAGTTCGCCACTTCGGCACGGGCGGCTCTCGAGCAGGTCAAGGCCATTGCCGATCCGTCGCTCATCCTGATCCTGTCCGACATCAACATGCCCGGCATGAGCGGGCTGGAGATGCTGGCCGAGGTCAAGGCGGCGCGGCCCAATGTTCCCGTCATCATGATCACCGCCTATGGTGACGACGAGACGAAGAAGACAGCAGCGAGGCTGGGAGCGGCCGGCTTGTTGACCAAGCCGATCGATTTCAGCCTGCTTCGTCAGGAGATCGATGTGCGGCTGGAGCGCGCATCATAGGGACGGCAGCGCCGACAGGTTGCCTACTGTCTTTTCAGATGTTCACGCCCGTTCAGGTCGGGCGCTTCAGTCTTTTCAGGAGATCGTCTTGCTTTTTTTGAAACGAATTTCGTTGTGCTCATTGATCCCTTTCGCAATCGCGCTTTCCGTCAGTGGCGACGGTTTCGCACAAGGCGGCACGGCCTCTTCCGCCGCCATGGCGTCTGACGGGCTTCCAGCGTGGGCTTTCTTGTGGGATCCGACCGTCCAGGTGCCCGCGCCCACCGACACGCCCAATACGCTTCCAGGCAGCAACGCCGCGTTCAGCTGGAAACAGGCGCGGGACCTGTTCGTTGCGCTCGACTGGCATCCGGATACCCATCCCGCGATGCCGGACATCGTCGCGGCCGGACGCAAACCCGACATTCGCGCATGCGGATCGTGCCATCGCGTCGAGGGCACCGGTGGCCCCGAAAATGCGAGCCTCGCCGGCCTTCCTGTTGCATATCTTGTCCAGCAGATCGCCGACTTCAAAAGCGGAGCGAGAACGATGTCCGGCCCGCAGAGGCCGTCCACGCAATTCATGTCGGCCTCGGTCAAAAGCATGACGGACGCCGACATTCGCTCCGCCGCGGAGTATTTCGCGGCGCTGAAGCGCAGGCCGATCATCAAGGTCGTCGAAACCGAGACAATTCCGAAGACAGGACCCTCGCGTCTGTTTTACGTCAGGAGTTCGGATGGAGGCGTTGAACCGCTCGGCCAGCGCATTGCCGAGATGCCCGACGATGTCAATCAGTTCGAGCTTCGCGACCCACGCGCGACATTCACGGCTTATGTCCCGGTCGGGAGCCTGGCGAAGGGAGAGGCGCTGGCGAAGACCGGCGGATCGGGAGTGACGACGCCTTGCAGCCTCTGTCACGGACCGGACTTGAAGGGCGTCGACGCCGTCCCGGCGATCGCGGGCAGATCGCCGACCTATATCATGCGCCAGCTCTACGAATTCCAGCACGGCGGACGATCGGGCACCGCAAGCGCCCCGATGAAACAGACGGTCGAAAAGCTGTCGCAGGACGACATGATCGCCCTCGCCGCTTACGTCAGCTCGCTCGATCCCTAAAACCGCCTTCCCGGAAGGTGATTTGGCGATAATATGGCCCATCTCGGGTCGGGGGATCGAAATGGCGCGTCGTTCGGCGACGGTCAGCGGTGCGCGCAAGCAGCGCGGTCGCAAGGTTGCAAGCACTGCGGCAAGAAAGCCGCGGCGCAAATCCGAATCGGTTGCGGAGCTGCGCGCCCAGATGACCGCGGCATCCCGCGTGCTCGAGCTCATTGCCAAATCGCCGTCGGATCTGCAGCCGGTGTTCGACGCCATCGCGCAGAGTGCACGCGAACTCACCGGAGCCACCTACTGCTCGGTCGCCCGCCTGGAAGACGGCCTCGTCAAGATCGCCGCCAATTGCGGCTGGAAAGACGATGCACTGGCCGCCATCAATCGAAACTACCCAAGACCTGTGGGACGCGACAATCCCCTCGCCGTCGCGATCCTCGATGGCGAAGTTCAGAACGTCGCCGACATTCTCGATTCCGACGCCAACTACACCCGCGGGCTGCAAGCGGTCAGCGGCTATCGCAGCATGCTCGTCGTTCCGATCATGCGCGACCTCTCTCCTGCCGGCGCGATTTGCATCTTCAGTCAAAAGATCGGCGTGTTTCAGCAGCGGCACATCGACCTGCTCAAGAGTTTTGCGGCCCAGGCCGTCATTGCGATCGAGAACACCCGGCTTTTCCATGAAACGCAGGAAGCGCTTCAGCAGCAGACCGCGACCGCAGAGCTGCTTCAGATCATTTCGGACTCACCTGGCGAACTCCAGCCGGTTTTTGAAGCCGTGCTGCAAAAGGCGACCCGCATTTGCGATGCCCGATTCGGTTCGCTGCTTCGCTTTGACGGCAACTCGTTCTACTTCGCCGCTGACGTGGGAACCCCCGAGGCGCTGCGCGAATATATGAGGCGCCCCGGACCCTTTCAGGGGCTGCCAGGGGGCATGATCGATCGCATTCACAGGACGCGGCAGGTCCAGCACTCCGCCGACTACGCCGCGGAAGCCGCCCCGGGCCTCGCGGCCAAACTCGGGGGCGCGCGGTCGACCCTTGGCGTGCCGATCCTCGCGGAAGACGAACTGGTCGGCGCCATCGTCATCTACCGCCAGGAGGTCAGACCCTTCTCCGACCGGGAGATTGAACTCGTCCGGAGTTTCGCCTCGCAAGCGGCCATCGCAATCGAGAATGCCCGGCTTTTCAATGAGACCAAAGAAGCGCTCGAGCGGCAGACAGCGACGGCCGATATTCTCAAGGTGATCGCAAGTTCGCCTTCGGACGTGGCCCCCGTGTTCGAGGCCATCGCTTCGAGCGCCAACCGTCTGCTCGGCGGTTTCTCGACGGCGGTGTATCGATTCCTGGACGGCGAAATGGCCCATCTTGCGGCGTTCACGCCGACCACGCCCGCCGCCGACGACATTCTCAACAAAGCCTTTCCGCGACCGATAAACGATTTTCCCCAGTTCGAACTGACGCGATCCGGCAAAGCGGTGCAAATTCCGGATGTCGAGCAAGAGACTGACGCCGAAATCAGACATATCGGCAGCGCCCGCGGCTTCCGCAGCATGCTGGCCGTCCCGCTGATCAGTCAAGACAACGCGATCGGGCTCGTTACGATCACCCGCAAGGCCCCCGGGCTGTTTGCCGAACACCACGTACAATTGTTGCAGACCTTCGCCGACCAGGCGGTGATCGCGATCGAGAACACGCGGCTTTTCAACGAAGTGCAGGCCAAGACGCGCGACCTGGAGGAGTCGCTGCAGCAGCAGACCGCGACGGCGGACGTTCTCAGGATCATCAGCCGTTCGGTCGCGCACGCGGCGCCGGTGTTCGACACGATCCTGGAATCCTGCCAACGCCTGTTCAAACCTTACGACACAGCCGTCTATCTGGTGGAAGGCGACAGTGTCAGGGGCGTCGCGAGGCGTGGCACCGGAGAGGGAGAATGGGGAACGGACACGATGCCGCTCGAGGGCAGTTCGACCGGCATGGCGATCGCGCAGCGCCGACCGTTGCACTTTCCGGATCTCGCTGACAAGGCGGACCTGCCGGAGGACAAGAGGACGCGCTTGAGAGAGATCGGCGGCATGACCGTGTTATATGCCCCCATGATCTCCCACGACAGCGGCATCGGTTCGCTCGTCGTCACGCGGCAGCCAAAGAAGCCCTTCACGGCAGCAGAGATCGGGTTGATCCAGACCTTCGCCGACCAGGCCGTGATCGCGATCGAGAACGCGCGGCTGTTCGAGGAAGTGCAGGCCAGGACGCGCGACCTCAGCGAGACGCTGGAGCAACAGACCGCCACCAGCGAAGTCCTCGCGGTCATCAGCCGTTCGCCATCGGACCTCAATCCCGTGCTCGAGGCCATCTCCGATACGGCTGCACGGCTGTGCGGATCCGAGCAGACGATGTTCTTCCGCTATGATGGCGCCGTGTTTCGCATCCTCGCAAGCTGGAACTTCCCGCCCGAAGTTCACGAAATGCTCGAACGCCGCCCGCTGATGCCCGGCCATCCCTCCGCGATCGGACGCGCCGGCGCTTCGCTGAAGCCCGTCTGCATTCCGGACGTGCTGGCCGATCCGAGCTATGGCCTGACCGGCGAGCAGAGCCGGGCGCGTTATCGGGCGACGCTCGCGGTGCCGCTGTTGCGCGATGGCCGATTGATCGGCGCGCTATCCCTGAACCGCAGCCAGCCAGGCGCATTCACCGAGAAGCAGATCGAGCTCGTCACCACCTTCGCCGACCAGGCCGTGATCGCGATCGAGAACGCGCGGCTGTTCAACGAAACGAAGGAGGCGCTCGAGCGGCAGACTGCGACGTCTGACATCCTGCGTGTGATAAGTCAGTCGCCGACGGATGTACAACCGGTCTTCGAAGCCATCGCGCAGACGGCCGTTCGCTTGCTCGGGTGTGACAGAGCTTTCATTCAACGGTGCAACGAGACGAGTTTCTGGACCGTGTCCTGGTGCGGCCCGGATGGACAGATGCCGATCCTCAACAGTTCGCCCGTTCCGATCGATCCGGCGGCCAATTTTCCCTCACGTGCGATCGTCGCGAAGAAAACCCTGCACCTGCCGGATTGGTCGGCAATCGAATTGCCGGAGTTCGAGCGCGCAATCCAGGACAGATTGGGAATCCGGTCCGCGCTCTACCTGCCGTTGCTGCGCCAGGGCGAATGCATCGGCCTGCTGGCAATGGCGGGAACGCGCGCCAACGCTTTCGCCGCCAAAGACATCCTGCTGGCCGAATCATTCCGCGACCAGGCCCTGATCGCAATCGAGAACGCCCGCCTGTTCGACGAGGTGCAGGCCAAGACGCGCGATCTCACCGAAGCGCTGGCCTACCAGACCGGGAGCGGCAATGTTCTCAAAGTGATTGCTTCGTCGCCCACCGATATCAATCCGGTGCTCGAGGCGATCGTCGAAAGCGCTCGCGAGCTCTGCGAGTCAGACGATGCGGTCGCTCTCTTGAAAGAGGGTGAGAGCCTTCGCTTCAGCGCACACGCCGGCCCGATCGCCTTAAGGGTCGGCAAACGGCCGATCAGCCGCAACTGGACGGCGGGTCGCGCGTTCGTCGACCAGACGCCCGTGCATGTCCACGACATGCTCTCCGACGAGGGCGCCGAGTTTCCGGATGCGAGGGAAATGGGGCAAGCCACCGGCGCGTCGGTTCGGACCGTTCTGTCGGTGCCGCTGCTGCGCGGCAACGAGAGTATCGGCGCGATCCTGCTGCGCCGGACAGAGGTACGTCCGTTCAAGGACAAGCAGATCGAGTTGCTGTCGACGTTTGCCGACCAGGCCGTGATCGCGATCCAGAATGCCAGACTATTCAACGAGACCCGGGAGGCGCTGGAGCGGCAGACCGCGACGTCGGACATTCTGAACGTGATTGCGAGTTCGCCGACAGACACACGGCCGGTGTTCGAGGCGATCGCGGCCAGGGCCAAAGACCTCGTCGGCGGATTCTCCAGCACGGTGTTTCGCTTCATCGATGGACAGGCGCATCTCGAAGCGTTCACGCCGACGACGCCCGAGGCGGATGACGTCTTGACATCGACCTTCCCCATGCCGGCCGCGGACTTTGCGCCCTTCCTCATGGCTCAGTCCGGCGAGGTTACGCAAATTGCCGACATCGAGGCCATGACGGACCAGATCAAGGACATCGCGCGCGCGAGGGGCTTTCGCAGCATGCTGTTCGCCCCGCTGATGAACAAGGGCGTGTCGATCGGCCTGATCGTGGTGACGCGGGTCGAACCCGGCCGGTTCGCAGATAATCACGTGCAGTTGCTAAGGACATTCGCCGACCAGGCAGTGATCGCGATCGAGAACGTGCGGCTGTTCGACGAGGTGCAGGCGCGCACGCAGGAGCTTTCGAAGTCGCTCGAAGACCTCCGGACGGCACAGGACCGCCTGGTGCAGACCGAGAAGCTGGCCTCACTCGGCCAGCTTACCGCCGGCATCGCGCACGAGATCAAGAACCCGCTCAATTTCGTCAACAATTTCTCGGCTCTGTCGACCGAACTGACCGACGAGCTGAGGGAGGTGCTGGCCGGCGAGAGCCTGACCGAGCCCGGCCGCGAGCAAGTCGACGAGCTGACGGGACTTCTCAAGGACAACCTCGGCAAGGTCGTGCAGCACGGCAAGCGGGCCGATTCCATCGTCAAGAACATGCTGCTGCATTCGCGCGAAGGCTCCGGCGAGCGTCGTTCGCAGGATCTCAACGCCCTGGTCAGCGAGAGCCTGAACCTTGCCTATCACGGCGCGCGCGCCGAACGATCCGACTTCAACATCACGCTGGAGCAGGATCTCGATCCCGACGCCGGCGCGGTGGAGATGTATCCGCAGGACATCACCCGGGCCCTGCTCAACCTGTTTTCCAACGGCTTCTACGCGGCGATCAGCCGCAAGAAGGCGGCCAACGGTGCGACCTTCGAGCCCGTGCTCAGCGCGGCAACCAGAAATGCCGGCAATACCGTCGAAATTCGAATCCGTGACAACGGAACGGGCATTCCCGCCGAGATCAGGGAAAAGATCTTCAATCCCTTCTTCACGACCAAGCCGACCGGCGAAGGGACCGGCCTTGGCCTGTCGATGACCCACGACATCATCGTCAAGCAGCATGGCGGCAGGATCGACATTCGGACCGAGGCCGGCGCGTTCACCGAGTTCACGATCACTCTGCCGCGCGCGAACGGGGGCGCGAAACACACATGAGGCGCCGGGATCTTTTGGCCATGGCCGCAGGTGGCATCGCCTGGCCGTTCATGGCGTGCGCGCAGCAACCCGTTCCGGTGATCGGCTATCTCGGCAGCGCGTCAGCAGACGCCTGGGCGAGCCGGCTGGAGGCATTCCGTGCGGGATTGCACGAGGCAGGCTTCGACGAAGGCCGCAATATCGCAATCGAATTTCGCTGGGCGAACGGTAAACTCGACAAATTGCCCGAACTCGTGGATGACCTCGTGCGCCGCAAGGTCTCGGTGCTGGTGACGCCGGGCAGCGCACCGGCTGCCGTTGCAGCCAAACGAGCCACGACAACGATCCCGATCGTGTTCGAGACCGGCGCCGATCCGATCGAGGCCGGTCTGGTCACGAGCATGAACCACCCCGGTGGCAACGTCACCGGCGTTGCGGCCCTCACCTTCGAGACCGGTCCCAAGCGACTTGCAATCCTGCATGAGGCGCTTCCGTCAGCCAAGCTCATTGCTGTGCTGGTGAACCAGCGGGCGGGCGTTGTGGTGGGACGCCAGGTCAAGGACCTCGAGGCGACGGCGCCGCAGCTTGGACTGCAATTGCTGGTGCTGGATGCGAGCGATGATCGCACGCTGACGAGCGCCTTCGAGACCATGCAGCAGAAGCGGGCCGGCGGGCTCCTCATCGTCGCCGATCCTTTCGCCAACAGCCGCATCAAGGAGATCGCAGACCTTGCGCTCGATCACGCCATGCCGTCGATCTTCGTGAACCCTCAGTATGCTGCGCTCGGCGGCCTGATGAGCTATGGCGGAAACATTGTCGAGACGCATCGCCTTGCGGGGCTTTACGTTGCACGAATTCTCAAGGGCGAGAAGCCAGGCGATCTGCCCGTCATGCAGGGCACCAAGGTCGAGTTGAACGTCAACCTGAAGACGGCCAAGGCCCTCGGCCTCGCCTTGCCGCTGTCGCTGCTGGGCCGCGCCGACGAGGTGATCGAATAGCCCGAACCGACACCTTCCGCCTGGCGCTGGCCTCAACTCCTGATGCCGCCGACCAGTCGCGGGCGGCGGTTCGCGCGTGGGTTCTCCGCCGCCTGGGCGCGGAGCCATGTGCGAAAGCTGACGATCTCAGGGCAATCCGCGCTGCCCTCCGGCGCGATCAGCCAGTCGCCGAGACCCGATCCCTCCGTGAGGCGGTCGCAGCGATAGCCCGGATGATGACCGAGAGCACGGGCGATCAGCACGTCGATCTTGCCTTCGACCAGTTCGTGCAGGCCGGCGGGTTGCAGCACGCGCAAACCAACCTCCGCATGCGAATGACGAAAAGCTGCCAGATCAAGGCGACGTAGATCGAGGCTGCCGTAAACGCCCAATTGCAGCAGCACGGTCCCTGCCGGCTTCAATTGCGAGGTCGCATCCGCGATGTGGCGAAAGCCTTTGGACACACCGGGCAGATAGGCCTGTCCTGCCGCGGTCAGGATGAGCTGCTTGTGGAGCCGCTCGAACAGTTGCACGCCGAGGCGCGCTTCCAGCGCCTTGACCTGCTGCCCGACGGCCGCGGGCGTCACGTGAAGTTCGTGCGCAGCCAGCTTGAAGCTGAGATGCCGCGCGGCGGCCTCGAAGGCGCGGAGAGCATTGAGCGGCGGAAGGGCGTAGGTCATCGCGGCGGAGTTTGACACTGGTGGGCGACGGTCTTGCAATAGATTTTCTTGCGCTTGGCCGCAGGAAAGATGCCTTGCGCGGCCCCGGCCTCCCCGCCTACGGTCGGGCCGCAACATCAGGACATCCTCATGGCTGAGCTCATTCATCCGTTCTACGAACAACATCGCGATGCCATGGAGGCCGCGATGCGCCATCGGCTCGACCTCGCCGAACCGATACTGCGCGAACGTACTGATCTCACCGACATCGACAGGATCAGGCGGGAGGTGATGGACGAGTTTGCCATCGTGCTCACCCAGATGCCTTATGTGGGCGGTGCTTCGAGCCGCATGAGCGATGTCTTCGTGCGCCTCACAGGATTCATGGCGACGAGTCGCGTGCTGCGGCGACATGGCGTGCCGCTGCCCGACATCCGCGAGATCGAGCGGGAGAGCTACAAGGCGCAATTGCTCGCGACGCCCGAGGCCAAGCGTCTCGCCGCCGGAGACAAATTCATGTCGCCGGAGAACCGGGCCGTGCTGCGCGAGCAGGCGGCAATAAGCACGACGGATAAACACCAGGCCGAATTTCCGGATGATTTCGTCTACGATTTCGTCGAGCCCGGCCCGAATGACGATTTCGAATTCGGCATCAATTACCGGGCCTGCGGCTTCTGCAAATTCGCAAGCCGTCATGGCGACAAGGACATTCTGCCGAGCATATGCGGCCTCGATTTCGACGCCTATGCGACGCTCGGCATCCATCTGGAACGGACGCAGACGCTGGCCGGTGGCGCCAGCCACTGCAATTTCCGCTTCTCGCCGATGCAACGGGACGGCTCTCCGGACGCAACAAAATCCAGCCGCGGGCGCGACCAGCAATAGGCTATCCGAGCAAGCCCTTCAGGCCGGCATAGATCGAGCCCACGGCCGTCGCGGCGACGCCGGCCAGCGGGCCGATAGTCTGCATCAAATCCTGAATCAGACGGGCGCGACGGCGCAGCTGTTCCTCGCCGACGTGCTGTCCGAGCAGGCGCGCGACGCGGAAAGCAAAGGCATTGGGCTTCCCGCCCTGGCCCAGGACGCGCGGCAGGACCTGGAAGATCACGACGCCCAGGATGTTTCCGGACACGAAGGCGAGCAGGATACTGGCTCCGTATTCGAACACTTCGCGCCACTCGACCCACACCTCCGGAAGGATCGGAACATGATCGTGGAGACCCGTCACGGTCAGCATCGCCTGGATGCTGAGGCTGGCGAGCAAGAGCGCCAGCACGAACGCCCCCAAGGCGGAGACCCGGTGCAGAGGATAGGCCGCAAAACCGAACAGCAGCGGGATGACGATCGAGGCGATGCGCAGCGGGATTGGCGAGAGATTGAAGGTGATCGTGACCAGAACATGCGCGAGCGTCAGCAGGACCGAGGGAATGACGACGTAGAGAACGGCATGCGTCCCGAAATAGCGCAACGGATTCTTGTAGCGCTCGAGCCGGACATTGACGCGGTCGAGATCGCGCCTGAGCCTGTCCAGCTCGGCAACGATGTCATCGATCTCCAGAAGCGTCGGTCGCACCACGCGCAGATCGCGCGAGCAGTGCTTGCACGCGATGGCTTCATCCTTGATCGTCTCGGCGCAGAACGGACACTCCATCGTCAGCGCGACGTCCTGCGCCGCATGATGGTCTCGATCTCGTCTCTGGCCCGCGCCAGCTCATCGCGCAGCTGGTCACGCTTGCGCAAGAGATCGTTACGCTCCGCAATCAGCGTCGCGGGCACGGCGATGTCCCGCGAACAGGACGCGCAAACCAGCGCGCGCTCCGCATTTTCGGCCTGGCAGTAAGGACACATCACTTGGGCGCGACCTTGAGGGTGAAGATGGCCGTGCCCGGCCGCCCGTCGCTGTCCTTGATGTCGACCCTTACGGTGTAATCGCCGGGTGGCAGTTCTGCGTCCTGCATGTCGATGCCGTCAGCCTTGACAAACGGCTTGACCCGGGGCGTCAGATCGACGTTCGGCGTACGGAGGAAGATCACCTTGACCGACTCAGGATCGATCTTGGCGCCACCGAACGACTCGAATTTCAATTGGAGCTTCAACGGAGAGGCGACCGAATCGCCAGGCGAGACGAACTCCACCTTGGGGCCGCGCAGGATTCCGCGCCTGTCGGCCGCGACCGCGCCCTTGGGCGGCGGCAGCTTGGCCTCCTCTTCGGTAATCAATTGCGTTGCCCGCGACGCTCCCGAACACAGGAGACCTGCTGCGGCAAGTCCGAGAACAATCTTCCACGTCATTGTCATTCCAATCTTCTCAATCGCCTAGCGCACGCCGCCATCGCCGATGATCGTATACGGCGCCCAGAACAGCGGATGCGCGTAGGCGAACTCGGTCTTTCCTTCGCCGTTCAGGTAACCGGGACCATCGACCAGCGCCATCATGGCCTGCCGCAGTGCTTCGCTGCGCGACAGTCTTGGGTCGTCGGCCTGCCGCTTGAACAGATCCGTCACCAATTGCCGCGCCGATTGCGAATGCACCGACCAGTTGGTCACGAGCAAGGCCCGCGTTCCCGCGTAGAAGAACGCGCGGCCAAGACCGGAGGCTGCCTCGGCGCCGGCGCCGGCGCCCGCACCGGTGTTGCAGGCGGACAGGATCACCCAATCGGCGTCGAGCTTGAGGCCGAGAATTTCCTCCATGGTGAGGAGACCATCTCCGCTGTCACCCGTCACCGCCGGCGACGACAAGGCGAGAGCCGGCTGCGTCAGACCGTTGAGCTCGCCCGGCACAAGGCCGTGCGTGGCAAACGCCAGAATCCGGAACCCGGAGAGATTCATCGTCTTCACGGCGCTCTCGGTCGCATTCTTGCCAAGGAACAGCACCTTCGAGGGATCTGCCTGCAAGGCCAGTGCGATCGATTTGAGCTCGTCGGCCGTATCAGGGAGACGAGGCAACAGACCGAGCTCGGCGCTGTCGACGCCTTCGAGCTTCGGACTGCTGCGACGCTTGAGCGGCATGCCGCGGGTGACGTTGCCGCCGACATCGGCAACCTGCACCTTGCCGTCGGCGCTTTCTGCCTCGGCCTGCTGATCCTTGTTGAAATAGGGATCGCCGAACGCCACGAGGTCACCGCGGCCGGGCTTGCCCGGCGGCAGCTGCCGCAGCGTGCGCAAGGCCGCAGCCGACGGCACCGTCGACACGGCATGGGTCCGCGCCAGCCACGGCACGTTGCGATAGCCGACGAACAGCGGATCCTCGTCCGCCGCCACCTCGGCCTGTGCCGTCGGCAACAGCGACAGCGGCAACAGCCCCAGTGCGCCGTTGGTCACCACGATCAGGTTCTTCGCTGGCTTCCATCCGCCCTCGACCGGCTTCAACAACAGCTCATAGAGCTCGTAACCGAGCTTCAGATCGAACGGCGGAATGTCCGAGATCATTGCCGCCTGCGGCTCGAGCGCCTCGCGCAGCTTGCGGATCTTGGTTTCGATATCGCCGACGCTGGCCTTGACGGCGGCGAACGCCACCGGGCCCGACTTCGGCACAGCCCAGACGAAGCTGCCATTCTGGCCGAAATAGAACGACAACATCGCTTCATTGTCCGACAGCGTCGCCCGGATCTCGGCGACGCTCGGAGGCTTCGGCGAGACCAGATCGGCGTAGGACGGAAACTTCTGCTTGATCTCCTGGCGCGCCTTGTCGCGTTCACCACGCAACGCCGTGATCGAAGCCTGGATCTGCTGCGCTCCCTTCTCGTCGCGCTCCGCAGAGGGAATGGCGAGAACGTTGTTGAGCGTGCCGAGCTGGGCGTTGACCTGCTTGGTGAGATCCTGCTCCTTGCGCACGAGCTCGGCCAGCGCGGGATCCTTGGCGGCGGCTCGTGCGCTGGAGGCCGCCAGCGCCTGCTGCACGGAGCGGCCGCGGATGGCATCCGCCAGACTGAAGGTCTCCTCGCCGACGCCGCCGCCGGTGCCCTCGGCCCGCGCGAGCAGCAGCAGATAGCTCTCGACGATGGCCTGTAGCCGCTGGCTGCGCGCCGCCACCACGGTCGTGTTCTCGTCGTCGGCATTCTCGTTCGCATTCGCCATCATGACCGGAATGGCGGCCTTGAACTCGCGGATCGCGTCGGCATCGCGCCTTGCGCGCATCAATCCGATCGCCAGGGTGCCGCGCGCCGACGCCGCATCGAAATGGTTCTCGCCGACCCGCCCGATCTGCTTCTTGACCAGTTGCTCTGCGGCGGCGATGCCGGCCTCGAGCTGCCCGGAATTGTAGAGCGCGAGAATGCGCGCCGGATTGAGCTCGATCACCTGGCGGCGCTGTGGATCCCAATTGGCGACCGCCTTGTCGATCCGCGCGAACATCTCGTTGGCTTCGGCATTCTTGCGCTGGAGATTCAGAATACCGGCAAGCTGCGCGAGCAGCTGCACGGTCGACTGCGAATCCTCGGGTACGCCGACCGTCTTGTTGATCTCGAGCGCGACGCGGCCGAGCTGTTCGGCTTCGTCGTAACGGCCCTCGTCGACCAGAATTCCGGCCAATCCCATTACGTAACGCGGCGTCACCGGGTTGTACTTGCCGGTGTCCTTCAGGCGCGACAACAGCGCCCGGCGCGCATCGACCTCGGCTTCGGCAAGCCTGCCCTGCCGCGCCTTCATGCGCGCCTGGCTCAGAACCATATAGTCGATTGCCTGCAACATAACGGTTTCAGCGGGAGGATTGTCCGACTCCATCACGGCCTTCATGCCTGCGCGCTTGCGCTGCTCGGCCAGGCGATAGGAGGCTTCGCCTTCCTTGAATTGCCCGCGCGCCTCGAAAATCATGGCGCGGGTACCTTCGATTTCCGCCTCCCAATTCTGTCCCATCTTCGCGTAGTTGGCGCGCCATCCGGGAAGGCCGCTGGTGCGAGCCTCCTGGATGCCCGCCAGGCTGCGGCGCAGATAGCCCTCGGCCTGCGGAATATCGCCCATTTGAATGAGAATGCCGGCAATCGAGCGATTGGCGTTGAAGAGATACCCCTTTGCGCCCGGCACGGTGGCGACCTCGCGCAACTGCCTCTGCATGATCTCGAGCGCGCGCCTTGGATCGCCGACGGCCGAATATTGGATGGCGGCAAGCTGTGTCAACCGGCCCATCATATTTGCGCTGATGGCGCCGCGTCCCACCTCGACGGCCTTGTTGGCGTCGGCGATGGATTCGGCGAGCCGTCCGAGCTGGGCGCGCGCATTGGCACGATCGAAATAGAACTGGGCGAGATCCTCGCGGGACTCCTTGCCCGTGGGCGTCGAATCCGCGTCCGCCTTCAGTTCCGCAATCAGCTTCTCGTTCGGCTTTTCGCTGTCGAGGATCGCGGTGATGTCGGAGATGGTGCGCGGCGGCGCGACGAAGTCCTTGGGCAGTGCGGTCCCCGGCGCCAGCTTGGGCGCCTCTTCCTTCGGCACCTCGACGGCAACATTGGCGCGTCCGTTCGCGGCATTGAGCGCGGCGAGCACACAAGCATGGACCTGTGGCTTGGCCTTGGCGCGGCACCCCTCGACATCGGCACCGGCCTTGCGACCGCCCTGGGCCTGCATGCAGGCTTGCACGATCGGCTTGCCGACCGTCATCCGGCAGTTCTCGCGCGCGGCCTCCTGGGTCAGCGCGGCCGCCGAGCCGGTCGATCCGAGCAGAACGGCAAGGAGAAGCAGGTGTCGCGGCAGGGTGACATCCAGACGGCTCTTAAACGGACTCGTGGCGTCCAAGCTCATCGCGGAGGACCTTCGGCTGAAATGACTTGAAGAAACGCGACAATCCTACCCCTATAGCTCGGGAGGACAAGCACCAATCAGGGCGGTGTCGGAATATGATCAGGAGGGTTGGCGGCTACGGCTGGCACCGGTTCCGCGCGGGCCTGCACGGGCTGATCGCGCTCGCCGCCGGGCTGGTCGCCGGCTGCGATCTCGCACGTGCAGCGGACGGGCCGGAATGGAAGGCCGCGGTCTGGGAGCCCGAGGCGATCTACCGCGGAGCAACGATAGCACCGGACCTCGTTCTTCCCGACGTCGTCGAGACGGTCGACCGGCTTGCGACGCCACGGATGGCGTTGATCAAGCCAGCCGGCTCCGGCCGGTTTCCGGCCATCGTCCTCATGCACCAGTGCGGCGGGCTGAACGTTGCGGTTGCGGCGTGGGCTCGGGCCGCCGCCTCGCACGGCTATGTCGTCCTGCTTGTCGACAGCCTCGCCCCGCGCAACGTCAAGAGCGTCTGCTTCGGTCCCCAAAACGGCGTGAATTTCTTTCGGGGCGCGCGGGATGCGCTGCAAGCGGCCGATCACCTGCGACGAATGCCCGATGTCGATCCGCAACGAATTGCGCTCGTCGGCTTTTCGTGGGGCGCGATGGTGGGCTTGCTGGCCGCCAGCCCCCACTACGTCGATGCGTTGAAGTCGGGCCCGGGATTTGCGGCTGTCGCCAGCTTTTATCCCGGCTGTTTCCGCATCACGCCGCAAGAACGACCGCCATACGACCTGGTCAATCCGGATGTTTCACGACCGCTTCTGGTCTTGATGGGCGATGCAGACACCGAGACGCCTGCGCAGCAATGCATCGCCAGGCTCGAAGTCCTCAAGCGAAGCGGCGCTCCCGTCGAATGGCATCTCTATGCCGGCGCGACGCACTGCTGGGACTGTCAGCACCTCGACGGCCTCGACAAGATCGACGTGCGCGGCGATCACGTCGAATATCATTTCCGTCAGGACGTGACCGACGATTCCCGGCGCAGGCTGTTCGAGTTTCTTGACCGGACCATGCCCGGACGGCCGTAGCGGCTGGCGCTCAGCCCTTCGAGACGACCGCGCGGCCGTAAGGGGGCTGCGACTGAACCGGCGGATTGGCGGTCTGGGCCGCGAGCTCGCCGATCAGGCGATCGGCGTCGGCCGCCATGCTGTCGGGCGCCTGGATCACCAGCCGCTCCAGCGCCCAGCGATAGGACGAGACGCGCTGCTCGAGCGATTGCTGCACCCACTGGACGATCAGCGCGTTCTCCTGCATGCGCGCGACGGCGTCGGCCTTCTCGCGCGGCGAGAGCTCGGAGACGCGCGCCATGCTGGCCTCGCGCTTCCTGTCGAGATCGATGACCCGGATGGCGCAGCCGAAGAACGGTTCGAACCGCGTGATGTCGTTGCGCACGTCCTCGATCAGCTGCGCATAGCGCGAGGAATGCGAGCGGTGCGGCTCGTCGATCAGCGTGCGCCCGTACATGGTGCGGTCGAACACGACCTTCTGATGCCACGGCGACGGCAAGGCTCTGTAATCGCCGAACACGCTCTTCCAGGCCGGACGCGACAGCGGCGGCTCGATCATGGGATAAGCGAGGTCGCGAAGCTGGCGCTCCTCGTCGGTGAGCTGGAATTGGGAGGCCTTCAGGCCAAGACTGCCGGTGACTTCCGTGCCGAGCCAGCGATGCATGTCGTCGCTGCGCATGTCGGCACGGGTGCGGCCGAAATCACCGCCGCTGCAGGCGGCGAGCGATGCGCCCGTCAGCGTCAGCAGGATGGCCGTTACGAGCTTGCGAATCTGGCGGATGGAATCCGGCATTGCAAATGCCGGGACTTAGCGGCGACGACGACGGCGCCCCGGCGCAGTGCCCGCCTCCGGTCCACGATCGCCGCTGGTTTCGTCCGCCTCGCGCTCGATCCGGATGACGGGAAGGATCAGGATCGTTCCCATGTCCGCGCGCGGTGTGACGTCCCCCGACGAGCCCACCCGGCGACCGGCCGGAAATTCGATGATGGTCCCCATGTCAGCTCTCTATGTCAGCTCTCTCGATTGCCGCGCGACCGAACGCGCCCCTGCAACATGCGAGCATTAGGATCAGTTTATGGTTAACGGGGTGTAAACACGCCCTTTGAACCGTAGCCGCACGGGCCGACCCGGGGTCGTCCCGCAACGACACGAGACCGCTTGAAAAGGGCTGGTCTGCTTCACATCTCGTTTTCCTTAACGAGCCTTTAAAGGAAGCGCTGATAGGCTGAGACAACAGTTCTTCCCGAGTTGCGTACGCCTCCATGACCAAGTCGCTGTTTCCCGGATTCGACGGGCTGATGACGCTCTCCCGCCGCGAGGGCGTGGATGTTCGCCCCACCCTGCTGCGCGTGCTGACCGATCTCTACGTCCAGGCGCCCACCCACAGCGAGGACGAGCAGCGGCAATTCATCGAGCTTGCGACGCGGCTGATCGACCAGGTCGACGACGCGACACGCGCGTCCGTCAAGGCAAAGCTTGCGATCTATCCGCACACGCCGGTCCCGGTCCTGCAGAAGCTCGGCCTCGTCGCGGCGCAAGAAGGCCGCCGGGTGCCGCTCGCGCGCGAAATCCCGCGTCCTGCGCCCGCTCCCTCACCTGCCCGCGCGCCGACCGAGGCGGAAGCGCGCATGGCCGCGAACATGGCGATGCAGCCGAAGGAGGC
Source organism: Bradyrhizobium manausense (assembly GCF_018129685.1). Taxonomy (GTDB): domain Bacteria; phylum Pseudomonadota; class Alphaproteobacteria; order Rhizobiales; family Xanthobacteraceae; genus Bradyrhizobium; species Bradyrhizobium manausense_D. The sequence goes on from NZ_JAFCLG010000001.1 coordinate 1,529,179, forward strand.
GGCCGAAATCCACGACATGTTCTTCCGCGCCGATGCAAACCAGCGCGCGCTGATCCTGCACAATCTGGCGCAGACGCCGCTGAAGGCGGCTCCGCGGATTCCGACCGTGCACACCAAGCGCGCGATCCAGATCCTCGAGATGGCCGCGATTGCGGGCGATGTCGACAGTTTCACTTACGAGCTCGGCGACACCCTGATCCTGCCCTCGCGCGTCGCCACCGAGATCGTCGACGATGCCGGCGGCGAGGCGCTTGCGGTCGCGGCGCGCGCGCTCGACATGCCGAGCCCGAACTTCCAGCGCATCCTGCTGTTCTTCAAGCCGGAGATCGGCAACTCCGTGGATGCGGTCTACCGGCTGTCGCGGCTCTATGACCGCCTCAGCGAGCGCTCCGCGCTGGTGATGCTGGCGGCCTGGCGCGGCTCGACGCTCGCCGTCACGCGCGCCAAGTATCAGCCCTCGCTGCACGACAGCGACCGACAGCGCGCCCGCGCGAGTGCAAGCCAGACGCGGCCGAGCGTGCAGCCAGGCTCGATGCCGGCCGTGCGCACGGGCAGCGGCGGGTCGTCGGAGCGCTAGGGCTTCGCCAGTTCCAGGAAATGCCGCCCGGCCCGGTCCTCGGTCTCGACGATCCAAGCGTCCGGATCGAAGCGGAGCTCCTTGGTCAGGCGCTCTTCGACAGCGGGCTCAGGCACCGGCTGCGGCGCCATCGGCACGAAGAAGCGGTCGACCGGGCGGTCGTCGTCATAAGAGGTCTGCGGCGCCGGCACGTAGAGCATCGCGTTGCCGTCGAGCAGCGACACCTTGACGAACACCGCGCCCGCCTCCTCGGCGCCGCGATGGCGCACCGCGCCGAAGACGCCTTCGGTCTGGCACCGGCGCAAATAGGCAGAGACCCAGATGTTCGATTTCAATCGCATCGACTAACCAGTGTCAGAACTGCGCTTGCGCTTCACTATCTTGACGAGGGTTTCATCAATACGGCTCTGCCAACCCGGGCCTTCCGCCTTGAAATAGTCGACGACGTCAGGACTCAGACGTAAAGTCACTTGTTGCTTTGTCGGGGCTCTGTTGGGACCGCGGCCTTTCCGCATGGTCGGAAAGACCTCATCGAAAGTCTTTGCCCTGACAAAGTCGTCCTTAGTCCATTCCGGATTGTCACTCACCGCACGCATGTCACGTGCAGTGTAGCGCTTCTTAGCGACGGTTTTCCTCATAGAGCTTCCTTTCCTTCTTGCTGGCAGCGCGCATGCTGATGATGCTGACGCCCTCGGATCCCCGGGTCGCAAAGATGACCGAGACGACGCCACGGATCGTGATGCCGATCGCGCGCCATCGGTTGCCATAGGTGGCCATAGGTGGCCATAGGTGGCCATAGGTGGCCAAAACCAAGGCATTGTCGAAGAAGGCTTCGTTGAGATCAGCGAAATCCATCCCGTGCTTGTCGAGATTGGCTCGGCGCTTTGGCTCGTCCCAAACGATTTTCACAATATTATTTTGTAACTACAAAATAACCTGAAGTCAATTGTGATTGGCCCTCGCCGCGCGAGGGCGACAAGAACTTAAGTGCCGCAGGACGGTCATTCGACGGGGTGACCGATCGCGGCGGCAAGCTCGCGCAGCAGGCGGTCCGACACCTGGCCGGTGACGGGCAACTTGTGCTGGCGCTCGAATGTCTGGATCGCCGACTGGGTCTCGCCGCTCATCGTGCCCGTGATCTTCAAATTCCCATAGCCGTATTCGGACAGCGCGCGCTGCACGCCGGCGAGGCGACGCGCCGCCGGGCTTTGCTGCAGCGGGATCGGCGCCGGCGGCCGCGCAACGGCGACCGCAGACGGTGACGGCGTGGGTGTCGTGGCCTTGATCACCAGATTGGTCATGGGATCGCCCGCGCGCGGCGTCGAGGCGGTCGTCTCGGCAGGCCTCTCCTGCGCCCTCTCGGCCGGTTTCGGCTCGACGCGAAACTCGGTTGCCCTTGGCTCGAGCGGCGAGGTATCAGCGCCGACGGGACGCGGGCGCGGCAAGGGATTCGACAAGGACACCGGCGACGGCGCGGGAAGATTGATCACGGTGCCGAACATCGGCGCCGGATGCCGGCCGGTCTGCAGGAACAGCGCGTTGGCCACGATGGCGCTGACGGCCGCGGCAGCGATGAGGCCGGCCAGCGTGTCCTTGGGGCTGTGCAAGAGCACGCGCATCAAGAGATTGCGCTCGGTCTCGACATCCACGACCGCAGTCTTGGCGCCACCCTTGGCGCCATCCTTGGCGCCCCGGCGGCGCGGAGCGGCTTCGTCGTTGGCAGACTTTCTAGGCACTTTTCTTCACCAGAGCAGGTTGGTCCTGAACATCATGACGGAGCACCGGCGTCAGCGTCGCGATCTTGCTCTCGGCCGGCTTCACTTGCGGCGGCGTGTAGACCAGCGGCAGCTTGACGGTGACGGCGGTGCCCTCGCCGAGCTTGCTTTGTACCGCCAATTCGCCGAGATGCAACGCTACGAGATTCTTCACGATCGAAAGGCCGAGGCCCGTGCCTTCGTGACGGCGCTCATAGGTCTTGCCGCACTGGAAGAACGGCGCGCCAATGCGTTTGAGATCGTCGGGCGCAATGCCGACACCGGTATCGCTGATGCGCAAGGTCAGCTGCGAGGCGGAAGCCGACGCGGACACGGTCACCTGGCCGCCGCGCTCGGTGAACTTGACGGCGTTGGCGACGAGATTGAGCACGATCTGCTTGAACGCCCTGGGATCGCCGGTCATGACGGGCAGATCCTGCGGCGCGTCGGTGATGAGATCGACGCCGTTCTCGCGCGCCTTGAGCGCGAGCAGATTGCAGCAATGCATCAGCGAAGCGCGCGGCGCGAACGGCTCCGACGCAATCTCGAAATTGCCCGATTCCATCTTCGACATGTCGAGGATGCCGTTGACCACCGACAGCAGGTGCTTGCCGGAATCGTTGATCAGCTCGGCATATTCCTTGCGCTGGTGAGCTGCCAGCATCAGGGTCTGCTCCTGCGCCATCATCTCGGAGAAGCCGATGATGGCGTTGAGCGGCGTGCGCAACTCGTGGCTCATGGTGGCGAGGAAGCGCGTCTTGGCGGCATCGGCCGCTTCGGCCGCGCTACGCGCCTGGTCGAGCGCCTGCTCGGACAGCTTGCGATCGGTGACGTCGCGCATCACCGCGACGACCTCGAGCTCGGCGGTCATCTCGCGGCGCTGGTCCTGATCAAGCGGCCGGCAACGCATCTCGACCCAGATGAAATCGATCTGGCCGCGCTCGGAACCGACAGGCTCGCGCCGGACCCGGAACTCCACGCTGCGCACGCCGCCGCGCGCGGCATCCGACAGCGCCGTGAGATAGGCCGGACGGTCAGCAACGTGGACGCGGTCGAACAGGCCGTGGCCGTGCAGCTGCGCAACCGGCATGCCGAGCATGGCTTCTGCCGCCGGCGAGATGAACTGCACAGCGCCGTTGCGCCGGTGCCGGGAGATCACATCGCTCATGTTGCGCGCGAGCAGGCGATAGCGCTCCTCCTCGCGCGAGAGCAGCGTCACGCTGGTTCGCGCAAGCGACTCGGCGCCGAAGGCGAGGCCCGCGGCATAGAGCGTCGCCGAGGCAACGCCGAACGCCATCATCGCGCTGTGTTCGGCGGCGCTGAGCTCTCCGGAAGGCAACCAGCCGAGCTGGCCGAGCAGGATCAGAATCGCGGCGCAGGACAGCGCGAGCAGCGCGGCAAAGGCTGCGACGCGGCGCGAGGCCGACAACGCCGCCTCCAGTGGAACCACCACCAGCCAGACCGCGGCGAATGATTCGATACCGCCGGTCGTGGCCGCAATCGCCATGATCAGGCCGGCGAGCGCCAGCGACGACAACACATGGGCGCCTTCATAGCGCCCGGTGCGCGACAGGAACCAGGACAACAGGATCGGCGCGATCAGCCACGCGAACGCCGCGACCTCGATCGCGCTCGGCGCGCCACGCAGGACCAGATAAACAGGAAATGCGGCAAAGGCAGCCAGGCTTCCGAGCAGCCGGGGCGCCATGAAGGCCCGATGGCGCGCACGCGTCAGCGCATCGTAACGCGCGGAGGGATGCAGCAGCGCATCGAGACAATCGCGGATGATACTCAAAACTGTCACGGGTCTCGCGCTTCGGCTCACTCGTCAAAAGACGCGCCGGAACGCCTCCTTGTCGTTGAGCCACCGTGTCAGAGCGACCTTAAACGAGTGCTAAGGCGGATCGACCTGCCACCGAACAGCATGTGATCGCAGAGATTTTTAGGCGATTTGGCGATGTCATCATCGGGGATGGTGAACACGGGGTTTCGCCGTCGCGTTCATGGTTTCGAATTGGTGGATATGCGGTCCGGGCAAACACGGTGGCCCGCATCAATCGAAAATTTACGAGGGCTCCAGAAGCGAAGATTTTTGCGTCAATTTTCCGCGAATTAAGCGGAAGGCAATCACTTGCGATTTATCGAGAGTTGCTAGGTCCGGATGCCTCGCGGAGACCGCCGTGGGCCAGATCTAACGTACAGGTCGATAGCAAGATGCGCTTTCTGCTCCGCATCACATTCTGGCTCGGGCTGGTGCTGGTGCTCCTGCCGCGGGACAAGACACCCGAATCGGACAAGCTGCCGAACATCGGCGCCGCCGACGCGGTTCAGGCCGCAACCGCGGCCGTCTCCGACATGAGCCAGTTCTGCAAGCGCCAGCCAGCCGCATGCGAGGTCGGCGGACAGGCCGCGACCATCATCGGCCAGCGGGCACAGGACGGCGCGCGCAAGATCTACCAGATCATCAACGACAAGAAGGAGCAGCTCGAGAAGAACGACGGCAAGAAGGCGCCCGACCACACCGGTTCGATCGCGGTCGCCGGTGAAGGCGACGCGGCAGCCACCGAGGCGCCGCGCGACACGCTGACCCAGGACGATCTCGCGCTGGAATGGCACGGACCTGAGACGGCGAATTAGGCCGCGAATCCTATCGATTTCGACGTTTCACGTCCCTATATTGGCCTGAACGGGAACCCACGGGCCAGCATGACTGATATCGACGAAATCAGAGATAATTTCGAGCTCCTCGAGGACTGGGACGACCGCTACCGGTACGTCATCGAGCTCGGCCGCACCCTGGAGCCGATGCCCGAGGAAGAGCATTCGGCCGAGAACAAGGTGAATGGCTGCGTCAGCCAAGTCTGGCTGCAAAAGCTGGTCGATCGCGACGGCGGTGCGCCGATCCTGAGATATCGCGGCGACAGCGATGCGCATATCGTGCGCGGGCTGGTCGCGATCGTGCTCACGCTCTATTCCGGCCGCACGCCGCAGGAAATTCTCGCCACCGACGCGATTGCCGTGTTCGACGAGTTCGGCTTCCGCGACCATCTGACGCCGCAGCGCTCGAACGGCCTGCGCTCGATGGTCGAACGCATCAAGACCGATGCGAGGGAAGCGCTCGCAGAAGCGTCGTGAGACGCTACTTCCCCTTCTTCCGCTGCTGCTGTCCCAATCCCATCTTCTTGGCCAACTGCGAGCGCGCCACCGCGTAGTTCGGCGCGACCATGGGATAATCGGCCGGAAGGCCCCATTTCTCGCGATATTGCTCGGGCGTCATGTTGTACTGGGTGCGCAGATGGCGCTTCAGCGACTTGAAGCGCTTGCCGTCTTCCAGACACACCAGATAGTCCGGCGCGATCGACTTCTTCAGCGAGACCGCGGGCTTTACCGGCTCGAGCGGCACCTCGATGCGGCCAGACGACACCCGCGTCAATGCCCCGTGCACCTGGCTGATCAGGTTCGGAATCTCCGCAGCCGGCGTCGGGTTGTTGCCGACATAGGCGGAGACGATGCTCGCCGTCAGCTCGATGAAATTCTTAGCCCCGGCATCCGACATGGGCGCAACCTCTCTCCAATCCGGCTCCGTCGCGCTGCATCGGCGGCGGGGAAGTATTCTTTGTCAACAATACGTTTGGCCGAAATACGACGACTTGCAAATATGGACCGATTACTGATCTCGCGACATCTGCTGCGAGGATTTACTTGAGTGCGAGAGGTCTTCAGCCACCGCGCTGGTCGAGGTGGGAGCGCAGCTCGTCGATCGAGGCAAAGCGCATCATGCCCTCCGGCATCTGCGCCTCGATCGAGCCATCGGAATAGAGCGAATAGGCCATGCCGTCGACGATGCCGGATTTGAGCACCGTCACCGGCGGCTGCTCCACCGGCCGCGGCTCGGGTGCGGGCGGGGGCGCGGCAGGCTGGGGTCCCGCAGGCTCGAAGGTCGATGCCGGGCGCGGCGGCGGTGGAGGCGGCGGCTGAGGACGACGCGCCGCGGGCGGCTCCGGCGGCCGAACGCGGTCGGGCTTCGGCCAGGCGTCGTCGAAGCTGGCGGGCGGGACGTCAGGCGCAGCGACATCAGTAGGTTCGTCGTGTAGTTGCTGCGGCGGGCCCTCGGACGCCTTCGCCTCCGCGCGCTCGCGCTCCTTGCGCGAGCTCGAGGCAAACAACAGGTTGCGGCGGCGCGGCGGTTCCGGGGCCGCTGGCGGCGGCGGTGCTTCCGGCTCTGCCGGTGCCTCGGTCCGCGGGCGCGCGGGCACTTCGGCCTGCCAGGGCGCCGCGGCGGGCGAGGGCTGCGGCTCGACCCGCATGGATGGGACAGGCGCGGGCTCTGCCGCAGGCGTACCGGGTGCTGCGAGGCCCGGCGGCAGCACCGGCCGCACGCGAACGTCGGACGGCGCCGCGGTCCCGGCCAGCCGGCGTGCGATGGCTTGCAGCTCGAGCAGCACGACGTACAGGCCTATCAGTAACATACCGGAGCAGACGCCGATCGTTCCGCTCGTTAAGAGCGTGCTGCCGAGGCTGAAATCCCGGATGGAATAGCCAAAGGCGACCGCAAGGAGGCCCGCCACCACGGCGAAAATCCCGGCGATCAACAAAGCCATACTCATCGAACACACCCCCGGCCGCGCATCCACGCGCGGCACCCGCTACGCCACGATACCGTCATACTGCGTTCCTCGCCAACGACCAATTGCCGCCACCGTTCCCAAAGGGAAGGATATCAGCGACTTATTCACATTCCCTTCAGCTACGGTCCGCTAGCTGTCATGTGCACCGGATTGATCCGAAATTGCTGCGTCGCATCAGGAATTTAGCCATAATGCCCAATTACTTGGTAATGGAACTGCGCTATAGGGATTCCGGGGAACAGGCCCGCGCGCGCCAGCAGGGCCATGAGGGGATTCCGGGTCACCAATAGCCATGACATCCATCACGACTTCGGCGATCGACACGCCTCAACGGCGCTCGGTTGAACGGACTTGCGACGATCTTGCCATGCTGGTGCTGGCTGTCGTCGCCGTCATCGCGGGCTTGACCTTCCGCGACTACGGGCTCGGCTGGGACGACTACACCCACGCCGAATATGCCGACCTGCTGCTGCGCATGTACGGCTCCGGTTTCAGGGACACCGCCGCCCTCTCCTTCGCCAACCTCTATATGTATGGCGGTGGCTTCGACATGGTCGCAGCCCTCTTGCACAAGGTTCTGCCGCTCGAGCTGTTCGAAACGCGACGCCTGGTCGGCGCGGTCGTCGGCGTGATCGGACTTGCAGTGACCTGGCGGCTCGGCCGCCGCGTCGGCGGACCACTTGCCGGCCTCGCTGCGCTCCTGCTGCTCGCGCTTTGCCCGATCTTCTACGGCCACATGTTCATGAACCCGAAGGATGCGCCCTTCGCGGTGGCGATGATCATCCTGATGCTGGGCCTGGTGCGGCTTGCCGAGGAATATCCAAATCCCTCACCGCGCACGATCCTGATCGTCGGCCTGGGTTCGGGCCTCTCGCTCGGCACGCGCATTCTCGGCGGCCTTTCGCTCGTCTATGCCATGATCGGCTTCATGCCGCTGTTCCTGGAGGAACTGCGCAGCGAGGGCGCGCGCGAGGCCATCAGGCGTTTCGTCCATGTCGTCTACGTGCTGCTGCCCGGTCTTGCGCTCGGCTATCTCGTGATGGGTCTGATCTGGCCGTGGTCGATCATGGAGCCCGGCAATCCCTTCGAGGCGCTGACCTACTTCTCGCACTTCTTCGAGAAGCCCTGGAAGGAGATGTTCGACGGCGCGATCGTGTCCGTGCCCGACATGCCCTGGTCGTATCTGCCGACGCTGTTCGCGCTGCAGCTGCCCGAAGTGATGCTGGTGCTGACGGCCGGTGCCGTGTTCAGCACCGTCGCCATGCTGCCGCGGCGCGAGGTTCCGGCACGCCGCAAGACCATCCTTTTGATGCTGACGCTGGCGGCCACCCTGCCGCTCGTGATCGCGATGGTGAAGCGGCCGGCGCTCTACAACGGCATCCGCCATTTCGTCTTCGTGATCCCGCCGATGGCGGTGCTCGGCGGCGTCGCCTTTGCCTGGACCATGGAGCGCCTGCGCGCCAACCATCGCGCCTGGCAGCCCGCCATGCTGGCCGTGTTCTGCTTCGGCCTCGCGCTGCCGCTCGCCGAGATGATCCGGCTGCATCCCTATCAGTACACCCACTTCAACCACATCGCCGGCACGGTGCGCGCCGCCGACGACCGCTTCATGCTGGACTATTGGGGCCTCGCGCTGAAGCAGGCCTCGGACGAACTGCGCGAGCAGCTGGTCGAGCGCCAGGAAGTGCCGCCGCGCAATCGCAAATGGAAGGTCGCGGTGTGCGGCCCGCAGCGCCCGGCCCAGGTCGCGCTCGGACCCGACTTCACGATCGGCTGGGATTCCAATGCCGCTGATTTCGCCATGACCCTCGGCGAATTCTACTGCAAGGGCCTCACCGCACCCGTCATGGTCGAGATCAAGCGCGACGACGTGGTGTTCGCCCGCGTCTACGATATCCGTGGCCGCAGCATTTCCAGCCTGCTGTCGATCCCGGCGCCGTAATAATTTCTCTCTTGTAGCCCGGATGGAGCGGATGCGAAATCCGGGGACCGGCCCCGCATTCCGCAAGCGCTCCATGCGGGCTACGCTGAACTGCCGCGCTTGGCGCGCCTTGCTGCAAACCGTTTGCAAGACTAGGCTCCCTCCCCGCAACAACGAAGTTCGGAGAGATGTGCCATGTCGCCAGCGGAAGCCCGCCTGAAGGAAGTGCCGTCAAACATGACGGAGGCCGAGTGGCAACAACGGGTCAATCTCGCCGCCTGCTATCGCCTCGTCGCACTGTACGGCTGGGACGATCTGGTCGATACCCACATCTCCGCGCGTGTGCCCGGCCCGGATCATCACTTCCTCATCAACCCCTACGGGCTGATGTTCGACGAGATCACCGCCTCGAGCCTGGTCAAGGTCGATCTTCACGGCAACCAGCTCAGCGAGAGCGAGTACAGCATCAACCCGGCCGGCTTCACCATCCATTCCGCGATCCACGAGGTGCGCGAGGACGCCATCTGCGTGCTGCATCTCCACACGCTGGACGGCACCGCGGTGTCGAGCAGCGCCGAAGGGCTGCTGCCGTTGAACCAGACCGCGCAGCTCGTCACTCACGACCTCGCCTATCACGACTATGAAGGCATCGCGCTCGATCACGACGAGCGGCCGCGACTGCAGAAGGATCTTGGCGACCACAACCACATGCTCCTGCGCAACCACGGCACGCTGACCGTCGGCCGTTCGGTCGCGTCCGCCTTCGAGCGCATGTACCACCTCGAGCGCGCCTGCTCGATGCAGGTGCGCACCCGCGCGCTCGGCACGCCGGTCTACCCGGTCGAGGAGATCGCGATCGAGAAGAACACCGAGCTGCTCGCCAACCGCGACCGCGCCGAGCTGCGCGCGACCAACCTCGTCTGGCCGCCGCTGCTGCGCAAGCTCGACCGCGAACTGCCGGGCTACCGCTCTTGAGATTTAGCCGATTTCGTGTAAGGTAGGCGTCACCTACCTCTACATGTTTTTGGAATGAAACGCTGCCCAATCCCGGGCGGCGTTTTTATTTGGGCATGGTCTCGTAGGGTGGATTAGCGAAGCGTAATCCACCATGCATCCGCGCGTGCGGAGCGAAGTTGGTGGATTACGCCAAGCGGTTTGCGCTTCGCGCAATCAGCAAGGCTAATCCACCCTACAGCACCGGTGCCTACTTCACCTCCGCCAGCGCGGCGAGGATGCGGGCCCAGGAGCGGATGCCTTTCTGGAAGCTGCGCAGGTCGTACTTCTCGTTCGGCGAGTGGATGTTGTCGTCGTCGAGACCAAAGCCGACCAGCAGCGAGTCGAGCCCAAGCGTGCGCTTGAAATCGGCGACGATCGGGATCGAGGCGCCGGAGCCCATCAGCACCGTCTCCTTGCCCCATTCCTCCGCCAGCGCCTTGCTGGCAGCGGCCAGCGGCTTCATGTTCCAGTCGAGCGCAACGGCGGGCGCGGCGGAATGGTCGCCGAACTCCACCTTGCAGTCGCCGGGAAGCCGCGCCGTCACATAGTCACGAAAAGCCTTGCGGATCTTCTGCGGATCCTGGCCCTCGACCAGGCGGAACGAGACCTTGGCGGAGGCATGCGACGGAATCACCGTCTTGGAGCCTTCGCCGATATAGCCGCCCCAGATGCCGTTGACGTCGCAGGTCGGACGCGACGAGGCCTGCTCGATCAGCAAGCGTCCCTTTTCGCCGGCCGGGATCGACAGCCCGATCGGCTTCAAGAACATCTCCGGCGTGAGATTGAGCTTCTTCCACTGCTCAAGAATGTCCGGCGGGAGATCCTTCACGCCATCGTAGAAGCCGGGGATGGTGATGCGGTTGTCGTCGTCGAACAGGCTGCCGAGAATCTTGGTCAGCACCCGGATCGGGTTCATCGCGCTGCCGCCGAACACGCCCGAATGCAGGTCGCGATTGGCCGCTGTGATCTTCAGCTCTTCATAGAGCAGGCCCCGCAGCGATGTCGTGATCGCCGGGGTGTTGCGGTCCCACATGCCGGTATCGCAGACCAGCACGTAGTCCGCCCTAAACTCGTCCTTGTTGGCTTCGATGAAGGGCACGAAATTCTTCGAGCCGACTTCCTCCTCGCCTTCGATCAGGAAAGTGACGTCGATCGGCAATGAACCCGTCACCGTTTTCCAGGCACGGCAGGCTTCGACGAAGGTCATCACCTGACCCTTGTCATCCTCGGCACCGCGCGCGACGATGATCTTGCGGCCGTCGGCATGGTCGGTGATGACGGGCTCGAACGGCGGACGGTGCCAGAGGTCGAGCGGGTCGACCGGCTGCACGTCGTAATGGCCGTAGAAAATGACATGGGGCCGTCCGCTCGCCTTGTCGTCCGCCTTGGTCTTGCCGACGATCGCGGGATGACCGGCGGTCGGTCTCACCTCGGTGGCAACGCCCAGACTCGCGATGTCCTTGGCCAGATGCTCGGCCGCGGCCCTGCAGTCCGCGGCAAAGGCCGGATCGGCCGAAATCGACTTGATCCGCAGCAGCGAGAACAGGCGCTCAAGGCTGTTGTCGAAGTCCTTGTCGATGTGGTCGAGCACGGATTGAAGCTGCGCATTGGCCATGGTCGCATTTCCCAATTGTCTGGAGTCTCACGCGGGCTGTGATTTTAGCCCCGCTGCGGCCTGCGAGCCAGCCGCATCCGGCGGATGCCGAATGTGCCAGGCCAGTGTAACGGCAAGGACCGCCGTCGCGGCGAGGTTGTTGCCCCAGGCCTGGAAGGCGTTGGGAAACGGCGGCAGCGACAGCAGCATGAGAATGCCGGCAGCGCCAAGCGCAAGCCAGGTTCCCAGCCGAACCCGCGGCCGCGGGTCGAAGGCGCCCCGATGCATCAATACGGTGAACGGCAGGAACAGCCACATGAAGTAGTATTGTCGCGCCAGCGGCGAGGCCACCGTCATCAGGCAGAACAGGATGCCGAGCTCTTCGGCGTCCGATCGCGCCGTTCGCTCTGCTTGCCGTGGCATCACCGCGACGAAGCCGAGCCCGAGCAACACGGATATCGCCAGCACGATCCAGTTCGCCGTCCTGTAATCGACATCGATGATGTTCATCGTGCGCGGCGGTTTCTCCGGATCCTCCTGGTTATAGTTGATCGGCCTGACCAGACGATGCGTCACGGCGATGATGGACTGGTTGACCCATGACCAGTTCTGCTCGTCGCGCTGGCCAAAGCCCTTTTCCGAGCTCGATCCGACCATGCCCTGATACCAGGTGGCGAGCTCGGCGGCGTTGCGTTCGAAGCCGCGGATGGGTGCCGGCACGACGTAGAGCAGGATGCCGATGAAAGCGAGCATGCTGACGGCCGCCGCCCACTGCTTCCGCCAGACCAGATAGGGCAGCACCGCGACCGGAAACACCTTGATGGCGGTGGCAAGCGCGAACATGAAGCCTGCGAACCAGGCCTGCCGATGCCGAAGGCACCAGAACCCATACAGCATCATCGCCAGCAGCAGCAGGTTGGGCTGGCCCAGATCGAACATGTCGAACACGAAGGTCACGGTCGCGAACGCAGGCAGTGCTTCGAGCCAGGGGCCGGGCTTGCGATCCGAGCCGGTCATGGCATTGGAGAGAATGCCTGTGTACCACCACGCGATCCCGTTCAGGACCGACAGCACGACATAGAGCGGGATCTTGCCGAACCAGCTCGGGATTGCCAGCAGGATCGCCGGCAGCGGCGGGTAGATATAGGCAAACGTCTCGGTGACTTTTGGATAGAGCGGCGCACCGTCCAGCACCTGCTGCCCGGCCCAGTACCACAGCGAATAATCCTTGGTCTTGCCGCGGCCAAAGATCTCGGGACCCAGGACATCGGTGGTCAGGATCAGACAGCAGAACAAGAAGAGCAGGTCGAGCGGCGCGCGCAGCGAGAGAGATCGAAGCGTGCCGGGTTTGTTGGGCGAACGGGCTGGGGTCACAATGCCTTCAATCTGCGGCCGGGCGTGGGTCGATATATGTCTACCCAGACACAGGCCGCAAGTCTGCCCCTCCCTCCCACAGGCGCCGGGTGAGCTGCGGCGGCGCAGAAAGCCGCTTCAAGAACGTCCTTGCCTGCCTACCTTCGGAGCAATCCGCCGAGCGCGCCACGGACCAGCGCCCGGCCGACCGAGCTGCCAAGCTGGCCGCCGACCGACTTGCCGAGATCAGCCACGACGCCGCCGACCACCTTGTCGGTGACCGTGCGCGTCACGTCGCGCGCAATGCGCTGCCCCGTCGTCAGCCGGTTGCGCCCGGTATTGGTACCGAAGATGGTGCCGACCATCGCGCCGATCTGGCCGAGAACTCCGCCGCCGCTGCCGCCGGCCTGACCGTCGGCCGTCGCAGCGGTGCCCGCGAGCCGCTTCTGGATGATCTCATAGGCCGACTCGGCATCGATAGCGGTGTCGTATTTGCCCTTGACCGGGCTCGCATCCATGATCGCCTTGCGCTCCTCCGGCGTGATGGGTCCGATGCGGGCCGAAGGCGGGCGGATCAGGACCCGCTCGACCATCGCCGGCGTGCCGTTGCCTTCGAGGAACGACACCAGCGCTTCGCCCTTGCCGAGCTCCATGATCACTTTGGCCGTGTCGAGCTTGGGGTTGGGCCGGAAGGTCTGGGCGGCGGCGGCGACCGCCTTCTGGTCGCGCGGGGTGAAGGCACGCAACGCATGCTGCACCCGGTTGCCCATCTGCCCGAGCACGCGATCAGGCACGTCGATCGGGTTTTGGGTGACGAAATAGACGCCGACGCCCTTGGAGCGGATCAGGCGAACAACCTGCTCGATCTTGTCCATCAGCGCCTTCGGCGCATCGTTGAACAGCAGATGCGCCTCGTCGAAGAAGAACACCAGCTTGGGCTTGGGCAGGTCGCCGGCCTCGGGCAATTCCTCGAACAGCTCTGACAGCATCCACAGCAGGAATGTCGCGTAAAGCCGCGGGCTCTGCATCAGCTTGTCGGCGACGAGGATGTTGACCATGCCGCGGCCGTCGCGGTCGGTCTTCATGAAATCCTTCAGGGTCAGCGCCGGCTCGCCGAAGAATTTGGCGCCACCCTGGTTCTCCAGCACGAGCAGCTGACGCTGGATGGTGCCGACGGTCGCCCTGGTGACGTTGCCAAAGCCCTGGGCGGCTTTGCGGATCGGCGCGAGCGGATCTTCCTCCGCATCAGGCCCTTTCTTGCCGCTATCGGGCACGATCGCGTCGAGCAGCGCCCGCAGATCCTTCATGTCGATCAAGGCAAGGCCGTTGTCGTCGGCAACGCGGAAAGCGACGTTGAGCACACCTTCCTGCACATCGTTGAGATCGAGCATGCGGGCCAGAAGCAGCGGACCCATCTCGGTGATGGTGGCGCGCACCGGATGGCCTTGCTCGCCGAACACATCCCAGAACACCGTCGAGAACTGATCGGGCTGGAAATTCAGCCCCATCTCGCTGGCGCGCTTGACGATGAAATCTTTTGCCTCCCCGACCTCGGAGATGCCGGAGAGATCGCCCTTGATGTCGGCGGCGAACACCGGAACACCCGCCCGCGCAAATCCCTCCGCCATCACTTGCAGCGTGACCGTCTTGCCCGTTCCGGTCGCGCCGGTCACGAGGCCGTGGCGATTGGCAAGCGCCAATGTCAGCCAGGCCAGCTCGTCTCCCTTGCCGACGAAGATCTTGTCGTCGGTATCGCCGAGCTTATTGTCCTGCGCCGCCATCACTCTCTCTATCTCTGTTGGTTTCGCGTATTGAAACTCAGGCCCAACCAGTTCCGTAGTTTAACGCATGTCGCAAGCCGATTGAAACCGTTCAAGACGGCATCGATTTGCGACATTGTCGGAGATAACGCGCACGGCATGCGCCAAAAGTCGGAAGCGCGCATTCGCAGCGCGGCAATTTTTCATGAATTTCTTCTCTGCTCTTGCATCGCTGCAACACTCTTCGCGTCTTAGAGAATGAATCGGATCGTCGCGTGCGTTCATCGCTTGTATTTCACATCACACCGGCTCAAGATCACTTTTTGAAACAATACTCCGGCATGTGAACCGGCTGAGGGGCGGGCCAATATGGACGAGCTGATCGGGCGGCTGGCGACAAACGCCAGCATGGATAGTGCTGTCGCTGAAAAGACCGTCGGCATTATTTTGGGCTTCCTTCGCAGCGAAGGTCCGTCCGACAGCGTGCAGGCCCTGATCGACCACATCCCCGGTGCAGAAGGCGCGATCGAAGCATCAAGGAACGGCGGCGGACTGTCGCGGCTGATGGGCGGCGGGCTGATGGCCGTCGGCACGCGCCTGATGGGTCTCGGCCTTGGCGTGTCCGACATCCAGAACGTGGCACGTGAACTATTCCGCTACGGCCGAGACAAAATCGGAGCGGATCAGATGGGCAAGATCATCGCAGGGACGCCGGGCCTTAGCCAGTTCGCCTGAAGCTGCCGTATTTCACATCGAGTATCATGACATATCCGATCTCCGAGATTGAGGGCCTGCCAGCCTTTGCCGCCAACAAGCTGAAGGCGCAAGGTATCCGCACCACCGACGCATTGCTGGAAGCCGCGAGCACCGCCAAGGGGCGCAAGGCGCTCTCGGCCAAGACGGGCATCAGCGAGCAGCAGCTCCTGGAATGGGCCAACGTCTCCGACTACATGCGTATTCCCGGCATGGGCCGGGCCAAAGTGGGCCTGGTCCGCGCCGCTGGCGTGACCACCGTGCGCGAGCTCGCCTATCGGAACCCAGCAAGGCTGGCGCAAAGCATGCGCGAGGTCAACGACCGGAAGAAGCTCGTCCGTATCCTGCCATCCGAAAAGTCGGTCGGCGACATCATCGCCAAGGCGAGGAAGCTGCCGCCGAAGATTACGTATTAGGGCAAGCCGCCTCTCCGTCATCCTGAGGTGCGAGTGGCGCGATGCAAAGCATCGCGCCGGGAGCCTCGAAGGATGCACGGCCACGCTGCCGCCACGCGGAGAGAGCCGGGCGTCGCCCTTCGAGGCTCGCCGAAGAGGCGAGCACCTCAGGGTGACGGTCAAACAGTGGCGTAGGCTGCTGCCCAATCCCGTCTTGACTCCCCCTCCGCTACCGCTAAACGGGCCGCATGAACGCCTCGCCCTCCCCATCCGTCCCGCCCGCCGGGCCTGACGTGCTGCGGACGCTGCTGGAACGGCCTCTTCCGGCGGTGATGGGCGTGCTCAACGTGACGCCGGATTCCTTTTCCGACGGCGGAGACTTCATTGCTCCGCACCGGGCGCTCGAAAGGGCGCGGACGATGATCGACGCCGGCGCCGACATCATCGATATCGGCGCCGAATCCACCCGCCCTTACAGGGGCGCCCAGCCGGTCACGGCCGCGGACGAACTGGCCCGGCTGAAACCGGTGCTATCGGACATCGTCGCGCTTGGCGTGCCTGTTTCGATCGACAGCATGAAGGCGGACGTCGTGGCATTCGCACTTGATCTGGGTGTGGCCATCGCCAATGACGTCTGGGGGTTGCAGCGCGACGCCGGCATGGCGCCGCTGATCGCCGCACGAGGCGCTCCCGTCATCGTCATGCACAACCGCGAGAGCGTCGATTCCGCCATCGACATCGTCGCCGACATGAAGGCATTTTTCCTGCGCTCGCTCGATATCGCGGCGAAAGCCGGAATCGCACGCGACAAGATCGTCCTGGATCCCGGCATCGGCTTCGGCAAGACCGCCGAGCAGAGCATGATCGCGCTGGCGCGCCTGGGCGAGCTCGACACGTTCGGCCTGCCGGTGCTGGTCGGCGCCTCCCGCAAGCGTTTCATCGCCTCGGTGTCGCCGTCGGAGCCATCGGGGCGGCTCGGCGGCTCGATCGCCGCGCATCTGATCGCCGCGCAGAAGGGCGCCAGGATCATCCGGACCCATGACGTCGCCGAGACCGTGCAGGCGCTGCGGGTCGCCAACGCAATCGAGAGCAAGCAATGACCGACACGATCTTCGTCACCGGCCTGTCGATCCATGCCCGCCATGGCGTGATGGATCACGAAACCGAAGTCGGCCAGCGCTTCGTCATCGATCTCGAACTCTACACTGATTTGTCGGAGCCTGCGCGCAGCGACCGGCTCGCCGATACGGTCTCCTATGCCGATGTCGTGGCGACCACCACGGCGGCGTTCAAAAACACCAATTACAGGCTGTTGGAGCGCGCAGCGGGCGCCGTCGCCGACGCCATCCTTGCGAACTTTCCGCGCATCCGCGCGGTGAAGATCACCGTGCACAAGCCGCATGCGCCGATCGCCGCGATCTTCGACGACGTCGGGATCATGCTCACGCGCTCGCGGCACCCCTGACATGGGAAACGTACTGATCGCCCTCGGCGGCAATGTCGGCGATGTCCGCGCGACATTCAAGAAGGCGATCGCCCATGTCTGCGGCATGGCGCAAGCCGCAATGATCGCGCGCTCGTCGGACTACGCGACGCCGCCCTGGGGCGACGAGGACCAGGATCCCTTCATCAATGCCTGCGTCGAGATCGAGACCGACCTCGATCCGCACGCGCTCTTGTTCGTCATGCAGAAGGTCGAGCAGAAATTCGGCCGCATCAGGGACAAGGAGCGGCGCTGGGGCCCGCGCACGCTCGATCTCGACATGATCGCCTATGACGATGTGGCGATGAAAAAGCCCGACCTGACCCTGCCGCATCCGCGGCTGTTCGAGCGCGCCTTCGTGCTGGTGCCGCTCGCCGAAATCGCGCCGGACCGCGTGATCTCAGGCATTCGTGTGCGTGACGCGCTCGCCAGCGTCTCAACGCAAGGCATTGAGCGGCTTCCGGATACCGGTTAACCAAAATCGACCGTTTGCAGGGACGGCCCGCCGTGGCAAATTCGCCTGCGCATAACAAGATGTTCGGGAGCCCTTGGCCGTATGACCTCCGTAACTGACGATCTGCCGCTGGCGGCCGATTTTCCCAAGGCGACGGACGCTGACTGGCGCAAGCTGGTCGACGGCGTGCTGAAGGGCGCGCCGTTCGAGAAGCTGGTCGGCAAGACTTATGACGGATTGAAGATCGAGCCGCTCTATCCGCGCGCCAAGGGCGCGCCGCTCACGACGGGGCGAGCGGCCGCTGCACCATGGTTGATCATGCAGCGGGTCGATCACCCCGATGCGGCGACAGCGAATGCGCAGGCCCTGCAGGATCTCGAGAATGGCGCCACGGGCCTCGAGATCGAGTTCGCCGGGGGGCCTGGCGCGCGCGGCTTTGGTGTCATCGACGCCAATCCGGCGACGCTGGAACGGCTGTTCGATGGTGTGTTCCTCGATGCCGGCGTCGCTATTGCGCTCAACCCGGTGGCCGGCCGGCAGGATGCCGGCACGCTGTTCGCCGATATGGTCGAGGCCAGGAAGCTCGATCCCGCCAAGATTGACGTGCGCTTCAACTATCAAGCCCTGAGCACATTCGCCGTGCGCGGCGGCGCGCTCGCGCAGTGGTCGGAGTACGAAACGCCGTTCGTGCGCATCGTGTCGGGCTTGGTCGGACGCGGCTTCAAAGGTCCGTTCGTACTCGCCGACGGCCGCCCCGTGCACGATTCCGGCGGTTCCGAGGCCCAGGAGCTGGCGTTCGCGCTGTCGCTTGCCGTCGCTTATCTGCGCATGCTCGAGCGCGGCGGCATCGATCTCGATGCCGCGCGCAATGCGATTTCGTTCCGGCTCTGCGCCGACGCCGATCAGTTCCTGACCATGGCCAAGTTCCGGGCGTTACGGCAGCTGTGGGCCCGCATCGAGCAGGCGTGCGGCCTCGCACCTCGACCGGCTTTCATCGCAGCCGAGACCGCCTGGCGCATGCTGACGCAGCGCGATCCCTACGTGAACATGCTGCGTGCAACGATGGCAACGTTCGCGGCCGGACTTGCCGGTGCCAACGCGATCACCGTGCTGCCGCACACGCTGGCGCGCGGACTGCCCGATGCCTTCGCTCGGCGCGTTGCGCGCAACACCCAACTCCTGCTGCTGGAAGAGAGCAACCTTGCCAAGGTCAGCGACCCCGCGGCGGGATCCGGCGGCATCGAGACGTTGACGGCGCAGCTCTGCGAGGCGGCCTGGGCCTTGTTCCAGGAGAGCGAGAAAGCCGGCGGCGCTTTCGCCGCGCTCCAGCAGGGCCTGTTCCAGGGCAAGATCGCCGCAACGCGCAAGGCGCGCGAAGCCAACATCGCAAAGCGCCGCGACGTGCTGACCGGCGCCAGCGAGTTTCCCAATCTGCACGAGGCCGACGCCACCGTGCTGGACGTGCAGCCTGCCGCGCCGACGTCCCTGGGCGAGCCCAAATGCAAGTTCGACGCGCTTGTGCCGATGCGCCTCGCCGCGCCGTTCGAAGCGCTGCGCGACAAATCCGATGCTGTGCTGAAGACGCGCGGCAAACGCCCGGGCGTGTTCCTGGCCAATCTCGGCACGCCGGCCGATTTCACCGCGCGCGCGACCTTTGCAAAAAGCTTCTTCGAGACGGGCGGCATCCAGGCGGTCGACGGCGAAGGGTTTGGCGATCCGGCCAAGCTGGCTGATGCCTTCAGGGCGTCCGGCGCCGCACTCGCATGCCTTTGTTCCAGCGACAAGGTCTATGCGGAACAGGCCGAAGCCGCCGCGAAGGCCCTGCAAACGGCCGGCGCGCGACATATCTATCTGGCAGGTCGCCCGGCTGAAGCCGAGGCGGCACTGCGGGCCGCCGGTGTCACAGGATTCGTCTTCGCCGGGTGTGACGCGCTCGCCACGCTGCAAGATGCTTATATGCGATTGGACCAGGCATGACCGACGCGAGCAAACCCGTTCTCACCGGCGGCTGCCAATGCGGCGCGGTGCGCTTTGCGATTTCGGCGACGCCCAACCGGGTTTCGATCTGCCATTGCCGGATGTGCCAGAAGGCAAGCGGCGCGCCGTTCGCCTCCTTCGCTGACGTCAACCGCACCGATTTCGCATGGACCAGGGGACAGCCGTCCGCGTTCCGCTCCTCCTCGATCGCGATGCGCGATTTCTGCGCCGCGTGCGGCACGCCGCTGAGCTTCCGTCGCATCGACGGCGACCGGATCGAGATCATGACCGGCGCCTTCGACCGGCCCGACCGGCTGGTCCCGACGCGGCAATACGGAACTGAATCCCGCCTCGGCTGGGTGGTCGGCATCTCCAATTTGCCAAGCCAGACCACGCAGCAGAATTACGGGCCGGAGAAGATGGCGACCATCGTCAGCCATCAGCATCCGGATCATGATTGAGACAGTGATAGGCTATGCCATGCTTCAGCTGCTCGGCGGACTATTGCTCGGTTTTGCGGAAGTGAAGTTCGGAGGACTTTTCGCGCATATGCTGTGGAGCGGATCTGGCGCAATGACCAAGAGCCGGCTGGATGATCCAGTCTACAAGAAGAATTTGCAGAGGCTGATCGAGCACCATCGCAGCTTTGAGGATTCCAAGAAATGACCCGCATTCCGAACTTCGCAGATATCGCCTTCGAGCGAACCGCAACCGCCGCGCCGTCAGGCAGCGCCGAGCCGTGGCTGACGCCCGAGGGCATTCTGGTCAAGCCAGCCTATGGCGAGGCAGATCTTGCCGGGCTCGACTTCCTCGACACCTATCCGGGCATCGCGCCGTTCCTGCGCGGCCCCTACCCGACCATGTATGTCAACCAGCCCTGGACGGTCAGGCAATATGCCGGCTTCTCCACGGCGGAGGATTCCAACGCGTTCTACCGCCGTAACCTCGCGGCCGGACAGAAGGGCCTCTCGGTCGCGTTCGATCTCGCCACCCATCGCGGCTATGACTCTGACCATCCGCGCGTCGGCGGCGACGTCGGCATGGCCGGCGTTGCCATCGATTCCATTTACGACATGCGCACGCTGTTTGCGGGGATTCCGCTCGACCAGATGAGCGTGTCCATGACCATGAACGGCGCGGTGCTGCCGATCCTCGCACTCTACGTCGCCGCCGCCGAGGAACAGGGCGTTCCGCCGGAGAAGCTGTCGGGCACCATTCAGAACGACATTCTGAAAGAGTTCATGGTGCGCAACACCTACATCTATCCGCCCGCGCCCTCGATGCGGATCATCTCGGACATCTTCGCCTATACCTCACAGAAGATGCCGAAATACAATTCGATCTCGATCTCCGGCTATCACATGCAGGAGGCGGGCGCGACGCAGGACCTCGAGCTCGCCTACACGCTCGCCGACGGCGTCGAATATTTGCGCGCCGGACTTGCCGCAGGCCTCGACGTCGACCGCTTTGCCCCACGCTTGTCGTTCTTCTGGGCGATCGGCATGAACTTCTTCATGGAAGTCGCCAAGCTGCGCGCCGCGCGTCTGCTCTGGGCGAAGCTGCTGAAGCCCTTCAATCCCAAGGACCCGCGCTCGCTCTCGCTGCGCACGCATTCGCAGACCTCGGGCTGGTCGCTGACCGCGCAGGACGTGTTCAACAACGTGATGCGCACGACCGTCGAGGCCATGGCGGCGACGCAAGGCCACACCCAGTCGCTGCACACCAACGCGCTCGACGAGGCCCTGGCGCTGCCGACGGATTTCTCGGCGCGCATCGCCCGCAACACCCAGCTGTTCCTGCAGCAGGAGAGCGGCACCACCCGCATCATCGATCCCTGGGGCGGATCCTATTATGTCGAGCGTCTGACGCGCGATCTCGCCGCGAAGGCGTGGGGCCATATCCAGGAGGTCGAGGAGCTCGGCGGCATGGCCAAGGCCATCGAAGCCGGCGTGCCCAAGCTGCGCATCGAAGAGGCCTCGGCCAAGACCCAGGCTCGCATCGATGCCGGCAAGCAGGCCGTGATCGGCGTCAACAAGTACAAGCCGACGGACGAGGCGCCGATCGACATCCTCAAGGTCGACAACACCAATGTCCGGCGTCTGCAGATCGACAAGCTGACGCGGCTGAAAGCCGAGCGCAGCCAGAAGGACGTCGATGCTGCGCTTGCCGCGATCACGCGTTCGGCCGGCGAAGGCAACGGCAATCTGCTCGCCCTCGCGATCGACGCGGCGCGCGCCAAGGCGACCGTCGGCGAGATTTCGGACGCGATGGAAAAGGTGTTCGGCCGGCACCGCGCCGAGATCAAATCCATCACCGGCGTCTACAAGCGGGAGGCGTCCAGCATGGGCAACCAGGTCGAGAAGGTTCAGGCGCTGATCGACGCGTTCGAAGAGGCAGAGGGCCGTCGTCCGCGTATCCTCGTCGCCAAGATCGGCCAGGACGGCCATGACCGCGGCCAGAAGGTGATCGCGTCCGCGTTTGCCGATATCGGCTTCGACGTCGATATCGGACCGCTGTTCGCCACGGCCGACGAGGCGGCGCGGCAGGCGGTCGAGAACGACGTCCACATCCTCGGCGTCTCCTCGCTCGCGGCCGCCCATCTCACGGCGGTGCCGGAGCTCAAAGCCGCGCTGAAGAAGCAGGGCCGCGAGGACATCATGATCATCGTCGGTGGCGTGGTGCCGCCGCAGGATTACGACGCACTCTATGCGGCGGGTGCCGAGGCGATCTTCCCGCCGGGCACCGTGATCGCGGAAGCGGCCGAGGAGCTGATCCGCAAGCTCAATGCCCGGCTCGGTCACAGCGAGGCGGCGGCGTAATTCCGCCGCCGTTGGGCTGCCCGCATCAAACCGGCGGGCCTGTTGCCGCGACAAATCTTCACGTCCCGGTGTTGACCGCCGCGCGTTCTGCGCCGGTTCATCTCGCGGTCATGATGCTCATACAGACATCCGAGCGCCGCTACAGCGGTCGGGTGCAGAATTGGTGGATATTGACGTGACCTATCATCATCCAAACGCGCGGGCCGGGCTGCTCGCGATCCTGTCCGCCGTCGCAACGATTGCCGTGGCCTCCCCGGCTCTCGCCGCCGACCCCAAGCCGGACGCGATCGTCAAGAACAGGAACATCGAGGCGCGCGTCTTCCTCGACGACAAGATCAAGGCCGATGCGCCGCTCGCAGCCGATTGTCTCGCCGAAGGCAGGAAGTGGCTCGACAAGAACACGGCTGACGCTGCCGCCTCGCGAAAAGAAGATCCGCAATTCTTCAGGGACGGCAGCTGGGACTTCGAGCGCAAATATTCGATTCGCTCGGTCGTTGCCGACCGCTATGTCAGCGTGCTTCGCGACGACTACATGGACACCCATGGCGCCCATCCCAATACCGATGTGAACACGGTGCTTTGGGACAAGTCCGAGAACAAGCGCATCTCGATCCGCCCGTTCTTCACCGAGACAGCCGATGGCGGCGCGACCATGAAGACGATGGTAAAGGCTGTGATCGCTTCGCTGAAAATCGAGAAGAAGAAGCGCGACACGAGCCAGACCGCGACCGAGGAATGGTTCAAGGGCCTGGAGCCGAGCCTGCTCAAGATCGGCGCGGTGACGCTCGCGCCGTCGACCGAGACAGGCAAGAGCTCCGGCCTCACCTTCCACTATCCGCCCTATGCGGTCGGCGCTTACGCAGAAGGCCAATATGTCGCTTTTGTTCCGTGGGAGACGTTGAAGCCCTATGTCTCGCCGGAAGGGGCCCGCATCTTCGGGGGAGCACGGCCGAAGGCTGACGAGCAGGAATAGGGACTGAACCCGGACGTCGCCACCAGGCTGACCGAAGCCCCGAAGAAGGGGTAGGCCTGATCTGCCAAAGCGCGATTGACCAAGGCCTATTGACCAAGCCCGATTGATCCAGGCCCGAGGGCCCTCGCCTGCTCGCGTCCGCCGTTGTAAAGCAGGTCATGGTTGAGAAGAAGACTTCGCTTGATATTGCCTCGCTGGCCCGCGAGCTCCGCGCAGGCCATCGTGCGGCCTTGGCGCGCGCCATCACGCTGGTGGAGAGCCGGCGAAGCGATCACCAGGCACAGGCGCGCGAACTCGTTCAGATGCTGCTGCCCGACACCGGCAAGGCGGTCCGGGTCGGTATCACCGGCTCGCCCGGCGTCGGCAAATCCACCACCATCGATGCACTCGGGACCTATCTGATCGAGCAAGGCAACAAGGTCGCCGTGCTCGCGGTCGATCCGTCTTCGGCGCGCAGCGGCGGCTCGATCCTCGGCGACAAGACGCGGATGGCGCGGCTGTCAGCGTCCGACGATGCCTTCATCCGCCCCTCGCCGTCGTCGGGCACGCTCGGCGGCGTTGCGGCCAAGACGCGCGAGGCGATGCTGCTGTGCGAGGCCGCCGGCTTCGACGTCGTGCTGGTCGAGACCGTCGGCATCGGCCAGTCCGAGACCGCGGTCTGCGACATGACCGATTTCTTCCTCGCACTGATGCTGCCGGGCGGCGGCGACGAATTGCAGGGCATCAAGAAGGGTCTGGTCGAGCTCGCCGATATGATCGCGATCAACAAGGCCGACGGGGACAATCTCAAACGCGCCAACATCACCGCGGCCGACTATCGCGGCGCGCTGCATATTCTCAGCCCCCGCTCCGAACACTGGCATCCGCCCGTCATCACCTATTCGGCGCTGGCCGGCACCGGCATTGCCGAGCTTTGGCAGAAGATTTTGGATCACCGCAAGGCGATGACCGCATCCGGCGAGTTCGCGGCGCGGCGGCGCGAGCAGCAGGTGAAGTGGATGTGGTCGATGCTGGAGCAACGCATGCTCTCGCGGCTGCGCAGCGAAACGTCCGTGCGGACCAAGGTCCGGAAGATCGAGGCCGAAGTTGCCGACGGCCATCTCACCCCGGCGCTCGCCGCCGAGCAGATATTGGAGTTGCTGCAATGAGCGACAAGCTCCGCATTCTCCTTACCGGCTTCGGCCCGTTCCCCGGTGCGCCATACAATCCGACGCAGCCGCTCGTGGCGCGGCTGGCGCAATTGCGCCGGCCGGCGCTCGACGATGTCGCGCTATCGCGCCATATCTTTCCGGTGACCTATGCCGCGGTCGACCGGCAATTGCCTGATGTGCTGGCGAAGGTGAAGCCCGATGCGTTGCTGATGTTCGGGCTCGCTGCGCGCACACCTTACCTCCGCATCGAAAGCCGCGCACGCAACGCCGTCACCATGCTCTGGCCCGATGCGGCCAACACCCGCTCCAGCAAGCGCGGCATCGCCGGTCATGCCGATGCCATGACATTCGGCCCGCACACCGCCAAGCTGTTGCGCGCCGCGCGGCGCACCGGCATCGATGCGCGGCCTTCGCGCGACGCCGGCGCCTATCTCTGCAACTATCTGAGCTGGCGCGCGATCGAGAATGTCAGGGCGGGCGGGCCGAAGCTAGCCGCCTTCATCCACATTCCGCTGCTTGCGCGCAGCGGCGCAGTCCGACGCAAGGGCGCCCCCCGGATCACGCCGGAGGAACTGGTGGATGCGGGGGAAGCGATGCTGATGGAGATGGTGCAGCTGGCAAGAAAGGCGCGGAACACGCAGGCCTTGCGGTAAACATTTAACCCTACCGCGAACAATCCCGACGAGCCCGTCCGCCCTGCGCTACCTAATCCTCGCGGACACGCCCCGCGTCCGCCGAAGGACGCGTCATGGACCTCAACCGCCGTCACCTCTTGGGAGCTTCGACCGCCGGCATCGCCGGGGCACTCGCGATGCCTGCCGACGCCGCACGCGCAGCCCCGCTGACCTCCCTGCTTGGCCGCGACGCGACCCAATACGGCGTGCGGCCGGGCAGCAGCGAGGATCAGACGCGTGTGCTCCAGCGTGCCATTGACGAAGCCTCGCGCCTGCAGACACCGCTGGCGCTGCCACCAGGGGTCTATCGCACCGGCCTTTTGCGGCTGCCTGATAGGGCGCAACTGATCGGCGTGCGCGGGGCGACCAAGCTTGTCTTCACTGGCGGAGCATCTGCGATCCAGAGCGACGGCTCTGACGCGATCGGCCTCACTGGCATCATCTTCGATGGCGGCGGCATTCCGCTTCCGACGCGGCGCGGGCTGATCCATGTCCTCGGGGGCCGCGACGTTCGTATCACCGATTGCGGAATTACGGCATCGGGCGGCAGCGGCATCTGGCTCGAGCAGGTATCGGGCGATATCTCCGGCAACATCTTCACTGACATCGCGGTGACCGCGGTGGTCTCGTTCGACGCCAGAGGCCTCAGCGTCTCACGCAACACCATCATCGGCACCAACGACAACGGCATCGAGATCCTGCGCACCGCGATCGGGGATGACGGCACCATTGTCGCCGACAATCGCATCGAGGACATCAAGGCCGGCCCCGGCGGCTCCGGACAGTATGGCAACGCCATCAACGCCTTCCGCGCCGGCAACGTGATCGTCCGCGGCAACCGCATCAGAAATTGCGATTACTCTGCGGTGCGGGGCAATTCGGCCTCCAAC
Source organism: Bradyrhizobium manausense (assembly GCF_018129685.1). Taxonomy (GTDB): domain Bacteria; phylum Pseudomonadota; class Alphaproteobacteria; order Rhizobiales; family Xanthobacteraceae; genus Bradyrhizobium; species Bradyrhizobium manausense_D. The sequence continues at coordinate 1,555,331 of NZ_JAFCLG010000001.1, forward strand.
ATCCACATATCGGGCAACAGCGTCAGCGACGTGCGCGAGGTCGCACTCTATTCCGAGTTCGCATTCGAAGCCGCGGTGATTGCCAACAACATTGTCGACGGCGCCGCCGTCGGCGTCTCCGTCTGCAATTTCAACGAGGGCGGACGTATTGCGGTCGTTCAAGGCAATATCATCCGCAATCTGATCCCGAAGCGGCCGATCGGCACAGCGCCGGACGATGACGCGGGCGTCGGCATTTACATCGAGGCGGATAGTTCGGTGACAGGCAATGTGATCGAGAATGCACCGTCCTACGGCATCGTTGCCGGCTGGGGCAAATATCTGCGCGACGTTGCGATCACCGGCAACGTGATCCGCAAGGCACTGGCCGGCATCGGCGTCTCCGTCGTATCAGGCGCCGGCACCGCCCTCATCAACAACAACATGATCTCGGAAACTCCGCGCGGCGCCATCGTCGGCCTGGAGCACGCGCGCGCCGTGACGGCGGACCTGTCGGCCGACGGTGCCCAGCGCTTTGCGCAGGTGATGGTTAGCGGCAACGCGGTGCGGCAGTAGGCACCGCCGCGGCAGTCGGGCTGTACATCCTTCCAGGCTCCCGGCGCTATGCTTGCATCGCGCCACTCACACCTCAGGATGACGGCTGGAGAAGGCGTACGCCGCGTTCACTGGGCCTAGAACGAATTCCGCAGCAGCGGGTACTTTGCTTCGAGGCCGTCGAGGCTGAAGGTGAATTCGACGACGCGCTCGGGGGCGGCGACGATCTCCTCGGCCGGCGGGGTGAACTGCGGCAGAAGCGTCGCCATCGCGGCGGGGGCGGCCACGGGTGGCTTCACGGCAGGCGCGCTGCGCGTCGCGGCCGCCGCGACCGGCGCGGCGACCGGCGACCTCACGGCAGGTGCGGCGCCCGGCGCCCTCGCGGCGGGCGCCTTGAGCAATGGCATCTCGGCGGGCGCTGTAAACGACGCCATCAGAGCGGCCACCCCGACCGGTATGGGCTCGGCAAGCGGCGCGATCGGGGCTTCCGTGATTTCGGCGAGCATGTCGAGCTTGGGCTCGAGCCTGACCGGCACGGAGGTCTCGGGCGCGATGTGAACGGCCTTCGGCTGCAAGGTCTGAGCCTGCTCACTCGGAACCGGGCGGGACATCGTCGCCGGTGACCAGCCGAAAGCGGAGGTCACGCTCGCGGCGGCCGCGGCAACGTCTCTACCATTCGCAAGCGCGCGCCAGGTCTGGACCGCACGCTTGGCTTCCTGGATGTTCTCGAGAAATGCGAGTTCGGAGTGGTAACGGCGCCAGCGGCCGGTCTCGAACATTTCGGAGAGATGTTCCAGCCGCTGTTCGGCGAGAGCGCACCAGCGTGCCGCGATTTCACGGCTGGCCGCGCCTTGGCCAACCTCTTGGCGATGAGTCATGAACCAGCCCGTCAGGATAAGTTTACGGAGGCGACGCAACGCACACGAATCAATTTAGACGCGACGTGAATATTTTGTGGAAAAGTTTTGACTTGTCCAGCAACGACGCAACTCTCCTCACAAAACACCGTAGTCGTGCGGAGTTTCCAGGGGTTTGCGAGTCAAGCTTCGCACAAGCATGGCGGCCTTGCCGCGTGTCGGCGCAGGGTTACGACCACGACGCGCTCGCGAGCTCAACGCAAGCTGATGGCGGATCACGCCTCAAGAAATCGAATGCCTGTAGCGCGATGAGATTGGGTTGAATCGTCATCGCGCTTTAGGTTGTTGTTTGAGCATGATCTTTTCGGAAAACCGCTGCACACTTTTCCGGATCATGCTCTAGCCCTTCGGTCGCAACACCAGATCGACCAAAGACCGCGCATAGGCCGGCGTGATTGGCGTGATGCCAAAGATGTAGCGGTAGAACAGGCTGCCATAGATCGCGTCATATAGATCCGCCGCCGGCGCCTCGGCGAAGATGCTGCCGTCGCGCTGGCCGGTCGCGATCATCTCCACCAGCGCGTCGCGGCGAAACTGGAGGTAGCGGGCATAGAACAGCTCCGCCGAACCGGTCTTGGAAATGCATTCGGAGATCACGGCAAGCTGCACCTTGCCGAACTCGCCCTGCAGGGCTTCGGCATAGGCCACGGCATGGCGGCGCGCGCGCACGGCAGGCGTGCCTGCGCTCGCCGGCGGCAGCGGCAGCATTTGAGCCGCGTGGTGGAGAAAGGCGTCGATCATCAGCGCCTCCCGTGACGGCCACCATTTGTAGATCGTCATCTTGGAGACGTTGGAGTGGCGCGCCACCGCATCGATCGTGGTGGCGGCAAGGCCGGTCTTGGCCATCAGCGTGTAGGCACTTTCGAGAATGGCGTTGGTGGTCTCGATCGAACGCGGCCTGCCGCGCCGGGGGGCGCCCTCGGCCGTAACGCTCGTGCCTTTCGCCATGACCAAGCCGGTCTCTCCTGCGCAGAGGCCGCCATTGCAGCCGGTCGCCTCGTTCCGCATAGCGCAGGTGGGGCGCCCGGCCTAGTGGATTCGCGTGGCGGTCCCGGTCAGGCTCGCTGCCGCACGGCCGCCGGACCGTCCTGCCGCCGCGACCAGGAAATATAATAGGCCACCGCCGTCATTGCCGCGAAACCGGCGAGGCTCACCCCGATCTGGATCACGACCAGATTGGCGCCGGTGATCAGGATGAGATGGCCGGCGAAGGACAGGAACACGCCGATGCAGAACACCGCGAGCCATTCCTCGCCGCATCTGATCACCATCTGAAGCGGCTTCCACTGCAGCCCTGGATGATCGGCGGGAATGAGGTATGTCGCAAGGAAGGCGAGCGCGAGGAAGTGGATCACGCGATAGGGCGCGAGGTTTTCCTTGTCGGCCGGCGAGATGCCGTTGAGAACGAACTCAGGCAAATAGGCGGACAGGGCCGGCGAATGGCGCATCATGGTGATGGCCATCGCCAGGACGAGGTAGGCGCCCGCGAGCGCACGAAGCCAGGAGATCCTGTGAAGTTCATGACCTGACACGCCGGTGACGGCGAACCAGCCGCCCAGCACCATCAGCATCTGCCAGCAGAGCGGATTGAAGGTCCATTCCAGATCGGGATAGGCGTGAAAAGTCCAGCCGAACCAGCGCGCGGCGAGATACAGCGCGACCGAGGCGGCAACGGTCACGTTCGGACGCCGCAGCAGGCCCCACAATGCGAATGGGAAGAAAGCCATCAGCGGGATCATCAGCTGCAGAAGATCGAGGTTGAGGGGCTCCTCCTGGAGCACCAATCCCTGGACCAGAATGCGCAGCGGGTGCTCGAGAATACCCGAGATGTTGTAGTCGCTGATGATCTCCGGCGCCATCGACTGGGAGGCGACGTAGGCGATGGCGTCGATGTAGATCACGAACAGCACGACATAGGCGGCATAAAGCCGCCAGACGCGGCCGAAGATGCGCGTCGCGGCGACGAGATAGCCGCGCTCCAGCGCCATCCTGCCGTAGATGATGGCAACGCCGTAACCCACCACGAACACGAACAGGTCGGCGGCGCCGCTGAAGCCGAAATTGCGCAGCGTCAGCAGGTTGACGACGTTGTTCGGGATGTGGTCGACGAACACGGACCAGTTCGCAATGCCGAGCGTCAGGTAGAGACGGGCATCGTGCCGAAATGCGGAAAGATTCGCCTTGACGGACGGTTTCATCGCGGAAAATGACTTTTGGAATCACGGGCGATGCTTTTAGCGGCAAGCGTCTGCCTATCCGAGTAGCGATCGCGTGAAGCAGGGCGGATTTACTCCGCCTGATGAAATATTGCGCAGAGAAGGGCTTTTCGATTTCAATCGGGCTACTCGCCTGACCGGCGGCGCAACTTTCTTATCGCGCAGCGCTCTTACTCGGCCGGCTCGGCCGATGCCTCATCGGTCGCGCCGAGACGGCTTGCCATGATGCCGAGCGCAACACCGCCGATCGCCAGGATTGGCAACAGCCGCTTGATCCCGATGGCGCGCGCGACCTGTAAACCCGTCGCCAGTAGCATGGGATCAGCGAGCATGCTTGAGGCAGCGGATTTCGCTGCGCGCTCGGCGGCGATGCGGGCGCGCTTCTGCGTCTCCCGCTTGTAGCCCCAATAGCTCCCTGCTGCCGTGAGCGTCAGCAGGAAGAAGATGCCGGCACCGGCAAGGCAGGCCTGCACGGGGCCGTATTTGTCGAGGACCGAGATGAACGCCGCCGCGCAGAGGAAACATGTGGTGATGAACAGCGCGAACGCCACACCTGCGGCCAGCGATGTCAGCCGCATGGTCGTTCCAGTCGATGCGCTGATACCGTCAATGATGCGCTGAAACACGGCCTAGCTCCTCGAATCTCGATCGATCGCGCCTCAGCGGCGCCAAGCAAAGCCGATCAGGAAGCCGATGCCGACTGCAACACCAACCGTGGCGAGCGGCCGCTGCGTGATCGCGTCTTCCAGCGTCTCCTCGATCGAGCCATAGGCGTCCTGCGCTGCGTCCATCATCGCGCTGCCGCGCTCCGAGAAATCGTCGAGCGTCGAATCCATGTTCTGGCGCGCCTGCTTGTAGCCGCGGCGGGCCTGCTTGCCCGTTGTGTTGGCGAAATTGTTGAGCGCGTCGGTGATCTGGTCGGTGAGGGCGGCGATATCGCTTTTCACGGCTGCTACATCCTTCTCGAGGCGTTCTGCGGTGGCTTTGTCGGTCCAGTCTCTCATCCTGGCTTCGCCATCGGATATTGACATCACTTGCTCCGAACTGTTGGCGTTGAGACGGACGGAAAACGTTCGGTTGTGGCGGAAGTTCCATTTGCGGTGCCCGTCATCCCTGCGGCAATTGCGGCGCGTCCTCCGGCAGCAAGTGCTCCTTCAGAATCAGCCCCACGATCAGAAGCGGAGACGATAGAAACGCGCCCATCGGTCCCCACAACCAGGTCCAGAACGCCAGCGCGATAAAGACGGCGAGCGCATTCAACGATAGCCTGCGGCCGATGATGGTCGGCGTCACGAAGTGCCCTTCCAAGAAGGTGATACCGCCGAAAGCGAGTGCCGCCATCAGGCCGCCGCCAATGGTCGGGAATGCGACCAGCCCGACCACGGCCAGCACGACGAACATCGCGACCGGTCCGATGATCGGAATGAAGTTGAGCGCGGCGGCAAGCGCGCCGAGGCCGGCCGGATTGGGCATGCGGGTGAGCGCACAGACAATGCCTGTGGCGATGCCGACGCCGATATTGATGACCGTAACGGTCAGCAGATAGTTGCCGAGATGAACTTCGATCTCGTTGAGGATCCGGAGCGTGCGCAGCCGCGCGTCGCGGTCGCTGAAATTCATGATCATGGCCCGTCTCAGATCACGCCAGCTTGCGATGAACAGGATCAGGGTGGCGAAGAACAGCAGGAATTCAGCGAAGGTCGGCGACACGAATTCCAGCGTCGGCTGCACCCATTCCATTTTCGGCAGGGCGACAGTCGGCAGGCCATCGGAGCCGCCGACCATGGTTTGCAGCTCCTTCCACAGCGCGAGCGGTCGGTCGAACACGTGGGCCTTGTCCTTCAACTGTGCACCCAGCTCCGGGAGGCGTGAGCTCCATTCCATCGCGGGCACCGCGATCAGTGCAACGACGAAGGCGACCACCATCGTCACCGCGATCACGATCAGCACCGCTCCAAGCGCACGCGGCACCCGACGCTTCTCCAGGAAGGTCGCGGCCGGTGAAAGCATGGTACCGGCGACCATCGCCATCACGACCGGCAGGAAGAACGCCCTGGCGGCATAGAGCACCGCGACGACGGCAATCAAAAGCAGGCCGGCCAGCGCGAAGGCGACGAACTCGGTACGCCGGATCATCGGCGGCAGTTCGCTATGGCTCTCGGGAAATGGGGTGCCTTCGCTGCCGTCGGAGATCAGTCGTTCACTGGGAAGGACGCGCACAATCTCTCTCCGCGCACGGAAAGCCTCCGAGCACCCATTAATGAAGTGGCAACGCAGTTGGCGCGCCGAAGTTCCATCGCGCCTTCGTGAAGTCGCGCTCGCTTGACTGCGACGGCGCTTCCGCACGCCGCGGCGGAACTTGAGTCGGCACTGCTGCGTTCTAAGGACAGCAGCATCACCAGATGCACGCATCCAACGGGGCAGCACATGACAAAGTTCTCGGTAATCCGTCGCAGCTTCTCGCCGCGAATCGTCACCGCTTGTGCCTTTGCGACAGCCTTGCTGACCGTGCCGTTCGCGGCTCAGGCGCAAATGCTTGGTTACGCGCCGATGCAGCCCCAGGTCTATCCGCAGGATCAGGCCTACTCTCAGGGCTACGCCAGCGAAGCGCCGCAGGCGGCCGACGAGGATGCCATCCTGCCCGATCGCCTGCGACGGCAGATCGTGAGCTTCGACCGCAACGAGCCGGCCGGCACGATCGTCATCGATACCGCCAACACCTATCTCTATTACGTGCTCGGTAACGGGCGCGCGATGCGTTACGGCGTCGGTGTCGGCCGAGAGGGGTTCACCTGGTCGGGCGTGCAGAGTATCAGCCGCAAGGCCGAATGGCCGGATTGGCATCCGCCGGCGGAGATGATCGCACGCCAGCCCTATCTGCCGCGCTTCGTCGCCGGCGGTCCCGGCAATCCGCTCGGTGCGCGCGCGATGTATCTCGGCTCCAGCGAATACCGCATCCACGGCACCAACGATCCCACGACGATCGGCAAGTTCGTGTCCTCCGGCTGTATTCGTCTGACCAACGAGGATGTCAGCGACCTTTTCAATCGCGTCAGCGTCGGCGCCAAAGTCGTCGTGTTGCCGAAGAACGCACCGCTGATGGCGCGCGGCGGCGATCCCGTACGCAAGCGGCCGGCAGTGACGACGCTGCCTTCGGGGCGCCAGGCGCTGAACATCCCGACGTCGTCGGTGGACTAACGAACGGCTTGAGGTCACATGGTGGGACGTTTGATTGGCAGACTGGCCGGAGGCGCGGCCGCATTGGTCGTCGTCGCTTCGTTCGGCCTCGCGCTGGCGCCGCCTGCGCATGCGGAGGATTTCTTCTCGGCGCTGTTCGGTGGATTTGGCCGGCGGCCACCACCGCAAATCCAGGCGCCGCCCAGGGACGACGATACGCCGCGTTACGACGCACCGCGCCAGCGCGTCTATGGCGGCGGCACGGCCTATTGCGTGCGCGGCTGCGACGGCCGCTACTTTCCGGCGCAGGGCGCGGATGCCCAGAGCAAGGCACAATCCTGCAAGAGCTTCTGCCCGGCCGCCGAAACCTCGCTGGTCTACGGCAGCAATATCGACGAGGCCACGACCGAGGTGGGGAAAGCCTACTCTGACCTGCCGAACGCCTTCCGCTATCGCAACGAGATCGTCGCGGGCTGCACGTGTAACGGCAAGGACCCGGCCGGTCTCGCTTCCGTCAAGGCCGAGGACGATCCGACCTTGCGCAGGGGCGACATCGTTGCCGGCGCCGATGGCCTCGTCGTCGCCAATCGCAACGCCGGCGATCGCCGCGGCGTCGCGATGAACTTCTCGCCGTTGCCGGAGTCGGTGCGCGCGAAGTTCCGTCAGGTTCCGGTGGTGGCGAAGGAGTAGCGCGCTCTTTCGTCAGGACGACACCGGGAGTGTAGCGCCAGGATGCCCTACGCCGCGCGGATCTTCCCCAGGAATTCGCTGACCTGCTCGCCGAGCTGACGGCTCTGGGTCTCCAGCAGCTCGGAGGCGTGCTTGACGTTGTCCGCCGCACCGGCTGCCATGTCGGCATCAGCCTTCACGCCCGTTATGTTGTCGGAGACGTTCTTGGTGCCCTGTGCGGCATATTGCGTGCTGCGGGTGATCTCTTGCGTCGCCGCGCCCTGCTCCTGCACGGCGGCGGCAATCGCGGTGGCGACCTCGTTGACCTCGCCGATGATGCCGCCGATCGCCTGAATCGCGTTGATGGCATCGCCCGCGACCCTCTGGATGTCGGCGATCTGTTCCGAGATTTCCTCGGTCGCCTTGGCGGTCTGGCTCGCCAGCGACTTCACTTCGGAGGCCACCACCGCGAAGCCGCGGCCCGCTTCGCCGGCGCGGGCGGCTTCGATGGTGGCGTTGAGCGCGAGCAGATTGGTCTGCGCCGCGATGGTGTTGATGAGGCCGACCACCTCACCGATCCGGCCGGCGGATTGTGCCAGGCCCTGAACGGTGCCGTCTGTGTCGCGCGCCTGGTTGACCGCGCGGCTGGCGATGCCAGCGGCATGGGCAGCCTGCTGGCTAATGTCGTTGATCGAGGCCGAGAGCTCTTCGGCTGCTGCGGCGACGCTCTCGACGCTGGTCGATGCGTCGTTGGAGGCCTTGCCCGCGACCTCGACGCGTTCATTGGTCTGGCGCGCCACGGCGGAGAGATCGCCCGAAGTCTTGCGCATCTCGGCCGAGGCATCGCTCAGCTCACCGAGCGACTTGCGCACCACGCCTTCGAACTCGCCGACATAGGTCTCCATGGCCCGCTGCCGGGCGGCCGCGCCGGCATTGCGCTCGCGCTCCTGTTCTTCGATCTTGAGCTTGTCGATCGCCTGCTGCTTGAAAGTCTCGAGCGCGCCGGCCAGTGCGCCGATCTCGTCCTTGCGGTCGAGATAGCCGCTGTCGACGCCGAGGTCGCCGCCAGCGACCTTCAGCATGGCGTCGCGAATCCGGTGCAGCGGCGTGATCACGCGGCGGCTCACCGCCAGCATCGCGGCGCCGGTCAGGATGATGGCCGTGACCAGAAGCGCCAGCTGGACGAGGAGGGATTGCAGCGCGCTTGCACGTTGGTTGGCGGCATGATCCTTGGCGGCGGCAAGCGCGGTGTCGGCGAGCTTGACGACGATCGCCATGCGGCCGACCGAGAAGGGGCTCCACTGATTGGCTGTCATCGACGGCTTCTCGCCCCTGGCGATGGCCGCGATGATACCGTCGCGCGTCGTGGTGTATTGCGGATCGAAATACATCGATTTGGTCTCGCTCATCGCGGCCGACAGCGCGGGGGGCATTTGCATGCCGGTGGCGGCAAGCCCGACCGCACTCCAGGCGGCGTCGGTGGCGCCGACGAATTTGGTGAAGGCGGCCTGAGTTTCGGGCGCAATCTTGCCACTGGCCAGCGCATTGCCGACGATGAGCGAGGATTCGCCGGCGTTCTGGCGCAGCAGCCAGGCCATCTGCTTGATCATCAGCAACTGGTCGATGGTGGCGTCCTGGTGGTTGACGCTGGCGGCCAGCACCGGCGCGAGCTTTTCGAGGATCGCCATCAGCCCGTCCTCGCTCTCGAGATATTCGGTGGCGAGCGCCGCACGGCGCGAGGCCTTGGGCTTGGCGACTTCGGTCCAGAATTCGGTCTGCTGCGCCAGCAGCGCCTTGTTGAGCCTGACAAGATCGGTCACGATCGAATCGCGCTGCGGCAGGTCGATCGAGGGCAGGATGTCGATGGCGCGCGCCAGCGCCGGCATCAATTCGTCGCGAATACCGCGAATGTATTTTTCGATGTCGGCATCGACCCTGATGTCGCTGGTCAATTGCCGGTTGGTGGTGGAACGGTCGGCCCGGATGTTGGCCATGGCCTTGAAGACATCGGCCGAGGCTGCCGAGACAGCGACGATCCGGTTGGCCTGCTGCAGCCGGGCCCAGGAATTCCATGCGCTGACCGAGAAGCCGATGACGACGACGAATGCGGTGGAGAGGATCACCGCTTTCAGCAGCGTGGATACGGTCAAGCGATTGAGCATTGCACACCCCGGTACGCGTTTCGAAGTTCGTGGCCCCTGCACGGCAGCCCCCACGAACTTCGAAACCAATGGGATGCGCGCTGGACACGCCTGCACTCAGCAGCCGCTACGTGCATTTAGCCCGAAAAGGGTAAAAACTTAGACAGCAGCGCTGTCACAAAGTTGCGCGGGTGTTAAGAGTTAGCTGCAGCGCAGGCGGTGTTTGGGGCACGTCTCGCCCTCATCGTCGCCTCGGCGAAGGCCGGGCCCATCACCACAGGACGTGGTTTGGCGAACACTCGGAGTGACCGGGCTCGCGCTACAATTACTCCCCGGGATTATGGATCCCGGCCTTCGCCGGAATGACACTGAGAGTGTAGCGCGACCGTACCCTAAGCCGCGCGGATCTTGCCGAGGAAGTCGGAGACCTCGTGGCCGAGCTGGCTGCTCTGGGCCTCGAGCATCTCGGAGGCGCTCTTCACGTTGTCGGCGGCAGCCGCAGCGGCATCAGCATCGGCTTTCACGCCGGTGATATTGTCCGAGACGTTTCTTGTGCCCTGCGCGGCATATTGGGTGCTGCGGGTGATCTCCTGCGTGGCCGCGCCTTGCTCCTGCACCGCCGCCGCAATCGCGGTCGCGACCTCGTTGACCTCGCCGATGATGCCGCCGATGGTCTGGATCGCGTGAATGGCATCACCCGCGACCTTCTGGATGTCGGCGATCTGTTCGGAAATCTCTTCCGTCGCCTTGGCCGTCTGGCTCGCCAGCGATTTCACTTCGGAGGCGACGACGGCAAAACCACGCCCCGCCTCGCCCGCGCGCGCCGCTTCGATTGTGGCGTTGAGCGCGAGCAGATTGGTCTGCGCCGCGATGGTGTTGATGAGGCCGACGACCTCGCCGATGCGGGCCGCCGACTTCTGCAGGCCCTGCACCGTGCCGTCGGTGTCGCGCGCCTGGTTGACGGCACGGCCGGCGATGCCTGCGGCATGGGCGGCCTGCTGGCTGATGTCATTGATCGAGGCCGAAAGCTCTTCGGCTGCCGCCGCGACGCTGTCGACGCTCATCGAAGCCTCATTGGAGGCCTTGCTGGCGACCTGGACACGGTCGTTGGTCTGGCGCGAAACGGCAGAGAGATCGCCCGACGTCTTGCGCATCTGCCCCGACGCATCGTTCAGTTCGCCCAGCGTCTTGCGCACCGCGCCCTCGAACTCGCCGACATAGGCTTCGACCGCGCGCTGGCGTGCGGCGGCGTCGGCGTTGAGCTCGCGCTCGTGCTGCTCGGCCTTGAGCTTGTCGACGGCCTGCCGCTTGAACGTCTCGAGCGCACCGGCGAGTGCACCGATCTCGTCCTTGCGGTCGAGATAGCCGCTGTCGACGGCAAGATCTCCGCCCGCCACCTTCAGCATCGCGTCGCGGATGGTCTTGAGCGGATTGATGACGCGGCGGCTCACCAGCAGATTGGCGCCGACGGCAAGGCCGATGGCGAGCGCCAGCAGCACCAGCTGCACGGTCAGCGCGCGCTGCGCCGCGGCGCGTTGGTCGAGGGTGTGCGTCCTGGCGGCATCGAGGGCGGCTTCGGCCACCGCGACCGCGCTCGCCATGCGGCCGACCGTGATCGGGCTCCACTGGTTTGCGGTCATCTCGACTTTCTCGCCTTTGACCAGGGCGTCCGCGAGACGGTCGCGCAAGGCCAGATATTGCGGTTCGAAATAGCCGGTCTTGGCGCCGGCCATGGCGGAGGCGAGCGCCGGCGGCAATTGCATGCCCGAAGTCGACAGCTCCAGCGCCTTCCACATCGCGCTCGTACCGCCGACATATTGCGTGTAATTGTAGCGTGCTTCCGGGGTGATCTTGCCGGCTGCAAGCCCCATCGAAACGATCAGCGATGCCTCGCCCGCGGTATTGCGCAAGAGCCAGGCGTTCTGCTTGATCGACAGCAGCTGGTCGATCTCGGCGTCCTGATGGTTGACGGTGGCGGCCAGCGTGTTCGAAAGATTGTCGAGCACGTCGAGCAGGCCCTGCGTCGTGTCCATATAGTCCTTGGACAGGCCCGCACGGCGCTGATCTCGGGGCTTGGCGACGTTATCCCAGAATTCCTTCTGCTCCTCGATCAGCAGCTTGTTGAGACGCGCGAGCTCCGGCACCAGCGTGCCGGCTCGCGGGAAATCGATGTTCGGGAGCAGCTCGAGCGCCCGTGCCATTGCCGGCATCTGCGCATCACGGAGCGCACGAAGATACTTCTCGATCTCGGGATCCATCGGTTCGGTCGCGTTCAGAAGACGCGAGGTCGTCGAGCGGTCGGTGCGCAGATTGTGCATGGCCTTGAACAGATCGGCGGAGGCGTCCGCGATCTGGGAAATGCGGCTGGCGGTCTTGAGGCGGTCCCATGAGTCCCAGGCGGTGAGCGACAGCGCGATCACCACGCAGACCGATGTGATCGCGATCACGGCCTTCAAAAGCGTGGATACGCTCAGGCGATTCAACATCGAGGTCCCCCAATTCCCATTTCAAAGTTCGGCAGTAGCGCCCCGGCAAAATCCAGAAGAATGGGGCGTGACAGGATCGGCAATCGCATACCGCTCGCAGCGAGGAGCGAACTGTTTCGGTATCTGAAACGAAAAGGGTAAAGTTTTAGGCAGGGGTTTGCCGGTAGAAGTACGCATTTACTAGAAGTTGCAACGGGTTGCGTTGGTGGAACCGACTCGCGAGACGGACGTTAGGACATCATTAGCAATTCGCCTGAAGGGGCCCTGCGATGATCGTCGGCGTACTCGTCACCTTTCTCGTCATCATTCTCGTTCTTTATCTCATCAACATGCTGCCCATGGACGGTCGCGCCAAGCAGATCGCGCGCGTCGTCGTCATCATCATCGGCATCGTCTCGCTGCTGAAATATCTGGCGGTGTTCTAGCCGGACCGCAAAGTCTCAAACAAAAAGCCCCGGCGCGAGCCGGGGCTTTTGATGTTCGAATTGCAGCTTCAACCGAGGGCCTTGGCTTCGCGGCGGCGCGCGGTGAGAATGTATTCGGTGTAGCCGTTCGGCTGCTCGCGGCCCTTGAAGATGAGGTCGCAGGCGGCCTTGAAGGCGACGCCGTCGAAGGCGGGCGCCATCGGCTTGTAGATCGCATCGCCTGCATTCTGCTTGTCGACGACCACGGCCATGCGTTTGAGCGATTCCATCACCTGCGACTCGGTGATCACGCCCTGGTGCAGCCAGTTGGCGAGATGCTGGCTGGAAATGCGCAAGGTGGCGCGGTCTTCCATCAGGCCGACATCGTGGATGTCAGGCACCTTGGAGCAGCCCACGCCCTGGTCGATCCAGCGCACGACGTAGCCGAGAATGCCCTGGCAGTTGTTGTCGATCTCCTGCTTGACGTCATCAGGAGCCCAGTTGGACTTCGACACCGGAATGGTGAGGATGTCCGAGAGTTTTGCGCGCGGACCGCCTTTGGTCAGCTCCTGCTGACGCGCGACGACGTTGACCTGGTGATAGTGCAGGGCGTGCAGTGTCGCAGCCGTCGGCGAAGGCACCCATGCGGTGGTGGCGCCGGCCTGCGGATGGGCAAGCTTCTGTTGAAGCATGTCTGCCATCTTGTCCGGCGCGGCCCACATGCCTTTGCCAATCTGGGCGTGCCCGGGCAGGCCACAGGTCAGGCCCATGTCGACGTTCCAGTCCTCATAGGCCTTGATCCAGGCCTGCGCCTTCATCTCGTTCTTGCGGATCATCGGACCCGCTTCCATCGAGGTGTGGATCTCGTCGCCGGTGCGGTCGAGAAAGCCGGTGTTGATGAACATGATGCGCTTGGAGGCGCGCTGGATGCAGGCCTTGAGGTTGACGGTGGTGCGGCGCTCCTCATCCATGATGCCGACCTTGAGCGTATTCTCCGGCAGGCCCAGCATCTTCTCGACGCGGTCGAAGATCTCGCAGGTGAACGAGACTTCGTCCGGACCGTGCATCTTCGGCTTGACGATATAGGCCGAGCCGGTGCGGCTGTTCTTGACCTTCGAGTTGCCCTTGAGGTCGTGGATCGCGAGAAGGCCGGAGACGGCGGCATCGAGCAGCCCCTCAGGCACCTCCTCGCCGGCTTCGTCCAGCACGGCATCGGTGAACATGTGGTGGCCGCAATTGCGCATCAGCAGCAAGCTGCGGCCGTGCAGCTTCACCTCACCCTTGCCGTCCGGCGTCTTGTAGGAGCGGTCGGCGTTGAGCGAACGCGTCAGCGTCTTGCCGCCCTTTTCGAAGTCCGCCGACAGCGTGCCGTTCATCAGGCCGAGGGTGTTGCGATAGACCAGCACTTTGTCTTCGGCATCGACCGCGGCAACCGAATCTTCCATGTCGAGGATGGTCGAGACCGCGGCTTCCACCACCATGTCGGCGACGCCGGCCGGATCGTCCTTGCCGATCGCGCTGTTGCGGTTGATCGTCACCTCGACATGCAGGCCGTTGTTGACGAGCAGCACAGCGCTCGGCGCGCTGGCATCGCCCACGAAGCCGGCGAATTGTGCGGCGTTCTTCAGCGCGGTGGCGTTGCCGCTCTTGAGTTTCACGGCGAGCTGGCCGGCGACGACGCTGTAGGCGGTGACATCGGTGTGGCTGCCGGTCGCAAGCGGCACGGCGGCATCCAGGAACGCCTTGGCTTTCGCGATCACCTTGTCGCCGCGCGGCTTGTTGTAGCCCTTGCCGCTTTCCGAGGGATCATGCGGGATCGCGTCGGTGCCGTAGAACGCGTCGTAGAGCGAGCCCCAGCGCGCATTCGCCGCGTTCAGGGCGTAGCGCGCATTGGTCAGCGGCACGACGAGCTGCGGTCCGCAGATCTTGCCGATCTCCTCGTCGACATTGGCGGTCTCGACTGTCTGCGTCGCCGGCTCGGGGACGAGATAGCCGATCTCCTTCAGAAAAGCGGTGTAGGCGTCGAGGTCGAACGCCTTGCCCTTATTGGCGCGGTGCCAGTCGTCGATCTTGGCCTGCAGCTGATCACGGACGGCGAGCAGCGACCGGTTCTTCGGCCCCAGTTCCTTGATGAGAGCGGCCACCCCGGCCCAGAACGCATCCGGCGCGATCCCCGTTTTCGGGGCGGCTTCCTTGGCGATGAAATCGAAAAGGACGGGGGCGATCTTCAATCCGTGGGCGTCAACGCGTTTCATGATGGTCTTTCTTGTTGGAAATGGCTGTTTTTGGCTGCTTTTGACCCGACAGCAGCAAAATGCGCCCACGCGGGGCGGCTCTCGAGACCTATTAGCCTCAAAATCGGGGCGGTGAGAAGACCCCCAAAGGTTTGTCAAAATGTCAAGGAGAGTTGGGGGCGGCTAGCGCACCGCTGTCATTCCCCGCGAAAGCAGGGAATCCGGTACGCCGCGGCTTCTCCGTATCCGATCGCTGTCTCTGGAATACCGGGTCGCCCGGTCAAGCCGGGCGACGACAGCGGGGCTGGGCTCGCCTCAAATATTCGCGGCGAGGTCCACGACTTCGTCGAACAGTACGCCTGATGCCTTCAGCATCTGCTCGATCTCGTCCGCCGCCTCGGCGACCGTGCGCGTCGACGTGTCGATCACGAGCTCTGCTGCCTGCGGTGCCTCGTAGTCGTTGCCGATGCCCGTAAAGGAGGCAAGCGCGCCGGCGCGGGCTTTCTTGTAATGGCCCTTGGGGTCACGCTCCTCGCACACGGCCGCCGGTGTCGCGACATGGATTTCGCGGAACGCCGTGTCGGCGATACGGCGCGCGATGGCGCGATCCTCGCGGGCGGGCGAGACCGCGGCGACGATGGCGATATGGCCGTTGCGGGCGAGATGGGTGGCGACTTCCGCAAGACGGCGGATGTTCTCGCTGCGGTCGGCGGCCGAGAAGCCGAGATCGCTGTTGAGGCCGGCACGCACCGTGTCGCCGTCGAGCAGGATCGGCGAGCCGCCATTGGTGAAGAGACGCCGCTCCAGCGCCTTCGCCAGCGTGGACTTGCCGGAGGCGGGCAGACCGGTGAGCCAGACCACGGCGCCGTTGTGGCGATAGCGCGCGGAGCGCTCATCTAGGCGCAGCGCCGATTCCACGGGTACGATGTCAACAGGCACGGCACGCTGGCCGGCATCGACCGACAGCACCAGGCCGCCACCGGCGATGCGCCCGGACACCTCGATCACGAGGCGGCCGGTGCGCGGATTCTCCGTATAGGGATCGGCAGCAATCGGGCTCGACAGGGAGATGTCGATCTCGCCGACATGGTTGCGGCCGATCGCCTTGTTCTCGCGGCTCTCGAGCTCGCCGGGGTCGACCGCCTTCTCGATCGCCACCACGGTGGCGCGGCTTTCCTTCGGCCCCGAGCGGACCAGGATCTGGTCGCCCTTGGCGAGCGGCTTGTCGTGCAACCAGAATATCCGCGCGCGGAGCCGCCGCGTCTCACGCGGGGCGGCGCTCGCATGCGCGATGATGTCGCCGCGCTCGACGAACAATTCGCGGTCGAGCGTGATGCCGACCGAGCGGCCCGCGCCCTGACGCGTTGCGACCGGCGTCACCGGCCAGCTCTCGACCGTCTTGATCTTGGCGATCTTGCCGGCCGGCATGATCACGATCTCGTCGCCGGCAATCAGGCTGCCGGATTCGATGCGGCCCGCGACGATGCGGCGGTCGTCGAACTTGTAGATGGCCTGCACCGGCAGGCGCAGCGCCAGCGCTTCCAGCGGTCGCGCCGGCTCGAGCCGATCAAGTGCCCCGACCACCGTCGGACCCTTGTACCAGCCGATGCGGTCGGTGCGTTCGGCAACGCCGTCACCGTCGCGCGCCGAGATCGGGATGATCGCGGTCGGTGTCACGCCGAGGCCGCTCAGACGGGCGGAGATCTCGTCGCTGATTTCCTTGAAGCGCAGCTCCGAGAAATCGACGCGGTCCATCTTGTTGACGACGACCGCGACCTGTTTCACGCCGAGCAGATGCAGGAGATAGCCGTGACGGCGGGTCTGGTCACGCACGCCCTCCAGCGCGTCGATGATCAGCACCGCGCCGTCGGCCTGCGAGGCGCCTGTGATCATGTTGCGCAGGAATTCGGCGTGGCCCGGGGCGTCGATCAGGACGATGTCGCGCGAATTGGTGCGGAAGCGGATCTGCGTGGTGTCGATGGTGATGCCCTGGTCGCGCTCGGTCTGGAGCGCATCCAGCAGGAACGACCATTCGAACGGCATGCCGCGCCGTGCGCTGACGGCCTTCAGCATCTCAAGCTTGCCGTCAGGCAGGCTGCCGGTTTCGTGCAAGAGGCGGCCGACCAGCGTCGATTTGCCATGGTCGACATGGCCGACGATGACGATGCGGACCTGCGGTCGCGTCGTGCCGTTTGGCATCGAATTGGTACCGTTCGGCGTGGTGGGCGAGGGAGACGTGACGAGCATGTTCATGACCGCGTTGCGTCCTTGAATCAGAGATAGCCGGCGACGCGCAGACGCTCGAAAGCGTCCTCGGTCTCGTGGTCGAGCGCACGGCCGGAACGTTCCGGCACCTTGGTCTGCTCGAGCTCGGCCAGGATCTCGTCGATGTTCGACGCGGTCGAGGCGACCGGGTTGGTGATGTCCTGGTCGCCCAGCGAGCGGTACCGCTTGCCGTCCTTGGCGAGATACAGCGGAATGATCGGGATATTCTCGCGCTTGGTGTAGGCCCAGATGTCCGCCTCGGTCCAATGCAGGATCGGGTGGATGCGTAAGTGCGCGCCTTGCGGTGGTGACGCGTTGAAATGATCCCAGAACTCCGGCGGTTGGTCGCGCACGTCCCAATTGCCTTCCAGGCCGCGCGGCGAGAACACGCGCTCCTTGGCGCGGGTGGCTTCCTCGTCGCGGCGAATGCCGGCGATCAGACCGTCAAAGCCGTATTTGGCGAGCGCCATCTTCAGGCCTTCGGTTTTGCGCGCGGCGGAACGGGCGGCCGGCGGCAGCGTCGGGTCGACGGCATCGATGGGCGGGCAGGGCTCGACACGCAGATCGAGTTCCCACTCCTTTCCGTAATGATCGCGGAAGCGATACATCTCGGGAAACTTCTTGCCCGTGTCGACATGGAGCGCCGGGAACGGCAGGCGGCCGAAGAACGCCTTGCGCGCTAGCCAGATCATGACGTTGGAGTCCTTGCCGAGCGACCACAGCAGGGCAATCTTCTTCAGCCGGGCAAAGGCCTCACGGAAAATGTAGATGCTCTGCGCTTCCAGCTGGTCGAGATGGTCCATGCTGGGGGCTGTCAGCGCGCCGGGAATTTGCTCGGAAACGGGGGCGCGGGAATCCCGCCCATCTGCACCGGAATTGACCTCGAGAAGATGCATCTCTGCCACTTTGCGTTTGGAGGCGAATTTTCTATAGTTGCGACGCGGAAGAGAAGAAAAAATTTTCTCTTTGCGCGCTCGAAACGACACATATATAGAAAATAATTCCAGTCAACCCCGGATGTGGGGGAAGCGAGTATCGCATGCGGTTCTTGCCGGTGTTCCTCGATCTAAAGGCCGGCCCGGTGGTCCTCATCGGCGCGGGTGAGCTTTTGCGCGCAAAATTGCGCGTGCTCGCCGCTGCCGGCGCGCGCATCCGCGTGCACGCGATCGACGGCGATCGGCACCTGGGTCTGAGTTCCGACGACACGGCGCGAATTGAGATCGCAACCGTTGATCCGCTCACCGCGGATCTTGCCGGTGTCATTGCCGTCGTCTGCGCAGGTGCGGGTGATGTCGGTGTTGCGATGTCGGTGCGCGCAAAATCGCTCGGCCTGCCTGTCAACGTCATGGACGATCTCGAACATTCCAGCTTCATCTTCCCCGCCATCGTCGATCGCGGCGATGTCGTGGTCGCGGTCGGCACCGGCGGCACGTCGCCGGTGGTCGCGCGGCGCGTGCGCGAGAAGATCGAGGCGCTGCTGCCGGCGCGCATCGGCGAACTGGCCGAGTTCATCGGCGGCTTCCGCAAATCCATCAACGAGCGCATTGCCGAGTTTCCGCTGCGTCGCCGCTTCTGGGAGCGCGTCATCGACGGCCCGATCGGCGCCGCCGTGCTGGCTGGCCGCAAGGGCGAGGCGGACGCAGCGCTCAGGGCGATTCCCGATCCGTCCGGTTTCGCGCGCGCCGACAAGCCGGAAGGCTCCGTTGCGCTGGTCGGCGCCGGCCCCGGCGATCCTGATCTTCTCACCATCAAGGCGCTGCGCGCGTTGCAGGATGCCGATATCGTCTTCCATGACGAACTGGTCTCGCCCGAGATACTCGATCGCATTCGCCGCGATACGACGCGCGTGGCTGTCGGTCGCCGCGTCGGCAAGCCCGGTATCGGCCAGGATGCCATCAACAAGCGCTTGATCGAGGCTGCGCAATCCGGGCAGCGCGTGGTCCGGCTGAAGGGCGGCGATCCCTTCGTGTTCGGTCGCGGCGGCGAAGAGGTCGAAGCGCTGCGTGCTGCTGGCGTCGCCTATTCGATCATCCCCGGCATCACCGCCGGGCTGGGCGGAGCCGCCGATTTCGAGGTGCCGCTGACTTACCGCCATGAAGCCACCCGCATGACCTTCCTCACCGCGCACAAGGCGCGCGATGCAGAGACCGTCGACTGGTCGACGCTGACCGATACGAGGATGACCGTTGTTGTCTACATGGGCATGACCGCCGCACCTGCCGTGCGTGCCGGCTTGTTCGCCGCCGGTCGTTCGCCGGAAACGCCGGTCGGTGTGTTCGCCCGCGTCACGCGGCCGGACGAGCAAGGCGCGATCGGTACTCTGCGCGACCTGCCCGAACTCGTGCGGCGGATCAATGGCGGTCCCGCCATCCTCATCATCGGTGACGTGGTCCGGCATGCCGGATCGCTTCATCGTCAATCCCCCGAGAAGAACCCAGCCCAAATCATCTCTGACCTACTGGATGCAGCCGAATGACCTCCCCGCTTGAACAGAAGAAGATCAAAATCGCCGGCCCCTCGGTCGTGACCGCCAACCGCACCTGGGATGGCATCGTGGTGTATCGCACCGCCGCCAAGAGCTGGTCCGCGGACCTCTCGGAAGCCGCGATCGTGCGCGATCCCGACGAGGCGAAATCGTTGCTTGCCGAATCCGTGGCAGATGACGTCGGCGCGATTGGTCCCTATATCGCTCCCGTGCAGGTCGGCGCGGACGGCAAGATCGAACCCGGCAATCTGCGCGAACAGATCCGCCGCACCGGTGTCACCATCGGGCAGCCGGCCCAGGCTTAAGGCATCCACTGATGTACGCTTACGACGAAATCGACCGCACGCTCGTCAACGAGCGCGTCTCGGAGTTTCGCGACCAGGTGAAGCGTCGCCTGTCGGGCGAGCTCACTGAGGACGAGTTCAAGATTCTGCGCCTGCAGAACGGCGTCTATCTTCAGCTCCATGCCTACATGTTTCGCGTCGCGATCCCCTATGGAACGCTGGCGGCGAACCAGCTGCGGGCGCTCGCCCATGTCGCGCGCAAATATGACCGCGGCTATGGCCACTTTACCACGCGGCAGAACATCCAATTCAACTGGATCAAGCTCGCCGAGCTGCCGGACGCGCTGGAGGATCTTGCCAAGGTCGGCATCCATGCGATGCAGACATCCGGCAACAACATGCGCAACGTGACCTCCGACCAGTGGGCCGGCGTCGCCCCCGGCGAGATCGAGGATCCGCGCATCTGGTCGGAGCTGATCCGCCAGCACACCACGCTGCACCCGGAATTCTCGTTCCTGCCGCGCAAGTTCAAGATCGCGATCACCGCGTCGGACCATGACCGCGCCGCGATCAAGATCCACGACATCGGACTCAAGCTGATCAAGAACGAGAAGGGCGAGACCGGCTTCGAGGTGCTGGTCGGGGGCGGTCTCGGCCGCACGCCGTTCATCGGCAAGACCATCAAGCATTTCGTGCACGGCCGCGATATCCTCAGCTATATCGAGGCGATCCTGCGCGTCTACAATCAATACGGCCGCCGCGACAACATCTACAAGGCGCGCATCAAGATCCTGGTGCACGAGCTTGGCATCGAAAAATTCTCGCGCGAGGTCGAGGAGGAGTGGCAGCACATCCGCAACTCCTCGCTCCAGATCGACGACGAGGTGATCGAGGATATCCGCTCGCGCTTCACTTATCCCGCTTACGAGAAGCTGCCGCACATGCCGGACGAGCTGCGTCAGGCCGCGGCCGACGCCGATTTCGAGGCGTGGCGCAAGAACTCGGTCGCCCCGCACAAGGTCCAGGGCTACGCCATTGTCACGATTTCGCTGAAGCCGATCGGCAAGCCTCCGGGCGATGCCACGGCCGATCAGATGGATGCGCTCGCCGACCTCGCCGACAAATATTCCTTCGGCGAGATCCGCGTCGGCCACGAGCAGAACCTCGCGCTGCCGCACGTCGCCAAGCGCGATTTGCCGGCGCTGTGGAAGGCGCTGGACAAGCTCGGGCTCGCGACGCCCAACGTCAATCTGATCACCGACATCATCGCGTGCCCGGGCCTGGACTATTGCTCGCTGGCCAATGCGCGCTCGATCCCGATCGCGCAGGAGCTGACGCGGCGCTTTGCCGACCATGAGCTCGCCAATCTGATCGGCCGGCTCCACATCAACATCTCCGGCTGCATCAACGCCTGCGGTCACCACCATGTCGGCCATATCGGCATTCTCGGCGTCGAGAAGAACGGCGAGGAGGTCTACCAGATCACCATCGGCGGCCGGGCCGACGAGGGAGCTGCGCTCGGCAATCTGATCGGCCCCGGCGTCAAGTTCGACGAGGTTGCCGATGTCATCGAAGACGTTGTGGAGGCCTATCTGGCGCTGCGCGAGCGACCGGAGGAGCTGTTCATCGACACGGTGAAGCGCCTCGGCGTCGAACCTTTCAAGGAGCGCGTCTATGCCACTCGTTAACGGCGGAAAAATCATCGACGACAGCTTCGTCAAGCTCGCCGTCGACACGCCGCTGCCCGAGCGCGGCGACATCCTGGTGCCGGCCGAGCGCTTCATCGCCGAAGCGGATGCGTTGCTCGCGCGCGACGGCAAGGTCGGCGTGATCTGGCCGAACAACCGCGATATCGACGCGCTCGTGCCCTATCTCGGCAAGGTCGCCACTGTTGCGCTGGTGTTCCCGACCTTCCGCGACGGACGCGCCTACAGCCAGGCGCGCCTGCTGCGCGAGCGCTACCATTATCGCGGTGATCTGCGCGCCACCGGGCAAGTCCTGCGCGACCAGTTCGTGTTCATGCTGCGCGCCGGCTTCGATTCCTTCGAGGTCAAGAAGCAGGCCGACGCGGAAGCCTTCATGCAGACCGCGAAGCGCTATTCGGTGTTCTATCAGCCGACCGGCGATGGCCGCATCACGGCGCTGCATCGACGCATGCAGCTGCGTCACTCGGAGGGTGTCGGCACGTGAACGCCATCGCGCCTCAGGCCATTTCGGCGTCCGCTTCTCCATTGCCCTCGGCAGTGGAGCTGGATCGTGCGCTGCGCGAGGCCTCTCCCGCAGAAATCATCGCCGCGGCGCTGAAGGCGGTCGGGCGTGAGAAGCTGGCCCTGGTGTCGTCGTTCGGCACGGAATCGGCGACGCTGCTCAAGGTGATGGCCGATGTCGATCCGGCGATCCCGGTGATCTTCCTGGATACGGGTTGGCTGTTCGAGGAGACGCTGGCCTATCGTGACACGTTGATCGAAACGCTCGGTCTGAAGGACGTTCGTTCGATCAAGCCGGCCGAGGAAACGCTGACGCGCGAAGATCCGGACCGCGAGCTCTGGTTCTCCGATCCCGACGCCTGCTGCCGCATCCGCAAGGTGGAACCATTGGCGCGCGCGCTGGGACCGTTCGAGGCCTGGCTCAACGGCCGCAAGCGTTTCCAGGGCAATGCGCGCGCCGACATTCCCGTGGTCGAAGATGACGGCGCGCGGTTGAAGTTCAATCCGTTCGCCAACGTCTCGCGCGAGGAACTCGAGGCGATTTTCGTCCGCTCCAAACTACCGCGTCATCCACTTGCGGCATCCGGCTTTCGCTCGGTTGGGTGCATGCCTTGCACCAGCAGAACGGCCGAAGGCGAGGATGAGCGCGCCGGTCGCTGGCGTGGCCGCGCCAAGACAGAATGCGGCATCCACACGATGAGGACTTCGTAACTGCCCCGCGGCTGTAATTTTGCGGACTGACGCGCCATAGTTCCCGGTTAGTCCCGTCCGGACCGTGCCGTCTCTGGCTCGAATTTTCCTCAAAATTCACCTTTCAGCCACGGTTGGTATGCAACAACGGCCCCTCATTTGGGGGCCCCTGAACATGCGCGCTGCGGCCGCGATCCTTCTCACTTTGCTTCTCGCCGGCTGCGCCGGCAACGAAGCGCCGGTCCAGCAGCCGTCGATGTATGCCGACATGTCGGTCCCGGGTGCCAAGCTCGATGCGCCGGCCGCCGCGATCATGATCTCGCAATATCGCCAGAACAACGGCCTCGGCAGCGTCGAGATCGACCCAGATCTGATGCGGCTCGCCGAATCCCAGTCCAATGCCATGGCCGCCGCCAACAAGATGGACCATGACGTCCGCGCGCCCCTGGGCAAGCGGCTCAATGCCGGCGGCTATCCCGCGACCGTGGCGGTCGAGAACATCTCGGCCGGCTATCATACGCTGGCGGAAGCGTTTTCCGGTTGGCGCGACTCACCCCCACACCGGGCGAACATGCTCAAGAGCGGTGTCACAAAATTGGGCATAGCGGCCAGCTATGCTCCAGGCACCAAGTACAAGGTGTTCTGGACCATGATCCTGGCGTCGACCGACCCCCGATAAGCCAGACTTGATCCCGGGATACATTGACGCCGCGGCAGACTGTCGCCACGGTGGCTCGCCTTTTGCTAATGTCCCCGAATGACAGATCATAGCCCGGAAGTCGCAACCGTCCCCGCGAATGCGCAGCGTGTCCTGGTTCTCCAGGGCGGTGGTGCGCTCGGCTCGTATCAGGCCGGCGCCTATCAGGCGCTGTGCCATTTCGACTTTGAGCCGGAATGGGTTGCCGGCATCTCGATCGGCGCGGTCAACGCCGCCATCATCGCCGGCAATGAGGGCCAAACCCGCGTCAAACGGCTGAAAGAATTCTGGGAGATGGTGTCCGCGCCGGTGCCGTGGAAGCCGATTGGCAACAGCGACCACAGCCGCGAGCTGTTCAATTCCACCAGCGCCGCATTGATCGCGACCTTCGGCGTGCCGGGCTTCTTCACCCCGCGCATGCCGCCTGCACCGATGTGGCCGCCGGGCAGCCCGCAGGCCGAGAGCTATTACGACACCGCGCCGCTGAAGAAGACGCTGGAGCGACTTGTCGACTTCGATCGGATCAACGATCTCAAGACTCGCCTGTCGGTCGGCGCGGTCGGCGTCACCTCGGGCAATTTCAGATATTTCGACAATTACGAGTTCAAGAAGCTCGGCAAGACAATCGGCCCCGAGCACATCATGGCATCAGGCGCGCTGCCGCCCGGCTTTCCGTCGGTCGTGATCGAGGGCGAGCATTATTGGGACGGCGGCATCGCCTCCAATACGCCGCTCGACTTTGTGCTCGACGCCGAAGTCGAGCGCGACATGCTGATCTTCCAGGTCGATCTGTTCAGCGCGCGCGGCGATCTGCCGAATTCGCTGCTCGAGGCCACCGAGCGCGAGAAGGACATCCGCTTCTCCAGCCGCACGCGGATGAACACCGACAAGAACAAGCAGCTGCACAACGCCCGCCGCGCCGTGCGAGACCTGATTTCCAAATTGCCCGATTATCTCAAGAACGATCCTACCGTGGAATTCCTTGCGAAGGTCTCGCGTGAGAGTACGGTCACCGTGGTGCACCTGATCTATCGCAGCAAGAATTACGAATCCTCGTCCAAGGACTACGACTTCTCGCATGTCGCGATGGTCGAGCACTGGGAAAGCGGCGTGCGCGACGTGCACATGTCGATGCGCCACAAGGATTGGCTCGAGAAGCCGCAGTCCGGCGAGACCATGGTGACCTACGATCTCACGGGGGACGTCACCGCGCCCCCGCCAAAAAGGAGCGAATAAGATGGGTACTCTCTCAGGCAAGAACGCCGTCGTAACCGGTTCGACCAGCGGCATTGGCCTTGCCTATGCGCGCGCCTTTGCCGCCGCCGGCGCCAATGTCGTCATCAACGGGTTCGGTTCGCCCGAGGACATCGAGAAGGAGCGCACCAAGATCGAGTCCGATTTCGGCGTGAAGGCAGTCTATTCGCCCGCCGACATGACCAAGCCGGCCGAGATCGCCGGAATGATTGCGCTCGGCGAGAAGTCGTTCGGCTCGGTTGATATCCTCGTCAACAATGCCGGCATCCAGTTCGTCTCGCCGATCGAGGATTTTCCGCCGGAGAAGTGGGACCAGATCATTGCGATCAATCTGTCCTCCGCCTTCCATGCGATTCGCGCGGCCGTTCCCGGCATGAAGAAGAAGGGCTGGGGCCGCATCATCAACACCGCTTCGGCGCACTCGCTGGTCGCTTCGCCCTTCAAGTCGGCTTACGTCTCGGCCAAGCACGGCATCGCCGGCCTGACCAAGACCGTGGCGCTGGAAGTTGCGACTAACAAGATCACCTGCAACTGCATCAGCCCCGGCTATGTCTGGACGCCGCTCGTCGAGAAGCAGATCCCGGACACGATGAAGGCCCGCAACCTCACGCGCGAGCAGGTCATCAACGACGTGCTGCTCGACGCCCAGCCGACCAAGGAGTTCGTGACCTCCGAACAGGTCGCAGCGCTGGCGCTGTTCCTGTGCAGCGACGATGCCGCGCAGATCACCGGCACCAACTTGTCGATCGACGGCGGCTGGACCGCGGAGTAATTCCGCACTCTGTCGCCAAGGCGATACTGCCGTAGCAACCATTAAAGCGACGTCCGATTGCCATTGAGCATGACGCCTTGCTTGCGGCCGTCAAGGCGTGGCCTGGC
>NZ_JAFCLG010000010.1 GCF_018129685.1 Bradyrhizobium manausense
GTTCGTGAACTGAGTTCGCTCTCTTGGCACACAGTTCGCTGACTCGGCACCGGTTCGCTGAACACGGCACATCGACAACCGCGGAGGAAAACGCGCGGTCCGTTAGAAAGAATCCGCAGGATTCAGGGTTAGTAAAGTTACGAGCGCGAAAAGAATTTGAGCGCCAGAACGTTACGTTCGGTTCCGGTCCCCGATAGGACGAGGATCGGGTCCCTGATGGCACGCGAGTTCTCGTCCCCGATAGCACGAAATGATTCACAGCTTGTGCACCGATGCAGTTGCGAGTCCGCGACGGCGCCGAGCGGCCGTGAGCGGATCGACAGGAATGGGTGTGAAGTTGAGGCGTTCAGCGCCGCGAAGGCTGCGGTCGATAACGAGTTGATAGCCAGGCAAGGTCTGGCGGCGGACGATCTCCCGGAGATCGTAGGCAAAATGCTTCAGCGGCGAGAGGCTGCCAGACTTGGCGTGCAGATGAACGAAATCAAAACTCCAGCCGCCGGTCTGGCGTCCGCCGTGCTTGCGCACGAGGCGATAGAGCCAGCGCTCCAGGCCGCCGGTCAGGTCGAAATACGCGCGATCAATTGTGAGGACGAGCGCTTCATCCAGCACACCGGCGTAAAACCAGTCGGCCAGGATCAGCTCCAATCCGCGTGGCCGGCCGTGCACATCGGCCGTCTCTTTCCATTCATTGATCCAGGAAAAGCGGTGTCGCCGACGCTCCGTCGGTTGGCGGATCGTCGTCATGACGGTCGTCGATTGCAGCCGGTCGAGTGCGGCTTTGAGCCGGTCGTAGTCGCGGGCGCTGGTGCCGCGACCTACGAAGGTCAGGATTTCGTATGGCGTCGCGGCCATCAACCGCGATGTCTTCAAACCGGCGTCGCGGGCCTCGACAATCTGCGAGGCCGCCCAAATAAGAACGTCGGCATCCCAGATGGTGGCCATGCCGTGTTCCGGAACGGCCTCGACACGAATGGCGATCTTGCCTGCGCGAAAATCGATCGGAACGATGCGCCTGGATTTGGCCAGCGAGAAGAACGGATAGGCCATGAGATCCTGGGCATCGCGGGCTGCGAGATCGCCGGGAAGCGCACGGAACAGGTCGAGCTGCTCGCGTTCTGAACGGGGTCTGCGTCGCATCGTTACTGCGCTCCCGTAACGATCAGCGGCGCGTCTGGCCGGCGTAGGGGCGCAAAGCCGCCGGATGCCGTTTAGCGGGCAACACGGTCCCAGCACCGGAATCTGAGGTTGATTCGCGGATCCCGCGTTTGGCCCAGGCTTCCAAATCGGCGATCGCATAGACAACGCGACCGCCAAGCTTTCGATAAGTGGGACCGGTACCGTAGGTCCGGTGCTTTTCCAGTGTCCGGCCGGAGAGACTGAGGAATCGCGCGGCTTCGGGCGTGCGCAGGTATCGGGGCGGCAAGCCGGCGTTCGGATCGGACATATCAGAAGCTCCATCGTCTCATGGAGCGCCACAGCGGTTCGCGGCGCGTCTGTTGTGACGATGGCGAAGAAGGCAAGCGCAGGGGGATGCCGATGATGGGGTGTCGAATTTCGGCACCCCTCCTCACCGACATCATCAGCTATTTCTTGCGGCGGCTCGGACGGAGCAGTTCGCGATAGCCGCCGCGCATCAGCGCAAGCCCGGTTTGCACCAAGCGGATGGTGCGGTTGCGCAGGTCGTGGGTTTTCCAGGCCCGTTCGGGGATATGCCTTGCGCCGAACAGTTCTTCCGCGATAGCGCGATAGGTATGGCCATCGGAACTGGCATCGAGCGCACGCAGCGCGAGGGCCAGCCGCTGTCGCCGCTGTAGGGACAGTTCTTGAAATGCGGGGCCAGCGGGGTACCCACCAAGAGCGCGCCAGAGACGGCCCGCCGCATGGGCGCGCGACTCAAAATCCCCATCAAGCGGCAATTCGGCGGCGTAGGGCATGCCAGCCACCAGAGGCTCCCTAAGCCACAGCCGATGTTCGACGCCGTTCAGACGCAGCAGGAGATGCCAGCCATCCGCGGCCTGCCGGCACTCGGCGGTCGACAGCTCGGCCAGGCCGAGGCCATGGGCACTGAAGGCAGCTGTGCTTCGAACAACCGGAACGATGTCCGGCAAAACTTCCGGAGCCCAGAAAATAGCTTGATCCTGCGACGACCCCGCCGGGTCAGTCACAAAAGCAAAGGCCCCATCTCCTTCTGAACGCTGTGGTCACGGGAGAATCAGGTTTCGAATGCGCGAGTTCACGACAATCGCGGTGATAGTCCGGATTGCGGCGAACGTATTCCCAGGCAAAGCCGGGGCGATCATAGGCTGCAGTTGATCGCCAATCAGAATGAGACATCGCATCTTTTCTCCTGTCACGTGCGCCGGTCAGGATGAGCGCGATATCATTTTAGCAATCGAAGGTTGTTGATAGTCCCCGTATCCGCATCACGCGATGCGCAAACGCGGTCACGAGAATTCGAAAGAACATTCGCTCTACGAAGGCGGCGGATCGAAGTGATTTATTTCATCAAGGGTTGCCTGCACGCAGCAGATGCCGGTAGCCTTGCTCTGTCATCCATTTGGCGCGGGCCAGATGACTATCCAACGCATGCCGCGCACGATCCGGCTCACGCTCGGCATCGAGATGCAACACGATCCGCGCGACCTCGCGCCAGTCGGCACCTTCGGCGTCGGCATCGAGCAACCGCAAATAGGTCACCAGATGTTCCATGTCGTAGTCCGTAAGCGTGGGGGCGGATGGCGCCACGTCTGCCACGTCGGGGTCAAGCGGTGGCATCTGTATCGGCATGCTGGTGCTCGACAGGTGACATCAAAAAAACGAACTCATGCGCCTGCGAAAGGCTAAGCCATCGTTTGGCCGTAATCCAGACCGTGCAGGCTCCATTCCCCACATAAGATGAGCACGACCAATGGTTCTGACCAACGTTCGAAGCTCTGACCGGACGGCAGCGAGAATGGGCCTTGAGGCCAATCGAAGTCTCCCGTCCAACAACGTTTGTCGAGAATACTCCGTGGTGGAATACTCTTCAAGGCCGTGCTCTCTCGTCCATGGAGATACGAGAGGTACTAGCAGTCAATTTGCGGAAACTCCGGCGGGCTAACGGCTTGTCGCAGGAGGAGCTGGCGCACCGCGCTAAGATCGACCGTACTTACATCAGCTCGCTGGAGCGAAGCGTCTATGCTGCCGGCATTGACGTTGTGGACAGGTTGGCGCGGGTTCTCGGTGTTGAGGCGGCAGATCTTCTCAGGCGACCGTCTCCTACTGGGGATAAAAAGAGAGGCCGGAGTCAATCCGGCGCTTGAACCATGCGAGCTTGTGCGAAGTCGGAAAGAGCCTCCCGCGAGCCGGGCCGCAGGCCCGGCGAGCCCCGGGGCGCGGCAACGCGCCCGTCGCCGATCCGGAAGGATGACGAAGCACGCGATGAACGGACGAAAGCGCCGAAGCGGAAAGGCTGAAGCCTGCGTTTCGGTCGCTGCGGATCAGCGAAAATGTGAAGCCGTCATGGCGAAGCGCGAGGATCGCAGGCGGCTCGCTGGCGTAGCCATCGTCAGACAGCGAAACGCCCCGCTCGGATGAGCGGGGCGCTGGTGCGCTGGTCTTGCTCAGTCGCCGTTCTTGCGCGACCGCGACCAGATCAGGGTGTAGGTCTCGGCGTCCTCGTCGTCGAAGAGGTTGGCGTAGATCGGAGCGTTGAAGCTCGGATCGTCCAGCTTGACTGAGAGATAATCGCGACCCTCGCTGGAGCGCTTCGGCCACGCGGCCCCTATCTCAGCTCGGCCCACGTAGACCCGGTGGCTCGGCGCGTTGTCATTGCTCCGGTCTGTCTCGGGGACGATGCGGACGCCCTTGGTCTGGAGGCTCAGGGTGACGATCTCGCCCTGGAATTCCTGGCCGGATTTCTTGAAAGAGCCGATGTTAGCCATGTCACTTCTCCTTGCTGTTTTCGAGCTCCGCGACCACCGCGGCCTCGATGGCGATCTGAAAGCCGAAGGCGATCGACGCCGCACCCGTTTGGGCCGCAGCGGAGCGGAGGATGGCGGCGGTGAGACTTTCTTGCCTCGCGAGGAATGGGCAAAGCCCAGGGGAAGAAAGTCTCGCCGCCGCCGTTGCGGTTCAGGCGATCGAGGCGCAGCCGGCCTTCGGCCAGATCAAGCCAATGAGAGGCGAGGTGCTCGCGTGCGCTGAACAGCATTTGGGAGACGTGCCAGCTATCGATCGGCCCATGCAAGAAGCGCCGCATTCCCGGCGAAGGAAAAGAAAACCTGGCGTGCAGAACGGTGGTCACTTGTCGCCGCGCAGACAGAAGACAACGCAGACGCAGCGACACACCGGATCGTAGTCGGCCAAGGAGATCGACCGGCTCAATCGAAGTGCGAGAGGGACCGCGATATCGCTGTCATGTCTGGCGACCGGATATCCGCGCTGACCCCAACCGAACGACGATAGACCCGTAGAGTCACCCGCCCGCGGTCATCGCTCTATTCGGCGGCTGAATGGGGCCGAGTGTAACACCCGGTCTAAGAGCGGGGTCGGCCAGCGTCGATACGCGCGCCCAGGCGGTGCTCCCGATGGCGATGGCGCCAAGCACAGCGAACGACTCCCGCCACCATTCCGAGGGAATGCCGATGTGCGAAAGGGCAAGGGTCATATCATATCCAGCGCGTGCAGCCGGAACCGCGAATAGTAACCCAATGAGAAGGCGGACAACGGGACCGCGCGCGACGGAGAAGGCGTACCGCCCGAGAACGAGTGTAAAACCAGCCACGATGAAACCAACGACGATGGCTCCGAACGGACCCATCCCAATCTGAAATGAATAGATCCCTGCGGTCATGCCGACGAAAAACGGCAGCGCATGGATAGCGAGTGCAAAAAGTGCCCAACAGAGGACACCGAGTCCGACGATGTTGAGAAGAATGCCGACAATAAGCATGGTGATGGCTCCCGTGACAGGGGTTGCAGGGGTCGCGCCTTCCACCACCACCACGGCGCTATCCCCTAAGGTTAGCCGATCCCGCGAGGGTTTGGAATCCCCCGCGGTCCTGACGGCGAGCAAGATTCCAGCCTGGAAGCGATGTGATGAGCGCCCCGCTCGGATCGCCGTTACGGCGTAAAGCGGATAGATCGATGCCGCTCTACCGGTGATAATTTGCAGTCCGGCTGAAGAAATGGTGGCGGCGCTCACGCGCCGCCGTTACCGAATTTCCAGACGGGGATACCGAGCTTCCGTGCCTTGTCGGCCAGGTTCTCCTGGATACCGGTTCCGGGAAAGACCATGACGCCGATCGGCAGCACGTCGAGCATCCGATCGTTGCGCTTGAACGGTGCTGCCTTGGCGTGTTTGGTCCAGTCGGGTTTGAAGGCGATTTGCGGAACTTTTCGATGATCGGCCCAGCGGGCGGCGATACGCTCAGCACCCTTCGGCGAACCGCCATGGAGCAGCACCATGTCCGGATGTTTTGCGTGGACCTGATCGAGCTTGTCCCAGATCAGGCTGACATCGTTGAAGTCGAGGCCGCCGGTGAAGGCGATCTTCGGACCGGAAGGCAGCATGACCTCGGTGTCGGCCCGGCGCCTGGCGGCGAGGAAGTCGCGGCTGTCGATGACGGCGGAAGTCAGGGCGCGATGGTTGACTTTCGAACCGCTGCGCGGGTGCCAGTGCGATCCGGTCTGGCGGGCGAAGTGTTCGGCGGCCTGGTCGCGGAAAAGTTCCATGACATCGCGGCGTTCGATCAAACTCATGCCCTCGGCGGTGAGACGCTCCAGTTCGACCGAGCGGATCTCGGAGCCATCCTGGTCGCGTTGGCTGCGCTTCTGCGCCTGCTCGTTGTCGTCGAGTTCACGTTCGATCCGATCGTTGGCGCGGTGGAAGAGATTGACGGTCGACCACAGGAGGTCCTCGAGGTCGGGTTCGAGGCGGGTTTCGCTCAAGGTCGCGGTGAGTGCGTCGAAGATGTCGGCGACGGTAGCAGCGACGGTACGGGCTTCGGGAAGCGGTCTCGGGTCGGGCTCGTCCTGGAAGGGTCGATAGCCGTGGAGCTGGAGCTCGGTAAGGATGTGATCGGTCGGGGATGTCGCATGCGGCGGCTCGTAGTCCAGTTGGTCGCGGTCGATCGTCATGGTGGCGTCCTTTTGCCGGATCGGCCGCGCTCATCGCGGCCTTCATGGCGACGAAAGGCGGCGGGCGGACCGGACCTGCACCGCCGAGCGCAGCGACAGCGGCCGTAGCGAAGCGGAGGATGGCGGGAGCCGGCTATTTTGCCTCGCGATGTAAAGCGTCCACCCCGGGGTCCCCGTCGCGCTCGCGCGATGGGGTGGGCCTGGGACGCGACGGAAAATAGCCGGCTCCCGCCATTGCGTGGCCGGACCGCTTGCCGCAGGGTCGCCCTCTCAAGAAGGCCGTGGGCGCGGTCCTCTCCGTCAACAAGGAAGCTCCGAGGTCGATGGTACCTCGTCAGAGCGGAGTACCGGCCTCATCCGCTATTCCCGTCTAAACCCGTGCTCAAGAACCGGCCAACGTCCTCCGGGCTGAGCTGGATGCGCAACGCTGCACGTAGCGCGTTGATGTCAAAATTTCGCAGATCCTCATTGAAATCTCCACACTGCGGCGACAGCACGATCGCCTCGATCCCGGCCGATTGCGCCCTGTCGAACAGTCCGGCCACCGCACCATCGCCCGCCGGATCGTTGTCACGGACGACATAGAGCCGACGCAGCGTTGCCGGGAACAGGATGGCTCCGAGATGCGCGGCCGAGAGTGCTGCGACCATCGCCATGGTGGGGATGATGCAGCGGGGCGATAGCATGGTCTCAATGCCCTCGCCGGCCGCCATCACGTCGCTTGCCGGACCGAAACGAACCGCGTGTCCGAGAAGGTGACCCATTGCCCGGCGTGGGGTATCGACCGGCGCCTTGTCGCGGCCGGACGGATCGAGCCAGGTGCGGTGCGCGCCGGTGACGTGGCCCTGGAGGTCGGTCACAGCGGCTATCATTGCAGGCCAAATTTCGGTGGGGGCGTCTGCCTCGGGACGATAGTAGCAGCGTGGATGGAATCGCAGGCTGGCGATGCCATGCAGGTCAGTGATGCCGCGTCTCCGCAGGTAAGTCTCCACAACCGTGCCGGCAATCGGCTGCGACATGCCGAACAGACGCCGTGCCGATTCGGGTGAGCCGGTCAGTACTGGTGACAGGCGCGATGGACTGTCCGGCTCCCGTTTAGATCTTGGCAGGCTTAGGAAGCGTCGCGCCTCCTCAGTGACATCGTGGAAATCGACCAGGCCGCAACTCTCTCGGATCACGTCGAGCAGATCCCCATGCTCGCCGGTCGCCGCGTCGGTCCATTTGCCGGCCGGGCGCCCGCCGGGGCCTTTCGGTTTCAGGCGGACGAACATCGATCGGCCGGATGCGTTCCTGACGTCGCCGACCTGCCAGTAATTGCCGACGCGACGTCCGTTGGAGAGGTAGTGACGGCACACCGCCTCGGCCTCGCGCGCGAGGCGATGTGCCAGCTCTGCCGCATTGCGCGGCATGTCACGCCGCCGCCCGATCAGCGATGCGCGCGATCGGATAGCACTCCAGAACCTTGGCGAGGATCGCAGGACCGGTCGCATCGACTGGGACAAAGAAACGCAGCTTCCACGAAATGATCTCGCCGAACAGGCCATAGGCGCGTAAGCGATCCCGCATCGGCTCGGAGAAGCCAGTCAACTCGATCCGGTTCGCACCCATCACGCGAACGCGCCTGACCTGGAGACCCTCGGCGAGATCGAGGATGGTCTTGCCATCGATCAGCGCGGCGAAGGCATCGTCCGGCGAAAGCTTCGACGTCCCGGCTTCCAGCGCACCCGCGACCCACGCGGGCGACACCTTACGGCCGATAATCCGCTCGCCGGTGTCGGTCTGCAGACGATACACCCGTGTGGATTCATTTGGGAGCCGCTTCCAGATCGGCAACAATAAGCCCGCAACGATGTGGATCTCGCTGTCGGTGAACTCCGGAATCTCGGCGACTTCGGCCGCCCAGGCGCGGGCGAAGGTGTCGCGGTCGACTTCCCGCCAATGGGTCTGCGGCATCATTGCCAGCGGTATGGTTGGGTGCTCCATCGGGCGGATGAGGCGAACCCGGCGTTCGACTTCGCCGTCGTCGAGCATCAGACTTCGGGCCGGGACCTGCACGGCGGCGCGGCCGGACTGGCTGTTGACCAACGGAACCGCGCGGGCATCGGAGAGACGCCCCAGCGCCTCATCTGATGTGACCGGCCGGTTACGTTCGCGCTGGGTAATGGTCAGCAGCCGCGTCTCGGCGGACGTACCGGGATGGGTATAGATCGTCTGCCGGCCAGCGACGACGAAACTCTCGGCCGTCAGCGTCTCCAACCCGACATCATAGGTGCCGGACGCGATGGCGCCCTCGATCCGCGCCGTCAGCAGTTGCTCGAACGCGGTGAACAGGATGTTCTGGAGATCGATAGTGAGCGCCAGCAGGCGATTGAGGAACGTCGTGATCGGCGGCAGCTCATCCCTGATGCCGTTCGAGTCAGTGAGCTTCAACCCAGTCGCGTCCTCGAACGTTTGAAGCGAACAGTCACTGACCTTGCCGGTGACCAGCAGGACGTAGAGCTGGCGCAACGCATCGCGCGCGTAATGACTTTCGAGATTGTCTTCAGGCCGGAACAGGCCCTGCCCTCCGGTCTGGCGCTGGCCCTTGGTGATAGCGCCCAACGTGTCGAGACGACGCGCGATGGTCGAGAGGAAGCGCTTCTCGGCTTTCACATTAGTGGCGATGGGTCTGAACAGCGGCGGCTGTGCCTGATTGGTGCGGTTGGTCCGACCCAATCCCTGGATCGCCGCATCGGCTTTCCATCCGGCTTCCAGAAGATAGTGGACCCGCAGCCTTCGGTTCCTTGCCGCAAGGTCAGCGTGATAGGAACGCCCGGTGCCGCCGGCGTCGGAGAAGACGAGAATGCGTTTCGCGTCATCCATGAATGCCTGGGTTTCGCCGAGGTTGGCCGAGCCGGCGCGGTTCTCGACAACCAATCGATCGATTCCGTCCGATCCGGTCTTGCGGACGATCCTGCGCGAACGTCCCGTGACTTCCGCCACCATGTCGGTGCCAAACCGCTGCACGATCTGGTCGAGCGCGCCATGAACCGGCGTCAACGACGCCAGCTTCTCGATCAACCGGTCGCGCCGCGTGACGGCCTCCCGGCTCTGCACGGGTTGGCCGTCACGATAGACCGGACGCGACAACAGGTTCCCTTCGCCATCGGTAAACGGCTCGTAAAGCTGGGTCGGGAAGCCATGTGCCAAATAATCCAGCACATATTCGCGCGGCGTGATGTCGACCTGGACGTCGCCCCATTCCTCCGTTGGGATTTCGGCAAGGCGGCGTTCCGTCAACGCTTCGCCGGTCGAGACGATCTGGATCACGGCGGCATGGCCGTCTGTTAGGTCCCGCTCGACGGACGCGATCAGCGACGGCGTCTTGATCGCCGTGATCAGATGGTTGAAGAAACGCTGTTTTGCCGATTCGAACGCGGACCTGGCCGCGGATTTCGCCTGCGCGTTGAGCGTGCCCGTTGCGCCCGTGATGTTTGCCGCCCGCATCGCGGCTTCTAGATTGTTATGAATGATCGAGAAGCCCCCCGCATAGGCATCGTAGATGCGGATCTGTTCGTCGGTCAGACGGTGCTCGACCAATTCGTACGCAACGCCCTCATAGGAAAGGGAGCGGGCCGAATAGAGGCCAAGCGCTTTCATATCGCGGGCGAGCACTTCCATTGCCGCGACGCCGCCAGCCTCGATCGCCTCGACGAACTCGCTGCGCGTCGCGAACGGGAATTCCTCACCGCCCCAGAGCCCAAGGCGCTGGGCATAGGCGAGGTTATGAACCGTGGTGGCGGCGGTCGCCGAGACATAGACGATGCGGGCATTCGGCAGGGCATGTTGCAGCCGCAAGCCAGCGCGGCCCTGTTGTGACGCAGCCTGGTCGCCGCGTTCCCCTTTCCCGCCCGCGGCGTTCTGCATCGCGTGAGACTCGTCGAAGATGATGACCCCGTCGAAGTCGGCGCCCAACCATTCCACGATCTGTTTGACCCGAGAAACCTTCTCGTCGCGCGCGTCGGATCGCAGCGTGGCGTATGTGGTAAAAAGGACCCCCTGCTCCAGACGGATCGGCGTGCCCTGCCGGAACCGCGACAACGGCGTCACCAGCAGCCGCTCCATGCCGAGCGCCGACCAGTCGCGCTGAGCGTCCTCGATCAGCTTGTCGGACTTGCTGACCCACACCGCGCGGCAGCGGCCCTTCAACCAATTGTCGAGCAGGATACCGGCGACCTGACGGCCTTTCCCCGCACCGGTTCCGTCTCCCAAAAACCAGCCGCGCCGGAATTGCGCGGCATTGTCCGCATCGTCGCGCGCCGCGCAGACCAGGTCATAGGTCTCGTCGATGGTCCATGATCCCGCAAGGAACTGGGAGTGGGCCTCGCCCGCATATATGACGGACTCAAGCTGCGCATCAGACAGCAGGCCATCCGTGATGATGTTCGTCGGAAGGTACGGCCGATAGGACGGGATCGGAGGCGCCACCGACGCCATGGCGGCTGATTGTACCAGCTTGGTGGGATGTGGCTGAGAGCCGGGAATGCGGACCGATTGAAGCGCGTATTCTTCGTAAAGCGCTTCGGTGATCTGGCTGCCCTCAATCGGTGTCCATGCGACGGTCTCATAGGCGAGCTCAACTGCTGCGGGATCCGATGTCGGAGCGGCAATCGCGGACGGACGCGTGGCAGAGGCGCGGACTGTTCGCGGAATGGCCGGATGCGGGATCGACGGAGCGGCAACGGCCCTCGCGATCGGCAACCGCGCTGGAACGTACTCCGTGACCCAACCAAGCAGCGTGGCAACGTCCGGCGCCATGCCAGAAGGCGACGGAAATGCCCTCGCATCCTCCGCTGGCAACCGATCGATCACGGTCAGGCGTGTCTCGATGGTGGTACCGTGCCTGGCAAACACGGCGCCAGCAATAGCGGCGGTGAAGACGACGCGCCCACGTTCCTGCAACCGGAAGAAGGCATCGCGCCAGACCGGATTGTCCGGGGAACAACTCGCCCCAGTGATTGCGACCAAGCGACCGCCCTCGGGGAGCCGCGCCAGGACCGACTCGATGTGCCGCAAGGCGGCATCGGCCATCCGGCGATCGACGTTGGCGACGGCCGAGAATGGCGGATTCATCAGCACGACGCTTGGCGTGACGCCAGCGTCGAGATGATCGTCGATATGCGCGGCATCGAAGCGGGTGACGGTGATGCCCGGAAACAGATGCGAGAGAAGCTCCGCGCGGGTTTCGGCCAGCTCATTGAGAACCAGAGACGCACCCGACAGCTCGGCCAGGATGGCGAGAAGGCCAGTGCCGGCCGAAGGCTCCAGCACGATGTCAGCAGGCGTGATCGCCGCCGCGGCGCTCGCCGCAAGCCCGAGCACAATTGGCGTACTGAACTGCTGAAGCGCTTCGCTCTCTTCGGAACGGCGGGTGTGGGTGGGAAGAAGGCCGGCAATCTTGGCCAGCATCGGCAGCATCGCGGCCGGGGAAGCAGCACGCGTGCGCATGGCCTGACCGAACTTGCGAACGAACAGAACGGTGGCCGCCTCGCAAGCGTCGTACGCCGTCTTCCAATCCCATCCGCCATCGGCGTCGGAGGCGCCAAAGGCGCTCTCCATCGCCGTGCGCAGGACAGGCGCATCGATGCGCTGACCGCGCTCGAGATGCACAAGAAGAAGTTGCGCGGCGCTAGCAATCGCGTCGGCCTTGTTCAGAGAACCGGACGCAACGGAAAGCGGCGCGGCCGCGACAGCGGCCACGGAGGTGAAAGGCGATGTCATGGGGAGAACCTCGAAAGAGCTGGGGACGGATCGAGCGGCGGGGCGCTCTCTCGACCGCGCCGGCTCAAACCCGTCCCGGCCAAGCTCTTCCTCTCAAAGCCCGGGGTTACGGACGGTGTCACACCGGCACTGAGTTCGGCGCGCGGCCTAGCCGCACCGCCATGGCCGATGGTCGATACGACCTCGCCACCACGCGATCCTGTCTTCGCGGGATGCGTTGGCAAGCCACAGCAAGAGCTCGCCATGGCATGCGAGCGGCGCGCAGAAGCAGACGAGGTCATGGCCGCGCAATTCGTCGAGCGCACGCAACAGATGATGCTGATCGCGCAGCCAGCGCGCGTATTTCGCGATGACGCTCGCGCGGTCGCCGTCAGAGCCGATTCTGAACGGATTACCCCATTTGCTGCCGCGGCCGATGTAGACGGCGCCGGCCGGAACGCCCGTCTTGCGCTTGTTGAGAACCCTGCACATCGCTATCGCCTCCTGATCTTCCCGTTGCGGTGAACAGGTCGAAGGACGCGGTTCAGGTTTCGCATGTCACGCAGCGCCGAAGGCGAAGCGGAAACGGCTTGCCCGTTGACATGCGAACCGCTGCGTCCAGACGCGGTTCACCGCAGCGGGATCAGGTCGGCGATTGTCCCGGCAGGGTTTCGGCTGGCGGGAGATAGGTATCGTAGGGATTGCCGTCGGTGAGGTGGCCAAACGGCATGAAGACGTAGTCCGTGCCCTCATGACCGACGGCGCAGATGACATATCGGGGTTCACCAGTGACGGCGTCAGTGCATTCCATCAGCGCAAGACTGCCATCGGATGCAGCGCGGAGCAGCGTGTCGAAATTCGTGCTGATATGATCAGGGATGCTCATGGCGGAACTCCAAATAAAAAGCGCCCGGCGGGGGAGCCGGACCATGGGGCCAATGGTGAGGAAGAAACGATCAGGCCGGGGTCGCCGACCGCCGTTCTGCTTCGCGGATCGCAGCAAGGGCGGCGCTGTAGATCGCCGAACCGAGCTCTTCTCTGAGATCGGTCTGCTCCACCACGAAGAGGCATCCGGCGCGAATGTCGGCGTCCGTGACGGCACCGGCGGCGATCGTCGTCAGTGTCTCATCGGTTTCGACTAGGCGGCCGATCTCCGCGCGGACGTGCTCTTCACTGAGGCACAATAGGACATGGCTGCTGAAGCACGGAGCGGCCGCTGCCGCTCCGTGCTCCGCCTGCTCCAGAAATTCGCCGAGAATATCCTCGGTGCTTTTGCCCCTGATGGCGTCGGCGGTAATAAGAATA
Source organism: Bradyrhizobium manausense (assembly GCF_018129685.1). GTDB lineage: Bacteria > Pseudomonadota > Alphaproteobacteria > Rhizobiales > Xanthobacteraceae > Bradyrhizobium > Bradyrhizobium manausense_D. The sequence goes on from NZ_JAFCLG010000010.1 coordinate 13,165, forward strand.
GCCATGCCACCAAACCCGTCAGGCCGCATCCTGGTGCAGGTGAAAGCCGAGACCACCGTGACATGGTCGAGCGTTGCCGATCTCTTGACGATGTCCTGGAAGATGAACTCCCATGACGTCATGCTGAGGTCGAACTCCACATCGGAGTCATCTTCCCCGATGTTCTTTATGTGATCGAGGACGAAGGTGGCGGTCTCGCTTGTAACGCCATCCGATGCCGCGAGCGCGTTGCGGAGGGCCTCGATCGGCAACTCGATCAGTTCGGCCGGCATTATCTCCGCGAAGAAATAGAGCCCGCCGTCGCCGTCAGGTTCACTCTCGAAGATCTGCATCAACAGCAACCTCTCGAGTGATGTCATGTCTGCGTTCGGAATGGTGGGTTGAACGACTGTGGGCGAGAAATAGTCGGCCATATCGGATCTCCAGAAATGCGAAAGCCCGACACGAAGCCGGGCTGATCGGATGAAGGGTGGGAAGGTGGTCAGGTGGGGAACGCAAACGGATCGACCTGCCGGTGGATCGGCTGAGCCCGGCCCATCCAGGGTTCGGGCCGGATGCAGCGCACCCAGTCGGCGAAACTCGGTATGAAGCCGAGATCCTCGATGACGTGCTGCTCGCCGATCAACCGGACTGGCACGACGCGGCCGGTCGATATCGTGATCGTCGCGCCGAAGAAGCGCTCCAGCATGAAGATTCCTTCGGCATGATGACGTAACGCGCGATGACGGAAGTCGGCCGTGATCGCCTTCGACTCGTCGAACCATTGATGCAGCGGCAAATAGTTGTCGGCCGCCCCGCCCCACTTCCGGACCGAGGACAGCGCATGGTGAAAGGGATGTCCCATTGTCGCCTCCTCAGAATTCGTGCGAGAAAGTTTCGGATGACGTATATCGCTCGTTGTAGTCGAGCTTGATCGTCCGTTCGGCGACGTCGAAGGTGAATGCGCCATAGGCGCCGTCGTTGATCTCCCAACCGGAATGGACCTGACTGAGGAAATCATAGACCAGCGTTTCGACGGCCTCGTGAACGGTCAGGGTCTGGCGTTCGATCTCGGGGCTTTCCCAGATCGTACGCGCAATCTCGATCCGGTCGGAGGGCAGCATAATGGTTCCCTCCCTGGGCTCGACGTCAATGCGTTCGATCTGGCCGCTGTCGCCGTAGCCGTCGAACAAGACGGTGACGGTCTCAATTCCGGCGGCGGCGAGCGCATCGAACAAAACGGTCTTGTTGGCCGCCCGAATCTCCTCGGCTCGGCGCGCGTATTCGCGTTGCTTCCGGTCAAAAGCAGCGCCGCCAGCGGCGGGCTCGGGTGTCGTTTGCGAGTCGGTCATGATGATCCTCCTAAAATGGAAAGAACCCGGCGCGGTGGCCGGGCTTTTCGGTGAAACGGAAGTTGCGGGGCGGCCGAAGCCACCCCGCAAGCGTGGATTATTCTGCAGCGACGACGTGCGGCTGTTCATCGTCGACGTCGGCAGTAGCCTCGTCGTCATCCGCGAGGAATTCAGGCAAGGCCCCGACTTCACCGTCGGCGTCTTGCTCCGCGGCAGCGACCTCGACGAGACGGAGCGGCTCGGGCAGCCAACCCGTGCCCTCCAACAGCCGTTCGGCCTCCCGGGCCATGTCACCCTTCTTTAGGTGGTCGATGAGTTGCACCGATTGCTCGCCTTTGGCCTCGCGCACAGATTCGAGAATGCGAGGCTTGGTGACCCGACCGAGGTAGTTGTCGACGGTCGGCTTCCAGCCCACCGTCACCATGTCGAGTCCGACGGCACGAGCCAGGACATCGGCCTGGTCGAGTCGGCCACGAACGCTATGCGCGGAGACATGACCTCCGTTATAGCGGTTGGCCGGTTCGTAGAGCGCGTTCACCGCGGACGATGCGCAATGCGCGAACAGCGCCGCCTGCTCCTTGCCGTCAAACGCCGTGAGGACGTTCCAGAGATCGTCTTCGCCTTTGGGAAGACGGGCCTTCCATCCATCGTGCCTGATGTCGATGGCTTCCGCCGATGCGCTCTCCTTCAGACCCGGCGCCTGTGCCGGGAATGTGGGTGTGCGGATCGAGATCTCGAGGCAGCCGCTCGACGACGCGAAGCGATAGAACGTCGCCAGCACGAAATTGTGCAGTACCGCCTGGAAGGCGATGGCCGGATCGTTTGCCAGTGCATTGCGCAATGCCAAAGTCCGATGGGCGGTCAGCTCGGTGACGAGCCGATCCGGCAGGGGTTTGACGGTGTCGTCGTCGTCCTCCTCGACGGGTTCGGCCGGCGTAGCGCCGACGGTGATGACCGCAGGCTGGACCACGCCGTTTGTCTTTGGTTCCTCGCTGGTCTCTCCGTCATCCGGTGCGTCGCCCTTGGGATCGACGACGACGCGTGCCTCATCCCCCGGCCGGACGTAGCCGCGGTCGACCGACAGCAGGCCTTCGGCATCGATGCTGATGAATACACCGGCGCGGGCGATCTCGGCCGGATCGTAAATGAGCGACCGGGCTTCGAAGGCGGACCGCGACCTTTCGATCTCGGCGAGGCGCTGATCGATTGCATCAGGGAATTCGTCGGCATCCTGATAGTCCGCCTCGATCTTGGTATACTCGGCGTTGAGGGCGTCAAGCGTCACCTGCTCTTCCTCGGTCAGGTCGGCCGGCTCGCCGTCAAGCTCGCGCAGGCCGTTGGTGTGGCCGTAGGGGAAATTGATCGCCACCGCGATCCACTTCCAGCCTTCGATCGCGATCGTCTCGGCCTCGGCAGTCAGCTTCTCGGTCACGAGACGATCGAGCAGTGGGATATCTTGAAGCCAGCCACCATCGTCATGCTCGAACAGATCCCGCATCACGGCGCCGCCGGCATGCTCATAGGCATCGAGCCCGATGAATTGGGCGCGGCGGTCCGAGGCGCGGACGGTGTTCTCCGTCAGCATCCGCCGGATCTGGTACGGCTCATCAAGTTGAGAGCGGCCCACGTTGTCCCAGACCTGCTCCTGTCGTGCCTGGTCGGCAGTCACGGAGAAGGCCATAAGCTGTTCGAGCGTCATGCCGTCATCGGCATAAACCTCATGCAGCTTCGGAGACACCGACGCGAGGCGCAGGCGCTGCTTGACGATCGCCGGCGTCACAAAGTGTCGGGCAGCAATCTCTTCCTCACTCATGCCACCGTCACGCAGCAGCTTAAACGCGCGGAACTGATCCAGCGGATGGAGCGCTTAGGTTATGCGTCAACTGTCCTGTTAGCTGTATGGCGTTGATTCTTTTACCTTTCTGGTTGCGCCTTGCATTTTGGGTGTATCTTTGGCGCTGAAGCGTTGCCGTTTGGTGTCAATCACGATGGCTTTCTCGACGGAAGCGATAGTCGCCCTTTGATAAGCGTAGTGCTTTGGCGATAGCCTTGTTGATGTCGTCGAGATTGCAGGACTCCGGGTGGAACTTGCCGCCAGCCCATCGATGCATGGCTTTGTGTTCTTCATGGTCGGGGTCGAGCCAGGCCTCGAGGAAGTTGGCATAGCCTGAAGGCCCACCAGCGTCTTCGGGAGGTCCTGAGCGTGCGGCGGCGATACAGCGAGGATATTTGGCGCTCTCCTCGCGTGCGACGCGCTCCAAGCGCAGCAGATGACGCCAATTATCGCCAAAGTCGTATTCGTAGAGGATCGTGAGAGGGTTTTCCTCGGGGTCGTAGGGAAAGTGAAGGTCGATCATCCTGACCTCGGTCGCCTCGAAGGTCCGGCTGTCGGACAGACCGTCCTCATCGAACTCCGGGGCTCCATAGATAAGACCGCCAATATTGAAGTGATGCAAATGGCTGTCGGTCCAGCCAAAGGCGGCCTGCAGCACCTCGTGGAGTTGGGCGAGGTTGAGAGTGATTGGCAGTTCGAGAGTGCGGCTGATCTTGGGCTCGATGCCAAGGATATGAACCTCGGCGCGCACAATGAAGCTATCTGGATCGAAGGGGTCAAGCATGCCGCAGATCATGCCGCGCATGATTGTCGCAGGCAATGGATGGGGCGACAATTGTCCTTCGACGAGCGCAGCGACACGAACCGGCAATCGTAAACGACGTCAGGATTTTGGCCCACGCGGGAGGGCCACCGGCTTCATGGCGCGATCGCGCTCAGTGATCAGGCGGGCATTATGACGCTTCTGCCGCTCAACCTCCGTTTCGGCTTCGAGGATGCGCTTCAGCAGGACGGCATTTTCCGTCACCATACGCCGCTCCTCGATCTGCAAGACCTGGATCAGAGCGCGCTGCTGGGCGAGTTTGTCTTCCCAGGCCGCCAGCTTCTCGGGGACGATCCTGCGATCGCTGGCGCGACGCAACTCGTCGATCATCGAACGATGATTGGTGTAGATCGCGTTGCGGCCGACACGCGCCTCACGTGCGAGCGTGGCAACGGTCAGACGGTAGGATCGCTTTTGTAGGTCCGGGTGTGTGGGCAGTCCCTTAACCAGGCGCTCCAGAGCCTCCCGCAGCTTGCGGTCCGTGTTGCGCAGCCGTTTTTCGTGCGGCGTCAGCGCTGGCATTTTGCCGGTTTTACGCGTCATCGCGTGCATCCTTTCCATGATCGAGATCGCCGAGGATGCGGTCGCATTCGGCAATCCGTGTCTCGGCAAGCTCGCGACTGACCGGGTCGAGGCCAGGATGAGCGAGAAGATCGGCATTGCGATCGCGGCGCGCCTGCCAGACCGGTCGATGCTTGGCCGTAACGGCAAAGTTGGCGCAGGTGAGACACGTGCTTTCAGTCCTCAGCACGGGGTTCGGCCCTTTTTCATCGCCGAAGCAGGCCGCCGTTTCGACGCGATAGACGCAATAGCCCCAGTCGCAGACCCCGAGGCGGAGATCAGTCTCTTCCATCAGGAAGCGGACGTAGGCCTGGGCATCGCCGTCACGCGTGCGTCCCCGGAACTGCGAGCGAGCGGCAATCATCCGCCCGCCCTTGCCGCCAAGCGCTGTCGCCGTCAGCACCTCTTCGAGGGCGGCGCGCGTTTCCTCCTGAGCATGGCGATCGATAAGGTCGTCGAGAGCGAAGTCGGTCCCAACATAACCGCGATCGGTCATCGCACGGGTGACATGACCGAAGTGCGCCTGAAGCGCATGCAGGCCGGTCCGGTCGCGCTTGCCGACGAAGCGGGCGAAGGTCTTTCGGCCCTGATGCGTGTTCAGATGCCAGGGCTCACCCTGATGATGCGGCAGAGCGATGAACGGCGCGAACTGGTTGTTCAACCGCGATATGATCGTGGAGACGACGGGCAAATTAATCCGGGCCGCGGGACCAATAAGGCCGTTGCTGGCCATCGCCAGAAAGAGATCGGGCCGCCCGCTTTGGGCGCGCAAGCGGGCCGACAGTCGTTCCATGACCAGGATGGCGCGTTCGACCGGCGGCGGCGCGACCCAGCGATGGGCCTCGCCATCAGCGCCGCGTGCTGTCTTGTAGATCCGGCCAACGAGATAGGCGAAGCTTTCGCTGCCATCACCTGAGGGATGCTGCTCGATGCAGCCGACTTGAAGCCCGATAATCTCCGAGACCCGGGCGCCGATCAGATAGGCAATGACGACGAAGCAGGCGTCGTAGATACGATCGACAAGATACCGCACCTGCTTGGTGCTGCTGACAGGTACGGCATGCCATGGCGCGTCCTCGCCGGGTAACGTCGAGAATGTGAACGCGGCGATCGCGTCGGTCACGATGAAGCCAGCCTTCGTCTGGCTGATCCCCTGCGCAAGCGCATCGTCATAAACGGTCTGCGCCAGCGTCTGCAACGCGATGACATCATCAGCCGGGGCTCCGATCAGTCGCAACGCCGCCGAGACCAGCGGGACGGCGATCTCATCGGGCGTATAGGGCAGCCAACCGCGATCATGACGGAGCATAGGCTTCCCAATGCCCGGGAACGGATCAGCGATCGCCACTTCCGGGAACTTCGCCCCCTGCAGGTAAAGACGTGTCAGCAGGTTGGCGTATTTTTGCAACGTCCCCGACTTCAAGGGCTTATCCGTCTCTTTGCCCGGGCGCGTCGCCATCGATGCTAAGAACCGCTCGCAAGCGTCGCGATCGAGATCGACGAAGCGCCGATATCCTTGCGCTGCCATCCAGCGGATCAGTATCCGCAAATCCTTGAAGACGGAGACGATGGTTGCTTCATGGACATTGCGACGGCCGGGCGGCGGGTCCAGCTTCAGGCTCCACAGGAACAGCTTTGCCGCCTCTCGCCAATCTGTCCAGTGCGGATCGCTGAACCGGCTGTCGTCAGCAAGGATAAAGCCCCAGTCGAGCGAGAAGTCACTCCGGTTGCCGCCCGGGCGGTATCCGTCGAGATGCCAGACCTGATCCGACCACACCGAGCGTGCCGAGATCCGAATTGGCGAGCGTGTCGCGGCGGGAAGAGCGAATGCCGTGGAAGTCGCCATCGTTCACTCCAGCGCCGGAGGTGTTGGCAGCGTCATCATTCGAGTTTCGGCCTTCGCGCGCAGGGATTGCGGGAAGTCCGGCAGTATGTCGTCGACCAGAATGCGCAAGCTCGATGCGTACAGAAGCTCGAAGCGGCGCGGATCGAGGCGTTCACGCGCCCGCTCCAGTTCGCTCTTCGCCTGAAGAATGCGCGCCATGTGTTCCGCGTCGATCGGGATGACCAGTCCAGGGCAGCGCAGACATCCGCCGAAGTGCCGGCAGACCCTGCCAGCCGTCGAACCGGATGCCGTCCCCGCAATCGGATTGAGACAATCATGGCTGAACGGGGCTATCGCGTTGGCGCCCAGGGCAATCCGCTCTCGCGCCGTATGATCCCCAGCGTCGATCTCCGTACCGATAATCCAGCCGAGCATCAGGTCCTGCAATCTGGCGATGGCCTCGCGCTGGACACGGCGCGTCTGCGGCCCCTTGATGTAAAGTTCGGTCGTGTCGACGCGAGCGTGATTGAGCACGTCCTGTGTCACGACGATATCGCCGCCGGACGCCTTGTAATATTCGGTGGCGACGCTACCGCGCAGCAGCACGGCAGCAAAATCCGGCAGCAAAGGCCGTGCCCGTTCGGGTGCTGCCTTATTCCAGATGGCGATCCGAGCGTTCGAACGGCTGACGAACGGTTTCAAAGCATGCGACAATGTCGCCTCGGGAATGAGCGTGACTGTATCCTTCTTCTCGCTCTTCACCAGGAACAAACGGCTCCGATCCTGTCGGCTGGCCCGAGATGCAAGTGGCGCCGTCATCGCCAATAGCCTGTCGAGCAGGTTCGGCGCGGCATACCGGCGACGGCGATCGAAGGATCGTCTTTGCGCGCGCTTGATCGTCCGTCCGGCCCGAGGCTTTGCCCACTCGATGATGACGCGATGCTCATCGAGCGGATGCGCCACCTGGCAATCGCGTGTGATCAACCGCAGCGCGTCCGGATTGCCTGCGGTCTGGATCGCAATGGCAATGAAGAAGGCAACGACCGTTTCTCCGGTCAGGTGAAGATAGCCTCCGAGATGACGCAGCCCCCCATGACGTGCGACTGCCGATATGTTGACCTGGCTCCGGATCGCGAGAGTGCGCGAAGGCAGGACCCCGTCATTCACCCCGGCGAGCGCCCGGATCAGGTCGCAAAGTTCGGGATCGACACCATCAACCGGTCCGCTCGTGGCGAGAATCCTTCGCCCCGTTTCGAAGCGCTCCCAAGCCTCGTCGATCTCCTCGTAACAGGCACGAAGGATGGCTTTGAGGTCGTCTCCGCCAAGGCGTGTGCGGGGATCGGCATGGCGGTTCGGCCAGGACCGCCAGGGGAAGTCGATACGCGCGGGCAACCGGGATGGATGCCGACGCTTGGTCCAGTCGATCATCTGACGCAGCTGCATCAGCACATTCGCCCGCGACCCCTTCGACCAGGGCTTGTTCGTCTGTCCCGCGATCTGTTGATCCAGCCAGGCGACATAGCGCCCGACCATTGCGGTGGTCAGATCCCCTGCAGAAAGAACATGCCCGTCCTCCACCGCAAAGCGCGCGAAGACGCGCAGCGCCATCCAGCAATGACGCAGCGTGTCGGAGCTCGATGCGGCATGATGATTGCGGAAGGCGTCTGCCAGAAGCATCGCAATGTCTGTCGGCAAACCAAGCTTGCCGAGATCGTAGCGCTTTGCGACCTCGCCCCAACCGTCACGAAAGACGGCGACGGTATCGACCGGCTGGTCCAGCACAATCGGTGACGCAGCCGATAGACGCCGGTCGATACGCTCACGCTTACCGGCCATCGGGGATCAACTCACCGTAGAGATAGTCGATGCTGTCGGCGAGTTCCCGGGCATTGAGCTCGACGCAGCGCAGGTAGATCGCCGTGCTCTGGATCGAACTGTGCCCGAGCAGGACCTGGACGATCTTCAGCGGATTGAGGTCAGGCGTGGTTGATGCCTGTCGCTGTAATCGCACCAGCATGGTCATCGCAAAGGTATGGCGCAACCAATGCAGCGAACCCGCCACGCCGGCGGCTCGGAAAGCTTCCGCAAACACCGCCGTCAATCGTGTCTTGCTGACCGCATTCCCCTGCAGATTGAGGAAGAGCGCCGATGGTGGCCGATAATCCGACCGTTGGCGACGCAATGCCCGGACCTGCGGCGTGCGCACTTCGTCGATATAGCGTTGCGTGCGATCAACCAGGCGGATCGGCGGGTAGATCGTGCGAGGCTTGTCGCCCTTGGTGATCGTCAAGGGCACGCCGACCAGCGGATGATCCTCGTCATCAAGATGTGCTGTCTCCGGGACCTGGAAGACAGCTAAGCCGCAAAGCTCCTTGCGCCGTAATCCCGTCGCGAGCGCCCATTCCGCCATCAGGCGGTAGGGCATCTCCAACTGGGCGAAGACCCGGCGCAACTGATCGACCCGCAACGGTCGCGGCAAGCGCTCATGCTCGGCAACAGTCAAGATGTTCGCCGCCACGACACCGGGGCGCGCGTTGACATGCGCAAGGAACGATTGTCGGCGGCCAGGGCCCACCCGCACGTCGACAAAGTGGAACGGCAAGGCCTCGATCCAGCCGCGCCCCTGCGCCCAGACATAAAACCGGCAGACCGTGCGAACCCGATCATTCACCGTCGACCGCGCGTATGGCCGCTTCGTATGTGGGCTCGGTTGCGACAGCATGCGATTGCGCCAGGCCGCAATCTCCGCCTCGCTCACCGCGCGCCAGTCGAGACCAGATTGCTCCAGACTGTCGAACCAATCATGCAGGTGCTCGCAGTAGGTCCGTATCGTTTCCGCCGCATGCGAGCGGCCCGGAATCGTCGCCAATTCCATCAGCCAGGCGAACGCCGGCTCGATAATCGCCATCCGTTCAGACAGCAGTATAGGAAACCCAGCCTGGATTGCGGCATAGCCCATCGCCGCCTTGATGATCCGCACCACACTGTCCTCTTTGGTCCTAGCCGTCCGAAACGGCAAAAGACACCGCGCTGGACGCAACTCCCTGTACAGCAACAAAGAAGACAGCTTCCCGAACCAGTTGTTATTAAGCGGAGCGCCTACGGCGCACTCTTTTGTTTAGGATGCGAGGGGTTCCCCTCGCGCTCTCCCGCTCGCCGCGTGGCAGGGTTGCAGGACTTCGCCTGCAACCATTTGACTAGCTTGTGGTGTCGCCGCCGCGTCAAGCGTTGTCCTCGCTACGCTGCGGGAACGCTTGACTCGGACGTCTGTGTGCCTTCCTCGAAATGCCCCACGCATATGAACCATCACGATGACAGCCAAACGACTCTAACAGGACAGTTCGAACACAGAACCTAACAGGCCGATCCGTTCATCATTCTCGGCGAGGGAATCATCCTCGGCGATGCCACTGTCCCGGACCACGCACGGCACGGGCTGGGTCTTTGCCATACGCTTCTGCTTCACCAGCAGTTCGAGCGCGCGGTAGCGGCGTCCACCAGCGGGCACCTCGAACATGCCGGTCTCCTGGCCGTCGGCATCGACGACCGCACGAACGCTCAGGCTTTGCAGCAGCGTGCGCTGGGCGATGCTCTCTGCCAGTTGATCGATCGAGACGCCGGCCTTCACACGCCGAATGTTGGACTGGCTGAGCACCAGCTTGTTGAAGGGAATGTCTCGCGATGGACTGAGCTTGATTTTCTGAACGGCGCTTGCCATGTCGGTTTCTCCACGACGGGCGGCCGAAAGACTCTCTTTCGACCTCCAACCCGTCACCGACTAACCGGCACGCCTCTCACTCTCTGACTCGCGGTAACGACTGAAAGCGGAAGCAGGAGGCTTACTCTTCACGCTGCCTCCTCGTTGCCCTCAGCAATGGCGTCGGTCGCGGGCGCCAGAAAGGCGAGCAGGAAATCGGCCGCCTTCGAGGCCGCGCTTGCCGCGCGCACCACAGCGCGGTTATCCTCGCGAAGCACCTCCAGCCAGGAACCGATATAGTCGGCGTGGCGCACGGTAGGCACGATGCCGAGCGAGGCGCAGACGAAGGCACCCGCCATTTCGGCGACAAGCTCTTCGCGCGCGTAAGATTTCGAGCCAAACGATCCCGAGTGATCGCGGTTAAGGCGAGACGTATGACCAACCCAATGACCAAGCTCATGGAAAGCGGTCCGGTGCCAATTGATCGGCTCGAAATAAGCCGCCGGCGGCGGCACCTGCACGAAATCGCTGGTCGTGTTGTAGTAGGCACGGGCACCGCCGATTCGGAAATCCGCGCCGGTCGCCGCGATCAACGCCTCGGCTTGGGGCTCAATCTGGCCTGGTGGCGGCGGGACCACTAAAGCAGCTACCTCCTCGCGCAAGCCATCGCACTGATCCGTGTTGAAGACGGTAAATCGCTTGAGAAACGGGATGGCACCCGGCTCCTCGCCGGTTTCCGCGGCGCGGCGGCGTTCGTCGTCCGGAGTAAAGCGATCTGCATAAACGACGGTCGTTCCCCGCTCGCCCTTCCTGACATGGCCGCCGAGCCCAAGCGCCTGGCGAAAGGTGAGCCAGCTCTGTCCGGAAAAGCCGTGCTCGATAACGGCACCCCACAGGATCAACACGTTGATCCCGGAATATCCGCGCTGCGTCGACGCGTTGCGCGGCATCGCGAGTGGCGCCTTGATCGCCGCCGTCCCCCATGGCTGCACCCACGGGATACGGCCAGCCTCCAGCTCGGCGATGATCTTGTCGGTGATTTCGGTGTAAAGGCTCGCGCGGTCGTTGCCGGCGCGAACTCGGGCGGTATGTCCAGACATGGCGGTTCTCCGCGACGGGCCGCCGGAAGCCTCTCCTCCGACCTCAACCCGTCCCGACAAACCGATCCGCACTCTCACTCTCAGCAGCGGTGACGCCGCACGCACTTCAGGGGAAACGGACCGCGCATCCGCACGGCCGTCTTTGCGTCAGGGATGGAAGCCCGAAGGGCGCGGAGCGAAGCGAAGGTAAAGGCACCCGGCGCGGGGCAGTGATAGCGACGCCGGCATGAAATGACGGCGGGACCCGCGACCGAGTGCGGTCGCGAGACCGGTTAACAAGGCACCCGCGTTCGGGGCAGTGATAGCGGCGCCGGCATGAAATGACGGCGGCCCCTAACGCGAGAGCCTCCGGCGAGCGACACATGATCTGCGCAAGGGATCGAAGCCGAAAGGCCGAGACGCGTCAGCGGCTCGGTTCACGAGAGCCCGGTCCCGCAGGGAGGCGCCGACAGGCCACCCAGGTTTGCGCGGGAGATTTCATACCTATTCCGGCTAAGAGCGATCATGGCAGGACGTAACCTACTTGGTGGCGCGGCCCTTCCTCTCTGGCGGCTGTGGTATTGCGGTAAGCGACGAGGGCCCGGTCACAAAGCCAACGTCTCCAGTATCATATTGTAAAACAGACGATTTTTGTCGATTCTTGCTTATGGCGCTTTACGCCCCTAAAGTCTCATATTGAAAAATAGACGATTTCAGCCTATTTTATAATATGATGCTAGAGACAGGTTCCACCCTTCAAGACTATATTTTGGAGCTCCAGTCGGGCGGGCGGATTTCGTTCACCGCGGAGGAAGCCTCCACCGCGCTTGGCATCAAACATTCCGCCTTCCAGGCATCCGCCGCGCGTCTTCAAAGAAAGCGGCTGCTCTTCAATCCACGCCACGGGTTCTATGTCATCGTCCCTCCACAGTATTTGACGTGGGAAGCGCCGCCGCCAAGTTGGTACATAGATGATCTCATGCGCCACGAAGGCCGGACGTACTACGTTGGCCTTTTGAAGGCAGCGGAGTTGCACGGCGCGACCCATCACGCGGTCATGGAATTTCAAGTCGTCACCGACAAGCAACTGTCCAAAATCAAGGCGGGACGATCTTTCATCGTATTTTACTTCCGCAAAACCATGTCGGCCGTTGTGGATAGTCTTGAAAGCCACAAGACCGACACGGGAAGCATGAAGATTTCGTCGGCAGAGCTGACGGCGCTTGATCTGTTGCGCTACCTCCACGTGGTCGGAGGCGTCGATTCCGTCGCAACCATTCTGAAGGACTTGGGGTCGCGCCTGGACGCAAACAAGCTGGCGAAACTCGCTGTTCACTTTGAACGAACAACCATTCAGAGACTCGGCTATCTGCTGGACCGTTTGGGGCATTCCACCGTGAGCGAGCCGCTTCGCAACGCGTTGCTCTCAAAATCGCCGGTGCCCTGGGTTCAGCTTGAGCCCATGGATCGAAAACGACCGGCCCTGGCCGAACCGCCGCTGGAGAAAAACGAACGCTGGCGCGTCGCCGTTCATCGCCATCCGGAGATCGATGAATGATTCCCGCCATGAACATCGTCGCCTGGTCGAAGAACGCGCCATGGGCCGAACAGCGGCAAATCGAACAGGATTTGATTATCTCCCGGGCGCTCGTCGAGCTGTTCAACGATCCGTTCCTGGTGAAGCAGCTGCGCTTTCGCGGCGGCACCGCGCTCAACAAACTCCACTTTCCAAAACCGCTTCGTTATTCCGAGGATATCGATCTGGTGAAGACGGCGGAGGGGCCGCTCAAGCCTCTGCTGGACCGGGTGCACGACATTCTCGATCCGTGGCTTGGGGACCCAGTTTTCGGCCGCAGTCAGGTGGCGCCCAAATTCAAATATTCCATCGAAGCCGAAGACAGAACGTCCAAGGCTCCGATCCGTCTGAAACTTGAAATCAATACCCACGAGTGCGATGCGTTTGATGGCGCGCGCTTGCTCCCGTTCAAGGTCAGTAATCCGTGGTTCTCTGGCGAGACCAAGATCGCGACGTTTTCAAATGAGGAATTGCTTTCGACAAAAATCCGCGCACTTCTTCAGCGCAACAAGGGCCGCGACCTCATCGATCTGTCGCATGCCCTGGACGTTTTTCCGGATCTCGATACGCAAAAGACCATCGATCTGATGGGGCGCTATTTGGAGCTTTCCGAAACGCCCATTACCCGTCCGCAAGCGGAGCAGCGCATGTTCGCCAAGCTCGGTCGCGGCAGCTTCCTCGCGGATGTCATTCCGCTTCTCACCGCCGACGAGGCGGCCAAATTTGATGACGACGCCGGCAGGCGCGCGTTCGCGAACGTCTTCAACAAGCTTATTCAGCTCATGCCAGGCAAGGTTTGGGCCAGCACGCCAAGGATGATCGAAGAGTTTGGGCTACAAGACTTGATCACCGCATAGCAGCGCGCTGGGCCACGACGAGGCCTACAGGCCCTTATTCTTCCTTGTCTTCGATAAGCGGTGTCTCCAAAGCTGGAATTTCCTGCATGGCGCGCCCCGCTATCCCTTGAAGATCGCCATACATTCCAACCGTCGAGTCAATAACTCCTTGAATCTGCGCCTCTCGTTTTGCCCAAAGACGCATCGTGGCTTTCCGTTCGCGGTTAAGATCGTCTTGCATCTCCGAAAAGCGTTCAACGATTGCCTCGACACGATGGCGAAAGCGGGGGCCGGTCAAATACTGATAAACCAGCTCAGTCTTTGTCAGTTGCCCATCCTGTGACAAGCGCGCTGCTGCGAGTTCGATGAGGGATTGACGGAGCACTGAGGCGACCGGAATTGTGTAGCGGGGATGAGTGATCCAGACTCCATCAACCAATTCAAAACTTTCAACGTTTTTCGGCAGCACTTCCGACACCAGAAGCGCCAGTTCCGCCTTTGCCGCCCGCTGATCTCCACGTAGTTTTGGGAGCCATCCATCACTCCAGTTTTTGGTGCGCTTCGTCTCCCATAGTATGGCTCCGCAGGCCTGTCCCGTAGGGCCTATGACACGCTGCAACACATCACCGCCAAATTCGCCTTTGGCGACCGGCTCCAGTATGTCAAGCGGGAAGCGGTTGGCCAGCACGGTTTCGAGTTGCAGCTCCAGAACTTCTCCCTGCAATTGCTGGGAGCCTTGTTCCGCCCGGCGTCTTAGTTCTTCGATCTGGCGCTGCATTGAAAGGATCTGCTCTTCCTTTTCCGAAACTTTCAATCGCAGACCGTCTTCCGCTTCTTTCTTGGCTTGTTCGCGGATAGAGCTGAGCGCTTCCTGGACCCGTTTTTCAACGGACAGCTCCAACTCGCGCTTGGCATCATCAAGTTCTCGCTGTTTACGCAAGAGTTCAGCCTGCGCCGCTTGCGCCTCCGCCAATTTCGTGTCTCGTTGCAGCAACACATCTTTTAGTTCAGAAATCTCCTTCGCTTTGACCTCCAGATCGGCTCCAAGCTGGAGTTTAGCCTTGCGCGCCTCGTCGGCAGCAATGACGCCCCGTTCGGATTTCAGTTTTTCTGCGACCAGCGTTTCCACGTTCGCCTGCGCGTCCTTGACGGCATCCTGCTGACGCCGGAGTTCGGCCTCGCGCTTGTCGAGCGCTGCATCCTTGTCGGCGATCTTCTTCTCATACTCCCGCTTCGTCGCTGCGATCAGAGGAGCCGCAAGCGATTCCGTGAGCTTGATTTCCGTTTGGCAGTTCGGACAGGTTATTGTGGCATCGATAGTCATGCGCGCTCGAATGGATATTTGTCTTTGATGTTGGCGTTGAAGTAGATGCCGTGTGAATTTGCTGACATCAGTTGCTCGTGCACGAAGCTGGGTACATTGAAGTACCGATATATCGTGCCTCCTTTAAACTCGATCTCAAGAGTTTCGCTGTTGGGATCGTATCCAACAGAAGCAAGATTTGACGAACTTACCGACTGCCGTTCCATCGTCTATTTCTCCTTTCTTGTCGGTTTCCATTTTGGATTCTGCGCTCGCCAAGGGCCGCTCAAATTCACGTAGTCTTCTGCTCCGGCTCTCTTCTTGCTCCATGCCAACGAGATTTCAGGGTCTTCACTGCTTGGTCTGGCATTCTCGGGAGGAAGCGTAATCCTACACCGGATTGGAAGTTTGGCGGCTTCCCCCGTTATTATCGCCTCGCCAGTTCGCAGCACCGGAAGGCTGTCCATCAATCCGCTAAGGCTGTCAGGTAATGCGGCTTGGACCTTGCTGCGGTCCCCCGAATTTGACAGCCGCAGCGCAACGAAGGTACCACATTGTGAGAGAATCGTATCGTCAATCTCTGAGGGGCGCTGGCTGACGATCATCGCCCCGACGCCGAATTTTCGTCCCTCCTTCACGATCCGCTGGACCATGGCCTTGGCGGGACCGTTGGCATCCTTTCCGAGATAGCGGTGGGCCTCCTCCATCACGACTAGCAATGGCCGCTGACGCCCACCTTCCTGGGTTTCTCTCCCCCAAAAGAGCGCCTCGTAAAGGACATTGAGAATCCCGCCAACCAGATGATGAAGAACGGTGCTCGGAACGCCAGAAAGATCGAGGATTGTGATGGGCTTGTCCGATCCAAGCCATCCTTTTAGTAGCTCTGGTAGGTCTTTCTTTGCGTCTCCCTTAAGCGATGATTCCCAATCGCCGGGATGAAGCATGAAGTCATACTGACGATCGAGAAGTCGGGATCTCATTTGATCAAGCTGCCGACGTATCGACAGAACGCCAGAGTTGTTTGCGAAAGGCGGTGTGCTTGATGTTCCTGGATGCGGATACCTCGGCGCGACAAGGGTGTCCGCGTTTCCGGGGGTTGTGATGGCGGATTGGGTTCGTGCTTGATCTTTCCACGTTTTCAATTCGGGATCGATCAGATCGAGCCACAATTGTTTCAGGCTGAAGGGAATCGGCGTTTCCGGTGTCAATGAGTTGACATCGATGCCCTCGTATTTTCCGCCCTTGGCCAGCGCAAGCTTCGCGGCGACAATCCGGTCTGTGATGCTGGTGAAGGCACGATCTTCGATGCGACCCATTAAGAAAGACAGCAGTTCAGTCGTGTCGATGGCCCAATAGGGAATCAGCAGAGGTTCTTCATCCGCCGCTGGTGAGACACGGAAGACCTTGGCAATGCTCTTGAGAGCGGTTGCGTACTCGCCATGAATGTCCAAGAGGAGAATACGGGTGTTTGGGAAGGCAGGTTTGCCGTCTGGTGAGTGAGCTATCGCGCGGAGAAGGCTGGCGATGGTCGTAGATTTTCCTGCACCGGTCGAGCCGAGGACGGCGCTGTGCCTCGTGACAAGGCGATCAAGGTCGATGCGAACAGGGATGCTTTCAGCGCCCGCCAGCCGCCCGATGACGACCTGGCCTCGTTCTGCCGTTCCGTAGATTTTGGCCAGATCCTCATCGGTGACGAGATGAACCTCGTCGTTAATCGCGGGGTACTGACTGATGCCTCGCTCGAAAGCGGTTTCGACAATTTCGCCAACGAGCTGAACAGTCATCCAGCGTTCGCCGCGCGAACTGAGATTCTGCAAAGCCTCTGGAGTCGCTGTTGCCCCGACGTCTGCAATAATGCCGTAGAGGTCGTGATACCCTTGCGGTATTCGGACAAAGCTGCCCACTTGGCCGACCCTGTAGCTGCGGCCCCCAATGATCGAGATACCGGAGGCAACGCCTTCAAACTGGCGAATGCTGATGGCTGCGCCCGAGACGGCGCCCACGTGTCCAAGGAGCGTCGGAGCGATCATGGGGCCGTCCCTGCTGCGGCCACAGTAGCCGTAGGAGGAGCGGCGGCAGTGGGCACGGCTGGAGCAGGCGTGAGCGCCTGCATCGACCGCGATGCCGCAAAAAAGTGTCCAAAGGCCTCGATGGCTCCCAGCGAAAACTGCGAAGGCACGCTTGCCTTTGGCGGTGACCAATAAGTTGCTCTGATCGGACCCCAGTCCTTGCTGGGCAACTCGGAGGAAACCTGCCACGGCCCTTCGATGCCGTTCACTACGGCCTTGTCGGGCGAATAAACGCTTAGGTTGGGGCGTCGCCTCGCCAGATCGCAAGCTGCGCCTTCCTCAGCGAGAGGCTTGAATTGAAATGCAAACACGCTGGCTGACGGATTGGCCGCCAGCCCCTCGTCGATGCGCGCTGAAATGTGCGCGTCTGCATAGGAGAAGCCGACGGAAATCAGAAGAGTATCCGGCGTCGTCAAGAAGGTACGAAGACGGTCAAAGAGCGCCGCATAAGGCGCTTTTTGTGTCTGGTCGTACTTAAGATGTTCGGGAAAGACCAGATGCGTTGCGGTATCGTGCCCTGTGCGAATTACTTCATCCTTGTCGCTGGCCTTCCATCCGAGTGATCCATGCAGCTTCCACAGTCGCGTCCAGCGTGGCGGCAGATCGTTTCCGGCGACCGATACCGGATCGAAGAACGGCTCTCGTCCACCCGTAAATCCGTCGAAGTAGGGAGCCCGGACAGCCTCGAAGGCCTCCTCAAACAGAAGGTCGTAGTTGGTCGTGAATATCTCGACCGGATGATCGCGCGCGATACCCGTTATCCAGTTGACAATGTCATTGTACGCACAACCATTCTTCGGCAGCCGTACATTCACAATCTTGCCGATCTCCGTGCAGATTTCCTCGCCGAAGATCTTAAACCCGTCGCCGTTAAGACCATGAATGGTTGATTTGCCGATGACTTTGCTAAGCGAGCGGATACGCGAGAGGACCGTTTCGATGTCGTGCTTGTCCAGCTCACCCTTCAGGGCGGCAATCTGGGCGCAGTATTTCGGTTCGAGCGCGGTCAAGACCTGGATCGTTAGGCCCTCGACTGCGGGGATAAGCGGATATGTACCGTCGTCTTTGGCAGTTCCCGCGCCCGCGCCTGCTCCAACCAGGAGGCCGATGCGTTTTCTCCCTTGAGCGATGATGGTACGCAATGAAGCCATGTATTGATCTGGATTATGTACGCTAATGCTCAAATCAGGCACCTCCGGCAATTTCAAAGAACATTAGTCGAGGACTCGGACCGCCGTCTATCGAATACGCAGGCGAAGATTGCGAATTATCCTACGCGCCGACTCAAAGTAGAATAGCTTCAAGAGCGCCTAAACGGCAGTGTGCGATCGCAGCCGCCGCTGGTCACGCGCCCGCAGAACGGTGGCAAGAAGAAAAGATCCGCCTGGAAATCCACCATGCATCACCGCTGCCACATCGACACCGTGATCAGGGGGCCGACTGTTGCTTCGCCTGCACACGAGCATCGACAATGCGGAGCAGATGATTGGCCAGCATGATGATTTCAGCGGCCTCGCCGGGATCGTCCAACGCAACGTAGCGATGCGAGTGAGGGTTCTTGTAGGAGCCGATCGCACCGCTGAACAGATGGGCGCGAGCTTCGCGCTCAGCCATATCGGTATTCATGTCGGCGAGCGGGCCGTTTGCAGGGTCAAAGGCTTTGCGCATGAGCGACGTGCCGACATCTTTTGTCGGTAGCCCGGCGGCATCCCGCACGGCGACTTCTACGGCCTTCATCGCTTCAAACACGGCAGTGTCAAGCTTTCCCCGGTGATACTGCTGCCAGACATCCTCCCGGATATTCGGATGCAGGGATTCCTTTGGAAGTCGAAGCGCACCGAATGAGCGCGCGGATTCTGGCTCTTCGGCAAGTTTGACAGCACGGCGGCTCAGCACCCGGAGCGTATGCGGTTCATGGTAACCCGGGTGCGGGATCAACAGAGCAGCCCCTTCCAACCAATACCAGGCTTCCCGAATGGCCCGCTCCAGCTCACCCCTTCTGTTGGTTGGATAGGAAGTGCCGGCACCATTTCTCGGACCGAGAGCGGAGTTGATAAATGTGCCGAGTTCCAGTTGCTGCATATGCTCCGGCCAACGCGAAACAACCTGGAGAATACGCAGGGCCAGTTCATCCGGCTCAAGCGCCAGCACGACGTCGGCCTCAGGTACGAGTTCAGCGAGGTTCATGAAGCGATTCGGGACCGAGTCGATGGCTCGATGATACCGGATGCCGTGCCCGGAGTCCGACCCGCTTAGCCCGCTCGTCTTTGGGCCGCCGATGGTGGCGCCCGCAGTGGCACTTCTGATCACAATTGAGTCATTGCGTCGCGCCCGACCCCGCCGATTTTACGCTGCGACTTTCCTCCTGCCGCTTCCACGACGCTTCCACGAACGAAAATTTGCATCAAAATCCGAGCAGCAAAAAGCCCTCGAAAACGAAGTGTTCTCAAGGGCTTGATACTTGGTTGCGGGGATAGGATTTGAACCTATGACCTTCAGGTTATGAGCCTGACGAGCTACCGGGCTGCTCCACCCCGCGTTAAACCGTTGCGCGCCCTCGTGAAAATGCCGGGGACGGTCGATTGAGGGCCGACGCTGTTCGCGTGGCTTGCTTCTCCCGTCCCGAAGGCTTCCTTGGAAGGCAACCCCGGGCAAAGCCCGTTGGGTGCGGGGGGTATGTACCAACCCGCACCGCCTTTGGAAAGGGCCGAAGGGACGTTTTTTTCGACTTTGTGACAGGCCTGTGGACCCGGATTCCGGCCGATTTGCCACACACTTGCCAGAAGTTCCACAAACCGCCAGCGTACGGCAACAAAACAGCGGCAAAACGCCTGGTCGGGAGAATTGCCTTGGACAACGCTTTACACCGCCCCGAGGCGGCCGCCCCGCTGGCCGCGCTCACGGACAACTTCCAGGCCATGGTTGCGCGCTCGCGGGCCGAGCCCGCGCCCGATTGCGCCGGTCGGCTCGACCGGTTGACGCGGCTGCGCGCCGTGGTCGCGAACAACGAAGAGCGTTTCCGGCAGGCGATCTCGGCCGATTTCGGCCACCGCTCGGCGGTGGAGACCACCATCGCCGAGATGATGCTGGTGTTCTCCGAGATCCGGCATGCGTCCAAGCATTTGAAGACCTGGATGGCGCCGCAGCGCGTGGCGACGGCGCTGCAATTCCTGCCCGCGCGCAACCGGCTGATCCCGCAGCCGCTCGGCGTGGTCGGCATCATCGCGCCCTGGAATTATCCGCTGCAGCTGACGCTCGCGCCGGCGGTCGGCGCCATTGCGGCCGGCAACCGAATCATCATCAAGCCGAGCGAGCTGGTGCCGCACTTTGCCGCGCTCCTGAAAGAGACCGTCGCGCAAAAATTCGACGCCAGTGAGCTGCTCGTCACCGGGGTCGAGGACGAGATCGCAAAGGGCTTCGCACACCTGCCGTTCGATCATCTCGTCTTCACCGGCTCGACCCGGGTCGGGCGGCTGGTCGCCGAAGCGGCGGGGCGGAATCTCACGCCTGTCACGCTCGAGCTCGGCGGCAAGTCGCCGGCGATCGTCGACGTGACGGCGGATCTCGACGAGGCGGCCGAGCGCATCGCCTACGGCAAACTGCTCAATGCCGGGCAGACCTGCATCGCGCCCGACTATGTGCTGGTGCCCGAGCCTTCGATGCAGTCCTTCGCCGAGAAGGTCCGCGCGCAGATGCGACGCATGTTCGGCAACGACCCCGCCAACAAGGACTACACCTCGGTCATTTCCGACCGCCATTATGCGCGGCTGGAAGCGCTGGTCGCGGATGCCGTGCAGCACGGCGCAAAGATCCTGCAGCCGGCGATGGCCGACGATCCCAACTGGAAGGCGCACCGCAAATTCCCGCCGACGCTGATCGTCGGCGCGACCGAGGCGATGACGGTGATGCAGGAGGAGATTTTTGGCCCCGTGCTGCCGGTGCTGGGCTATCGCGAACCGGCTGAGGCCATCGCTTTCATCAACCGCCGCGACCGGCCGCTCGCGCTCTACTGGTTCGGCAAGAACGACGTCGCACGCGACGAGGTGCTGGCGCGAACCGTCTCCGGCGGCGTCACCATCAATGACTGCCTGTTTCACTTCGCTCAAGTGAACCAGCCCATGGGCGGCGTCGGCGCCTCCGGCACCGGCGCCTATCACGGCGAATGGGGCTTCAGGACGTTCAGCAAGCTGAAGCCGGTGTTCTATCGCTCAAAATTCAATCGCCTCGCCGATCTCTATCCGCCCTATGGCGGCAACATCGCGCGACTGGAGAAGATGATGCGGTTCATGTCGTAGCTCGCGGTCATTCCGGGGCGATGCGCAGCATCGAGCCCGGAATCCATCTTGCCACCAACTCTGCGGATCAATGGATTCCGGGTTCGCGCTACGCGCGCCCCGGAATGACGAGAAGAAAAAGGGGGAAACATCAGTGACTGATACATTCGATTTCATCGTCGTAGGCGCGGGCTCTGGCGGCTGCGCGGTGGCCGGACGGCTGTCGGAAGACGCGGCGACCTCGGTGGCGCTGCTCGACGCCGGCGGCAAGAACGACAGCTGGCGCATCACCACGCCGTTCGGGCTCGCTCTGCCATATCAGGCCGCCAACTGGGCCTTCGACACGGTGCCGCAGAAGGGATTGAACGGCCGGATCGGCTATCAACCGCGCGGCAAGGGCCTCGGCGGCTCCTCGGCGATCAACGCCATGGTCTATATCCGCGGCCACAAATCGGATTACGACCACTGGGCCTCGCTCGGCAATGCCGGCTGGTCGTATGCGGACGTGCTGCCCTATTTCAAGCGGTCCGAGAACAACAGCGATTTCGACGGCGAATATCACGGCAAGGGCGGCCCGCTGCACGTCAACAAGCTGCGCTCGGACAATCCGATCCATGACATCTTCCACCAGGCCGCGCGCGAGGCGCAATTCCGCATCCGCGACGACTTCAATGAAGCGGACCACGAAGGCCTCGGCAGCTACCAGGTGACGCAGCACAAGGGCGAGCGCTGGAGTGCGGCGCGCGCCTATGTGAATCCCTACCTGGACAAGCGCACCAATCTGCGCGTCGAGACCGGGGCGCACGCCACGAAAATCCTGTTCAAAGGCGGGCGCGCGGTCGGTATCGAATATGTGCAGGGCAAGCAGACAAAGCAGCTGCGCGTGCGCCGCGAGGTGATCCTTGCCGGCGGCGCGTTCCAGTCGCCGCAGCTCTTGATGCTGTCGGGCGTCGGCGATGGCGATGCGCTTGGCAAGCACGGTATCGGCGTCACTCATCATCTGCCTGGCGTCGGGCGCAATCTGCAGGACCATCCCGATTTCGTGTTCGTCTACGCCTCCGATTATCCGCACTTCGTGCACGCTTCGCTTGGCCGACTGCCATCCCTGCTCCGCGCCATTCAGCGCTACCGCAAGGAGCGGCGCGGCCTGATGACCACGAATTTCGCCGAGTGCGGCGGCTTCCTGAAGACCCGCCCGGATCTCGACGTGCCCGACATTCAGCTCCACTTCGTCATCGCGATGCTCGACGACCACGGCCGCAAGAAGCACAAGGAGGCCGGCTTTTCATGCCATGTCTGCCTGCTGAGGCCGAAGAGCCGCGGCAGCGTCTGGCTGAAGAGCGCGGACCCGCTCGCCGCTCCCATGATCGACCCGAACTTCCTTGGGGAGGACGAGGATCTGGAGTCGATGGTCGCGGGCTTCAAGACCACGCGACGGCTGATGGAGACGCCAGCGCTGCGCGCCTTGCAGAAGAAGGACATGTTCACGTCCGATGTGAGAACGGACGACGACATCCGCAACATCCTGCGCAACCGCGTCGACACCGTCTATCACCCCATCGGCACCTGCAAGATGGGCACCGATGCGATGGCCGTGGTCGATCCCAAGCTGAAGGTGCATGGCGTGGAAGGCTTGCGCGTCGTCGACGCCTCGATCATGCCGACGCTGATCGGCGGCAACACCAACGCGCCCACGATCATGATCGGGGAGAAGGCGGCGGATATGATCAGGGCAGAGATGCGGTAGTGTAAAGCTGTCGCCTCATTCTCCGCCGTCATCCCGGACAAGCGCAGCTTTGGCAACGCGTAGCGTTGTCCAGGGCGGAGCGCGATTCGGGATCCATAGCCACGGGAAGAAGTGTGGCCCGAGACGGTCACTCCGAGTCTTCGCCAAACCACACGATGTGATTATGGATCCCGGATCTGCGCGCGCTTCGGGCGCGCTTGTCCGGGATGACGGAGGCGTTCCACTGGACGCCATAACTAACCCCCGCGAAGACGTTTCTTTACTGACGTCGAATAGTCATGGATGAGTGAAATTCTGGGCTGTGGACCCAGATACAGACGATTTTAGCGATCTGAAACCGAACGACCGGTTCGCCGTTCATTCGTTGGATTGGCAGGGCCTCACACATGAACAGTTTCGATCTCGCCGTCTATGCCGCGCTCGCCATCGCGATCGGCTTCGGTTTCAGGACCGGCCTGCTCGGCAGCGCCATGACCATTCTGGCCTATCTCCTCGCCGCTCCCATCGCTGTGGCGCTGATGCCGCTGATCGTGCCGCAGGTGGCCGGCAATCCGAACGCACCGCAGTTTCAAAACTGGATATGGTTCTTCGGCATCTTCATCGTCGTCGGCATGCTGTTCGGATATCTCGGCCGCATGGCGCTGAGCGACACGATCCGCGAGGCCGGGATCGGCGACCGCCTCGGCGGTGCCGCGCTCGGCGCCATCAGGGTCGGGCTCGTCGCGACCACGCTGGTGCTGGTGTTCGACCAGATCGTGCCGGCCAACCGCCAGCCGCCCTTCCTCGCCGGCTCGCATCTGCGGCCGCTGTTCTCGATGGTCGGGCAGATGGGCTTCAAATCGCTGCCGCCTGAGGCCGCCGAGGCGATCGACCGCCTCAAGCAGGAGCGGCACATCTGAAGCGCGATGGGATCGCGCTGTTTTCTATTGTTTGGGCATGATCTTTTCGGAGAACCGCAGCACACTTTTCCGGATCATGCCCCCACATTTGCATCGCCGCGCGGGCGCGCCATGCATTTTGACGCGGGTCCCTCCCTTATCAGGACCGCCGGGTTTGGCTAGAGTGCGCCCCGTTCAAAAACCTGCCTGCCATTTTCGGGAGTGAAACTGTGGATCTTGGGATCAAAGGTCGCCGCGCCATCGTCTGCGCATCCAGCAAGGGCCTGGGGCGCGCTTGCGCCTTCTCGCTGGCCGAAGCCGGCGTCGACGTCACGCTGACCGCGCGCGGCGCCGAGGCGCTGAAGAAGACGGCCGACGACATCCGCAAGGCCTATCCTTCCGTGAAGGTCACCGAGATCGTCGGCGACATCACCACGCCCGCCGGGCGCGAGGCCGTGCTGAAGGCCTGCCCCGAGCCTGATATCCTGATCAACAATGCCGGCGGTCCGCCCCCCGGTGATTTCCGCAACTGGACGCGCGACGACTGGATCAAGGCGATCGACGCCAACATGCTCACCCCGATCGAGCTGATCAAGTCGACCGTCGACGGCATGATGGCGCGCAAGTTCGGCCGCATCGTCAACATCACCTCGGCCGCGGTGAAGGCGCCGATCGACATTCTCGGCCTCTCAAACGGCGCGCGTGCCGGCCTCACCGGCTTCATCGCCGGCCTGTCGCGCAAGACCGTGATCAACAACGTCACCATCAACGGCCTGCTGCCCGGCCCGTTCGAGACCGACCGCCTGACCGGCACCGCGAAGGCGGAAGCCGACAAGCGCGGCACGACGCCGGAAGCGATCCTGGCCGAGCGCGCCAAGCTCAATCCCGCCGGCCGCTTCGGCCAGCCCGACGAGTTCGGCTATGCCTGCGCCTTCCTGTGCGGTGCCAAGGCCGGCTTCATCACCGGCCAGAACATCCTGCTCGACGGCGGTGCGTTCCCGGGAACGCTGTGAAAGCTGATCATTCTTCGACCTCTCCCCAGCGGGGAGAGGTCGATTTGCGCCAGCAAATCGGGTGAGGGGGTGCTGCCCCAATTGATACCGTAACCCCTCACCCGGCGCCACGCGCCGACCTCTCCCAAGGGAGAGGTGATCACCGATGCCGCACCTACCTGCCAACAACCTCAACTCGGAGAGTAGGCCAGATGAAAGCGGTCTGGTACGAACAAACGGGACCGGCTGTCGAGGTTCTCACCTTTGGCGAGATGGCGACGCCGGTCGCGGGCCCGGGCGAAGTTCGCATCCGGCTGGAGGCCTCCGGCGTCAACCCGGCCGATGTCGGCCGGCGCGGCGGCAGCTATCGCGCGATGGACTATCCGCGCGTCATTCCGAACAGCGACGGCGCAGGAATTGTCGACCAAGTCGGCGACGGCGTGGCGCGGTTCAAGGCCGGCGACCGCGTCTGGCTGTTCAACGGCCAGCGCAACGGCCGCGCCTTCGGCACGGCTGCCGAATATATCGCGCTCGCCGAACGGCTGGTGACGCCGCTGCCGGCCAACCTCTCTTTCGCGGAAGGCGCAACGCTCGGCATCCCCGCAATGACGGCGTGGTGCTCGCTGTTTGCGGACGGGCCTGTCGTGGGCAAGACCGTGCTCGTCACCGGCGGCGCCGGTGCAGTCGGTCATTACGCCGTGCAGCTCGCCAAATGGGGCGGCGCGCAGGTGATCGCCACGGTCAGTTCGGCGATGAAGGGCGAACAGGCACGGCGCGCGGGCGCCGATCTCGTGGTCAATTACAGGGATGAAGACGTCGTCGCCAAGGCGATGGCTTTCACCGGCGGGCGCGGTGTCGACCGCGTGGTCGATGTCGATTTCGGCGGCAATATCGCGACCACGCTGAAGCTGATGGCGATGAATTCGACCATCGCGGTTTACGCCACCAACGGCAACCGCACGCCGACGCTACCAATGCGTGAGCTGATGGAGAAGTGCATCGCGGTTCGTGCGCTGGTGCTGTTCGCGCTGCCGCCTGCGCTGCTTGCGGCGGCGCAGGCCGATATTTCGAAATGGCTCGCGGCGGGAGAACGCCTTCACAACGTCGCGGCACAGTTCGCGTTGTCCGAGACAGCGCAGGCGCATCTCGCCGTCGAGAAAGGCGACAAGCTCGGCACCGTGATCGTCGACTGCGCGCGGTAAAAATTAGGGGACGGGCGTCGTCCGCTCGTCGTTCCAGTCGATGCCGAGCTCGTCCATGCCGTCGGCCAGGAGATCGCCCAGCATCGGCTCGCCCAGCAGATATTGCACGGTCTCGCGCCTGGGCGCCTTGTATTCGGCACGCGCCTCGACGGCGCGCTCGCGCAGATCGTCCCACTCGTCCGCATCGCCATCCCCGCGTCCGAGCCACATCAGCGTGACCAGATCGAGCTGCTCGTCCTCGTTCAGCGCGCCAATGAAGCCCGCGAGCTCGGCTGCGACCGGATCGGACGTCGTGTCCTCGAGCACGTCGATCTCGTCGTCATCGGACGGATTGGAGCCGGAATCCGGATCGGAGGCAGCCTCCTTGACGTCGAATTCGCGCGCCTTTTCGATGATGAAGGCGACCTTGTCGGCGGAAATCGCAAGCTCTGGCATGGCTCCCCCTGCTCGTCGTGGCTGGTTCCAAATCTTTCCAATAACGCAACATCACGACAGATGATCCATTGCGCTTCGCGGCGGAAAATGCGCATCTTTCGCCGCCAAGCAAAGAAAATGGGGGCACGCCCGATGCATTGGAAGGTCGGCAAGGTCAAGATCACCAAGGTCGTGGAAATGGAGACGGTCGGCTCGACCCGCTTCATCCTACCGTTGGCAAGCAACGACGAAATCCAGAAGCTGCCCTGGCTGATCCCGCATTTCGCCACCGAGGAAGGCCGGCTGAAAATGTCGATCCATTCGCTGGTGCTGGAGACGCCGTCGCGCCGGATCGTGGTCGACACCGGGCTCGGCAACGACAAGCAGGGCCGCAACGTCCCGACCTGGAATAACCGCAACACGCCATTCCTGGAGATGATGGCCGCCGCCGGCTTTCCCCCTGAGAGCATCGACACCGTGCTGTGCACGCATCTTCACGTCGACCATGTCGGCTGGAATACGAAGCTTGTCGGCGGCAAATGGGTGCCGGCCTTCCCTAGGGCACGTTACGTGTTCGGCCGCGCCGAATACGAGCATTGGCGCGACCATTCGTCGGAGCCGGACATGCAGGCCGTGTTTAACGATTCCGTGAAACCGATCGTCGATGCCGACCGCGCCGATCTGATCCCGAGCGACCACCGGCTCTCGGACGAGATCAGCATGATCCCGACGCCAGGCCACAGCCCCGGGCATGTGAGCATTTTGATCCAGTCCGATGGCGAGCAGGGGCTTTTGACCGGCGACGTCGCCCACCATCCCTGCCAGATGGCGCATCTTGCCTGGTCCTCCACCGCGGATTCCGACCAGGCGCAGTCCGCCGTCACGCGGGCAGCGCTGTTCGGCCGGTTTGCCGATACGCCGACACTGGTGATCGGCGGGCATTTCTCGGCCGGGCATATCCGCCGCGAGGGCGATGCGTTCCGGTTTGTGGCGCTGCCATCGTAGCTCCGTAGGGGGTTAGCTCTGCGGATTGCGCGAAGCGCAAACCGCGGGGCGTAACCCACCTCTTCCGGCTCCGCGGAGACAAACAGGGGTGGGTTACGCCTTCGGCTAACCCACCCTACAAAAGAAGGGCTGCAATGCGCTTCATTCTGAGCGGTTGAATTTCCCACCGCCCTGTTCCATGAAGCTGTTTAACCGATCAGTCCATCCCAAGGGAGAAGCGAGAATGAAGCTAGTTCGTTACGGCGAAAAGGGTGCGGAAAAGCCCGGCCTGATCGACAAATCCGGCCAGTTGCGCGACCTGTCAGCGCATGTGAAGGACCTCACCGGCGAGGCCTATTCGCCTGAAAGCCTGAACAAGCTGGCGGCGCTTGATCCCGCCTCGCTGCCCGCCGTGTCCGGCAAGCCGCGCTTCGGCGCGCCCGTCACCGGCATCTCGAAATTCGTCGCAATCGGCCTCAACTACAGCGACCACGCCAAGGAGACCGGCGCCGCCATTCCGACCGAGCCGATCATCTTCATGAAGGCCAACACCTCGCTGTGCGGCCCGAACGACAATGTCGAGAAGCCACGCGGCTCGACCAAGCTCGACTGGGAGGTCGAGATCGCCGCGATCATCGGCACCCGCGCAAAATACATCTCGGAGGCCGATGCGCTGAACCATGTCGCCGGCTACTGCGTCTGCAACGACGTCTCCGAGCGCAACTTCCAGACCGAGCGCCTGGGTCAGTGGACCAAGGGCAAGTCGCACGACACGTTCGGCCCGGTCGGCCCCTGGCTCGCCACCAAGGACGAGATCAAGGACGTGCAGAACCTGTCGATGTGGCTCGACGTCAACGGTCAACGCCGCCAGACCGGCTCGACCAAGACCATGATCTTCTCGATGGCCAAGTGCATCTCCTATGTCTCGCAGTTCATGACGCTGCTGCCGGGCGACATCATCACGACAGGCACCCCGCCCGGCGTCGGCCTCGGCATGAAGCCGCCGACCTTCCTCAATGTCGGCGACGTCGTGACGCTCGGCATCGAAGGGCTCGGCGAGCAGCGGCAGGAGATCGTCGCGGCGTAAGCTGCGACGCTCTCACCCACCCGTCATGCCCGGGCTTGTCCCGGGCATCCACGTCTCACAGTCTAACCACGCGGAAGCGCGTGGATGGCCGGGACAAGCCCGGCCATGACGGAGGAGACACTGTCCGCATTAGACTGACCGCAGGAAATCGTTGCCATGAAACTTTCCTTCTCCCAGGCCTCGCCCTTCGCCCGCAAGGTGCGCATCGCCGCGATCGAACTCGGGCTGATCGACAAGATCGAATTCACACCGGCGACCGTCGCGCCGGGCACGGTCAACGAGGATTACTCGAAGATCACGCCGCTGAAGAAGCTGCCGGTGCTGATCACCGATGACGGCGACGTCATCCTGGATTCCTACGTCATCGTCGAATATCTCAACGAGATGGCGGCCGGCAGCCTGATCCCGGACTATGGTCCGCGGCGCTGGAAGGCCAAGACCAATCACTCGCTCATCAACGGCATGCTCGATTCCATGCTGCTGTGCCGCTACGAGAAGATGGTGCGGCCGCAGGGCCTGCAGTGGCAGGCGTGGTCGGACGATCACTGGAACCGGGCCTGGACCGGCATGGCGCGCTTCGAGAACATGCCTGAGGTGCTGAACGGCCCTTTCGACATCTCTCAGATCGGCCTTGTTTGCGTGCTCGGCTATGCCGACTTCCGCTTCGCCGATTGCGGCTGGCGCAAGGCCTATCCGAAACTCGACGCGTTCTACCAGAAGATGCTGGAGCGGCCGTCCGTGAAGATCTCGGTGCCGCCGGCGGCGTAAGGCGGGACGGCGGGGAGAGGGACGATGAACGACCGTTTCTCCCGGCTCACGGTTCTCGGCGCGGGCCTCGTGCTCGCGCTTTCCCTTTCAGCCACTCATGTACGGGCCGAGGGCGTGCCGCCTGGACAGACCAATCAGGCCTGCGGATCGCCATCATCCATCGACGATGGCTGGGAGATCGCCTCGCCCGACAGCGTCGGCATGGATGGTGCGAAGCTTTGCGCCATCGCCGCGCGGCTCGCGCAGCGGGCAACGTCGATTCATTCGGTCGTCGTCATCAGGCATGGCAAGCTCGTCTTCGAGCGATATTTTCCCGGCTACGACGACCCCTGGGGACAACCCGACGGCCAATACGACTTCACCGCGACGACCAGGCACGACATGCGCTCGGTGTCCAAGAGCGTGACCTCGCTGCTGACAGGAATTGCCGTCGACCGCAAGCTCATCGCGGGCGTCGATGAGCCCGTTCTGAAGTTTTTCTCGGGCTACGCCGCCGAGAAGCAACCGGGATGGGAAGCCATCACGCTGCGCCATCTGCTGACGATGTCGTCAGGCATGAAATGGGACGAGGCGCGGGCCTGGACCGATCCTGAGAACGACGAGCCGCATCTCGTCACCGAGCCCGACCCGCTCGGCTATGTGTTGTCGCGACCGATCGCGGCACCGCCGGATACGCTGTGGACCTACAATGGCGGCGGCACGGAGTTGCTCGGCAACATCATCGAGCAAGTCTCGAAGAAATCGCTGGAGACGTTCGCGCGCGAGGCGCTGTTCCAGCCGCTCGGCATCACCGATGTCGAATGGAAGAACTACAAAAACGGCAAGATCGCAGCCGCCTCGGGCCTGCGTTTGCGGCCACGCGACGCGGCCAAGATCGGCCAGCTCGTGCTCAATCGCGGCCAGTGGAACGGCCGGCAAATCGTCTCGGCCGATTGGATCGCACAATCGATCACGCCGCGCTTCCAGGCCATCGGCTTGTTCGGCAGCTCGCAGTTCTATGGCTATCAATGGTGGATGGGCCGCTCGCTGGCCGGTGACGAGGAGATCAAATGGGTTGCCGCCTTCGGCTGGGGCGGCCAGCGCATCTTCATCGTGCCCGAGCGCGATCTCGTCATGATGACCACCGCCGCGCAGTACGGCCAGCCCAAGGAAGGCGTCGCCGCAATCGACATCCTCTCCAATATCGTCATTCCATCCGTGCGCGACGCGCACTGATCGCAAAGGAAGCGAGCATGAGCCTGAAATACTCGGTCGGCGATCTCACCATCCATCGCGTCATCGAGCAGGAAACCTCGTTCGTCCCGGCGCTCGACATGCTGCCGGGGTTGACAGCCGAAGTGCTGGCGGAAAACCGCGACTGGATGCGGCAGGCCAGGGCGCTGGACGATCAGGACGTGTTGATGCTGGCCTTCCAGTCCTATGTGGTGAAGACGCCGCACCATACCATCCTGATCGACAGCTGCATCGGCAACGACAAGCCGCGTCCCAATCGGCCGAAATGGAACATGAAGACCGACGACACCTATCTGCGCGCGCTCAATCAGGCCGGCGTCTCGGTTGACGACATCGACTTCGTGATGTGCACGCATCTGCATGTCGATCACGTCGGCTGGAACACGCGGCTGGAGAATGGCCGCTGGGTCCCGACCTTCCCCAGGGCACGCTATGTCTTCGCCAAACAGGAGTACGACCACTGGGTCGCGGAAAATGCCAAGACGGAAATTCCGCCTTTCGTCGACAGCGTGCTGCCGGTGGTCGAGGCGAAACGCCATGAACTCGTCAGCAACGATCACCAGATCGGCGATCACGTCCGCATCGTCCCGACGCCGGGCCATACCCCGGGCCATATCGCCATCGCAATGGGGCGCGGCAAGGATGACGCCGTGTTCTCCGGCGACCTCATGCACTCGCCGCTGCAGACGCTCTATCCGGAGCTCTCGATCAAGTTCGATGTCGATCCGGCGAAGGCGGCCACCACGCGCAGGAATTTCCTGGAGCGCTATTGCGACACCGACACGCTGTGCTGCACCGCGCATTTCCCCTCGCCGTCGGTGGGGAAGATCAAGCGCAAGGGCAACGCGTTCGTGTGCGTCGCGGAGTAGGACATCCGTCATGCCCGGGCTTGTCCCGGGCATCCACGTTCTTACAATCAATGGCAACAAAAAGACGTGGATGGCCGGGACAAGCCCGGCCATGACGAGGAAGCATCCATGACTGCACTCCCCGACATCCCGCTCCCCGCCGGTATCCGCTCGCGCTATGTCGACGGCATCAATGGCCTCCGCATGCACGTGCTCGAAGCCGGCTTCGAGACCAGGGGGCGTCCGTGCATCCTGCTGCTGCACGGCTTTCCCGAGCTCGCCTTCTCCTGGCGCAAGGTGATGCCGGCGCTCGCGGCTGCCGGCTATCACGTGCTCGCGCCCGACCAGCGCGGCTATGGCCGCACCACCGGGTGGACTGCGGATTATGACGGCGATCTCACGCCGTTTTCACTGCTCAACCTGGTGCGCGATGCGCTCGGCCTGGTGTCGGCGTTCGGCTACAAGCAGGTCGATCTCGCCGGACATGATTTCGGCAGCCCGGTCGCGGCCTGGTGCGCGCTGATCCGTCCCGATGTGTTTCGCTCGGTGGCATTGATGAGCGCGCCGTTCGGCGGGGCGCCGCCGCTGCCCTTTGGCACAGCCGATGCGCCTGTAAAGCCTGTGGCCGACGACCCTGTCCATCGTGAGCTCGCCGCGCTGCCGCGTCCGCGGATCCACTATCAATGGTACTATGCGACACGCCCAGCCAATGCGGACATGCTGCACGCACCGCAAGGCGTGCACGATTTCCTGCGCGCTTATTATCACCACAAGAGTGCAGACTGGATCGACAACAAGCCGTATCCGCTCAAATCGTGGTCGGCGAACGAGCTCGCAAAGCTGCCGACCTATTACGTGATGGACCTCGGCGAGACGATGGCCGAGACGGTTGCGAAGGAGATGCCCTCGGCCGCTGCGATCGCGGCGAACCACTGGCTGCCGGACAGCGAGCTCGCCTTTTACAGCGCCGAATACAGCCGCACCGGTTTCCAGGGCGGCTTGCAATGGTACCGCTACGGAACGACGGGCATGCTGAACCGCGAGATGCAGCTGTTTGCAGGGCGCAGCATCGACGTGCCCTCCTGCTTCATCTCGGGCAAGCAGGATTGGGGCACTTATCAGCGCCCTGGCACGTTCGAGGCGATGCAAGGGCAAGGCTGCACGAAGATGCTCGGCTGCTATCTCGTCGACGGCGCCGGACACTGGGTCCAGCAGGAGCAACCCGCCGAGGTCAGCCGGCTGCTGCTCGACTTCCTCCGTCGCAGCAGCACGTCGGGAAGCTGAAACAGTCACCTTCCCGTCAAAGAGCATTAATCCGCGGTTCAGGGAACTTTCGGCAAAGTCCGATGTTGCGGAATACCGGAGTCGCGTCCGGCGACCAAGGAGAACGACGATGGAAAAGAAGATCGCTGGATTGCTGGGAGCGGTTGCCGCGCTCGGTACATTCGGTTCCGCCCAAGCAACGCCGGCGCCTGACGACGTGCTCAAAGCGAGTTCATATGCCGAGCTGCTCGAGCCGATCCCGAACGCCGGCGCCCTGCTGCAGGCTATCGATGAATCGGCGCCGCCGAAGGCCGATTCCGACGTTCAGCTCGCCCAGTTCTACCACCATCATCACCACCATCATCATC
Source organism: Bradyrhizobium manausense (assembly GCF_018129685.1). Taxonomy (GTDB): domain Bacteria; phylum Pseudomonadota; class Alphaproteobacteria; order Rhizobiales; family Xanthobacteraceae; genus Bradyrhizobium; species Bradyrhizobium manausense_D. The sequence continues at coordinate 46,157 of NZ_JAFCLG010000010.1, forward strand.
ATCATCACCACGCCTTCTATCCCCGCTATCGCTATTACGATGCACCGGTCGTGGTCGTTCCGCGGTACCGGCGGTATCACCACCATCACCACCACCACCATCATCACCACAGCTTCTATCGTCGCGACTACTAAGTCGCGCAGTCACGACGAGACGGAACAGGACCTTCGGGTCCTGTTTGCGTTTGGTCGGCGGCACAGGCCAGGAAAAACAGGACATCATTCAGCCGTCCCGCCAGCCGCACGGCTGGCGCGAAAAGCTTTGGGCCGCGGGCCAGAAAGAGCGATCCGCCTATTCGTTTCGCGCCTTGTCTTTCGCTGCGCGGTGCAGATGCCGGTAGGTGCCGTCGAACACGGTGTCGGTCGAGGATGTCCACTCGGTGCCGGCAGCGAGCTTCTGCCGGCTATTGTAAATTCGCCGGGCCTGCAGCTCCCGCTCGGCCGCTTCCTCTTCGCCCATCGGCTCGAGTTCGAAAACGGCTTCCTCGGGAATCACGATGATTTGCGCGAACGGCTCGTTCGGCCGGAAGATGTGAGTACGCCCCTCGGCCGGCGCCTTGAAGACGCAAAAGAACATCATCGGCCACCAATTGCGGATCAGCGCAGGCACGGCAACCGGCACCGTATCCGTTCGATCCGTGTAGAAGCGCGGATGCGGCTCGGTGCGGACAGCCATGCCTTTCGCGACCTTGAGGTCGAGCAGGATCTGATAGGTGTAGAAGTTGTCGCCGAACCGCCGAAATGGCGGCCATTCCGCACCGCCTGGCGGCGGCTCACCCCAATCGGCCTCGAGGACCAGACGGCCGTCCCTGGTCGTGACATGAAGCTCGAAATCATAGGGGTAAAACAGCTCGATGCCGTACTGGGCGCCTTCCGAAAACGGCACGCAATGCCAGACCTGCTCTTGCGAACCGTCCGCTCGCGGCTCGCGCTTGCCGGCCCAGCCGGGAATTTCAAGCTTGGTGCGCCGAGGCGCCAGCCGCGGATCGTTCAGCCGGTATTTGACCTTGTCCATTGCTCACCCATCACTCACTGATGCGAACCCGAAGCAACACGGCACACGCGGGCTCGGATCCGTCTTCGCACAACGATCCGGAAAAGGGATCGACCTTTCCCGTGAATTGACCCTGAACGATTTACTGCCTATATCGTTTTAGAACCATTCTAAATTGATAAGCAGGGCCATCCGTGAAGAACTTTGCCGATTTGACCGAGCGCGAGGTGCTTGCGGTCGCGATTTCCTCGGAAGAGGAGGACAGCCGCATCTACATGACCTTCGCCGAGGACCTCAAGGAGCGCTATCCGGATTCGGCCAAGATCTTCGAGCAGATGGCCGAGGAGGAGCGCAGCCATCGCCACATGCTGCTGGAGATGTACGAGCAGCGCTTCGGCCAGCACTTGCCGCCGATCCGCCGCGAGGACGTCAAGGGGTTCCTGAAGCGCCGCCCGGTCTGGCTCACCAAGAACCTGCCGCTCGACACCATCCGCAGGGAGGTCGAGACCATGGAAATGCAGGCCGAGCGCTTTTACGTGAAGGCCGCCGAACACGCCCAGGACGTCGGTGTGCGCCGCCTGCTCGGCGACCTCGCCGAGGCCGAGAAGAACCATGAAGAGACCGCAGCAAAGCTGACCGACCGCATCCTGAGCTCCGACGTGCGCGCGGAAGAAGACCGAACCAACCGCCGCATGTTCGTACTGCAATATGTCCAGCCGGGGCTTGCCGGGTTGATGGACGGCTCGGTCTCGACGCTGGCGCCGCTGTTCGCAGCGGCCTTCGCCACGCACCAGAACTGGCAGACATTCCTGGTCGGCCTTGCCGCCTCGATCGGCGCCGGCATCAGCATGGGCTTTGCGGAAGCGCTGTCGGACGACGGCTCGCTCACAGGGCGCGGCTCGCCATGGCTCCGCGGCCTCACCTGCGGCGCGATGACGACGCTCGGCGGGCTCGGCCACACCATGCCCTATCTCGTGCCCGACAGCTGGGCCAACGCATTCTGGATCGCGACCGCCATCGCCGGCATCGTCGTGTTCTTCGAGCTCTGGGCGATCGCCTTCATCCGTGCGCGCTACATGGATACGCCGTTCCTGCAGGCCGTGTTCCAGATCGTGCTCGGCGGCGCGATCGTGCTGGCGGTCGGCATTCTGATCGGGGCGGCATAGGCGGCCATGATGAAGGGGAATCGTTCATTCACCGTGGTCACGAGCCTCGCCGGCGCACTGGTGCTGCTTGCGTCGAACGCCTACGCCACCGACGAAATCCAGGTCTACAACGCCGGCATCGCCGAGATCGGCCAGTTTACCATCCAGCAACACCTCAACTATGTCGCGCTCGGGCAGAAGGATCCGCCGTTCCCCGGCGGATTTCCGTCCAACCACAGCCTCAACGGCACGCCCGAATTCGCCTACGGCATGACCGACTGGTGGGAGCTGGGGCTCTATCTTCCGTTCGCCGTGCAGGACCGGCAATTTCTGTCCGACGCCTTCAAGTTGCGCACTCTGTTCGTGTCGCCGCATGCCGAGCAGCGCAATTTCTTCTATGGCGTGAATTTCGAGCTGAGCTACGAGATGCCGAAATTCGCGCAGACACGATGGGGATTGGAGATCCGCCCGATCATCGGCGTGCGCAACGCGCAATATGAATTCATCGTCAACCCCATCGTCGATATCGGCTTCGGCAGCAAGGGCGAAGCCGATTTCGCGCCCGCCGCACGCCTGGCCCGCAACTTCGGCAACGACGTGTTCGCCGGCTTCGAATATTACGCCGATTTCGGCGAGATCGGGAACTTCAGCAAGCTCGCCGACCAGCAGCACACGCTGTTTGCCGTCACCGATTTCAAGGCCGGCGTGTTCGACGTGAACTTCGGCGTCGGCTACGGATTGACGCCGGCCTCCGACCGCTTCGTGGTCAAGACCATCATCGGCTACGCCTTTCCCGTTCCGGGTCAGAAAGCGGACGGCAACACGCGCACGAGCAGCGGCCCTGTCAACCCGTTCATCCATGCAGCAGCGCGCGGCTTTCAACCCTGATCGACGCGGGCGCTCAACGCCGGGATTCTCATGACCATTCGCCTTCAATACGGCACACCCGCCAAGGTCTTCCACTGGCTCATCGTCGCACTGCTTGCCGTGCAATACCCGATCGGCTGGCTGATGCCGGACCTTCACCGCAACATGGCGCCGGGCGCCGCGATGACGTTTCACATCTCGTTCGGGATCACCATCCTCGTGCTCACCGCGCTGCGTCTGGTCTGGCGGCTGACCCATCCCACCGCTCCGGAGAGCTCACTCCCGGCCTGGCAGCGCCTGAGCTCCGAAGCGGTCCACTGGCTGCTGTATGTGCTGGTGCTCGGGACCACCATCTCGGGCTGGCTGTTCGCATCCTACCGCGGATGGTCGGTTTCGTACTTCTACCTCTTGCACCTGCCGATGCTCGGGTCCGACAACGAGGCCGCCGGCCGGGCCATCGACGGCCTTCACCAGGCGATGGAATGGGCGCTGCTCGTCACCATCCTCATTCACATCGCGGCTGCGCTTGCGCATATCTTCGTCTATCGCGACCGCGTGATGCAACGAATGTTACCGGGGTAACCTTCCCCCGGATCAACCGCGATCAAACGGCGGTTGCGGCATCGACTAAAACTGCGCATCATCGCTCGAGAGAAGCGCAGGAGCATGTCGTGGCTAAATCGGAATGGAGTTACAAGAGCGCCGTCGAGCTGTCGGCCGCATTGACGGCGAAAAAGGTTTCCGCCGTCGAGCTGACGCAGGATGCGATCGACCGCATCGAACGTCACGACGGCAAGGTCAACGCGATCTGCGTCCGGGATTTCGATCGCGCGCTGAGCGCGGCGCGCGAAGCCGATGCGGCACTGGCCCGCGGCGAACGCAAGCCGCTGCTCGGCCTGCCGATGACAGTGAAGGAGTCCTACAACATCGCCGGTCTGCCCACGACCTGGGGCAATCCTGCGCATAAGGACTTCATCGCCAAGGAAGATGCGCTGCCGGTCACGCGGGTGAAGGACGCCGGCACCGTCATTGTCGGCAAGACCAATGTGCCGCTCGCGCTCGCCGACTGGCAGAGCTACAACGACATCTACGGCACCACCAACAATCCCTACGACCTCGGCCGCACGCCTGGTGGCTCCTCCGGCGGATCGTCGGCGGCGCTCGCCGCGGGATATGGCCCGCTCTCGATCGGCTCGGACATCGGCGGCTCACTGCGCGTGCCGGCATTCCATTGCGGCGTCTATGCGCACAAGCCGACCTTCAACCTCGTCGCCACGCGCGGGCATGTCGCGCCGCCGGCGCCTCCCTTGCCGTTCGAGCGCGATCTCTCGGTGATCGGTCCGATGGCGCGCAGCGCGGCCGACCTTTCGCTTTTGCTCGACGTCATGGCCGGACCCGATCCGATCGAGGCGGGTATCGCCTACAAGCTCGAGCTCCCTGCCGCACGCCACACCGCGTTCAGAGATTTTCGCGTGCTGGTAATCGACACCGATCCGGTGCTGCCGACCGACACGGCCGTGCGCGGCAGCATCAACACGCTCGCCGACAACCTCGCCAAATCAGGCGTCAAGATCGAACGAAGCAGCCCGCTGCTGCCTGACTTCGCGGCCTCGTCGCGGCTCTATATGCGCATGCTGATCTCGTTCCTGGCCGCGAGCTTTGCGCCTGACGTTTACAACGGCGCCAAGGCGGCCGCGGCGGCGCTTCCCGAGAGCGACAACAGCCTTGCCGCCGAGCGGCTGCGTGGCGTCGCGCTCAGTCATCGTGACTGGGTGGTCGCCAACGCAGGACGCACGCGGCTGCGAGCGCAATGGCGCGAACTGTTCAAGACGTTCGACGCGGTGATCTGCCCGATCATGCCGACCCCGGCCTTTCCGCACGACCATCTTGAAGACCAGGAGCAGCGCCGCATCACAATCGACGGCAAGGAGCACGTCTATACCGACCAGCTCGCCTGGCCCGGCATTGCCACGCTCCCCGGCCTGCCAGCGACCGCGATTCCAACCGGCTTCGCGCCGGACGGCCTGCCCGTCGGCGTCCAGATCGTCGGCCCTTGGCTCGAGGACCGCACGCCGCTCAAGCTTGCCGAGCTGATCGAGCGCGAGTTCGGCGGCTTCGTGCCGCCGAAGATGTTTGACGATTAGTCTAGTGTCGGCGAAGGCGAAAACGGTGCGCCCCATATTCCGCTGTCATGCCCCGGCTTGACCGGGGCATCCAGTACTCCGCAGCGATTGTTGGCTATACCATTTCCGCCTCGGCGTACTGGATCGCCCGGTCAAGCCGGGCGATGACGGCTGTGTTGCTCAGCTATCGAACACGATCACGCTGCGCAGCGTCTTGCCGGCCTTCATATTGGCAAAGCCCTCGTTGATCTCGCTGAGCTTCAGCTTGGCCGAGATCCAGTCTTCCAGGTGCAGCCGGCCGCGCAGATAGAAATCGACCAGCCGCGGCATGTCGACGCGGAAATGGTTGGAGCCCATCGAGGAGCCCTGGATGCGGCGCTCGCGCAAAAAGTCAAACCCGTGCAGCTCGATCTTCTGGCCGAACGGGATCATGCCGACGATGGTGGCGGTGCCGCCCGAGGCAAGCATGGCGAACGCCTGCTCCGCGGTCTCCTTGCGGCCGAGCACCTCGAAGGAATGATGCACGCCCCCATTGGTGAGGTCGCGCACCTGCTTCACGACGTCGCCATCGGCAGGATTGATGATGTCGGTGGCGCCGAGCTTGGTCGCGAGCTGGAGCTTTGCGGGATTGGTGTCGATGGCGATGATGCGGCCGGCGCCGGCGATCTGCGCGCCGTTGATCGCGGCCATGCCGACGCCGCCGCAGCCGATCACGGCCACGGTCTCGCCCGCCGTCACCTTTGCGGTGTTCACGACCGCACCGTAGCCAGTGATGACGCCGCAACCGATCAGCGCGGCGAGATCGAGCGGCATCTCCTCGCGGATTTTGACGATCGCGTTCTCGTGCACCAGCATCTGCTCGGCAAAGGACGAGAGATTGAGGAACTGGTGCAGTTTCTCGGGCTTCGACCACTGCATGCGGTTGGAGACGCCCGGCAGCAGCTTCACCGTGGTGTCGGTGCAGAGCACGGTGCGGCCGGTGGTGCAATTGTCGCAGGTGCCGCAGAATACGGAGAGGCACGTCACGACGTGGTCGCCCGGCTTCACATAGGTGACGTCGGAGCCGACCTGCTCGACAATGCCGGCGGACTCGTGGCCGAGCACCGCGGGCAGCGGATGCGGGTAAAGACCTTCCATGAAGTGCAGGTCTGAGTGACAGAGACCGGCGACGGCGGTGCGGATCAGCACCTCGCGCGGACCGGGCTTCGGCAGGCTGACATCCTCGATGACCAGCGGCTTGTTGACTTCATAAAGGACGGCGGCCTTCATGGGATGTTTCCTCGTTTGTTGTTTGTTTCGTCGGCTGTCGGCTCTGCACCTCTCCCCATGGGAGAGGTCGGAAGCGCATCGAAGATGCGATGCCGGGTGAGGGGTTCAAGTCTCGCGACGGAGCGTAACCCCTCACCCGGATCGCTGTCGCGATCCGACCTCTCCCTATGGGAGAGGTGAAAAGAGCCTACGCCGCCAGGACCAGTTCGCCAACCTCGCTCATGGGGGCCACGCGATCACCTAGCAGCAGCGCCGCGATCTTCGCTTGCGTGGCATTTTCCGTCAGCCGGAACGGGTCGCTTGGTACCACCCGATGGTCGATCACGAGGCGCGACATCAGGAGCCGACGCGCATCGCCGCGCATCGCGTGGATGCGATGGGCTTCCCAGGCGAGCGCGACGGCGCTCGCGACATGATAGAGCAGGCTGGTGGCGCGGCGCGCATCGGCCTCGTTCTCGGACCTGCCCGCGACCTCGCGCGCAAAACCGACCGCACGGTCGACGAAGCCGCGCAGATTGTCGCGCCAGGCTTGCGGCACCGAGGCGCTGTCGTCCAGCCGGGCGTGCAGATCGGCTGCGAGCGCGGATTCAGCGCCGTGGCGCCCGACCGCGCGCCTGAGCGCATCGATGGCGACGATGTTGCCGGTGCCTTCCCAGACCGAGCCGAGATGGGCATCGCGCAGCAGCCGCGGGGTGGCGAATTCCTCGATATAGCCGATGCCGCCGCGCATCTCGAGCGCGTCGCCGCAGACTTTTCGTGCATCGCGGGTGGCGCGGAATTTCAGCGTCGGCGCCAGGATGCGCAGCAGCGCGGCCGCATCCTGGCTGCCGGCCTCGGCGCGGTCGAGCGCATCGGCGGTGAGCAAGCTCACCGACAGCGCCTGCTCGACCGGCAGCATGATCTTCAGCATCTGGCGACGACCCAGCGGCAGGTCGATGATGCGGTTGCCGAATACGACGCGGTTCTTCGCCACCGTCATCGCGTCATGATAGGCGCGGCGCATCAGCGCGGTGGATTTCACGCCGTTGGAGAGCCGCGACGAGTTCACCATCTCGGCCATCTGCACAAAGCCGCGATCGAGCTTGCCGACGGCGTAGGCGATCGCGCCTTCGAGCTTGATCTCGCCCGAGGCCATCGAGCGGGTGCCGAGCTTGTCCTTCAGGCGCACGATCCGGTAGTGGTTCTGCGAGCCGTCGTCGAGGAAGCGTGGCATCAGGAACAGGCCGACGCCGCGCGTGCCGGGACCGGCGCCTTCGGGTCGCGCCAGCAGCATCACGACCTTGGCGTCCGCATTCGAACAGAACCACTTTTCGCCGGTGAGGCGCCAATGGTCGCCCTCCTGCACCGCGCGCGTGGTCAGCGCGCCGACGTCGGAGCCGCCTTCCTTCTCGGTCATGAACTGGCCGCCCTGAGTGAGCTTGCTCATGTCGGTCGAGGTCAGGCCGTCGAGATACCTAGCCTTCAGCGCATCGCTGCCGAAATTCGCCAGCAGCTTTGCGCAGCCGTCGGTCACGTTGATCGGGCAGCCCATGCCGAATTCGGCCTGGTTGAACAGAAACGTGAACGCGTGCTTGGCCACCACGGGGTATTTGTCCGGCCAGCCCATGATGCCCTTGCGGATCGAGAGCGCGTGGATACCGAATTCGCCGAAGGCGGCGTTCTCGAGCTCGCGATAGGCCGGGTGATATTCGATCCACTGAATGTCGCGGCCGAACTTGTCGCGCTGGTGCAGCACCGGCGTGTGCCGGTCGGCGAGACGCGCGCATTCGTCGAGACGGCCGCCGGCGAGTTCACCGAGGCGGTCGAGATGCGGCTCGATGTGGCGGAACAGCGTATCGGGCAGATGGATGCGCAGGAGGTCCGTCAGCGCCTGATCGGCGCGGTAGAAGTTCATGCCCGTGGTATCGGGCGCCAGCAGGCCGGAGGCTGCGGCCGCGACATCTTTTGGCTGCGCTGTGACCGGCTTGTGCATGATCGTCCTCTTCCTTCCCGCCCGGCGGCAATTCTTATCGCTTGCTGCTCGAGATGATGTCGATCATGCTCCCATCGCGAGAAGCGATAAAGCCGCAAATTGTCAGGGAGGCATGATCGCCGTGAAGGATCAATTCGCTCTGCGGAATTGTGATCGGCTCGGCTGGCCGTCCGCATTGCGGATACATAGATCAGTGGCGTCCTGCCCCCGCAAGATCACGCCAGAGACCACATCATGGAAAATCCGAACTACAAGATCGCCCTCATCGTCGGCGCCGGCGAAGGCCTGAGCGCCTCACTGGCACGGCTGCTGTCCGCGCAGGGCATCCGCGTCGCGCTGGCCGCGCGCAAGATCGAGAAATTGGGCGCGCTTTGCTCCGAGACCGGCGCCAAGGCCTATGCTTGCAACGCCACCGAGCCCGAGGAGGTCGAACGCCTGTTTGGCCTCGTCGAGCGCGAGATCGGCACGCCCGACCTCGTGGTCTACAACGCCAGCGGCCGCGCGCGCGGACCGTTTGTGGACCTGGTGCCCGCCGATGTCGCGAACGCGATCGCGGTCAGCGCCTATGGCGGCTTCCTGGTGGCGCAGCAGGCCGCAAAACGCATGGTACCGAACCAGCATGGTGCGATCCTGTTCACCGGCGCTTCGGCCAGCGTCAAAGGCTATGCGCAATCCGCCCCGTTCGCGATGGGCAAGTTCGCACTGCGCGGCCTCGCACAGAGCATGGCGCGCGAATTGTCGCCGCAGGGTATTCATGTGGCGCATTTCGTCATCGACGGCGGCATCCGCAGCGCCGCGCGGAGCGAGCCCGCCGACAAGCCGGATTCGATGCTCGATCCCGATGCGATCGCACAGAGCTATTGGAATGTGCTGCAGCAGCCGCGCAACGCCTGGAGCTGGGAGCTGGAGCTGCGGCCCTGGGTCGAGAAGTTTTGAGGCGACAAGTTCACAACATTCGTCGTTGCGAGGAGCGAAGCGACGAAGCAATCCAGACTGTCTCCGCGACAAGATTCTGGATTGCTTCGCTCGCAATGACGGAAGAGAGGGAGCCAAATGACCACCGAAGCCAGCATCGACACCGGCACCAATGAACTCCTCTGCGTCGTCCGCGACCGCGTCGCGGTGATCACGCTGAACCGGCCTGAGGCGCGCAATTCGCTGTCGGACAATCTGACGCCGGCGCTGCGGACGATGATCCGGACATGCGGCGAGAGCCCAGATGTCGGCGCACTCCTGATCACCGGTGCGGGCGAAGCGTTCTGCGCCGGCGGCAACGTCAAGGGCATGGGCGCACATCGCGATCCCAAGAAGCTGGACATGTCGCTGGACGACCGCATCGCCGATCTCCAGGAGCGCCAGCGGCTGCTCACCGGCGCGCTGGTGTCGGTGCGCAAGCCGACCATCGCAGCCCTGCCCGGCCCCGCCGTCGGCGCTGGACTAGCGATCGCCATGGCCTGCGACATCCGCATCGCCGCGCAATCGGCTTTCGTCGCCACCGGCTACGCCCGCATTGCACTCTCCGGCGACTACGGCATCGCCTGGCTGCTGACGCGCCTTGTCGGCACCGCGCGAGCCCGTGAGCTGCTGTTCACCGGCGACCGCGTCGATGCCACGCGTGCCGAGACAATCGGCCTCGTCAACCGCGTCGTCCCCGACGACAAGTTACAGACCGAGGCCTTCGCACTGGCAAAGTCGCTCGCCGAAGGCCCGCGCCTGGCGCTGCGCTACATGAAGGACAATCTCGATGAGGCCCTGCTGTTCGATTTCGAGACCGCGCGCGACCACGAAGCCGAACGGCTGATCCGCCTGACCACGACCGCCGATCACAAGGAAGCGGTGCAGGCCTTTATCGAGAAGCGGAAGGCGGTATTCACCGGGAAGTAGCGGATTGGAAAATCGTCGACCGTCACCCTGAGGCGGCCGCTTCTTCAGCGGCCCTCGAAGGGCGACGGCCCGGCTATGGCTGCGGAAAGCAAGACACGGCCAGCGCGGCCGTTCATCCTTCGAGGCTCCGCCCACGATGCTTCGCATCGCTGGCCTCGCACCTCAGGATGACGGGATATGAAAGAAAAAATGCCCGGCTCTGAATCATCAGGGCCGGGCTTGGAGTGGTGTCAGGCCGAGGCTGAGGGGCTATCGGCCTGACGGGAAAGCGCGGCGAGGCGCCAGCTGGCACAGGGAATGTCCTTGGGCGCGACGTGGATTTCCTTGTCGAAGCGGACCAGCTTCCAGTCGTCGGGATGATTGACGAAGGCGAAGCCCGATTTTCGCGCGAGGGAGATCATGGCCTGGTTGGAACGCAGCGTGTCGCCGAAGATATGTTCGGCACCGAGCGAAGCTGCGCGGCACTCGAGATTCTCGATCAGCGCGGTCGCAATACCGTGACCTTGCCAGCGATCGTCGACCGACAGGCCGAACTCGAACGTCGAAGTCTCGGCATGGAAGGCATAGCGTGCCTCGGCCACGATGGTCTCGAAACCATCGACGATCATGGTGGCGACCACGCTGAAACGCTCGCGTTCGCCGACCTGAAGGAATTCGTTCAGGAGCCCCTTCGGCAGTTCGCTGAGCGCGCCGAAGAAACGGTTGTAGCGGGAGCGGGTCGAGAGCGAGCGGAAATAGTGCTGAAGCTCCTCGGTGTCGCGCGGCTCGACGAAGCGCACGCTGAGCGCCTCGCCCTGGCGGGTACGCAGCGTATCCGAATATTGCTTCAGGTCTTCCAGGCGATAGGTGCCCATGACACGTGACCTCGAAAGAGGGACCGCCGGCGCCCCTGTGATCAGGCGGCGCCGGCCTGGCGGCCTATCAGGCCCGCCAGAAGGGTTTCTCGGCTTCAGCTGCGATATCGCTCCAGGACAGGCCGACGTCATGGAGATCACGGGCGGTCCAGTGGGTGAGCTCATTCCGGGTCCGGTAGCGCTCGTGCCAGATGTGGAGGGTCTCGCCGATCTGGGCGATCAGGCCGGTTGCATGATGATTTGTCATCGAATGATCGGTGCAAGTGGACATTTTCAGCTCCTTGAGCTAACTTGAGCGCTAATATCTGCCTGCGCGCGCGATCCGACAAACGAGAATTTGTACCTCTTCGCATGAAATAAGATCATGCATCCTGCTGCCAAATGACTGCCAGATTGCCTTCCCTGAACGGATTGCGGGCTTTTGAGGCCGCCGCGCGCCATCTCAGCTTCACGCTGGCGGCTTCCGAGCTGAACGTGACGCAGACCGCGATCAGCCATCAGATCCGCCGGCTCGAGGAGGAGCTCGGCATCCGCCTGTTCATCCGGCAGAACCGCGCGCTGGCGCTGACGCCGGAGGCGCGCGATTACCTCCCCGGTGTTCGCGCCGCCTTCAACGACCTCCGTCTTGCGACCGACCGGCTGCTCCGCACGGATGACGACAAGGTGCTGACGGTCTCGACGATCGCTTCGCTTGCGGCGAAATGGCTGCTGCCGCGTCTGACCGACTTCCAGGAAACCCATCCCGGTATCGACGTCCGCATCACCACGTCGACCAGCCTCGTCGACTTCCAGCGCGACAAGGTCGATGCCGCGATTCGCTACGGCAGGGGCCAGTGGCCGGGCGTGCGCGCCGACTGGCTGATGGCCGACGAGTTGTTTCCCGTGTGCAGTCCATCTCTTCTTCGCGGCGACAAGCCCCTCCGCACGCCGGAGGACCTGAAGGATCATGTTCTACTGCATACCAACAATAGCGACGACTGGCGCCTCTGGCTGACGGCGGCGGCCCTGCCCGCCGGCCTCTCACGGCAGCCCGGCATGACCTTCGACATGAGCTTCATGACGGTGCAGGCCGCGATCGACGGCATGGGTGTGGCGATGGGACGGACCTCCTACGTGCAGGACGACATCGCCAAGGGCCGGCTCGTGGTTCCCTTCAAGATCGCGCTGCCGGCCGATGCCGGCTTCTACCTGGTTTCGCCGGAGGGCCGTCGCGAGGCGCCGAAGCTCACAGCCTTCCGCCAGTGGATGATCGCGGCAGCGCAGAATAAAGCCTGAAAAACCATCGGCTTCCGCAGTGAAATGGGTTGACTCAAAAGGCTTCGCGCGGGAGGGGTTGGTCAGATTGTCGCAGCAACAATCTGTCGCCTCACCGTGAAAATGAGTTCCGGTCCGGCCACGTCTTGAAGGGGAGTAACGTCAATGGCTGGGTCAGCAACATCAACAAATCCGCCCGAGATCGAGTCGCGCATCGGCGCGATCCTGCGTGCAACCAGCGGCAATTTCCTCGAGCAGTTCGACTTCTTCCTGTTCGGGTTTTATGCCGCCGCGATCGGCAAGGCGTTCTTCCCCTCGACCAACGAAACCGCATCGCTGCTCAACACCTTCGGTGTGTTCTGGCTTGGCGCCTTGATGCGTCCCGTCGGCGCCATCGTGCTCGGCTCCTACATCGATCGCATCGGCCGCCGCCAGGGCCTGATCGTGACGCTCGGCATCATGGCGATCGGCACCGTCGTGATCGCGTTCTGTCCGAGCTACGCCACGATCGGCATCGCAGCCCCCATCATCGTCCTGATCGGACGCCTCCTGCAGGGCTTCTCCGCCGGCGTCGAGCTTGGCGGCGTGTCGGTCTATCTCGCGGAGATCTCGACGCCCGGCAATCGCGGCTTCTACACCTCGTTCCAGTCGTCGAGCCAACAGGTCGCGATTTTCGTCGCCTCGATCCTTGGCTACATCCTGTCCGAACTGATGCCAGCCGACACGGTCGCCTCCTGGGGCTGGCGCATTCCCTTCTTCGTCGGCTGCCTGATCATCCCGCTGATCTTCTTCTTGCGGCGCACGCTCGAAGAGACACCGGCCTTCCTTGCGATGAAGAAGCATCCGACCGCCAGCGAAGTGTTCGCCTCCGCGCTCGCCAACTGGCGCATCGTCATCCTCGGCATGATGATCGCGATCCTGACCACGACCACGTTCTACTTCGTCACCGTCTACACGCCGACCTTCGGCAAGACCGTGCTGAAACTGTCGACGCAGGAAGCGCTGCTGGTGACGCTGCTCGTCGCCGTCACCAACTTCATCTGGAACCCGGTCGGCGGCGCGCTGTCCGACCGCGTCGGCCGCAAGCCGGTGCTGATCGCGATCGCCACGCTGGCGCTGCTCACAGCCTATCCGGCGCTGTCCTGGCTGGTGGCGGCGCCGACCTTCGGCAAGCTGCTGGCAGTCGAGATGATGTTCTCGTTCTATTTCGGCATGTACAGCGGAACCATGCTCGGCGCCCTCGTCGAGATCGTCCCGGCGCATGTGCGCACCACCTGCTTCTCGCTGGCGTTTGCGCTCGCAGCCGCGCTGTTCGGCACCTTCACGCCGTTCGCCTCGACCCTGCTGATCGACTACACCGGCAACAAGGCCGCGCCTGGTCTTTGGCTGATGTTCGCGGCCGTTCTGGGCATCATCGCTGCGCTCGTCGTCTATCGCGGCGGCGGCAGGACTGTGACGACGTATGATACGGCGGCGGAGCCGGCGACGGGGCATGAGGACGGTGTCATTCCGGGGCGCGCGTAGCGCGAGCCCGGAATCCATTTCTCCCAGCATTCCCGTGGCACGATGGATTCCGGGCCCGATGCTTCGCATCGCCCCGGAATGACAGCGGGAGCCTACAGCTCCACCACCACGTAGTCGCTCTCGACCTTCACCGGGAAGGTCTCCGCGACATACGGTCCCTTCACCACGGCTGCGCCTGGCTCGACATGGGCCGGATACGCCTTCACGCGAAAGCGGCGGGGGTCGCAATAGGACTGGCCGGTGCGGATGTCGAACTCCCAGCCGTGCCAGGGACAGCGGATGATTTCGCCGAGTTTCGTGTACTCGATCTCGCCGGGATCGCTCGACTGCGCGAGCCCGATCAGCGGTCCCTCGCACAGCGCCGCGCCCTGATGCGGGCAGCGGTTCATCAGGCCGAAATACTCGCCCTTGATGTTGAAGACCGCGATCGGCCGGCCGTCGATCTCCAGAAACTTTCGTGTGCCGGGCGGAAGCTCATCGACCGGCGCAATGACGTGTCTTGCCATCAGGACACGCCGTACAGCTTCTTGGCATTGCCGAGATAGAACGCCTCGCGATTGGCTTCGCTGACACCTGCGGGCAGCACACGCGACGGCTCGTCGTAGTCCCAATGCGGATAGTCGGTCGCGAACAAAAGCCGATCCCAACCGATCCATTTGATGACGTCGAACAGGTCTTCGCGACGCTCCGGATCTTCCATCGGCTGCGTCGTCCACCACACCTGCTCGCGGATATATTCCGACGGCGGCCGCTTCACATGCGGCACCTCGCTGCGCAGCCGCTGCCAGACCTTGTCGAGCCGCCACGCCAGCGACGGCGCCCAGCCGAAGCCGGCCTCGATCATCACCATCTTCAACTTCGGGAAGCGCTCGAACACGCCTTCCAGCACGAGACTGGCGAGCGCCGATTGCTGGCACTGCGAGTGGCCCACCATCTCCTCGATGTAATAGGACGGCCAGCCCGAGGGCGTGATCGGATTACCGCCGAAGCCGAATGCGTGGACGCCAACCGGCAGCCCTGCCTCTTCCGCGGCCTGGTAAATCGGCCAATAGCGCCGCTGGCCAAGCGGCTCGACATTGCGGCTGAGCAACAGCACCTGGACAAAATTCTTGTCGCCGGCGCGCTCGCGAATTTCGGCCGCGGCTGACAGACCATCCTCATTGCCGACGACGATCGAGGCCTTCAGCCGGTGGTCCTTGCTGGTCCATTTGTCGATCTGCCAGTCGTTGATCGCCGAGCAGAGTGCTGCCGAGAGTTCATGGTTACGAATGCCCTGCCCGGTATTGAGCGGATTGAGGATGCCAAGCTGCACGTTATTGGGATCGAGCAGTTGCTTCTGCATGAAGGAGAGCGAGGATCCCTGCGGCCCGCCTTCCGGCGGATAGGCATCGCGGCGCGAGGCGTTGGGCTGGGCCTTCGGATAGGGCGGCCCTTCCATCATGCCCTGATAGGCATGAACACCATAGATCTCGAGATGATGCTGCCAGCGTTTGGCCAGATACGGATAAAGCTCCGTGCGCGTGGCGCGTGCCGGATGGATATCGCAGTCCGCGATCGCGGTCTTGGTCGTCAGGGGAGAAGCGGCCTCTAGGCCTTCACGGAACTGGACATTCATCGCCTTGCCTCCTTTGGCAGCGGGCTAGATCAGGCGGGAATAGGTTGCATGCGGATTGTCGATCATGATCTTGCGCACGAGATCGGGGGTGAGACCCTCGGGCAGCGCGTCCTGGCCGTCGAACTGCCAGTGCGGATAGTCCGTGGAGAATAGGACCAATTCGTCGGATTGCATATGATCAAACAGGCGAATTAATGTCGCCTCGTCCGGCGGCGCATCAAACGGCTGTAACGAGAAGCGAATGTTGCTGCGCACAATTTCAAGCGGCGCGCGATCGACCCAGGGCGTCTCCATCCGCACCCCGCGCCAGAATTTGTGCAGGCGCCAGAGAAACGGCGATATCCAGGAGACGCCGGATTCGAGCATCACCATCTTCAGCCGCGGATATTTGGCGAATACGCCCTCAACAATGAGGCTGGTGAGCTGGGTCTGGAACGCCTGGGCCTGACCGACATAGTCCTCGATGTGGTAGGAACCCCATCCCACCGCGGTCGGCGGATTGTGATAGGCGGAACCGGCGTGGATGCCGATCGGAAGGCCGTGCCGTTCCGCGGCCTCGTAGATCGGCCAGAGCGCGCGCTTGCCGAGCGGCGTGTCGCCCATGACCAGCATCAGCACCTGCACGAAGCGCTTGTCGGCGGCACAGCGCTCGATCTCGGCGACTGATTTCTCGACGCTCTGTGTCGGGATCACGATCGAGCCGCGCAGCCGCTCGTCGCGATCGAGCCATTCCTTCGCAAGCCACTGGTTCAGCGCGCGGCAGAAAGCGGCCTGCATGTCCTCGGAAAATACCATCTGCACGCCATAGAGCGGATTGCAGATGGCGAGCTCGATCTGGAGGGGATCGAGCACATGGCGTTGCATGTCCGCGAGGCTCTCACCCGGCTTGCCGGTCTCGGGGCGCCAATCGGGCCGCGCAACGATCGGCGAGTTCTTCGGGTAGGATTGCGAGACGAGATCGACCATGCCGCGCGTCGTCACCTGGTCCCGCCAATAGTCGTTCAGGTACGGCAGCAGGCTGGTCAGATCAGGCACGGCCGGATGCACGTCGCAATCGACACCGCCGGCGATCAGGGATGCCATGACGTCTCCCTCTTCACGTTTCCTCCCAAGGTCTTTTCTTCCACCATTCAAGCAGGCCTGCCCTCCGGCCGCAACTCGGACAAGGCTTCTGTCAGAAGCCTTCCGTCATATGCTAGGAAGAATGAGCTCGGTTGCGAAGGAATGAGGGGTGACAGAGATGAGACAACTTGTCGGCATCGCGGAACAGGTCGCAGCAAAGTTGATCGCGCGCAAACAGACCATTGCGGTCGCGGAATCCTCGACCGGCGGGCTGATCGCGGCGAGCCTGCTCGCGGTCCCCGGCGCCTCCGCTTATTTCCTCGGCGGCGCGGTGGTCTATACCCGCGATGCCAGGCGCGTGCTGATGGATATTTCGGACGAAGGAATGAAGGGCTTTCGCTCCTCATCGGAGCCCTACGCCAAACTCCTCGCCGAACGGATGCGCGGCCGCTTCAATTCCGACTGGGGTCTGTCCGAAACCGGCGCGGCCGGTCCCACCGGAAACCGCTACGGCGATGCGGCCGGCCATAGCTGCATGGCGGTCGCGGGGCCAACAGCGGAGGTAATCACGCTGGAGACTGGCAGCAGCGACCGTTTCGCCAACATGCAGGCGTTCGCGGAGACGGCGCTGAAATTGTTGCTGCGGAATTTGGAGAGGTGACGTGTCAAAAAACGCAACAGCCACGCGATCCAATCCGTCATCCTGAGGTGCGAGACACGCGGCGCAACGCGCCACGTGGAGAGCCTCGAAGGATGGACGGCCGGGATGCAGCTGGGCCGTCGCCCTTCGAGGGCAGCTAAAGAAGCGGCCACCTCCAGCGACAATGGCTTCGCCATTGCGCGGGGGTGACGGTGAGAGATTTGTGTTCGCGGTGATGATCGACGCTACCGCCCCAAATGGCGAACAAAAATCCGCACCACATAGCCCTTGAACCGCGGCGCCTCGTCGTAGAGATCCGACGCGATCCGCTCGATGGTCTCGCGCAGCGACGTGAATTGCGCCTGCCGCGCGCTGCTCTCGGTGCCTTGCATGCCCGCAAGCTCGTCCATCGCGGCATCGCTGATCTGGCACTGCACGACATCTCCATCGCTCAGCATGGTAAAGCGGAAGGCCAGACGCTCGCGGTCGTGGCCGACGATCCTGTCGCGAGTCAGCGGCATCCAATTGTCCCGTTCGCACCCCCGAACGGGACAATGCTGAAATTCGCGCGACTTGTCACCCGGCAGGCGGCGAGCGTTTCACAGGCTGCCTTCCCGGCGGACGTCAGTACGCGAGAGCTGTTCCGGTGGGCTTGTCCAAGGCCGCGGCCAGTGATTTGTACTCATCGCAATCCGTCCCGCAAATGGCCGCGATCCGGCTGAGATGAAACATAGCTTGCTCGCGATTGCCCTGCTCGAGCTGCCACAAACCATAATACTGCCAGGTCAGCACATGGTTCGGGTCGATCTTCAGCGCGTGCTCGTACCAGAGCTGTGACTGCTTGTAGTCACCGAGCTTGCGGTAGGAGTAGCCGATCAGGTTCGCGACATTCGCACTGTCGTCATGGCCGAGCGCCTTCAACTGCGCGATCGCGGCGGCGTAGTCGTTGCGCTCGTAGATGGTGTCGTAGGCCACGCGGTAGCCCGCGGCGAAAGCCGGATCATCGATGCTCGACTGGTTATTGGCCTTCTTGCCCTTCTGGGTAGCCTTGGTGCCGCTGCGCGACGGATAGGTCGGGGCCGGCGTGCTCTGGCTGGAGGTGGGATGCGCGAAGGGATCCTCGCCGCCTCCGCCACCGCCGCCGCCGCCACCACCACCTCCGCCGCCCGCCGCCAAGACAGGCGCAGTTCCGGCTACGGCAACGAGCGCCGCAAGATACACGCCGCGAACGGCGAGCCTGATGATCGGATTGACCATTGTGGTCTCCTGATGTCTGCTGGAATACGCCCCGGACGACATGATAACCCTGCGCCAGCAGGGATATTCCCGGACCACGTGCGCGCGCAGATCAGGAGTTCGGCACGACAGGCGTGCTGCCATTGTCCGGGCAGTTGCGGCCGGCTTACTGGAATGCGACTTCCGCAAAGCTGCGAAGCTTGCGCGAATGCAGCCGCTCCGATTCCTGCTGCTTGAGCCGTTCCAGTGCCTTCAGGCCAATCTCGAGATGTTGGCCGACGCGCCGTCGGTAGAATTCGCTGGCCATGCCGGCGAGCTTGATTTCGCCGTGCAGCGGCTTGTCGGAGACGCAGAGCAGCGTGCCGTAAGGCACACGGAAGCGGTAACCGTTGGCAGCGATCGCGGCCGATTCCATGTCGAGCGCGACCGCGCGAGACTGCGACAGGCGACGGATGACCTCGGGCCCACTGATCTCCCAATTGCGGTTGTCGACGCTGGCGACCGTGCCGGTGCGCATCAATCGCTTGAGCTCGAAGCCTTCCAGACCTGTGACATCCTCAACCGCCTGCTCCAGGGCGACCTGCATTTCGGCCAGAGCGGGGATCGGCACCCAGGGCGGCAGCTCGCGATCGAGCACGTGATCCTCACGCACGTAGCCATGGGCGAGCACATAGTCACCGAGCCGCTGCGTGTTGCGCAGGCCGGCGCAATGTCCGAGCATCAGCCAGGCATGCGGCCGCAGCACCGCGACGTGGTCCGTGACGTTGCGGGCATTGGACGGACCAGTGCCGATGTTGATCAGCGTGATGCCGCGATATCCCGGCGCGGCCAGATGAAACGCCGGCATGTTCGGTGTGCGCGCAGGCGCCGTTCCCGTCGTGCTTCCGTCGCTGCGCATCACGACGTTTCCGGGTGCAACGAACGCATCGAGCCCGGCTTCGCCGGACTGCAGCCGTTGCTGGCAGAGCTCCGCGAACGCATCGACGTAGAACTGGTAGTTCGTGAAAATCACAAAATTCTGGAAATGCTCGGGATCGGTGCCGGTGTAGTGATAGAGCCGGCGCAGGGAGTAGTCGACGCGGGCGGCACGGAATAGCGACAGCGGCTCGGGCGCGCCGGGCTGGAGTTCGAAAGTGCCGTCGGCGATCGCATCATCCATGGTGGCGAGATCAGGCACATCGAACGCATCGCGCAGCGATCGCGCAATGGCCGAATTCTCGCTGGTGGTGATGGCGGCCTCGATGTTGATGTCGCGGCGATAGGCGAAGTGGATCGGGATCGGCTCGTTGGACTCGCCGATCTCGACGGGAACGCCGTGGTTCTGGATCAACAAGCCGATCTGCTCGGTGAGATAGGCGCGAAACAGATCCGGCCGCGTCACGCTGGTCTCGTGCACGCCGGGTCCTGCGACAAAGCCGTAAGAGAGGCGCGAGTCCAGCCGCGCATGTGTCGCGGTGGTGAGGCGGACGAAAGGATAATAGGCCCGGACCCGCGTCGTGATGGCCTCGCCGGCGACGTAAGCCTCGAACCGCTCGCGCAGGAACTTGGTGTTGCGCTCGTAAATCTCTTCGAGGCGGGCGACGGCGAGGCTGGCGTCTTTGAAGGATTTCGTGGCGATGGAGGGCGGGGATTGCATGATTCGGCGCCGGGTTGTTAGCTCGAGTCGAACTATAGCAAAGAAGAAGGTCCCGTAGGGTGGGTTAGCCCTGCAGATGCGCAAGGCGCATCCGCTCGGCGTAACCCACCACTTCTGTTTCCGCGGACAGAGAAGCGATGGGTTACGGCTTCGCCTAACCCACCCTACGAGATCGCGCCTGGCGCGCGTTACTTCTCCCTGAACGCCCGCATGAACTGGTCGTGCAGCGGCTTCAACAGGTACGACAGCATGGTGCGGTCGCCGGTCTGGACGAAGGCTTCCACCGGCATGCCGGGGATCAGCTTGGAATCACCAAGCTTGGCGACCTCTTCAGCCGACATCGAGACGCGGATCGTATAATAGCTCTGGCCCGTGCGCTGGTCGGTGGTGACGTCGGGCGAGACGCGGCTGACGACGCCGGTGAGCTCGGGCGTGGTGCGCTGGTTGAAGGCGGAAAGGCGAAGCAGCGTCTTCTGGCCGATCTGGAGCTTGTCGATGTCGACCGGATTGACCTTGGCCTCGACCTGGAGGTCGTCGCCCTGCGGCACGATCAGCATCAGCGCATCGCCGGCGGTGACGACGCCGCCGACGGTGTGCACCGTCGATTGCAGCACCATGCCGTCCTGCGGTGCACGGATGTCGACGCGGCGGAGCTGGTCTTCGGCCGCGACCTTGCGCTCGATCAGCTCGCCGATCTTGTCGTTGGTCTCGCGCAGATCCTTGGAAACCTCGCTCACCATGTCCTTGTCGACCTGGATGATCTGCAGCTCGGTCTCGGTGATCTTGCCCTTCCCCTGCGCCCGCTGAGCGATGTACTGCGCACGTTCGCCGTTGAGACGAGCCGAGTCACGCTCCAGCGTGGTCAGGCGCGAGATCTGCACCAGATGCTTGTCGTAGAGATCGCGCACGCCGGTGAGCTCCTGCTGCACCAGCGCGATCTCCTTGTCCTTGGCTTTCTCCTGGGCCTGGAGGCCCTCGATCTCCTCATTGAGCTGCTGGATGCGCTCACGCAGCTGGGCCTTCTGGCCGGCGCGGCCGTTGACGCGGACGTCGAACAGCTTGGTTTCGGCATCGAGCAGCGCCTTGACATCAGGGTCGCCGCTGCGCTCGAGCAGCGCTTGCGGAAACGCGATCTTGTCGAGGCCGCGTTGCTCGGCCTGAAGCCGCGCCGCGCGCGCCTGCGCGGCATCGAGATTCTTCACGACAATGGCAAGGTTGGCCTTGGTGACGGTGTCGTCGAGCCGCACGACGATGTCGCCGGCCTTGACCACGTCGCCGTCGCGGGCGCGCACCTCGCCGACCACGCCGCCGGTCGGGTGCTGCACTTTCTTGACGTTGGATTCGACCACGACTTGGCCGGGCGCGATCAGCGCGCCCGAGATCAATACCGTCGAGCCCCAGCCGCCGAGACCGGCGGCCAACAACGCCACGATTCCAAGGCCGAGAAACAGGTGAAACCGGATCGACTGCCGCACCGTCCTGGTCGCGGCGGGCTTCGTTCCGCCAACCGTCATCGTGCTCATGGTTTGGCCACTCCGCCTTCGCTGACGATCTTGATCGGCGCCGGCGGCGTCGCGCGCGGCTGGAGCACCTGGGCGAGCACCTGCTCCTTCGGACCGAAGGCTTGCATGCGGCCATCGCGCAGCACCAGGATCTGGTCGACCGCCTCGACGCCGATCGGGCGATGCGCCACCACGACAACGATGGCGCCGCGCTCGCGCGCGCTGCGGATCGCGCGGGTCAGCGCCTCGTCGCCTTCGGTGTCGAGGTTGGAATTGGGCTCGTCCAGCACGATCAGGAACGGATTGCCGTAGAGCGCGCGCGCGAGCGCCACGCGCTGGGCCTGGCCGGCGGAGAGCGAGCCGCCCTGCTCGCCGACCTGCGTGTTGTAACCCTCGCGCATCTTGATGATCATCTCGTGCACGCCGGCTTCCTTGGCCGCCGCGATGATTCCGTCGGATGTCGCCGCGGGATCGAAGCGGCTGATGTTCTGCGCGATGGTCCCGCCGAACAATTCGACGTCCTGGGGCAGGTAGCCGATGTAGCGGCCGAGCACGTCGGATGACCATTGGTCGAGCGCCGCGCCGTCGAGCCGGACCTTGCCGCGGATCGGCTGCCAGACACCGACCAGCGCGCGGATCAGCGAGGATTTTCCGGAGCCGCTCGGCCCGATCACGCCAAGGCCGTTGCCGGCTTCGAGCACAAAGTTGACGTCCTGGACGATGAGACGCTGGTCGCCCGGCGCCACCATGGCGATGCCCTCGACCGACAGACGGCTGGTGGGCGCCTGCAGCTGCGTCGGGATCGTCTGCGCCGGCATCTGTTCAAGGAGGCGGCTTAAGCGCTGCCAGCTCTGGCGGGCCGCGACGAAGGATTTCCAGTGCGCGATCGCCAGATCGACCGGCGCCAGCGCGCGGGCCGACAGGATCGAGCCGGCGATAATGATGCCGGCGGTGGCCTCCTGGTGGATGACGAGCGTGGCGCCGACGGCGAGCACGGCGGATTGCAGCATCATGCGCAGGACCTTGGCGATCGCCCCGAGACCGCCCGCGACGTCGCTCGCACGCTGGTTGCCGGCGAGGTATTTTTCGTTGGTCTCGCTCCAGCGCTGGTTGAGCCGGCCGGCCATGCCCATCGACACCAGCACTTCGGCGTTGCGGCGGCTGGACTGGGCAAGATCATTGCGCTGGGCGGCAAGGCCCATCGCCTCCTTCGCCGGCTGGCGGGACATGAACTCGGTGACCAGCGTCAGCCCAACCAGGATGACGGCACCGACCAGCGCAGTCACGCCGATCCAGACGTGGAAGGCGAAACAGATGCCGAGATAGAGCGGCAGCCAGGGCAGGTCGAAAAACGCGCTCGGGCCCATGCCGCCGAGGAAGGAGCGGACATTGTCGAGATCGCGCAGCGGCTGCAGCCCCTCGTTGCGGTTGCCGACCAGCAGCGGCAGCCGCACGATGGTGTCGAAAACGCGCTTGTTCAGGGCTTCGTCGAGCGCGGTGCCGACCCGCCCGAGGATGCGGCTGCGGATCATGTCGAGCACGCCCTGCGCCATATAGAGGCCGCTGGCGAGAACGATCAGGCCGACCAGGGTCGGAATGCTGCGGCTCGGCAGCACCCGGTCGTAGACCTCCAGCATGAAGATCGACCCGGTCAGATAGAGCAGGTTGATCATGCAGCTCATCAAGCCGACGCCGATGAACGCCGTGCGGCAGGCACGCAGCGCATCACCGAGCTCTGACTTAAACCAATCTTTCCCTAGTTAGGACGCAAACTTCACCCCTTCAGGTTGGTGAAGATAGTCCTCTCAAAATTCACTGAATTTTAGGTTTACGTTAATCAGCCCGCGCAACTAGACGGATCCAACTTAGCAAACTGGAAGCTAAATCGGACGATTAGAACGCTACGACAAATCGCTACTTGATCAAGAATTCCTCGATCGCTTTGCCGTTATTCAACTGTGCAACCAACCATTTAGGTTGCTTGCCGCGCCCCGCCCACGTCTCCGATAGATTATCCGGATTCTGGTATTTTGGTTGCACCGCGGGGTAATTGCGGCGGCCAGAATTTCCCGCAGTATAATCGCGATCGCGCGACTTCGTGGTGCCGGCCGCCTTGGAGGGCTGCCGAGGCACAGGGGTCAAGCCCGCGTTTAAAACGATAAGCTTTTGTTCAAGCTTGTGTTTTTCACTCTTAATTTTCTCGGCGAGAGTCTGCCGAACCTGATCATACAGATCTGACAACTGATCGACGGAGAGGCCTTCCAGCTCAAAAGGGCTGCAATCCATTTTCGTGTCCCGGGCGATTCATTAATGAACATTAATAATACATCAACTGGAACCTTTCAAGGCGGAACGAACCATCTCCTCCGGATATCATAAGGCGGAAAATACTCTATCGCAGCCGAGACAATGCTCATCGGCCTCATCGGCCGCCCTTGCTCCTGTCATAGGTCGACGCAACACTCGCTTTTCAGACAGCCCCGAATAGGGTTTTGAATGCTCAACTCAAGCCTTCCCAAGGATGGATCTCAATTGCCAACTCCCTCTTGCAGAGTTTCTTGAGCACGACCTTGCATGAAGAAACTCTGATGAATTAGTTGACGCTTCCCGCACTCAGCGTCTCATCTCTCCGCATAACGAAAACCAAAAAAACCAAAAACGCTGATGCGCCCGTTGATCAATTGAGGATCCCTGGATTTTTCCCAACAAAGGTCCCTCACAATTCACACGTCGCGTGTTCATGGCACGCAAGAAGTCAATGCAAGCGTTCGCGCCGCGAGCTGATCTACTTCGTCATCGATCGCTCATACCATGAACGGTTGCTTGTTATCCGATCCCCGCAAGATCGAATGCGAACTCGGATGCAGCTCGAGTGAGACCTTCGACAGGACTTTTCGAGAGCGTTCGCCGATTTTGCGACAAACAAATCTGGTGGCAGGACCCCCTCGATCATGGCTGTCAGAAGAGACGTACCAACCCCGGCTGAACAGGCCCGTGGTTGTACGGAATGCCGAGCACCAACTTCATCGCGGTAAGGTTGAGCAGTTAGCTTAATCGGCGTTGTTTGTTGCGCGTTTTCACCGATCGCATATCCATGATCGCACCGGGCTCCCCCAAGGCCCGGCCCCACCCAAGCAAAGCCGCTGAGCGAATATGGCTTGGCGGCTTTGTCGTTGTGTTGACGCGTAGAGGATCATGTCGGTTATGGCGCGCAAGCCCTGGTCGTTCAAGGAAGACCGCAGGCTGATGGAATTGGCCAAGTCTTCGGTTTCGCTGGAAGAGGCAGCCAAGCAGCTCGGGCGCACGCCCGATGCCATCAAGCGCATGGCCCTGCGCCTCGGCTTGTCGCTCAAGTCGAAGAACGGACGAAAGAGCTAAATCCGGTCGATAACACGCCCGTGCCCGTCCGTTGTCGACGAAGATGAAGGGTACGCGGTCTAAAACTCAATCAGACCTCTAGCGGCTGCCAGAGCCACTACGCCAACGTGCGCCTGCTCGGCGAAGGCACCTGCAAGCATGAGCGAGCGAAGTTCGTCCAATGTCGTCAGAGTAGCGGAAACGCCTGGTTCCTCGGAAAAATCATGGACTCGCTCTCCAGTCCTGATGAAAAACGAATGAGTTGTGTTGCTGATGCGGCTTGAGCAGGTTGCACCTTTCCCGATCAACTCAATGGTCGCTGTCGGGTAGCCGGTTTCCTCGAGGAGCTCGCGCGCCGCTGCGGTACGCGGATCTTCATCTGGGTCCAACATTCCTGCAGGCAACTCAAGCGAAAACCGCTCAATCGCCGGGCGATACTGCCTCACCAGCAACACGCGGGAATCGGGCGTGATTGCGAGCGCAACCACATAGTCTGGTTGCGCAACGGCGTAATAGGTCTCGGCCGGAGAGCCGCTATCGAACTGCACGTCTCGTGCGATGACCTCGAGCCACGGCGACACCGGGATTCGAGAGACAGTAAGGATTTTTGGAAAAACGTCGGCCATTCGAGCCTCTCCGGCGGTTGAAATCTCGCTGAGTGAACAGATTATAGGCCGTTTCCGAAACAACTATTTTCCGATTTTGGCGCTGCGCCTTTGGGCAGCCCGCCCCGCCCGCCATGGGGCTCTCCGCGCACTCTTCAACCCAGGCAAATCCGGGTCCCACGGCTTCAGCGCCGTTAACCACATTTGCGTCGCCTTCAGCGATCAGCCCGCCGGCTCCCACTCGGTGGGCAATGCCGCGGACCCGCATAAACCTTATCTTAGCGCCCCAAAGCCTAGTATCAGGGCCATCCTTCTTTGACCCGCACGGGCCGAATGAAAGCAGCACGGCCGAAACTCTCATTGATGGCGCTCGTGCTTGCGGGCGCGGCTGCGTTCGGTATTGCAGGTCACTTCGCCGCGGCGCGCTTCATTCACGATCAGCAGGTGCGCCAGCTCGACGCGCTCACCGAGGTGGTGCTGCGCCGCTCCGAATTCGCTGTCGACTTTGCCGCCGCGAGCCTCGACGATCTGGCGGGACGCGGGCTCGCCACCTGCGATCCAGCCTCGCTCCAGGCGATCCGCCTCCACGTCTATCAGCGCTCCGCCGTGAAGGACGTGCGCCTCGTCAACGCGGACGGCTCGGTGATCTGCTCGGCCTATTCCGAAACGCTCGAATTCGACAAGGGCTGGGTCGACCGCGCCGACATGCTTGCCTCGCGCGATTCGAAGCTGATGCTGTTCCGCGTCGAACAGTTCGGCGGTGACGCGCTCGGCGTGCTCAGGGACATCGGCGACAACAAGGCGTTGGTTGCCATCCTCGGTATCAATTCCAGCCTGTTCGACGTCATGCCGGCCGAGTTGCGCGTACATGGAGGGGTATTTCTGGCACTCCAGAACGGCGCACAGCTCGGCGCGTTCATGCCAGACATGGACAGGGCATTCGCCCATCCGGTCGATTTCGAGCGGGACTCAGCGCGCTATCCGCTGCGTACCAATATCCGCATCGACAAGACGGTTCTGTCGACATGGAACAGCGAAGCCTACTTTCCCGCGATGGCCGTCGCGCTCGCTCTCGGCGCGCTGTTCGGCTTCCTCCTGTCGAAGACCCGGCGCATGGAGGGCCCCGTCGCCGATCTTGACCGTGCGCTCGCGCGTGGTGAGTTCAGGCCGTATTTCCAACCGATCTTCGATTTGCGGACCCGCCAGATCACGGGCTGCGAGATCCTGGTGCGCTGGCTGCGCGAGGACGGATCCGTCGTCCCGCCGATGAACTTCATTCCCCTGGCGGAGTCCAGCGGACGGATCGAAGCCATGACCTGGCAGCTGCTCAGCCGCGCGTTGACCGATCTCCAGCCGCATCTCAAGGCCGACAAGAACTTCAAGCTGTCGTTCAATGTCGTGCCAAAGCACCTTTTGGGCCCAGGCTTCGTCGATACGTTGCGTGCCACCGTCAGCACGGCCAGGGTTTCCGCCCGGCAGATCGTGGTCGAGGTTACGGAGCGCGGCGAGCTCGATGACCTCGCGCGCGCGGCGAAAGTAGTGAGCGAGCTGCGCGAATACGGGTTCCGCGTCGCCATCGACGACGTCGGCGTTGGACACAGCGGGCTGTCGCGGTTGAAAGGATTGGGCGCAAACACGATCAAGATCGACAAGTTCTTCGTCGACACGATCACGGTGGACGCCTCGACCACGACGATCGTGGAAATGCTGGTGGCTCTCGCCAGAGATTTCCATATGACCGTCGTGGCCGAGGGAATCGAGACCGAGGAACAGGTCCACGCGCTGATCTCGTGCGGCGTGGAGGAGGGGCAGGGCTATCTCGTGGCAGCCCCCCTGCCCTTCAGAAAGTTCGCCGAGTTGCTCGAGCGAGAAAGTACCGATCCTTCGCCGGCTGTGACAGAGAACGTCGAACTCGTCGCCTAGAAGACTTGAGCGAAGATGGCACGGCAAATGCTTCGCATGCGCCATGCTCGCACTGCTGATCTTGTTGGCTATTTTTGCGGCGGGATTTGCCGCAGGCTACGGCGTTCGCGAACTTCGCTCGCGAATGCGTCGACGTCGTTTGAAGCGAATTGCCTTTTGAGCAGCGCGCGACGAGTTGTCACAAATCAAGGCGTGGCGAGAACAAGAAAGTTCCGGGAGCTGCAGGCAATTTCATGTGATCAGCAGTCACCGGAAGTCCGCAAAGCTGCCTTATGAATGTTGCGCAACTGCGATATCAGACGAGAGAATACTCTCTCTGGTTGATTCCTTATGCTCGGTATCCTGATTGTCACGCTCGTCATCGCGGTGTCGTTCGCCGCTGGATACGGAACGCGCGCCGCAGTTTCACGTCGACGTCGCACGAAATATCTCAAATGGGAGCCTTATGTTCGTCCGCCCAAGCCATCGCAAAATTCATCACAACCTCCAGAGTTCCTGACGCGTCCACGTGGCGGGAATGTCGCTCAAATGCCGAGGGTCGCGGCAGGTGCCCGCCGCGGCGGCTGACATATCAGCGTGACTTAGTGTCCCTGTCGGCCGGGGCGCATGGCTTTTAACGATAGCGAAGGGTTCTGGGCCCGCCCCGCCGAAATTGGGTTATGCTGCCGGCATGTTCCGAAACCCACTTTTCGCTGCGACGGGCCTCTGCCTCGCCCTGATCATCTACGCCACGCTGGCAAAGCTGGCGGGCAGGCCGGTACTCATCGGCCACTCCGAGGCTTACTGGGTCGTGGTTGTCGAGCGGTTCAGCGCATATTGTTTGCTGGGTGTTCTTTTTTCATTTCTGCTGCCTGGACGGTTTGGCCTGGCATGCTGCCTCGTGGTGTCGGTTGCAATTGGGCTCGAGATGCTGCAGGCGTTGACGCCCGATCGCGATCCGGCCGTGCTGGATGTGCTGCAAAAGGCAGCAGGCGGAACCGTGGGCGTGCTTCTCGCTCAGACAATCCTCGCGTTCCTGCCCCGGCCGCCATCCTAGACTAGGCCATCTCATCGCCGAAGCTTCCGCCTCGACCTCTTGCAAGACGCAGGTTGGCAAACAGCCACGCCTGGTCCACAATTGAAGTCCGCATCAAAGGATTTCAAAAATCATGGCCGGCAATCGTCATCTGCTTCTGGCTTTCACACTGTTCGTAGGCACGACCTTGGGCACAGCCTTCACAGCAGCTGCGCAAGGCACTTACTCAAGCGGTGTACGCAGCGGCTATGCCGGGACCAACTCGTCCAGCCCGGCCACTACGTCGACAGGCCCATCCGCTGGAACCGCCTCCTCCACCCCATCATCTCGGAACGTGGGTACCGGCCAGGGACGCACCGAAGGGGCAATGGGTCTCTCACCCCAGTTGCAGAAAGAAATGGGAATCGGCCGTCAACAATAGGCAGCTGTTGGCGACACAAAAGCAGCTGCGCACCCTGACGTCAGTGGCGGGGGTGGCAGCCGATCAGCGCACGGCCGGGAACTGCGACGAAATAGCGGCGTCTCAATTGGCCTCCGCCCGCTACTTCACCATCTGCCCACGCAACTCACCACCGGGATTGAGGGCGGTGTGGATGTTCGCGTACCATTTTCCAGCCAGCAGATCCGCTGCCTGATTTTCGGTGAGCGTGGCTGTGCCCTGGATCGGGCTTTGCACCGTCTTGAACGGCAGCACGATGCCGGCGTTCTTGCCGGCTTCGCTGGGACCATGGAAATGGGCCCCCATTGCAGGTCCAGTCAGGCCAGCGAAGGTGATCATATAGGTCAGGGTTTTCGTATCGGTGTCAAAGGTCGCTTCTGCCTTGCCCGACCCCGATGAGTTGTTTGGCGGCACTTCATTGTCGCCTTTGAGATCGGCCTGCAGTTTCACCATCTCTGCATTTGCCGTCACGGCCGTCACGATCGGCAGCCCGGACAGCGTCGCCATTCCCAAGAGTGTCGCGCAGACCCGATATTTGGCTTTCGTCATGGCAGCCCTCCCTGCGGGCTCCAAGGCCCGACCCGGATGGAACACCGGCCGCAGCCGGAAATTCCGGATGCGAAAGTTATGCCTGATTCGGAACAACTTTCGCGGGAAGCTCGGCCTCCCCCGCAGGAGCCGGTCTCACGCGAACGGCAAATGGACTGCCAAGCGGGCACAATCGCGGCCTAAGCCACTCCGCGCCTGTGATAGACCTCGTTCGGCGTCAGGAGTTCGGCCATCTGCCGGTGGGTGGCTTGAAGCGCCTCGATGGCGCTATCGAGATCATAATCCGACTGCCGGACCGACGCGAAGAATTTGGCCGTCAGCGCCAGGTCCAGCTTCACCCGCGTTGCGCCATCCCTGCTTTTTTTACGGTCGAGCGACAGGTGAATGGCTCGCAGCCTTGCCTCGCTGCTGCTGCAGTCGCAAAGCGCGCCGAGTTCGTCATAAGTCATCCAGATCTGAGGCATCTTAATTCCACCGCTCTTGTCTGGCCGCAGACTAGGTCCTGATGTCTAAAGCTTTGTTGCGTCGGGCCCGCGCGTCGCCCTTTCACCGCAATAGCGTCAACGCAAGGCTAAGATGCAGGGGGTCTGGCAGGTCCGGACGGAGGCCGCGGCCGCGAGCGGTGATCGAGCCCCTTGGGCAATTTGTCGGCATTGAGTTGCACGACCGCACATTTGGCCTCGGCCACCGGCGTATCTTCCTGGCTGTAGATCAGCGTGCACTCGAACTTGATCTCGGGGACCTCTCTCGCCGACCCCGAACATGTTGCCACCGCACCGTTGCATACGCCGACCAGATCGACCACGACCTGGTCCGGGCCGAACAGGCCCGGGCCACCATCGGCGTGGCGTTTCACGGTCAGGACGGCAGTGAAGCGCTGCTGTTCGAGTTCGTAGGTGCCGCCATAGGTGAAGAAGTTGTCACGGCCGGCGATCTGTCCATCAACCAGATCGACAAGGCCCGTGCCCTGCCCACGCGGGGTCCTGAACCAGGCAGCGTATTTGCCGTCTCTCAGCATGAAATGCATCCGTCGCAAAATTCAAAGCTATTTGCGACCAACTCTGGGGCGCGACAATGACCGTCGCGACGCGTATTTCACCACGGTTAACGCCATGCAAAGTCGATTCTTAAAATTTTGCCGGGGGCCTCGCCACGCCGGCAGCAACTCAGAACAGTTCTATGCCGTCGTCCGCAGGCTCGCTCGGCTCAGACCGCCGGGAGGCGGCGCTCGACGAGAGCCCGAGGGCTTGCAACATTTCACGGTGAACGTCGCGCTCGCGCTCCATCGTGTAGCGCGCGAAGAGATCGTCGAGCAGCGCCTCGTCCTGCCGCAGCACGCGATGCGTGCCCGAGCTTGCCGTCTCGAGCCGCGTAGCGACGGTGGGCAGCGTTGCGGACGACTCGCCGAGCGATCTCATCAAGCCTTGCGCCGAATTCATCAGGCTCTCGAACTCGGCGCCCTCGTCAACGAGCCGGCTCATCAGCTTGCCGAGACGTTCGTTGCCAGTTTCGACCTCACGCAGCGCCTGGAGGATCTGCGGCTCGAGCTTGGCCAGCTGGGTGGGATCACCCTGGACGCGGAGCTCCTTCAACGCGTTGGCGGATGTCTCGATACCGTCGAGCACCGGCCGCAAGCGCGCGGCGCCCGCCGAGACCTGGTCAGAGGTCGCCTTGAGCTCATTGGCAATGACGACGAAGGCGCTGCCGCGGCTCCCGAGATGGCTCGCCTTGAGGCCCGCATTCATGCCGATCAGCGTGATGTCGACCGTGGCTTCAGCAAGGCCCGCAATAGCCTGACGGAATTTCGCCAGCGTATCCTCGACGACCGCCAGAGCCTCGTCGACCGAGCGCCCGGCGCCCTCGCAGGTCGCAATCAGGGTCGAGGCCTGGGCCAGCGTCTGCTTGATGCGGGTGAGGAACGAGGAGGAGGATCCGTTCTCGCCGCCGAACAGCGACCGGCCGTGACCGACAACGCCACCTGCGTCGTTCAGGATCTCCGTCAGCGCGCGTATGATCTGACTGATGTCGCCGCTGAACTCGCGCTGGGCGTCCCTCAGCTGGGCCGCCTGCAGCCGGCGGATCGCATGGGCGCCATCGTCACTCACGACATGCGGCACGAGGCTCGGCTCCAGACCGGACGAAACGCGCAAACCGTGACAGACATGTTCGAGACGCTGCCGCGTGCTGTCGCCGGCCTGCAAAGATATGATCGCGCCACCCACCGCTTCGGCGATCTTCCGCGTGCTGCCGCTTGCGAGATCGGCGAGATGGCTGCTCTTGCTGCGCTGCTCGCGCAGGCCGGAATAGGCCGCACCGAGTTCGGTGCTTTCAGCGACCAATTGGCCGCCGTAAGTCCTCTCGAATTCCTTCTGCCGGCCGGACGCAGTCGCGACCGCCTCCGACAGGCGCTGCTGGTCCCGCGCGCAGCCTTCGATCAAGCCCTGCACCGCTTTGCCGAGGTCGTAAGCCTCCTGCGTGAAAGCGAGAAAGCCCTCGCGATCGCCGTCGAGCGATGCCGCCTCGATCCGGGCACTGCGCGCGATGATGGTGATCATCCCGATATGCTTGAACAACGGCTTGATCAACGCGGACGCCTCGGTCGTGCTCTTGCCAATCATCGCAAGCAGCGCGCTCTCGGCAGGGAGCGCGCGCGCCAGCTCGCTCAGTCGAGCCGCAATCTCCTGTAGTGCCGTCGCCGCGCCCTCGATCTCGGCACCAGAGAGTTCTCCGGACAGGGATGCGAGCCCGCAATTCAGGTCCTTGAAGACGATGTGACCGCGGCCGAGTTCGTGACCGACGCGCGCAAATACGTCCTCGATGCGCGACGAGACGTCCTCGACCGCTGCAACCGCATCCGTCAAATTGCTGGCCGGGCTTGCAGACATCGCGATCAGCCCGCCACCGCGGGGTGTCCGGCCTGATACCATTGCATGATCTCGCGCGGGATCTGGGTCAACGAGACCACCTTCTCCACCCCGCCATGGGCAATGGCTTCCTTGGGCATGCCGAACACCACGCAGCTTTCTTCGTCCTGCGCCCGGGTCGAGGCGCCGAGCTTGCGCATCTCCAGCATACCGCGCGCGCCGTCATCGCCCATGCCGGTCATGATGACACCGAGTGCGTTGGCGCCGGCATGCTGGGCGGCCGAGCGAAACAGCACGTCGACCGAGGGACGATGCCGCGACACCGGCGGTCCGTCCTTGATCGCGACCTGATAGCGCAGGCCGATGCGCTGAAGCAGCATATGGCGCGCGCCCGGCGCGATATAAGCCCAACCCGGCAGCACCGGCTCGCCGTCCTCAGCCTCCTTGACCCGGATAGGGCAAACGCCATCCAGCCGCTTGGCGAAGGCCGCGGTGAAACCCGCCGGCATATGCTGGACGATCAGGATGGGCGGGCAGTTCGCCGGCAGCATTTCGAGCACGTCGTTGAGCGCTTCGGTCCCGCCCGTCGATGCACCAATGCAGACGATGCGCTCCGTCGTCGGCCGAACCTTGCCCTGCACCGGCGGAGGGATGATGGCATCAGCCGTGAGCTTCTTCTCGATCACCCGCCGTTCCGAGCGTGGCCGCACGCGCGCACGCGCCGCCGACTTGACGGATTCCCGCAGGCGCGTCGAGCACTCGAGCAACGCCTGCCGCGTGTCGATCTTCGGCTTGGGCACGATATCGACGGCGCCGGCCTCGAACGCCTCGAACATCACGTGCGAACCCTCCTCGGTCAGCGAGGAGCAGATGATCACCGGGATCGGACGCTGCGCCATGATCTTGCGAAGGAATGTCATGCCGTCCATGCGCGGCATCTCGAGGTCGAGGATCATGACATCTGGGATTTCGTCCTGGAGGCGCCGTGCCGCAACGAACGGATCGGATGCCGTCGCCATCACCTCGATGTCGGGGTCGTCATTGAGGATGGTCTGGAGGATTTGGCGCACCGACGCCGAATCGTCCACGATCAAGACGCGAACTTTCTCCCTCGGCATGTTGAATGTGCTCCCGCTCAGACTTGAAAAATGGTCGGCTGAACCTGCTTCAGCCCCGGAACGGTACTGTGAACCATCGACTCGGAATGCCCGACCAGCAAATATCCTCCAGGCCGCAGATGACTGCACAGCTGCTCGACGACCTTTCGCTGCGTCGGCTTGTCGAAATAGATCAGCACATTGCGGCAGAAGATCATGTCGACGTCGCGATCGACGGGATAGGACGGATCCATCAGGTTCATCCGCATGAAGTATGTCATGCGCCGCAGTTCCGGCACCACCCGCACCTCGCCGCGCGATTTGTCGCGCGAGGACAGGAAATACCGTTTTACGAACGGCTCCGGCACCGGCGCGAGCACGTCGCGGGTATAGATCGCGGTCCTGGCGAGGCGCAGCACCGCCGTCGAAATGTCGGTTCCGAGAACGCGATACTGAAACCGCGAACCGTTCCGCGTCATGTCGTCCAGCACCATGGCCACGGTATAGGCCTCCATGCCGGTCGAGCTCGCCGAGCTCCAGACTTTCAGATTCGCGCCTCTGCGGCCGTGCGACTTGAGCAGCGCCGGGACGGCGATCTCTCGCATGAAGGTGAAATGCTGTGGCTCGCGGAAAAAGTCGGTCTTGTTGGTCGTCACCACATCGATCAGATGGGTGAGCTCCGTGTCGAAATGCTCGGCCTCGAACAGGTTGTCGACATATTCGTTCAGGCCGGAGAAATTAAGTGCGCGCACACGCTTGTGCAGGCGCCCCTCCAGCATCAGCCGCTTGCCCTGCGGCAGCTTGATGCCGACCTGACCTTCGATCAGCTCGGCAATTGTCCGGAAATGTCGGTCGGACAGATGCACGGCCGTATCCTGGATGGCGGGCATCATGGCCGCCAGCCCCGGCCCCGAAGGCCCGCATGCAATGAATATCGGGCGATCGGAGCCATCTGGAATCCTACTCAGCTACGCAACAACAGAAGAAGGCCGGCCGAGCTCAGGGCCGACCTGCCCCCCGGAAACCCCTCAGCGCTGAAAATCGGCGTCCCGATCATCCTCACCGTCGTTCATGTCGAAAGCGAAACCGCCGCCGCCAGCGGCCTTCATCGCCCGCGCCGGCTTGACCGACGCTTTCTTGGCGGGACGCTCGACCGCTGCCATGTGAGCGGCCTTGGCGCGGAGCTGCGTGACCGCCCGATCGATCGGCGCCGGCGCTTGGCTCTTAGCGCCGTGGTCGATGCGGAAATAGGCGATCGTCGACTGGAGCTGCTCGGCCTGTGAGGCCAGCTCTTCCGAAGTGGACGACACCTGCTCGGAAGCGCTGGCATTCTGCTGGCCAACCTTGTCGAGCTGCTGGATCGCCTGGTTGATCTGGGCCGAACCGACGTCCTGCTCACGGCAGGCCGCGGTGATTTCCTCGACCAGTTCTGCGGTCTTCTTGATGTCAGGCACGAGCTTGGCGAGCATCGAGCCGGCTTCCTGCGCGACCTTGACGGTCTCGACCGACAGCGTGCCGATCTCGGCCGCCGCCGCCTGGCTACGCTCGGCAAGCTTTCGCACTTCGGAGGCGACGACGGCAAAACCCTTGCCGTGCTCACCGGCGCGCGCGGCTTCGACCGCGGCGTTGAGCGCGAGCAGATCGGTCTGGCGCGCGATCTCCTGCACGATGGTGATCTTCTCGGCAATGGTCTGCATCGCGTCGACGGCGCGGCCGACGGCGGCGCCGCTGGCCTCGGCGTCCTTGGCGGACTGCGCCGCGATCTTTTCGGTCTGGTTGGCGTTGTCGGCGTTCTGCTTCACATTCGAGGCCATCTCTTCCATGGAGGAAGACGCTTCCTCGGCGGACGAGGCCTGCTCCGTTGCACCCTGCGAGAGCTGCTCGGCACTGGCCGAGAGCTCCTGGCTGCCGGCGGAGACGTTCTGCGCTGCGGTCAAGGCTTCCGACACGATCTGACGGAGCTTTTCGACCATACGTTCGAGCGCAAGACCGAGCGTATCCTTGTCCGATAATGGCTTGGCCTCGACGGTGAGGTCGCCCTGCGCAATCTGGTTGGCGACAGCCGCGGTCGCATTCAGGTTCACCGTCATCGCGCTCAGCGACTTGATGAGATCGCCGATCTCGTCGTTGCTGGAGGACTCGATCTTCTTGCTGAGATCGCCGATCGCAACGGCATCGGCAAGACCGACTGCCTGCGCCAGCGCGCGGCTGATGTTCAGCGCGATCCAGGTCGCGGCGACGACCGCGATCAACAGTGAAGCAATCACCAGGCTCATCAGCATCATCTCGGCGCGAGAGCCGTCCTGCTGAGCCTGCTCGGCTTGTTCGGCCATGTTCTTCTTGACGTTCTTGATGTAGCCGTCAGCCGCCTCGAGCGCATCCGCAACCACCTTGCGGCCGTCATGCATGGAGCGGTCCAACGCCTTCGGCTTGTCGGTCTTTGCAAGCCTCACCGTCTCGTCCTGATAGGCGTTCAGCTTGGTGAACGCGACGGAGAAATTCTCCATCAACTTCTTGCCACTTTCGCTGGCGGCCGCGGCGATCTCGTCCTTGGACTTGGTCAGCGCTTCGCGGTTCTTGACGATATCCGCGACGAACTGGTCATATTCGGCATCGGTCGCCGCCAGGATCGAGTTCTTCTCGGCTCGCACCAAGAAGAGCACGCCTTCCTTGAGTTCGGCGGCCTTCTCCATGCGACCCGCACGACCAACCAGCACCTCGGTGGTGGTGACCATGTCCGACAGCTTCAGATATCCGACCGCACCGGCGATCATGGACAGTAGGATGACGACGCCGAAGGCGCTGGCAAGCTTGGCTTTGACGGTGAATCGCATGGTTGTTCTCGTCGTTCTGGATTGGAGTTGCGTACGCTTGCTGCACAAAATTCAAGATTCAGGCGGCGCGAGGCGCCTCGCCCGGTAGCTCATCATTCGCCATAAGCTTGGCGAGATCGAAGATCACGACGAATTTCTCGCCCTTGCGGCCGATACCTGCGGCATAGTCGGATTGCCATTTGCCCCCCACCTCGGGGATCGGCTCGATCGCCTGCTCGTCGATGTCGGTAACCTCGAACACGCAGTCGGCGACGAAGCCGACGCCGACCAGGCGGTCCTTCATCGGCACGTCGAGGATGATGATCCGGGTTGCCTCGGTGGCGGCCACGGCCGGCAGGCCGAGCTTGGTGCGGAGATCCACGATCGGATAGCCGGCGCCGCGCACGTCGATCATGCCGAGCAGGAAATTCGGCGCGTGCGGAAGCCGCGAGATCGGCCGCATGTCCAGGATTTCCCGCACGTTGCGGATCGAGATGCCGAACGTCTCGCCGGCGAGCCCGAGCGTCAGATATTGCGAGGTTGCGGCCATTGCTAAATTCCAGGATCAGATGGTTCTAGATGTCAGCGCTGAAACTCGGCATCGCGGTCGTCTTCGCCGTCATGCATGTCGAAAGCAAAGCCACCGCCATTGGCAACCTTTGCCGCGCGCGCGGGCTTGCGAACGGGCACGGGCTTCTTCGGTCCGCGGTCCGCGGCCTGCATCTGCCCGGCCTTGCTGCGAAGCTGGCTCACCGCGCGGTCGATCGGCGCGGACGCGGCGCTCGCGCCACGCGCGCCCTCATCGATCCGGAAGAAGGAGATGGTCGCCTGCAGCTGCTCGGCCTGGGACGCAAGCTCCTCCGAGGTCGATGATACCTGCTCGGAGGCGCTGGCATTCTGCTGGCCGACCTTGTCGAGCTGCTGGATCGCCTGGTTGATCTGCGAGGAGCCGACATCCTGCTCGCGGCAGGCGGCGGTGATCTCCTGGACCAGTTCGGCGGTCTTCTTGATGTCGGGCACGAGCTTCGACAGCATGTCGCCGGCTTGCTGCGCCACCTTGACGGTCTCGCTCGACAACGTGCCGATGTCGGCAGCGGCCGCCTGACTGCGTTCGGCCAACTTGCGAACTTCGGAGGCGACCACCGCAAACCCCTTGCCATGTTCACCGGCACGGGCCGCTTCGACGGCTGCGTTCAGGGCAAGCAGATCGGTCTGGCGGGCGATCTCCTGCACGATGGTGATCTTCTCGGCAATGGTCTGCATTGCTTCGACGGCACGGCCGACGGCGATGCCGCTGGCTTCTGCATCCTTGGCCGATTGCGCCGCGATCTTCTCGGTCTGGTTGGCGTTGTCGGCGTTCTGCTTCACGTTCGAGGCCATCTCTTCCATCGAAGAGGAGGCCTCCTCGGCGGACGAGGCCTGCTCGGTCGCGCCCTGCGAGAGCTGCTCGGCGCTCGCGGAGAGCTCCTGGCTGCCGGCAGAAACGTTCTGGGCGGCGGTGAGCGCCTCCTGGACGATCTGCCGCAGCTTCTCGACCATCACGTTGAGCGATTTGGTGAGATCGCCGATCTCGTCGTTGCTCGCCGAAGGAATGATCTGGCTGAGATCGCCATCGGCGACCGCGCCGGCCAGACCGACCGCGCGACCGAGCGAACGGCTGATCGAGATCGAAATCCACAGGGCGGCGGCAATCGCCACCATCAGCGAGATGCCGAGAAGGGTCAGTAGCAGGAACTGCGCCTGATGCCCTTCCTCCTTCGATCCGACCGCCTGCTCGGCCATCTGCTTCTTCGTGTTCTCGACATAGGCGCCCATCGAATCGAGCGCTTCGTTGACTATCTTGCGGCCCTCATTCATCGAGCGCTCGGTCGCTTTCGCCTTGTCCGTCTTTGCGAGCCGGATCGTCTCTTCCTGGTATGCGTTCATCTTGGCAAAGGCCACCGCGAAGCCGTCGAGCAGCTTCTTGCCGGCTTCGCTTGCCAATGCGTAGACCTCGTCCTTGGTCTTGAGGGCGGATTCGCGTCGCTTGGCGGCATCGGCCGCGGCCTGCTCGATTTCGCTCTCGTTGCCGATGATGGCGTTCTTTTCCGCGCGAAGCTGGATGAGAATGTCCTTCTCGACCTCCATCGCCTTTTCCATGCGCTTGGCGCGCAGGACCATGCTGTCGGCCGTCGCCATCATGTCGCCGAGCTTCATGTAGGCGACGCCGCCCGCGACCATCGACAGGACGATGACCAGACCGAATGCACTGGCAAGCTTTGCCTTGACCGTAAATCTCATCTTCAGCCCCTACCCGATCTCGCCCCGAGACCTCGTTTCAATTCAGAATGCGTTCCATGTTGGGAACAATGACGAACTCTTCACGCCATTTCGCGATGAAGCGAATGAACTCCGGCTTCCAATGCATGCCGACGCGCGGCGTCTGCTGCACGTCGGTCTGCGAGATTTCCGTGACTTCGTAGACCTTGTCGGCGGTGACGCCGACGAGCACCGGCTCGTTGTCGAGCTCGATCTCGATCACCACGATCCGGGTATCCGCGGAATTTTCGAGCTGCGGCATGCCGAAGCGGATGCGCAGATCCGCAAGCGGAATGACGTTGCCGCGCACATTGATCACGCTGGGAACGAAAGCCCTCGCCCCCGCCACCCTGGTCACCGGCACGGGATCGATGATCTCGCGCACGAGGCCGGCGTCGAGCGCGAATTTCTCCTCGCCGAGGCCGATCATGATGACCTGCATCGCGCGGGCCTGATGTTCAGCTGCCTGGATCATCACGCCGCCTCGCTGATATGCTGTTTCTCGACCTTCGACTGCGCCAGCGCGACGAGCTGCGCAACGTCGAGGATCAGCGCCGCCGTGCCGTCGCCCAGGATGGTCGCACCAGAGAAGATGGTGACGTCCGAATGCAGCTTGGAGAGCGACTTGATGACGGTCTGGTGGTTGCCGATGATCTGGTCGACGACGAGGCCAACGTGAGTCTCGCCAGTCGAGATGATGATCGTCTTCTGGTGCCGGTCGGGCGTGCCCGATGCGGTCATGATCTCGCGCAGCTTGAGGAACGGCACGAGCTTGCCGCGCACGTTGAGGAAGTTGCGCCCACGGGAACGTTCATCCTCGGCGGTCAGCTCGATGCATTCCTCCACCGCCGACAGCGGAATGATGTAGCGACCCTCGCCGACGCGGATGAGCAGTCCTTCGATGATCGCGAGCGTCAGCGGTAGGCGCAGGGTTACAGTGGTGCCCTCGCCCGACCGGGTCGACAGGTCGATCGAACCGCGCATATTCTCGATGGTGCGCTTGACCACGTCCATGCCGACACCGCGGCCAGACAGCGCCGAAATGGTCTGCGCGGTCGAGAAGCCCGGATGGAACAGGAACTGGTGGATCTCGTGATCGGTCAGCACGGCGCCGGCGGCGATCAAGCCCTGCTCTTCGGCTTTCGCGCGGATGCGGGCGGTGTTGAGGCCGCCGCCATTGTCCTTCACGGTGACGAGCACCTGAGCGCCGGAATGCACGGCCGCGAGCTCGATCCGGCCCTGCTCGGTCTTGCCGTTGGCCATGCGGGTCGCGGTGTCTTCGATGCCGTGGTCAATGGCGTTGCGGATCAAATGCACCAGCGGATCGGCCAGGCACTCGATCATGGTCTTGTCGAGCTCGGTATCCTCGCCCGTCGTGACGAACTCGACCGGCTTCGACAGGTCGCGCGACAGATCGTGGATCAGGCGGCGGAAGCGGCCGAACAGCGAGCCGATCGGCACCATGCGCGCGCCCATCGTGGTGTCGCGTAAGGATGAGGCGAGACGCTCGATCTCCTCGGCGATCATCTTGATCGAGAGGTCGGAACCGGAGGCCGCAAGCTGGGTCAGCCGCGCCTGGGCGATGACGAGCTCGCCGACGCGGTCCATCAGCTCGTCGAGGCGCTCGGCCTGCACGCGAACCGTGGCGATGCCGCGATCGTCGCGCTTGGCTTCGGCCTTCGCTTCGGGCTTGGATTCGAGTTTCGCTTCGGGCTTTACGGCCGGTTTCGGCTCCGCTTTTGCGGCAGGCTCTACGGCGACCGGCGCGGCAACAACCTCAACCACCGGCGTGGGCATCTCGACGACGGGGGCCGGCTCCTCGTCGAGGAGCTGGAACAGCGGCGCAGGCGCGGGCGCTTCGACCTGCTCCAGCGGCGAGAGCGTCAGCTTCATCTCGTCCGAGACGAACATGAAGACGTCGTCGATCGCAGCCTTGTCGCAGGCGGCGTGCAGCTTGACGTCCCATTTCAGGTAGCAGTCTTCCGGATCCATCTCGTCGAGGAACGGGATGCCGTCGGTCACGGGAACGACGAAGCAGGGACCGAGCTTGCAGAGATCGTCGAGCAGATCGAGCGGGTTCGATCCGTTACGGAGGATGTGGGATTCGAATTCCAGATAGAGGTGCCAGCCGGCCTGCTTGCTGTGGACCGGCGCGAGCGGCGGCGCTTCGACGATCTCGGCGACGCCAGCGGCGGGCCGATCCGACGACACGAAGCGCTTGAGGTCGTCGAGGATGGCTTCGCCGATGATATCGTCGGTCGACTGCGGATCCTCGATCAGCGCACGAATGTAATCCTTGGCGGCGAGCGCGACCGAAATCAGCTCCTGGGTCGGCTTGATCTCGCCCTTGCGGACGCGGTCGAACGCGGTCTCGAATTCGTGGGTGAAGGACGCGACCTTGTCGAAGCCGAACATCGCACCCGATCCCTTGATCGTGTGCAGCGCGCGGAAGGCGGAATCGACCAGTTCGCGGTCGTCCGGACGCTGGCCGAGGTCGAGCAGCGCCCCTTCCAGGACCTCGAACAGCTCGCTGGCTTCCTGGCGGAAAACCTCGGTCGGGTCCATCGCACTCATGCGCGCACCAGCTTTGCGACGACGGCGAGCAGTTGCTCGGGCTTGAACGGCTTGGTGATCCACCCCGTGGCGCCGGCGCTCTTGGCTTCCTGCTTCACCGCGTCGTTGGACTCGGTGGTCAGGAACACGATGGGCATGCCGACCGCGCTCGGCAATTTGCGCAGCGCCTTGATCAGCTCCAGCCCGTTCATGACCGGCATATTGAGATCGGTGATGACGAGGTCGAGCTTGCCGGCCTGCGCCTTGGCGAGCCCTTGCGCGCCGTCACCGGCCTCGATCACGCTGTGACCGGCCGGCTCGAGCACGACCTTGATCATCTGCCGGATGCTGGGAGAGTCGTCGACCGTGAGAATCGTGGCCATTAGACGCCATCTTTCCTTTGCGGGAAGTGCTGATCGATCATCGCCTCGCTGGCGAAGCCGGCGCGGCGAAGGGTGTTGCGCAGAGACTGGGAAAAAGAGGTCAGGACCACGGGGCGGCCCTGGGCATCGCCGGTCTTGGCAGCCGACAGCAGCAGCTGGATCGAGGTCACGTCGGCTTTGTCGACGCTGGAGCAATCGATCTCGAGCCGGTCCTGCCGGCCGAACGCTTCGCGGATCAGGTCGTACACACTGCGGATCGCAGCAATGCTGCAATCAGCGGGCAGCCGCAGGGACCACTTCGGCTCGGTCATATCAGACGACATTCGTCCCCCAAATTCTTCGGGATGCATTGCACGCATCGCGCGAATCCCGCGCGATGACTATCCGCGTCCGAGAGTATGCAAACTCCTAACGGGGTGCCCCGTACAACTACGGGTCACATTCCCCAAGAGTTCGCGTATGCACACAAGCGTGCATGAGCCGCTCAAATCTCATGCGATGCGCGCAACGTTGAGGCAGTCTGCCGCGGCATGAATGTTTGCTCGGCGTTAAATCACCCGGGCTATTCGTTGGGGTCATGCCTCGCCATCAGTCCGGCCGCCGATGCTGACCCAAGCGCTTCTGGTTGACGACAGCCGCTCTGTCCTCA
Source organism: Bradyrhizobium manausense (assembly GCF_018129685.1). Taxonomy (GTDB): domain Bacteria; phylum Pseudomonadota; class Alphaproteobacteria; order Rhizobiales; family Xanthobacteraceae; genus Bradyrhizobium; species Bradyrhizobium manausense_D. Next base: position 88,278 of record NZ_JAFCLG010000010.1, read on the forward strand.
ACTTCCTGAAACGTCATATCGAAGCGGAGGGCCTCGTCGAGGCCACAACCTTCCTCGATCCGGTCGAGGCGCTGGCCTGCGCGCGCGAGCGCGTGTTCGATTTGGTGCTGGTCGACTACGAAATGCCGCACATGGACGGCATCAGCTTCATCCGCACGCTTCGTACGCTGCCGGGCTGCGTCGACATCCCGATCGCGATGATCACATCGCGGCAGACCGACGACATCAAGATGGAAGCGCTGCAGGCAGGTGCAACCGATTTCCTGCCGAAGGCACCGCAAAGTCTCGAGATGACGGTGCGTCTGCGGAATTTGGTTCAGCTTGGTGCAGCCGTACGCAAGCTCAACGATCGGGCCGCGCATCTGGCGAGCGAAGTCGCGGCCACAACGCGCAAGCTCGGCGAACGCGAGGAGGAGATCATCCTGCGGCTCGCCCTCGCGGTCGAATATCGCGACAACGACACCGGCGAGCACGCGCTAAGGGTCGCCCGCTACAGCCGCATCATCGCCGAGCAGCTCGGCCTGCCTCCCCGGCTTTGCCGCGACATCTACCTCGCCGCGCCGCTGCACGACGTCGGCAAGGTCGCCATTCCCGACAATATCCTGCTCAAGCCCGGCAGACTGACCGACCAGGAGATGGCCGTCATCCGCACCCATGCCGCGATCGGCGAGAAGATCCTGGCCGACTCCAGCTGTGAGCTGATCCAGCTCGGTGCGCAGATTGCCGCAGGCCATCACGAGCGCTGGGACGGCGGGGGCTATCCGAACGGCCTTAACGCCGACGAGATCCCGGTCGCTGCGCGGGTGGTCGCGGTCGCCGACGTCTTCGACGCCCTGACGACGCGGCGCCCATATAAAGAGCCGATGCCGTTGGACATGGCGCGCGACTATCTGCGGCAGAACCAGGGGCGGCAATTCGACCCGGCCTGTGTCGAGGCCTTCCTCTCGCGCTGGGAAGAAGTGGTGGCGATCGCCGCCGGGCAAGCTGCGCCGCCGTTGCAGAAATCGGACCCCATCCTTGCACCCTTTATCATATTGGGAGCGACTGGGAGCCGCCTTGACCAGGATCGCACGCCCGACACCGCGGCAGCGGTCTGACCTCGCGCGGACCGTCAAGGTTTGGCCGAGGCGCCCTATTCTGTCATCACGGGTTTGAACCTGTTCCTGCTAGGGTGCACCAATACCAAGAGTGATTCTGATCACACTTGGGTGGTTCATCCCCTGCTAGGCTTAGGCCCGGACGTGGATCAGCCGGATATCGTTTCGAACTGGAAGAGAGAGTCATGAGAAGCCTGATCGGCGCCCTCGTCGGCGTGTTTTGCCTCACGGCCCCCGCCATCGCGGAAACCCCGGCCGCAATCGTCGAGGATGTGCGGGGCAAGGTCGACGGCATCGAATTCATGGACTATGTGGCGCCCGGCAAGATCATCAAGCTCGGCCCCAAGGCTGGCATCACGCTCAGTTATCTGAAGTCCTGCGTGCGCGAGACCATCACCGAGGGCGTCGTGCTGGTCGGCGCCGAGCAGAGCACCGTGCAGCTCGGCAACGTCCAGCGCGTCAAGGTGCCGTGCGATGCCAACGCGGCGCAGCTCTCCGAACGCGAAGCGAACCAGAGCGCGGCGACGACGTTCCGCACCATGCGATCCGATGCTGGCAGCGCCCCGGCGAAACTTCCGACGATCTACGGCACCGCGCCGTTGATCCAGGCCAAGAGCGGCAGCACGCTGGTGATCGAACGCACCGACGGCAAGGAGCCCGCGATCAGCCTGCCGCTCAAGAGCGACATCATGGTCGCCGGAAAGTTCTTCGATCTCTCGAAAGCCGGCAAGTCGCTGACCCCGGGCGGCAGCTATCTCGCGAAACTCGGCACCAAGCGCTACACCTTCCAGGTCGACGCCAGCGCGACAGCGTCGCCGACGCCGATTGTCGGCCGTCTGCTACGGTTCGAATAGACTGATAGCAACAGCAACGATGCGGCGGATCGGCAGGCGGGACATCGTTGCAGCGACCGTGATTGCGCTCATTGCGGGCGCCGCCTTCACGTCGCCACCGCTCGAACGCCTGCAAGGACTCTCGCTCGACATTCTCACGGCCTTGCGCTGGACGCTGATTGGCGACCACCGCGATCCCGCGACATCGCCGGTCGTCGTGGTCGCCATCGATGGGGAGACCTACGACACCCCGCCGTTCAAGGGATCGCCGACGCAGACCTGGACGCGCGAGATCGCTCGGGTGCTCGGCAGCATTGCCGAGGGCGGCGCCAAGGTCATCGGATTCGACGTCATCTTTCCGAGCTCGATCGAGCAGTCGGAAATTCCCTTTGGCGATGCGTCATTCGGCAATCACGTCAAGGGATTTGACCGAGACTATCTGATCGCGCTCAGGCGTCTCTCCGACAGCGGCAAGCTCGTGCTGGGCGAGATTCTCAGCAACGACCATCCGGACAGGCCCGATCGTGCGCAGCAGCTGATGGTGAAAGGCAACATCCGCGCCCTCAATGTCTACACCGACCCCGACGACGTGATACGGCGGATGCCGCTGAGTTTTCCCATCGAAGGCCAGCCGGTGCCCGCAATGGCCGTCGAGCTCGCAGCCCGCGCGCTCGGCGCCAGGCCTGAGACCGGACCGACCGGCGTGACGAGCCTGTCCGGCTATGCGGTCCCGAGCGCGGTTCCCAACACGCTCACGCTCAACTTCCGCGGCATGGGCCGCGACATCCCGGCGTATTCCTTCGCCGACCTGCGCGCCTGCGTCGAGAAGGGAGACACCGCCTTCTTCCGCCGCGCCTTCGACGGCAAGATCGTGCTGCTCGGTAGCATCCTCAATTTCGAGGACCGCAAGCTCAGCTCGATGCATCTGGCCCGCGGATATGACGGAACACCGGGCGCACGATGCGCCCTGCCCGCGCCTGCGAACGCCGAGCAGAAGGCGCTCAGCCAGATCGCCGGCGTCTTCGTCCATGCGACCGTGGTCCGAAACCTGCTCGAGCATGATGCCGTCACCGAGATCAGCTCTCCGCTGCGGCTGATGCTGACGCTTCTGTTCGCAGCGATCATCGCCGCTGCCGCTTGCCTGCTGGCGCCCACTGGCGCTGCGATCGCCTGGCTTGGGCTCACCGTCGCCTACGCCGCTGTCGCCGTCGGCACATTTGCCCATGCCGTCGCCCTGCCATTGACCGAGCCCGTGCTCGCGGGTCTTGCGGCGCTCGCCATGATGATCGGCTACCGCTTCGTGATCGCCGACCGCGAGGAACGCTTCCTGCGCAAGAGTTTTGCATTCTATCTCGCGCCCGAGGTGATCGAGAGCATGGTCGCCTCCGGCAAGATGCCGGCGCTCGGCGGCGAGATGCGCAACATCACCATGTTCTTCTCGGACCTGGCCGGCTTCTCCTCGATCGCCGAGAAGATGACGCCGACCGAGCTGGTCGCCTTGATGAACGACTATCTCTCCGCCATGACCGACATCATCGAAAGCCATGGCGGCTATGTCGATAAATATATCGGCGATTCCGTCGTCGCGATGTTCGGTGCGCCGGCCGATGATCCGCATCACGCGCAGCACGCGGTCGCCGCCGCGCTGCAATGCCGCGACCGGCTCGCGGAGCTCAACGACAGCCATCCCGCGTTCCGAGGGCGCGGCCTCGCCCACCGCATCGGGCTGAACAGCGGCGAGGCCGTCGTCGGCAATATCGGCTCGCACCGGCGCTTCAACTATACGGTCATGAGCGACACCGTGAACCTGGCCTCACGGCTCGAAGGCGCCAATAAATATTTTGGCACGACGATCATGGCCTCGGAAATGACGGTGAGCCAGAGCCGCGGCGCCTACACCTGGCGCGAGCTGGACACGGTCAGGGTCCAGGGGCGCGACGAGCCGATCAGGGTCTACGAGCCGCTGGCCGAGAAAAACAAGGAGACGCAGGAGCAAGGCATTCGCGCGGCGACCTACGCCCGTGGCCTGGCATGCTGGCGCGCACGCGACTTCGCGCAAGCCGCCGAGCTGTTCGAAAGCGCCGCCGGCGACGATCCGCCGTGCCGGTATTTTGCCAGGCGCGCGCGAGCCTTGGCGGCAAATTCGCCGCCGGCGGACTGGACGCCCGTCAATACGCTGGAAGGGAAGTAGCTGATACCAGGTTGCAGACTGATAACGCGCGGCCAGGCATAGCCGCATGAATCATTACGAGCCGGAAACGTGGTTCGCTAGCGTGGGATGACGTTTGGTTGAATCGCTGCGAGCCCCGGACTCGGATTACCTCTCCCGTAGGGAGAGGTGAACTGCCGACCGGACTTGATCTCATAACGCTCTAAATGATCAAGGTGATGCCGGTCGCGGCACAGCGTCCGGCCACGGAGAGAGGCCCGCCGCGGTCTCAGTCTCCGCCGTTTCTATTCTGAGCGGGCGCGGCACCGGCTTGAGGCCCGCCGAAATGCTCTTCGCCAGCTCCGCTGCGCTGGTCTTGATGTCAGGCTGGAGGAAGTCTTCGAGTCTCTGGAGGTTGTTGCCTGAATCTTGCCACCGGAGCTCCTTCGCGACCGTGTAGTGTGCGTAGGCCCTGGTATAGTCTCGCGGTGTTCCGGCCCCATCGTGGTAGGCACGCGCGATCCAATAATGGCAGTAGGCATTTCTGTAGGGCGTACAAGCCTGGAACAACTCAAACGAGCGCTTGGTATCGAACCACGGCGCGTCCCGCGCGAATCTTTGCACATTGGCGAGTTCGGCGAGAGCGAAGACGGAGTGCCCCTGGCGATAGGACCGCTCGAACCACTTGATCGATTCCGACAGATCCGTGCTTTCCCGATCGAAATATCGGTCTCTGAGCCACCGCGCGAGCGTGAATTGTGCTGCTTCAAAGCCCGCATCCGCCGCGCGTCGCAAATAGTCGAGCGTCTTCGCATTATCGCGGGCAAGCCCGCCCCGCCCGGTGTCGATGCAGAATGCAAGTTGCGCCATGGCGACGAGTTCGCCGGCATCCGCCGCCTTGCGCAACAGATCGACTGCCTTGACCGTATCGTACGTGCCGCCAAATTCGCCGCTGACATATCCGGCGGCGGCCAGCCGTATCGCGTACGGCTCGCCGGCCGCTACCGCGTCATCGATCAACTTCCGTCCCGCCGTCTCATCCTTCGGCAAGCCGGCAGCACCTGCGAAGAGGATGCGGCCGAGCACGCTGCCAGCCTGACGATGTCTCGCTGCAGTTGCCTCACGCAGCAATGCTTCCGCGCTACGCGCCTGGTCGGTCGAATTCGGTATGAGCCAGGCGAGTGCCGTGAGGAACTGAACGTTCGGATCGCTTGCGGTCGCCGATTTCAGGATGTCGATCGCCTTCGCCCAATCGTAGCGATAATAGGCGCCGAGCGCCGCTGCGAGCTTCGGCTGGTCGTCCGCGGCAGAATTTCGAAAGGCCGACCGGTCGACGACGACGGTGATTTGATTGGCGACCGTGGGTCTGCCGACCTCATCGTCCCAGGTGAACACGGCGCGCCTTGTGGCCGCGCAGCCCGGGGTCAATGCGTTGCTGCAATCGGCGGGCTTGGCCCAGGTGCCCAGCGGCACTGCAGCCGGAGGAAGACCGACAAGAAGCCAGCCCGCGAAAAGGATTGCCGTCGCCTGCGGCCAGACATACCACGCGCGACGATACCAGGGATCGTACTGCCAGAAGGCGCCATGCAAGGCCGCCATTCGGCCGATCCCTGTCATCCGGTTTGCTCGCTCTAGTTCCATCTCTGGGCCGATTGCTTCGTTGACGGTTATGCCGCGTCCTGCTTGACCAGCTCGACCGCGAGAAACTTGAGCGCGTCTGCGATGGGAATGAAGAAATTGATGCTGGAGCCCATCTTGTCAGCGGTAACGGTGATTCCGGAAACACTGACGGCGACGACATTGCCGAACCGGTCCACCATTGCGCCTCCGCTGCTGCCACCATGGATGGCGGCGTCGCTTTGAATGTGCTGGAAACCGTCGATCGTGCGATAGGCGCTGACGATGCCTTTGGTGATGGTCGTCGCATGTGCCTCGCCTTTCGGCGAACCTATGGCGTAGACCTCTGCGGCGACATCAGGCGGGTCGAGTTGCAGCGCCAGCGCACTCATGGACGATTCATTCACCTTGACCAGGGCGATGTCCCGTCCCTTATGCGAACGCAGCACCTCGCCGGGCATCTCACGGCCCGTTGTTAGTTTGATCGTTACAAATTTGTTGTCTTCGACCACATGATGGTTGGTTAGAAGATATCCATCCTTTGAGATGAAGAAGCCGCTGCCAGTGCCGTTCTCTAGTTTTATGGTCACAACGGCCGCCTGCAGGGCGGAGGTCCCCTCCGACAGCGGCGTGACCGAGCGCGTGAGCTCCGGAATCCTGACGATGGTATCGCTGATCTTCTCCGGTTCGACCTCGCGATATCCGGAAACCTGGATGGCTGCGTCGATGTCCGCCATGGCAATTTGATTGACATCCCCTGAAGGGTCGCGCGCGATGCGCGTGGCCTGGGCCTCGCGCGAACGCTCGAGCAGCGTTCGCATCTCGCGCGCCTGCCCCCAAGACCGGCTTTTCATACCCACCTTCATCCACGGCAGGAGGCTGGACTCGAGATTGTCGGGCAGTGTGAAATTCTGTTGTTTTGCCATCACCCGCAGGATGGCGACGAGCTCGTTTGCGGCATAGGCCGGAAACGCGATCGTCTTGGTGAAGCGGCTGGCCAGGCCAGGATTGCTATTGATGAAGCCCTGCATCTCGTTCGGATAGCCTGCGACGATCACGACGATGCGGTCTCTGTTGTCCTCCATGAATTTGAGCAGCGTATCGATCGCCTCCCGGCCGTAATCCTGACCCGGCCGGGCAAGCGAATAGGCCTCGTCGATGAACAGGATGCCATCGAGCGCTTCCTTGCATTTGTCGAGCGTCTTGGCCGCCGTCTGGCCGATATAGCCCGCGACCAGGCCCGAACGGTCGGTCTCGACCAGATGACCCTTTCGCAGCACGTTGAGCGAGCGATAGATCTCACCGAGGGCGCGCGCGACCTCGGTCTTTCCGACGCCCGGCGGGCCGGTGAACACCATGTGCCGGCTGATGGGCGCACTGCCGAGTCCCTGCTCGCGGCGCACGCGCTCGACTTCGAGCGACGACATCAGCTTGTTCACCTCCTCCTTGACCGACGCCAGCCCGACCATCTCTTCGAGCCGGTCCAGCGCCTGATCGAGCGTGCGTTCAGGAGGGACGGTCGCCTCGACCTTCAGCCTGCGCGCGGGGCGCGGCGCCAGATCATCAGGCGGAGCGGAAGACCGTGGCGAACCTTGAACGACGGTCGGAGGCGGCGCCGGGATGGTCGGCACCGGCGGAGGCGCCGGCGGTGGCACATGCGTTCGCACCACAGGCACGCCTGCGCTTTCGAAGTCGACCAGCTCGATCATCGATATGTCGGCGGTAAGATCGGTGGCCACGCGGACCGACTGGGCTTCGCTCGCCCTGTCGAGAAGGTTGCGCATCTCGCGCGCGTTGCCCCAGCCCTCGTTTTTCCAGCGGGATTCGATCCAGGGGATCAGGCTGTACTCCAGCGTGTCGGGCAACTGCGCGCGCTGCCGCGCGGCCATCAATCGCATGATCGCGACGAGCTCTCGCGGCTCATAGGCCGGGAATTCGATGGTCCTGCTGAAGCGGCTCGCCAGGCCCGGATTCGCGGCAATGAAGCGCCGCATCTCGTTAGGATATCCGGCGACGATCACGATGATGCGGTCGCGGTTGTCTTCCATGAATTTGAGCAGCGTCGCGATGGCCTCGTGGCCGAAGTCCCGGCCTTCGGACACCGAGAGCGTGTAGGCTTCGTCGACGAACAGGATGCCATCCAATGCCTCCTTGCACTTTTCCATCGTCTTGATGGCCGTCTGCCCGATATAGCCTGCGACCAGATCGGCGCGCTGCACCTCGACCACATGTCCTTTGCGCAGCACCTTGAGCGAGCGATAGATCTCCCCGAGCGAACGTGCGATCTCGGTCTTGCCGACGCCCGGCGGCCCGGTGAACACCATGTGCCGGCCGACCTTCGTCACCGGCAAACCCTGCTCGCGGCGCTTGCGCTCGACTTCGATGCCGGCGAGCAGCTTATTGACCTCCCCCTTGACGGAGCCGAGACCGATCATCTGGTCGAGTTCGTCGAGCACCTCGTCGGCGTTGCGCACAGTCCCGGCCGGAGCATCCGCGTTCAACCGGCGCCCGGCCGTATAGCCCTCCCCGATCGGGACCAGTCCGAATCCCGTGGGGTCGGTGCCGAGCCGCATCGCCACATAGGTCGCGGCGATCCCGGCCATCATGATCAGAAGCACGGCGCCGATCGTCAGCGAATTCGCCCATGTCAATGCGCTGAGCGGTCCGGATTTTGGATTGAGGATCCATTGGGTGGCGATTGCCGCGATAATCATGGCGACGCAGATGCCGACCATCGGATGGTTGCGGAAGAAGTTTTTCATTGCCGGCAATTCCCGATCACGACGTCGCTTGCATCCAATTGCGCATTATGGGCACGGATTGCGAACCTGCCAGTGCACATTGACGGAATATGCGCCATTGACGTCGTGAACGCCCCCGGGCGTCAGATAGAAGCCCACTTTGTCCGCCTCGCCGATCAAGGTAAGAACACCACGGCCGGTCGGATAAGGCGCGGGATAAGGCACGGCAACGCGCTGGGGCACGGGGGTGAGCTTGATCGGCGGCGACGTATATTGTCCCGAACGGATCCGCACCATGCCGCCATTCCCGCCCACCCGTTGCGTCAGCGTCACCCAGGCCAGCGGCACCTTGCAGTTCTTGGCGTCATCCACCGCGGCTTTCGACGTGGCCGGATCGAGCGTTGGAAGGGCGGCATTGATTTCGCCTGGAGCAAGTACTTCCAGAGTGGATTCCTCACCAACTGCAGCCGCCGGCTTGTCGCCGGCGATCCTGGGCACGACCACGCCCGCCGCTATTCCGGCGATCACGATTCCGCCGATAATCCCAATCGCGATGCCCCGAGACGAGCCGGGCTTCTTGCCACGCGGCGGCTCCTGGCGCGGCGGCTGGTCTTGCCCGCCGGGCGCGCCGCCGGAAATCTCAGCCTGTGCCTCTGGCTCACTCATGTTTCGAGCTGCGGTCATTGTTGGAACCGGAATATTATGGTCGACGGCCGATGTGGCGACAACCCTGAGTTTATGAAATCAGTATTCAAACCATTATCGAACGACGTCGCGTGCGCCTCCCCATCCCGTTTCACGTAAGCTTTCGGTCCTGAAAGGGGGCACGGATAGTTTTGGCACGATACCATGGCGCGAAACGTGCGTCAGGTCACTCATGCCGTTTTGTGAGATCGGTTCGCCTTAACGGCGCGCAAAGGAGCTATCGAGGGCTGGTCACCGGGCAGTCCCAGCCGGACAGGTTGATATAGAGGTTCGGCCTGCAGGCGCGACCGACAGGCCAATTCCTGCCGGGAAACGAGGCGCCGCCTTGGCTTCTGCAATCGCCGCCGGGTTTATGGGCAACCGGCCTAAAGCATGATCCGGAAAAGTGCGAAGCGGTTTTCCGGAAAGATCATGCGCAAACAACAATCTAAGCGCGATGACGATTCATCCAAATCTCATCGCGCTTTAGAACGGCAGCCCCACATAATTCTCCGCGAGCAGCCGCTGCGCCGTCTCGGACGACAGCAGATAGTCCAGCTCCGTCTGCTGAAGCCGGTCTTCATACTCCGAACGATCGGGGAAACGATGCAGCATCATCGTCATCCACCATGAGAAGCGCTGCGCCTTCCAGATCCGCGCCAGAGCCTTGGCCGAATATCCTTTCAGCCCGGAATCATCACCATCCTGATAGTGCGCGAGCATCGCGTGGTAGAGATAATAGATGTCGGAAGCCGCACTGTTCAGCCCGCGCGCGCCGGTCGGCGGCACGATGTGGGCGGCATCGCCGGCGAGGAACAGGCGACCATAGCTCATCGGCTCGGCAACGAAGCTGCGCAAGGGCGCAATGCTCTTCTCGATCGAAGGCCCCGTGATCAGGCGCGCCGCGACATCGTCGGGCAAACGTCGCTTCAACTCGGCCCAAAACGCGTCGTCCGACCAGTCCTCGACCTTGTCGGTGAGCGGCACCTGGACATAGTAGCGGCTCAGCACCTGTGAGCGCAGCGAGCACAGTGCGAAGCCGCGTTCGTGCTTCACATAGATCAGCTCCGGCGACACCGGCTTGGTACGCGACAGCACCCCCAACCAGCCGAACGGATAGACCTTCTCGTATTCGCGCAGCACGTCTTTCGGGATCGACTTGCGACTGACACCGTGAAAGCCGTCGGCGCCGACGATGTAATCGCAATCGACACGCACGACCTCGCCGTCCGCGCGATACGTCACGTAGGGCCGATCCGAGGTCAGGTCATGCGGCGTCACGTCGTCGGCATTGTGAATCACCTTGCCGCCAAGACGGTCGCGCGCCTCGTAGAGATCGCGCGTCACCTCGGTCTGGCCATAGACCAGCACCGAATTGCCGCCGGAATGCTTGTGCAGGTCGATATGGGAGAGCACGCCGTCATGGGCGATCTCGAAGCCGTTGTGGATCTCGCCCTCGCGGTCCATCCGCTCGCCGCATTGCGCCTCGCGCATCAGCCGCGCGAAGCCATGTTCCAGCACGCCGGCGCGGATGCGGGCCAGCACGTGCTCGCGGCTGTATTTCTCCAGCACGACGGTGTCGATGCCCTTGAGGTGCAGGAGCTGGGACAGCAGCAGCCCGGACGGTCCACCGCCGATGATGCAGACCTGAACTTTCATTTTTCCGTCCTCCCGTCGGCACTTTTTTGCAGATTTCGTAGCCCGGACCGATGGAGGGTTTCGCCATTGTCTTGTACTATTCGAACATGAGAACCGCAGCTGCCGCCCCGACGATCCGGGTCTACAATCTGTTCGGCGAAGCCGGCGACCTGCCCGACGTGGTGCATTGCGAGACGATTGCATCGCGCTCGGTGCTGCACGACTGGACCCTCGCCGTGCACCGCCACGCCCGGCTGCACCAGGTGCTGCTGATCGAGCGCGGCGGCGGCGAAGCGACGCTCGACGGGCGCGTGGTGCCGCTCAAGCCGATGCAGATCGTCAACGTGCCGGTTGGCGATGTCCACGGCTTCAGCTTCGTGCCCGGAACCGAAGGTTGGGTGCTGACGATCGCCGCGGAAATTCTCGACGAGGCGCTGCTCGCCGCCGAGGGCCTGCGCGGCGTGCTGTCGCGCTCGGCCGTGGTGCGTGGCACGCCGCAAATCCGCGCCGTCATGAAGCAGATCTTTGCCGAGCACGCCGCTCGCGATTTCGGCCGTGCGCACGTGCTGCGTTCGTTGTCGGCAGCCATCATCGGCCTCGTCGCACGCGCGCTCGCGAGCCAGAGCGGCGCTGGCGGCAGTTCCGAGTCAAATCTGTTCCGCCGCTTCGAAGCTCTGCTCGAGCAGCATCATCTGGCACGCTGGAGCGTCGCCGACTACGCCGACGCGCTGGCGATCACGCCGACCCACCTCAACCGCGTCACACGCGCGGCCACCGGCGACACCGCCTCGCATCTGATCCTCAACCGGCTGATCCGCGAGGCGCGGCGCAACCTCGTCTATACCAACCTGCCGGTCTCGACCATCGCCTATGCGCTCGGCTTCGAGGACCCCGCCTATTTCAGCCGTGTCTACGCCGCGGCCACGGGCCTGTCGCCGCGCGCGTTCCGGGCGCAGCTCCATGGTGACGGGTAGGGCTAACCGTCAGGCGAGCTCATCCGACAGCTTTCGCATGACACGATCGAGGACAGTGATCTCTTCGGGCGTCAAGAGAGCGAGAAGCTTCGCTTCCCGCTCCAGGGCGAGCGGCGCGATCTTTCGGTAGAGCGCGCGCCCGGCCTCCGTCAGTGCGACGATCAGCTCCCGGCGATCATCGGACGCATGAGTCCGCCGGACGATGCCGCGCTCTTCCAGTCCCTTCATGGCACGGCTGACCTGCATCTTGTCCAGCGTCGTCAGGGGCCCGACTTCCTTGGTGGCGATCGCGGACCTCGCGCCGAGGATGGCGAGCACGCGCCATTCCTGCCGCGACAGGGCAAAGCGCTCCAGATACACCTCGGCGACCGCAACCGACACCTGCTCGGCCAGCCGCGCCAGGCGATAAGGAAAATACTGCTGGAGATCGAGCGTCACCCCGTCCGGCGTTGCGGCCTTCGCTCTCGTCTGCGCGTCCTTGAAACGTCCTGTCATGCTGCCCGTCCCATGTCCGCAAGATTCGTCCTTGCCATTTGATCCAGATCAATTACTGCTAATCGTAACAGATGATACTAATTCAACAAGTCCAATCTCAGGGAGCGAACCGCCATGAAGATCGAGAAGATCCATCACGTCGCCTATCGCTGTGTCGATGCCAAGGCGACCGTCGAGTTCTACAAGAAGGTCATGAACATGGACCTTCTCGGCGCCATCGCCGAAGACAAGGTGCCTTCCACGAAGGCGCCCGACCCCTACATGCACATCTTCCTCGATGCGGGGAACGGCAACATCCTGGCCTTCTTCGAATTGCCGAACTCGCCCCCGATGGGGCGTGATCCCAACACGCCGGACTGGACGCAGCACATCGCCTTCCAGGTCAAGGATCTCGGCGAGCTCGAGGAAGCCAAGGCGCGCGCCGAGGCCGCGGGCCTCGACGTCGTCGGCGTCACCGACCACACCATCTTCAAGTCGATCTATTTCCGCGACCCGAGCGGCCATCGCCTGGAGATCGCCGCCTGGACGGCGACGCCGGAGCAGCTGAGCCGCATGAAATCGGTCGCCCATGAAATGGTCGACGAATGGGCGCGCACCAAGCGGCCGCCGCGCCACACCGCCTGGCTTCACGAGAAAGAATTCGCGGGCGCAGAATAGCCACGCTGCCCCGCAGCCAGGAAAGCCAATCATGACGAATTACGTCTATCCCCGGTTCGACTATGTGCGGTCCGCCGAGCAGGCCGCGGGTATCGTGCGTCGGCACCCGATCGTGGTCATTGGCGCAGGCCCGATCGGCCTGACGGCAGCGCTCGACCTTGCGGCGCGCGGCCAGCCCGTGATCGTCCTCGACGACAACGACACTGTCAGCATCGGCTCGCGGGCCGTCTGCTACGCCAAGCGTCCGCTCGAGATTTGGGACCGACTGCACTGCGCGGCTCCCATGGTCGCACGCGGCGTGAGCTGGAACGTGGGCAAGGTTTTCTTCCGCGATCAGCTCTCCTATCAGTTCGACCTCCTGCCCGAAACAGGCCACCAATGGCCCGCCATGATCAACCTTCAGCAATATCATCTGGAGGAAATCCTGGTCGCGAAGTGCCGGGACAATCCGCTGATCGACCTTCGCTGGAAGCATCGGCTGATCAGCCTGAAACAGACACCGGACCATGCCGAGCTCGCCGTCGAGACACCCGACGGAATCTTCACCATGGAAGCCGAGTGGGTGATCGCTTGCGATGGTGCCAACTCCGACACGCGGCGAATGGTCGGGGCCGAGTTCAAGGGGCAGTATTTCCAGGATCGCTTCCTGATTGCCGACGTGGTCATGAATGCGGATTTTCCAACCGAGCGCTGGTTCTGGTTCGACCCGCCCTTTCATCCTGGCCAGTCGGTGCTCTTGCACCGGCAATCCGACAACATCTGGCGTATCGACTTTCAGCTCGGCTGGAACGCCGATCCTGATGAAGAGAAAAAGCCGGAACGGGTGATCCCCCGCATCAAGGCGATGCTGGGCGACAAGGCTGATTTCAGTCTCGAATGGGTCTCGATCTATCAATTCGCATGCCGGCGCATCGACAATTTCCGATATGGTCGCGTGCTGTTCGCCGGCGACGCGGCGCATCAGGTCTCGCCATTCGGTGCGCGCGGCGCCAACACGGGCGTGCAGGATATCGACAATCTGGCCTGGAAGCTCGCGCTGGTGCTGCGCGGCGAGGCGGGCGAGGCGCTGCTCGACACTTATCACACCGAGCGCGCCTATGCCGCCGACGACAATCTCCTGAATTCGACGCGCGCCACGGATTTCATCACGCCGAAGACGAAAGTCAGCCGCTATTTCCGTGACGCCGCACTGGAGCTGGCGCAGCACCACGATTTCGCGCGCCCGCTGGTCAACAGCGGCCGGCTGTCTGTCCCGACGCCTTACGTCGGCTCGCCGCTGAACACGCCGGACGACGGCGCGCTTGTCGGCGACATGCGGCCGGGCACCAACGCCGCGGATGCTCCCGTCACGATCGGCGGCAAGCCTGGCTGGTTCCTCAACTGTCTCGGTGACGGCTTTACCGTTGTGACCTTCGGCAATCCGACCAGCAAGACGAAGCTGACGGCCGGACAGCTCGAAGCGCGGATCATCTGTGTCGGGCGCGACATCGAGGACGCGCGGGGCCTTCTTGCCGCCCGCTACGGCGCCTCGCCGGGCACCACCTACCTGTTCCGGCCCGACCAGTATGTCGCTGCGCGCTGGAGGGAATTCGACGAAGCCGAGATCGCCGACGCAGTCTCGAGAGCCACCGGCCGCCCCGCGGCCCACCAGAGGGAACTCGCGGCATGACGCTCAATCTTGCACCTGGAATCGTCGATCCCGACGGCTTCTACGCCGAGCTGATCGACAGCCAGCGGGATCTCGACGAGGAGCAGGCCCTGCGCATGAATGCGCGCCTCATCTTGCTGCTCGCCAATCACATCGGCGACCGGGCCGTGCTCACCGAGGCGATCCGATACGCGCGCAATCCGGCCGGGTGAATGCTCTTGCCCGGCACCGCCAAGACGTGTTCGGCCTCATTCATCGATGAGGCCGAACTTCCGTCAAGCAGTTGCATCACACATCGAAGAACACGGTCTCTTCAGGCCCCTGCAAATTGATGGTGAAGGAATACACCACCTTGCCGGCCCGCTCGCTGCGGGTGGCGATCAGCGTCTTGCGGCGCACTTGCTGCTCGATCAGATTGAGCACGGGATCGGCGGCGTTGGCGGCCTCCTCGTCCGAGAAATAAAGCCGCGTGTTGAGGCCGATGTTGATGCCGCGTGCGACGATCCAGACATTGACGTGAGGCGCGCATTTGCGCCCTGCCTTGTCGACGATCGCGCCGGGCTTGATGGTCTCGAACGTCACCAGCCCACTCTCGAAATCGGAGCCGGCGCGGCCCCAGCCGCGAAACTCTTCGTCCAGCACGCCGGCCGAGCGATCGGCCGGATGGTTGTAGCGGCCGGCCGCGTTGGCCTGCCAGATCTCGAGCAGCACGTCACGCAGCGGCGTGCCGCTGCCATCGAGCACCTTGCCTTCCAGCGTGATGCGCTCGCCTGCCGTGTTCGACGTCACCAGCACGTTGGAAAAATTCTTCTCGAAGATGTCGAAGCCGGCCATGGCCGGGATCAGGCCGATATGGACGTAGGGACCGGCCGTTTGCGACGCGGTTTCCTTGAGATAGTCGAGCGGCTGCGGCATGGCTCAGTTCCCCTCCGGGCGGTTCTCGAAATGGGTGGAGCGCTGGCCGCGCAGCACGATGTCGAAGCGGTAGGCGAGCGAGTCGAACGGCGTCGAGGCGTTGAGATCGAGCGGCGCGACAAGACGGTCGAGCGCGTCCTTGTCCGGGATCGTCGTCAGGATCGGGCAGATCGGGATCAGCGGATCGCCCTCGAAGTACATCTGCGTGATCAGCCGCTGCGCGAAGCCCGAGCCGAACACCGAGAAGTGGATGTGGGCGGGACGCCAGCTGTTGACGAAGTTGCGCCAGGGATAGGGGCCCGGCTTCACGGTGCGGAAATAGTAATAGCCGGTGTCGTCTGTGAGCGCCCGGCCGCAGCCGCCGAAATTGGGATCGATCGGCGCCAGATAGGTATCCTTCTTGTGCCGGTAACGGCCGCCGGCATTGGCCTGCCAGAACTCGACCAGCGTCTTCGGCACGCCGCGGCCGGTCTCGTCCAGCACGCGGCCATGGACGATGATGCGCTCGCCGACGGGATCGCCGTCCTTGGCGTAGTTGCGGATCAGATCATTGTCGAGCGGGCCGAGATCATTGTGGCCGAACACCGGCCCCGTGATCTCCGAGATCGAGTTCTCCAGCGACAACAGCGCCTGGCGCGGCGAACGCAGCACCGAGGACTTGTAGCCGGGTGCGTAGGCCGGCGGATGGATGGCGCGGTCGCGCTGGAATAAGCCGCCGTCGCGCGGGCTGAACGGTTCAGGGCGGTTGAGGCGGGGATCGCTGAAGGCTGGCGCCTGGGCATTCATCGGCGTTGTCTCTCCCTGTGGCCGCGACCGGTCCGGGCGCGGCGTGTTGGCGAGATCATGCGCGCAGCTATTCCACAAATAAACAGATCGATTATAATGCATTACATGAAGAAAATCGATCATTTGGCCCTCGACGGCCACGCCCTCGAACTGTTCCTCGCGGTGCTGGAGGAAGGCTCGGTGACATCGGCCGCGACACGTCTCGGCCTGACGCAATCGGCCGTCAGCCATGCCCTCAACAAGCTGCGACGGATTGTCGGCGATCCGCTGTTTGCAAAGTCCGGCCGCGGCATTGTCGCGACCGCCCACGCCCAGGCGCTGGCCGCAAAGGCACGCGCACTGATCGACGAGATGCGCAGCTTTGCCGGCGGCGTCTCTTTCGAGCCGGCGAGCGCAAAGCTCTCGCTGACGATCGCGGCCAACGACTTCCAGCGCGACCTGCTGCTGCCCCGCTTCTTCGGACATGTCGCGGCGCAGGTGAAGAACCTGGACCTGCGCGTGATCCCGTCACAATCGCCCTCGCCCGCCATGCTGCGCGAAAATCGCTGCGACCTCCTGATCACGCCGCTGCCGCCATCCGGCATCGACATCGTGCAGAAGCGTCTGCTGAGCGATCATTACGTCTGTTACTACGATCCCGGGACGCGGGCGGCTCCCTCCGGTCGCGGCGCTTATCTCGCCGCGCGCCACGTCACGGTGGTCTACACTGATAACGAGCGGCTCGACTTCGACCGCCGGCTCGCCGCGAACGGCTTCCACCGCGACATCGCCATCTCCGTGCCGAGCTTCTCCGGCGTACCATCATTCCTGCGCGGAACGCAGATGCTGGCGAGCATGCCGAGCCTGCTGGCCTCCAGCGTGATGGTTGGCTTCGCGCATGCGCGGATTCCGCTCGCGTCGCGCACCCGCACGCTGGCCGAGCTGCCGATGTTCATGGTCTGGCATCAGCGTTACCAGAAGGACCCGGCGCATCGCTGGATCCGGACACAGCTGGAATGCGTGGCGGCGACGGCTGGCGCCTGAACGGATCGGCTGCCGCAGGGGATGGCCAGCCCATCGCCAAACCCACTGGTTGCGCGCGGTCGGCCACGCTAGAATTCGTTCCATGACAGTGACCGACATTGCGAGCCGAACCTACAATCACAGCTGGCGGCTGGATCCCATCATCCGCAGCCTGCTTGATACGGACTTCTATAAGCTATTGATGCTGCAAATGATTCGGGAAGCGTACCCGGATCAACAGGTGACGTTCTCCGTCATCAATCGCTCGCGCCATGTGCGCCTTGCCGAGATCATCGACGAGGGCGAGCTGCGCGCCCAGCTCGACCACGCCCGCACCATCCGCTTCAGCAAGAAGGAGCTGATCTGGCTCGCCGGCAACACCTTCTACGGCAAGACCCACATGTTCTCGGCGGACTTCATCCGCTGGCTCGCCGAATTCCGCCTTCCCGAATACGAGCTGCGCAAGGTCGACGGCCAGTACGAGCTGCATTTCCACGGCCCATGGACCCACACCTCAATGTGGGAAATTCCGGCACTCGCCATTCTCAACGAATTGCGCTCCCGCGCCGCGATGAAGGGACGCGGCCGGTTCGAGCTCGACGTGCTCTATGCCCGCGCCAAGGCCAAGCTGTGGACCAAGGTCGAGCGGCTGCGAGGGCTGGAGAACCTGCGGCTGTCTGACTTCGGGACCCGTCGCCGTCACGGCTTCCTGTGGCAGCGCTGGTGCGTGGAAGCGGTGAAGGAAGGGCTGGGTTCGTCCTTCATCGGCACCTCCAACGTGCTGCTGGCGATGGACAACGATCTCGAAGCGATCGGCACCAATGCGCACGAGCTGCCGATGGTCGCGGCCGCGCTCGCCAGGGATGACGAGGAATTGCGCTGGGCGCCCTATCGCATCCTCGACCAGTGGCGCCAGACCTATGGCGGCAATCTCTTGATCGCGCTGCCGGACGCCTTCGGCACCAAAGCCTTCCTGCGCGATGCCCCGGAATGGGTGGCCGACTGGACCGGCTTCCGCCCCGACAGCGCGCCGCCGATCCAGGCCGGCGAAGAGATCATCGCGTGGTGGCAGAAGAAGGGACGCAACCCCAGGGAGAAGCTGCTGGTCTTCTCGGACGCCATGGACGTCGGCTCGATCGAGGAGACCTATCACCACTTTGCCGGCCGCGTGCGACTCTCCTTCGGCTGGGGCACCAACCTCACCAACGACTTCGTCGGCTGCGCGCCGGACGGCAGCTTCAATCTCGATCCGATCTCGCTGGTCTGCAAGGTGTCGTCGGTCGACGGACATCCCGCCGTCAAGCTCTCCGACAATCCGGAAAAGGCGACCGGCATGCCCTCCGAGATCGAGCGCTATTTGCGCGTGTTCGGCGATGCCGGGCGCGTGCGTCAGCCGGTGCTGGTCTAAAGCGGCAACCGCGCCCGCGGCGTCACCGCGCCGGCAAGACCCCGAGACCGACGAGATGCGCGTCCAGGAACTGCGTGACCTGCTGACGCAGCATCTGCGGCGGCACCGCGACCATCCGCTCTTCGAGGCCCAGCGAGATGATGCCGTGGACCGCGGAAAACAGCGTCCGCGACAACAGCGCGATCTGCACGTCATCCGCATCAGGCAGCGCGCGCACCAGGGGCGGATGCATCAGCGCGAAGGCATCCATCACCATCTGGAGGATGTCATCGGGATAAGGGCGATCGTCCTCCATCCGATGCTCGAACAGCGAGCGCAGCAGATTGGCGTGCTCGGCGAAGAAATCGAGATAGGTCTCGGCGAGCCCATAGAGCTGGCGAACGGGATCCTCAGCCGGAACCCCGCTTAAGCGCGCCGTTAGCGCCTGAACCGTCTCACGGTTGACGGTCAGGATCACCCCGTCGAAGTCTCCGAACTCGTTATAGACGCTGCCGACCGAGCAGCCGGCGGCCTCGGCGACGTCCCGAACTTTCAACGATCTCAATCCCTTAGTCGCGATGATGCCACGGGCGATCTCCAGGATCTGGAGCCGCCTCCGAAATTTTTTCTGGTCCCGCAGTGATTCTTCTTGAACATTGTTCATTTTCGCGCTACTCATTTGAACATTGTTCAAACTAACCCGGAGACTCGGAAAATGCAAACCCTCGCTGTTGATATCGCTTCCACCTTCGTCGATGACGCTTGGGCCATCCTGGGCGGCTTTGGCCGCACGGTCCTGCGGCTGGCGATGGCGCCGATCGACCGGATCGCGAACGCCTGCGACATCGCCGGTGTGCTCACTGAGCGCCGCGCGACCTTCCGGATGTGGCGGGCAAGCCGCGCACGTGCCCGCTTGGAGAGCCGCCGCATCAGCCTGCTCGGTCGCCTCAATCCTTTCCGCCATCTGGCTCACCTCACCTGAGGACAAACTGATGTTGCGCGTGGATCCCTTCGAATGCGAACGCCGGCCGCAACAAAGGACTTACTATGTCCGGACATCGCCGGCCGATTGCGCAACTGTCAGCGTTTCGATTCAGCTTTTTCTTATCGACCGGGGCGATATGCCCGTAAGCCCGGCATTTCCGCCCGAAACCGCTTGCTGCGACCGGATATTTGCGAACCTAACGAGACAGACTGGAGACCAACAGGATCGGAGGGACCGAGGGGACACGGCAGGCCGGCGACCACACGCGCCTGCAATCGCTCCTCTCACACTCTTCCGGTCGTGACGTTCGATCTGCAACGCAACAACCTCAGGCTGCCTTTTCAAAACAGGACTCGTCATGATCAGGGAATTGATGTCGTCACGCCGCTTTGCGCCGCTGTTCGGGGCGCAATTCTTCTCGGCGCTCAATGACAACGTGCTCAAGAACGCACTCGTCATCATCCTGCTTTACAGCGCCGCGACCGGCCACGGCGACGCGCTGGTCACGGTGGCAGGCGCCGTCTTCATCTTCCCCTATTTCATCCTGTCCGGGCTCGGCGGCCAGCTCGCCGACAAATACGTCAAATCGGTCGTCGCCAGACGCTTGAAGTTCGCCGAGATTTTCGCGGCCGGCTTTGCCGCCGCCGGCTTCTTCATGCACTCGGTGCCGCTGCTGTTCACCGCGCTCGGGCTGTTCGGCGTCATTGCCGCCCTGTTCGGCCCGGTGAAATACGCCATGCTGCCGGACCAGCTCGAGATCGGCGAACTCGCAACCGGCAACGCGCTGGTCGAAGGCGCGACCTTCATGGCCATCCTGCTCGGCACCGTCGCCGGCGGCCAGTTCGTGGCCGGCTCCGCTCACATGGGCTGGGTCGCATCGGCCGTGGTCGTGCTGGCGCTGCTGTCCTGGGCCTTTGCCTCCCGCATTCCGCAAACAACGCCCTCCGCGCCTGATCTGCCGATCGATGCCAATCCCTGGACCTCGACGGTCGGCCTGCTGAAGACGCTCTATGCCGACCACCGGCTGTGGGACGGCACCGTGATCGTCTCCTGGTTCTGGCTGGTCGGGGCCATCGTGCTGTCGCTGCTGCCGGCGCTGGTCAAGGACGTCGTCGGTGGCAGCGAAGGCGTGGTGACGCTGTGCCTTGCGATCTTCGCGATCGGAATTGCCATCGGCTCGCTGTTTGCCGCCAGTCTCAGCCACGTTCGCCCGAACCTGGCGCTGGTGCCGATCGGCGCCATCATGATGGGCTTTGCCGGCATCGACCTTGCCTGGGCCATCGGCGTTACGGTGAAGGGCAACGACATTGGCGCGCTTGATTTCGCCACCTCCTTCGCTGGCGTGCGCATGCTCCTCGATTTCGTCGCCTTCGCGTTCGGCGGCGGCCTGTTTGTCGTGCCTTCCTTCGCGGCCGTGCAGGCCTGGTCGGCGCCGAACGAGCGTGCCCGCATCATCGCGGCCGGCAACGTGCTACAGGCCGCCTTCATGGTGGTGGGTTCGCTGTTCGTCGCGCTGCTGCAGGCGGCAGGGCTTCATGTCGGCTGGATCTTCCTCGGCCTCGGCCTCGCCAGCTTCGGCGCAGTGTGGTTCGTGCTGACGAAATGGGGCAAGGAAGGCGTGCGCGACTTCGGCGCGCTGCTGTTCCGCGCCCTGTTCCGCACCGAGGTGCGCGGGCTCGAGAACCTGCCGCCTCCTGGTACGCGCATGCTGATTGCGCCCAATCATGTCAGCCTGATCGATGGCCCGCTGCTGCACGCCGTGCTGCCGATCGACGCGAGCTTCGCGGTGGACACCGGCATCTCCAAGGCGTGGTGGGCCAAGCCGTTCCTGCGCGTGGTCAAGCACTACACCATGGACCCGACCAAGCCGCTGGCCGCGCGCGACCTGATCAAGCTCGTCGCCGCCGGTGAACCTGTCGTGATCTTCCCGGAAGGACGCATCACCGTCTCCGGCTCGCTGATGAAGGTCTATGACGGCACGGCCATGATCGCTGACAAGGCCGACGCCATAGTTGTGCCCGTCCGCATCGAAGGCGCGCAGCGCTCGCATCTCAGCTATCTCAAAAGCGGTCAGATCAAGCGCTCGTGGTTCCCGCGCGTGACGGTCACGATCCTGCCGCCGGTCAAGCTGCCGATCGATGAGCAGCTGAAAGGCAAGGCACGCCGCAATGCCGCAGGCGCCGCACTCCAGGACGTCATGATCGACGCGATGGTCAAGAACACCATGCTCGACCACACGCTGTTCGAAGCGCTCGGCCACGCCTATCGCGACCGCGACACCGGCAAGGTCATCATCGAAGACGCGCTCGGCACCAGGCTGACCTACCGCAAGCTGATCCTCGGCGCGCAGGTCTTGAGCCGCAAGCTCGAGAGCGGCACATCGGCCGGCGAGAATGTCGGCGTGCTGCTGCCGAACTCGGCGGGCGTCGCCGTTGTCTTCATGGCGCTGCAGAGCATCGGCCGCGTTCCCGCAATGCTCAACTTCTCGGCCGGCCCCGTGAACGTGCTTGCCGCCATGAAGGCTGCGCAGGTCAGGACCGTGTTGACGTCGAAATCCTTCATCGAGAAAGGCAAGCTCGACAAGCTGATGGCCGCGATCTCGGCTGAATGCCGCGTCGTGTATCTCGAGGACATCAGGGCCTCGATCGGCACGGCCGACAAACTCAAGGGCTTGCTCGACGGCACCGCACCGCGCGTGTCGCGTCAGGCGAACGATCCGGCCGTCGTGCTGTTCACGTCAGGCTCGGAAGGCACGCCCAAGGGCGTGGTGCTGTCCCACCGCAACATCCTCGCCAACGCGGCGCAGGCACTGGCGCGGGTCGATGCCAACGCCAACGACAAGGTGTTCAACGTACTGCCGGTGTTCCACTCGTTCGGGCTCACGGGCGGAATGATGATGCCTGTTCTGGCGGGCATTCCGATCTACATGTATCCCTCGCCGCTGCACTACCGCATCGTGCCCGAGCTGATCTATCAGACCGGCGCCACGATCCTGTTCGGCACCGACACGTTCCTGTCCGGCTACGCCCGTTCGGCGCATGCCTACGACTTCCGCACCCTGCGCCTCGTGATCGCCGGCGCCGAAGCGGTCAAGGATCGCACGCGGCAGGTGTTCATGGAGCGCTACGGCATCCGCATCCTCGAAGGCTACGGCGTCACCGAGACGGCTCCGGTGCTGGCGATGAACACGCCGATGGCCAACCGCCCCGGCACCGTCGGCCGCCTCTCGCCGCTGATGGAGAGCCGCCTCGATCCGGTCCCCGGCATCGAGGAAGGTGGCCGCCTCTCGGTGCGCGGGCCGAACGTGATGCTCGGTTACCTCAGGGCGGAAAATCCCGGCGTGCTTGAAAGACTTCCCGAGGGTTGGCACGACACCGGCGACATCGTGGCGATCGACGCCGCCGGCTTCATCACCATCAAGGGCCGCGCCAAGCGCTTTGCCAAGATTGCCGGCGAAATGGTCTCGCTGTCGGCGGTCGAGAGCATCGCGGCGACGCTGTGGCCGCAGGCCACATCGGTCGCCGTGTCGATCCCGGACCAGCGCAAGGGCGAGCGCATCGTGCTGCTGACGACGCAGAAAAACGCGGAGCGCAGCGCGATGCAGGCCCAGGCCAAGACGATCGGTGCGTCCGAGCTCACCGTGCCCGCGACGATCATGGTGGTCGACAAGGTGCCGCTGCTCGGCACCGGCAAGACCGACTATGTCACCGCAACCACGATGGCCCGCGAGCAGGCAACTTCGCCGGAGCGCGAGGTTGCGTAAGGTCGAAAGCGGAATGTAGTTAGGTTGAATCGAGCGGCCGCAGGCTCGGTCACCTCTCCCGCTTGCGGGAGAGGTCGGCGCGAAGCGCCGGGTGAGGGTTTTCTCCTCTTGGGGGTTCTCGCGAGTGGAGATACCCTCTCCCCCCGCCCTCCCCCGCAAGCGGGGGAGGGAGCACACCTCCCCTCGTTGCGGCATTCAAAGCTTGTCTAACCAGCGACTGCCGCACCGTCGGATGCACGGTGCGACAGCGTTGTGCTGCTCAGAACTAAGAGCCGGCTTCGTTGCGCCGTTCCTGCGCGTAACGCACCAGCGCCACGAAACGATAGATGCCGTGCACGAACTTGCCATAGGGCATGGTGATGAACAGGGCAAACACCGCGCCGAGATGCAACGCGAGCAGCGGCCCCATGGCGGCGGTTTCGCGCAGGACCAGGAGCAGCATGCCGGTTGCTCCGGTCAGAAACAGCATGGCGATGAAGCCGGTATCCATGCCGGTGCTGTTCTCGTCGAGCAGCTCGGGCGCACGGCGTGATTTGGCGACGAACAGCCCGATGGGACCGACGACGAGGCCGATGCCGCCGAGCGTGCCGAGCACCACGGGCAGGTCCCACCACGGATACGGCGCCTCGCGGCCGAGCAGATAGTGATAGAGCGTCGCAACCGAGGTCGCGGCAAAGCACAGCAGGAAGCCGTAGAACGTCAGGTGATGAAACAGCTTGCGCCGGTCGGTCGGCTTGTCATCCTCGTTGTAGCAGCCGACGCCGCCGCCATGGAGATAGCGCAGCTCATCGGCATCGCGGATCGCCTGGACAATCGAGCCGCCATCGGCCCGGCCGCCGATCGGCGTGCCGATGTCGCGCCAGAAGGCACGCACGCTCATGACCAGCGCGAGGATCGCATAAAGAAACGCAGCACTGAACAGCGCGGCCATCGCATTGTGCGGCATCAGTCTGTAGAAGGCGCCGGGGCCGGTGTGCACGCCGAACAGCACGCTGCGGTCGTTCAGCGCCACGAAGCCGACGATGAAGGCTGCCATGCTCAGCGCGGCAATGATGCTGATAACCAGGCCGTTGCGCGCGAAGGCGCCGGACAGCGCCTGCGGCCAGGCATAGGCGGCATAGGATTCCGCGCGCGCGACCGCGAGCGTCCTGGGGACGTTGACGTTGAACTCGTGGGGCGGCGAGAACTGGCAATCGACATAGCAGGCGCCGCAGGAATGGCAGAGATTGGCGAGATAGTTGAGATCGCCGTCCGAGAACGCGCGGCGCATCTCCATCGCCGGAAATACCGCGCAAAGACCCTCGCAATATCTGCAGGAATTGCAGACCGTCATCAGGCGGTCGGCTTCGTCCAGAATCCTAGTTCCGTGCATGTTTCGCCGCTTCCCGTCCTGCGATCCGCCCGAATACGCTGCCGATGGTCATGCCCATGCCGGCGGCGTAACCCTTGCCGAGCACGTTGCCGGCCATGATCTCGCCGGCTGCGAACATGTTGGCCGACGGCTTGCCGTCAGCCATCAGCATCCGCGCCTCCTTGGTCACGCGCGTGCCGAGATAGGTGAAGGTGATGCCGGGCCGCACCGGATAGGCGAGATAAGGCGGCGTCTCGATCCGGCGTGCCCAATGCGTCTTGGGCGGCGTGATGCCTTCGGTGCGACAGTCGTCCAGGATGGTGTGGTCGAACGTGCCCGGCCGCACCGCGGCGTTGAATTCGGTGATGGTCTTGTCCAGCGCGGCTGGATCGAGATTCAGCTTGCCGGCAAGCTCGGCGACCGTCTGCCCGGCGATCGGCGGAAACAGCGTCGGCATGAAGCTGGTGACGACCGTGGAGTCAAAGATGATGTAGGCGATCTGGTCGGGCTGCGCCGCGACCAGCCGGCCCCAGATCGCATAACGTTTCGGCCAGATG
Organism: Bradyrhizobium manausense; assembly: GCF_018129685.1. Taxonomy (GTDB): domain Bacteria; phylum Pseudomonadota; class Alphaproteobacteria; order Rhizobiales; family Xanthobacteraceae; genus Bradyrhizobium; species Bradyrhizobium manausense_D. Next base: position 113,557 of record NZ_JAFCLG010000010.1, read on the forward strand.
TCCTCGCCCTCATCATAGAAGCGCTGGGCGTGCTTGTTGACGACGATGCCGAACACCACGGAGTCGTGCCGCGTGATGATGCCGCCGTCGAATTTCGGCGCGCGGGCATCGATGGCGACCGCGTGGCACTGGGTGGGGTCGCCGACCTCCTGCACGCCCTTGTCGAGCAGCATCTTCAGGATCGAGCCGCGATTATAGGGCGTGCCGCGGATCAGGAAATTGTCAGCGGCCTCGCCCCAATATTGCTTCAGCCATTCGATGTTCGCCTCGAAGCCGCCGGCTGCGGCAACCAGCGCGCCTGCGCGGATCTCGGTCTCGCCCTTGATCGGCCGCTTCAGGCGCGCGGCGAGGAACATTCCATCCTCGATCACCAGATCGGTGACTTCGGCGTCGTATTCGACCTCGACGCCGAGTTGCTCAGCGGTGAGATAGAGCGCGTTGAGCATCGCGCGTCCGCCGCCGAGGAAGAAGGAGTTGGTGCGGCCAAGACTCAGCGTGCCGCCGAGCGAGGGCTGCCAGCGCACGCCCTGCTCCACGATCCAGTTCAGGATGTCCTTGGACTCACGGATCATGTGGCGGGCGAGCACCTCGTCGGTCTTCCCGCCGGTGACGCGCAGCAGATCCTCCCAGAACTCCTCCTCGGTATAGGGACCGGTGAGGATTTCGGTCGCAGCATCGTGAGCGCAGCGCATGTTCCGCGTGTGGCGGGTATTGCCGCCCCGATAGAATTTTGGCGCACCCTCGAGCACGAGCACCGATGCACCGCCCCTGCGGGCGCTGATCGCAGCACACAGTGCCGCGTTGCCGCCGCCGATCACCAGCACATCGTATTTGCTGCCCATGCCGTCCGTCCGATGCGACGAGGTTGGAAACTTTCCGCCCGCAAGAGGCCCCCGGTCAAGCCGGACCGCCATTGCGTACTTTTGTATACAAAGATATACAGATGCCGCGCAAGCGGCATCTTTGCAGGGGCAGGATCCGTCTGCGCTGCGAGGAACCATGGCCAGACGCCCGGCAAAGGCAGGCGGATCGATTTCGCGCGGGGGCGGCGTGGCGCTGGGCGAAGCGGTATTCCGCTCGCTCTGCGCGGCACTCCAGGCCGGCAGCTACCGGGCCGGCGATCGGCTACGCGAGGAGGAAGTCGCGCAGCGACTGAAAGTCAGCCGCACGCCGGTGCGGGAGGCGCTTGGCCGGCTCGCGGCGCGCGGCTTCGTCGAGCCCGCCGGCGGCCGCGGCCTGATCGTGCGCAATCTCGACATCGCCGAAGTGCTCGAGCTCTACGCCATGCGCGAGATCATGGAAGGCGCCGCGGCGCGCCTTGCCTCCGAGCACGCCTCCGCGACCGAGGTCGACGCGCTCAGGGATATCGAACAGGCGTTCGTCGAAGCGTCCGAGACCGAAATCGCCGACATGGCAAGGCTCAACCGCGCCTTCCACGAGGCGATCTGCCGCGCCGCCCGCAACCGCTATCTCGACAATGCCTCGCGCGAGTTGCAGGACTGGATCGCCCTGCTCGGTCCGACGACCTTCACCGTCACGGGTCGGCCCTCGACCAGCCATGCCGAGCATCAGGCCATCATCGCCGCCATCGCCACGCGCGACGGCGACAAGGCCGAGCAGCTCGCCCGCGCGCATATCCGCGAGGCGCTGCGCTGCCGGCTCAAGCTGCTGCAGAAGCAATAGGGCGCGTGCGCATGAAAGTCGGCTTGCGCGAGTTTAGCGGAAGTCGCCCCGTTTGGTCGATATCGACTGCTTATCAGCCGAAGCGGACGTGAGCCGTCGTTCGTTCGCTTGCCGGAAGAAAAATGGTTACGGTACCCGAACTCCGCGCAACCCTGCCTCAACGATGGCTTTCTGGACGGTCCCATCGGACCGGATTTTATTCACGAACTCGTCGACAGTGGGTAGTGCCGCAGCGGCGCGCTTGCGCACTCCTATCGCCATTTGAACGACGTTGAAGTGTCCGGGTAAGACGTGCGCACCGGGCAACGCGTCTGCGATCCGGTAGGCGAGGTGGAGGTTCTCGCCATAAACGTCGGCCGTTCCCGTCGCGAGCGCCTCGCGCGCCGGCTCGAACCCACCAGGCACTGGGACAATCTCTGCATTCTTGATCAGGCGCTTCAACACCGCGTTTGGCGCGCTACCTTGCGCAACCGCTATCCTCACGCCAGTTCTGTCGACTTCCTCCGCAGCGGTCGGCGCGGCACCGGGACGGGCGACATAGCCATTGTCGACCTCCATGAACGTGTTGCTGAATGCCAAATACTCCGCGCGGGACGGATCACGCGCGGCAAGTCCAATATCCCACTCGTCGTAGGCGAGGCTTTCGTTATAGAGCGCGGGATTGTCGTACGGTTTCAGCTCGACTGGCACGCCAAGATGCGCTGCAAGCGCGTTACCAACGGCTACGGACACGCCACCAAGGCTCTTGTCCGGACGGCGCGTAACCAGAACTGGGTTGGATGCGATGAGTGCGACGCGCAGTCTGCCGGTTGGGGCCAATGTACTGGTGGCTGACAAGGTTTGCGCCTGCGCTGTCGACTGCGTCGAGCAGGCTGTGGCCAATGCTGTGATTGTGCCCGCGACCGCCTCTCTTCGTGTCCACATGGTGCAACTCTCCGACGTGCCGACCATTCGCACTATCACAATCTTAGACCGCCCGCGCGACGACTCAAGCCTTCGCTACCTAAATTCGGGATTTGGCAGATATTGTTGCAGACCTCGGCGTTCTACTGAAAGACTGTCTGTTTTCAGGCGTAGAGCGGTTGGACACACTCGGCGATCCCGAGAGACGACGATCGATAGGCGCAACGTTTTCCATACCGTCCTGGCGCAATGCGGTTAGGCGTTCTCCGGGCCCCGACGGTTCCAGAGAACTCGCCTGCCCGGTTACGGTGACAGTGCACTTAATTGATGTAGGTGCCGAACGAGGCCGCGGAGCCGGGGCAAGGGGCGATCGCGAGCAAATTTAGTGCACTGTCACCGTAATGCGCGTGGTCAATCGTCAGCTGTTTGCTGAGCCACGAACTTGCTCTTGTCGGTCCCGCAATCGGGACACTCCCAGTTCGGCGGAAGGCTCGCGAAAGGAAGCGGCCGTGCCGCCTCGTCGTAGATGAAATAGCAGCCACGGCAGATCATCCGACGTGACGTCTGCACGAGCAATGGCGGCGTCGGCTTGACCATCTCGGGCTTCGTCGCTCCGGAGACGATCGTGTCACCCGCCGCAACCCGTCCGCCAGACCGGGTTACCAGATAGACGCCGAGATCCTTGTGCCCAAATGCCGCGCGCAAGGCGCCTGGGATGTCACGATCCCGTTCTCCGCTTACCGGATTCACGTTGGTTGCGCCGCATCTGCCATTGCGGCGGTCGACGCGAAAGGTTGCGTCGCCGATCGTAATTTCGCTGCCGATCCAAGAGAATTCTTCCCATGGTTCGGGACCGTCGATGTAGACATTGGCCCGAAAGCGCAAGGGATCGATCGGGACTTTCCAGCGTGCCTCTAGATCCCTGATTGTGGCGAGGTTGATCAGCGAAATGACGTTGTCTGGCTTGTCCATGAAATGGCCGGAACGGCTGTACACGAGCTTCGGCAGCGGATCGTCCGGACGCGCAAGCGTGCCCAGCAGCCTTTCGGCCTCCGTCCGGCCATCGGCTGTGTCGAGCGGAGCCGTAACAAAGCTGCGACCATCGATTTCAATAGTCATCTTCAGGCTGTCGGGATCGACGCGCGTATGTGCCAGCGCCAGCCGTTCTTCCAGCATCAGCATCAGAAAGAGCGCCTTCTTGGCCCAGAGGGGATTTTCCCAGCTGATGTTGCTGTTGGCGCGGGCAAGTGCGAAAACACGATCGAAGGGAAAGGGTCTGTCGGGAGCGAGTTCCACCTCCGTGATCCGTTCCGGGCTGAGGCCTTTGACGGGATAGCGATAGAGGTCGGTCACAAGCATGCGGGATGCCTCTCGTACAAATCTTCGGAGCGGCGACCTTGACCTGCCGACGCGCATACCGTGAAGCGCCAGTTCGCGTCGAGATGGAGGAGCCGGTCGCCGGTTTGGCTTCTCGGCATCCTTGAAACGTGCTGGGACAGGATCAGACGAAAGCAGTTCGTTGAGAAACTCGTGGTGCCGGTCGAGCCGGTCGTCGACGACGTCGGACAGCCGCGCAATGCCTTCGACGATCTGGCGCGGCGTCAAGGCGCCAAATCCCATCACGACGGCACGCTGCGTCAGGGGGCATGACGGACTTGCCCAGACGCCGGCCGTGCTGAAGCCGTAGACGCCAACGCGTGCGCGGCGGGCCAGCATCTCCAGCGTCGTAGCGACCGGCAAACCCGGCGGAAGGCGCCACAGCATGTGCAGCGATCCCGAGCAGCTGCCAAGGTCGACCTCGCCGAAATGACGCTGGAGTTCCTCGATAAGGACGTCGCGTGACAGCCGGTAGGTGCTCTGCAGTCGGGCGAGGTGAGCAGCATACCCGCCGCACTCCATGAAGCGCGCGAGCGCGGCCTGCTCGAGCCACGCTGTCCCGTTGTTCATCAATGTCTTTCGCGCTCGGAAGTACCCGGCAAGATGCTGCGGGACCACGATGAAGCCGAGCCGCAGACCCGCGCCGAGGACTCGGGAAAAACTTCCAACGAAGACGGTTGATGCGGGAGCCATGCTGGCAATGGCCGGGCGCCACTCACCATCAAAGCGAAGGTCGGCACCGCAATCGTCCTCCACAACGTAGCTCCCCGTCGCCGCACACCAGTCGACGACGCGGCGCCGGCGCTCCAGCGACAGATTGAAACCCGTGGGATACTGGTGCGAAGGTGCGATGTAGAGCAAGGATCCATCGCGATCTGGAAGTTCGTCGGTCTTTAGTCCGCTCTCATCAACTCCGATGCCGTTGATACGCGCACCGGCTGCCTCGAACGCATAGACGGCGCCCTGCGAGGATGGATCCTCGACGATGACGGGCCGCCCGGGCAACACCAGGACCTGCGCGCATAATGACAGCGCCTCCTGGGCGCCATTGACGACGAGTATGCATCCCGGTTCAGTGACGATGCCGCGCCGTGCGGCGAGATGGGCGCAGATCGCCTCGCGAAGGCTGAAGTATCCGGCCGGCTCGCCATAGCGGGCGATATCGTGTGCCCCGCCGGTCAGCGCAGCCTGCAAGTGACGACGCCAGGCGCGCATCGGGAAATGGGTGTGACCTGGGCGGTTGGGCATGAAATCGAACGACAGTCGCTGGCCTTGATCCGACGTCAGGCGAGGCGATTTCGGCATGCTGACAGTGACGCGTGCCGGTTCGTCCGCGGTCGTGCTCCGATCAGGAGGGCTCACCAACAGCGGTTGCCGTGCGACGATCGATGAGGCAGGGCGGGCATCGGCAAAGTTCTCGAGAATGAGTTGATCGTAGGCGCGTACGACCGTGTTGCGGGAAACCGACAGCTGGGCCGCAAGCCGACGCGACGAAGGCAGCCGCGTCCCGGGCAGAATGATGCCCTGCCCGATCGCGCGCTTGAAATGCGAAACGATCTGATCGGTGAGAGGCTCCGGCCGTGAGCGATCGAGGAAGACGGATATGGTCATCATCCTGAATCCTGATGCTGGGCCTGGAGCAATAACAGTGCCAGTTTCGAACTGGTATATCGGTCCAGTGCGGCAGGTCCGACTGGACCCAATTCGGCCGCCAAGGCTGGACCCTCCCTCGTGACAAAGCATCAGCCATTCGGCAGGACGCCTGCAAATGCTGCTGATCAGCGGACGCGGTGAGCATATTGCGGGCAAGTTGTCAGACTTGCGCCTGATAACGAGGCAATCAACTGGCCCACTCACGTCGATCGGCGCCGGGTCTCGGATCTGCGAGGCACGGCTGCCAATTTGGAGCGCATCACCAACGCACGGAAAGGAAATGTTTATGCCCATCACGCGACGCACCCTTCTGGCCACGGCGACCGCGCTTGCTGTCGCCGCAACATCATCGGCCGCCATCTCGGCCGAGTCGGACACGATCAAGATTGGCGTGCTGCATTCGCTTTCGGGAACGATGGCGATCAGCGAAACCATCCTGAAAGACATGATCCTGATGCAGGTTGCGGACCTGAATGCCAAGGGCGGCCTGCTCGTAAAGAAGGTAGAAGCCGTCGTCGTCGATCCAGCATCGAATTGGCCGCTATTCGCCGAGAAAGCGCGCGAACTCGTCGTCCGCGAAAAAGTCGTTGCCGTGTTTGGCTGCTGGACCTCTGTCTCCCGCAAATCAGTGTTGCCGGTCTTCGAGGAGCTGAACGGCCTGCTGTTCTATCCGTTGGAATACGAAGGCGAGGAGCAGTCGAAGAACATCTTCTACGGCGGATCAGTTCCTGACAACAAGGCGATCCCTGCGGTCGAGTACCTGATGAGCGCAGACGGCGGCAACACCAAGCGCTGGATTCTCGAAGGCACCGACTACGTCTATCCGAGAACGAGCAACAAGATCATCCGTGCCTTCCTCAAGTCGAAGGGTGTCGCCGACGAGGACATCCGCGAGAACTATACGCCGTTCGGCTTCACCGACTGGCAGACCGAAGTGGCAGCCATCAAGGCGTTCGGAAAGTCCGGGAAGAAAACGGCCGTGGTCTCGACCATCAACGGCGATGCGAACATCCCGTTTTATAAGGAACTCGGCAACCAGGGCGTCAAAGCGTCGGAGATTCCGGTCATTGCCTTCTCCATCGGTGAAGAGGAGCTGAAGGGCATCGATACGAAACCGCTGGTCGGCCATCTCGCCGCCTGGAGCTACTTTCAATCGGTGAAATCCCCGGAAAACCAGCAGTTCATCGCGCACTGGCGCGACTACACCAAGGATCCGAGGCGCGTAACCAATGACCCGATGGAGTCTGCGTACGATCTGTTCCAGCTCTGGGCGCAGGCGGTCGCAAAGGCGGGATCGACGGACGTAGCGAGGGTCAGCGAGTCCATCGTGGGTCTCAAAGTGCGCTCGCCGACAGGATATGACGTCACGATGAACTCAAATCATCACCTGACCAAGCCGGTGATGATCGGCGAGATCAAGTCCGACGGACAGTTCGACATCGTCTACCAGAGCAAGCCAATCGCACCAAAGCCATGGAATCCTGTCTTGGCTGAGAACAAGGATAAGAACTAGCACCGCAGGCACTATCGCGGCGTCCGTTCATGGTCGCGATAGTGCCCCTCAATGGTCAAAGGATGAGATTGACCCTCAACGGACTTTCGCTTCGTTCGGGCCATGGTTTGAGTTCGCCAATTGTTTCGTCGATCCATCGCGCTTTAGCCAACTTGCCACGCGGGCCGTCAACGTGAGTGCCGTCAAGCCAGCACGTCCGCAACGACCGCTTTAACAAAGTCCCGCACATCGGCGGGCTTCATCCGCACCTGCAGGCCGCGCTGGCCGCCATTGAGATAGACGAGGTCATGCGTAAGCGCGCTCTGCTCGATCACGGTGCGCACGGGCTTGCGCTGCCCGAACGGGCTGATGCCGCCGACCTTGTAGCCGGTGACGCGCTCGGCCTCAGGCGGCTTCATCATCTGCGCCGCCTTGCCGCTCACGGCTGCGGCGAGTTTCTTCATCGAGACTTCCTGGTCGGACGGCACGATGACGCAGACCGGCTTGCCGTCGACCAGCGCCATCAACGTCTTCAGCACGCGCGCCGGGTCCTCGCCGAGCGCGGCGGCCGCCTGCAGGCCGATGCTTTCGGCGTCAGGATCGTAGTCGTAGCTATGAACGGTGAAGGCCACGCCGGCGGCTGCGAGCGCGCGGGTGGCTGGGGTGACTTTGGACATGGGGCAGGTTTACCACCGTCGCTGCGAGCGGCGAAGCCGCGCGCTGCTGGTGATCATGCCTTTATACAGGTGTTTTGCCCGACGCCGCAAGCAATTTCGGCAAGACCGAAAAAATCCCCAGGCATTTCAACGAGGACTCTACTGTGCATGGGGTTGTTTTTCACCTGCTACTCCGCCGCGTCCCGCATCTCCGCGCGTTCGGCGCGCGCTGCGCAGAACTTGAACTCCGGGATCTTGCCGAACGGGTCGAGCGCCGGGTTGGTCAATAGGTTCGCCGCCGCTTCGGCGTAGCAGAACGGCATGAACACCATGTTCTCCGGCACGTCGCGATCCGACCGCACCTTGACCTCGACGGCGCCGCGGCGCGTCTCGAGCCGGATAAAATCGCCGGGCACAAGCTTCTTCCGGTGCATGTCCTTTGGCGACATGAAGGCGACCGCCTCGGGCTCGATCTGGTCGAGTACCTGGGCACGGCGGGTCATCGAACCGGTGTGCCAGTGTTCGAGCACGCGGCCGGTCGAGAGCACCATCGGATATTCGTCGTCGGGCAGCTCATCCGGCGGAATCACCTTGGCCGGCACGATCTTGCCGCGGCCGCTCGCGGTCGGGAAGCCCGTGGTGAAGATGATCTCGTTGCCGGGCAGGTGCGGATCGTCGGCCGGATAGGTGACGGCGCCTTCGCGCAGCAGGCGCTCCCAGCTGATGTTCTTGAGCGACGGCATCAGCTCCGCCATCTCGGTGTAGACCTCGCCCGGACCGGCATAATTCCACGGCAGGCCCATGCGCTTGCCGATCTCCTGGATGATCCAGAGATCCTGCCGCGCATCGCCGGGCGGCTTGATCACCTGGCGTGCAAGTTGCACGCGGCGATCGGTGTTGGTGAAGGAGCCCTCCTTCTCGGCAAAGGCCGAGGCCGGCAGGATGACGTCGGCGTGGAAGGCGGTCTCGGTGACGAAGAGATCCTGCACCACGAGGTGGTCGAGCATCGCCAGCGCCTGGCGCGCGTGCTGCAGATCAGGATCGGACATCGCGGGGTTCTCGCCCTCGATATACATGCCCGTGATCTCGCCGGCATGGATCGCGTTCATGATCTCGACCACGGTCAGGCCGCGGACGGGATCGAGGTCCTGGTCCCACAGTTTTTCGAAAGCCCCGCGCAGATCGTCACGGCCGACCGGCTGATAGTCCGGCAGGAACATCGGGATCAGACCGGCGTCGGACGCGCCCTGCACGTTGTTCTGGCCGCGCAGCGGATGCAGGCCCGTGCCGGGACGTCCGACCTGGCCGGTGATCAGCGCAAGCGCAATCAGGCAGCGCGCATTGTCGGTGCCGTGGACGTGCTGGCTGATGCCCATGCCCCAGAAGATGATCGACGATTTTGCGCGCGCATAGGTGCGCGCGACCTCGCGCAGCGTCTGCGCCGGGATGCCGCAGATCGCCTCCATCTTCTCCGGCGTGAATTCCTTGATCTTCTCCTTGAGGTCCTCGAACCCTTCGGTGTAGCCGGCGATGTATTGATCGTCGGTCAGGCCTTCGGTGATGATCGTGTTGATCATCGCGTTCAGCATGGCCACATCGGAGCCCGGCTTGAACTGCAGATGCTTGCTTGCGTGACGCGACAGCGTCTGCCGGCGCGGGTCCATCACGAACAGCTTGGCGCCGTTCTGCTTCACCGCATTCTTGATGAAGGTCGCCGCAACCGGATGGTTCACGGTCGGGTTGGCGCCGATCACCCAGATCACTTCCGCGTCCATCGCGGCCGAGAACGGCGCCGACACCGCGCCCGAGCTCAGGCCCTCGAACAGCGCAGCGACCGACGATGCGTGACACAGCCGTGTGCAATGATCGACATTGTTCGAGCCGAATCCGGTGCGCACCAGCTTCTGGAACAGATAGGCTTCCTCGTTCGAGCCCTTGGCCGAACCGAAGCCGGCCAGCGCCTTCACGCCCTTCTCGTCGCGGATCTTGACGAGGCCCTTGGCGGCGATGTCGAGCGCTTCGTCCCAGCTCGCCTCGCGGAAATGCGTGAAGGGATTGGCGGGATCGACCTGGTCGTTGGCATCCTTCTTCGCATTCGGCAACCGCACCAGCGGCTTGGTCAGGCGATGCGGATGGTGGATATAGTCGAAGCCGAACCGACCCTTCACACAAAGACGATTGTGATTGGCCGGGCCGTCGCGCCCTTCCGCATAAATCACCTTCTCGTCCTTGACCTCATAGGTGACCTGGCAGCCGACGCCGCAGAACGGGCAGAGCGAATCGACCTTGCGGTCGGCATAGGTGACGCGCGTTTGCTTGTCGTCCAGCATCACGGCCGGCATCAGCGCGCCGGTCGGGCAGGCCTGCACGCATTCACCGCAGGCGACGCAGGTGGATTCGCCCATGGGATCGTCGAAGTCGAACACGATCTTCGAGCCGTGATTGCGATAGGCCATGCCGATGACGTCGTTGACCTGGACCTCGCGGCAGGCGCGCACGCACAGGCCACACTGGATGCAGGCATCGAGATTGACGCGCATCGCCGGATGGCTGGCGTCGGTCTCCCAGCGCTCGGCGGCGGGAAAGCGACTCTCCGTCACGCCAATGGTCTCGGCCCAATGCCAGAACTTCGACTCCGGATCGTGGCTGGTCTGCCGCGCCGGCTGGTCGGCGACGAGCAGCTCCATCACCATCCTCTGCGCCGACACCGCGCGCGCGCTCTCGGTCTTGACCTTCATGCCGACCGACGGCGTGCGCTTGCAGGACGCGGCGAGAACCCTCTCGCCCTCGATCTCGACCATGCAGGCGCGGCAATTGCCGTCGGGGCGATAATCGGGCGCGGGCGAATAGCAAAGATGCGGGATCTCGCGGCCCTGGCGCTTGGCGACCTGCCAGATCGTCTCGCCGGGCTTGGCCTCGACCTGCTTGCCGTCGAGCTCGAACGTAATCTTGGTCATTCGGCCGCTTCCTTGAACTCGTCAGGGAAATATTTGATCACGGTAGCAAGCGGATTCGATGCCGCCTGTCCGAGCCCGCAGATCGAGGCATCGCGCATCGCCTGGCTCAATTCTTCCAGTAACGCGCGGTTCCAGACCGGCTTCTGCATCAGCTGCGCCGCCTTCTGGGTTCCAACACGGCACGGCGTGCACTGGCCGCAGCTCTCGTCCTCGAAAAACTTCATCAGGTTCAACGCGGCCGCGCGCACGCTGTCCTGCTGCGACAGGATCACGATCGCGGCCGATCCAATGAAGCAGCCGTATTTCTCCAGCGTGCCGAAATCGAGCGGGATGTCGTCCATCGTTGCAGGCAGAATGCCGCCGGACGCGCCGCCCGGGAGATAGGCGTAGAACTGATGGCCATCGGCCATGCCGCCGCAATATTCATCGATCAGCTCGCGCACGGTGATTCCGGCGGGCGCGAGCTTCATGCCGGGGTTCTTGACGCGACCCGAGACCGAGAAGCTGCGCAGGCCGTGACGCTCGTGGCGGCCATTGCCCTTCCACCAGTCGGCGCCCTTCTCGACGATGTCGCGCACCCACCACAGCGTCTCGATGTTGTTGATCAGCGTCGGCAGGCCGAACAGGCCGACCTGGAACGGATAAGGCGGTTTGTGGCGGGGCAGGCCGCGCTTGCCCTCGATGCTTTCGAGCAGCGAGGACTCTTCGCCGCAAATGTAAGCGCCGGCGCCGCGGCGCATGTGCAGCGTCGGTCCGCCTGCCGGGAGCCTGGCGATCTCGCGCTCCAAGATCTCGCGGGAGGCGGGGTATTCGTCACGCAGATAGATGTAGACGTCGGAGGCCTGCACCACATGCGCGCCGATCAGCATGCCCTCGATGAAGCGATGCGGATCGGTCTCGAGATAATAGCGATCCTTGAACGTGCCGGGCTCGCCCTCGTCGCCGTTGATCGCCATCAGCCGCGGACCGGGCTCGCCGAGCACGGCGCGCCATTTGCGTCCCGTCGGGAAGCCGGCGCCGCCGAGGCCGCGCAGCGCGGCGTCGTCGAGGCCCTTCAGCAAATCGTCCGTCGACATCTCGCCGGAGCGCACGCGACCCAGCAGCTTATAGCCACCGCCCGCGACATAGGCGTCGTAGTCGATGTACTTTGGCAGATGCGCGTGCGTGTCGCCGGCTTTCGCGGCCGCCATGACATTGGCGACGGTCGCATGATCGACGAAGTTATGACCGACTTCCGCGGCAGGCGCCGTGTCGCAGCGGCCGACGCAGGGCGCGCGCACGACGCGAATGCCGGGGCCCGACGCGCCCTGCAGATCCTGAAGCAGCTTTTCACCGCCGAGCATCGCGCAGGTCAGCGAATCGCAGACCCTGATCGTCAGCGGCGCGACGTCGGGCTCGCCTTCCTTCACCACGTCGAAATGGGCGTAGAAGGTCGCGGTCTCGAACACTTCGGCGAAGGCGAGCTTCATCTCGTCGGCGAGCGCGGCGAGATGCGCGGCCGAGATCTGATGGTATTTGTCCTGGATCAGATGCAGATATTCGATCAGCAGATCGCGCCGCCGCGGCCTGTCGCCGAGCAATTGCTCGATCTCGTGCGCGGCTGTCGGATCGACCTGTCGCCCCTTGGGCGTGGCCTTGGCGCGCCGGCGCCCCTCGCCCGGATGCTCGAATTCCCTGACCTTGTGAACGTCGTCGTTGCTGCTCATGGAAACGTCGCGTTCTCCTCAAAAGCACGATGACCTCGGGCGGGATTGCCATCGCAATCCGCGCTTATTCCTGGCGTGACACTGGGGAACCGCATCGCTCGCATCCCGCAGATCAGGTCTCATTCCAAGCGACTCTAGCTTCTGGTATACCAGAGGCCAAGTGAATTTAGAACGTCTCCATAAGGATTGAGGAGGCAGGCAGCCGCCTTGCCCTGCCCCTGACGCAAACGCGACGCGGAACTTCGCCTCAGGTCTTGCTCATGCATTCTTCGATGGAGAACCAGCGATCGTCGCCGGTCAGTCCCTTGGCCTTCACCTCGGCGCGACAGGCCTTCAGCTTCGGCCGGTTGGCGGACCATTTGGCCTTCATCTCTTTCAACTTCTGCATGGTCAGCTTGATCTTGCCCGGCGGCTTGGCGTCGGTCGTCGTCGCGGCAGGCGCGGGTGTTGCAGGTGCCGTTGCAGTCTGCGCAGACACGGTGTGTAGGCTTGCTGCCAGCAACATGGCGGCAAGGCAGATACGGGTGCGAAGCATGAAATCCCCTGGATTCTATTCTTGTTCAATTCGGCGGAAGCACGCCGCGGAAGGCCGGCATTTGGCCTCTCGCGGCGATGCGTATCTGCGATCAGAAGATCTTGACCGCGCTCTCCAGTGTTTTCCAGACGCCCCAGGCCAGGGGAACGCCAACGAAAGCCCAGAATAGCGCCGCCTTGACATCGAGACCGCCTTTGCCGATGCCGAACGAGCCGTGCTGAATGGCCGCTTCGCTCTTTGCACTGGCCGCCTGCAATCTGGCGACTTCAGCCTCGCTCATATTCCACTTCGGATCGACCGGCTTGATCAGATAGTTGCAGATCAGGCCGGCGATCAGCATGGCGCAGAGGATGTACATGGTCGTGTTGTAAAGCTGGTCGCGCGGCACGCCGGCCGCTAGCTGGAACTCGCGGATGTAGTTCACGACGACTGGACCGATGATGCCCGCGGTGGACCACGCCGTCAGCAGCCGGCCATGGATGGCGCCGACGAACTGGGTGCCGAACATATCGGCAAGATAGGCCGGCACGGTCGCGAAGCCGCCGCCGTACATCGACAGGATGATGCCGAAACCGACCACGAACAGCAGCTTCGAGCCCATCGCCGCGAAGGTCGGCGCGAGTGCATAGAGTGCGATGCCGAGCAGGAAGAACGTGTAGTAGGTGTTCTTGCGGCCGAGATAGTCGGATAGCGAGGCCCAGAAGAACCTGCCGGCGATGTTGAACAGCGACAAGAGACCTGCAAACCCGGCCGCGATGCCGGCGATGACGGTTTTCTGCTCAGTCGAAAGCTGGCTGAAAGTCAAATCGGGCAGACCGATCAGCTTGCCGGCGAAAATCTCCTGCAACATCGGTGAAGCCATTCCGATCACGCCGATGCCCGCCGACACGTTCAGACACAGCACCCACCAGATCAGCCAGAATTGCGGCGTCTTGTGTGCGTTGTTGAGATGCACGTGGTGCTCGGTGATCATCGACTTCTTTTCGCTCGGGGGCGTCCAGCCCTCGGGCTGCCAACCGGCCGGTACGACGCGATAGGCGAAGGCGCCGATCATCATGAAGACGAAGTAGATGACGCCCATCGCGACGAAGGTCTCCCAGACGCCGACCGAGTTCGGCGTCTTGAAATAGTTGATCAGCAGGTTGGCGAGCGGCGCGCCGATCATGGCACCGCCGCCAAAGCCCATGATGGCCATGCCGGTCGCCATGCCGCGACGGTCGGGGAACCATTTGACCAGCGTCGACACAGGCGAGATGTAGCCGAGGCCGAGACCGACGCCCCCAATCACGCCGCAACCCAGCCACATGATCCAGAGTTGATGGACATAGACGCCGAGAGCACCGATCAGAAGACCACCGCCCCAGCAGCAGGCGGCGACGGCGCCCGCCTTGCGCGGCCCGGCGCGCTCGAGCCAGCCGCCCCAGATCGCGGCGGAGACGCCCAGCAGCACAAAGAACAGTGTGTACATCCAACCGAGGCTCGCGACCTTCCAGTCGCAAGTCGTGGTGAACAGCTCCTGCCATAGTGAGATGTCCGGGCACGCCTTGCTCTGCGTCACGCCGATCGCACGCGACAGCGGCAGCCAGAACACCGAAAAGCCGTAGGCCATGCCGATGCAGAGATGAATGCACAGCGCAGCAGGCGGCACCAGCCAGCGATTGAAGCCAGCCTTCGCCACTGTATGTTCGCGGTCGAAAATTCCCGCGCCAGCGCCCGAAATCCTTCCAGCGCTCTCGATTGTCGTCATGCACTCCTCCCCTGCAGCTGCCCTTCTGAGCAGCCTGCCGCTACGATCCTGTTCCTCAGCCCATCGCGGCGCAGCTGTTGTCCCTGCTGCCCCGCACAATCACCCGACGCGCGCCAGGATCGTCACGCGCGTCTGAAAAGTTAACCCCTCGACCGGGGCTCTATGCCCGATACGATCTGCAGGCTTCGTGCGTGGCCTGTTGGTCCGCGCATCGCGGACAAGACTCAACCTCCGCGCCCGCGCGGACAAAGTCAATTGGGGCAGAAGCCGTGATCGATGTCGATAGATAAAAGGTCGGTACCGGCGCGGTCACGCGCCTAAGAACGCAGCGCAGCATTGGCGCTGTCTATCGAGCCATTTGCTTTTTCTATCAAGAACACGATGCGCGCCTCGTTGCGCTCGGTGATCTCCACCGTGTCGCCCGTCTCGCGGATCAGGTTCGGAATGTCAATCACCGACAAGGGGTCGGTGCAGTGGACTTCGAGCTGATCGCCCGGCTGCAATGGTTTCAGCGCCTTGCGCGTTTTCAAGGCTGGCAGCGGGCATTTCAGCCCGGTGAGATCGAGCGTCGTTCTGGTCATGAGCGCAACATGGCGGGAGGGATCGACGGCGTCAACGCGAGGACCTCAGAACAGGTCGGCGTAGGACAGGAAACCTACGCTGTCGCCCGGTTCGACGCGCGTGACCTCTTCGCCGAGTTCAATCAGGCCATCAGTCTCCACCAATGACGACAACAGGCCTGCCCCTTCGCGGGGGAACTTGACGACCTCGAATGTGCCATCCTGCGCGCGGCGCAAGGACGCACGTACATATTCGCGGCGACCGATCTTCTTGTTGTAGGAGAAGGCGGCGCGCAGCGGAATCGGCGTCAGCGGTTCGGGCAGACTACCGGCAAGCGCCAGCACGGTCGGCCGCACCACATGGACGAACGTCACGAAGCTCGCGACGGGATTGCCCGGCAGCCCGATCAACGGCGTGCCGCGGATGATGCCCATCGCCACGGGCCGGCCGGGCTTGATCGCCATCCGCCACAGCACCAGTGAGCCGACGCTCTCGACAGCCGCCTTGACGTGATCCTCCTCGCCGGTCGAGACGCCGCCGGTGGTGAGGATCAGATCGTGGCTGCCCGCAACCAGCTTCAATCCGTTCGCCAGCGAATTGCGCTCGTCGCGCAAAATGCCGAGATCGGAGACTTCGCAACCGAGTCGGCGCAGCATCGCCATCAGCATGAAGCGGTTGGAATCGAACAGCTGCGACGCCGCACGCGGCTCGCCGGGCGAGGCCAGTTCGTCGCCGGTCGAGAACACCGCGACGCGGATGCGCCTGACGACATCGAGGTGGGTCAGGCCAAACGCGGCGGCAAGCGCGACATGCTGCGGTCGCAGCCGTTGGCCGGCGCGCAGTGCGACATGCCCGACCGGAATGTCCTCTCCAGCCGGACGAACATTGGCACCGGGTTTCAGCCCGGGAGGCAGCACGATCTTGCCTGATGCATCGATGCGGACGTCTTCCTGCATGAAAACGGTCTCGGCGCCCGGCGGCATCGGCGCGCCGGTAAAGATACGCGCGGTGTGGCCATGCTTGATCGGCGCTTGCGCAAGGCCGCCGGCCTGGATGCGTCCATCAAGCGGAAATGCCTGTTCGGCTTTTTGCGGAAGATCCTCGTTACCCACAGCGTAGCCGTCAACGGCGGAGTTGGTGAAGGGCGGCAACGGCAAGGTAGCGGCGATATCGCGCGCCAGAACACGTCCGTCGGCATCAACCAATGCCACCGTCTCAAAATCAGCAATCGCCTTGACGCGGGTCGTGATCTGGCCAACGGCCTCGTCGACCGACATCATCGGTCCGCCGAAGGCAAAGCAATCATCCGACAGTTGCGCCATGGTTCCTCGTCAGCGCGTCGCCACGCTTCTTGCAACCGCTTCCTCGACCGGCATCGCCGCACGCAACAGCAATGAAGCCGCAGCCTCGATATCATCGAGATGGACCGTCGGCAGCCGGGTTTCAACCGCCGCATCGGTCGCAATTCCGACAATGCCGGGATCATCCGGGAACAGCAACGGCTTGTCGTTGGCCGCGCGATGCACCTCGATCTTGCCATGCGGTTCGCGCTTGAAACCCTCGACCACGACGAGATCGACCGCGGACAGCTTGCTCAGGAGTTCCGGCAGCCGCGGCTCCGTCGCACCGCGCAATTCGTGCATCAAGGCCCAGCGATTCGACGACGCGACCAGAACCTCGGCAGCACCGGCCTCGCGGTGGCGCCAGGAATCCTTGCCGGGCACATCGACGTCGAACCGATGATGCGCATGCTTGATCACCGAAACTCGCAGACCCATCGCGTTGAAATGCGGGATCAGCCGCGTCAACAGCGTGGTCTTGCCCGCACCGCTCCAGCCCGCAAGGCCGATGACTTTCATCGCAACTCAATCTCCGCCGACTGCTTGACGTGCCGGAACCGTCTTCTCCATGGTCGACCGCATGCTTATATCGGCTTGACCCGAATGTCATGCTAACGTCGCGGCCATGATGAAGATCGATAAAGCCCCGGTGCCGCTCATCGTCCCCAATCCGGACGACCCGCGCCTGACCCAGAGCGTGACCGGGACCGACCAGACCGGCGCCAGGGTCGAGATCAAGGTTCCGATGGAGCGGCCGCTGACGCTCTATCTGAATTCCCAGGAGATCGTCACGATGATGACGATCGGCGACTATCCGGAATATCTGGCGCTCGGCTACTTGCTGAACCAGAACATGCTGAAATATCAGGATGCGGTTACGGAGGTCGAATACGACGACGACCTCCACGTGGTCGTGGTGCGCACCTCACACCACACCAATTTCGAAGCCAAGCTGAAAAAGCGGACCCAGACCTCGGGCTGCGCGCAGGGCACCGCCTTCGGCGACCTGCTGGAGGCGGTCGAGAGCGTTGCGCTGCCGAAGGCCGAGCTGCGCACCTCCTGGCTCTACCAGATGACACGGACCATCAACACCATGCCCTCGCTCTATCTCGAGGCCGGCGCCATCCACGGCTGCGTGCTGTGCAAGGAGGGCGAGCCGTTCTGCTACACCGAAGACGTCGGCCGTCACAACGCCGTCGACAAGATCGCAGGCTGGATGTACCGCCACGGCGTCGATGCGTCCGACAAGATCCTCTACACCACCGGGCGCCTGACTTCGGAGATGGTGATCAAGACCGTGCGGATGGGGATTCCGATCCTGGTGTCACGCTCCGGCTTCACGGCATGGGGTGTCGATCTCGCACGGCAAGTCGGCCTCACGCTGGTCGGACGCACCCGTGGCAAGCGCTTCATCGTACTCGCCGGCGAAGAACGCATCGTCTACGACCAGAACCTCGACTACGTCGAAGAGGAATCGGCAAAACACAAGCGCAAGGGCGAAGTTGGTGACGACTAGCATTCCGGCAACGGACACTCCTCCAACTCTTGGCGTGCTGCTCGCCGGCGGCCTCGCGCGGCGCATGGGCGGCGGCGACAAGCCGATGCGGACCATCGACGGCCGCACCATCCTCGAGCGCGTGATCGCGCGCCTTTCGCCTCAATGCGACGGTTTGATCCTCAATGCCAACGGCGATCCCGCGCGCTTCGCATCGTACGGTTTGCAGGTCATTGCCGACGACGTGCCCAATTTTCCCGGCCCCCTCGCCGGAATTTTGTCGGCGCTCGACTGGACCGCGGCGAACCGACCGGAGATCGAATGGGTGCTCAGCGCCGCCGGCGACTGCCCGTTCCTGCCCCGCGACCTCGTCGCGCGGCTGCACGAAGCGCGCGCCAGAGAGAACGCGCAACTCGCAGTCGCCGCGTCCGGCGACAAGTCGCATCCGGTGATCGGCTTGTGGCGCGTCGCGCTGCGTGACGAGCTACGCCACGCCCTGGTCGTCGAGGACCTCCGCAAGATCGATCGCTGGACCGCACGCTATCCGCTCGCGACGGTGACATGGCCGGCCGAGCCGCTCGATCCGTTCTTCAATGCGAATACGGTCGAGGACATCGCCGAGGCCGAGCGGCTCGCGGCGCTCGATGCGGCATCCTAGCGCTTAACGGGATATCGAACCGTATCGAGGCGTACTGCGACTACTGATCGGGACGTATTCCGGATCAGTCATGACCGACTCTCTCCTGAATGCCATAATGGCCGTCGTCGATTTCGTGTTCGACCTCTGGAAAATGATCGACAGCATCAAACGGCTGAGCCGACGGGCGACCGGCAGCGACAGGATCGTCGACGTCCCTCCCGACCCCAAGCCACTGCCGCCTGCAGCACAGCGAGCGCTCGCGGAAGCCGAAGAGCGCGAACGCGCTCGAGAGCGGGCCGCTCAAGCCGCCAGCGGCGCCGACCCGGCGTCGTGGCGGTAGACCCAACTCGCATTGGTGCGCTCTTTCAGCCAGATGTTGGCGCGAGGTCTCCCGCACGCGCGTGGTCCTGAAAGCGTTCGAACGCCGCGCGCAAATCGCGCACGCGTCCTCACCCTTCACGCCGCGCGGCTTGAGTGCCGCGTCGCCCATCGTCTATGCGGGCCGAAATCCCGCTCGTTCCAGTGCAGCACGCGCCTCGTCTGAGCCGAGTGCGTGGAGGAACGCCTGCACCGCCGACCGCTGCTTGCGCGCCGTCACCAGCGCAAAATCATAGTGTTCTTCCGCGAACGGAATGAAACCAAGGCCGACCGCATGGGCGACCGGCGCAATGGTCATGCCCCAATCGGCGCGGTGCTGTGCAACGGCGGCGGCCACAGCATTGTGCGAGCGCGGCTGGTTCCAATAGCCCTCCGGACGCGCGCCGCCAAGCAACCGGTCGATCAGGATACGTGTGCCGGCCCCCTGGTTTCGGTTGACCATGATGCAGGCGGGATCAGCGAGCGCAGCCGCGACCGCCGCCTCGGCACCAAGCCCATCGAAACGTTTGTCGTCCTTGCGGAAGACAATACCCTGCATCCGCCGCCACCCCGGCACGAGCACGAGCCCCTCGACGAGATAAGGCGTGTTGTAGGTTTCGCTTCTGTCGTCGAACAGATGGATCGGCGCGAGATCGCACTCGCCGCGCTTCGCCGCCGCAAGTCCGCCGAGGCTGCCGACGGCGATCGAGCGCACGGCGAGGCCCACATGCGCGAGCGGCGCGGTGACGAGATCGAGGCCGGTGCAATGGCTGCCGACAATAACGAGGTCAGGCACCCGCACATGCGGCGTGAAAAGCGTCACCTCCGCTTCGGTCCCTGCCGGCATCTGGTCCGCAAGTGCGTCGATGCGCAAAAAACCATCGGCCTGCGCGAAGGATGTGATCGCACCGGAACCCTTGCCGGAGGGATAGGCGATCAAGCCGTCCTTGCCCTCGACCAGCGAGACCATGACGAATTCGACGCGGCCGAGCTCGGAGGTGATGCGCACCGGCACGGTCGCGCTCACCCTGGCATCGGAGCGCGCTGGCAGTCCGGCCATTTTGCGCAGCACCGGCACGATCATGTCGTGGAAGGTGAACATCGCCGAGGTCGGAAAGCCTGGCAGGATCACCACCGGCTTGCCGTCGCACACCGCGAGACACAGCGGCTTGCCGGGCTTGAGCGCGACGCCGTGCGCGATGATACCGGGTTGGCCGAGCCGGCCGATGATGCGATGGGACAGGTCGCCAGCGCCTTTCGATGTGCCGCCTGACAGTACCAGCATGTCGGCATCTCTGAGCGCGCCGCGCATGGCGGCCTCGAGCCTGGCCTCATCATCAGGAACGGCGCCGAGGAAAACCGCCTCGCCGCCGTTCTCGTCGATCGCGGCTGCGACGATCGCACCGTTCGTATCGTAGATCGCCGCGGGCGCAAGCGCCTCGCCGGGCTGTACGAGTTCATCTCCGGTCGAAATCACGGCCACGCGCGGCTTGCGGGCAACTCTGACGTCGGCGACGCCACAAGCTGCCAGCATACCGATCTCGCGCGAGCCGATGATCGTTCCGGCGCGCAACAGCGCTTCGCCGCGCGCGATGTCGGAGCCGGCATAGGACACGAATTGCCCCGGAGACACCGCGCGGCGAATCTCGATCGCGTCGGAGCCGCTCGGCTGGGTATGCTCGACCATCACGACGGCGTCGGCGCCCCGCGGCAGCGGGCCTCCAGTCGCAATTGGGGTTGCGGTTCCCGTTGCGACGTGCAGCCTCGGAGAAATGCCGCAGTGAATGGTCTCGCCGTTCAGCACGAGATTCACGGGCGCGCCTTCTCCGGCGGCTGAAATATCCGACGAGCGCACCGCAAAGCCGTCGACATTGGAACGGTCGAACGGCGGCACGTCGATCGGCGCGGTGATGTCTTCAGCGAGTGCTGCGCCAAGTGCATCGGCAAGCCTGCGCCGCTGGCTTGGGATTGCACGCGGGAACAGCGCCGCCTCGAAGCGAGCCAAGGCCTCCTCGCGCGAGAGGATCTTGAGAAATTGCTCCTGCTCGAGCCCGCGGTCCGGCGGCTTCGGGATCATCGTCATGCCGGAATCCATATCATTCCCGCATGAGATAAGCATCGACCGGCTCGCCCGCCGCAAATCCCTCGTCGCTGGCGGGAATGAGCAGCCATGCATCCGCGCGGGCGATGGCCTGGAGCGGCCATTCGCCCACGGCAAGCGGCATCCAGGTTTTATGGTCCTCAGCCAGCAGAGCGATCTCCGCAAGACCGACGCTCGATGCGACCTTGCGCGCGAGCGGAAATGTGGCCGTGCGACGGCACAGCCGCGCCGACAATTTGTCGATGAGAGGAACCACCAACGCAAGCCAGACCGCGAGCGCCGAACCGGGCGAGCCGGGCAAGGCGACAATGGGAACCCTTCCCAGCCGCCCGACGGCTGCAGTCCGACCAGGCTGAAGCGCAAGACCATGGGCGAGTTCCGCTCCGCATTGGGTCAGCGCCGCCACCGCAAAATCCGCGCGACCGACGCCGCTGCCGCCGATCGTCAACAGGCTATCGCAGGCGGAAACGTCGAGCGTCTCCGCGATCGACGCCGCATCACGCGCGACCGCTTCATGCGCGCTCACATCCGCCCCTGCCGCACATGCGAGGTCGGCAATCATCTGCATCGTCGCGGTTGAATTGCAGGGCACGTTCACGATACGCAAGCGCGGCCGCCTGACACTCAGCTTTTCGCAACCGGCAACGCGTGCGGCCAGGAGAGCTGCTGATCCGACAGGATATCCCTCGACGGAAGCGGGCGAGTTGTCCGCGACGTCGCTGCCGGCGCGCCCAACACCCTGTCCCGGAACGCCCTCCGCCAGCACCTGGGCGAGCGGACCCGACACCTCGACAGCATCGGCGTCGAGCACGCAATCGCACCTCGTCGGCATGAGGTCGCCGGCATCGACCCAGACCGGAAGCTCGGTCAGAGGCAGCGGCGAATAGGAGGACGCACCGACGAGATCGTTGGCGCTGAGCGCCCAGCCATCCACGACGGCAATGTCGCGCGGCGGTTGGGCCGGCAGCAACGGCATTCCCGCCGAGATACAGCCAACCGCGTCCCGTAGCGGCAATTCGATCGGCGCGACCGGATCAACGTTCCGCAGCAGCGCGGCAAGCGCAGTGTCAAGCGGCGTCAGCGATGGCGGCAGGCGCTGGGTCATGCCACATGATGGACCATGCAGCGTGCGGTTTGGCAACCGCTCGTGACCGCGCAAGGACCGGTCCGCCGGGAAAGTTCGGCAATGCATCAAGCGGCACGTTGATTGCGTTCTCGCGTACCAAGGCGGGTCGCAAGGCTCGCACCATCAGCGCGACGCAGAATCCTCAACCAAAGTCGAAACACGCGTCAGGATGTGTTGCAAAGCGACGAGATCATCAGGCATGGTCCGCGCGGAAGAAAATCGAAGTGCAGAATTCCACCTGCGTTGAACGTCAAAAAGAAGCAAGAATTTGCATAGGAATGCAGGATGGAATTCCTGACGACCAGTGAAGCCGCGGACTATCTCCGTCTCGGCGAACGCAAGCTCTACGAACTCGTCACCAACGGCGCGATCCCGTGCACCAAGGTGACCGGCAAATGGCTCTTCCCGCGGCACGAACTCGATCTCTGGGTGCTCTCGGGCATGGCGCGTCCGGCCGGCATGCGGACGGCGGAGCCGCCGCCGGTCGTCGGCGGCAGCCAGGATGAGCTGCTGGATTGGAGCCTGCGCGAGTCCGGTTCAAGCCTTGGCTTCATGACCGAAGGCAGTGCACGCGGGCTCGAGCGGCTGCAGCGCGACGAGGTCATGGCGGTTGCCGTGCACTTCCACAGCCTCGATGCCGAGGGCAATCTCGCCGCCGATGCCAGTGCGACGGCGCTGCGCGACGCGCCGGACCTGCATGATGCGCTGCTGGTGGCCTTCGTACGCCGCGAGCAGGGCCTGGTGCTGCCGTCGGGCAATCCGATGCGGCTGAGCGGGCTTGCCGACGTGCTGGCGCTCGGCGCCAAGGTCGCGATGCGACAACAGGGCACGGGCGCGCAGATGCTGCTCGATACGCTGCTGGCGCGCGCGGGCGCCTCGGCGCGTGATCTGCGGCGGGTCGAGACGCCTGCTCTCACCGGCCCTGATCTTGCCGAAGTGGTCCGCGCCGGCCAAGCCGATTGCGGTGTCGCGACGCGCGCCGCGGCGCGGTCCGCGGGGCTCGATTTTGTACCGCTGGTCTGGGAGAATTTCGACCTCGCGATGCGGCAGCGCAGCTATTTCCGCCCGGCCATGCAGGCCCTGATCCGGTTCCTCAGCGAACGTCGGCTACGCCAGCGCGCCGAGGAGCTCACCGGCTATGACCCCTCGCCTGCCGGGCAGATCCGCTTCGCGGCCTGAGATTGACGCCCACCCCCAAATAGTTGCAAAAGAAACCAATTCAGCCGGGCCGTACCCGGGACAGGCAATTGTCGGCCAACGCGCCGGATCAGGGGAGGACAAGCGTGAATCCAATGACATTTGGACTGCCGGTCGCGGCCGCCTTGGCGGCGGCGCTGCTGTCGGGCACAGCTTCGGCGCAGGTGTCCGACGACATCGTCAAGATCGGCGTGCTCACCGACATGAACGGCCCGGCCTCCGCGCCGACCGGCCAGGGCTCGGTGACGGCGGCGCAGATGGCGATCGACGATTTCGGCGGCACCGTGCTCGGCAAGCCGATCAGCATCGTGGTCGGCGATCACCAGCTCAAGGCCGACATCGGCGCCTCGCTGGCGCGGCGCTGGTACGACGTCGAGCAGGTCGACCTGATCGTCGACGTACCGGTCTCGGCGGTGGGCCTCGCGGTGCAGAACATCGCCAACGAGAAGAAGCGGCTGTTCATCACCCACTCCACGGGGACCGCCGACTTCCACGGCAAGTTCTGCTCGCCCTATGCGATGCAGTGGGTGTTCGACACCCGCGCCCTCGCGGTCGGCACCGCGGACGCCGTGGTCAAGCGCGGCGGCGACAGCTGGTTCTTCATCACCGACGACTACGCCTTCGGCCACTCGCTCGAACGCGACGCTTCCAGCATCATCACCGCCAATGGCGGCAAGGTGCTGGGCTCGGTGAAGCCGCCGCTGGCAACGCCCGACCTCTCCTCCTTCGTGCTGCAGGCGCAGGCCTCCAAGGCCAAGATCATCGGCATCGCTGCCGGCCCCCCCAACAACATGAACGAGATCAAGACCGGCTCGGAGTTCGGCGTGTTCAAGGGCGGCCAGCAGATGGCGGCGCTGCTCGCGCTGATCACCGACATCCACGGCCTCGGCCTGCAGGCGGCGCAGGGCCTGCTGCTGACGACCTCGTTCTATTGGGACATGGACGACAAGACGCGCGAATGGTCGAAGCGCTATTTCGCCAAGATGAACAAGATGCCGTCGATGTGGCAGGCCGGCGTCTATTCATCAGTGATCCACTATCTCAACGCCATCAAGGACGCCGGCACCGACGATCCGCTCAAGGTCGCCGCCGCGATGCGCGCAAAACCGGTCGAGGATTTCTTCGCCCGCAACGGCAGGCTTCGCGATGACAATCTGATGGTGCACGACCTCTGGCTGGTGCAGGTGAAGACGCCGGAGGAAAGCAAATATCCGTGGGACTATTACAAGATCCTCACCACGATTTCCGGCGACAAGGCGTTCGGGCCGCCGGACCCGGCATGCGCGATGGTGAAGAAGTGAAAGAGGCGAATGGCGAATAGGGAGTAGCGAATGAAGAAGAGCTTCATTCGCTGTTCACCACTCGCCATTCGCTACTTCACTACACCGACCTCGCGAAAATATTTCATCACGCCCGGATGGATCAGCTCCGGCCTCGGCGCGGCGGCGACGGTGTTCGCCGCATTGGTCTCGCAGGCCTGGGCGAGCTTCTTGCAGAACGTCGCCTCGACATTATGCAGCGTCTTTGCCAGACGATAGGCGACATCGTCGGGCAGATCCTCGCGCGTCAGCACGAAGCTCCAGGAGCCGAGCGAGGCGATCGGCTCGCGCTGGTTCGGGTAGCTGCCTGATGGCACGGTCAGCGGCTTCAGGAATGGATGCCTGGCGCGGATGCGCGTGATCTCTTCAGCGCTCGGCGCGATGAAGCGCGCGCCTGCGGCGCTCGAGGCCACCGCGGCAAAGCCGGGCCAGCCGATGCCGGCGCCCCAGAGCGCTGCGACGCGGCCGTCCTCGACCATTGCGGGGCCGTCGCCGGCGCGGTCGAGATAGATGGCCTTGAAGTCCTCGTCCTGCCTCAACCCGAGACCGTCGAGCACGTAGCGCGCCAGGATCGGCAGGCCCGAGCCCTTGGCGCCGAACGCGACCGGCTGGCCGACCAGATCGGCAATCGTCTTGTAGGGGCTGTCCGCCCGCACGACGAACATGCCAGGATTCGAATAGATCGCCGTCAAGATCTTCAACCGCACCGGTGCGCGCCCGATGCCGGCAAAGGCCTCATAGGCCGGCTCGCCCGCGACAAGAGCGAGATCGAGTTCGCCCTTCTCCAAGAGCGGAATGTTTTCGTTGCTGCCCCTGGTGTTGCGCGGGGCGATGCTGAGCGAGGGATCCGCGGCGTTCATCACCTCCGCGAAGGCGTTGCCATAGAGCGGGAAGCCGCCGCCGGGCGTCGCCGTGCCCAGGCTGATCGTCACGGTGGAAATGGCCTTGCCTCCGGTTTGAGCAGCAGCGGAGCCGGGCAGCAGCGCCGCGCCGAGAAGGATGGGAACTGCGAATTTCATCATCGGTCCGGCTGCGCCTGCGTCAACATCGACGAGAGGCGATGTAGGCAGCGGGCGGTTTTTGTGAAAGCATGCCGCCCAACAATAAAGCAATGGGAGGCGACATGTTGCGAATCTTGCGGGGCGCTGGTTTCGGGCTGATGTTTCTTCTCGCGCTCGTCGCCGCGTCCCCTCCCGCCTCCGCCGGCTACCCTGATCGTCCCGTGCATTGGCTGATCGGCTTTGCCGCCGGCGGCCCGGTCGACATCGTCGCGCGGATCATGGCGCAGGCGCTGTCGGACCGGCTCGGCCAGCAATTCATCGTCGAGAACCGCGCCGGCTCCGGTGGCAACATCGCGGCGGCCGCCGCGATCAATGCGCCGGCCGACGGCTACACGCTGCTGTTCGTCGCGCCCAACAACGCGATCTCGACCTCGCTCTACAAGAAGCTGCCGTTCGACTTCCTGCGCGACACCGTGCCGGTGGCGAGCATCATGCAGCTCACCAACATGCTGGTCGTCTCCAACGCGATGCCGGTGAAGACGGTGCAGGAGTTCATCGACTATTGCAAAGCCAACCCCGGCAAGATCTCGTTCGCTTCGTCCGGCAACGGCACCTCGGTGCACATGTCGGCGGAGCTGTTCAAGGCGATGACCAAGTGCGACATGGTGCACGTGCCCTATCGCGGATCGGCGCTCGCCTTCCCCGACATCATCTCCAACAAGGTGCAGCTGATCTTCGACAATCTGCCCTCCGCGCTCGAGCAGTCGCGCGGCGGCAATGTCCGCGCGCTCGGCGTGACCTCGCCGCAGCGCTGGCCGGCCGTGCCCGACGTGCCGGCGATCGCCGAGACCGTGCCGGGTTTCGAATCGGTCGGCTTCTACGGCATCTCCGCGCCGAAGGGCACGCCGGGCGAGATCGTCGAGCTCCTCAACAAGACGGTCAACGAGGCGCTGGCCGACCCGAAGGTCCTCGCGCGGCTGAGCGAGAACGGCGGCATCCCCAAGCCGATGACGCCGGCCGAGTTCGGCAAGCTCGTCACTGATGAGACGGAGAAGTGGAAGAAGGTCGTGGAGTTCGCCGGCGTCTCGGTGGACTGAGCGGGCGACGGAGGGGCGCTTCGCGGGTCCCATCTCGTCAGGACGGGAAAAACAACCCCATGCACAGTAGAAAAGTCAGGCGATTTCAGCAAGTTACGACAACGAAACCGAACATCACCCAAAAAACGTTTGATCCGTCGGGCAAAACAGGCGTATAAGGGCATCATCGTAGAATTCGGTTATTCGGAATACCTCCCGGGCCACGACGCCGGCAGTTCGATCGCGGCGTCCCGGCATTGCACCCCCGCCTCCATCCCTGTAAACGAACCGCGCACCGTTGCCGGCCGCGCCTTCCCGCGGCCGCCCTGCGGCGGGGCCTGTAGCTCAATGGTTAGAGCCGGCCGCTCATAACGGTCTGGTTGCAGGTTCGAGTCCTGCCGGGCCCACCACGCTTCGCCCTGCGGGCTACGCGTGGCGCAGCCACGCGGAGAGCGAAGGGCGAAGCGTGGTGTCCGGCGTAGCTGGAGCGAAGCGAAAGCGAAGACGGACTGGTCGCCCTGCGGGCTACGCGTGGCGCAGCCACGCGGAGACCGAAGCGCGAAGCGTGGTGTCCGGCGAAGCTGAAAGCGAAGACGGACGAAAGCCTGTTCGTGCTTGCAACTCCAAAGACCTCTTCGATAAATTTGAAACCATGACCTCCTTTGCCCGAACTCCCGAGAAAATTGTTCATACGCTCCGGTGGCTGCCACTTGTTACCGCTATTGCCGCGGTCACGACTGCGGCCCCCTTTGCATGGGATAAACACTTTGGCACCTTTCTGCTTCTCATCTTCATCTACTTGCCCGCGGTGGCATTGGTTAGCATCGGGCTCTGCATCTGGGCAGGCGTTGAGAGAAAGTCGCCCCGAGCGCGTTCGATCGTCATCTCGCTGGTGGTGATGCTCACGCTGGCCTGCGGAACATTCTGGGCACTGCCTCTAGCGAAGGATGAAGTTCGGTTTCTAGCCTGGTCGCTCTCTCACGATGACGCAATGCGAGAGTTCGCGGACAGGGACTCGGTTATGCTGGATTGGGAAAGCTGGGGAATGGCAGGCATGGAAAACGACGCTTACCTCGTCTCGAACCCGAGCGATAACCTCACTCAGGACGGCGGGGCTTCGAAGTGGCTCCGCCACGTTGGATCAAGTTGCGAAATCGTTGCTTCGAAACGGATGCGTCGTGGAATCTATATCGTCACGACTTACGATTGCCCGCTGCGATGAGGAACATGCTGGTGTGATGTTACGGTGACGCGAACGTTTTCTGTCATCATTCGTGCCAGCAAAATAGAGACTATCTCCTCGCTCATGGCCGCGAAAAGAACTCCGGACGACAGCAAAAGCGACTTGAGACGCACCTGCGCGCGTGAGAGGCGATTCATGGCGATACATGAGGCTGGTCATCTAGTGGTCGGCCAGCATTTCGGTCGTTGTCACGGGAGGCCAAGGCCCGTGGCACGAATCTACCGAAACGAGGACAGAGGCTCCCAAGGAAGAACGTGGTACGGACAAACGGAGATATACGACATTGATCTCATGGATCCTATCCAGCAGCGAATGATTGCGTGCGCAGGCACAGCTGCGACGTGCTTGTGGGACAAAAGAGAACTTCACGCGAGCTATTGGAAGGACCCGTCCTTCATGTCGCCCACAGACTGGGAATTGGCCGAATGCGTACCCGGAGAACCCGACCACCTGTGCACCGTGGCGATCACGAGGCTGAGCGTCCTGCTTCACAGGGAAGGACCGTTATGGACCAAGGTACAAATTGAAGCTCGGCGCCTTATAGTGGAGGCAAGATCGCCTTCAACCGCATTCACGCAAAGCAACCCAAGGTAAGGCGTCGTGGCAACCGCCTGTCACTGCAATTATCGTGTCTCACTTCAGGGGTGCAGTCCAGCACTGTCGCCGTAATTCCAAGTCATTTATTAGGATATTCCCAACGGAACTTTTCGAGCAAAAAACGCAGCTATGACCGCACTTTAGCCCCCGGCAGGATGTCGTTTGTCGGTAAGAGGCAACTGTTGTGCTGTGGGAATAACGTCATCAAACAGATGATCTGGTCCCAGATAATCAAAGGTTGAATGAGCGCGATGCCTCTCATTCATACGCTCAACCTCGGCAGCCAACCGATCAAGCATTGCCAATGTCTTGTCGTTATCGGCAACCTTCCGTTCCAAACGCAGAAGCGAACTTATGATTTGAAGCTGGTTGCCTGTCCGGTGGTTGATCTCGCGGATCAGCCGATCTTTCTCTTTGGTTCGATATGCAACCTCCTGCTCCAAAAGGGCACGCTGCTGCTTCGGCGAAGGCAGGTTCTTCATCTGTGGCAAGACAAAAGCGAATGCGATTGCAGTGCCGACTGACGCCGTTGCCGTGATCAGCCCGATGGTGACTTGCGCAGCGAGATATTCGACACCCGTGAAGGCCGACCATACGTGCACGACGTGGGTCAACCCGCAGGCGATGATAAATATCACGAACAACGTCCAAAGCCATGGGTAAGGTACATCGTCCTTCCGATGCCTGAGGACGACCGCCATAGTCACGGGAATGGCAAAATATGCCAGGGCAATGGACAAATCGGCCGCGAGCATGAGCCAGACCAGTCCGCCATATGACGTGCAAAATTGGTAGACTTGTTGAAACACCCCTAGCCCCGGAATGTGCCTTCAAAGACCAATAAACTGCGCATGGAACGAAAAGTTCCAACCCAAATTGGACAGTTGCCGACAAATTTGCAGATTTTGTTGGGGATTGGCCGGGCGGCAATGTCGAAGTTGTCTTTGGGTGACAGTGCACTCAATTCGCGATCTCGAAGGCTGATGAGTTAAGTGCACTGTCACCGTAATTCCCGTAATCCCGCTTCGGCTCCCGCGGGCGCGGCGCGCCATGCCGCACGACATTAGCCTGCGGCTTGGCCTGTTCAGGCAAATCTCCAAACAGCTTGTCATCGGCCATCGTCTGCTTCCTGCAAATCAGCCCTTGCACGGAATCACGCCCAGCGCCGCGCCCGCCATCACTTTCTACTCGGCTACAAAAGAATCACACCCTCTGAGATCCAACACTGTGACACTCATCGGGGAACGCCATCCCTGACGGCGGCTTCCGCCAAGGCGACAAAAACTCCTGGATTGCGCGATTTGAATCCCCCTGCCCTGTATGCAGCAAGCACCATTCTTAGTCGCTCTTGAACCAGCTCATTATTGCCACCGGCCCTGAAGGTATCGGGAGATTCGCAGTAGGCGCGGTGCGCATGAATAGTTGCCTCGTCGCCGAAGTGATGGAGCACTTGAAATGCTTCATTGCTGAAACCGAGCGTTACAAGCTCGTCCAACAAGCGGATTGTTTCCTGCGGATCCATGCTTCTTGCCTGGGCCGATGCCGCTAGCTCGGAGCCTTTGCTAGTTAGTTGCTGCTATCACAGACTGCTGCCACCGGCAAATGCTTCGGCTCCGCATATCGCCTGTGACAATAAACTGCCATACGGTGACAGTGCACTTAATTTGCGGATTCGAAGGCTGATGGATTGTATGCACTGTCACCGTAATACTGATCAAGAGGCGCCGCGGTGACCTTTGAGCAGCTGCGTCCAGCTCAATACGCTCTCACGTCCCACATGCCTCTACCGGCGAGCGGCAAGGCTCGGACTCTGAGTCTTCGCCTGATCGGTTGGATCGCTCTGCAACGTCGCTCGCCTTTCGGCGACGGCGTGATTGAACAGCTCGAGGACCAGATCGAATGCGGCCAGATCCTCCTGTTCGATCGCGCCGTCGTCGTAGCCCTTCAGGATTTCGCCGATGATCGCGTCGACTTCGCGTTGCGATGTCGACAGGTCCTGTTCGGACCGCGCGTTGCGAACCTCCGCGACCACGGCAAGAATGCGGTTGCGGTGGCTGGTGTCGTCGTCCCCTTCGTCCCGGTTCAGATAGCGGCGCAGCCAGGCGGCGGCCGAACCGATGCCGGACAGAAGCAGCAAGGCGAACCAGAAATAGTCGCCGTACCGGTCCAGAAAGGTCCGCTCCGTCCCGTTGATGACCGCCGCGGCCCCCCTGTGCACGGAGGGCTCCGCCTCCTTCTCCGTGTCGGGCTTGGTAATGTGCGCGGCGCCGGCGACACGTTGCGCGATGGTGTCGCGCACGGCGAAAAGCTGCCGATAGAAGGCCGCCGCTCTGGCTTCCGACAGTTCCTTTCTGGCCAGGATGAGATGATTGACGCTGATGGTGTCGACCTTGTCCTCGGGCCAGGCCGGGCTCGCGCTGAAGACGCTGCCCGGAATCTCCTCGGCGTCGTAGCGGGGGTGCTTCAAGGCGATGGCCTCGGACGTGTCCACGGCAAGAAACTTCGGGGCGCCGCGCGATCCGGCCGTCGCCGCGATCGCGTCGGCGGTGATCCTGCTGTCGAGCGGACCGACGGCGAGATACGCATCGAGGGTGGCGTCCTGGGCAAGCTTCTGGATTTCGTCGGTCCCGAACTGAGCCGTGGCAACCTTGTCGGGCTGCACGCCTGAGCCCTCCAGAACGGTCCGCAGGACCGCGACGTTGGCTCCTGACTTTCCGATGATGCCGACCTTGTGACCGGCGAGATCAGCGATCTCCTCGATCTTTGCCGTGGACTTCTTCCTGGCGTTCTTGCCCGGCCGGCCCGAGGGCGTCCACAGCACCACGTAATTCTTGCGGAGGACGGCCAATGTCTGCGCGTCGGCCGGCATGGCCAGATCGCCGCGGCCGATCGCGAGGTCGGCCTTTCCGGCGCCCAGCAGAGCCAGGGATGCGGCCGCTCCATCGGTGGTGATCGGAGCGAGCCTGACCGTCCTGCTCTCCTCCTCGAAAGCCTGGGCCATCGCCTGGACCACCTGATGGTCGTCGCTGCCCGCGGGCCCGACCGCGATCCGCAGGGTTTCGGGCTGCAGGACGTCAAAAAGCGCGGCCGCAGCGGCGGCAAAAACAACAAATCCGAGAACCAGCACGATCAACAGCCTGCGTTGGCGGCGGTCGTGGGCACTCCTGACGGGATCGGACGGTGACATCGGCAGACCCTACATCAACAAGCGCTGGCCCGGGAGTGACAAGTGCGCCGCCGCGAATTTGGGCGAACCGGGGGCTGAGCGGAAGGTTCCGTCGCGCGCGATCCTGTGACGGTGATAGTGCACTCCGTTCGCAGGCTTGAATCAGCTGTGCCGGACTGCCGCCTGACGTGAGATGCGCTATCGTCCTCGTTTTGCGCGGTCCCGCCTGAAGACGCGATGATGAGCAAACGGCCGACACCATTGCGTGCACCGCGGCAGCCCCCATCTGTCTGGCCAGACCAACCACCCAGCCCAGGACACCATCATGGCCAAGCTCGACGGCAAGATCGCTCTCATCAGCGGCGGCACCACCGGCATCGGCGCCGAGACTGCCAAACTGTTTCAATCCGAGGGCGCGACCGTCGTCGTCACCGGCTCCAGCGAGCGCTCGGTGGAGGCCGCCAAGGCGGCGCTGCCTGGCATCGAGGTGCTGCTCTCGGACGCCGGCAACGTGGCCGCCACGAAGGCGCTGGTCGACCAGGTCAAGGCCAAGCACGGCCGCATCGACGTGCTGTTCGTCAACGCCGGCATCGCCAAGTTCGCGCCGATCGCACAAGTCGATGAGGCGCTCTACGACAGCCAGTTCAACGTCAACGTGAAGGGCGCGTTCTTCCTGATCAAGCATGCCATTCCGGTCATTCCGGACGGCGGCGCGATCATCCTGACCGCTTCGGTGGCGGGCGCGACTGGCGGCCTCGGCGGCGCCACCGTCTACGGCTCGACCAAGGCGGCGCTGCGCTCGTTCGGCCGCACCATCGCCAAGGAGCTGACCCCGCGCGGCATCAGGGTCAACACCATCAGCCCGGGTCCGATCATCACCCCGATCCTCGACAAGGGCGGCCTCACGCCCGCCCAGAAGGAGGGCTTCATCGAAGGCGCCAAGACCCGCATCCCGCTAGGCCGCACCGGCACGGCGGCTGAAGTGGCCGCAGCCGCGCTCTACCTTGCCGCCGACGCCACCTACACCACCGGCGCCGAACTGTTCGTCGACGGCGGCCTGGTCGACCTGTAGGGTCTTTTTGCGAAGCTGCGACGTGGCGCCCTCGCCAGACATGGCGAGGGATCATGGTCGCACGGCGTCAGGAGACTTTCATGACGAGCGAAAAAGGCCCGAACATCAAGAAGAAGCAGAAATGCAAGAATTGCGAGGGCAAAGGCCTGCTCAAGAAGGGCGACAAGGTGGTGAAGTGCCAGCGCTGCAAGGGCACCGGCGTGCGGTGAAGTCGGGTTGACCTCTCATGGCATGACGGCATTAAGGTGACAGTGCACTCAATTCGCTGGCTCGAAGGCTCATGAGTTAAGTGCACTGTCACGTAATTGATGAAAGCAGGTCTTCAGAGGGGAAGCCCCTTTCCCGCCGGAAATCCAACGGAAACCCGGTGAGCAAACGCGCACGAACGTGCACAAGAAAGCATTACGGTGACAGTGCACTCAATTCGCTCTCTCGAAGGCTCATGAGTTAAGTGCACTGTCACCGTAATTACGTAACTACCCCATCATGCGCCTGAGCGGGGCGCAGCGAAGGCCGAAATCGCGTTGCTTCCGCCTCATTGACCCGGCGCGGGCGCCGCTGCCGGCCGCCAGCCGCGATATTTCGGATGGTCCTTGCCGATCGGCAGCCTCACCGCCGCGCCGGTTTCGGCGGCGTGATAGAGCGCGGTGATCAGCTCCAGCGAACGCCGCGCGTCCTGCAACGTCACCGGCAACGGGCCGCCATTTTCCAGCGCCTGGTGATAAGCCGCCATCAAGCCCTCGAACCGCGACGGCACGAACGCGAACCCGTCCAGCGCGCCGGCGATATCAGCTTCGGCTTCCGGCGAGGTCGCGATGATCTGCCAGGGATCGTCGCCGGGCGCATAAGGCGACAGCGAGCTCTCGAAGGTGACGTGCTCGAAGCAGAACCGGAGACGGCTGATCTCTTTGGCCGATCCCAGCGTGGCGGCCAGCGATGCCAGCGCGCCGCTTTGCATCACGAGGCTCGCCACCGCGCAATCCTCGACCTCGATCGCGTTCACGCGCGTTGCGGTTCGCGCATACACTTCGGAGATGTCGCCCATCAGCCAGGTCAGGATGTCGTGGGAATGGATGGCGTGGGTGAGCAGCGCCCCGCCGAGCTCGGTCGCGAAGCGGCCGCGCCACGGCACGGAATAATAGGCGGCGCCGCGCAGCCAGGCGGTTTCGATAGTCGCCAGGTAAGGCTTGCCGGCGAGACCAAGCTCGATGATGCGCCGCGCCTTCTGCAGGCCGTTGCCGAAGCGATACTGGAACACCGGCATGATGCGCCCGCGCGCTCCGGCCTCGGCGGCGACGATCCGGTCGATCTCGTGCAGCGAGCCGACCAGCGGCTTTTCGCAGATCACGTGCTTGCCCGCTGCAAGCGCCGCCATCACTTGCGGAAAGTGCAGCGTCGGCGGCGTGCAGATATCGACGATGTCGATATCGTCCATCGCCAGCACCTCGTCGAACGAGGTGGTCCGGCGGGCGACCTCGAACTCGTCCCCGACGGCGGCGAGACGTTCCTCGCTGAGGTCGCAGATCGCCTGCAGATCGAACCGGTCGCGCAAGCGCGCATAAGCTTCGTCGATATGGCTGCGGCCGATGCCGAGCCCGACAACGGCGACTGTCCTGCGCTTCGACATGCCTTACACCCGTCCTTCCGCCATCGCCTGCGCGGTGAGCGCCAGCTCCATGGCCTTGAAGCAGCGCGCCTGCGGGATCGCGGTCTCGGTGCGGTCGCGCACGTCGGCGATGAGCTGGCGGCCATAGGGCAGCTCGACATTGGAACAGTCGATCCGATGGACACCCTTGCGATCGACCATGATGAGGTGGTCGATGCCCCCCTGCCCGGCGACGTCGATATATTTGCGCAGCTCCATGTAGCCCTCCGTGCCGAGAATGGTGATGCGGCCGTCACCCCAATTGGGCAAGCCGTCGGGGGTGAACCAGTCGACACGGACATAGCCGGTGACGTCGCCGGTCTGCAGCAGCATTTCGCCGAAATCCTGCAACTCCGGCCTGTCGGGATTGGCACGGTTGGCGACGGTCGCGCTGACGACTTTGGCGTCGAGCGCGTCGGCGAAGAACAGGAACTGCTCGCATTGATGCGAGGCGATGTCGGTCAGGACGCCGCCGGTGCGCTCGCGCGAATAGAACCAGTCGGGCCGCGGCAGATTCTTCAGCTTGTGCGGGCCGAGCCCGACGGTGTTGATGACCTTGCCGATCGCGCCTGATGCGATCAGCTCGCCGGCCTTCACGGTGCAGCGGGTCTCGAAATGCTCGGAATAGCAGATCGAATAGATCCGCTTGGTCTCGGCCTGCACGGCGCGCACCTCGGCCAATTGCTCAAGCGACGTCATGCCCGGCTTGTCGCTCATATAGTCCTTGCCGTGGCGCATCACCTCGATGCCGAGCGGCGCGCGGTCGGCGGGAACTCCGGACGACAGAATCAGCGCGATGGATTTGTCCTCGAGCAATCTCGCCCGCTCGGCGACTCGCGGCGCCTGCGGATATCTTGCCGCGAAAGCCTTCGCCAGATCGTCCTCGACGGCATGAAAGCCGACCAGCTCCGCGCCGGCGTTCAGCAGGCATTCCACCTGGCCGTAGATATGGGCGTGATTGATGCCGATCGCGGCGAAACGCAATTTGCTCATGGCTTTTCTTCTCTCGTTGGCAGTTCATGCGGGTGATGCGTCCTGCAAGGTCAGCCCTTCAACCCGGTGGTGGCGATGCCGTCGATCAACAGGCGCTGGAAGAACAGGAAGAGCGCGAACAGCGGCAGCAGCGTCAGCGTAGACATGGCGAACAGCGCGCCCCAGTCGGACTTGCCGGTGGAATCGACGAAGCTGCGCAAGCCGAGCTGCACCGTGTAGGAGTTCATGTCGTTGAGATAGATCAGCGGCCCGAAGAAGTCGTCCCAGGTCCAGATGAAGGTGAACACGGCGGCCGTGGCCAGCGCCGGCACCGACAGCGGCAGGATCACGATCCAGTAGATGCGCCAGGGACCGCAGCCGTCGATCATCGCGGCCTCGTCGAGCTCGCGCGGGATCGCGCGGAAGAACTGCACCAGCAGGAAAATGAAGAAAGCGTCCACCGCCAGGAATTTCGGCACGATCAAGGGCAGGAAGGTGTCGACCCAGTCGAGATTGAGGAACAGGATGTATTGCGGAATCAGCGTGACGTGATACGGCAGCATCAAGGTGCCGAGCATCAGCGCGAACCAGAATTTCTGGCCGCGGAACTTCAGCCGGGCGAACGCATAGGCCGCGAGCGAGCACGACATCACGTTGCCGACTACGCTGCACAGCGACACCACCAGTGAATTGAGGAAGAACTTCCCGAACGTCACCTGCAGCCCGGACCAGCCGCGCCAATAGGCGTCGAGGCTGAAATGGCGCGGCCAGAGCGAGGTGGTGCCGAAGATGTCGCTGTCCGGCTTGAACGAGCTCGCCAGCATCCACAAGAGCGGATACAGCATGGCGATCGAGGCGAGGCACAGCAGGACGTGATAGGTCAGCGCGCGGCGGCGTGGATCGCGCGGGGGCGAAACGTCATCCGGTGTCGCAAGATCAGCCATCGTAATGCACCCAGTAGCGCGACGACAGGAAGGACAGCGCGGTGAATACAGCGATGATCACCACCAGCACCCAGGCCAGCGCGGACGCATAGCCCATGCGGAAATAGGCAAAGGCCTCCTGGTAGAGATAGAGCGTGTAGAACAGCGTCGCGTCGATCGGGCCGCCGGTGCCGCCACTGATGATGAAGGCCGGCGTAAAGGCCTTGAAGGCGTCGATGGTCTGCACCACGAGGTTGAAGAAAAGCACCGGCGTCAGCAGCGGCAGGGTGATCCGCCAGAATTGCTGGCTGCGGCTGGCGCCATCGATCTCCGCGGCCTCATAGACGTCCTTCGGAATCTGGCGCAGGCCGGCGAGAAAGATGATCATCGGCGAGCCGAATTGCCACACGCTCAACGCCACCAGCGTGTAGAGCGCGGTGTCGGGATTGGAGATCCAGCTCGGTCCGTGGATGCCGAAGATCTTCAGTGCCTGGTTGAGCAGGCCGTCGCTGGCAAACAGCTGGCGCCACAACACGGCGACGGCGACGCTCGCGCCGATCAGCGACGGCAGATAGAAGATCGCCCGATACAGCGGCAGGCCGCGCAAGCCCCGGTTCAGCATCATGGCGACCAGCAGTGCGAAGGCGAGTTTGAGCGGCACCGACAGCGCCACATAGAGAAACGTGACGTGCATCGCCGCGCTGAACTTGGGATCGCTCGTTGCGATGCGGATATAGTTGGCGGCGCCGACCCAGCGCGGACTGCTGAGCAGATCGTAATCCGTGAACGACAGATACAGCGAGATCAGTGCCGGCCCCAGCGTGAGGCCGAAAAATCCGACGAGCCAGGGCGCGAGAAAGAGATAACCGGTCGCACTCTCGCGCCAGGACAATTCAGCCGCCGGCGCGGCCGGCAAGGCCTGCCTCGCGGTCGCATCGTCGATCAGCGTATCCGCCACCTGATCTAACCGCGGGCCAGCACGGCGGACGCTTCGGCGACGAACTGCTTGGCGCCGTCCGCGGGTGTGAGACGGCCGAAACCGACCTGCTCGTTGACGCGTCGCAGCACACTCTGGATCTCGCCGGCGCCGCGCGGCGGCGGAGGCGGCAGCGGCCCGACCTTGTCGCTGATCAGGCTGATATAGTCGACCATGGCGCGTCCGAGGTCGTCGAGCGTCGGCGTCACGACACTGCGTATCGCTGAGGAGGCCGGCACGCCCCGTTCGACGCCGAGCAGCTTGCCGGCCTCGACGTCAGCGACGAAGTAACTGACCAGCTGAACCGCAGCCTCGGCCTGCTTCGACTGCGCCGAGACGCTCCACATCATCGCCGGCTTCAGATACTGGCCGGGCCTCGCGCCTTGTCCGCCATCCGGGAATGTGGAGAGGCCGAGCTTGCTCTTGTTGATGGCCTGGAAGCCGACGAGCTGGTTGGAGTGGGCAAAGGTCATCGCGATCTTGCCGAGCGACAACAGGTTCGAGTCGATCTCGCCGCGGTCGAGCGCCTGGGTATCCGGCGTGGCGCAAGCGCCGCGCTTGCGCATGTCACCCCAGAAGGCGAACCATTCGGTCATGTCCTTGTCGTCGTAACCGACCTTGCCCTCGCCCGTGTACAGCGACTTGCCACGCTGGGCGAGCCAGACCTCGAGCAGCGGCTCGTTGCCGCCGCCGTCCTCCATGCCCGTATAGCCCTCGCGCTTGGCGGCCTTGGTGACCTCGGCGGCGAGATCGCCGATCTCGCTCCAGGTCATGTTCCAGACCGGCTCTTTCAGGCCAAGGCTCTGAATCAGCCCCTTGTCATAGACCATCGCCGTCGAATTGAGGCCGAGGCTGACGCCGTAGATCTTGCCGTCGACCTTGCCGCTGTCGACGGCGGCCGGGCTGAAATCCGTCAGGTTGAGCGTTTTCGGCACGTAGGCGTCAAGCGGCAACAGGGCACCGCGGCGCGCGTATTCGAAGATGTAGCGGTAATCCATCTGCAGCACGTCGGCCGCATTGCGACCGGCGGTTTGCGTCGCCAGCCGCGCCCAATAATCGGTCCAGCCGAGCGACTCGCCTGATATCGTCATGTCAGGATGGCTCGTCTGGTAGAGCTGATTGACCTTGTCGGTACGCTCCGCCCGCTCCTTGGCGCCCCACCAGAACATGCGCAGCCGCAAATCCCGCGCCGCAGCAGGCAAGCCAACGAGGCTCGCCAATGTTGCAGCGCCGATACCCGCTCCGATCAATGAACGACGCGACAGCGCAAGGCCGCTCATGACTTTCCCTCCCTGACCCGGTGTCGATCAAGGCGCCGCGTGACCGGCCGATGACACCAGTTGACAGCTTGCCATTGCGCGCGTTGAGCAACGTGCTTCTTGTTGCAAGCGATGAGAAGGTAGCGGCGCCGTATCGGCTTTGTCAAACGCGAGCCCGACGGCTTCAGGCCGTCGCAACATCCACCCGGCGAGATCCAGGCTCAGCGGCCATGTTCGGCGCGGAACCGCCGTGCTAAGCTCCGGGCGGGGATCGGATTGCAGTCCCGCAAATGAGCCGTGAAATGCGTGCGCCTTCAGGCGGCACGACCGCCTCGACGCCATTCATATTCGAAAATCATACAGAACCATGGGAGACGAGCGTGACCGCTTTCAATACCGTGCGTTTTCGCGTGAAGCCCGGGCGCGATCAGGACTTTCTGGATGCCCACAAGAATATTGGCACGGCCTGGCCGGGTCTGGTGCATGCCAACATCATCAAGACAGGCGATCATGCCTATTGCATCATCGCCGAATGGCATGACATCGACGCGTGCGTCAAAGCGCGACCGGACATGATTGCCACCCTGAATTCATTTCGCGAGACTCTCGAAGATCTGGGCAACGGCCTTGGCGTCACCGATCCGGTGGCAGGTCCGGTCGTCCTGTCCTTGAAATAAGCTCGCGTTCGAATGCAGGCCGCGGTGAGGTCATCACGGCGCAAACGGCCGCTGCGTCCAAAGCGCCAGCTCCACACCAGCTTCGCACCAGACATTGCGGCGACGAGACGCCGTCTCCCTTTCTGGTCAGCCGATGAACCGTAGTGAGCGCCGGGCCGCGGCCAGGCAGTCCCCTGATATCGCGCCGGAGAATTCGGCCGCCGTTCTGCAAAGTCTGGAGGCTGCGAAGCAGGGCCAGGCGTTGTTCGGCCGCGGCCGCTATGCCGAAGCGCTGGAATGCTTCAACGCATTCGAGCGGCTCAATCCCAATGTCGCGCCCCTGTATCAAACGCGCGGCCTTTGCCTGCAGCGGCTCGGCCGGTTCGCGGACGCGCAAGCCGACTTCGAGAGGTCCATCGCGCTGAACCCTGGCGAGGCCGAGACGCACAAGAATCTCGGTACACTGCACGCGCGCCTCGGCCGCATGGACCAGGCGTTTGCGAGCTTCGATCGCGCGCTCGCGCTTCGAACGGATTTCTCCGCAGCGCTCAACGAAAAGGCGCGGGCGCTGTGGAGCCTGCAATTGCTGGATGAGGCGTTCGCGACCTTTCACCGGTCGCTGGCGGTCGACCCCGGCAATGCGGACACGATCTGGAATCTCGCGCTGCTGCAGATGCTGACCGGAGATTTCGAGCGAGGCTGGCTTGGGCGCGAGGCCCGCTGGACAGCGCCGTCGCTCGGCCTTGCGCAGCGCGGCTTCTCCCAACCGCTCTGGCTTGGCGACCAGCCGGTCGACGGCAAGACCATCCTGCTCCATGCCGACGAGGCACTTGGCGATTCCATTCAGTTTGCGCGCTATGCCCCCATGGTGGCCGCGCTCGGGGCTCGGGTCATCCTGGAGGTCAAGCCGGCGGTCCGGCAGCTGCTGGCCGGCGTCCGCGGCGTTGCACATTGCGTCGACCGGTCATCGACTCCGTCGCTGGCGTTCGACCTGCATTGTCCTCTCGGAAGCCTGCCGCTGGCATTCGCGACGCGGCTCGACACGATCCCGCTCGCGGACTGCTACCTTCCCCTACCCGCGGCGGTGCAGGTGAACGCGTGGGAGCAGCGGCTTGGCCCCCGCACGCGCTTGCGCGTCGCTCTGGTCTGGTCGGGAGATCCCGGCCACAAGAACGATCACAACCGGTCGGTCGCCTTGCGCGCGCTGGCCCCGCTGCTCGATTGCGGCGTCCAGTTCGTGTCCCTGCAAAAGGGCATCCGCGACGACGACCGCGCCTTCCTCGGCGAACGTCGTGACATCATCGACCTCACGGACCAGCTCACCGATTTCAGCGACACCGCTGCACTGGTGTCCTGCCTCGACCTGGTGATCTCGGTCGACACCAGCGTCGTTCACCTCGCCGGCGCGCTTGGCGCGCCGGTCTGGACGATGCTGCCCTTCACCCCGGACTGGCGCTGGCTGCTCGATCGCGACGACAGCCCGTGGTATCGGTCGATGCGCTTGTTCAGACAACCCGCGCGAGGCGACTGGGCCGGCGTCGTGGACCAGGTTCGTACCGCTCTCCTAGGTTTCCACCCGGTATAACCGCCACCGCGCCGGCACGCCCTTGAGCTGGTGGCTGCCGTGATCCCTCAGACGGATCTGGGACTGCGCCGCGAGCAGGTCCTTCACCGCGCTCGAGACCAGCACTTCGCCGGCGCGCGCCTTGGCGGCCACGCGCGTGCCGATGTGGAAAGCGAGACCGACCATCTCGCCGCCGCTGATCGTATACTCACCGGCGTGCAGGCCGACCCTGATATCGAGACCGAGCGTGCGCACGGCCTTCTGAATCGCGGTCGCGCAATTGATGCCGGCGGCAGGCAGCTTGAAGGTCGCCAGCACGCCATCGCCTGTTGTCACGACTTCCTTGCCGCGCGAGGCCTTCAACTCCTTGCGGACGGCGGCGTAATACAGACCCACCACCTTGGTCCAGCGCGCATCGCCGAGCCTGGCGGCTTTGGCGGTGGAGCCGACGATGTCCACGACCAGGATCGTGGCGAGCGTCTGCTTGAGGTCGGCGCCCGCGGATTTGCGCC
Source organism: Bradyrhizobium manausense (assembly GCF_018129685.1). Taxonomy (GTDB): domain Bacteria; phylum Pseudomonadota; class Alphaproteobacteria; order Rhizobiales; family Xanthobacteraceae; genus Bradyrhizobium; species Bradyrhizobium manausense_D. The sequence continues at coordinate 155,064 of NZ_JAFCLG010000010.1, forward strand.
GGGTCGCGATGGTGCCGCTGAGCGGCTCATAGTCGTGACTGCGCCGCTTCGCGATCGCGGATTTCGTGTAGTCCTGGGCGCGTTTCGCCGTGCGGCAACGAATTGTCTTTTCCTGCGGCAGACGCGACCAATAGACCTTGCGTCCATTCCCCGCGCCCTGGACCTCCACAGCGCCCCATTTCAGGAACACCGCCGAGCCGACCCGCCGCACGCACCACGCCTTCGACGTGTATCCGGATACATTCGACTGATGCAGGCCGACACGAAGGAATTTGGGCATGACGACGCGGCTTGTGGACAGGCGGAGCTGAGCGTTGAGCGTAGTTGGACGTTCACCCCTTGGCAACAGCACGCGAAGATTGTCTGACCGGGTCTCAGGCCCGTTTCGCAAGGCGCATCAGCTCGTCAGTGAACCGCCCGATCGGCAGAGACCAGGCTCAATCGTCTGAGCGGCCTTGCCCTGTCCTTCCGGCGGCGTTCCCCGCATTGGACCCGCGCGCGTCCGCGCGAAGCTCGCGCACACCACGGCCGAGTTTGCGGCGGAGCAAGTTGCGCAAGGTGACACCTTCTGCATAGCCGACGGCGGCCGCGATCTTCTCGACGTCATCATTGGACGTCCGCAGCAGATGCGCCGCACGCTCGACCCGCAGATCCTGGATGTACGCCAGCGGACTTTTGCCAAGCGCATCGCGGACGCGCCGCATCAACGTCCGTTTGCTCGCGCCGGCGGCGCGAGCGGCCTCGTCGAGCGAAAAGCCGTCGGCAAGATGCTCTCGGGCCCAGCGCTCGAACCGCTGCACGAGCGGATCAGAATGCAGGAGGTGATCGCTGATCGCATAGATCGATTGGGCCGGCCGCGAATCCACGATCAGGTAGCGCGCCGTCGTCTCGGCGAGCGACGGGCTGACCTGGCGGATCAGCCAGAGCGCCATGTCCATATGGCTGAGCGCCGCGCCGGCGGTCAGCACACGACCCGAGCGCACCAGCATGCGCTCGTCCTCGAGCCGGACCAGCGGATAGCGCTGACGGAAATACGGCGCCAGCCACCACGTGGTCGTCGCGAGCTCGCCGTTCAGCACGCCGGCCTCCGCGGCGATGAACGTGCCGATACAGGCGGCCGCGACCTGCGTGCCAGCATCGGCGCACTGCCGCAGGATGCGGGCGGCGGCCTGTGCCTCGGGCGCGGCAAGCGCGGCGGCGAGCGGCTCCGGCGCCCGTTCGCCGATCGCGGGAACGACCACCCAATCCGGCGGCGGGCGACCGTGCGCCTGAGAGACGGCGAGCTTGAATCCCTGATTGCTGCGAAGCTGGCGTGACAGGCCGATGACGGTGACGTCGAATGCGATCGATGCAAGCTTTTCAGCGGCAGCGAGCTGGTTTGCCGTCGCAAAGGCATCGAGCACCGCGGCGAGGCCGGTATCGAACACGCCATTGAGCGCGAGCACGTCGATCTTCATGGCTGCATCCGCATCAAAGATGTCATTCCTGACCATGGGCCGATGGAAGCGCCGCGGCTAGTTTGAGAACGCTTCCCGATCCTCTCAGAAAGCTTCATGGAGACCTCGATGATCAAGCTCGCTTTCCTCGCCCGCTTCGAAGCCAAACCCGGCAAAGAGCAGGCGGTGGCAGAATTCCTCCAGATGGCGCTCGACATGGCCAAAAAAGAGCCCACTACGATCAACTGGTACGCCATCAGGCTGTCTCCGACGACGTTCGGCGTGTTCGATACATTCAACGACGAGAATGGACGCGAGAGGCACCTCAACGGCCCGATCGGTCAGGCGCTGATGGCCAAGGCGCCCGAGCTCTTTTCGTCGCCACCCTCGATCGAGCCGGTCGAGGTTCTCGGAACGAAGAACTAGCGCCGGAGGGTCGGCGTCCCATAAGGACGCCGGCCCTTCGCCGCTAAGGCAATCTTTCGCTCTCGCGCGCCAGCCTCAGCACGAGTTCGCTGTCGACGTGGCGGGACAGCCTGACATTCGCATCGCGCCACAACGGGATGACCTGCTCCAATCGGCGCGCCCCCTTCTCCGTCAGCCAGACGGCACGACGGCGAAGATCGGTCTCGACGATGGCGATTTCGACCAGACCCTCGACTTCCAGCGCGCGCAGATTTCTGGACAAGGTCGACTGGTCGAGACCGGTGCGCCTGGCCAGCGCTGCGATCGTGTCATCCGGCGCGGCCGCAAGCTGCGCCATCAACCCGAGCTGGGCGAGCGTGAGGTTTGCGCCGACGAGCTCGCCCTCCAGAAACTGTGTGATGCGGCGGGCGGCGAGCCGGCTGCCGAGGCCGGCGCAGCTCCCGATCAGCCGTGCGGCGTCGGCACGTAAGGTCTTGCGGGGCTGCTTCGATGGTTTCATAGGTATGTGTATATACATTATTTGTATATGCATGCAATAACGACGTAAACCCGAATGGATTGCCCGTGTCGCAGGAGGCGAGCATCGTGACCGAATATCGCTATGGACTGCCCTCGCCGACCGGCGTCGAAGGCATGACGGGCAAGGAGATCCTCCAGGCCATCATCGATAGCCGGCTGCCGCAGGCGCCGATCTCGCAGCAGATGACGTTCTGGATCACCGAGGTCGGCGACGGTTTTGCTGCCTTCGAGGGCGAGCCTGGGCCGCACCTGCTCAACCCGATGGGTGGCGTCCATGGCGGCTGGGCGCTGACGCTGATCGACAGTGTCGGCGGCTGCGCCGCGAACACGCTGCTGCCGGCGGGGATCGGCTACGTGACGATCGAGACCAAGGGAAATTTTTCAAGGCCCATCACGGTCAAGACCGGTCGGGTCCGCGCCGAGGCCCAAGTCGTGTCGCAGGGACGACAGGTCATTTCCGCCGAGGCGCGCGTGCTCGGGCCCGACGGCAAGATCCTGGCGCATGGCACCACCACCGTGCTGGTGATCGGAACCGGCAAGCAGGGTGTTGCGGGCAAAACAGAGCTATGAGGCGCCAAACGCAAACAACTCGATCGGCTCGCTGAAGCCGCGCACGGCATGCTTGCCGACGCGCTCCAGCTCGAACTCCCGATCCACCAGCTCGGCGAAGTCGCGCGACAGCAGCACCGGCTTGCCGATCTGCTTGGTGAGAGCCTCGAGGCGCGAGGCCATGTTGACGGCGGGGCCGATCACGGTGAAGTCGAGCCGGCTTGACGATCCGATATTGCCGTACATGACGTCGCCGACATGGACGCCGATGCCGTAGTTGAGCGGCGCGCGCCCCGTGCCGCTGTTGCGCTCGTTCAGTGCCGTCATGGCCTGGCGGGCCTCGGCGACGGCGCGCAACAGATTGGCGCAGGCGTTGGGCTGGCTGAGCGGGAAGATCGCGAGCAGGCCGTCGCCGATGAATTTCAGGATCTCCCCGCCATGCCGCGCGATCGGGTCCGACATCGCGTCGAAATAATCGTTGAGCAGATCGATGACGTCGTCGCGCGGCCAGTTGTCGGAGATCTTGGTGAAATCCCTGAGATCGCAGATCATGATCGCGGCGCGCACGGTGGTGCCGGTGCCGCGCCGCGTGGCGCCGGCGAGGATCAGCTCGCCGGCATGAGAGCCGACATAGGTCTCCAGCAGCGTGCGCGCCAGGCGGTTCTTGATGCGGATTTCGCTGACCAGCGCCAGCACCGGCAGCAATTTCTTCAGCGCCGCGATGTGCGAATCCTCGAAGCCGCCAGGGCGGTCGGTCGCGAAGGTGACGAGATGGCGCTTGCCGAGGGTGTGATAGAGCGGCCAGGCGACATAATCGGTCAGGCCCTTCGAGCGCATCTCGTCATAGAGCGCGTGCTTGCGGCCGAACGCGGGATCACGTTCGAGATTCTCCCTGACCTCGGTTGCGCCTTCCAGTAGCTCGTTGGCAGGGCTGCCGATGAATTCGGAGCGCTCCCTGACGTCGAAATCGACCCGCCCGATTTCAGCTTCCCGCATGCCGTCGGACCACATGATGCGGGCGCCCAGCCATTGCGGGTGGTGTATCTGGACGTGAAGCGTCGCGCGCTTGAGCGGAATGCCGGCTTGCTGGAGGCGGATGCACATCTGCGCGAAGATGTTGTCGATGAAACGCTCGTTTTGCGTCCCGGTGGTCAGCCAGTCGACGACGCTGTCGGCTAAGGTTGCAGCGGGAATCTTGTCTGGCGCGTTCATATCCTGCCCTTCAGCGGCGGTCGTCATGACAGCAGATATCGTGTTCCGGCGCGGCCGCGTCAACCTAGCCAGTTGCACGGATTGTGCGCATCGGCAGGCGCGGCCGGTCTAGCCGACGAGCCTGATCGACGCCAGCACGGCGAGCCCCGAGACGAGTTCCAGCGTCGATGCCCGGGTCAAATCGACTCGCAAGGTGCTTTCGTGCGAAATCGAAAAATCCTCGCCGTCGAGACGAATGCCGCAATCGCCCAGCGCCGCATGGAGCAAATGCGTCCCGGCGGCCAATTGCCGTTCACCGGGCTCGCTCAGCGTCAACATCTCGATCTCGGCCGCACCGCGCCGGGCCATCAGATTGACGACCTCGACCGGGCCGGCCTCCAGTTCAGTCACGATCTCCATCTCGCCGGTGAAGCGCACGGTCGTGAATGGCTCGCGCTCGTCGAACTCCCCTTGCGGCGTTTTCAGCACCAGCCCGCGCCCGCGGACCACCATCTGCAAGCGGTCGATGCCGGGCATGTGGGAGAACGGCCCGGGCGCGACGATCGGCGTGGAGGCGAAGCGCCACAGCAGGCTGTCCCAATCCTTCGTGATCGCGCCGGGACGATGCGCGTCCGCGATATCGGTAAAAACGCCGCCGCCGTTCTTCCAGGGCGCGCGGGTGTAGTCTCCGGATGTCAGCAGTGTGGCTTTCATGTGTACGGACGTCCGCTCGAGGATCACCCGCGCATCATTAGCCGTCTCACGCCCTCGCGTCGACGGTGCGAAGCTCGTGGAAGGGCCGGCCCGTCTACTTCTCCGATGCCGGCTTCAACTTAAAGCTTCAATATGACCTCCGTTATCGCGCGGGAATGCCGCCGTGGCAGGGCGGCACGGCGGGATTCGCGGAACACGAAGGACTCACTCGCTCTTGCCGCCACCCAGCTTCGGCAGCGTCTCGACGATCTTCTGCTTGCCGTCGACGATTTCAGCCAGGAAGCTCGCGCGGTCGATGTCGCCGTTCCGGTCCCAGCTGGCTTCCATCAACATGCCGGGCGCCTTGTCGGGCGTCAGGGTCAGGCCCTTCATCGCCGCGCCAAAGGCCTTGCTGTCGAATTTTCCGATCTTCTCGGTGACGTATTTGACGAGATAGACCGCAGTATAGCCCTTGATGCCGTTGTGATCGGGCAGGTATTTGAAGCGGTCGGAAAACTTCTTCGCGAATTGCTGGATTGCCGGCACCGGCGCGTCGGCGGAGAGGCCCACATGGCCGCGCACACCATTGGCGGCGGGGCCGGCGAGCTCGACCACCTTCTGGCTGAGCAGCGTGGTCTCGCCGAACAGTGGCGTCGACAGGCCCTGCCGCTTCGCCTCGATCAGGAAGCGCGCGCTCTCTTCCTCGTTGGTGTAGACGAACGCGGCATCGGCCTTGGCGCTCTTCAGCTTGATCACATCGGAGCCGAAGTCGACCTGTCCCTGCTCGGTGGAGATATCGGCCGCAACCTCGATGCCGCGCGCCTTCATCTCCTTGACGAAATTGTCATGGCCGCCCTTGCCGAAATCATTGTTGACCCACAGCACCGCTACGCTCTTCACCTTGAGCCTGTCATGCAGGTAATTGGCGATCTTCGGCATCGAGAATTGCTGGCCGAAGGCGGTGCGGAACACAAAGGGATTGCCTTGCGTCGTGATGTCGGCGGCCTCGGCGCCGACGATCTGCGGGATCTCGGCTTGTTGCGTCAACGCCATGTTGACCTTGACCGAGCCGGAATAGATCGGCCCGAGCACCACATAAGGATCCTTGTCCAGAACCTTCTGCACTTGCGCGCGCGAGATGCCGGGGTTGCTCTGGGTGTCGAGATGCTCGGTCTGGATCTTCCGCCCCAGAATGCCGCCGGCGGCATTGATCTCGTCGACCGCGAGCGCGACGCCGTCACGCCAGTTGGTACCCGAGACGGCGCCTGGGCCGGAGAGCTCGATGACATCAGGAATGTAGACCGTGCTCTGCGCGCGGGCCGCGCCTGTTGTGAGCGATGCCGCGAGCGCGATGGCGAGCGTGCCTGCAAGATGCCTCATGATATCCTCCCTGGCGTTTTGTCTTTCATGATCCGTCGAAGCCCAGCAGTCTTGCCGGCGTTTGCCACAGCAGGCGATGCTGATCGTCCGAATCCGGAAACAGCTTTGTCAGCACCGCAAGCAGCGGCCCGTAATCGAGCCGTTCAGCGGCGCGCAGGAACGGATAGTCCGATCCCCAGACGCAGCGATCGAGCGTGAAGGCCTCGACCAGCGCGGCAATGAACGGCCGGATGTCCTCATAGGGATGCGGTTGCCGCGAGAACTTGTAATAGCCGGAGAGCTTCATATACGCGTTGCGCTCGCGGCCGATCGCCAGCAGCGCCTGGAAGGCCTTGCCGTTCACACCTTGTGCGACTGACGGCCGGCCGCAATGATCGAACACCAGGCGGACCTGCGATTTGTCGATCAACGGCAACAGATCGAGCAGTTGATCGTTCTCGACCTGGATTTGAAGGAACAGGCCGAGGCTTACCAGCTTCTCCAGCAGCGGCGCAGTGTTGCGGTAATGGTCGGCGCCGTGGAATGGCACGTTGTAGGCCACGCCGATCACGCCGCCGGCTTTCAGGCGCTCCAGCTCGCGAATGTCGACATCGTTCTCGACAACGGCGACGCCCTTGAAGCGGCCGCCGCCCTGGCTCAGCGTGTCGAGCAGGATGCGGCTGTCGCTGCCGTAGCCGGTGTTGGTCGCGACTACGAGCGCATGGTGAACATCAAAAGCATCAAACACGCGGATGAGCTGCGCGGCAGGCGCGATCTCCTGCCCGCTCGGCCGGTACGGCGTATCGGGGCGATAGGGAAACCGCACGGGATCAATCGCGTGGATATGGCAGTCGATCTTGGGGCCCGCCGGCAATGTCATGAACAGAGCTCCCCGCGCAGTTTCAGAACGTGGCTTCAATGGCCTTGATCAGCTCCGGCGTCACGTCGGGCATGACACCGAACCAGGCCTTGAAGGCCAGCCGCGCCTGGTTGAGCAACAGGCCGAGCCCGTTCACCGTGACGCAGCCCCGCCCGCGGGCCTCGGCCAGGAACGGCGTCTCCAGCGGTGTGTAGATCAGATCGGCGGCGAGCGTCGCGGGCTTGAGTCGTGACAGATCTATCTCGAGCGCGCTCTTGCCAACCATGCCGCGGTCGGTGCAATTGACGAGCAGCGCGACATCGGCGAGCGCGGCTGCGCGATCGTCCCAAGCGACGGTGCCGACGGCCGAGCCGAATTCCTTCGCGATCGCCTCGGCCTTCTCGGCGGTGCGGTTGGCGATGCGTATCTCGCGTGCGCCGTTCTCCAGCAGCGCCACGACAACCGCACGCGAGGCGCCGCCCGCACCCAGCAGCAGGATCGGCCCGGCATCGCCGCGCCAGTCGGCCTTGGCGTCGCGCAGGCTTTGGACGAAGCCGTTGCCGTCATTATTGAAGCCGGACAGCGTGCCGTCCGCTTCGACGACGATGGTGTTGACCGCGCCGATGCGCTTCGCGGTCTCGTTGACGTGCGTCAGCAGCGGCATCGCCGTCTGCTTGTGCGGCATGGTGACATTGCAGCCGCGAAACCCGAGCGCGACGAGGCCGCGAAGCGCATCCTCGAGCCGCTCCGGCTTCACCGCGAGCGGGACATAGGCGCCGCGGATGCCATGGGCCTTCAGCCAGTAATTATGGATGACCGGCGAGCGCGAATGCGCGACCGGCATGCCGATGACGCCAGCCAGACCAAAACCGTCCTGCGACATGCCGCCCTTCCCGTCCCGACACGCGCCCTTCGGCGCGCGACCATGTTATTTGGTCATTTGTCCAATTCTATTAGGCGGAATGGCTATCGCGCGCAATCTGAATTTCCAGACGGTGGAGGGAGAACGGGAAGGCCGCGCACGGAGTGGCTCATATGTCGCGCGATCGATGGCCCTCGCCTTGCGGCTATTTCGCCGTCAGCGCGGCGACTGGCCGCCACGATTGGTCGGGCGCGGCCGCGGCGAACTGCCGGCAACGGTCCCGCATCAATTCTGCCGGGCGATCATGGCCGCGCTCGTTCAGCACGGCTTCGAAATCAACGAGCGCGGCGGCAAACCGGCGCGCGCGATAGTTGGCGAGGCCCTGTTCGTAGCGACCGATCCAGCCAATCGCATCACTGCTCTCTTCGCCGGCAAGCGCGATCAGTTCGTAGACCGCAAAACCCTCCTCCCGTCCGTAAACCGCGATGCTGTCGAGCTCGCGCGTCACGATGGCGCCGCGGGCCAGCCGCTCGGTCTCCTCGCCGATCAGGATTTGCGTGCCGTAGGACTTGTTGGCGCCCTCGAGGCGGCTTGCGACGTTCACGGCATCGCCGATCACGGTGTAGTTCAGCCGCAGCTCCGAGCCGATATTGCCGACCAGCATCTTGCCGGAATTGATGCCGATGCGGATCTGGAGCGGCTGGCCGAGATCGTCGGCAAGCCCGGACTCCCGCATCGCCCTGCCGCAGCCGAGCGCGGCGCGGCAACATCGCAAGGCATGATCGGCCTGCGGCTGGGGCGCGCCCCAGAACGCCATCACGGCGTCGCCGATGAACTTGTCGATGGTGCCGCCACTGGCGACGACGGCCCCCGAGCAGAGGTCGAGATAGCGCGACAACAGCGGCACCACGCGATCGCCGAGCCGCTCGGACAGTCCGGTGAAGCCGGCGATGTCCACGAACATGACGCTGAGCTCCTGGATGCTGCCGCCGGGCTTGGCCTCGACGCCCTGCCGCAGCAGGGAACGGACGAGATCGGCCGGAATGAATTTGCGGAAGGCGGACAGCCCGGCCGCCATCTCGGCGATCGCGCCCGACAGACTCGCGAGCTCCTTGAGCCGCGACGGATGGCGACGGACCCGCTCGAGCGCAAAGGCTTCGACATGGCGGAGTTCGCTTGCGACCAGCGCAAGCGGCGCGGCAATGACGGAGCGCGCCAGAAGGGCCGAGGCCAGACCCGCCAGCACGGCGCCGACGGCAAGACCGACGATCAGCCGCCGCAAGGTGGTCTCGACCGGACCGAGGAACTCGGCCTCCGGGATCACGGTGGCCAGCGACCAGCCGGGAAACGGCAATGGCGTGAGCGCGACCTCATAGGCTGCGCCGCCGGACATCAGCCGGCTGCGCCAGGCGTCCTTGCCGCCACCGCCTGCCTTCGCAAGCGCCAGCTGCGCGAGCGGCAGCAGCGTCGTATCGCCTTTTGCGAGGTGCAGCTCGTCGGCATCCTTGTCCGGCGCTGCGACCAGCTCGCCATTGTCGTCGATGATGAAAGCCGTCCCCGTGCGCCCGACCTCGAGCTGCGACAGGAACCGCGCAAGGCGCGTATATTCGATGACGATCGCGAGGACGCCCTGCCGCTCCTGATAGACATCGATCGGACCCGCATAGGCGATCGCCGGCCGCTCGCCGGTCGGATGGTCCACGACCTTGAACCAGGCCGGCTCCTCGGCAGCGAGCCCGCTCTTGAACCAGGCTCGGTCAGCGACACGAAAATCGGTCGGCTCGAACCGGCGATTGGCGAACTCGATGTCGCCGGGCACCACGTCATATTCGTCGATGCGGCGCTGGCCGGGATGATCGGTCAGCGATATCTCCATCATCTCCAGGCGGCGGTCGCCGAGCTTGTGCGCGGCGAAGAAGGACCCGTCGGGCCAACCGAAGGCAACCCAGGAGATCGCCGCCTGCGACTGCAATTGCGACAGAAAGACGAATTCGCGCTTGTCGGCCTCGCGGGTTTCGAGCACGTTTTGCAGGAAAAGTGTGCGGATCGCGGTGTGCGCCGCGTGCGCCTCGTCGACGATGGCGGAGACTTCCTTGCGCACCGCCGCCACGATTTGCTCGTTGATGGTCGAGGCGAGCTGGCGGCTGGTCGCCTCCGCGGTACGCCACCACAGCAGGCTGGAGAGGGCGGCCGTCAGCAGAATCGCCGTCAGCACCAGGGCCGAGACTGCAAGGCGGATGCTGAACGTCAACCGCATGACTCTTGCCTGGATCTGCGCTCCGGGAGTGACGTTCATCGCTGTTTCGGCTCCTCGAAGATCGCGATCAGCATAGCGTCTGATATCGCCATACGTCGGGAATGCCCGCCTCGTTACCCGTTGCAGGCCGGGCCACCCGTTTCCAATACTCTCCGGCTACCATCTCGATAGGCGCAAGGCATTGGATAGCGCCGCCGTTCGACCGCAGAGTCCGGCCCAAGCGCATGGTCCATGCGCCGCAACAACGGTCTCACGAATTCGTGAGCGATCCTCGCGTAATCCGGATCGCGGTGAGAGCGAAGGAAACAATGCGCTCGTCGCCGAGCATTCTTGCAATCCCATAAGGAGGAATTCGATGTCTGCCAAAAATACCGTCACTACGCTGGTTCTCGCCGGCGCCGTCAGCACTGCGCTTGCGACCTTGGCCGTCGCCGGGCCGCTGACCAAGGCCGAGGCGGACGCCGCCATGGCCGCCAAGAAGGAAAAGTGCTTCGGCGTCGCGCTGAAGGGTCAGAACGACTGCGCCGCCGGACCGGGCACCACCTGCCAGGGCACCTCGACCGCCGATTTCCAGGGCAACGCCTGGAAGTTCGTGCAGGGTGGCACCTGCACCAGCATCGAGTTGCCGAACGGCAAGAAGGGCTCGCTGAAGCCGGTCTGACGCGGCGAACCAGCATCGCAACAGGGAAGCGGAGGAGCGAGATGACAGCGACAACCGGGCCAGTCCGGCCCACGCCCCTCCGCTTTCCACTCCCGATCGGCGGCGTCGCCGGCACCAGCTTCAAGCACGAGCACCTCGGGGCGATTCTCGAAGCAGGTCGGCAACGAGGCTTCTTCGAGGTCCATGCCGAGAATTATATGGGCGCGGGCGGACCGCCGCATCGCGCGCTGGAAGCGATCCGCCGCTATCATCCGCTCTCGCTGCACGGCGTCTGCATGTCGATCGGCGGACCGCAGCCGCTCGACAAGGCGCACCTGGCGCGCTTCCGCGGCCTGGTGGCGCGCTATCAGCCGGCGCTGGTGTCCGAGCATCTCGCCTGGTCGACGCATGCGACCAGCTTCTTCAACGATCTGCTGCCGCTGCCGTACACGGCGGCGACGCTGCGCCACGTCTGCGATCACATCGACCAGATGCAGGAGGCGATCCGGCGTCCGATCCTGCTGGAAAACCCGTCGACCTACCTTGCTTTCGCGGAGTCGACGATCAGCGAGACCGACTTCATCCGCAGCGTTGCGGAGCGCACGGGATGCAGCCTGCTGCTCGACGTCAACAACGTCTTCGTGTCCGCGACCAATCACGGCTTTTCGGCGCTCGACTATCTCGCCGACTTTCCACTGTCCCGCGTCGGCGAGATTCACCTTGCCGGGCACGACGCGCAGAGCGACGACGACGGCGAGCCGCTGCTGATCGACAGCCATGACGGGCCGGTCGCGGATGCCGTGTGGAAGCTCTACGAGATCGTCATCGAACGCTGCGGCCCGGTGCCGACGCTGATCGAGTGGGACAGCAAGATTCCGGATTGGCCGGTCCTGCAGGCGGAAGCCGCCGCTGCACAGGCAATCCTCGACCGCTGCGGGATCACCGTGCCCGCGGAGGATCGTCATGCCGCCTGAGCCGGTCTGTTTCGCCGCGGCCTTCGCGCCGGGACTGTTGGACCCCGACTGTCGCGTGCCACAGGTCGTGACCGGCCCGAACGGCAAGGCCGCCGGAAAGCGCTACGACGTCTATCGCAACAACGTCACGGTCAGCCTGATCGACGCGCTCGCTGCGATCTATCCGGCGGTGCAGCGCATCACCGGCACCGACTTCTTCCGCGCCATGGCGCGCTTCCATGTTCGCAGCAGTCCGCCGACCTCGCCGCTGCTGTTCGAATATGGCCGCGGCTTTCCGGACTTCATCGCACAATACGAGCACGCGCAAACCATGCCATGGCTTGCCGATGTCGCCCGGATCGAGCGGGCCTGGCTCGACGCCTACCACGCGCGCGACGCAACGCCGCTGGATCCAGCGCAACTCGGCGCGGTCGCGCCGGAGCGACTGGCCGACCTCGTTCTCATACCGCACCCGGCAGCGCAGATCGTGCGTTCGGACTACTCGGCGGTGACGATCTTTGCCGCCAACCGCGAAAGCGCGCCCGTGGACCGCATCGACGCCTCGACACCGGAAGACGCGCTGATCACGCGGCCCGGCTTCGATGTCATCGTGCGCCACTTGCCTGCCGGCGGGGCGGTCTTCGCAACGTGCCTGACGCAGGGGCGGACGCTCGGCGAGGCTGCGGCATTGGCGCTGGAGGCGTCGGCCGATTTCGACATCGCGGTCAATATTGCCGGCCTGGTCGAGGCAGGCGCGTTCACTTCAATTGATTTCGGAGACGCATGATGATCACGGACCAACGCATGTCGGCGGAAGCAAGCCTGCCGCCCCTCAGGCTTCTCGTCGATAAAGCCAATCATCTGGTGCAGACGATCGCTGCGCCCTCGCTGGTCCAGCTCATGCTGCGGCTCGCGCTCGCCGTGCCGTTCTGGCGCTCCGGAATTCTCAAATGGGGCGGCTTCCTCAAGCTGAACGATACCGCGGTGACGCTGTTTTCCGACGAGTTCATGCTGCATTTGCCGGGCGGCCCCTATCATTATCCCGCGCCGGCGGTCATGGCCTTCCTGTCAGGGTGCGGCGAGATCACGTTCCCGATCCTGCTGGTCCTCGGGCTCGGCACGCGGTTCGCAGCCCTCGGACTGCTGTTCATGACGCTGATCGTCGAGCTCACCGTGCCTGACGGCTGGCCGGTGCACATCACCTGGGCGGCGATGGCGCTGGGCATTATGGCCTACGGACCCGGACGCGTCTCGCTGGACTATCTGGTCGGCCGAACGCTGTCGCACGAGCGATAGCGTCCGGATCGCCGCCCTGCGTGAAGGCGGCGTCGGTCGAGGACGAGCTCAGGCCCTGGTGATCACGGCAAGGCCGTCATGGCGGGAGACCCCGCGCTCCGGCTTCGCTCCTACCAAAAACTCCGCTGCACCGGCTGGGTCGATTGGTAGTACTGGTACTGGCCGCCGCGCCGGCGCGGATTGACCGGTTGCGGGTTGGGATCGCGCTGCCCAAAGAAGAAGAAGCCATTGCCGCCGAAGCCGCCACCCCAGCCGTCGTCGCTGGCCATTTCCACCGGCGGCGCGGTCGGCTTGCGGGTGATGAAGCCGCCTTGCGGGTGGTTGCTGAGGACCGCGACGAACTCGGTGCGGTAGTTGGTCTCGGCGCTCAGGGGCTCGTCCGAGATGATGATCGAGGAACGCGGCAACGCGGTCGGCGCGATGCGGTCCCACACCTCCTGCGGGATGGTGATGCGATCGAGCGCATTCTTGGCGTTGTCGCCTTCGTCGATGCTGACCACGCTCCAGCGCAGACCAGTGTCGTTCTTCGCCATCGCCGTGAAAATGTGCGTGCCGAGCGGCTGCTCGGGATTACGGATCGTGACGGGAACCTCGATGCTGGTGTCGAACACCTCGCCGCCGCCATCCGGCGCCGGCTTGTGGGTGTTGCGGCGCACGTAAAGCTTCTGCGTCGCGCGGCTGATGTAGACCGAGACCGGCTCGAGCGCGAGTTTTGCGTCGGTCGCAGCTTTCACCGCGTCGGCCTTCCTGGCCGCAGCGGCTTTGGCGGCGTCCTTGGTGGCAGCGACGGCGTCGCGCTTCGGTTGCGCATCGGCCTTCGCGGTGTCGAGCTGGGTTGCTGCATCGGCGGCCTTGGCGGCGGCCTTCTGCTTCAATTCATCGGCCTTTGCTCTGGCCTGGTCGTTCTTGGCATTGGCAACCAGCTTGTCGGCATAGGCGTTCTCGGCATCGGCGCGAGCCTTCTGCTGCTCGAGCTTGCGCAGCGTCGCCGGGAGCGACTGCGCCTCCTTTGCTGCCGCAGCCGCAGCCTTCTTGGTCTCGTCGGCGACCCTGGTGGCCTCGTCGGCTTCGGCGGCGAGCTTGCCGACGCGGCCGGGAGCCGCCGCAATGGCGTCCTTGCTCGGCACGAACAGCGAAGGATGCGAGAAATCGACCGGAGCGGCGTCATTCGGCGAGATGATCACCCGCATGCCGATGTTGGTCTTGTCGAACAGGCTCTCGGCGAAACCAAAGGGCATGCGGACGCAACCATGCGACGCGGCGTAGCCGGGCAGCGGCCCGCCATGAAGCGCGATGCCGTTCCAGGTGATGCGCTGCATGTTCGGCATCCAGGCATCGTCATACATCGAGGAGTGATGGTCCTTGTCCTTTTCGATGACGGCGAAGACGCCCGCAGGCGTCTCGCGTCCGGTCGTGCCGGTCGAGACCGGTGCGCGCAGGATCCAGCCCTCTGAATCGTAGAACGTGACCTGCTGGCTCTTGATCGACACGATTGCCATGATCGGCTCGCCGGCCTCGCGCTGCGCGACCGCCTCGACGGTCTGGCGCGGCTGCTTGGCGGCAAGGGCGGCGCCCGGGGCGGCCAGCGCGATCGCCGCCGCGAACATCACAATTCCGGGAGCTTCCCAACGCCGCATCACGCGATTGGACAGCGCCGTCGCCATCAGGTCTTTCATGCCATTCCCCGGTTGCCTGTCCGCACTTGCATCGATGATCCGTCAGATTGCGATCTTTGGATTAAGAATTCGCAGCCACCATCCGTTCCCTTTCGGGCGATATCGGGTCCGTTCGGCGACGGAACTCTCATATACGAGGGCCCGCGCGGGCGGAAGGGCGGTCCGCGGCCAAGGCCGGCCCGGAGCTGGCGGGCACGCGCGTCTCGGTGTCGTTGGCCGTTGTCGCGGCCGTCCTGATCAGCATCGCCCGCATTTTCGGTTCTTGAGGCTGGCAGCCTTGTGCGGTCGGATCACACAGCCGCTGAATCAGATGCTTTTCATTTATATTACAGTTCTGTGACATAGACCACACAGGCTTGCCGGGCGTGCGGCTAGCTTCGCAGCCATGATGAAACATATCAGGCTTCCGATCGTCCTCGCCGCCCTCGTCGTCGCCACGCAAAGCGTCGCTGCCGAGACCACTGGCGCTGGCTCAACCTTCGTTTCGCCCGTGATGGCGAAATGGATCGACGCCTACAAGGCGAAAACCGGTAACACCGTGAACTATCAGGCGGTGGGATCGAGCATCGGCATCGGCTTGATCAAGAAGGCCTCGGTCGATTTCGGTGCCACCGACATGCCGCTCGATCCGAAGGAGCTGGACAAGCTCGGCATGATCCAGTTCCCGATCGTGATCGGCGACGTCGTTCCGGTCGTCAACATCGACGGCGTCAAGCCGGGCCAGATGCATTTCACCGGCGACGTGCTCGCCGGCATCTATCTCGGCAAAATCAAGGCCTGGAACGATCCGGCCATTGGCGCCATCAATCCCGGTTTGAAGCTGCCGAACGCGGCGATCACCGTCGTGCATCGCATCGACGGATCGGGCACGACGTTCAACTGGTCGAACTATCTGTCCAAGGTCAGCCCGCAATGGAAGACGAGCGTCGGCGAAGGCACCGCAGTCGAATGGCCGGTCGGCCTCGGCGGCCGCGGCAATGACGGCGTCGCCTCGCTTGTCAGCCTCGTGCCCGGCGCGATCGGCTACCTCGAATATGCCTATGCTTTGCAGCGGCTGGACAAGATCTCGTTCGGCGTGGTGCAGAACAGCGCGGGCCGTTTCGTGGCGCCCGATGCCGCCTCGTTCCAGGCGGCCGCCTCCAGCGCGGACTGGACGGCGGACAGGGATTTCCATCTCGTCCTCACCAATGCACCGGGTGAGGATGCCTATCCGATCACGGCGACGACGTTCGTGGTGATGCCCAAGCAGCCGAAATCTCCGGAACGATCGACTGCTGCCATCGACTTCATGCGCTGGTCGCTCGAGAACGGGAAGACGCAGGCTGAAGCGCTCAACTACGTTCCACTGCCCCCCGCTTTGGTCGACCAGGTCGAGATGTACTGGCAACAGAGCCTTGGACAGAGCCTTGGACAGGCGACCGTGACGGCATCCGCCGGCGTCAAGCGCTAAGGCTCAACTGCCAAGGTTCAACTGCCAAGGTTCAACTGATGGCGCGCCGGACCTACGGCGCGGCAACGGCCTTGCTGGCGACAAGCGCCTCGATCTCGGCGTCGCTCAGTCCGACTTCGCGCAAAACTTCGCGCGAATGCTCGCCAAGTCTTGGCGCCATGCGGTGGATACCGGCCGGGCTCTCGGAGAATTTCGTCGCAGGACGCGCCTGGCGAATTCGCCCTTCCGTCGGGTGATCGATATCGGCAAACAGCCCGACGGCCTCGAGATGCGGCTGCTCGCCGATCTCCGTCAACCTGGCGAAGGCGGTGTGCGGCACGTCGAGCCGCAGCAAAAGCTCCTCCCATTCCGCCGTGGTGCGGGTCGGCCCGATCTCGCTCATGCGGTCGTAGACCTTGTCGATGTTCTGCGAGCGCAGCACGGGATCGCGCACGCCCAGTTCATCGATCAGCTCGGGGCGACCGACGGCTTCGAAGAAGGCGCACCAATTGTCCCCGGAATAGGGCAGCATCGTCAGCCAGCCATCCCGGGTTTTCACCGGACGCCGGTTCTTCATGCGCTTGTAGCCGGTCGGCCCGATCGGCGGATCGAATGCGTGCCCGCCCAGCATCTCGATGCTGTTGAAGCCCGCGATCGTCTCCAGCATCGGCACCTCGACCATCTGGCCCTGCCCGGTGCGCTCGCGGCGGAACAGCGCGGCGGAAACCGCGCCGACCATCGCCATCGCACAGATCTTGTCGCCGATCAGGCTCGGGACGAATTCCGGCTTCTCGTCCGACCCGATCGATGATGCGAGGCCGGAGGCCGCCTGGATGATCTCGTCGAAGGCCGGGCGCGCCGCCCAGGGCCCGTCCTGGCCAAAGCCGGTGGCGGCGGCATAGATCAGACGCGGATTGAGCTTTGCACAGTCGGCGTAGCCGAAGCCGAGCCGCGCCATCGCGGCGGGGCGCACGTTGGTGACGAGCGCGTCGACCATCGGGATCAGTTTTGCCAGGACCGCCTTGCCGTCCGGATGCTTCAGGTCAAGCGCGAGGCTGCGTTTGTTGCGGTTGACCGCCATGAACTGGCCGCTCATGCCGCGGTTCCTGAACAGGCCGGTGTAGCGCCAGGTGTCGCCTGCGGGCGGCTCGATCTTGATGACATCCGCGCCCCAATCGCCGAGCATTTGCGCGGCGTACGGACCGAACAGCACGCTCGTCAGATCGAGAACGCGGATACCGCTGAGAGGGCCGGTCGGTGTCGTCATATGTCAGCACTGTGGTTGGAGGACGTTGTCATGGCACCCGGAGCTTATTCGCCGAGAACGCCGCCGAACAGCTCCCAGGATTTTCCGTTGAAGCGCGGCATCTCCGTCCCTGGCGGAATGCATTGACGCGTAGGCCCGCAAGGCCGCCATCAACGTCCTCCACTTCTGTTCTTGGTTATCGTCGGCCGCCTCGCTGACGATGTCGGCGAGGGGGACGATACATAGATTATCGGGCGTGAGATGTAGCGCAGAATTCAGATGCGCATGCGCAAGCCGCAGCCGTTCGGTCTTGCCGGTTCGTCACCCGGCGCGCCGGGCCCGCGCCTCTCCGAAAGAGACGAGCTGAAACCGCTCCTCGTCCCACAGGACAAGTCGCACGGACCGCAGACTCGGGAGCAGGGTCATCCGTCTGACGTCAGCGAGTTGCGGATGGTCCCGCAACACTTCGGGCAATCTGTAGCAGGGAATCCGGCTGCTCAGGTGATGGATATGGTGGATGCCGATATTCGCTGTGAACCATCGCAGGACCGCCGGCAAATGGTAGTGGGAACTGCCATGCAATGCAGCTTCGTGGAAGCTCCAGTCTTCGTCATGGGACCAGTACGTGTCCTCGAACTGATGCTGGACGTAGAACAGCCAGACACCAATCGACGCAGCCAGAATCACGATGGGCAGATGCACGAGCAGGAAAGGCCCATAGCCCACCCACCGCACCATCGTCACGACGAGAAGCGCGATGCCGGCATTCGTGCCCATTGTGCTCAACCAGGGTTTCCAGCCACCACGCATCATTCCGACCGGCAATCGATGCTTCAGGAGGAATAGATAGGCCGGACCGACGCCAAACATCACGATGGGATGCCGATAGAGACGATAGAGCAGCCGACGTCCGCGCGGCCGCGCGTGAAACTCGCTCACGGTCAGTGTGTCGATGTCGCCCAGACCCCTGTGGTCGAGATTGCCCGAGTTTGCGTGATGGCGTGCATGGCTGCCTCGCCAATAATCATATGGCGTCAGGGTCATGACACCGAGCGCTCGGCCGACCCAATCGTTCACGGCCCTGCTGCGAAAGAACGAGCCGTGCCCGCAATCGTGCTGGATCATGAAGAGCCGCACGAGCAAGCCGGCCGCAGGCACCTCGAGCAGCAGGCCGAGCCAATACCCGTGACCAAGGGCCCCCTGGATCACGGCCCAGATGAGCAGAAGCGGCACAGCCGTGATCACCAGTTCAAAAACCGCACGCGCGCTATCGGGTTCGCGATAGCGGGCGAGCAATTGTGGCAGAGCGCGAAGCTCCGGCGGCCCTTGGCTCATATCAGATTTGCTTCCGAGCATGTCCGCACACGACGCCTTCGCTGGAGACTCGGGGTCGCGCCCAAGTCCCCTCCATATTGATCCGTGTGCGATGGTTTGCTGAGCGATATTGCACCGTCCGGGGTCCAGCGATCCCGTCCGAACGTCCAGGTCAGCATAGCACACCGTGATCGGCGAATGCCCGTCCTTTGCGGCCAGCAGGCAGTTTTCCTGATATGAGCAATATTGACCAGTGGCCGGCATGAGAGCGCGGCATGCTCTCCGCGTCGCAGCCGGCGAATCGGCTGCAAGCGGCGGCGGCTTCGGGTGCAGCATACCCCGCCATATGGGCAGGAGCTTCATATGTCCGAGGTCTACGCTCGTCCTGAACCGACGCTGATCCCCATACCCCGGCCACCCTGTCCGGCCTGCCAAAATCGCATGATGCTGATCCACGTCGCGGCGGGTTGCGACGGGCCCGGTCTGCGCATCTTCGAATGCTCGAAATGCGGCAACGTCCACAAAGTATCCACCGACGATCCGACGAGGGCAGCCGAGTAGGCTGAAGCGGTACGTTGAAGCTAGCGGCCCTAGAACGGGGGTGCGAACCAGGGCCGCCATTCATCAGACATGATGGGTGGGCATCATATCCGGTCGCCATCACCAAGTAACCCCGGCGACGTTCGTTCCAAGCGCAGACTCTCGTGACGTGCTACCAGCGCGCGACGAAAGTTCCAACAGCTCAGATGCCGGTGCTATGACCGGCATTGGCTCTTCGCCGATATGGTCCATTCCGTCAAAGCTGAGCAATTTTGCTCTGCGGCAATGTCTGCTAACCGGTAGGCTGTGACCGCCGTGTTCGACCAGCACGACCGGCCGGGCTGCCAAGCGGCGCGCTGACGCCCCATGCAGGTTCGCCCAGGAGATCACAACCTTGACCATCAGAACAACGCGGACCACCGTTTCATTCGCCAATCCCTTCACGCTGTGGAGCCTGGGGGGCCCCCAGCCAGCTGGCGAATATGTCGTTCTCCTCGACGACGAGCAGATCGAAGGGTTGTCGAGAGTTGCCTACCGGCGCGTGGCGACACTGTTTCAAACGCCCGCGACGTCGGCTTCTCAGCCGCCGATCCAATCCGTCCCGATCAGCCAAACGGAGCTTGATGCCGCGCTCATGAAAGACCGCCATCAGACGATCGCATCCCATTGAACGGACAGACGGGATATTGCGGATCAGCCGAAATAGCCGATACAATTCGCCGGTCTCCATTTGGATCGGAGGCCTGCAGCGAGATTGGGCCTGAATACGACGTGCGGGCCGGACTGATCCGGGCGTCCTCCACCGGACATTGATGACGACATGCCGAAAGCGCCGAAGGATACGTTCGATCCCAAGATCTTTCTCGCCAAGGTCGGCGAGGGCAAAGCCATTTTGAAATTCGACAAGAACCAGGTCGTTTTTTCGCAGGGCGATGCTGCAGATGCCGTCTTTTATATCCAGAAAGGGAAGATCAAGGTTCTGGTCGTTTCCGAGCAGGGCAAGGAAGCGGTGGTGGGAATCATGCAGCCAGGACAATTCTTCGGCGAAGGCTGCCTGAACGGACACCCCTTGCGAATTTCAACAACGGTAGCGATGGAACCATGCGTGATCACATCCATCGCGAAGCCCGCGATGCTCGTGGCACTCAAGAACCAACCGAAGTTTTCCGAATTGTTCATGGGGTACCTTCTCAGTCGAAACAGCCGCATCGAGGAAGACCTGATCGACCAGCTGTTCAACTCCAGCGAGAAGCGGCTCGCGCGTCTCCTGCTTCTGCTGGCAAATTTTGGAAAAGACGGCGTCGCTCAACCGATTGCAGTGCAGATCAGTCAGGGGACGCTCGCCGAGATGATCGGGACAACGCGCTCCCGGGTCAGCTTCTTCATGAACAAGTTTCGCAAACTCGGCTTCATCACCTACAACGGCAAGATCGAAGTTCACAATTCCCTGCTGAACGCGGTCTTGTATGACAAGCCAGAGATCGTGAGGGACGACGACGACTGAGGCATACGGACGGAGGGATCGAAGCGGTTCGAGCTATCTCCCGAACAATACGGAACATCAACCGCGCCGTTCGGTTACCCCTCTATCGCAGCCGATCATGCGAAGTCCGATGCCGGATAATGACCGGCGACGCGGTTTACACCGATACGAAAGCAGCCGATGAGAAAGCCCTCCGCACCAGCAGACGAGAGTGAACCGAGAATCGTTCAAAGGGCCGACGTGGCACCTATTGACGGCTTTTCGCTTGTGGTCGACGGTCACTTCAAGACGCATTACGACGACCAGAATGCAGCGCAGAAGGCCGGCGCCGAACTGCTGGGCAGGTTTCCAATGCTCCAGATCCTTATTTACGATGCCGCGACGAGGACGAGATCCCCGCTGCCGTGACGCTCGGTGATCATTCCTTCTCACCTTCCATCAGGAGTCCCTTGATGGTGGGCCCATCGTCATTCGTCCGGGCGCGCCCCGGACTTTCGCCTCTTCTTCGATGAGACGTTTCAGGAGCCATTGCCGTCGGGCGTCGTCCCGGGCCAGATCAAGCTGCCTCCTGAAGATTTTCAGGTTCTCGCGGTGAACGAATTCCTCCAGGTCTTCCATCTTGCCTTCAGCTCAGGTCGGCGACCTGAGATCGTGACTGGCGAGCCACAGGACGGCCGCCGAGCGCATTGGATCTGCTTCAACCGCGCCGGCATGGATGCGATCACAACAGGCGCAGTCGAACATTCCGATGTCCGACGCGGACGGCCCGGGAATTCTTACCAGGCTCAAGTGCCCGCCGCACTTGGGACAGGACGGCTTCCGGATCGGTGCAAGTGGTCGGCCGGATGAGCGGAAGTATTGCGAAAGCATACGTTTCACTCCTATCAGGCGAGACCGTTCCAGAACCTCTCTGGCGCCGACAGTTCCTCAAAAGGAACGACGACCACCATGCGCCTCCGGATCCGACATTGCTGGTCAATATTGCTCGCTGGAACCAAATCCCACGCCGCAGCCGGATGTTCGCTCAGGACGGAATGAGGCGGAAACCGCACTACACGCCAAGCGCCTTGCGGTGAAACGTCCGGACGAAGCGCAGCGATAATGTCCGTATGTTGGCGACATTGAGCAGCCAAGCGGCAATGACGTAAGCGAGACCGCCGCCGACGCTCACGATCATCAGTGCCGCGATGCCGGTGCCGTTGACCTGCGACCGGGCCAGAAGGATCGCCCCCGCCATGGCTGCGGCCGAGGCTGCAACTCCAGCAAGCCGGTTGACGTCGAACGGAACGGGATGGGCGCGTTGCATCAGCACGACGGCAACGACGAAGCCGATCGCCTCGGTCGCGAGCGTTGCCAGCGCAGCGCCATAGATGCCATAGCCCGCGACCAGCGCCACCATCAGCGCCACGCTCACGATGAGCGTGAGGAAGGACTGCGCAGCCAGCATGAACGGCCGCTCGGCGAGCTGGAAGCTGATCTGGACGTAGAACTGGTTGGCGATGCCGAAGAAGCGGGCGAGCACCAGCGTCGGCAGCAGCATCGACACGCCAGCGCGAAAATCGACGCCGACGAGCGTGCCGGCGACCTGATCGGCCGCGAGCGCCAGCCAGACCGCGACGGGCGCGACGACGAGGAGCAGCAGCTCCAGGCTCTCGGTCAGCCGCTCGCGCGTCGTCTCGGTGTTCTTCTCGGACAGCGAACGGAACACCAGCGGCACGGTGGCGGCCGCGACGCTGGAGGCGATCATCACCATGAACTGGCGCGGCAGATCGGCGGCGACGCCGAAGATGCCCGCCGCATCCTTCCCGAGCAGCCAGGCGACGATGAGCCGGTCGCTGGCCGAGTAGACCGCGACCGAAAGGCCCGCAAGGGTCAGCGGCAGGCCGTAGCGCGCCAGCTGCATGAACTGGCTGCGCTGGAAGCGCGCGATCTTCGTGCGATCTCCGACGAGATTGAGGATGATGCCGGCGAGCGAGCCGAGGCCGAACGCCGCGAGCAGGCCCATGCCGCCCCAGCCGAGCCAGATGCCGAGCAGGCCAAAGCCGAGGCTCGACACGCTACGTACGATCGAGATCATCGCGAACCGATAGGGGCGCAGCTTGGCGCGTTCGAACTCCTGGCCGACATCGACCGCATTCGACATGATCGCAACGAACATGCTGGCGAGCACCAGCTCGACGCTGACGTCGCTGCGAAACAAGAACACCAGCGGGGCGGCGGCGCACATGGCAACGACAGTCAGCGCGAAGGCGACCATCGCCGTGCCGCGAAAATCCACCTCCGCCGACATCGCCTGGTAGCGCGACACCGACAGCTTGATCCAGGCGAAGAAGATCGCCCCCAGAATGCCGGCAATGCTGATGCCGACGACATAGACGCCGTATTCCGCCGGCGTGAGCAGCCGCGTGTAAGCGGTGACCGCGAAGAAGCCCACCGCCGCTGGCAGGATGTAGGCGACGAGATAGATGGAGAAATGGCGATTCAGCATGCGTGCACGGGACCGGCGGCCTTGACATCGAGCGGCCGTTCATCAGTTGGATCTTTGGCGTGACAATCAAAGATTTGCGGACCGCGCCGCAGCATCCCCCAAGATAGTCATTTAAGTCTGCAGATCGGCCACCGAATAAGGCGCCTCCGCCGCTTTCGCGCGTTAGCGTTAAGTTTGCCCTGTCCTTGAACGGGCCGCCGCGATCACCCAAAAGAAACCATGATTTCAGGACGCCGCCCGGCCTTTGGTTAATGCGTGGACATGACTAAAATGGACGTTGTTGAGCGGACAGGGGCAAACCCTGTCTCCCTGCCCCATGGCGGGACAGACGCGTCCCTGGTGCCCGCGGGTCCCATGGACGAGCAGATGACGCTCAACCTGTTCTTCGAGGAACGGGACGATCGCTGGTTTCCGGGCGACCGCCACGTCCGGCCGCTGGTGCGGCGCGTGCTGCTCGGCAAGTCCTGGATCAGCGGCCAGAAGCGCGTGTTCCTCAACCTCTGCGCCGGCCTCGACCGGGTCGGGATCCGCTATCGCGTCAACGATTACGGCTACATCAGAAAGCATCCGGAGGAGCTCGCCTGCATCATCGGGCGCCCCTTCGTGCTCGACTGGTTCGCATGGAAAAACCCGCTGCTCCTCGGCGTCGCCATGTACAACCATCCGATTGAAGTGCCCGAGCGTCTTCAAGACCTGCACGCGAACACCATCCTGGTGCCCAGCGCCTGGTATGCCGACATGTGCCGGCCCTATTGGCCTGATGTCGAGGTCTGGCCGGTCGGCATCGAGACCGATCTGTGGACGCCCACGCCTGTCGACCAGAAGAGCATCGACGTGCTGCTCTACGACAAGGTGCGCTGGGAACACGAGCGCTATGAGACCGAATTGATCGAACCGATCCGCCGGCATCTCGAAGCCGGCGGCCGCTCGGTCGAGGTGATCCGCTACGGCCATTACAAGGAAGGCGACTACAAGGCGGCGCTGGCGCGCTGCCGCAGCATGGTCTTCCTCTGCGAGCATGAGAGCCAAGGCATCGCCTGCCAGCAGGCGCTGTCGAGCGGCGTCCCCGTGTTCGCCTGGGACCGCGGCGGCCCCTGGCAGGACCCCGACTATTTCCCGGACAAGGTGATCTACGAAGGCGGGGTGTCCTCGGTGCCCTATTTCGACGCACGTTGCGGCCGCAAGTTCATCGATGCCGCCGGCTTCGTCGCCGATTGGGGCGACTTCTGGTCGCATGTGTGCGCGGGCGACTTCGCCCCTCGCGATTATGTGATCGACAATCTCACGCTCGAAAAGGGTGCGCTTCACTATTACGGGATCGCTGAAGCGGTGATGCGGCGTCTGGCGCGCTAAGACCCGCCAGCGAAAGTTAACCCAACAACAGGAAACCGCGGCGTTGCGAGGCGCCGCTTGGTACGATGGCGCGTTGGTTCCGAAAGGACTGCAGCCACGTGATCAAGCTCGACAGACGCGAATTTCTCCTCGGCAGCGCCGCTACGCTCGCAGCGGGCGCATCGGCCTCCGCACTGCCAGCGTCGAAGCTTGCGCAGCGTCGTCCGGGCTATGGCGCCGCCGCCACGCTCTGGGATTTGCAGGCCGATCCGCGGCTCGGCGAGGCCATCAGCACCTATTGCACGCAGGTGGTGCCGGTGCTCGAGCTGAAATGGCCGATGCTGCGGCCGGATGCGCACACCTTTGCCTTCGAGCGCGCCGACGCCATCTATGATTTCGCTCAGAAGAACGACCTGGCCATGCGCGGCCACGCGCTTGCCTGGTATCATGACATTCCCGATTGGACCAAGCAGATCAAGGATGCGAAGGGCGTCGAGCGCGCTTTCGTCGATCACATCAACACGGTCGTATCCTACTACAAGGACAAGCTGACATCGTGGGACGTCGTCAACGAGCCCATCCCCGACAATCCCAAAGGCGTCACCGACCGGCGCGACACGTTCTGGACGCAGCATCTCGGTGACCGCTGGATTCCGCTGGCCTTCCGGACGGCGGCGGCCGCCGATCCTTACGTCAAGCTCGCGATCAACGAGTACGACATTGAATCGGCCAAGGACTCGTTCATCGCCAAGCGTGCCGCCTACCGCAACCTCATCATGAATCTGCTCGACCAGGGCGTGCCGCTGCACGCGGTCGGGCTGCAATCGCATCTGCATGCCGAACTCGAGATCGACACCCATGGTCTCGCCGAGTTCGTCACCGAAGTCCGCTCGTGGGGCCTCGAGGTGTTCGTCACCGAGCTCGACGTCGACGATCAGAAACTGACGGGAAGCGCTTCGGAGCGCGACGCTATCGTTGCCAAGCGCGTCGACGACCTGCTGACGGCAATCTCGACCAGCGGACCGGCGCGCTCGATCCTGACCTGGGGCATTTCGGATCGCTACAGCTGGATCAACGGCACCTTCGCCCGCCCGGACAAGCAGCCGAACCGCCCCCTGCCGCTCGACGGCGAGTTCAAGCCGAAGCCGTTCATGGACGTGATCAGCAAGTTCACGAAGGACGCGTGAAGGCCAGCGCCTAGTTCCAGCGTGCGATTCTAACGTGTGTTGGGCGTCTCGAACGCGGTCGCGTCGCCCAGGTGATCGGGAGACAGGGTCGGGCCGCGCCGGTCGCGCGAGCTCAGGCGGAACACGTCGCGGATATCGTCGATCGAGGTCGATGAATAGGACTGGATGCAGAGCGCGACCTGCTCGGGCGATGCCGCGCTGATCATGGTTTCAATCGCCTGGCGATCGAGGCGGGTGTCATCCCAGTGCGAGACGGCGATGCTGTCTTCGGTGACCCGATGCTTCGCCAGGTGCTCCGGCGAGTTCGCGACGAAGTTTCCATACAGCAGATACTCGGAGAATTTCTTCTTACGGCACAGCGCCAGGGCCCAGCTCAGCCCCGTCGCCGATTTGATCGCACCAGTCATCGCGCGCGCGGCATCCTTGTCCCAGACCAGCGCGTTGCCGACATAGTCGTCGGCCGGAAACGAGCGGTCCCTGATGCCGAGAAGCTGATCGACCGTATTGAGCCACAGCACGTGCAGGGGATGGTCGGCGTCGATCCCCTTGCGCGTGACGAACAACGGCGTCTTCTCGGTGCCGGCATATTGGCCGACGTCGAATTCGCGGAAGAACAGATTGTCCGAGTCGAGGATGCAGACGCGCTGCTCTGGCGCATTGAGCACGCCGGCGATCTTGAGAATCTGCTGGATGTGCCAGCCATGGACGGGGGAGGACAGCAGCGACAGCCAGACTCGCCGGCTGCTGATGAACTGGAAGGCCGGCGGCAGCGCCCAGAGCCATTTCGGCAGATAACGCGAGGCCGGAACGATCACCCGCTTGTCCGACGCGAACCGCTCGAACAGCGGCACGTCCTCATCGTTAACAAGAACATAATGCCGCGTGTAGCCGGTCAGCCAGGTGTCGATGCTCTCGCTGAGCAGCGAGAAGCGCTCGATATCCTTGGCGTAGCTGGCGGTCAGCAGGGCGACGGAATGCATGATGCGTGCTCAAATGGCCATCGAACCGCACTCATACAAGCGGCGGGCGACATTGGAAACTTCGATTCGCAATCAAGGTAAAATGAAACGAATCGTTAGCCATCCGACGGCAGGCCCTGCGCGATGCCGCGAAAGCGCAGCGGCGGCAGCGCCGATGCGCGCTGCCACCAGTCGGCGACGCGATCGTCGAGCACGGTGACCCCGCGGCCCTGGCCGGGGAATATCCGAATCTGCTGCACCGCTTCGGCCTCGAACGCCTTGCCTCTGCGCGTGATCTTGAGAGCGGCGCCTTCGCGGTCGCGCTGCGTCAGCGGCACCAGCAGCCGGCCGCGCGGACGGAGCGCGGCGAGCCAGAGCGGATGCGGGTGCGAGAAGCCGGCATGCACGATGATGACATCGGCCGGCTCGCCGACATCGCGGCAGCCGTCGCCGTTGACGACCTCGACATTCTGATAAGCGGACAGGTAAGTCGCGGCGCGCGCGGCAAGCCGCGCGTCGCATTCGATCGCGCGCACCCGGCCCTTCGGGCCAACGATCTCGGACAGGATCGCGGAGAAATAGCCGAGCCCGCAACCGATCTGGACGACGCGGTCCTTCTCGCCGATGCCGAGCAGGTCGATGAAATGGGCCCACAGGCTCGGCAGTCCCGTGTCGAGCTTGCGGCGCGCATCGATGGCGACCAGGACATTGTCGTAGAGATGAACAGCGTCGGCGCTGGGCGTCAGTCGATAGCTGCGCGCCGTCTCGCTCTTGATGCGCCAAGGCCCCTTCGCCAGAAAATTTTCGCGCGGCACCGCCGCCAGGGCTGCGAGCAGGCGGGGGGAGGCAATGCGCTCACGCTTCGCGATCAGCCCGACATAGCGCGCACGCGCGGCGACAAGATCGCTCATTTCACCGGGTCGGCCTGCGGGCGAGCCGGCGTATCGCCGCCGAGCTCGTGCACGAGCTGCATGGCCAGCTTCAGATCCGGCGTCAGGAATCCCTCGTTGAACCTGCCGACGATCGGCACGAGCAAGAGGCTTGCGTGCTCGCGCTTGCCGGCCTCGTGCGACAGCCGCGCAAGGCTGACCGCCGTCCGAAGCTCCCACGACAATGCGCCCTGCTTGCGCGCCGTCTCCAGCGACAGGCCGAACAGGTCTTCGGCCTCCTGCACCGAGGCCGGATGGCCGTCGGACAGGGTGATCTCGCCTTGCAGACGATAGACTTCGGCGAGGTAGGAGTGATCGCCCGTCCGTCTTGCCGTCGCGAGCGCGACGTCCAGCGCGCGCAAGGCGGCATCGCGCATGCCGACCTTGGCATAGGCCTCGGCAAGCAGGCAGCGGAACCAGCAGCCGGCAAGCCAGGAATCCATCGCCTCGTATTCGTCGAGGCCAAAGCGCATCTGGCTAATGCCCTCCTCGGCCTCGCCGAGCTGGGCCAGCGCCCAGCCGCGCAGAATTGTCGCCTGCTGCTTCCAGTGCAGGAAATTGTGCTCGGTCGCGATGATCATGGCGCGGTTGGCATGATCCCGCGTCCCCTCGATATCGCGCAGATGCTGGCAGAGATAGGCGCCGAACACCAGGGCGAAGGCGAGCGAGAACGGATGGCGGATCTTCTCCGCAAGCGCGATCGCCTGCTCGCTGTGCTGCTGCGCCGCGTCGGGCTGGCCAAGGAACCAGAGGAGATAGCCAAGATAGGACAGCGAGACGACGCCGGGATCGGTGCCGTGGCGCTCCATCAGGTCGGAATGCAGATCGGGGCTGTAGAGATCGACGCAACGGTGCAGATGGTGCTGCGCGGCGGCGAAACGCCCACGATACAGCATGGTCATCGCGATCGAGCGGTGCGCCTCGATCAAATAGCCGGTCTGCTGCGCCGGATCCGCGCGCTCGTTCAACCGCTCACGCTTGGCGAATTTCAAGAGCTCGACGCTGAGATCATGCGCGCGGGTGAGATCGGCGCGGATGAAATGGCAGACCCAGAGTCCGCGCGTGGCGGCAAAGGCATTTTCGTCGTCTTCGAGCTGCTGGCCGAGCTCGAGGGCGCGGATGTAGTTCTCCTCGACCTCCTGCACGGCATAACCCTTGGCCGCAATCAGTGCGTTGCCGAGCGCAATCCGCAGCTCGAGCTCGATCTCGTCGGCGCCCTGCATGCGGGGGTTGGCTTGCACGACGCTCAGGCCGCGGCGCAGATGGCCGATCGCCTCGAGATTGGCGCCGCTCTTGGCCGCCTGCTTGCCGGCCTTGAGCCAGAAGCTCGCCGCGCCCTCGCTCTGGCCGGACTCGGTCAGATGATGGGCGAGCAGCTCCGGCTCGCGCTCGGTCTTCTCAGGATACATGTCCGCGAGCACGAGGGCGATGCTGGCGTGCAGCTTGCGCCGCTCGCTGTGCAAGAGGCTCTCATGCGCCGCGTTCTGGATCATCACGTGCTTGAACGAGTAGAGCGCATCGGGCGGATGACCGCGGCGCATGATCAGCCCGGCTTCCTCCAGATGCGTGAGCGCCGCCTCGATCTGCTCCGCCGGCGTGTTGGCGACCGCGTGCAGGGTCTCGTAGGAAAATTCGCGGCCGATCGTGGCGCCGATCTGCGCGATCCGCTTGAACGGCCCCATCCGGTCGAGACGCGCCATCAGCGAATCCGTCAAGGTCGCCGGGATCGCGAGTTGCCGCCACGGGCCCGACAGCACGTAGCGCCCGTGCCGCTCGGTCAGGAGGTTGGATTCGAGTACGGTCTTGGTCAGTTCCTCCAGAAACAGCGGCACACCGTCGGTCTTGACGATGATCTCCTCGACGACCTCCTTTGGCAGCTCGCGCCCCGCGACGCGCTCGACCAGCGTCGTGCGCAACGGCCGGCTGAGGCGGTTCAGCACCAGCGTGGTGATGTGCGAATGCGCGTTCCAGCTCGGCTGGAATTCCGAGCGTGCGGTGATGATGGCGAGGATCGGCCGGTTCTGCACCCGGTCGACCAGCAGGTCGACCACCTCGCGCGAGGTCGGATCGATCCAGTGCAGGTCTTCGAAAGCCATCACCAGCGGCATCTCGCGCGCAAGGCCGAGGAAGTGGTTGACCAGTGCGGCGACGGTGGCGTCCTTCTGCTGCTGAGGCGACAGGTCGAGCGGTGGATAACGGTCCCCGGTCGGGATGGACAGCAGCGCGGCAAACAACGGCGTGACCTGCGCGATATCGCCGTGAGCCGCGGCAATCGTCGTTTCCAGGCTCGCCAGCGACAGCGCGGAAACATCCTCGCGATCGAGCCCGAGGGAGAATTTGAGCTGCTCGACGAAAGGATAGAAGGCGGTCGAGGTGTAGTAGGGCGAGCATTGGAACGAGACCTGTCCGTGCCGATCGCCCGCGATGCGATCAAAGATCTCCTGAATGATGCGTGATTTGCCGATGCCGGGCTCGCCGAACTTTACCACGACCTGGCCGTCGCCATCCTTGACCTGCTGCCAACGCGCCATGAGCAGCGCAATTTCCTCCTCGCGATTGACGAGCGGGGTCAGCCGCGTGCCCATCGCGGCCGCGAAGCGGGTCTCCACACGTGTCGCGCGCACGACGTGCCAGGCCTGGGTCTTGTCCGCGATGCCTTTTAGGGCATGGGTGCCCAGATTGCGGTAGTCGAACTTGCCCTTCAGCAGCGATTGTGTCGAGGCGGAGATCACCACGCCGTTGGGCGGCGCCAAAGCTTGCAGGCGCGCTGCGAGATTGACGGTCTCGCCGACCGCGGAGTCGCGCTCTTCGGTGCCTTGGCCGACGAGGTCGCCGACCACGACGAGCCCGGTCGCAATCCCGATGCGGACGGCGGGCGCGTGGCTGAGCGCGCCGCGCGGTTCGATCGCGCGCGCGGTCGACAGCACCCGCACGATCTCGAGGCCAGCGCGCACCGAGCGCTCGGCATCATCCTCATGCGCGGTGGGGTAACCGAAATAGACCAGAATGCCGTCGCCGACGAAGCGTGCGGCAAAGCCTTCGTAATGCTTGACCACGCGCACGCAGGTCTCGCGAAAGCTCGCGATCATGTCGCGGACGTCTTCCGGATCGAACTGGGCCGACAGTGCGGTGGAATCCACCATGTCGCAAAACATGGTGGTGAGCTGACGCCGCTCGGCGCCGACTTCCGTGCGAACCGGCGGGCGCGCCGGCGCCGCCGGTGCCGCCGCCTCGGCCTGAAACAGCGCGGCCATCGCCCGCTGCAGCCGCTTGCGATCACCCAGCGGCAATCCGAGCTCGGCGAGATCAGCCTCGGTCAGATCGCCCATGACGTCGAGATCGAGGCGGTGCTGCGCGAACAGATCGGAATAATGGCCAAGACCGATGCCTTCGAGCCAGCGCTTCAACCCGACTTCCGTCTCCGGCTCTTTCTCCAGCATGGTGATTCTGCCCCACACTCCCACCGCCAAAGGGCTTAAGGTCCCTCAACCACAGATTTTGGGGCCCAAACTTCACCTCAGACTGGACGCGTTCCCTAACTCTTGGGAAGAATAGCCCAATCGGATCAAAAGGGAATGGCATTGTCGGAGACTGCATCCGGGGCGAGAGAAGGATCGGCCGGCACCGGCGCCGGGGCCGAGAGCTTTGCCGATATTGCCGGCCTTCTCGCCTTTTACGCGCGAACGATGCCGGCGGCGCCCGCTCTGCTCGCTCCCGGCCGGCCCCCCCTCACCTATGGCGCGCTCGGCGCGCGAATCGCGCATCTCGTCCAGACGCTGCGTGCCCTCGGCATCGCGCCTGGCGACCGGATCGCGGTTGCACTGCCGCGCGGCGCCGACGGTGCACTCGCACTGATCGCAGTCGCTTCAAGCTGCGCCTGCGTTCCCGTCAACCCCGATCTGACGGCCGACGAGCTGCAACGCTATTTCAGCGAAATGAAGCTGGCGGCGCTGGTCACGCGGGCGGACATGAACTCAGCCAGTCGGGACGTCGCCAGGGCGCTCGACCTCGCGGTGATCGACTTCGTGCCGGGACCGGCGACGGACCTCGGCGGTTGTGCGTTCATTGGCCCGACGGTCGGCCCAGCCTGTGCGAAAGGCCCGGCAAGCGCCGAGGATGATGCCTTCATCCTGTTGACATCAGGTACGGCGGCGCGGCCTAAAATGGTACCGCTGACGCACCGCAATGTGTGTCTCTCCGCGCAAAATGCCGGACGCGTGCTGTCGCTCGCTCCGCAGGATCGCCTGCTCAACGCCCTGCCGCTGTTTCACGCCCATGGCCTGATCTCCGGCCTGCTGACGGCACTTACCGCGGGCTCCAGCGTGATCTGTACCAATGGTTTCGACGCACCGTCTTTCTTCGGCTGGATGCGCGACCTGCAACCGACCTGGTACACCGCGGTGCCGACCATTCATCGCGCGCTCCTGACGGCCGCAGAAGCCAATCCTGATCATGCCCGCGGGTCATCGCTGCGTGTGATCCGCTCGGCATCGTCCTCGCTTGCGCCGGCGATTCTGCATGGGCTGGAGGCGATGTTCGGCGTCCCCGTGCTGGAAACCTACGGCATGACGGAGGCGGCTTCGCAGATCGCGGCCAATCCATTCGAGCTGCGCAAGATCGGCTCGGTCGGCCGCGCCGCGGGCCCCGAGATCGCGATCATGGACGAGACGGGCCGCGAGCTTGCCAGCGGCGAGCGTGGCGAAATCATGCTGCGCGGGCCGAATATGAGCCGCTGCTACTATAATGACGAGGCGGCAACGCGGGCCGCTTTCCGCAACGGCTGGTTCAGGACCGGGGATCTCGGCTATCTCGATGCCGACGGCTATCTGTTCATCGTCGGCCGTATCAAGGACGTCATCAACCGCGGCGGCCAAAAGGTCTCGCCATTGGAGGTGGAAGAGGTGCTGCTGGCTCACCCGGCCGTAATGGAGGCCGGCGTGTTCGCCGTTCCCCACGCCAAGCTCGGCGAGAACGTCGCCGCCGTCGTGGTGCTGCGGGAAAACTCCGCGGCGACCTCGGACCAGCTTCGCCAGTTCGCGCGCAAGCGTCTCGCCGCCTACAAGGTGCCGAGCCTGATCCGTAGCGTCGCGGCGCTGCCGAAGGGCGCCAGCGGCAAGGTCAGGCGCAACGCGCTGGCCGAGCTAATTTCAGCGGCCCATGACGACGACGAAACGCAGCTGCCCCGCAGCGAACTGGAGACCCAGCTCGCGGAGATCTGGGCCAGTCTGCTCGAGCTTCCGCAGGTTGGCGTCGATCAGGATGTCTTTGCCTTGGGGGCTGATTCGCTCGCAGTCACGCAAATGCGCTCGCGCCTGCGCGAGCGCTTCGACGCCAGCCTCTCCTTCGAGGATATCTTCGATTGCGCCACTGTCGGCGCTCTTGCCGCACGGCTCGAGACCACGGCCCATCGCGATCCCACGCTGCCGGCGTGGCGTCGGGCCACGGCCGAAGAAGACGCGCCGCTGTCGTTCCAGCAGCAGCGGATGTATGTACTCTCGCGGCTCGATCCGACACGGTACAACTATAATGTCGTCGAGGTCGCCCTGCTCAAGGGCGAGGTCGGCCTCTCCGCGCTTCAGGCGAGCTTTGCCGCGATCTGCGCGCACCATGAGGCGCTGCGCTCAGTCTTCATCGAAAGCCAGGGCGAGCCGATGCAGCGCGTGCTTCAGGCGCCGCCGCTCGAGCGGATCAAGCTCAAGCCCTGCCCCACGGGCAAGCAGACTGCCATCGTCAGGCGTGAGGCGCTCAAGCTCGCACAATATCCGTTCGATCTTGCCCGCGAGCCGCCACTGAAGGTCACGCTGCTATCGTTCGACAAATCCAGCCATGCCTTGGTCGTCAACGTCCACCACCTCGTCACCGACGGCTGGTCGCAGCGGCTGTTCTGGGAGGCGCTCGCCGCCGGATATTCCGCCGCGAGAAAGGGGGAGGCGACTGTGCTGCCCTCGCCCAGCTTCCAATATCGCGACTTTGCACGTTGGCAGCAAAGTTGGGCGCAAACACCAGCGGCGAAAGAGCAGCTCGATTACTGGCGAGCGCAGCTCGACGGTGTCACGACGCTGCCGCTGCGGACCGACCGGCCACGGCCTGAAGTCTGGAGCGGCCGCGGCGCCCGTCATTATTTCGAGTTCACCAAGATCCTTTCGGCCGACATTCGCGCGCTGAGCCAGGATCAGGGCGTGACGCCCTTCATGGCGCTGCTCGCCGTCTTCCAATGCCTGCTGTTCCGACATACGGGACACGAGGATGTGGCGACCGGCTCGCTGATTGCGAATCGCAACCAGATCGAAAGCGAGCGGCTGATCGGGCTGTTTGCCAACACGCTGGTCCTGCGCAACGATTTCGGCGGCGACCCGACCTTTGGCGAGATGCTGCGGCGGGTGCGCCAGGTCACGCTCGATGCCTATCGCAACCAGGATCTCCCGATCGAGGAAGTCCTGCGCGCGCTGCAGATCGCGCGACGGAGCGACGGCAATCCGCTGTTTCGGATCATGTTCATCCTCCAGAACGCTTCGATCGAGGCCGCGCACTTCGCCGGTCTGTCGACACGCCGGCTGGAGGTCGATCCCAAAGTCGCACGCTTCGACATCACGCTCGAACTGGTCGAGGCCGAGGGCCGCTTCTCCGGTTTCTTCGAATACGCCACCGATCTGTTCGACACGGCGACGATCAAGGCCCTGGCAGACCAGTTCAAGACCCTGCTCAAGGCGGCCATCGCCAATCCCGAACAGCGTATCTCGCGGCTGCCGCTTCTGACGGACGTGGAAAGGCTGCGGTTGCCGGCAAAGGGCAAGCAAACCAATTTCGCCGCGCGCGGTCAAATCTGCGAACGCTTCGAGCGGCAAGCGAAGAAGACGCCGAATGCGATCGCGATCTCCGATGGGCATCTCTCCCTGAGCTATCGCGAGCTGGCGCGCCGCAGCCAGGCGATTGCGCGCTGGCTGGTCCGCGAGGGCGTCGGCGCGGAGAGCGTGGTCGCGCTGCTTGCGGATCGCGGGCCCGACCTGCTCGCGGCCATGATCGGCGTTCAGCGCGCCGGCGCAGCCTTCCTGAACCTCGATCCCGAGCAACCACCGGCGAGGCTCGCAACCATCCTCGGATCCAGCTGCGCGACCGTGCTGCTGACGGGTCGCGCGCAGTCGGCCATGGTCGACGCGCTGCTCGAGCCGCTGGTCGCGCGCGTCCTTGTGGCAGAGATCGAGGACGCCGCCGCGCTCGCAGCGACCAGGCCAGCCCGCCCTGCACGCCGCACAAGCGCGAGCCTTGCCTATCTCATCTACACCTCCGGCTCATCAGGTGCGCCGAAGGGCGTGATGATCGAGCAGCGCGGGCTGTCGAACCATTTGGCCTCGCTCATCGCCGAGCTTGGCCTGACGCCAAAGGACGTGGTTGCGCAGACCGCGCCGCAGAGCTTCGTCATCTCGGTCTGGCAGTTCCTCGCCGGTCCGATGGTCGGCGCCCGCGTCCATGTCTGCGCCAATGCCGTCGTTCAGGACCCGATGCTGCTTGCACGGGAGATCGAGCGCGAAGGCATCACGGTGCTCGAGATCGTGCCCTCGCTGCTCCGCGTCATCCTCGAGCGGATGGACGAGGCCACCGTGTTGCGTGCTTTCGCCAGGTTGCGGTTCCTGATCTCGACCGGCGAGCCGCTGCCGGCCGATCTCTGCCGGGCCTGGTTTGCCCGCTGCCGGAAGGTGCCGCTGATCAACGCCTATGGCGCCTCGGAATGCTCCGACGACGTCTCTCTGCACCGGCTGACGCGGGCGCCGGACACCACGACGACCAACGTCCCGGTTGGCGCACCGCTGCCCAACACCCAGCTCTACGTGCTCGATCCGAACCTCGAGCCGCAGCCGATCGGCGTTGTCGGCGAGCTCTGCGTCGGCGGCGCCGGCGTCGGTCGCGGCTATGTCAACGATCCGGCCCAGAGCAGGCAGCGCTTCATCCCCGATCCGTTCGCGCGCGCGGACGGCAGACGATTGTACCGCACCGGCGACCTTGCCCGCCGCCGTGCCGACGGGACGATCGAATGCCTCGGCCGCGCCGACCTTCAGGTCAAGGTCCGTGGCTATCGCATCGAGCTCAAGGAGATCGAGACTGCACTGGCCGACCACGCCGGCGTGCGCGCCGGCATCATCGAGCCGCGGCGCGATAGCAATGGCGATGTCAGGCTGATTGCCCATGTCGTTGCCAGGTCAGGCAGCCGGATCAGCGCCAGCGAATTGCGAGACTTCCTCAAAAGCCGGCTGCCCGTTCATGCGATCCCGTCGGCGTTCCTGTTCCTGGATCAGGTCCCGCTCAATGCCCATGGCAAGCTCGATCGCTCCGCCCTGCTGGCGTCCGCGCAGCCGGAAACCGCGAGGACGGAGGCCGCCGTGCCGGCCCGCCGCTTCACCGAGAAGGCGCTGTCCGACATCTGGCGCGATCTGCTAAAGGTCGAGAGCATCAGTGTCACCGACAATTTCTTCGACCTCGGCGGCCATTCGCTGCTGGCGGGCCAGGCGATGGCGCGCGTGGCACGAGCGCTCGGGGTCTCGCTGCCGATCAAGACCATCTTCGAGGCGCCGACGATCGAAGAACTCGCCCGGCGGGTCGACGAGGCCGTGGCGACGCCCCCTCAGAAGCCGGCGGCCAGCGTCGCTCGTCTGGTCCAAAGCGGTCCGCCCACGCTGTCGATCGCTCAGGAACAGATGATGCGCATCGAACAGAACCTGCCTGATCTGCCGCTGTTCAACCTGCCCTTTGCCTTCCAATTGGAAGGCCCGATCGATCCGCGCAGGCTGGCGCAGGCCATCGACGATGTCGTGCGCCGTCACGACTCGCTGCGCACCGTACTCGGCTGGACTGGCGACGAACCGGTCAGCCGCATCATCGCGCCGGCCACGCTCGGTCCGGTCCTGACCGTCGAGACCATCGGCGACGGTCGGCCCCACAACAACAAACGGCGCAAGGCGCTCGAACTGAAGAAGATCGATCTCCTAATCGCGCAGGAGGCCTATACCCCTGTCGACACCGCCCGGGCCCCGCTGCTGCGGGCGCGGCTGCTGCGGCTGCACGCCGAGGATCACATCCTGCTGCTGACGCTGCATCATGCCATCGCCGACGGCTGGTCGATCGGCGTGCTGTTCGAGGAATTGTCCAACCGCTACGCCGCGCTGGCGGGTCACCCCTCGGCACCTTTGCCAAAGATGCCGCTCGCCTTCTCCGACGTCGCTCGCTGGCAGCGCTGGTGGTGTGGCACCGATGCGGCCCACCGACAGGCCGCCGACTGGGCCGATAATTTGCGCGGCGCAGCTCCCCTGTTTGATGGCCAAGCGAGCCCGGGGGCAGCGACCGGCCATCATCCGTTCAGCCTGGAACACGACCTCGTCACCCGCCTGTCAGCCTATGCGCGCCAGCACAACGCCACGCTGTTCATGTGCCTGCTCACCGGCCTGAAGGCCCTGCTGCTGGCGCGGACCGGACGCACGGACATCTCGGTTGCCACCGCCATGGCCAACCGCGTCCAGCCTGACACCGAGCGAATCGTCGGCCCGTTCGAGAACACCGTGATCGTCCGCAGCCGAATCACGCCGGATCTCACGTTCGCGCAAGGATTGGTGCGGGTGCGTCAAAGCGTGCTCGACGCGCATGCGCGGCAGGAGCTGCCCTTCAACATCCTGGCGGATCATCTGGAGCAGCAAGGAATCGACCCGGCTTCGCTGCTCCAGGTCTATTTCACGCTGCAAAATCCGCTGCGTCAGCCGCTCGACCTGCCCGATGTCATGGTGCGATCGACCGGAAACGTCGCCCGCGAGGGCCAGCCGGTGCTGCCGGTCGACCAGACCTGGCTGTCGCTGATGCTCAAGGAGCGCCCGACCGGAATCACCGGTTCGTGCAACTACAAGGGTGAACTGCTTGACGGCGACATGGTCGGGGTATGGATGGAAGATCTCGTCGCGCTGCTGGGGGCCGCGATTGCCCAGCCCGGCACGCGGCTCGACCGGCTGCTGGCCCGCAGGGCGGCGTGACTTGGCTTCACAGGACGGATTGGCTTCACAGGACGGATTGGCTTCACAGGACGGACGAACAAGAGTTCACGCGCCAAAGCTGTGAATGATCAAGTTGCATCTTGATTATTTCGCGCGAGCGAGCAACATTATTCTCTCGTTTTGATTTGGACTGATATTTTCAACCGGGGGAGTTGTTATGGGTTTCATCAAATTTGCCAAGGGCACCTCGCTGAGCGACAAGGACCGTAAGGCCCTGCAAAAGCTGCTCACCGACGAGAAGAAGAAGCTTCAGGCCGCGCTCAAGGAAGTCGACGCCACCCTTTCGATCGTGGGCGGCTCGAAGAAGAAGGCCAAGAAGAAGAAGTAAGACTCGCCGGTCGGGACACCGTTCGAATCTTCTGATTTCATTTTTCGATTTGGGCCGCTCGCTTGTCGAGTTGGGGTCTCGCGCAAGCTTGCGCCTGTAAACCGGCCAGCAATCGACAAGAATTCGCCTGGGTGGACCGCTACAAGCAGTCCGCCCAGTCGCGTCCCTGATCGCTTGACTCTTCAGTCAGGGCCGGATTTGGCCTCCGCCTGACAGTATGGGCCTCTTGGATGGCAGACGACGGAATTGAACTGTTTATCGGACTTATCGAGAGCATTGACGCGCCAGGCACGGTCGATGCGTGCCGGCAGCTGCTCTCGATAGACGAACGCACCCGCGCCGACCGCTTCATGTTGGAGCGGCATCAGCGGCAATATATCTTCGCGCACGCGATGTTGCGCCTGGCGCTCTCGCATGCGGCGCCCGATGTCGCGCCCACCGACTGGTCGTTCTCGACCGGCCGCTACGGACGTCCCTTCGTTGCAGCGCCCGCGACCTCGACGGCGCTGCATTTCAGCCTGTCCCATGCCGATGGCTGCGTCGCCTGCGTCGTGTCCAGGCACGAAACGATCGGCGTCGACGTCGAGGCGGTGTCGCGGCGCGTGGCGCCGCTGTCGACCGCACTCCGCTTCTTTGCCCCGGAAGAGGTCGAGACGCTGCGTGGCCTGCCGGAGCCCGCCGCGATCGAGCGCTTCTTCGACTATTGGACGCTGAAGGAAGCCTATCTGAAGGCCAGGGGCTTTGGCCTTAATCTGCCGCTCGATGCGTTCGCGATGCAGGTGTCGCGCGAAGCGATCACGATCAGCTTCAAGCCCGATATCGCCGACGATCCCGCCGGCTGGCGCTTCTCACTGTGCTCCCCCTCCTCTTCGCATCGCCTCGCCATCGCTGACGGCTCGCGTGCGGCCGGTGGCCTGCGCATCACCTACAACGCCTGGCCGCTGCAGGAAGCGGCGGCGTGATGCCGGCGCGGCTACGCGTCTTTCCCGCGATCTCGCGCAATCGCGATCCGTCAGAATATGTCGGCGAGCTGATGCGGGTGGCGGCGTTTGCCGATCGCAACGGCTTCGAAGGTATCCTGCTGTTCGAGGGCAACGACGTCTTCGTCGAGCCCTGGGCCATGGCCCAGCATATCATCGCGGCGACCACGCGATCCTCGCCGCTGATCGCCGTCAATCCTGTCTACATGCATCCGTTCACGGCGGCGAAGTTCGTGTCGTCCTTCGCGCAGCTCTACCGCCGCAAGGTCTATCTCAACATGATCACGGGGACCGCGATCAGCGATTTGCAGGGGCTCGGCGATGCACACTCGCATGCCGATCGCTATGTCCGCCTCGGCGAGTTCGTCGCGATCGTGCGCCAATTGCTTTCGAGCCCGCGGCCGGTCAATTTCGATGGCCAGTTCTATCGCGCCTGCAATCTGCAACTGCGGCCCCGCCTGCCGGCCGAGCTGATGCCGGAATTCTTGATCGCCGGGCAATCGGACGCGGCAAATCGCACCGCAGAGGAGACCGGCTGCATCAAGATGCGGATGCTGCCGCCCGATCTCGGGCACGGCCCCGGCGCATCAGGCTTGAATTTTGGCATCTTCGCGCGCGAGCGCGGCGACGATGCGCGGCAGGCGGCGAAGGCCCGCTTCCGCGACAACCCTGACGATCGCGAGCTGCTCGCGCTCACGGTGG
Source organism: Bradyrhizobium manausense (assembly GCF_018129685.1). Taxonomy (GTDB): domain Bacteria; phylum Pseudomonadota; class Alphaproteobacteria; order Rhizobiales; family Xanthobacteraceae; genus Bradyrhizobium; species Bradyrhizobium manausense_D. Next base: position 194,728 of record NZ_JAFCLG010000010.1, read on the forward strand.
AGAATTCGGATTCCGTCTGGAAGCGGCGGCTTTATGAGGGCCAGAGCGGCGAGCTCCAGGACAACGGCTATTGGCTGCTGCCCTATCTCACCTTCCAGGCCGATTGCCCCTATCTCGTCGGCAGCTATGCCGAGATCGGTGCGAAGCTGAAGGATTTTGCCGCAAAGGGCCTGACCACCGTGATGCTGGACATGGTCGCGGACGAGATCGAGATGCACCACGTCTGCAAGGCGCTGAAGGCGAGCGGGCTGTTTTAGATTGTGCTCTCTCACCGTCATGGCCGGGCTTGTCCCGGCCATCCACGCCTTGCCACGAAGAAGAACGTGGATGCCCGGGACAAGCCCGGGCATGACGATCCTCTCCGGAGATGCAGATCACCGCGCCTCTTCAAACCCCGCCAGCACCGACGTCAGATTGGCCCCCAGAATATCAGAGAGATAGCCGCCCTCCTGCACGAACACCGTCGGCAGGCCCATCTTGGCGATGGCCTGGCCGATGCGGCGGAAGCCGGGCGTGGTGACGGCGAGGCCCTTCAGCGGATCGTGCTCGGAGGCATCGAGGCCGAGCGCGATCACGAGCGCGCCTGGCGCAAAGGATTCGATCGCCTTGCGTGCGACGTCCATCGCCTGGCTGTAGCCGTCATCACCGGTGCCGATCGCCAGCGGAATGTTGAGATTGGTGCCGAGGCCGGCGCCTTCGCCTCGCTCATGAGCATAGCCCCACACGAAGGGATAGTAGGCGGTCGGATCGGCGTGGATCGAGATCGTGTAGACGTCCGGCCGCGCATAAAAGATGCCTTGCGTACCGTTGCCGTGATGGACGTCGACGTCGAGGATCACCACGCGCTCGTGCTTGAGGCGCAGATGAGCGGCTGCAATCGCGCTGTTGTTGAGGAAGCAGAAGCCGCCGGCCATGTCGCGATACGCGTGATGGCCCGGCGGACGGCAAAGTGCGTAGGTCGCGTCTTCGCCGTCCATCACCATCTGCGCCGCGGTGACCGCAACGTCGGTCGCCGCGCACGCCGCAGCCCAGGTACCCGGTCCAATTGGCGCTGCGGTATCGGCGGTGTGCCAGCCAAGCTTGCCGACGATATGCGTCGGATAAGTCGCGGCATGGCGCACGGGATGGATGTTGCCGATCATCTCCGGCCCGGAATCGCCGAGCGCCGTCCAGGCGTCCCAGGCTTCGCTCAGGAATGACAAATATTCCGGACTGTGAATGCGCGCGCGCGGGCCCTGGCCGAATGTCGTCGGCTCGACCAGCTGATGCCTGCCGTCCTTCAAGCCTTTGAGCAAGCGGTCGGCACGCTCGGGCTGTTCGGTGGTGCGCCTGACGACGCCGCGAACCAGGAAGAATTGCGGATCGTGGCTGCGATGCAGTTCGGTATGGACGGCTTTCACTCAACACTCCGTGGTCGCATTGACGGTGCCACAGGTGTCTGATCCCAGCGGCGGCCCAATGCAAGCAAGAAGAATGCCGGCCTCTCTGCGCTGGAAGCAGGACACTTTCGAGGAGTTAGCAGCGTCCGCGCTGCAGGCAGTGCTCGCGGCCCGGCTGGTCGGTGCGGAAAGACTCGATGAAGCCGCCCTGGCGCTGCGTGACAAAGACAGTCTTGCCGTCGCTGCCGCCGAAGGCAAGATTGGTCGGCTCTTTCCCCTTCAGCGCGATCTCGCGCTCGACCGCGCCATTGGGCTTCATCAGCGCAATCGTGCCCTTGAGAATGCGCGCGACATACAGGCGGCCGGCAACATCGGTGCGCAGGCCGTCGATGGTATCGGGCTGGAACGTCTTGACGAGCTTTGCGTCGGTGAGTTCGTTGTCGCGGATGGCATAGGACCAGACCTGGCCGTTGCTGGATTCCCCGACATAGAGCGTCCTGCCGTCGGGACTGAGATCGATGCCGTTGGTGGTCCCCATCGCGCGCGGCGCTGACATCACCTGCCCCTGCACCGGTCCATCCGCGGATTTCGCGATGCGCCAGATGTGGCCTTCCCGGCCTTTCCAGTTCGGATCGCTCGCGTAGATCGTTCCGTCGCGGGCGATAGTGATGTCGTTGGGCTGGTTCATCTCGTCGGAGTGAAACCAGGCAACCGGCTCGGTGCCCCCTTTCGGGATTGCGAAGATGTTGTGCTTCTTGTAGTCGGCGATGAACATCGTGCCGCTGCGATCGAAGCGGATGGCATTGCCGACACTGCCTTCGGGCAGCGCCGTGAAGGCCTCCGAAGCCGCACCGCCCGCAGGCAACCGGCCGATCGTGCCAGGCTTGCCGAAATTCACCACGTAGAGGTTGCCATCGAGATCGGCAGCGGGCCCTTCGATGCCGTGCGTATATTCGTCAGCAGGCGTAACCTGCACGCTTTCGAACATTTTCGTCTCGGCTGCGACAAACGGTGTCGTGGCGACGAGCACAATGCTACCGCACAGGCACCAGAAATTCCTGCCGGATGTAATAGCCATCGTCGTCGCTACACTCTCCATTCAGATAGGGATCGGCCGGCCGGAAGAATCGGCTGAAGCCAGGTTTGTCTACAGCGTTCCTTTGTGTCACGACGACGACCTTGGCAGCCGGTATTTCGCCGCATTCCTTGTTCGTCCTGCTGACGAACTTGCGCTGCGGCAGGCCAAGTTTGATCTGCATCGGAGTTCCCGGAACCATCTTGGCAACGAACAGATCAACCGTGTTGAGCAGCACCGCGTAACCGGGCTCGGTCTTGGGCAGGCTCTCGCCGCCCGGCGGCATCAGCTTCTCCGCGCCAATGCCGCGCAGCCGCGTGCGCAGCCTGCCGGAGGCAGGATCGCCCGGATAGATCCAGCCGTCCTGCGACAGCATGAAGCGGAGCACGGTCGCATCCTTGTCGGCGTCCGACTGGCCCGGCTTGAGGCCGAAATCGGAGTGGCAGCCGACGCAGTGCTTTTCGACAAGGTTTTTGCGCAGCGCTGTGAGCCGTACCTTGTTCTGCGCGTCCTTTGCGACGAAAGCGGCGAGTTGGTCGATCAGCGCCTGACTGCGCGTATCGCAAGATAATGGCGGTGGCGGATCGCCCGCGGCGCGATCGATGCGGATGATGGTCTGGTTCTTGTCTTCGACCAACCAGATCGCGCCGTCCTCGGAGACGGTCATACCGACCGGGGCGCCTTGCGGTCGCGCGCCATTGACGCGGTGCCAGCCGGCAATCAGCTCCTCGAACGGCGCAGCGGCGACATCGCCGGCGTCGGTCTGAAAATTGTGGGTTGGATCCGCCGCGCAGCTGACGTGGTAGCGCACCGGTGCCGGGGCGGTCTTCGGGAAGCCATGGTCGTCGACGTCGTAGATGAGGACGCGGCTGCCGGTGGGGCGATAGCCGTGCAGGCCGACCAGAAGCTTGCCTTCGAGCTCCGGAAACTTGGCGCCATGATAATACAGCATCGCCAGCGGTGCGCCGTGCGGCGGCATCAGCGAGAACGGCGCCTTGTAGAGCGCGTTGTTCGTGCAGAGCGTCTTGTAAATTCCGGATTGCAGCACGAGCTTGAATTCGGGGCTCGGCGTCGACAGGTCATAGCAGTAGGGCCAGCCATAGTGCTTGCCCTGCTCGATCGCGTTGATCTCCTCGTTCGGCTTGAAGATATCGGGCAGATCGCGACCATTCTCGCCTTGCAGGAAGGCGTAGCCGGCATCGGGAAAGTTCGGATGCAGCGCCAGCGCCATCGAATTGCGCAGGCCCCGCGCGTAGATCGTATGCGGCGGGTCGGTATCGCCAGGCTTCAGCGCCGGAAAAACGCCACCCGACGGCGGCGTGAACAACCAGATCGCGGCCATGGCGGAGGGGCCTTCGGCCGGCGCGCAGGGTCTTGTGATCGGCGCCGGCGTAATGCAGTCGTCGCTGTGGGCCCCGACATTGACGAACAGCCGTCCGTTCTTGTCGAACACGAACTGCTTGAGCGGATGCGCGGCCTCGTCAAGCCTGGTCCCGTCCGGAAGCGTGATGCGGCGGCCCGGCATGTGACGGATGATGGTCTCGACTGTGCCGCGCGGATTGTCCGCAAGTGGATCGAAGCGGAAGATGGTCTCGGCAGTCGAGGCGTAGAGCTTCTTGTCCGGGCCGATCACGAGCCCGAACGGATATTCGAGGCCGGTCAGGAGCTCCTTGAAACGCTGGCCGCTGGCCGCGTGCGGATCGAGCAGCAACAGCCGGCCATCGGTATGGCCCCAGCCGCCCATGTCGGCGACCACGAACAAGTCGTGGCCGGACAGCTGGATGATCGAGCGCGGAAATTTGAGATGGTCGTCCTCGCTGGCGACGAGGCCGGCGCAGAAGCCAGCCTTCATGTCGATCTCGATCCTTGGAAAGGCGAGGTCGCCGCTGCCGCAGGTCTCCGTTCCAACCGCATAACCGCTTTTCCTGACAGGATCGGACACCGCTGGCGAGGCGACCCCGAGCAAGACGGCGGTGAAGGCGACGACACCTGCGCACAAGCTTCGGCGTCCATCCTGGAATGTGAAACGATTCACAGCGGGCTCCCCGATTTTCGATCGAAGGTTGTTCCATGCCGTGCGGAGGCCGTCCAGTTCAACATCACCCGCCTGTGATCAAACCCGCAGGGTTCCTCGTGTCGACCAACCTCCGTAGATTCCCTTACCGGGCTCGACCCGAATATTTTTCGCTTCTTTCGGCTGGTACCGATGTGCCGTCCAAATCGCTTTCCAGAGGAGGCGTGTATGGTTCAGATGTATTTCCACTGCTCGAACGCCGACGGCGCGCTGGTCGATCGTTACGGCACGGCAGTCGCCAACCTGACCGAAGCACGCGACCGGGCAACCCAGATCATGCGCTCGATGATCGACACGCCCGGCACTGAGGACTGGCGCGATTGGGTGATTCACATCAGTGACGACGACGGCGAGGAGATCTTCGATCTCCCCTTCACCGCCATGCTCGGCAAGCCGCATTGAGGCGATGTCATGCTGTTCGCCTCCCTGAGCCTGCTCCGCCAGCCCCTCAGCTTCGTCGCCACCAAATGGCAGAACCTGGTGCGGATCGCCGGAAACCCCTACCGTCCCGAGCTGCACTACATGCGCGGCCCTGGCCCGAAATGGCACGCCAAATATCAGGCCAGCCGGCTGAACCGCGGGCTCTGAGCGTTACGGCCCGGCCACTTTCCAGCTGATCTCTGTCTCTTCGTCGTCATGGCCGGGCTTGTCCCGGCCATCCACGTTCTGAGGACGCAAAGACGTGGATGCCCGGATCAAGCCCGGGCATGACGAGTGCAGGGGAAGCAATCCCGCCTCACTTCCCCGTAAACTTAGCCTTGCGCTTCAAGGCGGCTTGCCGGCTCATCGAGCGTCAAATCCCCGACGGCGCCATCCCGCGCCTGTTTCACACCTGCCATGTCGCGCCTCCCTCTGGATGTTCTCGTTGTCGGCAATGTGCCATTCTTGCTCAGTTCCGCCTATTGCGGAGCTTCGACGTCAGCGCAACGAAGCCAAGACAGAGATCAACACGACATCATGCCCCATCAGTTCAGCCTCAACCAAACCGTCCGCAAACCTGCCGTCATATCCAGGGGCGGCATCGTCGCTTCGCAATCGCGGCGGGCGGCCGAGGTCGGGGCGACTGTGCTGGCGGCGGGCGGCGACTGCGTGGACGCGATCGTCGCGACCACTTTTGCGCTGAACGTGCTGGAGCCCTGGAACAGCGGCATCGGCGGCGGCGGCGCGATGGTGCTCTACCGCGCCAGGGAAAATCGATACGAGGTGATCGATTACGGCATGATCGCGCCGCAGAGCCTGCGCGCGGCCGATTATCCCGTCACCGGAGACCGCGTCGCGACCGACCTGTTTCCGTGGCCGCGGGTGAAGGACGACCGCAATATTCACGGTCCTGCCGCGATCGCGGTGCCCGGTGTCGTCGCCGGCATGGAGGACGTGCACCGTCGATACGCCAGGATGTCGTGGAAAGAGCTGGTCGCTCCGGCGGCGGCGCTCGCCGGCGAAGGCCTGCTGGTCGACTGGTGGACCGAGCTGACGATTACGGGTTCGGCGGCAGATCTTCGACGCTATCCGGCCAGCGCGGCGATGTTCTTGAAGGACGGCCTCCCGCCGAGCCCGCCCTGGAGCATCGAGGCCGAGATCCGGATGCCGCAGGATAATTTGAAGGCCACGCTGTTGCACCTCGCCGAGGCCGGACCGCGCGATTTCTACCAAGGTGATCTCGCCAAGAGCATCGCGTCCGACATCAGAGCCGACGGCGGCTCGCTATCAACAGAGGATCTCGCCGCATTCCGCAGCCATCGGCGCGAGCCGCTGGCGATCCCCTATCGTGGCGGCAAGGTGCTGGCGACGCCCGAGCTCACCGCCGGGCCGACCATGGCGCATGCGCTGCGCCTGTTGCAGCAGAGTTTGAAGCCAACAGGCACGCCGGACGCGGCCGCCTATGCCGAATACGCCCTCGCCCTGCAAGAGGCCTATCGCGAGCGGCTCAAGGACATGGGCGATGCCGACGGCAAGCGCTCGCTCGGCGCCGAATATCTGGCGCCGGCCTGCACCACGCATTTCTCGGTGGTCGACCGGCACGGCAATATGGCCGCGGTCACGCAGACGCTGCTGTCGTCCTTTGGTTCGAAATATGTGACGCCGCACACCGGCATCCCCATGAACAACGGCATCATGTGGTTCGATCCGACGCCTGATACCACCAACTCGCTCGCACCAGGCAAGCGCTGCCTCACCAACTACACGCCTGTGATCGCGGAGACCCGGGACGGCAAGCGCCTCGCGGTCGGCGCCTCCGGCGGCCGCCGCATCCTGCCGTCGGTCTTGCAGCTCGTGTCGTTTGCGATGGACTTCGACATGGACCTCGATGCGGCCATCCACCAGCCGCGCATCGATTGCAGTGAAGGCGCGATCGTGCTCGGCGACACCAGGCTGCCGGCGGATACACGCAAGGCGCTTGCCGCGCGCTTCAACTACAAGGAAGCGCCGGTGCAGACCCTGCCGATGAAATTCGCCTGCCCGAGCGTAGTGATGCGCGACGGCAATACGAATTCCGGCGCGGTCGAGATCTTCCAGCCCTGGGCCGACGCGGTTGCGGAGGCCTGAAGCTAGATCCCCAGCCGGTCGCGCACGCGGCCCGCGATTACGGCCGTGGTCACGCCCACCGGCCAGAATGCGTGCATTGGGATCGGCTTGATGCCGGTGACCGGCATGTCGATCTCGGCCCCGGCGCCGCCGATCAGCCGGCGGGCAAGTTGCGCGCCCATCGCGGTCGAGAGCGCGACACCACGGCCGTTGCAGCCGAGCGAGATCAGGATGTTGTCCGCGGGCTCGTGCACGTGCGGATAGTGGTCCTTGGTGATGGCGAGCCTGCTGTTCCAGCCATGGGTCCAGGCCACGCCCTTGAGCTGCGGCCACAGCCGCTCGGCATAACGCATGAGATAGGCGACGTCATCAGGCGACTTGATCCAGCGCATCGGGCCGCGCCCGCCCATCAAGAGACGGTTGCTCTGGTCGATGCGGTAATAGACGGTGATGTGACCGCTCTCATAGAGCACCGGTCGCGTCGGCATGATTGAGCGGGCGACGGCGTCCGAGAGCGGCGCGGTCGCGGCGATCGAGGAAAACACCGGCACGATGGTGCGGCGGAGGGCTGGCCAGAGATCGTCGGTAAAGCCATTGGTCGCGAGCAACACCTTGTCGGCATGCACCACCGCGCGCGGCGTCTCGATACGCCAGCGGCCGCCGTCGCGACGGAGCGAGAGCGCAGGTGTCTCGCCGTGAACCTTCGCGCCCGCCGAGATCGCTGCGCGCGCAAGGCCGCGGGCGTAGCTGAGAGGATGCAGATCGCCGCCTCGGCTGTCCAGCATCGCCCCGATGTAGCGGTCGGTGCCGGTCATCTCGCGCAGTTGCTCGCGATTCAGGTAGGACACCGGCATGCCGCGACGGATGCATTGTTGCGCGGTCTTTTCGATCGCCGACGCGCTGGCCTCGTTATAGGCCGCGCGCAGCGTGCCGTTCTGCCGCGCCTCGCACGGGATCTGGTAGCGGCGGATCAGATCATGGGTGAAGTTCGGCGTGCCGTAGGAAAACTCGATCATGCGGCGGCCGAGCTCGGCCCCGAAATCGGCCTCGATCTGATCGGGATCGTGCTTCAGGCCGGGATTGGTATGGCCGCCATTGTTGCCGGACGCGCCCCAACCCGGCTCCTGCGCCTCCAGCACCAGCGCCTCGACACCCTGCTCCGCCAGATGCAACGCCGTGGAGAGCCCGGTGTAGCCGCCACCGATGATGGCGACGGAGACACTCTTGTCCACATCGAGCGGCGGCGTCGCGACGGGCGCGACGGCGGTGTCAGCATAGAGCGAGGGTGGCAGCGGCAGGCGCGTCATCGCAAACGTCCGGTCAGAGCGGGTGCAGCACACGGCGCAAGAAGTCCTGCGTGCGCGGGTGCTGGGGTTGATTGAGCAGCGTTTTTGCCGGCCCCTGCTCGACGATGACGCCGCCGTCGATGAACAGCACACGGTCGGCGACGTCGCGGGCAAAGCCCATCTCGTGGGTGACGACGACCATGGTCATGCCGTCGTCGGCAAGCTTGCGCATCACGCCGAGGACGTCGCCGACGAGCTCGGGATCGAGCGCTGAGGTCGGCTCGTCAAACAGGATCGCCTTGGGCTGCATCGCCAGCGCCCGCGCGATCGCGACCCGCTGCTGCTGGCCGCCGGAGAGCTGCGGTGGATGGGCGTCAGCCTTCTCGGCGAGGCCGACCTGGGCAAGCAGCGCGCGGCCGCGCTCGATCACCTGGGCACGGGGCTCTTTCTTCACGAAGAGCGGACCTTCGATGACGTTCTCCAGCACCGTCCTGTGCGGAAACAGGTTGAAGCGCTGGAACACCATCGAAACCTGGGTGCGGATGTTGACGATCGACTGCGCGTCGCGGTCGACCTTCAGGCCCTCGACGCTGATCTCGCCGCGATCATAGCCTTCGAGGCCGTTGATACAGCGCAGGATGGTCGACTTGCCCGATCCCGAAGGCCCGACGATGCAGACCACCTCGCCCTTCTGCACGGATGCGGTAATGCCCTTGAGCACCTCATTCCGGCCAAAGCTCTTGTGAACGTCCTTGAGCTCGATCATTTCTTGCCGGCCCGCTTCTCGAAGTGACGAACCAGCAGGATCAGCGGGATGCTCATGGTGAGATACATCAGCGCAACCATCGTGAACACGTTGGTGTTCTTGAAGGTCGAGGATGCGATCAGCTTGCCCTGCAGGGCGAGCTCGGCGACCGTGATGGTCGAGGCCTGCGACGAATCCTTCAGCATCATGATCATGACGTTGCCGTAAGGCGGCAGCACGATGCGCACAGCCTGCGGCAGTATCACGCGGCGCATGGTCAGCCACCACCCCATGCCGATCGACTGCGCCGCCTCGATCTGCCCCTTGTCGATGGCCTCGATGCCGGCGCGAAAGTTTTCCGCCTGGTAGGCCGAATAGGCGATGCCGAGCCCGAGGATCGAAGCCTGCAAGGCGCTGAGCGTGACGCCGAGATCCGGCATCACGAAGTAGAGATAGAACAGCAGCACGATGATCGGGATGCCGCGGATCACGTTGATCAGGCTGGCGCTGAGCAGCGACAGCGCCTTGATGCCGGAGACCCGCATCATCGCCCAGATCAGGCCGAGCACCGTCGAGAGCAGCAGCGAGCCGATCGTGACGATGATCGTCAGCGCGACGCCGTTCATCAGAATCGGAAAAAACTCGACGGCGTCGTGCCAGAAGCCTTTCATCGGAAAGCCCTGTGAGCCTCTATCAGCCCTGAGCCTTCAGGCCCCATTTATCGAGAATCTTGTCGATGGTGCCGTTGGCCTTGAGCTTCGTCAGCGACGCGTTGATCTTGCCGAGCAGGGCGCTTTCGCCCTTGCGCACGGCAATGCCGACCGATCCGACGGTGACGGGCTTGTAACCTTCGACGAGACGGGTCTCGGGGAAGCCGCCCTGCTTCAGATTGTAGGCGAGGATCGGATAGTCGGCGTAGCCGGCTTTCAGGCGCCCCGTGTTCACGTCGCGCAGGATGTCCGGGATGGTGTCGTAGGCCTTTACGTCCGCGAACAGGCCGGTCTTCTTCAGTGCGTCGACGAAGGCGGTGCCGACTTGCGCGCCCACAGTCTCGCCCTTCAGATCATCCTGCGTGGCGTAGGCCTTGGTGTCGCTCTTCGGCACCACCAGGCCTTCGCCATAGGTGTAGATCGGATCGGAGAAGTCGACGACCTCCTTGCGCGGCGCCGTGATGAACATCGCGGCGGCGATGATATCGATCTTGCTCGAGGTCAGCGACGGGATCAGCGCCGAGAACTGCATCGGCTCGATCTGCACGTTGAAGCCGGCATCCTTGCCGATCTCGGTGACGAGATCGACCATGATGCCCTGGATGGTGTTGGTCTTGGTGTCGAGGAAGGTGAAGGGAATGCCCGTCGGCGTCGAGCCGACCTTCAGCACCTGCTGAGCCGAGGCCGGTGCGACGGCCAACAGTGCGAACGCCGCGATCGCGGCCAGACCAAAACGCTTCATCGCATCCCCCTTTGGGTCCGGCCGATGGCGGCGCTCGCGTGTGTCGTGATCAGACGTTGCGGGCCAAGCCGTTTCGGCCTATTTTCACCAATATGAAAATTTGGTCACACTTTCGCTGAAGACGCAAGCGGTTTTCATGCACATGAAGGAAGCGGTTTGACGTGAGCGGTGGCAAAAGAATGCGCAAACCGGCCGCCGCAAGGCCGGCCAGGAAGGCCAACAGCGGCAAGAAGGCTATCGCGAAGCCGACCGAGCCGGCAATGGACCTCGCGGTTGGCCGCCGCATCCGCGATCTCAGGCGGGTCCGGCAATTCTCGCTGGAAACGGTCGCAGCGCGCACGGATCTGTCGATCGGCTTCCTCAGCCAGATCGAGCGCGGCCTGTCGTCGCCCTCGCTGCGGGTGCTGGCCACGCTCGCCGACGTGCTCGGCGTCGGCATCGCTGCGTTGTTCGGCGCGAGCCCGAGCGCCGATGGCGCATCCGATCAGGTGGTCACGCGCGGGCTGCAACGGCCGGAGCTGAAGCTCTGGCGCACCGGCGTGTCCAAGCAATTGCTGAGCCCAGCGAGCGCCGACAACAAGCTCAACCTGTTCCTGGTGCATTTGGAGCCCGGCGGCTCCACGGGCGATGAGCTCTACACCCATGACGGCGAAGAGGCCGGCCTCGTGCTCGAAGGCGAGATGATGCTGACGGTGGACAGCAAGACTTGGTCGTTGAAGCGAGGGGACAGCTTCCGATTCGCGAGCCGAAGGCCACATCGGTTTTCAAATCCGGCGAACGATGCGAAGGCTGTGGTGCTGTGGGTGAATTGCGTGACGGGGGTGGGGTGATTGATCTCCCTTCACGAACACGGTGCCAGTCCCGTCATCCTGAGGCGCGAGGCTTGCGATGCGATCGCATCGCAAGGGGAGCCTCGAAGGATGGACGGCCGCGACATCGCCGGGCCGTCGCCCTTCGAGGCTCGCCGCACGGCGCGTTGCGCCGCGCAGCTCACACCTCAGGGTGACGGTGTTGGAGTTGGACGCGCGGAGAAACCGCTCACCCGAACCGGTGCAGATACCGGTCGACCGTCAACTCGCTGACATCAACGTCCGGCTTCTTGCCCGAGAGCATATCCGCAAGCACGCGCCCGGAACCGCAGGACATGGTCCAGCCGAGCGTGCCGTGGCCGGTGTTGAGATGGAGGTTGGCGTACTGCGTCGGGCCGATCACGGGCGGGCCGTCCGGCGTCATCGGGCGCAGGCCGCTCCAGAACGTTGCTTTGGCAAGATCGCCGCCGCGCGGGAACAGATCCGTGAGAGAGTGATCGAGCGTGGCGCGGCGGGCCTCATAGAGCTTGGTCGAGAAGCCCGAGATCTCGGCGGTGCCGCCGACGCGGATGCGATTGCCGAGGCGCGTGATCGCGACCTTGTAGCTCTCGTCCATCACCGTGGATTCCGGCGCCCCCGAAGCGTCCTTGATCGGCACCGTGATCGAATAGCCCTTCACCGGATAGACCGGCAGCGAAATGCCGAGCGGCGCGGCCATTCGCGATGAATAGCTCCCGAGCGCGAGCACGTAAGCGTCCGCCTGCAGCATGCCGGCACTGGTCGCAACGCCGCTGACGCGTCCGCCGTCGGTGACGACCCGGTCGATACCGGTGTTGAACATGAAGCGCACGCCGAGCGCCTCGGCGTGCCTGGCCAGCGCCTGCGTGAACATGTGGCAGTCGCCGGTCTCGTCCTGCGGCAGGCGAAGACCTCCGACGAATTTCTCCTTCACGCCGGCAAGCGCCGGCTCGACCGCGATGCAGCCCTCGCGGCTCAGCGTTTCGTAAGGCACGCCGTACTGTTTGAGCACGGCGACATCTTCGCCGGTGCCGTCGAGCTGCGCCTGGTAGCGGAAGAGCTGCAGCGTACCCTGCGAGCGCTCGTCATATTGAATGCCGATGTCGCGGCGCAGATCGCGCAGGCAGTCGCGGCTGTATTCCGCGATCGGGATCATCCGGCTCTTGTTGACCGCGTAGCGCGCGCTGGTGCAGTTGCGCAGCATCTTGAGCAGCCAGACCCACATGACAGGATCGAGCTTCGGCCGGATCACAAGCGGGCCATGCTTCATCAACAGCCACTTGACCGCCTTCACCGGCACGCCGGGACCGGCCCATGGCGACGAATAGCCGGGCGACACTTCGCCGGCATTGGCAAAAGAGGTCTCCAGCGCCGGCTCGGGCTGACGGTCGACGACCGTCACCTCGTGCCCGGCGCGGGCGAGATAGTAGGCAGAGGTGACACCGATGACACCGCTGCCGAGGATCAGAACTTTCACGCTTCGTCAGACTCCCGCGGCACTGCGCTCGCCGCTGCAAGATAGAACTCACCAGCGGCGAGAGCAATTATCAGGCCACCTTCTTGATGGCGTCGCCGAGGATCGAGACGATCTGGTCGATGTGGCTCTTCTCGACGATGAGCGGAGGCGACATCGCAAAGGAATCGCCGCTCATGCGAAGGTAGAGGCCTGTGTTGAAGCAATCGACCATGACGTCGTAGGCGCGCGCGCCAACGGCCCCGTCACGGGGCGCCAGTTCGACGGCGCCCATCAGGCCGCAATTGCGAATGTCGATGACGTTGGGCAGGCCCTTCAGCTGATGCAGCGCATCGCGCCAGTACTCGGCCATGGTCGCGCCGCGCGTGAGCAGACCCTCGTCCTTGTAGATGTCGAGCGTGGCTATGCCGGCTGCGCAAGCGGTCGGGTGCGCAGAGTAGGTGTAGCCATGGAACAGCTCCATTACGTTCTCCGGGCCGACCATCATGCCGTCATGCACCTTGCGGCTCGCGAACACCGCACCGCAGGGAATGGTGCCGTTGGTGATGCCCTTGGCCGTCGTCATCAGGTCCGGCGTGACGCCGAAGAAGTTGGCTGCGAACGGGGCGCCGAGGCGGCCGAAGCCGGTGATGACCTCGTCGAAGATCAGAAGGATGCCGTGCTTGTCGCAGATCTCGCGCAGGCGCTGCAGATAGCCCTTCGGCGGCGGCAGCACCGCGGTCGAACCCGGCACCGGCTCGACGATCACGGCAGCGATCGTCTCGGCACCGTGCAGGGCCACAAGACGCTCGAGATCGTCTGCCAGCTCGGCGCCGTGCTCCGGCTGGTCCTTGGCGAAGGCGTTGCGGCTGAGGTCATGGGTGTGGCGGATGTGGTCGACGCCCGGCAGCAGCGTGGCGAAGGCGCGGCGGTTGGCGACCATGCCGCCGACCGAGGTGCCGCCGAAGCCGACGCCGTGATAGCCGCGCTCGCGGCCGATCAGGCGGGTTCGGGTCGCCTGGCCGTTGGCGCGGTGATAGGCGAGCGCGATCTTCAGCGCGGTGTCGACCGATTCGGAGCCGGAGTTGGTGAAGAAGATGCGATCGAGGCCCTTCGGCGCGATCTCGGCGAGACGCTCGGCGAAGTCGAATGCGAGCGGATGGCCCATCTGGAAGGACGGCGCGAAGTCCAGCGTCATCAGCTGCCGCTCGACCGCGGCGGCAATCTGCTTGCGGCCGTGACCCGCATTGACGCACCAGAGGCCGGCAGAGCCGTCGATCACCTTGCGGCCGTCGACGGTGGTGTAGTGCATGCCCTCGGCCGAGGAGAACAGGCGCGGCGCCTTCTTGAACTGACGGTTGGCCGTGAACGGCATCCAGAACGAGTCGGTCTTGATAGTGTTCGGAATCTGATGAAGGGTCACGGGCCACGCTCCTTTGCTGACGGGATAGCAGAGGCACGGCTTGAGAAGCGCAACAAGTCCTTTTCTATCGACCTGCAAGCCATTGATCTCACTGGGGCTGCCGGTCCATATTTGCGCGATCCGCAACACCTGCAACAGGGAATGGGCATGAGCGTCGACATCGGTGGACGGCTGCGATTCATCCGGGCGCGCCAGAAGCTGTCGCAGCGCGAACTCGCCAAGCGCGCCGGCGTCACCAATTCGACGATTTCGCTGATCGAATCCAACCAGATGAATCCGTCGGTCGGCGCGCTCAAGCGCATCCTCGACGGCATCCCGATGGGACTCGCCGAGTTCTTCGCACTGGAGCCCGAGTCGAGGCGCAAGATCTTCTACCGCGCCGAGGAACTCACCGAAGTCGGCAAGAAGCCGATCTCGTATCGGCAGATCGGCGACAATCTGTTCGGCCGCAGCCTGCAGATCCTGAAAGAGCGCTACGAGCCCGGCAGCGACACCGGGCGCGTGCATCTCGTCCACGACGGCGAGGAAGGCGGCATCGTGATCTCGGGCAAGCTCGAAGTCACAGTCGAGGACGAGAGGCGCATCCTCAATCCGGGCGATGCCTATTACTTCGAGAGCCGCCGCCCGCATCGCTTTCGCTGCGTGGGCGGCAAGCCGTGCGAAGTGATCTCGGCCTGCACGCCGCCGACGTTCTGACGAACACGCGCGACCTCTCCTCCCTGCGATGGCTCAGGAATTCGATCCGGACGAATACGGGCCGAAACCCGAAACGAAAATTCGGCCGCGCTTGAGCCAGCTCAATTCCCGCCCGTCGAATCCCGCCTATGGTCACCCCGTAGCCGAGCACTGGCTCAGGAAGTGCTGAGGTTATGGCCCCGGACTCCTAGGCACTCCGGGGCCGCTTCGTCACCAGGGGCTGTCCATGAAGACCACGCTCGCCAATGCGGAAGCCGCCCTCGAAGAGGTTCAGCGCGACACCGACAAGGTTCGCTCCCGCGAGCTTCGCGAGGCCATTGCCAAATACATCGAGGCGCAGCGAGAGCAGATCAAGGCTCTCCGCAGAATGATCAATTAACCGGATACCGCGCCTCGGCCTCCTGAACCACGACGCTGCGGCTGGCGACCAAGGAGCAGATACGAACCTGCTTCGACCAAGAGCCGCCGATGTCCACTCCTGTCCGCCTTGCGCTGCTTGCGGCCGCGCTATCCATCCCCGTTTCCGCCCACGCGATGGACGATTTCATGCGCGCCAGCAGCAGCGGGCCGTTGGCGATGACGTTCTGCACGAAAAACTCCGACGGCAGCAAGCTCGACGGCGGCGCGAGCAAGTTTTGCAAGACCAACGGCTACGACAAACTCGTCGCCGCGGTCGAGGCGTCGTTTGCGGCGGCTGTCAGCAAGGCACCGGCCAACGTACGCCCGCTGTTCAAGCGCGACCAGGTCTGGTTCAACGAGATGATCCAGGAAGCTGCGTACACTGTCGAGGAAGCCGACGAGGCCGAACTGCGCCAGAACATGACCAGCGTGCTGCGGCAGCGCGCGGCCGCGCTGGATGACTTCGCGCGCGGCTTCGGTCGCGGCGGCCTCACCGGCGCCTGGGCCAACGCCTTTGGTGGCATCACCGTCACGGCGACCGAGACGGGCAGTTACCGCCTCGATGCGGAGCTGAACTCCGACTATGGCAGTGACAAGCATTGGCACTGCACGCTCAAGGCTAAGGTCAAGCCGGGTTCAGACGGCTGGCTGGCCGGCGTCACGATCCCGAACCAACCATCCGAGCCCGGCGCGAAACCCGCCGATCCGGTCTCGATCAAGTTGCGGCGCCAGGGAGAGACGCTTCGCGTGGTGATCCTGGCAACCGAAGAGCAATGGTCGTTCTCCAACGATCCGGATTGCGATCGCCTTGGCCAGGTGACCGGCACCTATTTCGCGAGCGGCAAGCAGAATGGGACCGACAAGACCGATACGGCCTTCGTGACGCCGACCTTCGACTGCACCCGACCTGAAACGGCGACCGACGAGGAAATCTGTGCCGACCCGGATCTGGCCACGAACGACCAGCGGCTGAACCGAGCATGGAAGGCCCTGCTGCCGCGGCTGGACGATGCAACGCGACGCGGGCTGACGGACGACCAACGCCACTGGGTGAGCGCCCAGTCTTTGCAATATCCCGAATTCCTGCATCCCGCGTGGGAGAAGCGGACATCGGCGATGCACTACACCGTGTTCGGACGCGACCGCCTCAACGGCCTTCAACGCGAACGCATCGCGCTGCTCGAAGGTTTTGACGACGAGCGCGTCGGCCTCGCCGGCACCTGGCTCGCCTATAATGCCGTCATCAGGATCACCGTGGACAAGGATGGTTCGGTCGACGCCCAGGGCTGGAAATGGTCGCAGGCCGACTGGAAGGGCGGCTGCGACTACGAGATCAGCGGCGACGTCAAGAGCGGCACGTTCCGCTCGAGCGAGCAGCGCAAGAACCCTGATACGCTCGAACGCGACCATGGCATGCTCGTCGTCAACCGGCTCGACGATGATTTCGCGCGGAAGCGGGAGGGCAAGAACGACAGCGCCGATGACGAGCCCAAATGCGAGCGCAACATCACGATCTCCTCGACGGCCCGGCTGTTTCCGGCAAAGCCGTCCGAGGACATCGACAAAACGACGAGCGCGATACGCTGAAGCGCGATGAGATTCTGGTGAATCATCATCGCGCTTTGCGGCAGCATCGATTTGTCGGACCTCAGCGCTGCGTCAGCAGGTCCTCGATCCGGATCGGAAAGCGGCGCACCCGCACGCCGGTCGCATGCCAGACGGCATTGGCGACCGCGCCTGCACTGCCGGTGATGCCGATCTCGCCGACGCCCTTGATGCCGAGCGCATTCACATGCGGATCGTGCTCCTCGACCGTGATGACGTCGAGCGGCGGCACGTCGGCATTCACGGGGATGTGGTACTCGCCGAGATTGGCATTCATGATCCGCCCGCTGCGTCGGTCGGTGATCGCCTCCTCGTGCAGCGCGAAGGACAGGCCCCAGATCATGCCGCCGAACAGCTGGCTCCTCACCAGATGCGGATTGACGATGCGGCCCGCGGCGAAGGCGCCGACCATGCGGGTGACGCGGATCTGGCCGAGTTCGGGATCGACCTTCACCTCGGCAAACACCGCGCCGTGGGCGTGCATCGCATATTGTTCCATCGCCGCCGGATTCGGCGCGCCGGTGCCGCGAGCCTCGACCTCGGCAACGCCCGCGCGGGCAAGGATCTCGCCGTAGCTCTCGCTACGGCTCTCGTCGTCACGCCGGGTCAACCTTCCATCGCGCGCGATCACGCCGGCGTTGCCTGCGCCGAACAACGGCGAACGCTCGTCATTGGTGGCGAGATCGGCAAGCTTGGCGATGACGGCCGCTCCGGCGCTGTGGATCGCAGCCCCCGCGGTCGCGGTGTGCGCCGAGCCACCGGCAATGCCGGCATCAGGCAGGTCGGACGAACCGGCCTTGAACTCGACGCGTTCGATATCGAGCCCGAGTTCATCCGCCGCGATCTGGGCCAGCGCGGTCCACGCGCCCTGCCCCATGTCATGCGCGCCGATCTCCATCGCACCGGACCCATCGCGACGAAGCACCGCGCGCGCCTCGGCCTGGAACATCAGCGCGGGGAACGTCGCGGTGCCCATCCCCCAGCCGACCAGAAGTCCGGCATCATCGCGCATCTGTCGCGGCTGGAGCGAGCGCTTCGCCCAGCCGAAACGCGCCGCGCCCTGATCGTAACAGGCACGCAGCGCTTTCGAGGAAAACGGCTTTCCCGTGATCGGCTCGACCTCGGCATAGTTCTTCAGGCGGAAGGCAAGCGGATCCATGCCGCAGGCCCAGGCCATCTCGTCGATCGCGCTCTCGAGCGCAATCGATCCCGTCGCCTCGCCCGGTGCGCGCATGAACAGTGGCGTGCCGGTGTTGACGCGCACGGCGTCATGCGAGGTACGGATCGCCGGCGCCGCATAAAGCGTGTGCGAAGCATCGGCCGCGGGTTCGTAGAAATCGTCGAACGTGCTCGACACGGTCCGCGCGTGGTGATCGAGCGCGGTCAGCCGCCCTTCGGCATCGGCGCCGATGCGCAGGCGCTGACGCGTCGGCGCACGATGGCCGACCGGGCCGTACATCTGCTCGCGGCGCAACACGAGCTTCACCGGCTTGCCGACCAGTTTCGCGGCCATGATGCCGAGAACCGGCGGACCGGCCATCAGTCCCTTCGAGCCGAAGCCGCCGCCGAGGAACGGACTGCGGATGTGGATCTTGTCATGCGCAATGCCGAACAACTCAGCGACGCGCGCCAAGGACAACATCAATCCCTGGGTCGGCATGTCGATTTCGAGACGATCACCGTTCCAGTGAGCCACGATTGCGTGCGGCTCCATCGCGTTGTGATATTGCGCGGGCGTCTCGTAAATCGCGTCGATCTGCTTGTCCGCCGAAGCAAGGCCCGCCGTGACATCGCCAAGGTGATTTTCGGTCGGGTTCCCGACACCGACGACCGGCGGCACGTAACTCTTGCCGGCATCGAGGCCGACGAGGGCGGGCAGCGTCTCGTAACGCGGCGCCAACAGCACTGCGCCCTCCGTCGCCGCTTCGAGCGTCTCCGCGATCACGACGGCGATCGGCTGGTTGGCATAGCGGACCTCGTTGCTCTGCAGCACCTCCATCCGGAACACGAACGGATTGGTCTTGATTTCCGGATCGATCGCGAGCGGCGGCTTGTGGTCAGGCGTCATGACTTCGACGACGCCAGGATGGCGTTTGGCAGCGGCGACATCGAGCGAAGTCACGCGGCCATGCGCGATGTTGGACACCGCGATCACCGCAAACAGCAAGCCGGGCGGATGATTGTCGGCAGCGTAAGTCGCCTGACCCTTGACCTTGAGCACGCCGTCGCGGCGGGTCAGCGGCTGGCCGATGCTGGAGCCGTGGCGGAGGTGGGCGGGTGCGCTGGTGAGATTAAGCTCAGGCATGGATGGCTCCAGACGTCGAAGCAAAGGGTGATGCCGGCAGCGCGGGAATACGCGCGGGCGTACCGGCAGCGGCAAGGGTCAGCGCGCGCACGACGATGCGACGTGCGAGCTCGATCTTGTAGGAATTGTCACCGGACGGCTTTGCGTCGGCGAGCGCGCGCCAGGCGGCTTCCTGGAAGGCATCTGCCGTCGGTGCGACTCCCCTGAGAACGTCTTCCGCCGCGCGGGCACGCCAAGGCTTGGCGGCAACGCCGCCAAGCGCGAGCCGCGCCTCCGCGACCTTGCCGTCCTCGATCCGCAATGCCGCCGCGGCCGAGACGATCGCGAAAGCATAGGACATACGCTCGCGGACCTTGAGATAGCGCGCATGTGCGGCAAAGCCGCGCGCCGCCGGCGGCAGACGCACTGCGAGGATGAGATCGCCAGGCTCGAGCACGGTTTCACGCTCCGGCGTATGGCCGGGCAGGCGATGCAATTCGTCGAGCGCGATCTCGCGACGGCCGTTCCTGCCCTCGATCTCGACAATCGCGTCGAGCGCCAGCAGCGGCACGCAGAAGTCGGACGGGTGCGTCGCAATGCAACTCTCGCTCCAGCCGAGCACGGCGTGGGTGCGGTTCTCGCCGCCGCGGGCGTCACAGCCAGAGCCGGCCTCGCGCTTGTTGCAACGGCTGGCGGTGTCATAGAAATAAGCGCAACGCGTCCGCTGCAGCAGATTGCCACCCACGGTCGCAGCGTTACGCAACTGCGCCGACGCGCCGGAGAGCAGCGCTTCGGCAACGGCCGGATAGGTTTTCGCGAACTCGGCATCATGCGCGAGGTCGGCGTTGCTGACGAGCGCACCGATGCGCAACGACCCATCGGCGAGGCGCTCGATCTGATCAAGGCCATCGAGATGCGTGACGTCGACCAGGCGATCCGGCCGGCTGATGTTGCCCTTCATCAGATCGAGCAGGTTGGTGCCGGCGGCGAGATAAGTCGCGCCGGGCTGGGCGGCCGCAGCGACGGCCTCAGCAACCGTGGCGGGCCTCACATAATCAAACTGTTTCATGCCGAGCGCCTCTGATTGGTTTCGTCGACACCGGCTTGCGCCTCGAGCACGGCATCGACGATGCCGGCATAGGCGCCGCAGCGACAGAGATTGCCGCTCATGCATTCGCGGATGCGTTCGGGATCATTGCCGGCCTGGGCCTCTTGCATCATGCCGATGGCGCTCATGATCTGGCCTGGCGTGCAGAAGCCGCACTGGAATCCGTCATGGGCGATGAAGGCGGCCTGGACGGGATGGAGTTGATCGCCCCGCGCGACCCCTTCGATGGTCAGGATGTCGGCGCCATCATGGCTGATGGCGAGCGCGAGGCAGGAATTGATCCGCTTGCCGTCGACGAGAATGGTGCAGGCACCGCACTGGCCGCGGTCGCATCCCTTCTTGGTTCCGGTGAGATGGAGGCGCTCACGCAGGAGATCGAGCAGCATGACGCGGGGATCGTCGAGAACGAAATCGCGCCGTGCACCGTTCACGGTGAGGCTGATGGAGTGGTTCATACAAGGCTCCGATCAGATATGGACATGGCTCATCGTCCGGCGCGCCACCGCCGTGGCCGCCGTCGATATCGCGCCGGTCCGGATATCATCCGGGCCGACACCCGCGAAGATACGGAGGCACCCTCCGCTTAACAAGGGCCACCCAAAAATATTTGGAATTCGTCAAAAGCCCATGCGCTGACAACGCGATGCAGCCCTGCAAAGGTTCAGCAAGGGTTCAATCTAACCAATTCGTGATCTACATTGTCGCCATGGACGACCAGACCGACCAGACCCGCAAGCCCCGCGCCGATGCCGTGCGCAACCGCGAGCGTGTGCTCGAGGCAGCCAAGCTCGTGTTCAACGCGGGCGGCCCGGAGGCCAGTCTTGAAGCTGTCGCAAAACGCGCCGGCGTCGGCATCGGCACGCTCTATCGGCATTTTCCGACGCGTGAGGATCTGTTCGAGGCGGTGTACCGCCGCGAGGTCGAGCAGCTCAGCGAGCTCGCCGAGCAGTTGAAGAGTGCCAAGGACCCGGTCGACGCGCTGCGGCGCTGGCTCCGGTCAGGCGTCGAGTTCGTTGCCACCAAGAAGGGCATGGTGGCGACCCTGGCACTCGCGGTGCAGAGCGGCTCAGAGCTGCATGCCTTCTCGTTCGAGCGCCTGACCAAGGCGATCGGCTCGCTGCTCGATCGCGCAATCACAGCGGGCGCGATGCGCGCCGACATCAGTCCCGAGGATCTGCTGCGCGCCTTCTTCGGCATGTGCTACATGCATGATCAGCCCGGTTGGCAAGCCTCCGTGCTGCGGATGCTCGACGTGTTCGTCGACGGGCTGCGCGCGCAGCCCGCCGCAAAAACCAAGGCGCGCCGGACCGCGCCGGCAAAGGCGCCGGTGAAACGGAAGCGGTAGCACGCCCGTATCTCCCCGAGGCATGCTAGGATCGGCATGGCCTTGATTTCAACGCGGAGCTTGCCATGCGCATTGCAGCCTTGGTCGTCGCCTTCAGTGTTGCCTTTGGCTCCCTTGCGGCACGCGCCGACGATGTCTCGGCGGCACAAGGCGTGATCCGCGCCCAGGAGCAGGCCTTCGTCCGTGACGACGCCGCGGCCGCCTATTCCTATGCCGCCCCCGCGGTCAAGCAGATCTTCCCCGCACCCGACATCTTCATGTCGATGGTGCAGAACGGCTACGCGCCGGTCTACCGCCACAAGAGCTTCGAGTTCGGCGACAGCAAGGCCGAAGGCAGCTCGGTTGCCCAGCGCGTCCATATCATCGATGCCAATGGCGAGGCCTGGGAAGCGCTCTACACGCTGGAGCAGCAGCCGGACGGCAGCTACAAGATCACCGGCTGCTCGCTGCTAAGGGCAGGACAGGCGGTTTAGGTCGCCTCGAGAAACAACGACGCCACGGTCGCGATGGCGCCGATCAAGTCGCGAAGCCGGCCCCTGCCCTGGTCGCGTTCATGCGCGAGCGGATCAGCAGCGTCAGGACGATGCCGACATTGAGAGCGTTCCACGCCACGCCGTTGGCGAACGCCGCTGCGTAGGAGCCGGTGGCATCAAAGATGATGCCGGAGACCCAGCCGCCGAAGGACATGCCGAACACGGAGGCGAAGATCACGATGCCGACGCGGGTTGCGGCTTCGCTGGCCGGCATCGCCTCGCGCACGATGATGGCGTAGCTCGGCACGATGCCGCCCTGGAACAGGCCGAACATGGCGGAGATCAGATAAAGCGAGGCGAGGCTGTCGAAGAACAGGTAGAACACCAGCGCAAAGCCTTGCGCCAGCGACCCGAGCAGCAGCGTGCGGATGCCGCCGATCTTGTCGGCGAGATAGCCCGAGCCGATGCGGCTGACGATGCCGCAGGCCATCATCAGCGACAGCATCTCGGCGCCGCGCGCCACGCCATAGCCGAGATCGCCGCAATAGGCGACGATGTGCACCTGCGGCATCGCCATGGCGACACAGCACGAAATGCTGGCGATCGAGAGCAGCACCGTCAGCGTGTTGGTCGAGAGTTTCAGATCGACCCTTGGCGGCGGCGCGTTGGCGTGATTACGGACCTTGTCGTCACCCATCCGCGCGCGCAGGACGAGTAGCAGGCTCGACATCAACACCACGCAGACGACGGCGATGCCGACATGGGTGGTGCGCCAACCGATTGTCTCCATGCCCGCGTTGACCAGCGGCGGCCATATCGTGCCGGCGACGTAATTGCCGCTTGCGACGATGGTCACCGCGAGGCCGCGATAGCGCTCGAACCAGTGTGAGGCCTCCGCCATCAGCGGCGCGAAGGTCGCTGATGTGCCGAGCCCGATCAGAAAATAGGCCGCCACGAACTGCCAGAGCTGGGTCGAGAGCCCCGCGAGCGTGTTGGCGACGCCGAGAAAAGCGATGCTGATCGCCATCGCCCGCACGATGCCGAATTTGTCGGTGATCCTGCCGGCGATCACGCCACCGAGCCCGAAGCCGAACATCATCAGCGTGAAGGCCAGCGACACGGCGCCGCGCGTCGCGGCGAACTCGGCCTGAACGACGGGAATCACAACGACGACCGCCCACATGCCGACGCCGCCGATCGAGCCCATCACCAGTGCGAGCAAAAGCCGCACCCAGGCCTGACGCGAGTCAGGGGTGAATGAGGCCGGTTTCTGTCCTGAGGAATTTCGGGCGTGCACGACGCCGACCATGTTCGCTGATCGCCGCACGGTCAACCATCCTGCCGCGATATTGGGCATGCACGATGCACTGCGGTAAGAATTGCTTGGCGAAGCCGCGCTTTGCCATTAGTTTGCAATCTGCGTACGCAAGGATTGTCGCGCGAGGGGCCTGTTGGCGGAATGCTGTTGCGATTGACGCAATCGATGCGGATCAAGGTGGGGCGCCTCATTGCGCTGACCTATCTGTTCTGCGTGCTCGCGCCGGCTGCAAGCCTCGCCTGGGGTACGGGACCAGCGCCGTGCCTCGATGACGCGCTCCTCGCCGACCTTGTGCCGGTCCATCAAGCGATGCCTGCCAACCACATGCATGGCGGCGCGACGCACGACCACGCTGGCATGCACGCGCATCACCAGTCCGCGCAGGACACGCCCGCCCCACATCATCATGACGACAAGGGCAAGGCAGGTCCGTGCTGTGCGATGATGTGCATCAGCGCCCTGCCGGCCGATCTACCAGGCTTCGCAAAGCCAATGCAGCCGGTTTCCGCCTGCTCACCGGAGATCGTCGTCAGCCTTCACAGCGCGGCGCCCCCCCGGCTCTACCGCCCTCCCATCGCCTGATCTGAGACGACGACGTCAGGCCGGCGCGCATTGCGCGCGCACGAACCTGTGGTCTCCAGTCAGATCAGGGATTTCTCATGCTTGCGCTTCTCGGGACGAGGTCCGCCGCTGCATATGCAGCGCGTGGAGCACACATTCGATTCCATCGGCCGCTGCTGGCCGCGATAGCGCTCGCGTTATCAGGCTGCATACCGGCGACGACTCACATCGCGACCCCGGATCCGGCCGATCCCACGGCAAAGGCAGCGCGCGTCGATTATCGTTCGACGGTCGCACCCTATGCGGGCCTGCGACCTGCGGCTCCCGCGCGGTGGCAAGACCGCCATGACGCGGTCGCGCCGCAGCCAAAGCAAGAGCAGTAGGAGCGCACCATGGCACATCATTCGGCGCGAGGCCTGCTCGTTCTCGCCGCGCTCGGCCTCTCCGGCTGCGCCGCCTTCTCGCCCGACAGCGGCATGACAGCGGTCTCGGAGCTGACGAGCCAGACCATCAAGAAGGACGTCGCCTTCGTGCGAACGGCCGAGGGGGCCAGCGCAGTCGACGGGCGCGTTGGCCAATTGCTGTCCCGGACGCTGACCGCCGAGACTGCCGTGCAGGTCGCGCTGCTCAACAACAAGGGGCTGCAAGCCGCCTACAACGAGCTGGCGCTGGCCGAGACCGATCTCGTCGAGCAGAGCCTGCCGCCCAATCCCGTGTTCTCGGTCTCGCGGATCTCGGGCAATGGCGCCAGCGAGATCGAGCGGCAGGTGGTCGGCGATATCCTCGCCCTGGCGACCCTGCCGTTTCGATCCGACATCGCGCGCGAACGCTTTCACCAGGCGCAATTGCGCGCGGCGCTCGCGACGCTGCGGCTGGCCGCGGATGTGCGTCGCGCTTACACCCGCGCAGTTGCCGGCAATGAAATGGTGGCGCTGCTGACGGACGCGAAGGCGACGGCGGAATCGACTGCGCAACTCGCGGTCAAGCTCGGCGAGACCGGCTCCATCAACAAGCTCGACCAGGCCCGCGAGCAGGTGTTCTACGCCGAGACCAGCGCGGATCTCGCGACCGCGCGTCAGGCAGCGAGCAGCGCGCGCGAAAGGTTGGCGCGGCTGATGGGACTTTGGGACGACGGGCTCGACTTCCGTCTGCCCAACGCGTTGCCGCCGCTGCCACGTCGCCCGCAGGAATTGCCATCGATCGAAGCCGATGCCGTCGCCCACCGCATCGATCTGCAGATCGCGCGGCTGGAACTGACAGCGCTGGCAAAATCACTGGATCTCACCGAAGCGACCCGCTTCGTGACGCTGCTCGATCTTGCCGGCATCGCGCGTCGCACCCAGGATCCGGAAGGCTCCCCGTTCCGCGAGCGCGGCTTCGACGTGCAGTTCCAGATCCCGATCTTCGACGGCGGCGAGGTGCGCATGCGGCAGGCGAGGGAGAGCTACAGTCTCGCCTTCAACCGCCTGACCGAGCGCGCCGTGAACGTCCGCTCGGAGGCGCGCGATGCCTATCGGACCTATCGCTCGACCTACGACATCGCGCGCCACTACCAGCGCGAGATCCTGCCGCTGCGCAAGATCATCACCGAGGAGATGCAGCTGCGCTTCTCCAGCATGCAGGTCGACATCTTTGCGCTCCTCACCGAAGCGCGGCAGCGCCTCGCCTCGCTGCGCGGCGCCATCGATGCCAAGCGGAATTTCTTCCTCGCCCAGTCCGAGTTGCAGACCGCCGTCAATGGCGGCGGCGCACCTGCATCCGGCGGCGACAATCCCACCAACATCGCCGCGGCAGCGCCTGCCGATGGCGGCCACTGAGATGGAGGCCGGCATGTTTTCCCGTCGAGGGTTTTTGGGCACCGCCGCGCTTGTGAGCGCATCAGCCGTCAGCGGCCGCGTCCAGGCCGCAGCGATTCCGGAAGCGGCCCATATGGACAAGGCGGTGATGCAGCCGCCGCTTCACCCCAACAATGGCCCCGACTATCGCCCCGTCGTTACGCTCAATGGTTGGACGCTGCCGTTCCGCATGAATGGCGACTGGAAGGAGTTCCATCTCGTCGCCGAACCCGTGGTGCGCGAATTCGCCGAGGGCATGAAGGTCAATCTCTGGGGCTATAACGGCCAATCGCCGGGCCCGACCATCGAAGCCGTCGAAGGCGACAAGGTCCGCATCTTCGTCACCAACCGCCTGCCCGAATACACCACCGTTCACTGGCACGGCATGATCGTACCGAGCGGCATGGACGGCGTCGGCGGATTGACCCAGCCGCACATCCAGCCCGGCAAGACCTTCGTCTACGAGTTCGAGATGAAAAAGAGCGGGACCTTCATGTACCACCCGCATTCCGACGAGATGGTGCAGATGGCGATGGGCATGATGGGCATGGTCGTCGTGCATCCGCGCGACCCCAATTTCCGGCCCGTCGATCGCGACTTCGTCTTCGTGATGAGCACCTATCGCGTCGATCCCGGTACCTATCTGCCGCGCGTCAACGAGATGACCGATTTCAACATGTGGACCTGGAATTCGCGGGTGTTTCCCGGCATCGATCCCTTGCCGGTGCGGCTGGGCGACAAGGTGCGTGTGCGCATCGGCAATCTCAGCATGACCAACCATCCGATCCATCTGCACGGCCACAGCTTTGCCGTAACTTGCACGGACGGCGGCTGGATTCCGGAGAGTGCGCAATATCCGGAGACGACGACCGACGTACCCGTCGGCGCGGTGCGCGTGTTTGACGTCCTCGCCGACAACCCTGGCGATTGGGCGTTTCACTGCCACAAAGCGCATCACACCATGAATGCGATGGGACACGACATGCGCAACATGATCGGCGTCTCGCGCAAGGATCTCGCCAAGGCCGTCGGCAGGCTCGCGCCGGACGCGATGGCGATGGGCTCGACCGGCATGGCAATGGGCAACATGGAGATGCCCGCGCCCGACAACACGCTGCCGATGATGTCAGGCACCGGTCAGTTCGGTCCGATCGAAATGGGCGGCATGTTCACCGTGATGAAGATCCGCGAGGACCTCGCGCGCGACGATTACCGCGATCCCGGCCCCTATCAATTCCCGCAAGGCACCGTCGCCTATGAGGTTTCTTCGCCTCCGGCGGAGCCGGCGCGACAGCCGGCGACGCCGCCGCACAAGATGAAGATGTGAGTATTTCGATGAAGAACCAACTGGAGACCACAATGAGGACGGCGATCAAACTCGCGTTCGCGCTGGCCGCGCTCTCGATTGCGCCCGTGCTCGCGCATGAAGGACACGACCATCACGGCTTTTCGGCCGGCGAGCCCGGCGACCTCAAGAAGCCGGCGCGCACCATCGAGATCGAATTGAGCGAGATGTCCTACGAGCCGTCGAACATCACCGTGAAGCGCGGCGAGCAGATCCGCTTTCTGCTGCGCAATGTCGGCAAGGAGGATCACGAATTCCTGCTCGCCACCACGAGGGAGAATCTCGCTCATGCCGAGGTGATGAGGAAGCACCCGCATATGGAGCATGACGATCCGAACGGCGTCCGGCTCGCCCCGGACAAGTCGGCCGAGATCGTCTGGAAGTTCACCAAATCAGGCACGTTCGAATTTTCCTGCCTGATCCCCGACCATCGCGATTACGGCATGGTCGGCCACGTCACCGTGAAATGAGGACAATGGAGACAGACATGAACCCGATCATCCGCATCACCGCCGCGCTCGTGCTGACGCTGGGACTGACCGCAGGCGCGCTCGCGCAAGCCGCCTCCATCAGCGGCGAGGTCAAGAAGATCGACGAGGGCGCGGGCAAGATCACGCTCAAGCATGGCCCCGCCAGGAGCCTCGGCATGGATGAGCCCATGACCATGGTCTACCGCGTCAAGGATCCCGCCATGCTCAAGCAGGTGAAGGTCGGCGACAAGGTGACGTTTGAAGCCGAGGAGGCCGCCTCGGGGTACACGGTGACGAAGATGCAGAGGGCGAAATAGGGGCGGCCTCCCCTCACCTGTCATTCCGCGGCGCGCCTCTCGGCGCGAGCCCGGAATCCATTTCCCACAACACCTACGGCACGATGGATTCCGGGTTCGCCCTTCGGGCGCCCCGGAATGACGACCTGGGAAGCCCGAAATACCCTGCCCCAACCTCCACCACATTCCCTTCGTTAACCCTTTGCTAACCATACACCCGGCAAGAATTGCCGGGTGAAGTCGAGTGTCGTCAGCCGCGTAGAACGGGAGCCCCCGTGGACGCCAGTGCGGTGCCTCACTTTCGGAACGGCGGCCCATCGGCCGCCGCGCAGACGTTTGGGGCGCGCGGACGTCAGTCGCGCGGGGAGGCAGCTACCATGGTCGACGTCACCGCAGGACAGGGCGTAGGCCCGGCGAAGGTCGGCATCCCCTCGCTCACCGACATCGTCAACATCCTCAAGCGCGGCGACATCGCGCTGGCTCTCGGCATCCTCACCATCCTGGTGGTGCTGATCCTGCCCCTGCCCTCGCTCGTGCTGGACCTGTTCCTGGCGATCTCGATCACGCTCTCGATCCTGATCCTGATGACCTCGCTGTTCATCCAGGCGCCGCTGGAATTCTCCGCGTTCCCGACCATCCTCCTGATCTCGACCATGCTGCGGCTGTCGCTCAACATGGCCTCGACCCGCCTGATCCTGTCGCACGGGCACGAGGGGACGGACGCGGCCGGCCACGTCATCGAAGCCTTCGGCAGCTTCGTGATGGGCGGCAATTTCGTCATCGGTATCATCGTCTTCGCCATCCTGGTCATCGTCAATTTCGTCGTCATCACCAAGGGTTCGGGCCGCATCGCCGAAGTCGCGGCCCGCTTCCACCTCGACGCCATGCCCGGCAAGCAGATGGCGATCGACGCCGACCTCTCCGCCGGCCTGATCGACGAGAAGGTCGCCAAGGAGCGCCGCAAGGCGCTGGAGGACGAGAGCGGCTTCTTCGGCGCCATGGACGGTGCCTCCAAATTCGTTCGCGGCGACGCCATCGCCGGCCTCCTGATCGTCTTCATCAACGTCGTCGGCGGCATGATCATCGGCGTCGCTCAGCAAGGCATGTCCTTTGCCGACGCCGGCCGCAGCTACACGCTGCTGACGGTCGGTGACGGCCTCGTCACCCAGGTGCCCGCCCTGATCGTCTCGACCGCGGCCGGCCTGCTCGTCTCCAAGGCCGGCGTCTCCGGCGCGGCCGACAAGGCCCTGATGAAGCAGTTCTCCGGCTATCCGCAGGCGCTGGCGATGTCCTCGGCGGTCATGCTGGTGCTGGCGGCGCTGCCGGGCATTCCGACCATTCCCTTCTTCCTGCTCGGCGCCGGCGCCGGCGCACTGGCCTGGAACGCGCGCAACCGCAATCGTGCGACCGCCAAGGCCGAAGCAGTCGCCAAGGCCGCCCCCGCGCCGGGAACGCCGGGTGCCCCGGGCGCGGCGGCGGAGGAGCCGATCTCGGCGGCGCTCAAGATCGACGACCTCAAGATCGAGCTCGGTTATGCGCTGCTGCCGCTCGTCAACGGCCCCGACGGCACCGATCGCCTCACCGAGCAGATCAAGGCGCTGCGCCGCTCGCTTGCGATCGAAATGGGTTTCGTCATGCCGGCGGTGCGCATTCTCGACAACGTCCAGCTCGAGGCCAACACCTACATCATCAAGATCAAGGAGGTCGACGCCGGCACCGGCAAGATCTGGCCGAACCAGTTCATGGTCATGGACCCCGGCGGCAGCCAGGTGCAGGTGCCCGGCATCCACACCACCGAGCCGACCTTCGGCCTGCCAGCAACCTGGGTCGATGCCAGCCTCAAGGAAGAAGCCTCGCTCAAAGGCTACACCGTCGTCGACGCCGCGACCGTGCTCTCGACCCACCTCACCGAGCTGCTCAAGGCCAACATGTCGGATCTGCTGTCCTATGGCGAGGTGCAGAAGCTGCTCAAGGAGCTGCCGAAGGAGCAGAGCGAGCTGGTCAAGGACATCGTGCCCGGACAGGTCACGGTCTCCGGCATCCAGCGCGTGCTCCAGCTCCTGCTGGCCGAGCGCATCTCGATCCGCGACCTCTCGACCATCCTCGAGGGCATCGCGGATTCGCTGGCGTTCTCGCGCAACCCGGCGACCATGGTCGAGCATGTCCGTGCCCGCCTCGCGCGGCAGATCTGCGCGCAGAACACTTCCTATGCCGGCTATCTGCCGCTGATCGCGCTGTCGGCGCGGTGGGAACAGGCCTTTGCCGAATCCATCATCGGCCAGGGCGAAGAACGCAGCCTCGCCATGCAGCCCTCGAAGCTGTCGGAATTCATGACCGCCGTGCGCGAGGCTTTCGAGCGTGCCGCGCGCGAAGGCGAGGCGCCGGTGCTGGTGACCTCTGCGGCAATTCGTCCCTTCGTCCGCTCCCTGGTGGAGCGGTTCCGGGCCCAGACCACCGTCTTGTCGCAGGCCGAAATCCACCCCAGGGCGAGGCTGAAGACGGTCGGAAGCATCTGATTTGCCTTAAGAAGCCGTGTGTTTTTCAGCCACAGGCAAATGGTTTCTGGGTTCCGGGCACCTCGTGGACGAAAGGCTGACAAGGCGCCTCAAACGCACATTACAGCTTTGAAATAATTGCCAAATCGAACGATCAGGACCCGTTTTTGATCGCGATCGTTCACGTCCTATCACGCTCTTGTGATGGCCCCTTGGGAACGAATCCCGCCAATACTAGGTTGTTGGGGCACCGGAAGCATGAACCAGCCTGACAGAGGTGGCGACTACTTCGGGTAGATGGCGGCAGGAGCCTTCCATGAACCACTCGATTTACAGCGCAGATCGCTCGACCCACCTGAAGGTGGTGGTTGTGGCGCTCGTCGCCGGCGTCGCACTCGCGGGCTTCGGCATCACGGCGCGGACGAGTTCGGATGAAGGCCTCACACAGACAGCCCGCATCATCAAGGCCGGTAAGCCGGTGATGATCACCAACTCGAACGCATCGGTCGTTCGCTAAGGAGATTTTGAGTTTCAGGAATTCACGCGGCTCTTTACCAGCCCCCCAAAGTCGCCACGTGGATATGTAGACGACCCCAACCCCAAGTCGACTACAGAAAGCGCCCGCCCCCCACGGGCGCTTTCTCATGTCCGGGGTAGCTCGAAACAATCCGGTATTCCTCCGCGGCGACAATATAATATCCCTCCCGTCATCCCGAGGTGCGAGGCGTGCGGTGCGAAGCAGCGCCCGTGGAGCCTCGAAGGGTGAACGGCCGGGACGCAGCCGGGCCCTTCCTTGGGCCGGGCTGCCGCGACAGATACGCCATTTCCGAACTTCGGCGAAACGGAATATTTTTGCAGCGACGGATGACCGATGCGTTGGGTGTTTTGCCCGTCGGGCCCCGCGAGGACTGGTAGATGAGGTGGCGAGACCTTGACAACGAGGGGCTTGGCTTGGCTAGGTTCACAACCTGATGAAGCGGGGCAATCCATGGAGCAGCGCTTACTTTCGATCAGATCGCGCGTGCATACCAAGCCTCGCGGCCCGATTATCCCGAAGCTCTCGTCGACGACGTGGTGTCGTACGCCGGCTTGAAGCGAAACGACCCGCGA
Organism: Bradyrhizobium manausense; assembly: GCF_018129685.1. GTDB lineage: Bacteria > Pseudomonadota > Alphaproteobacteria > Rhizobiales > Xanthobacteraceae > Bradyrhizobium > Bradyrhizobium manausense_D. The sequence continues at coordinate 226,308 of NZ_JAFCLG010000010.1, forward strand.
CGCGCTGGTCGGTGACCTTTCCAAGGCGATCGATCGCCACGGAGGAGAATTCGAGATGGACTACGAAACTCACCTCTACATGCCCCGGCGGATCGAGAGGTACGAATGACCGACCAGAAGGAAGTCGAACGCAACTGCCCGGAATGTGACGGCACAGGCCAGGAGCGCGGTATGCATCCGGTTCGCTTGGGTGAAACGAATGAGTTTCGCCCCTGCACGAAATGTGGCGGATCGGGGAAGATCAAAGAGACAGCCGCGGCGCAATAACACCCAAATCGCATCCGCATGCGAGCTGATTGCCGGACGAACGGCTAGAAAACTCTCATCACGTCGGACCGGGACGGGTCCAAACTCAAGCCGGCGCCTGAAGTCCCGGCGAGGTCAACCACTTGTTGATCTCTCCGGCAACATCGATCTGGCTGGCTTTTCGCAAAAGCTCCGTGCGGCGAACGCCGAGCGGCATCCCCCTGGCCTGCAGGCGGAGGTTGATCGCCTCTTGCGCGAGGCGATATTCGAACGTGAATGATTGTCCCGTGGATCGTTGAGCCGACATGGATGACACTCCGCTGCGGGGTTGAGCGAGAGCGCAACTGCGTCCACACCACCGGTAGATGCTGAGGGCCGCTCGGCGGTGGCAGGACAGTGTGCCTTCGTCCGCTGATTAGCCAGTGCTTTATTTTGGTTCCTGACAGGAACCATTCGCGAATTGCCGGGCTTTCATCGCCGCAGCCTGATCTCTGATCAATTGGCCGATCGCCCGTTGAGCTGCGCTGATGGCCTCCGCTCGATCGAATGCGATTCCTGATTTGGGGGACCGACCGTTGCGCTCAAACGACCATTTCCAGCCTGATGGATTGATCGTCTGGACGACCGTGTATTCGATACCCTTGTGTTCCATGCGCCCCCCACAGCTCCGTTTCGAACCAAGCCGCGAACAGCGGCCTCTGAATTGAAGCGCACGTCGACCCGACAGTTCGTGCGGCCGGCGACGCTCAGCAACCGCGGCAAATGTTCTTGAGCTTCGCGGCGGTTCGCTCTTCTTCCGCGAGGAACGGGTCCTTGTATCCTGAGGACGAGTCGATGGCGGTTTCGGCGGGCTTTTTGGCTTTTGGCGGAAACGCCGCATCGTAACAGGAGAGGCGTGCGTTGATGCTTTCGATCGCACGACAATTGGGTTCTGCGGGAGCGGCTGACAGCGCAGATGCGCCGAGCGCCGATGCCAGCAGAAGCGCCGCCGCCCATGTCCCTGGTCGAGCCATTTTCACGCTGTCTCCAATCGCTATTTGCTCTTGCTGGCCCAGGACGGTTTCTCGCCAGTCCAGGCCGGAAGGGCATCCCATTCGGACCACCGCATCCGCCGCTCCTCGCCTCCGACCCGCACGAAAACGAAGGGCGCATCGTCCCGGCCCGTCTTCGAGCCAACGAAAATTGCCGGAACCCCGTAGGCATCCCTGATGATTGCTGTGTTTGCCATGTCCGGCTCCCGCCTGGCTTGAGCTCGCCCCTGTCTACGTTTCGAGGCAGCGCGATTGAACGAACCTCCCGCTATGAAATGGCCGCGATCGCAATCAGCAGCGCAAGGAAGACGGGAACGAGCAACGGTGGCACAAGCCACCCACGAATGTCGAATTTGTCGGCACCTGACATCTGACCGCCTTTTCTCAGGTCGAGGCGGGAGCGCTTTGGCTCTCAGTCACCGATAACAGCCACGTCGCGCGCGGTGATGCACAATCGTGTAGCAGTGTTCTCGCCAACAAGCGAGATCAATCTCGATCAATCGGCGCCCGATTGCCGGAGGCGAACGCCTTAAAGCGCGATGAGATGTGGATGAATCGTCATCGCGCTTTAGATTGTTGTCTGCGCATGATCTTTCCGGAAAACCGCTTCGCGTTTTTCCGGATCATGCTTTAGGCAATTTCATCGGTCCACACCTTGAAGCTGACGAGCGTGTTGGGTCCGAACGTTTGGGTGATCGGGACATCTGCCGCATCGCGGCCCTGGGCGATCAGCACGCGGCCAATTCGCGGCGTGTTGTTGCGCGCATCGAAGGTGTGCCAGCGGCCGCCCAGATAGGCTTCGAACCAGCCTGCGAAATCCCCGGGCGCGTGGGGCGGCGGGATGCCGATGTCGCCGAGATAGCCGGTGCAATAACGCGCCGGAATGTTCATGCAACGACAGAACGCAACGGCAAGGTGCGCATAGTCGCGGCAGACGCCCTTGCCCTCGTTGAATGCTTCCCATGCCGTCTTGGTGGCGCGCGCGTGCTCGTAGCCGAACGCGATGTGATCGTGCACGAAATCGCAGATCGCCTGGACCCGTGGCCATCCGGGCGCCGTTTTCTCGAACAGCTTCCACGCGATGTCGGAAAGCCGATCGGTTTCGCAGTAGCGGCTGCCAAGCAGATAAACGATGGTATCGGACGGCAGATCCTCAACCGCGTATTGAGTGGCGGAAGCCGCCGTCACATCAGGCAACCCGCTATCGCGCACAGTGCCGTCGGCGGAAAGGCGCATGCGGCCGGCGGGTGCAACGAACCGGCTGCACCAGTTTCCGAAGCCGTCACGGTAGGGCGTGATCGGTACGGGAGGCTCGGTGACGAGGTGATCCGGCACGATGATGTCGGACGCCCGGGTGAAATGCGTGCCGACCACGGCGATCAATGGTGTGACCTGCGGGAAATCGTAGATCATCTCGAAGCCGACACGTATTTTCATGCTTACGGCCTCGTCCCAACTGCACTGCCTCGAATTGGCTTCGAGGATGATCGTGCTGACAAGAGTGATCGGCTGTTCGTCACCTCAAAGTCAAGGCTTGCCTGGTGATGGCAGAGATCGACCTGCCAGACTTGCGAACGACGCTCATAAATTGGTCATCCGACAGCTTGAGATGCTTGCCCAGGAACTTGACCTGCGCTTTGTCTCTCAGATCCAGCGAATTGCGGAAGTACGACGGCTCGCGCCTGTTCATGTGAGTCTCGCGCGATGAAGGAGTGGACCGGATCGCGACCAAGCGGGCGTTACGCCGCTCCGGCCGCGATGGTGACTGTCCCGCTGCTCGCGAAGATTCTGTCGCCACGGAGCCAACGTTTCCCGGGGGCCCGGCGTTCCGCTGTCTTGACAATATTCCCGTGGTTGCGCGCGAAGGCCGGTCGGCTCCAGGTGAGCGAACGAATAGCGGCGCGATCGCTCATCTGCCGGCTTTTGGCCGGCTGCACAAAATCGAGGCTTTACGCCTCGCGCAGCTCCGACGGTGTCCCGCCAAAGCGCTTGCGGAAGGCGCGGTTGAAATAGGACAGGTCCGAAAAGCCGGAGGAATGCGCGATGTCGCTGATCTTGCGCGCGCGCGCGCGGGGATCGCCGAGCAGTTTGCGCGCCAGCAGCAGACGCTGCTCCAGCACGAATTCGGTGAAGGTGGTGCCGGCCTGCTCGAACAGCCGCTGCGCCTGGCGCGGGCTTAGCCCCGAGCGGGTGGCGACTTCGGACAGGCAGAGATCGTTGCGGCCGAGCGCCGCCATCACGTCGGCGCGCATCAGATCGAGGCGAGCGGCTGCATGGCCACGACCACGCGCGAGCGCGGCGTGCTCGGCATCGGTGCCAAGCAGGAGGCCGACGAGATCGACCATGTGCTGCGCGGTGAGGCGCTGGCCGACCGCGTCGAGATGCGGCGCCTGATGGGCGGCCAGCGCGTGGTAGCGGACGATGGTCTCGGCGACCGCGCCGTCGGACAACACCTGCGACAGCTTCTCCTCGGCGCGCGGATTGATCTCGAGCAGCGCGCGGCGCGGCATGCGGATGGTGGTGAAGCGGTTCTCGTCGGTGTGACCGACGCTGCCGGTGATGCTCATGTCGGCCAGCACCATCTGCGCCGGAGCAAGCTCGACGGCATGGCCGTTCTGCCGGACATTGACGAGGCCGGCATGGGCGGCGATCAGCACAAGATCGTCGCTGCCATCGGCGAGACCGCTCTGCGTACGCGAATATTGCGCGGAGGCGCCTTCGGGAATGGCGAGCGCGATGTTGTCGACCACGCTGACCTGCAACCGGCAATCGATGCTGTCACCGTGGCTTGGCCCGATATCGAGTCCGCAGGCCCCCAGGGCCCTGTCGCGCCAATGTTCGAAGGCCGGCCCCTGCGGCAGGCCTGCATATTGGTGGATAAAGATGCCCGGCGGCTTGGCTGCATCCATCTGATTTCTAGCCCCTTCCCGGCACCATGAACGGCGGCGCCGACTGCAAATTCCGGGCATTTGACGCCGCGAGATGGATTGAGGTTCAAATCGGACGCGGATTTGGCGGGATTTGTCGGATTACGACGGCCGAATGGACCGTGGCGACAGGAGCAAAGCCTGATATCAGAGGACCCCGGAACGTCTTCTCATGGTCGTCCTTGCGAAAGCCAGGACCCATAACCACCGCTGCCGGTTGGCCCGCGATGACTTGGCTCCAGCACGGCGTAACAACATCCCGTCGGGGTAATGGGTCCTGGCTTTCGCCAGGACGACGATGAAGAAGCCTACTTCTTCGCCGGAACCTGCGGCTGGGACGGCGGCACGGTCTCGATCAGCTTGCCGGAAAACACCGGCGCCGAACTCGGCTGGCCGTTGGGCGAGCCGCCCGATTGCTCGACGGTGACGGCATAAGTCGCGCTGTTGACGACGTCGGCGTCGTAGCCGGCGAGCACCGGACGCGCCGTGAAATCGCCGCTTCCGATCACGCCAAGCGAACGCGGGCGCGGCAACTTGTCGGAGATCAGCCACAGTTCAAAGCTCTTGCCCGGCTCCGGCGTCGCGCCGACCTTGCGCACCGTGAAGTTCTTGGTCGCCCCGTCAATGGTGAGGATGAAGGCGGGGCCGCCGCTCTGGCCCTGCAACAGCGCGACGTATTGCGCAGGCGCAGCCAATGGCGCGGCCGGAGTCTTGACCTCGACCGTCCGGATGCGCGGTGCGGGCCGCAACGCGCCCGGCAGCGCATCGGGCATCAGGACCTGAAGCGACAACGTCACCAGCAGCGCGGCCGCGAGCGCACCCACGGCAGAGGCGATGTTGCGCCAACGCTTCACGCGGCCCTCGAGATAGAGCACGTTGGTGTCGTCGACGATCGGCACCTGCGTCAGCGGCACAAAGCGCGGGTCGGGTGCATGGGTCTTCGGAATGAATTGCGGCGCGATATCGGGAATGACGTCAGAGTCGGATTGAGGCGGCGCCGGCGGCACGTCCTGCGATGGCGCCTGCGCCGACGTCTCCGGCGATGACATCTCCGGCGTGGACAGATCCAGCGCGGGCTGCGGCGCATCCGAGATCAGCGGCGGCGCCTCGGTCGAATCCTGCGACGACATCGTCTGCGCGATCTCGCGCCTGATGTTCTCCCAAACGATCGGCCGCGGCTCGATCGTGCCCACCATCTGATTGAGGACGCCGAGGCGGAATTCCCACGCCTGCACCACGGCGGCGAACTCCTGGTCCACCGTCATCATGGTCGCCACCTGCGCGCGCTCGTCGGCATCGAGTGTGCCGAGCGCATATTCCGCGGCGAGCGCGATATGGTCCTCGCTGTAGGCCATCACTTTCCTTCAGCTCTCCCGTAGGGAGAGGTGGAGCCAGAACGCTGCGCCAGCATATTCACTCTCATCATCCTCACAGTCCAAGGCACTCCCGGATATCCAACATGCTGCGCCGGAGCCACGTCTTCACGGTGTTGACGGGCGCTGCGAACTTCTCCGCCAATTGCTCGCGGCTCCAGCCGTTGTAATAGGCGAGCAGCACGAGCCTCTGACGATCCGGCTCGAGCCGGCCGATACATTCGAGCAGCCGCTTCAGCTCCTCGGACATCTCCCGGCGCGCCAGGGGATCGGGACTGTCGGCGGCGACTTCCATCGCCTGCGGCTCCTCCTCGATGGAGGCCTCCGTCTTCTTGCGCACGATGTCGATGGCGCGGTTGCGCGCGATCGAGGCCATCCACGTAATCGGTGATGACAGCACCGGATTGAACTGGCCGGCACTGTTCCAGATTTTGACGTAGGTTTCCTGAATGACCTCCTCTGCGAGATCCTGTCGGCGCAAGATACGGAGGACGACGCCATAGAGTTTCGCGCGCGTGGCGCCATAGAGCCGCTCGAACGCGGCCTGGTCGCGCTTCGCCACCGCCTCAATCAGCCCGACCAGCTCTGCTGGCGTCAGCATTCAGCCCCCCAACGCGCGGCCCGGTCGCATCCCTCTTCACCTCTCCCCGACGGGGAGAGGTGGGCACCTCCGCCACCGGCACCGCTTTCATCCTCACTACCATAGCGCGCGGCCAAGCCCGTCACCAAGGGGCGGCGCGCCACGCTGTGGACAGGACACGCAAAAACCCGGACCCTGCGGGTCCGGGCTCGCAAATTCTCCGGCGTTTTTGACGCTGGCTGCCGTTTACGCGACGGCGCCGATGCGGGAGCGCATCAGGCCGATGCTGTCGAGATCGGCCTGCTCGCGGGCGTTTTCCTCGGCGCGCTCGCGGGCCTGGTCACGCTCGTCCAGGAGTTCGACCTTCTTCAGCTCCTCGAAGGCCTCGCCGAGCGCAGCCTTGGCCTCCTCGAGCTGGCCCCTCAGCTCGTCGGCCGAGCGGGTCAGGTTCTCGCGGCGCTGGATGGCGGCCTTGGCATAGGTCGGATAGGCGAAATGCGCGGGGTCGTTGATCCCGGCGCGGTCTTGCTCGGTCTGGATCTCGCGATCGAGATCCACAGACATCCGCTGGAAGTCGGCGATCATGGACTCGATCTGGGCGACCCGGCGGCGCTTCTCGTCGACCTGAAACTTCTTCAGGCGGATGAGGGTATCACGTGACTTCATCGACTCGTACTCCCCAGAAGTCCCTTGGCTGCAAGACGTACACACATTGGGACGACACCGGTCTCCCCACTGGCCCAACAAGGGCCAGGACCGGCTCTGCTACTCTGTGAGATCGGATGATGACGGGACAAAGTTAGCGTTCCGTTTCCAAATTACCGACGATTTGCGCCAACTGGCGGTAGCCGTCGGCCAGCGAGGCATTTTCGTCCTTGCGCTGCCGCAGGAACGCCTCGAGCGGCTCGTGCAGGCGGATCGCCTCGTCAACCTCGGGGCTGGAGCCGGCCCGGTAGGCGCCCAGCCGGATCAGCTCCTCCATGTCGGCGTAGGTCGCCATCACGGCCCGTGCCTTCTGGATGGTTGGCCAAAACTCCGGGTCGGCCGATTTCGGCATGGTGCGGGAGACTGATTTGAGGATGTTGATGGCGGGGTAACGGCCGCGCTCGGCGATCGAGCGCTGCATCACGATATGGCCATCGAGAATACCGCGGACGGCGTCCGCGATCGGCTCATTGTGATCGTCGCCGTCGACCAGCACCGTGAAGATCGCGGTGATGGCGCCTTCCCCAAGACCCGGGCCGGCGCGCTCGAGCAGCTTCGGCAACTCGGTGAAGACGGTCGGGGTGTAGCCCTTGGCGGTCGGCGGCTCGCCGGCGGACAGGCCGATCTCGCGCTGCGCCATGGCAAAGCGCGTCACTGAATCCATCAGGCAGAGCACGTCCTGGCCCTCGTCGCGAAAATATTCAGCGACCGCGAGCGTCAGATAGGCCGCCTGACGCCGCATCAGCGCCGGCTCGTCGGAGGTTGCGACCACCACGACGGAGCGTGCGAGCCCTTCCTCGCCGAGGTCGTCCTGCAGGAACTCCTGCACCTCGCGGCCGCGTTCGCCGATCAGGCCGATGACGCTGACGGCGGCATCGACGTTGCGCGCGAGCATCGAGAGCAGCACCGATTTGCCGACGCCGGAACCTGCGAAGATGCCCATGCGCTGACCGCGGCAGCAGGTGAGAAACGTGTTCATCGCGCGCACGCCGAGATCGAGCGGCGCGCCGACGCGCTTGCGCGAATGCGCCGGCGGCGGCGAATTGCGGTACGGCATTGGCGAGGCGCCTTGCGGCAACGGTCCCTTGCCATCGATCGGCTCGCCCAGCGCATTGACGACGCGGCCGAGCCAGGCCGACGACGGACGCACCTGATTGGCGGCATTGGCGATGACGGCCTTGCAGCCGCGGCGCACGCCGTCGAGGCCGGCGAACGGCATCACGACGGCATTGTTGCCGGAGAAACCGATCACCTCGCAAGGGATGGAACGGTTGGCGCCGGTCTCGATCACGAGGCGTGCGCCGACCGACATGGCGTGAATGGGGCCGGCCACCTCGACCATCAGGCCGCGAACGCCGACCACGCGGCCATAGATATTGACGCCGTCGATGTCGCCAATCTGCTCGGCCAAAGCCTTCATCGGAGAGCCGTCATTAAGGAGAGTGCCTGCGAGATCCGGGCCTTCACGGAGAAACCCTTAAATTTCGCCATATTTCTGAACGGCGCTTAACTTGGTGTTTACCCGCATCATTAATCATTGCGTCACTGTCTTTGTGACTGAGCGTGGCTCCCCTTCAGAAGAAGGCTGAGTCGCGGGAGTCGGTTAGGCCCGTCTCTTAAAGTGGAGCTTGAACGGAACTGGATAACGAAAGCTGCTTCCCACGCAAGACCTTAGGGCGATTCGAGAAAAATTGCACCGGGGGACTTGCGTTCCAGAATCAGGATTTGTTAACCATCTGTTGTCAGGATCCGAATCAGTTGTTCAAAGGCGTTTTGTTGAGTGCCGCGAATGCGGCCGACCTGACGCCCAGGAGCGGCGACTATGGGGAACTGGCATGCGCGTTTTGCTGATTGAAGATGACAGCGCCGTCGCGCAGTCGATCGAGCTGATGCTGAAGTCTGAGAGCTTCAACGTCTACACGACCGATTTGGGGGAAGAAGGCGTCGATCTCGGTAAATTATACGATTACGACATTATTCTTCTCGACCTCAACCTGCCCGACATGTCCGGCTACGACGTGCTCAAGCAGCTTCGGGTCTCCAAGATCAAGACACCGATCCTGATCCTCTCCGGCCTCGCCGGCATCGAGGACAAGGTCAAGGGTCTCGGCGTCGGCGCCGACGACTACATGACCAAACCCTTCCATAAAGACGAGCTGGTCGCCCGCATCCACGCGATCGTGCGCCGCTCCAAGGGTCACGCCCAGTCGGTCATCCAGACCGGCGACCTCGTCGTCAACCTCGACACCAAGACGGTCGAAGTCGGCGGCCAGCGCGTGCACCTGACCGGCAAGGAATACCAGATGCTGGAGCTGCTTTCGCTCCGCAAGGGTACGACCCTGACCAAGGAAATGTTCCTCAACCACCTCTATGGCGGCATGGACGAGCCCGAGCTGAAGATCATCGACGTCTTCATCTGCAAGCTCCGCAAGAAGCTCGCCAACGCTTCCGAGGGACGCAACTTCATCGAGACCGTGTGGGGCCGCGGCTACGTGCTGCGCGAGCCGCACGAGCACGAAGAGCGCATCCCCGCCTGATCCTCAAGTTTACGTCGCGAGCCCACGGGCTCGCTCCTCCCAGCCTGGACCCCGCCGCAAATGGCGGGGTTTTGTTGTTTTGGGGGACTACGTCAGACGCGCGCGAGCGATCCGGACGCGAGGTCCGCCTTCCAGGCGGGGTACCGCGCGGCCGCTTCCCGCAGCCGGCCGATCATCAGATAGCCGGTGACGAGCCCGAACGCGAAGGTCGGGGCGACCAGATCGATGAAAAACGTCGATGCCGACATGTCGTCGACCACCCGCATCACCGGCATCGGGACGATCTGGTAGATCGCCATCAACACCGCCAGCAGCACCGTCATGCCAGCCCCGAAGACGAGGCCGTCCCGCAACTGCCTGGTCCGTCGCGAGCGCCGGCCCCACGTCGAATCCTGCACCAGCAGTGCGGTCATGGTGCCGATGCCCCAGGGAAAGATCAGCAGCGGCAGGTCATAAAGCACCACCTGCGAAAGACGCTCATCGGAGAACTGGAGGACGTCGAACAGCACCTGAACCGGAAGGAACACGATCAGCGCGGTGCAGAGGCCGATCGACAGGATGAATCCGATCGGGAGCTGGCCGAAGATGTTCTCGTTCGCGAACGCGTAGCGCTGCTTGTAATGATAGACGACCGAGAAGTTCACGATGAAGTACAGCGGCGTCGTCAGTACCGTGCGCAGCCCCGCGATGAACTGATCGCCGGGCAGGTGGATCAGCCTGCCCGACAACGCCAGCCAGGACAGCGACCAGCAGAACCCGAAAACCGCGACGCTTGCCACGAATTTGGCGAAGCCAGGCGAGGAGGCATCCAGCACGAAGCCGATCGCGCCGAGCCGCCGCTTGGCTCCGACCAGCGTCCATGCGCCAGCCAGCGCCGCGCGCACGGCGAACAGCAGCAGATTGTTGAGCAGGGAATCCATGTCCTTGCGCAAGTCCTCCAGCATGCCCCCCGCTGCCGTCTGCGCCGCCAGCTGCAACTGGCTCACCGTGCTGTGCCGGGTCGAGAGCGAATCCAGCGCCTCCCAGTCGTTCGGCTCGACCTCACTGTCCTCCATGATCGCGCCATAGATCTCGGCGCTGCTCCTGAGCACGCGAACGGTCCGGAAGCACAGGGCATCGTAGGCGGCCAGCAACTCCACATAGAGATCGCGATTGCGCGTCATGAAGCGTTCGCCGGTCCAGCGCTCGAGATGCAGCATGAGCGCCGAGATCTTCAGCAGGCGCGACTGGATGGCGGTCGACTGCACGGCGCGAAAGTCGTCGATCTGGTAGCCGACCCGGGCAAGCTTGCGCTGAAGGCTCGGCATATCGTCCGGATGAACCTGGAAGGGCGCCGCAGCCAGGGTCTCGCGCAGGCTGAGCGCGCTGGCGGGGATTCCGGCAAGCTGATGACAGAAGCCCCGCCACAGCGCCGGAACGGCCGGGACGAGCCAGCTCAGCATCACCAGCCAGATCGCGGCGAGCGGCCACAGCTTCTGCACCAGCAGCGCATAGAAAAGCTCGAACGGCGCGATGAAAAGAGCGACGCCGAACGCGAACAAGGGAAGGGTGGTGAACGAGCGCGTGCCCTTGAGCGTATGAAACCTGAACCAGAAGAACAGCGCGACCATGAGCGGCGCGCCAAAGGCGTCGAAGAACCTGTTCAACAAGGCAATGGCCTGATCGAGCGACACGATGAACTCCTATCGCCGGGGTTCGCTGTGGAAGCTCCGCCGGGCACGATAGGATCCGGCGAAGCCTTGGAGATCACGCAGCCTGGGCAGCGAACATCTTGGCTTTCTGCAGCGCGAGGTCGATGTTGTCGGGTGCAAGCGCGATCGCGCTGTCCATGTCGTTCTGGGCGCTGGCGAGGTCCTTGACCTGCACATAGGCATTGGCGCGCGACACCAGATATTTGGGCTCGGTCTGATTGATCGCGACCGCCGCGCTGAAGGCCTTGATCGCTTCTTCCAGATAGCCGCGCTTGTTGTCGCCCCCCGACGCGGTCATGCTGATGATGCCCTTGATCCAGAAGAATTCAGCGTTGTCCGGCTTGAGCCTGATGGCCTCGTTGATGTCGTTCAGCGCGTTCTCGTAGAGCCCGACCGTCACGTTGAAATTGGCCCTGCGCACCCGGTATTCCGCCCTGGCCGGGTCGAGCTCGATCGAATAGGCGAAGCTGGCGGCCGCCTTCGGAATCTGCTTCTGCTTGTGCTGGAGCGTGCCGAGATCGAAATAGACCTTGGCAAGCCGGACCGAGAGCTCGTTGTCGTCCGCGAGCAGGACGTGCAGCTCGCGTCCGCGGCGGGTCAATTCCTCCAGCGCCTCGATGGTGGCCGGCGTGGCCTCGAGCTCGCGCAGGAACGCATCCCGCCGTTGCCGCAGGTCTTCCCCGGAGAGACGCGCCGCTTCGGGCAGGTGCGCGGCCGGCGGCGGCGTCTCGACGTTGAATATCCGTCCGTCGGACGAGCGCATGTAGAGAACCGGGATGCCCCATTCCACCCGCGACTTCTGCTGGATGAACTGGCGCGCGTAGGTCACGGCGTCGTCGATCGACCGGTTGCCTGCGAGAGCCGAGTAAAACCCTTCCGACATCGAGATCGCGGCGCTGTCGGTGATCGGGAACTGCATCGCCACCACGGCGGGCAGCCAGCCCGTCTTCATCAGCCCGATCGCCGGATTGCCGAAGCGATCGCCGACATTGATCCTGGCGCTCTCGCAGCAATTGAGCACGATCAGACGCAGGCTCCGCCTGGCACCCGACAGCATCATCGCAAGATCGGAGGCGAACTTCTTCACCGGCTTGCCGTCCTCGTCGACCATGACGACGAAGCCGCGCTCGTCGAAACTATCGGCGTCGGCCCCGGGACGCAGGTCGTCGACGCCGCCATGGCCGATGAAATGGAAGATGTGCCACTCCCCCTCCAGCAGCTTCTTCATCAGGTCTTTTCCGGTGCCGCCCGGGACCCATTGAAAATCGACCTTGCCTTCGTGCTGGAGCGCATCGATGCCCTTGTTGATGCGGTCCCGTTCCTTGACAACGTCGAGCTTCGGCCATTCGCTGGTCGACGGATCGGCGATCATGCCGAGAATACGCAGCGGGCCCTTGACGCCCATACGCGTCACGCTTCCGGCCGTTTCCAGATGCCGCACGATCGGTCGGGTGAGGCTGACATAGTAGGGAATCTCGTTTTCGTCGTAGAGATATTCCCACGGCAGCCCGGCAAGCTCGTCCGCCTCGATGCGCAGCTTGATCCTCAGATCTTGGGTCGCGCCCTTGCTGCGATCGTAGACCTGCCGGATCAGCGGCACTTCGGTGAAGACGCTGCGGAAGACCCCGCGCCCGAAGTCCCGCAGCACCTGCTCGCCGCGCGTCACCGGACCCGGACGACTTCGATCGTCGATCTCGAGCACTGCGCTTTCCAGCTCGCCGCGCAGCTTTGCCAATTCGCCCGGCGCAGAGAACCAGAACTTCAACTGGCTCCGCGGCGCCTCGCCGCCCGGCGATCTCACGACGCGTCCGTAATATTGCTGCGGGCCGACGCCTCCCGGCAAATAGGAGCCGATCTCAAGCTCGAAATCTTCGTAATCGGGCATTTGGGCCTCACTCAAACAAGATCAATACGGCCGCTGGAATGTCTTGCGTTGGAAAAACCTCCAATCCGGGTGGCGCGCTTCGCCATGACCGCGCGTGCATTGTCGCCGGCCAGATCGAGCTGGCTCGATCAATCATGCGCCGACGAACTGATGCCAGCGAAGGGGCGATACATCTGCTCCTCCCGGATGACGGCAGCAGCCAGACTATCACACACAACCTCGAGACGCATTTGTGAAACAAGTCTCATGCGGCCCGAAATGTTGCGAAGGGCCCCGGCGCGTCGCCTGGCAGGGTTGTTTCTGGGGATCGAACCCGAAGACCTGGTGCCGCGACCAAGCGATCGTGCCAGAATTGGCGGCGTCAAATTCGGACCAGCTCCATGATCCTGCAATCGCTCGCCGGCCTGCCCGCCTTTCTGGTCTATTTCTGCACCGGGCTGATCGCGATAGTAGCATATCTGTTCGTCTACACGCGGATCACGCCGCACAACGAGTTCCAGCTCATTCGCGACAACGACCCTGCCGCAGCGCTGGCGCTCGGCCTCAGCCTGCTCGGCTTCGTGGCCCCGCTGTTCAGCGCGATCGCCCATTCGGCCAATGTGCTGGACTGCCTGATCTGGGCCTTCATCGCGCTGATCGTGCAGGTCGCGGTGTTCTACATCGTGAAAATCCCGGTGCCGAACCTGTCGGGGCGGATCGCCGCCGGTGAGCTCGCACCCGCGATCTGGCTCGGCCTGTCCTCGCTCGCCGCGGGCCTGTTGAACGCTGCCTGCATGATCTACTGATATGGCCGAGAAACCTCCTCCCAAGGATTTCGGCAAGCGCCGGCCGCGCCTGCCGGCGGCACTGCCGCTCCCGCCGCGGGAGCCGGTGAAGCGCTCCGGACATGTCGCGCTACTGGTGATGGGGACGATCGCGGTCGGTAGCACCGCCTTCATGTTGACGCCGCGGCGAAACTGCGACCCCATGCCTCCCGGGGCGACAGTCCCCGGGGCGACAGTCCCCGGGGCAACGGCGCCTGCCCAAGCGAACACCAACTGTAGCAGCAGCTCATCAGGCGGCAGCGGCGGAGGCCATTGGTCGTCGCGATCGAGCTTCTTCAGCAGCGACTCCTCGAGCCATTCTTCGCCGGGCGGTTCGTCCGACTCGGGCTCTGGCGGCGTCACGCGCGGCGGCTTCGGCTCGTTTGGCCATGGCTTCTCGGGCGGCGAATGAGGCGCGGGTTTGTGAATTCAACCGCGCGTGCTGGTCTGCTTAGGTGATGGCGCCGGAGGAAGCGACATGAAGCGCTCGCGAAGAATCGTGCTGACCTTGATGGGCACCGCCGCGGCCGGCGCGATCTCGATGGGACTTACGAGGCGCCCCTGCGGCTCCGGACTCGAAGCCGTAGCCGGCATCGACGGCCAGACATATTGCCGGCCGAGCTATGGCGGCTTCGGCGGCACGCTGCATCGCATGCATGCTGGCCATCCCGGTCATGGTCATGGTGGTCATGGTCATGGTGGTCATGGTCATGGCGGTCACGGCGGCGGCTGACACATGCAACGTATCACCTGTCCTGAACGCGACGACTGGCAACAGACGGCCGAGCAATGCGGCTTCGCCTTCCACACCATCGGCGGCGAGCGCTATTGGGACGAGCGCGCCTATTACGCCTTCACGCTCGACGAAATCGAGCGTTCCATCGAGGCGCCGACCGCCGAGATCGACGCGATGTGCCTCGAGCTTGCCGGCCGCGTCATTGGCAGCGAGCAGCGCTTGCGACGTTTGAAGATTCCGGAAGCGTTTTGGGACCTCATCGCAGAGAGCTGGGAGCGCGATGACCGCAGCCTTTACGGCCGGCTCGACCTCAAATTTGACGGCGAGGCGCCTGCAAAGCTGCTCGAATACAACGCGGATACGCCAACTTCGATCTTCGAAGCCGCAGTGTTTCAGTGGACGTGGCTCGAGCAGGCGATCGAGCGGCGCATCATCCCCGCGCGCGCCGACCAGTTCAACTCGATCCACGAACGGCTGATCGCTGCGTGGAAGGACATTGCCGCGGGCAAGCATCTGCATCTCACCGGCACCACCGGCAACGAGGAGGACGCCGGCACGCTGGCTTATCTCGAGGACACCGCGCGTCAGGCGGGCCTCTCGACCACATTGCTCGACATCGAGGCGATCGGCTGGCGCGACGAGGCCGGCGGCTTCGTCGACCTCGACAACGGCGACATGGAGCTGGTGTTCAAGCTCTACCCCTGGGAATGGATGTTCCGCGACGCCTTCGGCGCAAAGCTCAAGGGCGCGCCGACACGCTGGATCGAGCCGCCATGGAAGGCGGTGCTCTCCAACAAGGGCATCCTGCCGCTGCTCTGGGAGATGTTCCCGAACCATCCCAACCTGCTGCCGGCCTTTTTCGAGGACGACCCGCGCGCCGCCGAGCTCGGCAGCTCCTATGTGCGCAAACCGCTGCTGTCGCGCGAAGGCGCCAATGTCACACTGGTGTCCGGTGGAATGTCGCTCGACGAGCACGCCGGCCCCTATGGCGCCGAAGGCTTTGTACGCCAGGCGCTGTCACCGCTGCCGAATTTTTCCGGCGTCTATCCGGTGATCGGAAGCTGGCTGGTGAATCACGAGCCGTGCGGGCTTTCGATCCGCGAGGATGAAAGCCCGATCACCGGCAACAGCTCGCGGTTTGTGCCGCATGCGATCTTGTGAGTATCCGTCATTCCGGGGCGCGACGAAGTCGCGAGCCCGAAGTCCATAACCACGGAGAGATCGAACATGCCCCGCCTAACCGCCTGCCCAATTCGATGGCCTGTGGTCATGGATTGCGGGCTCCGCGCTGACGCGCGTCCCCGGAATGACGAGGCGAAGCTCACCGCGCCGCGGCGATCTTCAGGGGTTGCGGCATCAGTCCGCCCATCGGGCGACCGGAACGCGCCGGATTGGGCTGGTAGAGACCACGGCGGTCGGAGATGGGGCGGAACGCATCGGTGATGCCGACCACGGATTCGGCGGCGCCCAGCAGCAGCGTGCCGTCCGCTTCCAGGACCTTCGCCATCCGCTCGAAGATCGTGGCCTTGGTGTCCTGGTCGAAATAGATCAGCACGTTGCGGCAGAAGATGACGTCGAACGTGCCGAGATGGGAGAAGTCCTGCAGCAGATTGAGCTGGCGGAACTGCACCATCGACCGGACGTCGGCGTTGAGCTGCCAGACATCGCTCGCCTGCGTGAAGTATTTCATCAGCAACTGGATCGGCAGGCCACGCTGAACCTCGAACTGGCTGTAGACGCCAGCCTTGCACTTCTCCAGAACTTCCTGAGACAGATCGGTCGCGACGATCTCGATACGCCAGCCCGCGAGCGCGGCGCCCATCTCCTTCAGGCACATCGCGATCGAATAGGGCTCCTGCCCCGTCGACGACGCCGCCGACCAGATCCGCAGCGATCTGCGCGCGGCGCGGGCCTGGATCAGGCCGGGCATGATGCTGTCGCGCAGATGATCGAACGGGATCTTGTCGCGGAAGAAGAACGTCTCGTTGGTGGTCATGGCCTCGACCACGTCGGTCGCAAGCCGGCCATCGCCGTTTCTGATCTTCAGCACCAGATCCGGGATGCCCGGCAGGCTCGCCTTGCGGGCGAGCGGCAGCAGGCGGCTCTCGACCAGATATTGCTTGTCGGGCGAGAGATCGAGGCCGGAGCGCTCTTTCAGGAACTTGCGCAGATAGTCGTAATCCGCGGGCGTCACGTGCGGTCTCCCGCTAACAGGCGATTGACCTTGGCGCCGATCTGGTTGAGCGGCAGGATCGCCGCGCAGATGCCGGCATTGGCGGCCGCACCCGGCATGCCCCACACCACACTGGAGGCTTCGTCCTGTGCAATCACGCTGCCGCCGGCAGCGACGATGTCCTTGCCGCCGCGCATGCCGTCCGAGCCCATGCCGGTCAGGATCACGGAGAGGATGTTGCCGTGCCAGACGTCGATCGCGGAGGTGAAGAGCGGATCGACCGCGGGCTTGCAGAAATTGACGGCGGGGCCGTCATCGAGCGCAATCGCGGCGTCCGCGCCGCTGCGCACGACACGCATGTGCTTGCCACCGGGCGCGAGATAGATGCGGCCGGGCTTCACCGGCTCGCCATCCACGGCCTCGGCTGCCGGTCGGCGGCTCGAACGCGCCAGATGCTCGGCGAGAATGGTGGTGAAGGTCGGCGGCATGTGCTGGGTGATCAGCACCGGGACGCGGTCGATCACCGGGCCGAGCTCGGTGACGAGTGCCATCAGCGCCTGCGGGCCGCCGGTGGAGGAGCCGATCAGCAGCACCTTCGGCGCCTGGGTCGAGAACGGACGCGTCGTCACCGCGCCAGGGTACAAGGTATGCGCGGCCGGTGCCGGCGCGGCAGGCCGCGCGACAGCCGGCGCGCGTGCAGCCGGCGCAGCGGGCGCCAACGGCGGACTCGCCACGGCCGGCTTCCGGCGCAAGCGCGCACCGAGGTGACGGATCTTCTGGATCAGGTCGTGATGGAAGATATCGGCGGCGGAGGTCTCGCGCGTCGATTCAGGCTTCGGAATGTAGTCGGCCGCACCGAGCGACAGGGCCTTGAAGCTGATCTCCGCGTTGCGGCGCGTCAGCGTCGAGGCCATGATGATGACGAGATCGCGCTTCTTTGCCAGCAGCTGCGGCAACGCCGAGATGCCGTCGAGCTCGGGCATTTCGATGTCGAGCACGGCAACATCGGGATTGATGCGTTCGAGCTGGTTGACCGCCTCCAGCCCGGTGCGCAGCGAAGCCGCGACCTCCATGTCATGCTCGGCTCCGATCCAGCGCGAGATCAGTCCGCGTATGACGACGGAGTCGTCGACGACCATGACCCGCAGCGGCCCGGCTTCGCGCGACGGGCTCGTGGTCGAACTACCTGCGAACGCAACACTCATTACTCACCAACTCAGACTGAAACGGTTTGGTTGAAAACAATCGCCGAAGGAGCCGTCCAGCCTCCGGTGTTCGCTCAGATCAGGCCGACTTCCTGGAATTTCGCCGTGACGATCTCCTTGTCGAACGGCTTCATGATGTACTCGTTGGCGCCGGCGTGCAGCGCACGCGCAATATGCGCCACGTCGTTCTCGGTAGTGCAGAACACGACCTTCGGCTGGTCGCCGCCGGGCATGCGGCGCAGATGGCCGAGGAATTCGTATCCGTCCATGACCGGCATGTTCCAGTCGAGCAGCACGGCATCGGGCAGACCGCGCTTGCAGGCCTCGAGCGCCTTCTCACCGTCCTCGGCTTCGAGAATCTGGAAGTCGAGACCTTCCAGGATCCGGCGCGCAACCTTGCGGATGACGCTGGAATCATCAACGACGAGACAAGTTCGCATGTGAACCTCTACTTCCTATCCCCTTGCGGGGGCATTTCCAATTGCAGGCACGCCAGCGGCGATGCCGCCGTATCAGGCCGCCATCATCTCGGGCGCGAGCTCGAGAACGCGATCGACGTCGAGGACGACCATGAGCTGGCCGTCGAGACGGTGGACGCCGCCGGCGAGCTTGGCCATGCGGGGGTCGAGGTTGACGGGGTTGTCTTCCTTGCCGTCCTCGGGCAGGCGCAGCACCTCGCCGATCTGGTCGATCAGCAGGCCATAGGATTCACCGCGCAGGTCGACGCCGACCGCCATCGGCGCCTTGCCATCCTCGGGCTTGGGCAGGCCGAGACGGGCGCGCATGTCGACCACGGTGACGATGCGGCCGCGCAGGTTCAACACGCCTGCGATCTCGCGCGAGGACAGCGGAACGCGGGTGACGCGCTCGGGCATGAACACGTCCTGGACGCGGGAGATCGGCAGGCCGAACAGCTGGCCGCCGATCATCGCGGTGACGTACTCGACCATGGCGCCTTCGCCCACTTGGGTCTTCTTGCTCATATCGTCTCTCCTGATCCCTGCCCTTTTTGTTTGAGCATGATCTCTTCGGAAAACCGCTTCACACTTTTCCGGATCATGCTCTTACGCCGCTGCCCGGCTCAGCTCGGAGGCGCCGGCGGCGCCCGCGGTCTGTTCCTTCAGCGCCGCGATCAGACCGGGACGGTCGAACTTGGCGACATAGTCGTGGAAGCCGGCCTGGCGGCCGCGCTCGATCGCGGCCGGCGACACCAGGGCGGAGAGGCCGATGATCGGCATCGCGCCCAGATTGCTGTCGGAGCGGATCACTTCGGCGAACTCGAACCCGTTCATGTCGGGCATCTCGATGTCGGTCAGGACCACGTCGAAGCTCTGGGCGCGGAGGGCCGCAAGGCCCTCCTGCGCGGTCGGCGCGGTGCGGACGCGGTAGCCGGCCGCCTTGAGCACCGGGGCCAGCATGTTGCGGAAGAACGCGCTATCGTCGACCAGCAGCACCGACTGCGAATGCATCGACGGCTTCATCTCCTTGCGGGTGAACCAGTCGGCAAACGCCATCGGCAGGAAGTGGCCGACGTCGATCACCTCGGTGGCCTGGCCCTTGATCACGGCCGAGCCGAGGATGCCCTGGCTGGCGCCGCCGACCTCGATGTTGAGGCGTTCCTCGACGATGTCGATGATCTCGTCGACGACGAGGCCCATGGAGCGGCCGTCATCGGAGAACACCAGGATCGGCTGGGCGCCCTGGCTGGCGATGGTGACACCGTCCATGGACACCAGCGGCATCAGCTGCTCGCGGTACTGCACCATGTAGCGGCCGTTACTGAACTCGATCTTGTCGGCCGCGAGCTCTTCCAGGCGCGTGACGAGCCCGAGCGGGACCGCCTTGGGCTGGGACGAGCCGGCGCGGAACACCAGCAGCGAGGTGGTCTGCTCGCCCGAGGAGGCGTGATGGGCCGAAGCCTCGTCGCCCATGTCGTGAGCCGAGGAGCCGGCGGCGCCGAGCGCCTTGGCAATGCCGTTGGGGTCGATGATCATGATCACCGCGCCATCGCCCAGGATGGTGTTGCCGGAGAACATGTCGATGTGACGCAGTTTCGTCGACATCGGCTTGACCACGATTTCTTCGGTGTGGAACACCCCGTCGACCACGATGCCGAAGGTCTGGCTGCCGACCTGCGTCACCACGATGAAGCCGTTCTCGGGATCGGATGCGGCGCCGTCGTCGATCTTGAGAAGCTTCTTGAGGTGGATCAGCGGCAGCAGCTTGTTGCGCAGGCGCAGCACCGCGGTGTCCTTGATGCGCTCGATGCGGTGCTCTGAGTTGGCACGCGCCCGGACCAACTCGACCACCGAGAGCTGCGGGATCGCAAAGCGGTCACCGGCGGCCTCGACGATCAGGGCGGAGACGATGGCGAGCGTCAGCGGGATCTTGATGGTGACGCTCGAGCCCTCGCCGGCCACCGACTTGATGTCGATGGTGCCGCCGATCTGGTCGATATTGGTGCGGACCACGTCCATGCCGACGCCGCGCCCCGACACCGAGGTGATGGCGGCCGCGGTCGAGAAGCCCGGCGCGAAGATGAACTTGTGGATCTGGGCTTCGCTCATCTTCTCCAGCTCGGCCTCGGTGACGAGACCGCTCGAGAGCGCCTTGGCCTTGATCTTCTCGGTGTTGAGGCCGCGGCCGTTGTCGGCGATGCAGATGATGATGTGGCCGCCTTCGTGATAGGCGGAGAGGCGGATAGTGCCCTGCTCGCCCTTGCCGCTGGCCAGACGCTCGGCGGGGGTCTCCAGGCCATGATCGGCGGAGTTGCGCACCATGTGGGTGAGCGGGTCCTTGATCAGATCGAGCACCTGGCGGTCGAGCTCGGTGTCGGCGCCGTGCATCTCCAGCTCGATCTGCTTGCCGAGCTCAGATGACAGATCGCGGACGATGCGGGGCAGCTTCTGCCAGGCATTGCCGATCGGCTGCATGCGCGTCTTCATGACGCCTTCCTGCAGCTCGGCGGTGACGTTGGACAGACGCTGCAGCGGCACCTTGAACTCGGTGTCCTCGTTGCGCCTTGAGATCTCCAGGAGCTGGTTGCGGGTCAGCACCAGCTCGGAGACCATGGTCATCAGATGCTCCAGCGTGTCCACGTTGACGCGGATCGACTGGTTGGCGATGCGGTCGCCATCGCCGGTGGTCTCATCGGCTGCCGACTTCTTGGCCGCAGCCTTTTCCCTGGCCGACTTTGTAACTTCCTTGGCGGCGGGCGCTTCGGCCGCAGGCTCAGCCTTCTCTTCAGCCTTGGCGACCGGCGCGGGCGCGGGTTCGATCGGGGTCTCGCGGAAGGCGCGCTCGAGCTCGTCGAGCGAGACCTCGCCGGGACGCAAGGGGCGCTCCAGGGTCTGGTCGATCAGCGTGCCCGTGGTCATCTCCTTGGCGGGTGCGGGCGCAGCGGCCGGCGCTTCCGGCACCAATGGCGGGGCTTCGGCAACGGCCGCCACGGCACCGCTCGGCATCGGCTGCGCCGAGCCGGACGGCATCGGCTGCGCCGAGCCGGACATTGCCGCCATGCCCTGCTGGACCATCG
>NZ_JAFCLG010000011.1 GCF_018129685.1 Bradyrhizobium manausense
CCAAACACATGGACTCAAATCCTTGCATCGACTCAGTTTTCCATCCGCGCCGATTCACCGAACACGGCACACCGACAACCTCGTCCGGCAGGCCGCGAACGCGCTAAGCGCCGCTGGCAAGCGGCGCACCAGCAGCGCCGCTCTTACCAACGCTGGCGCGGCGAGAAACGGGACCTCCGGCCCTCCGCAGCTTCCCTTCGGTCCACGCCCGGGAGGCCGCCGATGATCGTGGCCTTCCTCAACCAGAAGGGCGGCGTCGGCAAGACGACGCTGGCGCTGCACCTAGCCGGCGAATGGGCCGGTAGGGGAAAGCGGGTCACGCTCGTCGATGCGGACCCCCAGGGTTCGGCGCTCGACTGGTCGCAGCAACGCGCCCGCGAGCACGCGCCGCGCCTGTTCGGCGTCGTCGGCCTGGCGCGCGACACGCTCCACCGTGAGGCGCCCGAGCTGGCGCGCGATGTCGATCATGTGGTGATCGACGGGCCGCCGCGCGTCGCCGGGCTGATGCGATCCGCGCTGCTCGCCGCCGACCTCGTGCTGATCCCCGTGCAGCCGTCGCCGCTCGATGGTTGGGCCTCGGCCGAGATGCTGGCGCTCCTGTCGGAGGCGCGCATCTATCGGCCGGAGCTTCGCGCTCGCTTCGTCCTCAATCGCTGCGGCGCGCGCACCGTGATCGCCCGCGAGACGGCCGAGACGCTCGCCGACCACGATCCGCCAGTGCTGCGCACGGCGATCGGACAGCGCGTCATCTACGCCGACGCCGCGCAATCGGGCCGGCTCGCTTTCGAGATCGACGACGACGGACCCGCCGCGCGCGAGATCGCGGCGCTCGTCACCGAGCTCGAAAGGATCTCACCATGAGCGAGCGATCCGAACGGCGCGGCTTTGCGGCACGTCCGACCAATCAAGAGGCCTGGATCAAGGCCGCAGATGCCACCGCGCCGCGCGCGCCGGACGATGAAGCCTTCACCGCCCGCATGACGATCGACGTCACGCCCGCCTTACGTGGACGGATCAAGATCGCTGCCTTCCGGCGCGGCGTTACCGTTGCCGACATGCTGCGCGAGATGCTCGCGCGCGAATTCCCACACATCGAAGGAGACCCCTCATGACCGGCGCCGCGGCCCCCCGCGCGCGCGGCGGCCCGACGCCGACCGCACGCCACCAAGACAATCTCACCCATGTCGAACTGACCTGGGTTGAGAAGAAGATCGAGAACTGGATCCGCTTCGGCACGCACGCCCACGAACAGATTCTCGATCGCCGTCGGCGTGTCCTGTCTTTTCGCCCCGGCGCGGTCTTCGCCTTCGTGCGCTGGGCCTCGAATGACTTCGGAACGATCATCTCGCGCATCGACGTCGTGCGCTCGGTTGCGCGCGGCGAGACGTACCAGACGCTGCCTTTCGTTCGTCCTGGCGGCGAAATCCTGCTGAAGGTCGAGAGCTGGCCCAGGGTCGAGCGCGTGCTGCAGGCGATCGACGCCATCGAGCGCATCGGCATCGATCCCGAAGCGGTTTCGCCCGATCATTGGCGTCACGTCCACAACCGGCTCGCTGCTGGACACGAGCCGCGCACCTACACGCTCGACCATCATCGCGCATTCCTGCTGCGCCGAAAGGCCGAGTCGTGAGCCGCGCCGGACTTCTCCTGGCGACGACGCTCGCCGCGCTCAGCGTCGGCTATCCCGGCCTCACGCCGATGCCCATCAAGCTGATCTGGAACGCATCGGCGAGCGCGCCCATCGGGTTCTATTCGATCGACTTCGACGGGCCGCTCGACGTTACCGATCTCGTTGCGGTCGATGCGCCCGAGCCGCTCGCGACATTCCTCGCCGAGCGCGGCTACCTGCCCAAGGGCGTGCCGCTGATGAAGCGCATCCTCGCCGTCTCCGGGCAGACCGTTTGCCGTTCGAACCTCACTATCACCGTCGATGGTGTGGAGGTCGGTGCGGCACTGGAGCGCGATCGCGCAGGCCGCGATCTTCCCGTCTGGCAAGGCTGCCGCCGGGTCCAGACTGGCGAAGTCTTCCTCATGAACTGGCAGGTCCGCGACAGCCTCGACGGCCGCTACTTCGGCCTGATCTCGACCGACCAGATCATCGGCCGTGCCGTCCCACTGTGGACCGATGAAGACGGCACCGGCCGCTTCGAATGGCGTGCGCCGACACGCTGACCGCCTTCCCATTCGGCGGGAGCGGTGCTCGCCGATGGCTGTCCCAATCCCCACCGCGAAGGAGACTGACATGCCCCAGATTGGCGAATTCACGCGCGACGAGACCGGCTTCGTCGGGCATCTGACGACGCTGGTTTTGAACCAGGACGTCATAATCATCGCAGCCGAACCGACCGAGGTTGAGAACGCACCGCAGTATCGCGTGCATGTCTTCGACGGCATGAACAATGAGCCGGGCGCGGAGATCGGCGCCGGATGGAAACGCTCCGGAGAGAAGGCCGGCGAATACGTCGCGCTGCTGATCGACGATCCGACATTCCCGCACCCGATCCGCGCCAACATGTTCCGCGACGACGATGGCGGCTCGGCCTGGTCGCTGCATTGGTCGCGTCCGCGCGATCGCGGCGAGAAGGACTGAGCGATGCTTGGCTCTCGTCAACCGAGGAGCCGTTCGATTGCGTCCGGGCCGCGCTGCGCTGCCCGGCGCATGGCTCTCCTCCTCCTTTCCGGCCTTAGCCTCGCGAGCATCATGCCGGCGATCACGATGGCGCAGGACTTGGGCGCCGATCGACCGTCGCCACGCGATCCCTATGGCGATCATATCGCCGAGGCTTCGCGGCGCTTCGGCGTTCCGATCGCATGGATCAGGGCGGTGATGCGTGCCGAAAGTGCAGGCGATCCACGCGCCCTTTCGCCGAAGGGCGCGATGGGCCTGATGCAGATCATGCCGCCCACTTGGGCAGGCTTGCGCCTTCGCCACCGTCTCGGCGCTGATCCTTATGATCCGCATGACAACATCATCGCCGGCGCCGGCTACATCCGCGAGCTGTTCGATCGCTACGGATCGCCCGGCTGGATCGCGGCCTACAATGCCGGTCCTGGTCGTTACGAGGACTCGCTGAAGGGCCGGGCGCTGCCCGCGGAAACGCGCGCCTATGTCGCCATCGTCGCGCCGTCGGTGACCAGCGGCGATGCGACTTGGCCGATCGTGGCCGCCGCGGCCGATGCACTCGCCTGGACACGCGCGCCGCTGTTCATCGCGCAAGCTGAGCGCATATCGATACCCGTTCCCGTACCGGCCGAGCGCGCTTCCGATGCCGCGATGACGACATCGTCCGTGCGCGATGTTTCCGCCATCGAGCCGCAGTCGGGCGGGCTGTTTGTCCCGCGTTCGGGCCAAAGGAATGCGCCATGAGCAGCCCGGTTCCTGATCGCACGATAGCGTGCTCAAGCGCGTCATGGTGTGCGTTGAGGGTAGAGGCAGGCAACACGACCGGACGATGGCAGGATAAAAGGCCGCGAGGTGCGGCTTGGGTCGGTTGTGGTTTTTCAATAGGTTATGAGGCGATTTCGCGATGTGCGGGATTTCCCCGCACCTCACGACTACGCCGATTTTCCTGCGATTTCCTGTGCTTGGCGCGATGTGCGAGGCATCAGCCATGACCGGCGACAGTGATTTCCGCATCCGGCCGGGCCGCATCCGCTCGACCCGTGCGCAGCAGGCTCGTCCCTTCATCGCGCAGGCTCTCGCCGCGGCGAAGAAGGCCGGGGCCGGCGTCTCACGCTCCGGCCGGATCGTGTCCGGCAACCGCTCGCGCTTCGGGCGGGGCCAGCGTGCGAGCATCCAGGCGAACCGGCTGCTCACCGCGCGAACGCGCGGCGCTGTCATCAAGGCGCGCGTCGTGCGCCAGACATCGCGCTCGGCGCCGCTCGCGACCCACCTCAATTATCTGCGCCGCGAAGGCGTGACCCGCGATGGGGAGAAGGCCCATCTCTTCGGTCCCGGGGGCGACGACGCCGATCCGAAGGCCTTTGCGGAACGGTGCCAGGACGACCGCCACCATTTCCGGTTCATCGTCTCGCCCGACGATGCGCCCGACATGGCCGACCTGCGGTCCTTCACCCGCGATCTCGTCACGCAGATGGAAAAGGATCTCGACACCCGCCTCGATTGGGTGGCGGTCGACCACTGGAACACCGAGCATCCCCATGTCCACCTGATCGTGCGCGGGGTCCGTGACGACGGGCAGGACCTCGTCATCTCACGCGACTACATCAAGGAAGGAATGCGCGACCGCGCGCGTGACCTCATCACGCAGGAATTAGGGCCGCGCACCGACCTCGACATCCAGCGCAGCCTGAAACGCCAGGTCGATGCCGAGCGCTTCACGCAGCTTGACCGCCAGCTTATCCGCGATGGCCATGCCACGGGCGTCATCGAGACGGCGATCGATCCGAACGTCCGGCTCGACGAATTTCATGCGCTGAAGGTCGGACGGCTCCGCAAGCTGGAAACACTCGGCCTCGCCGAGCAGGTCGGCCCCGGTCAATGGGCGATCGACACGAAGGCCGAGGCGACTCTGCGTGAACTCGGCGAGCGCGGCGACATCATCAAACGCATGCACCGGGCTTTGACGGATCGCGGCATCGAACGCGGCTCGGCGGGCTATGTGCTCGCGGCCGAAAGCCTCGATGCGCCCGTGATCGGCCGATTGGTCGATCGCGGTCTTGATGACGAGCTGAAGGGCTCCGCCTACGCCGTGGTCGACGGCGTCGACGGCCGCACCCATCACATCAAGCTGCCCGATCTCGAAGCCGCCGGTGACAGCGCGGCGGGTTCGATCGTCGAGTTGCGTGCGTTCGATGATGCACAGGGACAGCGCCGGGTCGCAATCGCCGTCCGCTCCGATCTCGATATCGATCGTCAGGTCACGGCAACCGGCGCGACTTGGCTCGATCGGCAGAACATCGCGCGCGAACCTGCCGCCCTGTCCGAGGCCGGCTTCGGCGCCGAGGTACGGCAGGCGCTGGATCGACGCGCGGATCATCTGGTCGGACAGGGCTTCGGCGAGCGACACGGCCAGCGTGTCACCTTCAATCGCGGGCTGATCGACACGCTGCGCCGTCGCGAGCTGGAAGCGGCCGGCGAAAAACTCTCCGCCGAAACAGGCCAGCCGTTCAATCGCGCGGGAAGCGGCGAGTATGTTGCCGGCACCTACCGCCAGCGTTTGGCACTCGCCTCCGGCCGCTTTGCCATGCTGGACGACGGCCTCGGCTTCCAACTCGTGCCCTGGTCACCCTCTCTGGAAAAGCACCTCGGCAAGCATGTTTCCGGCGTCGCCCGCGATGATGGCGGCATCGACTGGAGCTTTGGCCGCAAACGAGGGCTCGGCCTCTAACCTCTCTCCGAAAGGACCGTTCCAATGTCCGCCACGAAGATCCTATGGGGCCAGATCCTCACCGTTTTCCTGATCGTCCTCGCCACCACTTGGGGCGCAACGGAATGGGTGGCTTGGCGATTGGCGTTCCAGCCGGAGTTGGGCGCGCCGTGGTTCACGCTGTTCGGCTTTCCTTTCTATCTGCCACCCTCCTTCTTCTGGTGGTGGTACGGCTTCGACGCCTACGCACCCGCGATCTTCGTCGAAGGCGCTTTCATCGCGGCGTCCGGTGGCTTCATCTCGATCGCCGTCGCCATCGGCATGTCGGTCTGGCGTGCACGCGAGGCCAAGAAGGTCGAGACCTATGGCTCGGCGCGTTGGGCCGAGAAGAAGGAGGTGGAGACGGCCGGCCTTCTCGGTCCCGATGGTGTCGTGCTGGGACGCTACGAGCACGCTTATCTGCGCCATGATGGGCCTGAACATGTTCTGTGCTTCGCGCCCACCCGAAGCGGCAAGGGTGTTGGCCTCGTTGTGCCCTCGCTGTTGACCTGGCCGGGCTCGGCGATTGTTCACGACATCAAGGGCGAGAACTGGCAGCTCACCGCCGGCTTCCGCGCCAGGCACGGCCGCGTGCTGCTCTTTGACCCGACCAACACAAAATCCGCTGCCTACAATCCTCTGCTCGAGGTGCGCCGCGGCGAATGGGAGGTTCGCGACGTCCAGAACATCGCCGACATCCTGGTCGACCCAGAAGGGTCGTTGGACAAGCGGAACCATTGGGAAAAGACGAGCCATGCGCTGCTAGTCGGCGCGATCCTCCACGTCCTCTATGCGGAAAAGGACAAGACTCTGGCCGGCGTCGCGGCGTTCCTCTCTGATCCGAAGCGACCAATTGAATCCACCCTCGATGCGATGATGAAGACGGCGCATCTCGGCGACGCCGGACCGCATCCCGTGATCGCCAGCGCCGCACGCGAGCTCCTCAACAAATCCGACAACGAACGCTCAGGCGTGCTCTCTACCGCCATGTCGTTCCTGGGACTCTATCGCGATCCCGTCGTCGCCGAAGTGACGCGGCGCTGTGACTGGCGGATCTCCGATATCGTGGGCGGAAAATACCCGGCAACACTCTATCTCGTCGTGCCACCATCCGACATCAACCGCACCAAACCGCTTATCCGACTGATCCTCAATCAAATCGGCCGACGCCTGACCGAGGATCTGCAAGCAAAGGGCGAACGCCATCGTCTCCTGCTGATGTTGGACGAGTTTCCGGCGCTGGGGAGGCTCGACTTCTTTGAGTCAGCACTGGCCTTCATGGCCGGCTACGGTCTGAAGAGCTTCCTGATCGCGCAATCCCTAAACCAGATCGAAAAGGCCTACGGGGCGAACAATTCGATCCTCGACAATTGCCATGTGCGCGTCAGCTTCGCGACCAACGACGAGCGTACCGCCAAGCGCGTTTCGGACGCCCTCGGCACCGCCACCGAGATGAAGGCCATGAAGAACTATGCCGGCCACCGGCTGTCCCCCTGGCTTGGCCATCTGATGGTTTCGCGCTCGGAAACAGCTCGGCCACTGCTCACACCTGGCGAAATCATGCAGCTCCCTCCCACCGACGAGATCGTCATGGCGGCGGGCACGCCGCCGATTCGTGCGAAGAAGGCGCGCTATTACGAGGATGCTCGGTTCAAGGAACGCCTGCTGCCGCCGCCCGCGCTCACAACGTCGCAGCAAGGACAGCCCGACGATTGGACCACGCACCAGTTGCCAGCCCGACCACAGATTGCCGAGGCCACCTTGCTAGCGCAGCCCGCCGATGAAGATCCAACCGAGTCGGAACGCCGCCAGCAACCGGAACTCAATCGGGTGAACCCCGTCGAGAAGAAAGTGCCAATCGACAACCCGTTCGAGATCGATACCGATCGGGACGAGTCTGACGACGATGCCGTGCGCACCAGCCGTATGAACCGGCTCATGCAGGGCGTCGCGCGCCAGGTCTCGCTCGACCCCGGTGACGGCATGGAGCTGTGAGACGCCCGTGACGAAACCACCCCGCAAGCAACGCCTCTCCGTCTATCTCGACCCCTCTGTCATGAACCGGCTCGCAGATCACGCCGCGCGCCGCGACCATTCGCGATCGTTGGTCGCGGAGGCGGCGATCGAGTCATTCCTCTCACCCGATGCCGCCGAACGCCAGGAGGCCGTCATCACGAAACGCCTCGACCAGCTCGACCGACGCATGTCGCGGATGGAGCGCGATATCGGAATATCGGTCGAGATGCTCGCAGTCTTCGTGCGCTTCTGGGTGACCACCACACCGAGTTTGCCAGAACCTGCTGCGCAGGCCGCGCGCGCCAAAGCTGGCGAACGCTATGATCAGTTTGTCACAGCTCTCGGCCGCCGTCTCGCGAAGGGCCCGAAGCTTCATCAGGAGATTTCTGAGGACGTTGATGGCGAGGCAGAATAGCTCGTCAGATCGCGCACGCTCCTGCGTGAGCCCAAGCTGCTCTCCAAGGCCGCATTGAAGTCAGCAATAATCGACTGCCTCTCAATCCCTTATTCTTTCCAATCTCTCGGACATCCGCCCGAGTTCAAGCAAGGATGCCGCCTCCATCTTCCGCATGATCTGCGCCCGACACACCTTCACCGTGATTTCGCTGAGTGCAAACTTCGCAGCAATTTGCTTTGTGAGTTTTCCATCAAGTATCATGTCCATAACTTGGCGCTCGCGAACAGAAAGCGAATCGTACCGCGCGCGAAGATCAGCTGTCATTGTCTTCTCGTTTCGTCGGATTTGCGAAGTCTGGAGACCGAGATAGATCGCATCAAGTAGGTCTTGGTCCCTAAACGGCTTGGTCAGAAATTCGATCGCGCCAAACTTCATAGCCCGGACCGACATCGGGATATCCCCGTGCGCCGTAATGAACACGACCGGGATCTCCACACGCGTTCTGAAAAGCTCTTGTTGGAAATCCAAGCCGTTCTGACCCGGCATTCTAACGTCCAATACCAAGCAAATCGGCGTATCAGGAATCGACCACGCCAAAAACTCGTGCGTAGACGCAAAGGTGTGAATATCAAGTCCGACAGAACTCAGGAGATTTCTGAGCGCTTCACGCACGGAAAGATCATCGTCGACGACGGCTACCGTGCCGCCCACAACGACGGGCTGTTTCGACTGTCTCATAGTATTTTCTCCCTGTCGCCAGGCAGAGTAAAACAAAAGGTAGCGCCGCGCGGATTGGTCGGCTCAGCCCAAATATTACCGCCGTGAGATTCAATAATTGATCGGCATATTGAAAGTCCAATTCCCATGCCATCGCTCTTGGTGGAGTGAAAGGCATCGAAAAGATGCCTTACGAAGCCAGGATCGATACCGCCTCCCGTGTCTTCTATCGTGATCATCACGCCGGACGCGCTTGATTTAGCGGAGTTTATTCGAATCTCACGAACACTGCTCTGCAGCGTACCCATCGCATCTATCGCGTTCACGAGAAGGTTGAGTGCAACCTGTTGAAGTTGAATACGATCACCGAAGATCATGGGCAGATCACTCGACAGGTTCGTATAAACGGAAACTCGGCTTTCTCGGAAACGGCTTTGCAAAAGCCCCAGCACCTCTCTGATTACGACGTTGATCTCAATCCAGGACCTCTTTGGTTCTGCACGCATAGACAGCGCTTGGACGCGCTTGATGATTTCACTTGCTCGGTTTGCGTCGCTGACGATGCTATCTATCGAAGACGCGGCTTTTTCTAGGTTCGCGGGATCTCCGTGAATCCAGCGTGTACATGCATTGGCGTTGGTCACGATTGCGGCGAGCGGCTGATTGACCTCATGGGCGATTGAGGCAGCGATCTCGCCGAGAGTCGTGATCCGAGCGACGTGCGCAAGGCGGGTCTGCGCCTGTTCGGCCGCCACACGAGCGGTCTCCATCTTGACAGCGAGATAGGTCGTTGCCGCGATCGCCAGCAGGCTGATCGAGGTGTTGACGACTCCGGTTCCGAAGCTTCCACTCGGCGTCAGGATGTAGCTCGCGATCGTCAACGCGATGCATATTCCAGAGACCGTGCCCATGCCCCGCGTGTGGCTGAAGCGAGCCGACAATAGAACGACAATCACATAAAACGTCGCAGCGGATATCTCGTAAGGGGTTATGGTGTCGATGATGAAGATGCCGATAGTGAGGATGCCGATCAGCAAGGGAAGCGTTCCAGACCTAACGAGGCGCCATAGCCCATCGATGAACGTCAGTAGTTCCCTTGAACGGGTGCCGAGCGGGTATCGATGCGTCAAGTTTGCCTCGTGATCTATAGGATCGACGTGGGCAGGCTGATTGACTGGTGTTTTTTGTGGAGCCATCGCAGTTCACTTGATGTAGGTGTGCAAAACGTCGACTAATTCGAGCGCGGCATTACGTTCAGCTTCTGTGGGCGTGCGGTTCGCATCGACCATATGCGCTTGAATGTGCCCATTGACGACTTCGGCCATGATTCCGTTGATCGCACCGCGCGTGGCCGTGACTATCCGCATCACGTCGCCGCAACTCTCATCCGCGATGAGGGCCCGTTCAATCGCATCGACCTGACCTCGAAGGCGTCGGACCCTATTCAGCAGCTTCTGCTTCTCAGCCACCGCATGCGCCATCGCGTCCCTCCGCTATACCCGGGTATAGTTGTAATATACCCCCCAGAGTATATATGAATGTCGCGCGAAGTGAAGACCGGCAGGGTTGTTCGCGTCGTGGTCCAGTTCGTCGTGAATTGGATCCGGATTGGCACAGCAGAGGATCATATGAACCCGCGATCTAGCAACGACCCCTCGGAGGGAGATAGTAGGCGTCAGTCACCTGCTATCGACGCTCCGCTGGGTTGCATCATCGCTCGGGTCGGTTCTGCCGACGTAACTGCGCCAGCACTTCGACGCTGAGCACCGTCCGTCCAGGCCACCCGGGTTCGAGCAACTGCTTGAACAGACGGAGGTGGCCATGGCCGCTCATCTCAACATCGACACACGTCGGGCGCCACCGGTGGTCGCCCATGATGATATTCAATTCGCCGGGGTGTTTCCCGGCTTGAAATTGGGCGCTCGCAACTTGGCGAGACCAAAGCTTCTTGCCCATTGGCATCAGGAATCCGATGGCCGGCTGATTAGGGGCTGGCAATTGGAGACATCCGCCACTCTGAAGAATCCTGACGATTGATCATAGCGACACACGGCAATGCCGTGCGCAGCGTAGCGCTGCTGTTGGCAGCAAAGTTCAAACGAAGGGATTAACTAATGAATGCAGTGGTGGCTTTGCTGCCTGCGCGCCCCGCAGGCACTAATACGACTTGCGCGAATACTATCTTCGCCAACGATTTAGAGCAGCTCTACAACGCGCTGAATGATGTGACATTGACGGAGCATGCTCGCACGGCAGAGCTGATGAATGCCGGATTGCGGAAGATCTCGCAGAAGGTTGTCGAGGAGGCTGCCGAGGTCGCTCTCGAGGCGGTGAGGAAGCGGACCCAAAAGACGGTCAGCGAAAGTGCCGATCTTCTCTATCACTTGGTCGTTCTGTGGCACGCACTCAATATTGAACCCAGCGAAGTCTGGGCCGAGATGCGGCGCCGCGTGGAAAGCATGGGCATTGCCGAAAAGCTTCCTAAGCCGCGTCGGGGAACGACTGATCCCGCCCCGGTCAACGACAGCTCGGAAGGAAATCGCGTACCTGCGCCCTGCATCACCGCCAACTCGCGCGCACCAGCACCGTGTCCCGAAGAGCAGCCCGAAAGGACACGGCCATGCGCCTCCTAGTCTGTGGAGGACGTCACTTCGAGGACGCCGAGATGGTGCATCACGAACTAACTGCACTGCATTGGCGAAAGCCAATCAGCGTTGTGGTCCACGGCAGCATTGCAGGCGTCGGCATCATCGCTGAGGCGTGGGCGCGTCGCCATGGGATCGCTGTGGTGCGTTACCCGCCAAATTGGGAGTTTTACGGCAAGAAGGCCGAAGGGCTGCGCAGCGATTTCATGCTGACAGACAGCCGACCCGACTTTGTCGTGGCTTTCCCAGGGGGGCGCCACACCGCCGATCTCGTCCAACGGGCAATCAACGTCGGGCTCGCCGTGCTCGCCATTCCGCCCAACACGGCTGGAGCTTGCCCAGTCGCAAAGCATCCGCCGCAGCGGGGCCAGCCAACAACCGCTTCGCTCTGATCCAGTGAATTCACCCAAAAACGAGCAAAACTCAACGGAGTTTGAAATGTCCGATACCTCTGCGACATCGCTTGAACAAATCGAATTGGCCTCAAGCGCGCCCGCTGTCCTGGATAGCGCGCATATTGGCGACATCCACGGCGCGTTCGGCACCATCCGGCAGCACGACACCGGTGTACGAAAGACTTGGCGGGCTAGGCTGGCGACCTTGATGGCAATCGTCGGCCCGGGACTGATTGTCATGGTCGGCGACAATGATGCCGGCGCTTTTGGAACCTATACGCAGGCAGGTCAGAACTACGGCACCTCTCTGCTGTGGACGTTGATGCTCTTGATCCCGGTGATTTACGTGAATCAGGAGATGGTGTCACGGCTAGGTGCTGTGACGGGCGTTGGCCATGCACGACTGATATTCGAACGTTTCGGAAAGTTCTGGGGTGCCTTCAGCCTTATAGACCTAGTTCTTCTCAACGGACTAACCATTGTAACCGAGTTCATCGGCATCGTATTCGCACTCCAATATTTTGGTTTGCCAAGAGTTCCGGGACTGATTGTCGCGGCGGTGCTCATAGTGGCCGCCGTCAGCACCGGAAGTTTCAAGCGGTTTGAACGCTTCGCGATGGTTTTGGTCTTTGGCAGTCTGTTGCTAATACCTGTGCTCCTCGCCATCCATCCACCAATCGGTGAGATCGCCCATGGACTGCTCGTGCCGCAATGGCCCGCTCACTCCGACATGGCGGCAGTCATGCTGCTTGTCATTGGCATCGTTGGCACGACCGTCGCACCTTGGCAGCTCTTTTTCCAACAAAGCTATGTTGTCGATAAGCGGATCACGCCCGCCTTCAACGGCTACGAGAAAGTCGATCTTTGCCTCGGGATCCTCCTGGTAGTAATCGGCGCCGTTGCCATGATGGCGTTCTGTGCCGCATTGTTTGCCGGACGGCCGGAATTCGGCAATTTCACGGATACAGGTGCGGTGCTTACGGCGCTGGACAAATATGTGGGTCCATATTCGGCGACGATTTTTGCAATCGCTCTTTTGGATGCTTGCCTCATCGGCGCAGCAGCCGTCTCGCTCTCGACGTCTTATGCGATCGCCGACGTCCTCAGGGTGAGGCACTCATTGCATCGCAAAGTCACGGATGCCATCGGATTCTACGTTGCTTACGGGATTCTCATATTCATTGCCGCAGGCCTTGTTGCCTTCGCAAGTGATGCGCTGCTGGGCCTCTTTGTCAGTGCCGTGCAGGCTCTCGCTGGCGTGCTGCTACCAAGTGCCACGGTCTTCCTGCTCCTCCTTTGCAACGACAAGGCGGTTGTCGGCCCCTGGTCCAACGGTCCTAAGCTCAATGTATTCACCGGAGCAATAATCTGGTCCCTTGTGTTGCTCTCGATCATCCTCACCGTGGCGACCGTCTTCCCAGATGTGGCTGACAGCACAATTCTGAAAATACTGATTGGCGGCTCTTTGCTGGGGCTTTGCGGGTTCGTCTTTTCGTTCGCAGCACGCAAGCGTAGTTATGACGTGCCCGCTGCCGCATATGGCAACGATCAAGATCACCGCTTCGCCAAGATGACGATGCTCGAGCGCCGGAACTGGCGCATGCCGCCGCTTAATCGGCTGCCTGCCCTGCATATGACGTTGATGACGAAGGTCTGGATGGGCGTGCTACGCGGCTATCTTCTGATTGCTGTCGCGCTGATCGGCTTCAAGGTCTTCGTCGCCGCGACCGGCGTCGAGGTCAGCATCCCCCAGATCGGCGGAACGCCAACCAGCAACGACGCTGCTACAAGCAATACCGGCTCGAAGTAGCACGCAAGAAGGCGGGTGACGACGTTGACGCACGGGCGCGAGCACCGACATGTCCGCAATAGCCTCGCGGACGTTGCTATACCCCGCGTCGTCGCCTGCCAACCAAAACGAAAAGGAAACAATCTGAATAGACAAAACTCTTTTGTTCTAACTAGCTGATGGGGGCGCCTCATGTCTGAACAATTCAAGACTCTTCCCGAACGCATCCAGGCGCTTTCCGATGCAACTTCTTGTAGTTCTTTTTCGCTGACCTCAGTCGAGCAGACCAAGGGCTTTCAGATTATCGCTTTTGTCGACAGCTGTTTCGGCGATTCTCAATGCGAGATCGATGCTTGCGGATTGATCGCCGCTATGCTGATCGCTTTTGCCAAAGCGCGCAGCGATCCGTTCACGTTTCATTATTTTGCAACGCGTGCTCTCCATGACGGACTAGAACGTTGCATCGCTATCCTTGTCCAACGCGGCGAAAGGCTGCCCGTTGTCGCCTATGCGCTCATCGCAAATTATATCCGCTGGACGGCTCGACGCCGAGAGATGGCTTTAGCCGCGGCGTTTGAGCGTCTGCGCCTTTATCCGACACTTCCAAACATGTTGATCTGGCCGCCGAAGCGCACGCCAGGATAGCGTGCCAGCGCCTGAGATTCATCGAACAAAAAAAAGCCGTGGCAGATTTTCTCAAAGGAGACGCAAAACAATGAGTAATCAACTATCGCATTGGCCTCCGCCACTTCGGATCCGCCTTCTGCTTTTTGTGGTGTCTCGCATCGAACACTTTCTCCTCTTAAGGTGTCCGAAAGGTCGCATCAGGCGATTGGGATTGGCTTGGGTCGACCAGATTCATGCGCGCGTGCGCAAAAAGCTCAGCCGTGCAGAGCTACCCGAAACGCGTTGATGTTTCTTCCGCGTTCGATCGCGCGTCAAATAGCCTTGAATCAGCGCTGAATGGTGAGGAAGCCTACAAATCTCTTTCCGCGCCGATCGGTCCGTCACCGTGATCTATAATCGACGAGGGCTTCATTGCGCCGCGCCGGTGTTAAACTGTCAAGGAGGGCGTTGGCCTTCTCAATTACCTTGCTGCCGATCTCGCGCTGTTGCCCTTGATTGGCTTTTCGGGCGCCCTCGGCGAACACCGATTCCGCGGGGAGTACCGCCGCAGCAAATGCGGCGGCGGCCAAAACCGATCTAAGAAACATAGGCTACTCTACTCGGCTGGGGTTCATGGCTGCAAAGATGCTATCGTACGTACCGTCCCGTTCAGCCTAACGCCGTGCATGATCCCGATTAAGAAGGATCTCACCCCCCGGATGATCTCCGCGATCGAGGATGTCCATCACCTCCACAACAAATGCATTGAGCGGTCATTGTGCGAGGATCAGACGCTTGCGCAGAGCCGGTCAAGCTCCGCGAGCGTATTGGCGTATCGTGCGTCCGACACCGCCGTTCTCCTGTATTTGCACGCTACACTACTACGTCGATGAATCTTTGTTGAATCGCCCCGAAATCTGGCCCCTTTAATCATCCCCGTCTGGGGAAGGACTGTATCGGCCCCGATAGAAACGGGGCACTATGACAGCATCACACCACAATTCGGAAGGCCTCGCGCGCGGCGCAAGGATGCTGCGCACTGCGCTCGGTCCTGCAATCGCGCGCTATCTTGATGACGCCAGCATCGTCGAGGTGATGCTCAATCCCGATGGGCGCCTCTGGATCGACCGACTCTCCGAAGGACTTTCCGATACCGGTGAGCGGCTGTCACCAGCGGACGGCGAACGTATCGTTCGCTTGGTTGCGCACCATGTCGGAGCCGAGGTTCATGCTGGTGCTCCTCGGGTATCCGCAGAGTTGCCTGAAACCGGCGAGCGGTTCGAAGGCCTGCTGCCACCCGTCGTCGCTGCCCCCGCATTCGCGATCCGTAAGCCCGCTGTCGCGGTGTTCACGCTCGACGACTACGTCGCGGCCGGCATCATGTCAGCGACGCAGGCCGAGATACTCCGCCGGAGTGTCTCCTCACGCGCCAACATCCTCGTCGCCGGCGGGACATCCACCGGCAAGACGACGCTGACAAACGCGTTGCTCGCCGAAGTTGCGAAGACCGCCGATCGCGTCGTCCTCATCGAAGACACCCGCGAACTGCAATGCGCCGCGCCGAACCTCGTGGCGATGCGAACAAAAGATGGCGTTGCCTCACTTTCCGATCTCGTTCGCTCTTCGCTGCGTCTGCGGCCCGATCGCATACCCGTTGGCGAAGTGCGCGGCGCCGAAGCGCTCGAACTGCTCAAGGCCTGGGGCACCGGCCATCCTGGCGGGGTCGGCACCATCCACGCCGGCAGCGCGATCGGCGCACTGCGCCGCATGGAGCAGCTCATTCAGGAGGCAGTCGTCACGGTCCCGCGCGCATTGATCGCGGAAACGATCGACCTCGTTGCCGTCCTCTCCGGTCGCGGGTCCGCGCGGCGACTCTCCGAACTCTCGCGCGTCGAAGGCCTCGGTCTCGACGGCGACTACCGCATCGCGCCGGCCACCACGGATGGCGACGGCAGCTCGAGCTTGTTCGTCCCAGCACCTGAAGGAGAAAGCCTGTGATCCAACGCCTGCGGCGCGCGCGCCATCATCTCGTCTTGACCGTTTCCATCGCCACTCTGTCGGCGGTGATGGCAGCCCCCGCTCACGCTTCCGGTTCGTCGATGCCGTGGGAACAGCCTCTCCAACAGATCCTGCAGTCGATTGAAGGTCCCGTGGCGAAAATCATGGCGGTGATCATCATCATCGTTACCGGCCTGACGCTGGCCTTCGGCGATACCTCCGGCGGCTTCCGCAGGTTGATCCAGATCGTGTTTGGTCTCTCGATTGCCTTCGCCGCGTCGAGCTTCTTCCTGTCGTTCTTCTCGTTCGGCGGCGGGGCGCTGGTCTGATGACGGGCGCTGTCGATCAGGGCGGCGACGTCCCAGGCTATACCGTCCCCGTTCACCGGGCACTGACCGAGCCGATCCTGCTCGGCGGCGCCCCACGGGCTATCGCCATCATGAACGGGACGCTCGCTGGCGCGGTCGGCCTAGGGCTTCGCCTCTGGCTGGTGGGGATCGCGATCTGGGCGATCGGCCACGTCACCGCGGTGTGGGCTGCCAAGCGCGATCCGCTCTTCGTCGACGTTGTGCGCCGCCATCTGCGCGTCCCCGCACACCTTTCGGTCTGAGGGGAGCGCGGCCATGATGAACCTTGCCGAATATCGCAATCGCAACAGCCGCCTGGCCGACTTCCTCCCCTGGGTCGCGCTGGTGGGCTCCGGCATCGTCCTCAACAAGGACGGCAGCTTTCAGCGCACCGCGCGGTTTCGCGGCCCCGATCTCGACAGCGCCGTACAGGCTGAGCTAGTCGCCATCGCCGGCCGCCTCAACAATGCGTTCCGTCGCCTTGGATCAGGCTGGGCAATCTTCGTCGAGGCGCAGCGGCAAGCTTCGAACCTCTATCCCGACAGCCGCTTTCCCGATCCCGCCTCGGCGCTGGTCGACGCCGAGCGCAAAGCGGATTTCGAGGAAGCTGGCGCACATTTCGAGTCGAGCTATTTCCTGACCTTCACCTATCTGCCGCCGGCCGAGGACGCCGCGCGCGCGGAATCCTGGCTCTATGAAGGCCGGGAAAAGTCGGGCCTCGACCCCAACGAGGTGATGACCGGGTTCGCCGATCGCACCGATCGCATCCTGCGCCTGGTCGAAGCCTTCATGCCCGAATGCCGCTGGCTTGATGACGCGGAGACGCTCACCTATCTCCACGGCTGCGTCTCGACCAAACGGCACCGTGTCCGCGTCCCCGAAACGCCGATCTATCTCGACGCGCTGCTCGCCGACCAGCCGCTCACCGGCGGGCTCGAGCCGCGCCTTGGCGCGTCGCATCTGCGCATCCTCACCGTCACAGGCTTTCCAACGGCGACGACACCTGGCCTGCTCGACGAGCTGAACCGTCTCGCATTTCCGTATCGTTGGTCGACGCGGGCGATCCTGCTCGACAAGACCGACGCGACCAAGCTGCTGACCAAGATCCGCCGGCAATGGTTCGCCAAGCGCAAGTCGATCGCCGCGATCCTCAAGGAGGTAATGACCAACGAGGCGTCCGTCCTCGTGGACACCGACGCCGCGAACAAGGCCGCCGATGCCGACATGGCGCTCCAGGAACTCGGCGCCGACTATGCCGGGATGGCCTACGTCACCGCGACGGTGACGGTGTGGGACGAGGATCCGCGCGCTGCCGACGAGAAGCTGCGCCTCGTCGAGAAGGTCATTCAGGGCCGCGACTTCACTGCCATGGCCGAGACGATCAACGCGGTGGACGCCTGGCTCGGATCATTGCCCGGCCACGTCTATGCGAACGTCCGCCAGCCGCCGATCTCCACGCTCAATCTCGCCCACATGATCCCGCTGTCGGCGGTGTGGGCGGGGCCGGAACGGGACGAGCATTTTGCAGCGCCCCCACTGCTCTTCGGCAAGACCGAAGGCTCCACCCCGTTCCGGCTTTCGCTTCACGTCGGCGACGTCGGCCACACGCTGATCGTTGGCCCGACCGGCGCGGGCAAGTCGGTCCTGCTGGCGCTGATGGCGCTGCAGTTCCGACGCTATGCTCGCGCCCAAGTCTTCGCCTTCGACTTCGGCGGCTCGATCCGCGCGGCGGCGCTCGGCATGGGCGGCGATTGGCATGACCTCGGCGGCGATCTCAGTGACGGCGCGACCGATAACGTCAGCCTTCAACCGCTCGCCCGCGTTCACGACGTGCCCGAGCGCGCCTGGGCGGGCGACTGGATCGTATCGATCCTGACCCGCGAGGGCGTGGCGATCACGCCCGAGGTGAAGGAGCATATCTGGACGGCGCTGACCTCGCTGGCATCGGCGCCCGTCGAGGAGCGCACGATCACCGGCCTGGTCGTGCTGCTCCAGTCGAACGATCTCAAACAGGCGCTCAGGCCCTATTGCGTCGGCGGTCCCTACGGCCGGCTGCTCGACGCTGAACGCGAGTATCTTGGCTCGGCGTTCGTTCAAGCGTTCGAGACTGAGGGGCTGATCGGCACCGGCGCGGCGCCGGCGGTTCTCTCCTATCTCTTCCATCGGATCGAAGATCGGCTCGACGGTTCGCCGACTCTTCTCATTATCGACGAAGGCTGGCTGGCGCTGGACGATGACGGTTTCGCCGGCCAGCTCCGCGAATGGCTGAAGACGCTGCGCAAGAAGAACGCCAGCGTCATCTTCGCCACGCAATCGCTCAGCGACATCGACGGCTCGGCCATCGCGCCTGCCATCATCGAAAGCTGCCAGACCCGGCTTCTGCTGCCGAACGAGCGCGCGATCGAGCCGCAGATCACGGCGATCTATCGGCGCTTCGGCCTCAACGACCGCCAGATCGAGATCATCGCGCGGGCAATGCCCAAGCGCGACTATTACTGCCAGTCGCGGCGCGGCAACCGCCTCTTCGAGCTCGGTCTGTCCGATGTCGCGCTCGCTCTGTGCGCCGCGTCATCGAAGACCGACCAGGCGGCCATTGCCCGCATCGTCGCCGAACACGGCCGCGACGGCTTCCTCGCCGCATGGCTCGATCACCGTGAGGTCGGTTGGGCCGCCGATCTCATCCCCACGCTCACCAACAAGGAGACGTCCCAATGAAACTGCGCAATTCCCGCGCAGCGCGTTTTGCTGCCGCGCTGCTGACCGCTCCCGTCGCGCTCGCGCCCATGCTGGCGACGCCCGCTCACGCCATCATCGTATTCGATCCCTCGAACTATGCGCAGAACGTGCTCACGGCGGCGCGATCGCTTCAGCAGATCACCAACCAGATCACCTCGCTTCAGAACGAAGCGCAAATGCTGATCAACCAGGCACGCAACCTTGCGAGCCTGCCGTTCTCGTCGCTGCAACAGCTTCAGCAGTCCGTCCAGCGCACGCAGCAGCTTCTCAACCAGGCGCAGAATATCGCCTACGACGTCCAGCAGATCGACCGGATGTTCCAGCAGAAGTACGGGAACGTCTCGCTGTCCGCTTCGGATCAGCAACTCGTCACCGATGCCCGCTCGCGCTGGCAGAACACGGTCGGCGGCCTGCAGGACGCAATGCGGGTGCAGGCGGGCGTCGTCGGCAACATCGACACCAATCGCACGCAGATGTCGGCGCTGATCGGCCAGAGCCAGGGCGCGACCGGCGCGCTGCAGGCGACGCAGGCCGGCAACCAACTCCTTGCGCTCCAGGCGCAGCAACTCGCGGATCTCACCGCCGTCGTGGCGGCCAACGGCCGGGCGCAGGCCTTGCAGTCGGCCGAGCAGGCCGCCGCCGCCGAACAGGGCCGCGAGCAGCGCCGGCGTTTCCTGACGCCGGGCTCGGGCTACCAGCCCGGCAATGCCCGCATGTTCCCGAACAGCGGCAACTGAGGCTGGCACGATGGACGGCAAGACCCTCGCTCGCGTCGGCGCCATCGTCTTCGTCGCGGTCGCCATCACGGCGACCGCGATCGAGATGAACCGCAAGGACGTTTCGACGGACGTCCTCGCGACGCAGGGCCGTCCGGTCACAACATCGGATCCTCTCGCCGCCGAATTGCTTCGTTGTTCCGAGATCGGCGAGGCCGGCACGCGCGATCCCAATTGCCTGAAGGCATGGGCAGAGAACCGGCGCCGCTTCCTCGGCCAGCCGGCCCCCGTTTCATCACCATCGCCGGTTGCGCCGACCACGCTGTTTCCAAGCGCGCCCGCGTCGGCCGCTCCCATCCACAAAGACAGTGCGCCAGCGGACGTGACCGGGCCTGCGATGCAGGCCGAGCCCGCTCAGCCAGAGGTTCGCTGACATGGGCGGCACCGGTGTCATCGACCATTTCCTCGAGGTCTTCACTCGCTACATCGACGGAGGATTCGGGCTGCTCGGCGGCGAAGTCGGTTTCATCGCCACCACCTTGATCGTCATCGACGTCACGCTCGCCGCGCTTTTCTGGTCATGGGGCGCCGACGACGACATCATGGCGAGGCTGGTCAAGAAGACGCTCTTCGTCGGTGTCTTCGCCTACCTGATCTCCAACTGGAACAATCTCGCCCGCATCGTCTTCGAGAGCTTCGCGGGCCTCGGCCTGAAGGCTTCGGGAACGGGCTTTGCCGTGAGCGATCTCATGCGCCCCGGCAAGGTGGCGCAGACTGGTCTCGATGCCGGCCGGCCGCTGCTCGACTCCATCTCCAGCCTGATGGGCTACTGGTCGTTCTTCGAGAACTTCATCCAGATCGCCTGCATGTTTTTCGCCTGGGCGCTGGTGCTGCTGGCGTTCTTCATCCTGGCGATCCAGCTCTTCGTCACCCTGATCGAGTTCAAGCTGACCACGCTCGCCGGCTTCGTCCTCATTCCCTTCGGCCTGTTCGGCAAATCGGCGTTCATGGCCGAGCGCGTGCTCGGCAACGTCATCTCCTCCGGCATCAAGGTGCTGGTGCTCGCCGTCATCATCGGCATCGGCTCGACGCTGTTCTCCGAGTTCACCTCGGGCTTCAACGGCGCAACGCCATCGATCGACGATGCCATGGCGATCGTGCTTGCCGCGCTGTCGCTGCTTGGTCTCGGCATCTTCGGTCCCGGCATCGCTAACGGCCTCATCTCCGGTGGCCCGCAGCTCGGCGCCGGCGCGGCCATTGGCACTGGTCTTGCCGCCGGCGGCGTTGTCGCAGCAGGCGCGGCCGCTGCCGGCGCCGTCGTGACAGGCGGCGCTGCACTTGCTGGCGGCGCTGCCGCCGCCGCGCGTGGCGGTGCAGCCCTCGCCGGTGGCGCCTCCACCGCCTACAGCCTCGGCGCGGCCGGCCAGGCCGGCGCATCCGGCGTCGCGTCGGGTCTTGGCAGTGTTGCCAGCACCGGCGCGAAGGCGGCCGTCTCACCGCTGAAGCGCGCAGCCGGTCGTGCCGCCGACAGCCTGAAGCAGAGCTATCAGGCCGGTGGCCAGGCCGCGACGGAGATCGCCACCGGCGCATCCGGTGCTGCGACGACCGCCACCGCGGAGGCCGCATCTCCCGGAGCTGCGTCTTCCACCAGCGACGGGCCGCCGGCCTGGGCGAAACGCATGAAGCGCTCGCAGCAGATGTCCCATGGCGTTCAGGCCGCCGCCCACGCCGTGCGTAGCGGCGACAGCCATGGCGGCGGCTCCTCCGTCAACCTCTCCGAAAGCGACTGACCATGTTCAAGCGACCATCCACCCACTACGGCAAAGCCCCTCAGCCCGAGACTCCCTATCAGCGCGCCGCTCAGGTCTGGGACGATCGCATCGGCTCCGCCCGCGTGCAGGCCCGTAACTGGCGCTACATGGCCTTCGGATCATTGGCCCTCGCGGGCGGCCTTTCGGCCGCGCTGGTCTGGCAGTCCGCCAACGGCTCGATCGTGCCTTGGGTAGTGCAGGTCGACCGGCTCGGCCAGGCGCAGGCGATCGCGCCGGCGACCGCCGACTATCAGCCAAACGATCCGCAAATCGCCTTCTACCTCGCGCGCTTCATCGAGCAGGTCCGCTCGATCC
The DNA here is from genome assembly GCF_018129685.1 of Bradyrhizobium manausense. Classification (GTDB taxonomy): domain Bacteria; phylum Pseudomonadota; class Alphaproteobacteria; order Rhizobiales; family Xanthobacteraceae; genus Bradyrhizobium; species Bradyrhizobium manausense_D. The sequence continues at coordinate 21,858 of NZ_JAFCLG010000011.1, forward strand.
CGTCCGACGCCATCATCGTGCGGCAGAACTGGCTGCGCGCCTACGACTTCACGACACAGGGTGGCGCGCTCGCGCTGAACGATTATGCGCGCGCCAACGACCCCTTCACCAAGGTCGGCAAGCAGCAGATCGCGATCGAAGTGTCGTCGGTGATCCGCGCCTCGCCGTCGAGCTTCCGCATCGCCTGGATCGAGCGACGCTATCAGGACGGCTCACTGGCCTCCACCGAACGCTGGTCCGCGATCCTCACCGTCGTCGTGCAGCCCCCACGCGACGCCGACACGCTGCGGAAGAACCCACTCGGAATCTACATCAACGCCATCAACTGGTCGAAGGAGCTTGGACAATGACGCCCGCACTCCGCAAAGCCGCCCCTTGGAGTGCAGGGCTCCCGGCTTTGCTCATCCACGTAGTTCCGGTTTTCCGCAAATCCGCTTTGCCGGGAATCTTGCTCGCCGGTTCGGCGCTGGCAGGGTGCGCCACTCACACCCCGCCGCCGGAGATTTCCTACGACAATGCGGTGCCGGCTGTGCAGACCTCCGATCCGCCAGCGCCCGTCCGGGTGGTGGAGCTTCCCAAACCGCTCCCGCTGCCTGGTCAGTTGAAGCCCATCGGCAAGGACGGCAAGCCCGAGCCGGAACCGTCCGATCCCGCCGCGCGCGTCAACCAGGCCAATGCCGCAGCGCGCGTCCAGCCCGTCCGCAACGGCTTCATCAACTCGATGCAGGTCTATCCCTTCGTCGATGGCGCGCTCTATCAGGTCTACGCCTCGCCGGGGCAGATCACCGACATCGCGCTTCAGCCCGGCGAGCAGCTCGTCGGCTCCGGTCCTGTCGCCGCTGGCGACACAGTGCGCTGGATCATCGGCGATACCGAGAGCGGCGTTGGCGCGGCCAAGCAGGTCCATATCCTCGTGAAGCCAACGCGGGCCGAGCTGATGACCAATCTCGTCATCAACACCGACCGGCGCACCTATCACATGGAGCTGCGCGCGACGCCATCGACCTATATGGCATCGGTGTCTTGGCAATATCCGCAGGACCAGCTCATCGCGCTGCGCCGCCAGAACAGCCAAGCCGAGGCCGCGCAGCCGGTGTCGGGCGGCATCGATCTCGCCCGTGTCAATTTCCGCTACGAGGTGACCGGCGACCGCGCACCGTGGCGGCCGCTGCGCGCCTTCGATGACGGCAAGCAGGTGTTCATCGAATTCCCCCGCGGCATCGGACAGGGCGAGATGCCGCCCTTGTTCGTGGTCGGACCGGAGGGCGACACCTCCGAGCTGGTGAACTATCGCGTGCGCGGCAACTACATGATCGTCGATCGACTGTTCGCCGCCGCCGAACTGCGGTTCGGCGCGGGCAAGAACCAGAAGCGTGTCCGCATCTCCCGCACCGACGGGAGGCCGGCATCGTGAGCGACGAACGCGATCCCGAAAAGGAGGAAGGCCGGACGCCCGGTTCGGCGCCCCAGCCTCAGCCGACCGACGACGACGCTCGGCCGCTGACCGGCGAGCCGGCCGCGACCATGCGGCTGCGCGCCGAGCCGCCGCGTGTGACCCGCCTGTCCCGCAAGGTGCTGGCCGGTCTGGGTCTTGCGGCAAGCCTCGGTGTCGGTGGGGCGCTGATCTATGCGCTCCAGACTCGTCACAGCGGCCAGGGTCAGGAGCTTTACTCTACGGACAACCGCTCGACACCGGACGGTCTGGCTGGATTGCCGAAGGATTATTCCGGCGTCCCGAAGCTCGGCCCGCCGCTGCCCGGCGACCTCGGTCGCCCGATCCTCAACGCGCAGAACGGTGGCACAGTGCCGCCGATCGGCGCACCGGCATCAGGTCCGACGGGACCGAGCCCCGAGGAACAGCGCCGGGCGCAGGAACTGGAGGCGGCTCGGACCGCACGGCTGTTCGCATCCACCGAGACTCGGCCCGCTACGGCTGGAGCTTCGACACAGCCGACTGCGACCGCCACGCCGTCGGCCGATCTCGCCAGCCTCGGCCTTGCGCCGCAGCCAGCGACACCCTCCGCGCAGGATCGTCAGCTCGCATTCCTCAATCAGACGCCCGACAAGCGCACTGTCTCGCCGGATCGCGTTGCCGCGCCAGCGTCGAAGAACGTCCTGCAGGCCGGCGCCGTCATCGCGGCCGCGCTCATCACCGGCATCCGCTCCGACCTGCCGGGTCAGATCACCGCACAGGTGACGGAGAACATCTATGACAGCCCGACCGGCAAGATCCTGCTTGTGCCACAGGGCACGCGCGTTATCGGCCAGTATGACAGTGGCGTCGGCTTCGGTCAGAGGCGCATACTTCTCGTCTGGAACCGGCTGATCTTCCCCAATGGCCGCTCCATCGTTCTGGAGCGTCAGCCTGGTGCGGACGCCGAGGGCTATGCGGGCCTTGAGGATGGCGTCGACTATCACTGGGGCGAACTGTTCAAGGCCGCTGCACTTTCCACGATTCTGAGCATCGGTGCGGAGGCGGGCTCGTCTGGCCAGGACAGCGATATTGTGCGGGCGCTGCGACAGGGTGCCTCCAATAGCGTCAGTCAAACCGGCCAGCAGATCGTCCAGCGCCAGCTCAACATCGCACCGACCCTCACCATCCGGCCAGGCTTGCCCGTCCGCGTCATCGTCACCCGCGATCTCGTTCTCGAACCCTACGGAGGCTGACATGACCAAGCTGAAATTGGGAGCGATCGTCGACGACAAACCGGTGAAGGTCACGGTGGAGTTACCGGCAAGCCTGCATCGCGACCTAACGGCCTACGCAGAAATTCTCGGCCGCGAAGCGAGGCAACCGCCGGCCGATCCCGTTCGCCTCATCGCTCCGATGCTGGAGCGGTTCATAGCCACGGATCGGGGATTTGCGAAAGCGAGGAAGTCAAAAGAACTGCCGAAACCGTCTGAATGATTGTGGCGGCAGCCGAGCGCGACATTGAACGCGCAAGACTGAGGAGGCGGCGCCAGGCCGGGTTATCATTCCGCGGCGACCACACCGCGCAGAACGGCAGAACCTCGCCGGCAAGCTGCCGATAGGCAGTTCCCGGAAACTGAGCCGCCGTCCCGGCCTCGCTCATGACCGTGACGCCTTGGCCGATCGCCACAAGCGACAGGAGATTGTCCCTCCCGACGTATTGGGTATCGATTTCTGGGTGACGCCCAAGATCGGCGAGGCGTTGAACCAAATAGTCGTGAATTTCCGATCCAGGGGCACCGTCACTTACAATGAATCTCTCGTCCACAAGATCACGCCAGCCAAGCTCCGATTTCTCAGAGAGAGGATGATCGCTGGGAAGTACGGCGAATACTCGCTCGGACCAAAGTTGCTCTGTTTCACAGTCCGACCACTGTGTGGTTCCCGTGATAAAAGCCACATCGAGTTGAAGTCGCCGGATCGAGGCAACGTGATCCGCAGGATCGCCGTCAAAAAATTCGACCCGTACACTTGCATGCTCCTTGCCGTAGGCTCCCAGCAGATCGGACAGGAATCCAGACGCGAGCGACGAAAAGATGCCGACCTTGATATGCCCCCGCTCGGAGCGACCTATGGCGGCCACATCCTTCGCGCCGCAGTCGATCTGTTGAAGTGCTTTGCGTGCTCGACGCACAAACTGCTGTCCTGCCAACGTCAGGCAGACGCCGCCGTTGTGCCTCTGAAATAGGGAAGCGCCGAGTTCGTCTTCGAGATCGCGAACGCGACGGCTGATCGCCGATTCCTGTATTCCCAAGGCCAAGGCCGCCTTTCGGAAGCTGCCATATTCGGCCGCCGCAAGAAAATACCGGATCTGGCGGAATTCAAGCATCGGTCAATTGCGACCGAGATCTATTCGAAATGATTCCTGGCCTCGCGACGGTCCATCGTCCGCTCGTTGCGAGCATCGCTCTGTAAGCACCATCTACCACGACCATCGCGCCCCGACCGCAGCTAAGGCAAGACCTCCCGATTCTCACCCTAGAATAGACGGCTACAGACGCTCATTGGCCGATGATCTTATATAGATTCGATATACCAACGTATCTTCGAAATATACCGTGTTCTGAAAGGGGGGGGGTGGCACGCCCGCGCAGATCGCGCACCAGTTCGCGGTGCAGGGGCTCTCCTCTCAGTCGAGATTCAAACGCTCAAACTGTCCGACATTCTAACAAGGTCAATAATCGTCTTGGCCTGCATCTTCTGCATGAGATGGCTACGGCGAACCTTCACCGTGATCTCGCTAACATTCAGGTCGGCGGCGATTTGTTTATTGAGGAGGCCCTTTACAACGAGCTTGAAAACGTCTCGTTCGCCGGGCGTCAATGTCTCCCAACGCGCATTCAAATCCAGCGAACGCGCTTCGCTCTCGCGCCTTCGCCGGTCTTTTTCGATCGCTTGTTGGATAGCATCCAGCAGGTCTTGGTCGCGAAACGGCTTGGTCAAGAACTCGAAGGCGCCATTCTTGATGGCGTTCACGCCCATCGTGATGTCCCCATGTCCCGTGATGAATATCGTCGGCAGATGAATGCCGTATTCAGGCATTTGCCGATGAAAATCGATCCCGCTTTGTCCGGGCATTCTCACATCGAGCAGCAGGCAGCCGGGCGCGTCCGGCATGGAGCTTTCCAGAAATTCGGCAACCGAGCTATACGAGCGCACCTGTAGCCCAACGGATGCGAGCAAATCTTCGAGCGCGGCGCGAACGGACCGATCGTCATCGATGACATAGACGATGGGCTGCGGCCGCGAATCCGCCGTCGGTTCATTTTTCATCAGGCTGCCTCCATGTGGCGCGGCAGGCGCACCTCAAATACGGTCCCGCCTCCAGGGACTGGAGCCGCGGAAATCTGTCCGCCATTCGCTTCAACGATCGTCTGACTGATGGTAAGGCCAAGACCCATGCCTCCCTCTTTCGTCGTCCAGAAGGCGTCAAAGAGGTGCTCACGAGCTCCCGGCGCCAGACCGGTGCCGGAATCGGCCACCGCGAGAACGATCGCATCCCGTCCATCCTGCGAGGCGGCAATTCGCAGACGACGCTCGGGCAATGCGCGGTCCGACATCGCCTCGGTCGCATTGAGGACGAGATTGCTGATGACCTGCTGGATCTGGACCCGATCGGCAAAAACGCGAGGTAGGCCGTCATGCAGGTCCAGTTGCAAGGCGACGCCGCCACGCTCGATCTCGCCGCGCGACAAGGTCGCGATTTCCATGACAGCTTCCCTGAGGTCGAATGGTTGTCGGCGCGGCGCCTCGCCCTTCGAAAGGGCGCGAATGCGCGCGATGACCTGGCTTGCCCGGTTGGCATCGCTGACGATGCGGTCGAGCGCGAGGCGGGCCTTGTCGAGATTTGGCGGCTCCTGGGCAAGCCATCGGGTGCACGCGCCGCCGCTGGCGACGACGGCAGCCAGGGGCTGGTTGACTTCGTGCGCGATCGACGCCGACAGTTGACCGAGCGTCGTGACCCGCGCAATTCGCAAAAGCCGATCGCGCGCCTCCAGCGCCTCGGCCTTCGCAGCCACCATCCTTAAACTGAGATAGGTTGTAACGCCGATCGCAACGATACTAATCCCGGTATTGACGATGCCGACCTCATACGCACCGGAGTGGGTCAAGAAAAAACTGATCAGGGTCAGCGCGACACAAATGCAAGCGAGGGCCACTACAGCCGTGCCAGACAAGATGCGTGTCGCAACGAGAATGACCGCTGTGTAGAATACGGCCGCTGCGATGGCGTAGTCCGTGACCGTATCGGCGATAAAAATGCCGGCCATCGCAACGCCCATCGCGATCAACGTCAGCGCCGATCCGGGACGTATATCATTGGCGATCTTGAGCATTGTTCACCTTCTCGATCAACTTACCTACTTTCAATATTCTTCCCTGGAGAATCTACTCCGCCGTGTACCTAGATAACTATTGCTTCTCGGTCACTCGCCTGGCTCGAACCGCCACCGAGCAGATGTTACCAGCGGCTCCAGACTGAGACGACCGATAATCTGTTCCAAAAGGCGATCCTGCCGAGTGTCGGCTCGCACTGTCGCGCTCACCTGGACTCGGTTTGTGTCCTCGATATTCGTGCTTTCGAGGTCGCGGATGTGCAGCGCACCGGCGAGATCGCGAAGAAGAAGCGCCCGAACATGCGCCTCAGCCTCTCCATGGCAGATGATGCTGATCGCATATGCGCTGTCCAACGGGCTTGCGGCGAATGACTGGCGCTCAACGAGGCGCACGAGCGGGCGCAGAACTGCGTTGACGGCGATGACGAACGTCGTCGCAATCAATGCATGAAAGAAAAATCCGGCCCCACACAGCGCGCCGATCGCGGCGGAGCACCACAGCGTCGCGGCGGTGTTGAGCCCGCGCACATTCAACCCTTCCTTGAAGATGATGCCGGCGCCCATAAAGCCGATGCCGGAAACAATCTGGGCCGCAACGCGCGTCGGGCTCGCCTCGCCGGGGAACAGCCCGGCAAAGAGGACGAAGATGGCCGCGCCGAGCGCGACGAGGGTATTGGTTCGCAGCCCGGCCAGGCGCTGGCGCCATTGCCGTTCGAAGCCGATCAAGCCGCCAAGAAGGAATGCGCCCCCGAGCGTGAGTGCGGTGTGGCCAAGGCTTTGCCAATCCATCTGAATGTGTTCCCATCTCGTTGCGTCGGTCGCGCCCTCCCGAGGCGCAAGCCCGCGCTATTGCTGGAATTGCCACTCCACTCGCTGTCAGAATTCGGCGTGGGCGCGAAGCGACAGAATCGAGGCTGGTCCGCGGTCGGCGTTGTAGGCGGGGTTTGCAACAAACTGATAGTCGAAGGTGACGGTGCTCCAGCCGTTGACCCGCAAGGCGTAATACGCCTCGACGATCGACTCGTGGCCGTAGCGCAGTCTCCCATCACCGATCAGCAACCCCGTGCCTCCGGCGGCGAGGAAGTTACGATGTGCACTCGAGAGGCCGTTGACCGCAGCACCGACTCCGATCGTGTCCGCAGGCCGTCCCCATGCAGAACCCTTTAGGGAGAAACCACCGGAAATGCTGCGGTCGATGTCCGTGAAGGAGAGGATTTCGGTGCGGCCGTCGTTCCAGCTTGCACGGGCGAAAAGCCCGAGGTCAGCTGTCAAAGCCTGTTCGATATTTCCATAAAAGCCATACTTATTCTGATTGCGGCGCAGGGCCGTCATCGCATCGTTGATATCTGTTTGAGGGCTCGCTTGCGCGAGGTTGATAGCGTCGCGATACGCGCCGGTGTAACCACGGTTGATGAAAGCGCCGATCCGAACCTTACCCGGCTGCCCGAACAGGCTGTGCCGTTCCTCGAACTCGACGGCGCCACCGCCGCCCCCATTGAAGACCAAAACATCACTGTTCGGCTCCCTGGGCACTTGGAAGGCCCCGGCTCGCACAGCCCAATCCTTACGATTCAGCTCGATGACCGCACCGCGCGTCATGCCGGGAAGGTCGGCGGGGAAGTCATAGGCCCCCGACGACCAGATTGCCCAATTCATGAAATCCGCGCGCGGATCCTTGGCATAGGCATTCGCGTCGAAGAAATCGCCAACCGCGAAACGACCAACCGTGACAGTGACGCGATCGATATCGCGTCGCCCCGCCAGTTGCAGGGGGCCGTCTGCGACATCCTCCTGCTCGCCACCAAGACCGAATGTCTGCTGAAGATAGTAGCGCTGTGGCCGAAATTTCGGAAATTCAGCGCCGCCTTTTTGCGCTTCTCCATTTGGAAAGCCTGCGAGTCCGAGCGTCCCGTTCAGCCCGAAGCCTTGGGCTAGCTCGGGATTGAAATAGAACGCACCACCGTCCCAAAGCCTCACGCCAAGAAATGCGTCCGCGGTCCACGTCTCACGAACTTGCCCACCACCGGGCAGGCTGGCGCTGGAAGCGTAGGGGGAACGAATCGCGGGATAGCCTTGGGCGATGAATGTGGTCTGGCCATGAATATTCCAGTCCGGCGACATTTCGACAGTTGCCGGTGGTCTTGGGAGTGTCGAGGCCACATCGCCCAGTCGGTAGTTCAGGCCAAGCGTGAACCTCTGGGTTCGGGGGCGGACGGACACATCGCGCAGTCCGGCACCATCGAGTCGATAGGTCGAGGAAGCCAGATCGAGGTAGTCGTACTGGACGCGTGCCGTCCATGGTCCGCCCAAGGCCATTTCGACACCTGCGCCTGCCGTCCACCCAGCGTGCCAGCGCCCCAGTTTTGACAAAACGCTGCCGTCATCGCCATTGATGTCGACGTTCGTTCGTGTCCAAGCGAGGCCTCCCGTTGCATAGGGGAGGAATGGGCCAAAAGCATAGCCGATCCTGCCACGCACCGTCCCCACGACATCCAGGGATGTGTTGAAGGGAGCCGGTATCCGTCGCGTCTCATCGGGCGGGCTCACAAAAGTGACATCGGCTTCCGCGCCGAGCACCCAACGATCGCTGGCCTGAAAGTTGTAGCCTCCCTGAAAGCCGCCGATCATTCCTGTCACCGTAGGCGGCAGGCCAACGGACTGATTCAAGACGGGGTTCGTTCCCGGGCCAAGGCTGCCAGCCCCGAAACCGGTGTGTCCGCCAAAATAGACGCCCGACCAGTCGGGCCCGCCCGATTCCACCTTATTGTCACGCGAGGCCCCCGGTGCCTTCGTTGGCATCGCCAGGATGGGTTGCGGTCCACTAGTGTTGAGCCGTGCCGCATCCGGATGGCCGGGAGTCGTTTGAAGTTCTTGCGCGTGCGCTTTGGTTACCTGAAGAACCGCTACAAGACCGAGCGCCAGCAAGTAGAAAGCGATCACCATCAGTCGGCAAAAAAGAACCCGACGACGCCTGAAAACCTTCAGTCCGGTGGTGATAGTGAAATTGGGAAGTCCGTGGGTCGTAAAATAAGTCATGGGCTACTCCTGGCGTCGGGTTGCGAGAGCGCCCGGCGCCAATAGCCGCGAGCTGCCCTCCTAGTTTTCTCGTGAATTCAAGCGGCGCGAGTTGTTGGTCGCGCCGCGACTAGATGGGTCGTCCATTTGAAGCTCCTTGCTGATCGAAGTCCGGTTCAGGTCCGGGCCTCGTGCTTTGGTTCCATGCAAGCGATCGTTTTGCGCTTGTGTGGCTCACCAGCGGCAACGCCGCATTCGCGATATCGCCGCTCTGTTCAACCGTGCGCCGCAACGCAGCAGGAATCTGAGCTTGAAACCGTCCAGCAGACGGCGACGAGCAAGGTGAACGGCCGCATGCGTCACGAACATCGCCAAAACCGCCAAAGCCCAACACAAACGTCTGTCCAACCGATTCCGAAGCGACGACCTGGCATCGCCCGGCTCGCGATTGTGGGGCGGACGCGGCGCTTGTCGCCTCGGCGGTGGCGGCCCTTGTCGCGGGCAGTCTCCAGCCTGCGGCGGCGCAAATCTCAGGATCAACGGTGATGTGGACATGATCAGGACCTCTCATGCGCTTGGCCGTCAGAACCATTGTCCGAACCGGCGGATGTAGACGGTCTTCATCAGTTGAGCGACGAGGCAGTAGCAGAGCAGCGTTCCGGCCAGCCACGGGAAGTAGGCGATAGGCAGGGGCTGCAATCCGATGGCTGCTCCCAGCGGAGAGAACGGCAAATAGATCCCCAGTACGCAGATGACGCTCGACATCAGCAAGACCGGCAAAGCCGCTGTGCTGTTGACGAAGGGAATCTTCTGGGTACGCAGCATATGGACCACGAGCGTTTGAGAAAGCAGGCCCTCGATGAACCAGCCCGACTGAAAGAGCGATTGATGCTCCGGGCTATTGGCGGCAAAGACGAACCACATCAGAGCGAACGTCGTGATGTCGAAGATCGAGGACGTCGGCCCGATCCAGATCATGAAACGACCGATATTCTTGGCATCCCACTTCCGCGGTTTGCTGAGAAACTCCTTGTCCATGTGATCCCAAGGCAGCGCCAATTGGGAAATGTCGTACATCAGGTTTTGCACGAGCAAATGGATCGACAGCATCGGCAGGAACGGAATGAATGCGCTCGCCACCAGCACTGAAAACACGTTTCCGAAGTTCGAGCTGGCGGTCATGTTGAGGTATTTCATGATGTTGCCGAAGGTTTCGCGCCCCTTCAGCACACCCTCCTCAAGAACCATCAGGCTCTTCTCGAGCAGGATGATATCGGCCGACTCCTTCGCAATATCGGCGCCGCTATCGACGGAAATGCCGACATCGGCATCGCGCAGCGCCGGGGCGTCATTGATGCCGTCACCGAGAAATCCGACGGTATGACCGTTAGCCTGAAGCGCCTGCAATACACGCGACTTCTGGAGCGGAGTGAGCTTCGCGAAGATCGTCCGCTCCTCGACCAAAACGCGAAGCGCGGTGTCGTCCAATTTTTCTATGTCGCGCCCGAGTACGGCTTGGCCCGGTTCAAGTCCTACTTCACGGCAGATCTTGGCACTCACGACCGCATTGTCGCCCGTAAGAACCTTGACCTTGACGCCATGCTCCGCGAGCGCAGCGATTGCTGGTCCAGCCGTCTCCTTTGGCGGGTCGAGAAAAGTAAGGAACCCCTGAATCGTGAGATCGGCTTCGTCCGCGATGGCATAATGCGTCTTGGCCTCGGACGCCACAAACCCTCGGGTGGCGACGACCAGCACACGGAATCCGTCCTCGTTGTACGCCCGAGCCATCGCAGCCAGATTCTTGCGCTCAACGTCACCAAGGCGGATCAGATCTTTGCCTCTTCTGACGTGCGTAGAGATCGACAGCATCTCCTCAACCGCGCCCTTGCAGATGAGCAAGTGATCTCCGTCCTCGCCCTCGACGACCACTGAGAGTCGGCGGCGCACGAAGTCGAACGGAAGTTCATCGACTTTTCGGTAGCTCGCGGCCGTGTTCGTGATGGCTGGCTCCGCCCCGGCGAATCGCACGACGGCCTGATCCATCAGGTTCTTCACGCCGCTCTGGTGGTAGCTGTTCAACCAGCCCAACCGGAGAACGTCAGCGTTGGGTTGCCCGGTAACGTCGACGTGGTGCTCCAGAATGATCTTGTCCTGAGTCAGCGTGCCGGTCTTGTCCGTGCAGAGAACATCCATCGCGCCGAAGTTCTGAATGGCGTTGAGTCGCTTCACGACGACTTTGCGCCGCGCCATCGCTACGGCGCCCTTCGCGAGGTTCGAGGAAACGATCATCGGCAGCATTTCGGGGGTAAGTCCGACGGCGACGGCAAGGCCGAACAACAGCGCTTCCACCCAGTCGCCTTTGGTCAGGCCGTTGATGACAAAGACGACAGGAACCATGACGAGCATGAAGCGGATGAGCAGCCAGCTCACACTGTTGATGCCGCGATCGAACGCCGTTTGAGCGCGCGATCCGACGATCGCCTTGGCTAACGATCCGAAATAGGTGCGAGCACCCGTGGCAACGACAAGCGCGGTCGCCGTGCCGCTCACGACGTTGGTGCCCATGAAGCAGACGTTGGGCATGTCGAGCGCGTTCATTTCGCTGGACGCTACGCTCGCCGCGGACTTCTCGGCGACAGACCCGAGCGTGTCATACTTCTCAACAGGGATGGCCTCACCGGTGAGCACTGCCTGGCTCACAAACAGATCGCGGGATTCGATCAGCCTCACGTCTGCCGGGATCATATCCCCTGCTGAAAGACGCACGATGTCGCCGGCGACGATCTCTCGCATCGGGATTTCGAATGCTTCGGGATTTGACGTTGCCGATCCTCGACGAAGAACCGTCGCCGTCGTGCGGACCATCGCCTTCAGAGCTTCGGCCGCAGCGCTCGATCGGTACTCCTGAACGAAGCGCATCAAGGCGCTGGCAAGCACCATCACGATGATGATGGTGACTTTTGTCGGATCCGCATCCTCGCCATGTTGAAGCCGAAGCCAGATGTCCGTTACAGCGCTGATCCCAGCCAGGATCAGCAGCACTGCAATGAACGGATTCTTGAAAGCGCCAAAAAACTGAACAACCGCTGGCAGGCGTCGCTCTTGCGCAACCTCATTGGGGCCGTCTTTTGCCAGCCGTTCGATCGCATCTCGGGCAATCAGGCCGTTGCGGTCGCCTTTGACGTTTTCGAAGGTGTCATCCAACCCATTCTGGGCTTCACGGACCGCCTTCATCGACAGCTTGCGTTCGTCTTTTCCGCGCGGCTTGAGAGCCGCCTTGAGGATGGGGGCATTCATTGGATGAATCTCCTGCCGCAAGCGCCGAGACCATGCGCCTCTCGGCACGGTCTTCGGCGCTTGGGGTCTTGGTCGGCTGAGGGGATAATGAAACCGATGCATCTTCACGACGCTCGGCATTCGGACCGCGCTTGAGCAGCGCAGCCGCTCTTCACCAGGGAGGGTCCGCACCTTCGCGCGACCGTGCGATTCTGCGCGAGTACGGATTGCCGCCCCGGCGGGGGTGAAGCCCGTCCAGGCCGGCGGACACCAGAACCATCGCCGTGCTGGCCTTATGCAGCGTGAGGGAATGCATCACACGCCTCACGCCGCAAAGCGACCATGCTGGTAAACTGCAAGAAGGAGTCCGGCGCGCTCGATCAATCGGCGCAACCCGCCGCCCGTGTCTGGTTCGGCGTCAAGCATCCAGATGCATTCGAGCCGACCGGTCTCGCCATTGACACGCCACGCCGCGACCAGTCGAGTCCGGTTCGTGCGGGGAGACTTCGTGAAAGGACGGTCACGCTCGCATCGCGGGTCGGCGAATGCGGGATTGCGTTTCGGCGAGGCGATCCGCGAAACGCGGAGCGAAGCCGGCAGAGTAAAAAATTGGAGAGTCATGTCTCACCTCCGTGACGAGCCGCTCGGCCGTCACAGGCGAGACTGATGATTCAGACTCGCGAGAACGACCTGAGCGGCACGCTTGCTCGACTACTGTCGCTTGGCATTGCTCGTTGATCCTCATGCGTCGGCAGCGGGTTGGAGCCGCTAGATGACATTGGCTGGATATCACCGTCATTCCTTGAGTGACAGTGTCTTGCGGGGTTGATCCGATATACAAAACAATATCCGGGATATACCATCGTATATTGTAAGGTCTTCGGCGATAACTACCTGCGCAATATCAAGCCGCTTAGACTCACCGGACACGGGCGCGTCGACTTCACTAGCGATGTGATCGCTCTGATTTATTTCGATCCGAGGTCTAGTGTGGGTATCGATATGGTTCTTGTCGAGCGCATCGTCGCGCGAAGCCCTCGTCTTCGGCGATTGCTTTATTCGTTGTCCTTAACCTTTCTGAAAGCGGCGTTTCGGTTTCGCCGCACGGGCTTGGATGCCTTTGCCCGACCGACATTGCGTTTATCGCAGTGTCTCTTTCGTACTGCCTCTTCGCGGATACGACGTCGTTATGCAGCCGAGCCGAAAATGACGTCGGACTCGCGCTTTGTGCTCCGTCGCCTTTCTCTCAAACTTTTGATCGTGCTGATCTTTGCCGGTGCTCAAAGCCCGCTGCCCTGGGGATTCGGGAAAGCGCTTACGATGATGCTGTTTATGAGCGCGGCTATCAGCTGTGCCTTGGCCCTCATGAACCACCAACGATTCAGATTGGGAGTCTTGAGCTACTGGGACGAATCTTTGGCCTTTGTCCTGCTCGGCCAAACCGCGCGGATGGTGTTTCTACGTTGAAGTATTGCGAGTGCGCTATGCCGGGGGCTCTCGTCTTCAAAATACTCGCCAATAACCTGCCACGCGATACGGGAATCGCGAAGGTGGCCGTCGAGGCGAGACGCGGGGCAGCGACAACCGCCTGCGGCGTCGTTTGGTATTGGTTATGACGGAGCGTCGCACCACTCGCCGTCGCCGCACGCTGTTGACGGGGAAGATCATTCTCAATCAGCGATCGTCCGTGATAAGTTGCGTCGTCCGAAACTTGTCGGACACAGGCGCCTGCCTCGAAGTTCCTGCTGCCCTGAACATTCCGGATGCCTTCGAGCTGAAAATAGAACCTGGCGGCGCTTGCTCACAGTGTCGAATAGTCTGGCGGAGCGCTACGCGCATCGGCGTGGCGTTCGATTGACACAAAGCTAGAACGCGCCTTCACTTTCAAGGGCGAGTGTAAAGGCGCTGGCCCGAGATACTGGCCGCGCGCACGGCGCTGCAGGCGTGACGGCTGATATGGCCGGACGGCAGGCTACAGAAATAACAAGGACAATGTGTGGGGGAAAGAGCCAATCTCACAAGGAGAATGGCGCGCCGTACTGGATAAAAGTGCGAACGCATATGTGATTGAATCTGCGATTAATTTATTTTGGGGCATCGTGATCCTCTCATCTTTCAGCGTTCGCCGGCTGCCGCCAATAGCCCCACCCAAACGGGTGCGCCGAACCGAACGCGGAGCTGATATCGGACCAAGTACAAGGTATCCGGTATTTTGCTTCTCCCGGGTCTATGAGGAAATGACTAGCTCTTTCCAAATCTGGGCCGCGTACGCAGTGGCTCTCTCCTAGTCCTGAAGTCCGCGGCATGTGTGATTGGGTACCGCTGGAATACATCGCAGAAAATCCCATTCTGCAGCGATGCAAATATCGAGTGCAAAATCGATTAAAAAATAGAGAGCTCCGCGAACTAGACGGCTCGACCGATGAGGGCACCAATGGTCGCAGTTGAGGCCATGGCGACTGCTCCCCAAAACACGACCCGAAGAGTGGGTTTCCATATGCTGGCGCCGCCAGCGCGAGCGCCGATCGCTCCGAGAACGCCAAGTCCGATGAGGCAGGCAATGGAGACGGTCCAGGTGGCGGTCCAGGCCGGCGACAGGAGAGCGACGGCCAGCGGCAAAGTCGCGCCAGATGCGAAGGTGACCGCCGAAGTGAAAGCCGCTTGAACTGGCTTCGCCATCACATGACTGGTCAGTCCGAGTTCATCCCGCGCATGGGCCCCGAAGGCGTCCTTTGCCATCATCTGCTCGGCGACCTGTCGCGCCAGTTCGGGCGTTACACCACGCTGCTCGTAGATCGCGGCGAGTTCGGCCAGCTCCGCTTCAGGTTGCGTGGCAAGTTCGCGGCGCTCACGCGCCATGTCGGCTTCTTCCGTATCGGCCTGGGAACTGACCGACACATATTCGCCTGCAGCCATCGACATTGCTCCGGCGACGAGCCCCGCTACGCCAGCAACCAGAATTTCGTGGGAAGCGGCGGTCGCGGCGGCAACACCGACGATCAGACTCGATGTTGAAATCAGCCCGTCATTGGCGCCTAGCACCGCTGCGCGAAGCCAACCTATTCGTTCGATCAGATGGTTCTCTTTATGAAGGGCTCGCATGGAACATGGTCCTGAATTACATTTCTAAGGCTTTGTAACGCGGCGCTGAGCACATAGGAAAAGGCGCCTTGCCTTCGAGATCGATCTGGAAACTTGGCCGGTCAGGCTGATCAATGATGCTATCTTCCGATGAAACGCCTACCGTTCCATCGCCACATACGCTGTAGTCCAAAGCCGCATTCAACTTCAATCGCCGGAGTGTTGTCCAGGCCTCTCAACGTGACTTCATTTGCCCTGACACTCATCACCAGATGATATCGTCCGTGGTGCGACATGTAGACCTGATGGAGGCATTTTCCGCTGCTACAAAACGTAAGGCGGTCGCCACATCTGAGTTCATGAAGATGAAGAGCGATGAGACGAACGTTCCCAACGTCAATGAAGCGGCTGAAGCCACGCGTTGTTGTCAATTCATCGCCACATACCTTCCTGTATTTTTGAAGGCCTGCCCGCACTTCCGCCGGCAGGTTTTGCACGTAGAAAGGACTGGGTTGATTGTCATGGACAGGAGAACTTGCGAGCGAGAGGGCCGGCGAGACAAAGAAAAGTGACGTCATAGCGGCTAAGATTGCCACGTCACGGAGCCGATTCGATCTTTTCATGCTGAAACCTCCACTTCCAACGGCTGTTTCTCTCGTTCGACGACGGCTGCGGAGCGGCGCTCCATCCATCGGTAGATCGCCGGCAACAGCAGCAGCGTCAGAACGGTGGACGACAGGACGCCGCCGATGACGACAGTGGCGAGCGGTCGTTGCACCTCCGCTCCCGCGCCCTGTGAAATCGCCATCGGTACGAAGCCGATTCCCGCGACCATGGCGGTCGACAATACCGGACGGAGCCGATCCGTGGCGGCTTGCCGGACTGCCTCGATAACAGGCAGCTTCCGCCGCAACGCATTGATATGATCGATCAGAACGAGACCATTCAGCATCGCGATGCCGGAGACCGCGATAAAGCCGATCGCGGCGGTGATCGAGAATGGCATGTCACGTAGCCAGAGTGCCAGCACGCCACCGGTGATCGCAAACGGAATACCGGTATAGACGACGGCGGCATGACGGACGCTCCCCAACGCCGAATAAACGAGCAAGAAGATCATCAGCAGCGCCGCCGGCACGACGATCATCAGACGGGCTCGGGCCGCTTCTAGCTGACGGAACTGGCCTCCGAACTCGATGCGATAGGATTCAGGCAGCGCAAGCTTGCCGTCGAGGCGTGCACGCGCTGCGGTCACATAACCTTCGATGTCGCTGGTGTTGAGATTGACCATCAAGGCGGCGCGGCGCTTACCATTGTCGTGCAGGATCGGTTCGACCGTTCTCATCTCGCGCAGACTTGCAACGCGGTCCAGCGGCACAAGGCCGGACGCGCCGACGCGCAATGGAAGGGAGAGGATCGATTTTGTGTCCGCGCGTAAGGACTCGGGCATACGAACGACGATCGCGTGTCGATGCTCTCCGTCCGCGATGAAGCCGACCTCGTCCCCACCGATCGCTGACGCAATGGCACGGTTGACCTCGGCGGTTCCCAGCCCCAACCGCACCATCGCGTCGTGATTGATCTCGACCACCACACTGTGGGTGCGGCTGGCCGCTTCGAATGCGGCATTGGCGGTGCCGGGCACGCCTTGCAATTCCTCTCGCGCCTGCGCGGCGAGCCGCTCAAGCACGTCGTAGTCGTCTCCGAATATCTTGACCGACAGATCCGCCCGCGTGCCCTCCAACATTTCGTTGAAGCGCATCTCGATAGGCTGCGCGAAAAGGAATGACTGCTCCGGCGCCAGCGCAGTGGCAGCCTTTTCGATCGCCGCAACCAGCTCGCTCTTGTTGCGCGGCATGTCCGGACCTTGCGGCCATTGGTCGAGCGGCTTGTAGAAGATGTAGAGGTCGTTCTCATTCGGCGGCATCGGGTCGGTCGCAACCGCGCTGGTGCCGATGCGGGAGAAGGTTCGGGTCACTTGCGGAAAGCGACGCAAAATTTCACGCTCGGTTTGCTGCTCGATCTCAAGGCTACGGTCGAGCGACATCCCCACGGGCTTGTAGACCATCGCCGTGATGGAGCCCTCATCGAGGCGTGGCGTAAACTGCGAGCCAAGGGTCAGGAATATCCTCAATGCCACGGCCAACAGGACTGCCGATGGAACGAGAAGGGCAGCGGGATGACGGAGGGCGAAGTCCAGGACGGGACGGTAGCCCCGGATCACGAGGCCGGCGAAGCCACCGTTATGCGTGATGTGGTTGTCGGCGGTTATCTCCGGGAGAGAATCTTCCTTTTCACTGACGCTCGGCTGACGCACCTTCTCGCCTCGTAGCAGCCGGGCGCACAGCGCCGGCACTAGCGTAAAGGTAACGATCAGCGCCGCTGCCAGCGCCAGCATCACGGCTTGCGCCATCGGCTGAAACAGCTTCCCCTCGACGCCGCCCAGGCTGAGTACCGGCACATAAACCAGCGCGATGATGGCCATGCCGAAGAACACGGGCCGCGCCACGCCCCCCGCAGCGTTGATGACGATGCGACGGCGTTCATCGGCCGTCAGCTCGCGCCCCTTGAGGCGCTGTGCCTCGCCCATCAGACGCAATGTGTTTTCCACGACGACGATCGCGCCATCTACGACCAGGCCGAAGTCGAGCGCGCCGAGGCTCATCAGATTGCCCGATATACCGAGCGCATGCATGCCCGAGATCATCATGAGAAAGGCCAGCGGGATGACCGACGCGACGATAAATGCCGCGCGCCAGTTGCCGACCACGATCAGCAATACGACGGCGACCAGCAACGCTCCCTCGCCAAGGTTGCGCTCGACCGTCGCGATGGTGCGATCCACCAATTCTGAACGATCGTACTGAACCTGAAGGATCATGCCTTTGGGCAGCGCGGCGCGCAGGTTCGGCAATTGCGCATCGACGCGCCGGGCAACGTCCCGGCTGTTCTGCCCGACCAGCATCATCACTGTGCCGAGCACGGTTTCCTTGCCGTTGGTGGTCGCGGCGCCATCGCGTGGAGCATGGCCGATGGTCACGGTCGCCAGATCCGCTACAGTCAGCGGCCGCACGCCACCTGCGAATTTCACGGGTAATGCGCGGATCATCTCCGCCGTCGTGACACGCGCTTCGGTTCGGACGGTGAAGCGTTGGCCGTTCTTGGTGATGGTCCCGCCGCCGGCATTGGCGACGTTGGCGCCAACAGCCTGGGCAAGCTCGCTCGGCGTGATGCCCGCTGTCGTGAGCTTCTTCAGATCAGGCTCGATGACAAACTGACGTTCGAGGCCGCCGTTGGAATTGACGTCGGCGACCCCCTCGATCGCGCGCAGCATCGGGCGCACGATATATTCCTGAGCCTCGAACAACTCCATCAGTTGTTGCCGCTCGTCCAAATCGGACGGCGGTTGCGCCCATTCGAGTGTGTAGTACCAGATTTCGCCAAGCCCGGTGGTGATCGGAGCGAGGCGCGGCGATGATCCGGCTGGCAGCATGTCGCGCACTGCGGAAAGCCGCTCGTTGACGAATTGGCGTGCGCGAAGCTGGTCCGTGCCGTCCTGATAGATGAGCGTGACCTGTGACAGTCCGGTCTTGGTGAGCGATCGCATTTCCCGCAGGCCCGGCTGACCACCCATGCTGCGCTCGATGGGCAGCGTCACAAGACGCTCGATTTCCTCTGGCGCCAGGGCAGGAACAGTCGTGTTGATCTGCACCTGCACGCCTGTGATGTCGGGAATGACATCGATTTGCAGATTCACGAAAGACCAGATTCCAAGACCAGCGATCAGCAAAGCGATGATCATCACCGTGGCTGGTCGACCGGTTGTCCATTCCAGAATCCGCCGCGTCATCGGGACACGCCGTCGAAGCTGCGGCCGCCATTGAGCGCCCGAAGTTGAAGCATCGCTTCCATAGCCTCACGTCGCGTGTCGAGCAGAGCCGACAGCGCGTCCAGATACTGGCGCTGCATCTCGACGTAAGTTGCGATCGGGATCGCTCCCTGGCGATAACTATCGGCGGCGGCGGTAGCTGCGGCCGCAAATTTCTCGGTGGCCCCGGCTGGCCAGCCCGCAAGGGCTCGACGCTTCGCCTCGTAGTAGGCTGCCTGTTCGTAAACCTGCCTCGCGATCCGTCGGTTGGCGGCGAGCAGGGCCGCATCGCCCTGGGATTGACGGCTCAACTCCTGTGCGAGGCCAGCAGCCTGGCTATTCCAAAGCGGCAACGTCGTCGTCAGCCGTATGCCGAAATTGGTCTCGCGGCTGTCTGACTTCGCGCGATTGAAGTAGGGACCGACTGAGACGTTCGGCACACGCGCTGCTTGTGCGAGGTCAACGCGCAACCCTTGCTGCTGCAATTGCGCGCGCAGCGACTGAATCTCGAAATTGTTGATGCCAGCTTGTTGCGCCATGCGCTCGACCGACGGAAGGCCGGGCAGCGTGATATCGGGCGGAGCAATGCGGAGCCGCGCTTTGAGCGGCGCGCCGCGAAGTTGATTCAGTTCGTAGACGATCGTGCTGGTCTCGGAATCAGCCATCGCGGCATTTCGCTCCGCCGTGATGGCACCCGCATCCAGAATGGCCGTGTCCAGCGTGGTGGCGATGCCCGCCGGATCCCGCTGCTCCACAACGCGTGCAAGCTCGCGCATCCGCGCGGCAACGTCGCGTGCCGCGGCGGCTTTCCGCTCGGCCGCGAACAAGGCATATCCCAAAGAGCGTGCCCGGCTTGCGAGCGTTGCGTCGAATTGCGCAAGACCGAGCCGCGCCAGCGCGATCTGATGCTCGGCGATGGCGCGACGGAGCGCCCCGCGTCCGGCAAAGTCGAGCGGCTGCATAATCGACAAGCCATATGTCGGCCCGGCGCCTTTCGGTGCACCTGTCAGGCCGTCGGCCATCCGGCGTTCGCCTAACTCGAATGCAGCTTCAGGGTCCGGCAGGCGATCAGCCGCGTCGCGCTCAACACCTGCAAGCCCGATCTGCTGGAAATAAAAGCGTCGTTCGGGGTTACTTGCCACGACGGAATTGGCAAGTGCATCAATCGACAGCACGGCGGCCTGCTGAGCGAAGGCTGGGGTCACCAAGATAATTGTTGATATGCGAACGATTATCAGGAGCAATTTTAACATTGGCACGAGTCTCAACACTGACTTCTAGACGCCTGATTGCCACGCTAGTCTGAACACAAGCTGTCAGCGTAAATGCAGGTTGATCCAGTATCGGACTGCAGCAATCAGGAGACATGACCATTCGCATTCTTCTTGTCGAAGACGATCAGGACATTGGCGCCCGCCTGAAGGAAGGGTTGGCCAGCTTTGGCTTTGTCGTTGAGCATGTGGAAGATGGTGAGCACGCCCTTTCCTTCGCGCTGCAAGAAGAATTCGACGCGATCGTTCTCGATCTCGGTTTACCCGGCCTGTCAGGCATCGAGGTCTTACGGAGGTTGCGACGTACCGGGGCCGCCACACCGGTCCTGATCCTGACGGCGCGCAGCAGCTGGACTGAGAAGGTGGAAGGTCTCAATGCAGGGGCTGATGACTATGTGGCGAAGCCGTTTCACGTCGACGAAGTCGCAGCTCGCCTGCGCGCGCTGATGCGGCGCGTCGCGGGCCAAGCCACCTCCGAATTGCGCCACGGAGATATCGTGCTTGACCCCGTTGCCGGCACCGCCAATGTTGCGGGCCAGCCGATCGAATTGACGGCACAGGAATTTCGCCTGCTCCACCTCTTCCTGCATCGCGTCGGCCGCGTCGTGACGCAAGCCGAGTTGCTCGACCATCTCTACGGCCTGAATGAGGAACGCAGCTCGAATACGATCGAGGTCTATGTCGGTCGGCTGCGACGCAAAATCGGCCGCGATACCATCAGGACCCTGCGCGGTCTGGGCTACAGGTTCGGCTGATGGTCAGAAGTCTGCGCGCCCGGCTGCTGGTTGGCGTTATTCTCACGACCGTGACAGGTATCGCTGTCGCTGGCGTTTCGATTTCCGCGCTGTTCCGGGCGCACGTCACGGAGCTTGTCAATGCCGAGCTGATCGGTCATCTCGACGAGCTCGAAGGTCTGTTGGCCCGCACGGCCGACGGACATGTCGCTCTGGCACAAAGGCTCAGTGATCCGCGCTTCGCGCAGCCCGGGACTGGCTATTACTGGCAGGTGAGCGATCGCAACGGCATCGTCCTACAATCAGCCTCCCTCGAACCGCAACGGCGTTTTCCGCCACCCGCGCGGGGGGCGGATCGGCAGCTTACTCGCTCAGTCGAAGCTGGCCCGGCTGGTGAGCCGATGATCGCATATGAGCGACCGTGGCAGACCGCTGAAAACGGTTACGTGCTTCAAATTGGCGCCGACCAGCGGATCGTCGATGATGTACTGAGACATTTTAATCAGGCGCTGGCCCTGTCACTCGGCACACTGGCAATAGCCCTAATTGGGGCCGGCACGTTGCAGGCCTGGTTTGGTCTGCGTCCCATGCGCCGTCTGCGCGACGCGCTGGGCGACATTCGCGCGGGCAAAGCAGAAACCCTGCCTGGTGACTTCCCGTCCGAAGTTCGGCCGCTGGTCGATGATCTCAACGCTCTGATCGACGCCAATACCCAGATGGTTCGCCGCGCCCGCACGCAGGCGGGCAATCTCGCGCATGGCCTGAAGACACCATTGGCCGTGCTGACGGACGAAGCGCGCCGGCTGCTCGCGAGAGGTGATACCGAGGGCGCCGCGGTCCTGACTCAGCAAACAGGGCGGATGCAGCGCCAGATTGATTTCCAGCTTGCCCGAGCCCGTGCCGCAGCCAACGCCGGCCTGCCTGGCGTCATCACGCAGGTCGAACCTGCCTTCGCATCAATAGCCGCGGCGATGCGGCGGCTCTATGCTCATCGTGAGCTGACGATCGTCCATACAGCCGAGACGGAATTGCTTGCCGCCGTCGATCCCAACGACCTTGACGAGATGGTCGCCAACCTGGTCGATAATGCCTGCAAGTGGGCTCGTGGTGTTGTCTCGATCAAGGCTACGCGCGATACCCCGACGGGGCAGCTCCTTATTACGATCGTTGATGACGGGCCAGGCATCCCGGCTGATGCACTAAACCGCGCGTTCGCCCCAGGCGAGCGGCTCGACGAGGCCAAACCGGGAAGCGGGCTCGGACTCGCAATCGTCCGCGATCTCGCCACACTGCACGGCGGCTCTGTCGAACTATCCAATGGCAGAAATGGAGGCCTTCACGCGGAGTTGCGGCTCCCATCAGCCTGACAAGTTCAACGGCGTCTAGGTTGGGCGAGTTTCATCGTGGCCGCGTCGTCCGCGCACCATTCGACCTGAGCGATTCGGCGCGCTCGAAATCAGCATCCGCGCCGCTCTGATCTCCAGCGTTCGCTTTCATCGTTCCGCGTTCGAACAAGAAGGTCGGATTCTTCGGATCAGCCTTGATGACCAGATCATAATCCGCGATGGCACGATCAAAGAGTCCTTTACGCCCGAGTGCCTTCCCGCGATTATAATAGGCACCGAGGTAGTCAGTCCTCAGTTGTACGGCGCGATCGAAATCAGAAATCGCGCGATCAAGCTCTCCCTTGCTCATTAAAGCAACGCCTCGGTTGTTGAGCGCGACATAGTAGTCGGGGGACAAACGAAGTGCTCGATCGTAATCCTCCATGGCACGGTCGATATCTCCACTCGACCGCAGCGCGACACCGCGATTGTTATAAGCCGCCGCCAACTGGGTGATCATCCGCTCGCCTGCCTGGATAACCGCTGTGCATCCCCGGATCGAGCGATCGGGTACGATTTCGGCCGCATGCACGCACGAGTCCCAATCCTCGTCGCTCAAAGCTGATGTGGGCGACGAGTTAATTGCAAAGTACGCAATAAATATCGTTGTGCTCAATAACGTAAGAGCACAACGCTTCCAGCGGGTGGTTCGCGCTAGGATCGATGCAGTTCGTGTTCTCGTATACAGCGGCGTAATGCAAATGAGCAAAGAGTAGCCTCAAGTACGTGCATTATATTATTCCCAGTTTGTTCTCTAACAATCCTGTCTGAATTTTCCCTGACAATCGACGTTTGAGACATCCGATCTGGTCGCTTCCCGAACGAGAGTACACCCGTCGAGTGCTATAGAGATTACCAAGCGAGCGCCGTGCGTGCCATCCGACAGGGACAGATCCAAGACTCCCGGACTAAGCCTCAGTCTGGTAGCATGAAGACATCAGCGGTGTTTGATGTACTAGCAGCGGCAATCGACGGGACGGGATGGATCCGGACTCGGTCACGGGAGGGCAACGAGGAGCCGCTATCCGGAAGAAATCGTCCTGCAAGAATTGAACATCGCGCTCTGCGGCGCTGCCAACTTGAATGACCTCTGAAATATCTGGAGGTCAATACGGCGAATTGCTCTGCAACGGCGCTCCGCAAATATGCAAGATATCAACCTAATATTAAGTTGGCGCGCCACTCAGAATAAAACTACGAACTCGTATATCATTGAAATTGCTATGTAAATAGACTTCTGCTATTGCTCCTTGGGCTATTGAGGTCGATCAAACGACTTATAATGCCGATTGGGGCCTACGCTCGGCCGAATACGACCTGGGCTCAAGCGACAATTTTCAGAACCGTGTTAGAGCATCGCCTCAATGCGGTCGATCGAGCTCAGATCTTCATAGGGCTGCGGCACATTGGGTGGCACGAGTAGAGAAACCACAGCCCGGCTCACACCAGGGACACCCAGCAGGCTGGCATGCACTTCGAATCTACGCTGGATAGCATTTTCCGCCCTGGCCGATGTCGATTGCATCCAGGCCAGGCAGTCAACCTGATCAGCAAAGCAAAGCGCGGCCCATCCGTGGTCGAGAGCTGTTTTCCGGGGGAGGCGCCAGCTGTACTGATAGGCGAACGGACGTGAATAGTGCGGGTGATCCGGGCTATAGAATGCCGCGGCAAAAGCTAAGTTGTCATCCCCACTCACGGCGCTGAGTGGCGTGTTGGTTATCTCGCGCCACTGTCTTGTGAGTTCGATCGCAGCCTGGCTGTAGAAATTTCTGCCCTCTTCGTACCCGTGCTTGTTACGGTAGATGGCATGAATCGGCGCGCCAACAGTGACCGCGAGAGACGCGATCATCGCCACGAGCACAAGTTCATTCACGGTATAAAACCGTTCAATGGCGAAACTGGTGCTGGCGACGACCGGCACCACGAATAGAAATAGGCCTTGAAGGGCCCACAAGGAAGGCAGGTCCGTTCCTACAATTAGGCATGTAAGCACCGGGAAGAGGATGGTGCCCGCCGCAATGAGCAGGAGCAGCATCAGCCCCTCATCCAGTTTTGCGAAGTCATCCCTCGCACGTTGCAATCGGCGCCCGGCGGTAAGAACCCAGGTCAACGCAGCAACACTCATCGCAGCCATCAGACCGAGGATGAAGTTGAGCGCGTCGTGCAGAGATGTTAGACGGTCGGCCAAGGCGTGAGAAATGGCATAATCGAATGTCGGCGCTCCGGTTTCCGCCAGCCAAAGCAAGTGTGGACCCAACGTAAGCAAGCCTGCTGCCGCGGAAACCCACGGGGTAGACGAGGTCAAGTAAGAACGCCCCGAGCGATGCAAGAGTGTCGCAAAGACGAAGGCCGCAAGCAGGAATACCGAGTAATACTTTCCCAGCATGGCAAGCGCTGCAGTTATCCCGGCGGCGGCCGCCCAGAAAGGCGCGCGTGTTTGGACCGAACGCAGAAAACAATATGTTGCCAGCGGCCATAGGGACAGGAGCACCGCATTAGCGTTGAACCGCTGCGCGTGAAACTGATAAGCGGGTGTGAGCATCAGCAAGAGCAGAATGAAGATTCGCTTGTCGCCGGTTACAAATCGTCGCGCGATTAGATCGACGACCCAAAGGCCGGCAGCCGCATTGACCATGGCCATCAGCTGCATCGACCAGTTGGTCAGGGGAAAGACCTCTGTCCAAATCCGGGCCATCCAACCCATGAGCGGCGGGTGCTTTGGGTTTCCCCATTCAAAGGTTCGGCCGAGCGTCCATGTCTCCAGCACGTCGGGATGCAGGTCCGTCCCCAGATAAGCGACCATCAAATAGACAGTCCAGACCGTCACAAAGGCGGCCAGAAGCGTCGGAATTGTCCATCCCGTCTCCGTACTGTCGAGCCATCGAATGAGCGGGCGACGCCAAGGCGCAGGAGCCCGGTCGGACCGAGCGGCCATTTCCGAAAACGACAAGTCAAGCATAGAAGTCAAACATGGAACGTATCCCTGATCCAAACCTTGGCATCCAAACCAAAAGCCTTGGCGCTTGCCCGTTCTCCCGGGAAGAACAGAGTTCCAGGTAGGGCCTGTTCTGGGGCAATCTCAGAAAGGGATCAAGTATCCGGGCCTTCGGTCGGGTCAATCTCTGCGGCAAGCATCTGCTGGCCGAGGTCCGACAACATCGCAAGGAGCGCACTGCACAGAATGAATACCTTCATAGCCTCATAGTCCGCGTGGGTCAGAGGCCCAAACTCGAAATGAGGGGGCATGAATGCCCACCAGACAAGCGGTAAGCTCAACAACGCGACAACTCCTCCGCGGGCCATCCCGCGAATAACCCGGCAAGAAATACGGCGGGCAGAAAGCCTAGAAAATAGAGCTGGGCGCCGAGAGCAACCAGCACAAACTGAGCAAGCCCGGAGATAGCCACCATCACGGCACTCAGCAGAAATCCCTGCAAAGACCAGCGGGCGACGAGCATGTGCTTGTTCTGTGGCGGCGCGGGAAATCTCATGGCCGATCTCGTCGCCGACGGAATGAACGGCGAGCCCCATACCGTAACATGCTCAAGCTCATCCTGGCATGTCCGAAAAGATACGGAGAACTCCTGGTTCTCAAGGCCTTAACCTTACACGAACCTTACAACATGGTGCACCAGACATCGTAAACGACTCGCGGCAAAGGCAGCCTTGGTCTAGAGAAACAACTGATTTTACCTCCTGAGTCCAAGATGAGGCTTCTCGTTGTCGAAGATAGTCCCGAGCTCGCAGAGCTGCTCGTGACGGGGTTATCGAAATTCGGATTTGATGTGGACCCGGTCGGTACCGCGACTGCCGCCCGCGAAGCTCTCGCTCGAATTCGCTACGCCGCCGTTGTCCTGGATCTGGGATTACCGGATGCAGACGGACTGAGCATTCTGCGTGAGCTTCGAGAAGCCAGAGATCCCTTGCCCGCGCTCGTGCTCACAGCGCGGGACAGTATTCAGGATCGAGTTCACGGATTGCAGGTTGGTGCAGATGACTACCTCGTGAAGCCGTTCGCCTTCGAGGAATTGGTGGCGCGTCTCAAGGCGCTGCTAAGGCGTCCCGGGCAGTTGCTTGGAAGCTCCCTCACGCTCGCGAATATCGTCTTCGATACGGAGAGCAAGCAGGTGTTCATCAACAAACGGCCGGAAATGTTTTCTGCGCGCGAGCTCGCCGTCCTGGAGCTGCTGCTCCGCCGCCAAGGCACTATGGTTCCAAAGAAAGCCGTCGAAGACCACATTTTTGGCCTTTCGGCCGACATTTCCTCGAACGCCGTTGAGGTCTACGTATCACGGCTTCGGAAATTGCTCGCAGAGAAGGGAGCACGGGTTCAGATCCACACGATCCGTGGGGTTGGCTATCTTTTGACGGAGAGCCGCAGTGAAGATCTCGCTTAGTTCAACGACGTCTCGCATTGTTTTTCTGCATGTGGTGGCGATTGCCCTCACCGCGATCTTCATGCCGTTGGTGCTGTTCTGGCTGCTAAGTCAAGAAACGAAAAGCCTGCATCAGAGATCGATGGCGGAGCAAGCCTCGGCGATCGCCCGGTATTTGAAAATTTCGCCTACGGGATCGGCGACACTGGCACTACCTGGTTCGTTGCAGGCGCAATTCTCCCGTCAATACGGACGCTACTTTTACGCAATTGTCGACCAGGAGGGCGGACTGGTTGCTTCTTCTATCGGAGCGCCACTTTTCCCCATCGGCGCCCCCAGCGGCGACGGCGAGCTGGACGTCGAGATCGGGGACAGCAGGATCGAAGGAGTGAGCATTCGAGAGAATGTCGCCGGAAAGCTTTTTACGGTTCAGGTCGGAGAAGATCTCGGTCACCGCGACGTCCTGACCGATGATATTGTCGCAAACTTCTTTTTGCGCGTCAGCTGGATCAGCATCCCAATCCTGCTCTTGCTTCTTACGGTCGATATCGTAATCTTCGGGCGGGCCCTTCGCCCTCTGCGACGCGCGTCGAGAGAGGCGCAGGAGATTGGCCCCAGCAGGACCGATATCCGACTTACGACTCGGGGAATTCCCAGCGATATTCAGCCACTAGTAGAGGCCATCAATCAGGCGCTTGACCGTCTGGATAGCGGTTTCCGCGTCCAGCGCGAATTTACAGCGGATGCCGCACATGAACTGCGCACCCCGCTCGCAATCCTGCGTGCGCGCCTCGAAGATGTGATCGATCCGCGCCTACGGCGGCAACTGCAAGCGGATATCGATCTCATGAGTCGGATTGTGGGCCAGCTTCTCGAGATCGCGGAGCTTGACAGCCTTGGCGGCAGACAGAAGGAGCGGCTCGATATCAAGAGTCTCGCCAAGAAGCTCGTCGGCGACATGGCGCCTCTCGCAATCCGAATGAAGCGCCAGCTTTCCTGGAGTGGTGGCGCCGATCCGGCGTGGATCAACGGCCATCCCGAGATGCTTTACAGGGCCCTCAGGAATCTCGTCGAAAACGCCATCCGTCATACGCCGCCAGGCACGACAGTCGAGGTCAGCGTAGATGACGAAGGTACGGTTCGCATCAGCGACCAGGGGCCGGGTATTGCGTCTGAGGAGCGCGAGCTGATCTTTCAGCGATTCTGGCGGCGCGAACGATCGAAGTCCGAAGGCGCTGGGTTAGGCCTTTCCATCGTGCGCAAGATCGTGGATGCGCACGAGGCAGAATTGCTCGTCGAGAATGGGCCCGAGGGCGGCGCGGTATTCAAGATGCGATTTCTTTCGGTCCGTCCCACCGCGCAGCAGACCGCATCGGCTGCCTAGATCGCAGAACCAATCCATTCCTTGTTTCTATAACCGAAATCGGTGCGGGCCTGCTTGCCCCCGTGCCGCGCCAGCGATATCCTGATTATGCATGGTGGGTTAGGCCTGTGACCACGGCGAATGACAAAGTTCCAGACGGCAAGTTTTCGGTAGCCCGGCTACCTAAGTTCGTTTGGTTCGCGGGTCTGGCGGTGCGGACATTGTTTATCGGTATCCTGATCGTTGTAACGGCCCGCGTCGCCAGCCCGCAGGTCGAACATATCTGGTCGCTTTATGAAACGCCGAGCGATGTTGCTCGCGTGGTGCTCGGCGGAGTTGTATGCGTCTGGCTGGCTGTTCACCTCTTCATCGTGCCAAAGGACCGCGGCGGGTATCGCACCTGGGCGAGACTTGGCGTGATCATTCTACCCTTGGCTCTCCTCTGCGCTTACGTGGTCTGGTAGGGTGACATCCGTCCGACGGGCAATCGAGCTCCCTCAATAGGGAACGAGAGCGCCTATGCTTGCGGGATCGCACGAAACCGTCAGCCTATGGCCACGCCGAGGCGGCGGCTCCTGCCAGGATATGAATCGCTCGACGGTCCTTTCAAAAGGCGGCTGACCTTGCGGCGTGATCCGCAATCGCGCGCGGACCAGCGTTTGAAAGATTGGGGCTCCAGGCAATTCCTCGGAGGCGAGCACCTCGATCAGGCAGGATGGCTGACGGGGAGCGGAAGCGCCGTTTGGCCCGCCCGTTCCGGAAGGACGCGCCCATGCGCTAGTTGCGAGGGCGACCGTAAGCGCAATTGCGGCTCCACAATGCCTCATGGTTTTGGACTCCCGACTTCTTGGACCAGAGTCGTCCCGCCTTGTCCCATGGCGCATTCCCGCCACACACGGGTCGTGCAATTGGCCGGCCAGCCGCCGCCGAGGGCCATGAAAAGCGCAACCGTATCTGTAAGACGATTGGCCTCGGCCTGCACCCGAGCGATGGAGGCCGTGAGATAAGTCTGCTGTGCATTGAGAACTGCGAGTTGATTGACCTGCCCTGCGTTGAGCTGCTGCTCCACCACGTCAAGACTGGCTTTCGCGGTCTCCTCGCCATGCACGGCAGCCTGCATTGCCTGCGCATCGGTTTGCAGGGCGCGCAAGGCATCGGCAACATTTTGAAAGGCTGTAATGACGGTCGAGCGATACTGAGCTTCCGCTTGTTCCAAGGCAGCTTCAGCAGCCTTCTGCTTGTTATAGAGGGTGAAGCCGTCAAAGATCGGTGCTGTAACGCCCGCCGCGAGCGTATAAAAGCCGGTTCCTGGTGCAAAACTCTGCGCCAGATTATACGCGCTGGAGCCGCCGTTGGCCGAAAGTTGAATGTTCGGCAAACGGGCGGCAATCGCGACGCCGACTTGCGCGCTCGCGGCGTGCATGTTGGCTTCGGCAGCACGCACATCGGGCCGCTGATCGACGAGCTTGCTGGGCAAGCTGATCGGAAGGTTTGCCGGCAGCCTGAATTGCGCCAATTCAAACGCCTGAGCAATTTCGTTGGCCGACAACTCGCCCGCCAATGCCGTCAGGAGATTGCGCTGCTGGGCCAATTGCCGCTTCAGCGGTGGCAGCAACTGCTCGGCCTGCGCAAGTGCGGCCTCCTGGGCGAGAACGTCAGCGCGGGCCACCTGTCCAAGGCTATTCTGTCGCTGGAGAATACCCAGCAGACGACGTTCAATCGCAATGATGCGCTCCGTAGCGGCGATCTGCCCTCGCAGCGATGCTTCCAGGATGGCCGCCGTGGCGACATTGCTGGTCAGCGTCAGATATGCGGCCTCTAGCTGGAACATTTGCTGCTCGGTGACAGCATCGAGATTTTCGACGGCGCGCGCATTCCCACCCCAGACGTCAGGTACGAACGTGATGGTAAGTTGATGGGTCACGAGCGAATAGCCGGTCTGCGGAGCGGAATCGAGAGGTGCTCCGAACACGCTTCCCGCGTTGGACTGCAAAATTTCAGATGATGTCGAGTTGCCGGAAACCTGCGGAAACCACAACCCGCGCTGCGCCAGAGCGTTGTAGTAGGCAGCCTTGATCGCCGACTCGGCGGCCTGCAAGTTCGGATTGTGATCGACGGATTGCTTGATGAGCGAATTGAGCGGCTTTGATTTGAATGCGGCCCACCACCGGGCTGAGACCTCCGCGCCGGTCACAAAGTGCTGGCCCGGCACTTGGGGGCTGCTCGGCTTCGGTCCGGGCGAGGCAAGCTTGCCAGGCAGATATCCGGCGACCTCGGGAGCTGCCGGAGGGGTGAAGTTCGGGCCTACCGCGCAAGCGGAAAGCGCCAGCGCGAGGGTGCCGCAGACCAAGCCCCGACTTCTGCTCAGCGATCGACCGCTAACGCGCACCTTCACGCTACATGCCCCCAATGACACTCATGAGGCCCCGTGGCCAGGTTCCGGATCAGGCAGAGACAAATCGTCCTCATCTGTCGCGGGCCCGTGCTCCCTCGAGAGGAAGATCTGGCGCAAGGCCGGAGCAACCACCAGCAGCAGCACCGGGCCAATGAACATGCCGCCCACCACCACGGTGGCCAATGGACGCTGAACCTGACTCCCAATACCGTGGGAAATCGCCGCGGGAAACAAGCCGACGCCTGCAGACAAGGCCGTCATCAGCATCGGCCGCATGCGCTGCTCGGCGCCGCGGAACACCGCTTCCGCGACGGTCATGCCCTGTGCCTTCAGTTCGCGGAAATAGGTGATGTTGAGAATACCGTCCATCACGGCTACGCCGAACAACGATATGAATCCAATCGCCGCCGAAACACTGAAATTGAGGTCGGAAAGATAAAGGGCGATAATTCCACCGCCGATGGCAAACGGAATGCCGGCGAGCGCAAGCAAGCTATCCCGCAGCGAGTTGAACAGGCCGTACAGCAACACCAGGATCAAGAGTAGCGTGATCGGGATCACGATAATGAGGCGCTCTTTGGCGTTCTGCAGGTCTTCAAACTCTCCAGCCCACAAGATCTGATAGCCGTTCGGCAGCTTGATCGCTTTTGCGACCCGTTCTTGGGCCTCAGTCACCGTGCTCCCGAGATCGCGTCCTCTGACACTGAACTTGATTGGGATATAGCGCTGGCTGCGCTCTCGGTAGATGAATGAAGCCCCAGTATCGAGCGATATGTCGGCCAATTCGCTCAGCGGGATGTAGGCGTTGGTCCCGGACGGCGTCTGATAGGCGATCTTCACCGATTTGATCGCATCGATGCTGCTGCGATATTTCGGCTCAAGCCTGACCGCCAGGGCAAACTGACGATCCCCCTCCAGGACGGTCGTCGCATTTGTCCCACCGAGGGCCGCCTGAACGACCGCGTTGACATCACCAGTGTTCAGGCCGTATCGCGCGGTCTTTTCTCGGTCGATCTTGATGTTGAGGTTGGGCTGACCCTGGAGATGGAAAATGCCGAGGTCAGCGACACCCCGAACGTTCGTCATCTCAGCCATGACCTGGCTCGCCAACTGCTCCAGGACGTCAAGATTCTGTCCAACAATCTTGACCGAGTTCGCTCCTTTCACCCCGGACAGTGCTTCCTCAACGTTATCCTGAATATATTGGGAGAAGTTGAAGTTGATGCCGGGCAGTTCATCAGCAAATTCCTTCTGAAGCACTTCCGTTAGCTTTTCCTTCGTAACGTTGGCAGGCCACTCCTCGAACGGTTTCAGAGGCGCGAACAGCTCGACGTTGGAGAATGGCGAGGCATCGCTGCCATTGTCTGGTCGTCCATGCTGCGACACCACCGTGATGACCTCCGGGTGGCGCATCAGGATTTCCCGCATCTTCCGCGTTGCTGAGGTGCCTGCCTCAAGAGAGATTGTCGGCGGCAGCGAGGCGCGGATCCAGAAATTGCCCTCTTCCAGCGCAGGCAGGAATTCGCTTCCCAGCCGTGAGGCCGCGAGCAGGCTCACGCCAAGGAAAACGACGCCCACCAAGATTGCCGTCCTAAGGCTGCCGAGCGCCCACCTGAGCACAGGGGTGTAGGTCCGGCGCAGGGCGCGCACGATGCGCGTCTCGACCTCCTCGACATGTCTTGGCAACAGAAGCGCTGCAAGAACAGGGGTCACTGTGAAGGTCGACAACAGGGCGCCGGCGAGCGCATAGCCATAGGTCCGCGCCATCGGGCCGAAGATCTGGCCTTCCACACCCTGCATGGTGAACAGCGGCACGAAGGCGGTTACGGTGATCGCGGCCGTAAAGAACACCGCCTTGTCGACCTGTAGGGCGCTCGCGAAAATGATTCGCAAACGCTCCGGCCAAGGCCGCGTGGATCCCGGTCTTGCGGATGTCGGATCCGATCCCCAATAGCCTTCTGACAGCTGCTGAAGCAGAGTTCGGCGATGCTCAGAGGAAGATTGGAAATTGCGGTAGATGTTTTCCATCATGATCACGGCCGAGTCGACAATGATGCCGAAGTCGACGGCGCCGAGTGAGAGCAGATTGGCGTCCTCACCCTGAATGACGAGGATGATAATGGCAAAGAACAGCGCCAGCGGAATGTTGGCGCTCACGATGATGGCGCTGCGCAAGTCGCCGAGGAAGATCCATTGGATCAGGAAGACGAGCAAGCAGCCGAAGATCAAGTTGTGCAAGACGGTATGGGTGGTGACGCCAACGAGTGAGCTGCGGTCATAGTAGGGAACGATCTTCACCCCGGGTGGCAGGCTGCCGTCTCGATTGAGCTTCTCCACCTCGGCTTCGACGCGGGGAATGACATCGTTGGTATGCTCCGTCCGCCGCATCACCACAATGGCGGCGATGACGTCATCCTGGTGATCGCGCCCCGCGATCCCAAGCCGCGGCACATAGCCAACCTCGACTCTGGCGACGTTCTTGACTTGAATGGGAAGACCGCCCGACTGGGTGAGGACAACGTTTTCGATGTCCCGCACGCGATATCCCCTGGTGACGTCATCCGCCCCGCCGGAATCCACGAGACCGATGCCGCGGATATTGACCGATTGCTGACCGATGGATATCTCGCGTCCGCCGACATTGATGTTCGCGTTACCGAGCGCGCTGATCAGCTGTGGTACCGTGATGTTGTAGGCTTCAAGCTTATCGAGATCGGCTTCGACGCTGAACTGCTTGGTGGTGCCGCCCCAGCTATTGATTTGCGCGACGCCTGGCACCGTAAGGAGACGCCGCGTCACGACATAGTCCTGCAGCGTTCGTAGGTTTGTCAGTCCAAAGTGAGCCGGGCCGACCAGCTGATAGCGATAGATTTCGCCTACCAGGCTCGACGCCTGGATCGTGGGAACCAGATTACCGGGCAGGTTAACGTTCTGCTGTAGGCTGTTTGCGGCCTGGGTCAGAGCGAAGAAGTAGTCGATGCCATATTTGAAGGTGACACGAACAAACGACAGACCATAGAAGGACGTGGAGCGAATATTGGCGACACCAGGCGTGGGGTAAAGGCCGACCTCCATAGGAATCGTGTAGTATTTCTCCATCTCCTCGGCGGAGAGGCCAGGGGCCTGGGCGGTGATCTCCAGGATCACCGGCGCCGGGTTGGGATAAGCTTCGATGTTGAGTTTCGTAAACGCGACGAGACCAGCGGCGCAGAACACCACCACGCCGAGCACAATGATCGCGCTCCGCGTCAGTCCGAACGCCAAAACAGATTTAATCACGCCACCCCGCCTTGTTGGTCCCGATTACGCAAATCGCGCCAGACTATCCGGCGTCTCCCAGCAGGAGCTTGTTGCTAAGGTAAATGGCCCCCTCCGTAACGACCGTTTCGCCAACCTGAAGACCTTCCATTATCTGGGTCCATCCATCCTGCTGCAGTCCGATCTTGACCGTCCGCTTGACGAATCGGCGCCCCTCGTTCGTAACCCAGACGGTCATGGTGCCGTCGCCCTCGCGAACGACGCAAGTTGCCGGCACCGCGACTGAGCGCGTTGGATCTCCGACACGAATGACGAAGCTCGCAAACATGCCGGATCGCAGCAGGTACTCCGGATCTGCTATCTCCGAGCGCACAAGTTGACGATGCGTACTCGGATCGATGGTCGAACCCAGCGCAGTCACCTTACCCTTGAAGACCCGGGTCGGATAGGCCGGCACCCGAACTTCGACCTCCTGGCCGAGCTTGTAAGAAGGCGCGTCCGTTTCGATCACGTTGGCAACCATCCACATCGTCGAGATGTCGGCAATTTGATAGGGTGGCGGCGCGCCGCCCGGCTGCGTCAGCAAGCCGGGAGCCGCGCTACGCGCCACAATCCGTCCTGAGATCGGGCTTGGCACCAGCAAAGTAGAATCGACCATTCGGGTATTTAGGATTCGATCGATCTCTTCATCGGTCTTGCCAAAGATAAGAACCACGTTCCTTGCAGCCTTGTAGTTACCCTCAGCGGTTTGCTCGTCCGACGTCGCCTGATCGACGTCCTTTTGCGCACTGCCTCCGGACTTCAAGAGATTGGAGGCGCGCGCAAGATTGCGTTTCTGCAGCTCAAGCACGCCGGCACTTGCCAACAAAGTCGACTCAGCTTGCAAGAGGTCTGGGCTGTCGATCGTAAAGAGGATGTCGCCCTGCTTGACGTCGTCGCCGATATTGAACGACGCCTTAATGATCTTGCCGGAGTATTGCGAAAACACCTGGACCAGCATGTTCTCGTTAAAGCCGATCGTGCCGACCGAGGTCTTGAGTAGCACGAACTCGCGCGAAGCGACCGTGCCCAGTTGCAGCGCGGCAGCCTGCTTGTCGGAGAGCTCAACGACGACATCTTCGCCGGTGGATGTCGGCGCCGCGCGTCCCACGGTTCGTTTCGGTGCCGGGACTTCCGGCGAGCCGGGCGCGAGGATAAATTTTGTCCAGACGAGAACGGTCAGGACAGTCCCCGCCAAGGTCGTCAGGACAATCTTGGTCGCGACCGATCGTTTCAGCATATTCATCGCAAGCTTCGTGCCAGGGTCGTCACTTAGGTGTCCTGAGGCTGGTGCGAGGTCGATCAGCAATTCGCAGTGTTGCATCAGCCAATGCAAGGCAGCCCCTGAATAGTTGTTTGTCCGGTAGCGGGCAAGCGGGGAGTCTCCCCGCGCGCCTCGATTTCAAGCGCGGAATGACGACTAGCTTACACGAACCTTACAAAGATGAAGTCGCACTCGAGGCGGGGCAAAAATGTTGCCGATCAGTCGGCATCGAGATCACAAATCCTTTGTACTTGCGCGCAATCTGCGCTTAGCCTCGCGGGGCTTCCGGCCCATGAGCACGACGATGAACAGACGCTTTGCCTTTTGGGTTGCTTTTCTGTCAGCGTTTCTCGCCAGCGCCCTCGCGCTGCTTGTCGCATTCAGCCTGGGACTGGCCTATCAGGTGGGAGGCCTTTTCTTGGCCTCCGAGCTGTCCAGGCAATCCAGATGGGCTGCCGTCGCCGCACTCGCTGCGCTGGTGTCGGCGATTGCACAGATCATCGAAAAAGCATCTAGGTAGGCGAACTCAGTTGTGATGGCCGATAAAGGATGATGCAGGCGACGCCGGCACCAGCCCGACGAAAACTTAAGCCGCGGGAGTAGAAATGCAGACACGCTGCCCAAACTGCAGCTCGATCGTGAGGACGCCGGATGGCGTGGCTTGGACGATCATAAACGGCGCCTGCCCCAAACTGGCCGGAACGCGCTGGGTGGACAAGCCAGAATTTTGCCCGACCTTGTCGCAAGTCGCACAGCCGGAGGTTATTCTCCCAGGCATTGCCAATCGGCAAGCGGTGATGGCCGAAATTGAGCGCGCCAAGAAGCCATATCCTGCGCGTCAGAGAGCATAATCCATAGTCCGCCTCGGCGGCGCTTAGCACAGGGGGACTGTTGCGCTACATGGACGAGCATCGATCTTCATCGAGACGTCGGGTGTTCAAATCGGGGATCATTGAGTTCTCCGGCGACGCCCTGCCATGCACGGTGAGGAATATCTCTCAAACCGGAGCAGCCATAGAGATTAATTCCCCGTTATGGTTTCCCGATAGGTTTACGCTGATCGTCGGGAGCGAAGGCCTTCGTCGGACCTGTCGCGTCGCATGGCGTGTTGAGCGACGACTCGGGGTTGTGTTCGAGTTGGAATAGTCTCCGCGCTGCGCGCCTTTCCGTCGCGAACGGACGTGTCGCTTCAAAAGTTGGTTGGCGATGCACGTATCAATGGCTAAGTGCTCTTGGTAGCGGTTTCATCTGCAAGGCGGGCTCGGTAATCAATGTGAGGAACTGGCGCTCGCATCTTCGTCAAGGTTGGCGCCAGCCGACCGGAGTAGAGCCTGTGGCACGGGCGAGTGGTTGGTTCGAGACACCGTCGTTTGGGCTTGCCGGTTCGGGGCTGGGTGCTTGCTGCAGTGATCATCGGGATCGCTATTGCGGTGATGAAGCGATGAAGGGTATCGACCATTTAAGAGATCACATTGCTGGTTGAGGTGTGAGAATGAGAGCTGCTACTGCTTTTCTTCTGCTATGCGGAGCCATTGGGGCGTGGACAGGATCATCCACGGCGCAATCCCATGTTGGCGGTCCGGCTAGGCAGACCTCGTTGGGCGGCCCCGTCCCGCCAGCAAATCCAGTCGTTGCTCTACCGAAAGGTAGTCGGGCTCCGCCGCAAGCCAAACGGCTTCCCACGGTCAAGCGCTGATACGCTGACGTCGAGTTCAGATGCCGCTACACGTCAGGTAAAACGCGAGATAAGCTCGGTGGCCCCGAGCGGAATGGCCTGGTTTCCTGATTTGCAAATTGGCGATTTTTGCTTGACAGCCGCGTGGTGTGGGAGCATTCGGACCACATGACCTCGGACTTCCGAGCTCATTTCAAACCAACCGAAACGAGAGATGGACAGCTACCCTAGTCGCTGTCCGGTGGGGCCGAGGCGGCTCCGTCGGACACTAAGCAAGTCAACTGGGACTGCTCCCGGCGTTGCCCGCCGGGCGAGCACGCGCCGGGCCTAGCGTCCTGTCTGCTCGCCTTCCGGGACCGTTGGGCCGGTCCGGAGGTGAGCCATGAGTATCAACAATATCGTCTTTCTTCGCGGCAATGTTGCCGCGCCCGCACTCCACATGGGTCAGGCGAACATCGTCATCCAGGATCGCCGGGCTGAACATCACCGCTGCGCCGACGCACCGCGGGCGGCCAATCGCGTGGTGCCGATCATGATTTGGCATACCAACCCAGTGAGCAATCGGCCGGAATGTCGCTGGGTGATGGACCGCAGCGCCGCAACTGACGAGGGCGTCAGTTGCAGCGATACCTTGCGTCGCGCCGCCTAGCCCGCCTCTTTCCCAATATCTTAATCCCGAAATCTGCCGCCGCGCTAAGCCGCACGCGGCGGGGACGCCTTGCCGCGTCTGCGAGCCAGCATCCGGACTATCGCTCGAAACGACGAGTCATCTGCCATGAATATCGAAGCAAAGCATGTCCTGACCGGCCGCGATCCGCGCCGCAACAAGCACGTCTCGTCCACCCTGCTGACGGGGCTCGCCGAGTGCGCGCCTGAGGACGCCCTCACGCAGCTGAACACTACACGCAGCGGCCTGCCTGAGGACCAAGTCGAGGCGCGGCAGGAGCAGTACGGCCCCAATGAGGTCACGCATGAGAGGCCGCCGACCTGGTATCAGCAACTCTTCCACGCGTTCCTGACGCCGTTCAATGGCGTACTGTTCACGGTCAGCATCGTATCGGTGTTCTCCGACGTGATCTTCGCCGCGCCGGAGGATCGCTCGTTCAGAACGATCATCGTCCTGATCTCCATGGTGCTGCTCAGCACGCTCTTGCGCTTCTGGCAGGAATTCCGATCGAACAAGGCGGCCGAAGAGCTCAAAGCCATGGTAAGCTCGACGACCGCGGTGCTGCGTGCCGGCATGTCGCGCCCGCAAGAGATGCCGATTTCCGAATTGGTCCCCGGCGACATCGTCTATCTGTCGGCAGGCGACATGGTGCCGGCGGATGTGCGACTGCTGACCGCGAAGGACCTGTTCGTCAGCCAGGCGATGCTGACGGGGGAATCCATCCCGCTGGAGAAATATTCCGTTCCCCCAGCCGCCAAGCCCGCAAGCTCGGGTCGAGCCGCTTTGGAGCTGGAGACCGCCTGCTTCATGGGTACGAATGTTGTCAGCGGCACAGCGACGGCCGTCGTCGTGGCAACGGGCGATGCCACCTACTTCGGTGTGATGGCACGGGACATAGTCGGCGGCCGTCCCCTCACCAGCTTCGATATTGGCATCAACAGAGTCTCATGGATGCTGATCCGTTTTCTGCTGGTGATGACCCCGCTAGTATTTCTCATCAACGGGCTCGGTAAGGGCGCGTGGCTGGAATCGCTACTGTTTGCGGTCTCCGTTGCGGTCGGCCTGACCCCGGAAATGCTCCCGATGATCGTGACCGCCAACCTCGCCAAGGGTGCGGTGATGATGGCGCGCCGCAAAAGCATCGTGAAGAAGCTCAACGCCATCCAGAACTTCGGTGCGATGGACATTCTGTGCACGGACAAGACCGGCACACTGACCCAAAACAAGGTGATCCTCGAGCGGCACCTCGACATTCACGGCAACGAGGACAGCCAGGTGCTGGAGCTCGCCTGGCTGAACAGCTTCCATCAGACCGGACTGAAGAATCTGCTCGACGTGGCCGTCCTCGAATACGCTGAGCAAGACGAATTGGTCGGCAAGCTTCAGCACTATCGGAAGGTCGACGAAATCCCGTTCGATTTCGTGCGCCGCCGCATGTCGGTCATCGTCCGCAACGGAAACAAGAATCTTCTGGTGTGCAAGGGGGCGATCGAGGAAGTGCTCGCGCTATGCACCTCCGCCGATGATAACGCAGCAACTCCTGACGGAATAGTGCCCTTCACCAGCGAGATGCGGCGAGAGGTGCGCGCCATCACCCGGGACCTGAACGAGGATGGCTTGCGGGCCTTGGCGGTCGCCTACAAGGCGTTGCCACCCGAAGATCGCACCTACACCGTCTCTGACGAGCAAGACCTCGTCCTCGCGGGTTACGTGGCGTTTCTCGATCCTCCCAAGGAGACGGCACGCGAAGCGATCGCCGCGCTCAGAGAGCACGGTGTCGATACCAAGATCATTACCGGCGACAATGAGGTAGTGACACGCAAGATCTGCAAGGAGGTCGGACTTGCCGTCGACAAGGCCGTGACGGGTAAGGACGTGGCCGCCATGTCCGATGCCGAGCTCGCCGATACCGCGGAGCGCACCACTATCTTCACCAAGATGTCTCCGATGGAAAAGTCGCGCGTCATCCGTGCTCTTCAGAGCAAGGGCCACACCGTCGGCTACCTCGGCGACGGCATCAACGATGCCGCGGCCCTGAAGGACGCCGACGTCGGAATTTCGGTCGACACCGCCGTCGACATCGCGAAGGAATCGGCCGACATCATCCTGCTGGAAAAGAGCCTCCTCGTGCTCGAAGAGGCGGTCATCGAGGGACGTAAGACGTTCGCCAACATCATCAAGTACATCAAGATGACGGCGAGTTCGAATTTCGGCAACGTCTTCAGCGTGCTGGTTGCGAGCATCTTCCTGCCGTTCCTGCCGATGCTGCCTATCCAACTGCTGATCCAAAACCTGCTCTACGACATCTCGCAGGTTTCGATTCCGTGGGACGACGTGGACGAGGACTATCTCAAGCAACCCCGGAAATGGGACTCCAGCGGAATTGCGCGCTTCATGATGTTCATCGGTCCTATCAGCTCTGTCTTCGATATCGCGACCTTCATCGTCATGTGGCATGTGTTCGGAGCCGACTCGATCGAGAAGCAATCGCTGTTTCAATCCGGCTGGTTCGTGGTTGGCCTGCTGACGCAGACGCTGATCGTGCACATGATCCGGACCCAACACATCCCGTTCATCCAGAGCCGGGCCGCCACGCCGGTGATTCTGCTCACCGCCAGCATCATGGCGATCGGCATCTACTTGCCGTTCTCGCCGCTCGGTGCACACGTCGGAATGTTGCCGTTGCCGGAGGCATATTTCCCGATCCTGGTCGCAATCCTGCTGAGTTACTGCCTGCTCACACAATTGATCAAGCGGCTCTACATCCGCCGCTTCGATCAATGGCTGTAGGGAGGGATCATGCGAACCGGCCACGTTTGGGAGCGCATCGGAGATCGCGTCACGCGCTATGCCGCAAGCGCCTTGATCCGCCTCGCTCGCGGCATACTGCTGAGTTCTCAGCAACTGTATCTCGCCGGTTTGATCGATCTGGCGGGCGCGAAGCGCGCCTACCGCTTAAGCGGCGGGGTCTGGCGGCTCGGCTGGCTCTTGATCAGACCGAGGGGCCGTTGTCATCATCGGATTTGAAGCTGCGCTTCAATTCCAACTTCTAGGTTCGACCACGATCGATGAGCCGTCTTCGACAGATTCGATGAAGCCATAGTTGCAACTTTGTCACGCGCGAATGCAGGAAGCGGCGAGAGGTTTCTCCGCTGGTTAAAGCACGACCTTGGATAAGGCTCTTGAGCGAAATGAAGCGGATATGTCTGACCAGCGCAGTCGCGGGACTCGCCCTTGCCATGCCCGTTGCGGCCGGCGCGGCCGAGTCCTATCCGACCAAGGCGCCGAAGCCTGATGTTGCGGAGTGGACCGGCCTTTATCTGGGCGGACACTTCGGATACGCGTACGGCTGGTCAGGCTGGAGCGCAAGCGACGCCCTGTCGACGGCGAGTGGATCGACCCGCCTGTTCAACTCGTATGACGCCTTCAAGGGCACCGGCAGCTATCTGTTCGGCCTGCAGGCCGGCTACAATGTCATGTTGCCGTCGCGCGTGGTGCTCGGCGTCGAGACGGATTTCTCGGCCCCCAACACGATTGCCGGTGAGCGAACGGTGACGTCCGCCTCCGGCGGCACGGCCAGCTATCGCGACACGGTCCTCGGCATGGGAACGGCACGCGGCAGGCTCGGCTACGCCTTCGATCATTGGCTGCTTTATGCGACCGCGGGCTTTGCCTGGTCCTACGACCGGCTGGAGCGCACGCAGCTTACCGGTACGCCGCTGGTCGGCAACGCCGGCATCGGCACCGTCGATACGGCGTTGACATGGCGTCTTGGCTGGGCCGCCGGCATCGGGGCCGAGGTGCCGATCGCACCGCACTGGACGGCCAAGGTCGAATATCTCGCCTCGGAATTCGGGGATCATCGCAAGGGCCTCGCCGCATCGGCGGAGTCGCTCAACTCCAATCTCTCGGTGCAGCGGGTCCAGGTCGGGCTGAACTATCAGCTCGGGCCCGACCCCGCGCGCACCGATATCGCGGTCAAGGGCATTTCACCTGCCGAGACGGACAACTTCGCCGTCCATGGACAGACGACGATCGTCACCCAGTACGCGCTGTCGTTTCGCGCGCCCTATGCCGGACAGAACAGCCTCTCCCCCAATCAGGTGCGCGAGACCTTCGACGCGGACCTCTATGTCGGCTTCCGCCCCTGGGACGGCGCCGAAATCTGGATCAACCCGGAGATCGACCAGGGCTTCGGCCTCAACGGCACGTTCGGCGTGGCCGGCTTCCCCAGCGCGGAGGCTTACAAGGTCGGGGCCACCTATCCCTATGCGAGGATCCCGCGCGCGTTTCTGCGGCAGACGATCGATCTCGGCGGCGAGGCGCAGAAAGTCGAGTCCGGGCTCACGCAATTCGCGGGCTCGCAGACCAGCGATCGTCTCGTACTCACGGTCGGCAAGTTCAGCGTCGTCGATATCTTCGATTCCAACAAGTACGCCCACGACCCCCGCGGCGACTTCCTCAACTGGACGCTGGTCACCACGGGTGCATTCGACTACGCGGCCGATGCGTGGGCCTTCACATATGGCGTCGCAGCCGAATGGTACACCGGGGCGTGGACGTTCCGCGCCGGCGCATTCGACGGCCCCGCGGTTCCGAACAGCACGGATCTGGATCCGGCCTTCGGACAATTCCAGATGGTCGGCGAGATCGAGCGCCGCTACAGCCTGTTGAACCAGCCCGGCAAGATCGCTGTG
Organism: Bradyrhizobium manausense; assembly: GCF_018129685.1. GTDB lineage: Bacteria > Pseudomonadota > Alphaproteobacteria > Rhizobiales > Xanthobacteraceae > Bradyrhizobium > Bradyrhizobium manausense_D. Next base: position 64,030 of record NZ_JAFCLG010000011.1, read on the forward strand.
ACCGGCTATCTGACCCGTGCGCGGATGGGCAACTTCCAGGACGCCGTCAACCTCGCCAACCTCACGGGCGCGCCGCCGGACCTCTCGCTCGTGCGCAGCTACACGAGCAAGCTCGGCGTTGCCGGCAATGTCGAGCAGCAGGTCATTCCCGGCGTGGGCCTGTTCGCGCGGGCCGGCTACACGCCCGGCAGGCTCGAGGCCTACGCGTTCACCGACGCCGACGCCACGCTCGCCGGCGGCGCCTCGATCTCCGGAAAATTCTGGAACAGGCCGAACGATACGCTCGGAATCGCCGGAATTCGCAACATGATCTCCGCGGTGCACCAGGCCTATTTCGCGGTCGGTGGATACAGCGCATTGATCGGCGATGGGCGGCTTCCGCATCCGGGCGCGGAGAAGATCCTGGAAGTATACTACACGCTTCCGATCGCTACCTGGATGCTGAGCTTCGACTATCAGTTCATCGCCAATCCGGCCTATAACCGTGACCGCGGGCCAGTCTCGATCGTCGCCACGCGCCTGCATGCACAATTCTGATTTTTCTTCTCAACTGATGCCGCAATGTTTGATAGCATTCGCCCCGTTCAAATCAGTGGCCCTACGGTGCTCCAATGCGCAAACGAAAGCCACACCTGCTCTTCTTGCTCGCAACCTGCCTGTTGATTGAAGTAGCCTTCTTTCAAGGCCTCGCGGTGGCTCTCGGAAGCTCAAGTTCACACGACGAGCCATGGAATCCGGATCATATCGACCGGCTACCTCCCGACGTTCGAAACGTGTTACTCCATAGCTGTCGCGGACGTATCCAGGCCGCGCACTACTTCGCAACCTATCTCGACCATGCGCGGACGGTTCGGCTCCATTTTGAGAACCTGCGGTGCGATGGCGAGCAGAGATTCAAACGACGTGATAGCTGCCTTCACGAGGAATTTGTCGCATTCGGCGCCGGTCATCGGCTGATGAAGCGCTACTACGCTCCCTGTAATGACTAAGCTCGTACGGTCCCTTTATTGCCCTAATCACCATCGCTCGAATCGCCAAGCCGCGACACTTCGGCAAGGGCTGGCGGTCTAGGCCATCAATGATAAACCGGTGCTTGTAAGCTTCCTGTAAGGTTTCTGAGCCACGCGGGTGTGTAGGCGAATCCACGTATACTTGTTATCAACATAAGGCGTTCTACTTTGATCGGGATCGCGGCCTGTTCTCCCAACACAGGGCGTCGATTACGAGGTCCGGTTGGGTTCGCCTCCATTTCCGGACCTCGTTCCGCCGGAACATACGACAACGGCAATGGTTTGAAACGACTCGGGGCGAGCTATCGCCGAATCTTGGTGACGGACGGGGTCAGGCGGCAGCGGATTGAGCTTGCGATCTGACGACTTCGATTCCGTCGGCGAAGTTTACACCGAGGATGAGTTTCGGCAACTGGTTGTGACCATCGAGACGACGCCAGCTTTTCTCGGCGGCCTCGGCGAGCTTGAAGATCATAGCGAGCGCAGTCTTGTTCGACAGACATCCCTTGGCGCGCACGGTGCGGTGGCGCACGGTCGCGAACGCGCTTTCGATGACGTTGGTGGTGCGCAGATGCTTCCAATGCTCGGCCGGGAAGTCGTAGAAGGCGAGCAGCGCGTCGCGATCCTTGGTCAAACACTCGACTGCCTTGTCGTATTTGACGCCCCAGGTTTCGACGAAGGCGTCGAAGGCTGCCAGCGCATCCTTCTTGGTCTCGGCCATCCAGATCTCCTGCAGCGCCCGCTTGGCTTTCGGTTGCTGGCTCTTCGGCAGCTTGTTGAGGACGTTTGCGGTCTTGTGCACCCAGCAGCGCTGGCCGCGCGTCTTCGGCCACACCTCCTCGACCGCCTGCCAGAAGCCGAGCGCGCCGTCGGCAACCGCGAGCTCGGGCGCCGTCGCAAGCCCGCGCCGCTTCAGATCGAGGAGCAGCTCCCTCCAGGATTGGGCACTCTCGCGCACGCCGTCGATGAGGCCGACGAGCTCCTTCTTGCCCTCGGGCGTGGCCCCGATGATGACCAGCAGGCATTGCGCCTCGTCCTCGAGCCGGGCCTGGACATGGATGCCGTCGACCCAGAAGTAGACGTAGCGTTTGGCTGACAGATCGCGCTTGCTCCAGCGCGCGTGCTCCTCCGACCAGGCCTCCTTGAGCCGCCCGACGGTCGAGGCCGAGAGCCCGCCGGCATCCTTGCCGAGCAACGCAACGAGCGCCTCCTCGAAGTCGCCGGTGGAAACGCCCTTGAGGTAGAGGATCGGGATCAGCACTTCGAGACTCTTCGACCGGCGCGCGTAGGGAGGCAGAATCGCCGACGAAAAGCGGATGCGCTCCGAGCCCTCGCCGACACGGTCGCGCACCCGCGGGCAGCGCACCGCGACCGGGCCGATGCCGGTCATGACCTCGCGCTCGGGCAGATGGCCGTGGCGCACCAGCCGTTGGCGGCCATCATCGGTAACCTTATCGGCGTGCCTGCCGAGCAAAGCCGCCACTTCGGCCTCCACGGCCTGCGTCAGCAGCGCTCGCGCGCCGTTGCGCAAAACCTCGGTCAGCGGGTCCGCGAAACTTCCTGGCTGAGAAAATTGAAAAACGTTAGTGTCGGTCACGGCGTATCTTCCTTCGATGGAAAGTGGAGGCGTCAAGCACCCCCACGATACGCCGCCTTACCCCTTTATGCCGTCACCAACTTTCGCCCATAGCTCACTCGGGGCGATTATCTGCAAGTAGCCCTTCAATTGTGACTCTCTGAAGTGTCGCGCATCTAGCAGGCTGTTGAAGAACTCGGCCGAGGTTGCAAATTAGGCGTTTCGGTCTCTGTCGATCGCGACGATGGCCGAGGGTCTTCGCGCGGCCGGGCACTTTGGCCATCAGCCGGCCGCTGCCATCAGCTTTGGCAGCCGAACCAGATTGTAGGCGGCGGCAGCAAAGGTAAAGGCCCATGCGACGCGATCACGGCCACGGATGTCATTCGGCCCTTTAATTGCGGATTGTTGTCAATCACCTTTTAAACTTTCCGAACGGCACGACGGTAGCGCTCGCGCCGTCGGAGCTGGTCAGGGTTGCGGAGACGGCGCGAGCGCGGCTGATACGTAGTTTGCCGGCCAGGCTGTCAATCGGCGTGGGGTCCCGACGCCGATCGGCGAGCTAATCTATTGATCTATTGAGCGGCAGAGGGGTCAATCTTAGACGCCTGTTCACAATCAAGCGCTGGAATTGCTCGCTGGTGTGCTGGGCCTTTCCGGGTCGTGCAGTACCATGATGACGGGGGTTGGGACGAACATTTTGGCAAACCTCTCCTGTATTTCGTAAGTCATTCGTTGCCGAGCGCCTTGGTTAAACAAGAGTTAACTACGGTTGTTAGCCGAACATAAGTGCATGGCCGATAGCTATTAACGGCGAGCGCGGAGAAAGCGCGCACCGAAGAGCGATAAGAAGGAAACGGCCCCATGCCCGCCGCCGCGTTTACCGCCACCGTCACAGAAGTGTGCGAGGGCAGATATCTCCTTCGGCTTTTTCAGCGGCCTGAACCGCCGTTCAACGGGCATCAACGGCTAGGCGATTTCTAATAATCGGGACGCGATTCCGCCCCTCCTGCACTAAGTTGAGACGCCAATGACCGCCTTTCGACTACTCTGGATGCTGATACTCACCGTGTTTGTCGGTGAGTTGACCATCATGTTCGGCCTCCAATTCGTTCACGTCGACAATCGGCTTATCGAGGCCATGGTCGACGCCTCGTCTCTGGTCGTCATCGTCTTTCCCTTCCTGTATCTTTTCGTTTTCCGGACGATGTCGAACAACATCCACGAGCTGGAGCTCGCAAAGCATCAGCTATGGGATGCAAACGAAACACTTGAACACCGAATCAAGGAACGGACGGAAGAAGTTTCCGAGCAGGCAGCGGAGCTTCGACGCGCCAACGAGCGCTTTGAGAGCGCCGTCGAAAACGTACCCCAGGGCATTTGCCTGTTCGATGCCAACCAGCGGGTCATCGTGGCCAATGCCCGTTATGGAGAAATCTACAAACTCACACCCGAGGAGATCAAGCCCGGCACCACGCTGCAGGAGATTCTCGAGAGCCGAAAAAGGCAGGGGACGAATTTCGCGATTGCGACCGACGTCTACCGCGCCGTCAACATCAAGAAGGTCCATGAAATCCTGGATCTGGCCGATGGCCGCACGGTGTCGATTTCGCGCAGCGTTCTGTCGGACGGTGGCTGGCTCACCTCTCACGAAGACATCACCCAGCGACGGCAGAACGAGAGGAAGGTGGCCTACCTTGCCACCCACGATCCGCTCACCGGCCTGCCGAACCGCGCCTGTTTCGTCAGCGAGCTCGAGCGGGTCACTGCCGAGTCCGGCGCAATCGGGAATACCGCCGTCTTCCTGCTCGATCTCGATCGCTTCAAGGCGGTCAACGATACGCTTGGCCATGCGGCAGGGGACCAATTGCTCAAGGAGGTGGCGAGCCGTCTCAGCTCCGAAATTCGCGAACACGACCTCGTTGCGCGCCTCGGCGGCGATGAATTCGCGATCATCCAGAACCTCGACGCTGCAGTCCATGAGCCGGTGATCTCGCTCGCCCTGCGGATCATCGACGTTATCGGCAGGCCATTTGAACTCGACGGCCATATCGCAAGTGTCGGAACGAGCATCGGCATAGCGCTGTGTCCCGAGCAGGGCCGCGACGGAACGGAGCTGATAAAGAAGGCGGATCTGGCCCTCTACGCGGTCAAGGAAGGGGGACGAAACAACTTCCGGATCTACGACGCCGAAATGACGGAGGTGGTCGAGCATCAGAAGCTGCTCGAGAGCGAACTAACTCGTGCAATCGAGCGGGAGGAGTTCGAGCTCTATTACCAGCCCGTTCTCGACCTGAAGACTCGCAGGGTGACCGGGGCCGAGGCGCTCATTCGCTGGAATCATCCCGAGCGCGGCATGCTCTCGCCGGATCAGTTCATACCGCTGGCCGAAGAAACGGGCTTGATCGTTACGCTCGGGGAATGGGTCTTGCAGCAAGGCTGCAGGGATGCTGCGGCCTGGCCCGAGAACCTGAGGGTTGCGATCAATCTGTCGGCCCATCAGTTCAACTGTGGCAACCTGTTCGACCTGGTGCTCTGTGCGTTGGTGGAATCCGGGCTTAGCCCCTGGCGGCTCGAATTGGAGATCACTGAATTCGTATTGCTGGACAATCGGCCCGAATATCTCCAGACGTTGCGCCAGCTGAAAAACATCGGGGTCTCGATCGTGCTGGATGATTTCGCGACCGGGCATTCTGCGACCCGCCAGCTGATGCTTGAAGCGGTTGACAGGATCAAGATCGACAAGTCCTTCGTGCATGGCATGACCAGCCAACGCGAAAGCTCGGCGATTGTCGCCTCAACGATTGCTCTGGCGCGAGGTCTGGGCATCTCGGTAACGGCCGAAGGCGTCGAGACACATGAGCAGCTGCATCAGCTGTCGCTTGCCGGAGCAGATCTTGCGCAGGGCTATCTCATCGGCCGACCGATGCCCCTTGGCGATTTCCTGAGCGAGGGCCGCCAGTCGCATGCCGAAATCGTTGCCTGAGCGCCTTGTCGGAAGGACCGGTTAGTTTGGCATGAAGTCCCAGGAAAGTCTGATAGACCAGCTCGAAGATGCCGTGTCAGGCAAGAGCCTTGCGCGGCGAGCCGACATGCTCAAGCGCGTGACCGATCTGTTTCTTTGCAGTTCCGGGACGCACTCCCCGGCGGAGATAGACCTCTTCGATGAGGTCATGACCAGGCTGGTCGACAGCGTCGAGGTCGCGGCCCGGGCTCAGTTTGGCAACCGGCTGGCCGACGCAGCCGATGCCCCGGGCAACGTCATGCGCCTGCTGGCTTTCGATAGGGCGATCGAAGTCGCCGGCCCCGTTCTTTCCCGATCGGAGCGCCTCAGCGACGAAGACCTGATCAGAAACGCCGAGACAATGAGCCAGGACCATCTGCTCGCGATCTCGAAACGTCGCGAGCTGAAAGAGGGCTTGACGGACGTTCTCATCACGCGCGGCAATCGGGCGGTGCTGGTCAGTACCGCAACCAATTCCGGCAGCCGGTTCTCTCCAGTTGGTGTCTCCAGCCTCGTCGAAAAGGCCGGATCGGACGATACCCTTGCGCTCTCCATTTGGGCTCGCCGGGATATTCCGCGCCAGCAGATGGTCAGGCTATTCCGACAGGCGTCCGAAGGCCTGAGATTGCAGCTCGAGGCTGCAAATCCTTTGCAGGTCGGCTCGATCCGTGCAGCCATCACTCTCGCCTCGGAACACGTGCAGGCGGTTGCCCGGGCCGGGTCCTCCGACTTCCGTCTTCTGAGCGGTTATCTCAAAGACCTCCATTCCAGCGACAATCTCGACGAGAGCGTCCTCGATGAACTCGTGAGGGAGGAGAATTTCGACGGAGTCGCCGCGGCACTGTCGCTGATGTGCGACCTTCCGATAGGCACGGTCGAACGCGCGCTCGCACAAGGCCGCCATGAGCAAATCCTGCTGTTTGCGAGAGCCGCCGGACTGTCCTGGAACACAACCCTGGCCCTGATCAGGTTCCAGGCGTGTGGGCAGGCCGTTGCCCAGCCGGAAGCGGATCAGTATTTTGCCAGCTATTCCCGAATGCGGGTGAAGACAGCTCAGACCGCGCTCCAGTTCTATAGACTTCGCGAGGCCTCGGATCGGCCGACGATGCCGATGGCACCCAGTAGCAGGAAGTGAAGCGAGTCGACTATCAAGTGCCACGCCGCTATCCAACCCTTGTGATGATCTCCTTGGCCGCGATCATCATGTCTCCTTGAAGACCACGACCGCCGGGGCGTTAGCCCGATTTCATCATCCATTTTAGCGTTATCGTTCTCCGGAGAGCCGTCCCATCAAAAAAGTTCTTGCCATGTGGGTGTCATCCACAGATGCACAGGTGTGAGTTCTGCAAACTTCTGCATCTCTCTGCTTCGATCTGCATTGTTTTGCAGAGGATTGCAGAGCCTAGGGCGGCTTCCTATTTCTTGCTGGTTCGATGAGGCTTTGAGATGACCAGCAACAAAGAGCTAGAGGCCAGGCTAAATGCAATGGCCGACGACTTCCATCTCCCAGGTGGGGGCCGCAAAAAGCTGTCGAAGCTTGTTGCCGAACACTATGCCTGGTTCGAGGCCGCCGCACGGCGGGGCATGAGCTGGCCGGACATGATCCGGGCTCTGACCGCCGCCGGCGTGACCGGCAGAGACGGCAAGCCCTTGAGCGTCGGTACGCTGTCATCGACGGTTTGGCGCAAGCGCGCCGAAACCGAGGGAGAGATGGGCCGCCCCGCCGGGTCAGCCACATCCATCCCGCCTCGAGCCAAATCCGGAAAAGAGGTAAGGCCAGGCCCCGCGAAGGCTGCCGAGCAGAAGCGGTCCGCGGTCTCCTCCCATACCACCAAAAACGCCGGAGACCGAGGCAGAATGACGGGCTCGGCGAAGCCGGCTGAGGGCGCTGGTCGTCGAGCGAACGAAGACGTTCTCGCGTTTATGAACCGGGCCCGAAGCGTGCGGCGGAAGTCGGAATAGACCGAGAAGGTCCGCTCGTTTGGCGGGGCAGAGATCTATCTATTAGATCAAAGCTGACGCGAGAACCCAGGCGGAATAGACGAGTATTCGACGCGCAAGGCGAAAGTGAGTGTCAGGCATGATCGCGCCCCTGACGATCGTGCAGTCCCCTGTGGTCCTCGGCGGATCCGTGACAACAGATAGTCACTTGTCGATCTTGCTTGCATTCCGCTGAGCGGGGCGACCGGAGCGCTGGCCAAGAACAGTTTGAAGAATTTCGCCGACAGATCCGGCCGCGCACCAGATGTCGCCCGTGACGCGATGTGGCAGGCCCCGTTCTTTGTCAAGTTGATATGCTCCCTCGAAGGCCTTGTATGCCTCCGAGACTGGGGCAACGTCGAGATCCGCAACTGCTTCGAACAAGTCCACCGCGACATTGAACATGCAGGGCTGAATGTTCGCGACGTCTCCATACCACTTGAACGTAGTAAACGCGGAGCGGACCTGATCGCGATGCCGCCGGTCAGTCTCGCGTTCCGCGCGCTCGACGAGTGAGCGCGGGACGAGACAAACGACGATCAGATCCGTGGTCATTGCCGGCAGCTCCTCGACCGGAATGATCCTGGCCTCGTGCACCAGCTCAAGGTGATGATGAAAGAGATTGCGCAGCGCCTTGAGCGCAATGAAATCCGAGGACCCAAAAAGATCCCGACCGGATTCGTGCTTCAGCTTGTCATTCAACCCGTGAAGCGCGTTCAGGAAATTGAGCAACGTGTCGGGATCCGGCGCCTGAAGCTGGTTGAAGTAACATCGGAAGAACCGATCGATCGCGGCATTCAAAGCATCGTAGCTCATGGACGGTGTCCGTGTGTAATGAGGTCTGGACCGCGGAGTTCTGCTAAAGGCGCCGCATCAATTCGAGATCCGGAAACTCGTTCGCGCAGGCCTGCACCCTTTCATAGATGGCGTGATCATCACCGTGGATACCCAACGTAAGGTAGGTATTTCTGTCGTCTTGCCGGGCGTAGATAATCCATTCGCCCGTCAATCGTCGGGCTTGGCTACGATCGCGGTATCCCGAGATGACGAACTCGTGCAGCAGGAAGCCCATCATCTTGTCATCGGCAATTGGTATCTTGGCCGCCGTCTCTTTGAGGTGATCGGCAAAGCCGTTTGCGCGCCAGTGATTTACGACATTCGTCGGAATAAAAGCGGATTGATGGTAGTGCTTGTGCCACAGCCCCTGTAGCGGCGACTTTGCAAACCGCGACGGCGGCTTGGTCAGGCTAGGACGTGCGATGGGATGGCCCTCGAGGCCGGCTATTTCATCAAAGATCGCAAACACGTTGTCGGTACGGCCGTCGTACATCTCGGTGAGCTCGCGAACCAGGCCCGAGGCATATCGGCCATTCACCAGGTTGAGGTCGAGGTTTTCACGGATGTAGGTCGTGCTGTGGCTATGTGCATCTGATCCCATTTGCCTCTAGTCATAGAACCATGGGTCAACCTGTGCAATGCGAGCGCCCGGGCTCCGTATGCACCTCAAGTGCCGCCGGGGTTCTGCTGGTTGATCGGTTGGCCTGGCCTAAGGCGTTCCCTCCATCTGTTTGCACCTGGTCAAGACTTTCTTCGGGAGCCAACCATAATCGGTGCTGCCGTCGCTACTATGCATGACGAACCACCAATCCTGGTACTCATCGCGGACCGCGACCTTGTCGCCCTTGTTGACCGGCATGTAGCGCGGCTCGGTTTGGCCGTCAGGCCGGTTCGCGAGTTCGATGTCTTTCGAGACTGTGCACTCGGTGTAGAATGCGCTGGCCGGGGCCGTCAGAGCGAAGAGCGCAACAACGGCGAGAAAAGACTTCATCAGGTTCTTGTGTCCTTCAGCGTCCTCATGCCCTTGTTGACCATGCCGGTTCCACGCCTGGCGGTGTCTTGCGTCTTTGGGCATGGGAATTCATTACATTCAGAACGCTTGGCGGGTGTGCCGTCCGATTTCAGAGAGGTCAAGTTGGGATTTTTCGGGGGTGTGAGTTGCGGGCAAGGCAAAACGATTTGTTAGGGGTCCCGCAAGCAAGTTATGGGATGATACCCGCAGAGATTGCAAGCATGCCCTCGCATTGGAAGAAGCGACTTCAAGATCTGATCGATTTGACGAACGACCGCATCCGGCGGCTTGAGGCCGGCGAAACGCTGAGGATGGCCGTCGGCGTACATTCGGCAGACGCCACTCGGCAGACGATCGAAAACGAGCGCGCGATCGTTGTGCGGCTACAGCAGACGATCGAGGCGCTGAATGCCGCCGTCCAGAACCGACACTCCAGCACCGGTTAGCGGCGCGTCGTGATAGTCGTCCACCAGTTCAGCGGAGCCGCGCGCTAGTCTCGTGTGAGCTCAAGACAGCGAAAGGCGAGCGCGACGAATACAATAGCGCTGCAGCAGCCTTGACGAAGGGATCGAAAATTGTGGTCCTATGTTACCACAAAGATGACCCCGACCCGTCTCTCCTTGCGCCACGCGATCTGACACGGTTTGCGCAATTGCTCGCTGTCGATGACCAGCGTGAACCGTTCAGGAAACCACAGCGGACTATTGATCTCGATGGCCGCGCCTGTTTCAGAGAGATTGCGAACCGTGCACGGGAGTGCGCTGCCGGAAAATTCAATAGTCCCCGATTTCAGCACTCGGCGTCTGGGCGAGATGCGATGGTCTTCATTCGTCATGGTTCGCGCGCGATTCACTCCCAACGAGTGCGCATAAGACGGCTCGTAGATCGGATTTTCAATCCCCCGGATTGATGTAAGACGGTCGGCGGGCCCTCTATGGCGTACCTGCGATGCTGGCACGCACAATAGACCTGAACGTCCTAGCGGCTGCCCGTCTCGTCGAGAGCCGCACCAGAAAGTTCGATCTTGCGGGGCGCGCCGGATATCTCTTCAGCCCGGGTTTGAGCGGCTGCTTACCTTGAAGGAAGCCGGTTCCCTGGCAAGCCCGGCAAGGTGCTCGCCGATCTCGGCAAACTGCTCTGATGGCTCTGCTCACAAGAACGATCTGGGAGCGCGCGGGACTCCCGTAGTTCATCTGCAGAGATTCGTTGCCGGCAGCCTCGCATCGCGAGGCGCGGGCGCCGGAAGAATGGCGGTGCTAGGTTGTCGATCGCTTCGACCCGATGTGGGACGCAAGCAGATCCGCCACGTCCACATCGAGGGCGGCGGCAATCCGGTCCAGCGATTCCAGGGTGGGATTGGCTTTGGCGACCTCCAACGCACTGACGAGTGCCTGGCGAACGTCCGCCTCATCGGCGAGATCGTGCTGCGACCATGATTTCTCATTTCGCAGCCGACGGAGATTGCGGGCAAGCAGCCGTCTCGTATGTGCAGGGTTTCGCCGCCTCATCCATCAGGATGATGCATTTGCGAGGAAGTCGCGCTACACGCTTTAACGTATAATACACGTCTAAGCGTATAGCGTTGGCGGCGTATACTCTTGCGAGCAAGACGATGTTGTTGGGTCGCGCCCCGTTACGTCAATCAACGCCAGACAAGCTGGTACCAACCTTCATGCGCGGAACGTTGCCGCACAGACTTCATGCCGTGGCTTGCGACCGAGGTTTCGTGATCGAGGATGAGCTTTATACTGCGCCAAACATGCAATTCTGTCGGGCAAGATTGCGTCGGGCGAAGCTCGTATCGCCGCAATCGGATAGGCAGTTCGATTCCGTGACTATGGCTTTGGGGGAGAGTGATGATGGCAACAGACGACGGCAACGTCGTGCCGTTCGACTACATCTACCGTGGCGAGCGGCATCAATGCGGATATCGGATCGTCGGCGACAAGCTCGTCGTGGTCGTGGGGGAGAAAGAACGCATCGCCGAGCGTGGGCGAATGATGCCTGACCGGCTCGCCCGCGTTCTCGTCCACGAATTGCTGGTGGAGGCCGAATTCGCCAGGAGGGCCCGGGAGACCAGCAATCGGCCCGATGCGCCGCCCTGTTGAAACCTCGGAGGCGTCGCTGTGGCACATGCACGATCCGATCGGGGCGTCTCTTCACACTTCACATCCCGGCAGATGCCTCCTAGTGTCAACAACGCTGGGTTTAACCCGACGCTAACCCGCAACTCTCTAATCTCGACCGCAACGCAAGCCTGCGAAACCGGTCGATACGGCAGAACGCTCATGTCGAACGTCGCGAAATTCCGGAAGCCGATCTCGTCGCAACCCAATCCCAGGCCCGAGAACGCGCCGGCCGTCGCCGAGGCTCTACTTCGCACTCCAGGCCGGGGCGACGAAATACCGAGGCGTGTTTGACGGGACCTTCGCTATATCCTCTTGTTTATCGAGCTGGCCGCCGCTCATCTGCGCCGCGCCGCGATGAACCCCGATCCAAATGCCACGGATGTTTCGGTATGCATCACGCAAGCCGAAGAATTGATCGAGAGGGCACGAATGCGAGCGTCAGAGCTCTGATGGACGGCTGCGCGCCCGGTTTCGGAAACAGCGCGTTGACATCATAGTTAAGTCTGGTTCGATGACTGGGACTTGTTCCTTTCCCTATATTGGGGTTCTGAATTGGCGAAACGGAAAGACGAATCCATCGACGCAGCTATCGGTGCCCGTATCCGGAGCCTGCGTCTCCATCAGGGACTCACCCAGGAGACACTGGCCGGCAAGCTCGGGATCACGTTCCAGCAGATTCAGAAGTACGAACAGGGCAAGAACCAGGTCAACCCGACAAGGCTTCTCAAGTTCGCCAACATTTTTGGCGTCTCGGCCGGCTTCCTGCTCGGCGAGAGGCAACTGAAATCGCAAGGCGCTCAATTGCCGGCAATCTTGACCGCCGATGTGGACAAGGACGCCGTCAGGATGTTCGAGGCATTTCAGCAGATTACCGATCGGAGGCTCAGACGGCAGCTCTCGGTGCTCGCAGAGCGGATCGCCAGGGCGGGTGAGAACGCCTGACCCGTAGTCTCAGCGCCGCATCATTGCGGGCTGGCGCCGTGCAGCGGCGACCTTCGCTTGAAGCCGCTCCGTTTCACTGGGCGGACGCCCCTGGCCTTCGGGCCGCGCCACGTCCTGCGCCAAGGACCCCATGCTGGGCTCGCCGGCAATATCCTGCGGCTCCTCAGCACAAGGTGCGGTCATCGCGCGCCACGCCGCCGTGTCCGGCGCAAGGTGCGATGGACCATGCACTTTGCCCGGCCGGCGACATGGCGGATGCGGTCGAAAGAGTTCGCCAAGGCGCATCTTCGCGGCGTGCCGCGCGAGGTAGAAGAGCTGCGGCGCCTCGCGAGGGGCGAGGCGCCGTGATGCTCGGTTCAGCGCGACCAGACCAGCGCGTAGCCGTCATCGACTGCGACGAGGTTCGCATAGATCGGCGCCGGGAAGGAGGGGTCGTCGAGCTTCACCGAGTGGTAGACGGTCTTCTCTTTCGAGGTGCGCTGCCACGCGGCTCCAATCTCGACATTGCCTGCCAGCACGCGCAGGTCGGGAGCCTTCTCATTCTCGGAGGATTCGGCTGGGGTGAAGCGCGCCTTGATGTTGAGCGAGAGCGTCTTGATGGTGCCGGTGTACGAGCCGTCTTCAGCGCGGGTGAAGGTGCCAATCTGAGCCATGGTGATCTCCTGTTGCTTGTTTCAAGCCCGCGACCATCGCGGCCTTGATGGCGGTCAGTGAGAGCCGCAACGACCGACCTGCAGCCGTCAGGCCCGCAGCACAGCGGAGGATGGCGTCGAGCGATCTTGTTGTCTCGCGAGGAATGCCGCCGCTTGGCGGCAGGGGAAGAAGATCGCGATCAAGCCATTGCAGGGCAAAGGTCGGCGAGCGCAGCGAGCGTATTGTGGCGCGTGATCCGCCAGCAAAAAAGGCCCGCATGGACGAGGGCATCTGCAACTCACGGGAGAGCACTGGCTCAAGGTCGCACCAAGCACAGCCGATGATGGCTGGCCGGCCGCAGCAATCGTCTGGCTCTCGCAGCAAGGCTCACCCCCGATCACGATCGGACGAAGGCTCCGGATCTCTTTGTGAAGGTTGGCCTTGGTCGAACGCCGCGCGACAGTGGACCCGAGCAGACCGTCGGAACGGGTGATGCCGAGCTCTCGGCTGGCGACGGCAATGCAATCTCCAATCAAGAGGCGATCAACGCGTCAGGGCGGTGAACAGATCGCGGCGCGGCTCCAGCGGATTGACCGCTCCTGCCGCCGTCGGCCTCTCGACGCGATCGCACGTCAACTCCTTGGTGCTGATCGGCATGACCGAGCCGCAGTGCCATCGTTCGGACATTGTCCTTGGGAAGCAACAGTGGCGCTGCGCGGTTCCGAGTCAGGGACATGAGATCTTGAACGAGCACCATTTGATGCGGGCATTCTTGTCGGGTCAGGACCGAGAATTTCTTGTCGGCCGTGGCGGCGCTTACGCGCCGCCATTGCCGAACTGCCAGACGGGAATTCCGAGCTTGCGCGCCTTGTCGGCCAGATTATCCTGGATGCCGGTACCCGGGAAGACCATGACGCCGATCGGCATCAACGTCAGCATGAGATCGTTGCGCTTGAAGGGTGCCGCCTTGGCGTGCTTCGTCCAGTCCGGCCTGAAAGCGACTTGCGGCACCTTGCGGTTCGTCGCCCATTTGGCGGCGATCAACTCGGCGCCTTTCGGCGAGCCGCCGTGCAGCAGGACCATGTCGGGGTGCTTGCCATGCACCTTGTCGAGACGATCCCAGATGAGGTGGTAGTCATCGAAGTCGAGGCCTCCGGTGAGTGCGATCTTGGGTCCGACCGGGACGAGCACCTCGGTATCGGCACGACGCTTTGCGGCCAGAAAATCCCTGGAGTCGATGATCGCTGCGGTGACCGCGCGATGGTCGACCAGCGATCCGGATCGGGGCCGCCAGAGTGAGCCGGTGTGGGTTTCGAATTGCTCGATGGCCAGCTCGCGGAAGAGCTCGATGGCGTTGCGCCGCTCGATCAGGGTCATGCCCTCGGCGATGAGCCGTTCCAGTTCGACCGAGCGGATTTCTGAGCCGTCCTGATCCTTCTGGCTGCGCTTTTGCGCCAGTTCGTTGCCGTCGAGCTCGCGTTCGATCCGTTCGGTGGCGCGGTGGAAGAGATTGACGCTGCCCCACAGCAGGTTCTCCAGATCGGGTTCGAGGCGGGTGTCGCTGAGTGTCGCGATCAGGGCGTCGAAGATGTCGGCGACGGCGTTGGCGACGGTGCGCGCTTCGGGCAGTAGTCTGGGGTCCGGTTCGTCCTGGAACGGGCGATAGCCGTGAAGCTGGAGTTCAGTGAGGACGTGATCGGTTGGGGATGTCGTGAGCACGGGATCGAAAACCTGGTCGTCACGATCGGTCGTCATGGCGATTTCCTTTGTCGGATCGGCCGCGCCCATCGCGGCCTTCGTGGCGACGAAAGGCGGCGGGCGGACCGGACCTGCACCGCGCAGCGGCCGAAGCGGAGCGGAGGATGGCGGGAGCCGGCTATTTTGCTTCGCGATGTAAAGCGCCCGTTAGGGCGCGACGGAAAATAGCCGGCTCCCGCCATTGCGTGGCCGGACCGCTTGCCGCAGGGTCGCCCTCTCAGAAGGCCGGGGATGCGGCCTCTCCGGCATCGCAGGAAACGTTGGCGATCTCGTCCGACCGAACATGCGAGCCGCGCGCTCGCTTCCCCTTATCGGCGTCGCCTCAGAGCGCCATGAAGCGTGCCAGGTCCTCTGGAGTGAAGTGCACCCGCAGGGCTACCCGAAGGGTATCCGTGCCAAGGTTCTGAAGATCCTCGTTGAAATCCCCATAGCGCGGTGACAGCGGGATCGCCTCGATGCCCTGGGTGCCGGCCCGTGCGCTCAAGCTTTCCACGGCGTTGTCGCCAGCGGGATCGTCGTCGCGCACGATATAAAGCCGGCGCAGACCCGCAGGGAAGAGCACGGCTGCCAAGTGAGCGGCTGAAAGCGCTGCCACCATCGGCATATCAGGCAAGACGTAGCGGAGCGACAAGATCGTCTCAATACCCTCGCCGGCCGCCATGACATCCCTGGCGATGCCGAAGCGAACGGCGTGACCGAGCAGATGACCCATCGCGCGCCTGGGCGTGTCGATCGGCGCCTTGCCGCTGGCGGAGCGGTCGAAGCCCTGCGGATTGAGGTAGGTGCGATGAACGCCGGTGATCCGGCCCTCGAGATCGGTGACGGCGGCGATCATCGCCGGCCAGGTCTCGGTCGGCGAACTGTCATCCGGGCGATAGTAGCAACGTGGATGGAACCGCAGCGCGCCTGCGTCGTGGACAGCCTTGATGCCGCGGTGGCACAGATAGCTCTCGACCAGCGTCCGTCGGATCGGTTGCGACATCGCAAACAGCCGCCGCGCCGCGTCCGGCGACCCGGCGGGGACGGGTGTGCGAACGGGTTTTGGGGTTTGGTACGGTTCGGCGCGGGGCAGACGCAAAAAGCGTCGCGCCTCCTCGGCGACATCGCGAAAGTCAACGAGACCGCAGCTTTCGCGGATGACGTCGAGAAGATCGCCATATTCGGCCGAGGCGGCGTCGGTCCAATGCCCGGCGGCGCCGCGACCGGATTCCGGTCCGCTGAGCCGGACGAACATCGACCGGCCGGGCGTATTGCGAACGTCGCCCACCGTCCAGTAGCGGCCCTGGCGCCGCCCGTTGGACAGGTAATGGCGGCACACCGCCTCAGCTTCGCGCGCGAGGCGGCGCGCCAGTTCGGAAGCATCGCGCGACATGTCATGCCGCCGCCCGATCGGAGATGCGCGAGAGCGGATAGCGCTCCAGCACCTTGCCGAGGATTGCCAGCCCGGACGCATCCGTCGGCACGAACATCCGCAGCTTCCAGGAGATGATTTCGTGGAACAGGCCGTAGACTCGCAACCGGTCTCGCATCGCATCGGTAAAGCCGGTAAGCTCGATGCGGTTGGCGCCCATGACGCGGACGCGACGAAGCTGTAACCCGTCGGTGAGATCGAGGACGGTCTTGCCGTCCAGCAATGCCATAAAGGCCTGCTCCGGCGTCAGCGTCGTCATCCCGGTTGACAGCGCGCCTACGACCCATGCGGGTGAGACCTTGCGTCCGATGATCCGCTCACCTGTGTCGGTCTGGAGCCGATAGACGCGCGTCGATTCGTTGGGCAGCCGCTTCCAGATCGGCAACAACAATCCCGACACGATGTGGATCTCGCTGTCGGTAAACTCTGGCACCTCGGCGACCTCCGCCGCCCAGACCCGCGAGAACGTCGCGCGGTCGGTCTGCTGCCAGTGGGTCTGCGGCATCGTCGTCAGTGCGACCGTCGGATGCTCCATGGGGCGGATGAGCCGGACGCGGCGTTCGACCTCGCCGTCGTCCGTCATCAGGCTACGCGCCGGCACCTGGACGGCGGCGCGACCAGACTGACTGTTCACCAGCAGCACGGCACGCGGGTCGGAGAGACGGCCCAAGGCCTCGTCCAGGGCGACGGGGCGGTTTCGGTCGCGTTGGGCGATGGTCAAGAGGCAGGTTCCGGCCGAAGTGCCGGGATGGGTGTAGATGGTCTGCCGTCCCGTCACGACGAAAGATTCCGCCGTCAGCGTCTCAAGCCCGACATCGTAGGTCCCGCTTGCGATCGCGCCCTCGATCCGTGCGGTGAGCAACTGCTCGAACGCTGTGAACAGGATATTCTGAAGGTTGATGGTCAGCGCCAGCAATCGGTTGAGGAACGTCGTGATCGGCGGCAACTCGTCTCTGATGCCGTTGGCGTCTGTGAGCTTCAGCCCGGTGGCATCCTCGAACGTCTGGAGCGAACAATCCTCCACCTTGCCCATGACGAGGAGGACATAGAGCTGCCGCAGCGCGTCGCGGGCATAGTGGCTCTCCAGATTGTCCTCGGACCTGAACAGTCCCTCGCCGCCGGTCTGGCGCTGGCCCCTTGTGATCGCGCCGAGGGTGTCGAGACGACGGGCGATGGTCGAGAGGAAACGCTTCTCGGCTTTCACATTGGTCGCGATCGGGCGGAACAGCGGCGGCTGCGCCTGGTTGGTGCGATTGGTGCGGCCAAGGCCCTGAATGGCGGCATCGGCCTTCCATCCGGCCTCAAGCAGGTAGTGAACGCGGAGCCGGCGGTTCTTCGCCGAGAGCTCCGCATGGTAGCTGCGCCCGGTACCGCCGGCTTCCGAGAAGACGAGGATGCGCTTGTCGTCATCCATGAATGCCTGGGTTTCGGCGAGATTGGCAGAACCGGCACGGTTCTCGACCACGAGCCGATCGATACCATCCGCTCCGCGCGTGCGAACGATCCGCCGGGACCGGCCGGTGACTTCGGCGACCTCCTCGGTGCCGAAGCGCTGGATGATCTGATCGAGCGCGCCGTGCACGGGTGGCAGAGAGGCGAGCCTCTCGATCAGCCGGTCGCGGCGTGCGACCGCGTCTCGGCACTGCACCGGCTGGCCGTCACGATGGACCGGACGCGACGACAGGTTGCCCTCGTTGTCGGTAAAGGGTTCATAGAGCTGGGTCGGGAACGAGTGCGCGAGATAGTCCAGGACGTATTCGCGCGGGGTGATGTCGACCTGGACGTCGCCCCAGTCCTCCGTCGGAATGTCGGCGAGTCGCCGCTCCATCAGCGCTTCGCCGGTCGACACGATCTGGATCACGGCGGCATGGCCCGCCGCGAGATCGCGCTCGACGGCTGATATCAGCGACGGCGTCTTCATCGCCGTGATGAGGTGGTTGAAGAAGCGCTGCTTGGCACTTTCAAAGGCGGACCGCGCGGCAGACTTTGCCTGCGCGTTCAACGTGCCGGTCGAACCGGTGATGTTCGCCGCCTGCATCGCCGCGTCGAGATTGTTGTGGATGATGCCGAACGCGCCGGCGTAGGCGTCGTAGATCCGGATCTGCTCTTCACTGAGGGTGTGTTCGACCAACTCGTATTCGACGCCTTCGTAGGAGAGCGAGCGCGCGGCATAGAGACCGAGCGCCTTGAGGTCGCGCGCCAGCACCTCCAGCGCGGCGACGCCGCCGGCTTCGATGGCCTCGACGAACTCGGCCCGGGTGGCGAAGGGAGAGTCCTCGCCGCCCCAGAGGCCGAGCCGCTGCGCATAGGCGAGGTTGTGAACCGTGGTGGCGCCGGTCGCCGAGACATAGACGACGCGCGCGTTCGGCAGGGCATGTTGCAGGCGAAGCCCGGCTCGGCCCTGCTGCGAAGCGGCCACGTCGCCACGGTCGCCCTTGCTGCCGCCAGCATTCTGCATTGCGTGAGACTCGTCGAAGACGATGACGCCGTCGAAATCACGGCCCAACCACTCGACGATCTGCCTGACACGCGAAACCTTCTCGTCGCGCGCGTCGGAGCGCAGCGTGGCGTAGGTCGTGAACAGGATGCCCTGCTCCAGACGAATGGGCGTGCCTTGCCGGAACCGCGACAGCGGGGTCACCAGCAGGCGCTCCTGGCCGAGCGCCGACCAGTCGCGCTGCGCGTCCTCGATCAGCTTGTCGGATTTCGAGACCCAGAGCGCGCGGCGCCGGCCCTTGAGCCAATTGTCGAGCAGGATGCCCGCGACCTGGCGGCCCTTGCCGGCGCCAGTGCCGTCGCCCAGAAACCAGCCCCGCCGAAACCGGACGGCGCTCTCGGCATCATCCGGCGCGGCCGAGACGACATCGAAGGTCTCGTCGACCGTCCACGCCCCCGCGAGAATGCCGCCGTGGGCTTCGCCGGCGTAAATGACGGATTCAAGCTGGGCGTCGGACAGCAGGCCGTCCGGCACCACAATCGCGGGGAGATGTGGCCGGTAGGACGGAGTGGGCGGCGCGACCGAGGCCATGGCTGCCGACTGCACCAGCCTGGTCGGATGCGCCTGGGCGCCGGGAATACGGATCGATTGCAATCCATAGGGCTCGTAGAGCGCTTCGGTGATGCCGCCATGTTCGACCGGCTTCCAGGTCACGGATTCATAGGCGAGCTCGATCGCCTCGGGCGCCATCGCCGACACCGGGACGGCGGCCGGACGCATGGCGTAAGCGCGGACTGTTCTGGGAATGGCCGGCCGCGCGGCCGCTGGAATGGCGACGGCCGATCCGATCGGCAACCGCGGCGGCACCTGTTGTATCACCCAGCTGAGCAGTGTCGCGACATCCGGCGCGGTGCCCGGAGATGGCGGGAACGACTTGATGTCTCGCGCGGGCGCCTTGTCGATCACCGTCAGGCATGTCTCGACGGTGGTGCCGTGCTTGGCAAAGACCGCGCCGTCAATGGCGGCGGAGAACACCACGCGCCCACGTTCCTGCAAGGCGATGAAGGCATCCCTCCATGCGGGATTGTCGGGCGCGCAGCTCGCGGCCGTGATCGCGACCAGACGGCCGCCTTCGGCGAGACGTGCCAGGGCCGAGGACATATGGCAGAGCGCCGCGCCGGCCATTCGGCGGTCGACGTTGGCGATGGCCGAGAATGGCGGATTCATCAGCACCACGCTCGGAACGATAGCGGTGTCGAGATGATCGTCAATGTTCGCGGCGTCGAACGAGGTGACGGCGATAGCGGGGAAAAGGCGCGACAGAAGTTCCGCGCGGGCCTCGGCCAGTTCGTTGAGCACCAGCGATCCGCCAGCGAGCTCGGCCAGGATGGCGAGCAGCCCGGTGCCGGCGGACGGCTCCAGAACAACGTCATCGGGGCGGATCGCTGCGGCCACGCTCGCTACAAAGGCGAGAGGAATGGGCGTCGAGAACTGCTGAAACGTCTCGCTCTCTTCCGAGCGGCGGGTGTGGGTGGGAAGAAGACTGGCGATCCTGGCCAGCAGCGGCAGCATGGCGGCAGGCGATGCGGCGCGTGCGCGGATCGCCGGGCCGAACTTGCGCAGGAACAGCACGGTCGCGGCCTCCACGGCGTCATAGCCGGTCTTCCAGTCCCAGGCGCCCGACGCGTCAGTACCGCCGAAGGCGGTCTCCATGGCGGCGCGCAAGAGGGCAGCGTCGATGCGGCGGCCCCGTTCGAGATGAGGAAGAAGAAGATGGGCGGCTCGGCCGGTCGCGGCGGAACGGTCCGCGATATCCAAAGCGACAACAGAAGATGGGGCGATCGCGGAGACGGCGGCGGAAGCAGAGAAGTTTGTCATGGAGGCAGGCCTCGGGAGAGCGAAAACGGGTGGAGCCCGCGGGCGCTCTCTCGACCTCGCCGGCTCAAACCCGTCCCGGCCGCGCTCGTCCTCTAAGAACGCGGGGCCCCGCCGCGCCAATCGAGGCACCGCCGAGCTACACACATGCTGATGGGTTGCGGATGATGAGACCGCGCCACCAAGCGACGCGTTCGTCGCGGCAGGCATTGGCGAGTCACGGCAGACAATCGCCATGGCAGGCGAGCGGCGCGCAGAAGCAGACGAGATCGCAGCCGCGGAACTCGTCGAGCGTATGCAGCAGGGGATGCTGATCGCGGAGCCAACGCTCGTTCTTCTTGACGACCGCAACGCGGACGCCATCGTGGCCGATCCGGAACGGGTTGCCCCATTTGCTGCCGCGGCCGATGTTGAGGGCATCCGACTGCACGCCGGTCTGATGCTTGTTGAGAACCTGCACATCACTGTCCCTCCTGACCCGTCTGTTGCGATGGACTGGCCGTGAGGGCACGGTTCAGGGATGGATGTCACGCATCGCCCTTGGGGATGTGGGGACGGCTTGCCCATTGACGTTGCCGCGGCCAGACAGGTCCCTGCGCGGCAGGGTCAGGTTGGGGATGATCGGGCCCGCGGTTCGGATGGCGGCAGATAGGCGGTGTAGGGATTGCCATCCGCGAGATGGCCAAAGGGCGTGAGAACAAGGTCGGTGCCGTCGCGGCCGACGCCGCAAATCACGTAACGGGGCTCAGCGGTCACCGCGTCGGTACATTCTATCAGCGCGAGGTTGCCGTCAGCCGCCGCACGCAGCAATGACTGGAAATTGGCGCTGATGTAGTCGGGAATGCTCATTGCACGGCCCTCCCAGGCGTTGAGGTTGATTGCGGATGGTCATGATCGTTCTCCGGAGATGAAAGAGCCCGGCGCGCTGGCCGGGCTCAGAGGAGAAATGGAAGTCTTCAGATGCGGCGGTGAGCCGCTCCCGCATGAGAGCTATTCGGCGGCAACGACCAGGAGCCGGTCGTCTTCGGGATAGCCCCGCCCCTCGTCATCCTCAGCGAGGAATTCCGGCAACGCCTCGGCTTCCCCAACCGGGGCGTGCTCGCTGTCCGGATCGGCCAGCCGCAGCGGCTCGGGCAACCAGCCGGTGCCGTCGAGCAGACGCTCGGCTTCCCGCGCCATGTCCCCCTTCTTGAGGTGATCGATGAGTTGCACGGATGCCTCACCCTTGGCCTCCCGCACCGCTTGGAGAATCCGGGGTTTGGTCACGCGCCCGAGATAGTTCTCGGCGGTCGGCTTCCAACCTGCCGTCACCATGTCAAGCCCGATCGCGCGTGCCAGGACATCGGCCTGATCGAGCCTGCGCCGGACACCGTGGGCGAAGACTCGGCCCTCGTTGTACCGGTTCGCCGGTTCATATAGCGCGTTGACAGCAGACGCGGCGCAATGCGCGAACAGTGCCGCCTGCGTGGTTCCGTCGAGTGCGGTGAGCGCGTCCCACAGATCGGCCTCATCCTTCGGCAGGCGCGCCTTCCACGCCGCAGAACGCGCGTCGATGGCGATGGCCGATGCGCTCTCCTTCAAGCCCGGAGCCTGAGCGGGGAACGTCGGCGTTCGGATCGCAATCTCCAGGCAGCCACTCGACGATGCGAAGCGGTAGAAGCTGGCCAGTACGAAAGTGTGGAGCACCGCCTGGAACGCCATGGCAGGATGGTTTGCCAAGGCATCGCGCAACGCCAGCGTGCGATGGGCCGTCAGCTCGGTGATAAGCCGGTCCGGCAGCGGTTTTGCAATGTCGTCATCCTCATCCTCCACGGGTTCGGCCGGGGCGCCGCCGATACTGATGACCGCGCGCTTACTCGCGCCAGCCGGTTGGGTACGATCCTCATGGCCCTCCCCGTCGGATTCGATGGCCGAGACTTCGGACGCCTCGTCTTCCGGCCGGACATAGCCGCGATCGACCGAGAGCCTCCCTTCGGCGTCGATGCCGACGAAGGCGCCGGCGCGGGCGACCTCGGCGAGATCGTAGCTGAGCGAGCGGGATTCGAAGGCGGAGCGAGCCGCTTCGATCTCGCCGAGGCGCTGGTCGATTTCATCGGGCAGTTCGCCGGCGTCCTGGTAGTCGGTCTCGATCTTGGCATACTCGGCGTTGAGGGCGTCGAGGGTGGCCTGCTCGTCATCCGTGAGATCGACGGGTCGACCTTCGAGTTCACGCAGGTCATTGGTGTGGCCGTAGGGGAAGTCGACCGCCACGCCAATCCACTTCCAGCCCTCGGCGGCGATGGTCTCGGCTTCCGCCTTGAGCTTTTCGGTGACGAGACGGTCGAGCAGCGGCACATCCTTTAGCCAGCCCCCGTCGTCCTGCTCGAACAGGTCACGCATGATGACGCCACCAGCCTGCTCGTAGGCGTCGAGCCCGACGAACTGGGCGCGGCGGTCGGAGGCCCGAACCGTGTTCTCCGTCAGCATGCGGCGGATCTGATACGGTTCGTCGTAGCCTGACTTGCTGACGATGTCCCAGACCTGCTCCTGGCGTGCATGGTCGCCGGTGACGGAGAACGCCATGAGCTGCTCCAACGTCATGCCGTCCTCGGCATAGATGTCGTGCAGCTTTGGTGAGACGGATGCCAGGCGCAAGCGCTGCTTGACGATCGCCGGCGAAACGAAGTGCCGCGCTGCGATGTCTTCTTCGCTCATACCGCTCTCGCGGAGGGTCTGAAACGCGCGGAACTGATCGAGGGGGTGAAGTCCGATTCGCTCATCATTTTCTGCGAGAGAGTCGTCCTCGGCGAGGCCCTCGTCTCTCACCACGCAAGGCACGGCTTGCGTCTTCGCCATCCGCTTCTGTTTCACCAGGAGTTCGAGGGCGCGATACCGCCGGCCGCCGGCGGGGACCTCGAACATGCCGGTCTCCCGGCCATCGCCGTCGATAACGGCGCGGACACTGAGGCTTTGCAGCAAGGTGCGTTGCGCGATGCTTTCCGCCAATTGCTCGATCGAGACGCCCGCCTTGACGCGGCGGACGTTGGACTGGCTCAACACCAGCTTATTGAAGGGAATATCGCGGGACGGACTGAGCTTGATCTTCTGAACGGCGCTTGCCATGTCGGATTCTCCACGACGGGCGGCCGGGAGACTCTCTCTCGACCTCCAACCCGTCAGTGAAATCCGCACGCCCCTCTCACTCTCCGGCGCGCCCCGGGAATGAAAATCGAGACGGGGAATACATGCGATCACCCGGCTCGCACAGGCGAACCGATGTTGGTGGGGACAAGCGGATTTGTGCCCGGCGCGGTTGGTTCGGATCAGGTGCCACTGGCACAACGCGCCAGCGAGATCTGGAGCAGGTGCGGGCCTACATCCGTCTCGTCGGGGATGGCGGATGACGCCTGATGCGCTTCGGTGGATACGGGCTGCCTGGCGTGCATCCAGTCGGCGGCCTGCTGCGCCTTGCTGGCGGCAGTGAAGATAGCACGAGGATCGTCCTTCAGCACTTGGACCCACGAGGCAATATATGCTGCATGATCGGGCCGCGGATGGTGAGCTATACCCAGATCGGCAAGGACGAGACCGCTGAGAATCTCCACGCAGCATTCCTCGGCGGCATAGGCAGCCGAACCGAACCGGCCCGAGAGATCGCGGTCAAGCCGGTGCTTTGCCCCTGAGGCATGTCCGTTCTCATGCAGCCAAACTCCATAGAATGACGCAGCATCACGGAAGGAAGCAAAATCCGGCATGAACACCGCGTCCGATGAAGGCAGATAGTAGGCTTCCGAACCACCGAACACGGTCCTGATCCCGAGATTGGTGATGAAAGCCTCGGCATGCGCCAGACGCTCGCTCTCCGGCAGGACGTCAATGGGCTGCCGTTCGTATCCATCCACCTGCGCGACATTGAATACCGAGAATGCCCGGGCAAACATCCGCTGGCGACCATCATCACCACCGTCATCGCCGTCAGCCGACTCCCGGGAAGCGATCTGCTTCCACAGCACGACGGTGGTTGAGCGTTCGCCTTTGCGGACCTGCGCGCCGGCAGCCTGCCATTGCCGATAAGTGCCCCATAGGCCATCAGCGTAACCGCCAGCCATGGCTGCGTGCCAAAGCGCCAACGTGTTTATGCCCCGGTAGCGCTTGCCGGAAGCAACATTGGTCGGACGGGCAACGCTCGTCCCGTTGTGGAACCACGGCGCACGCCACTCGCCTGCACCTTGTTCGATTGCCGCGATGATCTCGGCGGTGATGCGCGTGTAAACATCGGCTCGCGCTCCGGGCTGCTTCTGGGAAGACATCGTGATGGCTCCTTGGGAGCGACGCGAGCGCAAGGGATCGCCACCGCGTGCGGGCGGCATCAGGCTCAACGTCGATGGAAAGGAATCAGTGAACGGCTGGTGAGACAGCTTGACTGTTCAGATAACAGCCGTAGTCCGGGCTTGTGACCGCGCGCAGCTCGACGCGCCCATCCTCGACCTCAAGCGTCTTGATCTGTTCCGGCGATTCGAAGTCAGTCCATATTGTAGATTGATCGCCGCGAGCGGTGCCGGAAGTTGGCGCAAATAGGCGGATGCCGCGCCGACCATCGTTGCGAGGTGACCGAAACTCCAATGGGTCGGCGCGACTGGTGTCTCGCCCGGCAGCATCAACGTCAGCCGCTCGCCATCGTCGCGGCTCGCCTCCACCCGGATCGCCGCGCTCTCGATGGTCCGGGTCCGGCTGCGTTCGGCCCGGCCGAGCACCGCGGCTTGCAACTCCGACAGCGAAAGGTAGCGCTCGTCGGCCGACCGGGAAAACCACTCCGAGGACACGCGGCCTATGCGCTCGCCGCGGCTCGTATCCACTTTGTAACCGGCGCGTACACCGCGATCGGCGTCCAGAACATTCAGTTGGGTCATGGGACATCTCCATGACGGGCGCCGCGAGACTCTCTCGCCTGCCTCAACCCGTCACGGAAATTCCTGCCAAACTCTGACTCTACGATCGGTCGGACGCATCCAAAGGACCTGCCCAACGCGGGATAAGAAGCTGCGATAGCAGGGCCCGACCTGCGGCTGATGTACTCGCCGCACGGTACCTCCTATGATCCCTATGCCCCCTATGACTTGATGTTTCGGTGACTGCAGCTACAAGCATCGATCGTATGCTGAGGGAGCGTAGAATTGATGCAGTTACCAAGCCGCGTACAAACTGCTGAGTGCCCATCGCTGCAATCCCCCCGATGGCACCCATGGTCCCTATGCCCCCTATGACCGCGTTGTCGTGGCGTTTGCTGATTCATTCGCAGCGTTTGCGCGCCGAGGTCCGTGATGTCGGAGGTCCTTTGCTGGCCTCCTATTCGGTCCTCTTCAGCGCGTAGCTCGACGGGCTCCACTTGGAGGGGGACTTGATGCGGAGCATCACGAAGCCGCCAGCACGCGTCCCCTCGAGTCGTGCCACAAAGCTCGCGAGACTCTGCCGGCTGCCGCGCTCCTGCGG
The DNA here is from genome assembly GCF_018129685.1 of Bradyrhizobium manausense. Taxonomy (GTDB): domain Bacteria; phylum Pseudomonadota; class Alphaproteobacteria; order Rhizobiales; family Xanthobacteraceae; genus Bradyrhizobium; species Bradyrhizobium manausense_D. The sequence continues at coordinate 90,100 of NZ_JAFCLG010000011.1, forward strand.
GTCAGCCAACCGGCATAAGCGAATGTCGAGCTCCTTCACCTTCATAGGGCGCTCCCCATACAGCTCGTGCCAGGTGGTAAAGAACTCAACCACCTGCGCGCGGAGCGGATCATCGCGCTTGATCTCGGAGATGCGGCGAACCGGGTCGGGGCAGCCGAGGGCAAGGAGCGGATCACGACACCAAGTGGCCCACTGCTCAAAGCTGCCGAGCGCCAGGCCAGGCTTGCTCTGATTGCGGCGTCCCCACCGCCAGATGGTGAGCGCCGCAGCGAGGAGCTCATTTCGCTTCTCCTTGATGGTCAAACGAAAATCCTCATCGAACCGGCGCTGCTCGGGGTCCTCGCAGCCGGCATCGAGTTCGACAATCAGGAAGCGCCGCGCCAGGTCCTCTGACACCGTCGTGGCATTCCCGGTCATCGCCAGAAAGGCGGAGCTCGTGATCGAAACCACCTTCGTATTCTCGCGGAACCGACGGATCGCACACGGGTTCTCAGTGGCGATCTGCGCCAGCAAATTCGAACGCACGACCTCCGCGTTGACGTTGTCGAGGAAGATGATCGGGTCGGCCGCGACGAGGGCGGCCGTCAATCGCTTCTCGAGCTCGGCGCGTTCGCCGGAGCTGGTGAAGGCCTTCGGAGAGAAGTTGAAGGCGATTTGTGACGCCGCACGAACGAGCAGACCTTTGCCGGTGCCAGCGCCCGAATACTGCGGCGAACGTATGATGAAACCGGGCGCGAGCGGCAAGCTCGGACGACACACCGCGGTCAAAACCGCGAGGACGTAGGTGGCTTCGTCGATGCCCGGAGGGTGTGAGGGATCGACGATGGACTGGCCGCTGGGGCTGGCGATCGTCTGTGCGTCCGCAAAGGGAAAGCTGGCAAAGGGCTTGCGAAGGGTACGCTAGGCCGCCTCGGCCTGCTTGCGTGACGGGCGCTCGGGAATGCTCGGCAGCTCGATGCCCGTGCACCAGAAACGCGTATCCTTGTCGTAGCCACGCGCGACGCGGATCGAGCCATCGTTCGCAAGAATCGGAGCGCGGCAGATCCCGTCGAGGTGGGGAACGCCCCAGGCGTCGTGCCGGTTGAGATACAACCGAGCGACCCGATCGGGGAGGGTCACGGCTTCGACGACGACTTCACCACGGACGATCTTCTTCACAACCGGGCGGCACACCTGGTGCGCATGATTGACGACGTCGTGGACGTTGAGATCGAGAGTCGAGAACCCATCAGCGGTCTCGATCAGCTTGACGAGTCCGGCGCCACGCTGGAAGAGCTTTGACGAGCTCGCGAGGCGCTCGGCCAATCTGCCAGCCGCGGCCGGCAGATTGGACTGATCGATGAGCAACGAACGGAGCTCCTCAGCGCCCCGCGGTGCAGCGGACGTCGATGCGCCCGCCTTGTGTTGGTCATTGGATTTCGAAGAGCGGTTCCGCTTGGCGCGCTGCGACTTGTTGCTGGACATGTGCTTCCCACTGAACGTTCAGTCGTACGACTGCTTGGGGGAAGCACTAGTCCAACATGTCAGGACAACATAGGAAGGTTACCCCAGAGGGTTTGCTCAAAACTCCACGCACACGATCGAGCTTTTGACGCCGTGTCTCCTCAAACAAAGGATCAGGCCAATTCCTTGGGCTTGTGCGCCAGCCAATTCTTGAGCCGGTCTCGATTGTCGACAGCGCCGTTGCCGATCTCCTTGAAGAATAACTTGACGTCCGCCAGGAAACGCGGCGTCCGTCGCAGCTCCGGCAGAGGTCGCCTGAGATGAGGCTCAAGCCGGTCGATTCTGTTTTCAACGTCCGCCACGGTCACGGGCGCGACGGCGCACTCGCAGAATCGCTCAATCACTCGAAGACAACAGGAATTGCCGTCGGTCAGGTGACTCATGTCGGGGACGACCACGGTGCCGTGCTCATCTATCGCATCTATCAGCTCTGCCAGGTGAGGCCGATACTCGATTTCGACTTCGAAAATGGTCCGGGCGCGCCAATCGATTTCGCGCAAATCTTGCTGGTTATTGTAGATCACCTGCTTGAGACCGATCTCTCGAACGAGAGGATGCGCGACGAAATTGAAGAATTTGTCCAGCTTCTGCTGACTCCTGGGATTCCACCCACGGTCTTCCTCATCGCGGACGCTATTGTGACCTTTCGCCGAATAGTAGGCGTAGGCAGGCATCTTGAGCCCCATCTCTTACCTCCGATTCCAAGGACCATTCTTCATTGCGCACGAAAGGTGGTATTGTGTCATAGGACATCGGCTTGAAATAATTCGTTACACAAATGGCGAGAATGCTCACTGCTGAGGGCGTACGAGACGGCTCCAGGGATCATTCTCAGATCGGCCGACAGAACCGTCCATTCAAGGCCATCGGCTGATCTCAGCCAAAACTACCCCGGGTAACCCTTCTGAATCTTCCGATCCGACCTCGCTATCGGATGTCGCGAGCGAGAGATCCGCAACGATCTCCGCAAGTGCGACGAAGGAGAGTCAGAAGATGCGTGCGTGGCTGGACGAGATTACGGAAGAGACGGGCCATGTGGTCCGGACGCTGGCGGACGACGAGGCGCGCGCGGCGGGGTTTCATCGGCTGACTGACTATCAGTTGATGCGCATGCTGACTGAGGATGCCGCGGCGGAGACGGTCCGAGCGGCTAGGCGGGGGCGTAAGGCAGACGACGACAGTCAATTTCTCGCTGCTCTGGCTCCGTTCTTCGCCCGGCCGGACGATCTTCGGGTGACGCCCTTCGCCTGCGCCGTAGGACGGGATCTTGCTCCTTTGTTTGCCGGTGCGGGCGCATCCGAAGAAGTCGTTCGCCGGGCGCGCGATTTCGCCCGGGAAAAGTTCGCGATCTATATCGACGTCGCCGAAGGAGCGTTTCGCCTCGGTCAAACCCATCAGCTTCGGGCCGTTTTCGTTTACCGCGTACCGCGGCCGGATCGTTACATGAGGCCCCGCTCACTCGATCCTTATGTGCCTGATGCATCGGATCGACTTCGGATCTTCGCCGTAGCCGGCGCCATCGGCGGCTTGGCGTGCGCCCGCGCCAGCTGGGTCGTCGGCAGCCAGTCCGGTCGCGGTGACGACCTATTCCACGAGCTGGTCCGTCATCGTCATCACGAATCTGGCCTGCAATTCGACAGCCTCGTGACGGAGATCGAGGATCTGGTTTGGCTGACGCTTGCCTATGCGGCCGTTGCTCAGCCGGATCGGCGCGAGATCCTGCCGATGGCCACGATCAACAGAGAGGGGCGCCTGCCCAATCGGGCGGCGCGAAGGCGGCAGCGCGGACTCAGCCTTTTCCGTGTTGAGCGCCTGCGTGCCCCCGCCGACAATTTCGGGCGCCGCGTCCGGGCCAACAACCAAGAGGGCTGGCAGCTCGGGCGCCGCATCAGGGTTCGCGGTCACTTCAAGATGCAGCGTCACGGGACCGAAGGTAGGCTCCGCAAGCTGATCTTCGTCGCCTCTCATTGTCGTGGTCCGCTCGACGCCGCGCCCCTTCACTCGATGAGGTTGTTGGATTGATCATGCGGTAGGATCGTTCAGCTGAGCGAAGAACTCATCAAGTAATTTTTCGAGCAAGCTGCGCTGCTCAGCAAGATCGAGGCCAAGCTGCAGAAGGAGCTTCAGTATACCGTCTCGGTCCATGCGCCCGATCTGATCACAGATAGTGTCCTTGAGCGTGAGAAATGGGATGCTCTCGGTCCTTCTGAGGCGCCAAAGGCCGGGAACGAGGGACCTGTATGGCGCGACTGGCAGATCAAGGCCAAGGAATCGCGGGGCTGCAACAAGCTCATCGAGGAACGCACGGGCGTTTCTTCGCAGCTTGGCCAAATGGCGGGACTCGGCCTGCTGCTTCGAGCGCGCCGCGGTCAGGGCAGCCGCCACCGCCTGCGCGGGATGCCAATGGGCAACCGGTTGGTTTTCCTCAACCCTCGCGATGAAGGCGGGACCTGCGATGAGATTTCCGGTGAAGCGTCCGCCACGCCACTCTCGCTCAAGTGTGACGGCTCTGCACATCATGACTCGGTGTTGGCGCCATTGCATGCGGTGGCGTTCCAGGACCTCGCGGGGATCGACGACGTCGAACGGCTCGATCGCAAGAGGATAGTGTCGGGTGACATGGGCTAGACGAGGCTCGTGAATCGACGTGCGCCAGTTCTTGTGAATGCGAACTGTCCCCAGTTCGGGCTCAGCGCCGGCATCACCGAGATGATCAACAAGACGAACGTCCCAGGGCAGTCCTCCTGAGAGGGCCGGCAAAGCAGCGCGAACCAGATCAACAAGATCATGGCTCACGTGACGTGCTCGCGAGGAGCGGTTTTACCGACTGTGCTTAACAAAGAGCTTCTCCGTTTCGCCGTCGCGGGTCGCGCGTGCGCTCCAGCGAGGTCCTCAGCAGGGCGGGTCGCAGACAACGACGTTTAGCGCATAGAAGCTTAACTCTCACTTTCATCAGTGCTCAATCCGTCCATCGCAGCGCTCGATCGGCGGTGCCGGGTATCGCAACATCGGAATGGACGCTCGAACAAGCTCTCTGAAGGAAGCAAGGCGGAATTAAACACAGCGCGCGCGGCGATGACTCTAGTATCGCGCTACCGCTTGTTTGATCCGACCCTCGGCGGCTCGAGTCGGGACCATGTCGGTGACATCGCGAAGAACCGCCTGCCGAGCCCCGCGCTCTCCTTGGAAACTGTTGAACCGTCCGCCTCGCGTACGTCGGCGATGGTCAATCGAGAGCCGACCGTCAACGCGAATGATGTCCACCTGCCATCATAGAAGTGATCAGCACCGAAACCCATGGGGGTTACCCGCCTGGGTCTTGGTCAAGGGAGACCCTAACGTATTCGCACGACAGGGGCGCTCGAGCCGAGCTTAATCGAAGTGCCAGTTAGCGTGAGTGGCATGCATTTCTTCACATACGAGAAGAGGATCAAGAGGGACGCCAGGCGTCTGAGGAATTCGTTGGCGAGGTACGGCCACGACCTGAAGTACACCAAGTGCCTCGACTTGATGGCCCGCCTACACGGCTTTGTCCATTTCTCCCAATGGCAGAACACGATTTGGGATGGGCCGCTGAGCCCCTTCGACGATGATGCCGACGACGAGACAGTCGAAGCCCGCTTCCAGCACCAGGAGCGCGTGATGGCAGAAGCCGGGTTCGCCGACGTTGCAGGCGCGGTGCTCGATGAAGTGAACCCCACAGGACGGCGCAAGTCGATGTTGTGTAGTGACAACGAGTTCGCGGACGATGCGGCCGCGACCTCGAACCTCATCAAGGGGAGCGAGAGCGATGTTTGATACTGACGTCGAACAGACGATCACCATGACGCGTCCCGGCATCCGCCCCTCAGTGGGAAATCACCACAATGGGGCGAAAGCGGCGATGCCGCAGTCTTCTCGGTGCTGGTCCATCGAGGACGGAGCAGCCTGATGGCGACCACCGGCAGGGTCAATCGGCGTCGCAAGCACGCGTTGCTTGATCGTACGATACAAAAGCACCGCAAGGTAAAGGCTGGCCCCAGGATCGATCCGATCCCGCAGTCATACCGTCCGCTGCGTCAGGCCTGCGTTCGGTTCAACAACCAGCTGTTCGGCGGCAAGCTGCCGCCGTGCCTGGTGACACTGCAACGCAAGCGCAGCGCTCTGGGCTATTTCGCCGGCCGCCGCTTCAAGTCATCCGACGGCGCCGTCGTCACCGACGAGATCGCGCTCAACCCCGCGTGCTTCGCCGCCCGCGGCGCGAAGAGGGTGCTGTCGACGCTTGCTCACGAGCTCGTGCACCAGTGGCAACATCACTACGGCAAGCCCTCGCGCAGCGGGTACCACAACTCGGAGTGGGCGGCGAAGATGGCCGAGATCGGCCTTATTCCCTCGCACACGGGGCGTCCCGGCGGCAATAAGACCGGCCAGCGGATGACGCACTTCATCCAGCCGGGCGGGCGCTTCGATCGTATTGCCGACGCGCTGATCGCCAAGGGCTTCGCGCTCGCCTACGTCGAGCGCACGACCAAGACCCAGCGCAAGGTCGCGCTGAAGAAGCGCCAGAGCAAGACCCGCTATCGGTGCCCGTGCTGTCAGCAGAACGCCTGGGCCAAGCCCGTGGCCAATCTCGTCTGCGGCGACTGCCAAGAGCGGCTCGTGCCTTAGGTAGGCGAAGAACATCACCATATCACGGAAGGAAGATCGAACATGAATGCCGCCTGGAACTTCATTTGCGCGATCGAGGCCGCCGGCGAAAAGCCCGGCGGGGCACGGATTCAGCGAGAGCTCATCGGGGACATGACCGCGAGGTTGATGTTGTCCGCGGGCGGCGAGCGTCCCAGCGTCCTGGAGTGCTCGGCTAAGCTTGAGCTTCCCTTCGACGTTATCACGGCGACCGTTCCTATCCGCTTTCGCATCGGCGATTGGGCGCTGGTCGGGGCCGTGGTGGGCATGGTGCGCGACAAGGTTCTGACGATCTGCCCTGCCAAGCTGCGAGAGGAAGATGGCCTGGTCACGGACGGCGTGCTGGGGATGTTCAAGGACAGGCCGGTTGTCGCACTCACTGCTTCACGCGAGGTCGACAAGCTCTTTGTTCGGATCGGCGGCTTCGGGAACTCCGCGATCACCTCGGATCGCGCAACCCAGTCGGCAGCGTGCGCAGTAAAGGAGCAAGACGGGAGAGCGAAGGCGGGCAAACAAGCGCAGCCGAAAGATGAAGACGCAAGGCGCGAACACAGCCGCAGGCTGCGCGAAACGGCAGCCGAGCGCCAGCGGGAGAAGGAGAAGCGGGAATACGGCGACATTCCGGCGCCGCTCGCGACCATCAACATCCGCCCGACGGTGCTGAAGACGGGCGATAGCAATCTCGTGATGGCCGTCCTCAGCGAGATTCCAGCGACTAAGAGCACGTCGGGACAGTACAAGCACGAAGGCAGCGTGCAACAGCTCAAGGTCGCGCTTTCAGTGCAGATGCTGTTGACCTTCCATGGTCTCAGAGCGCTTCTCGGCGGCGCCGGTCGCGCGGTAAAGGAACTCGCCGCCATGCCGATCGGGCTCGGCGACATCCCCAGCCGCTTGGTCACGGGTCGCGAGCACCTTGCGAGCCTGACTGCGTTCAGATCGGAGCAAGAGCTTGAGAAGTGGGCAAATCACAAGTATGCCGCATCGAGAAGTGGGGGCGAGCGGCATACGAACGACTGGCTGGGCGACGCCATTCGCGCGGAAACGGAAACGGTGAGAATCCTGTTTCGCGCCTATCAGCGTGCGCAGTTGGTGGTCACAGCACAACGCAAGGCCTCCGGCACGAAAGAGGACGCCACCGCCGCAACGTTGGAAGCAGCATACAATGATGCCAACACGCACCTGTCGGTGATCGAGGCCTGTCAGGTCGCGATCTTCGCCGACATCAACCCGGCTGCGCTCTGGATACAGAACGGCGCGGTCTGCGGAAGGACGTTCGAACTGGCACGCTTCGTCGGACGTATTGCAAGGGGCGTCGATGCTGAGCTCGACCGCGACCTGTGGGGGGCTGCAAATCAACTGCTGACAGCGCGGCCCGAGGGAACCGTTCTGTCCGGCATGCAGATCGATCTCCGCGAGGTCCTGAGCAAGACCATCGCGCCCGCGAAATTCAAGTTTGCGTTGGAGATCGCGGGATCGGTGAACGGGACGATTCGTGCCGCGCGAGCAACGCGGGAGGTTACCGTCAAGGAGCACGACGGACGGCGCTACGCCATCGTCGCGGGACCAAAGGGCTCGCTTGCCGTCGTCGTCCTGCCCCCGGACATCCAGTAAGGCACTGATAGGACGTTTCATTTCTGTCTCGATTCATTCTTTGGACGGACGGCGTGCGCTGCCCGCACGATCGCGGTCGGGCGGATCAAAGCGCCCGTCAACCGAGGAGAAGGACCAAGCATGCTGCCGAATCTCAATGCCTACCCCCTCCCGCGCGGCGCGAGCGCCACGGAGGAGGTCCCCGTCATGAGCCGCCTCCTGGTGCACGAGACCGGTCACGTCGTTGTGGCCGCGACCGCAGGCATCCCGACCGACTACATCATCATCGATCCGCACAATGGGCGGCATGCCGGCTACATCGATGAGAGCTATCGCGCCCGGATCGCTGCCAAGCCCGCCCTGAAGAGCCGCCTCCTCGCGGGGGGCGCGGCGGCAGAGATTGCCACGTTTGGCGCCGCCGAGCTGTCGATCTCGCGCGATGATCTCGAGCCCCTCGCCGAGCACCTGGACATCCCCAAGAGCAACGATAGCGAGAATTGGATGAAGCACACGTTCTTCCGCGCGCTGTGCCAGCCGCTGCTGCCGCGTGATGCCGTCGACATGATCCGGCCGACGTATGTGCAGCTCGTGCAGGCGATCGAAAACGAGACGTATCTGATCGACGGCGCACACGTCATCCCGATCGAAGCCTACCACACCATCGCGCTGCCCTTGCCGCAGGCCGAATACTGGCGGGCGCGCGAGCGTACTCGGGAGGGGCGCGACCGCGAGCTGATCCTGGCCACCTTGCGGGCCGGCGCCAAGTCGGGAGCGTAGCATCGAAGCCGCCGCGCCATTCAGCGCGGCGCCTTTCTCCAAGACGTATCGCGCATCCTGAAACAGCAAGCGCGCAACCAAGCCGTCGCGCAGCCCCAACCGAAAAGTGGCAAGAATGAACGACCAGAATATTGAGAAAAAGAACATCTCCTTCGCCGAGAGCGGTCCTGTCAGCGTGATCCTGAGCTCCGATGAAGGCGCAGCGGGCAAAACCACGACCGCGCTGCAGCTCGTCACTGCTTTCGCATTGGCGGAGCAGCCGCTCGATCTCTTCCAGATGGATTCCAAGCGAAAGCTTGCCATGAAGTCCGGTGTTACCGTCGCGAGCTTGCTCGTCCCGGAGCATCGGGAGAGCCGCGGAGAGGATCTCGTTCCCAGCGATCTCATCGCGCCCTGGTATCGCGCGGTCACCGATATGCCGCAGTCCAAGCGGTCCGTGCTGCTCGAAGTCGGAGGCGCGCTCGCGCCGTTGTTCCATGCCGGCATCACCGACCTCGACCTCGATGAGGATATCACGAGCCTGGGCCTGCAGGTGTTGGCGCTCGTGGTATGCAAAGCCGGTGAAGACTCCGCCTCGCAGATGCTCCGCGAGCTCAAGCGCATCGAGCGCAATCTGCCGAATGCCACCACGGTCGTGGTCCTGAACTACTACGCGGGCGATCCGATCGAGGCGATCCGCTACGTCGACGGGGACACGCGCAAGGCCTTCTTGGGCGCCACGAAGCGCTATCCCGTGATCAAGATGCCCAGGGTGCGCCCTCGCAGCATGGCCATCTTCGAGCGCCTGCAGGCGCTGCCCTCGACGGTCGTATCCTGGCATGTCGACAACTATGCGGAAGCGATCCGCCGCACCGGCCGCCCGCGCGACGAAGCGAAAATCCTGGTCAAAGATATCGCCGAATGGTCGGGCATCATGCAGGACGAGATCGTCCGCATCCTGCCGTTCCTCTCGGGAGCGCGCGATGGCTGATCGCCGCGCCCTCTTCCGCAAGGATGTGACGAAGGTAAAGAGAGACGCCACGAGCGAATCGCGGCAGCTCATGAATCGCCTCAAGCAGATGACGCCGGCGCAATTCGTGCGCCTGCCGGCTAAGACACTGGCACGTTTGACCGCCGCCCAGTATCGCGAGGTTGTCGGCACGATCGCGCCGGAGATCAGGTTGCCGGCGCCTTCGCCGCCGGCCAAGCCTGAGCGCGAGACGCTCGGATGGCGTGAGCGGTGGCGGCTGTTGCCGTCCTCTGCGCAGATGACGGCGGTCACGTCGGTGTTGACCACCGCCATTGTCATGATGGCAATTGCGAGTCCGCAGGTCTGGAGGTGGACCCTGACCCACATCGAAATCGTGCGGCCGGGCGAGCGGGGGAACTGGCCGCGCTGCACCCGGCTGAGCCCGTACACCGATGGCTGCCTGTATTTCCCGACCCATGACATGGACTGGAACGCTGTTGCCGCGCAACTGCGCATGCCGCGGCAACAGCTTTACGACGACAACAAGCATCTTCCCCCGCAATTCATTCCTGCGCGTGCGCCAATCGCGGTTTGGCGCCATCGTGGCCGTCTGGTGGAGTAGTCAGCATGGATCGTCTCGCAAACTACGAATATCGTCCGGCGACGCCAGCGGCATTCGCCCTCGTTGGCATGGCCTTGCTATCGTGCCTGATCGGGCTCGCGCTGTCCTTCGCGCTCATTCCGCCGACGGCGTGGCGGCAGGATACGGCGGTCGCAGTTAGCGTTACCGAGATGGTCTCAAACATCAACAGGCACGGCCCGCTCGCCGCCCTTTCTGCTGACGATCTGCTCCGCGAAACACTGCCGCGGCTAATCGGTATAACCCTCGCTGCGCTCATGTCGGGAATTATCGCGTTTCGGGTGCGCCGTCGCGCCACGCCCATTGTGGATGGTCGCGAGCACTACGAAGGGCTCAAACTCCTGAAAGGGCCAGCCGCGATCGCGAGCGCCAATGAGCTGTTGGGTAAAGGGCCCAAAGGAGGTGACCGTACGATACAATGGCTGCCGGGCGTGTTCATCCCGCGCGTCATGGAAGTTCAAAACCTTTTGATCCTTGGCGCTATCGCTTCCGGCAAGACGCGCATCATTCTCTACCTGCTGGAAGAAATGATCGGTCGATTGCTGCGAAATCCCTCCGCCGATTACGGCCTGTTCGTTCACGACACGACCGGTGAGATTTTGGATGGGTTTCCGATGGAGGACGATCAGTTCGCCTTCATCAATCCGGATCGTCCGGGAACGTTTGCCTGGGCGATGGGGCGGGATCTTCGTGACGACGGCGATTGTGAGAGCGCGGCCGAGCAGATCATCGGCCAGACCAGCGAGGCGTTCTGGGGCAAAGGCGCCGCGACGCTCTTTGCGGGTTGCATGATCGTGTGCAAGGCCAAGTGCGGCGACACTTGGGGACTGCCGCAGCTCTATATGGCCTGCCTCCGCGAGCCCGCGCGAATGAAGACGGAATTCGAGCAGTTCTATCGCCCAGCAGCGGGTCTTATCGAATTCGATGGGTCGGGCGAGCTCAGCAAGACCACCGTCTCGCTGTTGCTAACGTTCCGCGGCAGCGTGCTGCGAGTGCTCCGACCACTGGCGAGAGCATGGGTAGGCATTCCGCGAGAGCGGCAATTCTCGTTCGGCGAATGGGTTAGCGGATCGAACCCGAATCAGCCCAAGGTCGTCATCGTTCAGCGGTCCGGCCGTCATCCGGAAACCAGCGCGGCCTGGATCGGGATGGCCGTCGATTTCATCACGGCGGCGGTCGGCGACAACAGATTGTCGGTAAGCCAAACGCGCATCCGGAACTTCGTGCTTGACGAGGCCCCTGCGCTAGGCCGGCTGCGGCGATGGCCCGATCTCTTGGATGTCGCAAGGAACAAGGGAGCATCTACAATCGCCGCTATTCAGGATATCGCACAGTTCAAGCGAATCTATGAGGATGCGGCTCCGAGCATCTTCCAGCGCTTCAGGACCAAGATCGTCTGCGCACAGACCCAAGGCCCCGAAACGACGGAGCTTGCCGAAGAGACGATTGGCAAGCGCTCCATCCTCGAGGCGGACGTGACGGTGACCGTCGAGCGTGGGCCCGCAGGTCGAACTGAGCAAAGCGCGATGGCGAAACGCGTGCGAGAGGTGCCAATCGTCCGAGCGGAATACCTTGCGTACCGACTTGGCGTTGCCCATCGGAAGGTCAAAGCTCTCGTTCTTGGGCTCGGCGACGTGCTCGAAGTGGAATGGCCGATGCGAGTCTGGCGAAGGCAGAGGCGCACTTAGCGCAAGTGTCGCATTACTAGTGGCGAGGCGCATAATCTTCGTTATGGTATGCTTTGGTCCAAATCGCGACGAGACGCGCATCGCCTCAAGCGCCGCAGGCATGCGCGGCGACACATCCCGGCTGCACCACAGCCCGTCTGACTCTCGAAGATTACTCCTTCGGCGGCACGTTCGGCAATTAAATTCAAGTCGATAACGCCTCCAGCAATAATGCCGTCTCGCCAGACCTTCAGCCGGACAGGGCTTCGCTGCTCCTTTGAATCTACGCTCTCGTCACCAGCCGATAAATAGGTCGCGCGATCGTCAGTCCAAAATCCTACGGTATTCCCGGAGGCAATTGCCTCCCTGGCCGCGCCGATCGGAGGCTTGTAACCAGGTCGAAATGCCCGCCCGCCGTCGGGCCGAAATTAAGGTCGTCTCATGCGCTGCGTGTCGCTAGCGCAATTCCTTATCTACCTGTGCTATGTAACGCCCCCGGGGCGTAAAATGGTTGTCCGGCAACCTCGAGCGCAACCAGACGCGTCGCGTCGTGCCGTGAGTAAGATCAAGTTTGGATCGATAGCGCGACAGGCCGCGCGTGAGCACCTATAAAGGAGGGCCGCTTCTGTGACCGCGCTTGAGCTTGCAGGTCTGATCGCAACGGGAGCGCTTTTGCTGGTGCTCGCGGCTGCAGTCGGGGCATTGGCCTTTCGCGCTGTCGAGCGCACCCGGTATGAAGCCGCCCTTCAAAAAAGCGAGCAGCGGTTTCGCCAAGTGGTCGAGCACTCACCGAACGCCAAGGTGCTGGTCGGTACCGATGGGCGCATTCATCTGGTGAATGCGCAAACCGAAGCTCTATTCGGCTGGTCGCGGCAGGAATTGCTCGGTGAGGCGGTCGAGATGCTCGTGCCTGAACGTTTCCGTTCGGGGCATCCCCACCATCGCTCCGCTTTCCTTCAACAACCAGTATCGCGCCCGATGGGAGCGGGCCGCGATCTCTACGGCCTCAGGAAGGACGGGAGTGAATTTCCGATTGAAATTGGTTTGAATCCAATCGAAACGGACGAGGGTTTATTTATCTTGTCGGCCATCATCGACATCTCCGATCGCAAGCAGATCGAAGAACGGCTTGAGAGGCTGGTTGAGGCACGAACTGCTGAACTGCAGGATCAGATCGAACAGCGGAGAAGGGCAGAAGACACGCTCCGTCAGTCCCAGAAGATGGACGCTATTGGGAAGCTGACCGGTGGCGTTGCGCATGACTTCAACAATATGCTGGCGATCGTCATTGGTAGCTTGGACATTGCCCTTCGGCGGCTGGCTACCGAACCTGAAAAAGCCACGGCCTGCATCGAGAATGCGCAGGAGGGCGCACGCCGCGCGGCAATCTTGACTGCGCGGCTGCTGGCGTTCTCCCGTCAGCAACCTCTCGAGCCCGAATCTGTAGATGCCAACAAACTGGTCGGCGGAATGTCCGAAATGCTTCGGCGAACGATCGGCGAGGATTTACGTGTCGAAGCCGTCTTAGCGGGTGGGCTTTGGCGGACCTATGCCGACGCCAGCCAGCTTGAGAACGCCCTCCTGAACTTGTGCGTCAATGCCCGCGACGCCATGCCCGACGGCGGCCGCCTGACGATTGAAACTTCTAACACGCACCTTGACGAAGCTTATGCCGGTCAGCACGCGGAGGTTACCGCAGGCCAATACGTGCTCATCGCTGTCACCGACACGGGGACAGGCATGCCGCCAGAGGTCATCGAGCGCGCGTTTGACCCGTTCTACACAACGAAGGGCGCTGGCCGCGGAACGGGCCTGGGCTTGAGCCAAGTCTATGGCTTCGTGAAACAATCCGGCGGGCACGTAAAGATTTACTCCGAGCCTGGCCAAGGCACGACCGTCAAGATCTATTTACCACGGTTCATGGGGCAGGCCTCGTCCAGTCCGGTACGGGGCTCAACTGAACCTCGCCCTGCTGGCATGGTTAACGAGATCATCCTGGTCGTGGAGGATGAGGCCGGCGTCAGACATATGAGCGTAGATGCCCTACGGGAGCTCGGCTACACCGTTATCCAGGCAGAGAACGCTGCGCAGGCGCTTCAGCTGTTGGACTTGCAGCCATCGGTGAGCCTGCTGTTCACCGACATTGTCATGCCCGACATGAATGGCCGCCGGCTCGCCGACGAAGCCCTCGAAAGGCGACCGGATCTCAAGATCCTCTTCACGACCGGGTACACGCGCAACGCTGTGATCCACAACGGTACCCTTGATCCCGGTGTCGCGTTTCTCCCCAAGCCCTTCTCGCTCGATGCGCTCGCCCGAAAGGTGCGCCAAGTTCTTGATGGGAACGGGGCCAACCGGCCCCGCGGCCATCGTAGTTAGGCCTGAAGAACCGGAATCTTCAGGAGGCGACCCCACAGCAGCCCCACCACCGCCCTGTCTCAGCTAGAAAACGGGTCCACGCGGACAACTTAAATTCCGACCGCAGCTTCACTTCGAACTGCAATTTGGGTCGCACGGGCTCCGCTCCACCTCTTCTGCGCGTGGCCGAATGCCTACAATCACCGCATTGAGGCGAGTGAAGGAGCCTTGTGGGCTTTATCGAAGGCGATAGCCGACGATCAAATCAGCCGGTTGCCGGCGCGCGTGGACGATTACGTCGCGTCCGTATGGTCGACGCATTCGTCGCCAGCCTGGACATGGCCGACGTTGGCTTCAACCGAGCGATCGCTTTCGACGAAGTGGCAGCCCGGATTCGAGCCTGGTGATGCTCAGGCTCTACATGTGGGCTTATCTCAATCAGGTCCGATCGTCGCGGCATTTTGAGCGCGCCTGCTCGAGACCTTAAAGCTATAAGGCTGATCCGCCGGCTGGCTCCGGACTACCGGACCATGGCCGCCTGCCGCGACCTTGTAAGCGTTGGCCGACGAGAAGAAGCCCCGAGCAACCGGCGGAGATCTACAACTGACGCCCGCAAGCTCCGGAATGACGTCAGTATCGAGCAATGAAAAACACCCCGAGCCGCAGCCCGGGGGCTTTCAACGTCGCGTTCAGAAGCAGCGATTAATAACGCGCGAGAACCGGACCGCCGAACTTATAATTCAGACGACCGAGAACCAGGTCGGTGTCGCCGCCAGTGCTAAAGCCGGTAAAGCTGGCGCCAGCCGGCGTCGTGAAAGTCGCAGTGTGTTTGTTCTCGAAGATGTGGTCGTACTCGATACCGAACGACCAATTTGGGGCAAAGCCGTACTCGAAGCCGACACCGACGGTTCCGCCGAGCCGGGTGCCATAGCCGGTCTGAGACGCCAGCGCGCCACCGGGCGCCAGAAACTGGTAGTTGCGATCGGTAATCGCCGCACCGCCTTTGACATAGAACAGGGCGTTGTTCCAGGCCATGCCGACCTGACCGGTGAACAGACCGAACGCATCCAATTTTGAGCGGACGGCCCCACCCGGCAGGATCAGGTTCGCCGTGCTGCCCGAGATGTCAGCCCAGTTACCCTGAGCTTCCAGACCGAACACCCACTGGCTGCTCTGCCAGCGATAGCCGATCTGGCCACCTACCGTGCCGCCATTGGCATCATAACTGCCGAACGGGGTTGCCGTCGGATCGAACGAGCGGTTGTCGTGGCTCTGGCCCCAGCCCCCGTTGACGCCAATGTAGAAGCCGCTCCAGTCGTAGATCTGGGCGACCATCGGGGGCGCCTTTGTATAAGGACGCGCCGCAAGATCGGCAGCAGAGGCTGACGCCGTCCCTAGGAGGAGCATGCCGAGTGCGGCGGATGACAAGAACGTCTTCATGTGAGTGATCCCCTAAAAAACCATGGGCTTCGATCGTTTGCCCGCATCACAACGCATGAGGACGCCAAACAGCTGTGGCGGCATGGTCACAGTTCAACCGAAAACGCTTTGGAGCGGGCCCGGCTTTGGCTTCTACTTCGGACTTGGAGCTTCCAAGCAAGCCCTCAGGCTCAGACGCGCGCAGACCGCTCTGCAGCTTCGGGAAACGAGTATTCGGGTCGCCGAGTTTTCCTAAGGCGGCGCACCTCAAGGATCAGCGAGCTACAAGTCCACGACCGGCGACCGACAGGAAAGCGCCGCCTCCTGATGCCCGTGGGTTGGAGGAAATCCTTCACTCCCGGTTGGTTGTGACCGATACTGTGAGTATCAACTGCGCCTCAACGGGGTGCAAAGGCACACACTCCCCCGCCGAACTGGCGCTCGGTTGAGTCCGCTTCAAACCGCTGAGCAGAGTTAGTGACGTCGCATATTGCTGGTGAGCGGGTCCGATGTCTCATCCAACACTTTCATGAGATCTCCTGGCTTCAGCCCAATGCTCTTTATCGAAGCCTCGTCTATCTCGCCGTCTACCACCGCGGCATCGCTGTTGGCGACCTTCAATGCAAACTGCGCGGCTTGGGCCGGATCGTCAATTGCAACCGCATACATCTCATGACCGAGTTCGTCGTTTTCTCTCACGACGGCGACCGTTACCATCCAACCCGCCATCAGTGGTGCATCCAGTGGTTCACATCAGAGCATCCCTTATCCCCTTGGGGCGCGTTGGTTTCAAGCGGGCTGAAGGGATTGGTTAAAGTAAGTTGCGCCGGGGCGTAATTGAGCCGAGCTTGGTTCGCACAGCCGAATGCCGATACAATTCGGGGCAGAAACCTCCATTACGGAATGTCTCGAGGCTGTCGCGACAAGCATCAAGCGGAAACGACCGACCGGACTGCACGACTACGGGATGGCCCTGTCCGTTGCTAAGCAACTACTCGTTGGCGGCGCGTTCGGCGAGGGCGTCCAGGTCGATTACGCGCCCGGCAAAATCCTTGACCACCACATCGACACCATCTTCGGCAAACTCGGCTGCTTTAACCAGCGCGTCTTTCGCGGTCTCGACGATAATGCCAACCGCACCGACGCTCGCCTTCGAATAAACCCGGTAAGCCATTTTTGAATTTGGACGCGCGGCGCCCATCCTTTTCCGGTCAGACAACTAGCCATTGTTGAGAGCAAAGACCGCATCAAAGGTGTACCTTACCGAAAGAAATGCGAACTGCGGCTTTTCTGTCACAGCGAGCAACCCGTCTCTTCCGCGAGGCTCTACGTTCTACCAAAGCCTCGAATTATTTTACTTTCTTCGGTCCGACCACACGCATCTTCCAGCACAAACGATCGCAAGTTCCGGTAGAATGTCAGAGGCGCCTTTCCAAGTTGGCGTCACGACCTCGTCGGCGAAGGATCCATTGCCCCTTCTTTGGCGAGGTCGTCTCCTGCTCTCCTCAAAAGATTTGTCCGCAAGATGCCCCAGAAATCCGCAAAATTTTTTACGCTCCCATTCTCGGCCGCCGGCTGAAGGCGCGGGCAGGCTTCGAAAAGACAATCAAGTTCTAAAAACGCTGGTAACGTTCGTTCAACCTGAAGATGTTAAGGCCATGGTTGCGAAAACCAACTCCCGAAGAACGGGGCACCTATGAAATCCGCCGGCGAGGCTCTCCAACTAATCGCCGAAAACGACTTCCGACTTCTGGTGGATGAGAGGACACCGAACGATGTCTGGATCGTCACGGCGGAACGAAAGCACGTGCGGATGTTGGCAGCAAATGGAAGCTATCGCGCCGCGCTACGCATTCCGAAAGCCATGTTTGCGGCCTTCGCCGAGACATCGCTCATCGAGCAGGGCCCTGATACGCTTTACCGGCTCACAGCTGATGGGATCGCGCGGACGGCAAAGGTCGATGAAAGTCGCTGAATGGCCCTGAGCGAAAAAGCGATGCCCCCTTCTGAAGCAAGAGGGCGACAACGCTCGTACCGAAGCAATATTAGCAACCTGCTCGTTCCGAATGAGGCAACTACTGATCTCACCGGGCACGGCACGACGGCACACTGGCCCAAATGATTCTCACAGCACCCGGGCCGGCGACATCCAACGACTTTCAGCCCAGTAGTTTCCCGCCCTTAGCGCAATAACGAGTTGCAAGGCGAGCGAGATGAGCAGACGCTGCCCTCCCCTTTTGTCATCCAAAACTGGGCAAGAGTCATGTGGCGACTTTCTCAATAGAACAAATTCGCAACCGAGACGTTGCCGTCAACAGCTTCGCCGGACCCTTGCAGGGAAATGACGCTGTGGCGAAATTGCAGATAGCCGTGATGCGGTGAGAGTTAGAACTCGTTTTCAGGCAGAGAACCGGGCGGCAGCTTGAGCTCTTGGAGCCCCGCCTCCACAATCGACAATTCCTCCTGCACGGCCTGTGCGGCGTTCGCTGGATTGATGCCCGTCACGGCCTGAAGCTCGGCCAGCACCTTCCGGCGGTGGGCAAGAAGATCCGATAGAGCGCGCCGGTTCTTACCCTTGACATAACCTGCGACGATCAATTCCATAGCTTTTGACATGGGGCATCTACGCCTTGCGCTACACTCTTGTTATCGTTGCAACTGCAGCTCGGCAAGGCCGCTCTGCGCTATTCGATACTCGACCCCCGCAATCGCATACGCCGCTCGATCCATCCATTTTGGCCTAGCGTGCGCCGTATGCTTGAATGATCTGAGAGTTTTGAGACTGATATCCAGTCGCGGTTTCGCAGCCGGTCAATGAGTTGCCTATGGCGGCCATTAAAGCTCGCTCGGGGCGATGATGGTCTCGGCGAGACGATACGCCTTGCCTTTCAAGGTCCGACATTTGTGCTTCTTCGCAGTGGCTTGTGCGCCTTGATTTAGAACGCGGCATCCGAGGTTCAAGGTCTTCGAGCTTGTGGTCACGGATCGAAATTCTTGGTGTGGCACTGGGGTTAGGCTATGAGTTGCAAGGCGTCAAATGCGTCCAGGAAAAGATCGCCTCCCTATGCGAGGCTGCACAAACGGTATTCCATCGGAAAAGAGCTCATTCGTCGCGCTTCGCAATGAGACCGCCAGACACACTCAAATTTGAGTACTACAATCGACGATTCTCGCTGACCTGATGGCCTTCGGTGGAACTTGTCTTGCGGTGGCACGGATCTCTCCATGCGGAGAAAGCTCGTCGTGCAGGTGTCAGCACAGGGTCCACCGCTGAAGGATTTGCCCTGGAATTCTCATCCACCGGATTTGACTATTGTGATTGGTCCCCGATCGGCGGCGGGTGATCGGCACGGCCTCTTTGAGGAACGGTCGTAAGTGGTGGATCAAGGTAACGCAGGTGGCGCCATAGAGCTGAGCTTTCAAGCATTCAGCGCCAACGCCAAGCCATTGAGATATCTATAACAATCTGACCGCATTGATTCAATCGCAATTGGTCGAGATATGCATATTGAAGAAGGCCTCCATTGGGGGCTTTCTTCGTGGTTGCGACCTGGAATCCGGCAGCGGCGAGCACGTACTACACGCGTCAGCGCGAGACGGAGTATTACGCCGGCAGCAGCGAACCGGCTGGCATCTGGTACGCGCCTGCAGGAGAGTTTGCCATCGTCGACGGCTCACCCGTCGACCGCGCCACCTTCGATCGCCTGTATCACGCGCGCGATGAAGATGGTGCCCCACTGCTCGAACAGATTCGTCGGCACAAGGAGCGCACGCCCGCCTTCGACATCACCCTGAGTGCCCCGCGTTCAGTCGGGGTGGTCTGGGGTCTTGCACCGTACGATACAAAACGTCTGATCGAAGCGGCTCAGCAGAAGGCCGTTCGCGCCACACTGTCGATGTTGGAGCGCGAGGCGACGTGGGCGCGTCGCGGCCGCAACGGTGCCTTTCTCGAAAAGGTGGCCCTGACTTCTGCGACGTTTCGGCATGGCGAAAGCCGGCCGGCTCAGCATAGCGATGGGAAGGTATTCGCCGACCCAAATCTGCATACGCATTGCGTCTGTTTGAACATTGCTACACGTCAAAGCGATCACACGATCGGTGGGCTGCATTCAAAAATCATCCGCGATTTCAAGATGGCCGCGGGTGCGACGTATCACGCCGCTCTCGCGCATGAGCTCGAGAAGATCGGTTTTGCGATCGACCGCGTCGGCAAG
This sequence comes from Bradyrhizobium manausense, assembly GCF_018129685.1. Classification (GTDB taxonomy): domain Bacteria; phylum Pseudomonadota; class Alphaproteobacteria; order Rhizobiales; family Xanthobacteraceae; genus Bradyrhizobium; species Bradyrhizobium manausense_D. Next base: position 109,882 of record NZ_JAFCLG010000011.1, read on the forward strand.
AATGGCGTGTTCGAGATTGCAGGCGTCGACGATGCGACCATCAGATATTTCAGCGCGCGACGACAGGAGATCGAGGACGAACTTGCGGAGCACGGTGTCATCAGCGGCGAGGCAGCCGCACTCGCCGGCGCAATCGCCAAGGCGACGCGAAGCAGCAAGCTTGAGGGCGAAAGCCTCCGGCGGGAAGACGTCTGGCGCGATGCGGCGCAGTCGCTCGGCTTGGACACGGAATCATTCGCCGACAGCTTGCGGGATCACTCCACGGTGCTTGATCAGCAGGCGGCCGAACGGCTGCTTTCGGAGAGGATGGCAGCCCTGCCGGCCAATCTCACCGAGCATGAGAGCGTTATCGAGCGGCGCGAGCTCTTGCGCGCGGTGGCCGCCGCCCTCGTCGGCACCAGCTTGCCAGCGGAGCGTGCGAATGTCGAGCTCAATTGCCTGCTGAGCCAGGGGGCCGTTGTCGAGATCGGCCGCGATCCCCTCGGGCTGCCCTGTTACTCCACCCCCGAAATGCTCGCGATCGAGCGGAATGTCGTCGAGCAGGCGCGACGTCTCGCGAACCAGTCCTGGCTTGCCGTCGATCCGGGGGCGCTGCGGGATCGTTGCAACGCCTCCGGCCTCACGGCAGAACAGACCGACGCGGCGCTGGCGGCGACCACTAGCTCCGCGGTCGCGATCGTCGAGGGGGCCCCCGGGGTCGGCAAGTCCACGCTCTTGGCGCCGGTCGTGGGTGGATACGCTGCAGCCGGGTGCCGGGTGATCGCCACCGCATCCGCCTGGCGGATCGCAAACATGCTCCGGGACGATCTTGGAATCGAGGCGCGGGCGACGGCCTCCTGGATCGCGCGACTGAGAGCCGGCGAAAAGATTCTCGACAGCCGGACCGTTCTGATCGTCGACGAGGCGGGCCTATTGTCCTCGCGGGACATGGGCGCGCTGCTCGACGCCGTAACCAATGCCGGCGCCAAGATCATACTGGTGGGGGATCGCCGGCAGCTCCAGGCGATTGGCGCCGGCCCTGGTCTCGACCTCGTGGCGCGGGCCGTTGAAGCAGCGCGAGTGAGCAACATTGTCCGCCAGCGGGAGCCCTGGGCCCGAGAGGCCATCACTTCCTTCGGCGGCGGGCGGGCAGCCCCCGCGCTCGAGGCCTTCGCAGACCGAGGTTTGTTGATCGAGGCGGACGGAGCCAAAGCGGCCGTTACGGCGGCGCTTGATGCCGCCGAGCAGATCCATGCGCACGATCGAGGCGCCTCAGTCCTGATCCTCGCCAAGTCCAACGCGACAGTTGCCGCTATCTCGCGAGCGGCACGCGAGCGCCTCAAGGAGGCCGGGATTATCAGGGGGACCGAGGTTAGCTTCACCGCGGCCACGCCCTCCGGCCACACCGCCCAGATCTCACTGGCCGCGGGGGACAGGATCAGATTCCTCGGCCGTGATGACGAACTGGGCGTGGTCAACGGCTCTGCAGCCACCATTGTCAACGTCAGCGAAACCGCTCAGTCCTCGAGCGATGCGAGCCGCATCCTCATCGAAGCCGATATCAACGGGCGACAGACCACTTTCGATCCCATGCGGCTTGCTGACGCGCAGGGGCGGCCGCGTCTTGGCTGGGCCTACGCCTCGACGGTCTACGGAAGCCAGGGCCTAACGGTCGACCACGCCATCGCCTATCTGGACCACAGCTACAATCGTCATGACATTTACGTGGCGGCGAGCCGAGCACGCGAGCGGACGACGCTCGTCCTTGACGCCAAGAGCATTGATCGGCGGCTCGCCTCCGAACTGCCGTTCGATCAGCAGCGTGACGGCCTGGTCTTCGCGGAAGCACAGCGCCGGGGCTGGCTGGCCGAGCGGCTTTCCCGCGCAGCACCCAAGATCTCCACGCTCGATGTGATCGAGGGGATAAGGCCCCTCGGTCGGACGGCCGAACGTTCACGCGAACGGCGACGGGAGCTCAGCCATGAGCTCTAGGCGCGCAAGCCTTCGCAAACGAGCTATCTTGGTGTTCGGCAATGTCGCGCCTGGTAAGTCCAGTGCGCCGCGGAAGCGTGGCCCGCGCCAGCCACAACCGGCCGATTTCCAGGTGACGATTGAGATACCGCAGTCCGTGCCGATCCTTGAGAGAGAACTGCGCGCAATTGAAATTTTACTGGGTGCAGAACTCCAGGACTTGCTCGGCAACACCCCGAAGGAACGCTGATCTTGTGCGCAGATTTTGATTGACAGGGTACCTTATCTGCTGCGCAGATTCGATCCGAGACAGCCAAGACTTAGCACTGTGCAATCGCAGGTCTGACCATGAACAAGCACGTATTTCGCAACTCGGTTCAGAAGCAAGACGATGCGCCAAGGCGCGTTGCGACCTATTACAGGGTCAGCACCGGGCGACAATTTTCCAACGAAGCTTCGATCCCGAGCCAGCGCAAGATCACGGCGGGCTTCTGCGATCAGAATGGTTGCGCGATCGTCGAGGAATTCGTCGAGGCGAAGACAGCGACGGACGACCGCAGGCCCGTGCTGCAGGCGATGATTGACAGGGCCTGCGCGCCGGACCATCCCTACGATGCGATCGTGTTCTACGCATTCAATCGCTTCTTTCGCAACGTCGCCGAGATGGAGCTGACCATCCGCAAGTTGCGCAAGCATGGCGTCGAGGTCATCTCGGTGACCCAACCGACTGGCGATGATCCCAGCCAAATCCTTGTAAGACAAATCATCGGAGCCTTTGACGAGCACACCTCCCGTGAAATCTCCAAAAACACGACGCGGGCGATGCGCGAGTCGGCGCGGCAGGGCTTTTGGAATGGTGCCACGCCGCCACTCGGCTACAAGATCGTTGAAGCGGAGCGACGCGGACAGAAGGTCAAGAAGAAGCTCGATATCGATCCCGTCGAAGCCGAGACTGTCCGGTTGCTCTACAAGCTCTATCTGGACGGGGACGGCACAACCGGCCCGCTCGGCGTGAAGGAGGCGACGAAGTGGCTCAACAGCCACGGCTACCGCACGCGACGGGGCGCCACTTTCGGCGTCGGGCCGGTGCACAAGATCCTGACCAACGCTTGCTATGCCACTGGCCAGTGGCCCTACGGCGTGCGCAGCTCGCGTGATGGGCGCCACCATGATCCGTCCAGCGTCGTCCACATCACTATCCCGGTTCTGATCGAGAAGAACGACTTCGAGCGCGTGCAAGCAAAACTGGCGCGTAACAATCCTAAGACCACGCCGCCCCGTGTAGTCAACGGCCCTTCGCTGCTCACGGGCATCGCGGTCTGCGCGTCCTGCGGAGCGGGAATGACCCGTACGGGAACGACTAACCGGCAGGGCCGGTCGTATTCGTATTATTCCTGTGCGGGTTGCCAGCAGAAGGGCAAAACTGTCTGCAAGGGTCGTCATATCCCGGCCGCGACCTTGGATGACATCGTTTTGACCAACCTAAAGGCGTGCGTGCTGGCTCCTGACCGGCTCGCCGACCTCCTAAAGTCGCTGATCGAACGCCAGGCCGCGAAGACTGAATCCGCGAGCCAGCGGCTGGTTGCCTTGCAAAAAGAACTGAGCGACTCGGAAGATCGCCTGAAGCGCCTTTATCGGTCTATTGAGGATGGCATCGTTGAGTTGGATGATATCCTGAGGGAGCGTACCGCCGCCCTGAAAGGCCAACGCGAGCGCGCGAAGGCAGCCCTCGACCAGGCCCGGGCCCTTTGCGGCACGGCCGCAGCTGTCGACGCCCAGAAGATCGATGCATTTGCGCGACTGATGTCCGACAAGTTGGACGCCGGCGATACCAATACGCGCAAGGCTTACATCCGTTCGATCCTCGATGCGGTCGAGGTTGACGACCGTGCCATCCGGATCATCGGCAGCAAGGACGTCCTGCAAGCCGCCATCGCCGGCAAACAGACCGAGAACGGAAATGTTCGTGGTTTTGTACGCAAATGGCGCGCCCGACACGATTCGAACGTGTGGCCTCCACCTTCGGAGGGTGGCGCTCTATCCAGCTGAGCTACGGGCGCATCGATATTCAGATAGTGTCCGAGATCGACCACGGTCAATCGCGAATTCTAGAATCGACATGGCTCAAACGACGCGGGCTAAAGCCTCGCCGATCATCGCCATTCGTACTCCACAACCTCCTTTCGGTTTGCTTCCGTGGTGCTTCCGCGACCTCGAATGCGATTTTCGTGCTTCCTTCGAGTTTCGCCAATCGCTTGGTTTCACTCGTTTTTTACGACACCCTCGACCATCAGAAAGAGCTTGCATTTGCCTTCGGAGGGCAACGCTCTATCCAGCTGAGCTACGGGTGCAGCGCCGCCTCAATAGCCTAATGGCGAGGGATGGGCAACCGCTTGGTTTGCCTGGGCTGGCTCGGTAGCATGGTTGCGGGGCCCTCCTCAGGCAAAGGTCGCACGTTCGAATCGTGTCGGGTGCGCCAAAAAATGCCGAGCGTGCCGGGGCTGTGGCGGTTCTAATTCGCCGCTGCTGCGGCGAATTAGCTCCCTATGCAGCGACCGATATTAGGTTTTCGGTCAACAGATCGGTTTCTCCCGACCATCGATAAGCCGTTAGATGACCGTTTTTGGCTACACTGAAGTCGAGACAGGCAGCGTTCCGGGCGGTGAGCTCAGGGAGGCCTTGCAGCCAATAGTGGCCGAAGAACACTGGCTTGTTCCCGGTGTATCGGAAGTCTCTGGGGAGCGCTGAATCAGGCAACTCGTCTTCTCGCCCGTCCATGCTGAGGGCGGCGCTTCGGAACGTCGTCGCGGCGTCGTCCCACCACCGGAGGCGCACCTCCTCTCGCTTGTGCCCATCCTTATCGAAGAAATGAATACCCTCGGGCAATCGTTGTTCTGGGCCCTTGAGGAGTGTCTCGACAGCGGCATGTGCGGCTGTTCCGCGACGATAACTTTCCCGGATTCCTGTCTCCGTGATGCAGCCTCGCTCGTCCAAAAATGGCATGAGGGCCACGCGGGACGTTTCATGCCAGCACGCGTGGACTACACGAAGGCCCGGAAGGTCCAGCCAAATCGGCAGGCTTCTAAACCAACCGACGGCTTCCATATGAGCAGCGGAGCCCTCTCCGAATTGGAGGAGAAATTCAGCGTGCTGGCGCGCATTTTTGGCAGAATGCTCTCGAAGGAAGTGCCCGTCCTCATTCTGGGCCGCCCAACCGATGGCGTTGAACTCATGATTTCCTAAGACCGCTCTAGCGGTCCCGGCCTTGCACATCGCGCGGGCAATACGAAGAACCTCCCGTTGTTGCGGACCGCGATCGATGAAGTCACCGACAAAGATCATTTTCCGCGCGGCATGTCGGAAAATTCCCTCGACCTCTGTATAGCCGAGTTCATCCAGCAACCGACGTAGAGGGCCTGCGTGACCGTGGATGTCGCCGACGAGATCGTATCCTTGATTAGGTCTCTGCAAATTGCTCATCTTTGCGATTGGGTGGCGCGCCAGGCTTTGTATTTCTCACGCATGCAATTACCGCACGGTCGATAGCCAGCCCCGATCGCGGTGGCTTCGTCGGCAAAGAATACTCGATGTTTTTGGTAGCTGTTGCCAGCGGCAACCGCTCGCATGGCAGACGAGCAGTTTAGCTGGCCGTAAATCTTCATTTGGCCGTTTCCGCCGAGCGCCCCCGGTGTGCTGCTCGAATAAATCTGCCGATCCTTGCCGAGCAACCGATAGGTTTTCTCCATCTTCTCCGTTTCCCTAGCAAATAGTTGTGTGGCGCCTTAGCCGCAACTATTGTCCTATCCGGGTCAGTAAGGCCACACTGGAAGCGGGGAAACTTGAGGCTGGGGCTTTTGTGGAGCTCCGGGGGCGGCCTTGGCTGGTCGAGGAGACCGTGGCGGGGGACGGAGAGTTCGAGTCGCTGAGGCTTTCGTGCATTGCTGACGACGCCCAGGGCGAGATCAACCCGCAGGGCCAGTTTCTATTCTTGGAGCCTCTAACCGACTTTCCGTTTGCGGAAGTGTTTGCCGAATTTCTTATTGCTGAAGGAGCGTCTCCCGAAGGCAACGCCAGCTGAGGCCTCTCTTCGGATCCGCCATAATGGAAAGGCCGAGGTTAGGCTTCTATAAAAAAGCGATCGCGAGTTGAGTCCGAGTGCAGGCTCATAGGCCAGTGCTTTGGCTGCAATTGCTCGCCGAACTTCTTCGGAGCGAAGATAGTTTTCACGTCGTCTAGTGTGGCCCGGTCGTGCCGCAGAGGAGAAAATGACGCTCTGGTCGCTTTGAGGAGTTCATTTTTTCAGCAAAAAGCTATGTTACCGGTCCAGCTTCGGAGGGCAACGCTCTATCCAGCTGAGCTACGGGTGCAGCGCCGCCTCAATAGCCTAATGGCGAGGGATGGGCAACCGTCGCTTGACTTGCGATGATGCCATCATGGCACTGTTTTGCCCGACGCGTCAACGGATTTTCCGAAGTCGATGGCGCCTCGTTCGGCGAGGTCCAAGTCGCAGGCAAAATCCCGCATTGCGCTGCGTTCCCCGCGGGCTGCCGTCGCATCGGTGGGGCTCGTGCTAAGCCTTTGATTTGGCGAGAGCCGTCTACTGTGCATGGGGTTGTTTTCGCGGTCATGGTTTCGACAAAGGCTAGCCGTCGCCCAGGCGCGACCGCGACGTCGTTCTTCAAACGGCAATAGCTGCGCTTCAGGCCGATCTGCGCGGGGCGAGGCCAGGAACCTGATCGCCAACCGTCGGATGATCCCGGCCGAGGCCTACGAATTCGGTCAGCACCCGCTCGGAGCAGACCACCCGGTTGCGGCCGAGCCGCTTGGCGGCATAGAGCGCCTGGTCGGCTGCGCCCAGCAGACCGTCGGGGGAGCCATCGGCCTCGCCGGGGACGTGACTGGCGACGCCGACACTGAGGGTGACGTGCTCGCCGGCCCCGTTGGCGCCATGGGTGATCCGCAAGCCCATCACGGCGCTGCGGATCTCCTCGGCGATGGCGCAGGCCTCGTCGCGGCTCATGTCGGGCAGGATCAGCGCGAATTCCTCGCCGCCGTAGCGGCTGGCGAGATCCAGCGGGCGCACGGCATGGCGGCTGACCACGCGCGCGACCTCGCGCAGGCACTCGTCGCCGGTCTGGTGGCCGTGCGCGTCGTTGAACAGCTTGAAATGATCGACGTCGACGAACAGCAGCGCCAGCGGCTTCTGCGTCCGTTGCGCGCGCGCCCATTCGCTCATCAGCATCTGATCGAACGCGCGACGGTTCGAAAGCCCGGTCAGCCCGTCCTTGGTCGCGAGCTCCTTCAGCGCCATCTCGGCGCGCTTCTGGTCGGTGAGATCGCGCAGCGTCTCCACCACGGCGATCAGATTGCCGGCCTCGTCGTGGATCGGGCCGGCGTCGATCGCAAGATAGAGCTGGCTGCCGAGCTTCGGCATCACGCACCAGTTCTCGGCGCTGAAGCCGAGCCCGTTGTGGCCGCGCGCGGCGTATTCCGAATAGAATTCCGGCAGCTGCTCGGGGCGGTCGAGCGCGACCAGATCGGCGAGGCAGGGGCGCTTGATCTCGTAGAAGGCCTGCCAATGCCTGTTGGTGCCGATCACCTCGGAGGCGGCAACGCCAGTCAGGCGCTCGCAGGCCCTGTTCCAGATCACGACGCGCCGCTTCGGATCGATCACGAAGGTCGGCACCACCAGATGCTGCATCAGCCGCACCGCGTAGGAATCGGCGACATCAACGGTCTTCGCGGGAGTCTTGGTGAGCCTTGCCATGTCAGGCCACCGCAGCGACAGGAATCGCATCGCCGGCGCCGAACAGCTCGCGCACCTCGGCCGCCGGCCTCGGCCTGCTGAACAGATAGCCCTGCATTTCCGTGCAGCCCAGGTTGCGCAGCAGGTCGCGCTGGGCTTCGGTCTCGACGCCTTCGGCAACGGTGGTCATGTTGCTGGCGGAGGCGATGTTCACCACCGCCTGCACGATCACGGGCGATTCGCTGGTTTCGGCGATGTCGGCGACGAAGCAGCGGTCGATCTTGATCTTGTCGAACGGGAAGCGTTTCAGATAGCTCAACGAGGAATAGCCGGTGCCGAAATCGTCAAGCGCAATGCGCACGCCGATCGAGCGGAGCTGGTGCAGGATCGCGAGCGCCGCCTCGTCGTCGCGGATCAGCACGGCTTCGGTGATCTCGAGCTCGAGCCGGTGCGGTGCGAGGCCGGAGGCGGCCAGCGCCCCCGCGATCCGCAGCGCCAGCGTGTCGCATTTGAGCTGTACCGGCGAGACGTTGACGGCGAGACGCACATGGGCGGGCCAGGTCGCGGCCTCGTTGCAGGCCGTGCGCAGCACCCAGTCGCCGAGCTCGTTGATCAGGCCGGTGTCCTCGGCAATCGGAATGAATTCGGCCGGCGACACCATGCCGCGTTCCGGATGGCGCCAGCGCAGCAGCGCCTCGCAGCCGGAGACCTCGCCCGACTGCAAATTGACCAGCGGCTGGTAGTGGATTTCGAAGCCGCCATTGACCAGCGCCTGGCGCAAATCCTGCTCCAGGCTGAGGCGGGCCTTGGCGCTCGCATCCATCTCCGGCACGAAAAAGCGATAGGTGCGTCGGCCCTGCGCCTTGGCGCCGTACATCGCAAGGTCGGCGTTCTTGATGAGCTGGTCGAGATCGGCGCCATCCTGCGGTGCCAGCGCGATGCCGATGCTGGCGTCGGTGGAGAGCTGATGGCCGAGGCAGTGATAGGGGCGGCGGATCGCTTCATGGATTTGCGTCACGAAGGCCAGCACGTCACTGGATGACCCGACCCCGGTCTGGATCACGGCAAATTCGTCGCCGCCGAGGCGCGCGATCAGATCATCAGGCTTGAGGCAGGCACGGATGCGGCCCGCGATCGCTTTCAGCAGCTCGTCGCCGACGTGGTGGCCAAGCGAATCGTTGATGCCCTTGAATTCGTCGACGTCGATATAGAGCAGCGCGAACTGCTCGCCGCCTGCGACCTTCTCCAGCTCGCGCTCGATCTGCTCGCGGAACAGCGTGCGGTTGGGCAGGTCGGTCAGCGCATCGTAGTGCGCCATATGCGCGATCTTGTCGTGGGCGCGCCGCCGCTCGGTGACGTCCTCGACGACATTGATGAGGTAGCGCGGCTCGCCCGAGCCGTCGCGGATGCCGATCCGGGTCGAGGTGATGTAGCGCAGTCCCATGGTCTGGCTCAGCCAGGGATGCTCGTCCGTGAACAGGCCTCCGGTCGTCTGCAGCGCCTCGCCGTCGGCCTCGTTGACGAGCCTGGCGATGTCGCCAGGGTATATGTCGAGGGGGGTCTTGCCAACGACGGCTTCGCGCGACTGGCCGAACTGCTCCGCAGCGGTGCGGTTGATGAGCAGGTATTGGCGGGTCCTGGCATCCTTGACCGTGATCTGCGACGGGATGTGGTCGATGATCTCGCGCAGGAACGTGTAGTTGCGGTCGCGCTCCTGTTCCAGATTGCGCCGTTCGGTGATCTCCTCGATCGTGGCGACCCAACCGCCCTGGGCGAGCGGCGTGTTGATGACCTGGAAGGCGCGGCCGTTCGGCAATTGATGCGTTCTGGTGGCGACCTTGCCTTCGGCGACGCCGTTCATGACCTCGGCGCAGAACGCCTCCACGTCGCCGCTGAACGCGTTGCGCTCCTTGCGGTGGCGCATCGCTTCGGTGATGTGGCAGCCGGGCTTGATGACGTCGTGAGAGAGGCCGAACATGTCGGCATAGCGGCGATTGCAGGCGACGATATAGCCGGCGGCGTCGTACAGGATCAGCCCCTGCGACATGTTGTTGATGGCGGTGTCGAGCCGCAGCCGCTCCGCCTCCAGCCGCTGCTGGGCCTCGCTGTTCTGCCGCTTGATCTGACGGATGATCAAGAACAGGATCGACGCGATCACGGCGGCCGATACCGTGGCGGTGGTGACCATGAACCCGGTCTGCTGCCGCCAGTCGGCAAGCGCGGTCGACATGGTATCGGTGGCGACGATGGTCAGCGGAAAGTGGGTCAGCAACACGGCCGAGCCGAGTCTCTCCTCGCCGTCGACCGGGCTCTTGACGCGGAGAGTATGCTGACCGCCGTGGGCCAGCACCTTCTGCATCAGCGGCGCGCTCTTGAAGCTTGTCCCGATCATCGATTCGACATGCGGGTAGCGCGCCAGCATCACGCCTTCGCGATCGAAGAGCGAGATGGATGCGCCCTCGGCCAGCGCGACGGAGGCGAAATAGCGTTGATAGCTGTCGGGGTCGATCCGCCTGACCATCACACCGACGAAGGTGCCATCGGGCAGGCTGAGCCGGCGCGCGACGATCGTGGTCCATTTGCCGATCAGGAAGCTGCGCACGGATTCCAGCAGCACCGGCTCCGACACCGGATTGGTCTTGAACGACTGGAAATAGGCTCGCGAGGAAATGTTGATTTTGGGTAGCGGCCCCGCGCGCGACCAGGCGATCAGCTCACCGTCGGCATCGTAGATCGCGATGTCGCCGAGATAGGAGACCGGGCTGATCTTGCCTCTCAGCATCCGGTTGGCCTCGGGCCCCGACATACGCTCGCGGAACATCTGCGGCGAGGTGATCTCCGGCATCCGCATCTGATCGATTAGATCGGCCGCGACGACGTCCGAATCTTCAAATTGCTGATCGAAGTGCCGTGCGATCAGCTGCACGGTGTTTTCAATCTCGCGCTCGCGGTTGGTGAGCGTCCTCTCGCGAAACTCGCCGACGGCCATCGCGGTCACGACGAAGATGCCGGCGACAAGCAACATGCCCGACAGTGTCAACCACAGCACCGGGCCGCGCCGCATGGCCGCGTCCCAGCCGCCTTTCGCGGCCAGGACCATCGCAGCTGCCATCTGTCGCAAAACCTGGCGCATCCCACTCCCCTGGAGGAGCAGAAATACCATGGACACATGGCGCAATGCTTAGGAAAGCCGGTTACCCATGGCTTAAACAGGTGGCGGAATAGTACGGATATCCAGCAGCGCGGGAGCCGCCGCGCGTCACGTGTCGGTTGCGCGCGACGTGAAGCGCGCTGCGCTGCATCGTTAACGAACGCTTAATGCGAAGCGCCGGCGCTCCTCTCGCCACCGCGCTGGCGCAGCCGTCCGACCACACCGGTCGGGAAGAAATAGACGCTGGCGATGAACAGCAGCCCGAGCCAGAGCAGCCAGCGGTCGGGATGCAGCAGCCCCGGCAGCAGCGGCAGGCCGGCCTCGCTTGCAGCCTTGGAGGCGACGCCCATCAGCGACTGCAGATAGTTCTGGGCGAGGATGAAGATCGTGGCGCCGATGATCGCGCCATAGATCGTGCCCATGCCGCCGATCACGACCATCAAGAGAATATCCAGCATGATGGAGAAGCTGAGCGATGTGTCCGGGCCGGCATAGCGCAGCCACAGCGCATTGAGAATGCCGGCGCTGGCGGCGACCAGGGCCGCGAGGCAGTTCGCGTAAGTGAGATGAAAGACGGTGCGGAAGCCGAGCGCCTCGGCGCGAAAGCGGTTCTCGCGGATCGCCTGCAGCACGCGGCCGAACGGCGAGTTCACCACGCGCAGCAGCGCGAGGATCATCAGGGCCGAGATCGCGAACACCAGATAGAAGGTCAGGATACGGCCGTTGATCTCGAAGCCGAGCAGGTTCCTGGAGATCAGCACCGTGCCGGGGCGCAGCAGCCCCGGCAGCTGGAAGCTGCGCCCGTCCTCGCCCCCCGTGAGCCACGAAAGCTGCGAAGCCAGCACCTGGAAGGCGGAGGCGACCGCCAGCGTGATCATCGCGAAGAAGATCGCGGCCACCCGCAGCGAGAACAGGCCGATCGCAAGCGCCAGCAGCGCGGCGAGCGGCAGGCCGACGACGATGCCGGTTGCGACCGCGGCCCAGTTCGGGCCCATGCCGTACAGCGCGATCGCGATCGCGTAGCTGCCGATGCCGTAGAACATCGTGTGCGCGAACGACACCGTGCCGGTATAGCCGAGCAGCAGATCGTAGGACGCGACCAAGGCGGCAAAGACGCAGATCTTGGCCGCGACGTTCAGTGCTTTTGCTCCCGGAAACAGGAACGGCGTCGCCGCCAGCGCCAGGATGATGACGACGAGAATGAGCGTGAGCACGCGGCTCTTCGGCGGATCGCCTGACAGGATCATCATCGGCTGGTCACCGCATAGAGGCCGCGCGGCCGCCACATCAGAATGGCCACCATCAGCAGGATATTGGAAACGAGAGCGAGTTTCGGCACCAGGAAGCCGCCGTAATTGGCGATCATCGCCACCAGGATCGCGCCGATGAAGCAGCCGCCGATCGATCCAAGCCCGCCGATGATGACCACGACGAAGATCAACACCGTGAGCTCGTCGCTCATGGAGGCATGGACCTGCTCGCGATAGAGCGCCCACATCACGCCGCCGAGGCCGGCCAGCGCCGATCCCGTCATGAACACGCCGAGGAACAGCCGGCGGATGCGATAGCCGAGCGCCTCGACCATCTCGCGGTTCTCGACGCCGGCGCGGATCAGGAGGCCGAGCTTGGTGCGGTTGAGCACGAGCTGGATCGCGACGAAGACCGCGAGCCCGATCAGCGTCGCCAGCACGCGGTACTTGGCGATCGCAACGTCGCCGAAGATGAAGGAGCCGCGCAGCGACGATGGCAGTGGCATGGGAATGATCTGCGGTCCCCACAGCGCGTACAGCGTCTGCTCCGCGACGATGAGCCCGCCCGTCGTCATCAGGATCTGCTTCAGATGCTGGCCGTACACCGGCAGGATCAGCACGCGCTCGACGACGAGGCCGAGCGCGCCCGAGACCGCCATCGACAGCAGCGCCGCCGGCGCCAACACTGCGAGATTGACCCAGAGCGAATCCGCCTGAACGGAAGCTGCGAACGGCGCGAACACAAGCGTCGCGACATAGGCACCGACCGCGATGAAGGCGCCGTGGCCGAAATTCAACACGTCCATCAGGCCGAACACCAGCGTCAGGCCGGAGGCCATGATGAAGATCATCATGCCCATGGCAAGGCTCGCCGCGGTCAGCGTCAGCCAGGTCGAGGGCGATCCGACCAGCGGAATCATGACAAGCGCGAGTGCGATCGGCAGCAGGACCGGCGCGAAGTCGCGCTTCGGCTTGGGCAGCGGATCGGATGCGGCGAGCTCAGTCACTGATGTGCCTCCAGGCTCAGGCCCAGCAGCCGCTCCTGCAGCGGCACGTCGGCGGCGAGATCAGCCATCTCGCCGCGATGAACGATGGTGCCGTTGTCCATGACCAGCACGCTATCGCCGAGCTCGCGCGCGGCAAAGAAATTCTGTTCGACGAGGAGAATGGTCGCGCCCTTGCGCTTGATCTCCTTCAGGCACTCGATCAGCGCCATCACGATCGCGGGCGCGAGACCCTTGGTCGGCTCGTCGATCAGCAGCAGCTTGCGCGGTTCGATGATCGCGCGCGCGATCGACAGCATCTGCTTCTGCCCGCCGGAGAGGCTACCCGCGCGCGACAGCCAGAACCGGCGCAGCGCCGGGAAGAAGCCGAAAATCCATTCCAGCTGCGTGTCGTCCATCGCCGCGTCGCGCGCGGCGAGGATGAGATTTTCCTTCACCGTGAGGTCGGAAAACACGGCCATGCTTTCGGGCACATAGCCGACGCCGAGTCTCGCGATGTCGGGCGTGGCCAGGCTCTCGATGCGCATCCCACCGAGTGTGATCTCGCCGGAGGAGGCCTGCCACAGCCCCATGATGGTCCGCAGCGTCGTGGTCTTGCCGGCGCCGTTGCGCCCGAGCAGCATCGTCACCTGCCCTTGCGGGACGGCGAGGTCTATGCCCTGGAGAATGTGATAGCGGCCGATATGGGTGTGCACGCCCGAGAGCTTGAGAAGATCGGTCATGCTGCGCCCTCGGCAACCGTCTTGGGGGCAACGCCGAGATAGGCCTCCTGCACGATCGGCGAAGCGATCACGTCGGCCGGCGGGCCGTCGGCGACGAGTTGGCCGTTATGCAGCACGATGATGCGATCGGCGAGCGAGCGCACCACGTCCATCTTGTGCTCGACGAGCAGGATGATCTTGCTCTTGTCCTGCTTGAGCTGCGCGATGAGATTCAGCACGACGGGCACTTCGTCGATGCTCATGCCGGCGGTCGGCTCGTCGAACATGAACACCTTGGGCTCCAGCGCGATCATCAGCGCGACCTCGAGCTTGCGCTGGTCGCCATGCGACAGCGCCGTCGCGGCGACGCTGCGGCGGTTGCCCAGCGCGACCTGATCGAGGATGGCATCTGCGCGTGCGATCAGGTCGCGGCGGACCATCCAGGGCCGCAGCATGTCGTAATGGGTGCCGCTGGCTGCTTGCACGGCGAGCCGGACGTTCTCCTCCACAGTCAGGTTCGGAAAGAGATTTGTCAGTTGGAACGCCCGTCCTAGTCCCGCACGGGTGCGCAGCGGCGCGGAATGCCCCGTGATATCGGTGCCGTCGAACAGGATGCTGCCGCTCGACGCGCGCAGCTGTCCCGAGATCAGGTTGAAATAGGTGGTCTTGCCGGCGCCGTTCGGACCGACGATGGCGGTGAGTTCGCCGGGGCGGAACGTGCAGGTGACGTTGTTGACGGCGACATGGCCGCCGAAGCGGATGGTGAGGTCGCGGGTCTCGAGGGTCAGGGCCATGGCAGTCTGGCGAATGAGGGTTGCGATGTATCTACGATCACACTGCGCTCCCTACCCCGCTTGCGGGGGAGGGGTGGGGAGGGTGTTTCCGCAGGCGAGGACCCCCAAGAGGTGAGAGCCCTCTCCCGGCCTCTCCCGCAAGCGGGAGAGGTGAAGGGAGGAGGATCAGCGCTTGTTCTTGATCGGAACGTCCATGTCCTCGATCTTCAGCTCGCGCACCGGTTCGAGCACGGCCCAGGCGACGTTCGGATCGACCTTGACCTTGAAGTGATACATGCTCTGCAGCGCCTGGTGGTCCTCCTTGCGGAACACCATCTTGCCTTTCGGCGTATCGAACTCCATGCCTTCCATCGCCGTGATCAGCTTCTCGGTGTCGGTCGACTTCGCCTTGGTGACGGCGGTGACGACGGACATCGCGGCGGCAAAGCCGCCGGCGGTGAAGAAGTCCGGCGGCGCGTTGAAGCGCTTCTGGTGCTCGGCGACGAGCCAGTCGTTCACCGGATTCTTCGGGATGTCGTAGTAGTAATAGGTCGCGCCTTCCATGCCCGGCAGGCTCTTATAGGCCGCGAGCGCCGGCAGGATGTTGCCGCCGGTCGAAAGCTCGATGCCGTAGCGCTTCGGATCCATGTCCTGCAGCTTGGCGAGCGGATTGCCGGCGCCGGCCCAGATCACCCAGATCACCTTGCGGCCGGGCTTGTCCTTCAGCGCATCAAACAGGCGCTGGCCGACCGCGGTGAAGTCCGTGGTGCTGGTTGGAGCATATTCTTCCGCGCCAAGCGTCGCGCCGGTCTTGGCGAGCGCTTCCTTGAAGGCCGCAACGCCGTCGCGGCCGAAAGCGTAGTCCTGGGCAAGCGTCGCAACGGTCACACCCTGCTTGCCGATCGCGACCGCGTTCGAGATCGCGTCCTGCGACGAATTGCGCGCGGTGCGGAAGATATAGCGATTCCACTTCTCGCCGGTAATCTGGTCCGCCACCGCTGGCTCGACGATCAGGATCTTCTTGTTCTCTTCTGCAACGGGAAGAATGGCGAGCGCTGCGGCCGACGATGTCGTGCCGATGGCGATGTCGACCTTGTCGTCCTGATAGGCTTCGGCGAGCGCCGCCTTCGAGAGGTCCGGCTTGCCCTGGTCGTCCTTGGTGATGATGACGATCTTGCGACCGTCGATCGTCATCGTGCCCTTGGTGGCGTATTCGAAGCCCATCTGCAGGCCGGTCTCGGTCTGCTTGGCATAGGCTTCAAGCGGGCCGGTCTTGCCGTAGATCAGCCCGATCTTGAGGTCGTCGGCGTGCGCGGAGGTGACCGCGGCCAAAGCGAGAATGGTTGTTGTTATGACGAGTGATCGACGCACGATGGTCCCTCCTGACTTCATTTGTTGGGCAATAGCGATTTGCACAGCCTGACGAACATTGCAATTCGACCTTACGGCTGAGGCTGCTGCCCGCAAGCTCTGCATCATTTTTGACCTTGCCGGGCCGTGAGCCGCGAGCCGTCACTCGCGCCACCTGCCTCGATCTGCCAGTCCGACCGCGCCTCTTCCGCACTCTCGAAGATGTGCGGCGCGACGCCGCGCCGCTCGAGCGCCTCGCCGAGCTTGATGCGCAGGAAGCCCGACGTGGTGTAACGCGACACGCCGGAATAAAAGCGGTCGACCAGGCTGCGCACCATGGCCGAGTAATCGTCCAGCAGCTCCGGCACGATCGAGAAGTTGTCATAATTGACGATGGCGTAGACCTTGCGGCCGAGCGTGCTGAGCCTGGCCTCGACGATGCGCGCGATGGCGTCGATCTCGGCCTTGCTGCGCAAGGGATAGCGCTCCAGATTGACGAAGAACAGGTTTTGTTGCTCGTCGAGCGTGAAACGCTGGTCGAGCGGGATGGTCAGCAGCCGCTCGCGCAAATCCATCGGGACGTCGCGGAAGATGCGTGCATCCATCAGGCTGGGATCGCGCGGGATCAGCGGCCTGAAATCCATCAGGCTCAGGATGTCGCGTTCGATGTCGATGCCGGGCGCGACCTCGGTGAGCTCGAGCCCGTCGGGCCGCAGCGTCAACACGCAGCGCTCGGTGACATAGAGCACGCGCTGCCCGCGCGCCGCGGCGAAGGGACCGCTGAAGGTGACGTGCTCAACCTTCTCGACGAATTTGCGGGATTTCGCTTCCTCGACAATGGCGAGCTGTCCGTCGTTGACCGCGATACGCTGCCTGCCGGCGGCAAAGGTGCCGACGAACACCACCTCCTTGGCATTCTGGCTGATGTTGATGAAGCCGCCCGCGCCGGCAAGCTTCGGCCCGAACTTGCTGACATTGAGATTGCCGGTGCGATCGACCTGCGCGAGCCCGAGGAAGGCGGCATCCAGCCCGCCGCCGTCATAGAAGTCGAACTGATAGGGCTGGTCGATCACCGCCTGGGTGTTGATCGCCGCGCCGAAATCGATGCCGCTTGCGGGGATGCCGCCGATCACGCCGGGTTCGGCGGTCAGCGTGATCAGGTCGATGATGCGCTCTTCATTGGCAACGGAGGCGATCCCCTCGGGCATGCCGATGCCGAGATTGACGACGCTGTTGGCTTTCAGCTCGAAGGCGGCGCGTCGTGCGATGATCTTGCGCTCGCTCAGCGGCATTACCGGCAGCGACGTCGTACGCACACGGATCTCGCTGGAATAGGCAGGGTTATATTGCGTGCCAAAGGTCTGCCAGTGATGTTCGGGCTTGGCCACGACCACGCAATCGACGAGCACGCCGGGAATCTTGACCTGGCGCGGATTGAGGCTGCCGCTCTCGGCGACGCGCTCGACCTGGGCGATGACGATGCCGCCGGAATTATGCGCGGCCATGGCAATCGCCAGCGCCTCCAGCGTCAGCGCTTCCTTCTCCATGGTCAGATTGCCGTCGGGATCACCGGTGGTGGCGCGGATGATCCCGACATTGATCGGGAACGTGCGATAGAGCAGGCATTCCTCGCCGCGCAGCGTGATCAGCTCCACCATGTCCTCGGTGGTACGCGCGTTCAGCTTGCCACCGCCGTGCCTGGGGTCGACGAAGGTGCCCATGCCGACGCGGGTAACATGGCCCGGTCGATGTGCCGCGATGTCGCGGAACAGATGCGTGATCACGCCCTGCGGCAGATTATAGGCTTCGATCTGGCCAGCGATCGCGAGCTGCTGAAGCTTGGGCGCGAGGCCCCAGTGCCCGCCGATCACGCGGCGGACCAGGCCCTCATGCGCGAAATGATTGAGGCCACGATGCTTGCCGTCGCCCTGGCCTGCGGCATAGACCAGCGTCAGATTGCGCGGCTTGCCTTGCGTATAGGGCGCATCGCCCTCGTTCGCCAGATACAGCTCCTCCAGCGCGATTGCGATCTCCTCGGCAAAACCGATGCCGACGAAGCCGCCGGTCGCGACCGTGTCGCCGTCGCGGATCAGCATGACGGCTTCAGTCGCCGTGACGATCTTGCCTTTTTCTGAATGGGGCAAATAGGGCAGTGCCGGGTGCTGGCTCACGGCGTTCCTCCCGATCCCTGGACCAAAGGCTGTTATCGTTGTTGCGTCGATCTTAGCGCGAGGAGCGGCCCTGCAACAGGCGGCTCCTCGCGGCGCGTCAGGAGTTTAAGCCTGAACTATCTTGCGTGTTTCGGTGGCGAAGTAGACCGACACGATGGTGATGATCGCGAGCGCGATCATGTAGAGCGAGATCGGCCAGGTCGCCGGCGCGTAAGCCGTCATCAGGCCCGTCGCGATCAACGGCGACAGCGCGCCGGCGAAGATCGAGGCGAGGTTGTAGCCGAGCGAGACGCCGCTATAGCGCACCTTGGTGCCGAACAGCTCCGACAGGAAGCTTGCCTGCGGGCCGTACATCGCCGCATGTCCGACCGCGAGGCCGAGCACGATCGCGATCCAGGCGTATTGCGGGTTCTTGGTCGCCAGCAGCATGAACAGCGGGAACGACATCAGCGCGGAAAACACCGCGCCGAAAATGTAGACCGGCCGGCGCCCGACCTTGTCGGACAGTGCGCCGAAGGCGGGAATGGTGAAGGTCTCGATCGCGGCTCCGATCAGCACGCCGTTCAGCATGTCTTGCTTGTTCATGCCGAGCGATTGCGTGGCATAGGCGAGCACGAAGGTCGCGTAGATGTAGAAGAAGCCGTTTTCCGCAAAGCGCGCGCCCATCGCCAGCAGGATGTTCTTGGGATACATCCTGATCGCCTCGAGGATCGGCATCCTCACTTCCTGCTTGGTATCCTTGACCTTCTGGAATTCCGGCGATTCGGCGATGGTGAAGCGGATCCACAAGCCGACCAGAACCAGCGCGATCGAGAACAGGAACGGAATGCGCCAGCCCCAGGCATAGAGCTGGGCGTCTGATAGTGTCGAGGACACCACCGTGAACACCAGCGTGCCGAGCACGAGGCCGAGCGGCGCGCCAAGCTGCGGCCAGCTGCCGTAAAAGCCCTTCTTGTCCTCGGGCGCATGTTCGACCGCCATCAGCACCGCGCCGCCCCATTCACCGCCGAGGCCAAAACCCTGGACCAGGCGGCAGGTGACGAGCAGGATCGCGGCCCAGACGCCGGCGGTCTCATAGGTCGGAAGGAATCCGATCGCGGCCGTCGCGGCGCCCATGATCAGCAGCGTGAGATAAAGCATGGTCTTGCGGCCGATCTTGTCGCCGTAGTGGCCGAACACGACGCCGCCGAGCGGACGCGCGATGAAGCCGAGCGCATAGGTGGCGAAGGCCAGCAGCGTTCCGATCATCGGGTCGAAGGTCGGAAAGAACAGCTTGTTGAAGATCAGCGCCGCAGCGGTGCCGTAGAGAAAGAAGTCGTACCACTCGATGGCCGTGCCGATCAGGCTCGCGGTGGCGACCGTGACGTGTGAGGGGTGTCGGGCCTGAACCTGATTGACGGTGATCGCTCCACTCATCTGGCGTTCTCCCTGGTTGCGAATGCGCATGTGCAGCATGCGTCATTGTGCAAAGCGAAGAGCAAGCTCCGCGCCAGATGCCGCAGGTTTGCGCAAGATGGCGGAAAATCCATCAGTTTCAGTGTGGGCGGCGCCGCCAAAGCGCCATGCGCCATGTCGGGAATCCGAGACTCCGGACATGCGATGTCTCGAAACTCAGACGGATGCGGCGCCCGAGGCGAGGCCAAACTTGGCGAGCTTCTTGTAGAAGGTCGCGCGCGAGATCTGGAGCATCTTGGCGGCTTCCGAGATCTGGCCGTTGCTGGCGGCAAGCGCCTGCTCCAGCGTGTGCTTCTCGAACTCGGCTTCGGCTTCTGCATAGGGCAGGACCAGACCGGTCGGCCGCAATGGTGCCGCGGGTATCATCTCTGCGCTCACGGGGAGAATGCGATCGAAGTCGTCGCTGGTGAGGCGTCCCGAATCGCTCAGGATCAGCGCCCGTTCCAGGATGTTGCGCAGCTCGCGGACATTGCCGGGCCAGCCGTACCGCGCAAGCGCAGTCAGGCCGCTGGGCGTGATCCTGGCATTGAGATAGTCGCCGGATGCGCTGATGTCTTCGAGCAGCCGGCCGCAGATCTCCGGCAAGTCGTCCAGGCAGTCACGCAGCGGCGGCAGCACAATCGAGAGCACGTTGAGCCGGTAGTAGAGATCGGCCCGGAACCTCCCCTCGCTGACCCGCTTGTGCAGGTCGACATTGGTGGCAGCAATCACGCGCACGTCGACCTTGGTGACCTTGTCGGAGCCGAGCGGCTCGATTTCCCGCTCCTGCAGAACGCGCAGCAGCTTGGCCTGCAATTGCAGCGGCATCTCGCCGATCTCGTCGAGAAACAGCGTGCCGCCGTCGGCCACCCGGAATTTTCCTTCGCGGCCCTTGCGGTCCGCGCCGGTGTAGGCGCCCGGTGCCGCACCGAAGAACTCCGATTCGATCAGCGTATCCGGGATCGCCGCGACGTTGACGCTCACGAAAGGCTTTTCGGCGCGCGCGGATGCATTGTGGATCGCCTGCGCCAGCATTTCCTTGCCGGTGCCGGTCTCGCCGGTAAGCAGGACGGTGACGCTTTGGCGCGCTGCGCGGCCCGCGAGCTTCTTGGCCTGCGCGATGCCTGCGGTGTTGCCGACATAGTCCTCGAAGGTGAAGCGCGCGGCGCGCGCGTGCGACAATTGTCGTCGCGCCAGCCGCAGGTCGTTCTCGAGCTGCGCGACGCGACCGAGCAGCGGCTTCAGGCCTTCGAGGCGATCATAGAGCACGAAGCCGATCGCACCGATGATGTTCCCCTTCTCGTCCTCGATCGGCATGCGGGTGACGACCAGTTGCTGACCGCCGAGCTCCATGATGTCGAGGATGATCGGCTCGCCCGTTTCCACGACCCTGCGCATCAGGCTGTTGGGGATGACCTCCTCGATCGGGCGGCCGAGCGCCTCGGATTCATGCGAGAGGCCAATCGCGGTCACGTATTTCTCGTTGACATAGACCACGCGCCCGCTGCGATCGATCGCTATGGCGCCTTCGCACAGATGCTCCAACCGCTCGAACAGTGTCTCCATCGCGCGGGCGCGGATATAGGCGGGATCACTGACGACGGGGGAGGTGTGGGACATGGCGCGCCTCGAGGAGGTCCGCCTGTGTATTACCAAAAAGGCAGCGATTTCAAAGGGGGAATTGGTGCGAAGGGGTTAACGCCGGCGTCCGGTTGCGCGCACGATCTAACCCCCGTCATCCTGAGGTGCCGGAGCCTTGCGGCGCAATCGCGCCGCTGGGCGGAGGCCTCGAAGGATGAACGGCCCGGCTGGCAGATCGGCCGTACATCCTTCGAGGCTCCCCATGCGCCGCGTTGCGTCGCATGGCTCGCACCTCAGGATGACGGAACTATCACGTAACTCTAATAGAGATTACCGCCGATACCCGGTTGCCCGCGAATAGCCCTGGCGGTTCTGCTGCGCGGGGCGGGCGGAGACGGTGCCGCGGGATTCGCTCGAGGCGGGGGTGGCGAGCTTCAGCTCCTCCAGGAAGATCGGCCGCGCGAAATAATAGCCCTGCGCGTAGCGGATCTTGGTTGCGGCCTGGAGATAGGCGAGTTCCTCGTAGGATTCGATGCCCTCGGCGATGACGGTCATGCCGAGCGCTTCGCTTAAGGATTCGATCGCGCGCAGGATGCCCTGGCTGCGCGGCCGTTTATGGATGTCGGTGATGAAGGAGCGGTCGATCTTGATCTCGTCGGCGGTGATGTCGGCGAGCGCCGACAGCGACGAATAGCCGGTGCCGAAATCGTCGATCGAGATGCCGACACCCAGCTTGCGGAACATCGGCAGGATTTCGGCCTGAAAATGATTCTTGGCGACGAAGGCGTCTTCCGTCACCTCGATCATGAAGCGCTGGGGAAAGCCGGTATCCTCGAGCGCCTGCGCGAATGTTCGCATGAATTCGGGATTGCCCGCCTGCTTGGCGGCGACGTTGATGCTGATGGTGGCTTCGGCGCCAAACGTGTCGTTGATCGGGTCGATCGACTTGACGATCTCCGCGAGAACGAGATGCGTCAGCTCGTCGATCAGCCCAAGCTCGCCCGCGAGGTTGATGAACGAGCCCGGCGCCTGGATCACGCCCTCGTCGTCGCGCAGGCGCACCAGGGCCTCGATGCCCTTCACGGCCTGGGTGCGGATGTCGACCTTGGACTGGAAGGCGCAGCAGAAACGCTTTTCGAGGATGGCCATCCGCAGCGACTGCTCGATCTTCATCCGCGCCAAGGCCTCGCGCTCCATGCCTGCATCGAAAAAGGCGGCGGTGCCCTTGCCATTGTTCTTGATGCGGTACATCGCGATGTCGGCGTTCTGGCGCAGCGTCTCGAAGCTGCGGCCATGATCGGGATAGAGGCTGACGCCGACCGAGGTGGAGACGAACACTTCCGAATTGTCGATGAAGAACGGCGCGGTCAGCCGCTCCAGTGTCGACCGCATGAATTCGGCCACTTCCTCCTGGCTCTGGATCGGCGACAGCAGCAGCAGGAATTCGTCGCCGGAGATGCGCGACAGCATGTCGGACTCGCGCAGGTCGCGCCCGAGCCGCTTCGACAGCTCGACCAGCAGCGCATCGCCGACGGCATGACCGTAGTAGTCGTTGATGTGCTTGAAAT
Source organism: Bradyrhizobium manausense (assembly GCF_018129685.1). Lineage (GTDB taxonomy): Bacteria > Pseudomonadota > Alphaproteobacteria > Rhizobiales > Xanthobacteraceae > Bradyrhizobium > Bradyrhizobium manausense_D. Next base: position 132,561 of record NZ_JAFCLG010000011.1, read on the forward strand.
TGTCGACGTCGAGAAAGGCCAGCGCAAAACGCTCGCCGGCGCGACCGGGCGCCAGCAGGCTGTTGGCGCGATGCTCGATCACGCGCCGTGAGGGCAGGTTGGTCAGTTCGTCGAAATAGGCCGAACGAAACAGCTGATCCTCGAAATTCTTCTGCTCGGTGATATCGGCGGATGCCGATATCAACAGCTCGCGTCCGGCGAGCCGGACCGGCCGATGGGTGGTCAGCAGCACCTGGCGCGCGGCGCCGTCCTGGATCGCTTCTTCGGAGACGACAGCTTGTCCGGCCCTGAGCGCGCGCTCGCATGCATCGCGGCGCTGCGCGAGATCCGGCGAAGGACGGCTGCCGTCCATGCCGAGCTGGGCTGCGGCGACATCGTTAACCAGCAGAAGCTTGCCTTGAGCGTCCTGCACGGTCAGGCCGGCAGGCAGCATTCTAACGATTTCCTTGAGAAATCCGAGTTCGGCTTCGCTCGCGCCGGAATATTTGTTGTCATTCATAGAAGTCATGAATCTTGTTGTTTCAGCGCGCCTTTGCAATGGGCGCGATCATGCGCGGTTCCCTCTTAGCTTTGGTTAAGGGGTCCGAAGAAATACGGGGATGTTTTGCGAGAAACATGTCGCGATGCGGAGCGCGCCGCCGATCGTCATTAACAGAAGGTCAACGGCGCCGGCGAATGCGCGGGCGGAATGCGCGGTTCACTTTCGGTTGCAGCGCGCCTCACCGCGCGATGGCTTTGATGAAAATCGGCGCGAGCCTCGATCGGCACCTCTCCCCGTCGGGGAGAGGTGACTCATTCACTCCGGGGAATGCGGCACTGCATGATGCAATGCAATCCGGTCTTCAGATAGGAAATCTCGGTCTTGCCGTCGAAGGCCGACAGCGCCGACTTCAGGAGCTTGGTGCCGAAGCCGGGCTCGGAGATGTCGCCGACAGTCGGTCCCTCGGTTTCGTCCCATGTGACGGTCAGGCGATCGTCGGTGACGGCCCATGACACCTGCAACAATCCGCGCGGTGAGGAGAACGCGCCGTATTTGCCGGCATTGGTGGCGAGCTCATGAAACATCAGAGACAGCGTCACTGCGAGCTTCGGCGGCAGGAACAGCCGATCGCCATTGAGCGTGAAGCGGACATGGCCGTAAGGGCCGAGTTCGGAAATCAGCAGATCGCGGATGTCGCATCCGGCCTTGTCGATCCGCGAGATCAGATCGTCGGTCGCGGCCAGCGAGCGCAGGCGCGGGTCGATCCGGGCCCAGACCTGTGGCTGATCGTGCAGCACCTGGTGCAGCACGGCGTGCACGGTCGATAGCTTGTTCTTGAGCCGGTGCTGGAGCTCGTCGACCAGCACCTTGCGATAGTCTTCCTCTTCAATCAGGCGCCTGGAGATCCGGCGCTGCTCCGCCAGCATCGTGCGGTAATGCTCGACGCCCCAGATGGTGAGCGCGCAGACGCCCCAATAAAGGGTCAGCAAGGCAAACCGTGCGCGATCGGCAGACAGATGGTCGAAATTCACGACGACGCCGAGCACGCCGCCGACAAGCGCCGTCACGACGCCGACCCGAAGCCCGCCGAAGGCGGCTGCAAAGAACACGGCAGGAAAGTACGGCGTGAAATAGACGTCGGGGCGCACATGCGCGAGCCCCCAGCGCGCGAGGGTCGAGAGCAGCAGGCAAGCCACCGCGAACGCAATGCTCAGGCCGAGCGATGGCGGCGCCACGCCCTGCCAGCCCTTGCGGAATTCGTCGATCAGCTTCCCCATGCCAAAGTCATCGTTGCCGAAGGTGCCAAAATTGTGATGGGAGGCCGCCGACTACCGGAAGGCGAGGCGTGATGCCGTAGGGTAGATTAGCCGAAGGCGTAAATCCACCTCTTGAGTGCCCGCGGTGACAGACGTGGTGGGTTACACTTGGCGAACTGCGCTTCGCGCAGTCGCAAGGCTAACCCACCCCACGAAGCCACGAGGGCTGTGCTAAAACCACCTTCACCCGCACCTTCAATCCATCCCGCGGCTTCGGGATCGGCCACATCTGCCAGTCCGGCTTGTAGCCGGGCGCGAGCGACACTTCGATGTTCTGCAGGAAGTGCCGCGCGAAGCATTTCGCCTGCATGTAGGCGAAGTGCAGGCCGAGGCACATATGCGCGCCGCCGCCGAACGGCACCCAGGCGAACCGGTGCCGGTTGCGCTGGGCTTCCTCGGTGAAACGCAGCGGATCGAAACGGTCCGGTTCCGGCCAGATGTCCTTCATGTGGTGCGTGTAGAGCGGATTGACACCGACCGCGGTGCCGGCCGGAACCGTAAAGCCCTTGAAGGTGAAGTCGCGCATCGCGCGGCGGGGCATCGAAGGGACCGGCGGCTTGATCCGCAGCGCTTCCTTGAACGCCATCTCCGACAGCGGCATCTTTTCGAGATCATCGAAACTGGTCGGCGCGCCGGGAGCCAGCCCGAGCGCGAGAACTTCCGCGCGCAGTCTGTCCTGCCAGTCCTTGTCGGCGGCGAGCTCGCCGATGAAGGAGGTCAGCGACGATGTCAGCGTGTCGTGCGCGGCCATCATCAGGAAGCTCATATGGTCGATGATGTCCTGGTCGGACAGTAGCGCACCGTCCTCATGGGTGGCGCGGCAGAGCTGCGAGAACAGATCATCGCCGCCGTGATTGCCGCGGCGGAGCGGAATCTGCTCGCGGAAATAGGCGACGATGCGCTTGCGGCCCCTGACGCCCGCCGCCATCTGGGTGCCGGGCAGGGGACGGCGGATCGGGGCAACGGCGGCCGCGACCATATCCACGAAAGCGCGGTTGATCTCGTCGACCTCGGGCCCTATGCCGGCGCCGAGGAAAGACGCTGCGGCGAGGTCGAGCGTGAGCTGCTTCATCGCCGGATAAAGCTGCATCTCGCCGGGCTCCGCCTTCCAACGGGCGACACGCGCAGAGATGCCGCGGTCGAGATCGCTCAAGTAAGACTTCATTGGCCCGGACTTGAACGCGACCGACAGCGCCTTGCGATGCAGCCGGTGCTCGTCGAAATCGAGCAGCATCAATCCGCGCGGAAACAACGGGCCGAGAACCTTGTTCCAGCCGTGCGTCGACGAGAACAGCTTTTGCTGGTCGAACAGCACGAGCTCGTTGGCTTCGGGCCCGAGCAGCACGACGTTGGTCTCGCCGAACAGATGGGTGCGATAGACCGGGCCGTATTTGGCGCCGTTCGCCTCGACGTGCCCTTTGGGATCGGCGAGCGTCTGAAAGGTCTTGCCGATGACCGGCCAGCCTTCGTCGCCGGGGATATGCGTCAGTTCGTTGCGCTTGGGCGCTGTGTACGCAAGCGCAGGTGAGGCCACGTTCTGCATCGACATGACGATTGCTCCGGTTCACCCAGCCAATATAGCACAATCCGCGGACGAAGGGTCGCCCTACCGCTTGGCCGCCTCCTTCTGCAGATCCGGCGCATTGACGGCGGGAATCGCGACTCGGCCGGGGCCGGTCACCTTCAGCGCTTCAGCGGCCTTCTCGTTCTGCATGATCTTGGCCATCACGGCCTGGCCGGCACGTTCGAAGATCGCGCGGTTCTCGATCACGAATTTCTGCGACCTGCGCAGGCCGTCGATATAGCCGTTGATCTCCGGCACGACATAGCGCGCCACCATGTCCCAGCTCCGGCGCGTGGCTTCCGGATTGGCCCAGTCATGCACGAAGCCGATGATGGCGCCGACGCCGCCAGAGACCTCCATCACGTTCTTGATGGTCTTGACGAGATCGTCGGGCGTGCCGATGGTGGAGGCGGCACCTTCGACGAAGGCTGTCTTGTCCACGGCCTCGTCGGGCGAGGCGAACGCGGTGAGGCCCGGCCGCTGCAGCGTGCCGACATTATATTCATTGTGCCAGCGCATCAGCCCGGCGCCGGCCTCTTTCCGCGCCTGCTCGCGGCTCTCGGCGATGTGGAAGGAGAGCAGCACGCGCCAGTCGGCGCGGCTTACCGTGGTGCCGTGCTTCCTGGCGGCATCTTCGGCGAACTGCCATTGCTGTTGCAGCGACATCAGGCCCTGCGTCGTCATCGAACCGAGCGAGATGATGCCGATGCCGTATTTGCCGGCGAGCGTCATGCCCGAGGGCGAGATCTGCGACGCCACCACGAACGGCATCTCCTCCTGCAGCGGCAGGATCTGCAGCGCGGCGTCGTTCATGGTGAACCAGTCGGTCCTGGCGGTGACGCGTTCGCCGTTGAACAGGCGGCGGATCACGTCGATCGCCTCGTCCTGGCGGTCGCGCTGTGTCATCGGATCGATGCCGAGCGTATGCGCGTCGGAGGCGAGCGCGCCCGGGCCGGAGCCGAAGATGGCGCGGCCGCCCGTCATGTGATCGAGCTGCACCATGCGCTGGGCCACGTTGAAGGGATGGTGATAGGGCAGCGATATCACGCCGGTGCCGAGCTTGATCCGCTTGGTACGCTCACCGGCCGCGGCCAAGAACATCTCGGGCGAAGCGATCATCTCCCAGCCGGACGAATGATGCTCGCCGCACCAGAATTCGTCATAGCCGAGCGCGTCGAGCTGCTCGACCAGGTCGAGATCGCGCCGGAACTGGAGCATCGGGTGCTCCCCGATCGGGTGATGCGGGGCAAGGAAAGCCCCAAACTTCAGGCGCGCCATGGCGTTCTCTCCGGCTGTCATTTTCTGTTTTGTTGAGCGATGAAGCTACGTGCTGGGGCAAGCGAACGCAATCGCCCGATGTCCCGCGCTACGGAATGCAGGCATGTGCTGAGAGGCGGCGGGGGCCGCTACCGCGTCATTCTGTTCCACGCATCCAGCCCGGCGATCTTGTACGCCTCGGCCAGGGTGGGATAGTTGAACGTGTTCTGGATGAAATAGTCGATCGTGCCTTTGAGATTCAGCACGGCCTGGCCGATATGGATCAGCTCGGTGGCGCCTTCGCCCAGAATATGCACGCCGAGCAGGCGGCGGGTCTTGGTCGAGAAGATCATCTTCATCATGCCGCTGTTCAGCCCCATGATGTGGCCGCGCGAGGTCTCGCGGAAGCGCGCGATGCCGACCTCGTAGGGGATGCCGCGCGTGCGCACCTCTTCCTCGGTCAGGCCCGCGGTCGATATCTCCGGCACCGAATAAATGCCGTAGGGAAAGAATTCCGGCGGCGCCAAGGGCTCCATGCCGAGCGCGTGGCAGGCTGCGACGCGGCCCTGCTCCATCGATGTCGAGGCGAGGCTCGGAAAGCCGATCACGTCGCCCGCGGCATAGATATGCGGCACGCTGGTCTGCAGCGTCACGGGATCCACCTTGATGCGGCCGCGATGATCGACTTCGATGCCGGCGGCTTCCAGATTAAGCCGGTCGGTGGCGCCGACGCGGCCGGCCGCGAACAACAGCATTTCCGTGGTGACGTGCCGACCGTCGGCGAGATGCGTGACGATGCCGCCCTGCGCGGTCTTCTCGATCGACGTCACCTTGGAGCCGAGCCGCAGCGCGACGTTGCGGTCGCGCAGCTCGTGCATGAACTCGTCGATCAATTCCTTGTCGATGAAGTCGAGGAAGGTCGGCCGCGGTTCGATCAAGGTCACGGGCACGTCGAGCGCGCTGAAGATGGTCGCGTATTCAACGCCGATCACGCCGGCGCCGATCACGGCGAGGCTCCGCGGCAGTTTTGGCAGTTCGATGATCTCGTCGCTGTCGAGCACGGTGGCGCCGTCGAACGGCACATAGTCGGGCCGGAACGGGCGCGTGCCGCAGGCGATCAGGATGAACGCGGCCGATACCGTCTTGGTCTCGCCGATCGCGCTTGTGATCTCGACCTCGTGCGGCGAGACGAGGCGCGCCTCGCCATTGGCGGTGCGGACGAGATTGCGGCTGAACTGATGCTCCAGGACCTCGACCTCGTGGTCGAGCGTCTTCTGCAGGCGTGTCATCAAATCGCTCGCGGCGATGTCCTGCTTCACGCGGTAGGAGCGGCCGTAAAAGCCGCGCTCGCGCCAGCCGGAGAGATTCAGCACCGTCTCGCGCAGTGTCTTGGAGGGGATCGTGCCGGTGTGCACGGAGACGCCGCCGACCCGCCGGCCCTTCTCCACCACCAGCACGGCCTTACCGAGCTTGGCACATTGCACCGCGGCCCGGCGCCCCGACGGGCCCGAGCCGATCACCACCATGTCGTAGTCGTACATCGAAACTTCCGGGTCTACCGAATCAGCCGGAACCGACATGCAGCAATCAGGCCAGGGCGGCAAGCCGACCATTGTACAGATGACGCTCATCCCGTTGCATTCGCGCGAAAATAAATACCCGAGGACGCGTGCGCCACTGCATCAAGCCGTCACAAAGCGGATCTGCAAGGCGTAGCTGCTTATCGGTGTTGCGGCTCCCGGTCGTTGAGCAGAGGTTGCGCATCCAGGCGGTGTTCTTCGCGATCGAATCGCTGCACTCAGCGCGCGCAGGTTTTCTCGTCTCGCTTGCGCTGTTTGTGACGTTAATCACGATCTGCGCCGCATTCCTGTCATGGACGCGTCGCGCCGCTGCACGAAGTTGAGGCACTACGGTTAACACGTGCGGAATTCTGCGGGAATTTGCGCGATCCGCGGATGATCGACGGCACACGGTCTTTTCATTTTGCACTGCAGCAACTATCTGCTCGGGTGAACGTTGAAAGCTGCCCACCAGGAATCAGCCGTGTCGCTTGCCCGAAATGTCGATCTCTTGAGACGCCTTCCGAGGATGGACGGTCTGCGCCTGCCCGGCTTCGGCGCGAGCGCTGACACGTCCAGCCCGCTGACGGAAGTCACCGGCTTCGGCGACAATCCGGGCGCCCTGCGCATGTTCGCGTTCGTGCCGGCGCAATGGCAGCAGCCGCGCGCGCTTGTCGTCGTGCTGCATGGCTGCGGCCAGACGGCGGCGGCTTACGATCTCGGCGCCGGCTGGTCGACGCTCGCGCGTCACTACGGCTTTGCATTGGTGATGCCCGAGCAGCAGCGCATCAACAACGCCAACACCTGCTTCAACTGGTTCAATCCGGAAGACACCGTGCGCGACAGCGGCGAGGCGCGTTCGATCCGCGAGATGATCGCGCATATGGCCGAGGCCCATCGCATCGATCCCAAGCGCGTCTTCATCACCGGACTCTCGGCCGGCGGCGGCATGGCGTCGGTCATGCTCGCGACCTATCCGGAAGTGTTCGCAGCCGGCGCGATCATCGCAGGCCTGCCTTACGGCATCGCGTCGAATTTGCGCGAGGCGCTCGACGGCATGTTCAATTCGCCTGCGCGGCCCGAGCGCGAGCTCGGCGATTTCGTGCGGCGGGCCTCGAGCTATCAGGGCCCGTGGCCGAAGATTTCGGTGTGGCATGGCAGCGCCGATCGCACCGTCAATCCCGGCAATGCCAACGAGATCGTCAAGCAGTGGCTCGACCTGCACGATCTGCCGCTGACGCCGATGGCCGAGATCAATGTCGACGGTTATCCGCGCCAGTCCTGGTGGAACAAGGATGGCGAGACGCTGGTGGAGTCCTACGCCATCACCGGCATGGCCCACGGCACACCGCTCGGCCTTGCCGATAACGATCAGCGGTACGGCGTCGAAGGCGCATTCCTGATCGAAGCCGGCATTTCCTCGTCCTATCACATCGCAAAGTTCTTCGGTCTTACCGGCTGGATACAAGACGCCAAGAAGGCCGAGGCAAAGCCGGCTGCGCCGGTGAAGGCAGTGGCGCCGGCACGCTCACCCGCCCCGCATCTCGCCCGTTCGATCCGTGCTGCGGTCGCGGAAGAGCCGGCGAAGTCGAAGCGCGGGCAAGGCAAAGGCTTCGATCTCGGCCAGATCATCACCCGCGCGCTGACGGCCGCGGGTTTGATGAAGTAGACCCGGCCCGACTGTGGTCGGCGGCGCTGCCGTGCGATCGTATCGCGCTCGACCGGAAAGCTACATCTCGCCGGTGATGAACGGATTGGTCATCCGCTCCTGCCCGATGCTCGAGCCGGCGCCATGGCCGCAGATGAAGCCGACATCGTCGCCGAGCGGCAGCAGTTTTGTCCGAATGGAGTTGATCAGCGTGGCGTGGCTGCCGCCGGGCAGGTCGGTACGTCCGACCGAGCCCGCGAACAGGACGTCGCCGACATGGGCGAAGCGCAGATCCTTGTTGAAGAACACCACGCTGCCCGGCGAGTGACCCGGGCAGTGCAGGATGTCGAATGTCAATCCGCCGATCGACACGGTGTCGCCCTCCTCTAACCAGCGGTCCGGCGCGAAATTGCGCACGCCGGTCATGCCGAAGCGCGCGCCGCTTTCGACGACGTTGTCGAGCAGAAATTTGTCCGCGATATGCGGGCCCTCGATCGGCACCTTCAGCGCGTCGCGCAAGTCGGCTGCGCCGCCGACATGGTCGATATGCCCGTGGGTCAGCCAGATTTTCTCCACGGTGACGCCGGTCTGTTTGATCGCGTCGAGGATCTTCGGCACGTCCCCGCCCGGATCGATCACCACGGCTTTCTTGCCGGGTTCGTCCCAGATGATGGTGCAGTTCTGCTCGAACAGCGTCACGGGGACGATGATCGCGCCGGCCTTGGCCTTCGTGTCGTTTTGCTCGGTCATGGCGTCACAATGCCGATTTTTGCCGCGCCGCCAAGCAAAATAGTCGTGGCCGGCCCGCGGAACAACAGCGCCCGCCGTCACATAGAGGTCCCGATTCGCGTGGGTGTTTGAACCGGGGCGCTCGTTCCGCGTTCTCCCGCGCGGAGCACAGATTTCCGGGTGGGATTTTTCGATGGCACAGGGCGGCGACATCTGGTGGCGCGACGGCATCTTCTATCAGATCTATCCGCGCTCCTTTCAGGACAGCAATGACGACGGCGTCGGCGATCTCGCCGGCATTCTGCGGCGGCTGCCTTATTTGAAATCGCTCGGCGTCGATGCGATCTGGCTGTCGCCGATCTTTCCATCGCCGATGGCCGATTTCGGTTACGATATCTCCGACTATACCGGCATCGACCCGCTGTTCGGCACGATGGCTGATTTCGATGCGTTGCTCGCGGCCGTGCATGACAATGGGCTGAAGCTGATCCTCGACCTCGTCCCGAACCACACCTCCGACCAGCATCCCTGGTTCGTCGAGAGCCGCGCCTCGCGGGACAACCCCAGGCGTGATTGGTACATCTGGCGCGATCCGGCCCCGGATGGCGGCGTGCCGAACAACTGGCTGTCGGAGTTCGGTGGCAGCGCCTGGCAATTCGACGAGACCACGGGGCAGTACTACTACCACGCCTTCCTCAGCCAGCAGCCGGACCTCAACTGGCGCAATCCGCAGGTCCGCGCTGCGATCTACGATGCGATGCGGTTCTGGCTGGAGAAGGGCGTCGACGGCTTTCGCGTCGACGTGATCTGGCATCTGATCAAGGACGCCGAATTCCGCGACAACCCGCCCAACCCGCATTACGTCGAGGGACGGCCGCCGAACGAAAAAATCCTGACGCAATATTCCACCGACCAGCCCGAGGTGTTCGACGTCATCGCCGAGATGCGGCGCGTGACGGACGCCTATTCCGCCCGCGTGCTGATCGGTGAAGTCTATCTGCCGCTGCACCGGTTGATGGCCTATTACGGCAATGACCTCACCGGCGCGCAGATGCCGTTCAATTTCGCGTTGCTCTCGACCTTCTGGAGCGCGCGCTCGATCGAGAAGATCATCGACGACTACGAGAAGGCGCTGCCGCGCGGCGCCTGGCCGAACTGGGTGCTCGGCAATCACGATCGCCCGCGTGTTGCAAGCCGCGTCGGGCCGGAGCAGGCCCGCGTTGCCGCCATGCTGCTTCTGACCTTGCGCGGCACGCCGACGCTCTACTATGGCGACGAGATCGGCATGCATCAGCTCGCCATCGCGCCGGAGGATGTCAGGGATCCCTTCGAGAAGAACGTGCCGGGCATCGGTGTGGGGCGCGACGGCTGTCGCACGCCGATGCAATGGGATTCGTCCAATTTCTCCGGTTTCTCGGAATCGAAGCCGTGGCTGCCGCTGCCGGAGGATCATCTCCGCGAGAACGTGGTCAATCTCGAGGCCGACACGCGCTCGATTCTCCACCTCTACAAGCGGCTGATCGCGTTGCGGAAGAGTTCACGGGTGCTGGTGGCCGGCGACTACCATCCAATCGCCGCGCAAGGCGATTTGCTCATCTATCGCCGCGAGGCCGAGGGCAAGGCGCTCGTCGTCGTGCTCAATCTCGGGCCGGAGCCGGTTGCGGTGACGACCAGCGCGATACGGTTTGACAGCGAGATCTTGCTGTCGACGTTTTTGGATAGAGAGGGGGAGAAGTTAGAGGGCGTGCTGGATTTGCGAGGCAATGAGGGGGTCGTGGTGGCGTTGCCTCATACCCAACCGTCGTCCTGGACAAGCGAAGCGCAGATCCAGGACCCATTACCCCAGTGAGGAGTTGGAACGAAGGCTGGTGGTTACTAGCTCGGGCGACGGCGAACCCCTTGGGGTAATCGGTCCTGGCTTTCGCCAGGACGACGCTGCGGCACTACCCCGGATGTTTGTTCCCAGCGTTGCTCTCGTCGATATCACTCCGCTTCAGCAGATAATCCAATCCGCCGACGCGATACCAGCGATAGCCATACGGCTCCAGCACGATCCGGTGCTGGCCGCGCTCGTCGGCGTGGCTGTGGTCCTCCGCGAGCAGGTTGATCAGGTGTTCGCCGGCATCGCCGGGTAGCCCCACCGAGAATGCCGTCTCCCGCGGCTTCTCGTCGAGATTATGCACGAACAGCACGGAGTTGTTGCGCCAGTCGTAGCGCATGATGAAGACCGCGGGATCGCGCGTCGCGATGATTGCAAAATCGCCCCAGCCGATTTCGGGCACCTCCTTGCGCATGCGGACGATGCGCTCGGTCCAGTTCAGCATCGAGTTGGGATCGCGCCGCTGTTTTGCGACGTTGACGTGCTCGTAGCCGTAAGGCCCCCCGTCGATCACGGGGGTGGCTGGCTTGTCGCTCTTGGTGAAACCCCCATGCGGTTCGGTCGACCATTGCATCGGCGTCCGCGCGCAATTGCGCTCGGGCAGCGCGAGATTGTCGCCCATGGCGATCTCGTCGCCATAGCGAATGACCGGTGTTCCCGGCAGCGTACACATCAGGCTGTAGGCGAGCTCGAGGCGTCGGCGGTCGCCGCCCAGCATCGGTGCAAGCCGGCGGCGAATGCCGCGGTCGTAGAGCTGCATGTCCTTGTCGGGGCCGAACGATTCGAACACGGTGTCGCGCTGTGCCCTGGTCAGGCGGCCGAGATCGAGCTCGTCGTGATTGCGCAGGAACAGGCCCCATTGCGCCGCGGCCGGCCGCGGCTTTGTTGCCTTCAAGGCCTTTGCAAGCGGGCGCGAGTCGCCGGACGCCAGCGCGTAGAACAGGTGCTGGTTGACGTGAAAATTGAACATCATGTGCATGCGGTCGCCGTCGCGCCCGAAATATTCCATGTCTGTTTCCGGCAGCACGTTGGCTTCGGCCAGAATGATGGCGTCGCCCTCGCGCCATTGCAGGAATTCGCGGAACATGCGCAACATGTCGTACTGCTCGATCGGCTTCTTCACCTTCGGGCCCTTTGTCGCGATCACGAAGGGCACCGCGTCCATGCGGAAGCCGGACACGCCGAGCTGGATCCAGAAGCCCATGATCTTGAGGATCTCCGCCTGCACGTGCGGGTTCGACGTGTTGAGATCGGGCTGGAAATCGTAGAAGCGATGGAAGAACCAGGCGCCGGCCTCCTTGTCGCGCGTCCATGTCGACTTCTGCACGCCGGGGAACACCATGCCCTTATCGGCATTGGCCGGCTTCTTGTCCGACCAGACGTACCAGTCGCGATAAGGTGAGTTCTTGTCGCGCCGTGCTTCCTTGAACCAGTGGTGCTGGTCCGAGGTGTGGTTGACGACGAGATCGATGATGACGCGGATACCGCGCTGCTTGCAGCCATGGGTGAACTCGACGAAATCGCCGAGCGTGCCGTAACGGGGATCGACGCTGTAATAGTCGGCGATGTCGTAACCGTCGTCGCGGCCGGGCGACGTCTGGAACGGCATCAGCCAGATCGTGGTGATGCCGAGGCCATGCAGATAATCGAGCCGGCGCAACAACCCCTTGAAGTCACCAATGCCGTCGCCGTTGGCATCCATGTAGGTGCCGACGGAGAGGCAATAGATGATGGCATTCTTGTACCAGAGATCGTCGATCATGCGAGGCAGCCTCGGTGGTCCCGCCGAGGGTAGCGGCGGCTGCGTGATAAGTGCGAGGGGAAGGGGAGGTTCCGCACCGGTGTCGTCCCGGACAAGCGCGCCCCAAGCGCGCGCAGATCAGGGACCCATACGCCGCAGCAAGAGTTTGGCGAAGACTCGGAGCTACTTGTTCGCCTTACGACCGCTGCCTGTGGTTATGGATTCCGGGCTCGTGCTTCGCGCGCCCCGGAATGACGGGGGGAATGGAATCGGCTAAACTCTCCCCATGGACAGCCCCGCCCGCAACATCGCCCTTGTTCCCCCGCCTGACCGCCGCCAGTCGGAAACAGCGCTCGCCATCGCGCGCGGCACGGCGCGGCTGTTGCGCTCGCTGGGGTTCACCTGCATCAGCGAATTGCCGCTGCCGTCGGGCCGCCGCGCCGATCTGGTCGCGCTGAACGAGCGCGGCGAAATCTGGATCGTCGAGATCAAGTCATCGATCGAGGATTTGCGCGCCGATCAGAAATGGCACGAATACCGCGCCCATTGCGATCGGCTGTTCTTCGCCTTCACGCAGGATTTGCCGTGCGAGATTTTTCCTGACGGCACCGGCCTGATCATTGCGGACGCCTATGGTGCGCACATGCATTGTGAAGCGCCCGAGCACAGGATCGCGGCTGCGACGCGCAAGCAGATGACGGTGCGGTTTGGCATGACCGCGGCCTTGCGGATCAACCGCCTGGTCGATCCGCAGGGCCATGCGGATTTCTGGGAATGAATGCGTAGGGTGGGTTAGCCGAAGGCGTAACCCACCTCTTTGGTTTCCGCGGCGACAGAAGTGGTGGGTTACGCCGAGCAGCTGCGCTTTGCGCATCTGCGCGGCTAACCCACCCTACGACACCATTACCGCGGCGCGCGCTTTGCCAGAATCCGCTGCAGCGTGCGGCGGTGCATGTTGAGCCTGCGCGCCGTCTCCGAAACGTTGCGGTTGCACATCTCGTAGATGCGCTGGATGTGCTCCCAGCGCACGCGGTCGGCGGACATCGGGTTTGCCGGCAGCTCGGATTTGTCCGTGCTGGTCGAAAGCAGCGCGGCGACGACGTCGTCGGCATCCGCAGGCTTCGAGAGATAGTCGACCGCGCCCATCTTCACGGCGGTGACCGCGGTGGCGATGTTGCCATAGCCGGTCAGCACGATCGCGCGCGCTTCGGGGCGCTTCTTCTTGAGCGCGGAGACGACGTCGAGGCCGTTGCCGTCGCCGAGGCGAAGATCGACCACGGCAAAGGCGGGCGCGGACCTGCCGATCTGTGCAAGACCATCCGAAACCGTGTCACATGACGTCACCGCAAAGCCGCGCGTTTCCATGGCGCGCGACAGGCGCTCCAGGAATGGCTTGTCGTCTTCCACGATCAGAAGCGAGCGGTCGGTATGTTCGTTCAGCTCAGTGATGGCGTTCAAGGTCCTGTCCTCTCTCCTTGCGCACCTGAATATGGCGTCGCAATCAGGCGGTGCCAAGGCCGCCAATAGTCGATCGGGCACGACGTGCGACGCAAGGTCGCGGCCTATCCTGTTGTTTCCTCGACGTTCTCGGCAGTCTCAAAACGCGCGCGGGGCCATGCGATCTGGACCACCGCACCGTGATCCGGAAAGGTCCTGTTGGTAAACGAGACCTTGGCGCCGGTGCGTTCGAGCAGCGTGCGGGCGATGAACACGCCGAGCCCGAGGCCGCCGCCGGCGTCCTGGGTGCGCCGGCGCGACAAATAAGGCTCGCCGATCCGGTTCATGAGATCGGGCGGAATGCCCGGGCCGTCGTCGGAGATCACGATCTCGATGGTTTCGTTGTTCCACCACGCATTCACTTCTACCGTGGTGCGCGCGAAATCGACGGCATTCTCGATGATGTTGCCGACGCCGTAGAGCACCGCGGGATTGCGCGATCCGACCGGCTCCGGTGTCGCCGCCACCGCGATCCGAACCTTGATGTCGATGCCGAAATCGCGGTGCGGCGCCACCACCTCCTCAATCAGCTCGGACAGTTTCATGCGGTCGAACGGCGCGCCGGAGGAGGAGAGCTGGGTGATCTTGCCGAGGATGTCGCGGCAGCGCTGCGTCTGCTCGCGCAAGGTCTTGAGATCGGCGGCGATGCTCGGGTCCTTCACGGTCTTCTCCAGCTCGCGCGAGATCAGGAAGATGGTCGCGAGCGGCGTGCCGAGCTCGTGCGCGGCTGCGGCGGCGAGGCCGTCGATCTGGGTCAGGTGCTGTTCGCGCGTCAGCACCAGCTCGGTCGCGGCGAGCGCGTCCGCAAGCTTGCGCGCCTCTTCGGTCACCTGGAACGAGTAGAGGCTGGTGACGCCGATCGCGAGCACGATCGAAAGCCAGACGCCGACGAGATAGATCGGCGGCAGCACCACGGGATCTTCGGCGTCCCATGGCAGCGGCAGGTGAACAAAGAACAGGATCGACGCACAGGCCACGGCCAGAAGGCCGAGGGCAAAAGTGAGCCGGGCCGGCAGGGCGGTGGCCGAAATCAGCACCGGCGCCAGGAACAGGAACGAGAACGGGTTCTGCAATCCGCCGGTGAAGAACAACAGGCCTGCCAGTTCCAGGATGTTCAGCGCCAGCAGCGCGGCGGCGTGAATCGGCTCCAGCCGCCGCATCGGATTGACCGCGGTCTGGAGCCCCAGATTGAGCATGGCCGACAGGCCGATGATGGTGACGCAGGGAACGACCTCGACATTGAACTCGAGCCCCTGCGCCACGACGAAGATCGCCGCCAACTGGCCGAGCACCGCGAGCCAGCGCAGCCGCAGGATGGTGTCCAGGCGGATGTGTCGTTGCGACGGGCGGAAGTCGGAGGCGGCGGTCTCGGTCATGACAGGCCAATCTAGCGGTGCGCGTGTCCGATCACAAACACGCTGGCCCACGATTCCAACGAGTTACAAATCCTTCGAGCGACAAGTCTTGCACTCCACCGCGCAATGGCGGAAGAACGCCTCTAGCATGACTGAGAACGCCAAGGCATCAAGTCGGCCGACTGTCGCGGACAGCACTTTGTCCGCGGCCATCGAGGTCGATCGTCTGGTCAAGGTCTACAAGCAGACCCGCGCGGTGGACGGCATCTCCTTCTCGCTTCCGCGCGGCAGCATCACCGGGTTGCTCGGCGGCAACGGCGCCGGCAAGACCACCACCATCGCGATGATCATGGGGCTGGTTCTGCCGACGTCAGGCCGCGTCCGCGTGCTCGGGCACCGGATGCCCGAAGAGAGCGCGGAGGTACTGGGGCGGATGAATTTCGAAAGCCCCTATGTCGACATGCCGATGCGGCTGACGGTGCGGCAGAACCTCACCATTTTCGGCAAGCTCTATGCCGTGAAGCATCTTCCCGACCGCATCGCCAAACTCGCCGCCGAGCTCGATCTCAACGACTTCATCGACCGCGCCAATGGCAAGCTCTCCGCCGGGCAGAAGACCCGCGTCGCGCTGGCGAAGGCGCTGATCAATGAGCCCGAGCTGTTGCTGCTGGACGAGCCGACCGCCTCGCTCGATCCTGACACGGCCGATTGGGTGCGGGCGCACCTGGAGCGGTATCGCAAGGACAACAACGCGACCATCCTGCTGGCCTCGCACAACATGCTCGAGGTCGAGCGTCTCTGCGACCGCGTCATCATCATGAAGCGCGGCCGCGTCGAGGACGACGACACGCCGGACGCCATTATGGCCCGCTATAACCGCACCACGCTGGAGGAGGTGTTCCTCGACGTCGCGCGCGGTCGGGTGAACGACGCGAAGGAGGGGCAGGATGAGCAACTGTCCTCGTAGCCCGGATGGAGCGCAGCGTAATCCGGGACCCTTGTCGCTTGCGGCAGGCCGCGTCGCGCATGGGGGCCTTGATTGCTCTATCCGAGCCCACAGCCGTCATCCTGAGGTGCGCGCCCTTCGCGCGCCTCGAAGGATGAATTGCAAGCGTATGTGGCCCATCCTTCGAGGCAAGCCTTGCGATGCGCTACGCATCGCAAGGCTTGCACCTCAGGATGACGCCGGTGTTTGTGGCTGGCGCCGCACCCCGGATTACGCTTCGCTCCATCCGGGCTACGAGTTACCCAAATGACCGACCTCTCCCTCCACCACGGGATCTCCCTTCACCGCATCGGCGCGATGATCCTGCGCTACTGGTATCTCCTGATGTCGTCCTGGCCGCGGTTGCTGGAACTGTTGTACTGGCCGGCGCTCCAGGTCATCACCTGGGGGTTCATCCAGTCCTACGTCGCGCAGAACGCCAACTTCTTCGCGCGTGCGGGTGGCACGCTGATCGGCGCCGTCATCCTCTGGGACATCCTGTTCCGCGGCCAGCTCGGTTTCTCCATCTCTTTTCTCGAGGAGATGTGGGCGCGCAACCTCGGCAACCTCATGATGAGCCCGCTGAAGCCGATCGAATTTCTGCTCTCGCTGACGGTGATGAGCCTGATCCGGCTCGCGATCGGCGTCATCCCGATGACGCTGCTCGCGCTGTTCCTGTTTCACTTCAACTTCTACGGCCTCGGCCTGCCGCTGATCGCCTTCTTCTGCAATCTGATCTTCACCAGCTGGTCGGTCGGCATCTTCGTCTCGGGCCTGGTGCTGCGGAACGGCCTCGGCGCCGAAAGCATCGTCTGGACCTTGATGTTCGCCATCATGCCGCTTGCCTGCATCTATTATCCGGTCAGCGTCTTGCCCGGCTGGCTGCAATATGTCGCCTGGTCGCTGCCACCGACCTACGTGTTCGAAGGCATGCGGGCCCTCCTGATCGAGAACACCTTCCGGACCGATTTGATGCTGGAAGCGTTGGCCATCAATGCGGGGCTTCTGGTTGCTTCTTTTTGGGCATTCCTTGCCCTTTTGCGCAGCGCCAAGATGCACGGCTCGCTCCTGTCGGGCGGCGAATAATGTCACTTTCTCGTGGATTCAGGCTGGTTTCGCCGCTGCGGCCACGTAGATGTACGGAACCATGGATTGACGCAATATTACGCATTCGGCAGTATGCTGCGATGCGAAGAGGATTTTGACCATGCCTATTGGTGAGTTTGGCGGCGCACCGCCCCTGGCGGCAGAAGGCAGTCCGGTCCTGACCACGCCGATGTACTGGATGTACGAGATGGCGCACGCCTCCCTCAATCCGGCACGCGCGGTCACCGATGCGACCAAGCTGCTGTTTCAGAATCCGCTGAATCCCTGGGCGCGCACCGAGGTCGGCAAGTCCGTCGCTGCGGCCTGCGAATTGTTCGAACGGACCACGCGCCGTTATGGCAAGCCGGAATGGGGTCTCAACGACACCGAGGTCAACGGCATCCGCGTGCCCGTCGAGGTTCGTTCGGTCTGGGAAAAGCCGTTCTGCAGGCTGCTTTACTTCGATCGCAAGTTCACCCGTCCGCTGCGGAGCCCGCAGCCGCGCGTGCTGATCGTCGCGCCGATGTCCGGCCACTACGCGACCTTGCTCCGCGGCACGGTCGAGGCCTTCCTGCCGGCGCATGAGGTCTACATCACCGATTGGGCCGACGCCCGCATGGTGCCGCTCAGCGAAGGCCGCTTCGATCTCGACGATTACATCGACTACGTCATCGAGATGCTGCACGTGCTCGGCGGCAATACCCATGTGCTGGCGGTGTGCCAGCCCTCGGTGCCCGTCGTCGCCGCGGTCTCGATCATGGAGGCGCGTCGCGATCCCTTCGTGCCGACCTCGATGACGCTGATGGGCGGTCCGATCGACACCCGCCGCAATCCGACCGGAGTGAACAATCTTGCGCAGGAGCGCGGCATCGACTGGTTCCGCAATCACGTCATCACCAAGGTGCCATTCCCGCATCCGGGCATGATGCGCGACGTCTATCCGGGCTTCCTCCAGCTCAACGGGTTCATCAGCATGAACCTCGACCGGCACATGGACGCCCACAAGCAGCTCTTCGCCAATCTGGTGAAGGGCGACGGCGATCTCGTCGACAAGCATCGCGACTTCTATGACGAATATCTCGCGGTGATGGACCTCTCGGCCGAGTATTATCTGCAGACGGTCGACACCGTGTTCGTCAAGCATTCGCTGCCGAAGGGCGAGATGACCCATCGCGGAACTCGCGTCGACCCGTCGAAGGTCACGCGCGTTGCATTGATGACGGTCGAGGGCGAGAACGACGACATCTCCGGTCTCGGTCAGACCGAAGCAACGCACACATTATGCAGTGCGATCCCGGATCATCGCCGCGTTCACTACGTCCAGAAGGGCGTTGGACATTACGGTGTGTTCAACGGCTCGCGCTTCAAGTCGGAAATCGTGCCGCGCATCCATGACTTCATGGTGTCGGCTGCGAATCCGAGCTCGTTGCGGGCGTTAGCGGCCGAATAGCTCACATATTTCGGCTTTCCCGTCGAATTTCAGGCCCTGCCGGAGGATCCAGGAGGGCTTTGTTCCCTGCCAGATTCGAGGTAATTAGGTAGTCTCATAGGAGTGAGTCACCCCTCACCCCTTGGGGGTGTCGCATGCGTTCAGCGGGGGCGAAAAAAGTCGGTTCCAACCCCAGTCTGTAGGGTCTCCCGGACCCCATACCCCTGTATATTGGGCAAATGATTTGTTTTTGCGCCGAGCGCTTTCCCTGGCGGCGGTTATGGCAGAATCCGGGCGAACTCTTGCTCCCCGGACTCACAGACATGGCCACTCGCGCGCTCCTCTACCGTCGGCCTCACGAACCGAAGACGCTTCTGATCACCCATGGGTCGCAATTCTTTGCGATTCGGCTGCGCAGGCATCGTCGCGCGCGTCGATACACGCTGAGAATCCATCCGAGTGACCGCGAGGCGATCCTCACGATGCCGCCGCGCGGCACGCTCGCCGAGGCCAAGGACTTCGCGCAGCGCCATGGCGCATGGATTGCGGCACGTCTCGGTCGTTTGCCGAAGGCTGCACCGTTCCAGACTGGCACGGTGATACCGCTTCGCGGCGTTCCCCATCGCATCGTGCACCGCGCAGGCAGCCGCGGCACGGTGTGGACCGAAATTCGCGACAGCGGCGAACGCATTCTCTGTGTCGCCGGCGGTCTCGAGCATGTCGATCGCCGCGTCAGCGACTTCCTCAAGCGCGAGGCGCGCAAGGATCTGCAGCGCTCCGCGGAGGCCCATGCCGCCGAGCTTGGCGTCAAGGTGAAGCGGCTCTCGATCCGCGATCAGTCCAGCCGCTGGGGCTCGTGCACCTCGGCGGGCTCGCTGTCGTTCTCGTGGCGCCTGATCCTGGCGCCGCCCTTCGTGCTGGATTATCTCGCCGCGCATGAAGTGGCCCATCTCGTCGAGATGAACCATTCGGCGCGTTTCTGGCGCGTCTGCGGCAAGATCTGTCCGTCGATGGAACGCGCCAAGAAGTGGCTCGACACCTACGGCAACGATCTGCACCGGTACGGCGTCGAGGATTAGGGCTGGCCGTTAGCCCAACACGCACTGTCGTCGCCCGGCTTGACCGGGCGACCCAGTATTCCAGAGACAATTATTGTGGAGCCGAGAAGCCGCGGCGTACTGGATTGCCCGCTTTCGCGGGCAATGACAGCGGAGAGAGCGCGGTTTGCGCCACTATCGCCGATCTGCCTGCCAAATCAACGCCAACACAAATTCCACCGCACATCACGCCGCAATCCACCGCCTACTGTGCATGGGGTTGTTTTCGCGCTTTTGTTTTGGGCTCTATCGATTCCCGCCGAACAGCCGGTCCATCAGCCAGCCATCCAGCCCTGCGGCGGCTTCCGGCCGCGCGTTGACATTGGTGCGCGTCGGCGGCGGTGGCCGATAACCGCCATTGCCGACCGGTGCCTGCATCGGTGCTGGTCCCGGCGTTGTCGCCTGCGTCGGTGGCGACACCTGCGATGAGATCTGCACGAGGTTCGACGGTCCCCAATTGCTCTGCAGGTTCGGCAGGGCCGCGACCTGCACGCCCTCGTGCGCCGCGCGCATGAAGCGGGTCCAGACTTCCACCGGCAGGCCGCCGCCGGTCGTCTTCCTGGTCGGCGAGTTGTCGTCATTGCCGAGCCAGACGCCGGTGACGAGGTTCGATGTGTAGCCGATGAACCAGGCGTCGCGATAATCCTGGCTGGTGCCGGTCTTGCCGGCCGCCTGCCAGCCCGGGATCTCGGCCTTCTTGGCCGTGCCCGAGATCAGCGTCTCCTTCATCATCGTATTCATCATGCCGACGTAGCGCGGCTCGATCACCTGATTATGTTCTTCGGGCTGGCGCATGTAGAGCAGCTTGCCGTCGAGCGTCCTGATCCGCGTCACCACGTGGGGCACGGCCGCGAAGCCGCCATTGGCGAACGGTGCATAGGCGCCGACCAGCTCGACCACGGAGACTTCGGAGGTGCCGAGCGCGATCGAGGCGTTCGGCTCGAGCTTGGAGGAGATGCCGAGCCGGTGCGCCGTGCGGACGACGTTCTTCGGCCCGACCTCGAGGCCGAGGCGGATGGCGACCGTGTTGAGCGACATCGCCAGTGCCTGCGTCAGCGTCACCGGGCCGAAATATTCATGGGTGTAGTTCTCGGGCTTCCAGCCCTTGACCTCGATCGGCGCGTCCTGGCGGATGGTGTCGGGCGTGAGCCCCTGCTCCATCGCGGTCAGATAGACGAACGGCTTGAACGAGGAGCCCGGCTGGCGCTTGGCGGTGACTGCGCGGTTGTACTGGCTCTCGGAATAGTTCCGCCCGCCGACCATGGCGCGCACCGCGCCGTCGGGCGTCATGGCCACCAGCGCGCCCTGGCTGACATTGAACTTCACGCTCTTGGCCGCGAGCTCGTCGATGATTGCGGATTCCGCCACCGCCTGGAGTTTCGGATCGATCGTGGTCTCGACCTTGATGCTGTCGTCGATCTGGCCGACCAGATCATCCAGCACTTCGCCGATCCAGTCGGCCACGTAGTTCACCGTGCCGGCGCCGACCGGTTTCACATTGTAGGAGGGATGGCCGATCGAGGCCTGGGCCTGTGCGTCGGTAATGAATTTGGCATCCGCCATCGCCGCGAGCACGATTTGCGCGCGCTGCTCCGCACCTTCCGGATTGCGGTTCGGCGCCAGGCGCGAGGGCGATTTGACGAGGCCGGCGAGCATTGCGGCTTCCGCGATCGTCACGTTCTTCGCCGGCTTGCCGAAATATTTCTGCGCGGCGGCCTCGACGCCGTAGGCACCGGAGCCGAAATAGACGCGGTTGAGATAGAGCTCCAGGATCTCGTTCTTGGAATGCTTGCGCTCGAGCCAGATCGCGAGCTCCGCCTCCTGCAGCTTGCGCGCCAGGGTGCGTTCCTGGGTCAGGAACAGGTTCTTGGCGAGCTGCTGCGTCAGCGTCGATCCGCCTTGCGACACGCCGCGATGAAGCAAATTGGTGACGAGCGCGCGTAGGATGCCGACGGGGTCGATGCCGAAATGCGAATAGAAGCGGCGGTCTTCGATGGCGATGAAGGCCTTGGGCAGATAGGGCGGCAGGTCCTTCAGGGCGACATTGGCGCCGGCCATCTCGCCGCGCTGTGCCAGCAGGCTGCCATCCATGCCGACGATCTGGATCGTCGGCGGTCGCTTGGGAATCTCCAGCGACTGGATCGGCGGCAGATGGGCGCCGACCCAGATCACGACGCCAATCACGGCGATCACGCCCCACAGGCTCAGCACGGCGCCCCAATAGACGAGGCGGCCCAGGCCAGCGCTGATGGATGATCTCGATCGGCGCTTGCCGCCGCTGCTCTTGGCAGGGTTCTTGGCCGCTGCCTTGCGTTCGCGCGGCGGCTCGTCGTCGGGTTCGCTTTTGCGCTTGGCGGATTTCTTCGCCCTGTCGTCGCCGCCACCCGGGATGCGGTCTTCAGCCGTCAGGCGCAGATCGGCGAGCGCGGCGGGCAAGCCGAACAGCGGCTCCTTCCGCCCACCCTTTTTCTTTCCCGACCCCATACGCAAAACGCCCGGTCACCCCGCCCCGCCGCACGCTAGCGGTCGCTGTTTAAGGCCCGGTTACCCCGAAGTTAACGCGTGATTAGGAGGTACGGCATTCGCCCACTGCAGTTCCGCTTCCGGGGCACCGGCGATACGATCTTGGGGCATAACAAGAGGGAACACCTATGGGCCACATCGATCCGACCAAGGATGTCTTCGCGCAATTCCGGGAGAACGACCGCCCGGGCCCGATCCACATGCTCAACCTGGTACGGCTGCGCAAGGACGCGGCCTATCCAGACGGCCGCAAGGCCAGCGGCGCGGAAGCCTACGCGGCCTATGGTCGTGAGAGCGGCCCGGTGTTTACGCGCCTCGGCGGCCGCATCGTCTGGCAAGGCAAATTCGAGCTGATGCTGATTGGCCCGCAAGAGGAACACTGGGATCATTGCTTCATCGCCGAATATCCGAGCGTCGCCGCCTTCGTCGAGATGATCCGCGATCCCGTCTATCGGGAGGCAGTGAAACACCGCCAGGCCGCGGTAGAGGATTCACGCCTGATCCGGCACGCGGTGCTGCCGGTGGGGAAGAATTTTGGAGAGATACCGACCTGAGTGCTGCTCTCTTCATCGTCATGGCCGGGCTTGACCCGGCCATCCACGCCTTACTTCTCAGCCCCAAGAACGTGGATGCCCGGGACAAGCCCGGGCATGACGTCGTTGCCGCAGTTTGTATCTGAGAACTAGCCCGCTGGACCGGCGTCCTCCAGGATCGGGCCGAACAGCTCCCAGCGCTCGCCGTTGAACTTCATCATCTGAAGCTGCTTGTTGACGCGGTAGTCGGTCGGCGACGTATTGGCCTTGATGCCGGGCAGCGCGGTGTCCCAGGCGAAGTCCTTCAGCGAAGTGGCCTGCTTCATGACGTTCTCGCGGGTGAGATCGTCACCGCACTGCTTCAGCACATAGGCCAGCAACTGCGCCGTGGCGTAGCCATAGGTGTTGAAGTTCGAATCCTTGTCGCCATCGGGATAGTACTTCGCCATGAAGTCGAAATACCGCTTCAGGCCGGCGTCGTCCTTCCAGGTCGGATCAAGCGGCTCCTTGCCGTAGTTGACGCTGATCAGTCCCTTGGCGGCCTCGAAGCCTGCCGGCTTCAGCACCGCGCCGACCGAGGTGGCGTTGATGTCGACGATCTGGACCGGATGCCAGTCCATCTCGGCGATCTTCTTGATCGCCTGCGCGGCCTGCTTCGGCGTGGTCGCGCTGAAGAACAGGTCGGCACCGGCGTCCTTGATCTTGAGGATCTGCGAATCGACGGTGGGATCGGAGACCTCGTAGGAGGCTTCGGTCACGATCATCTTGGCGGCCTTGTCGCCGAGGCCGGCCTTGAGGCCGTTCAGATAATCCTTGCCGAGGTCGTCGTTCTGATAGAGCACGCCGATCTTGGCGTTCGGATGCTCCTTCAGAATGTACTGGCCGTAGATGCGGCCTTCGACGAAGTAGTTCGGATTGAACCCCATGGTCCACGGGAAGTTCTTCGGATCGGTGAACCGCGAAGCGCCGGTGGCCGCGAACAGCTGCGGCACCTTCTTGGAATTGAGGTATTTCTGCACGGCCGCGTTCACGGGCGTGCCGATGATCTGGAATGTCAGGAGGACCTCGTCGCTCTCGACCAGCTTGCGGATCTGCTCCACGGCTTTCGGCGGCGAATAGGCGTCGTCATACTGGATCAGGTTGATCTTGCGACCGTTGATGCCGCCCTGGTCGTTGATCATCTTGAAATAGGCGGCCTGGGTCTTGCCGATCGACGAATAGGCCGACGCCGGTCCCGAGAACGGCATGGTTTGTCCGATCTTGATCTCGGTGTCGCTGGCGCCCGGATCATATTTCTTCTGGGCATTGGCCGCCGAGACCGACAGCGCCAGGGTCAGCGCCGTTGCCGCGGCCAGATGCAGAATTCCGTTCCTCATTCGCAATTTCCTCAGTCTGTTTATATGCGGGTGATCTGTCCGGCACGCTCGTGCGCACCGGACGTCACCGCTGCGGCCGATAGTGGAGGAGGCGTTGCTGCAACGCAAGGTGGGCATTCGTAGTAGGGTGGGTCAGCCTTGCGGGCTGCGCGAAGCGCAGTCCGCTGGGCCTAACCCACCGCCTCTATTTCCGCGGATTCCAAAGAGGTGGATTATGCTGACGTTAGCCCACCCTCGTTTAACCCGCCGGACCGGAATCCTCGATGATCGGTCCGAACAGCTCCCAGCGTTCGCCGTTGAACTTCATCATCTGCATCTGCTTGTTGACGCGGTAGTCGTTTGGCCCGGTGTTGATCTTGATGCCGGGCAGCGCGAAGCTAGGCGTGAAGTCCTTGATATTTGCGACCTGCTTCATGACGTTTTCGCGCGTCAGGTCGTCGCCGCATTGCTTCAGCACCTGTACCAGCAGTTCCGCCACCGAATAGGCGTAAGTGTTGACGGTGTTGAGCTTGTCGCCTTCAGGGAAATACTTGTCCATGAAGGCGAAGAAGGCCTTCACGCCTGGATCGTCCTTCCACTGGGGATCGCCCGGCTCCTTGCCGTATTGCGTCGAGATGATGCCCTTGGAGATGTCGAGGCCGGCCGGCTTCAGCGTCGCCGAGATCGGGCTCGCATTGATGTCGAGGATGTGCACCGGCGTCCAGCCGAGGTCGGCGAGCTTCTTGATCGCCTGCGCCGCGAATTTCGGCGTGGAGGCGTCATAGAACAGGTCGACGCCCATCGACTTCAGCTTCACCACCTGCGAGTCCACCGTGGGATCGGTGACTTCGTAGGAGACTTCGCCGACAATCATGCTGGCGGCCTTGTCGCCGAGCCCGCTCTTGAGACCGGCGAGATAGTCGCGGCCCATGTCGTCGTTCTGGTAGAGCACGCCGATCTTGGCGTTTGGATGCTCCTTGAGAATATATTTCGCGTAGATCCGTCCCTCGGACACGTAGTTGGGATTATAGGCGATGGTCCAGGGATAGTTCTGCGGATCGTTGAAGCGCGCGGCGCCGGTCGAGGCGAGCAGCTGCGGGATCTTCTTGCCGTTGAGATATTTTTGCACGGCGGCGTTCGCCGCGGTGCCGATGATCTGGAAGGTGAACAGCACTTCGTCGCCTTCGACGAGCTTGCGCACCTGCTCGACGGTCTTCGGCGGCGAATAGGCATCGTCATACTGGATCAGATTGATCTTGCGGCCGTTGATGCCGCCCTGATCGTTGATCATCTTGAAGTAGGCGGCCTGGGTCTTGCCGATATTGGCGTAGACGGAGTAGGGGCCGGAGAACGGCACGGTCTGGCCGATCTTGATCTCGGTGTCGCTCGCACCGGTGTCGTATTTTTTCTGGGCCAAGGCCTCACTTACGAAGGCTTGGTTGGCGGAGAACGCGAAGGCGAGCGCCGCCGTGGCAGCAATGAAGGCTCTGCGAGTGCTCATGTTGGGTTGTTCCTCCTGACGGAATTTTCCGGCCGATGGTCTTTTCCCGTTCGTTGCAACGGTCGCCATCGCTGCCGAAGAGTGTGGAGGAAGGGCAGGCCGCGCGCAAGGATCGCGGCGCCGCGCGGTCGTGTCTCAGGCTAGGCCAAGAGTCTTAGGTCAGGACAAGAGTCTTAAGCCAGGAACAGTGCAACCAGCGCGATCGCGGCCGGCAGCGCCTGCACGATCAGGATGCGCGTGCTCACGGTCGCCGCGCCATAGGCGCCGGCCACGATCACGCAGAGCAGGAAGAACACCTTGACCTGGAATGCGAAGGCGGGGTTGCCGTGCACCAGACCCCAGATCAGGCCGGCGGCGAGAAAGCCGTTATAGAGGCCCTGATTGGCGGCCAGCACCTTCGTGATCGCGGCCTTCTCAGGCGTGTTGCGGAATGTCTTCAAACCAAGCGGCTTGTCCCAGAGAAACATCTCCAGGATCAGGAAGTAGGCGTGCAGCGCGGCGACCAGCGCCACCAGGACATTTGCGATCCAGATCAACTTGAGCTCCCCCAGCTTTCGGGTGGACGATAGCATGGGGCGCGTGGCAACTGCGATGGTGTGTTTTGATGCAATGGTGTCGCAATGGCTGCTCGATCAACCGGGACTCCCGAACGCTTCGGCCTCGATCGCCTCTCGACGCCGATCGGGATCGCATTGCTGGTGACCGATGCCGACGGCGCATTGCGCGCGCTCGACTGGGACGACTACGAGCACCGCATGCGCGAACTGCTGCGCCTGCATCATGGTGCAGTCGAACTGGTTGACCGGCCCGCGCCGGCAGCGATGAAGACAGCGCTGTCGGCCTATTTCGAGGGCGACCTCGGCCAGCTCGCGCGAATCGAATGGCGCATCGCCGGCACGCCGTTCCAGCAAAAAGTCTGGGGAGCGCTGGCGAAAATCCCCGCCGGCACCACGATGAGCTATGGCGCGTTGGCCGCGAAGATCGAGATGCCCAAGGCCATCAGAGCCGTCGGCCATGCCAACGGCTCCAACCCGATCAGCGTGGTGTTGCCGTGCCATCGGCTGATCGGTGCGGATGGCTCGCTGGTGAAATATGGCGGCGGCCTTGCGCGCAAACGCTGGCTACTGCGGCACGAGGGCGTGGAGGTTTGAAAGGCGTGGCGTGCGCGAACCCGCTCCATCGTCATTCCGGGCGCCGCGCCGCGGCGAGCCCGGAATCCATATCCACCAGCCGGGGTTATGGATTCCGGGCCTGGCCCTTCGGGCTATCCCCGAATGACGAGTGGAGAGAGGCGCGTGCGAGCAACTCGCTTCACGCCGCCGGCTGAACCGCCTTGTCGCCGGCCATCACATGGGTCAGCGCGCTCTTGATTGCGGCCTGGCGGGTCGGGGCGTTGATTTGTGCGCCCAGAAGGTCGGTCACGTAGAACACGTCGCGGGCGCGCTCGCCGAAGGTCGCGACATGGGCCGAGGCGATGTTGAGGTTGAGCTTGGAGATCGCGGTGGTCAGCTCATAGAGCAGGCCGGGGCGGTCGAGGCCGGAGACCTCGATCACCGTGTAGCGGTCGGACCATTGGTTGTTGATGGTCACTTCCGGCTCGATCACGAACGGCCGCGCCTTGCTGCGCACGGTGCGCCGCGCCACCACCTCGGGCAGGCGCAGCTTGCCCTCCAGCACGTCCTCGATCATCTCGCCGATCCGGGTGGCGCGACGGCCTTCATCCTCGTCGCGATCGTACTCGCGCGAGATCGAGATGGTGTCGAGCGCGCGGCCATCGGTCGTCGTGTAGATCTGCGCGTCCACGATGTTGGCGCCGGCCGAGGCGCAGGCACCCGCGATGATCGACAGCAGCCAGGGATGGTCGGCGGCGAAGATCGTGAGCTCGGTGACGCCGCGGACCTCGTCGAAGCCGACATTGATCGCGAGCTTGTGGCCGGCCTGCTCGCTGGAGCGAACGAAGCGCGCGTGACGAATTTTTCGCGGCAGCTCGACCTTGAGCCAGTAGGCCGGATAATGCCGGGCGATATAGGCATCGAGCTCGTCCGCCGGCCATTCGGCGAAGGCGTGCCGGAATTCGGCGTAGGCGGCCGTGAGGCGCTTGCCGCGGTCGACCTCGGAGAAGCCGCCGGTCAGCACCGGTTCCGTCTCGTAGTACAGCGAGCGTAGCAGCTGCGCCTTCCAGCCGTTCCACACGCCGGGGCCGACGCCGCGAATGTCGGCGGTGGTCAGGATGGTCAAGAGCTTCATCTGCTCGACCGATTGTACGACGGCGGCAAAGTTTTCGATGGTCTTGCGGTCGGAGAGATCGCGCGACTGCGCGACCGTGGACATCGTGAGATGCTCCTCGATCAGCCAGGCCACCAGCTCGGTATCGGCAGCACTGAAGCCGAGCCGCGGGCACAGCCGCCGCGCCACCTTGGCGCCGGCGATCGAATGATCCTCGGGCCGCCCCTTGGCGATGTCGTGTAGCAGCGTCGTGATGTAGATCACCGCGCGGTGCTCGGGGCGAATCTTGCGCATCAGATCGCTGGCGAGCGCGAATTCCTCGATGCCGCCGCGCTCGATGTCCTGGAGGAATCCGACGCAGCGGATCAGGTGCTCGTCGACCGTGTAGTGATGATACATGTTGAACTGCATCATCGAGACGATCTTGCCGAAGGCGCGGATGAAATGACCGAGCACGCCGGTCTCGTTCATCCGCCGCAGCACGATCTCGGCGTTGTCCGAGGTCAGGATCTCCATGAAGAGACGGTTGGCCTCGGGATTCTCGCGCATCTGCGCGTTGATCAGGCCAAGCGAGCGCGTCACGTCGCGCATCGCGTCCGGGTGGAAAGCGAGGTTGTTCTTCTGCGCCAGGCGGAAGATGCGGATCAGATTGACCGGATCGTGCTTGAAGATGTCGGGTGCGGCGACGTTGATGCGGTTGTTGTCGACGATGAAATCGTCGCTATCGGGCACGCGCCGCTTCACCGGCGTTGGGCGCAGCCGCGCCATCATCCGGCTCAGCACGGGCGCGGGCTTGGCCTGCTGGTCCTCGAGCTTGGCGCAGAGGATGGCGGTGAGGTTGCCGACTTCCTTAGCGACCAGGAAGTAGTGCTTCATGAAGCGCTCGACGTCCTGCATGCCGGGATGCGAAGTGTAGCCGAGCCTGACAGCGATCTCGCGCTGGAGATCGAAGGACAGGCGTTCTTCCGGTCGTCCCGAGTAGAAGTGCAGGTTGCAGCGCACGGACCAGAGAAAGTCGGCGCAGCGGCGGAACGTGCGATATTCCTGCGCGTCGAACACGCCGCGTTCGACCAGCTCGTCGGTGTCGCGGACGCGGTAGACGTATTTGGCGATCCAGAACAGCGTGTGCAGGTCGCGCAGCGCCCCCTTGCCGTCCTTGACGTTGGGCTCGACCAGATAGCGCGATTGGCCGCCGCGGCGGTGACGTTCCTCGCGCTCGGCGAGTTTTGCGGTGACGAATTCGGAGGCGGTGCCTTGCACCACTTCCTTGTCGAAGCGGTCGACCAGCTCGTCATAGAGCGGCTGGTCGCCGGTCAGGAAGCGCGTCTCCAGAATCGCGGTGCGGATGGTCATGTCGCCGCGCGCCTGGCGGATCGATTCATCGACCGAGCGCGTGGCGTGACCGACCTTCAGCCCCATGTCCCAGAGACAATAGAGGATGGCCTCGGCCACCTGCTCGCCCCAGGCGGTCTGCTTGTAGGGCAGAATGAACAGCAGATCGATGTCGGACTCGGGCGCCATCAAACCGCGACCATAGCCGCCGGTCGCAACCACCGCCATGCGCTCCGCGCCGCTCGGGATCGGCGAACGATAGAGGTGCCGGGTCGCGGCCGAATAGAGGATGCGAATGATCTCGTCCTGCACGTGGCACAGCCGCTCGGCGCAGCGACGGCCGTGGCGGTCCTTCAGCAGGATCGCCTGTGCCGCGGCGCGCGCGGTCATCAGCTCGGCCTTGAGCAGTTGCGCGGTCGCTGTGCGGAACACGTCCTCGCGGCCCTGATGCTTTTCGGCAAGGGCATCAACCGCCGCGGTGATCCGCGCGGTGTCGAAGCGATCATCGGCCTGCGGCCTATGCTCAGTCGTCACGCTATCCATGTCTCACCGGATATAAGAGGCGGCAGGCGCTGTCATCAGCCATTCTCCGGCAATAGTCGTTCCATGCTTGAAAAGGCCGGCATCGAGCAAGATTGTTCTCACGCTGCCCGCTTCCAGGGGTGGGATTTTCTCGTTGACCTCTAGAGATAACTCATTGAAAAACAATGAAATTTTAGAGGAGGCTGGGCATGACCAAGATAACGCGACGCATTCTGCTGGCGGGAGCCATCGCGCTCGCCGTGACCCAAGCGGCCAAGGCCGCTGATCCGCTCAAGGAAATCCGCATCGACTGGGCGACCTACAATCCGGTGTCGCTGGTGCTGAAGCAGAAAGGGCTCCTGGAAAAAGAGTTCGCCAAGGACGGCATCACCATCACCTGGGTGCAGTCGGCCGGCTCCAACAAGGCGCTCGAATTCCTCAATGCCGGTTCGATCGATTTCGGCTCGACCGCGGGCTCGGCGGCGCTGGTTGCCCGCATCAATGGCAACCCGATCAAGTCGATCTACGTGTACTCGCGTCCCGAATGGACGGCGCTGGTGACGGGTAAGGATTCCAAGATCGCAAGCGTTGCCGACCTCAAGGGCAAGCGCGTCGCGGTCACGCGAGGTACCGATCCGCACATCTTCCTGGTGCGCGCGCTGCTCGGCGCCGGCCTCACCGAAAAGGACATCACGCCTGTTCTGCTCCAGCACGCCGACGGCAAGACCGCGCTGATCCGCGGTGACGTCGACGCCTGGGCCGGTCTCGATCCGATGATGGCGCAGGCCGAGATCGAGGAGGGCGCAAAACTGTTCTACCGCAAGGCGGACGCCAACACCTGGGGCATCCTCAATGTGCGCGAGCAGTTCCTGAAGGACTATCCGGACGCCGCCCGTCGCGTTCTCGCGGTGTACGAGGAAGCGCGCAAATATTCGTTGGCGAATTACGATGATCTCAAGAAGACCTTCATCGCTGTAACCAGGCTTCCCGAGGCCGTCGTCGACAAGCAGCTCAAGGAGCGCACCGAGCTCACCCACAGCCGCATCGGCGCGCCGCAGCGCGAGTCGATCCTCGCTGCAGGCCTTGCGTTGCAACAGGCCGGCGTCGTCGATGCCAAGGTCGACGTTAAGGCGACGCTGGATGCGCTGATCGACGATCAGGTCCCGCTGCCGACGAATTGACGCTGGGTGGGAAGAAGCAGCTGTCGCAACAATAACGGTGTCGTCCCGGCGAAGGCCGGGACCCATACTCCGTGCAGATTATTTGGCGATGACTCGGAGCGGCCTGCTAGCGCGGCAACTCACCCTCGTGGTTATGGGCCCGGCCTTCGCCGGGACGACGGCGGAGATTGCCGCCCGCCCTTGCATTCCCTAACAAGACGCGCTTCCTACCGGCCATGATCTCCGACGTGCCAGTCCTGCAACAATCATCGGAACCGGCCGAAGGCGTCGCCGCGCCCTCGCGGTTGTCCCGCTATGCGCGGCCGATGCTAGGACTGCTGTTGCCACTGATCCTCGCACTCGGCTGGGAGCTGGTGGTCTGGTCAGGCTGGTCCAATGGCCGGCTGGTGCCGCCGCCCTCGCGGGTCTTCGCCACCATCGCTGATCTCGCCGGTTCCGGCGAGCTGCTCCGCCACATCGCCGCGACGATGTGGCGGGTCGGTCTCGGCTTCGCCTTCGGTGTCATCGCTGGCACGCTGCTTGGCGCCATCTCCGGCTATTGGTCGCTGGCACGGCGGCTGCTCGATCCGACCGTGCAGGCGCTCCGTGCGATCCCGTCGCTCGCCTGGGTGCCACTGTTCATCCTCTGGCTCGGCATCTTCGAAACCTCCAAGATCGTGCTGATCGCGGTCGGCGTGTTCTTTCCTGTCTATCTCGGCGTGATGGGTGCGATCCTCTCCGTCGATCGCAAGATCTTCGAGGTGGGTCGCGTGTTCCGCCTCTCTGGTCCGGCGATGATCCGCCGCATCCTGCTGCCCGCAGTGCTGCCGGCCTATGTCGTGTCCTTGCGCGTCGGTCTCGGGCTCGGCTGGATGTTCGTCGTCGCAGCCGAACTGATCGGCGCCTCCGAGGGCCTTGGCTATCTCCTGCTCGACGGTCAGCAGCTCGGCAAGCCCGCGCAGATCATGGCGGCGATCGTGATCTTCGCGATCCTCGGCAAGCTCACGGACTGGCTGATCGAACTTGCCGCGATGCCCTTCCTGCGCTGGCAGGACGCCTTTGGCCGGACGAAGGGAGCGTAACGCGATGTTGGCGCTCGATCGGGTCAGCAAGACCTATCCCAATGGGGTGCACGCGCTGGCGCGCTTCTCTGCCGAGATCAAGCAGGGCGAGATCGTCGCCATCATCGGAGGCTCAGGCTGTGGCAAATCCACGCTGCTCCGCGCCATCGCCGGCCTCGACCGCGCGAGCTCCGGTACCGTGACGCTCGACGGCGAAGCGATCACTTCACCGCATGCGAAGATCGGCATCATCTTCCAGGAGCCGCGGCTGCTGCCCTGGCTCAGCGTCGCCGACAATATAGGGTTTGGTCTCGCCGACCTGCTAGCGGCCGAACGCCGCGACAAGGTGGCGCGGGCGCTCACCCGCGTTGGGCTCGCCGACAAGGCGCAGGCCTGGCCGCGCGAGCTGTCCGGCGGGCAGGCGCAGCGTGTCGCGATTGCCCGCGCGCTGGTGCCGCAGCCCGAGGTGCTGCTGCTCGACGAGCCGTTCTCCGCGCTCGATGCCTTCACCCGCAGGGATCTCCAGGATCATCTGCTCGACCTCTGGGCCGACACGCGGCCGACCTTGATCCTCGTCACGCATGACGTCGACGAGGCCGTGGTACTGGCCGACCGCGTGCTCGTGATGCGGCCGCGGCCCGGCCGGCTGTTCGACCAGATCGAGATCAATCTGACCCGGCCGCGCGACCGCAATTCGCCGCTGTTCGAGAATTTCAAGCGAAGTGTGCTGACGTCACTCGACCGTTCGCTTGACCGCAGCGTGCCCGACCGTGACGCAACCCAGGGTCCCGGTCAGGCCATGTGGTGGTGACTTTTTCTCTCCGAGCCGGTACATCGAGAGGCAATTTTCCCGGGAGAGAACAAGATGGACGCCGCCCAACTGCGCCAGATGCAGGCCCCGATCAAGGAACGCTACAAGACCGATCCCAAGACCGCGATGATCACGCTGAAGGCCAAGGGGTCGACCGACGGCGAAGGCATCGCCTGCAAGGTCGAAACCGGCCGTGCCATCGCGCTTGCTGGCCTGCATCCGGCCACCGGCGGCTCCGGCCTCGAACTCTGTTCCGGCGACATGTTGCTGGAGGCGCTGGTCGCCTGCGCCGGCGTCACGCTGAAATCGGTCGCGACCGCGATCGAGGTGCCGCTGAAAACCGGCAATGTCTATGCCGAGGGCGACCTCGATTTCCGCGGCACGCTCGGCATCGACAAGGAGACCCCGGTGGGTTTCGCCGAGATCCGCCTGCGCTTCGAGGTCGACACGCCGGCGCCGCAGGACAAGCTCGATCTCCTGCTCAAGCTCACCGAGCGCTACTGCGTGGTCTATCAGACCATCAAGAACGGCCCGAAGGTATCGGTGTCGATGCAAAGGATGTGAGGCGACGAGCGCAGCCCAGCAATCGGCGTCGTCCTGGCGAAAGCCAGGACCCATTGCCCCGCCGCTGACTGTGTTGCGACACTGGGTACTGCGACCGTCCAACACAGCGAAGTCTGTGGTTATGGGTCCTGGATCAGAGCTCACTTCGTTCGCTTGTCCAGGACGACGAAAAAAATGTCCCTCGACCTCCACGTCATCCTCTTCCTCGTCCTGCGCATGGCGATCGCGGCGGCGTTCGTCGTGTCGGCTTCTGTTATCACCGAGCGCTCGGGGCCGGTGATCGGCGCGCTGGTCGCGACACTGCCGGTCTCGGCGGGGCCCTCCTATGTCTTCCTCGCCATCGACCACGACGCCGCGTTCATTGCGCAGGGCGCGCTGTCGAGCCTGCCGGTCAATGCGGCGACGATCTTCATGGGCCTCACCTATGTCGTGCTCGCGCAGCGGCACAGCTTTGCCGCCAGTGTCGGAAGCGCGGTCGGAGTGTGGCTCATGCTGGCGTCCATCATCCGCCTGTTCGATTGGACGCTCACCGCGGGACTCGTCGCGAATCTCGTCGCCTTCGGCATCTGTATTCCGCTGCTCGCAAAGTACCGCCACGCGAAGATGCCGCTGGTGACGCGCCGCTGGTACGACATCCCGTTCCGCGCCTCGCTGGTCGCGGCGCTGGTTGCGATCGTCGTTTCCACGTCGAGCTGGGTCGGTCCGCGCGTCTCCGGCGTGATCGCGCTCTATCCGATCGTTTTCACCAGCATGATGGTGATTCTGCATCCGCGCATCGGCGGTCCGCCGACTGCGGCGGTGCTCGCCAACTCCGCCTGGGGCCTGCTCGGCTTCGGCATGGCGATTGCGGTGCTGCAGGTCGGGGCTGCCGATTTCGGCTCCGCGATCGGGCTCGGCATGGCGCTCGCAACCTGCATCGCTTGGAATCTGACGCTGTGGTGGAACGGGCGGCGGAAGCGGCTGGTGGACGCGGCTTCGTAGGGTGTTTTAGCGAAGCGTAATCGTCACTGCTTCGGCAGCTTGGCCTTCAGCGCATATAGCGCATCGAGCGCCTCGCGCGGCGACATCTCGTCGGGATGCAAGGCCTTCACGGCGTCCATCAGCAGTTCGGCTTCGGTCGGCGGTGCGGCTTCCGCGGCTGCGCGCGAGGGGACGGCGAACAGCGGGAGGTCGTCGGCGAGCGCGCGGGCGGTCTGGCCGCGATCCTGGGCTTCCAGTTTCGCCAGCACCGATTTGGCGCGCGCGATCACGGCCGGCGGCAGGCCGGCGAGCTTTGCGACCTGGATGCCGTAGGAGCGGTCGGCCGAGCCCGGCAGCACCTCGTGCAGGAACACGACGTTGCCCTGCCATTCCTTCACCCGCACGGTCGCATTGAACATGCGCGGAAGCTTGGCCGAGAGCGCCGTCAGCTCATGATAGTGCGTCGCGAACAGCGTGCGGCAGCGGTTGCTCTCGTGCAGATGCTCGATCGCGGCCCAGGCGATCGAGAGGCCGTCGAAGGTGGCGGTGCCGCGGCCGATCTCGTCCAGGATCACCAGCGCACGCTCGCCGGCCTGGTTCAGGATCGCGGCCGTCTCGACCATCTCCACCATGAAGGTCGAGCGTCCCCGGGCGAGGTCGTCGGCCGCGCCGACGCGCGAGAACAGGCGGTCGATGATGCCGATCCGCGCGCGGCTCGCCGGAACGAAGCTGCCGATCTGCGCCAGCAGCGCAATCAGCGCGTTCTGGCGCAGGAAGGTCGATTTGCCCGCCATGTTGGGGCCGGTGAGCAGCCAGAGCTGGCCGGACTTCTGGCCAGGCGCCGGCGAGAGGTCGCAGGCATTGGCGATGAACGGCTCGCCATTGCGCTTCAGGGCCTGCTCGACCACGGGATGGCGGCCGGCCTCGATGGCAAAGCCGAGCGAACCGTCGACCTCAGGCCGCACGTAATTCTCGTCGACCGCGAGCCTGGCCAGCGACGTCGCGACATCGAGCAGTGCAAAGCCCTGCGCCGCGGCGCGCAAGTCGTCGCTGATCTCCAGCGCCCTGGCGCAGAGCCGCTCGAAGATCTCGAGCTCGAGCCCGAGCGCGCGATCGCCGGCATTGGCGATCTTGGCTTCGATCTCGCCGAGCTCCGACGTCGTGAAGCGCACCTGGCCCGCCAGCGTCTGGCGATGGATGAAGGTCGCATTCAACGGCGCCGACATCAGCTTGTCGCCGTGCTGCGCCGTCACCTCGACGAAATAGCCGAGCACGTTGTTGTGGCGGATCTTGAGGCCCTTGACCGAGGTCAGGTCGGCGTAGCGCGCCTGCATCGAGGCGACGACCAGGCGCGAGGCATCGCGCAGGTTTCGCGCCTCGTCGAGCGCCGGTTCATAGCCGGCACGAACGAAGCCGCCGTCGCGCTTGATCAGCGGCAGCTGCTCGTCGAGCGCGCGGGCGAATTCGGCGGCGAGCTCGCGCGACGGACGCTGCAGGGCCGCGATCACCGCCGCGATCTCCTGTGGCGGCTGGTCGAGTTCGGACAACCGCGCCAGCACCTGGTCGGCGGCGATGATGCCATCGCGCAGACCGGCCAGATCGCGCGGGCCGCCGCGGCCGACCGAGAGACGTGCCAGCGCGCGAGACATGTCCGGCGCGCCGCGCAGGATGCTGCGGATGTCCTCGCGCGTGGCCGAATCCGCGACGAAGGCGCTGACGGCATCGAGCCGGCGTGCGATCGCCGGCGCGTCGGTCAAGGGCGCGGCGAGCCGTTGTGCCAGCAGGCGCGAGCCCGCCGAGGTCACCGTGCAGTCGATGGCATCGAGCAGCGAGCCGCGGCGTTCGCCGGCAAGCGTCCGCGTCAGCTCCAGATTGGCGCGGGTGGCCGGATCAATAGCCATGGTCGCGCCCGGGGCCTCGCGTGCGGGCGGCGACAGTGGCGGATGCTTGCCGACCTGGGTGCGGTCGACATAGGTGACGGCGGCGGCGGCAGCTGTGGCTTCGAGCCGCGAGAGCTGCGCCAGACCGTCCATGGTCGCGACGGCAAAATAGTCGCAGAGCCGCTTCTCGGCGGTCGCGCCGTCGAAGACGTCGCGGGTCACCGGCGTCACGGCCGGCAGCTCGCGCAAGGTCTGTGCGAGTTCGTTATCGCCATAGAGCGCGTCGGTGACGATCGCTTCGTTCGGATTGATGCGCGCGAGCGTCGCGGCGAGTTCTCCGCCCGAAACCTCGGTGACCATGAATTCGGCGGTCGAGATGTCGATCCAGGCAAGCCCGAAGCGATCGCCGCCGGCCGATGAACGTGCTCGCGCGATCGCCAGCAGGTAATTGTTGGCGCGCGCATCGAGCAGCGTGTCCTCGGTCAGCGTGCCCGGCGTGACCAGCCGAACCACGCCGCGGCGCACGACGCTCTTGTTGCCGCGCGCTTTCGCCGCCGCTGGATCCTCGGTCTGCTCGCACACCGCGACCCGGTGGCCGGCGCCGATCAGGCGATGGAGATAATCCTCGGAGCGCTCCACCGGCACGCCGCACATCGGGATGTCGTTGCCCTGGTGCTTGCCGCGTTTGGTCAGGACGATGCCGAGTGTCCTGGAGGCGATCTCGGCATCTTCGAAGAACAGCTCGTAGAAATCGCCCATCCGGTAGAACAGCAGCAAGCCCTGATGCGCCGCCTTGATCTCCAGATACTGTTCCATCATCGGCGTGACGCGCGCGGCGGCTTCTGCTGCCGGTGCTGGCGCTTCGTCGGGAGGCGGTGCGGGGATCGGCTGTTGCATGGTCATGGGCGGCGCAACCTACAAAATTTCGCCTCCTGCTCCTATCGCTTTGGCCGGTTTTCCACCCCGTCATTCCGGGGCGCCCGAAGGGCGAGCCCCGGAATGACGGCGAGGGCGGAATGCTCAGCCTGCGAAACCGTCAATTGACCTGCCGCGGGCGCGCTCCTAAAACTCCGCCGACATTGAAGAATTTCCGCCGAACCGCGGCATTCAGGGAGAACCATGATGCGTGACGTCTTTATCTGCGATGCCGTGCGGACCCCGATTGGCCGTTTCGGCGGCTCGCTCGCCAAGGTGCGCGCCGACGACCTCGCCGCGGCCCCGATCAAGGCGCTGATGGCCAAGCACCCGAATTTGGACTGGGCGCAGGTGGACGAAGTCTTCTTCGGCTGCGCCAACCAGGCCGGCGAGGACAACCGCAACGTCGCGCGCATGGCGCTGCTGCTCGCGGGTCTGCCGGACTCGGTTCCCGGCCAGACCCTGAACCGGCTCTGCGCCTCCGGCCTCGATGCGGTCGGTGCGGCGGGGCGCGCCATCCGTTCCGGCGAGATCGAGCTTGCCATCGCCGGCGGTGTGGAATCCATGACCCGCGCGCCCTTCGTGATGGGCAAGGCGGCGGAAGCTTTCTCGCGCTCTGCCGAAATCTTCGACACCACGATCGGCTGGCGCTTCATCAATCCGCTGCTCAAGGCGCAGTACGGCGTCGATGCGATGCCGGAGACCGGCGAGAACGTCGCCGAGGAATTCCAGGTCTCGCGCGCCGACCAGGATGCCTTCGCCATCCGTTCCCAGCAGCGCGCGGGTGCGGCGATCGCATCAGGCTATTTCGCGGAAGAGATCACCCCGATCACCATTCCCGGCGGCAAGGCCGGCCCGATCACGATCGACAAGGACGAGCATCCGCGTCCCGAGACCACGCTGGAAGGCTTGGCAAAACTGAAGCCGATCGTGCGCAACCCCGGCACGGTGACCGCGGGCAATGCCTCGGGCGTCAACGACGGCGCGGCGGCGATGATCCTCGCATCGGAGGCCGCCGTGAAGAAGCATGGCCTCACGCCCCGCGCGCGCATCCTCGGGCTCGCCTCGGCGGGCGTGCCGCCGCGCATCATGGGCATCGGCCCGGTGCCGGCGACCCGCAAGCTGATGGAGCGGCTCGGCAAGAAGATCAGCGATTTCGACCTGATCGAGCTCAACGAAGCCTTCGCCTCGCAGGGCATTGCCTGCATGCGCCAGCTCGGCGTCGCCGACGACGCCGATTTCGTCAATCCGCATGGCGGCGCCATCGCGCTCGGCCATCCCCTCGGCATGAGCGGCGCCCGTCTCGCGCTCACCGCCGTGCACGGCATGGAGAAGCGCGGCGGCAAACTCGCGCTCGCCACCATGTGCGTCGGCGTCGGCCAGGGCGTCGCGGTTGCGATCGAGAAGGTGAACTGACTCTCCCTCCTTCTCCCGGCATTTGCACGGAGAGGTGGGCGGAGTCCCTACGCCACAAATTCGTCATGGCCGGGCTTGTCCCGGGCATTCACGTTCTTGGCGACGCCCGAAGGTCGTGGATGGCCGGGACAAGCCCGGCCATGACGGAAGCGAGGAGCCAGGGTCCCCGAAATCCGCTTCCCCCGATTAGTTATATCCTATAATGATCGGCGAAAGCGTTGACCGGCTGGACTGAAAACGGCCGGGGGAGGAACTCGCCAATGACATTCATCTATCCCACCGGCAGCAACAAGGCGCATCCGCTGCCGCTGTCGCCCGCGTACAAGAGCTCGATCAAGCGCGCGCCGAACAAGCCCTTGATCCCGATGCGTCACACGCTGTCGGAATTGACCGGCCCGGTCTACGGTCACGAGACCGTACGCGAGGGCGACAGCGACCTCACCACCCAGCACAAGGGCGAGCCGCTCGGCGAGCGCATCATCGTGCACGGCCATGTCCGTGACGAGGACGGCCGCGGCGTGCCGGACTCCCTGGTCGAGATCTGGCAGGCCAATGCCTGCGGCCGCTACGTCCATGTCCGCGACCAGCATCCGGCGCCGCTCGATCCCAACTTCACCGGCGCGGGCCGCACGTTAAGCGATGCATCAGGCTATTATCGCTTCGTCACCATCAAGCCCGGCGCCTATCCCTGGGGCAATCACCACAATGCCTGGCGCCCCGCCCACATCCATCTGTCGGTGTTCGGCCATTCCTTCGTCTCGCGTTTGGTGACGCAGATGTATTTCCCGGGAGATCCGCTGTTCCCGTTCGATCCGATCTTCAACTCGGTACCGGACGAGAAGGCGCGGATGCGCATGGTCTCGTCGTTCGACCTCGAGAATACCAAGCCCGAATGGGCGCTGTGCTACCGCTTCGACATCGTGCTGCGCGGCCAGAACGCCACCCCCATGGAGACCAAGTAACGTGCAGGATTCTGTGAAGCCCGATGGGATCACGCCGTCGCAGACCGTCGGCCCGTTCTTCAAATACGGCCTGACGCCAACAGGCGAATATTCCTGGAACGACGCGTTCACCAATTCGACGCTGACACCGGACGTGTCAGGCGACCGCGTCCGCATCGAGGGCCGGGTGCTCGATGGTGACGGCGCAGTCGTGCCTGATGCCATGCTGGAGATCTGGCAGGCGGATGCGCAGGGCCGCTACGCCGACCCGCAGGACAAGCGCGCGCTGCCGAACGCCAGTTTCCGCGGCTTCGCCCGCTGCGGCACCGATAAGGACGGCCATTATTCCTTCGACACCATCAAGCCGGGCGTCGTTCCCGATCCCGATGGCAAGCCGCAGGCGCCGCACGTCGTGCTGGCGGTGTTTGCGCGCGGCATGCTGCGGCATCTCTATACCCGCATCTATTTCAGCGACGAGGCCGGCAACGCCGCCGATCCCGTGCTGGCGCTGGTCCCTGCCGACCGCCGCGCCACGTTGACTGCGGTCCGTGAGGCCGGCAAGGCCGTCTACAAGCTCGACCTGCGCTTGCAGGGCGACAACGAGACGGTATTCTTCGACGTGTGAACCACCGAGTTCGCGACGTTCTTTTTGCAATGCCCGGGCCTTGCCCGGGCATTCGTGTTTCAAGCTTCGATTGTTGGTGGGCGAGTGCTCGCGTCGCGCCGCGCGACCTCAGTTGTCCTACGGAAGCACGGCCTGCTGAATTTCGATAGTCGCATTCAGGGTCCGTTGACGCCACTACGATATGAGTCGAGCGATTCATATTGCGAGCACCGTCATGAAACTGCGTTTGTCGATTTCCTCGGCCATCATCGCATTTGGTATTCTGTTAGTGCTGGGCTTCGCGGCGGTCGTCGCCAGTGGCGCTTATGCGCTGCGCGAACTCAAGGTCGGCGGTCCGCTCTATTCCGACATCAAGCTCGGCAACGACCTGGTCGCCGACATTCTGCCGCCGCCGGCCTACGTGCTCGAAGCCTATCTGGAAGCAACGCTGGCCATGCGCGAGCCGGATCAGCTTGCCGCTCACGGCGAGCGTCTCGTCCAGCTCCGCAAGGACTATGAAGACCGCAAGGCGTTCTGGAGCGGATCGAGTCTCGCGCCCGACTTGAAGACCGCGCTGGTCGCGAAATCGGATGCCGAGGTGCAGAAGTTCTGGAAGCTCGTTTCCGATCAACTCCTGCCGGCACTGAAGAACAAGGACGGGGCCGCCGCCGAGCGCGCCTATGCCCAGCTCAAGGGCATCTACACCGCGCACCGCGGCATCATCGACGGCATCGTCGAGGCAGCCAACAAACAGAACTCGGACATGGAGAAGCTCGCGGCTGACCGCGACGCGTCGATCGCCTATGTCGTGTGGGGCGTATCCGCCGCCGTGCTCGCGCTGATCGCGGGAGGTCTCGTCTTCGTTGCGCTCGGGCTCGTCCGCCCGATCGTCCGCATGACCGGTGCCATGCAGAAGCTTGCGACCGGGGATCTCACCGCGGAGGTACCCTATGCCGACCGTCGCGACGAAGTAGGTTCCATGGCGAGCGCACTCGCGGTGTTCAAGCAGGGCGCGCTGGAGAATGCCCGGCTGCGCGACGAGCAGGTCCGCGCCGAAGAGGCGGCGACCCTGGCCAAGCGCAAGGCACTGCTTGGCATGGCGGAGACCGTCGAGCGTGAAACCGGCGCGTCGGTCGAGACTGCTGCCGCGGCAACGCAAGGCGTGGAGCGCACCGCTTCGAACCTTTCGGAGATTGCACACGACCTGTCGACGGAATCGCAGGCGGTGGCCGCCGCCTCCGAGCAGGCGCTGGCCAGCGCGGAAACGGTCTCTTCGGCTGCCGAAGAATTGACCGCCTCGATCCGCGAGATCACGGGCCAGCTTGCGCGTGCGAGCCAGGTGACGAAATCCGCGGTGGCCGGCCGTGAGCAGGCGCGCACGACCATCCAGACGTTGTCAGGCTCGGTGAGAAAGATCGCCGAGGTGTCCGATCTGATCGGGGGCATCGCCGGCCAGACCAATCTGCTGGCGTTGAACGCCACGATCGAGGCAGCGCGCGCAGGCGAGGCCGGACGCGGCTTCGCGGTCGTCGCCGCCGAAGTCAAATCGTTGTCCAACCAGACCGCGAAATCGACCGAAGAGATTGCACGCCTGATCGCCGAGATTCAGACGTCGACCGACGCCGCTGTCGCTGCAGTCGAGGAGATGGGCGGCCAGATCGCCGAGATCGATAGTGTAGCGACGTCCGTCGCAGCTGCGATGGAAGAGCAGGATTCCGCGACCCGCGAGATCGCGCGCTCGATTTCGGAGTCGGCGTCTGCAGCCAGGGAAGTCTCAGCCAAAATCGCGCATGTCAGTCGCGATGCGGATTCGGTCAATGAGCGCGCGTCCGAAATGCGCCAGGCGATCTCCGGCGTCTCATCGAACCTGGCGGCACTTCAGTCGGTCCTGGTCCGGACCGTGCGAAGCTCGACGGACGAGGTCGATCGTCGTCTCACCAGGCGCTATGCGACCGATCTGCAAGTGTCGGTGACCGACAGCAGGCAGGCGATGCACGCGACGACGCTGGTCGACATCTCCGAAGGCGGAGCCTGGATCCGTTGCGCGCCCCAGATCAATATCGGCGAAACCGGCGTGCTGCGCATCAAGGGCCTTGCGCCAGCGCTTCAGTTCACCGTGCGGACCCATGACGGCGATACCGCACATGTGGCCTTCACACTGGCGGCCGGCGAGAGAGCCGAGTTTGCCAGCTGGGTGGCGCGCCATTTCGGCGAGTCTGCGGCGGCCTGATCGCAGGATCGGGTGCGCCTATGGTGCCGGCGGCTGTGATCGTGCAGAATGGCTGCGGCACCGGGGGCGCGATTCATGACATCCTCTCAACTGCCGGCGGTCGCTGAGCCCGGTTACCTGACGGCCGCCTTGCGCAGAGCCGGCGACCTGGATGCCGGCGCCGTGCGCGAGGTGAAGGTGCTGGATGAGCGCGACACCGTCGTCTCGCACATCATCAGGCTCGGCCTGCGTTATGTCGGGGAGTCCGCCGGTGCGCCGCAATCGCTCCTTCTCAAGACCCCGCATGCCGGTTTTGCCAGGACGCTCGCCGATGACGGTCGACGCGAGGTGGTCTTCTACACGAAGCTCGCACCCAAAATGCCGCCGGGGCTGGTCCCGCGTTGCTTTGACGGGCGCTTCGACGAAGAGAGTTTCGACTGGCATCTCCTGCTGGAAGACCTCACCGACAGCCACGAGCTCGCGACGCAATGGCCGCTGCCGCCGTCGCGTGAACAGGCGACCGCGATCGTGACAACGCTTGCGCACTGGCACGCTGCCTGGTGGGACCATCCCGACATCGCCGGCGCCTGGGCGAGTACCGAAGATAGCGCGCAGCGTATCGAAACCTTCGCCGGCCACTACGACCGTTTCGCCGATTTGCTCGGCGATCGCCTCAGCGAAGAGCGGCGCATTCTCTATCGCCGCCTGATCGACCAGTCGACCCGGCTATCCGAGCGCTATCATTCGCACCGTCATCTCAGCATTGCCCATGGCGATGCCCACACATGGAATTTCATGCTGCCACGCGCGGGCGTCACGGACACCGTACGCATCTTCGATCTCGCCATGTGGGACGTCAACGTCCCGACCAACGACCTTGCTTACATGATGGCGGTTCATTGGTTTCCGGAACGCCGGCAGGCGCTCGAACGCCCCCTGCTCAATCTCTATCACGAGACATTGCTCGCCAGCGGAATCACCGGCTACACGCGCGGCGCGCTCGATCGCGACTACCGCTGGTCGGTGCTCTGGCACATCACCAAGCCGGTCTGGCTATGGGCCGCCAACATCCCGCCGGGGATCTGGTGGCACCATCTGGAGCGGGTGATGATGGCGGTCGAGGATCTGGGCTGCGAGGAGTTGTTGTAGGGACATTGTGAGAATGAGGCACGATGGCCGCTACACATTCTCAGTGTCGTCCCGGCGAAGGCCGGGACCCATAACCTTAGCGCGAGCGGATAACTGCGGGTCTTCGCCAAACCCAATCCTGTGGCTATGGGTCCCGGCCTTCGCCGGGACGACGGCGGAGTTTGTGGCGGGAGACGGTAACTACTCCATCACCGCATGTTCCGGCCCGGCCGCCTGCTTGCGCAGCGTGGCTTTGGTCGAGCCGATCATCAGCGCCAGCGGGATGGTGCAGAGGATGAAGAACATCACGAGCGCGTAATCATGCGCGAACGCGATGATCTGCGCCTGCACGCTGACCATGCGGTCGGCCATGGCACGGCCGGCATCGGTGGAGAGGTTGATCATGCCGCGGACGTCGGGCATCTGGAGCGCGTGGTTGAACGGGTTGATGTGCTCGGAGAGGATCGCATAAGTCCTGCGCGTCCCCTGCGTCAGCTGGGCGATGACGATGGAGATACCGACCGAGCTGGCGACGTTGCGCAAGAGCGTCAGCATCGAGGTGCCGTCGGTGCGCAGCTGGTTCGGCAGCGTCAGGAACGACACGGTCGACAGCGGCACGAAGACGAGGCCGAAGCCAAAGCCCTGGATCACGCTGACAATGACGATCTCCGGCACCTGGGTCTGGTCGGTCCAGCCGGTCATCTGGTACAGCGACGCCGCCGTCAGCGTCAGGCCCGAGATGATCAGCGTGCGCGCCTCGATGTACTTCATGATGCGGCCGACCATCATCATGGCGAAGAAGGTGCCGAAGCCGCGGCTGGCGAGCAGGCCGCCGGCGGTCATGATCGGGTAGCCGATGACGTTTTGCAGGTAAGGCGAGGCCAGCGCCATGGTCGAGTACAGCACGAGGCCCATCACCGTCATGAAGATGCAGCCGGTGAGGAAGTTGCGATCCCGAAACAGCGCGAACTGGATGAAGGGGCGCGACGTCGTGAAGGAGTGCGCGAAGAAGTAATAGAAGGCGACGCCCGAGATCACGAACTCGGTCACGATCTCGACCGACTCGAACCAGTCGAGCTGCTCGCCGCGGTCGAGCGCGAGCTGGAGCGCGCCGATCGCGATCGCCAGCGCGCCGAAGCCGAACCAGTCGAATTTGAGGCTGAGGTCCTTC
Source organism: Bradyrhizobium manausense (assembly GCF_018129685.1). GTDB lineage: Bacteria > Pseudomonadota > Alphaproteobacteria > Rhizobiales > Xanthobacteraceae > Bradyrhizobium > Bradyrhizobium manausense_D. The sequence goes on from NZ_JAFCLG010000011.1 coordinate 176,996, forward strand.
TTGGTCTCGTCCATGAAGACCAGCAGCCCGAACACGGTGATCGCACCGAACGGCAGATTGACGAAGAACACCCAGTGCCAGGAATAGGTCTCGGTCAGCCAGGCGCCGAGCGACGGGCCCATGATCGGGCCCATCATCACGCCCATGCCCCAGATCGACATCGCCTTGGCGCGTTCCTGCAGCGTGTAATAGTCGAGCATGACGGACTGCGACAGCGGCACCAGTGCTGCGCCGAATACGCCCTGCAGCAGGCGGAACAGCACCATCTGGTTGATGTCCTGCGCCAGTCCGCACAGCACGGAGGCAAAGGTGAAGCCACCGGCGCAGATGATGAAGATGCGCTTGCGGCCAAAGCGGTTGGAGATCCAGCCCACCGGCGCCGTCATGATCGCGGCGGCGACGATATAGGAGGTCAGCACCCAGTTGATCTGGTCCTGCGAGGCCGACAGCGTGCCCTGCATGTAGGGCAGGGCGACGTTGGCGATGGTGGTGTCCAGCGCCTGCATGATGGTCGCCGTCATGGCGCAGATCGTCACCATGTTCCGGCGCAGGCCGGGGACCATCAAAGCGGGGTTGGATTCCGCCATCGGATCAGTCCTTGTCCTGGTCTTTTTCTTGGCCTGCTGTCGCCGAGAGCCCAAGCAGGCCGGCGAGCGAGCGCTTGTGGCCGGTGTCGATGGTGGCGTAGACGCTCATGCCGGCCTTCAGCTTCTTCACGTATTTGTCGCTCTCGTCGAAATAGATCCTGATCGGCACGCGCTGCACCACCTTGACGAAGTTACCGGTGGCGTTCTGCGGCGGCAGGATCGCGAATTGCGCGCCAGTGCCGGGCGAGAGCGAGCCGATCTTGCCCTTGAAGGCGTGGTTCGGGAACGCGTCGACCTCGAGGGTCACCGGCTGCCCCTCGGTGACGTAAGTGAGATCGCTCTCCTTTGGATTGGCATCGACCCAGGGATGGGCGATGTCGATGATGGAGAACACGGCGGTGCCCGCGGCGACATAGCGGCCGAGCTGGATCTGCTCGACCTGCGTCGCCACGCCATCCATCGAGGCGCGCACCACCGCATGGTCGAGATTGCGCTCCGCATTCTCGAGCTTGGACTTGGCAGAGGCGTAAGGCGGGAATTTCTCGAGCGGCAAGTCAGTGTCGCCGAGCAGCTGGGTCTTGGCGGTCGAGATCTGCTGCTTGACGTATTGCGCAATCGAGCCCGACGTGACCAGCGCGTTCGAGGCGTTGTCGAGATCGAGCTGCGAGCCGAAACTGTTCTTCACCAGCGCCTGCTTGCGCTCGACGTCGCGCTGTTTCAGGTCGACGCCCTTCTGGGCGAGATCGAGCATGTCGCCGTAAATCTTGATATTGGCGCGCAGACTGTCATAGGTGGTCTGCGCCTGCATGACCTGCGCCTTGGCCTCGTCCACCGCAAGACGGAACGGCACCGGGTCGATCTCGAACAGCACGTCGCCCTGCTTGACCAGCTGGCCTTCCCTCACGACGACCTTCTCGATCTTGCCGGAGATGTCGGGCGTGACCAGCACCTTCTGGGCGCCGACATAGGCGTCGTCAGTGCCGACATAGCGACCGCCATTGAGATAGAAGGTGAGGCCGGCAGCCACGGCGACGAATGGCAGCACCACCATCAGCAGAAAGCGGCGATAGCGGCGCAGGCCGGCGACGAAGCGGCGGCGGGGGTCGGTGCCGGCCTTCTTGGTCGGCTTGCCGCTGTCGATTTTCTGCTCGGGCTGGAATTTGAGGACTTGTTCAGCCATAGCGCTGCTCCTTACGCGCTTGTTCCGCCCCGGAGGTCTGGATCGCGGTTCGCACGTTTTCCTTGATGGTTTCGAGTTGAGTGAGGAGACGGTGGGCGTCCGTCGGGCTGATGCCGTCGAGCGCGTTCGCCGTGAGTTCCGATTTCAGGCCGCTCATCTTGCCGAGCAGCGCGCGGCCGGCCTTCTTGAGATAGAGGCGCTTGACGCGGCGGTCCGTGGCGTCGCTGCGGCGCTCGATCCAGTCGCTGTCGCAGAGCTTGTCGATCAGGCGCGTCAGCGTGATCGGCTGCATCTCCAGCAGTTCGGCGAGCTCCGATTGCTTCATGCCCTCGCTGCGCTCGACCTTCGCCAGCACCGCCCATTGGGCGCGGGTGATGCCGAAACGCCGCGCCTCCTTGTCGGCATAGACGCGCAACAGGCGATAGAGTTCGCCGAGCGTGAACAGGAAGTTCTGGTCGACAGACCCGCGGGTCATAAGCTTGGTCTCCAATGAGCTTGAATATAATAAGGAAGCTTATGATTATTTCACGGCGGTTTAACAGGACGCTGTCCCGCAGCAAAAGCATGGCTGACCGCCGCCGCGCCGGTCGTGCTTTGGGTTCCCCGGCCGAAATGCTAGAAGGCGGGCCGAATGACCCTCGCAAAGCCGGCATTTCCGACGCCCGACCATGATCACGGCCGCTGCACCGCGGACGCGCTGGCGCATGCGGAAGCCGTTTGCGCGCAGCGGGCGCAAAAATTCACGCCCATTCGACGCCAGGTCTTGGGCGCCTTGCTGTCCAGCCATCGGCCGCTCGGCGCCTATGAGATCATCGACGAACTTGCCAAATCGATGCCGCGGCCGGCGCCGATCACGGTCTACCGTGCTCTCGATTTCCTGATGGCGAATGGCCTCGTGCACCGCATCGAGAGCCGCAACGCCTATCTTGCGTGCGCCGCGCACGACCATGACGCGACGTCTGCGGTGGCGTTCCTGATCTGCGAGCGCTGTGGTCTCGTTGGCGAGATCCCGTCCGGGTCCTTTGCCAAGGAGCTCAACACTGCTGCGCGCGCGTCAGGCTTCGCACCGAAATTGTCCGTGGTGGAGATCACGGGCGTCTGCACCCATTGTCAGAAAGCTTCATAAGGATGCATTCGGCTGGAGCCAACGCGGCGGTGTCCACCTCTCCCCTGCGGGGGGAGGTAAAGAGCGCGTCACCGTCTAACCTATAAAGCAACAACGGCGTAAAGCCGGACCTCAGGAAGAAATGTCCTCACCGCAAGCCAACCCGTCGAACACGCGCCCCCTCAGTGCCGGCGCCATCGCCCTGATGCTCATGCTGTGCCTGACCTGGGGGTTCAACCAGATCGCGGTGAAGCTGGTGCTGCCGGATGTGCCGCCAATGCTGCAGGCGATGATTCGTTCAATGGGCGCGCTGCCGGTGCTGTTCCTCATCGGCACGTTTCGCGGCGTCAAATTCTTCGAGAATGACGACACGTGGAAGCCGGGCCTGATCGCGGGGCTGATGTTCGGCATCGAATTCGTGCTGATCTTCCAGGGCCTGCGCCTGACCTCCGCCTCCCGCGCCGTCGTGTTCCTGTACACCGCGCCCTTCTTCGTCGCACTCGGCTCCTATCAGGTGCTGGGCGAGCGCCTTGGCACCACGCAATGGCTGGGACTTGCCGTGAGTTTTGCCGGCGTGGCACTCGCGATCGGCGTGCCGCAGGCCAATGTCGATTCATCGGTCCTGCTCGGCGACCTCCTGATCGTGCTAGGCGCCTCGCTGTGGGCCGCGACGACGTTGGTTGCCAAGGGCACGCGGCTGCGCTTCGCCGCGCCTGAGAAGGCGCTGGGCTACCAGGTTGCGACCTCGATCCCGATCCTGGGCGCGGCGGCGTGGCTGTCAGGCGAATCCATCACTCACACCCCGTCGCCGCTCTCGATCGGCCTGTTGGCCTTCCAGGCGATCTGGGTGGTCGGAACCACGTTCACGCTTTGGTTCGCGCTGGTGAAGGCCTATTCGGCCAGCAAATTGTCCGCTTTTACCTTCATCACCCCTTTGTTTGGCGTGGTGGGTAGCTATTTCATCATGCACGACACCCTGAGCCTGGCCTTTGGGGCGGCGGCCGTCCTTGTAATTGCTGGGCTTTTTCTGGTTAACCGTCCGAGCCAAACGGCCGCGGCGCCGCGCGATGCATTGCTGAACGTCACCAAAACCTGATATTTGGACCCCATGAACAAGCTCGAAACCCCCCTCGATTCCGACATCGCCGGCCCGGCGCCGCGTCATCGGACCACCCAGGTCAAGGTCGGCGACGTCGCCGTCGGCGGCGGCGCGCCGATCGTCGTGCAGTCGATGACCAACACCGACACCGCCGATATCGACGGCACCATCGCCCAGGTCGCAGCGCTCGCGCGCGCCGGCTCCGAAATGGTCCGCATCACCGTGGACCGCGAGGAAGCGGCCGCCGCCGTCCCGCACATCCGCGATGGCCTCGCCAAGCGCGGCATCACGACGCCCCTCATCGGCGACTTCCACTATATCGGCCACAAGCTGCTCGCGGCCTATCCGGCCTGCGCCGAAGCGCTCGCGAAGTATCGCATCAATCCGGGCAATGTCGGCTTCAAGGACAAGCGTGATACGCAGTTCGCCGACATCATCGAGATCGCGAACAAGAACAACAAGCCGGTGCGCATCGGCGCCAATTGGGGCTCGCTCGACCAGGAGCTGCTCACCAGGCTGATGGACGAGAACGCCGCGTCCGCCAATCCGCGCGACGTGCGCGCGGTGACGCGCGAGGCGATGGTGCAGTCGGCGCTGCTCTCGGCCGCGCGCGCCGAAGAGCTCGGCATGCCCAAGGACCGCATCATCCTCTCCGCCAAGGTTTCGGCGGTGCAGGATCTGATCGCGGTCTATCAGGACCTCGCGTCGCGTTCGGATTACGCCATCCATCTCGGCCTCACCGAAGCCGGCATGGGCACCAAGGGCATCGTCGCCTCCTCGGCCGCGCTCGGCATCCTGCTGCAGCAGGGCATCGGCGACACCATCCGGATCTCGCTGACGCCGGAGCCCGGCGGCGACCGCACCCGCGAGGTGCAGGTCGCCCAGGAGCTGTTGCAGACCATGGGCTTCCGCACCTTCGTGCCGCTGGTCGCCGCGTGCCCGGGCTGCGGCCGCACCACCTCGACCACGTTCCAGGAGCTGGCGCGCTCGATCCAGGATTTCATCCGCGACGAGATGCCGAACTGGAAGAGCAAATATCCTGGTGTCGAGGAGCTCAACGTCGCCGTGATGGGCTGCATCGTCAACGGCCCCGGCGAATCCAAGCACGCCAATATCGGCATCTCCCTGCCCGGCACCGGCGAAGCGCCGGCCGCGCCCGTCTTCGTCGACGGCAAGAAGTTCCGCACGCTGCGTGGTCCGACCATCTCCGCCGACTTCAAGGCGCTGGTGATCGACTATATCGACCAGCGCTACGGCCAGGGCGCCAAGGTGCCGGAGACGGCGGCGGAGTAATTTTGCTCCGCTAGCAACCAATCACTCCGCTGTCGTCCCGGCGAAGGCCGGGACCCATACGCCGCGGCAGAATTGTTGCGCGAGATGGTCATTGCCTGCCTTCGCCAAACCACTGCTGCGGCGTATGGGTCCCTGTGTCTGGAAAGTCTGTCATGATGAGAGTGGGCGGGAAGCCGTTGGGTCCTTGGCGCTTGACGCCG
>NZ_JAFCLG010000012.1 GCF_018129685.1 Bradyrhizobium manausense
CTTGCGGACGGCAGCTACAGCATCAAGGCCAACGTCTCGGATGCGGCCGGCAACGCAGCGCCGACGGCGAGCCAGGCGATTGCGGTCGAGACGGTTGCTCCGACGGTGTCGATCAGCACCACGGGCGCGACGACGAACCAGGCGACGCAGACGATATCCGGAACGGTGACCGCGGCCCCGGGCGAAGCTGCGGTCGGATCGTCAGTGACATTGTTCGACACCGTGAACGGTGTCACCACCCAGGTCGGGACCGCGACGGTCGGCAGCGGCGGAGCCTGGAGCACCAGCGTGACGCTGGCGGGCAACGGCAGCAACAGTATCGTGGCCAAGGACACCGATGCGGCCGGCAATACCGGCACAAGCTCGGCGGTAATATTCAACGCTGTTGCGGGGCGCTGGGGTAATCCGTCAGGCGGAAGTTGGACCACTGCCGCGAACTGGAGCATTGGAACCGTTCCGGGCCCGAGCACCGACGTTGCGTTCGAACCCGTGGGAGCGACCTCGCTTTATGTTGTGACGATTCCCGCATCCGCAGTAATCGCCGTCAACACGATCACGTTGGACGACCCGAACGTCACCTTGCTCGACCAGGCAAATCTCACGATCACCGGCTCGCTGGTCGAGACCGCCGGGAATTTCGAAATTTCAAACGGCGGATCGCTTTCGGTCGGCGGCGGTGCCTCCCTGCTGATCGATTTTGCCGGATCGGGCGGCAGTCTTGTTCTCGGCTCGTCGCCGGGATTTTCCGGAACCATTGACGCGATCTCGACCGCGACCGGCGCGGTGACGATTTCCGGCTCCGGAAACGTAACAACAACCAGCGGCGACGCAGTCGATCTGCAAGGCTCGAGCGGAACGCTGGCGAGCCCGGCCAGTCTGAAGGTTTCACTCACCGGCACGATCACGGGTGCCGCCAACGGCATCCTCGTCGTCCAGAACGCGGTTGGAGATGTCGAGGTCGATTCCGCCGCGTCCGTTGTGGGCGGAGCAGGTAACGGGATTCTGGCCGAGATCGGCGCCACCGGTAGCGGCAACATCACGGTGAACGCGACCGGAAGCGTGAGCGGAAGCGGCACCGGCATGAACGGCGTGCTGGCCGAAAATCTCGATGCCTCGAACGTCGGCAACGTCACGGTGACCGCAACTGGCGGGGCCAGCGGCAATGTGTTTGGCATCGAAGCTTTGACCTATGGCAACGGCAAAGTTTCGGTCGAGGCAGGCGGTGCGGTTACCTCAAGCAAGCAATATGGCATTCGCGCACAGAGCTACGGCAGTGGCAACGTCTCGGTCGTCACGGATGCGGGGTCCACCATCAACTCGGCTGGGTCCGGCATCAACGCGATCAACCAGGATCCAATCATCGCTTCAGGCGTCGGCACCACCGTTTCCGTCACGGCAAACGGAACCATCAATTTCGGCGCAACCCTGAATTTGAGTGGCGCCGCACCCTCGGGAATTGTTGCGGGCTTTTACGGTGTCAACGGAACGACGAATACCGCCATCAACGGCAATGTCCTCGTCACGAACTTCGCCGATATCACGCAGACCAGCGGCTTCATCGGCTACGGCATCGACGCCTATAACGATGGGAACGGCAACGTCACCGTGAATGACGCAGCCGGGACCAACGTCTCGTCAATGCAGAACGGCATCCTCGCCTCCCTGAGCGGAGGCACCGGTGATGTCGCCGTCACCGTCGGCACCGGTGCGACGATCACCGCTAAGTCCGGCACCGGCATTGATGCCCATACCAGCAGCGTCGGCAAGGTCAACGTGGTGATGGCCGCGGGCGATATTATCAATTCCAAGGGTGATGGCATCAGCGCCTACAATCAGGCAGCGGCAATTTCGTCCGCCGCCGGCAGCACAATCAGTGTTTCCGCCTATGGCACCATCAATTCGGGGCCAACGCTGAACGGCAACGGGACCCAACCGGCAGGGATCCTCGTCACCTATAAGGGAGGCGTGAACAACACGCCGAACGCGAACGTTTTTGGCTCGGTGACCATCGACAATTTCGCCAACGTGAACGCAGGCGGTGGCGATGGCATTCGTGCCTCCGACTACGGCATCGGCGACGTCACCATCACCGACGAGGCCAATACGACGATCATTGCTCCGCGCGGGTACGGCGTTCGCGAGAACAACTACGGCTCAGGCAGCGAGTCGGTGACGACGTCGGCCGGCGACTTGATCATTTCAGGTTCGGGCGGCATCAACCTGACGCATCAAGGAACGGCGGTGCCGATTGCGGCCAATAGCTCAATTAGAGTGGTCGCTCACGGTACGGTCTTTTCCGGGACGGTCCTGAATTCATCCGGCTCGCAGCCGCAAGGTATCGTCGCGGGCTATTATGGAGCCAACGGGACCACAAACAATTCGATCAATGGAACGGTCTCGATCGACAACTACGCCAATGTCGTCGCGGCTGCGGGCTACGCCGTTCAGGCCTACAATTGGGGCAGCGGCCCGGTCACCGTCACTGAGGAGTCCGGGACTTCGATCATCGGTGCGCAATACGGCATCGGCGCGTACTCTCTTGGCACCAGCAGTCCGGCGACTGCGATCACCAATAGCGCGACGCCCATATCGAGCGCGACCTTGAGTTTCGCGTCCGTGCCGTCGTCGGTCTTGGCTGGTATGACCGTCTATGACGTCACGACCGGCAAGAGTATCGGCACGGTGGCCTCGACGACCGGTAGCACGATTACGCTGACGGCGAACGCGTCCAACGTCGTTGCCAGCGGCGACACGTTGTCGTTCGGAGATGTGAATATCAACGTCCTCAGCGGCGCGATGATCGCCGCAGGCGCGCAGTATGGCCAGGCCGGCATTGCGGCTAGTACAAATAACGCCGGCAACATTGTGGTCACGACCGCGACTGGCGACATCATAGAGTCCGGAGGCCGCGGCATCACGCTCAACAACGGGGCGACAAGCGCACCAGCCTCCAGCCAAATCTTGACGACCATATACGGGACGATCAACTCCGGATTCGGTGGCGGTGGCGCTACCCCCGGTGGCGTCTGGGCCGGCTACAACGGCGGAACGGGCACGTTTCACGCCGGGGTTGCGGGCAATGTCACGATCGATAACTTTGCAACGATCAACGCGGCCGCGGGCGCCGGGATCGGCACCTATAATTTCGGCGTCGGCAATATCAGCGTGACTGTGGAGACGACATCCGCGATTGCTGCCCCATATCAGGCCGTGTCTGCGTTTGCGCAGGGCGGCGGGAGTGTCACGGTCGTCAATAAGGGGATCATTACCTCATCGACCGGGACCGGCATTGCGGTCGGAACGGGCAGCAGCCTTGCAGGCGCAGGCAGCGGTATCCTCTCCATCGCCAATACCGGGGCCAAGGATCCGAGTGGGAACTTCACGTCGGGAATCATCCAGGCCTTGGGTGCTTCCATCAACGCCGGCGGCATTACGGCTGTCGTGCAAATCAACAATGCCAGCACGCAATCCAGCACTTTCACCAACTCCGGACTCGTTCGCTCGACCCTCTATAGTGCCGGGAGCCCACTGAATTGGGCGATCTCGTCTTATTACGGTGGAAACGCTGCAAACACGGGGGCGGCGACCGTCACCAATTCCGGCGTGATCTCCGGTAACGTCAGCTTGAATGCGGTCTCCTCGGATCCGTTGCACCCCTCTTCCTTCCAGAACCTGGTGGGCGGCGTTTGGAACATCCTGGGGGCGAATTTCTTCAACGGCACAGCCTCAATCACGAACTCCGGGACCATCAATATCGCGGGCCCAAGCCGGATCAGTGGGAGTGCGCTTTCAATTGACAACAGCGGTGTTGTCGACGTTGCCCCAACGGCTGTTGCCCGGATCGAAGTCGCTGTAAAAGGCGGGGGCAGTTTTGACATCGGCGCGCAGGCGGGCCTTGAATTCGTAGCCGCGGTTGCCGCGGGGCAGACGGTCTCCTTTGGCGGTGAGCAAGGCCTGCTCATTCTGGATGCTCCGTCGACCTTCGGCGCTTCGATCGTCGGAGCCGTCGCCGGAGATATCATCCAGGCTGGCCCCGGCTACACACCGCCGTCGGGCTTTAGCAGCTTCTCAGGCAATCTTTGGCTCATGCTGCCGACGTCATCGCCGACGGTGTTGACGGGGTCCTTGGGCTCGCAATCGCTCAACCCGGCGCTGGCGCAGCAGTTCGTCCAATTATCCTCCGCGACGATTTCCTCAAGCACTGCGAGTGGCCTGAACATTTTCGCGTTTGACAGCGACCCGACGCACACGCTGTTCACCTCGATCGACCAGTCTTCGTCGATCCTCGTGACCGGCTCATTTACCGGCGCTAACTTCGCAACGGATGGTGCCAACATCGCCGTCTTTAATGCGGGCGTTATCTCATCCACAGCCGGTATCGGTCTGTCGGCGACCTCTGGATCTGGGGCGACCACGATCGATGATTTCGCCAGCATCAGCGGTCTGACCGGGATCCGAGCCGTGGCCGGGGGAGCAGCTTACACCAACGCTGCGACGCCGACCACGAGCAATACGCTCAACTTCACGAGCACACCGGGATCAATTGTCGCTGGTCTCTCCGTCTATGACGAAACGACCGGAAAGAGCATCGGGACGGTACAATCGACAACGAGCACGACGGTCGTCCTGGCTGCTAACGCAGCGAATGCCGTCGGAAATGGCGACACGCTATCCTTCGGTGCGCCAACCCTGGTTACGAATGCTGCAACTTCGATCCAAAGCAATATCTTGAGTCTTATTGCGACGCCGTCATGGGTTGTGCCCGGCACGTCGGTCTATGACGAAACGACCGGGAAGGTCATAGGTACAGTGTCATCGACGAAGGCGACGACGGCGACCCTGACCGCGAATGCTGCCAACCCGGTCGGCAACGGCGATACGCTCGCTTTCGCCGGGCCAATATCGATCAACGTCGGACAATCCGCCCTCGTCAGCGGACCGACCGCGACCCCCAACGCTGCGACCACGACTGCCAGCAATACGTTGAGCTTTGCGTCGTCTTTGTCGTGGATTGCAGCCGGCATGACTGTTTATGACGTGACCACCGGCCAGGCTGTTGGCACGGTGTCCTCGACGTCGGGCACGACGGTGACGCTGACCGCAAATGCAGCCAGTCCGGTCGGCCCTAGCGAAATGTTGTCGTTCCTGGCATCGGGATCGCAAGGAATCGTTGCCCAGTCGTCCTCTGGCAGCGTCAATGTGAACACGGGGTCGCTGGTCAACATCGTTGCTGGCGGTAACGGCATCAACGTTCAAAATCGGGGCAAGCTCGTTGCGCCCAGCGCGTTGACTGTGGACGCAGCCGGCAACATCTCCTCCGGCCTGGTCAGCGGAGGCGGGCCCGCGGCAATTCAGGTCGGTTATTTCGGCGGAACAAGTGCGCCGTCGAGCATTCCAAACCCGCCATTGTCGGGGATCTTTGGCGATGTGACGATCGACAGCGCCGCCACGATCGCCGCATACACGGGCGGCGGCATCAACGCGTTCACTTATGGAACAGGCAATATCTCTGCCTCCAACTCGGGTTCGATCACGGCCACGGCGGCAGGCAATACCAACGGTGCGGCCGATCCGATCACAGGTCTCTTCAATCCAACCACAGCCCAAGTGGGCATCAACGTCGTCAACTACGGTGGCGGCAACGTCACACTCGTTACCACCGGCTCGGTTACTTCGGGAAGCACCGGAATCTATGCATCGAACGCGGCCGTAGGATCCCAGACGACGCCCGTCGGAACGCATGCGTCGCCGGTTGCTGTCACCGTTGTTGCGAACGGCCCGATCAATTCCGGTCCTTATCTACCCAACGGCGGAAACGCTCCGGGCGGCATTATCGTCAACATCGATCCGGGCAACATCCTTGGCTACAATGGCTATGTCGATGGCGATCTCCTTGTGAGCGCCTCCGGAAGCAGCATCAACGCTCAGGCGGGAGATGGCATCCGTGCAATCAACCACGGCCAGGGCAACGTTACGGTCTATATTGGCAACAACGAGACGATTACAGCACTTAATACCGCCACCGGCGCATCGGCAAACCTTTCACCTTACGCTATCCAACTGATTGCTGATGGTCCTGGTGACATAAACGTGTCGACATCGAGCGGCGATGTCATCTCGTCTGGCAGCTCGGCGATCAACGCGACCCAGCAAGCCACCGCGATCGCTACGGCGGCCAACGTCCGTGTTGCGGTCAATGCAGCGGGCACGATCAACGCCGGCAACATCCAAAACGACAGCGGGGGCACACCGGCCGCCATCAATGCCGGGTTCTACAACGCTGGTGCAGCGGCACCGAATGTCAACGGCACTGTAATCATCAACAATTCGGCGACCGTCGTCGCCGCCGCTCGAGGTCTATCCGGGTACAACTACGGAAACGGCGACGTCACCATCAATGACAGCGCCAATGTGACCGTTACCGGCGACAATGTTAGGGCTAGCTCGACCACAACGACAACCACTCAGGTTGCGGAATACGGCATCCAGGCAGCCACTTGGGGAGAAGGTAGCGGCAAGGTTGCGGTCAACGTCTATTCGGGAGCGATCAGCGCAACCGCGACGCCTACCGGCACCGTCGCCGCCGGAACCTTGACGTCGAGCGCGACGCTTAGCTTCGGCTCGACGCCGTCGGGGATTGTGGCTGGCATGACTGCTTACGACGTGACGACCGGTCGCGCTGTCGGAACCGTATCTGCCACGGCCGGAACGACCGTGACGCTCGCATCGAACGCGGTTGCGCCGGTTGCAAATGGCGACATGTTGTCGTTCTTCGCGGCGATCACCGGCTCAGCTGCTGCGGCGACGTCGACCTCGAGTGCGACGCTCAATCTTGGTTCGACACCATCTGGAATCGCGGCCGGCATGACGGTGTACGATCTCGCCAACGGTCAGGCAGTCGGCACCGTGTCTTCGACCACGGGGACGACGGTCGCATTGACTGCCAACGCTGCTGCGGCCGTCGCGAGCGGCGATGTTCTTTCCTTCACGACGCCGATTACACATCAGGTTTATGCTGTCTTCGCAGAGAGCACCGATAGCGGCAATATCTCGGTCACTACCAGCCCCGGCACGAGCATCTACTCGAGCGGAGTTGGAATAAACGCCACCAACCAGGGATCGCCAATTGCGCTTGCCACACTGACTGCGACCACGACCGCCGCGACCGCGACCACAAGCCATACCTTGAATTTCGCGACGGCTCCGACGTGGATCACGCTTGGTGCACCTGTCTACGATGTCACTACCGGGAAGGCGATCGGCACGGTGTCATCAACCAATGCTACGACGGTGACCTTGACGGCGAACGCGGCAAATGCGGTCAACCAAGGTGATTCGCTATCGTTCGCTCAGCTTGTAACCACAAATGCCTCAACTCCAACTTCAAGCAATACCCTGACATTCACTTCCACGCCGGCCTGGATCGCGACCGGCATGACGGTCTACGACATCACTACAGGCAAGACCGTTGGTACGGTGTTGTCAACGACGGGCACGACTGTGACGCTTGCGGCCAACGCGGCCACCCCTGTTGGCAATGGAGACGCGCTCGCGTTTCCCGAGATTGCCACCGCTACGGCTGCGACCTCGACGTCAAGTCAGACGCTTAGCCTTGCCGTGACGCCATCATGGATCGAAACCGGCATGACTGTCTATGATGACACGACCGGTGCCGCGATCGGCACGGTTTTATCGACGACGGGCACCACGGTCGTGTTGGCGGCCAATGCGTCCAGCGCGGTCGCTAGCGGGGACGTGCTGTCGTTCGCATCAAGCTCAATCGTGGTGACATCAAGTTCCACGATCACTTCCGGAAATGTGCTGACGGGTACCGGAGCTCCGCCAGCCGGCATCATCGCATCCTATCTGGGGGGCGACGCTATTCCCGCAGTGACCCCGGTCATCGGCGTCGACGGCTCCGTGACCGTCAATAATTTCGGTAACATCACGGCGGCGGCCGGAGACGGAATTCGAGCTGTTACTTACGGCATCGGCGACATCACCGTTAATGACGGTGCGGGGACGATCACAGCTCTTGGCGGGCCCACCCCCACGAACGGCTTCGGCGACGGTATCGATGCAAGAGCCTGGGGGCCAGGTAACATCTTGGTGACAACGACTAGCAGCGTGACGATCAATGCGGGTAGTTCAGGCATCTCGGCCGTAAACTATGCTCCATCGACCGGCAACAGCTACGCAGTTCCGTCGACCAGCCAGATTACGGTCATAGCCTATGGTACGATCAACTCAGGTTTGATCCCGACTCTCAGCGGCGGCGCACCTGCAGGCATTCTGGCCGGATATAATCCAGGTGTTTCCGGCTCGAACCCGGTTGATGCCGTCAATCCGCTCGTCGCGGGCAACGTTCTCGTCCAGGATTACGCGTCGATCACTACTGCGGCGGGAACCGATGGTATCCGGGCATTCAACTATGGCACCGGGTCAGTCAGCGTTATCGTCGAAGCAGGTGCGACGATCGCCAACGCGCAATATGGCGTGGCAGGTTTCGCATATGGCGGCGGCAACGTCAGCATTACCAATTATGCCAGCATCAGCGGCACGGCGGCAGCGATCGATGCCGGAGCCGCTGGCGCTGGCGCGATCCTGATCGACAATTACGGAACGGTTGCGGATGCCGTAGTTTCAAGTGCAGCTGCGGTCACTCTCGACAACCAGAGCGGCGGAATCTGGACTGTCACCAACCACAGCTCTTTCGCGAGCCCGACGACGCTGATCAACAATGGGTCGTTTGCCATCAACGGCACTGCGTTGATGGTCAGCGGCCTATCCGGCACCGGGACCATCTCGGTGAGCAACAACGGATCGCTCGAGGTCGGAACGACCGGCGGTGCTGCGGCCGGCAGCATCACCATCGATAGCGGGGTGACGGCAACCCTGGCCGGCACCTATGGCTCGACGAGCTTTGTCGACAATGGCACCGTCGTCTTGAATGGGGCAACGTCGCTCACTGTTCTCAGTGGGAGCGGTCAGATCGAGATTGGGGTCGGCGCAAACCTGACGATCGCCTCGGTCGCGGCATCGGCGCCTTCGATTGCCTTCCAGGAATCCGGCACATTGACATTGTCGAGCGCGGATCTCGACGGGACGCTCACTTTCTCGCCCACCATTTTGGGTCTCGATGGCACCGACAAGCTCGACTTCATCGACCCCACCAGCTCGATCACGAGCGCATTTTGGAACGCCAACATCCTCACTCTCGAGAGCGGGGCGACTCCCGTCGCTTATCTGCACCTATCCGGTAACTACGCCAATTCGACCTTCACAGTGACTCACGCCAATGGCATCAGCCAGATCGTCGATCCGCCGGCAGCCAGACATGTCATAACGGATGGTGCTCTGCTTGAGCTGAGTGCGCCAAGCTCCGATAAGGTCAGTTTCGCAGGTGCGGGTGTACTTGTGCTCGATCAACCCGCGAGCTACGCGGGGCAGATCTCCGGCTTCTCGAACTCCGACGTGCTGACACTGAAGGGCTTCGACGCAGCCCATACGACAGCGGACGCGAGCTATAATCAACAGAACGACACCACGGCCCTCACTGTCAGTGACACATCCGACCATCACGCAGTGTCTCTGATTCTAGACGGGGGCTATTCCTCGACCACATTCAACCTGACGGCTCACGAGAACGGTGGTGTCGATATCACGACTTCGCCGGAGACGGTGCCCGTTGGTGGAGAGCTCGAGTTGAATCGTGCATCGAGCGACACCATCACTTTCCGAGGCGGAACAGGCATTCTTGTGATCGACCAGCCTCAGAGCTTCACTGGGGACATTGCCAAGTTTGCTGGCACGGCGCCCGACGAGGTGCATTCTGATGTTATTGATGTTCGCAATATCGATTACGAATCGTCAAATTTCGAAGAGGCATACAATGCTTCCACGGGTGTTCTTAGCTTAACCGACGGCTTTCACAGCGCGACCATCAGATTCGATGATTTCCATGGCACGCTAAACTTTGCTTCTGACAATCGTGGCGGTACGTTGATTACCGATCCGCCCGCGACGTCGGTGCCGCCAAGCGATGCCCCAGCGATTGCAAATAGCGATCAATTTGTGTTCAAGACCTTTGCCGGGGGGCAGCTAGCTTCCGAACACTCAGGACGGAGCGAGAACGTCGACTTTGAGCATCGTGCCTCAGACCCCAGTGATCTCGCCGGCTTTAAAATGTGGCTATTTGATCACAAGACCTCTTCGGCAGAAGATTCGTTGATCAATTCGAATTTAGACAGAGAGCACATTGACGCGGACATGATGCTTCTGAAGAAGGTGGCGTTGGTAAGCGTGCACTCCAACGATTTTGTGTTGCCCATTGCGAGCTGATTGTGGTCGTTGAAGTCGCCGAACAGTGGGGTTTTGGAGGATTAACATTGGAGCCGTCACTTGATCTTCTCGAAGTTCGCCGAGAACTGATAACGCTGCGCTCCCGTTATTCGCACGAGGTCAACGTCACTATTGTAATTAACAAATTACTTGCAAAAATTGCTCATTTGCGCGAACCGGAAAATATACAGCATGAGAAGCGCCTTCAAGAGATTATAGCCAAGACTGTGCATGCCGTCGAAGACATGTCTTCATACAGGTTCTGAGCACGAAGTCCGTGCCTCTGCGCCAAAGTTCATTGGTTTGCGAAGAACCTGCGACATGTACGAAGATTTATTGGTGCAATTTATGGTTCTGGCCTAAACAGAGCTGCCGATAGGGTCTCGTCGTTGTGAAGCGCTCATATCGGAGGAGGCGATCGACTCAGTTGCGCCCGGGCACGACAGACGGAGCTCTCAACCCCCAGAAGAGTCACATTGCAGGTTCTAAGATTGGGTGACCATTCTAGACGACCGTCGCCCGGTCGAACTCTATGCTGGCGCGTGCCTAAAGCTTGGCCGGGTGATTTCAAAAGTCTCGGTACTCGCTTCGACCGACATAATATTATTCGTGCGCATGGCCTCGGAAGCATAGTCGGGACAGCTACTGTTTTCGGCCTATCGGCGGCTTCTTGTTCAATCGGCGAGCTTTCGTGCTATAGTTTGCATGCGGTCGGTGCCCGCCGGTCGCCAATAATTTTAGTTTCTACTGCCGCCGGCCAAAAGTCGGCGGAGTTTTCTTTGCCGAATTATAGCAGGACTTTCGATCGGTAGCCTGCCCGAGTGCAAGGTGCAATCTGATTGTGCGGTAGCGTTTATGTTGACGAGGATTGAGTTGGTTAATATGAGCGGCCACTCAAGCTCGTTGACCGCCGTACGTTCGTCTGCGGTAAGGCGGACCGCAGATACGCAGATCGTCCTTGCGTCAATCAATCCATCAACTGAGAATGACATCTTCATGCAATCAATTTGGTTTCTAGGCTTGTGGTGAAGTTGCGAAATGAAAGTCCCGCTTTCGCAAATTGTTTAGCTCCTTCAACAGTAGCAGCCGTCGAAGCTGAGCGCCGTTAAGCAGCGTTTCGAAGAAGGACGAGGCCTCGCGCGACTGGATATAGACTTCCATGCTGACAGCGTGATCGTCAAATCCATGTGAAGCTAAACGGGCCTCGATGCTATGCGCGGCGATAGGGTCGGATTGCCAATCTAAAGCGTTCCGAACCGTGTAGAGCTCGGCGGTTTCCTCGAATTCCGGCGCAATACCTGCAAGATCAATGCGACGGAGCATGGCCTCGACGGCCTTTCGTCGGTTGATGCTCAGCAGCCGCTGACGTAACCGGCGGTAGCGCTGCATTTCCCAAGAGGGCTCGGCGATATCGATGGCAAGGAGCCATTCGATTGCCGACTTTGGGGCGATGTCCTGGAAGATCGCGGCCTGAAGTGCACGATATCTGTCAAGGCTCTCTCCGGGTAGTAGTTGAGGTGGCGGACACAAAACCTCGAATTCAAGGGGGAAAGCGACGATAGATTGTGGTCGGCACTTCTCGAAAGGTCCATTCATCGTCGCTGACTCCCTAATGCCTCCGGCGACTTGGAGCTATAGTGGTCCAATCGCGTTTCATCAGTCATATGTGCTGGGCTAGCGTCCCAAAGATCCTTTGCGATGGGCAAGGGGGAGATCTACAGATCGTTCCACCAAGATTTTTCATCGCCATGTCGATGAAGAGCTTGGTGGTGCAATCGGCAGAGCGGAACGGTGAATTCGTCGCTGACCTTACGACCCAGTGTTTTGGCTTGGGCGAACTTCAGGTGGTGGGCATCAGCAGGGCTTGTCTTGCAAACCAGACAAGCTTGGCTGCGTACGAACGCTAGATGCGCCTTGCTGCGTTTCCGCGGGGGTTCCTTTGGAAAGGCAAGGCCGACCGGTGGTTCTGCAGGGATGGAGTCGTCGGCGAGCGGGCCTTCCGATTGGTGTTGCCCGTTGTGCGACTCACCTATCAATTCGATCGTCGGTTGGTCTGCCAGATTGAGTTCAGGACGAGCAGCAGCCTCAAATCGCGTCTGGTAAGAGGCCTCAAGAATGCGCGCGTCCGCCTCCAGGAGCGTATTCTTGAGGGGGAGGCTGGCTTTGGCCCAATCGAGCAAACTGTCGTTCCCGTCTTGGGAGGCTAACTCGGCGAGCAGGCGTTCCAGGAGCTCTGCGGAGCGTTCGGGATGCAAAATCGAAGGGCGGTTGAGAACTCCCTTGGGCGGCTTCCCTTTCGGTCCTGGGGCGGTTAGTGGCTCGGGAGCGGCTGGGGGTCCGACAATGACATCAGGCGCATCGAGATCGTCTTCTCCCGCGATTCCGACCAGGGCAAACAGGGCATAGCGACGCGCGTAGGTGAGGGCCGCTCCCATCCGATGCGGGGCTTCGATATCCTTTGAGTTACAGACCGGCCAATCCGAGGAGACCCACTCGCCTGAGGCATGCGCGAGCAAGGTAGTGAGGTGGATCTGGCCGCCAAGTTGCTCGATACGGGTGGTTTGGATCGTCGCAATCTCCTGCTGGCTTAGGGTCTTCCGTACGATGTCCAAGCCAGAGGCTAGGGAGGCATAGCGGAAGGTCCGGTCTTGCTCACGCGGAAAGGGTGAGCGGATGATGGCCGTCAGGGCCTTCTCCGGGTTCATCAACCGCGCCTGGGCCCTGGCAAGGGCGGCGGCAATGGTGCCGATACGCTCACTGGACCGGTGCATTGGATTCCTCCATCATCTGCGCTTCGAAGCTAATAGCACCGGACTTCGAACGCTTAGCCTTGATGCCGTGGCCTGTTGCCTCCTTGGCGTCCTCCGGCATGGCCTTTTTCAGGTCGGCCTTGGCCGCTTCATGCTCGCCATGCGCTTCTCGTGTGCGTAGATACGTGGCCGCCAGTTCTGCCCACTGATTGGAGGCAGACATATCGACGACCTTGACGGCCTCCAGCCTGGGGCGTGGGGTCTCGATGTTGAACAGCACGGGTCGCTCGCCGGTCTGGACACACCGCCAGAACTTCTTCTCCGCAGTGAGTAGTAGATGTTGATATAGCGGGTCGGCGTGGACCTTGATCTCAACCCACTTGCCTCCGCCGGTGATGATCGAGAGTACCGCGTTACGAGCGGCGATGACCCACATGTTGTGTTGCAGCTGCGCCATGTGCTTGTCTGCCGCCGCTTCATCGGTAATCCGAGAATTCGGTTTCGTGATGCCGGTGATTGTTGATCACAGCGGCCAAATTGTCATCGGTCACGGCCGGGTGCTGGCAGCCAAGAAGTTGGCCATGCCCCGCATCCGGTTGTGGAGATTAGGCACCTATCAGCGGCGCAGCTCAAGGCTCTTCGGATTGCAGATAATAAGTTGGCGCAGAACTCACATTGGGACGAGCGGCTCCTAGGTGAAAGCCTGCTGGAACTGCAAAATCTGGCACGCGACTTCGATCTGTCGATCACAGGTTTTTCCTTGCCGGAGATCGACCTGGCAATCCAGAAGCTGACCGATCCCGTTATCGCGGACCCAGACGCTGGTGCTGGCTTGGAGACGGGGGTGAATGTCTGCCAGTTTGGAGAGGTTTGGGAGCTGGGCTCCCATCGCATTTACTGCGGCGACGCCACCACCGATAAGACATTCGCCCGTCTCATGAAAGAGGAGCGGGCTCAAGTTGTGTTCACCGACCCGCATTGCAACGCCTGTATCGACGGGCATGAGTCAGGAAAGGAAAAGGTGCGGCACCGCGAGTCCGCGCAAGCCGCTGGCGGCTTGAGCCGCGAGGAATTTGTGGGGTTCCTGACCAAGGTCTGCACTCATCTCAAGGCGCATACCGCGGATGGTGCCGTCCACTATATCACCATGGACTGGAAGCATCTCGACGAGCTTCTGACGGCAGGTCGCGCAGTCTATTCCGAGCTTAAAGACATCGTAGTCCGGACCAACGACAACCCCGGCACAGGGTCGTTGTACCAGTCTCGACATAAACTCATATGCGTCTTCAAGTCGGGCGCCGGGCCGCACATCAATAACATTCTATCGCGCAAGAATGGTCGCAACCGCACGAATGTTTGGGAATATCCCAGCGCCAGCAATCAGGCTCGCAAGGGCAAGAATGTAGTGAAGTTGCACTCGACCGTGACGCCGGTGTCCATGGTTATGGATGCTCTGCTCGACTGCTCGAACCGCGGTCATCTGGTGCTTGATTGCTTCTTAGGTAGCGGCACCACGCTGCTTGCAGCCGAGCGAACCGGACGCATATGTCGTGCGATCGAGCTCGATGGACTCTACGTCGATACTGCAATTCGCCAATGGCAGAACTTAACTGGCGCAACCGCGCGCCGCATGTCCGACGGAAAATCCTTCCGTGATGTGGAAGCTGAGATTGAAGGAAATAAAGTTGAATAGCGAGCAAAACAACCAATCTCGGCGTGGCCGGCCGCGAAGAGATACTCGGTTCAAGAAAGGGCAGTCCGGCAACCCGAAAGGCAGGCCTAAGATAATAGCCAAGGAGTGCGATCCCGGGAAAAGTCTTCAAGCGGTCGACAGCGAGCTGATCGCTGTCAAAGACGACGGCAGAACGGTGTGGATCACCAAGGCGGAAGTTTTCATCCGGCAATTGTTCACAAGAGCCATCAGGGGAACATCAAGGCATCAAGAGTGGTCTTCGCGATGGCGTCGGAATACTTCGCGCCCGATGCGGAAGGGCCCCACAAATCGTATTCAAGCCACCACGCGAGCATTCCAAACCAAACGCAATCAACTGAGGTGAGACTGTGACCAACACAGATCAAGACGTACGCCGCAGGCATAGAAGAAGGCCTGATCGACGCAGACCGAAAAAACCCAAACTTCCTCCGCTTTCGATAGCAGCCCATTTTCGAAGGTTAGCATGGGAGGACATCGAACTCATGGCAGATGGCAAGCCGGTGAGGATGTCGCGCTGGGATGCATACATCAAACTCTACACGATGGCTCTGAATAAAGATGATGGAGCGGCCGCGCTTATCAAGAAAATTCGCAAGAAATTTCCTGGCGAGCAATTACCTGGTGAGATCATCGTGTTCCATCTTAGCGAAGAGGACATGCGGCTGTAGGATGCGCCCAGCATACTGTTGACGCCGTTATGAGCCGCGATCAGATATCGATGGCAATACGCACGGCTGGCACGCTGCGACGACACTACTCCCGTGAGCAAATTGCCTTGCCGATCCTTATGTCCTATTTTGGAAAGAAACGATCGCCATCGCGACGCCTTGCGAGGACCCAAGCTGCAGCGTTCAGCATCAGCGCCGGACCAAGTCCGCTTTTAGCTAGCTGCTTCATATAGCCAAATTCGTTTTCAATAACCGAGCGTTGCTCAGGACGGACGGTTGGGCTGCTACCAGTGCCAGACCCGGCGCTCGGCTTGTTATACAAGTGGGCGTTTGATCAGACTGTTGAGATCTAGCGCAGTACAACTGCAGAGGGGGGAGACTGCCTGGAGTTCCAACCCTGTTAAGGTCGTCCCGAGACCTGTTACGAGTGGTTTTTCGTCCTGTTAATAAGGTTAACCATCCCTGTTCCGCAAAGCTAGTTGCGCGCCCGTCATGCAGCTCAAAGTGTTGATTTAACGTAAGATTCTTTCGTCTTAAATTCGTTAATGCACTCTGATTTGCACTTTTACATCGTACCAGTCACCTGTTGCGCTTTTCTCACTACCGGAATCGATCGCCTGTTCTGGCGCGCCTAGGCCGAGAACGGTGGCGGCGCGGGGGTCCGTTTACGCAAGCCCTCGCGCTAAATCCGGAGTGCTTCAGGCCGCAACTATCGGTTTGCGGCACGCTCTTCCGGTCGCATCCGGGCCTAGTCTTTAAACAGAACATGCGCCGGCGCGCTGTCCCTGCTTGCCGTTTCGCGTCAACCGGCGCCACATGAACAATTGGCTTGTCGACAAACCGCGGGCGACAACGGCCGCTGGCACACGAATGACGACAGACATTACTCTCGGTGCGTGAGTGTCCTGCCGCCAAACTTCACGCTGCAATGGACGCCGGCTGGAATCGCGGCTCCGGGATTTGGCAATCTGAGCTGCACCAGGAACAATCCGCTGGCAGCATCGATCTGCGGATCTTTCGTGATCACGACGCCTTCGCGTGCTCCGCCCTGCGGCTCCTGCGGCGTGACCACAGCCGACATCCCCATCGCTACCAGGGGATAGGCCTTCGCCGGCAGATACACATCGACGGTGAGCGGATCGATTTCGGTGACGGTTGCGACCGGGTTGGTGGAATCGGCATATTCGCCAGCGTGAAGCTCGACCGATGTCACGACGCCTTCGGCGGGCGCTCTGAGAATTCGGCGGTCGAGCATCCCCTCCAGCCGGGCCAGCTCGAGAGCCGCTAGTTCCTTGTCGAGCCGCGCCTGCTCGATCTCTTCCTTGGCCACGGAGGCCGCGGCTTCGGCTTCTTCGAACGCCTGCTCGGAGGTGACGGCGGCCACCTTGAGCTTGCGCTGACGCTCCAGCTTGGCGGCCGCGGCGCTGTAAACCGCTGTCTTCAGGCGAATGGCGACGTCGGTCGTGGCCCTCACGCGGGCCGCGTCGACCTGTGCCTGCTCAACGACCGATTCGAGCTGCGCAATGACCTGTCCCTTCTTGACCAGGTCGGCCCGTTTGACCGCAACAGAGGCGAGAGGACCGGGGATCGACATCGCCAGTTTGTAGATATGAAAAGGCGTGATCAGGCACGAGGCGCGCGCGGCGTAATCATCCAGGGACTCGGCTCGCGCCGCGGGCATCAGCAGGAAGGCCGCAAACAATCCCGACAGTGCGCGCCATGCAATTGCCTGCATCAGTCAAGCCCTCCGGCAAACGCAAGGACCTTGGCCAGCTGGCGGTCACGGCGCAAAAGTTGAAGTCGATCGCGCCGGCTGCGGCGTTCGGATAGAGCCTGCGCGCGGATGATTGCGCGACCCGTCAAGCGTGGCCATGTGAGCAGAATTCGCCTCCACGGTGGGCCTAGTATCTGCAAAATGGCATCTCGTTGCGAAATGAATTCCGCGACTCGCCCCGGATCGCCCTGGCGGGCGCATCGACCCATCAACTGCCGGTCCACGCGCCGGGATTCGTTTCGTTCACACATCAACACCACAAGGCCACCGAGTTCTGCCACGCCCGCGCCCAGGCGAATATCGGTGCCTCGGCCGGCCATGTTCGTCACGACCGTCACGGTCCCGCGCGCGCCGGCGCCCGCAATGATATCGGCCTCGGCCTCATCCTGGGCGGCGCTGAGCACGCGATGGATGACTCCGCAAGCTGTGAGGGCCTCACTCGCCCGTTTCGCTTCGGTCACCGTGCGCACGGCGACGAGCACCGGCTGCCCGCGCGCCTGAAGCTGGCGCGCCATCTGTGCGGCACTGCTCCACAATTGCGCCCTGTCGGAGAACAGATTTGCAGGAGCCGAGTCCCGTCGCAGTGGAAGGCGGCGTGCGATGCGAGCCATGCGGAGTCCATAGACGGTGTGCAGCTCCACCGCCACCTCACGCACTGTTCCGCTCAGGCCGCAGATCGTTGCATAGTTGCGGAAGAAGCGCTGGAAACTGATGCTGGCCAGCGATTTGCGCTCGCCGCTGATGGTGCATCCTTCCTTGACCTCGACCATGAGGCTGAGGCTGTGGTTGAGGTATCTGTCCGGCATCGTCCGCCCGTTCTGCTGGTCGATCAGGACGATCTTGCCGTCGCGCACCAGATAATGGTGATCGCGCCGGAGTGTATGGACTGCGGCCGTTGCGGCGCGCAGGAGCTCGTTGCGGATCAGGCGAACGCGCCAGGGGCCGGTCAAATCGGCGACCTGTTGCTCGAGCCGGTGTTCGCCGCGCAGCGTCAGTGTCGGCATCAAGCCGTGCGGGTCCGCGGTGAAATCGATGCCGCGCTCGAGACCGGCCGCCATCTCCAGCGCCTGCCGCGCGGTCGCCTCGGAAATATCCCCCTTCGTGTTGGTCGAGATCAGTAACGGCGTCGTGGCCTCGTCGATCAGGACGCTGTCGATCTCGTCGATGATGGCGACGTCCAATGCGCGTTGCAGGGGTTGCGCATCGTCCCGCGCTGACGCCCCCAACAGCCGTCCGAGCTTGGTGGCAAGAGTGGATCTGCCGGTGATGAAGGTGTCGGCGAGCCCGTCCCGCAGATAATCGAAGCAGACTTCCTTGCTCGAGATGTAGGTGATGTCCGCGGCGTAAGCCGCGCGTCGCGGCGCCACCGGGACGTCGCCGGTTACGACCCCGACGGTCAACCCGAGTGCCTCCAGCGCGGGACGAACCTGCTCCGCATCGCGGCCTGCGAGGTAGTCGTTCGACGTCACGACATGGACGCCGCGGCCCGCGAGGCCAAACACGGCCGCAGCGAGGAAGGCGGCGATAGTCTTGCCTTCGCCGGTGTCCATCTCCGCGACGCAGCCCCCGGTCAACGCGCCGGCGCATGCCATCTGCTGGGGATAGGGTTCAAGGCCGAGCGTGCGGCGGGCGTATTCGCCCGCGACGGCAAGGGCCTCGATGACGTTGGCGTTGCTCGTGCCGCTGGAGCGCAGCGCGAGCGCGGCCGTGGTGCGACGCTCGGCCAAAGCGTCCGTCGAAAGATCAGCAAGCGTCCGTGCGCGCACTGCCGCCGCCTCGCCGACGATTCTCACCTTGCGTGAGCGCAGGCCGGTGGCCGCGACCGACAGTCGGGCGGCCAGCCAGGTCAAGGCGGAATCGACTTCCGGCTCCTCCGCAGTCCGTCGGCGGTGCTCGAACGTGCGCGGAAGAGTGAGGCTTGTCGTGGTCAGCGCGTCAGACATGAAACCGCCCGAGGAAGAGTTGCCGACCGGCACGATAGATTCGCTCGAGCACCGGGCTCGCGCCGTGGTCGAACCGCACCCATACCCGCTGGCCCCAGCGGTTGATCGTCACTGGCGCTGGCGTGGCGATATCGATCTGGAAGAACGATTCCAGGCTGGTCTCCTTTTCCTTTGCATTCGGATCGGGCGCGAACGGCCCGCCGTTTGCGCTGGAAAGCGCCGGGCTCGGCAACAGCTTGGTCGATTGCGGGAATTGACGCTCGATCCGCGCAGCTTCGACCGGCGTCCACACGGCTTCGTCGAAGCGGACCGACACCGACATGGTTCGATCACGAACATATTCGATCTCGCTTTCGGGAATGGTGGTTCGTATCGGCGGCGAGCGAGCGGTCACGACGTAGCCGACCACCTGTCCGCGCTTGATGAAATTGCCGGCGAGGTCCGCCAAATGCGGAACGATGAATTGACCCGTCGCGGGGCTGCGAAGCAGGAGATTGTCGTACTGGCGGTCGATCTCACGAAGTTCGTCTTCCGCCAATTGCCTTTGGCGCTCGAGCAGTTCGGCCTCGTACGGCGTCCGCGCCTGCGCGGAAACGAGCCGCGCGTCGATCTCCGCAAATCGCGCTTGTGCCTTCTTCCGCTTGCTCGCGATCAGCGGATCCTCGAGGCGGAGCAGGTGATCTCCCGCTGCGACGTCTGTGCCGGGACTGACCAGAACCTCGACCAGGATACCGGACGCATTGGCGACCACGCGTGTCTCCTCCGGAATCCAGACCACGCCCCGGACCACGGTGCCATTGGGCAGCGGTACGATTGCGACGAGCGCTGCGACCGCCCCCAGAAACAGGACCGTGATGCCGACGGCGCGCAGCCTGGTGCGTTCCAGCGACGGCGAAACCAGCACGAATTTGACGCTCTTCACGATCGGCCACACGAACGACATCAGCGCCATCCAGATCGCCAGCACGATGCCGATCACGAAATACTGTGAGGAGACGAACAGAACCACGCCTGTGATCGTGACCATCCGGTAGATGAATGAGGCGGGCGCATAGGTCAGGAACCAGAACCGCTCTGCCGGCGTGGTGCGCATGATCGTCGCGTCCCGCGCACCGAACACATATCGCTGCAAGAGATAATTGTAATATCGCTGCGAGCGGCTGCCGAGATTTGGCAGTTCGAGAAGGTCGCAGAAAATGTAGTATGCATCGAAGCGCAGCAGCGGATTGCCATTGAAGATCAGTGTTGAAACGCTGGCGATCAGCACGGTGTCGTAGGCGATGGACCTCAACAATCCCGGTTCCGCATTGAGCCAGACCAGCATTGCGAGCGCCGCGATCAGGAGCTCGACGGCCATGCCGGCAGCGGCGATCAGGGCGCGCTTCCATTTTTCCGGAACGATCGCGGATGCCGACGCATCGACATAGGGTGCAGGCAGGAGCGTCAGCATCATGACGCCCATTTCATGAACCTCGGCGCCGGCCAGTTTTGCCGCATAGGCGTGCCCCAGCTCATGCAGGATCTTGAGCAGAGGATAGATCAGGACCAGCGTGATAATGCTCTGCGCCGCGAGAACCCGGTCTGTGATGTCGTCAGTCAGCTCCTGCCAGTGAAACACCATCTGCACGCCGAGCCAGACGATGGCGGCGAGCCAGAGCGCCGCGCCGAGGACGTTGCAGAACGGCCGGACCAGATGCGCCGTTGCGTCGAGAAACCGGTCGGGGTCGAACAGAGGAATCCGGATCAGCATCGGATTCTTGAGATTGGCCAGCGGCAGGTGTTGGCGTTCCTTGCGTCCGCGCTCGGCCAGGTCGCCTTCGTGGACCGGCGCGTCGGATTGCAGGAGATTAGCGGCGTAGAGTTCCGACGCGGTATGCAGGATCTGGTCCTGGGACGGCGCGTCCTCGCCGAACTGCGCGACGGTCTCGCGCCAGATCTGCTCGAACGTCCGCGTCCCGTCCATGCGCGCGAGCACGCTGTAGGCGGCTGGCGAGAGGCGGTGCACCTTTGCGGAGAAGCGATCCCTGACGACTTGCCATACGGTCCCGCGTATGACGTGACGCTCGATGGTGCAGTCGTCGCGCAATCGCGGCTTCAGCTTTTCTGCCAGGTGCCAGTGCGGCGAATGTATCGACTTTACGCTCATCCGCCCCTCGAGCCTGTCACGGAATCAAAGCCCAGATCTTGACCCGCAGCCAGTCGACCAGCGGATGAAACCAGATCCAGGCGACGTTGCGCCGTCCGGCGTCGATCTTGACCACGCCTTCCATTCCCGGCCGAACGCTTGGATCCCTCGAATCGACGGTGCCGATCGCCTCAAAACCATTTACGCCTTCGCTGGCCTGCGCGACCCGCGTGACCGAGCCGATCACCATCGGGAACGTCCGGTCGGGCAGTGCGGACAGGAGCAGCTCACCGCTCTGACCGGGATCGACCAGCCTGATTTCTGCTTCGGGCACAACGGCAGTGACGCGATAGCGGTCGAGCGGAGCGATCTCGAAAACCACATCACCGCGCGATACCGGCTTGCCCACCGATTGGCTGAGGTCACCGCTCACGACCACAGCGGCAAAGGGAGCTTTCAGCTGGGCGCGGGCGATCATCTGATCGGACAGATCGATCTCGGCATCGGCCTGCTCGATCTGCGCTCGCGCGATGTTGGTCTCAGCAAGGTCGCGCTTGGCCAGCGCCTTGTCGAGCTCGAGCTGATACTGTCGCTTCTTCGAGATCTGCCTCAGGCGTTCCAGGACGAGGTCGTTGTCCTGCAGTTCGGCGAGCACGAAGCCTTCCGGGACCACGTCACCCGCGCGGGCGAATTGAGCGCGAATATAACCGTCGAACGGCGCCGACACGAGCCGGCGGATCTCGCCCTGAACCTGTGCCTTTGCGCGAACGCGATAGTCGCTGGTGCCGAACGCCAGATAGCCCGCCGCCGCGATCGTCACGACGGTCGCCAGCTTGAGCATCAGGTGACGGGGGCCCAACAGCTTGCCGAGCACCGCCCCGGCTCTCTCCGCCGCCAGCGCCGGCAGCGAGCGATCAAGCCGCCATTTTTCGTTGAGCAGGGAGCCGACCGCCGTCCCGACCGTGTCCGCCAGATCGATCTCGTTCTGCGTGAAAGCGCGAGCGCTCCGGCGCAGCGTGATCGCGCCGACGGCCTCGGCGTCGGCGACCAGAGGCACGGTCAGGACATGCGCTCCTGCGAACTGCTTGGACAAATTTTGGTGGGCCCGCGTCAATAGCAGCGAGGATGTGGCTGGCGGCGGCGCCAGCACGACACTTGCTTGATCGATGGCCTCGTCCTGCGCGGCTTCCAGGGTGCGGGCGAGGGTGCTGCGGCGATCGATCGACGCTGTCTGCGAGAGGGCGATCAGCCGCGATCGCTTTGCCTGGTAGCGTCCGACAGCCGTGCTGTCACATTCCAGCCGTCGCGCCATCAGATTGCTCAGCAATCGCGCCGCATCTACCCCGCTCTGAGCCGCCGCCAGCGCGTCGACGACGCCGATCAGGAACTGGGCGATGTCGGCGGAAGCGGAGCCTCGCTTTGACGCGGTGCGCGAGACAAAGGCCTCCACGCCCGCGGCGCTCCATTGCAGGTGTCGTATCAGCTGACGTATGCCCGCCGGATCGAGCGGGCGCGCCTCGACCAGGATCGCACCGTGCAGCAGCTCTCCGAAAACGAGGGGATAAGCGATGCGCGCCGGCAATTCGCCTCCGCCTTCGATCGCCGGACGCCGCCTGCGGCTCGCGAGATCAAGCACGGTCGCTACGTCAGCGGGAAATGAATCCGCCTCCGCCGTCTCGGGAAACCGGGCGACGAGCTCGTAGGGGCCCTGTTCTGGCGCGCCGACAAGCAGAGCCGATCGCAGAATGCTTTCATGCGAACGGCTCAGCAATCCGATCCAGGCTCGGCCAAAATCCTCGATACGCTCCGCCTGAGCCAGTGAGCGCCAGACGTCGGTATCGATCCAAGTGTCCGGACCTTGGTCGCGGAGCGTTTCGCCAAATGATTGAGTCTCACTCAGAAACATAACTCCTGCGAGAAAAGACTTTTGGTGGAACTTAAGTTCCCAAATCCAGAACTCCGTATTTTGCTTCGTACTCGGCCAGTCGTTCTCTCAACAAGATGCTCAATCTCTTGGCTGCGTAAGGTGTCAGCACCATCCGGTTCGAGAGCTTGACTTCGAAGCCTTTGCCTTCGGCAAGGCTCCAGGTGCTGTTCATGCCGAACAGCAGGGAGAACTCTTCTCGCGCGCTCAAGACGTTTATAACGTTGGAGAATTCGGTGCGCATATTGGTCTGGTCCCAGTGCACCGGTTGAGCGCTTGATGCGGCCGGGTTGGGCGGCTCGGTCTGCTCTCCAGATTTTTTTCCGCTCATAATGTCCTCTCAATCAAACTGTTCGGCTGAGATGAATTCCGGGCAATCAGACGATCATGCAACCTGGCAATCAAACGTAACAAGAAATCCCGTGGTCCGCTAGGCGCAAGTACTGATCGGCTTCGCGCCTACGACGTTTGTCAGGCCTCCAGCTTGCTTGATTTTTGCGCTTGAGTCTGTGGGATGTTTCACTTTGTATCTGTCGTGTAATGATACTATGCTGTGTGTCACTGCGCCGAATTTGATTGCGTTCGCACTTTGAAGTCCTGATTGCGCATGATCTCTTGAAATTTCCGGCTCTCGTTTTCCCGGATCATGCCTGATCGCCCGTTGTTGGGTGGAGGCTGCTTTGAGAAGAAGTAATTCGCCGTCGTTTTTTTCAAGCCGTAAGAGCCGGAAGACCGGTGCGTCAAAGCAGGCGACGGGTCGTTCACATCCGAAGAAAACATCGGATGAAGATCATCTGTTCGTCATCGAGCCGATCGAGCCGAGGCTGCTCCTGTCGGCAGATATATCGCCTCTTGCCGGTATCGCCATCGTCGATGGATTGCACAAGCTCGCCGACGCCGCGAACACGCTTGATGCATCGGCTGCGCTCAACGTCAGTGCGCCGGTCGTCAACCGCACGCTGGGTCAGCTCGCCGCGCTAGGCGATCCGGTCGGGCAGATCCAGCTCGCGGCGTCCAACTATTTTGCCGGCAACAACACCGCGACCATCGACGGTCTGGCCAGCGCGCTCAAGGCCATCGATCCCGCGCATGTGACGACGTCCACCTCAGTCAACGGCAATGTCGATCTCGTCAGCGTCACGCTGACGTCCAACACGACCGCGGGTCTCGTCTTCGATTTGAGCGCAACAGCTGGCGGCCACACATTCTCAGGCCCAAGCGGCCAGAACGGCAGCGAGACGCTGGACAGCCACGCTACCACGCTGATCTTCGGTGCGGACACGTCGACCAATTCTTTCTTGTTGAAGAGTGCCGACCTCGGCTCGAATGTCGAGGTGAAGGCGAGCCAGATTGCGGGCCATGTCGTCGTGGACGGCGCCGCGGCCTCGGCAACGAGTGGTTCCGCCGACGTCGTCGCCAACGTCTCGGCCCATATCGCCGATCCGTTAGGCGGCACCCTGACGGCAGCACAGCTCGCCGCCGTCACGACGCAAAACGTGACGACGCTGGCCCAGACCAGTGTGAGCGGTGCGGCCTCGCTCGATGCCCATATCAGTCCTGCCGATCTTACCGTGCCGCATGCCGTGTCGATGCATTGGGACAATGTCGGGCAACCCACGGTCGGGACGTTTTCGTCGACGGCCATTGGTGCACAAAAGATCCAGTCGGGATCGGGCCAGGCGCCGACAGCCTCGCTTCTGTTCGGAGAGATCAACACTGCGATCGATGCGGCTGCCAACGCGCTGAATACGGTCGCCTCGGGCCTCAAGGCCGCGTCGGTCCTCGGAAGCGATCTGCCGTTCGTCGGCAACAACCTGACCAATCTCGACCTGCTCGGTCCCGCGATCAACCAGCTCGGCAATCTGAAGAACACGCTGCAACAGGATTTCGCGGACAACACGGTGCTGCTCACCAAGATCAAGAGCGACATCGTGGCGCTGCTGTCCACGGCAGGCCTGCTGCCGGATTCGACGCCGGCGAACGACGTCAATCTCTATTATGTCGAGAACGGCAACACGCTGGCGGTGACGAACGCGACCAGCGACAATCTCACCCAGGTGAGCCAGCTCGAGCTCGATCTCAAGCTCGGCAAGACCGTGACGAGTTCGACTGCCGTCGGCGCAAATCTCGGCCTTCCCGGTCTCGGTCTCACCGTGAACCCGGGCTCGACCATCAACGGCTCGGTGGGATGGACGTTCAATTTCGGCATCGGGTTCTCGGCCAGCAACTATTACGTCGTGAGCGGAGATTCGAGCAACAACGGCTCACCCCTCAATTTGAACGTCAGCTACACGCTGGGCGACGGGTTCGGCGCCATTGGCAAGATGGGCTTCCTGGAAGCACTGCTCACCGAGAAGTCCGGACCCAACCACACCGGGCTGAGCGGCACGATCGGTCTGGCTCTCGGTGGGTCCGGTTCGGGAGCCGCGCTCAACCATGGCACGGAGATCGACGGCAGCAATGCCGGGTCCGTGACGGTCACGCCCACTTTCGCGCTGAGCGCGCATTCGAATCTCGGGCTGGCCTTCGGCGGCGCGTTCCAGAAGGATTCGAACGGCAATTACGTCGACAAGAGCGCCTTCCCGAGCCTGAAAGGCGATTTTCAGTTCGATTGGAATATCAACGCGGGTTCGCTGGCAAACGCGACCACGCCGACGGTCGGCATCAACAATATCGGCCTCGACGTCGGCGGCGCGATCACGAGCTTCCTGCTGCCGGTCATCAAGCCGTTCTACGATGCGACCCACGGGATGAAGGATGTCATCGACTTCCTGACCTCGCCGGTGCCGATCATCGCCGATTTCCTCAAGCTGGGATTGCTGCCCGACTTTGCGATCAAGCAGTTCCTGCCGACCTATACCAGCGGCGAAACGCTGGATTGGCTGCATTTCAGCCTCGACATGTTGGTGGATCAGGGCAGTTCGATCTCTGCGGATGAGGCGAGGGCGATCGCGCCGATCGCCGAGGCGGTCTTTTCGATCATCAAGCAACTGGATGGCTTCTATTCCGACGGACAAGCCACGGCCGGCATGGGACTGGTCATTTCGCTGGGCAATCTGAACTTCAGCACCAAGGACCTCCGCCTGCCGCAGGTCAATGTGCACAGTGATGCTGATCTCGCCAATCTCGGCAACGCCGTCGGCAACTTCGCTGGTCTGGGCAGTGGCGCGGGCGGTGATCTCAATGTCGATGCGACCATCAAGAGTCTGGGCAATCTCATTCCCAAGGGGCCGGTGGCTGACTTGGTCAATGGCGCCGCCGAAATCGCCAAGGTGGCGCAGGATGCCTACGGCGCAATCAACGATGCCACCAATGCGCTCAACGATGCCATCTCAGCGGTGCCGGGCGCCGACAACGACCCGAAGATCACGCAGCGTTCGCGTGCGGACGTCCAGTTTCCGTTCTTCGACGATCCCTCCAGCATCCTGGGGCTGCTGTTCGGACAGCAGGTCACGTTCGTCAATGTCGACCTCGGCTTTGGAGCCAGCGTGGCGTTCAAGCCGACGATCGCAGCGATCAGTTTCTTTGGCATCCTCACGGCCAGCCTGAACCTCGACGTCGCCATCGACGCCGACGTGGGCCTCAGTTTCGGCTACGACTCGACCGGGTTGCTCGAACTGCTCAACGGAGCGGATCCGTCGAAGTTGCTCGATGGAATCTACGTTGGCCCCGACCCGCTGCTGCCGGGGAGCAGTGACGTCTTGAAACTGGACGCGAAATTCGGTCTGGGCATCAATGCGTCGGTACTGTCCGGGCTCGCGAGTGTCGGCCTGGAGGGCGGCCTGAAACTCAACTTCGACGCCGCCCTGACGGCGTCAACGCCGCAAAACCCGCGGGTTCACTATCCGCTGATCGTCGGAAGCCCGACGAACGAAGATCTCGGGCAAATCGGTCCGCTATCGCTCACGGCAGACGGTTATGCCTATCTCGATTTCGTCTACAGCTCGTTCTGGGGGCTCGGCCCGTCGGGTACCGACAATATCACCGACCTGCCGATCTTCCATTATCCATCCGTCAAGCCGCAGGATCTGGGACCGCTCGGCCTGTACGATTCCCACAGCGGGGGTCTCAGTCTCTACATGGGCGGCCAGTCGGTACTGCGCACAAAGGCGCTGGCCAAGCTTGGCGTCCCGGCCGACGATTCGCAGTCCAACAGTCAGAGTGCCGCCGACATCCTCAAGGCGGAGAGCGAAACCTACGACATCTATATCAACGGTGATAATACCGTCAGGATCGAATACGTCGCCAGCGACGGCAAGACCTACACGCAAACCCCGAGCGGTGCGGTCGATACGATTACGGCGGATACCGGCTCCGGCAACGACATCATCCGCGTTCACAATCTTGCGCCCAATACGGTGAAGGTCAATTTCACCGCTTCCGGAACCAGCGTTCTCTATGATCCCAATGCCACGACCGGTCCAAACGGTCAGAAGCTGACATACGCCAAGGACGCCAACGGCAATCTGATCAAGGACGCCAACGGCAATCCGGAGCTCCTCGACGCCAACGGGAATGTGGTGCCGCCGGGGCCCGCCGGGCCGTTGACGCCAGTCGGTGGCAGCGCCCATTTCGAGTCCGGCGGCGGCTCCGCCGTTCTGACCGGTGCCGATGGCAACGACACGCTGATCGGTGGCCCGTCGGCCGACGTCATCAAGGGCGGCGCCGGCAACGACACCATCATCAGCAACGGCGGCAA
Organism: Bradyrhizobium manausense; assembly: GCF_018129685.1. Taxonomy (GTDB): domain Bacteria; phylum Pseudomonadota; class Alphaproteobacteria; order Rhizobiales; family Xanthobacteraceae; genus Bradyrhizobium; species Bradyrhizobium manausense_D. The sequence goes on from NZ_JAFCLG010000012.1 coordinate 27,939, forward strand.
CGACTTCATCGATGGCGGTGACGGCAACGACACGATCACGGCCGGTGCCGGAAACCAGATGATTTTTGGCGGCAATGGCGACGATCTGATCATAGCCGGTGGCCCGGGCACCTCGACCTATGACGGCGGCGCCGGCAACAATACCGTCGACTACAGCGCCCAGACCGCGGGCATCAATTTCAACCAGCTGACGGGCGTTGCGACCGGCGTCAGCATCGGCACCGAGACCGTCTCGAATTTCCACACCATCATCGGCACCAATTTCAGCGACAACATCACGGCCGACAATCTCGGCGACGTGATCAAGGGCCTTGCAGGCAACGACACGCTGACCGGCGGGACCGGCAACGACACCATCATCGGTGGTGACGGCAACAACATGATCGACGGTCGGGCCGGCGACGACGTGCTATCGAGCGGGCTCGGCGCCTCGACGCTACTCGGCGGCGATGGCAATGACCGGATCACCGGCGGTTCGGGCGGCGACACCATCGACGGCGGCATCGGCGACGACATCATCGTCGGCGCGAGCCCGACCAACCCCGCTTACACCGGAAACCACATCACCGGTGGCGACGGCAACGACAACATCACCGGCGGCAACGGTCACGATTTCATCTACGGCAATGCCGGCAACGACATCATCCACGGCGGCGACGGCGGTTCCTATATCGACGGCGGCACCGGCGACAACCAGATCTATGCCGGCGCGGGCGCCGATACGATTCTGGCGGCCGACGGCACCAACCTGATCTATGGCGGCGGTTCCGGCGACACGATCACGGTGGGCAATGGCCAGAACACCATCTACGGCAACGACGGCGACGACATCATCGTGGCCGGCAACGGACCAAATTACATCGACGGCGGCGCCGGCAATGACAAGATCACCGCCGGCAAGGGTAACAACGTCATTTACGGCGGCGTCGGCGACGACATTATTCAGGTCGGAGACGGCCAGAACACGATCTATGGCGGCGACGGCAACGACACCATCACGGCTGGAAACGGCAACAACATCCTGATCGATGGCGGGGCCAATAACGACCATATCGTGGTGGGCAATGGCAACAACGCCCTGATCACCGGCGGCGATGGCGACGACTACATTTTTGCGGGCGACGGCATCAACAGGATCCTTGGCGGCACCGGTAACGATACGATCATCGCCGGCAATGGCGGCAATTACGTCGATGGCGGCACGGGCGACGATGTCATCCAGACCGGCTCTGGTGCCGACGTCATTTACGGCGGCGATGGCAACGATCAGATCAACGCCGGCGACGGCAAGAATCTGGTCGATGGCGGCACGGGCAACGACACCATCACCACCGGTTCCGGTGACGACATCATCTTTGGCGGGGCAGGCGACGACATCATCGTCGCCGGCGACGGCCACAATGTGATCGATGCCGGCAGCGGCAACAACACCGTCACCGGCGGCGCCAGCGTCGATCAGATCGTGGCAGGCGATGGCGCCAACAGCATCGACGGCGGAGGCGGCAACGATACGATCACTGTCGGTGGCGGCAACAATACGATCACCGGCGGTTCCGGCGACGACAATATCCGCGCCGGCAATGGCAACAACACCATCCATGGCGGCGACGGCAACGATACGATCGTCACGGGATCCGGCACCAATCTGATCTTCGGCGATGCCGGCAACGATTGGATCGACGGCGGGGCCGGGCAGGTCACCGTGTCGGGCGGTGACGGTAACGACACCATCTATGGTGGAGCTCGCGGCGGCCTGCTGATGGGCGATGCCGGCGATGATACGATCGTGGCGTCGACGGGAACCAACCTCATCATCGGCGGCGATGGCAACGACAAGATCACCGGCGGCGCCGGCACGGACACGATCTATGGCGGGCTCGGCGACAACGTCCTGAGCGCGACCCGGGGCAGCGACACGATCTATGGCGACAATGCGGGCCTCGCCTTCTCGCTTTCCTCCACCGGAGTCCTCACGACCACGTCGGCCGCGCCGAGCGGCGCGGTCAGCAACGATCGCAACATCATTCGGGGCGGCAGCGGGACAGACCGTCTCTACGGCGGCGCCGGCAGCGACACGATCATCGGCGGCTCCGGCACGAAGCTGATTGTCGGCGGCGGCCTTGCGACCTACATCCAGGGCGGCAGCGGCGCCGGTGTTACCATCAACGGCGGCAATGGCGGCGACACCATCATCGGTTCGGACGGCGGCGGCGACATCATCCAGGGCGGATCGGGCGCCGATCGCATCGAGCTGCGCGGTTCGGGCAACTCCGTCAATGGCGGAGCGGGTGACGACGTCATCATCGGCGGCGCGGGCAACGATGTGCTCGAAGGCGGCGCGGGCAATGATCTGCTCACGAGCTCCGCGAGCTCCGATACACTGTATGGCTATGCCGCCAATCCCGCCGGTGACGATCACGCTACGGACCGGCTGTTTCCGAACGGGACGGTCTCGGGCGATTCGCTGTCGTTGCCGACGCCGGTTGCCGCGACGCCATCAGTGGCGTTGCCGAGCGATCCGGTGCCGCAGGGCTGGTGGAGCGCTCTCGCCGGGCCGAACGGCATCGCGTTGGGCGGTCCCAACGGCAATGCCTCGTCACCGTCGATCGCAGCCGACGCGACTGGACCGTGGCTCGCCTGGACCGAGATCAACAATGGAGTGACGGGGATTTACGTCGCGCACGACGTCGGCGGCAGCTGGCAGAGTGTCGCGGGCAGCACGACCGGCAGCGGTCTCGCGCTGGCTGGGACCTCAGCGTCCGATCCGTCGATCGCCATCGTCGGCGGCCGGCCGGTGGTTGCATGGACAGCGATCAGTGCGGCCGGCTCGAGCATCGAGGCTGCAGCTTACGACTCCAGCGCAAATGGTGGAGCGGGGGCCTGGGTCGGCCTCGGGACCTCCGACACGGCGGCTGGATTGAGTGGTATCGGCGTGGTCGACAATGCCCATGTGCTGGCGACCAGCACCGGGCCGGTGGTGGTCTGGCGCGATCTGTCGGGCGCAACGCCGCATCTCTACGCCAAGCGGTTCGACGGGGCCAATTGGGTCGAGCTCGGCGCCGGTTCGGCATCGGGCAACGGTATTGCCGGCACGCTGGCGGTGCCGTCCGACTACGCTGTCGCCAGCGATGGCACGCGCATTGCGGCCGCGTTCAGCGTGGCGACGCCGATCGGAAGCGCGTTGCAGGTGTTCGAATATTCCGGCGCGAGCTGGCAGGCGCTGGCGTCGCCGAACGCGGCCGATACGCCGACGGATTCGAGCTCCAGCACCTTGCCGAGCCTTGCCTATCAGGGCGGCAAGCTCTTCCTGGCGTGGACGCAGCACGACCAGTCGACCGGTTATCTGCCGCGCATTTTCGTGAAGTCGGAAAGTGCCGGCGTGTGGACGCCTGCGGGCGCAGGCGCTGCATCGGGAAGCGGCGTCGCTGCGGGCGATACCTATGCTGGACAGCCGCTGCTGGTCGGCTCGGGATCGACGCTGCGCCTGGTCTGGACCGCGACGGTGGATACGGCCTCGAGGGAGGCCAATTATCTCCATACGCTATCCTGGAACGGGACCGCGTTCGCGGCCGATCGGCCGAGCGACATCGCCGGCACCGGCATTGGCCAGCTTGCCGCGCCTGCGCGCAGCGCGTCGCTTGCGCTTGATCCCTCCGGCCGCCCCTATCTCGCCACGGATACGACCGGCATCGACGGGGTGACCGTACGTGCCGGGCTCACCAGCGCGGCGCACGTCTTCGTCGCGGATTCCCAGACTTCGATTGCATCGATCCTCGGCAACGGCACCATCGCTGCCGGCGATCTGATCCTGGTGACGGCCACGACGACCGATACCGACCTGACGCTGGGCGCCGCTGCGGCGGGCATCGTCATCGCCGGCCAGGACGGCGTCGTATTCGCCCATGGCATCACCATCAACGGCGCCACCGGCATCACGATCCGCAATCTCGACATTGCCGGTCCTGTCACGGTCACAAGCACCGCACAGGTGAAGTTCGCCGAGAACACGTTCCGCTCGACCGTCACGCTCAACCAGGCGACGGCGCTGTTGATGCGCGACAACCGTCTCCTGGCCGCGACCACCGGCCTTGTCGTCAGCGGTGCTTCGCAAGGCTCCATCCACGACAACAGCTTTGCCGGCTCCGCGACGGCGCTGGCGATCAATGCCAGCTTCAGCGGCCTGATCTCCGCCAACGACATCACCGCGACCAACACCGCCGTGGCCTATGCCGCCGGCGCCGCGCTGGCGGGCAATCGCATCCACGGCGCCACGGTTGGCGTGGCGACCTCGGTGCTCGATCCGAACAGCCTGTTCGGCGCCTTTGCCGGCTCCGGCTCCAACGACATCTTCCAGAACACGACCGGCGTCGTGCTGACCAACGCGCAGATCATCGGTCAGCACATCTTCAGCAACACGATCGGCCTCTCCGGCAGCGGCACCATCGGCGGCGCCGTTGCGGCCGATGTCAACCTGATCAACTACAACCAGACCGGCATCTCCGGTTTTACGGGCCTCGTGCGCTTCGACCGCATCGAGAGCAATGGAATCGGCATCGCAGCCAGCAACGGACTGCGTATCTTCGACAGTCAGTTCATCGCGAATTCAACCGCAGCGATCCAGGCCTCCGGCGTCGGCAATGTCGAGATTGCAGGAAATACGATCCATGGGCTCGCCGGGGACGGCGTCCGTCTGGTCAACTCGGCCTACAATGTCGAGCTGATCTCCAACATCATCTGGACCGACAGCGGCATCGGCATCAACGTCTCCAACAACAGCCAGGCCGGGTTCTGGAGCGACTACAACACGCTGTTCGCGACCGGAAGCGGCCAGATCGCGTACTGGACCAAGGGCTTCAAGGACATCCTGGATTGGCAGGATGACGTTGCCCGCTTCGATCTGCATTCGGACGGCGTCACCATCGTCCATCCGGGCTGGGCCGAGCCGCATTTCGCGCCCGACGCGCTCGGCTTCCTGACGACACGGCCGCTCGTCGCCGGACAACGGCTGTCGGATCCCACGGCCGACGGCGGCGACCCCGCCGGAACGTTCATCGGCTACAAGGGGGTCGCCAATCTTCTTGGCAACGGCGATTTCGAGAACGGTCTGACCGGCTGGACGGTGACCGCGGGCGGCTCGACGATCACCACGGGTCTTGCCGCGTGGAGCGGCCAGTCGACCTTCCAGTCCGGCCCGGCGGCCAACGCGGTCGCGCAGCAGAATGTCGATCTCGTCGCCGCGGGATATTCCGCGAACGACATCGATTCCGGCTCGCTGAAGCTGGCTTTCGGCGGCCGTGTCGCGCCGCTGACGTCATCGGTTTCGGCGCAGATATCGATCGTGTTCCGCGACGGCGCCAATAACGCGATCGGGGATGCGGTGGTGGTGCCTGCCGGCACCGACCTCGGTCGCTGGCTTCGCGTCTTCAGCACCGTCTACATTCCGGCCGGGGCCCGCACCGCGCAATTCCTGTTCGGCGTCAGCAAGAGCGACGGTAGCCAGGGTGCTCTGCTCGATGCGGCCTATCTTGCGGTCGTGCCGCGCGGCGCCGGCCAGGATCAGGGCGTGCGCACGATCGCGGACAATCTGCCCGGCGACTCCACGCTCGGCCGCCTCGCGCTGCGCTCGCCGGACCTCTACGCCGACCTCACCGTCAACAAGCCCTTGTTCATCACCTGGGACAGCTACGGCGCGGCGGCCAACAACCCGGTCAAGATCGAGTTGTGGCAGGACGGGCCGAACGGACCGCAGTTCCTGGCGACCATCGCAGCATCCACGCCCGATACCGGTCGCTTCGCCTGGACCCCGAGCGACAGCGGCCTCGCCGCCGGCACCCACGGACTGCGCATCCAGATTGCCAGCGTCGCCCATCCGACCATCTACGATCGCTCGACCGAAACCTTCACGGTGCCGGAGGCCGGAACGACCTACTACGTGGATGCCAACAACGGCGCCAACCGCAACGACGGCAAGGTCGCGAACGCCGCGAAGGCAAGCCCTGTCAATCTGTTCCGCACCTACGACATCGGCGCGGGTTCGGTGGTCAATATCGCTGCGGGCGACTATGCGCTGATCGACACCTTGCAGCTCAGCGGCATCACCGACCACGGCTTCGGCCTCGATACCGGCTTCACGATCAACGGCGCGTCGAACGGCATTTCGCGGCTGTTCCCGGCCATTCCGGGCGCGACGCCACAAGCCCTGATCGATCTCACCGGCGCCTCCTTTGTCTCGCTGAACCATCTGACCCTGCAAGGCGGCATCGATGCGGTGCGGACCAGTGCCGGTTCCGACAGCTTCTCCGCATCGTATCTGACGGCCACCGGCCAATCCGGCGATGCCTTCAGCATCACCACCAATTCGCCCACCGGATCGCTGTCGCATCTGAGCGCCAGCGGCGCTGGCGGTGCCGGGCTCAATTTCAGCGGCACGCTCGCGTCAATCACCTTCTTCAACGGCACCAACGACCATGATGGCATCATTGCCAATGGCAGCGTCGGGCAGATCTCGGATTCGACGATCTCGGGAAGCGGGACCTTCGGATACGGTCTCTACCTGACATTGACCGGGTCTTCGAAGGTCGAGGCAAACCTCATCGCGGGGACCTATTACGGCGTCAGGCTCAGCGGCGCCGGCATCGTGTTCGGCAATGCCGATCTGTCCCTGAACCGCGGCAATGTCATCACGGGCAGCACGAACGAGGCCCTGTTTGCGGACTACGCAACGGTCGTCGGCAACAGCATTCACGACAATTCCGGGCCCTATTATCAGGCGTCGGTCACGCTGCGCTATTCCGCCTCCGCCACCGACAATCTGATCTACGCCAACCAGAACGGCGTCGAGATCGACAGCAATCTGCTGTTCTCCGGCAACCGCGTGTTCGACAATGCCGGCTTTGGCCTGCTGGTCTCCGGGAACACCGGCAACATCCGCCAGAACGTGTTCTACTCCAACGGCGTCAGCATCCAGGTCAACAGCGGCTCCGGCACGCTGATCAGCAACAACGTCATCTACGGCGACAAATTCGCCGGCGTCCGCCTGTTCAACGCCACCGGCGCGTCTGTTCTCAACAACACGTTTTACGAACCAACGGCCGGGACGATCTCGGATCCGTCGAATCCCAACTACGGCAGCGCGGCCATCTCGCTGGATGGAGCGTCGAGCGGAACCAGCCTCACCAACAATATCATCGTAGCGCTTGCCGGCATCGGGATCAGGGTCTCGGACGCCAGCCAGTCGGGCTTCGTGTCCGATTACAACCTGTTCCAGACAGGGGCCGGCGGACGGATCGGCAGCTGGCTCGGCGCCGATCGCAGCAGTTTGAGCCAATGGCGCGCCGCGACGACGCGTGACGTTCGCTCGCGTGCCGGCGATCCCCTGTTTGTCTCGCCCACCGGCGCCGACGGGCAACTTGGCTACGTCTCTTTTGCGGTCAATGGCAGCGACGACGACTTCCACGTCCAGAGCGCGCAGGGCAGCTATCATGGCGGCTCGCTGTCGGTGGTCGTGGGTGCCAACGGCTTGCCGCAGTTGACGACCGCGCAACTGACGAACGACGCGCAGACCTCACCCGCCATCGATAGCGGCAATCCCGCGACGCCGATCGGCGCTGAAACCGCGCCGAACGGCGGCATTGTGGAAGTCGGGGCCTATGGCGGAACGGCGCAAGCTTCGCTCAGTCCGGCAACGTTCATTACCGTCACCTCCCCGGATGGCGGTGAAACGTTGACTCAGGGAACCACGGTTCAGATTACCTGGAATTCCTTCAACATCACGGGCAACGTCGACGTTTCCGTCTCCAAGGACGGCGTGAATTTCACGACGTTGGCGGCCGGCATCACCAATAGTGGCAATTATTCATGGACCATCGACGCGGCGACCTTTTCACCGGCGTCGACTTACGTCATCAAGGTGGCGTCGTCGACGACGCCGGCAACCTTCGATGTTTCCAACGGCACGTTCAGCATCGCAGGACCTGTCAAGGTTTACTATGTCAACGATGCTTCGACCGCCGGCGACCAGTACACCACGGCGCCCGGCGACGACGCCAATGACGGCAAGTCGGCTGCAACGCCGATGGCGACGCTGTCGGCCTTGTTGGCGAAATATACACTCGGCGCCGGCGACGTCGTCGACGTCGATACCGGCGTCTACAAGCTCACCAACAACATTGTGTTCACGGCCGCTGATTCCGGCACGGGTGATCTGACGTCGCAACGGTTGACCATTCAGGGGCCGACCAATGGCGGTGTAGCGACCTTCGATCGGCAGTCGAAATCGACATCCACATTCGATGCCTTCGAGTTCAATGGCGCAAGTTACGTCACGCTGGCGAATTTGCGCATCGTCGGCGGCGCGGCGGGAGTCGTTGCCGACGACAACGCCGGTAGCAAGGGGCTGACCATCACCTCTTCGGTGATCGATGGCAATTCCGCCGGCATCTATATCGGAGCCGGCGACGACCACTTCACGCTGACCGACTCAACCATCAGCAACAGCCAGAGCTACGGGGTAGAGGTCTCTCACGCCGCCAACGCGCAAATTCTGAATTCGTCGATCACGTTGCCCGTCTCCGGAAGCTTCACCCGCGGCGTGTTCCTGAGTTACGCGGATAATTCCGTGGTTCGGAACGACGTCTTCGATGGCAGCAACAGCTATGCGCCGTTGTTGCTGGAGGCCGACTGGTCCAACAACGTGCTCTTCGACCACGTGACCGCGTCCAGATCGAACTATTACAACATCTATCTCTACCGCTCGACCGGAATCGTTCAGAACAGCACGATCGACGCCACTGGCAGCTCGTTCGGCATTGAGGTCGGAGGCTATCAAGGCACTGCATCCGCGATCGGCAACACGGTCTACGGTGAAAACGGCGGTAACGCGTATGAAGCTGCCATCACGGTCGACGACGGCGGCTATGCCGCCAACAATGTCGTCTACAACAGCAATCTCGGTTTCCGGGTTAACGCCACCGGCATCGCCGAAAACAACCGCGTTTTTGACAGCAAGATCGGGATTTACGATCTCGGTTCGACTGTCCGCAACAACAAGGTCTACGACAACGTCACCGGCATCATTGCGGAAGGCTCCGGCAACACCGTCACGAACAATTTCGTCTACGACAACACCACGGCCGGAGTGCAGATCGGACTTTACTACAACTCTCCGCAGGGCAATGCCATTCTCAACAATACGATCGTGCAGACGCAGGGAACTGCACTGAATCTGCGCACGAATACCGGTAACACCGACATCCGTAGCAACATCATCTCGCTGCAGAACGCGGTTGGCATCGTCGGCCCGGACAGCGCGCAAGCCGGCTTCAATAGCGACTACAACCTCTGGAATCTGCAGGCCGGCGCGACGCTGGCGACGTGGAGCGGCCAGACCATCGCGACGCTGCGCGATTGGAAGACAAAGATCGGCTTCGACCACCACAGCCTCAACGGCGATCCGGCCTTCGTCAACGCGGCCGGCGCCGACGGCATCCGGGGCGCGGTGGCCGGTGTCGACCATGGTGCGGACGACGATTTCTCGCTGCAGACGAACTCCCCGGCGATCAACCGGGGCGATCTGACACAGACGTTCTTCAAGGAGCCGCTCGGTGCCGGCGGCAATGGCGACCGGCGCGATATCGGCGCCACCGGCGGAACCGCAAGCGCCAATATCGGTCCGGCGCAAACCGTCCAGTTGCTGGGCTCGACCGGCGACGAACGCTTCCAGGTCGGACGGCAGACCACGCTGTCGTTCCGCTCGACCGGGCTGAGCGGAGAAGATCCGGTCCTGTTCATCAACTCGGTCGGCGGCGCCGTGTCGGGCAGCGAAAGCTGGAACAACTGGATTGCCGATTCCTACCGGACGACCAGCGCCTCCAATTACAACACCACGACCGCGATCGATCCGAATGGTCTGGATGTGCCGCAAGCGATCCTCCAGAACATGCTGGTGGCCAATTACAGCGGCGTGCCCGACATCAAGTACCAGATCCCGCTCCTGGACGGCTCCTACCACGTCACGCTGATCTTTGCCGACAATCAGTCGACGGCCGCCGGCCAGCGTACCTTTGACATCAAGGCCAACGGCACGACGTTTGCCTCCGCCTTCGACGTGTTCAAGTCGGCGGGTGCGGCCAACAAGGCGACAAGCTACAGCTTCGATGTCAGCACCTCGGCCGGCACCGGCCTGCTCCTCGATCTGGCTTCGAAGGTCAACTACGCAATCCTGTCGGGAATCCAGATCAGCCGGATCGTGCCGGTTGCGAAGCCGTGGACGGCCGCGCTCGATGTGTCCACCGACAATGGCAATACCTGGAGCAGCATTGCGAGCGGCCTGACGCTGGACCGGTTCGGCGCGGGCACCTTCAACTGGACGCCGACGACGGCAACCAGCGGCTTCGCCGGCCTGCTGCGCGTGACCGCCACCGACGGCACCAGCACGGTCACGAACACATCGGCTGCGCCGTTCATGGTCGCCCCGGCCGGCAACACCTACTACGTCAACGACGGTTCGACCGCGGGCGATGTCTATACGACGGCGGTCGGCAACGACGCCAATTCCGGCAAGACCGCCGCCGATCCGATGGCGAGTCTCGCCGCTCTGCTGAATGTCTACCAGCTCAAGGCTGGCGACACGGTCTACGTCGACAGCGGCACTTACAACATTCCGACCCAGATCGTGCTCAACGCGCAGGATTCGGGCGTGGCTGGCACTCCGGTGCGCATCGTCGGTGCCGGCAACGGACTGAGCGTGTTCGATCGCGGCTCGACCGCGTCTGGCACCGCCGTGTTCCGTTTCTCCGGCGGACACGACATCTCGCTCGAAGGATTGACGCTCAAGCGCGGCGAGACCACCGTCGACATCACGAGTCCGGGAAATGTGGATGTCACGCTGAAGAACGATGACATCTCCGGCTATTCCAGCATCGGCATCAATGTCGGCGCCGGTAACAGCGGCTTTACGCTGACGGGATCGAAGATCCACGACGTCAGCCTCGGCAGCACCTATGGCGTCTACATCTACAACGGCAGCAATGATCTGCTAACCGGCAATACCTTTGCAAATCTCGCCACTACCTATCCGTATGCCTATGGCCTTGACGTCAACAGCAGCCTTGGCGGCATTACGATCAGCGGCAACACATTCACCAATGTCGGCTATGCCATCACCGCGACGGTGGGATATCTCGCCACGCCTGTGACGGCGGTGACGATCACCTCCAACGTCATATCGGGCGGCAATCAGGGCATCTATCTCAGCGACAACTATGGCATCAGCCTGGTTCAGGGTAACACCATCACCGGCACGTCCGGCTTCGGAATTGACGGCGACGGTCCACGCACCCGGGTCGACCATAACGAAACCGGCAACGACACGATCGGAATCGAGCTCAGCGGTAACGCTGTTGCGACCAACAACAACGTCCATGACAATTCGAATACCGGCATTCAGGGGGTGGGGAGCAACGGCGCATCGGCGTCCGGCAACCTGGTCAAGAACAACGGCATCGGAATCGGTCAGATCATCTACACGCTCTCCAACAACATCCTGGTCGGGAACGCCATCGGCGTCGACGTTGCCGGCTACCAGTCGATCCTCAAAAATACGTTCGACCAGACCGGCGGCATCGCGATCCGCTTCCGCCAGAATTCGACGTCGTATACCTACGATATCGAGAACAACATTTTCCGCCTGTCCGGCGGCACCGTGTTCGACGCCGATGCCGTGCATCAGACCGGCATCACCAGCGACTGGAACCTGTTCTCGCTCTCGGGGGCGGCGACCCTGGCGAACTGGGCGGGATTGACGGTTCCCGATTTCAACGCCTGGCGCTTCGGCACCGGCTATGACGCACATTCGCTCAGCGCCGATCCGCTGTTCACCGATGCGGCCAACGGCAATTACAAGCTTCAGGCCGGCTCGCCGGGAATTGACCGCGGCAATCCGCTGTCGCGGTTCGACAACGAGCCGGGCAACAATGGCGGACGCATCAACCTCGGCTACGAGGGCAATACCGCCAGTGCCACCCAGAGCGGCGCGCAGACGGTGCAGGTGCTATCGCCCGACGGCTACGAGAAGCTTCAGCAGGGCGTGCCGACCACGATTACCTTCCGCACGGATGGCATCGTCGGCACGCGGCCGATCCTCGCGATCAACGACGGTGGCTCGACCGTTGCCGGATCGAACCCGGGGACCAACTGGTTCGGCGTGACGACGCTGTCGGGCGCTTACAACACGACCACCACCCAGGCGATCGACACATCGGGCTCGCCACTGGCCGGCCCTGCCGCGCTCTATCAGTCGGAGATCTACAACCCCAACTACAATGCCGGCGCGAAATTGACGCAAGCCGTGGCGATCGCGGACGGCACCTACACGGTCAATCTTCACTTCGTCGAATATAGTGCGCTCGCCGCCAACAATCCGCGCAAGTTCGACATCCGGATCAATGGCGTTCTTGTCGCCACGGATTTCAATATCCAGGCTCTGGCCGGCAACCAGATTGACAAGGCTGTGGTGGCAAGCTTCCAGGTGACGGCGAGCGGCGGCACCGGCATTACCATCGAGCTCACCAACAAGATCGCGGGCAATCCCGCCACGCTCGCCGGTATCGAGATCGAGCAGGCGACGCCGAGCACGGCCGTGCAGACCGCCAAGGTCGAGGTGTCGCCCGACAATGGCCAGACCTGGCAATTGGTGGCCGACAATGTCGCGCTCGACAGGCTTGGGAACGGTTCGGTCGCCTGGACGCCCGACTTCATCACCAGCGGCAACACCGCGCTGGTGCGTGTCACGGCCGGCGGCGTCAGTGCCGTTTCGGACCGCAGCTTCCTCGTCGCCAACAGCGGCCACGATTACTTCATCAACGACGCCTCCACGGTCGGCGACGAATATACCAGCGCGATCGGCAACGATCTCAATTCCGGCAAGACGCCGGATGCGCCAATGGCGAGCCTCGCCGCGCTGGTGCGCGCCTATGCGCTGGGACCCGGCGATACCGTGCACATCGACACGGGCTCGTACAAGCTGTTGTCGGACGTCGTGCTCGGCCAGGGCGACAGCGGCGACGCCGATGCGTCGGGTCATCGGCTGACGTTCCAGGGGCCGACCGGTCACGTCGCGACGATCGATCGTGCCAACGCCTATGGCTACAATTTCGACTTCACCGGCGCCGACTATGTCACGCTCGCCAATCTGTCGCTGACGGGCGGCAATATCGGCGTCCTTGTAACAACGAATGCCGCCAGCAACGGCATCCGCCTCTCGCACCTCGATATCTCGTCTTCGGCCGCCTACGGGATCTACGCCGGCTCCGGGAATACCGGCATCGCGATCGATTCCGTGCGGGTGTTCGGCGCACCCGTCAACGCTACCCCGACCGGCATATTGGTCGCGGAAACCGGCTCGATCACGAACAGCGAGGTGTTCGGACAGAGCGTTGGCATCGAACTCTATTATGGCTCCGGCGTGCTCGCGGACAGCAACAGCGTCCATGACAACCGCACCTACGGCATTCTGGCGTATGGCCTGTCCGGAACTGGCGCCGCGACCAGCGTGGTGTCCAACAATCGCGTGTTCAACAACGCCACTCAGGGCAGTTACTACGGAATCTATGGAAGCGGCCCCAATCTGACCATCTCGGGCAACCATGTGTTCGGCCAGACCACCAGCGGCGACGCCGGCATATTCGTCAATTCCTCGGCCCTGGCGACGGGCAACGACGTCTACGGCAATTACGACGGCATCTCGAGCTACGACATCACCAGCATCATTCGCGGCAACCGGATCTTCTCGAATACGAACAACGGCATCACGGTCGGTTATTACGGCGGGACGATCATCGGCAATCGCATCTACTCGAACAAGACGGGCATCAAGTCCAGCCTCTATGGCGGCTCCGTCGATATCGAGGAAAACCTGATCTACGCCAACACCACGTCGGGCGTTGACCTGGCCGCCGGCAACGGCAGCAAGCTGATCAGCAATACGATCTGGCAATCCGTAGGCACCGCAGTGAAGCTGTCGGGTTCGGCGTCCAATTTCAACATGAGCGACGATATCGTCTGGGGTGATCTCGGCGCGATGATTTCGGTCGCTGCCGATAGCCAGACTGGTTTCAAGGCGACGAACAATCTGTACTGGCGCGGCAGCAGCAGCGCGGCGACGCTGGTCGCCTGGGGTGCGACGAATTATTCCACTCTCGCCGCCTGGCAAGCGGGTGTCCCGACGCTCAATTCCGGCAGCCTGGAGGGCGATCCGAAATTCATCGACATCAACGGCGCCGACAACGTGCTGGGCGGTCTGGATACGGCGCTCGGCGGCGGCGCAGACGACAATTTCACGCCTGGCAAATTCTCGCCGGCGATCGATTCCGGCAATGCCTTCGTCACCGGAACGACGGATTTCCTGGGACAGACGAGACATGATGATCCGGCCGTTGCCAATACCGGTACGGGCCCGGCGGTCTATGACGAGACGTCGGGCGGAGCGAGCGTGCTCGCCGCCGGAACCGCCGTTAGCCCGATCAACTACTACGCGGCGTCCTACGCCACCATCAATCTGCCGTTCGCCTTCAACTTCTACGGCAAGTCCTATTCGACGATCTACGCTTCGCCGGCCGGGTTCATTGCGTTTACCCCGAGCGTCGCGGGCGGCGATGCCTATACGCCGAGCCTTGCGACGCTGAAGGCCAACGCGATGATCGCGCCGTTCTGGGCCGCGATGGACAATCGTTTCGGCACGGGCAACATCTACGTGGAATCCGCCGCCGATCACGTCACTATTCGCTTCGTATCGGAAGCGTTCGCCGGACCAGGGGCCACCTTGTCCCAGGTATCCGTGCGGCTCGGTGCCGACGGCAGCGTCCGGTTCGACTATGGCGGCAACCTCAACGGATTTACCCCCGTCATTGGCCTGTCGTCCGGCAACGGCGCCGACTACGCGGTCGCCTCCATCAGCGGCCGCACCGATCTGAACAACGCCAATGCCGTGATCCTGACGCCGAACCAGGCCGAGGGACGCGTCTACTACGATATCGGGGCGATCGAATTCCAGGGCGCATCCTCCGACGTCATACCGCCGACCATCCTGTCCGGGGCTAACCTTCCGGCCGAGGGCGCCTCGACCGATGCCGTGTTCACGTCGGTCAATCTGAACTTCAGCGAAACGCTGGACGTCACCAGCGCCAACAGCAACGCCAATTTCCAGCTCGTCGAAGCCGGAGCCGATGGAAAATTCGACACGCCGGACGACAGGATCGTCGCCATCGTGCCGTCCTATGCTTCCGCCTCCAAGATCGTGCAGCTGACACTGTCGGACGGCCCTCTTTCCGACGGCTTCTATCGCCTGACCGTGAGCAAGGCCTCCGGTCTGCTCGATTCCGCCGGCAACGCGCTGGATGGTGACAGTGACGGCACGGCGGGCGGCGCATTCGTCCGCACCTTCCACATCGACCGCAGCGCCAATCATGCGCCGGTGGTGCTCGACGCGACCGCGAGCGTCGCCAACGACCAGACGCTGGCAGTGACGCTGCACGCCACCGACGCCGACAACGATCCGATCAATTTTGCCATCGTCACGGCGCCCAAGCACGGCACGATCCAGAATTTCGATCCGGTCGCCGGTACTTTCACCTACGTGCCGAATTACGGTTATGTCGGCAGCGACACGATCCGCTACGCCGCCAATGATACGAAGCTTGGTCACAGCGAGGCCAACCTTGTCATCGGTGTAACGGCTGTGAATCACGCGCCGATCGCATCGGACGTGTCGGCAAATGCCATCGCCGGCCAACCACTCACCGTCGTGCTGCAGGGCTCCGACCTCGAGACGGCTGCAAATCAGCTCACCCTTTTGATCCTGACCCAGCCCGCGCACGGCACGGTGTCGATCACGGGCCAGAACACGGTCAGCTACACCGCGGCAGCCGCCTACCAGGGGTCCGACAGCTTCACCTATGCGTGGCGCGACAACGGCGCGCCCGCCGGCAGCTCCAGCAATGTCCTGACCAGCCAGCCGGCGACGGTCTCGTTGACCGTTGCCAAGATCAGCCACGCGCCGGCGACCGCTTCGACCGCCGTCTCGCTGGTCGAGAACGCCAGCTACACCTTCAAGATTGCCGACTTCCCGTTCTCCGACCCCAACGACAGCCCAGCCAATTCGATCAAGGCGGTTGTCGTCGTCAGCCTGCCGTCGGCGGGTGTCCTCACCAACAACGGTGTCGCCGTCAGCGCAGGGCAGTCGGTGCTTGCCGCCGATATCGCAGCCGGAAAGCTCGTTTTCACGCCGGCAACGGGCGGATTCGGCGCGGGCTATGCGAGCTTCAATTTCGAGGTTCAGGATGACGGAGGCACCGCCAACGGGGGGCTGGATACATCTGCTTCTGCAACCGCCACGCTCAACGTCGCGCGCATCAACAATGCACCGACGACGTCTTCGTTTGCGGTACAGCTCTTCCAGAACGGTCAGAAAGTCTTCAGCAGCGCGGACTTCCCGTTTGGAGATCCCAACGACGTGCCGGCCGACGGTCTCAAGGCCGTCGTCATCACGACGCTGCCCGGCGCAGGTTCGCTCACACTGGCCGGCAACGCCGTTGCTGCAAACCAGGTGATCAGCAAGGCAGATCTCGATGCCGGCAAATTTGTCTACACCCCGGGCGCAGGTTCGGGCGCGCCCTATGCGAGCTTCGGTTTCGAAGTGGAGGACACCGGCGGCACGGCCAATGGCGGACACGATACGTCCACCGCGGCCACGGTGACGGTATCGGTCGGTGCGATCAACAACGCGCCGGTCACCTCGGACGTGACGGTCTCGACCAACGAGGGCGCGGCCTACGTCTTCAAGACGACGGACTTCGCATTCAGCGATCCGAACGACACGCCGGCGAATGCGCTGAAGTCGGTGCTGATCACCAGCCTGCCGTCGCTGGGCACCTTGACCCTCAACGGCACGGCCGTCACTGCTTCGCAGGCGATCCTGGCCACCGACATCGCAGCCGGCAAGCTGGTCTACACGCCGGGCGCAGGCTCGGGCGCCTCTTATGCCAGCTTCGGCTTCGAGGTGGTGGATACCGGCGGCACGGCCAATGGCGGACACGATACGTCCACAGCGGCCACGGTGACGGTATCGGTCGGTGCGATCAACCACGCGCCGGTCACCTCGGACGTGACGGTCTCGACCAACGAGGGCGCGGCCTACGTCTTCAAGACGACGGACTTCGCCTTCAGCGATCCCAACGACACGCCGGCCAACGCGCTGCAGTCGGTGCTGATCACCAGCCTGCCGACGCTGGGCACCTTGAGCTTCAACGGTACGGCCGTGGTCGCTTCGCAGGCGATCCTGGCCAGCGACATCGCGGCCGGCAAGCTGGTTTACACGCCGGGCGCAGGCTCGGGCGCCTCCTATGCGAGTTTCGGCTTCGAGGTGGTGGATACCGGCGGCACGGCGAATGGCGGCCACGATACGTCCGCGGCGGCCAAGGTGACGGTCTCGGTCAGCGCGATCAACCACGCGCCGGTCACCTCGGACGTGACGGTGTCGACCAACGAGGGCGCGGCCTACGTCTTCAAGACGACGGACTTCGCGTTCAGCGATCCCAACGACACGCCGGCCAATGCACTGAAGTCGGTGCTGATCACCAGCGTGCCGACGCTGGGCACGCTCAGCCTCGGCAACACGGCCGTCACTGCTTCGCAGGCGATCTTGGCCAGCGACATCGCCGCCGGTAAGCTGGTCTATACACCGGGCACAGGCTCGGGCGCTTCCTATGCGAGCTTCGGCTTCGAGGTGGTGGATACTGGCGGCACCGCCAATGGCGGGCACGATACGTCCACCGCGGCCACGGTGACGGTGTCGGTCAGCGCGATCAACCACGCGCCGGTTACCTCAGACGTGATCGTGTCAACCAGCGAGGGCGCGGCCTACGTCTTCAAGACGACGGACTTCGCATTCAGCGATCCGAACGACACGCCGGCCAACGCGCTGCAGTCGGTGCTGATCACCAGCCTGCCGACGCTAGGCACCTTGAGCTTCAACGGTACGGCCGTGGTCGCTTCGCAGGCGATCCTGGCCAGCGATATCGCGGCCGGCAAGCTGATCTACACGCCTGGCGCAGGCTCGGGTGTGGCCTATGCGAGCTTCGGCTTCGAGGTGGTGGATACCGGCGGCACGGCGAATGGCGGCCACGATACGTCCGCGGCGGCCAAGGTGACGGTATCGGTCAGCGCGATCAACCACGCGCCGGTCACCTCCGATGTGACGGTGTCGACCAACCAGGGCATGTCCTACGTCTTCAAGACGACGGACTTCGCGTTCAGCGATCCCAACGACACGCCGGCCAATGCACTGAAGTCGGTGCTGATCACCAGCGTGCCGACGCTGGGCACGCTCAGCCTCGGCAACACGGCCGTGACCGCTTCGCAGGCGATCCTGGCCAGCGACATCGCGGCAGGAAAGCTGGTCTATACACCGGGCACAGGCTCGGGTGCGGCCTATGCGAGCTTCGGCTTCGAGGTGGTGGATACCGGCGGCACCGCCAATGGCGGGCACGATACGTCCACCGCGGCCACGGTGACGGTGTCTGTCAGCGCGATCAACCACGCGCCGGTCACCTCCGATGTGACGGTGTCGACCAACCAGGGCACGTCCTACGTCTTCAAGACGGCGGACTTCGCCTTCAGCGATCCCAACGACACGCCGGCCAATGCACTGAAGTCGGTGCTGATCACCAGCCTGCCGACGCTGGGCACGCTCAGCCTCGGCAACACGGCCGTGACCGCTTCGCAGGCGATTTTGGCCAGCGATATCGCCGCCGGTAAGCTGATCTACGCGCCGGGTGCAGGCTCGGGTGCGCCCTATGCGAGCTTCGGCTTCGAAGTTGTGGACACCGGCGGCACCGCCAATGGCGGGCATGACACGTCCGCGGCGGCCAAGGTCACGGTCTCGGTGATCGCATCGGCACCTGCGCCTGTCGCCAAGGACGACACGTTCAACATTGCCAGTTCGATGACGATCGATGCAACGCGGCTGCTCAGCAACGATACGACAGGGGACCCAACCCTGCTGGTGCTGACCAACACGCTCAATCCCACCCATGGGACGGTGACCTACGACGGGGCTACGCACATTCTTTCGTTTGTCGCCGATGCGGGCTATGCGGGCACGGCGGGCTTCGATTATCAGGTTCAATATGCCTCGGGCAGCGCGAGCGCGCAGGCGCACGTCACGATCAACGTGGTGCCGCCGACGGTGGTGACACTGGTGGCCGGGACGGTCCGGCTTCCCAGCCAGCCGGTTGGGCAGGCGATGACGGTTCCATTCGACGACCTGCTGGCAAACGTCTTCCAGTCGACGAACGTGACGCTGACGGTCGCTTCGGCCGATCAGCCCAAGAACGGCACCGTTGCGCTCGATCCGGTGGCCCGGACGGTGACGTTCACCCCCAATGCCGGCTTTACCGGCGACGCCAGTTTCCGGTTCGGTGCATCCGACGGCAATCACTACAGCTTTGGGACTGCGATCGTTCGGTTCGGGACCGCCGCAACGACCCATGCGCCGGTCGCCAATGGCGATACCTACAACTATCAGTTCGGCGACAAGATCATTCTGCCGGTCAGTTCGCTGCTGGCCAACGATACCGATGCCGACCATATCATACCGACGATCACTGGCGTCTCCGGCGCCATTGGTGGGGGCGTCGCCTTCGACAGTTCGCATGGGCTAATTCAGTTCACGCCCTCTGGTGCCGGCGTCGCCGGCTTCAACTATGCGATCACGGACGGCGTCCACGCGGCTTCGGCTCACGTCACGCTGAATATCAAGGCGCCGCCACAAGCCCCTGTTGGCGTCATCGACAGCTTCACCACCAGGGAAGGTCAATCAATCGAGATTCCGTTCGCGTCGCTGTTGGCCAATGATGTCGACTTCGGCAACGCGCCGCTGAACTTCGTCAATGTGACGGGCGTCTCTGGAGGAAGCTACGCGGTCGATCTGCAGAAGAACGTCGTCCTGTTCACGCCAAATCCGAATTTCATCGGGCGCGCCTATTTCAACTACTCGATGACCGACGGCTCGTTGACGGGCAGTTCGACCGCCTTCGTGGTCGTGAGCCCGCTCGCGTCGGCGCCGATCGCCGTGAACGACAGTCTCGTCGGATTCAAGAACCAGCCGCTCGTCATCAACGCCTCGACGCTGCTCCTCAACGACAGCGACCCCAACAAGGGGACGCTGAGCCTTGCGTCCGTTGCCAACCCCGTCGGCGGCATCGTCGGGCTCTCGACCAACGGAAAGACCGTGACTTTCACGCCGACGACCGGCTTCACCGGAAACGCGGGCTTCGACTACACCGTCAGCAACGGACAATTGTCCTCGGTAGCCCACGTCAATGTCCTGATCGAAGAGAAGTCAGCTGCATCCCAGCTAGTCGATGATGACGTTGCCGGTGCGGAGAATACCTCGATCACGTTGACGGCGGCGCGTCTGTTCGCCAATGACATCGTGGCCAAGAATCAGAAGCTGACCCTGACGGGCGTATCCGACGTCCTGAATGGCTCCGCGGTCTTCGACGCCGCCAAGCAGACCATCACGTTCAAGCCGAGGACCGATTTCAACGATACGAACGGGCTGGCAAGCTTCGTCTATTCGGCGAGCGACGGCCTCACCACCATGACCGCGCGCGTCACCATCGACCTGGCTCCGCGCCATTCCGCGCCGGTGGTCAGCCAGGTGTCGTTCGACACGCTGGCCGGGCAGCCTGTCCAGATTCCCTTCGCCACGCTGCTCGCCACGGCGTCGTCTCCGGACGGTCTCGCGCTTCACATTGCCAATGTCCTCAATCCACATGGTGGCAAGATCAGTGTGGACTTCGACCAGCAGGTCGTCGTCTTTACCCCGTCGACCACCGCGGGAGTGGATTCGTTCTCCTATCTGGTGAGCGACGGCGTCTCGACGACGTCAGGCACGGCGACGGTCAATGCTTATCCCAAGGCGGTGGCGGATACGGTCACCACGTCCAGGAACCAGACGATCTCCATACCGGTCGCCGCACTCACGGCCAACGATGGTGGTTCGCTGACCTTGCCGATCGGGGCGGTCACGGCCGTCGGAAGCGCTGTCAACGGCAGCGTGGTCTTCGACCAGGTCAACGGCATCGTCCATTTCACCCCGAACCCGGGCTTCACCGGGAAGGCCAGCTTTGCCTACACGATCGGTTCCGGAGATCTGGCGTCGACTGCGGTGGTGACGGTAAACGTGACTGCGGTCGCGACGCCGCGCAACGTCGTCGGCGTCCCGGAAGTCATCACGAGGCCAGCGGCACAGATCATCACGATCTCTGCCGCCGAGCTGCTGGGGAACGCCTGGCAACCGGACGGCCGTCCGCTGAACCTCCAAGGCGTTCTGCAGGTCACGACCGGCAAGATGTCGTACAATGCCGCGACGGGCATGGTGACCATCGATTTCGGAGCCGCCAAGCCAAAGTCCCTGACGATCCTGTACGCCATTGGAGACGGCCGCACCGCCGCCCTCGTTCGATCCACGATTAAGCTGTCCGCGGTCGAGACGAAGGCATTGCCCCGAGCGGTCATCGAAGATGGCGACGAAGTCGAGCGACCGATCATTCTCGCCGCCGTAGAGGCGAGAGAATCGCCTTCCGTCGTCGACGCGGGCTCTGAGAGGGCGCGGTCCGTGGCAAGCGATGATGCTTCGCCAAACACCAATACAGGCAAAACTCCCTCCTTGCAGATTGCGTCGACGCAGGCTGCTTCGCCCAAGGAGATCGCCATCATGATGGGCGATCAGCCACGGCGGTCAGATATGCTGCAGGCTCTGTTCGCCGGCGGCATCCTGCTTCCGTTGATGGCAAAGCGAACGAGCATGGCTGGTTCTGCTGGCAAGCTCGAGGGCCGCAAGGTCCCGGTCGGTCCGTTGTGCACGTTCGACAGCGAGACTGATCGGCTGGTTCCGGAAGGCGTGAATGCAAATGCGGATCTGCCGTCAGTCGTCGGAAGCTCGGCAGAGGGCGACGACGACGGGTGGATCTACGTCAAGATGGATGCCGCAGAGTAGGTTCCGCCAAGCTTGTCATCGAAGCACGATTGAGATCAGGCGATTACGAGCCTTGCCACTCAGAGGATTGGCGCTTCCACGGCGGTGGCAACCGGTGCGCTCTGGCTGCCGTTACTGACGTCCCGGACGCTTCGAGCTGCGCGATCCAGGTCTAATGTGGTGCGGTTTTGCCGCATCGATGGTGTGCCTGCCTTCGTTACCTTTAAGGACGGCAGCCGGCGACGAAGACGATTGGACCTGACGCGGTCCCTCGGATTTGCGATGGGTGTGAGGACAGGGGCATCGCATCTCGATGCCGAATTCGAAGCTTCCCAGGATACTGACGATCGCGCCCATCACTGAAGCCGCGTAGGACTCGACGGTCACCGCCACCATCGCGACACCCCCCGCCAACGGGTGTTGAATCGACATCCGGTAGGAAATCCGAGGGTGGCAGGAGACGTCGCACTTCGATGAGACGAACCGGACTTCTTCCAAAGACACAGATGTCCGCCCACAACAAAGCGGAGAGCGGCCCCGCCGCCCTCGGCAGACTGTTTTTACCTTGGTTGGCTTATCTACCGAAATCAGACGTTGCAGCTCTCCAAGCGAGGGTCAGCAACGGACCCAAAAGAACCCCAGATCAAAAAAAGCACCGACAGCCGCTGGGTGAGCTTGCGTCGTTGTGCCCTATTGCTTTTTCAACATCAGTTTCTCTAGCAGCAGTTCCCGGAGCGCGGCCGCCTCGAGTACCTGCGCAACCAGAAATCTTTTGAGGCTCGCGTTTTTCTCTTCAAGTACGCTGAGCAGCGTGGCCTCTCGGTCATTGTGGACCTGATCGGCGGCCGAAGGATCGCCGGTGATCGGATCAAGGTCGTGTGCTATCCGCCATTTGCGCTGCAACTCGCGGGCGCCGTGCTCGGTGTCGTATTCAAGGATCGTCCCGTCTTCGAACTGAACGAGCCATGGTTTGGAAAAGAACCGCTGAACAGTCGGACCTAGGGAATCCCGAGACAGGATGTAAACGTCAGAATGATGGGCAGCCATGCGCGATCCAAACGGATGAAGCTTGAAAAAGCATCGAAAAATTAACAATCCCAATGCAACCGGGGGACCTTATTCAGGGTCGACCGCTGCTGCTGGTAGTATTGAGTAATTTGGAATCGCCCGCAAGCCCTTGATCTATATCAGTTAGTGAAAAGTTCTCTCCGGTAGAGGCGCAGCCAGCAAAGCCGGCTGCGCTGGGTCATGCATGACAAAACTCAAGGAGAGCACACAAGGTCCGCTTTCGAGCGCATGGCGACCTATGGCCCAATTCATCGGTGGGTTAGCATCTCGAAGATATAGAGATCAATCATGAGCGACGAAACCCACACCCTCCGCCACGGTTCCCTCACCGCCACCATCAAGGCCCACGGCGCCGAGATGTGCTCGCTCAGCCACGCGGACGGCACCGAATTCGTCTGGCAGGCGGGGCCCGCCTGGCAGCGCCATGCGCCGCTGCTGTTTCCGATCGTGGGGCGCCTGGCCAACGATGAGATGCGGCACGGGGGCAAGACCTACCGGATGACGCAGCACGGCTTTGCGCGCGACAGCCGATTTAGCTGGGTGGAACGCGGCGAGAGCCGTTGCTCGCTGGTGCTCGAGGATAGCGAGGCGACCCGCGCGCTTTATCCGTTCGCGTTCCGGCTCACGGCGGCTTATGCGCTCGACGACGGGGGTCTCGATCTCTCGCTTACCGTCGCCAACACCGGTGGCGAGATATTGCCCGTGTCGCTCGGCGGTCATCCCGCTTTCAACTGGCCGCTTCAGCCTGGCGTGCCGAAGCAGAGCTATGCGCTGACATTCACGAACGAGGAGCCGTCGCCGGTTCGCCGTGTGGAGGGTGGGCTCCTGCTCGCGGCAACGGATCCAAGCCCCGTCCGAGGCACCGTGCTTGTTCTGTCGGAAGCCCTGTTCGCCAGCGACGCCGTTATCCTCGATCCCGTCAACAGCCATGCGGTCCGCTTCGCGCGAGCCGATGGTACCGGGCCCTGGCTCAGAATGTCATGGCGAGGCTTTCGCGAGCTCGGTATCTGGTCGAAACCGTCAGGCGCGCCGTTCCTCTGCATCGAGCCCTGGCGCGGCTACGCCAGCCCCAGGGACTTCGGCGGCGAATTCACCGAGAAGCCCGGCCTGATGCACATTGCGCCTGGTGCCCAGGAAGAGCTGTCCTATCGAATCGACGTCGGTTTGTCCTGAGAGGGTCGAGGCGCCGGCGCTGTGGCCGTTCAGTGCTGCACCGCCGTGGCGATGAGTTCAGCGCGCTTGACCTTGCTCGCCGGCGCGGTCAGCCGACGCGCCAGATCCTGCGCGTAGCGCTCGACCAGATGCCAGGTGGCGCGCGCGACGAGATAGCTCAGCACGGCTGTGACGGCATAGGCGAGCAGCAGCGACACCAGTCCGTCCGCGAACGGCCAGACCTGATGCAAACCATGGATCACCGCGAAATGCGACAGGTACATCGAATAGGAGTTGCGGCCGAGCGCCTCGACCGGTTCGCAGTGCACCGCCAGTTTGATGCAGCCGGCTACGCCTGCGCCAAGCACCAGATTGATCATCAGATAGTTGAACTCGTGCGAGCCGGTCGCGCGGTCTGCGATGAAGGACAATGCGATGAAGCAGGCAAGCATCGCGGCGTCGGATTTCGCAAAGCCGTCGCGCAGCGCAAAGAACAGCGCGCAGCCAACGAGGAAGATCGGCAACTGGTTCAGGAAGCTGATGTGCAGCGCGTTCCAGACGAAGGCCTCGTGACCGGGCCCGTAATACGTCGAAAACAGCGCGAACGCCCACGGCTTGAACAGGCAGACGTTGACCAGATGCAGCAGCAGCGCGAGCGCGAGATAAAGGTGTCTGCGCGATCCGAACGCGGTGATCACGAACGGAAAAACAACATAGAAGGTCATCTCCGCCGCGATCGACCAGTCGCCGGGCACGACGCTGTTCACGCTGTCGGGCCAGAAGCCGTGCAGGAAGGTCGCTGTGAGGATCACCTGGAGCGGCCCGATGCCGTTGGGGGCGTCGTGATTCGGTCCGGTGCCGTTGACGAACAGATAGAGCGGGATCGCGAGCCAGAACAGTGGCGCAATGCGCAGGAAACGGCGGATGTAGAACTTCCGCGTCGGGTTTGCCTCGGCGCGCCGCGTCCACATCAGGCACATCGTCATGGCGCTAACGAA
The DNA here is from genome assembly GCF_018129685.1 of Bradyrhizobium manausense. Taxonomy (GTDB): domain Bacteria; phylum Pseudomonadota; class Alphaproteobacteria; order Rhizobiales; family Xanthobacteraceae; genus Bradyrhizobium; species Bradyrhizobium manausense_D. The sequence goes on from NZ_JAFCLG010000012.1 coordinate 53,193, forward strand.
GTAGAACACGTTGACGCCGGTCCAGCCGCACATGAAGGCGTAGTCGATGCCGTGAATGTTCGACGGAAACGATTGCGAAACGTGGATTGCCATCACGCCGGCGATGGCGAGACCGCGCAGGACGTCGAGACTATGTGAGCGATCGAAAGGTGTTGCGCCTTGATCCACTCGACCGGCAGCCGACCGGGCTTGCCCTCCCATCACGCCTGCTCCGTTGTCTCGCATTGTTCCGTGGTTGCAGCGCGCAAAGTATAGAGGCGCGGCCATGCCAACCGAAGCCGAACCCTTTCTTTACGTTAATCAGCGGTTGAATCCGGCATCCAATGAGCCGAATTGTTGGTATCGGGAGCGCTGCAGGGACCGGTGCGAGCCAGCTGTCATTGGCCGATGCGCTGATTGAGAAGTGTGAGGCAATTCATAGTAAATACTGCAATACCGTGACCTATATTGTTTGGGCGACGCAACGCGCCTAGTATTCGGCAGGCAATTTCGGGGGCTCGAACAGGCCGTGAATGTTCGTTCACACGACGGCGCATGGCGCGGCGACTTGAACTCTCGAGCCGGGTCGCAGGCACACAGGACATCCAATATCGTGGCTGATTCCGCACTTCAGGAATTGCGTTCGCTCGGGCGCGATCGGCTGATTGTCGTCGAAGACGATCCCGTGACGCGCACGATGCTGGTCGGTTACTTCAGCGAGAACAATTTCGATGTGGTCGGCGCCGGCACCTGCGCGGAATGCCGCCAGGCGCTGCGCGCGCGCACCGACCTCGTCTTCCTCGACCTGCAATTGCCGGACGGCGACGGCTTCGAGCTCGCCAAGGAGATCCAGGCGACCAGCAACGCCGGCATTATCTTCGTGACACGCCGCGACACCGACGTCGATCGCATCCTTGGCCTCGAGATCGCCGGCGACCATTACGTCACCAAGCCGATCAATCTGCGCGATCTGCTGGCGCGCGCGCGCAGCGTGCTGCGGCGGCGCTCGATCGACCGCAAGGCGGCGCGCAACCACAACTCGATTGCGTTCGGCGACTGGATCATCGACCTGACGCGGCGCGAGCTGCTCGGCAGCGACGGCAAGCCGGTGGCGCTGACCCGTGCCGAGTTCGACCTGCTCGCCGCGCTGGTCGGTGCGGACGGACGGCCGCTCAGTCGTGACTATCTGATCGAGGTCGTCAGCAACCGCCAGGCCGAGGTCGACATTCGCACGGTCGATGCGCTGGTGGCGCGGCTGCGCCGCAAGCTCGTCGGCAGCGGCACGCCCGTCATCGCCACGGTCACCGGTGTCGGCTACAAGCTCGCGCTCAGCGAACGCCTCTAGGCGCAACTACTGACGCGAGCAACGACGTGAAGCGATATGGCGTCGGTCAGCATTGCTGGCCGGCGTTTTTTGTCTCAGCCGCTGAAGCCGACGACGAGCCGGATGGCGACGAAGGTCGAGGTCGCCACGGCTGCCGTGGCGAAGATCGCGAACAAAACTCTCAAACCGTTGTGCATGGTCTCTATTCGGGGCTACGCAAAAAGACTATTTGGCAAAATCGCTGCAGCTACCCCCAAAAAGGGGAGCATCCGCAGTATTCCATCGATCAGGACGGTCCCGTCAAGAGCTGCGTCCGCCTTATCGCGAACGACTGTTAACGCGAGGCGGTCCGCTTCCACCTGACTTCGATGCGGGCCTTGATGCGGTTGACCCTGGCCTCATGCGCGGCCCAGAATGCCCTGGATGCGGCGGCCGTGCCGCGGCGGTAGCGCGCATAGACGTCCCTGGGCTGCGTCGCCCTGGGCTGCATCCGTGGCCTTTCAGTCCGTGCCGATGTCGTCGCCGGCGCTGGCGCTGCCGCAGGTTCCGGCGCCGGTGGTGCGACTGCGGTCCGGGTGATCGCAGCGGCCGAGTTCATGGCGAGCAGCCGGTTGCGGGCGCGGTTGCAATAGACCTGCGAACGGGCAGACGTTTCCTCCTCGTCGGACCTGGCTCGATATGTCATCAACGTGCGGCAGAGATCCCCGCCCGCCAGACCCCATGCACGGCTGAGATGGAGTACGCCGTAATGGATGTTGAGGTCGGGCTCCGCGAGCTCCGCGGCGTTTCCCTTGAACCCGAGCGCTGCTGCGGTCTCCAGTCGCAGTTGCATCAGGCCGAGCTCGCCGCCGCTGCCGACGACCGCCGAGTTGTAGCCGCTCTCGACGAAGACCACGGCCTCCGCGAGGTCGGCGGGCAAACCGGTCCTCGCCGTCTCGCGCTCGATGATCTTGCGGATCTCGGCGCGTGATGTCGCCGTTTCGCCTGCGCCGAGGTCGGCCTCTTTGGCAGCCTCCTGGGCCTGCGCGCAGGTCGATGCCGACAACAGCACGGCCACGACGACGTTCTTCCACGTCGCGGTGAGGTTTGGTCGTGCCGGATCCCGCTGCATGCAGCGTGTCGTACATCTTTGATGTTAACAACCGATGTGCCGCCGGCAGGCGAGATGCCTATCGTGCGCGCAAGACCTGGTCCGTGGAGGTCCCCTGGACGTTGCCGGAGGAGAGGTGGTCGTCGACCGCATAGAGCGTGCAGGTCGGGGTATATTTCATGCAGGCCGCGAGTGAATCGCGCTCCGCGTCCTCCACCGTGTTGCGTCCCGAGCGCCAGCCGTAGCCGCCGTTCGGCGACACCGCAAAGGCCTTGTGCGGCGAGGTGCTGGCGAGATAGCGGGCGAATTCGGCTTTGGCCGCGTCGTTGAAATGGTTCGGCGGCGGCAGTGGATCGGGCGGGCTCAGCACATCCTGGGCAAGCCCGCGCTCGCGCAGGAATGCGTCGAGATAGGGCGTCCATTGCGGGCGGCCCTCCACCGAATACAGATAGTGGCCGTCATCGCCGTAAGGCGGCGCGGTGACGAACTTTGCGTTGCCGCCGCCGGCGCGAAAGCCATCATGGAACCGGCGCGCCAGATCCGGGCCGAAATAGGAATCGTTGGTGGAATAGACCCAGAGCATTGGCACCCGCGAGGTCTTGCCGAAGGTGGCGAAGGCCTGCACCAGTCCGTCCGGATTGCAGACCTCGTCATCGTCGAGCGAGCCGCGACCGCCGGCAAAGCTGATCGCGGCGATAAGGCCGGCAGGTGCCTGCGCCGTCAGCGCGACGGTGGCAAGACCGCCGGCGGAATGGCCGGCCGCGATCATGCCTGACGTGGTGACGTCGGCCCGGCGTGCCATCGCGTCGATCGCGGCGCGCAAGTCTGCAACGGAAACCGCTGCCGCGGGCAGATAAGCGGCGTTGCTGCAGCTTCCGACGTTGTCGACGCGCCCGCCCGGCGAGGTGCCATAGCCGCGGCGCATCACGACCAGCGCGGCAAAGCCGCGCCGGGCATATTCCAGCGCGATGCCGTAGTATTGGTGGGCCGACATGGTCGCGCGATCGGCAAAGCTGCGCGGCGAGCCGTGACTGAGCAGCGCCAGCGGATAGCGCTTGGTCCCGGCCGGACGGACCAGGAACGCCTCCAGCCCCTGCGGTCCGGCGGCCGCCATCGGGATGCGCAGATCCTCGATGTAGAACTGGGCCGCGCGCGCCGGCGCGCCTGACGCCGCAAGCCAGGCGATCAGAACACCCAGGAATCTGTGAAACCGCGTCATGCCCCGACTCGAAAAGCCCCGATCGGAAGCGACCATAGCACGATCCCGGGAACGGCCACCCGTCGGCTGTGTTGTGGCTTGGCGCGCTTGCGGCCGATGCTATGGTGCGTCGCATCTCTGCACGACAGGACGAGGGTATTCCCAGTGGCTGATGTTCATCCCGCGGCGGGCAAGCCGGTTTCGCCGGACGCGCTCGCCAACATTCCAAGGCTGGTGACGGCCTATTTTGCTGGCAAGCCGGACGCAGCCGATCCGGCGCAGCGGGTGGCGTTCGGGACGTCAGGCCATCGCGGCACCTCGTTCAAGAACACGTTCAACGAGGGCCACATCCTTGCGACCACGCAAGCGATCTGCGACTACCGGAAAGAGAAAGGGCTGACCGGTCCGCTCTTCATCGGCATAGACACCCACGCGCTGGCCGAGCCGGCGCTTGCCAGCGCCGTCGAGGTGTTCGCGGCGAACGGCGTCGACGTCATGATCGACAAGGATCACGGCTACACGCCGACGCCCGTCATCTCGCACGCGATCCTGACCTACAACAAGGGCCGCACGTCTGGCCTTGCCGATGGCGTCGTCGTCACCCCCTCGCACAATCCCCCCGAAGACGGCGGCTACAAATACAATCCGCCGCATGGCGGCCCCGCCGACACCGACGCGACCTCCGTCGTCGAGAAGCGCGCCAACGCCTATCTCGCTGATGGCCTGAAGGGCGTGAAGCGCATCGACTATGCCAAGGCGCTGAAATCGTCGACGGTGCACGCCTACGACTACGTCACGCCCTACGTCGCCGACCTCGGCCATGTCGTCGATCTAGAGCTCGTCAAATCCGCGGGCATCAAAATCGGCATCGATCCGCTCGGCGGCGCGGCCGTGCATTACTGGCATCCGATCATCGCGCGCTACGGCCTCAAGGCCACGGTGGTGAACGAGGCGATCGACCCGACCTTCCGCTTCATGACGGTGGACTGGGACGGCAAGATCCGCATGGACTGCTCCTCGCCTTATGCCATGGCGGGCCTGATCGCGATGCGCGACCGTTTCGACGTTGCCTTTGCCAATGACACCGACGCCGACCGTCACGGCATCGTCACCCGCACCGGCGGGCTGATGAACCCCAACCATTATCTGGCGACCGCGATCTCCTACCTGTTCGCGCACCGGCCGAACTGGGGCAAGGACGCCGCCATCGGCAAGACCGTGGTGTCGAGCTCGATCATCGACCGCGTCGCCAAGAAGCTCGGCCGCAAGCTGGTGGAGACGCCGGTCGGCTTCAAATGGTTCGTCGATGGTCTGCTCACGGGCGGCTTCGGCTTCGGCGGCGAAGAGAGCGCAGGGGCCTCGTTCCTGCGCCGCGACGGCACGGTGTGGACGACGGACAAGGACGGCATCATCCTCGGCCTGCTCGCTGCCGAGATCATGGCCAAGACCGGCCGTGATCCCAGCCAGCTCTTTGGCGACCTCACCGCCGAGCTCGGCGTGCCCCATTATGCCCGCATCGACGTCGCCGCGACGGGTTCGCAGAAGACCATCCTGAAGTCCGTCACGCCCGAACAGCTCGGCCTGAAGGAGCTCGCCGGCGACCCGGTCCGCTCGACCCTGAGCAAGGCGCCCGGCAACGGCCAGCCGTTCGGCGGCATCAAGGTCGAGACCGATTTCGGCTGGTTCGCGGCGCGGCCCTCGGGCACCGAGGACGTCTACAAGATCTACGCCGAAAGCTTCCGCAGCACCGAGCACCTGATGCGGATTCAGGACGAGGCCCAGGCGGGACTGAAGAAGGTGTTCGGGACGTAGCGACGCAGGCAGGCGGTTTCTTACCCTCCCCTGGAGGGGAGGGTGTAAGACTGCTTCATCCTGTATACACGATATCAGTTTAAGGTAATATAATACGCCTATTCTGGTATTGAATCAGTCTCCGCCTCCGGCTATTGTATACATAACGCATACATAAGCCTTGGGAGGCCCCATGACAAAACCCTTCCCCATGAACGCCTGGTACGCCGCCGCCTGGGACGCGGATGTGAAGCCGGCACTGTTGCCGCGGACGATCTGCGGCAAGCACGTCGTGATGTACCGCAAGGCCGATGGCTCGGTGGCCGCGCTGGAGGATGCCTGCTGGCACCGCCTGGTGCCGCTGTCGAAGGGCCGGCTCGAGGGCGACACCGTCGTCTGCGGCTATCACGGTCTGAAATACAACGCGCAGGGCCGCTGCACCTTCATGCCCTCGCAGGAGACCATCAACCCGTCGGCCTGCGTGCGCGCCTATCCCGTGGTCGAGCGTCACCGCTACATCTGGCTCTGGATGGGCGACCCCGCGCTCGCCGACCCCGCGCTGGTGCCCGACATGCACTGGAATCACGATCCGGCCTGGGCCGGCGACGGCAAGACCATCCGCGTGGCCTGCGACTACCGCCTCGTGCTCGACAATCTCATGGACCTCACCCACGAGACCTTCGTGCACGGCTCCTCCATCGGCAACGATGCGGTCGCCGAAGCGCCGTTCGACGTCACCCATGGCGAGAAGACGGTGACCGTGACGCGATGGATGCGCGGCGTCGAGGCGCCGCCGTTCTGGGCCAGGCAACTCGGCAAGCCGGGCCTCGTCGATCGCTGGCAGATCATCCGTTTCGAGGCGCCGTGCACCATCGCCATCGACGTCGGCGTCGCGCCAACAGGCACCGGCGCGCCGGAAGGCGACCGCTCGCAGGGCGTCAACGGTTTCGTGCTCAACACCATCACGCCGGAGACCGAGAAGACCTGCCACTATTTCTGGGCGTTCGTGCGCAACTATCAGATCGGCGAGCAGCGCATCACCACCGAGATCCGCGAGGGCGTCTCCGGTATCTTCCGCGAAGACGAGCTGATCCTGGAGGCGCAGCAGCGCGCGATGGACGAGAATCCGGATCGCATCTTCTACAATCTCAACATCGACGCCGGCGCGATGTGGATGCGCAAGCTGATCGACAGGATGGTGGCGAAGGAAAACGGACCGCAGCAGCTTCAGGCGGCGGAGTAGGGGATGGCCGAGGTCGACCGCTCGGTCTCGCAGACCGTGAAGGCGCAGCTCGCGCTGCGCGACCAGATCCTGTCGGGGTCTTTGCGGCCGGGCGAGCGCATCTCCGAGCTTCAGGCGGTGGAGACGACCGGCGCCTCGCGCACCCCGGTGCGCATGGCGCTGGTGCGGCTGGAGGAGGAGGGGCTGTTGGAGGCGATCCCGTCCGGCGGCTTCATGGTGAAGGCGTTTTCGGAACGCGACATCTCCGATTCCATCGAGCTGCGCGGCACGCTGGAAGGCCTCGCGGCGCGCTTTGCCGCCGAGCGCGGCGTTTCCGCGCGCGAGCTCGAGCCGCTGAGGGAATGCCATCTGGCGATCGATGATCTGCTGCGTCAGGTCCCGATCTCGATCGAGGCCTTCTCGGCCTATGTCACGCTGAACGCGCGCTTTCACGCGCTGCTCACGGAACTATCGCGCAGCCCGCCTTTGATCCGGCAGATCGACCGCGCTTCGGCGCTTCCCTTCGCATCCCCAAGCGGCTTCGTGATGGCGCAATCGGCGCTGCCCGAAGCACAGCAGATCCTGATCATCGGGCAGGAGCACCACCGCATCGTGATCGACGCCATCGAGAACCGCGAGGGCGCGCGCGCCGAAGCCGTCATGCGCGAGCATGCGCGTCTCGCCGTGCGAAACCTGCGCCTTGCGCTGCGCAACAGGACCCATCTCGACCTCTTGCCGGCGCTCGCGCTGATCAAGACCGCAACCGATTGAGGGCAACGCCATGCGCTTCGTCGAAACCTGGATTCCCGCGACGCTGGTGTCGACGCGCGATCTTTCGCCCGGCATCCGCGAATTCCTGATCAGGCCGGATCAGTTCGACGTCACAGCCTATCCGGTCGGCAGCCACATCAATGTCAGCGTCACCATCGATGGCTTGCCCGAGACGCGGTCCTATTCGCTGGTCGGCGAAGCCTCGCCGCGCGGCTTCACCATCGCGGTGCGCCGCGCCGAGGACTCGCGCGGCGGCTCGCGCTACATGTGGCAGCTCGCGCCGGGCGCGCGGCTCGACATCACCCGGCCGGCCTCGCTTGTCGCGGTCGACTGGGCTCGTGAAAACTATTGCCTGATCGCCGGCGGCATCGGCATCACCCCGATCCTCGGCGCAGCGCAAGCGCTGGCGCGCCGCGGCGCCAACGTCATCCTGCATTATGCCGTGCGCAGCCGCGCGGATGCCGCCTACCTCGACGAGCTCGCCGCAATGCTCGGCGACCGCCTGGTCGTCCACGCCAGCGACGAAGGCAAGCGGCTCGATCTCGACGCGCTGTTCGCCTCGCTGCCGAAGGGCGCGCTGACCCTGTTCTGCGGTCCGATGCGCATGCTCGATGCCGCGCGCCACGCCTGGATCGGCACCGGCCATCCACTCTCCGATCTCCGCTACGAAACCTTCGGCTCCAGCGGCACGCTGCCGACCGAGGCCTTTCGCGTGCGCCTGAAGGGCAGCGATGTCGAGCTCGAAATTCCGCGCGAGCGTTCGATGCTCGATGTTCTCAACGCCAGCGGCTTCGAGGTGATATCCGACTGCAAGCGCGGCGAATGCGGCCTCTGCGCCATCGACGTCGTCGCCGTCGACGGCGAGATCGACCATCGCGACGTTTTCTTCAGCGACCACCAGAAGCAAAGCAACGCGAAGATCTGCACCTGCGTCTCCCGCGCGCGGGGCACCATCACCGTGGACACGCTCCTGCGGGCGGATGCGGTTTGATTCCTACTTCGAAGCGGGAGGAGGCGTCGCGCTCGCGGACGCCGCGCCTGAGGTGCTCGGCGCCAGCTTGTCGTATGCATCCGAAAGAGTTGGAATCAGTTTCTCCGTCAATCCCTGCGCGGTAAATTCGGTCTTCTCGCCGGCTTTTCCGGTCATGTCATCGGTCCCGACCAGATGCGACAGCTCGTGCAGGAGCGAGCCGGCCTGTCCGCGGGGCGTCTGCCCCTTGGCGTTGCACCATTGCGGAACGCAAAGGTGGATCTTGCTGTCGTGAACCATGGTGTTGAGAGTGCCGAGGATTCCGCTGCCGCCGTTGGTGTAGGAATAGCCAATGCGCAGAGTCTTCGCGTCGCATTTCTCGCAGATCAAGGCGACCTTCTGTTTGCAGGCATCCTTGATCTTGATCAGCCAGCCTTTCAAGGTTTCCCGGTTGCTCGGTCCGTCCTTGCCCGAGAAGAAGTCCAGATAGAGTCGGGCCGGCCCGCTGGCCTTGTTCAGATTGTCCTCGATCGAGCCCGGCAATTCGAGCAGGCTGAGAACCTTTTCCGTTCGCACGCAGCCGTCGTGCAGCATGCCGGCGACGTCCTTTCTTGAGGGACCGCCAACGCAGATCGGCTCATCGCACTCCCATGCGATGTCCTGTGGATCGACAGGAGGCTTCGGCACGTCCTTTGGATCCTGCGGCGTCGGGGGATCGGATCGCGACGTGGTCTGCGGCGGCGGATTTGATGGTGGATTTGAACCCGTTTGCGGAGTGTCGGGATTGCTGCTCGGGGGTGGCCCGGCCGTCGTCGCGGGCTGATCCGGCGCCTTCGGCGGATGCACTGGCGCCGGCGCGTCGTCCCCCTTCTTGGCGGCGCGTTTCGGCTTCTTCACTTCAGGTGATTTCGTGACGGTTGCAGATCCGTCGCCGGTCTTCTTCTTTGCGTTGTCCTCTGCCCCTTGCTTGCTGACGGCATTGCCGATCTCAAGCCCAAGGCCTATTCCCAAGCCCACGCCTTCGCCGATGGCGCGGTCGTGCATCCCGCCGCCGCGCGGACCGTCCATGGGACGGTCGCCGCGGTCGCCTCCGATCATGAATTGCCCGAACACAGCCGATGTTGAGTTGAGCAGCAGAAAGACCGCTGCAAGGTAGAGTAGCGGCTGGGAGATCGTGCCAAATCGCGAGAAACCAAGCATGAAAAGCTCCTCTCTCCGGCAATGACGAGGTGTGGTATCTGCTACGAAAATCGATCAATCTGCGCGTCACTTCAACGCGATTCTAACACCGCTGCTGCGCGCGTACCGGCCTCAAAAAAACTGCAGGTTCGATCCCGCTTGGCCTTTGTTTGGCATTGTTGATCCTGCGTGCGCGAACGTCAAGTCGGGCACGCATGTCGCGACCATCTCCGCTGTCATGCCCCCCGGCGCGATGACGGACGCGGTCAACCGGGCACGCGAGCGGATTGTCGGCGGGATGTTTGCGGGCTGGGACGATCAGGAGATCGAGGATACTCGTGCGCCTGATGCGCAAGCTCGCCGACCCGATGACCGCGCCGGAGGAGTTGGTCTGACAATGTTCACGAGGCCGCGGACGTCACCGTCCCAGCTGCTTCGGGTCGTAAAAGAACCGCTCCTCGATCAACTGGTCGCCTTGCCAGGTTTGCCAGGCAATCTCCTCGAGCGTCCGCGTGACGCCTTCGGCATTCGTGAAGCTGAAGCTCCAGCGCGTCGCGACGTTATCTCCCTCGATCAAGCTCGGCCCGATGCGGACCGCCTTGACCTCCCGCGACATCGCCAGCACGCCGCGCTCTTTGGCGACGAGATTGTCGCGGCCGACCGTCGGTGCGGTGTTGTTCTCGTAGGTCACGGCATCGGGCGTACAGAACTGCTCGATCGCGCCGATGAAATCTCCGTCCTCCAGGCGCTTCGCAAAGGCTTCGACGATCCCACGGCTCGGCATGATGTCCTCACGATTAAAACCGACTGTGGGTCGGTAAATACCGACCGGTGGTCGAAAAGTCAACTGGCCGCGCCTCAGGAATTCGAATAGACCGGACCCATGGCCAAACAGGCGGAGCGGCGGGCGGCAACCTTGGAGGCGATCCTGACGGCGGCGCGACGGCTGTTCGGGACGCAAGGCTTTGCCGCGACCACCATGGACAACATCGCGGAAGGCGCCGGCATCGCCAAGGGCGCGGTCTATCATCACTTCAAGACCAAGGAGGCGGTGTTCGAAGCGGTGTTTGACCTGGTCTCGCGCGACCTCGTCACCGAGATCGACGGCGCCGCGCGCGCCGAGAAGGACGTGCTCGCCGCGATGGTCGCCGGCACACAGCATTACTTTGCCGCGACCGCCAAGGGCCCGACCGGCCAGATCATCTTGCGTGACGGCCCGGCCGTGCTCGGCTGGGAGCGCTGGCGCGAGATCGATGCAAAGCACTTTGGCGGCAAGATGCCGCGCGCGCTGTCGGCGGCGATGGAGGCCGGCCTGATCGCAAAGCAGCCGGTCGAGCCGCTGGCGCGGCTGCTGCTCGGCGCGGTGACGGAGGCCGCGGTCGCCTGCGCCGGACGCGCCGATATCGCAAGGGCTGGCGCGGAATATGCCCGTGCGTTCAAGTCGCTGGTCGAGGCGCTGCGTCTGCGCGCATGATTGTGCTAGGTCGTTTTGCAGGCAAAGCGAGCCCAGAACCCGGATCACCTCTCCCGTAGGGAGAGGTCGGATCGCATCGAAGATGCGATCCGGGTGAGGGGTTGCGGTCTCACTTGCCGTTGCGGCCCATTCACCCGGATTGCTCAGGCACGCAATTGCGTGCCAAAGCAATCCGACCTCTCCCCGTCGGGGAGAGGTGACGACACCGGAAACGCTCCCATCAACAAGAAGACTAGCGAAATATGAACGCAACTTCCTCCCTCACGCCTTCCGATCCCGCATTCGACTACATCATCGTCGGCGCCGGCTCCGCCGGCTGCGTGCTCGCCAACCGGCTCTCGGCGAACGGCAAGCACAGCGTGCTGCTGCTCGAAGCCGGGCCGAAGGATTCCAACATCTGGATCCACGTGCCGCTCGGCTACGGCAAGCTGTTCAAGGAAAAGTCCGTCAACTGGATGTACCAGACCGAGCCGGAGCCCGAACTGAAGGGACGGCAGGTGTTCCAGCCGCGCGGCAAGACGCTGGGCGGATCGAGCTCGATCAACGGCCTGCTCTACGTGCGTGGCCAGCACGAAGATTACGATCGCTGGCGCCAGCACGGCAATGCCGGCTGGGGCTATGACGACGTGCTGCCCTATTTCAAGAAGGCCGAGAACCAGACGCGCGGCGCCGATCAGTACCACGGCACGGGCGGTCCGCTGCCGGTCTCCAACATGGTCGTGACCGATCCGCTGTCGAAGGCCTTCATCGACGCCGCGGTCGAGACCGGTCTGCCCTACAATCCCGATTTCAACGGCGCGACGCAGGAAGGCGTCGGCCTGTTCCAGACCACCACCCGCAACGGCCGCCGTGCCTCGACCGCGGTGGCTTATCTTGGCCCGGCGAAGACCCGCGGCAATCTCAAGGTCGAGACCGAGGCGCTCGGCCAGCGCGTGCTGTTCGAGGGCCGTCGCGCGGTCGGTGTCGAGTACCGGCAGGGCACGACCGTGCGCCGCGCGCGGGCGCGGAAAGAAATCGTGCTGTCGAGCGGCGCCTACAATTCGCCGCAGCTGTTGCAGCTCTCCGGCGTCGGCCCCGCCGATCTCCTGCGCCAACATGGCATCGACGTCGTGCTCGACGCGCCGGGCGTCGGCCATGATCTCCAGGATCACATGCAGGTCCGCATCGTGATGCGCTGCTCGCAGAAGATCACGTTGAACGACACCATCAACCATCCGCTGCGCCGCACGCTCGCCGGCGCGCGCTACGCGCTGTTCAGGAAGGGATGGCTGACGATCGCGGCCGGCACGGCCGGCGCATTCTTCAAGACCAGTCCGCGCCTCGCCTCGCCCGACATCCAGGTCCACTTCCTGCCGTTCTCGACCGACAAGATGGGCGAGCGGCTGCATGATTTCTCGGGCTTCACGGCGTCGGTGTGCCAGCTCCGGCCCGAGAGCCGCGGCAGCTTGCGCATCAGGAGCGCGGATCCGACCGTGCCGCCGGAAATTCGCATCAATTACATGTCGACCGAGACCGACCGCACCACCAATGTCGAAGGCATCAAGATCCTGCGCAGGATCCTGAATGCGCCGGCGTTGAAGCCGTTCGTGGCCGGCGAATACGATCCCGGCACGAAGGTATCCACGGACGCCGAGATCCTGGATTATTGCCGCGAGCGCGGCAGCACCATCTACCATCCGACCTCGACCTGTCGTATGGGCAACGACGCGCTCGCGGTGGTGGACCAGCGGCTGAAGGTGAGGGGGCTCGAGGGCCTTCGCGTCGTAGACGGCTCGATCATGCCGGATCTCGTGTCGGGGAACACCAACGCGCCGATCATCATGATCGCCGAGAAGGCCTCCGATATGATATTGGAGGATGCGCGCTAACCACGCGTCTGAAGAGGATTGGACTTGGCCACGCGATTCAGGATCGGTACCCGCAAGAGCGCAATGGCGCTGGCACAGACGGAAGAGATCGCGCGCCGCCTGACCTCATCCGTATCAGGTCTCGACGTCGAGATCGTCAAGTTCGACACCACGGGAGATCTCGACCAGACCAGCAAGCTGTTGCCGCATGGCGGCAAGGGCGGCGCCTTCGTCGCGCAGATCCGCGCCGCCGTGCTGGCGGGCGAACTGCAGGCCGCGATGCATTCGCTGAAGGACATGCCCGGCAACGAGGACACGCCCGGCCTCGTCATCGGCGCCACGCTGTCCCGCGACCCGGCGAGCGATGCCCTGGTGCTGCGCGAGGGCGTGACGCTGGACGCGCTGCGCCAGTCGCGCGGCAAGGGTTTTAAAATTGGCACCAATGCCGTTCGCCGCGCCGCCTATGCGCGGCGGTTGTTTCCTGACGTCGAGGTGATCCACTTCCGCGGTGCCGCCGATACGCGCGTGCGAAAGCTCGATCATGGTGAGAAGCAGAAGCTCCCTGACGGTGGTGCGGTCGGGCCCGCGGACGCGCTGATCATGGCGCGCTCGGGTCTCGATCGTGTCGGCCTTTCCAGCCGGATCGCCTACGAATTCACTGCGGCGGAGATGCTGCCCGCGGCCGGGCAGGGCATCGTCGCGGTCGAATGCGCAGCGCAGGACTGGCAAACGCGGCAGATCCTGTCCTCGATCGACGACGCTGACGCGCATCTCTGCGCCGATGCCGAGCGCGAGGTGCTGTGGGTGCTCAACGGCCACTGCAATTCGCCCGTCGCCGGCTTCTCGACCATATCAGGCGATCGGATGTCGCTGACCGCCTCCGTGCTCGATCTCTCCGGCAACACCATCATCGAAGCCTCGCGCACCGGCCCCGCCAGCCGGCCGCGCGAGCTCGGCCGCGCGGTCGGGCTCGATCTGCTGGGCAAGGGCGCCGCCGAGATCATCGAGCGCAGCCGGCCGCGATAAGGCGCGACCTCTCAGGTACGGTTTGTCGCGCAGCCTCTCGGATCGACTCGTCTTCAGACAGACTTCCGGAGCGCCGCCAGGAGCTCTTTTGCCATCGGGCCCGCAGAGGCCGGATTCTGGCCTGTCATCAGTCGACCATCGACAACCTCCTTTGGTTGCCAGTTCTCCGTTGACGCATAGTCCGCGCCAACCGCCCGCGCGAGTTCGGTCGTAGCGTCAGGCTGGATGTGCTGGGCAAGGGCGCCGCCGAGATCACCGCGTGCAGCCTGCTGCGCTATCGCTGTACCCATAGGCCCAGTGGAGTGCGGCAATGTTCGGCTTGCACCTGGAGCGACCAAGTTGCGGGGGCTACTTCAGGGTGCACATGCCGGGAACAGGTTAGTTGTCAGCGCGTACCGATACGTTGATGTCGCGAGCAGAAACCGGAAAAATGCTTCGCGTTCAACATCCCTGTTACGTCCGGTTGTCACCCGGCAAGTGCAGTCACCAACGCGATCCCGCTGAGGAAGTTGCAAAAAGCCGCGACTGGTTGCGGGGCGGAGGAGGCGCCGAACCTCCGAGGGCTATGACGACTTCGAGACTTCGACCCCGATCCGCTTCGAGGCGGCATTTCATGCAAAGCGCCGCATTCGAACGGTCGATATTGCTGCGAGCTTCGCACAGGGCCGGAAAAAGGGCCGCCTTGAGGGCGGCCCTTCGCGAAGTCTGGAGTTACGGAAGATCCAAAAGACAGGTGCTTCAAAGCCAGCCCCGGGATTGAAAAAGCTAAGGATACAAACCCGTGCCCGGTGACGCCAATCAAGCAGGGCGTTGTTTCAACATTATTTCGTCGCGAGACGAAATTGCAGTTCCGGAGTGGGAACCTCATGCGGGGGCAGCCGTAGCTGAAGATCGAACGCCTTGGTCGAATGTGAGGCGATGAAAGGCTTGCAACGCGGCAGGGACCTCGACGTCGGTGTCGACAACGCGTCGAGCCACGGCGTCGGAGGCGCGCGTCATATGTCTGATTTTGAACAATGCTGCGGCGTTGTTCGAGCGGGTGCTTTGCGGCCCGTGAATGCTGGGTCGGCCCGGTCTTGCGCCGGGCCCTATGCTGGAGGGTGCCGAATTTCGATAGGCTTCGGTATTTGAACGGAGGTGTGCTCGCCACCGCCTGAACTTATGGTGGCACGCTCTAAGTGAGCGTTGGGATGACGAGCCGTCGAGCCAAGGACAATCCACCCATTCTCATCTGCGAACAATGCAAGCGCCCGATGGATTATCTCGCGACACTGCCAGAGATTGCAGAACTTCCGGCTGCGCATGCCTACAGGTGCTTGCCTTGTCGCAGGGTTGATACGATTGAGCTGAAATGAGCCGGCTTACGGCTGCCCAGCGATGTCCGGTCACTCCCCAATAGGGCCCCAAAAGCGAACATTTCCCGAGGTCGCAGATGGACCACAAACGACCTCAACGCGTTGCGCCTCTGCTTCGCTGACGGCCCACAAACAGACATCCGTTTCGTCACTTTCGTTTCGCCATTGGCTTTGCAAGCTCGCGGGCGCTGTCCATGACGAGCTGCACAAGCGGGCTGACGGCGCGATCCCTCAAGGTGACCATCCCGTTTGGTCGCTGGGCCGCCGGCAGTTCAACGGACAACACCTTCAGGGCTCGATGTAGCCAGTCACAAGCTGAAATCTGATCCGTGGATGACGCCGGCCTCGCCATCGACGCCACGCTGTCGCGCGATCCGGCGAGCGACGCCCTGGTGCTGCGCAAGGGCTTGGCCGCGCGGCCGGCTCGATCTTCTGGGGAAGGGTGCCGCCGAGATCATCGAGCGCAGCCGGCCGCGGTGAACGCGTTAATTCCGGCCTAATCGCGCACAAATTTTAGCAAACTTGTCGTTATTCGGTCGAGAACTGTATCGACATGTTTTGCTTTTCCATCCGCCGCGACGAGTGCATAGGCGCTGCGGGTTTCAGCAGGAAAGGCCGTGATCATGACCGCCAACGAAGTCCTTATTCTCGAAGACGATGCGACGATGCGCGCAATGCTGAGGGTCGTGCTCAAGAAAGCCGGATATGAGCCGTTGTTCTTTGCGGATGGCGAAGCGCTCATCGCGAAGGCCCGCGACACCACGCCGGCCTGCATTCTGCTCGACCTCTGCCTGCCGAGACAATCCGGCCTGGACGTCCTTGGCGAACTGGCTCACCGGAGCTATTCGGCGCCGATCCTCATGGTATCGGGGCAGGGCGACATTGCAACTGCGGTGCGCGCGCTTCGAATCGGGGCCGCGGATTTTGTCGAGAAGCCTTTCAGCCCGACTGATCTGATCGCGCGGATTGTGTCGGCTGGCGCTGGCGAGCCGGTCCGTTCGGCAGGTTCGATCGCGCAATTCAAGCATTCGCGCAGACTGAGCAAACGCGAATCTGAAATTCTCGATCATCTGCTCGCGGGGTCCACCACCAAAATGATCGCGCGGAAGCTCGGCATCAGTCCGCGGACGGTCGAGGATCACCGCGCCAGCATCATGCGAAAGGCCCGCGTCAAGTCGATGGCGCAGCTGTCGGTCATGGCCTTCGAAGGAGCGCGGGTCTTGAAGAACCGATTGGCCGATCCTGCGCGCGGCACCTTGCATTGAAGGAGCAACGGAGCCTGCGACGTGTTCCGCGCCTCGTCCTGCAATGATGCCATCATGCCCCTGTTTTGCCCGACGATGCAAGCGATTTCGGTTATACCGAAATTAGCGAGCACTTTCAATCCCATCCTACTGTGCATGGGGTTGTTTTCGCAGTGCTGTTTCCACCTCTTGAAAGCGGGATAAAATTACCCCCGCACGCGCTTGATCATCTGCTCGACATGGGCGATCGGCGTCTCCGGCTGGATGCCGTGGCCGAGATTGAAGATGAAGCGCCCTTGCGCATAGTTCGAAAGCACGTCGTCGATCGCGCGGTCGAGTGCCGCGCCGCCCGTGATCAGCACCAGCGGATCGAGATTGCCCTGCACGGCGACCTTGCTCTGGACGCGCTCGCGGATGAACGACGGTTCGGCGGTCCAGTCCATGCTGACGGCGTTGACGCCGGTCGCCTCGACATAGCCGGGCAATTGCGCGCCGGCGCCGCGCGGAAAGCCGATGATCTTCGCGTCGGGCACCTTTGCGCGCACGCCTTCGACGATGCGCCGTGTCGGCTCGGTCGACCAACGCGCGAATTCGGCGGGCGGCAGCACCCCGGCCCAAGTGTCGAAGATCTGCAGCGCATCGGCGCCGGCTTCCAGCTGCGCCAGCAAATAGTCAATCGAGTTTTCGACCAGAACGTCGATGATCTTCGCAAACGCCTCCGGATGCCGGTAGGCCATCATCCGCGCCGGCGCCTGGTCCGGCGTGCCGTGTCCCGCGACCATGTAGGTCGCAACCGTCCACGGCGCGCCGCAGAAGCCGATCAGCGCGATCTTTGGATCGAGCGCACCGCGCACGATCTTCAGCGCCTCGAACACCGGTGCGAGCTTGCCGAAGTCGGCCTGCGCTGCGAGCATTGCGACTTTGGCCGGATCATCCAGCGGCTCGAGCCGCGGACCCTCGCCGACCTCGAAGCGCACCTCACGGCCGAGCGCGTAGGGGATCACGAGAATGTCCGAGAAGATGATCGCCGCATCGAAGCCGAACCGGCGGATCGGCTGCAGCGTGACCTCGGCCGCAAGCTCCGGATTGAAGCAGAGATCGAGAAAGCCGCCGGCCTTGGCGCGCACCTGCCGATATTCAGGCAGATAGCGGCCCGCCTGCCGCATCATCCACATGGGCGGGACGGCCCGGCGCTGGCCGGAGAGCACGTCGATGAATGGCTTTGTCGCAGACTGGGGCACGAGCGATCCTGATGCAGAATTGAGGTTCCTGATACACCGCCCCGCCGGAGGGGAACAGAGGAACCAGCGCAAATGCCCCGCGTTGACCTGGTCGATGGAGAAGGAATCCCATGGCCCAGACATTCAATCCCGCGCCGCACGACAAGCACGCCGACGATCTTCGCGATGCGCTGACCGCCGACCGTCACGCCGGGCTCGACGCCGGCCTGGAAGACAGCTTCCCCGCGTCCGATCCCGTGAGCGCCGCACAGCCGACGCCGTCGAAGGCCGACGCGGATGCCGACGCTCCCTCGCTGTGGGAGAGGGTTAAGGCGATCTTCGGCTAGGGGCCGCCGGTTTCCGATGGGATTGCTAAGACCTTGTTAGTGATCTGCGGAAGCCCCGGTCCGTAGGAGTACGGGAAAACCCGTAGATGAATGCGAATCTGCCCGGGCGCTTCAGGGTTCAATAACAGAAGCGGCAGAGTTTCCGACCATCGGAGATTTCTGTCGCATGAACTTCGCTTCACAGAGAGCTGGATGGAGTCGCCTGCCGCTGAGCGCGGCGGCGTTCGTCGTTCTCACCTGCGTGGCGATCCTCGGCGTCAGTGGCTGGCGTGAATGGGCCGCGCGGGATCAGGTGCTCAAGGGTGCCGAGACCGAGATGGCGAACGTCGCCCGCTCGTTGACGCAGCATGCCGAGGACAGTCTCGATCTGCTCGATTATGGCGTGGTCGGTGTGGTCAGCCGGCTGGAGATCGACGGCACCAATCCTGACACCATCGCAAAGCTCAGAAGTCTCTTCGATGCCCGCAAGACGGCGATGGACCGCGTGCACAGCCTCGCCGTCATCGACGACCGGGGCAACTCGCTGACCTCACCCGGCACGATCGGTTCGACATTCAGCGACAACGCGTTCTTTCGCTATCACGAACTATCCCAGAAGCGAGACGCCCATGTCGGGCATCCGGTGAAGAGCCTGCTCGACGGCGAATGGGTCGTCACCCTGTCGCGCCGCTTCAACAAGCCGGACGGCAGCTTTGGCGGCGTGGTGCTCGCGACCATCAGTTCGAAATATTTGTCGCACTTCTACGAGCAGTTCGAGATCGGCCGCAACAGCTCGGTGTCGGTGATGTATAGCGACGGCATCATCATTGCGCGCAATCCGAGCAACGACAGATTCGTCGGCCGTAGCGTCGCGGACACCCAATTGTTCCGCGACCAGAATCTGCAGCGCCCGAGCGGGGCATTTCATTTCACCTCTCCGCTCGATGGCGCCGAGCGCGTCAGCTTCTTCAAGCGCAGCGCGCGCTATCCGCTGGTGCTGCTCGCCACCGTCGACAAGGACGAGCTGCTCGCGCCGTGGCGCTCTGCTGCGATCTCCCGCATGCTCTACGTGCTCGCGCTGGTGATTTTGATCGCGATCATCGGCTCGGTGCTGGTGCGGCAGCTGCAGCGAGGCCAGCACATGGCGGCCGCGCTGATCGAGAAAGAGGCGCATTTCCGCCTGCTGGCGGAAAGCTCCAGCGACATGGTCACCCGCATCGGGCTCGACCAGCGGCTGCGCTATGTCTCGCCGTCCTCAATTCGCGTGGTCGGCTGGCGCGCCAACCAGCTGATTGGCACGGAGGCGCTTGCCGGCATCCATCCGGAGGACCGGCCGCACGTCCAGGCCATCATCGACGCCATGAAGCATGGCGACGCGGAGGAAGCGCGCGTGACCTACCGCAATGTGCACCGGCAGAAGTCCGAGGTCTGGCTGGAATCGACCATGCGCGTGACGCGCAAGGACAACGGCAGCGTCGACGGCGTGGTTGCGATTTCTCGCGACATTACCGAGCAGAAGAAGCTGGAGACGAGGCTCGAGACGCTGGCGATCGAGGATGGCCTCACGGGGCTCGCCAACCGCCGCCGTTTCGACGAGCGGCTCAAGGAGGAGTGGGCGCGCGCTTATCGCGATCGCACCAGCCTTGGCCTGTTGATGATCGACGTCGATCACTTCAAGGCGTACAACGACGAATATGGCCATCCCGCCGGAGACGCCTGCTTGCGCGTGGTCGCAAAGATCATCGCGGACGAGGTGCAGCGGATCGGCGATCTTGCGGCCCGTTATGGCGGCGAGGAATTCGCCATGCTGCTGCCGAACACCGATGCCGCCGGCTGCGCCCGGATCGGCGAGCGGATCCGCAGCGCCGTCCACGATGCGGGACTGCTTCACGCCTCCAACCCGGCGGGGGCATGCGTCACCGTTTCGGTCGGTGGTGCGGCCTGCCGGCCGGCGCTGGAGCGTACGGCGGGCACAGGCTCGCTGGTGGAGGCCGCCGACCGCGCGCTCTACGCCGCCAAGGATGCCGGCCGCAACAGGCTGATGATGTCCGGCGAGGTGATGACCCTCATGGCCAGGGCTTCCGGCCAGTAGTCTTCCTCAATAGTGCGGTGGGCGCTCGTTGGCGGGGCCCGGCACATTCGCCTCGGCTTCCTGCAATCGTTCGATGAGCTGCGCGAGCTGCCGCGTCAGCCCGTCGATCTGCTTCCATTGCGCGGTGATGGTCTGGTTCAGCGTCTCGATCGTGTCGTCCTGATAGGCGAGACGTGTCTCCAGCGTGTCGACCCGTTCGGCGAGCGTCTTGATCTCATTCGTCACCTGCGAGCCCCTTATCCCGTTCGCGCAAACCAATTTCCTGCAGGCCATGGCCGAGCGCCACGCGCTCATCGAACACAAAACATGCGCCGCGCCAGCGGCTGTGCGCTTCCGGCACTTCTTCCAGATATTTCAGGATGCCGCCCTTGAGGTGATAGACCTCGGCAAAGCCGCGCGCCAACAGATGCGCGCTCGCCTTCTCGCAGCGGATGCCGCCGGTGCAGAACATCGCGATGCGCCGGTGTTTTGCGGGATCGAGCTTCTGGGCGGCGAAATCCTTGAACTGGCCAAAGCTCCTGATCTCGGGATCGACCGCGCCCTCGAATGTCCCCATCGCCACCTCGAAAGCATTGCGGGTGTCGATCACCAGCATGTCGGGTGAGGCGATCAGGTCGTTCCACTCGGTCGCATCGACATAGGTACCGACCTGCCGGGTCGGATCGGCGGCCGCGTCGCCAAGCGTGACGATCTCCTTCTTCAGCCGCACCTTGAGCCGGCCGAACGGCATGGCTTCCGCGGTCGAGAATTTCAGCTCGAGGTTGTTCAGCCGGCCCGCAAACATGGCCCCATGTGCGAGTTCCTGAGTGAAGGCATCGACCGCCTCGGCCGCGCCCGCGATCGTGCCGTTGATGCCTTCCTCGGCCAGCAGCACGCTGCCCTTCAGGGACAGGCCGTCGCAGAATGCGCGCAGCGGCTCGCGCAGCCCGCGATAATCGGGCAGGGCGGCGAATTGGTAGAAGGCGCAGACCTTGTACGTCATGTTCTCATGGATCCCAGCGGCCCGTTTAGCAGGCGCCCGGCGCCCAGAAAACCCGCATGGCTCCAGACGCCCAAAGGTCTATACGCCCAGCGGATGGCAGCCATTTCGCTGGTATGCCAGCATTGCCCGGATGGGCTGGAATGTGTCATGTAGACCCGGTTTTTTCCCGGATGGCGTGCCATCCGCGCCCACGCCCTGAGAGAGCAAAACTTCGATGAGAAACTTCCATTTCCCCGGCAGGTCCACGGTTCACGCCACCAACGCGATGGTGGCGACCTCGCATCCGCAGGCATCCCTTGCCGCGATCGAGGTGCTGCGTGAGGGCGGCACGGCGGTGGATGCGGCGGTGGCGGGTTCGGCCCTGCTCGGTGTGATCGAGCCGCAATCGACCGGCATCGGCGGCGACTGCTTCGCGCTGGTCCAGCCGCGCGGCGATGGCAAGATCATCGCCTACAACGGCTCCGGCCGGGCGCCGAAGGCGGCCAACGCCGACTGGTATCTGGAGCGCAAGATCAATTCCGTGCCGCTGACCTCGGCGCATGCGGTATCGATCCCCGGAGTGATCGACTGTTTCGCAACCGTGCTGCGTGACCACGGCAAGTTCGGCTTCGACCGGCTGCTGCAGCCCGCGATCAAGGCGGCGGAGGAAGGCTACGTCGTCGCCCCCCGCATTGCCTTCGACTGGAAGAACCAGTTCGAGAAGCTGAAGAACGGCACCAACACCGTGCGTTACCTGCTGCCGGGCGGCAAGCCGCCAATCGCAGGCGACGTCATTCACCAGTCTGAGCTCGGCAAGACTCTGCGCGCGATCGCCAAGGATGGCCGCGACGCCTTCTACAAGGGGACGATCGCAGAAGACATGGTCGAGACCCTGCGCGGCATCGGCGGCCTGCACACGCTCGACGATTTCGCCGCGCACACCACCGAGACGACGACGCCGATCGGCACCATGTACAAGGGGTACGACGTCTGGCAGTGCCCGCCGAACGGCCCCGGTGTCACTGCGCTACTGATGCTCAACATCCTGTCGCGCTTCGACCTCACGAAATACGCGCCGGTCAGCGTCGAGCGCTTCCATCTCGAGGCGGAAGCCGCGCGCATCGCCTACATGAACCGGGAGATGCATGTCGCCTCGCCCGAGCACATGAAGATCAACGTCGCCGAGATGCTCGAAAAGAGCTTTGCTGACGCGTACATCAGCAAGATCCGTCTGGACGGCATGCTCGACCTGCCGAACGTCGCGCCGCCGATGAATCCCTCGACCATCTACATCACGGTGGTGGACAAGGACCGCAACGTCTGCTCGTTCATCAATTCGGTCGCGCATTCCTTCGGCTCGGCGATCGTCTCCAACAAGACCGGCGTCTTGTTCCAGAATCGTGCCGGTGGCTTCCGCATCCAGCCGGGCCATCCGAACTGCATCGAGGGCGGCAAGCGCCCGCTGCACACGATCATGCCGGGACTGCTCACCAAGGCCGGCCGCTCCACGATGTCGTTCGCGGTGATGGGCGGCCAATACCAGCCGACCGGCCAGACCCATCTCCTGACCAACATCCTCGACTATGGCTGCGACGTGCAGGAGGCGATCGACATGCCGCGCGGCCTGCACTACGAGGGCCAGTATCAGCTCGAGGACAGCGTCCCGGCAGATATCGTCGAGGGTCTCAAGAAGCTCGGCCACAAGACCACCAGCGTGGTCGGCCCGCTTGGCGGCGCCCAGGCCATCTGGATCGATTGGGACAAGGGTACGCTCACCGGCGGCTCCGACCCGCGCAAGGACGGCTGTGCGCTGGGCTACTAAGGGCGCCCCGGGGCTGGAAACGCGACCCTCGTTGCGGTAGACCCCTCCCGCCTCAAACGGAAGGTGTTCTATGCAGCGTTTCCAGCGCGCACGTCTCGCCATCATGTCGGCGCTCGCGATCACCGTGATCGGCGGCGTGTCCGGCCTCGTTTCCACCACGGCCTCGGCCCAGACCGCAGGAAAGACCATGACCACAGCTTCAGGCTTGCAGACTATCGACAGCGTCGTCGGCACCGGCGCTTCGCCGAAGCCCGGCCAGATTTGCGTGATGCACTACACCGGCTGGCTCTACGAGAACGGCCAGAAGGGCAAGAAATTCGACTCGTCCGTCGATCGCAATGAGCCGTTCGAATTCCCGATCGGCAAGGGCCGCGTCATTGCGGGCTGGGACGAGGGCGTTGCGACGATGAAGGTCGGCGGCAAGCGCACATTGATCATCCCGCCGCAGCTCGGCTACGGCGCGCGTGGCGCCGGCGGCGTGATCCCGCCGAATGCGACGCTGATGTTTGATGTGGAATTGCTCGCGGTGAAGTGACCACGGATCACCGCAAAAAAGAGACCGGCCTTACGGCCGGTCTCTTCATTTTCGTTCTGCCTGGGCTACTCGGCCGCTCGTTTTGCAGCAGAAGCAGCGCGATCAATCGCCTCCTTGGCGGAATCCTTTGCGTCGCCCATGGCCTTTTGGCCCTTGCCCTTCACTTCCTGGACAACGCCTTCGCCCTGCAACCGCTCTGAGCCGGTCGCTTCGCCGATACCTTGCTTGGCCTTGCCGATCGCCTCGTTAGCGGTACCCTTGATCTTGTCAGTCGTGCTGCTCATGAAACTCTCCTTCCAATTTGCTCGCGATGACAACGCGTGATGGCTATGAGAGTTCCGATTTTGGGTATGGCTTGATAGGGCCGCTTTGGTTAGTTTGCCGCGCACGGAACCAACAGAAAGCAAGTCACATGACGGGCCATGACCACAGCCATTCCCACCATGACCACGATCATCATGACGATCGCTGGAAACATGACGGCGTGCGCGTCATTCCCGGCAATCAGCTCGATACCAACGTGCCGTCGACGGCAGGCATGGATCGTGCGGCCGCCATCAATTTCGCTCGCGTCGGCGCGCAGAAATTGTGGGCGGGCACGGTCAGCATCAAGCCGGATGCCAAGACCGGCGCACATCACCATGGCCATCTCGAGAGCGTCATCTATGTCGTGAAGGGCAAGGCGCGGATGCGCTGGGGTGAGAGCCTGCAATTCACCGCCGAGGCCGGCCCTGGCGATTTCATCTTCGTGCCGCCCTATGTGCCGCACCAGGAGATCAACGCCAGCCCTGATCAAGTGCTGGAATGCGTGCTGGTGCGCAGCGATGGCGAAGCGGTTGCGATCAATCTCGACATCGAACCGGTCGAGAAGCCCGAGACCGTGCTGTGGATCGATCCGGTCCACCGGGATCCCAACGAGAAGAAGTAGTCCGAGAACGGCGCGGCGGCGCTGGTCTGCCTGTTCGGGGGTGAACCACCCGAAGCGCGCCTTCTAGTAATTGATCCTCAGCCCCACGCCGCCGTGGATGGTATTCCCCACCGGCTGCGGACCCAGCGTGCCATTGGCGAAGAGATCCACGACCCAACCTTTCTGTACGCGGAAGCCGACGCGGCCGCCATATTCGAACCAGCCCTGGTTGCCCATCGTCGGCACCACCGTGCCGTTGCCGGTCACGGTGGCGACGATGCCGGTGTGGCTGGCAAACGATTGTACCCAGCCGCCATTGATGTTGGTCTCGATATTGCCGGCGAAGAGGTGGGTCCACTGGCCGCCGATCTTGACCAGGCTGGTGCGGTCGGTGCCATCAGCAATGCTGGCGTCGAATGGATTGAACGCGACCGCATTGTCCGCATAGCCAGACACGCGCTGCCACAGTTGCCAGACCTCGATGGAGGCCGCGACCTCGTCGCGCGGTGACACGCGACTCATCCAGCCGGCCCGACCATAGACCGCATAATTGGAAGCGTCGGTCGAGCTCGTCACACTCACCGGACCCAGGCTGGTCGTGTAGCTGCGGGTGTAGCGCGCCTTCTCCCATGGTGTCAGGATCGTGCCGACGTCGAAGAACGGGCGCGACGAGCCCCAATCGGTGAAGTCGTAGCGCAGCGCGAAGGCGCCGATCGGCGCGCTGGTGATGTGGTAGCCGCCCTCGCTATATTGCGTGTAGGCGAGGCCGGCGAGCAGCGACAGGTTGTTGGTGAGTTCCTTGCGGCCGTGGATGCCGGCCGAGAACGAGCCGGCCGAGCCGAACGCGCTGACGCAGTCGCTGCAATTGACCTGCTCGTTGACCCCGAGCAGCACCGTGCCGAGCACCCGGTTGGTGATCATCTGGTTGAAGCGCTGGTTGGCGAGACCGCCGACCGAGCTGCCGCTGGAATCCGAGCCTGTCGGCGTGGGGCTTGGCAACGGGTTCGGGTTCGGTGACGGGCTCGGCGACGGATAGGGGCTTGGTGACGGACTGGGGGGCGGGTTGCCGCAGTCGATCTCGCACGCTGCGGCCGCAGGGCCGCTGAACGCCAGCAGCCCAAGGGCAGCGACAGCAGCCAATGTGCAGCCCAGGACAAGTCTCTTCAAACCAAGCTTTGCCATCGTCAGCGCCCGCACAGCATGCCGTCGTCATGGACGGCGGGCGCAATGGTCGGCGAGGCGTCGGCATATTGGTTGACCGCGCACAGCCCGGCGTTCGCGGCGCAATTCGCCGCGAACGTCCAGGGTGGCGTGTTGGTCTTGGTGATGCTGACCTTGCCGCCGGTCGAGGTGATGATCGCGGTGTCACCCGGCAGGGTCAGCTGAAGGCACTGCAAGTTCAGCGTGCAGACGCTGGCGGCGCCTTCCTGCAGCACGACGACCGAGCGGCCGCGCTGCGACAGGATATCGAGGATCGTACCGCGAACGCCGATGGTCGCGAGTGGCGTCGTGATCTTGTAGGCGGTCTTCTCCGAATGTCCGGTGACAAAGCGGAACGCGCCGGTGGCCATACGAATCGCGACATCGCGATAGCTATGCTCGTCATTGAAGACGGTGCGGTCCAGCTTCAGCGTCGCGCTCGGCCCGAGCGACAGATTGGTGCTGTCGGCCATGACAAAGCGCGCCGCGCTGTCGGCACCGGTGCGTACCGTCTCGTCGCGCAGCATGCTGTCGCCGACGTTGATCGGCGTCGTGCTCGCGGCAACTCGCACCACCTCGTTCTGGACGAGGACGGCTTCGCCGACGCGCGTCTGGGCCTGCGCGCAAGGCGCTGCGCAGATTGCGAACGACAGCAGTGTGGGGAAAAGCAGAAAACGCAAATTCATTTCGTAACCGATCGAGGTCCCTGATCGTACTGGATCGCACACGTTTGTGGTGGCAGAATTGTCACAAGCGGCGCGAGACGAGCGATAGCTTAGTGACAGTTGCGGCAGAATACGTTCAATGGATCGGCTGAGTTATTATTTATTCGCGGTGACGCAGATTTGCCACGCAAAATAGCCCCACGACAGTCGCTCCAGGCACATACGGTTCCGATGGTGTCGCGAAGCGCAGTGATCGCTGTCGCAATCTTCCTAGTCACCCATTTGGCACTCCTGATAGGGCTGGTGACGCCGGAAAAATTCGTCTTCGACGAGGTGCACTACGTGCCGGCGGCGCGACAGATGCTGGGCGCTACACCCTCGGAGCCGATGCTCAATCCGATGCATCCGCCGCTGGCGAAGGAGCTGATCGCAGCATCGATCGCGGCCTTCGGCGACAATGCGCTCGGCTGGCGCTATCCGGCATCGTTGTTCGGTGCGCTTGCGATCGTCGCGATCTATCTCTGTGGACTCGCGCTGTTCGCATCGCAGGGGCCGGCGATCGCGGCGGCGCTGATCGCGGCATTCAACCAGATGCTCTATGTGCAGTCGCGCATCGCGATGCTCGACATCTTTGCGCTCGGCCTTGGCCTGCTGGCCATCGCTGCCTTCATGCACGGCTTTCGAAGAGAGCGGCCGCACGCACTGTTTGCGATCGCGGGTGCGTTGTTCGGTCTTGCGGCCGCGTGCAAATGGAGCGGCCTGTTTCCACTCGGCGTCTGCATCGTCATCTTTGCGGCGATCCGCCTGATGCAGGGTTGGCGCACGCTGTTTGCCGATGCAAAGCCATCCGACTGGTATCGGCCCGATCTCTGGCCCACCTTCAGGGCGCATCATGCCGCGCTCTGCCTTGCGCTGTTGCCGGCCGTGACGTATCTCGCTGCCTTCGTTCCACTGTACGGCCTGTCGCTGCCGGATCTGATCGAGGCGCAGCGCCGGATTTTTGCCGACAACACCACCACCGCGATCGCCGGCCATACCTATATGAGCTCCTGGCCGTCCTGGCCGTTGCTGGCGCGACCAGTTTGGTTCCTGTTCGACAAGACAGCGGACGACAACGTTGCAGCAATCGTCTTCCTCGGCAATCCGCTGGTGCTGTGGCCCGCTCTGCCCGCGCTTGGCGTTGTGGTGCGCGACTTCATCGTCGCGCGCCGCTGGGATGCGTTCTTGATCGCAGCGTTCTATTTCGGCCCCTGGCTCGCCTGGGCGCTGCTGCCACGCACGCTGGGCTTCATCTACTATTATCTGCCGGCCGCGACCGCGGCCTCGCTCGCGCTGGTCTACGTGCTGCGCGCAGAGGGCCTGCCGCGCTGGGCGTTGTGGGCCTATGTCGGCGTCGCGGCGATCGGTTTTGCGGTGATGCTGCCGATCTCAGCCGCCTTCATCGGTACGTCGATGCAGACGTTCAACCGGCTGATGCTGTTCCAGAGCTGGATCTGACAACAAAAAGCCGCCCGCCACTTTCGCGGCAGGCGGTTTGTCGATTTTTCGCGATACGTTTTCAGATCACTTGGACGCGGTCTTGGTGTCCATGTTCACGACCTGAACGCGGCGGTTGATCGGGTCGGCGCCGTTGGCGGCGTCCTTCAGCTTGGTCTTGCCATATCCGACGGTGACCAGATCGCTGCCGTTGAGGCCATAGTTCTGCACCAGGTACTTCTTGATGGTGTCAGCGCGACGCTCCGAGAGGCCCTGATTGTATTCTTCGGTGCCGATCGCATCGGTGTGGCCGGCGACCACGAAGGTCGAGCCCTTCAGCGACGGATCGGTCAGCGCCTTGCCGAGCGCCTGCACCGCAGGCACCGAGGTCTTGGCGATGTCGGCCGAGTTGTAGTCGAACTGGATCTCCAGGTCGATATTCGGCTTGGTCGATGCGAGCTCCGCGATCTGATCACGTTCGCCCGTCGAGAGCGAACGGGTCTGCCGGTTGCGCACCGTGTTCAGGAAGCTCGCTTCCTTGGCCTGCGCGGTCGGATCGGCCTGCGGGCCGACGGAGAGGCCGCGGGTGATCGGCTTCGGTTTCAACGCATCCAGGATCTGGCTGGACGAGACGTTGCTGTCGCCGGCGAAAGCCAGGCCCGCCGTCATCGACAGCGCGGCCGCGAGCGTGATTGCCTTCAATCCAAAAGACTTACTGAAATGGGTCATTGTCGTATCCTCGCTGTGACGCCTGATGGCGATTTGATGCTGCGAGCATAGGGAAGGTTCAAAGGCTCCGATGTGATCTTCGTCACGTTGGCGGCCGGAGACTTCAGGATTATCCTGCCTGCCTGGAGGAACTGGGGCTGCTGCGCTTTCACCCCGACGCCGGCGGACCGCGGGGCGTCGCTGAAAGCCGTGTACACCATTCGTCGCAAAGCGGTCGCGGCATGGTCCGCCGGCGGACAAGTTTTCGGCCAGATGCACGCCTAGCAAAACCTCTCATCCGGCAAATTGCAGATGCGGGGAGCCGAGTTTCGTCCAGTGCCGAGGCCGAGTGATTATCAGTTCTATCGTAATGGCCCGCCGGACCGGACCGTGTCTCTCAACGCCATGCCCATCTATGTCGGTGCGGCGATGATCGCGGTGGCGATCCTGCTCTCGACGCTGATCACGGGGTTAACCTCCCGCTATACCGGCCTCGAGGCTCCGACCGACGAAAATATGTGGCTGGTCGACCGTCTTACCGGCAATGTCTATCGCTGCCAGGCGGAGGGGCGGGGCAGGGCCTCGTGCGAGCCCGATATCGCCACTGGCAGCGTCGGCGATCGGTCCAAGGTCCCGAAGGGCCGCTGAAGCCGTTTCGCTTCGCGCTGCAGCAAGAAAATTGTCTTCTCCACGAAACGTTCTCGATAGAGAATACGTACCTGCGTATGCCGGCATGGCGCCGGTTTCGTTTTCCTTCAGGAGACTTTTCGATGAAGACCTTGCTCACCGCCGCAGCCTTTGTCGCGTTCGCCCTTTCGGTTTCGCCCGCCTCCGCCGCGATGATGGCGTGCACCAGCGAGAACATGATGAAATCGACGGCCATGATGACCGGCACCGCCGACACCCCGGCCAAGGTGGCCATGAACAAGGAAATGGCCATGGCCAACACCGACATGAGCATGGGCAAGATGAAGGGTGCCTGCATGCATTACATGAAGGCGCAAAAGGCCATGATGATGAAGTAGGCCTCGGCCGCACCATCCCGCCGCGCTGTCAGCAGATGGCAGCGCGGCTTTTCGTTGCCCGTTCTTTCGCCCGTCCTGCTTCTGCCTGGCGCGAATCCCGCTACATTGCCCCTTGCAATGTCCCGCGCACCAAAACCCCTTCCGCTTCCTACGACAGAGGGCCGGCAGATCTGGCTACGCGCCCAGCGGCTCGACACGCGCGAACCTTTCGGGGAGGGCGCGCAGGCGGTCGCCGAGGCGGTCGCCCATCTCGGCTATGTGCAGATCGACACGATCAACGTGATCGAGCGTTGCCATCACCACATCCTGTTCAGCCGCATCCCGTCCTACCGGCGCGCCGACCTGCGTCATGCCCAGAGCGTCGACAAGAGCGTGTTCGAATACTGGACCCACGCGCTGTCCTACGTGTCGTCGGATGATTTTCGCTTCTTCCTGCCGGCGATGCGCGCGCACAAGCGCGAGGGGCACAAATGGTATGCCTCGGTGACGCCGGCCGACACGCGCAAGGTGATGCGGCTGCTCCGCACCGGGCCGCTGACGATCCGCGACATCGAGGACGACGTGCTCACCGAAAAGGAACATCTCTGGCAGAGTCGAAAGCCGTCGAAGCGGGCGCTGCAGCTGGCCTTCTATACCGGCGTCGCGACCGTCAGCGCGCGCCAGGGCATGCTCAAGACCTATGATCTGATGACGCGGCATTTCGGCTGGGACAAATTGCCCAAGCCGGCGGCTCCCAAGGAGATCACGGCCTATCTGCTCGACCGCGCGTTGCGGTCGCAGGGCGTCGTCAGCCTCGATTCGGTCTGCCATCTCGATGCGCCGAGCAAGAAGGCAGTCGCCGCCCTGATTGCCTCGCGCGTCCGCCGCGGCGAGCTCATGCCCGTGGCGGTCGAGGGCGCCGGCAAGCAGGAGCATTGGGCCATGCCCGCGGTGCTGGAGCCTGCCCAGGTGCCGACTGACCTCGTTCACATCCTCTCGCCGTTCGATCCGCTAATCATCCAGCGCAAGCGCACCAATCTTTTCTTTGGCTATAACCATCTGTTCGAGGCCTATGTGCCGAAGGCCAAGCGCAAGCTCGGCTATTTCGCGCTGCCCGTGCTGGTCGGCGACGAGATCGTCGCGGCGCTCGACCTCAAGGCCGACCGTCAAGCCAAAAAGCTCTTGATGCAGAAATGGACCTGGCTCGGGCAGGGCAGGAAGACGGCAGGGCGCAAGGAGCTCAAGCAGAAGATCGAGGAAGAGCTCGATCGCTTCGAGCGGTTTCAGCTGGCGGAGTGAGCGGAGACCGGACAAATCGCGGCGAGTCGATCGATCCAAACGCGGAGGGCGATCCCCACCGCATACGCCACCAAATTCCACGGGAGTTTGAGCGCTTGCCGAGGCATCGCTTGACGAACACCGGCATTCAATACGACGAATCGCGATAAGGTAAGTTCGAGACCGGAGTGCGCTGGATGGCCGACACTGATCTGCCAAAGAATTGGGAGGGCGCTGCTCGCTGGTTTCTGGGTGGCACTATTGTCTTTGCCTCAGGATTTGAGGCTGTCGTGCTCTTCTGGGAAGGCAAGATGGCAGCTGCTGCCGGTAGTCTGGCGTTCGCAATCGTACTGATGGCGATTCTCATCTATTGGGATCACCTCAAAGCGAAGATGCCAGCGGTAGCAAGTGCGGTCACCTCGGCAGCGAGCGATGCTAGGCTTTGGGCGATAGTGCTGTTGGCTTTGGCTGCGTTTGGCGGATTCGCAACATCGGGTGCTCAACTCGTCGTGGGCGGCGGCTGGATTTACGCGCTCCCACTGTTCATCGGGCTGGTCCTTTTCTTTGCTGCGTGGCGCTTTCTCGGACCCAAGGAGCAAACACCGGCACAGGTTGTGCCGGCAGCCGGCCAGCCAGTGGAGCTTCCGCAAACGAGCCTAGACATTTCCCTCTTGCTTCACTTCGCCGTTGACATAGCCACGCTTGCTATGTTGCGGGATCTGGTAGCTAAAGCTCCAGCTGGTTTGTCGCGTGAGATTATTGAAGCGGAGAGCTATCCTGAGGCTCGAACCTTGCCGTTGCGGGACTATGTGCAAGAAGCTGAGACACGCCTTGGTCGCGGTACCTTGCGTCATAGTTCGTTCGTCAACTTGATGTCGACAGCCGAGTTTGAGGCCGAGCGCGAAGTTGAACAAATGCCACCTGAGAAGATGCGCACAGTAGATCCCTTCGCGCTTCGAAGATTTGCAATAGCCAATCTCCAATGCTTCAGAGCTTTGGGCTTTCTGAGAGCCCAAATGCAAGAAAAAGAAGAGGAGATTCGTAACCAGCGAGACCAATTGATTCAGCGACTTTCGGCCCGCGAGAATCGCTAGGCTTTGGGGTCAAGGAAGCCACCGGCCCAGACCTCGACCGGCTTGCTCGTGCTCGCCGTCCTGCCTATGCTTGCTGGCATCCTGGTCTTCATCGGTGGTCACGAGACCAGGCACGAGTTCGCCGAACAGGGGCGGTAGTCGACGTCGCCCTGGCGAAAGCCAGGGCCCATACCCCGCGGCCTCACTTGGGGCACGCTGGGCGAATTTGTCTTCCATCAACCAGCCTCAGAGGTAATGGGCCCTGGCTTTCGCCAGGGCGACGTGCGGGGTTACCATCCCTTAACGATCACGCTTTCCTGATGACTGACGATTATTGACTTTTATCAGTGATTAGTCGACATTCCTCTCATTGCAGACGCAGGAGTGTCCTCCGATGTTCGTTCGGTCGGTTTTGTCCAGCTATTCCAGACTCTTGGCGGGTGTGTCGCTGGCCCTGATGGCCGCCGCGCTGGCCGGGTGCAACGATACCGTGGCGCAAAAGGCCGAGCCGCCGCGGCCGGTCCTGGTTGCGACCGCGCATTATGATGCCGAGACGCCGGAGCGGAGCTTCGTCGGCACCATCAAGCCCCGGATCGAGAGCGATCTCGGCTTCCGCGTGGCCGGCAAAGTTGCAAAACGCCTTGTGGAAGTCGGCCAGACCGTCGAAATCGGCCAACCGCTCGCCACTCTCGATGAGGTCGATCTGAAGCTCCAGGCCGAGCAGGCCGTTGCCGAACAGACCGCCGCGACCGGCGTGCTGGCCCAGGCTGCCGCTGCCGAGCAGCGCGCCAAGGATCTGAAGGCCAAGGGCTGGACCACGGATGCGGCGATGGATTCGAGCCGCGCCGCCGCCGACGAGGCCCGTGCGCGCCTCGACCGCGCCGTCCGCTCGGTCGAGCTGACCAAGAATTCCCTTTCCTACGCGACGCTCAATGCCGACGCCCGTGGCGTCGTCACCGCAACGCTGATCGAGCCCGGCCAGGTGGTTGCCGCAGGCCAGGCTGCGATCCGTGTCGCCCGCTTTGCCGAAAAGGAAGCGGTCGTCGCGATCCCAGAGACGCTGGTCGGACGTGCCAAGTCGGGCGCCGCCAGCGTCACCCTTTGGTCGGAGCCGGACAAGAAATATACGGCGAAGCTGCGCGAGATCGCGCCGACGGCGGACTCCGCCACGCGCACCTATCTCGCAAAGTTCTCGCTGCCCGAAGCCGGCGACAAGGTCGAACTCGGCATGACCGCGACTCTGACCCTGTCGGATGCTGCGACCGAGCGCGTCGCGCGGCTGCCGCTGTCGGCGCTGTTCAACGAAGGCGGCAAACCGTCCTTCTACGTCGTCGACGACAATGGCGCAGTCAGCCTGAAGCCGGTCGCGGTGAAGTCCTACGACAGCAATGACGTGGTCATCACCAGCGGTGTCGACGAGGGCGCCAAGATCGTCGCCCTCGGTGTCCAGAAGCTCGATCCCAGCCAGAAGGTGCGGGTCGTGTCGTCGCTGTCTTTCTGAAGTTTACGCGTCCGTTGTTGCAAGGCGAGTTTCGGCCCATGCGCGAATGCAGGGGCTGAAGCGGCGAAGCGATCCAGAACCTGCCCAGCCCCCTGGATTGCTTCGCTGCCTCGCGACGACGCTTCGAACAGGGCGGCGGTCGTTTTCGGCAATTGGATTGATTTTCCGGAGAGTGCGATGAAGCGCTTCAACCTTTCGGCCTGGGCCGTCAGCCATCCGACGCTGGTCCTGTTCCTGATGCTCGTGCTCGGCGTCGCCGGCTTCTTCTCCTATCAGAAGCTCGGCCGCGCCGAGGATCCGTTCTTCACCGTGAAGGTGGTCAACGTGTCCGTACTGTGGCCGGGCGCGACCGCGCAGGAGATGCAGGCGCAGGTCGCCGATCCCATCGAGAAGAAGATCCAGGAGCTGCCCTATTTCGAGAAGGTGCAGACTTATTCCAAGCCGGGCTTCACCGCGCTTCAGGTCACCTTCCGCGATTCCACGCCGCCGAAGGACGTGCCTTATCTCTTCTACCTTCTGCGCAAGAAGCTGGTCGATGTGCAGGGCCAGCTGCCCGCGGGCATTCTCGGCCCCGTCGTCAACGACGAGTTCTCCGACGTCGACTCCATCCTCTACATGATGACCGGCGACGGCGCCGATTACGCCCAGCTCAAGAAGGTCGCCGAAGGTTTCCGCCAGCGCCTCCTGAAAGTGCCTGGCGTGACCAAGGTCGACATGTACGGCAACCAGGATGAGCGCATCTACGTCGAGTTTTCGCATGCGAAGCTCGCCACCCTCGGCATCACGCCGCAGGCGCTGTTCGATTCGCTCGCCAAGCAGAACAATGTGACGCCTGCCGGCACCGTCGAGACCACGTCGCAGCGCGTGCCGCTGCGGGTTACCGGCGCACTCGACGGCGTCAAGGCCGTGGCCGAGACCCCGGTCGAGAGCAACGGCCGCGTGTTCCGCCTCGGCGACATCGCCAACGTCACCCACGGCTATGTCGATCCGCCGAGCTTCGTCGTCCGCCAGGAAGGCAAGGCCGCGATCGGCATCGGTGTCGTCACCGCCAAGGGTGCCA
Organism: Bradyrhizobium manausense; assembly: GCF_018129685.1. Lineage (GTDB taxonomy): Bacteria > Pseudomonadota > Alphaproteobacteria > Rhizobiales > Xanthobacteraceae > Bradyrhizobium > Bradyrhizobium manausense_D. Next base: position 87,491 of record NZ_JAFCLG010000012.1, read on the forward strand.
ACATCCTCGAGCTCGGCAAGGACGTCGAGAAGGCGACCGCCGAATTCATGAAGGCCGTACCGCAGGGTGTCGACGTCTCGCTGATCGCCGATCAGCCCAAGGTGGTCGAGCACGCCGTCGGCGAGTTCGTGCACTCCTTCATGGAAGCGCTCGTCATTGTGCTGTTCGTCTCGTTCCTGGCTCTGGGTTGGCGCACCGGCATCGTGGTTGCGATGTCGGTCCCGCTGGTGCTCGGCATCGTCTTCATCGTCATGAACACGATGTCGCTCGACTTGCACCGCATTACGCTCGGCGCCCTGATCATCGCGCTTGGCCTGCTCGTCGACGACGCCATCATCGCGGTCGAGATGATGGTGGTAAAGATGGAGCAGGGCTGGGACCGCATGCGCGCGGCGTCGTTTGCCTGGGAATCGACTGCGTTTCCGATGCTGACGGGAACGCTGGTCACGGCTGCTGGCTTCCTTCCCATCGGCTTTGCCAATTCCGCGGTCGGCGAATATGCCGGCAGCATCTTCTGGATCGTGGCGATCGCCCTGGTCGCCTCCTGGTTCGTGGCGGTGATCTTCACGCCCTATATCGGCGTCATGCTGCTGCCCAACATCAAGGTGCACCACAATCACGATCCGCACGCGGTCTACGAAACCCGCATGTACCGCGGCCTGCGCGCCATCGTGCAGTGGTGCGTCAATCACCGCGTCACCGTGGTCGTCGCGACCGTCGGCGTGTTCGTCGCCTCGATCGTCGGCTTCGGCCATGTCCAGCAGCAGTTCTTCCCGCTGTCGGAGCGGCCCGAGCTGTTCCTGCAGCTGCGCCTGCCCGAGGGCACTGCCTTCAACGTGACCGAGAAGGCGGTGAAGAAGGCGGAGACGCTGCTCAAGGACGACAAGGACATCGAGACCTACACCTCTTATGTCGGCCAGGGCTCGCCGCGTTTCTGGCTCGGCCTCAACCCGCAGCTGCCGAACGAGGCGTTCGCCGAGATCGTCATCGTCGCCAAGGGCGTCGAGGCGCGCGAGCGGGTCAAGGCCAAGATCGAGGGCGCCGTTGCCGACGGCACGCTGACGGAGGCGCGCGTGCGCGTCGACCGCTTCAATTTCGGTCCGCCCGTCGGTTTCCCGGTTCAGTTCCGCGTCATCGGCCCCGACGCCAACAAGGTGCGCGAGATCGCCTACCAGGTTCGCGACGTGATGCGGCAGAACAAGAACGTCAAGGACGTCCAGCTCGATTGGAACGAGCAGTCGCCTTACCTCAAGCTCGTCGTCGACCAGGATCGTGCTCGTGCCATGGGCCTGACCCCGCAGGATGTCTCGCAGGCGCTGTCCATGCTGATCTCCGGCGCGCAGGTCACGACCGTGCGTGATGGTATCGAGAAGGTCGGCGTTGTCGCCCGCGCGGTCCCGTCCGAGCGTCTCGACCTCGGCGGCGTCGGTGATCTCACCATCACCTCGAAGAACGGCGTTGCCGTGCCGCTGCAGCAGATCGCCAAGATCGAGTATTCCCATGAGGACCCGATCATCTGGCGGCGCAACCGCGACATGGCGATCACCGTGCGCTCCGATGTCGTCGACGGCGTGCAGGCGCCCGATGTCACCAACCAGATCGCGCCGAAGCTGCAGCAGATCAAGGACTACCTCGAGCCTGCCTATCGCATCGAGCCGGGTGGCGCGTTCGAAGAGTCCGCCAAAGGCAACGCCTCGATCTTCATCCTCTTCCCGGTGATGGTCATGGTGATGCTCACCCTGCTGATGATCCAGCTGCAGAGTTTCTCGCGCCTGTTCCTGGTCTTCCTGACCGCGCCGCTCGGCATCGTCGGTGCCTCCTTCGGCCTCAACGTCGCCAATGCCCCGTTCGGCTTCGTGGCCCTGCTTGGCCTGATCGCGCTTGCCGGCATGATCATGCGCAACACGGTCATCCTGGTCGACCAGATCGAGACGGACGTCTCGCATGGCCTGACCCGGCGTGAGGCCATCGTGGAAGCGACCGTCCGCCGCGCCCGCCCGGTGGTGCTGACGGCGCTCGCCGCAATCCTGGCCATGATACCGCTGTCGCGCTCGGCCTTCTGGGGCCCGATGGCAATCACCATCATGGGCGGCCTGTTCGTCGCGACCTTTCTGACGCTGCTGTACCTGCCGGGCCTCTATGCCCTGTGGTTCAGGAAGAGCCTCGACGAGGCCGGTACGCCGGAGCAGCCTGCTGCGTCGCAGCATGACGGCGATGACGGGCACGCAATTCCGCTTGCTGAAGCGGCTGAATAAGTGACAAGACTACCGACGAACGAGTCCTGACTGATGGCCCTTATTTCGGAACATATCGAAGGCGACACCCGGGATCGGATCCTCGAGGTGGCCGAGCGGCTGTTCCGCCAAATCGGCTATCAGAAGACCACGGTCGGGGACATCGCCAAGGAGCTCAGGATGAGCCCCGCCAACGTCTATCGCTTCTTCGAATCGAAGAAGTCGATTCACCAGGCGGTGGCCCGTTCGCTGATGGGCGAGGTCGAACTCGAGGCGCAGCGGATCGTGGCGAGGCCCGGTCCGGTGCTTCCGCGCTTCCGCGAGCTGCTCACCACCGTCCATCGCATGAACACCGAACGCTATGTCGGCGACAACAAGCTGCATGAGATGGTCGAGATCGCGATGCAGGAGGACTGGGCGGTTTGCGTCACCCACATGGAGTGCGTAGCGGGGACGATCGGCCAGATGATCGCGCAGGGTGTCGCCTCCGGCGAGTTCGAGGCGCCCGACCTGCAACTGGCAGCGCTCTGCGCCTGCACCGCGATGATGCGCTTCTTCCACCCCCAGATGATCGCCCAGTGCGCCACCAAGCCGGGCCCGACCATCGACCAGATGATCGATTTCGTCATCGCGGGTCTGTCGCCGCGCCACTGACGGGCGGGGGAATTTCTCCTATAAGCAGCTAAAGCAGTCATTCCGCGGCGGTCCGCAGGACCGCACCCGGAATCTCCAGATTCCGGTTTCGATGCTTTGCATCGCCCCGGAATGACGGACAGCGGAGAAGCAATCGCGTGACCGACAAAGACCTGTACTTCTACGAACCCTCCAAGGGCCATGGCCTCAAGCACGATCCCTTCAACGCCATCATCGCGCCGCGGCCGATCGGCTGGATCTCCTCTCGGGACACCAGGGGCCACGTCAACCTCGCGCCCTACAGTTTCTTCAACGCGTTCTGCTATGTGCCGCCGATCATCGGCTTCTCCTCCACGAACTGGAAGGATTCGGTCGAGAACATCCAGCAGACCGGCGAGTTCGTCTGGAATCTCGCCACCATGGATCTCGCCAGGCAAATGAACGCGACCGCCGCGCATGTTGCGCCCGAGGTCGACGAGTTCGAGATCGCCGGTCTCACCGCCGTGCCGGGCAAGCTCGTCAACGTGCCGCGCGTCGGTGAGAGCCCGGTTGCCTTCGAGTGCAAGGTGTCCGACATCGTCCGCCTCAAGGGCGCCAATGGAAAGGAGGCGGATGCCTGGCTGACGCTCGGCGAGGTCGTCGCCGTCCACATCGACAAGGCCATGATCAAGGACGGGGTCTACCAGACCGCCGCCGCCCGCCCGATCGTCCGCGCCGGCCGCCGCGGCGACTATTTCGAGATCAAGCCGGAAAACATGTTCGAGATGGTCCGGCCGGACTGATCTGAGCTACCTATCTCTCTACACGTCATTCCGGGGCGCGCCGTTAGGCGCGAGCCCGGAATCCATGCTCCCGATATTGGTTATGGATTCCGGTCGACGCTTGCGCGTCGCCCCGGAATGACGGCGCGGCATTCGGCCGTTTTCCCCTTCCGGAACTGCCACCACGCCCCGGCCGTTATGGCTACCGGGCGGCCGCCGGCCGCGTCAACGTCGCACGCGAGATGTTCCCGCCCGCCACTTTCCGCTAAACTGCCTGTCACCGCGCCGTTGCATGAGGTCCGCCATGAGCTTCCGCCGCGACACCATTACCAAGCCGATCTTCTCCTGGGCGCGCGGTGTGCTGCCGGCAATGTCCGACACCGAGCGCGAGGCGCTGGAGGCGGGTGACGTCTGGTGGGACGCCGATCTCTTTACCGGCAATCCTGATTGGTCGAAGCTCCTGAAGATCGCTCCGGCGACGCTGACCAGCGAGGAGCAGGCTTTCGTCAACGGTCCCGTCGACGAGCTCTGCACCATGCTCGACGAGTGGAAGATCTTTTGGGAATGGCGCGACCTGCCGCCGGAGGCCTGGGCCTTCATCAAGCGCGAGAAATTCTTCGGCATGATCATCCCGAAGCAATTTGGCGGTCTCGGCTTTTCGCCCTATGCGCATTCGGAAGTGGTTCGGAAAATCTCGACCCGCTCGATTGCGGCCGCCGTCACCGTGATGGTGCCGAACTCGCTCGGGCCCGGCGAGCTGCTGATGCGCTTCGGAACCAAAGAGCAGCAGGAGCGCTGGCTGCCGCGGCTTGCCGAGGGTCGCGACATTCCCTGCTTCGGCCTCACCAGCCCGGAGGCAGGCTCCGACGCCGCCTCGATGGTCGATACCGGCATCATCTGCAAGGGCGTGTTCGAGGGCCGTGAGGTCACAGGCCTCAGGCTCAACTGGCACAAGCGCTACATCACGCTTGGCCCTGTCGCGACCCTGCTGGGTCTCGCCTTCAAGGCCTACGATCCCGATCATCTCGTCGGCGATCGGGACGAGCTCGGCATCACGGTCGCGCTGATCCCGACCCATCTGCCCGGCGTTGAAATCGGCCGCCGCCATCTGCCGTCGATGCAGGTGTTCCAGAACGGCCCGAACTGGGGCCGCGACGTCTTCATCCCGCTCGACTACGTCATTGGCGGCAAGGAACGCCTCGGGCAAGGCTGGAAGATGCTGATGACGGCGCTCGCTGCCGGCCGCGGCATCTCGCTGCCGTCGCTGTCGGCCGCAGGCGCTGCCTATGCGGCGCGCACCACCGGCGCCTATGCCCGCATCCGCGAGCAGTTCGGCATCTCCATCGCGAGATTCGAGGGTGTCGAGGAGCCGCTCGCGCGCATCGTCGCCACCGCCTATCAGCTCGATGCGGCGCGGCGGCTGACCTGTGCGGCGTTGAACGCCGGCGTCCATCCCGCGGTGATCTCCGGCATCATGAAGCTGCACGCGACCGAGCGGATGCGCGTCGCGGTCGACGATGCCATGGACATTCATGGCGGGAAGGCGGTGATCGACGGCCCGCAAAACTATATCGGCAATCTCCATCGCGCCGTGCCTGTCGGCATCACGGTCGAAGGCGCCAATATCCTGACCCGCAATCTCATCGTGTTCGGGCAGGGTGCGATCCGCGCCCATCCCTATCTGCTGGACGAGATGAATGCGCTGGCCGACGCCGATCGCGAGCGCGGGCTCACCGCATTCGACAAGGCGTTCTGGAAGCATGTCGGCCACAGTTTTCTGACGCTGTTGCGCGCCTTCGGCCGGAGCTGGACGTTCGGTGCCTTCGCGCTGGCGCCTGATGCGGGCGATGCGACGCCGTTCTATCGCCAGCTTTCGCGCTATTCGGCGGCGTTCGCGCTCTGCGCCGATATGGCGCTGCTGACGCTCGGCGGCGCGCTCAAGCGCAAGGAGATGCTGTCGGCCCGGTTCGGCGACATCCTCTCCGAACTGTACTTGCTCTCGGCCGCGCTAAAACGCTGGCAGGACGAGGGCCGGCAGAGAGAGGATTTTGCCGCGTTGGAATGGTGCATGGCGACGGGCTTCAGAACCATCGAGAACAGGCTCGCCGAAATCCTTGCCAATTTGCCGAACCGCTTCGTCGCCTTGATCCTCAAGCTGGTGGTCCAGCCCTTCGGCGCCCGAGTGCTGGGGCCATCCGACCGCGTGGTGCATCAATGCGCAAGCCTCGTGCTGGAGCCTTCAGCCGCGCGCGAGCGCCTAACGCCGGATCTCGCTCATGTCGACGACGACAGCGGCTTTGCCAGGCTGGAGCGCGCGTTCAAGCTGGTGACGGGCACTGACCCGATCGCCAAGCGGATGCGCGCCGCGCAGATCCGCGACTGGAAGGAGGCGGTGACCAGGGGCGTGATCACACAGGCCGAGGGTGAGCAGCTCGCTTTGGCTCACGAAGCCGTCACAAAAGTCATCGAGGTCGATGATTTCGCGCCGGAGGCGCTGTCGCCGATTTACAAGAAAAGCGGCGACGTGCATCAGTTCTTCCAGGAACTCGGTGAGCAGAGGGCGGCGAGCTGATGGCACGACCGGTATTCATCGTCGACGGCAGCCGGACGCCGTTCCTGAAGGCGCGCTCCGGGCCGGGCCCATTCACGCCTGTCGATCTCGCCGTGCAATGTGGCCGGCCGCTGCTGGCGCGCCAACCGTTTTCACCTGATGATTTCGACCAGGTCATTCTCGGCTGCGTCAACGTCATCGCCGACGAGATGAATCCGGCGCGTGTTGCTGCGCTCCGGCTCGGCATGGGCGAGGACATGGTCGCTTTCACGGTGCAGATCAACTGCGGGTCCGGCATGCAGTCGATCGACACCGCCTACCGCTACATCCGCGAAGGCCACGCCGACATGATCCTTGCTGGCGGCACTGAAGCACTCAGCCACGCCCCGCTGGTCTGGCCGAATTCCGGCGTGCGCTGGTTTGCGGGCCTTGCCACGGCCAAGGGCGTGGCCGCCAAGCTCGCTGCCGCCTTCAGACTGCGGCCGCGCGATCTCAAGCCGATCATCGGCCTCGAGCGCGGGCTGACCGATCCCATCACCGAATTGAACATGGGCCAGACCGCCGAGGTCGTCGGCCATCTCTTCGGCATCACGCGGGCGCAGTCCGATGCCTATGCGGCCGAGAGCCATCGCCGCCTCGCGCATGCGCAAGCCGAGGGCTTTCTGAAAGGCGAAGTCGAGACTGCCTTCTCCCGCGACGGGAAATTCTTCGACCATGACGACGGCGTGCGCCCGGACTCCACCGCCGAGACGCTGGCAAAGCTCAGGCCTGTGTTCGAGCGCCCCTGGGGCCAGGTCACCGCGGGCAATTCCTCGCAAATCACCGACGGTGCCTCCTGGGTGATTCTCGCCTCCGACGCGGCGGTGGCGAAGTACAAGCTGACGCCGAAGGCGGCGATCGTCGACAGCAACTGGGCGGCGCTGGATCCCAGCATCATGGGGCTCGGCCCCGTGATGTCGGCGACGCCGCTCCTGACCCGTAACAGCCTGACCCTCCAGGACGTCGAGACCTGGGAGTTGAACGAGGCCTTTGCAACCCAGGTGCTCGGCTGCCTCGCCGCCTGGAACGACGAAACATTCTGCCGCGAGATTCTCAAACTCGATGGCGCGGCCGGCGAGATTGACCGCGCAAAACTCAACGTCGATGGCGGTGCCATCTCGCTCGGCCATCCCGTCGGCACCTCGGGCAACCGTATCGTGCTGCATCTCGTCAACGCGATGAAGCGGCTCGGCACGCGGCGCGGCATTGCCACCGAATGCATCGGTGGCGGGCTCGGCGGTGCCATGCTGATCGAGGCGGTGTGACCATGGATTCCAGGATCATGACTGCGCTCGGCGATCGCGTGCTGACGCTCGGGCCTTCGCCCGCATCGGATGGTCCCTACAAGAACTTCAAGCTGACGCGCGATGCCGACGGCGTCGCCTGGCTGCTGTTCGACCGTGCCGGCGCCAGCGCCAACACGCTATCCTCCGACGTGATGGAGGAGTTCGACGCCGCGCTCGCTGCGATCGAGACGGAGCGCCCGGCCGGCCTCGTCATCCGCTCGGCAAAATCGTCCGGCTTCATCGCCGGCGCAGACGTCAACGAGTTTCGCGGCGCCGCCGATCCCGCGGTGGTGGAGACGCGCATCCGCGCCGCGCATGCGGTGGTCGATCATCTGGAAGCGTTGAAGCTGCCGACGGTCGCTGTGATCCACGGCTTCTGCCTCGGCGGCGGGCTCGAGGTTGCGCTGGCCTGCCAGTCGCGCATCGCCATCGATGGCGCGCGCTTTGGCTTCCCGGAGGTGATGTTGGGCCTGCACCCCGGGCTCGGTGGCACGGCGCGCTTCACCGCGCTGGTCAATCCGACCCAGTCGATGGCAATGATGCTGACCGGCCGCACCATCGATGCGCGCCGCGCCAAAGCGCTCGGCCTCGTCGACACCGTGACGCAGGAGCGCCATGTCCGTCATGCCGTGAAGGATGTTCTGTTCGGCCGCCTCAAGCGGGCCAAGCCTGGCCTGCTCACCCGTGCGGCCAATCTCGGCCCGATACGTGGACTGCTTGCCAAGCGCATGCGCAGCGAGGCGGCGAAGGCCGCTCCCCGCGAGCATTATCCCGCGCCTTATGCGCTGATCGACCTCTGGGAAACGCATGGCGGCAGCAAGTCAGCGATGCTGAAGGCCGAGCAGACATCGTTTGCCAAATTGATGGTGACGCCGACCGCGCAAAATCTGATCCGTGTGTTCTTCCTGCGTGAGCAGATGAAGAAGGCGGCCGGCAGCGGCAACCGCATCAAGCATGTCCACGTCATCGGCGCAGGCGCCATGGGCGGCGACATCGCGGCTTGGGTGGCAGGCCAGGGGCTGCGCGTCTCGCTCGCCGACATGAAGGCCGGGCCGATCGCCGGCGCGGTGAAGCGCGCGGCCGAGCTTTACGGCAAGATCATCCGCAAGCCGACCGAGGTGCGCGACGCGCTGGATCGGCTGATCCCTGATATGGACGGCGAGGGCGTCCGCAACGCCGATCTCATCATCGAGGCCGTGCCGGAGAAGCTCGAGCTCAAGCAGAAGGTCTATGCCGGCCTCGAGCCGAAGATGAAGCAGGGTGCGATCCTCGCGACCAACACCTCGAGCATTCCGCTCCAGGACCTCCGCGCCACGCTGGCGCGACCGGAGCGTTTGGTCGGCCTGCACTTCTTCAACCCGGTGTCGCGGCTGCAACTGGTCGAGGTGATCAGCCATGACGGCAACGATGGGCAGGTGCTGAAGGAGGCGCTCGCCTTCGTCGGCGCGATCGATCGCCTGCCGCTGCCCGTGAAGAGCTCGCCCGGCTTCCTCGTCAACCGCGCGCTGACACCCTATATGCTGGAAGCGATGGTGATGCTGGACGAGAAGACCGACCAGCGCCTGATCGACGCCGCGGCCGAGCAGTTTGGCATGCCGATGGGGCCGATCGAGCTCGCCGACCAGGTCGGCCTTGATATCTGCCTTGACGTCGGCGACATGCTGCGCGGCAAATTCGGCGATCTGTTGCCGCCGACGCCGGCCTGGCTCCGCGAGAAGGTCGCCAAGGGTGAACTGGGTCGCAAGACCGGCAAGGGATTTTACACCTGGAAGGACGGCAAGGCCGAGAAGGCGCCATTGCCCGAGACCGGCCCACGCGTGACCGATCAGATGATCGACCGACTGGTGCTGCCGATGTCCAATGTCTGTGTCGCGGCCCTTCGCGAAGGCATTGTCGAGGATCCCGATGCGGTGGACGGCGCCATGATCTTCGGCACCGGCTACGCGCCGTTCCGCGGCGGCCCCCTCAACTATGCGCGTGCGCGCGGCGTGGAGAATGTCGTATCGACCATGCGAGCACTGGCCGAGCGATTCGGTGGGCGTTTCGCGCCCGATCCGGGCTGGGACGACTTCAAGTGAGAAGCGCATGAGCGATCAGGGGACGACTGGGCCGAGCGGCGATCTCTGCATCCGCACGCTGGCGATGCCCGCCGACACCAATGCCAATGGCGATATCTTCGGCGGCTGGCTGCTCAGCCAGATGGACGTCGGCGGCGGCGTGTTTGCCTCGAAGGTTGCGAAGTCGCGAACCGTCACGGTTGCGATCGAGGCGATGAATTTTCGCAAGGCGGTATATGTCGGCGATCTCGTCTCGGTCTACGCCAATCTCGTGCGCGTGGGCCGGACCTCGATGACAGTCCATCTTGAAGCCTGGGCGCTGCGGCGACGCGAGCAGCAGCCGATCCTCGTGACCGACGGCAATTTCACCTATGTCTCGATCGACGAAAACGGTCATCCGCAAGCGATCCAGCGCAACGATCCGCCGATTGCGACGTAGTCGCGCGCGGCGCTTCGTCCCATCCCACAAAAACTGCAACACGCTGAAACGCGGCACGAGTGAGTCAACGCGCCGCGTCTTTGCCAGGAGCGGGTCATAAAACGGATGAGGTCCCGGTGTACTCAGTTGCGCGTTGATTCGGGGTGGAAACCGGCTGATTTGCCCTAGGAACATTTGGGCAGACATGCCGTTATTTGCCCGCACTGAGGACTCCACGGGCCATGCCGGACAGCTATATCATCGAAGTGAATTCAGAGACTGCGGGCATCGTGGTTCGCGGCCACGGTGGCTACTGTTTCTTCGCCTCGTCTCATCAATTCAATCGCCTCGAAGGCCAGCTCTTCCGCAACGCCCGCGAAGCCGAGCGCGCTGCGCGCAAGCTGGTGAATGGCGACGTGAAGGAGGCGGCGTAGGGTCTGTCATTCCGGGGCGCGCGTAGCGCGAGCCCGGAATCCATTGCGCGCCCGCGCCGTTCGGCGCGTCCCGGAATGACGTCATCGATCACAATTTCGTCGCCGAGCGCGACAACAGCTTCCACGCCTCGCCCTGCTTCTGCCAGTTCATCAGGATGTGAAGGCTGTTTTCGACCTTCTTTCCCTCGGTCATCATCTCGGCCATCCAGTGAAAGCGCACGATCGCGGCGGGGCCGACGACCTTGATGGTCGGATCCTTGTACTTAATCGAGAGAAATTTCGTCTTGCCGTCGGTGGCGTTGGCGACGAAGGCGGCCTTGTCCTCGAGGAAGCCGTTGGAATGGCTGTAGCTCAGATCGTCCGCGCACAGCGCGCTGAGCGCCTTCGGATCGGCTGCGATCTGGGCGAGGCGAAATGCCTCGACGTTCCTGGCCACAGCCTCACTGTCCGTCGTGGCCGCATGATCGCGATTGAGTGTCATCGTATCCTCCCGTCTTGATCTTGCGCCCACTGTTGCAGCCGCATCCGATTTTGTCGAGCATCGCCAGATACGATCCGCTGCATTGCGTCGGCCGGCGCGAATTGATACGTCTCGCGCATCATTGCGCGGCGCGCGAGAGGAAACACGGAATGATGCAGGGACTGGGCAAGGCGTTGCTGTTCGACATCGACGGTACGCTCGCCAACACCGACCCGCTGCACCTGAAGGCGTTCAACCAGGTGCTCGGTCCTCGCGGCCATACATTCGACCACGCGCGCTTTTCCAGAGAGTTGCAGGGCTTCGCCAATGTCTCAATCGGCGAACGCTTTCTGCCTGACGAGACCCTGGAGCGGCGCGCCGAAATTCTCGGTGAAAAGGAACAGGTGTTCCGGACCTTGGTCGCGGGGCAGATCGAACCGCTGCCGGGCCTGATGGCGCTGCTCGATCGCGCGGACGCCGCGGGCGTTCCCATGGTCGCGGTCACCAATGCGCCGCGTCTCAACGCCGAGTTGCTGCTGTCCGGCCTCGGCATCGCGCATCGCTTCAAGACGCTCGTGATCGGCGACGAACTGCCGCACGGCAAGCCGCACCCGCTGCCTTATCTGGAGGGGCTGCGCTTCGTCGGCGCCAGTGCGGCCGCCTCGGTCGCGTTCGAGGATTCCCGCTCCGGCGTGCAGTCGGCCACGGCCGCCGGTATCCCGACCATCGGCATCCGGACCAGCCTTGGCGATGCCGACCTTGTCGGCGCGGGCGCGGTCGCTTCGGCGAGCGCCTTCGACGATCCCGCGCTGCTTTCACGCCTTGCGCGCGCAATGGCCTGGTGAGGCCTCGTCTATGAACCGTGATCGGGGTGCGCATTGACCGCGCGGCCGAGAAGCCGCACCATGCATCATTCTGATTTGAGGCCATTGCCGTGACCGGATTGACCCATCGCCAGGCTGAAATCCTCAACATCGCCCGCGCCTCCGGCCGCGTCATGGTCGAGGAGCTGGCGCGCCGGTTCGAGGTTTCTGCCCAGACGATCCGCAAGGACCTCAACGATCTCTGCGAGCGCCGCTCGCTGACCCGCATCCATGGCGGCGCGATCATCGCCTCCGGCGTGGAAAATCTCGCCTATGAGGCGCGCCGATTCGTCGCCGCCGACGAGAAGAAGGCGATCGGCGCCGCCGCCGCTTCGCTGATCCCGAACGGCTGCTCGCTCTTCATCAACATCGGCACCACGACGGAGGAGGTCGCGAGCGCGCTGACCTCGCACGAGGATCTGCTGGTCATCACCAACAATCTCAACGTTGCCATGCTGCTGTATCGCCATCCCCGCATCGAAGTGGTGGTCGCGGGCGGTACGGTGCGGCGCGCCGACGGTGCGGTGGTCGGCTCGACCGCGACGCAACTGATCGGCCAGTTCAAGGTCGACTACGCCATCATCGGCGCCTCCGCGATCGACGAGGAGGGCGCGCTGCTGGACTTCGACTATCGCGAGGTGCAGGTGGCGCAGGCCATCATCGCCAATGCCCGCAGCGTCATGCTGGTCGCCGATTCAACCAAGCTTCGCCGCAGCGCACCGGTCCGCATCGCGCATATGACCCAGATCCAGACCTTCGTGACCGACCAGGAACTGCCCGAGCGCCTCGCCACCATCTGCCACAGCAAGGGCATCGAGGTGGTCGCGGCGATGCCGAAGGGCTCTGATATCGACGAGATCCAGGCCGATGCGCAGGATGCGGCGCCTGAAGCAGCGCCGGTGGTGCGGCTGCGCTAAGGGCTTATGTGCTGTTCCACGGGTTGTGCAGCGGCACGCCTGTCGGTTCGAAATCCCCCACATTGCGTGTGACAACCGTCAATCCGTGGACAAGCGCGGTTGCTGCAATGAGAGCATCGCGTTCGGCCCGCGGGTTGGGAACGTGAAGTTGCGCACAGCGCTGTGCCAGGGCCGTGTCGATGGCCAGAATTCGTCCCTCGAAGCGCGCCAGAACTTGAGTGTCGATCCAATTGCGCAGGATGGCGCCTTGTGCAGCGTCCTTGCGCTCGATCAAGCGCGCACCAAGTTCGATTTCAAGAATCGAGATGGCGGACATGAAAAAATTCGCCGCAGGAACTGCATTGGCCCAGGCGACGACATTGCGATCGGCTTTATCCGGTCGCCTCAATTCGGAGATGACATTGGTGTCCAGCAGAAACATCAGTCGAGATCGGCGGACTTGAAGATTCCGCCATCCACGCGAGGCGGATCGAAATCAAAGTCCGTACTCGTCTGCGCCAGAGCCTCGGCAAGGCTCATGTGTCCGCCGCTCAGACGCAAATAGTCTTCGATCGTCAGGAGCACATGGGCTGGGCGGCCGCGATCCGTAATGAAGACGGGTCCTTGCGATGCAGCTTTTTTGGCGCCGCTGGTGTCCTGATTGAATTCCCGGCTGGTGAGAGTGGTCACCATCGTGAGCTCCCTTGTAGCGACGGCGTCATACGCGCGCATGTATATGTAGATATGTTGCTACATTCAAGCGTGTCATTGGCCCGGCAGCCTCTCGATGCCGTTCGATCAAGCCGATTGCTCTCAAATCTGTCTGTCTGCCTGCCTATTTCTTCACCACTTTGACGATGAAAAAGTTCCATTTTCGCTTTCGGCAGTCACTCTTTCGTCTTGCTTTCGTTTTTGGGTGTGATCTAATCCAAAACGAAAGCTGCCGCTCGACTGAACGAGCGGGTTCCGGGGGATGCGTCTGTTGGAGCGTATTTTCGACCTCGCCATCATTGGAGGCGGTGTAAACGGTTGCGGCATCGCGCGTGACGCGGTCGGCCGGGGTAACACCGTTTTCCTGTGCGAAATGAACGATTTGGCGAGCGGGACGTCGTCCTGGTCGACCAAGCTGGTGCATGGCGGCCTGCGCTATCTCGAATATTACGAATTCCGCCTGGTCCGCGAAGCGCTGATCGAACGCGAGATTCTCTGGGGCATCGCGCCCCACATCATTCGCCCCCTGCGTTTCGTTCTGCCGCATCACGCCGGTCTGCGTCCGGCCTGGCTGCTGCGCCTCGGCCTCTTCCTCTACGATCACATCGGCGGCCGTCATCTCCTGCCGCCAACCCGCTCGCTCGATCTCAGGCGCGACGAAGTCGGCAAGCCGCTGATCCCGAATCGTTACGGCCGCGCGTTCGAATATTCCGACTGCTTCGTCGATGACGCGCGTCTGGTCGTGCTCAATGCGCGCGACGCCGCCGACAAGGGGGCCGAGATCCGCACCCGCACCCGTGCGACCGACATCAAGCAGTCCGACGGGATTTGGACTGTCAGCATGGTCGATACGCTGACCGGCGCGCGCTCGCAGATCCAGGCCCGTGCGCTGGTCAATGCCGGCGGTCCCTGGGTCGAGGACGTGCTCGGGCGCGGTGCGGGCGTCAACGCCAAGGCAAAGGTACGCCTGGTGCAGGGCTCGCACATCGTGGTCAAGAAGCTCTACGACCACGACCGCGCCTACATGTTCCAGAACGCAGATGGCCGCATCATCTTCGTCATCCCCTATCAGGACGATTTCACCCTGATCGGCACCACCGATCGCGATTATGACGGCGATCCGTCCAAGGTGAAGGCCACGGCGGAAGAGATCCAGTATCTCTGCGCGGCCGCGAGCGAATATCTCGCCAAGCCCGTGGCATATGGGGATGTGGTCTGGACCTATTCCGGCGTGCGACCGCTTTATGACGACGGTGCCAGCGAAGCCAAGGCCGCGACCCGCGATTACGTATTCGAGCTCGACACGCCGGGCGGGGTGCCGCTGCTGTCGATCTATGGCGGCAAGATCACGACCTATCGCCGCCTCGCCGAAGAGGCGCTGGAGCGGCTCGCGCCCTATCTTCGCAGCGCGAAAGCGCGTGAGGGCTGGACCGCCAAATGGCCGCTGCCCGGCGGCGACATGGACGTGTCGGCCGTCGATGGCCTGATCGCCGAGCTTCAGCGCGGCTATCCCTTCCTGAGCCACGAGCATGCGCGGCGCCTTGCGCGCGCCTACGGCACCCGCGCCATCAAGCTGCTCGGCGACGCGAAATCGACCGCCGATCTCGGCCAGGCCTTTGGCGCAACTCTGACCGAACGTGAGGTTCGCTACCTGATGACCAACGAATGGGCGGTGACCGCCGAGGATATCGTCTGGCGTCGCTCCAAGCTCGGACTGCGGCTGTCTGCCGACGAAATTGCCGCCCTGGACGACTGGATCAAGGCCCACGTTGTATCGCAAAGTCCTCTTCTGCAAGCAGGAGGACGCTCATGAGCGTGACACTCGATCACGTGACCCGGACCGTCGATGGGGTTCCACACATTCGCGACGTCTCGCTGACGCTCGAGAGCGGCACGCTCAACGTGCTGCTCGGGCCGACGCTGTCGGGCAAGACATCGATCATGCGGCTGCTCGCCGGCCTCGACAAGCCGACCTCAGGCAAGGTGCTGGTCAACGGCAAGGACGTCACGGGCGTCGACGTGCGGCAGCGGTCGGTCGCGATGGTCTATCAGCAGTTCATCAACTACCCCTCGCTCACGGTCTACGAGAACATCGCTTCGCCGCTTCGTGTCCAGGGCAAGCCGCGCGAGGAGATCGAGACGCGCGTGGCGGAAGCCGCAAGGCTGCTCCGGCTTGAGCCGTTCCTGAAGCGCACGCCGCTTCAGCTGTCCGGCGGTCAGCAGCAGCGCACCGCGATGGCGCGTGCGCTGGTCAAGGGCGCCGATCTCGTGCTGCTCGACGAGCCGCTCGCAAATCTCGATTACAAGCTGCGCGAAGAGCTGCGCACGGAATTGCCGCGCATCTTCGAGGCCTCCGGCGCGATCTTCGTCTATGCCACGACCGAGCCGACCGAGGCGCTGCTGCTCGGCGGCAACACGGTCTGCATGTGGGAGGGCCAGGCGCTCCAGATCGGCGAGACGCCCGGCGTCTACCGCCGTCCGCAGACGCTGCGCGTCGCGCAGGTTTTCTCCGATCCGCCGCTCAATCTCGTCGGCATCGAGAAGAAGAACGGCTCCGTGCAATATGCGGGCGGCATCGCTGCGCCGGCCTCCGGTCTCTATTCGTCTCTTGCCGACGGCGCCTATCGCGTCGGTTTTCGCGCCCACCAGCTAGCGCTCGCCAATGGCGAGACCGACCGCCATGCCTTCCATGCCACAGTCACGGTGACCGAGATCACCGGTTCGGAGAGTTTCGTGCATTTGACCCGCGACGGATCGAACTGGGTTGCGGTGCTGCACGGCGTGCACGAGTTCGAGCCCGGCCAGACGCTGGACGCCGTGCTCGACCCCAATGATGTATTCGTCTTCGATGCGGCCGACCGCCTGGTCGCTGCTCCTGGTCCCATAGCGTTTTCAAGCGAAGTGCCTAGCGGTTCGCGTGAAGAAAACGCGTCAAAGAAAAAAGCTTGAGGGAGGTGCGCGATGGCTCGCATTGACCTCGTCGATCTCGCTCACTCCTACGGCGGCAACGACGCGCCGCAGGAAACCTTTGCGCTGAAGCCGGTCACAATGACCTGGCGGCAGGGCGGCGCCTATGCGCTGCTCGGCCCGTCCGGCTGCGGCAAGACCACGCTGCTCAACGTCATCTCCGGCATCATCACGCCGTCGCGGGGGAAGATCCTGTTCGACGGGGCGGACATCACACCGCTGTCGACCCAGAAGCGCAACATCGCCCAGGTGTTCCAGTTTCCGGTCATCTACGACACCATGACGGTGGGGCAGAACCTGGCCTTTCCGTTGAAGAACCGCGGCGTGCCGAAGGCCGAGATCGACAAGCGCGTCGCCGACATCGGCCGCCTGCTCGATCTCGAGCCCTATCTGAACCGCAAGGCGACGCGGCTCACCGCCGACGCCAAGCAGAAGATCTCGCTTGGCCGCGGCCTCGTCCGTTCCGACGTCGCCGCCGTGCTGTTCGACGAGCCGCTGACCGTGATCGATCCCGAATTGAAATGGCAGCTCCGCTCCAAGCTGAAGGCGCTGCACCGCGAACTCGATCTCACGATGATCTACGTCACCCACGACCAGACGGAGGCGCTGACCTTCGCCGACACCGTCGTCGTCATGCATGACGGCCGCGTGGTGCAGAGCGGCACGCCGGCGGAGCTGTTCGACAAGCCCGCCCACACCTTCGTCGGTTATTTCATCGGCTCGCCCGGCATGAACATTCTGCCCGCCGAGGTGAAGGGGCGCGAGGCAAGGGTCGAGGGCCATGTCATCGCGCTGAACCGCAGCTACGACAACCTGCCGGCAGGCGCCAGGATCGAGATCGGCGTGCGTCCGGAATTCGTTGACGCGATCGCGCCCGGGCCCGGCCTGCTGACGGCAAAAATCGACCGCATCGACGACCTTGGCCGCATCCGTTTCGCGCGCGTGCGTATCGGCGAGGCCAAGATCGCGGCGCGTGCGCCGGCTGGCTTCACCGGCTCCGATGGAAATGCCGGGCTGAAGCTCGATCCGGCACATATTCACGTTTATGCTGACAGCCTTCTGGTGGAAGGGACCGCCTGATGGACAAGACCGTCAACCAAAAAGCCTGGTTCCTGGTGCTGCCGGTGTTCCTGGTCGTCGCCTTCTCGGCGGTGCTGCCGCTGATGACGGTGGTGAATTATTCGATGCAGGACACCTTCGGCAACAACCAGTTCTTCTGGAACGGCGTCGGCTGGTTCAAGGAGTTGCTCGATCCCTCGACCGATCTCGGCGGCCGCTTCCTCGCCTCGCTCGGCCGCAATCTGTTCTTCTCGCTCGTGATCCTCGCCATCGAGGTGCCGCTCGGCATCGTCGTCGCGCTGTCGATGCCGCGTCAGGGCTGGACCGTCGCCGCCTGCCTCGTCACCCTCGCGCTGCCGCTGTTGATTCCGTGGAACGTGGTCGGCACGATCTGGCAGATCTTCGGCCGGCCCGACATCGGCTTGCTCGGCTATGTCCTCAACCACATCGGGCTCGACTATAACTACGTCTCCAACGACATCGACGCCTGGGTCACCGTCATCGTGATGGACGTCTGGCACTGGACCAGCCTCGTCGCGCTGCTCTGCTATGCCGGCCTGAAGTCGATCCCCGAGGCCTATTATCAGGCCGCCCAGATCGACGGCGCTTCACGCTGGGCCGTGTTCAAGGCAATCCAGCTGCCGAAGATGAACCGCGTGCTCCTGATCGCCGTGCTGCTGCGCTTCATGGACAGTTTCATGATCTACACCGAGCCGTTCGTCGTCACCGGCGGAGGCCCGGGCAACTCGACCACCTTCGTGTCGATCGAACTCGTCAAGATCGCGCTCGGCCAGTTCGACCTCGGCAAGGCCGCCGCGCTCTCGCTGGTCTACAACCTGATCATCCTGATCGTCTGCTGGATCTTCTACACCGTCATGACCAATGCCGGCAGCGAACGGAAACCCCAGGAAGGAGCCGCGTGATGCACTCGATCCCCGGCCGGCGCCTCATCATGGGGCTGTTCCTGATCTTCCTGCTGTTGCCGATCTACTGGCTCGTCAACATGAGCTTCAAGACCAACGCCGAGATCGTCTCGACGATGACCTTGTGGCCGCATACGCCGACGCTTCAGCACTACAAGCGCATCTTTACCGATGAGAGCTGGTATTCCGGCTACATCAATTCGCTCGAATACGTCATCCTCAACACCGTCATCTCGATCTCGGTGGCGTTGCCCGCGGCCTATGCGTTCTCGCGTTACCGCTTCCTCGGCGACAAGCACCTGTTCTTCTGGCTGCTGTCGAACCGCATGGCGCCGGCGGCGGTCTATGCGCTGCCGTTCTTCAACCTCTATTCGGCGATCGGGCTCTTTGATACTCCTTGGGCCGTTGCGCTCGCGCATTGCATCTTCAACGTCCCGCTGGCGGTATGGATCCTCGAAGGCTTCGTCTCCGGCGTGCCGCGCGAGATCGACGAGACCGCCTTCCTCGACGGCTATTCCTTCCCGCGCTTCTTCGTCCGGATCCTGGTGCCGCTGATCGCGAGCGGCATCGGCGTCGCCGCCTTCTTCTGCTTCATGTTCTCCTGGGTCGAGCTGCTGCTGGCGCGGACGCTGACCTCGGTGCAGACCAAGCCGATCGCGGCGATCATGACGCGCACGGTGTCGGCGGCCGGCATGGATTGGGGCCTGCTGGCGGCCGCCGGCGTGCTCACCATCATTCCGGGCGCGCTCGTGATCTGGTTCGTCCGCAACTACATCGCGCGCGGTTTCGCGCTCGGCCGGGTCTAGGAGGTTCTCATGGAATCCATTGCATGGATGGCCTGGACGCTGCCGACGGCGATCTTCTTCGTCGCGCTCGCCTGTACGCTCGCGGTGATGACGTGGCTCGCGGCTGCGTATCCCGAGGCCGAGCGTGTCGGCGTGCTCAGCATTCCGACCACGCGCGGCGATCGCCTGTTCATCTCGTTGATCCTGGCGGCCGTCATTCACCTCGCGTGGATCGGCCTCGTCGGCACCAACCCGATCGCCTCGCTGCCGATCGGTGAGGAGGGCATCGAGATTTCGAGCCTGTGGCTCGCAAGTGGAATTTCGCTGGTGACGGCCGTGCTTGTTTTTCGCACGGTCTGAAGCTTGCGAAGGGACGGCCAGATCCGGGGTCAACCCGGGCCTGTATAAAGTTTGTCGCTGCAACGGAGGAACAACATGCGACAGTTTAGGAGAAGGAAAGGTCCATTGACCAAGATTAGTTTTCTGACCGTATCGAGCGCCGCGGCCATTCTCGCCACCGCGTTCGCAGCTTCGGCGCCGGTTCGCGCCGCTGACGACGCCACGATCCAGAAGTGGATCGCGGAATTCCAGCCCTCGACCCTGTCGAAGGAAGACCAGAAGAAGGAGCTGGAATGGTTCGCCAAGGCGGCCGAGCCCTTCAAGGGCATGGAGATCAACGTCGTCTCCGAAACCATCACGACCCACGAATATGAGTCGCAGACGCTGGCCAAGGCGTTTACCGAACTCACCGGCATCAAGCTCAAGCACGACATCATCCAGGAAGGTGACGTGGTCGAGAAGCTGCAGACCCAGATGCAGTCCGGCAAGAACGTGTACGACGGCTGGATCAACGACTCCGACCTGATCGGCACCCACTTCCGCTACGGCCAGACCATCGTGCTGTCCGACTACATGACCGGCGAGGGCAAGGACGTCACCGACCCCATGCTCGACGTCAACGACTTCATCGGCAAGTCGTTCACGACCGCGCCGGACGGCAAGCTCTATCAGCTGCCCGACCAGCAGTTCGCGAACCTCTATTGGTTCCGCTACGACTGGTTCACCAACCCCGACTACAAGGCCAAGTTCAAGGCCAAGTATGGCTACGATCTCGGCGTGCCCGTGAACTGGTCGGCGTATGAAGACATCGCCGAGTTCTTCACCAACGACATCAAGGAGATCAACGGCGTCAAGGTCTACGGCCATATGGACTATGGCAAAAAGGACCCGTCGCTCGGATGGCGTTTCACCGACGCCTGGCTCTCGATGGCCGGCAACGGCGACAAGGGCATTCCGAACGGTCTGCCGGTCGACGAGTGGGGCATCCGCATGGAGGGCTGCAGTCCGGTCGGCTCGTCGGTCGACCGTGGTGGCGACACCAATGGTCCGGCGGCGGTCTACTCGATCACCAAGTACCTCGAGTGGCTGAAGAAGTACGCGCCGCCGCAGGCGCAGGGCATGACCTTCTCTGAAGCGGGCCCTGTGCCGGCTCAGGGCAACATCGCCCAGCAGATGTTCTGGTACACCGCCTTCACCGCCGACATGGTGAAGCCGGGCATCGCCGTGATGAACGCGGACGGTACGCCGAAGTGGCGTATGGCTCCGTCGCCGCACGGCGCCTACTGGAAGGAAGGCATGAAGCTCGGCTATCAGGACGCCGGCTCCGTGACGCTGCTGAAGTCGACCCCGGCGGATCGCCGCAAGGCAGCCTGGCTCTATCTGCAGTTCATCATCTCCAAGACGGTGTCGCTGAAGAAGAGCCATGTCGGTCTCACCTTCATCCGTGAATCCGACATCTGGGACAAGTCGTTCACCGAGCGTGCGCCGAAGCTCGGCGGCCTGATCGAGTTCTACCGCTCGCCCGCGCGCGTGCAGTGGACCCCGACCGGCAACAACGTGCCCGACTATCCGAAGCTCGCTCAGCTGTGGTGGCAGAACATCGGCGATGCGTCGTCGGGTGCGAAGACCCCGCAGCAGGCGATGGACGCGCTGGCAGCTGCCCAGGACTCCGTGATGGAGCGCCTGGAGAAGTCCGGCGTGCAGGGCAAGTGCGGCCCGAAGCTGCACAAGAAGGAGTCGGCCGAATACTGGTTCGCCAAGGCCGAGAAGGACGGCACCATCGCGCCGCAGCGCAAGCTTGCCAACGAGAAGCCGAAGGGCGAGACCGTCGACTACGACACGCTGATCAAGTCGTGGCCGGCCACCCCGCCCAAGCGCGCCTCGCTGCAGTAAGCGAAGCCTCATAACGACGAAAGGCCGGGAGCAATCCCGGCCTTTTTGTTTTTGGTGAGATGGGCTGTCTCGGCGCGTTCGCTGTCATTGCCCGCGAAAACGGGCAACCCAGTACTCCGCGGCAGTGTTGTTGAATCGAGGGGCCGCGGCGTACTGGATGCCCCGCCTTCGCGGGGCATGACAGCTGTCGTGTGGGACGCTTCTTACTCCGCCGGCTCGGCTGCGAGGGTCGGATAGTCCGTGTAGCCCTTGGCGCCGCCGCCGTAGAACGTGTTCTTGTCCCAGTCGTTCAATGCCGCCCCCTTCTTCAGCCGTTCGACCAGGTCGGGGTTGGAGATGAACGGCTTGCCGAAGGCGATCAGGTCGGCCGCGTTCGCATCCAGCACCTTGGTTGCGAGATCGAAATCGTAGCCGTTGTTGGCGATGTAGGCGCCCGAGAAGCGCTTGCGCAAGGACGCATAGTCGAAGGGTGCGAAGTCGCGCGGGCCGCCGGTGGCGCCTTCGACGACGTGGAGATAAACGAGCCTCAAGGCGCCAAGGCCGTCGGTGATGTAGTCGAATAGCGCCTGCGGATTGGAATCCACGATGTCGTTGGCGGGCGTCACCGGCGAGATGCGGATGCCGGTCCGGTCGGCGCCGGCCTCGGCCGCGACGGCCTTGGAGACTTCGAGCATCAGCTTCGCGCGGTTCTCGATCGAGCCGCCATAGGCGTCGGTGCGCTTGTTGGCACCGTCCTTGGCGAACTGGTCGAGCAGGTAGCCGTTGGCTCCATGGATCTCGACGCCGTCGAAGCCGGCCTCCAGCGCATTCCTGGCGGCGCGCTTGAAGTCGTCGATGATCCCGGGAATTTCGGACAGCTCGAGCGCGCGCGGCTCGGAGACGTCGGCGAAGGTGCCGTTGACGAAGGTCTTGCCCTTGGCGCGGATCGCGCTCGGCGCCACCGGCGCCGCGCCGCCCGCCTGCAGGTCGACATGCGAGATGCGGCCGACATGCCAGAGCTGGATGAAGATCTTGCCGCCGCGCTCATGCACCTTGTCGGTGACCTTGCGCCAGCCGGCGACCTGGTCCTTCGAATAGATGCCGGGGGTGTCCTGGTAGCCCTGGCCCTGCTGCGAGACCTGGCTCGCTTCGGTGATCAGGAGGCCCGCGGATGCGCGCTGGCCGTAATACTCGGCGGCGAGCGGCGAGGGGACGAAGGTGCCGGGCGCGGCGCGGTTGCGCGTCAGCGGCGCCATCACCAGGCGGTTGGCCAGCGTGATCGGGCCGAGTTTGTAGGTCTCAAACAATTTGGTCGAACGGCTCATTGGGGTGCTTCCAGGGGTTAAGAGGTCTGGAACACTTGTGCATTGCGGCATCAGGCGCAAGGGATGAGCCATTCGGAAAGTGCAGGCGAGCTGCGCGGAAGGCTCCGCGCAGCATGATTCATGCGCATTTTCGGCCACGACAGCGAAATTCCGCTGCCGTGGCCGTGCGATTGCGCAAATCAGCTCACGTCAGATCAGTTGACGCCGAGGAAATCGCGCTTGCCGATCTCGACGCCGTTATGACGCAGGATCCCGTGCGCGGTGGCCGCATGGAAATAGAAGTTCGGCAACGACGCCGAGCTGAAGAATTGCTGGCCCTTCAGGGTCATGGTCCGGTCGGGACCGACGGGGAAAGTGACGTCCTTGCCGTCGGCGCCCTCGAACTGTTCCGGCTTGAACGATTTGACGATGTCGATGGTCTTCGCGAGCCGCTGCTTCAAGTCGGCGAAGCTGGTTTCGGTGTCCGGCATCGCCGGCACCTCGCTATGGGTCAGCCGGGCGCAGCCCTTGGCGGCGAAATCGCTGACGAGCTGGATCTGCTTCGACAGCGGCAGCATGTCCGGGAAGAGGCGCGATCCGAGCAGCACGCTCGGGTCGATCTTTTTGGCCGCGCAATGCGCCTCGGCTTTGGTGAGCAGGCCGGTCAGGCTGTTCAGCATTTGCAGGTAGGCGGGAACGACGGCGTCGTAAAAGGACATGTGTTGCTCGCTTCAAAAGGTGGGAGATTTCAGGAGAAAACCTGAGCCACTCACATGGGAGCCTCATGAAACAATACAATCGCGAAAGTGGCTTGTGCGGTGCGAAAATTCTATCGCACCGTCGTCGCCGGCGGTTGGGCCTGCGCCGTACCGCCGCGCATGCGGGCCAAAAGCTCGGCGGTTGGCCAGGAATCCGCCGGCAGGCCGTATTTGAGCTGCATCGCCTTCACGGCCGCGCGACTCTGCTGGCCCAGCACACCGTCGACCTTGCCGACATTGAAGCCGGCGCGGACCAGCAATTGCTGCAATTCCTTGATCTCGTTGAACGGCAATTGCGCGACTTGCCCGGCAGGCTTGCGCATCGGCGCCGCCCCGGCAATGCGGGAGGCGAGGTAGCCCGCGGTGGTCGAATAGATCAGCGAGTTGTTCCACTCGGTGTAGGCAGCGAAATTCGCATAGGCCATGAAGGCCGGCCCAAAGCGTCCCATCGGCAGCAGCACGGACGCCGCGAGATTGTCATTCGGCAGCGGACGGCCATCGGGGTAGGTGACGCCGAACTGAGCCCATTTCGAGCGCGGCAGCTGCACGCTGAGATCGGTCTGGTCCCAGGGCAGGTTCGAGGGCACCTTGATCTCCTCCAGCCACGGCTCGCCGCGCCGCCACTTCAAGCCATTGGCGATGTAGTTCGCGGTCGAGCCGATCACGTCGGGCGCCGAGCGCAAGAGGTCGCGCCGTCCGTCGCCGTCATAGTCGACGGCATAGTTGACGTAATGCGTCGGCAGGAACTGGGTCTGGCCGAGCTCGCCGGCCCAGGAGCCGATCATCTCGTCGGGCGTGAGATCGCCGCGATCGATCACTTTCAGCGCGGCGATGGTCTCGCCCACGAACATCTCCGAACGCCGGCAGTCATAGGCCAGCGACACCAGCGATTTCAGCGTCGGCAGATTGCCCATGTTGGCGCCGAAATCGCTCTCCAGGCCCCAGAAAGCCGCGATCACCGCCGGCGGCACGCCATATTCCTTTTCGGCGCGCGCAAAGGCCGCGGCGTATTGCTTGATGTGCTGCTGGCCGTTCTGCATCCGATAGGGCGCCGCCATGCGGCCGGCGAATTCGGTGAAGAGCTGTCCGAACACGCGCTGGCCGCGGTCGCGGTTGACGATGCCCTGGTCGTAGACGAGGTAGGGCCCGGCTTCCGACAGCGCATGCTGCGACACGCCGGCAGCCACCGCCTGCTGTTTCACGTCGGCGAGGAAGCGGTCGAAGCTCGCTCCGTTGTGGCACGATGCGGCACGCGGCGAGGGCGCGGTGGCCTTCGGAGCGGCGGGCCTTGCTGGCGGCGGCGCGAACTGGGCGGCGGCGGGAACAGAGAGCGCGGCGAGGGCAACGGCCGCGATCGTCAATCGGGTCTGACGCATGAGGTTTCCGGAAGGGGGAGACGCTTGGATTCTTGGCGAAAGTTCTTGGCGAAATTTCTCGGCGAACTTTAATGGAATGACCAAGCTCAAGCCAGTGCCGCGGCTCCGCGACGCACCCTGAAACCTTGCGCTCCGGCCGGAGGCATTCCTACCTGAGGTGTGCCGGCTTGCAGCGCCTCCAGGGCCCATGGCCGGCTTTGGAGACGGCCATGAACTATCTGCGTACCGCAATGCTTCTCGCAGGCCTCACCGCCCTGTTCATGGGCGTGGGCTATCTGATCGGCGGCGCCGCCGGCGCGATGATCGCGCTTGTCATTGCGGCCGCGACCAATCTCTTCACCTACTGGAACTCGGACCGCATGGTGCTGTCGATGTACGGCGCCCACGAGGTCGACCGTGCAAGCGCGCCGGAGCTGGTCGGCCTCGTTGCCGAGCTTGCTGGCCGCGCCGGCTTGCCGATGCCGCGCGTGTTCCTGATGGACGAGCCGCAACCGAATGCATTCGCGACCGGGCGCAATCCCGAGAATGCCGCCGTTGCCGTCACCACCGGCCTGATGCGCCAGCTCAGCCGTGAGGAGCTCGCCGGCGTCATCGCGCACGAGCTTGCGCATATCAAGCATCACGATACGCTCCTCATGACCATCACCGCGACCATCGCCGGCGCCATCTCGATGCTGGCGCAGTTCGGAATGTTCTTCGGCGGCAACCGCGACAACAACGGGCCCGGCATTGTCGGCTCGATCCTGATGATGATCCTGGCGCCGCTCGGTGCCATGCTGGTGCAGATGGCGATCAGCCGCACCCGCGAATATGCCGCTGACAATCTTGGCGCGCGTCTCGTCGGCCAGCCGATGTGGCTCGCCTCCGCGCTCGTCAAGATCGAGAGCGCGGCGCATCAGGTGCCGAATGTCGAGGCCGAGCGCAATCCCGCGACCGCGCACATGTTCATCATCAACCCGCTGTCGGGCCATGGCGTCGACAATCTCTTCGCCACCCATCCCTCGACGCAAAACCGTATCGCGGCGCTCCGGCAACTCTCGGCTGAGCTCAGTGCTCATGCGGCGCCGTCAGTTGGTGCGAACGAGAACTATCCGCCGCGCGGCCCGTGGGGCCGATCATCCTCGCGCGGACCGTGGGGATGAGCTCGCGCGCCGCGCGGACGCATTCTGCCAGCGTTGCAATTCAAGCGAGATTTTTCATTCAACGTCGCATTGCCGCCGCCTGACAAAATCACGTCAGGGTGCGGTTGCTGCTGCGCACTATCCGAAATGTTAACTTGCGCTTTGCGGACTGTTGCGCCAGATCAATGCTTGCTCGCCTTGGCTGGGGGAGCAATGACATTCGAAATGCTCGCCGAGTGGCAGACTTTGCATATGCAGATCGCCGGAGGTTCGCATGGTACCGTTGCAAATCGAGCATGTGGTCAAACGCGATATTGCACCGCGTGAAGGCCTTGCAGAACGAATGGAAGGCGCACTGCTGCTGACCTCACTGGCCTCGGTGACGGTTGTCTGGTGCTATCTGCTTGGCCTGGTGGTCTGGAAGTGCTGCATCTGGATCCTCGACCTCGCGTAGTTCCGCAAGGGCAGGCCTTGAGCACGCTGCCATGCGCAAGGCGCGGATTATGCAGGCATTGTGATCTGGCGCACAGAGCGGCGCGCCGGCCGGTGCTATGACCTGACCGAGAATGTTCCTTCGAAAGGGGATGCGTGGCCGGCCCTCTGCCTGCCGCCGTCGAAGATGACCAGAGCTGCCGTGCCATTGTTGATCGTCCTGGGCGTGGTCATCGGCCTGTCCACGCACACGGTCGTGAATTGCGGTGATGAGGACGAGCCCGACATCTGCTCGGCCGTGATCGGCTTCTCGCCGCTTCGCGGTTCCCTGATCGCGTTCGCCTATGAAGGGCGCGGGCGGATCGCGCTGCGTCATGGCGACAACAGCCGGGCGATCGCCGACTTCAGCGAGGCCATCCATCTCAATCCCAACCGCGCTTCGCTCTTTCGCGACCGCGCGCAGGCCTACCGGCAGAACGGTGATCTCGCCCTTGCCATCGCCGACTACGACGAGGCGATCGCGCTTGATCCCAAGCCCGCCGTGCCCTATCGCGAGCGCGGCCTTGCGCTTGTTGCCAAGGGCGATCTCGATCGCGCAATCCTGAGCTACAGCACAGCCGTGCGCCTCGACCCCACGGACGCACAGGCCCGCCTCGACCGCGGCCTCGCCTTCCTCGCCCGCGGCCAGGCCAATGACGCCCGCGCCGATTTCGAAGCCGCGCTCGCGCTGCCCCCCGGCAGGGACGCGAAGACGCGCGACGCCGCACGCGCCAAGCTGGCTGAGCTCACGCAGACGGAGCCGACCCGGGTCTTGACCCCGCAGCGGTGAGCGGTCGTCCTTTCGCCGAAGGAAGGGGGCCTACTTCGCTTTCTTGGCTTTGGCCTTCTTCGCGTTTGCGGCCTTCTTCGCCGGCTTCTCCTTCGCCGGCTTTTCCGCTTTCACCTCGGCAGGCGCGCTGGCGGCCAGCCGCATGGCGCGGGCGTAGCTGTCGGCGACGTTGTCCGCGGACATCTGCAGGCGCCGTGCGGCGGCGGTGGCCTGTTCGATGGTGGCCTTGGCCATCATCTTGAAACGGGCGCCGGTCTCCTTGCTCTTGGCCTTGGCGGCAAGGCCGCTGAAGCGATCCCGGCGCTCCTTGGCGCGGGTCATCAGGCCCGTCTGCAGCTGTCTGGCCAGTTGCCGGATCACGACATCCAGGTCGGCGTCCGCCATGTCTTCTATCCCCTTCGAAACGGTCCCAATCGATGCGGCGGGACTATGCAGATCGGGCCCCTGCTTGGCAATTGCCGCAGGTGAGTCATCCGCAGCTTCCGGTTACCAAAACAGAAAAGCCGCGCATTTCGCGCGGCTCTTGGCATTCGCTTGGCGCGAAGGGCGCCGTGTCGGGCTCACTTCAACGAGGCGACCGGTCCGCTCGAATTTGCTGCCGGATCGGGGTCGAAGCCGAATATGCCGACCAGATACTTGTAATAGTCCGGCATCTTTTCCTTGAGCGCTTCGCGGGTCTTCGGATCCTGTATGTCGCTCTTTCCGGCCAGGAAGATGCTGGCGGTCACGGCAAAGAACTCCATCTGGTTCTTCATCGCATAGGCCTCCTTGGGCAGGAGATCCTTGCTCTTGGCAAGGGCGTAATAGATGATCACGCCCTTGTTGGCGTAGCCGTCCGGCAACAGCCGCGCGTGATAGGCGTGCATCATCTCGTGGAGCAGCACGGCCTCCTTCTCGTAGCGCATCATGTCCGGGCGGACCATGATCACGCCGAGCCCGGAATCGACGGCGAGGTCGACGGCATTCGGATTGGTCCAGCGCTGGCTGTCGTGGTCCCACACCGTCAGCGTGCGCGGCGTGGTGCGCTGGATGTCCGGGGTGACCCGGCCGTAGCACGCGGTCGCGGCGCCTTCGTCGAGGCAGGCCATCTCGCTTGCGATGATCGGAACGGTGCGGAAGAAGCGCATCACGCGCGGCGAGAGGCCCGCGGCCTCCACGACGTCGATCTGGCGCTTGAGATTGTCGGTGAGCTTGTCGAGGTCCTTGCGATCGGTTGCCTCCGAGACGTCGAACATGTAGCCGCGATAGCTCTGGAAGCCGGGCGGCAGCGATTTTGCCGCGTCAGCCGACGCGACGTCGAGCGAGCCGGCGTTGGACGGATTGGCGAACAGCGCGCCGACGATGGTCGCGGTCAGCAGCAACGCAATGCGCATGATGAACCCCCTGATGTCACTTCGCACGGCAGGATAGGCTGCCGTTGTTTGCGAAACGTGAGTGGGGCGAGGCTAAGGCGCCGATGTTGAGGCGTGCTTAATCGTTGGTTGCAGTTCGCGCGAGCGGATTAGCGGCAGGTTAACCATGGCGGTGACGACGAAAGGCCGCGCGGGCGGCGCGGCCTCGCGCCGTGGCCCGTCATCTCAGTAGTCGTAGCCGGGATGGCCTGGATAGTACTGACGGTTGCAGGCCCTGCGGCCGCGGTCATAGGCGGCGTTATCGCCGTGAGCGAGCGCGCTGACATATTTCAGGCAGCGAACGTAGTTGTCATTGCCGAGCCAGTCGAGGCCGTTGGCCGAAGCCAAGGCCGGTGGCTATGGGTCCTGGCCTTCGCCAGGACGACGGTGAATCTGTGGCGTGCGCCTTCCGCCAAGCGCACAGCCGCCGCCCTCACAACTCCCGTGCGTTCGAGAACGCAAAGCTCGACACCCGCCGCGTCGTCTCATCCAGGATCAGCGTGCGCGTGATCGGCGGCTCGGCGCGCTGGGCGCAGTTTTCGCGCTCGCAAAGCCGGCAATTGACGCCGATCGGCGTGCCCTCGGTCTTCTCCAGATCGATGCCGGCGGCGTAGGTCAGGCGCGCGGCGTGGCGGATTTCGCAGCCGAGGCCGATAGCGAAGCGCGGCTGCGGCAGCGGATGCGGCGCGACGGGACGGCGCACCATCTGCGCGATGGAGAAATAGCGCGTGCCGTCGGACAGCTCGATCACCTGCTTCAACAGGCGGTCCGGCGTGTCGAAAGTGGAGTGCACGTTCCACAGTGGACACGTGCCGCCGAACTTCGAGAACGGGAACGTGCCGGAGGAGAAGCGCTTCGAGACGTTGCCGGCGTTGTCGACGCGCAGCAGGAAGAACGGAATCCCGCGCGCGTTCGGCCGCTGCAGCGTGGTGAGGCGATGGCACACCTGCTCGAAGCCCGAATTGAAGCGCTGCGCCAGCACGTGAATGTCGTAGTTGAGCGCCTCGGCGGCCGCGAGGAACGTCGGGTAGGGCATCATCACGGCCGCCGCAAAGTAATTGCCGAGCGTGATGCGGAACAGCCGGCGCGGCGCATCGTCGAGCGGACCCGCGCGGCTGATGATGGTCTCCAACGCTTGCGCGCACTCGCCGAGACCCAGCTGGAAGGCGAGCTGGAAGGCGCGGCCGGGCAGGTCGACCAGCTCCGAGACCAGGAGCTGGCGGCGGTGGCGGTCGAACCGGCGCAGCGTCTCGCGCATCACGTCGACAGGCATGATGCGGGTCTGGATCGAATGCTTTTCGCGCAGGCGCTCGACGAGCGCGGCATAAAGCCCTTCGGCCGGGACGTTCAACTCGTCACGCAGGTTTTCCGCGGCCTGCTCGAGTTCCGGAAAATAGTTGCGGTTGGCCTCGATCAGCTCGCGCACGCGCTCGACCGGATTGGCCTCATAGCGCGTGCCGACGTCGCGGTCGGCCATTTGCGCCGCGGCCAGCGTCTCGCCCTGGCGCGCCTCGGTATAGGCCGCATAGAGCCGTTGCAGCGCATGGGTGACGCCGGGACAGAGCTCGGCGAGGTCACGCAGCTCCTGCTTGGGAACGTCGATCTGGCGGAACAGCGGATCGGAGAAGATCTCGTTGAGCTCGGCGAAGAAGCGGTCCTCGTCGGCGGTGGCGAGGTCCCGAAGGTCGAGATCGTAGGTCTCGGCGAGCCGCAGCAGGATCTGCGCCGTCACCGGGCGCTGGTTCCGCTCGATGAGGTTCACATAGCTCGGCGAGATCCCGAGCCCCTCGGCAATCTGCGTCTGCGACAGCCCCAATTGCTGCCGGATCCGCCGGAAGCGTGGGCCGACGAAC
The DNA here is from genome assembly GCF_018129685.1 of Bradyrhizobium manausense. Taxonomy (GTDB): domain Bacteria; phylum Pseudomonadota; class Alphaproteobacteria; order Rhizobiales; family Xanthobacteraceae; genus Bradyrhizobium; species Bradyrhizobium manausense_D. The sequence goes on from NZ_JAFCLG010000012.1 coordinate 117,843, forward strand.
AGTTTCTTCCCGGATTCGCCGGCCATTCCTAGGACTCCAGGGGCATCAAGGTCAGTCTTTCTGACCTATACTTTACAGGATTTACAAAGTTACATCTATTACATGTTCTGATGTTACATGACATCACCATTCGAATACAAGTCCTCTGTACGAACTTCTCTTTCTCGCGTTTATCTCCTGACACGCATTTCGCAATGCATTGTCAAAAATGTCGATGACGAAGCCAACGCTTCGTCGTCATCGAGAAGGATCAGGCACATGAACTACCAGCCTCGCGGCATCAACACCCTCCAGGGCCCGGCGTCGTATCAGAGCGAGATCGACGCGGCCCGGGCGCTCCTCGACAGCCAGCCGACCTGGAACGGGGTGACGGCCGAGGCGGTCGCGCGCATGCGCCTGCAGAACCGTTTCAAGACCGGCCTGGACATCGCCCGCTACACCGCGGCGCTGATGCGGGCCGACATGGCGGCCTATGACAAGGATCCGACCAAGTACACGCAGTCGCTGGGCTGCTGGCACGGCTTCATCGCGCAGCAGAAGCTGATCTCGATCAAGAAGCACTTCGGCGGCAGGACCGATCGCAAATATCTGTATCTGTCCGGCTGGATGATCGCGGCGCTGCGTTCCGAGTTCGGACCGCTGCCCGACCAGTCGATGCACGAGAAGACCTCGGTGCCGGCGCTGATCGAAGAGCTCTACACCTTCCTCCGTCAAGCCGATGCCCGCGAGCTCAACGACATCTTCCGTCTGCTCGACAAGGCGCGCAAGGAAGGCGATGCGACCCGCGAGAAGGAGCTGATCGCGAAGATCGACAACTTCCAGACCCATGTCGTGCCCGTCATCGCCGACATCGACGCCGGCTTCGGTAACGCCGAGGCGACCTATCTGCTCGCCAAGAAGATGATCGAAGCGGGCGCCTGCGCGCTGCAGATCGAGAACCAGGTCTCGGACGAGAAGCAGTGCGGTCACCAGGACGGCAAGGTCACCGTGCCGCACGAGGTTTTCCTCGCCAAGATCCGCGCCTGCCGCCACGCCTTCCTCGAGCTCGGTGTCGAGGACGGCATCATCGTCACCCGCACCGACTCGCTCGGCGCTGGCCTGACGCAGCAGATCGCCGTCAGCCACAAGCCGGGCGACATCGGCGACCAGTACAACAGCTTCCTCGATTGCGAGGAAGTGACGGCGGCGAACGCCCGCAACGGCGACGTCATCATCAACCGCAACGGCAAGATGCTGCGTCCGAAGCGGCTGCCCTCGAACCTCTACCAGTTCCGCGCCGGTACGGGCGAGGACCGCTGCGTGCTCGACAGCATCACCTCGCTGCAGAACGGCGCGGACCTGCTCTGGATCGAGACCGAGAAGCCGCATATCGAGCAGATCGCCAAGATGGTCGACCGCATCCGTGAGGTCATCCCGAACGCCAAGCTCGCCTACAACAACTCGCCGTCGTTCAACTGGACCATCAACTTCCGTCAGCAGGTCTACGACGCGATGAAGGAAGCCGGCAAGGATGTCAGCAAGTACGTCAGGGCCGAGCTGATGAAGCCGGAATACGACGATACGCCGCTGGCGATCGAGGCCGACGAGCGCATCCGGACCTTCCAGGCGGATTCGGCCAAGCGTGCCGGCATCTTCCACCACCTGATCACGCTGCCGACCTACCACACGGCCGCGCTGTCCACCGACAACCTCGCACGCGAGTATTTCGGCGAGCAGGGCATGCTCGGCTACGTCAAGAACGTCCAGCGTCAGGAGATCCGTCAGGGTATCGCCTGCGCCAAGCACCAGAACATGGCCGGCTCCGATATCGGCGATGACCACAAGGAATATTTCGCAGGTGAAGCGGCCCTGAAGGCGGGCGGCGCCCACAACACGATGAACCAGTTCGGCTAACGCCATCCAAGAGGAGACTGACAATGACCAAAGGCAGCAATTTCTGGGTGATCGGCGGCGAGTTCGGCTCGATGAACTTCCACAAGCTCGTCGAAGGCTCGGCCCAGGTGCAGGGTCCGTTCAAGACCCGCAAGGAAGCCGAAGACGCCTGGCGCTCGGTTTCGGAAGAGAACCGCCACAAGGCCGGCGTCCGTTTCTCGATCGTGGAAGAGCCGTCGCGGGTCTCGGCCTGACGGCTGCCTGACAACCTCTAAGAAGACGTCCAAGGACGGAGGGTCCCATCCGGCGCAAGCCGGGTGGGATCGTCTGTTTTTGGCACAGGTCATGCCCCCTGGGGCTCTGTAAGTATCTGGAATGATGGGCCCTTTGCTCAGGTTATGGTTGCTGATAGGTTAACGGCGGAAAGTCGAGGACGAGGCCGATCATGTCAGAGCCCGAAACCAGCGGTATCCATCCCAGTCAGCCGCGCCCGGTGCGGCTGCGCGATGCGCTGCTCCGCGCGCGGATCGAGGCCGCCGACCGAACCGGCGTGGTGGTCGATCTCAGGGACGCCGAGGTGGCCCGGCTCGAGATCCTCAACGACGCGCTCGATCCGCTGTTCGCGCAGGTGCCCGATCAGATCGACCTGTTCGACCGCGGCATCAGCCAGGGCGATACGCCCAGGCTCTGGATCGATGTCGTCGCCCACATCGTGATGGGGCGCGACAAGCGGCAGTACCGCTTTGTCCAGGACACCCGTTTCGGCCGCATCGTGCTCGCCGAATCCCACGACACCGCCGTCATCGTGGAGGCCGTGACTGACTATGTCGCCCGTCGCATGATCGAACGCGAGCGCGCGATGGTGGTGCCGTCAGAGCCGAAGGAGGACGTCGCAGAGCAGCCGCCGCGCCGCTCGCGCATCTGGCCGTTCGTGCTGGGTTTCATTCTTGGCGCCGCCGCGCTGTTCGGTGTCGCCGTGCTTGCGGCGTTGCGGAGCTGGTGAAAGTCTTTCCGTCGTCTCGGAGTATTTCCCTCCGTCATTCCGGGGCATGCGTAGCATGAACCCGCAATCCATTCATCGCCATGCGCTGAGGCCCAATGGATTCCGGGCTCGCGCTGACGCGCGCCCCGGAATGACGAAATTCTCACACCAGCCGCGTTCGCTTGATCTCCCGAACCTGCAGGCCATGATCGATGCTTCGCACGATCTGCTCGCAGCGCCAGCCGGCATTGTCCTTCTCGATCCCGAACAGATTGTAAGCCGCCGCCGGATAGCGGCCGTGCGCGAGCGCCGAGGCCGACGGCACGCCGATCGCCGGAATATCGCCATTGGGACCTTCGAACCACATCGTCGAATGGATGTGGTCGTGCCCGTGCAGGACGAGCTCGACACCGTGGCGCTTGAGCAGCGACAGCAGGCTTGCGGAATCCGTCAGCCGCTTCTGGCGCGCACCGGACTTCAGGGGATGATGCACGAGCAGCACGCGGAAGACGTCCTCGGCTGCGAGCGTGTCGAGCACGCGCTCGAGATCAGCCAGCTGATCGCGCCCGAGCGTGCCCGTCGCCATCAAGGGCGGCGTCGGCACGGCGCTGGAGAGGCTGATCAGCGCGACCGGCCCGCGGCGGCGCACACCCGGAAAGCCGGTGTTGCCGTCGTCGCTCGCAAGCCAGGGCGCAAAGGTCTCGCCGAAGCGATGCGACGTTGCGCGCACATAGGCGTCGTGATTGCCGGGAATCGTGGTGACGCGGTCGGGCGGCCCGACGCCCTCGAGCCAGGCGCGCGCCGGCGCGAACTCCGCCTCCATCGCCAGATTGACGAGATCGCCTGTGACTGCGATGTGGTCGGGCGCTTGTGCCAGCATGTCGGCGACCAGCGCGTCGAGCACCTCGCGGCGCTGGTATTTGTGGCGGTTGCGCGTCCAGTTGATGTAGCCGAGCGCACGCTTGCCGGCGAGCTCGGTCAGCCGCGGCTTCGGCAGCGGCGCTAGGTGCGGGTCGGACAGATGGGCGAGCGTGAAAGGTGCCAGGAACGATGTCATCGCGCGCGATTGCCTCGCTATTCCCTTGCTGTAATGGCAAGGTCCCGCCATCAGCGCAAGGGAAGCCTGGGAGACTGATGGGAGAGCGACTGAACCGGATCCGACTGAGATTCGAGCCGCTGCTGCGGCGCTTCTTCCACGCCTATTTCCTGCTGGTTCGTGGCATGACGCTCGGCGTCCGCGCCGTCGTGCTCGATGCCGACAACAGGGTGTTTCTTGTCAAGCACAGCTATGTCGCGGGCTGGTATCTGCCCGGCGGCGGCGTCGACTTCGGCGAGACCATGGAGCAGGCGATGCGCCGCGAGCTCAAGGAGGAGGGCGATATCGACCTGACCGGGGAGGCCGTGCTGCACGGCATCTTCCTCAACAGCCACGTCTCCCGCCGCGACCATGTCGCGGTCTATGTGGTCAGGCATTTCCGCCAGGACCGGCTGCCACAACCCAACCGCGAGATCATCGCATGCGGGTTCTTCGCGGCTGCTGCCTTGCCCGAGGGGACCACGACCGGTACGCGGCTGCGGCTCGCGGAAGTCCTGGACGGTCAGCCGCTGATGACGACGTGGCGCTGAGGGCCATCGACTTTGGCAGGGGCCGGTGTTAGATCGCGCAAGATTCCGAAGTTTCCATGGGTCCGGCTGACGAGATGAGCAGTCAAATGTCGGTTGTCAGCGAACGGAATGTTCCGTCTGAGCTCGAGCTCACGATCTTGATGCCGTGCCTCAACGAGGCCGAAACGCTCGCAACCTGCGTTGCCAAGGCGCAGTCATTTCTCGTGCGTGCAGGGGTCGCAGGTGAGGTGTTGATCGCGGATAACGGCAGCACTGACGGATCGCAGGACATCGCGACGGCGGGAGGCGCACGCGTTTTCGACGTTCCTGTCCGCGGCTACGGGGCGGCGCTGCGTGCCGGGATCGACGCTGCGCGCGGCCGCTATATCGTCATGGGCGACGCCGACGATAGCTACGACTTCGAGCGCATCGACGCGTTCCTCGAGCGGCTGCGCGCGGGCGACGATCTGGTCATGGGCAACCGTTTCCGCGGTGGCATAGAACCGGGAGCGATGCCGTTTCTTCATCGGTATCTCGGCAATCCCGTTCTGAGCTGGTTTGGACGGCTTTTCTTCGGCTCGGGTCTTGGCGATTTTCACTGTGGCATGAGGGGTTTCTCCAAGGCGGCGATGTCGAAGCTCGAGTTGCGCACGGCCGGGATGGAGTTCGCGAGCGAGATGGTCGTGCGGGCGACCCTTGTCGGTCTGAAGATCTCCGAAGTGCCGACCACGCTGTCGAAGGACGGGCGATCCCGTCCACCGCACTTGAGAACGTGGCGCGACGGCTGGCGTCACCTGAAGTTTCTGCTGCTGTATTCGCCGCGATGGCTGTTCTTCTATCCGGGGGTGTTGCTGGTCGCGGTGGGCACTGCGCTGAGCGGCTTGCTTTTTTTGGGACCGATCAGAATCGGCGGAATCGGCTTCGACATTCGCACGATGCTTGTCGCATGCACCTGTCTGATCGTGGGCATTCAGGCCATTTGTTTTGCGACGATCGCCAGGGCATTCGCGGCGGATTTGAACCTTCTTCCACCGCCCTCGCAGTATGGCCGCATCATCGAGGCGTTCACTCTCGAACGTTTCGTTTTCGGTGGGGCCGCGATTCTCGTGGTCGGTATCGTTGGCCTGATCACGGCAGTGGTGAAGTGGGGCGAAGCCAATTTCGGATCTCTTGACGTGTCGAGCCTGCTTCGGGTCGTGGCCCTTTCAACGACTGCGATCACGGTGGGCGCCCAGCTGGTATTTACGGGCTTTCTGGCCGGGCTCATGTCGATCAGGCACTCCTAGGCGTGCGCATGTTCGCGCGCCCAGGCCTAACGGAAACACGATGAAAACCCTCAAATTTGGCTTCGGCCTGATCTGCCTGCTGATCCTTGCCAGCAACATTCTTACGATGTCGTCCTGGACCGAAACCCGCGGCGTCTATGACGACATCTGCTACCTGCGTCAGGCTCACTTGTTTCAACTATATGGGATCGGCGGGCTCGACACGGATGTGTCCCGGGACGAGGACCATTTCCTGCAACGCAAGTTGAAAGAGATCGGCTTTCCGGAGGAAAAGGCTCCGCCGTGCCATCCCCCGGCAAAGAGCGGCAAGGGCGTACTGCAATATCCGCCAGGTACCGGGTTTCTGCTTTCGCTGTTTCCGGAGGGACATCAGGTCGTCCCGCTCTATGCCGCTGCCAGCTTGATCATATGCGGCTTCGCTTTGCTCGGCATCTATTTCGCGCGGTCTTTGCCGGCAATTCTCGGTGCGGGCGTATTCGGCGCTCTTGCCATGTACATGATGATCAATCCGGCGAAGGCCAGCTATTCCATTGCCCCGACGATGGCGATCTGTGCTGCAGTGGGCTATCTGACCGCGCTGTGGCTAACCACAGGCAAGCGTGAGGTGTGGTTGGTCTTCTTGATCGGCCTCCTGCTCGGACTGTCGGTCAATTTCAGATTGCCGAATCTGCTCCTGGTCGCGGGCTACGTCCTATATTTGGGCACCACATTCCTTCGGTCACGTACCATCGCGACATTTCGACGAGGCTTGGTCTTTTGTCTCGCCTACGTGGTCGGCATCGCGCCGACCTTGATTGCCAATGCGATCAACGCCGGCAGCCCATTTACAACGACCTACAGTTCCGAGGATGCTCTGCCACCCGAATTCAACCTCGAGATCCTCGGCCAGTATTTGCACGACCTGCAGTTCGGGCTGATCCTGCTGGCGATCGGATCGACCGCGTGGCTCCTGCGGGCCGGTTACGGCGGAGCACGGCATGTCGCGTTCCTTGTCGCCAGCAATCTTCTGATCAACCTGATCTTCTTCCTGAGCCACCCGATTTTCACGCCTTACTACGTGGTTCCGATCACCATGCTCGCGGTCTGGAGCGTTTGCTTTACCGGCGCAATGCAGCCGCCCGGATCTAACCGGGAGGGACAGCTTGGACGGGCGGTCCGCGCCTGAACCCGGATGCAGTGCCGATGGACGTCGGCACCTCCAGATGCTATCTGCCCGAGCTGCCATGAACGATCTCTCCATCACCATCCGCCCCGAAGTCCCAGGCGATGCCCAGGCGATCGAGCGCCTGCACGAGCGCACGTTTGGCCCCGGTCGTTTCGTACTCAGCGCCTATCGCATCCGCGAGCATGTCGACCATCTGCTCGAGGTCTCCTTCACCGCGCGCATCGGCACGTTGCTGGTCGGCTCGGTCAGGCAGTTGCCTGTCATGATCGGCGAGACGCCGGCGCTGCTGCTCGGGCCGCTCACGGTCGAGCCGCCGTTCCGCAGCCGCGGCATCGGCCGCATGCTGATGGAGCGGGCTCTGCAGGACGCCAAGGACAGGGGGCACCGCATCGTGCTGCTGGTCGGCGACGAGCCCTATTACGGCCGCGTCGGCTTCAAGCTCGTGCCCAAGGGTCGCGTCACCATGCCCGGCCCGGTCGACGCCGCCCGCGTCCTGGTGTTCGAGCTTGTCGACGGCGCCTTCGAAGGCGTCTCGGGCGCAGTGGCGCCGGACTGGAGCAAGGCGCTGGGGTAGCGCGCCAACCATCGCTCGAGGCTCACATGTTCCGCGTGACCGCCGATACATTGCAGGCCTGCCTCGATTTCGACCCCGAGCGAAAGCGCGATCTGACCAAGCTGCAAGGCTCCTGATCTGCCGGCGCGGCAGCCAGTCGCGGAGACAATTCGATCCTGGGTTTGCCGCGCATTAGCGCGAATTGCCGGGCGGCATCTTCACCGACGGAAACGCATTGGGATCGGGTCGGGTCCACGGCAGGGACGATTTCGGCGCAGACGTCGCGCTAGGCGTCAATGTTTCGGCTGAATAGGTCGGTCGCTGCTCCACGCGACAGACGGTCTCGATCTTGTCTCCGGCCAGCCGCAACAACGTTCGTGGGGGTGTTGTACGCTGCAGCGCCCGCCCGCCGGTCCATTCGATCAGAACTTGTCCGTTCGCGCGAATGAGCGAGCTGTTCGAACCGCGGCAGTCCTGGTGCTCGTCCTGGATGTCGGCGAGCGCTTTGGCACGCGGGCTCTTCTCCAGTCGGTTGCCGTCGAGGAAAGCGATGCCGTTAAGGCTGCAACCAGCGCCCGCGCCGCTGTTGAATTCGTAATAGCCGATCCGTCCGGGCAGGCCCTTGGGGTCGAGGTTGACATCCGAATATCGCTGGAATTGCGGAGTGCCACCTCGATCCGGAAGTCCCGACTCATTGTCGACTGTGATGTCACCGGGGGCTAGCGGCTTGCTCCCGACTTGGTCGAATGGCTTTCCATCGAAAGCATCGTGGCAAATGGCGGGAGCCCGGTTCTCCGTCAGCACGGGCGTGAAGCTTCGCTTGAAGCGGCACACCGTGCCGGCATTCGGCTTCACGATCGCGACCGGTCCGCCGTCTTCCTGATAGACAAGATAATATCCGTCGCGGAACGGCAGCATGTGCAGCTCGGGCCAGCTTCCGGATTCGGATGGTGCATCGGTTCGATCAAAGTTGATCTCTTGCTTGTCGAACGATTCCGTCAGGAGCTCTTGCTCCGAGAGTCTCCTCGCCGACGAGACGATGGCAGGGATATGCGCCGTTCCTTGATCGAAGATGTAGACATGGTGCAATCGGCGGTCGCCGGCGATGTCGACCGGATCGGGATATCCCCATAGCTCCGCCTGGCGGCCGCGCGTGTAGAACGCCGCGACGTAGGAGCAGACATTGCTGCTGACGGTCGGATCGGCGTAGAGAAACTTGAAGTCCTCCGCCGCAGGCAACGGCTTTCCCGTGAGCGCCTGATAGCTCGAATATGCCTGCAAGCCGATCGCCGGGAGCTCGATCTTCTCGTCCCAGGTGACCGCGCGACCAAGGGAAGAGCGCACGGCATCGGCGAGATTGAGCCAGGCAATTGCACGGTCCGGAGCAAGGGCGACAACCTTCTGAAGGATCGGAATGGCCTTCTTGGGTTCGCTCGTCTTGCTCAGCCAAAAGCCGTAGTCGTTCAGGATCTCCACGCGCAGCGCCGGTTGCGTCTGGTCCGCCATGCGGTCGTCCAGCAACGAACCGACGCCTGCCTTTTCCAGCTTGGTTGCAAGGTCGGCAGACAATTGCCCGAGGGACGCGGGCACTTCCAGATAGGGCATCGCTGCGATGAGCGACTTGGGAAACTGTCTCCGCGCCGCGGCGTATTGGGCGAGCAACTCATCGTGAACGCGTTTCAACCGGGCTACATCCACGGTGGCCGGGCGCTCTGCGGCTTTGATGCGGGGACAGGTTCCGCACACGGAAATCAAGACCGCGATCAAAATCATGGTGTCGGAATATCGTAGCTTCACGGTGATGTCCCCTCATTGCGCCAACTATGTCGGCGGCGACATCTGAAGTCGCGCCGAGCAAAGCCGCAAGCGTCGTTCCCATCAATATTCTGCCCTGTGCGGTCCGGGTTTGTCCGGATTTGTGAGCACCCGTGCGTGGGTGGCACGTGGCATCAGGCCGAGCGACCGGGGCATCATGATCGGCGGGGATTCGTCCATTGCGAGAGCACCCGCAGCTGCCTTTCAGTCGCCGCCAGCTTCTCGCGATCACGTCGTTGTCCGCCGCATCAGCGCAGAGTCTATCGATGCTGCGACACCAGCGCGCGATTCCACAGCACCGAGAAGTGGCCCGCGTCGGCGGCATAAGTCATCTGGAACAACTGAGGCCCGGCATCTTCCGTGACGTAGCGCAGGTGGACGCCGAGATCGACCTTGCCGGGATTGGCGGCATCGGCAAACCAAGTGTCGGAGAAGGCACCGACGGCGGCAAATGCCTTCGGCTCCAGGAGCGATTCATTCACTAAATGTGGCCGCGGATCGAGGCCGGGGTTCGCAGCAAAATCGCGCAGTCTCGCGATGATCGCGATCTGGTTGGTTGATAGGCCAAAACCCCGCATGGCCTGTTCGGTCAGCGGTTGACATGGACCGAGGACGCCAGCCCTGGTCAACGCGCAGATGCTGAATCCGTCCGGATCAACATTCTGCGCGCGCCCCGCGGCCGCCGTGGCGAGCAGGCCGAGCAGGAAAATGACGGTCAGGCGCACAACGACCTCTGCAACAATCTGCTCCTTGGGTCGCCGCCGATAACAAATCGGTTCACGCGATCGGTCGGGGCCCACAGGCCCCGACTGGCGTGCAGCTAGAACCGCTGCGACATGCCGACATAGAAGCCGCGCCGCGGTCCGTATTGCGGAGCGAACACGCCGATGCCGGAGCCGTCGCGGATCTGGTAGATCGTGTCGAACACGTTGACGACGTCGAAGCGCAGCGTCGTCGGCTTGTTCGGCGCGACGATGTTGAAATCGTGCGACAGGCCGAGATTGACCTGCGTATAGCCCGGCAGATGGTCGGTGTTGGCAAAGCCCGAGCGCAGGCCGCTGCCATGGATCATCGAGACGCTGTAGCGCGTGCCCTCCCAGAGATAGGACGCGCCGGCCGACCCCGACAGCATCTGCGCATGGTCGGTGTAGATGTAATGGCCGGCGATATAGGCAAGCTCGTCCGCGCCGAACAGATACTGGTTCGAGACGACGGTGGTCGCGATCTGCTTGGCCCAGGCGAGGTTGGCATAGGCGCTGAAATTGCCGTTCCTGTAGGTCGATTTCAGCTCGACGCCGACATTCTCGCCGCGATCGTAGTTGAAGCCGCTCAGCACATAGGCGGCGCCGAACTGGCCGTCGTCGAGCAGGTCGCGCGCCTTCTTGTAATAGGCGTCGGCGCCGACCTCGAGGCCCGGGATCGGGTCAATCTTCTGCGTCACGCCGACGTCGAACACGTGCGAGCGTTCGGGGAGCACCGGGCTGTTCTGGCCGACCTGCGGCGTCTGCGTGTTGACAGGCGCGCCGGGCGGGGTGACCAGTGCGAGATTGACGGGGGACGCGATCACCTGCGAAGGCGGGGTGAAGTTGCGCGCATAGCCGGCATGGAAGGCGGTGCCGTCGAACGGCTTCCAGGTCAGGCTGACGCGCGGGCTGAGCTGGTTCGCATCGACGAATTGGACCATCTGGTCGAAGCGCAGGCCGGCATTCAGGGTCAGATTGTTGGTGATCTTCCATTCGTCCTGGACATAAGTCCCGATCAGCCAGCCGGTCTTGGCGTTGGAATCGAACACCGAGAACGGCGCGTCGATCGTGCCGTCCGTCGGGTCGGTGGGATCCACCAGCGGCAGCACCGTGGTGCCACTGTTGACCAGCGTCCGTTCCGCGCTCACCGACAGGCCGAAGCGCAGCGTGTGCGCATGGCCGATGCGCCAGGACGTGTCCTGCTGGATGCCGTTGACCACGCTCTGGCGATAGACGTCCGACGACACGCCGTTGAAGACGAGATCGCCGATCGCATCAGGATAGAAGTGCAACAGGCTGGTGCGGTTGAAATAGGACGTCTGCGCGTCGAACTCGCCGTTCGACGTCTGGTAAGACACGACGTTGAACTGGTTGAACTCGTTCTGGTGCTCGTTGAGCCGGGACGAGTCGAAACTCGAGACGCCGAACGCCGTATTGTTCGGCGTCTGGCCTGGATTGTTGGGGATCTGGAAGGTCGCATTCGACACGCCGCTCATGAAGGTGAGGCGGCTCATCGGATCGATCATCGTCGACAGATAGAGAAATCCCTTCTCCTGGTTGGTGCGGTCGTGGATCGCATTGACCGACGGGGTCGGGTTCTCGATGCCGAGATTGTTCTGCAGGAAGCGTCCGGACAGGAAATACTGCGTCTGCCCGGCCGTCCCGCCATATTCCACATTGGTGGAGATGGTGCCGTGGCTGCCGCCATAGACGCCGACCGCGCCTGTGTTGTTGAAGGCGTCGGCCTTGGTGGAGATGTCGAGCACACCGGCCGTTCGCAGCCCGTATTGCGCCGGCAATGCGCCGGTGAGCAGGCTGAGGCTGCCGACGATACCGGTGTCGAGGATCTGCCCGAACGCACCGACGCCGTCAGGAAGCATGACGCCGTTGATGCGATATTGCAGATTGGCGTGCTCGTTGCGGATATGCAGGTCGCCGCTTGCCGCCGAGTCCTGGGTGACACCGGGGAATTGCAGCAGCACCTTGTCGAGCGAGGCATTGCTGCCCTGCGGCAGCGCCTCGATCGCCTGGTGCGTGAGTGTGTGGGCCGTGGCCCCGCCGGGCGGAAGAATGGATTGGCGCGCGGCATCCAGCCGTTCGCCCGCGCCCTCGACGGCGGCCGGTGCCTCGGTCTGTGGCCGGGCCTGCGGCGATGCGCGCCGCTTGGCGACGGCGACGCGAACCTTGGGCCGGCGCGGCGCCTGCGCCTGCTTCGGTGCATCGACTTCGACGGCCGGCAGCGTCGTCGTGGGGGCCGTCGTCTGCGCCATGGCGCCGCCGCCGGGATGGAGCAACGTGAGGGCGGCGAGGCTCGAGCCCGCCAATATCGCTTTTGAAGACACCATTGTCCTGATTTCCGATCGCGCACCGCCGCTCTCGTTTTCGAGGCTTTGCAGGCGGCACGCGCCGTCGACACGCGACGGATCATCTTCGATAGCCTTGCGGGATCGGCGCGATGGACGGCCGATGCAGAAGGCAGCTCAATCGATGGAGATCAGGAGGCGGGAGGGGCGCGCGGCTGGAACGCGTGGCTGGCCGATTCCAGATGGATGAATTCGGCGTCGGTGGTGCGGTAGAGCAGCTCGACCGCGTGCGGCAGCAACAGCAGCGGCGGCGTCGCTGATATGATCGTGCCGGCCATCGCGACCAGCGCGCAGATCGCGCAGACGTCGTCGCCCGGTTGTTCGCGATCGGGATTTGTCGGCGACGGCTTCTGGATCGCCGCGCCGTGGGTCGAGGCGAGGATCTCGCCGCTGTCAGTCAGTTGCGACTGCGCGAGCGGCGCTGCCTGCGCGAAGAAGTGGCTATGGCCGAAGGTCAGCGCGAACTGCACCAGCATCGCAAACAATGCGAGCCGGGCGCCGTGCCTGATATTCGACCGGAACCACTTCATCTGAAAACGCCACCCCGCATCGCAAGGCGCCGACCGGCGACGCGATGTTACATTGTAACATCGCGCAATCGGTTTGTGGATGTCAACCGCGCGAGCACCCTATCGCGCAGTGTGACCGCGCGATGTGTCGTTCGGGCAACTCGATCAGGTCTGATGCGGCAACGAGGAAGATGTGCTTCCTCTCCCGCTTGCGGGCAGAGCAATCGCATATGACCTTTCCAGGATTTGCGCAGGCCGTTCCCGGACGTCATGGCCGGGCTTGTCCCGGCCATCCACGACCTTTCCCACAGCACGAAGAACGTGGATGCCCGGGACAAGCCCGGGCATGACGAGTTTGTGGCCCGAGCATCTCCAACCAACGCAATCCGCCATATGCGATTGCCCTGCGCTTGCGGGGGAGGGCTGGGGTGGGGGCTGTTGCCGCATTGGGATTGTCGAGAATTGCGGAGGATGTCCCCAAGTGGTGAGAACCCTCACCCGCGGCGCGCGGGACGATGCTGCGCATCGCCCGGGGCGCATCGACCTCTCCCGCAAGCGGGAGAGGCGGAGCAAGCCTCACACCTCAGGAGTTCACCGCCCCTCGCGCACCCAGGTCGCGGCGAACGCGCCGAGCAGCAGCAGCAGGCCGATCACGCCGGCGAAGATCGGCAGCACGCCGACGCCCTTGACCACGCTGGCGTCGCGCATCCGCACGCCCATCCAGCCGTCGCCCGCGAAGATGCCGGTCGAGCGCACCGGGACGATGCGCGGCAGCTCGACGCTGCCGCCGTCGGCGATCCGCACCGAACTGCCGCCGGTGGCTTGCGTCAGCGGCTTCAGCGCCTCGGTGGTGGAGGTGACTTCCGAAAACTCCTTCGGGTTGGTCGGACCGACATTGATCAGCGCCTTCAGCGTGCCGTCGGTGGCCTGCCAGAGGCCGAGCTCGCTGGCCGGCAGGCTGGCACGCCACTCGCCGGGGTCGCCGGAATTGAGCGTGAGATCATGCGACACACCGGAGGGCGAGGTCACCGTCACCGGCTGCACGCTGTCCGCCATGGTCTGGCGCACGACGATGAGATCCTTGCCCTGCACCTGCAGGCGCAGCGCCTCTTCATCGAGGTCCGGCTGCTTCATCAGCCAGTGCGACATCCGCCTCAGCAGATCGAGATGCGGGCCACCGCCTTCATAGCCGCGCGCCCACAGCCAGATGTGGTCGGACAGCAGCAGCGCGACGCGGCCCTCGCCGAAGCGCGACAGGAACAGCAGCGGCTTGCCGTCCGCGCCGGTCATCACCGGCGGGTTGACCGAATTGCGGGTGTCGACGGTGCGGAAGAAGCGGCTCCAATGCGGCGGCTCGGAGGCCGCGCCTTCAAGCCCGCGCGTCACCGGATGGCGTTTGCCGAGATCGGACAGATGCGCATAGAACGGCTTCTCGGTGACGCCGACGGGTTCGGCCGGCAGCACCGAATCCAGCGGCGTCCGCCAGATGCTGGTGGTCGAGGCGTAGTCCGGACCCGCCGAGACCAGCACGGCGCCGCCGGCGCGCACATAGCGCGCGATGTTGTCGAAATAGGCAATCGGCAGCACACCCTGGCGGGCGTAGCGGTCGAAGATGATCAGCTGGAATTCGTTGATCTTCTGCTGGAACAGCTCGCGGGTCGGAAACGCGATCAGCGACAATTCGTTGATCGGCGTGCCGTCCTGCTTCTCCGGCGGGCGCAGAATGGTGAAATGAACGAGGTCGACGCTGGCGTCGGACTTGAGGAGGTTACGCCAGGTCCGCTCGCCGGAATGCGGCTCGCCCGAGACCAGCAGCACGCGCAGCTTGTCGCGCACGCCGTCGATGGCAACGACCGCGCGGTTGTTCACCAGAGTCAATTCTCGCTCGAGTGGCGAGGCCTCGATCTCGACGATGTTCGAGCCGGCATGCTTGATCTCGACGTCGACGCTTGCGCTCTGGCCGCTCGTCAGCGTGCGCTCGTTGATGACCTCGCCGTCACGGCGGATCGTGACCCTGGCGCGTTCGTTGCTGACGCCCTGGTCGTCGAGCTTGTAGGTGATGGTCTGGTTCTGGCCGACGATGCCGAAGCGCGGCGCCGCCGTGATCGCGATGCGGCGGTCGCGCTCGTCCTTCTGTCCGGTGATCAGCGCCTGCACCGGCGCCTGGAAGCCGAGCGCGGCGGCGTTGGCCGGAATGTCATGGACGCGGCCGTCGGTGATCAGGAACGCGCCGGCGACGCGGTCGACCGGCACGTCCGACAGCGCTGAGGCGAGCGCGCCGAACAGTTTTGTGCCGTCGGTCTCGCCGTCGGCCTGTCCGGCATCGACGACGCGCACCTCCAGCCCCTTGATCTTCTTCAGGCCGTCGACCAGCGCTTCCTGCGCCTTCGCGGCTTCCTGGTTGCGCTTGCCGAAATTCTGGCTGGGGCTCTTGTCGACTACGACGGCGGCGACCGAGGTCAGGGGATCGCGGTCCTCGCGCGTGAAGGAGGGATTGGCGAGCGCCAGCAGAAACAGCGCCAGTGCCGCCACCCGCACGGCAGCACCGCGGGCCCGCGCGACCAGCAGCACGATTGCGATGACCACGATGGCCGCGAGCGCGATCCAGAGGACGATCGCGGGAACCAGCGGCGTGAACGCGATGCCGTAATTCATGGCCTCACTCTTTCGGCATCGTCATGCCCGGGCTTGTCCCGGGCATCCACGTTCCCGGTGCCGTGCGGCAAGGCGCGGATAGCCGGGACAAGCCCGGCCATGACGGCTTCAGTTTGGCGGGCACCGAGCTTCGAAACCCGCATCATTGCCCCAATCGCTCGATGAGCGCCGGTGCGTGCACCTGGTCGGCCTTGTAGTTGCCGGTCAGCGTGTACATGACGATGTTGACGCCGGCGCGGTAGGCGAATTCGCGCTGGCGCGGTTCGCCCGGCGACAGCGGTAGCATCGGCTGGCCGTCGGGACGGAGCGCCCAGGCGCCGGCGAGGTCGTTGGAGGTGATGATGATCGGCGAGACGCCGTCGCCGCCGCGGGCAGGGCGCTGCGCGCTGTCGTCGTCGTCTTCGCGCGGCAGGGCCTCGACCCAGGTCTGGCCCGAGTTGAAACGGCCGGGGAAGTCGCGCAGCAGGTAAAACGTCTTGGTCAGCACGTGTTCGCGCGGCACCGGCTCGAGCTCAGGCACTTCGAGCGAGGACAGGATCTCGCGCAGGGCCTGCATGCCCGGCGTCTGCGATGCACCGTTCTCGCCGGGCGGCGCTTCGACCGCGTCACGCGTGTCGAAGATCACCGTGCCGCCCTGCTTCATGTAGGCGTCGATCTTGTTGATGGCGTCCTGCGGCGGCTTCGGCGCGCCGGGCACGATCGGCCAGTAGATCAGCGGGAAGAAGGCGATCTCGTCATGCGCGGGATCGACGCCGACGGGATCGCCGGCTTCCAGCGCGGTGCGCTGCGCCAGGAACAGCGTCAGGCCGGACAGGCCGGCCTTGACGATGGAATCGACGTCGGCATTGCCGGTCACGACGTAGGCGAGGCGGGTCTGCGAGGTCGACTTCATCGCGAAATCGTCCGACGCGCCGTCGGCCCGCGACGGCGTTGGCGACAGCACCGCGATGCCTGCGAGCACGACGCCGAGCAGGATGATGGCGGGCGCGGCGCGACGGCGCAGCAGCGCGGCAAGGCCGCCGCCGAGCAGCGCGACGATGATGGCGTCGATCAGGAACAGGGCGAGCGAGGTCGACAACAGCCAGCCGCGCAAGTCGCGCGGCTCGGCATTGGTGTAGGTGGCGTGCCGGGCGTTCAGGGGCGTGGTGTTGAGGGCCGCGATACGGTCGGCGTTGGCAAGCGTGTTCACGGCAAGCGGTCCTTCTGCCGGACCGTAGAAGCCGGGCGGATGATCCGGCGTGGCGCGGTCACGATAATCTGACGTCAGCGGCTTGGCGGTGGCCGGCGGCGGCCCGAAGGCCCCGAAGCCATCGAGCATGTGCAGCGGCGCCAGCGTCTCGGTGCTGGCTTCGCCGGCAACGCCGGGGCCAGGTTTGGCGGTGTAGCCGGACATGTCGACGACACGCCTCAGCATTTCGACGAAGGTGCCGGACATTGGCAGATCCGACCAGCGCATGTCGGCGCTGACATGGAACAGGCTGACGATGCCTTTGCCGCGATGCTCGCCGGTGACGAGCGGCGTGCCGTCTTCGAGCGAGGCCCAGCTCTTGGTCGCGAGCACCGCATCGGGCTCGGCCAGCACCTGCCGGCTCACGGTGACATCCTTGGGAACCGGGACGCCGGCAAACGGGCCGTCGGTCGTGAAGCTGGCCAGATGCTGAGGCTTCTCCCAGGTCAGGCTGCCGCCGAGCGTGCGGCCGCCCTTGCGCAGTTTCACCGGCACGAGATCATCTTCGGCCTGCGCCAGCCGGGGCCCGGCGAACCGCACCAGCACGCCGCCCTGGTCGATCCAGGCGTTGAGACGCTCGCGCAATTCGGGCGCAACGGTGCCGACATCGGCGAGGATGATCATCGGCAGCTTCTGGTCGAGAAATTGCGCGACGCCCTGCTGCGGCGAGCCCTTGTCGGCGAGCCGCACGTCGGCGAACGGCGCCAGCGCGCGGGCCAGGTAGAAGGTCGGCGCGAGCAGCGGCTGCGACGTTTCGCTGGTCGAACCCGAGACGATGCCGATGGCGCGTCGCCGCCAGCGCTTGTCGAGCAGCTGCACGGCGCCGGCCGAACGCTCGCCTGATATCTCGAGCCGCGCGATGTCGTTGCGCAGCTCGACCGGCAGATCGAACGCGGCCTCGACTTCCTTGTCCTGCATTCCGAAGGTGAAGCGCGCCTCGCCGATCGGCGAAGCCTTCTGGTCGAGCGCCCGCACGGTGCCGGCGAGAATGCCGCTGTCGGTGCGCAGCACCTTCACCGTCATCTTCGCCGCCGCGTTCTCCGCCGCGACCAGCGCCAGCGGGGACGAGGTGCCGCCTTCGAACAGCGTCAAGCCGCGCTCGCCCAGGGTCTTGCCGAGCCCGGCCACGAACTCGTCGCCCCGGCCGGTGTCGACGCCGTCGGACAGCCAGGCGATTTCGCACTCGCCGGTCGCTTTCAGGAAACGATCGATCGCGGGAAGCGTTTCGACGCGGTCGATCGAATAAGGCTTCGGCACGATCTGCCGCAGCGCGACGCGCGCCGCGCCGGCCGGCATCAGCGTGATGTCGCGGTTCGGCTCGGACAGCGGCACCAGCGCAATCGCACGGCGATCGTTGTCGGCGTTCGCAATCAGCTCGTCGGCGGCCCTGATCCTGGTGTCCCAGTTCGATGCGGCGCTCCAGCCGTCGTCGAGCATGATCATCAGCGGCGCCTTGCTGGCGGCAAGCCCGACTTGCGGATTCCAGATCGGGCCGGCGGCGGCAAAGATCACCAGCGCTGCGGCGAGCAGGCGCAGCGCCGTCAGCCACCACGGTGTCCGCGACGGCGTCTCTTCGCGTGGCGCGATGTCGAACAGCAGGCGGGTCGGCGGAAACTCGATGCGGCGTGGCCGCGGCGGCATCACGCGAAGCAGCCACCACAACACCGGCAGGCTGACGAGGCCGATCAGGAGCAGCGGTTCGGTGAAAGCGAGCGGCAATCCCATCATGCGGCCGGCCCCGCCTTGATCGAAACGGTGCGCGCGCCCGACTTGCTCACCTGCATGCCCGCGTGCAGGAACAGCAGGAGCTCGGCCGCCGAGCGGTCGGTCGCATGGGTCGTGAACAGCCAGTCGAGCTTGCCGGTCTCGGCGCGGATCTGGTCGCGGTGCAGCGCGAGCCGGGCGGTGTAGTCCTGCGCCCAGCTCTCGGCGCGGCCGGCGGTGATGACGCCAAAGCCTTCCGGCTCGACGAATTCGATGCGGCCCGAATAGGGGAAGCTCTCTTCGGCGGGATCGACGACCTGCACCAGCGTGCCGTGGGCGCCGGAGCCGGACAGGCCGGCGAGCGTCGCCTGGATCTCCTGTAGCGGCGACCAAAAATCCGACAGCACGATGATTTCGGCCAGCGCCGCCGGGACGAAGGACGGCGGCAGGCTGAGCCTGTCGGCATCGTCATGCAGCATCGCCTGCGCCATCTTGTCGATCACGCTGCGGCTTGCGGTCGGCGCCATCAAACCGGGGATGCCGACGCGTTCGCCGCCCGCAACCAGCAGCTCGGCCAGCGCGAAGGCGACGATCAGCGTGCGCTCCAGCTTGGAGTCGCGCGCGGTCTTCGAGGCAAACGCCATCGACGGCGAACGATCGGGCCAGATCCAGACCGTGTGCGAGGCTTCCCATTCGAGCTCGCGGACATAGAGATGGTCGTCACGCGCCGAGCGGCGCCAGTCGACGTTCTGCGACGGCTCGCCGGATACGAAGCGGCGGTATTGCCAGAAATTCTCGCCGGAGCCGGCGCGGCGCCGTCCGTGCAGACCGTGGATGACGTTGGCGGCGATGCGGCGGGCCTCGAGCACCAGGCGCGGCAAGGAAGCTGCGAGCGTGCGGCTTTCGCCATCGGCACGTCGGATCGCGATGATCTCCTTGCCCGTGTGCCCGTTCTCCGCTGCCATCAACCGATCCGCGTCTTCAACTGCTTGATCACGTCCGGAATCGTGCGGCCTTCCGCACGTGCCTGGAACGTCAGCGCCATGCGGTGCTTCAGGACCGGCTCGGCGAGGTCGAGCACGTCGTCGATCGAGGGCGCGAGGCGTCCGTCGATCAGCGCGCGCGCGCGCACCGCCAGCATCAGGGATTGGCTGGCGCGCGGGCCGGGGCCCCAGGCGATGAACTTGCCGGCCTCGCCGCTGTCAGGACCCGGACGGGCCGAACGGACCAGCGACAGAATGGCTTCGACCACGGAATCGCCGACCGGCAGGCGGCGCACCAGCCGCTGGGCACTGATCAACGCATCTGACGTCATCGAGCCCTTGGCCAGCGTTTCCTCCGCGCCTGTCGTCTCGAACAGGATGCGGCGTTCGGCATCGCGATCGGGATAATCGACGTCGATCTCCATCAGGAAGCGGTCGAGCTGCGCTTCGGGCAGCGGATAGGTGCCTTCCTGCTCCAGCGGGTTCTGGGTTGCGAGCACGTGGAACGGCTTCGGCAGGTCGTGGCGCGCGCCGGCGACGGTGATGTGCTGCTCCTGCATCGCCTGCAGCAGCGCCGATTGCGTGCGCGGTGAGGCGCGGTTGATCTCGTCGGCCATCAGCAGCTGCGCGAACACGGGGCCGGAGATGAAACGGAAGGAGCGTTTGCCGGTCGTGCTCTCGTCCAGCACTTCGGCGCCGAGAATGTCCGACGGCATCAGGTCGGGCGTGAACTGGATGCGCTTGGCATCGAGACCGAGCGTGACGCCGAGCGTCTCGACCAGTTTTGTCTTCGCAAGGCCGGGCACGCCGATCAGGAGCGCATGGCCGCCGGAGAGGATGGTGACCAGCGTGTTCTCGATCACGCGATCCTGACCGAAGATCACCGACCCGATCGCATCCTTGGCCGCGCGAATCTGAGCAGACACCTGCTCGGCCGAACGGACGATGCCGTCTTCGAGCTTCTCGACACTCTCCGCCATTCGCTCGCTCCTTTAGCCTGTCACAGGGCTATCTTGCGTGGTCAAGAAATCGCATCAATCTGCGTCATGGCCCCTATGCTAGACTTGCAAGAACGCCATGTATTCGTTGAATTAACCTATCCCCACCTTATCGGCTTCGGGTTATGTACGGCATCACGAAGTGGAGACCTCCACACCGGACGAACCCGGGGTGGAACCGTAGACCTACGTACAATGTAGACCTGCACCAATCGTGCCAACGCAAAGTCAGGGCAAACCATGGCGAACCAAGGGCAGAACGCCGATCGCGGTCTCGAGGGGCTGACTGCCGCTGCCAAAAGTGCTGCCAATACCGAAGGCGCCAAAAAGGGCCTGCCTCCGGTGCATCTGTGGAATCCGCCGTTTTGCGGCGATCTCGACATCCGAATCGCTTCCGATGGTACTTGGTTCTACATGGGCACGCCAATCGGGCGTCACGCGCTGGTCCGCCTGTTCTCCACCATCCTGAAGCGCGAGGGCGACAAGCATTTCCTCGTTACGCCGGTGGAGAAGGTCGGCATCCGCGTCGACGACGCGCCGTTCATGGCGGTGGAGATGTTGAAGGGCGGCGAGGACAACCATCGCGTGCTGAGCTTCCGGACCAATGTCGACGACTGGGTCACCTGCGATGCCGCGCACCGGCTGCGCTTCGCGCAGGCGGCGGATGGCGGCCTGACGCCGTATTTGCATGTCCGCGCCGACCTCTGGGCCAAGGTCACCCGCGCGCTCTATTACGATCTGGTTGACATGGGCGAGGAGCGGATGGTCGATGGCCAGCCGATGTTTGGCGTCGAGTCGGCCGGCGAGTTCTTCGTCATGGCCGACGCGGACGAGGTGAGGGCCGCGCTTTGAACAAGCCGATCAAGAGCGACAAGAGCGAGCCCGCCCCCTTTCGTGCGGCGGATTTCTTCGCCCGCTCCAGGGCGAAGCTCGGCTTCGACGTGCCGCTAGGGCTGTTTGACCCGAACATCATCCCGGCCTCCGGTGATCCCGGCACCGACAAGATGCTCGAGATCGTCGCGCGCGAGCAGCCGGTGCGGCCAGCGGCGGTGCTGATCGCGGTGGTCGACCATCCCGAGCCGACCATCCTCTTGACGCAGCGTTCGGCGCATCTCAACGACCACGCCGGCCAGATCGCCTTTCCCGGCGGCAAGATCGACGCGACCGATTCCTCGCCGCTCGATGCCGCGCTGCGCGAGGCCGAGGAGGAGGTCGGGCTCTCGAGGGATTTCGTCGAGCCGATCGGCTATCTCGATCTCTACGCCACCGCCTTCGGCTTCCGCATCCTGCCGACGGTCGCAAGGGTCAGGCCCGGCTTCCAGCTCACCATCAACCATTCCGAGGTTGATGACGCATTCGAAGTGCCGCTATCCTTCCTGATGAATCCGGCGAACCACCAGGTGCACAGCAAGGAATTCCGCGGCATGGAGCGGTTTTACTATGCGATGCCGTTTGCGGAGCGCTACATCTGGGGTGCGACGGCCGGAATGCTGCGTGTGCTGTATGAGCGGATCTATTCATCATGATCCGGGCGGTTCTGACCGAGATCGGAATCTTCCTCATTCCTTTTGCCGTCTATGCGCTGTTCCTGGCCGCCACGCGGTCCGGCCTGTTCGTGCAATCGTCGTGGCCGATCACCATCGTCGCGCGGCTGGTGCTGGCCGCGCTCGTTCTCGTCATCGCCGGGCTGATCGGCCTTGCGCATTTCTCCGGCGCTGCGCCGAACTCGACCTACGTTCCCGCCCATGTCGAGAACGGCAGGCTCGTGCCGGGCGTGGAAAGATAAGGGCCGGACGATGAGCGCGGAGCCGATCCTTGCTGGTGCGCCCTGGCTGACCTCAGGCGGGACGGCCCGCGTCCTGGAACTGCTCAACGCCGGCGGCGACGAAGCGCGCGTCGTCGGCGGCACCGTCCGCAACGCGCTGCTCGGCCTGCCTCCGGGCGACATGGATATCGCGACCACGGCGCTGCCGGAGGAGGTGGTGCGGCGTGCGAAGAGCGCCGGCATCAAGAGCGTGCCGACCGGCATCGAGCACGGCACCATCACCCTCGTCATCGACGGCGAGCCCTATGAGGTGACGACGCTGCGGGAGGACACCGAGACCTTCGGCCGCAAGGCCAAGGTCGTGTTCGGCCGCGACTGGGTGAAGGACGCCGAGCGGCGCGACTTCACCATGAACGGCCTGTCGGTCGATGCTGCCGGAATCGTCTACGACTATGTCGGCGGCATCGCGGATGCGAGGGCGCGGCGCGTGCGCTTCATCGGCGCACCCGACCAGCGCATCGCCGAGGATTATTTGCGCATCCTGCGCTTCTTCCGCATCCACGCCGCCTTCGGGACCGGTGAGCCCGACCGCGACGGCACTCTCGCCTGCATCCGCGGCCGCGCCGGTCTCGCCACGCTCTCGGCCGAGCGCGTCCGCATGGAGATGCTGAAGCTGCTGGTGACGGAGGGCGCCTCCGCCGCCGCGCTGGCGATGGCCGATGCCGGATTGCTGCAGGCGACGATCGGCGGCGTCGCCTATACCGGACCGCTGACGGCGATGATCGCGATCGAGCGCGCGCTCGGCCTGCAGGCCAGCGCGACGCGGCGCCTCGCTGCATTGACCGTGGCCGTGACCGAGGACGCCAAGCGCGTTGCCACGCGCCTGCGGCTCTCGAACGCCGAGGCCAAGGCGCTGGACTCGATGGGCCATCGCTGGTGGCGCTTCGCCGCCATGGACGAGGCGCGCGCGCGGCGGCTGCTCTACCGGCTCGGCCCCGAGCGCTATCGCGATCGGGTGTTGCTGGGCTGGGCACGCGCCGATGGCGAGGTCAACGCGTCGCGCTGGCGCGAACTCGCCGAGCTGCCGCAACGCTGGACCGCGCCGAAATTCCCGCTTCGCGCCGCCGACTTCATCGCTCGCGGCATGGCCGAAGGGCCTGCGCTCGGGCATGTGTTGACGCTCGCCGAGGATGCCTGGCTTGCGGCGGATTTTCCTCGGGACGACGCCGTGCTCGATTCCATCGCCGATCAGGCCATCGCGCGCGTCACCCGCGATCAGAAAAATTGACCATCGTCTCGGGCTTCGCCGACATATCCCGATGGTCCAGCTTCTGCTGGTTGCAATGATGGCGTTGTTCCGATCATTGGTGGTCTTGCCGGCTGCGGCACCGGCGCGTCGATGCCCTGGGTGCTGGTGCCGCTGGTCGAGCGGATGCCGGTACACATCCACACCGCGATCCTCGACATCGCCGTGATCAGCGGCGGGCGGGTGATGATCTCGGCGGCGGCAAAGCAGCTGATCTGACAGACCATCGCAGCCTGGGTAGCGCCTGGATCGCTACCCTTGCTTGCCCGGGGGCATCTCAAGAACCCTCCTGAGCAGCGTGGGATGGCCAAGAACAGCGAGCAATTCTCGCTTGTCGAGCCATGTCGCGGCATCCTCCAGGCTTTCGCATTCCGCGACCTTGGCGGTCGCAGTCGCAAGATGCACGTTGATGGCGCCAAACCTGCGGGGGCTGGCAAGCGGAAGCGAGTCCAAATGCTCGCCCAGCAGCTCCGGGTCCCGCTTGAGCTGTCGCAGGGCTCCGGGCATTTCGGCGGGCGCGGATGCAGCAAGCTCGTTCGCACGGCGCACCACGGCAGGCGTGTCGTTGGTCTCCGGCGTGGCAAAGACGCCGGGCGACCTCAATCGCGAGGACGTCATGATCCCGAGCGGGATTGAGAGCAGCAGACCCAGCACCATGGGCGACATCCAGAGCAGCAGCGGCAAAGAGACGGCATAGGCGCACAGCGACAGGGCCAAGCCGCAGAGTGTCGGCCCGGTGAGCTTTCGATAGATCTCGCCGCGGGCGAGTTGTCCGTCGCTTCGGCGTTGCACCTGCCAGCCCGCGTCTCGGCCCACGAGAATTTCCATGACGGCCTTGGTCTGGAGGATCATCATGCAGGGAGCCAGCAATGCCGCCACGAACGTCTCGCAAACGACCCCGGCCAGAACACGAAAGCTTCCTGCAAATCCGGTCCGCTCGTCACGATTGCTGATCAGCACCAGATAAGCCAGCAGCTTCGGCAGGACGAGAAGTCCCATTGTCGCGGCAAAGACCCAGGCCGCAAGCACCGGGTCCTGTTGCGGCCAGGTGGGAAACAAACTGAAGCCCTTCGGAAAGTATTCGGGCCGGATGAAGTACGCCTGCAGCGAAATGAGCAGACCGACCAACAGGAACAGAAGCCAAAGCGGCGCCGTCACGTAGGATCCAATGCCGGTGAGCAGGTGCAGCCGTGACACCCAGTGCAGCCCGCGCGTGGGCAGCACCGCGAGATGCTGCAAATTGCCCTGGCACCACCGGCGGTCTCTTCCCGCAAAATCCAGCAGCGACGGCGGCACCTCTTCGAAGCTGCCGCGAATGGCCGGGACCATGTAGATCGCCCAGCCGGCGCGGCGCATCAACGCGGCCTCGACGAAATCATGGCTGAGGATGTGTCCGCCGAAAGGTTTGCGACCGCGCAGTTCCGGCAGCCCGGCCTCCGCAGCGAAGGCCTTGAGCCGGATGATGGCGTTGTGGCCCCAATAGTTGCCGTCGCCACCGTGCCACCAGGCATTGCCCGCCGTGATGAGGGGGCCGTACACACGCCCGGCAAATTGCTGCAGCCTGCTGAACAGGGTACGCGCGTTGACGATGACGGGCTGCGTCTGGATCAGCGCGCAAGTGGGGTTGCGTTCCATTGCGTGCACGAGGCGAACGATCGTATCACCCTCCATCAGGCTGTCCGCATCGAGAACGATCATGTGATCATAGGCCGCGCCAAACCTGGTGACCCAGTCGGCGATGTTGCCGGACTTCCGCGCGGTATTGTCGGAGCGGTGCCGGTAGTACAGCCGATCTCCACCGCAGGCGCGGCACAGAGCGATGAAGGCCATCTCTTCGCTGATCCAGATGTCCGGGTCGGTCGTATCGCTCAGCAGGAACCAATCGAATTGTTGGCAATAACCGGTCGCGTCGATGGATTCGTAGATCGCGCGCAGCCGCGCCATGACATGATGCGGATCCTCGTTATAGGTCGGCAGCAGCATCGCGGTGCGCGAGGTGACGTGAGGCAGCGGGCCTGTCGTGACGATCTGCAGGCTGGGCTGCCGGCGCGTCAGCAGCACGAATAATCCGGCGAGGGCGGACATGAACGAGAACGCGACCCAGGCGAGCAGCACGAGGAACAGACCAAGCAGCAGCGCCTCGAGCGATGTCACACCGCCGACTTTCACCACGTCGTACATGCCGTAGCCGCCGGCAAGCGTCAGCAAGGCGGTGCCGACGAAGATGAAGAGACGGCGAACAATCAAAGTGGTCCCGGCATGCAGCGGCGAATGCCTGACTTCAGCCGCGCGGTCGAG
This sequence comes from Bradyrhizobium manausense, assembly GCF_018129685.1. Classification (GTDB taxonomy): domain Bacteria; phylum Pseudomonadota; class Alphaproteobacteria; order Rhizobiales; family Xanthobacteraceae; genus Bradyrhizobium; species Bradyrhizobium manausense_D. The sequence continues at coordinate 143,673 of NZ_JAFCLG010000012.1, forward strand.
CCGACACGGCAGCATCGAGAGCGGGGTTTCCGGCGGCAGGAACGGGCGCTCGGGGGCGCGTCGCAGCTGTGCCTGCGACTGCTTCAGGGCGTCCATCGATAGATCCATACTTCGGAGACCGGCGCATCATTCTGCGCCAGGAAGGCACGCAGTTCGATCGACGCCTGCCCCTTGACCGAACATTGGAAACTCAGACGCCATCCGCCGGTCACGGGATTTGGTTGCGTGACGATGTTGCTGATGTCGGCTTTTTCAGCGGTCACCACCCCCTTGATGGCCTTGGGATCAACCCCTTTGAGGTGGTCGCCCATCAGTTCCAGGACGAACAGCTTGCTGTCGTCTCCCCGGCTGCCAATGCCCGTTCGGGTAAATCGCGCGAGTGCGTCGGCCTTCGGCGCGTCCGTGCCCCAGTGCAGTCGATAGGTAAAGATGTGTTCGCTCTTTGCCGTCAGAGGCTGCTGCGGTTGCCAGAGCGCGGCGATATTGTCGTGGACCTCCTCCTTGGTCGGAATCTCGAACAGTTTCACGGCACCTTCGCCCCAATCGCCGATCGGCTCGAACCAGAGGCTTGGGCGCGTCTCGAAACTGGATTCCAGATCCTGATAAGCGAGATAGTTTCGTTCCCGCTGCATGAGGCCGAAGCCGCCCGGATTGACGTCGGCAAAACTGCTGACCTGCAGATCGTGCGGATTGTTGAGCGGTCGCCAGAGCTGCTCACCTCTGCCGTTGAAGATCGAAAGTCCATCCGAATCGTGAACGGCGGGGCGGAAATCGTCGAAATCCTTTCGATCGTTCGGACCGAAGAAGAACATGCTGGTCATCGGCGCAAGCCCGGCGTGCTCGAGGTCGATCCGCGGATAGAGCGCCATCTCGACGTCGAAAACAGTGGTTTGGCCGGGCCGAATGGTGAAACGGTAGCTTGCGGCCGCGCTCTTGCTGTCGAGCAGCGCGTGGACCACCATCGAGGAGGCATTCGGGGCCGGCTTCTCCAGCCAGAAGGCCTTGAACACCGGGAACTCTTCGCCTTTGCTTTCGCCGGTATCGATCGCAAGCCCCCGCGCCGACAGACCATAGGTCTGTCCTTTCGCAACGGCCCGGAAATAGCTTGCGCCGAGGAAGACGCAAAGTTCGTCGTAATAATCCGGTTTGTTGATCGGGGCATGGATGCGGAAGCCGGCGAAGCCGAGATCGGCATCCGGCCATTGTCCGAGGCCCTCGCCGAACGAGAAGTCATCGCGCCGGTACGAGACCGGCGTGACGCTCCTGTCCGCCACCTGAAAGATGTCCACCCTGTTCTTGTAAAAGAAGCCGCGGTGGAAAAACTGAACTTCGAATGGCAGCTTTTCTGCGCGCCACAGCGCCTTTTCAGGCGCGAAACGAATAGACCGGTATTGGTCGTAGTTGAGAGTCTTCAGCGCATCCGGCAGCTTCTCGTCCGGAGCCGCGAACGGCTTGGCCGCAAGCGCGCGCGCCAGCTCGCGCACATAGGATGGGCTGAAGGGCGGCGCGGCGCTGGGCTGAGCGTCCGCGGCCCGCGGTAATATGGCTGCAGCTGAAACTGCGGCCGATCCGCGAAGAAGTTGTCGGCGGTTCACACGGGGGTCTCCTGGTTCGGAACAAGTGCAAACGATCCATGTTCCCCGGAGTTCCATTCCCGCTTCTGCGGCTTTCGGCCTCGCCGGCGCCGTGACCGCGCAAGTGCTTGCCTTCGCGCTCCTGATCGGCGGCATCGCCAATCCCGGCGCGTTCCTGGCAAATGCCGTCGCCTGAATTGGCTTGCTCAGCGCGCAGTCGCATCGGGCGCAGCGTTCAGCGGCGCGCCACCGACCGAGATCGGACCCGTCGGGGTCGCCGCACGCGGCGGCTTCTTTTGTTTGGGGACGACGCGTGCTGCCGGAGCTGGCGCGACAGGAGGCGCCGAGGCGGGTGGCATCGACGCAGCAGGCCCGGGCGACGGAAATTGTGCGACCGGTGACTGCGGGGCCGGGCTCTTCAGCGCGTCGATCTTCGAGCTGAGGTTGGCAAGCTGATTGACGATCGCCTTCAGCTGCTCTTGCTGGTCGGCGACGGCCTTCTCCATCGCAGCCAGGTCGTCATTCGACTTTTGCTGCGCGGCGAGCAGGTCCGTGATGACCGCTTTGTCATTCGCGTTGCCATCGGTGTCCCCGGTCTCGCGCCCCCCGGACGGAATGACCAATCCCGGGTTCAGCCAGACAAAACAAGCCCCAGCGCCTGCGAGCGCAACGACCACGGCCACGAGGAGCGCAAGCGGCCAGCGGCGACGTGGCGGGGGAAGGAAGGGCGGTGGCTCCTGGACTGGCCAGCCTGAGGACGATTCGGAATTCATCCGAATTTCCTAGTCAGCCTTTTCGCTCAACGCAATTGGCGGTTCGGTCTTCGGGCAGCACGGCGGCGATCTTCGCAAGCCCGTTCTGCGCCGCTTTCCGAGCGGCTCATCCGGCTGCGCCGCAACCCATCGACCAGCACAAGCGCTTCGATCTCCTCTTCCGAGAACATCAGCGGCGGCAACATGAAGCCCGGCCGCAGGACATAGCCAATGCCGGCCTCGCCATCGATATGGGCCCCCTGACCCTTCAGCGTTTCGATGTACGGATAGATCGTCCGCATCGAGACGCCGAGTTCGTCGGCCAGCCGGTCCGCCGCGACAGGCCCTCGGTGACTGCGCAACAGCTGGATCACGTCCAAGAGGCGCTGAGCGCGCGACATGACCGGCCATATCACGGCAAGCTGTCAGATTCCGTCAGCACGCTGGTGATGATTTCGGCGGCGGTGAGCGCACCCTGTCTGACGTCTGCTTCTGATCCCAAGAGGGCATTCCGCATGGCTCGAAACCTTCGAGCCATGCGATCTGTCTTTGGTCGGGCCGGCGGGCGGCGTGGACTAGTGGCGGCTTGATTGCTCTGCGACCTGCTTTTCGCCGGCCAGCTTGCCTCCAGCCAGCAGGCTCGTGCAAATCCACCGAGACTCTCTGGGTGTTGCGCCGAGGAAGGCCTTGGTTTCGACGCACTGCGCGTAGGTATTGTAGGTCAGCGTGTCTCGGCACGTTGTCGAGAAATGCGTGGTAAAGGGCTCAGAGCCACTACTAAAGCTGCATCCAACCCAGGGAGCGTTGCCGACCCTGTAACTGGTTTCGCAACCACCGTTGCAGCTGCTGGCCGATCGCTCCAGCGTGGCAAGCCTGCCCATGGTTGAACCCGGGGCGAATACCGGCCGTTGAGCGGTCGATGAGCCTGATGCCCGTGGATGGTGGTGGTGGGACGTTGCGGTCGTTGGCCCCTGCGTCGGCACAACGGCTTGTCTTGCCTTCGGCGCTTCAACCGAGACGGCGGGAAGCGAGGAGTTTGGTGTGGGTTGCGACATTGCCGTGCCTGATGTGCTGCACAGCAAGACGGCTGACAAGGTAAAGACGACTGACGGCACGGCGAAGCCTAATGACGATCGCATAAGGTACCTCCCCAAATCCGGGACGGAACAGCCGTCCCGACAGCCATGGATTGTATCAGATTAACCCGATACCAGCCATGCACGGAGCGCAGGTGGCTTGTCGGAAATCGACTGTTCGGGCCGTCTGACAGCAGCCTGACGTGTTGTCGGCATAGAAGCAGGAAACGGAGATGGACGAGCTAAACCGGACGCACACATCTTCCCGCCTGATCTCCGCTAGTTCGGCTCGCATCTATAGCGCCTGCATTCAGCCGGAAGAGCTTGTGTGCTGGATCGCTCCCGAAGGCGCCGAAGCTGCAATCGAGCAATTCGAAGCCAGAGAGGGAGGCAACTTCGAGATCATCCTGTCGTTCGGGAGTGAGATCGAAAATTTGCCTCGCTCTCAGTTGAACGACGGTTGCCCTCGGTCGGCCCGTGCATTGCGCCTGGCCAAGTTGCAAACGAGCGGTCGCCACAATATCGTCAGGCGTCAGATGCGCTTCTGACGACCAATCTCCCCAGGAGCTACAGCATGAACGCGGTCTCAGCCCCCGGCGGGATCAATCTGCCTCCGGGCAAGATCGACATCCCGTCCGCCTGGCGAGGCGCCGAAATGAAGGCCAGCCCCGATCGTTGGTTGAAAACGCTCACGGCCAGCGAGATCGCGGAGCTCGAGCACGCGGCCGAATCCTATCTTGCTCGGAGCAGGAACATCGCCGGGATCACGAAGCAGAGCTTTCCGCTTCCGCAACTCGGCGCGCACCTGGAGCAGCTCAAGACGACGCTGCTGACCGGCCTGGGTTTCGAAGTCATCCGCGGCCTGCCGGTCGCAAACTACAGCCAGGAGTTTGCCGCGACGATTTTTTGCGGCGTCGGCGCGCATCTCGGCTCGGCGCGATCGCAGAACGCAGCGGGACACATTCTCGGCCACGTCCGCGACGTCGGCGCGGATGCGAAGGATCCGAACGTCAGGATCTATCAGACCTCGGAACGGCAAACGTTCCACACGGATTCGTCCGACGTGGTGGGGCTGCTCTGCATTCGCGAGGCGATGGAGGGAGGCGACTCTCTCCTGGTCAGCACCTCGACCATCTACAACGAGATGTTTGCCAGACGCCCCGACCTTGCCGCCCTGTTGTTCGACCCAATCGCGACGGACCGGCGCGGCGAGGTACCTGAGAACGAAAAGCCGTATCTCGAAATTCCGGTGCTGAACTGGCATGAAGGGTTTCTGACCGGGTTCTATCAGCGCCAGTATATCGACAGCGCGCAGCGCTTTCCCGATGCGCCCAGACTGACGCCGGCTCATATCGAGGCGCTCGATCTGTTTGACGCGATCGCAAACGATCCCGACCTGCATTTTGGCATGCGGCTTCAGCCGGGAGACATGCAGTTCGTCTACAACCATGCCTTGCTGCACGATCGGACCGGATTCCGCGATTGGCCCGATGCCAACCAGGAGCGTCATCTCCTGCGCCTTTGGCTCAGCATGGAAGGCGACCGGCCGCTGCCCGATTGCTTCAAGCAGCGCTATGGTTCGATCGAGATCGGCAACCGGGGCGGCATCATCACCAAAGGGACCAGTCTCAACGTTCCGCTGGATTGATGGCCGAACTCAAAATTCGCGCTCACCCCAATGGCTGCGCCTTCGAAATCACGCGGGCCCGGGTCCTCTATGGGCCATGCAAGCTGCCCAGAAACTGCTGCTTTTCGCCGGGCGCGTAACCCTGGCACGCGCCGTAATAGGCTTCGTGGTCACAGGAGGACGTCGACCCGAATTGCGCCGGCGGCTGAGCCGGCGTGTAGGCAAAGCTCGAGGCAGGATTTGTGGCGCCCTGATCGGTGCGAACAGCGGCGTGCCGGTGCGTGTGATGCAAGCTCGCCGCATTCGCAATGCCGGACAGCGCGATCAAAAAGCTCAAGGCCAGGATAGAACGCATCGCTTTTTCTCCAGATGCCGTTGCCTCCTTTAATTGGCGCTCGATCGCAAAGCCCCAACACATGCCGGCATCACGACTGGTCACATCCGCGGCATTGCGGCGCTGAGAGAAATCGTGCCAGCACCTTCCCGGTTCGCCTGGCGCTGAGTCTGGTGCCGCTATGCCAGCAGGAGGTCGGTGTGCAGGTGAACCGTATCATTGACCGGCGGCGCCTCGGCCATTAACTCGCCCGGCACGATTTTTCTGCCATCAGCTCGAGGCTGTTTCGACTAATGCGGGATCCACGATGAAAGCTTTCCCGATACGGCTTGCAATTGCCGCCGCGGCTTCATGTCTCTTGTTTGGTTCCAACGCCGTTGCGTTCACGCCCTATTCCTTTTCCGATCATCCCTCGCAGGACGGGCGCTGTGTCGGCGACGCCGGCGTCGGCGACATTGATCGGTCGGAGCAGGCCTGTCTGGAGCAGGTTAGCGAACTGGCCAAGCGCGTCGGCCCTGGTTTGCAATTGAAGTTCAGGAACGGGGCGACGAGAAGTTATCTCAACGAGGACGCGAAGTGTCGGAGCAACGACGCCGAGGGCTGCGTCAAATATCAGCTGACGGGGTATTTTCCCGAGCACGACCTTGTCCTGATCGAGGTCGAATATTGGGAGGGTGCGAGCTGGCTCTTGGTGAGGGCCGCCACTGGTGACGCCACGGAAATCGTTTCGCCCCCGCACTACTCGCCGGACAGGCGTTGGCTTGCGTCGGTTGCCTCGTCGATTGGCCCCTCCGGGCCTCCCGATGGAATGGATGTCGTTCCGAGCACGCCCGATCCAGCCCTCAAGGAATGGCACTATCGTACGCCTGATAATGGGGAGTGGCTCTATGAATTTGCCGGCTGGGACGGAAACACGCGCATCGAGCTTCTTGCATCGTCAATGAAAGACCCGCAACGAAGCGCTTTGACGTCCATCGAGCTCCGGAATGGCGAATGGCGGCTGACAGAGCCTCGGTGAGGACAGGACGATTTCCGCTGCGGACCCATCGCAGACGCCGAGCTTCTATCGGCCGATCTTCTTGATGCAAGTGCGGGTGCTGCTCGGCTGAGCGGTGCAATTCCAGTCGGGCCCAAAGCCCGAGCCCGCGTGGCTCCGGTTCGCCGAAGGCATTTCCGGAGCCGTACCGCCTGTGGCCCCATCACAACACATCGCACCAGAGATGCCGCGATTTCTCTCGCGGCAGAGCTGAGTTCGCGGTGGTCCAAGACAATTGGCAGGGCTTTGTAGTTTGCAGATGTCAGTCGCTGGAATCGGTCGCCTTGAGCAAATCGGAAAACGTTGCTTGTGCGTCGCGCTGTTCCGGCACGCACATAGCCAGGAGCGTCGTCGCGTCAGCGATCGACGCCATGCACGCGAAGCCAGATCGAGGAATTGGAATGCATATCCAAGTGAATTTTTGCAACACTGGCTTTCGGGTCGCCGCAACGGCCGCTACACTGGTTCTCTTCACGGCGATGCCGGCGGCAGCGCAGAGCATCTGGGGCGGGATCGGCTCCACCACGGCGACCAGCGACTACAATCTCGGCTCCAACTGGAGCAATCCGCCCGTCGGCGCGCCACCCGTCAGCGCCAGCCAAGCTGCATTTTTCAGCAGCACGGGCTCCTCGACGGTTACGGTAACGGCCCCAATCGCCGTCAGCGACTGGACCTTCGTCGCCAACTCGCAGTCCTATACCGTGACCGGAGAGGCGATCAATTTCGGTCTTGGCGGATTGACGAACAGCGCAAGCGCCGGTCACGTGATTTCAATATCGAACAATCTGGGCGGGGCCGGGGTGCAAGTTGTGCAGGCTAACACAGGCACACTCATTCTCAGTGGCTCGAACACCTACACCGGCGATACCTTTATCAATTCAGGCATGTTGGCCTTGACCGGAACGGGCAGCATTGCCGCGTCGAGCAAGGTTGTGGATAACGCCAACCTCGATTTCTCGCTCACGACCGTGGATTCGTCGATCAAGTCGCTGGCTGGGACCACTGCCACCGCCAATGTAGTCTTGGGCAACCACACGCTCACGCTGACCGCGGCGAACGATGGCTTCTTCGGTGTCGTCAGCGGCGATGGTGCGCTTGCTCTGAGCGCCGGAACGGAGACCCTGGGCGGCATAAATACCTATCTCGGGACGACGACGATCAATGGCGGCACACTCATCATCGACGGATCGATTGCGACGTCGCCGCTGACGACCGTCAATTCCGGCGGAACGTTGGCCGGCACCGGCACCGTCGGTAACACCACAGTCAACAGCGGCGGCGCGTTCGCGCCAGGCAACGGCACGGCCGGCTCGTCGATGACCGTAAGCGGCAATCTTGCGTTTCAGTCGGGCGCGCTGTATTTGATCGCGCTCAGTCCAGCGACATCGTCATTCGCCTCCGTTTCCGGTACCGCGACCCTGGGCGGCGCCACGGTCGGCGCCAGCTTCGCCGCCGGCAGCTACGTCGCCAAGCAATACACGATCCTGACGGCAGCAAGCGTCAGCGGCACCTTCAATCCCGCAACCGCGAACACCAACCTGCCGTCCGGCTTCACGACATCGCTGAGCTATGACGCGACGCACGCCTATCTCAACCTCGCTCTTAATCTCAGTCCAGCGCCCGGCAAGTCCGCCGGCCTCAACATCAACCAGCAGAACGTCGCAAACGCCGTCGTCGGATTCTTCAACAGTACGGGCTCCATTCCGATGGTGTTCGGCGGGCTGTCCCCGGCCGGCTTGACCCAGATTTCCGGCGAACTCCCGACCGGATCGCAGCAGGCAACCTTCGACGCCATGACCCAGTTCATGGGCGTGATGTCGGATCCGTTCGTCGCCGGCCGCGGCGACAGGATGAGCGCAGGGGCGAGCGCGACGTCTTTTGTGGAAGAATTCGATGCCGCTAACGCCTTCGCGACGAAAGACCCGCCCCGCAGCCAAAGCCAGCGCGACGCTTACGCCGCGATCTATCGCAAGGCCGCCCCGGCGATGTCGTTTCATCCGGGATGGAGCGTCTGGGCCGCCGGCTACGGTGGTTCGCAAACAACGAGTGGCAACGCGACACTGGGATCGAACTCGGCAAACAGCAGCCTCGGCGCGACGGCGGTCGGTGCAGATTACCGGTTCTCGCCCAACACCATTGCGGGCTTTGCGCTCGCCGGAGGCGGCACAAGTTTCAGCGTCATCAACGCCGGCTCCGGACGGTCGGACCTTTTTCAGGCTGGCGCATTTGTCCGTCACACAGTCGGAGCGGCCTATCTCACGGGTGCGCTGGCCTATGGCTGGCAGGATATCACCACCAACCGCGCGGTCGCCGTTGCCGGCATCGACCAGTTGCAGGCCCACTTCGACGCGAATGCGTTTTCGGGCCGGATCGAAGGCGGCTATCGGTTTGTCACGCCCTGGATGGGGGTGACGCCCTATGCCGCGGCGCAATTCGCGACCTTTGATCTGCCGGCCTATGCCGAGCGGGCAACCACCGGCTCCAATAATTTTGCGCTTGCCTACGGCGCGAGGAGCGTGACCGACCCCCGTAGCGAAGTCGGGGTACGCACCGACAAGTCATGGGCCATGCCGGAGTCGATCTTCACGCTGCGCGGACGCCTGGCCTGGGCGCACGACTACAATCCCGACCGCAGCATCGGCGCGACCTTCCAGACCCTGCCGGGCGCATCCTTTGTCGTCAACGGCGCGAAACAGGCAACCGATGCGGCGCTCGTCACCGCATCCGCCGAAACGAAATGGATGAACGGCTGGTCCGCCGCCGCCACCTTCGAGGGCGAGTTCTCCAACGTCACTCGCAGCTACGCCGGCAAGGGCGTCGTACGCTATCAGTGGTGATATTCCGGCTCCGCGGAGCGTCGCTTGTTGTCCGTGCCTCCGGGCTGGATGAGCGCATGAATGGCGGGCCACGAGCGACGATGATGAGCAATGTTGCTTCGCCGTAGCGCTAACCAGAACAAACGGATGCTGCACAATCCAGTAATTGGGCGAATGACCATTGTTCGGTGACGTCGATGTCGTTCGCAAGGAAAATATTGGCGTCACGGCCCTGATACATCGTGTGCAGCAATTGGTGGTCCATCGTTCATTCATCGCTCGTTTTGCAGTCGTTGCCCGGCAGCGGCCCGAACCCCAGACGGTGTATCGCCGAAGCGGCGGCGAAACGCGCGGTTGAAGTAAGACAGATCGGCAAATCCGGCTTCCTGGGCAATGGCACTGATCTTCCAGCCATGCTGGCGCGGATCGCGCAACAGTACCGCAGCCTGCTCAAGGCGTTTGTCCAGGAGATGCTGGGTAAAGCTGCAGCCAGTTTCTTCCAACAGCATGTGCAAATAGCGGGGTGTAATGCCCAATTGAGCGGCGACGGCGGCTGGGTCAAGGCCGGGATCGCCAAATTGCTGAGAGATGATGCGCAGGATCGCCGCGCGGCGCGCCGCGCGCGCGCCGCGCTGTTCCGCAATCTCGCGGGTCTCGCCCTCGGCGCCAAGCGCCAGCGCAGCGAGATCCAGGACATGTTCGCCATAGAGCTCAGCGGCGCGAGATCCATCCGATAGCGGGAGAGCGCGCGCGGTGTCGATGTAGCTGAACAGCAACCGCCGGGCAGTGTCGTCGCCGCTCAGCAGCGATCCTCCGTTGGGCAGGCGCCGCAACCGCTTCGACAAGACCGGCCTCGGGATATTGATGGATGAAAAATGGGTCTCTGAATCCAGGCGAAAACTTCCAGTATTTCTCCAGTCGCAAATAACCGCGTCGCCGGGCGCAAGTCGAATTGCTTCATCGCGCTGCGTCGAAACCGGCCGTCCGCTGCGGCACATGTGGATGACGAAGGAGTCGTTGCTGTCGGCGAGCATGTTCTGGGTTCGGAAGAGGTCCAGTGGCGAGGCAATGATCGAACCAACCACAATCGGGCCGACCGCCTGTCGATGCAATTCTGCGCGAAACGTCCCGATGCCTCGCCTGGCAACATCAAGCGAGCCATTGCGGCGAATGATCTCGTCGCGGAAAATGTCAAACCGGTCCTGCTCCGGAAATCCGTCTGTCCTGAAAAGCTCTCGGTTCGACGGCGCGGTCGGCATACGAAAAGTCCTGTGCTCGGAGACGAAAGAGTCAGATCGCGTTCGGACATCACGTCGGTCGTGCAGACACGACGTCACCCGGCGGCGACCATGCCCAATTGTAACGGTGAACTTATCGGCTGTTCAACTCGATCCATTTCCCTGTAAGCACGGGCCAGTTCTCTACATGCATAGTCGGGGCCGCGCCGGATGCGGCTCCATCGCAACAGCTCGTGTCCCCGGTGGCGGTGTAGCTCGGTGGAGCAAAGCCGCCCGGAAACGCCAAGACGGAACGCATCGCTTTTTCTCCAGATGCCGTTGCCTCCTTTAATTGGCGCTCGATCGCAAAGCCCCAACACATGCCGGCATCACGACTGGTCACATCCGCGGCATTGCGGCGCTGAGAGAAATCGTGC
>NZ_JAFCLG010000013.1 GCF_018129685.1 Bradyrhizobium manausense
CCTGCGCGCCGGCGATATCGAGGTGACCGCTATCCACAGCCACATGCTTGATGAGCAGCCGCGGCTGTTCTTCATCCATTTCTGGGCCAATGACGATGCCGAGAAGTTAGCGCACGGCGTTCGCGCGGCTTTGGAAAAGACCGCGATCGCGAAAACTCAATGATCCAAGCTACCGCCGTCCGGTTCGGCCGGCGCTCCATCAGAAAAGGAAAGCCAATGAAAGTTGTTCGGAACGTTTCAGCTTGCGCCGTGATGATTGTATTCGCGATGTCGACGGCCAGCGCGCAGCAAGCCATAAGAGGGACTGTGACGGGTATCGACGAGCCCGGTGGCAGGATTTCCATCCAGCAGACAGCCTCCGGCACGGTGGGGGCCACCGGCACCGCCGCGCCCGACAGTTACAAGGTCAAGGATGGCCTGCTGTTCAATGCCGTGCATCCCGGCGACAAAGTGGCGTTCTCGGCCGAAACCATCGATGGCGCTAAGACGATCACTGAACTCGAAAAGGAATAACGGCGACGCCGTTGGCAGGCAACGAGTGGGCTGTTACCCGTCTGGAGCGCACGGCCCCGGCGCCTCCTGACTACCGGCGCTGGCGTGGTGGAAGTCCCAACGACTAGACCGGCCTGATGTCGCTACCGACCCTCGCTTTCGGATGGGATTTCCAGCCGAGGTTCTCGGCGCTGGCGGTCATGGAGGCCTTTGTCCACCGATGGGTGGGACGTTCGATGAAGCGCCACGTCGCCCAGGCCATGACGACCGTTCCGGAGACGATCGCGGCGGTCCACAGTTCGACGTTGTCGACCGGGGCCGCCGCCGCGAGGATCGTATAGCCCATCTGCATGTGCAGCAGATAAAGCGGATACGTTATGCCGCCTGCGGCGAGGACCAGACCGGCAGGCAGCGGCAGCTTTCGAATCCGCGTCGCGAAAAAGATGACGACGATCGAGACGAGGCAGATCGCGGCTACGATGCGCGCGTCGAACGAACCGCCCGTATGAACGCCGAGATGTTCGAGCTTGTGGATCGCCTGAAAGACCGACGTGCCCACGGAAAGCGCGAAAATGCCGTAGAGCTTGAGGTCCCGTCGCCCGCGGTAATATTCGTAGATCAGCAGCCCGACCGCGAAGAACCCGCTGTCGTCGGCCATGAACAGCTTTTTGAAGATCGGCGCGTCGATCGTGAGCTCATTGGCAAAGGTGATGCCGAGCCAGACCAGGATGATGGCGTCGATGCGGCGCGGGAAGAGTCCGAGCGCCAGGAACGCCGCTACCCAGGCGTAGAACACGATTTCGATCACCAGCGACCAGTAGGACGTGTCGACGTAGGATTGCCCTAGCAGGCTGTTGAAAAACGATTTTTGAGAGGCACCATGAGCAACATTGATTCAAGACCCCGTCGCTCGACGCAAGAAAGATTCAAGGTGAGAGCTGCTTCGATTCGATTGTTGCTTCGGATCATCCTCATCTCGCATTTTTCAACAGCCTGCTAGGGCAGGTGCAGCTACGAACAAGTTGGCAAGCCACTGCGCGAAGCTGACGTCGAAATTGGTGCCGCCGAGCAAAAGGATCGTCGCGAACGTCAACGTCATGCAGAACAGGAAGGTCGGATAGATGCGGCTGAACCGCGCGATGGCGAAGCCGACGGGGGTCCGGCTTTCGCCGGAATAAGCGATCACGAATCCGCTGATGGTGAAGAAGATGGGAACGCCCAGAAATCCGTATTGCGCGTAGGAGGCAAGATACGGAAGCGCGACTTGCGGCACGCCGTTCGAGGCTGGGCCCCAGAACCCATAATGATAGAGGACGACCGCCGCGACGGCGACCAAGCGCAACAGATCGAGTCCGGGTACCCGCGAGGGGTCGGAACGGTAGGTCGCTTCGGACATGTCGTTGCCTCCCGGGAATGACCGCGCATCATCGGCGCGGCTGTTGAAGATGTTGTTAACGGCTGTGGCGGGATCCGCTGAGTATGTCCGTTTCAGGCCGCCGGGTAGCGCTTCGGATCGGCCCGGGGGTCATGTCGCCACCGCCAAAATCTGGCCTGCCGCGGCGCACAGGAAGACCACCAGCCACGGCGGCGTTCGCCAAAGGAACAGCAGCAGAAAAGCGAAAGATGCGAGGGGGAAATCGGCCTTCGTGAGGATACCAGACGTCCAGACGGGATCGTAGAACGCAGCGAGCAGAAGCCCTACGACCGCGGCGTTGACGCCGCGCAGCGCGGCCTGGGTCGCCGTCCGCCGCCGGAGCGTTTCCCAGAACGGCAGGATCCCGATCACCAGCAAAAACGAAGGCAAGAAAATCGCGAGGAGGCAGAGGACGGCGGTCTTCCAGCCGCCGATGACGGCGCCGAGATAGGCCGCGAACGTGAACAGCGGTCCCGGCACCGCCTGTGCGGCGCCATAGCCGGCCAGGAACGCGTCGTTGCCGATCCATCCGGACGGAACGACCTCGGATCGCAGCAGCGGCAGGACGACGTGGCCGCCACCGAAAACCAGGGATCCGACACGGAAGAAGGTGTCGAACAGGCGAACGCTTTGACCGTCCGTGGCGGCGGCGAGTACCGGCAGGCTCCCCAGCAGAAACGTGAAGACGATTAACGCAAGAACGCCCACCGTCGGGCTGGCCGGAAGCTTTAATTCCGTTGGCTCCGCCGGCGGCCCTTCCCTCAGGATCGCCAGGCCGACGGCCGCGCCCACGACGATGGCTCCGATCTGGCCCCACGCCGACGGCACCGCAAGAGCGATCGCGGCCGCGATCACGGCCAGGGTGACGCGCTGACGATCAGGCGTGAGGCTTCTCGCCATTCCCAGGATGGCCAGCGCCACGACCGCGACGGCTGCGACCTTCAGACCGTGTAGCCAACCGCCGCCGGCGTCTCCTGCCGCGGAAAGCCCGTATGCGAACAGGACGAGCGCGAGCGCTGACGGGAGCGTGAACGCCGTCCAGGCGGCCAGCGCGCCGAGGTAGCCTGCCCGGGACAGACCGATGGCGATGCCCACCTGGCTGGAGGCCGGCCCGGGTAGAAATTGGCAAAGCGCCACCAGATCGGCGTAGCTGTGCTCCTCGAGCCATTTGCGGCGTTCAACAAACTCGTTGCGAAAATAACCCAGGTGCGCAATCGGCCCGCCGAACGATGTCAGGCCGAGTTTCAGGAAAGCCGCGAATACCTCGCCGGCGCGTCCTTTGGTGTTCTCCCCGCTCATGCGAAGGCGCCCGAAGAGAATGTCAGCGCTTCATCGCCTCGCCGGTGAATTCCCGCACCTTGTGCTTTGCGAGATCCAATCCGCGCTTGCCGACCTTGGTCGCCTTGTAGAGCTTCTTGGTCACACGCCCGTCCCGCTGCACCCGCGAGGTCAGATAACCCTTGCCTTCCATGGCGTGCAGCATCGGATAGAGCGTTCCAGGGCTCAGCCGATAGCCGTGCCGACCCAACTCGTCGATCATCCACTGCCCATAGATTTCGTGTTCCGCAGCATGATGCAGAATGTGTAGCCGGATGAAGCCGGAAAGCAGGTCGTCGAATTTCATCGTCAAGGTTCATGCGCGGTTCGGGCCCCTGTATCGATTAACGATATCGGGAACCGATAGTGAAGCCAAGCGTTCATCGCCATTAGCGTTGATGATCCGGAACACCGGTCAACCGTAGGCCGATTGGTCAATCTATTTTCGTCCGATGGTCATCGCAAATTCAGTCAGTAGGTGTATAACTTCGCCGGTCGCCTATGATGGTTACGGTCTTCATCCCTTGATAGAGGAGATCGACCGCAGATTTCAGCGCGCCGATCCGCGTCTCTTCAGAAATTGAAACGCGCTTTCCATCTTGGTCGGCTCCGCCTTCTACCAAGTACGACATTCTAAAATCTGATCATTTGTGGTGCTGATGTACAGGCGCTCCGCCTTCATATCCTCTCAGGCTGGCATACCGCTGAATCTGTCCGGAATCGAGGAGCGCAGCGGTGGACAAATGATATTTGAGGTGGGTTTCGCGAAGATCTCCTTGGGTCCGAGCAACTGCAGCAGTTAGGGTCTGGAGGCTCTCAGGAGTAACGGCCCGCGAGGCAAATTGCCGCTCGAGCTCGCCTTCCCGTTCGATCAACTTCACCCCCAACGGAATCGACTCGCGCTTCATGGATTCGAACAGTGTCCGCACCGCCGAGATCTGGTCCGGTTTCAATTCAAGCTTGTCCGCAAGTTCGAGGACGTGCGACGGACCGGGATAACCGTTCAGTTCGGCGGCAAGCGCCATTCCCATGCCGCGTCCCAGGTTAAGATCCGCAACCTGCTGCTCCGACAGCGCCTTGACGGTCCGGCTCTGCATTCCTTGGTATGGGCTTTCGGCAAAGGAGTTGCCCGTGGCGAGCAGCAGGGCGGCGATCGTAAGAATGCGCTTCATTGGAGGTCCTCCGTGAATATCGCCTCACCTTCGCATAAAACGGCTGAACTGAAAACGCTGCGTGTTGCCGCCGGGGGTGATGTGATCGTGCCACCTTGAATCGACCAGGCTGAACTCGGGTCCGAGAACGGAGGCAACGGCTTCCGGATCATAGCGCACGATCGGCAGCCCGCTGCACCTTTCGGGGCCGTCCGGAGCGAACGTCGCAATGATCACGTGACCGCCCGCGCGCACCGCTTTCTTCAGGCGGACGACATATGCATCGCGATCAGCGGCCTCTGTGAGAAAATGGAAGGCGGCACGATCGTGCCACAGGTCATACGTCCTCGAAGGCTCCCAGGCCGTCACATCCCCAGCGACCCAGTCGATCCTGTCGGCGCGCCGTCCGAGCCTCTTTTTCGCCTCGTCGAGGGCGTTTGCGGAAAGGTCGAGTACCGTTACTCGGCTGAATCCCTTCTCAAGCAGGCTATCAACAAGTCGTGAAGCACCACCCCCAACGTCGATGATGTCTGCATCGCTTCGTATGCCGGTTGCGGCGATAAGATCGAGTGACGGGGCCGGGCTCTCCTGAAACCAGCTTACTTCCTTCTCGGCCTTCGTCGCGTATACGTTCTGCCAATGAGCTTGGCGGTCGGAATTATTCATGGCTGCGTCCCCTCCTCCTATCCAAGGTGCATCATAGATGGCCGTGCCTCCCATTCTCGACAACAAGCACCCTTCGGCGCCTTCGGTCTTCGTGCCCGCAGCGTTGATGCGGGAAGCGCGACGCCAGAAGAACATCAAGGAGACCGACGTCCCGACCGTTTGCCTGCTGGATCCGGACGGCGATCTCGTCCGCCATCTTCGCCGGACCGGGCGCGCCAAGCCGTTCGCAGGATGGCCATGCTATCATACCGAACTCGATGTATTCTCCCTCGCCGGCAGAGATGTCGGCATCGTCGGGCGGGCAGTCGGCGCTTCTTTTGCGGTCCTGGTGGCTGAAGAACTCTTCGCCAGCGGATGTCGCCTGCTGATAAGTTTGACGTCTTCCGGGCAGATCGTCGCCTCCGGATCCCCTCCGTATTTCATCATCATCGATCGCGCATTGCGCGACGAAGGCACAAGCTACCACTATGCTGAGCCATCGGAGTACGCGAGCGCATGCCCGCGGTTGCTGGCGGCGGCGGTCGAGGCCCTAAAGCAAGGCGGCCCGAGAACGATCACCGGCGCGACCTGGACCACGGACGCTCCCTTCCGCGAGACGAAGGAAGCCATTCAGGCCGCGGCCGACAAGGGTATTCTCGCCGTCGAAATGGAGGCAGCCGCTCTGTACGCATTCGCCGCGGCGACGAACTGCAAAGTCCTGTGCCTGGCTCACGTGACGAACACGATGGCTCAAAGCGGCGCAGACTTCGAAAAAGGCGAGGACGACGGCACGGTGGATGCGTTGGCGGTGCTGGGCACGGTCGTAGCTGCCTTGGCCGAAATGTAGCTGTCAAGCTCACGCGCCGCGGCTGCCCCTCAAGATCGCGGTGCCAGCAAGATCACGACGGCACCGACCATGCATATGCTCGCCCCGGTCACGTCCCAACGGTCTGGACGCTGGCCTTCGACGATCCAGAGCCACAGGATCGATGCGACGATGTAGACGCCGCCGTAGGCCGCGTAGGTCCGACCGGCGGCGTCGCTGTCGACGAGCGTCAGCAGGTAGGCGAACAGCGCCAGCGATGCCATGCCGGGCGCAAGCCATAGCGCCGACTTGCCAAGCCGAAGCCACGCCCAGAACGCGAAGCATCCCGCGATCTCGGCGATCGCCGCGCCTACGTAGGCAAGCATCGTGATCATGTTAGGCCGCTCCACTCCCTCATCAGATTCGTCCCGCCCAATCCGCCATGAACTGAGGAAGAATCCGGACCAACTCGCTTTCGAGAGCCTTATCGAGACCGGACAGGATCAGCAAGCCGCTGGCAATGAGCACGCCGCCGAGAACCGCCTTGCCGCCCTTGCCGCACGAAAGCATGCGGCCGCGCCAGCGCATCAAGGTTTCGCGCGAAAGCATGCCAAGCAGCAGGAGCGGCAGCCTAGGCCAATCGACACGATAGCGGTGGCCTTCGCTGTCAATTCCTGAGTCGCCTGTTGCCTTCGAAGCCGTAAAATGACGGTTACGATCAGGCCCGTGACGGCTGCGATTCCCACGTACAAGGTCCATCGACTTGCCGCCCCTCTACCGCTGCCTCCCACTATCATGGCAATCACGAAGCTGGCTACCACCGCGGGCAACACTCCAAGCACGATCGGAAGGTGTCTCGCCACCCAGCCGGCGACGCGTTGAGATCGCTGCAGCTTCGGAGCGAGCAGGGTGAGCAGCCGCTGGCTCCATGACCAGATCGCCAGCGCCGCGAAAGGCGTCGCAAGGGCGAATATCACCAACTACATCCCGGCATCGTCGATCATGACCCTGAGAATTTCAGCCGATTGCTCGGGATAAGATAGTCCGGCGGCCGCCAACAGCGAAAAGACAATCCCGACCCTCACGACCCGAAACGGAAACAAAATCCGTCGCAGCCACCGCAGACGGACTTGTCCCAAACGAAAAAAATTGAATTCTGCGGACTGAAGAGTATTGCCAAAACCGGAGTCCCATTTCCAAAACGGCTTTGCCGAATTGGCATGTGCGCTTGAACCAAGCAGTCGACGAGGTTCGGCTAATGAAGCTCATCATGGGAATTGGAGCCTCGCACTTTGTCGGCGCCCATCCCGAGCAATTAGCTCGAGGAGCGCGCCGAGGCATCATAGTGTCACGGCGAACGAAGAGTGCCTATCCATTTTTAGCCCGTCGCGGCCGCGTTCACCGAACTTGCGCTTGCCGTAGATGCTCTGTGGTGAGCAGACGTCCTTGCGATGGACCCGGTTACAATGGCAATAGCGGATCTACTCCGCCGCCTGGCCGCCGCGTTCCTCAGAAAAGCTGAGCCCGTCCTGGAGGTTAGACTTGGAGGGTCAGTGACTTATAACAAAAGTGGTTGCGGGGAAAGGATTTGTACCTCCAGCTTCACCTTGTCAGCGCAGCATGAAACAAGTGGTACGAAGAAGTCGGCGCGATCAGCGTTCTCGTTGCTGAATTCTCACCCGCTCACCGTTCCGGATTTGCAAAGCATCACCTTTATCGCCTTCCGATCGATGACGGTCCTGAGCTGGTTCCATGACGGTTGCTCGGCTGAATGAGTGTCCTTGTCCGAGATGGTGTGCAATTCGTCCCCTCGCCGCTTCCATGATGCTGTGACGCGCGCGTTCATCCTTAGGAAACACTCGTTCCAGTACTTTCTCGATCAGTACCATTTGGGATTGCGCCGTGACCAGGTCGGGATCGCGCGCCACCGTCTGCTGATCGGCCGTGCGAAATTTCTCAGCTGTCACCCGCCAGCGATTGCGCGGCACCTGCCGCTGTTCGATATGCGCGTGTCCACTAGTGGCGTCGATCACCTTGATTTCCTTTGTGACCTGCTCGACCCCGTCCCTTCGCACGTGAACGCGGTCGCCGGGCTTCGCGTTACTGTCGGCGGTCGCCCTTTCAAGACCCACGCCCCACACCTGATGCTGCCGGCCATTGTCGAGCTCGAGAGCAACATAAGTGGAAGCCTCGGCATCGGTACGATTGCGGTAAGGCGCCTGACCGACCTCGATCAGGCGTCCCGATATGCCTTTGTCGTAGTCAAACTTATCCGCGCGCTCACCTCTATTGGAAGCCGAACGAGCCTCGACCTCCGGCGTGCCCGAATGGGTCCGGTCCCAGACTTCTCGCCGATCAGCGAGCGTCTGTCGGTCAAGCTCTGTTGGCTGATAGCCCTGAACCTCTAGTCCGCGCGCGCCGGCTTCAAGCCAGGCCTCGCGCCGGAATTCCACGGACCCGCGGACCTGGAGAGACTCCCATTGCCGATGTTGCGCAACGCTGACCATGTCGCGGATCACCTCGGCCGCCGCGAGACGTGTGACCAGGCGGTCGTCGGTGACCTTGAAGGCGAGATACTCGCCGCGCTCGTCGGCGTAAAGCCGCGCCTCGCCGTCTGGTCCATCTTTTCCGGGCTCATTGGTCACCACATAATATTTGCGCCGGATACGATCGGGCAGCGCATTGTCCTCGACCGTCGCGGAGGATGACTTGTCGGCCGGCGCTGACTTCGCTGCGGAATCCTCTCCCGACTTGTCCCTGCCGAGATCGTGCCCTGTGCGTTCCTGGCGTTTGAGGCTGAAGGCCTCGCCGTCGTCACGCATGTCGCTCATGCTGTTGTCCGTTCTGCTTGCGGCCGGACCGGCGCGCCGGCGGGGTGGCCTGGGCGTCGATGTAATTCAGGGTCCAGGCTTTCATGTCGTCCTCGGATAGCCCTTCAAGGTCGACGTCCACATCGCCGAAATCGAAACTCGCATTTGCAGGAATTGTGGAGGGGTCGGCCACCTCCTCGTCGGTCATCGGCCGCGTTTGAAATACCGCACGCAGTTCGGCGACCTCGGAGCGAAGCTCCTTGATTTCGGCGTCAAGCAGTGCGTTCGAGCGGCCCCTGGGCATCTCTGGGACAGGTGGCGGTAGCAGACGTGTGAGGAACGCCTTGTCTTCGTAATATACGATCTTGTCGGCAATGATGGGCGGAATGCCGGTGCCGAGGATGAAGGCCTTGGATTTTGGGAGCAGTTTGAGTTCTTGCGGAAGCATGAGCGCGCGACGATGCTCGGAGATCGTCTCGCTGGTCGAGCGCATCGCCAGTCCTTTCGGTCCGCTGCGGCTACGCGCTTTCACGGTGTCGTAACCGATGCGCTCTGAAAGTTCATTAGCGACGTCCTGTTCTTTTGGTGCGAACACCACTTCGACGGCGTGGTTGGTCATGAAGTTGCGGGCCCCGTCGATTCCATAGATTGCGCGTAGCTGCGCCGGGCTTTGAACCACGGTGAGCAGGCGGATGCCGTAACCGGCGATGAAGGCAACCGATTTCGCCAGCACACTGACATGACCCAAGGCGGGAAATTCGTCGAGCAGCAGCAAAACCTTGCGAGTGAGTTTTGGATTCTGTTCGGGCAACTCGCGGGTATTGAGATCGACCACCTGCTGAAAAAACAAATTGAGGAGCGGCGCCATGCGGTCGAGATTATCCGGCGTCACGCCGAGGTAGATCGACATCGGCCGCTGCCGCAGCGACCGCAGGTCGAAATCGTTTGTCGAGGTTGCCGCATCGATGCGCGGGTTGAGCCATAGACCGAGGCGCGCCGTCACGGTCTTGCGCACCGAATTCATGGTGTTCTCAGAGGCGGCAAGGAAATCGTTCAGCGCTGTGATGCAATGCCGGGAAAGCGGCGACATACCTGACTTTCGCGCCGCGATGAGTTTCTCGAAATGCGCCTTGAGGTCGGGGGCGGCGGACAGCTGGTGCAGGATCTCGCCGATCGTCAGTGGAAGGCCCGGCGTTTCTGCGACATAGCCTCCAACAGCGACAAAGGCCGAGCGGGCCGCCTCGAACCAGAAGGGGTCGCCGCGGCTCTCAGCCGGAAACAACATGACGGCGATGCGCTGCAGATCGTCATAAAGATCCGGTGGATCGCTGCGCACATAACCGAGAGGATTATAGCGCGCGGTGCGCCCGGTTTCCTCGAGCGGATCGAACAGATGGACCTCCTGACCGTGGGCCGCCCGAAATCCTGCGGAGCGATCCCAATTCTCTTTCTTGACGTCGAGAACAACGACGGAATCCGGCCAATTGAGCAGGTTTGGAATGACATAGCCGACGCCTTTTCCGGCGCGGGTCGGTGCATAGACCAGGACGTGTTCGGAGCCTCCGAAGCACAGCAGCGCACCGTCCTTGCGGCCGAGCAGGATGCCTTCAGCGGAGCGCAAGCACGCGGCCTTGATTTCGCGCCCGGAAGCGAAACGGGCGCTGCCGTGAAGAGGGAGAGGACGGTGACGGAGGATACTGCCAAGCAGTCCGAAGACTACGATCAGGCCACTGAGCGTCGATAGCGTCAGCCAGCGGTCGAAGCGCGGGTCGGCGCCGTAACGCGGCCAGCCCGTGGCGATCTCCAACCAGTGGAACCCGCCGTCATGCAGCCGCAACCCGAGCAGCAGAACGTTGGAGGCGACCAGCAGGAACAACGCGCAGGCTGCAAGCGCGAGCGCGCTGCCGAACGCCGCCTTAGCTGATGTGGTCGCGTTTGCGAACGGGGTCATAATAGATTTCCGAAATGCGATAGCGGCCGTCGCGCTTTTGCATCTGAACCACGACGTCAACCAGCAGCAGCAGCAGCGAGCGGATATCGTCGCGATGAAGATCGCGTCCCTCCGCGCTTTCCTTTACCAATAAAGTGAGTTGTTCGAAGGCGAGCCGGGCACTGTCGGCATGAACAGTGGTGATAGATCCTGGATGGCCGGAGTTCACGTTCCTTAGATAGAAGAAGGCGGTGCCATCGCGCAGCTCCTGCAGCAGGATACGGTCGGGCCGCATCCGCAGGCAGGATCCGAGCAGTTCGCGCGGTCCGATCTTGGCAAGACCCTGCCCGTCCTTGGCGTAGAGCAGCCGGACACAGTTGTGATGCGGAACGACGAGTTCGGCGGTATCCTCGATCGTGATCAGCCGCTCATGTGCCGGGATCGCCGCAATCAACGCCTTGGACAGCGTGGTCTTGCCCGAGCCGGTCGCACCGGAAATGATGATGTTGCGCCGGGTCCGCACCGCAAGCTCGAGAAACTCGCGCCAGGCACCGGCTTCTTTCAGGGCAAGTAGTCGATGCTCGCCGGCAGTCAGCTCGTCACTGGCGGCGCGCACCTCATCGAACAGTTTTGCTTGCTCGAAGGCGTCGAGCGTCATCGTCAACATTGATGGCTTGCGGATCGTGAGACTGATCGTGCCCGGGGGCACAGCCGGTGGCACCACGATCTGGCAGCGTTCCTCGCCGATCAAGCTGGTCGAGACCACCGGATGTTCCGGACCGATGTCCTGGCGAGTGTGGCCGGCGGCCGCGGTCGCGAGATGCATCAGGTAAGCATGGGTGAGTGCCGGTGCTTCATGCCGGGTCCAGCCGCCAGCTCCTTCCACGAAAATCTCGCCGGGGCGGTTGACGACGATTTCGGTCAGGGTGTCATCCGCCAGATACGGCGCCAGCGGCTCGAGATAACGCGCCAGCACGAGCCGGCTACCATCGCGTTCGATCGAGTGTACCGCGCTCATTTTGTCACCACGGTCGGGGCCACGACGACTCCGGGGACGGTGCGGTCCAAAATCTGTGTGCGGGTCTCGGTCCGCCGCAGTTGATAGACCGAGGAGAAATCGACATCACGGGCGACAAAGATATTGACCAACTCGCCCTGGTTCTTGTTCAGCGTCGGCGGAATGTTGATCGACTGCTCGACGGCGATACCGGCGGCGGTGTTGGTGGCTCCGGTGGTATTGTTGACCTGGATCTGGCTGTCCTGGAGTTGCTGGCGCCCTATAGAGGATGCGTCGTTGACGATCGATAGCAGCAGTGCAGAACCGAACCGCTCCCAGAAATGGGTGTCGAGGTCGCCATCGAAACCGGCGCGGCCTAACGCGTCGGTTGCCGGCGACGCCAGTGCCGCGATCACGCCGGTTGGCGTCTTGGCGCGGGTCCACAATACGAACATGCGTTTTGAGCCGCGCCGCACATTGCCGCGATATTCGCCGACCACTTGCGTGCCTTTTTCCATCAGCACGACGTTGCCGGAATCCGACATCACGTCTCGCATGACGACGCAGGAGACGAAGCCCGCCACGTCCGACGACATCGCCGTCTCCAGCACGCACGGGATCGACGTTCCCTGCGTGACCAGCAGGTTGCGATTGGGAAGCCGTGCCGCGCGCACCCCCTCGATCGGCGTGGGTTTGAGCTTGTCGGCAAGGTCGTTGCGCGGTTCCCCTCGCTCAAAACCGTAGGGATCGGTGCTGATGGTTCCGGTCACGCCGTCGCGGGCGGCATGTCCCGATGAAATCGGCCGATTATAGGCCAACACCGGCGCGCGCCGCGCACTCTCCAGCATTTGGTCCTGCGCGGGAACAGGTGCTGTTGACGTGGCCGCGGCCGGGGCGACCAGGATGGATGCCGTCGTGGTCGGCGCTGCCGGCATCTCCTTAACGGGTTCGAACGCCGCTGCCTGCCGGATCATGAGCTTGCGTGCGGAATCACTGACCGGCTTGTCGCCTTTCCAGGTCCCCCAGATGATCAAGAAAGCAAACGCAATCAGCGCCAGCGCGCCGAAGCCGCGCTTGAGCATCGCCGTTCGACCGTTGTCGCCTCCTCCGACGGGCGTAATCCCACGGTCATCGGCCGGCGTCTCGTTTTGAAGCTCGGTCATATCGCGCCGCCTATCGTGACTTTAGGGATGGAGGTGACTTCTTCGCCCGCCGCTCGATCGACGGACTGGTGGTGTTGGTCCCTGGATTGACACCGACCGCGTCAAAGGCCTCGTTGAAGATGCAAAGCACGTTGTCTCCCTTGCGCAATCGGAACTCTTTTGCGGTGGCATGAACGACCACGAGCTCGCCGCGAACGTCTTTGGGCACCAGACTTTCAGAGCCGTCCGAGTTGATCAGGTAGATCGCCGGAATCTCGCGGTTGCCCGCAAAGCGAAACGTGGTTTCCTTGCCGTCATCGAATACGGCCTCCGGCTCAAGATCGACCGAGCCCTGGGCCGAAAAACGCCAATTGCGCCCGCCGTAGGCGTGATGCAGGTCAAAAGTTTGCTCGATCAAGGCGCCTTCGCGCTCGGCGCCGCGGGATGCCGCCTCGGTGCGCCGGCGCTCAATCTCGTCCCCGGGATAGGCGAAGCGAACCACGAAGTAGCTGTCCGCCAGCGTCGTCTCCGCGATCGACAACTCGAACTGATAGGAGCGCTTGCGGCCGTCGGGGCGGGTGGTGACGACCTGAAGATTGGTCGGCGGATGTTTTTCGCGCGGTTTTAGGAAAAGGATGGATCCCGCGGGAGCGACTTCCCATGCGACCGCGTCGCCGATCGCGACATGCGCCACCTCCTCGTCATCGGCAAAGAGGACCTGAGTTGAAGCGCGGATCACGCCGTTCAGTCGGACCACGTTGGCCGGGTCATAGGTCACCGTGCGGACGCGCGCATCGCGCTGCCCTGGAGACGGTTGTTGCAAGGCCATAACAGGACTCGCAATGCCAAGCACCAATATCATGAAAAGAGCGAGACGCTTCATGGCACGACCTCCGGATCGGCGCGATATTCCGAAACCAGAAAGCCGAGCGGATTGACGAGGCGGTCGGCGGAGGACATCGGCGCGTTGGCGTAAGAAAATGTCAGGGTGGAGACCCAGTGGGTCACGCGGGTTTCCTCGCCCTTTCGGCTCTCCTTCATGAAACGCACGGACGCGACGTTGTCGGCCAGCAGCGAGATCGCCTTAATGCGCACCGTCGCGATCCCGAAACGGCCTTGCACGACCTGCGGGCTTTCGGGATTGGAGCCGCGATACCAGGCCGCGAAACGGGCCTGCTCGCCCTGCCCCGACAGTAGCGATATGGTGCGGAAGTTGGTTTCGGCCTCCGGGTAGCTATAGCCCTCTCGCGCCCGAACATAACGTCCGAGGAAATACTTGGTGACCGCCTCGTCGTATCGTGACGATGTGGATGTGAGCGCGGAAACTGTCTCGACGATGCCGGTGGCATTATCGACCCGGATCACGAACGGCTCGACGGTTTTCAGCGGTGCTAGGGCTGCGACCGCGCCGACCGAGGCGACCGCCAACGCACAAGCGCCCGCTGCAATCACCCAGGCTACTCGCCTTGAGCGATGGGCGGACAACAAGAGATCCTGCTCCCATCGCCGTGCATTCTCGAAGTAGGTTTTCAGATCATCCTGACGAACCATCTCATGTCTCCTTGCCGCAGGGGCGGTAAGAAGCGTTGGTGTCGGCAAAGCGGCTTGGCGCGAAACTCATGACGGCTGAAGTCGAAGGTGGATTCGAGCTGGCATCGCCTTTGCGGATGACCGGTGCGGATGGTTGGATAGGCGGCTCAGGCACGGCCAAAGGCGTACCGGTTTCCCAGTCCCACAACGAACGATTGAGCGGCCGCCGGGCTAGACCGTCGCACGATGGTGGTGCTTTGGACCAGATCGCGCAGCCTCCAAGCTGCATCCCGATCACACACAAAATTGAGAGTCGGTACCACATTCTTCGCATGCCCCTGATTTCCTTGTCGGCTTGATGCCGGCGATGTCGTTTTCCCGTCTAGGCGACCGTTGCCCCCTGCGATCGGGTGCGCCGCATGCTGCCGCCCTGGCGACTAGCCCTCATCGCCGCGAGGCCACGGCTGGCCGCCCCGCGTGCACCGGCGTAGGCACCGCCGGCTGCGGCCGTGGCATTGGCGATCAGCGGGCTCGTCACCATCCGGCTCGCGAGTGAGGCGCCACCTCCGGCAAGGCCGCCCGCGATAATCGGCAGTTGTAGTGCGATATAGCCGGAGAGCCCGAGCACGGCGCTGATGGCGACCGCGGCAACCACTAATTCGCCGGCCGTTCCGGCGTTTGTTCCGAACTTATCAATGAAACCGCTGACGGTGGTCAGCATCAGCCCGACGAGCGCAACGACCAGCACCAGCAGGATCACGAAATTGGCGACCTGCCGTAGCCAGGCCTCGGTAAACGGGCGCGTGGCCTCAAATAATGCCAGCGCGATGAAGATCGGGCCGAGCGCGATCACGACGCCGAGACCAATTTTGGCATAGAGCAGGATCGCGAATTGGAGAAACGAACCAACAGCCACAAAGACAAGAAGAATGGCCGCAATCAGCGCCGGCACCACGTTGGTTATTCCCGCTTGATCGTAGATCTTGTTGGCGACGTCGATCCCTTTGGAGAGAAGCTGATCGAAAGGAACTCCGGAACTGGTGTTCAGTCCCGAGCCCGCCAACGCATTGCCGATTTCCTTTGGCAAGGAATCGAAGAACAGGCCGGTGACGTACTGCTGGAACGTACTGGAATTGGTCGCGAGCAGCACGACGATCACGATCCGCATTGCGCGCCAGGCAAATTCCATGATCGGTTCGGAAATGGCTCCGCGCATCACGGCGAAACCGTAGAGGATCACGTAGAGCATCACGGCGACGCGCAACGGACCGTCGATGTACGAGGCAAGATTCGACACCGAGGTCGATACGAAGGTCGTGATCGGCTGCTCAAACTCTTTTAGGAAACTGTCGAAGACGTTTATGGCCATCGCGGCGGTCCTTTATTTCAGGGCGTCTTTCATCTCTTGGACGGTGACCTTGTTGCGGGCCTCAACGGCGTTGACGCAGTTGGGTGTGTTTGCGAGTTCACCGGGGTTGTCGCGGCAAGCCTTGAGAGTCACCGCAAGCTCATCCCGATGATCGAAAAACCAGCCGACCGTCTTCGTCTGACGACTTGGGTCGGCCTCATTGCAACCGGTGAGACCGGCGGCAAGGGCGATCAACAGCAGAAAAGAAATCTTCGCCTTCATTGCAGTGCCGCCTTGATTTCGTCGACGAGTTGACGTTGTCTTTCCCGCTCCCGCTGTCCGTCCATGTCGGTGCGTGCCTGCTGGATCATCGCGAGACCCTGCATTCGCAGCACGTCGTTCTGCAGCAGCGCCTGTTCGGCCTGCAGCCGCGCCGAGAGATCCAGAACCTCCTTGACGTCGGTGGCCGAGCTGATACGGGTCCTGAGTTCCTCGAGTGCGTCGATGCGCTGCGAGGCCGTGTCGTAGACCGCCTGACCCATGGAGTGCTTGGCGCCGGTCTGCCGGGCGATCCGGTCGAGTTCGCTCTGGTAATACGAATTGCCGCTGTTGCCCGCATAGGCGCGGTTTTGCGAGAGATACTGATTGATCGAGTTTGCGAAGTTGCCGCTGCCCTGCCCCGCGACCAGCTTTTCGATATCGGAAAACTGTTGCGGCAGCACTTTACGAAACTGCGGTGTGTTCAACAGCGCGCCAATGTCGTTGGTGTTGGTCAGCTTGTTGAAACTGTCGTAGAGCTGCTTGGCTTGGTTCAACTGGTCCTGCGCGACCTTGAGCTGAGACGTCAGCGTATCGACCTGCTTTTTCAGTTCCGTCAGTTGCTCAAATTGCCGTGCAAAGACGTTGGGATCGAACACAATCTCCGCTCTTGCAGGTGATGCCATCAGTAGGGTCACGACTGACACGGACGCGAAAATCGCCGGCATACGCTGAACCATCATCGGACTTTCCTCCGCTCCGCCTGAAACACCGGCAGCCATTGGACCGGGTCGTCGCCGACCTCCCCCCGAATGCGATCGAGCAGTTCGACCGTTTCCGTCCGTCCCGACAACACGGCGAGTGCGTCGTCAAAACCGCCGAGATCGAGCTCCGCCACCACCGAATTGTGGCCTTGCTTGACCAGGAAGCGGCGGCTTTCGGGAGCCAGCTCCTCCTTGATCAGACGGAACTCGGTGTCCGTGAGGTGGAATCCATCGACATAGTCCGACCGCGTTCCCCGCGCATTCGGCAGGAAAATCTGGGTAGGGCATTGTTCGACAATGGTGTGTGCAATCGGCGATGCCAGCGCATCCCGGGGCGACTGGGTGCCGAACACCATGACGCCGTTCTGCTTGCGGATGGTTTTGAGCTTGTTGTTGGCGAGATCGCGAAACGCCTCATCTCCGAGCGCCTTCCAGAACTCGTCGATGTCGATGATCAAGCGCCGGCCGTCGATGAGGCGCTCCACGCGATGAAACAGGTACATCATCAGTGGTGTGCGCACCGTCGGGTGATCCAGCAGATCGGTCATGTCGAAGCCGATGAAACGGGCGTCGAGGCCGATCGCGTCTTGCTCGCCATCGAGCACCCAGCCGTAGGGGGCGCCGCGGCACCATCGCTCGAGCCGGGCGCCAATCCCCTCGCGATCCTGTTGGCCGAGAAAGGCCCGCAGCGCACCGAAGGAGCGCTCCTCTTGCCGGAGTTGAGACAGCGCCCGCAAACCCGAATCGATTCGCTCCTCCTCAGTGACGGTCAGGGGACGGTTTTCGAGTGTGACGAGCTTCCGGACCAGTTCGCCCAGGAAGGAGAGGTTCGCTGGCGTCAGTTCCAGCGCCTTGAGCGGCGCACAACCGGTAGGGACGCCGTTGCGCAGCGTCAGATAAATACCGCCGGCAGCACGGATGAAGATCTCGGCGCCGCGGTCCTTGTCGAAGAACACATAAGTGGCGCCGAGCCTCTCGGCTTGCGACAGCAGGAAATTCTGAACGACGGTTTTGCCCGATCCGGAAGGGCCACAGATGAAAGTATTGCCGAGGTCGCCGTGATGGAACGAAAAGTAGAACGGCGAGCCGGACGCGGTCTTGAGCATCGCAACCGCCGGTCCCCAATGGTTGCCGTCAGCCTTTCCGACCGGATAGGTGTGGAACGGCGAGAATGCCGCGAAATTGCGCGAGCTGATCGCACCCGCGCGAGCTCTGTATTTGAACAGTCCAGGAAGCTGCGCCCAATAGGCCGCCTCAAGTCCAAGGTCTTCGCGCGCGACCACGGCGCCCGCGTCGGCCAGCGCGCGCCGGGCCACGCTCATGTGCCCCTGCAATTGCGAAGGCGTATCGGCTGAGAGGAGCAGCGAGAGGTGATGGTCACCGAGGGCAAACCGGTTGGATTCGAGGTCGTCAAGCGCGTCAGAGAGTTCGTCGATCTGCGAGGCCGCCGGATCCTGAGTCGAAACGAGCTGGTTCTGCTTGCGCGTCAGCACTGTCTTGGCGTCGGCCTTTGACAGAAAAGCAAAGGATTGCGCGAGGACGAGTTCAAAGGGAGCCGAGAGTAGCGCGTTCAACAAACCCGGCCGAGTGGACGCCGGATATTCCTTGATCCCGAACATGCCGGCGAAGCGCGATCCGCCCGCGCTGCGTATTTCGAGGGCTTCGCGTCCAAAAATGATGCGGTTGGAATAGAGCGCGGGCCCGATCGGTCCTTGCGGCAATGGCATTGGCATCCACTCGCCGGAGGTGACAGCGTGGAGCAGTTCCATCGGTTCCGAAAACACGATGCCGTCGCGCTCGACCAAACCGACGGCACGAGCGCCGTAACGCTCAAGTGCCGCGACGACATCGCGCGTGGCATCGCCAAGTCGCTTCAAGGCCTCGCTGTCAACCTCCGCTGATTGGCCGGCCGCGCGGCCGAGTCGCTTGAAGAACGCCGCCGCTGCGTCCGTAGTGGCGCGGCCGGGATGCCATACCAGCGTGAGGTAGAGGTCGTTGCGAAACAGCGCTTCGCTCCGAAGCCGCTCGCGATATTGCGCATCAAGGGAGGCTGCGAATGTCGAGCGGAAAGTGCCGCTCGGATAATCCGATGTCTGGCGACGGATCAAATGGGACCACAACGCCAGCCGGTCGTCGGCGATATTGCGTAGCGTGAGGTTGAGTTTGGCATGAAGGTCATTCAGGTCGGCCGCCTCAGCCGTCTCAAACGAGGTGCCGTCGATCTTGATCACCGTGATCAAGGCGCGGGTTGAGAGGCTAATGACTGTATCGGTCACGTGCCGGCCGAACGGCAGATAGACATCGGACTCGATCTCGCGGGCTTTGGCCGCTGCGTTAGGCATAGCCGAAATCCTTCGCTTGATAACGCCGAACCAGCTTCAGCGGCGTGCAGGACGATCCGCCCCAGAACAGCGCGTTGCGCGTGCGGCCCCGGGTCTCGATCCAGGCGAGCAAAATCCGGAACATGTTGGGATCGTGCCGGCAGATGATCCGGCAGAGGCCGTGGATCGGAAGCGCGACCAGCCCATACAAAATGCTCCCGGCCACCAGGAACAAGATGCAGGAGAACATCACATTCAGCGCCATCGCCTCCATCGTGACGCCGGCGATCATGGCCGGGCGGGTGCAGGCGAGGAATAAAGTGTCCTCGGTGAGACGCATGGGCTCATGGGTGACCACGATCATCAGCGACCCCCGGTCAAGGTCGAAACCACCTCGGAGGCGCCGAACGTAATGGCGACGCCAAGCACGACGTAGGCGGCCTTGCGCAGATCGAGATAACCAAACATCCAGGCGATGCCGACGATGATGACGGCCAGTGTCGCCAGCAGACGCGCGACGTTGCCGGTCAACATCGTGACGATGTTCTGCAGCACGCCCTCGATATTCGCGGTCTGCGCCAGCGCCGGTTCGGCCAGTCCGACGCTGAGAACGAGTCCGATGCAAAGAAGTGCTGTGGATTGCTTGAGGCGAGAGGGCATGTGAAGGCTTCCTATGAGAGTTGCGGCCGAGCCGGCCCGGATCGCGCGTTTTGTTGGAGATTTAGCGAGCAAGTCTTCCTCATCGCCCATAGACAAAGACTGACGTGCCCAGACCTGCGCGATAGGCGTCCCAGCTTGGGCGCTCCCTGGCGAGATCGGCACTGGAGGAAAGGTTGGCAGCGGGTTCGTCGGCAGGAGGTCGCGAGGGCACGTTACGTGACCCGGGTTCGGGCATTATGGGCCTGCCTCTCACCGTAAAGCTCTTGACAGCATCTAATGCCCCTTTGTGAGAATCGCTTCCGTCCGCAATCGCTGTTTGAAATCGGACCTGGAACAATCGGCTGAGGCCCGCGACATGTTGGCAAGCGTCGAACGTCGTGGCTATCGTCAGCCCTGCCAGCTTCATCTCTTCACGATCGAGTTGACCGAGGCCGATTCGAACGGGCTTGCCGGTCGCCGCCGCTTCCGTCGCAAGCTGGATGGCCTCATTTCGGTCGGTCGCCTGAAGGCGAATCGGCTTAAGCTCGCCAAGGGAGATCAGGAAGGGCTCGAACGAACTCGCTTGTTGCACGATCGCGGTCAATGGTGCCGCCATTGCTGGCGATGCACATCGCTCAACAAGGGTAGCGAATGCAGCGGGATCCATTCTTCAGCCTCCGATCAGGAATAAATCGACGCTTGCGCTTAGGCGGCGAAGGCGAGAGACGTCGGGGTTTCGATGGCGGGTGTAGAAATGTTCCCTGCCGCCCGGATTGCTCCGAGGGCATCATCGGTGACTGGCAACAGCCCCGCGACGGCTTTAGTCGCTCCGATCTGGCGGGGTTCGCCGAGGCGATCGAAGCCCCAGCCGGCCCGGCGCAGGATTCGCTCCATTCGCAGATCCGTGACGGTTGCGATCGCCTGAAGGTCTTGCTGCTGACCCCATTCAATCATCGCCGCGAAGAGCAGGAACGTCGCTTCCCTCAAACCCTTCTTCGCTGTGGCCGCTACTTTTTTGGTATCAACGCAGAAACGAGAGCTCTCCCAAATCCTGGTGCTTGTTGGCGCAGCCCGACCGTCCAACAAGACCGGAAACGTATCCGCCAGCATGTTGCGGCCGGTGGTCGGCAGCAGGCGGACACAACCGACAACGTCTTGCCGATCGATACCCAACAGATAAGTCGGCGACAGCGCATCGTATCGGTCGATCTCGAGCCCGCCCGACACCGAAACGTCCCATTCCAACCGATCCCGAAAGACGCGCCGTCGCAGACGATGCATCCCGAGCGTTAGCTCGGAATTCCGTAAGAGCGCCGGACGCGTGAGTGCGATGACATTCATTCTTGATCTCCAGCTGCGAATCACAGGTTCGAGATCCACGAAATCAGGAGCGGTCACCGCTTGAAGCTGTCAGTTTCGACAGGGTATCGGGAAAACTGTGGCCTGCCCCAAAGCTGCCGTAAGGTCGCCGTAGACGGCGCACACGCAGGGCGCGAGTGTCGGCGCAGTCGCGTTCACGTCCTGTTAGAATAAATATAAACTTGATCAAGAGGCACAATGAAAGATGTCCAAAGGGCCTGCCATGAATTTGTCGATTGTCTTCACACTGCTCGCACTGAAGATGATTTCCGGCGCGTCGCGGAGCGGACCGCGCACGGATTGGGATTCCGTTGGTTTGCTTATTTCGGGCGCGGCACGAATGCCCGTAATCTAATCTCGTCCTATCCGAAGAGCTGGACCGACCACTACTTCGATGAAAAATACGATGAGATCGACCCTGTTCTGCAGAAGCCGCTAACCCCCTGCCGAGTGTTTCCTTGGGACGGACGAGCTGCGCGATCCGCGAAATCCGCCAGAGAACGCCGTCTGTTTGACGATGCGCTCAGTTTCAAGATCAGGACAGGTTTGACGGTTCGGATTCCCGGCGGCAATGGACAATCCGCGGCGTTCACGCTGGCGGTGGATGACCGGAGCCTTGGACTCGACCGTTTCGTTGAGACCTCCCAGGATCTCTTGCAAATGATCGGCCTTACCTACCATGCGCATGTGAGCGCCAGGATTGGACGAGGCTCGTTAACCGATCAGACTGGCACCACGCTGACGCAGCGGGAACGGCAGTGCCTTGCATGGATATCTCAGGGTAAGACAATGCAAGACATTGCATCACTTCTCGACGTCACACCGCGCGGTGTGAAGTTCCATCTCGACAACGCACGGCGAAATCTTGCCGCATTGTCCCTTCCCCACGCCGTTGCGCTTGCGATGCGTCAGGGGTTATTGCCGTAAGCGATGCTTGGGTCTGGGTCATTGGCCGATCTCCGGCGCCTGCATCAAATCGGCCCACAGGATCTGCCGCTCACAGTTGTTGCACATGCCCCCATTATCTGTGTTTGCGGGTTCGTCGAGAGAGCAATTGGGCGTCCCCCTGTGGGGGCCGGGCTGGCGGCTGCGCTGAAGCCCCGCATGCGGGTCTTCCCCCTCGCGGGCGGCCATCCCTGACGCAGGCGGGGTGCGTGGCCCAATAGCCGCAAAGGCTGCCCTGATCTGGAAGCGTGCGAATCGATTGGTTTTACCTTCATTGGCGCTACACTTCATCACTGGCGGGCGATTCGTCGCCCATCCCCAGCATGGTCCTTTGTTCTTCGTAGGCCCTCCACTTCAACATTGGCTCGGCGGACCGACAAACGTGTCAGAAGCAGCATTCAAACTGAAACCATTGGAAGCTCCACACTATCGCGAGCCGCCACACAATATCGAAGCTGAACAAGCACTACTCGGCGCCGTGTTGATCAACAACGACGCCTACCATCGCGTTGCCGATTTCCTGAAGACGAATCATTTCTTCGAGCCTCTGCGCGGGACCATATTTGAGGTGATGAGCGAGCTGATCCGCTCAAACAAAATTGCCAATCCAATCACCCTTAAGACCTTCCTTCCTGCGACACTTGACATTGCCGGACTATCTGTTGCGCAGTATCTCGCACGCCTGGCTGCGGAAGCGACGACCGTCATCAATGCAGCCGATTACGGCCGAACGGTCTACGACCTCGCGGTGCGACGCGAGTTGATCAAGATCGCCGAGGACATGCTCAATGACGCATTTGACGCGGCCGTCGATTGCGCTCCGCAAGATCAGATCCAGCATGCCGAGCAGCTTCTGTATGAAATCGCCGAAACAGGACGCTATGGCGGCGGCTTCGAGACGTTTGAGACCGCGCTGGACAACGCCATTGACAGGGCCGCGCAAGCTTACCAGTCCGATGGCAGGCTCTCGGGGCTTGCTACCGGCCTCAAGGATCTTGATGCCAAAATGGGCGGTCTTCAACCGACCGACCTCATCATCATCGCCGGCAGACCAGGCATGGGAAAGACGTCACTCGCCACCAACATAGCATTCAACGTCGCAAGCGCCTACGACGCGGCACAACAGATCGACGGTTCGCTGAGGCCCGTCGCCGGGGGAATCGTCGCCTTCTTTTCACTGGAAATGTCGTCGGAACAGCTTGCCACCCGGGTGCTCTCCGAACAGGCGGAAGTCCCCTCCTCCAGCATCAGGCGTGGTGACATTGACGAGACCGATTTCAGCAGGCTGCTCGACTACCGCCAGAAAATGCGCCGCCTGCCGCTCTTCATCGACCAGACCGGCGCGCTCTCCATCGCCCAGCTCGCAGCCCGCGCGCGCCGTCTGAAACGACAGCGAGGCCTTCACCTCATTGTCGTCGACTATATTCAGCTCATGCAGGGCAGATCCCAGCGCGCCGCACAGAATCGCGTTCAGGAAATCACCGAGATCACGACCGGGTTGAAAGCGCTGGCCAAAGAGCTCAACGTGCCGGTCGTTGCGCTGTCCCAGCTCTCGCGCGGGGTCGAAAATCGCGACGAAAAGCGGCCGCAACTCTCGGATTTGCGCGAGTCAGGCTCGATCGAACAAGACGCCGACGTCGTCATGTTCGTCTATCGCGAAGAGTATTATCTCAAGAACAAAGAGCCCAGGCCGGGCACCGACGACCATCTCACCTGGGAATCCGAGATGAGGGAGCGCGCGGCAAGGCGGAGGTCATCATCGCGAAGCAGCGGCACGGTCCGACAGGGACCGTCGCCATGACGTTTCAAGGCGAATTCACCCGCTTCTTCGATCTGGCCGAACGCAGCCACTTAACACACTAATCCACGTAAGTACCGGCACTCGCTGCTCGATCACGCTTTGCTTTGCGGGGTCGCTGCAACGGCCAGCTCGCACGCGTCAACCACCACTCAGTCTTCACCGGTTCAATGGAGGGGCGGCACTTGTTCTCGCGTGTTGAAACGACGGCATGGACCCGCGAATGAACGATGTGCGGTTCGGCAAGGCCCGGCTTCCGGGAAAGGACCAACCCCGCTCTCGAATGGGCTTTCCTTGGTTCAAGCGCGGCCTTCCACGATCAACCCGCAAGGGGTTCGCTACGCAAGCGTGCGACCTCTTCGGCTTCGCCTGCGAGGTGACCGCGGCCTCCCCTGAACACGTCGGCGCCTGTCGAGCGGGGATGGTCCCCGCCACAAGACGGGAGCCTCACGATGTCGCACAGTCTTACCCTCGCACAGAATCACGCCTTCGATCTGGCCCGCACGCTGATGGTGCCGGTCGTCCTCTTTGAGGTTGATGACGAATTCGGCGTCATGGTCTCCAGCGAATACGACGGCGAAGAGAACGCCATCGTTCATGAATACGATCCTTGGTCCCCGGCTCATTGAGCCCGGTGACCGGCTGCCGCTGGCGCCTTGCCGGCCGCAAGGGAAGCTTCGCCGCGCTCGTGGTCCGCCGATTGATGGCTTATCAGCGCGCCCTTGCATCCGGCAGGCTTCGCGGCCGGTCGGGGATGTTCCGCAAGGTTTGGAACAAGCGAGACCAACCGAGGAAAGGGCCGGACGTCGCCTGCGGCGCGCCCGGTGAAGGAAGATGGACAAGAGAGAAATCGAAGGGTTGCGCGAAAAGGTCGGCTGCGCGGCCCTGCTTGAAAAAGAAGGCTGGAAAGTCGACATCAAGGAAAGCACCCGCCGCGCGATCAAATATCGACGCGACAGCAAGATCGTCATTGTCATCCATGACGGCCGCGGCTGGTTCGATCCGCTGTCGACCGCCAAAGGGGACGTGTTTTCGCTCGCCGAGCATCTCGGCGCCGGCGGCTTCACCGACGCGTACGATCGTGTCGCGGATGTCGTCGGCTTCATCCCGAGCGCGCCGGTCTGGCAACGTCCTGCCAAGCCGAAGGCGATTGGCTCTATCGCGGTCCGTTGGCGACATCGCTTTGGGCCTCGGCCCGGCTCCCCGACCTGGCGTTATCTGACCGACGAACGGCACATCCCCGATCGCATCATCGCCGGTATTGTTGCCCGTGGCCGGCTTCGGGAGGGTCCGCATGGCAGCATGTGGGCGGCGCACACAGATTCCAGCGACACCGTCACCGGCTGGGAAGAGCGCGGCCCGAGCTGGCGCGGCTTTGCGACCGGCGGCGCCAAGGAGCTGTTTCGCTTCGGTGCTTCCGATTGTGCACGCGTCTGCGTGACCGAAGCGGCGGTTGACGCCATGAGCCTTGCTGCGCTCGAAGAACTGCGTGATGACACGCTCTACGTCAGCACGGGAGGCGGATGGGCTCCGGCGACGGAGGACGCCATCCGCGCGCTTGCCAGGCGCGCCAACGTCCTGCTGGTGGCCGCGACCGACAACAACCGGCAGGGCGAGGTGTACGCCGGGCGTATTCTGTGCATCGCGGAGCAAACCGGATCCCGTTTTGCGCGATCGCGGCCGCGCGCCGACGATTGGAACGAAGACCTTAGCGCCGCATGAGCCGCCAACAGCGAGCGCGAAGGAGAACGCTAGGGGTAGGCACGGGTCCGTGCCGCATGCCCGTCCGTCGCGTCAAGGGAAGCTTCGCCCGCGTTCCGCGGCCCTTGACCCGTCGGACCGGAGACGCGGCCGCCCGCGGGTGTTTGCAACACCCAAAGGAAGGGCCAACCCATGCCTATTTTCACGATCGAGACGACCTATCGCCTGCCGGTCTATCGTCACCAGACCTATGAGGCCGCGACGATGGAAGAGGCTTGTCGCCTCGCTGTCGACGACGACGATTGGTCTACCGAAAAACGCGACTACGAGTCCGCCGGCGAGACCTATGTGACGGGCATCTGGTCTGGCGAGAATGCCGCCTACAGCGGAGCCGCACAGCCGATTCCCTCTCACTATGTCGAGGCGCCGCACCGTATCGCGTTGCACCTTGAGGTGCTGCTGGGCCTCGTCAAGGTTTTCGCGAGCCAAAGCGACACCGAGCAACTCGACCGAGCCTTCTGGCTTGAGCGCGCGCGGCCAGCGATCGCCAAGGCGGAGGCGATTCTCGCCGGCGGCCGCGAACCGGATTGACGAGGCTCATGTGCGTCGCGCCCGACGGCGCAACAATCGCGCCTGTCGCGTCTGCAGACCCTGCCGGATCGCCCTTCGCGATCTCCGTATCGGTCGCGGACGTGCTGGACGCGGCGGCCCTCCGGTCAACGGGCAAGCCGTTCCCCATCGCGACACGCGATTGGTGACCCGCGCGCCTAAACCCCGTCCTGCGGACCGCTCACCGCAACGGAGATCGAAAGGCGCTGTCGATGTGCAGGGTTCTCAACAAACATCACGCAGGCGTGCCCGCGGGCGCGGTTTATATCGGGCGCGGCAGCAAGTGGGGCAATCCGTTCCGGATCGGTCCCGACGGCGATCGCGCAGCCGTGATAGCAAAATACGAGCGCTGGCTTGCGGATCAGCATCACCTCTTGCGCGCGCTGGACGAGTTCCGGGGTTGCGATCTCGTCTGCTGGTGCGCGCCGCGGCCGTGCCACGGCGATCTGCTGCTGCGGCTCGCGAATGCGACGCGCGATGAGCGGATCGCTTGGTGGCGGCGCGTCAAGGCCGGTGCCTGAGGGCCCGCCTCGCTCGCCCGCCTCTGTATGAAATCTAAGGAGGAGAACAGAAGGAGGAAAACCCCGCTGCCGCATGCCCGGCCGGCGCGTCAAGGGTAAAGCTTCGCCCGCGTTCCGCGGCCCTTGACCCGTCGGACCGGAGAGGCGGCCGCCCATGAGGTGTGACGGAGGACTGAAGTGATGAGGGATCAGGCGGATCGCTCGCGCTTCATCCGCAACAGGACAGGAGCCGCTCATGCACACCTCACCCGCTATCCGCAAGATTTTCGAAGGCGTCACGTCGCGCCGCGAGATGCACCATATGTTCAACCGTCATCGCGGCGCACCCGCCGTGGCCGACGGCGATGCTGGCGATCTGTTCGCCGGCGAGTGGTTCGAGATCGCCGAGTGCGACTACGAGTATATGCTCGATATCCTGCCGCCGCTGTTCATGCGCGGAGATATGTTCGCGCTCAGCGAATACATGATCGGCAGCGTCACCAGCATCTTCTTCGCGCTCTCAATCGATGGCCGCACCCGGTGGTTTCACGGCTATTGCGACCTTTCCGATCGCGGCTCGCCCGATCGCATGAAGGCCGCCATCATCGACCGCGAGACCCGGCCGGTGCGCGCCATGACCCGCGAAGAGCGGCTTGAGCACATCTGGTCGAGCACGCATGACGATTATCGCGGCTATGCAGGCGAGCGCTGGCCTGCGGCCATGCACCGCAAGCTGACCGTTCTCGTCTATTGCGGTGGTCGAGGCACCGTCCTGAAACTGCTCGACGACCTCACGGACGACGAAGTATCCGCCAAGCTCCCCGTGCAGCTGCGTCATTTGCCACAGCCGGTCGCAGCGTGAACGAGAGGGGGTCCGTCAATGGAAGCGACCTATTCCCGGCTCGGCGTTCACGTTCACGCCCCTTGGCGTGTCGTCGTGCGCGCCGCGCGATCGCGGATCGCAAAACAACACCGCCATGATCCGGCTCTGAAGCAGGCGCGCAAGCGCTTCTATTGCAAAATGCTCACCTGCCACGCCAGGCATCAACATCTCGTCCGCACGTTCCGGCTCTGAAGTCCGCTCAGAGCCGATCCTTCCCCCCTCCCCTTCACGCAATCGCGTCGCCTGCCGGGCCTGCAGCCGGCGGGACGTTCGCGTGCGCCCGTTCGACAGGAGCCTCTCATGGCGCAACACGATCCTTTTACGCTTGATCTCTTCGGCAACACGTCGCTCTCTTCGGGGCTCGGCCTCGGCGTCACCGCCTTTCCGTCCACCTTTGAAACCGACGGCGACGACACTGATGTGCCGCCGCACCCTTCGGCGGTTGCGCGTATAGAACCGCCCGCTGATCGAACCACCAATCGAGATAGGGGCGAGACGTTCTACCTCGCTGGAACGCGTGGTCTTGCCAAGTCCTGGCGGGAAAGAGCACGTGACAATCTCGCGGCGATCCGACTTGCGGCCGTGATCGAAGGCGGTCAGCGTTCCGCCACCGCCGACGAACAGGCGCAGCTCATTCGCTTCACCGGCTTCGGTGCGTCCGAACTCGCCAATGGCGTTTTCAGGCGCCCGGGCGACGATGATTTCGGCGACGGCTGGGCGGAGATCGGTGCGGCGCTGGAGTCGGCTGTCGACGCGGCGGACTACGCCTCGCTCGCCCGCTGCACCCAGTACGCGCATTTCACGCCCGAATACATCGTGCGCGCGATCTGGGCTGGCGTGACGCGGCTCGGCTTTCGTGGCGGACGTGTGCTCGAGCCCGGCATCGGCACGGGCCTGTTTCCGGCGCTGATGCCGGAGAACCTGCGCGGGGCGTGCCATCTCACCGGCGTCGAACTCGATCCGATCACCGCGCGCATCGCAGCCTTGCTGCAGCCTCGCGCCAACATCATCAACCAGGACTTCGCACGGACCGAACTCCACCAGTACTTCGATCTCGCGATCGGCAATCCGCCGTTTTCCGATCGCACGGTGCGCAGCGACCGAGCGTTCCGGTCCCTCAGCCTTCGGCTGCACGACTATTTCATCGCCAAGGCGATCGACCGGCTGAAGCCTGGTGGTCTCGCCGCTTTCGTGACCTCGCATGGCACGATGGACAAGGCAGACGCGAGAGCCCGCGAGCAGATCGCTGGGACGGCAGATCTCGTCGCCGCCATCCGGCTGCCCGAGGGCAGCTTCCGCGCCGACGCCGGGACGGACGTTGGCGTCGACATCATCTTCTTCCGGAAGCGCCGCGATGACGATGCTCCCGGCGACGATACCTGGCTCGATCTCGCCGAAATCCATCCCGCAACCGAGCACGAGGGCACCATCCGGGTGAACCGCTATTTCGCCGAGCATCCGGAGATGGTGCTCGGTGAGCATGCGCTCGGGTCTGGCCCCTACGGTGAGACGTACACTTGCGTGCCGCGCCAAGGCGTCGTGCTCGAAGACGCGATTGCCTCCACCATCCTCCATCTTCCGAACGCCATCTACGACGGCGACCCGGAGACAACCGGCTTCGATGGGGACGAGACGCCGACGGTTGTCGCGACGGCCCTCGGCGGCAGCATCCGCGAAGGCAGTTATTTCGTCGGCAAGAACACGGCCCTGATGCAGATGGTCGACGGCACCGCCGTCATTATTCCCGTGAAGAAGGGCAGGAATGCCGACGGCGTCTTTGCCAAGCATGCGCGGATCATTCGCAAGCTGATCCCGATCCGCGACGCCGTGCGCGAGATCTTGAAGTGCCAGGAGACCGACCAGCCGTGGAAGCAGGCACAGGTCCGGTTGCGCATCGCGTGGAGCTCTTTCGTCCGCGATTTCGGGCCGATCAACACCACGGTCGTATCGTCGCAGGAGGACGAAGAGAGCGGTGACGTGCGCGAGACGCACCGCCGGCCCAATCTGGCTCCGTTCGCGGATGACCCGGATTGCTGGCTCGTCGCCTCGATCGAAGACTATGACCTCGAGACGAACACGGCAAAACCCGGGCCGATCTTCACCGAACGCGTGATCGCGCCGCCACCGGCGCCCGTCATCGCCTCAGCCGCCGACGCGCTCGCCGTCGTGCTGAACGAGCGGGGCACGGTCGATCCCGATCACATCGCGGAGCTTTTGCACCGCAGCGTCGACGACGTGATCGGTGAACTCGGCGACGCCATCTTCCGCGATCCCGCGACCGGCGCGTGGCACACCGCCGACGCCTATCTCTCCGGTGCGGTCCGCTCGAAGCTCGCCACAGGGGAAGCTGCCGCGGCGCTCGATCCGGCCTATGCGCGCAATGTCGAGGCGCTCAGGCGCGTCCAGCCGGCCGATCTTCGTCCATCCGACATCACGGCGCGGCTTGGCGCCCCGTGGATCCCGGCCGCCGACATCATCGCCTTCGTGAAGGAGACGATGGATGCCGACATCACCATCCACCACACGCCTGAGCTTGCGTGCTGGACCGTGAATGCGCGTCAGCTTGAATGGAGCGCCGCCGGCACCACCGACTGGGGCACCCATCGTCGCCACGCCGGGCTCCTGCTGTCAGACGCGCTCAACTCGTCGATCCCGCAGATCTTCGACACGATCAAGGAAGGCGACAGTGAGCGGCGCGTGCTCAACACCGTCGAGACGGAGGCGGCGAAAGACAAGCTCGCCAGGATCAAATCCGTGTTTCAGTCCTGGATCTGGTCTGATCCGGACCGAACCGATCGGTTGGCCCGGCTCTACAACGACACCTTCAACAACATCGTCCCCCGACATTTCAACGGGGATCATCTGCAGCTCCCGGGCGCCTCAGGCGCCTTTTCTCTATATGGGCACCAGAAGCGGGCGATCTGGCGGATCATCGCTTCCGGAAGCACCTACGTCGCCCACGCCGTCGGCGCCGGCAAGACGCTGTCCATCGCGGCCGCGATCATGGAGCAGCGCCGGCTCGGCCTCGTCAACAAGGCGATGCTCGTCGTACCCGGCCACTGCCTGGCGCAGGCGGCGCGGGAATTTCTCGCGCTGTATCCGAACGCCCGCATCCTCGTGGCGGATGAAACCAATTTCGTGAAGGAGAAGCGCCATCGCTTCCTCAGCCGCGCCGCCACGGCGAGTTGGGACGCGATCGTCATCACCCACAGCGCCTTCAAGTTCATTCCCGTCCCGTCCGCCTTTGAGGCGCAGATGATCCAGGACGAGTTGGAGGCCTATGAAGAGCTCCTCGGCAAGGCCGACAGCCAGGACCGCCTCTCGCGCAAGCGCATCGAGCGGATGAAGGAGGGTCATCAGGAACGTCTCGAATCGCTAGCCTCGCGCAAGGACGATTTGTTGACGATCGCCGAAATCGGAATCGACCAGATCATCGTCGATGAGGCGCAGGAGTTCAGAAAACTGTCCTTCGCCACCAACATGACTAGCTTGCGCGGCGTCGATCCTAACGGCTCGCAGCGCGCCTGGGACCTCTATGTGAAGTCCCGCTTCCTCGATGCGAAGAATCCAGGGCGGGCACTGGTCCTGGCCTCGGGCACCCCGATCACCAACACGCTCGGCGAAATGTTCACCGTGCAGCGGCTCATGGATCACGCCGCCCTCGCGGAGCGCGGCCTGCACGAATTCGATGCCTGGGCCTCGACCTTCGGCGACACCTCGACCGAGCTTGAATTGCAGCCCTCCGGCAAATACCGCCCCGTCACGCGCTTCGCGCAGTTCGTCAACGTCCCCGAGCTGATCGCGATGTTCCGCTCCTTCGCGGATGTCGTGTTGCCCGACGATCTCAAGGACTACGTCAAGGTGCCGGCGATCGTCGGCGGCAAACGACAGATTGTCACGGCCGAGCCGACGGGCGCCTTCAA
This sequence comes from Bradyrhizobium manausense, assembly GCF_018129685.1. GTDB lineage: Bacteria > Pseudomonadota > Alphaproteobacteria > Rhizobiales > Xanthobacteraceae > Bradyrhizobium > Bradyrhizobium manausense_D. Next base: position 31,282 of record NZ_JAFCLG010000013.1, read on the forward strand.
GGCCTATCAGCGCCTCCTCGACGAACGCATCAAAGCCATCGAGGAACGGGACCGCGCGCCGGAGCCGGGCGACGACATCCTTTTATCTGTCATCACCGACGGGCGTCACGCCGCGATCGACCTGCGTCTCGTGGATACCGGACAGGAGAACGAAAAGGACAACAAGCTCAATGCCCTCATCACCAATGCTTTTCGCATCTGGCAAGAGACCAGCGGCGCGACCTATCTGCGAAAGGACGGCAAGGCCTACGACACGCCCGGCGCCGGCCAGCTCATTTTCTCCGATCTCGGCACCATCAGCGTCGAGGCCAGCCGCGGCTTTTCCGCCTACCGCTGGATTCGCCATGAACTCGTGCGTCTCGGTGTGCCTCCCTCCGAGGTCGCGTACATGCAGGACCACAGGAAGTCCGAGGCCAAGCAGCGGCTCTTCAATGATTTCAATGCCGGCAAGGTCCGCATCCTTCTTGGATCGAGCGATACGATGGGCACCGGCGTCAACGTTCAGCTTCGCCTCAAGGCGCTCCACCATCTCGACGTGCCGTGGCTCCCCTCGCAGATAGAGCAGCGCGAGGGCCGTATCGTGCGTCAGGGCAACCAGCATGACGAGGTCGAAATCTTCGCCTACGCCACGCTCGGCAGCCTCGATGCCACCATGTGGCAAAACAATGAGCGCAAGGCCCGTTTCATTGCCGCCGCGCTGTCAGGCGATACGAGCGTCCGCCGCCTCGAGGACCTGGGCGAAGGCCAGGCCAACCAGTTCGCCATGGCCAAGGCGATCGCATCCGGCGATCCACGCCTCATGCAGAAGGCAGGACTTGAGGCCGAGATCGCCCGCCTCGAACGCCTGCACGCGGCGCATATCGACGATCAGCACGCGATCCGGCGGCAAATTCGCGACGCCGAGCGCGAGATCGAGATCTCGACGCGCCGCATCGGCAATATCGCTGAGGATATCGCCCGTCTCGTTCCGACGGGTGGGGATGCCTTCACGATGACCGTCAAAGGGACGCGCTTCGACGAGCGCAAGCTCGCTGGTCGCGCTTTGATGCAGGAGATTCTCACCCTCGGTCAGCTCCAGCACGAAAACGACGTGGTGATCGCCTCGATCGGCGGCTTCGACGTCACGTTCGAGGGCGAGCGTATCGGCCGAGACGGCTATCACTACGTGACCATGCTGCAGCGAACCGGCGCACAGTTCGAGATCGAGCTCCCGATGACCGTGACGCCGCTTGGCGCGGTCGCTCGTCTTGAGCACGCACTGACGAATTTCGACAGCGAACAGGCGAACCATCGTCGGCGTCTTGCCGAAGCCGAGCGGCGCCTTGCCTCCTATCGCGGACGAGTCGGCGAAGCCTTCGCCTTCGCTGCGGAACTCGATCTCAAGCGCGCACAGCTTGCGGAGGTTGAGGCGAACCTCGCCGCCAGCGGTGAGCAAGCGGTGCAGTTGAAGGACGAGGAAAACCGAAGAGCTGCATGAGTAGGAAAACCTGCTCGCAGAACGGGCGGAGCGGCGCCGCTGAAGCTCAACCGACCGTCTCGCGATCCCAGCCACGGCGGGCTCGCAAAGCGCTGACGCGCCCCGCTCGCGCCTGCCGGACAGGGATGCTCGGCGGCAGTTGCGCCGCTCCGCCCGCCCTGCGCGCCGAGAGGATGTCTTCGAGAAGAAGACGAGCGGACCCCGAACGGGTGGTCCACAACCCCTGAAAATGGAGAGCATCCCATGGAACTGATGATGGTCGACCCGCGCGCGCTGAAAGAAAATCCCGATCAGATGCGCCGCTCGAAATCTTCGCCGCAGGCCGATGCATTGCTGCTGGCATCGATCAAGGCCGTCGGCATCGTGCAGCCGCCGGTGATTTTGCCCGCGCGCGATGGCGGCAACGGCTATGTGATTCACTTCGGGCATCGCCGCGTCGCGCAGGCGATCGCCGCCGAACTCGCCGAAATCCGTGTCCTCGTCGCGGACCCCGACGCGGATCACGACGCGATGCGCGCCCTCGTCGAAAACGTCGCGCGCGAGCCGCTCAACCCCGTCGACCTCTGGCGCTCGATCGAGCGTCTGGTGGCACTCGGCTGGACCGAGGAGTCGATCGCGCTGGCGCTCGCCTTGCCCGCGCGCCAGGTCCGCAAGCTCAGGCTGCTCGCCAACGTGCTGCCGGCGATGCTCGATCAGATGGCGAAGGGCGACATGCCCGGCGAGCCGCAGCTCCGCGTCATCGCCGCGGCGTCGATCGACGAGCAGAGTGAGGTCTGGAAGAAGTACAAGCCGCGGAAAGCGGACCCTCTGGTCTCTTGGCACGACGTCGCCCGTGCGCTGACGAAGTCGCGCATGTATGCGCGCCACGCGAGCTTCGATGATGCGCTGGCTACGGCCTATGGCATCACATGGGTCGAGGACCTGTTCGCGCCGGCCGATGAGGACAGCCGCTATACGACCGACGTCGAGGCCTTCCTTGGCGCGCAGAACGAGTGGATGACCAGTCATCTGCCGAAGCGCGGCACGGTGATCGAGGTGAACGAGTGGGGCCAGCCCAAGCTGCCGGCCAAATCCGAGCGCGTCTGGGGCAAGCCGGGCAAGGCCGACTGCACCGGCTGGTATCTCGATCGCGAAGGCCAGATTCAGTCCGTCGCTTTCCGTGTGCCTCAGCCAAAGAAGGCGAAAGGCAAAGCGTCCGAAGCCGATGAGACTGCGGCCGACGAGATCGGGACCACGGCGAAGCCGCGGCCCGATGTGACGCGTAAGGGTATGGAAATGATAGGCGACCTGCGCACCGACGCCCTTCATGAAGCCCTCGCCTGGGCGCCGATCGAGGCTGACACGCTCCTCGCCTTGCTCGTGCTGGCGTTCGCCGGCCAGAACGTCTCCATCGCCTCCGGCAACGCCGACGGCTGTGCGCAAATTAGCCGACACGCCGCGCGACTGATCGGGGAGGACGGTAAACTCGCCTTCGATCGCGACACGCTGCAACAGGTCGCGCGTGCGACCTTGATCGACGTACTGTCGTGCCGGGAGAATCGCTCGGACAGCGGCGTCGCGGCGCGTATCGCAGGCGAGGCTATCGGCGCAGATACGTTCTTGCCGAACATGGCCACGGAAGACTTTCTGTCGTGCCTGTCACGCACCGCGATCGAGGCTGCGTGCAAGGACACGTCGGTGCTTCCCCGCCAACGGGTCAAGGATACGCGCGCGGCGCTGGTTCAGCACTACGCCGAGAACCGGTTCCTGCATCCGGCCGCGTTGTTCGCTCCCGCGCCCGAGAAGGTCGCCGCTTGGACCGACAAACACGGCCGCGCCGAAGACGACGAGGAGTCCGGAGCGGACGCGTTGAACGAATCCGACGAGGCCGAGGACGTGCACGCCGCGGGCGGCTACGCCGAAGCGGCGGAATAGCGACCCGCACCTCACCTCACCACACCTTCCATCCGATCAATCCCCGCCGCCGGCTCCTCCGAGTCGGCGGTGGGTTTCGTTCGTAAACCCACACAGGAGGACATCATGTCCGCACAACACATCTACGTTTCTGCTCCGCTCGGCTCGATCATTCGCTATTCAGACGGCACACCGAGGCCACCCGCACGGTTCAAGCGCAAGCTTGCCGCGTGGGAACACAACAACAGCGGCGGGAGGCTGGTCAGGAAAACTCCGTCTCGCGATATGCCGAGCTGTTTTCTACCCGCCGGCATCACGCTGCATCAGGGCGATTTCGGCAGCGCCGGCGTCGTCGTTCTCAGGGTCTACAAGACCTTCTCGGTCCACTGCGCCCTCAAGTTCATCGTGACGGAACCTCCGAAGCCTGGCTCGGTTCGTGTTCTCGACCGCGAGGGCGAGGCGGCTGAGCTGCTCCACCTCGCCGCCGACCGTACCGCGGCGGAAGCATGGCTTGCGGCGCATCGCTATCCCGGCGCCGTTCTGGAAGACGTCATGGCGGACGAGGTCGCCGCTGCTGCGATCGAAGGGAGGGCGGCATGAGCAGTTCCTCTGACTCAACTTCGACGCACAACCAGACCCATGCTTCAGTGGTAATTATGTTTGCATGCGCCGATGAAGGCCTTCTCGTCGCCAAGGTCGGCGACAATGCCTTTGCCATGGCACCCGGCTCGGGGGGCCGGTTCTTCCTCGCGTCGGCCTGGCGTCTTTGCGGCCCGATGGAACAATGGAAACGCTCAGACTTCTACGGTCACGGCGGCGATCTCGAAGACGAGACCGCGTTCCGAGCGCGCGTTGCGGAAAACGCCGAACACCAGCGCCAGCGTGCCGCCTTGGCGCGGCGCGAAGTCGCCTCGCGCGCATCGACGCCATGGGGCACTTCCCAGCACGCCACCATCTACGCCGACGGTGTCATCTGTCATTCGACGGCAAGCCATGGCGGCTTCCATCTCGATGCCGGTCATAACGCGAAGATCCATCCCGGCCTTCGCAGGCGCGGCGGCTGGTATGAGGAAGATTGCGCCTGGGCGGCCGTGGCGCAGGCCTTTCCCGAGCTATTCACGGACTATGAGCGGCGCTGCGCGGATCGGACCATCCGCGACTGGTACCCGGACGCCTGGGAAGCGATCCACGGAAAGCGCCTCAAGCCCGGTGAATCTCACGAGAAGGATCGTCGCGCCTTTGAACGTGATCACGCATCCGACTGGATCGTGATTTCGGCAATCCGGAGCGATCAGCACGCCGGTATGACCGAATGCGTCGCCACGCTCGGCGGCGATCGAGCCGCCGCCGAGCAGCGCCGCTATCTCGTCCCGTCGGATCAATATCACGTCGGCCGCTTCGGCTTCGTAATCGATGAGGCTCGCCACCGTCTCTACGACGGTTCGTCGAGCCTCATTGGCTGGAAACGGTGAGGTGCGATATGCCTTGGCAACTCATCGCCCTCGCCTTCGGATGGCGCGCGGCAGCGGATGAAGACCGCGGCATGCCGCCCCTCGTCGTCTGGCACCCGCGCTTACGACGTCATTTCACGGGCGCCGACGCCTGGAAGCGCGCGGTCCGCTTGTCAGTGCGTGCGCCGGACACGTCCCGTCCTTCGCCGTCAAAAGTCAGGAGGCGCCGATGAACCCTCATCTCATCACCGTTTACCTCCTGATTGAGGCGAATGAGCACCCGCAGGGCCAGGTCACCGAGGCGCTGCAGGGCGTCCTCACGGACGGGATGCGCAGATGCGCTAGTACAGATTCGGCCTCGATCGACTGGGCGATCGCGGGCGACCACATCGCGTTATCGATCGCTCAGGTCCCGCTCCTCGACGACTATGCGCCCGACGGGACGGCGTTTCCCCTCTGGCCAGGGACGGCGGTCTGATGTCGATCACGCCTCAGCATCGGGCTCTCCTCGCACGCATGGAAAAGACGCTTCTTCAGACAAGCCGTCACCTTGGCCTGATCGAACGGCAGATCCAAGCACGGGCCGAACGCATGACGATCACGTCTCGCACCCAGCGCCGGCAGTCCGGCGGTGGCACCTCGAGATGGACACGCGCGGACGAGCGGGCTTTCCGCGAAAACATCGCGGCGCTCGCCCTCACGCGGCGCGCCGAGGTCGACGCGTTGATTCGCAAACTCACGCGGCAGGAGGACGCGATTGCGGCGTTCCGGCAGGCGCCATGGGATTGAACCTGCGCTCGAAGACCGGGAGGCAACAGGCTGCACCATGACGATTGACGGCTAATCATGTCGCGGGGTATCGGCCAGCGATTCTGCAGCGCAAGTCAGCCGGTCGAGTAACCCTTGAGCTCCGGCACCGCACGTACTGCGGCGAGCGCTCCCGGAGCAGAGCCTGCGAAAGATGATGTCCAGGCGCGCCACCTCGCCCGCCCCGGCAGGCAGAAGATGATCACAACGATGGCCAGCAAACCGGGCTGGTCATGGATGCAGGTCATCTCGGCCTTCGTTCCTTTTGACGTCAACCCGTGCCGGCGCCCCCTCGGGTTTGCTGCGGTCTGAACCGTCGACGGCCCGCTTCAAGGGCAAGTCGCAAGCGATCGGGCGCCCGCCGTCTCGACATGACCAGGCCGCGTCCTGTGCAGGGCCTTCGGCCCCGCTTGTCCGCACCCCGACCATGCTCGCCTTGGCGGTCCCCGCCCCTTGAAGCGGTCCGCTTGCGCCGGTTCTGGGGGACCGCACCCGAGGGGGCGCCGGCACGGGCCGATCGCCTCTCCCGGCGAAACCGAGAAAGGACCTCACCATGTCTAAGACCGCCCGTTCTCCTCGCTCATCTGCCGCCGTCGTTCCGCTCCGCCGCGGCACCACGCTCGAGATGGTCCGGCTCGCCTGTCCCGACGCCGCGCAGGCCAACCGCATCTCCGAGAGCTTCGGCCTCGCCACGCTCGACAGCGACGGTATCCGCGACCTCCACGAACGGCTCATCATCGAGACCGCCCAAGCGCTGAAAGACGGCTTGAGCGAGCGCGCCATGCAAATCCACCTGCAGCGCATCGTGGGCGCCTATGTCGGATCGGCCCATGGTGCCGGCCAGTTCTACTCCCGCGCGGTGACCGAAGCGCGTGACGCGACCGCCAAGCTTGCCAACGACAGCCGCGACGAAGATCTCGACGGTCCCGTTGGTTTCGACAGCGCCGCGCAGCGCAAACGAGAATTCGCGGCCGACATGGCCCTCCAGGCCCACGCGCTCCGCATGGCCGCCGAGGGCGCCGTCACCGCCTACGAGCAGATCGTTGGAGAAACCTGGAAGCCGTTCGAACGGCAGATCGAGCACGCCGGCGAGACCGTCGGCCGCAAGGCTGCCAAACTTCAGATGGAGTCTTTCGGCTAGCCATTCGGGCGGGGCATGGCCCCGCCCTTTTCACTCCCGACGAAAAGGCCAGTCCTCTCGGGCCGGCCTTTTCGCATGTCACGCGCGGCGGCGGCGCTGCCATCTGAAAACCAATAGAAAAGAGAAGACCGGCCGATACCGATCGCGGCCCGTCCCGGGTGATGGTCCTGCTCCGGCTGGTTTGTCCGCGCAACGGCTTCGCCGTCCTCCACTGCGTTGCGGCCCTCCCAACAAACTCCGGTTTTGCGAATCGCGCCGACGTGGGTGCGCGGACCTCCCAGTCCTGCGCGGCGGACCTCGTGACGGGGCCGCGATGGGCGCGGCCTCCAACGGAGGTCATGATCATGAGCCGAAAACAGGAAAAATCCCGCGCGGACATCTACGCGCGCATCACCGATCGCATCGTCGCCGATCTCGAGCGCGGCGTTCGTCCATGGACGCAGCCATGGACTGTTGCCAACACCGCTGGCCGCATCACTCGGCCGCTCCGCCACAACGGCCAACCCTATAGCGGTGTGAACGTCATCCTATTGTGGTTCGAGGCGGTCGCGCGCGGCTTCACCTCGCCGACCTGGATGACCTTCAAACAGGCCATTGAGTTAGGCGGTCACGTCCGCAAGGGCGAGACGAGCAGCACTGTCGTCTACGCCAGTCGGTTCACGAAAACCGAAACAGATGTCAATGGCGATGGGATCGAGCGCGATATCCCGTTCCTCAAGGCCTATGCCGTTTTCTGCGTCGATCAGATCGATGGCTTGCCCGAGCACTGTTACGGCCGGCCGGCGACGGTCTCAACACCGATCGAACGCAACGCGCACGCCGACGCGTTCTTCGCCAACACCGGCGCCGTCGTCCGCCATGGCGGCACGATGGCGTTCTATGCGCCCTCCTCCGATCACATCCAGATGCCGCCGATCGAAGGTTTTCGCGACGCGGAGTCCTATGTCGCCGTCCGAGCGCATGAAACCGTTCACTGGACCGCTTCTTCCCACCGCGTCAATCGAGATCTCAGCCGCTACGGCAAGGATCGTAGCGAACGCGCGCGCGAGGAACTGATCGCGGAACTCGGGAGCTGCTTCCTTTGCGCGGACCTCGGCATCGTGCCCGAACTCGAACCGCGCCCGGATCACGCGAGCTACCTCGCGTCCTGGCTCGAGGTCTTGTCAAACGAGAAGCGCTTTATCTTCTCGGCCGCCGCGCATGCGCAACGCGCCGTCGCCTACCTGCACGGTCTGCAACCGAAAGCGCTCGAGGTCGGGGAAGCTGCATGATGTACAGACAGCGTGCCGATCCCTGTCGACTTGCGACAGTTCTGCCCACTCGAAGCACGATCAGGTTGCGGGTGCTCAGCCCGGCGCCGGCGTCCAGTCCACAACCCTCGCTCCTATGGCCGCGCACGGCATCATCGATCCGATGCCAGACTGTGCGATCTTCGCAGACACTGGCTGGAAGCTGACCGTCGTTTACGATCCCTCGCCTCCCTGACATCGCCGAATGTATTGTCCTTTCCTGTCTGCGTCGTATCGGCGGGCAACATTTGCAGGAATCTGATCGGCGCCGCTCGCGGCCAACGGTGGGCATCCATCCCCGTGCGTGCCGTGAACCGGCCTCGCCCTTCGGCGGTTCTCGCCGGGGTTTTCCTCCCGTCAATTGTCGTGACCCGATACTCGGCCTCACCGAACTTCCTTCCCCGGGGGGCGTTCCGGGGCTAGCGGGTCGTCGCTCTATTGAGCCAACGTCGCTTCCATCCGCAGTCTCGTTTGATAGGCCGCGCCCTGACGCCTGATGGAGAAGCGGCGCGGTCGTTCGTTTTCAGTCGAGATCTCGACCAGCGGGGCTTGAAACGTTGTGATGTGTTTGCTGTTGGTGAAATGCGCGTCCGTTGCGCTGGCCCCGAAGGTCGCTGTCGTGTCACCCCGCCGTTTCATCAGACTCGCCCACGGCGTCCTCGATTTGGCATGTCTGACCGAAGGCCGTCGTCGCTTTGCTCCGCCTCGCTCTTATCCCCGCAACATCCGGCCACGACTTTCTTCCCCTGGCCGCTGTGCGTCCATTCCTCGCGGAAATCAAGAAAGTCGTGGCCTGGCTGCCCTCTACTTCGTGCCGGCCCCTGCGGGGTGCGGGTCGATCGCCTCCGGTCTGTAGCCAGCCATCGAGGCCGCGGTGGGCGCGGCCCGGAAAACGGAAAAGGATACGACAATGGCAACCATCGGTACCTTCACCTCGAACGGCAACGGCTTCACCGGCACCGTCCGCACGCTCGCTCTCAACGCCAAGGCCAAGCTGGTCCGCGTCGAGACCCCCTCCGAAAAGGGTCCGCACTTCCGCATCTTCGCCGGCAATGTCGAGCTGGGCGCGGCCTGGCAGAAGACCGCGAAGGACACCGAGCGGGACTATCTCTCGGTCAAGCTGGACGACCCGAGCTTCCCGGCCCCGATCTACGCCACCCTGATCGAGGTGGAAGGTCAGGAGGGCCTCCAGCTCATCTGGTCCCGGCCGAACCGGGACTGAGGGGCCTCCACGGCAACGGTCCCGCCGAAAGGCGGGGCCGTTTCTGCGTTCCAGCCAAGCGTCTGAATCGCGCGCTCAAGCGGGTAGGCGTTGTTTGCGCAGCGGTCTCTTCGCCCACACGGTGCGCGCCGACCCCTTAGCCGGTACCGATAGCTCCCTCCGACTGCTTCATTGAGCAGCCCCGCTTTCGCGCGCAGCGTTCTCGTTCAAGCGCGTCTCGAGCGAGCTGATGCTGTCGAGCACAGCCTCGAAATTCGGTGGGTGGCCGAAGATCATGCCTTGCATGGCCCTGTAGTCGAGGCGCAACTGCTCGATCATCGCGTCATGCGGGGCGAGCGCGAACGAGCCGGGCGCAGCACTCGCGAGATCGAAGTCCGGTCGATTGAAGAACATCCGGGCATGCGCGACGCAGTCCACGCCGAGCGCCGTCTCAGCGATGGCGGTTTCGCCGACCGGGTCCCCGGCGAGCAGGTGCAAGTCATAGTAATGACGGGACACGCGTTGGCCGCCCCCGCGTAGCTCGCCGCGCTTGTCGAACCAGCGTCGCAACCCGTGGAGGATGACAACCTTGTCCCAGAAGGTGCGTTCGGGATCGACCGTGCGCACGGCCGGGACGGTCAAATCGAGCGTCGGCAGATCATCGTCAACATAGGGTTTGATCGGCACTTCGCTGTTCGGGTCGAGCGCGGATTTCGCGCCCGACTCGATCTTGATCGCCGCCCGCACGTAATCCGATCGCGGCGTCGCTGCGGGATACCAGATCAGCAGGGTCTGTCCGTCGGGATCGGCGTCGTCGGCTTCAACCCGTGCCGACCCCACATCGAGGCCACTGGCCTGGAGCCGGTCTTGTAGGATCAGGGTCAACTCAGCGCGCAGCGGGCCGTTGATATAGGCTTGGCAGGCGTCCTTGATCGCATCGAGGCGCGCGCGGCGCTTGTTACCGCTCAGCGCGTTAAGCTCCTCAATCGTAGCCGGCTCGCCGATGTCGTCCCGAAACACCGTGACATCGATGTCTTCGGAGAAGCGGTTGATCAGCCCGAATCCCTTGGAGAGGGAGGTTCCGCCCTTGAAGAGGAGGCGGGGTCCTCCCTTTTTCAGGCCATTGAACAAGGCATCCAGCGTCCAGCAGACCCAGAAGTCCTTCTCGATATTCTGAGATGTCGTGCCGAGTCGCAGCGCCGTCGTATCGAAGGCGCTCAACATCGTGTCCGACCCGGCCGCGAGAACCTCATCGAAAGCCGGGTTCATGCCTTCGCCCTGCGGGTTGCGCCGCGATTGGCGATTGGTTTCTTCTGGGTGGAGAGCGGTTTCGGCTTCGGAGGTACGACGACAGCGTGACTCTGATCGTTATCACTCCTTCTTTGTCGATCATGATCTGCGCCAACATGATCAGCATGATCACGATCATCGTCGATGTGCCGACGACCAACGGCAGCATCCGCTTCGATGAGCGGCTTAAGAAACACCCGTATCCATGTCGGAAGAGCAGACATACCGGCAGTGAGATCGGCTTTGAGCGGCGGCCCCGCCGTGGGATCCTCGAAAAGCTTGGCGAGCTTGCGTTTGACCTGATCGCTCTCGCCTTCACGAACCAAGAGATCGCGCAGCCAGTGAAGCGCTTGGACGAGGCGCATTGCCGGTCGCCCGGCCCAGAACAGTTTGCTGGCCGCGGTCGGACGAAAAGTGATCGTTACGTTACCGAGCTTGATCGCGCGGCGACGGGCGTCGGTATGCACCAGGATTTTGGCCGGGACGGCGTCAGTCAGGCCGAGATCGTTCGCCGCGGTCATGCCGTCGACGAGCATCCGCGTTTGGTCGCGTCGTCCAACGGCGTCGATGACCGAGCGCGGATCGGGCGGGTTGGGTTTTTGGGTAAGCTTGTTAAAGCCAGGCTGATCGTAGAGCCCGCGATCGATGCGCCTGAGGGTTTCGGCCTTCGTCAGCCGCTGCAATGCCTTATCGATGGCGTCCCGCGAGGCGAGATCCACGAAATCACTGGGCGTCCAGACCTTACGCGGTGCGTCCGCACGGATGCGGTCGAGCATGGCTGTCTTCAGATCGAGCGGGGCGCTATTCATGTCCGAAATTTGTATACGTTTTTCGGACCGACTGCAAGCGGGGTGTCCGAAATACATATACAAATTTCGGTCCAACCAGGGCGCGGCTTTTCAGAGAATCCCCCACGCCCGATATCGTCCCCTTCCGGTCGCCTCGCGCAAGCCGAGTTCGGCCACCAGGTCCTGGGCGGCGCGCGGCGTGATCTTCAGCTCCGCCGCGATCATGCCGGCGGAGGCAATGGGCCGGGCCAGCATGTAGTCGAGCAGCGCCGGCGGCCGGGAGGTGGTGCAGCGACCGACGAGCTTGCGGGCGAGCAGGGTGCGCTGATTAAGCCAGCGATCATGATCCTTGAGGCCGGCGTCGGCGGCCGCGGTCATCGCCTCGAATTGAATCAGGAGCCGCGACGCCGGATCGGACGATCGACGGCGTTCGCGCGGGATGGTTTTCAGCCCGGCATGGAGGCAGGACAGATGCCAACGGCTTTTACCGCGTGCACGCAGCACCGCGCTGGCGAGCAGTCGGCCGAGCCACGGCATGTGCTGCAGCGGTTCGATCCGGTCCCAGGCATCGGCTGTGATCGCCGCCGCCAGCGCCGGCGGCAACGTGCGAGTCCGATCGACGACACGCTGCCAGTCCTCGATCCTGGCGTCCTCATCCCAGTCGAGATCGTAGACCAGCGGATCGCGCTCGGGCTGGCACAGGGTTTCCCCCGCGAGGGTGCGCTCGGTGCGCGCCACGGCCGCGTCGATGGCGGCGAAAGCGTCCGCGAACAGCGCGTCGGGAGCATCGGCCGGAGCAGCATCGACGAACTCTTCATCGTCGGCGAGTTCGCTATTCTCGCTAGGGACAGATCCATTCCTTTTCCTGTTGCCCTCCCCGCCCCGGCCGCGCAGGCTATCGAGGCCAGCCGGCGACAGCGCCCAATCCGGTCTCGCACCGGCAATGCGGCGCCGCGTTCGCAGCACGGCCCGAGCCCGGGTCAGCTCATGGGTCGGGGCGCGGATGTCCATGCCGGCGTCGTGGAGAACGAGATCTTCGAGGTGGACGAGCTCGCCTTCGAGCCACAGACTGGCGCAGGCATCGGCATAATGTGTGCGCGCGACCCAGCCATCGCGGATCGGGCTCTTGGCCAGGCGCTCGTCGAGGCGGGCGAGCATTTGCAGCGGATTGTTTTCGCCATGATTGAACGCGCCGTCAAAGGGACGTCTTACGTGCGGCTAGTTTGGCCTCGCGCCGTCGGCGTTCAGCCAGGATCTGGTGGCGTTTGTGGTCGGTGAACTTCCGCCATTGGCGGATTTCAGCTTCTGTGCGGAAGCACCCGACGCACAGGTCGGCCTTGCGGTCGAACTTGCAAATATCGAGACACGGCGATGCGATAGCCACGGTTCATACCTTTGCGGGTTCAGGCTTGAATTCGGGCGCCGCCACAGCGATCGTTTTCTCAGGCGTCGGCAGGAGACGGGCCGAGTTGAGAATGAACACCAGTTCCGAGACGACATGGATGCCGGCTGCCAGCAACGGATTAAGGAAGCCGAAGGCGGCAAGCAAGATGCCCAGCGTGTCGACACCAATGGTGCCTGCAAAATTCTGCCAGATGATGCCTCGTGTTCGTCTTGCGACGGTTAGCGTTTCGACGAAGCGCTCGAGGTCGTTGCCCAAAAGGACCACGTCGGCGCTCTCCTGCGCCACATCGGTGCCGGAGCCCATGGCGACGCCGACATTGGCTTGCGCCAGCGCAGGAGCGTCGTTCACGCCGTCGCCGACCATGGCGACGATGCGCTTTTGCGCGACGAGGGCCTGAACACGCGCCAGCTTGTCCTCGGGCAGCAGTTCCGCCTCGATGTCCTTGATGCCGAGTGCTGAGCCGACGGCGACTGCAACACGGTGCGCGTCCCCTGTAAGCAAGACAGTCTTAATGCCCATCCGGTGCAGAGCCTCGATCGCGCGCTTGGCTTCAGGCCGAACGGTATCGGCGACCGCAATGGTGCCCAGCAGGTGTCCGTCGCGGGCGACAAAGACCTCGGAGCCCGTCGCGACGTGCTGACTGGAGGCAGCGGGTACGCTGATCCCATTCTCGACCATCCAGGCCTGGTTGCCGACCAAAATGGTGGCGTCAGCGAGCTTGGTCGCAATGCCACGGCCCGGCGTATAGGCGAAGCTTGCCGGCTCGATCACCTTGCGGCCTTGGCTGCGAGCGTAGACAACGATCGCCTTGCCGAGCGGATGCTCGGAGCGCAACTCGGCCGTGGCGGCGGCGTCGAGAAGCTCATCGCCGGTCGTCCCTGCGACGGGTACGACTTGCTGCACTTCGGGACGTCCGAAAGTCAGCGTTCCGGTCTTGTCGAGCACCACCGTGTCGACGTGACCCAGGGTTTCCAGATGCACGCCGCCTTTGACGATAGCGCCAAGCCGGGCGCAGCGGCCGATGCCGCCGAGTATGGCGAGCGGTGTGCCGGCGGCGATGCCGCAGGCACCGGCGACGATAATGACCGAGATGGTCGCGTAGATGTCGCGCGTGATCAGGAATGTCAGGACAGCAGCGCCGAGCGCAAAATAGACGAGATAGCCAGCCAGGCGATCAGCGAGACGCTGCACGGGGGCGCGGGATTTCTCGGCCCTTTCGACTGCCTCGATGATCTTGCCATAACTCGTGTCGCGACCAATCCGTTCGGCGGCAACTTCCAGCGCCCCGGATTGGTTGATGGAACCGGCGAAGACCAGAGTGCCGGCCGTCTTCTCGACCGGCATGGATTCACCAGTGATGCGCGATTCGTCGACGAAGGAATGGCCTGAGAGCACCGCCCCGTCGACCGGAATGCGGCCACCGGGCGCGACCAGGATGGCGTCACCGACCGATAGCTCTTCCGCCGAAACGGACTTGATCGAACCGGACCGCCGGACAGAGACTTCGCGCGGCAGGAATTCGAGAAGGTCACGGATCGCCTTGCGGCCACGGCCGACGGTAAGGCCTTCCAGCACCTCGGCGACGAGAACGAACAGGGTGATGACCAGCGCCGTGAAGAACTCGCCGATCGCGGCGGCCGCGAAGATAGCGATCGTCATCGACAGCTCCATAGTCATGCGGCGCTCGATGATGTTCTCGAAGGCCTCCTTGAGGATCGGCCAACCGCCGATCAGAAGGCCAATGACGCCGATGACGCTGACCGCCGGGAACGGCTCCCAGATGCGGAACCACACGGCAGCAGCCGCAATCGCGACAGCGGCGATCCGCGCGGCTTCCGTCCATTCAAAGGAATGGTCGTGATCATGCCCGTGTTCATGATCATGATCGTGGTGTTCATGATCATGCCGATGGGTCTCGGCGGCCGGCGCGGTCGTGCGCGCCTCGGCTGCATCTGCCAACGTCTCGCGATGGGCTGTGTCATGTACGGCCATGATGGCAAACTCCGTTGTTATTTGAGGTAGGCGCGCACGACATCGATGAGTTCGGCAGCGCCTTCGTTTCGTTGTTCCTGTGCCAAGTCGTGGTCGGCGACATGCAGCAGGATGTGATCCTCGACCACTTCGGCCATCAGGCCGTTGATGGCGCCGCGCACACCGGCAATCAGCTGCAGCACGTCGGCGCAGCCCTTTTCGTCTTCGAGCGCCCGTTCGACGGCTTCCATCTGACCGCGGATGCGGCGCACGCGGTTGATGAGCTTCGTCTTCTCGCGGGTCGTATGCGACATGGGGCACACCCTTCAGGATGTTAATATAGTATACCGCCCTATAATATAAGGGGGCGGCTGTCTTCGCTCATTGGTCAGACGCAACCCTTTACACATGCACTATTGTCATTCGTTACCATTGATTTGTTACAGTCGTTGCATTATGTTGAATCCATGGTTATTCCAAGTTGGCTTCTTCTCACTTACAAAGTGCCACCCGAGCCGGCCACGAAACGCATCGCGCTGTGGCGCCGGCTGAAGGGCATGGGTGCGATCTACCTGCAGAACGGCGTCTGCCTGCTGCCAAAGACCGACGATCATGTCCGCCGCCTTAAAATGATGGAGAACGACATTTCCGGGATGGGTGGCGATTCCGTTATCTTGGAGACCGTCGCGTTGGACGGCGCCCAGGAGGACAAGGTGGTCGCCCGCTTCAAGGCGGATCGCGATGAGCAGTATCGCGAGTTCCTCGGTCGCTGTGCCGATTTCGAAGCCGAGATTGCCAAAGAGATCGCGATCAACAAATTCACCTATGCCGAACTCGAAGAGGAAGACACCGACCTGAAGAAGCTCCAGGGCTGGCTGGAGAAGATCAAAAAGCTCGATTTCTACGGCGCGACGCTGGCCGAGGAAGCGGTCGAGCGGCTGCGCGCCTGCGAGGCCTTGCTCGACAGCTACGCCAAACGGGTCTTCGACGCCCATGACGAGAACCGATGAGATGGGCGGACAAGATGAAGGAACAGGCGCGATGACTGCTGAGACGAGTGCACGGCCCGCGATACGGCAAGGCATTCCGGCCGCTATTTGGGCCCTCGGCTTCGTCTCGATGCTGATGGACATCTCGTCGGAGATGATCCACGCGCTGTTGCCCGTCTACATGGTGACGGTGCTCGGCACCTCGGCTCTGACCGTCGGCATCATCGAGGGCATCGCCGAAGCGACTGCCTCGATCACCAAGGTGTTTTCGGGCGCGCTGAGCGACTGGCTCGGCAAGCGCAAGTTCCTCGCCGCGTTCGGCTATGGCCTGGCAGCTTTCACCAAGCCGATCTTCCCCTTGGCGTCCTCGATCGAATGGCTCATCGCGGCGCGCTTCATCGATCGTGTCGGCAAGGGCATTCGGGGCGCTCCGCGTGACGCCCTCGTCGCCGACATAGCCCCGCCGCATCTGCGCGGCGCGAGCTTCGGCCTGCGCCAGTCGCTCGACACGATCGGCGCTTTCCTTGGACCGCTCATCGCCATCGGCCTGATGTGGCTGACGGCCGATCATTTCCAGGCGGTGTTCTGGATTGCCGTCATTCCGGCTTTCCTGTCCGTTGGCCTGATCCTCGTCGCCGTGAAGGAACCGGAGCGGCCGAAGGAGCAGCGCCGGGTTCGGATGCCGTTGCATCGCGATGAGCTGCGCCGTCTGGGAGCAACCTATTGGTGGGTTGTGGCGGTCGCGGCGATCTTCACGCTCGCCCGCTTCAGCGAAGCCTTCCTCATCTTGCGCGCGCAATCGATCGGCCTGCCGCTGGCCTTGATCCCGATCGTCCTGGTGATCATGAGCCTCGCTTATTCCCTGTCGGCCTATCCCATCGGGGCTCTGTCCGATCGCGTCAATCGCCTGACCGTTCTAGCCATTGGCCTCGTCCTTCTTTTTCTGGCCGATCTCGTGCTCGCCTTCGCGACAGATATCGTCTGGGTCGGGATCGGCGTCGTGCTCTGGGGCCTGCATATGGGCTTCACGCAAGGCTTGCTGGCAACCATGATCGCTGAGACCGCTCCGGCGGAGCTGTGCGGAACCGCATTCGGCATGTTCAATCTGATGACCGGTGTCGCGCTGCTCGTCGCCAGCGTCGTCGCCGGCGCGCTGTGGGATATGACGGGGCCGCAAAGTACGTTCCTGGCGGGCGCGGCCTTCACCGTGCTGACCCTCGCCGGATTGTTTGTTATCCGCGGCCGGCTGAGAGAGCGGGCAAATGCTTGAACATCCACGGTGCGCGTTACTGATCCTGACCCACCAATCGCCTCAAGCATCGCGCATGCACTGACTATGGAGGCCGAACCTAGGAGTTGCCCATGTACGAATTCGACGCTGCAATGACGCATGCGATCAACGGGTTGGCAGAACGAAGTGCGGCCGTCGATTTTCTGATGATCTGGATTTCTGCCATCGGCGTCCCGCTGCTCGTGCTGGCCGTCGCCGGACAATGGTGGCGACGGACCGACAAGCCGCACACTCGGCACGCCCTTGTCGCAGCGGGGCTCTCTTTCCTTCTGGGCCTTGCTTTCAATCAGCTCATCCTGACTCTTCGTCCACCGGATGCGGCCCTATGACGGCGGCGTGACCCGAGCTTCCCGGCTCCGATCTACGCCACCCTGATCGAGGTGGAAGGCCAGGAGGGCCTCCAGCTCATCTGGTCGCGGCCGAATCGGGACTGAGGGGCCCCACGGCAACGGCCCCGCCGAAAGGCGGGGCCGTTGCCGCATCGACGGCTCGGGGAAGACGCTCGGCCAGCAATGCTGCGGCGCTCGCATAACCGAGAAGGGCGACATCCTCAGCTATACGCTCCATGTCGTCGTAGTGAGAGCGCAGCAGATCGGGAAGACGGCCGGCAATTGCCGCTCGTCCCCCAACTCGCTCGGTAAATTTCAGTAACCGCTTGCGGCCGTCTTGCGCGGGCTCGCAATCACACCAATCGGCAAACAGCGGCAATCCACTCCCCTATCGGTCCGCACGCGTCAATCCTTCGGCTTCGCTCTCGATGCTCGCAACCGCGATTTCGGCCCGTCGCCGGACGCTGCGGCGACCAGCGCATCCCACGTATCAGGCGCCTTGCCACGCTTCAGCATTTTTCGGAACACGGCGTAGGCATCCGTCGCGCTGCCATAAGCATGCAATGTGTGGTCGTCGTTCACCCAAGCCAAAATGATGATCTTGATGGCGCCTGTTTGCTGAAAGCGAAAGAACAGCCGATACTGTTGCAAGAATTTCGCGCTAAACCAGTGTCTGTAATCGTCGCCCAGCGTGTCGCCTTGGCGGAACACATCCCGGCTCGGATCCGCGGGGATGTTCTCGAAGGCGACTTTCAGGACCGCGGCGAGCAGTTTTGTCGCCCGCTTCTTCTTGTAGCCTCTCGGATCTTTGGCACGCGCCTTCCCGACGGCCGCGATCAGCGCCTCCAACTGGTCTAGGAAGAGAGGGTGCGCGTAGATGGTCCAGCCATTGATCTCGACCGTCTGGTCCGTCACGCATCGTCATCCGGCAAGGCCGCGTCGAGATCGACCTCAACGCCTTCGACGAGGGCCGCGCCGCGCGCGACCAGGGCGGGGGGAATCGCTCGCACCTGGGCCGGGTGTGCAGCCATATCCTTCGTCAGAAAGCGCAGAAAATTTCCGATGACGGGGTCAGCCTGCTCGTCCGCGGGCTTCTTCGCCAAAACGACCGTTCCGTCGGCGAGCCCTCGAAACACGACGCGGTCACGCTTGCCCAGCGCCAGCATCTTGCGGATGGCGGCGGGGACCGTGGTCTGGCCCCGCTCGGTGATCGTGGCGGGGATTTCGAGGATTTTTGCGGTTTTCGGCATCGTAGGCTCCGAGCGATCGGGTTGTCAGCAATGTAATGCATCATTGTAGCTTCAAGGACCGACCGGGTGATGCCCGCGGCGTATCACGCGATGCTGACTTCGAGACTGCCCGGCCGCCGACTGATCGCGTATCTTTCCGGCTCGAAGCCAACCTTGATGGACGTAACCATGCAGACCCCACCGCTCGACCCCGATGTCGCCGATGTAGCGCCGACCCCCGCGCTGCTCAGTGTTTACGACGAGCAGCACCTGATTACATATCTTCGATTGCTTGATGCCGAACGCGATGGCGCCGACTGGAAGGAGGTTGCTAAAATCGTGCTGCACATCGACCCCGAGCGAGAGCCTGATCGGGCGCGCCGCGCCTGGGAAACTCATCTGGCCCGCGCGCGATGGATGACCGAGCACGGCTACCGTCACCTGCTCCGCGGCGGCGCCGCACTGAACCGGACACCCTAGAGAATCCCCCACGCCCGATAGCGTCCCCTTCCGGTAGCCTCGCGCAAGCCGAGTTCGGCCACCAGATCCTGGGCGGCGCGCGGCGTGATCTTCAGCTCCGCTGCGATCATGCCGGCGGAGGCAACGGGCCTGGCCAGCATGTAGTCGAGCAGCGCCGGCAGCCGGGAGGTGGTGCGGCGACCGACGAGCTTGCGGGCGAGCAGGGTGCGCTGGTTAAGCCAGCGATCATGGTCCTTGAGACCGACCTCGGCGGCGGCCGTCATCGCTTCCAACTGGATCATCAGCCGTGCCGCCGGGTCGAGTGGTCGCCGCCGTTCGCGTGGGAAGGTCCTTAGCCCGGCATGCAGGCAGGTCAGATGTGTCCGGGTTTTGCCGCGACCACGGAGCAGCGCCGCGGCGAGCAACCGGCCGAGCCACGGCGTGTGCTGCAGCGGTTCGATCCGGTCCCAGGCCTCAGTGGCGATCGCCGCCGCCAGCGTCGGCGGCCAGCTGCGGGTCTGATCGACGACGCCCTGCCAGTCCTCGATCCGGGCGTCTTCGTCCCACTCGAGATCGTAGACCAACGGATCGCGCTCGGACCGGCGGGCGGTCTCGCCGGCGAGCGTTCGGTCGGATTTCGCGATCGCGGCGTCGACTGCGGTGAAGGCGGCGGCGAGCCGCGGGTCGGTTTCGATGATGACGAGCGGCTGATCAAGATCCTCGCCGTGCGTGTCCTCGGCATCGTTCGCGCCGCCACCGTCTCCCGTCCCTTCCTTGTCGCTTCCCGCTTGCCGGTCGCCCTGCCCTCCCCGTCCGCGCAAGCTTGCAAGACCGGTGGCCGACAGCGCCCAATCCGGCTTGGCCGCGGCGATACGGCGCCGGATGCGCAGCACGGCACGGGCCCGGGTCAGCTCATGGGTCGGAGCGCGGACGTCCATGCCGGCGTCGTGGAGAACCAGATCTTCGAGGTGGACCAACTCGCCCTCGAGCCACAAACTGGCGCAGGCGTCGGTGAAGTGGGTGCGCGCGACAAAACCGTCGCGGATAGGGCTCTTTGCCAGACGCTCGTCGAGGCGGGCGAGCGCATCTTCGGCAGCGGCGAGCGGGCCGATGAGCTGGGCCCACGGCAGCGGATCGGGGATTAAGTAGCCGGATGGCAAGATCTTGATAACCTTAACAGGAATCACCGATACGGAAGCTATCACGGCCTTGACTTCCGTCATAGCGAGGTAGGCACACGACCGTGTGTCACTATCGATAACCACCCCTTATCGATAGTGTTGGACGTCACGGCGCAAATCAGCGATTCTCGGCCTCCGGATGCCCGCCCGACGGCCTCGGCCGGGCTCCGATCGTCGAGAAAGCCCGTGACGCCACCGCCCGCGCCTCTTCCGGAAGACAGATCCCGCTCCGCTCGCCGGGGCGACGCCGGCCTGGCGGTCGCCTCAGGCGGCCTCGATATCGGTCTGCGGAAAGTCGGCGCCCTTGAACATCAAGGGCTGGCCCAGATGGCGGGCGCAGGCATAGGCAAAACAGTCCCCGAAATTGAGCCGCGCCGGATGGCGGCCCTTGCCGAAGCGGTCGAAGGCGTCGAGCGCCATCCGCGCCGTCTCCGGCGGCACTGCCACCATGGTGATCTCCATCAGCGCGAGATAACTCTCGACCGCCTCCGCCGCCGCGGCGATCGGAAGGTCGAGCACCCGCGCCACCGCGATCGCCGCCTCCCAGACCGCGAGCGGCGAGGTCAGCCGCGTTCCGGTCTGCTGCAGGCGCGCCAGCAGCTCGCGCGCCTCGTCCTCGTCGGTCAACAACGCAGTCAGCGCCGAGGCGTCGATGAACATCAGACGTCCTCATACAGGCTGTCGCGGAACGCCTTGTCGGCCGGCTGGCCCTTGGCCGGCTGGCCCTTGGCGCGCAGATCCCGGCAGAATTTTACGCCGAGCTCGACCAAAGACGGCCTGCCCTGCTCGCGCTCGAGCTCATGGGCAAGCGCCGTATGCACGGCTTCAGTAAGCCCGATCTTCTTCACCGCCGCCACCTTGCGGGCCAGCGCATCCGTCTCCGGATTCTTGATGTGGAAGGCCATGGCACATTCCTCTAGACTGTATCGTGTATCCGTATATAGCATCAAGGATACACCAAGGGAAGGGCCACCGCCCCCGCGGAAGGCAATACCGGGAGTTTGGCCGGTGCCGACCGGGGTTTCAGGCGGCCCGTCCGTTGGCCCAGGCCATCCCGCAAGACGCCCGGCCGTTCACGCGCGCGACTACAGGGTTAATTTTTGATGACCTCCCCTCTCCGTCTACCGGACGCAACCTCGATCAACGCGGCGCTGGCTGGCCTTGAGCCCGCGACCGCCGATGCCGACCTGGTCCCTGCCCTCGCCCACGCCTTCTCAGGCTTTCACTTCAGCGTCGCGCGGATCGACGATGACTACTGGCGCGACATCCGTTCGGTAATTCGACCGGATCGTACGCGGATCGGCGAACTGCGGCCGTGGATGACAGGCGAGCTTGCCAAGGATGACGGCGACCTTGACGCGCTGTGGCGGCGCCTCAAGGAGACGGACCTGCAGATCACCGAATGGCGCGGCACCAGCGCCTTCGTGTTCGCGCCGACCGGTCCCGCCGCGGCCGATTACGTCCAGATCGCGCTCGGCCGCGAGATCGAGTGGCGCGCCGGTCCGATCGTCAATCCCGATTATCGACCGTTCGGCGAAGAGGAGCTGTTCGATCCGGGCTGGATTCGCCGCGACGAGTTTTGCGAGGCCGATCGCCTGGTGGGCCCAGTTTACCGCCTGCTCGACCGTGCCGGTGGCGCCCTCGTCCATCTCCGCAGCTTCCTTGGACGCTGCGGTCGCGTCGAGCGCGAGCGCCGTGAAGCCAAGCGTCCGGAGCTCGAGCGGCGGATGATTCAGGAAATCGGACCGGACGGCGCCCACGAAATCCCGTTCCTCGAAGCGGTGCCCGACTGGTTCGAGCACGTGCCGCGCGAGCTGCGCTTCTTCGAAGACTGGGAGCAATCAAGCGCCGGCGCGCAGCGGGTGTTCGCGCATTGGGCCCTCGACATCCGCGACTACACCCACAAGGGAGAGCGCGAGGTCGGCTTCATTCCGCGGCCGCTGCGGCCGCCCAAGGACCGGCTTCTGCCAATGCCGGATAAGTCGGTGCACATTTTGATGGATCGCATCGAGGCGATCGATCGCGAGCTCGGGCTTCCGTTCGGCTGGTTTTTCCTCATGACCCACGGCCACTGGGTTGAGGCGGAGATCGGGCAAGCCGTCGCGGCCGCGCTGCGCGAGCAGCGCGTCCGGCTACCCGATCGCGACGCCCGCGTGCTGCTGCGCTGGGCTGACAAGCCTTACGGATTCTGAGGGAGCGCCGAGCATGGACGACATCACCTCCGCCGCGCTGGTCTCCGACCCCGAAACTCGGCGGGCGCTACAGCTCGACACGCTCTCGGCCATCCTGCCGATGGAGCGGCGCGACCGGCTCGCCGAGCTTCTGACCGACGACGATGTCGCGACGCTGAAGCATCTCGCGCGCGAGGGCATCGGCGAGAATTCGTTGCGGGCGCTGGCCTCCGATCTCGCCTACCTCGAAGCCTGGGCCCAGGCGGCGACCGGCGCGGCGTTGCCGTGGCCGGCCTCGGAAAGCCTCGCGCTGAAATTCGTGGCGCATCATCTGTGGGATCCGGTCAGGCGCGAGGCCGACCCCCAGCACGGCATGCCGGCCGACGTCGCGGCCGCGCTACGCGAAAGCGAGATGCTGCGCAGCACCGGCCCGCATGCGCCGTCGACGGTGAAACGGCGGCTTGCAAGCTGGGGGACGTTGCATCGGTGGAAAGGGCAGGAGGGTCCGCTCGCCTCGCCGAGCCTGCGCTCGGCGCTCCGGTTGGCAGTCCGAGCCAGCACCCGGCCGCGTCGGCGCAAGAGCAGGCGGGCGCTCACCCGCGATGTCCTCGATCGTCTCCTCGCCACCTGCCGGTCCGACCGGCTGGCCGACACCCGGGATCTCGCCATCCTGCTCTTGGCCTTCGCATCCGGCGGGCGCCGGCGCAGCGAGGTGGCGCGGCTGCGGGTCGAGCAGCTCACCGACGAGCCGCCGGTTCCGCTCGATCCCCACAACCCGAATTCGCCGACCTTGCCGTGCGTCGCCATTCAGCTCGGCCGCACCAAGACCGGCAACGCCGACGACGAGGGGAGGGTGCTGCTGGTCGGACCGCCGGTCGAGGCGCTGCGCGAATGGCTGGAGCGGGCGGACATCAGCCAGGGGCCGATCTTCCGCGCGATCGATCGCTGGGAGGCGATCGAGCAGCGGGCGCTGACGCCGCAGTCGATTAATCTGATCGTGAAGCGGCGGTGCGCGATGGCGGGGCTGGATGCGAGGGAGTTTTCCGCGCACGGCTTGAGATCCGGGTATCTGACTGAGGCAGCGCAACGCGGCGTTTCCCTGTCGGAGGCGATGCAACAGTCCCAGCATCGCTCGGTGCAGCAGGCAGCCAGCTATTACAACGAAGCAGATCGCACGCGTGGGAAGGCCGCCCGTCTCGCACTATAAGGTGGATGCAAGTCTACTGAATGGCGCGCTGGAATCATTGTTGTCAGCTGACAACATGATCGTTGACGTTAGTCCGTCCGCTGATGTTGTCAGCGGACAACATTCGCGTGGAAGCTGCATGCAGGCACTGATTCGGCGTTAGGAATTCATTAACCCTTTAATTCTTGCTCAAATCGGAGAATCGTGGCCTTCTCTCAAAACGGAAAGAAAGCGTCTGACGCTGAGAAACCGTCTTGAGAGAGCGAATGGTACACTTAGCGGAACAGCAAGTCACCAAGGACGAAACCGCGTCCGCACGTGTCACCCGCCATGCCGGCATTCTTTCTGGCCAACTTCGCTCGCTTGCCACGACGCTTTTTCCCCCTTCGGCGAGCAAAGGGCTTCGATCTTTCACGTCAGGTGAAGTTGCGCGTATCGCCGGCGTATCCGATGGCTATCTCCGACAACTCTCGCTGGATGGCCTCGGACCAACTCCAACAACTGGTCACGGCGGGCGCCGATCTTACACCCTAGCTCAGATTAATGAGTTACGTGGATACCTCGCGACTGCGCGCCCGCGAGAAGCCCTAGAGTTTCTCCCGCGCCGCCGCTCCGGCGACAAACTTCAAATCATCACCGTCGCGAACTTCAAGGGCGGCTCCGCCAAGACGACAACGGCACTGTACCTCTCGCAATATCTCGCCCTTGCGGGTTTTCGGGTCCTCGCGATCGACCTCGATCCGCAAGCTTCGCTGTCCGCAATGTTCGGCTATCAGCCCGAATTCGACATCGCTGAGAACGGAACACTGTACGGTGCAATTCGGTATGACGAACATCGCCGCCCGATGCGTGAAGTTGTCCGGCCGACCTATTTTGATGGAATAGGGCTTGTTCCCGGCAACCTAGAGCTCATGGAATTTGAGCACCATACGCCTCGCGCAATGATCGAGCGGCGCGAACGCGGCCATGATCTGTTCTTCCGCCGCGTCGCCAGTGCCATCGATCAGGTTGCCGATGACTATGACGTCGTTGTCATCGACTGCCCGCCTCAACTTGGTTACTTGACGATGGGGGCATTGAACGCTGCAACGGCGATGCTCGTCACGATCCATCCGCAAATGGTCGATGTCGCGTCTATGAGCCAGTTCCTACTGATGACCTCGGATCTTATGTCCGTTATCGAGGAAGCTGGCGGCCGACTGGCCCATGATTTCATTCGTTACGTCATTACGCGACACGATCCAAATGACGTGCCCGAAGCTCAAATTGTAGCCCTCCTTCGGAACCTGTTTGGATCGGATGTACTACAGGCCACGGTGTGGAAATCGACCGCAATTGCCAATGCCGGTCTCACCAAGCAATCGCTTTATGAGCTAGAGCGCGGCTCCGTGGGACGAGGCACTTACGATCGGGCGCTGGAATCAGTTGACGCCGTCAATGCCGAAGTGTCGCAACTTCTAAAGAAGGTGTGGGGTCGATGAACAAGCGCACTGACACCATCAAGAGCCTTTTCACGGCCCCACAATCGAACCCGTTGTCAGCTGACAACGCGCCAGCTGCCTTGCCGCGGGTCTCGTCGGGTTCGGTCCGCTCGTTGAAAGATTCGTTTTCCGAGGTCGAGAGAGAAAACGAGGATCTTCGCGAAAGAATCGCATCCGGTGCTGTAATAGCTCAAATCGACCCTTTGCTTATCGATCCGTCACCGCTGGCCGACCGGTTCCGCGACCATGACGATAGCTCGTTCGAGGCGCTTAAACAGTCGATCGCACAGCGTGGCCAAGAGGTGCCTATTCTCATTCGGGAGCATCCTGAAATAAAAGGGCGCTACCAGAGCGCCTATGGCCACCGACGAGTCCGCGCCACGCGCGAATTAGGCATTCCCGTCAAAGCAATCCTGCGATCGCTGTCAGATGAAGCCCTTGTCGTGGCGCAAGGACTCGAGAACGCACCACGCGAAGATTTGAGCTTCATTGAACGCGCTACCTTCGCAATGCATATCGAAGATGCGGGACATAGCCGGTCAGTCGTACAAGATGCGTTGTCGATCGACAGAGCCGAGGCATCAAAGCTTCTTGCGGTCGCCCGATCGGTTCCGACCGACGTTATTCACGCAATCGGGAAGGCTTCGAAGGTTGGCCGCGGCCGTTGGCAGTCGTTTGCAGAACTGATCAAGGATGCCGCTGCGCTCAAACGTGTCAGAGCGGTGATCGCTGAAGCGAAATTTGCAGAGCGCGAAACCGACGCGCGATTTCTTGCCGCATTTTCAGCAGCCAGCCGCCCATCTCGTGCGGGGACATCGAAGCCGTCGGAGGAGAAGCCGGTCTTTTCCGCATCCGGCGATAGGATTGCGCGCGTGCGTCACGCCGAGCGCGAATTGAAGCTCACCATCGACAAGAATGTCTCGACGACATTCGCTGCATTTCTTGTCGACCAACTCCCGGCCCTGTTCGACGCTTTTTCCAAGACGGGCGAGGGCCAGGAAACCACCGAGGCCTGAGCGCCTCATCCTCTAAACTCGAACCAGGAGCAGTCACGGAAAAAGAAAAAAGGCCCCCGAAACGGAGTTCCGGAAGCCTTCTCTTCAAGTTTGGCGACTGACAGAGAATCACTTTCGCGAATCACAGTCAAGAGACTCGACGCGATTTTATCGCCGTTTCGGTGAGCAGATTTTCTTTGCCCAACTGAGGCAAGGACATGCAGTCACACTCTCCAACGACGCCCTTTGGGCGGCGATCGCTGACGCTTGCCCACGTGGCAAGCCAAATGGGAGCTACGGCGCGACCCCCTGAAAAGGTCGTGCACAAATGGAACATCTTTCACGCCATCTGTACGGCGCGGCCGCGCCTCGGGGTGTCCGAGCGCTCGCTTTCGGTGTTGAACGCGCTTCTGACCTTCCATCCGGAGACGGCACTGACAGGGGAGGACGACCTGATCGTCTTTCCGTCCAACGACAAGCTCACGCTGCGCGCGCACGGCATGCCCGCTTCGACCTTACGCCGCCACCTGGCCGTTCTGGTCGACGCCGGGTTGATCATCCGGCGCGATAGCCCAAACGGCAAGCGCTACGCGCGGAAGGACAGCGCCGGCGAGATTGCGCTTGCCTTCGGCTTCGATCTGTCACCGCTCGTCGTGCGGTCAGAGGAGTTCGAGCACCTGGCGGCCGACATCGAAGCAGAGGCGCGCGCGCTCAGGCTTGTGCGCGAGCGCATCACGCTTTGCCGGCGCGACATCGCCAAGATGATTGCCACCGGCATCGAGGAAGGCGTCCCGACGCGCAGAGGAGGGCAGGGGCCGGCCGATTGGCAAGAGGTCCACGCCGCCTTCAGGGCGATGCTGGCCCAGATTCCGAGGACCGCCACACGGGAGCAGCTCGAGCCGATTGCCGACGAGCTATCGCAGCTGGCCGACGATGTGCTTAATCTTCTGGAAGCCCACATTAAATCCAAGAATCCGAGCGCCAATGAGTCCCAGTCTGAGCGCCACATACAGAATTCAAACCCAGATCCCTTAATTGATCTTGAACCGAGCTTCCAAGAAAGCCGGGCGGCGAGGGCTGAACCAAGCTCTCGACCGTCGCGGGTTGCCGAGGGGTCGTATCCGTTGGGAATGGTGCTGGACGGATGCCCCAGCATTGTCGATTACGCCAAGGGCGGCATTTCGAATTGGCGGGATTTTCTGGCGACCGCGGCGGTCGTGCGATCGATGTTGGGGATCAGCCCCAGCGCCTGGGAGGAGGCGCAAACCGTCATGGGCGAGGTGCAGGCCGCGATCGTCGTCGCGTGTATCCTGCAGCGCGGCGCGGCGATCAATTCGGCCGGCGGTTACCTGCGCGGGTTGACGCGAAAGGCGCAGGCCGGCGAATTTTCCCTCGGTCCTATCCTGATGGCGCAGATCAATTCGCGCCTGCGCGAAAAGAAGCGGGCCTGACGCGATGGGGAGCCCGGGTCCACGCGCGATCGAGACCGCCCGGTGCGGCGCTTCACCGTGCGCGACCAGACCCGATCGAGCCGATCGCTGTGACGCCCACGTTCGACGTCGAGACCGGCGCGTCCGACCGTGACGGCCAGCTTGCGTCTCGGCGTTGGTCTTTGTCGTCGAGTTGATGGAAGAAGATGCCGAATGACCGCGATCTCTTGCCTCGATGATGGTGCTGGCCACTCGACGGTGGATGCCGATGATTAGGCGTCTTCACGAACGACAGCCTCACCATGATGTACGAAACCATCCGTGGCGCGCTTGTGTCGGATGACGCCCGGAAAGCAGCGGGTGAGAAACCGCGGTTTAGGACTCGGGAGACGCCGGGATTTGGGGGGAACATGCGGCCAACCTTGAGGCTGAGATGCCTCGACGCGGCATGTTTTTCGAAATCGTCGACTGGTGAGAAGATCAGTCCCAACACCCGCTTAAACGCGCATCGGATACTGCGGGCCCCAACCCTTGTAAGGGTCCTTGCGGCCCCGTGATGTGCTCAAACGTGGCAGGCACAGGTCACTCGTCCAGCGTGCCACCGCAGGGGTGATGCGTCGCGGCCCTGGCAATCGGCCATCGCAATTGATGCTAACTATCTAGCAGATCGCGCTCCTCGGCTCAGCGCGCATTCGGCGTCTCAGTTCGCTGCTATCCGTCCCTTCCGATTGCATTTCTCACATGGTGCGGGAGAGATTTTTCGGCCGGGCTGGACTTGCTGCGTGACCGGGGCAAATCCAGTACCACCGCATGCCGGACATCTAATCTCAGTCGGCTTCTTGGATTGGTCTTTCACGGACGGCTTTTTCATCGCAACCCTTCAAAGCAAACCGCCGGCCGGAGTATATTCGGCCGACGGCTTTTCTAATTTGGTCCGGGAAATGTCCGGTGTTTTCAACCTACCCGGTCTTTGCGCATCCGCAACCAAAGTCGCTCATTAAGCTTGATGCGCGCGATGCAGGTTAATGCTCCCGTGCTTTTACGGGCGCGAAACGGCCCTGTCTTCCGTGGCGATGCCGCGTGCCATGATCTTTGAGCGTTTCCTGGCACTCGCCCATGTTTAGGCCCGACGCCTCCGCTCCATCCTATTTGGAGTGAGCGCCCTGACTCTTCCGACAGGATGATCTTCCGCTCGATCTTCGACATTGTCCGCGTCGCGTGACGTTGCAGTGGAGTGTTGGTTTAAACCAACACGCCAGTACGACAGGCCCAAGAAGTCTTTCGAGGCTGCCGCGTCGGCAAACGCGCAATCTGACTCGTGGGCGGAGAAATAATGATGGCGCAAGCGTATCGGCTTTCTCCGCAGGCTCCTGAATGAATATCATTGTCATCAACAATCAGAAGGGGGGCGTCGGCAAGACGACCCTTGCTGTTCATCTGGCCTGGTTCATGGCGGAGTCTGGCCGGCGGGTTTTGATGATCGATGCCGACGCGCAAGGCAATGCGACCGACACGCTCAAACGTCACGTGGGAACGACATCGGCGGCCGGTCTATTCCAGCCGGCGGCGCGGATCGTCGCCAGCGGCGACGGTGGCATAACGTTGGCGCCAGCAGACAGCTCGTTGACCGACGTTGATCGCGGCAGTGCCGCTGCAGTGATGACCCTTCAGCAGAATCTTGCCGCTGCTGCCGAACTGTTCGACATTTGCGTCATCGACACACCGCCGTCGCTTGGACTTCGCAGCGTGGCATGCCTGGTTGCGGCCTCGCACGTGTTGGCACCCATCTACCTTGAGGACTATTCGGTGAAGGGCGTCAAAGGCCTGCTGCAGACCGTGATCGGGGTGCAACAGCGTTACGGCCGCGAGGGCATGACCTTCCTCGGCCTGTTGCCATCAAACTTTAACACCAAATCGCCGCGCCAACGAACCCATCTGGAGCAGTTGTTGCGCGAAGCCGGCAAGTATGTCTTCCCGGGCCAGATTGTGGCTCGCGACGGCTATGCCGAAGCTGTAGCGGAACGAGTCCCGGTGTGGAGTCTCAAGCGCCGCTCGGCTCAGGAGGCCGGCCGGGAAATCCGCGCTGTTCTCGGCAAGATCGCCGAACGGCTTGACGAGGAGATGACTGATGACGCTCGATCTTAGTTTCAAAGATCTCGCCGACGTCGCTGAAAAGGGAAGCGGCGGCGCCGGGTCCCCGCTTCGCATCGCGATCGACCGCATTGACGAAGACCCAGATCAACCGCGCCGTGTCTTCAGCGAGCAGGAGCTCGATGAACTTTCGGCGACCATTAGCGAACATGGCGTGCTGCAACCCATCCTAGTTCGCCGGTCCAACCAGGAGGGCCGATACGTTATCGTCATGGGTGCGCGCCGGTATCGCGCCGCGCAGCGTGCCGGATTACGGGAAATCCCGGCATTTTTGAAGGAGGGCAGCGAGCCGGATCGATACGCGCAGATGATCGAGAACATCCAGCGCGACGATTTGCGTGCACCCGAGATCGCCGCGTTCGTCGCGGGCCGTCTGGACGCCGGCGACACCCAGGCCGAAATCTCGCGCAAACTCGGCAAGCCAAGAGACTGGGTGTCGCGGTTCGCCTCGGTTCAATGCATGCCAGAATTTCTTCGGGCGAGGCTTGAGAGCTCGTCGATCCGCGCACTCTATGAACTCTTCCAGGCTTGGCGCACCCATCCGGCAGCGATCGAAAGGCTTTGCGCCGCGCGCGAGAGTTTTACCGATGCGCAGGCGCGTGAGCTGGTCCGGGAGGTTCGCGCCGATTCCAACCGTACCGATGCTCAGAGTGAGCCCTCTGCCGAATCCGCATTATCGGAAAGGAGTGATCTCGCGACGAGAGCGTCGCTGTGGCGTGCGCCAAGCGAGAGCGCAGATGCACCAACCGATGATCTGCCAGCGAAACCTCGTGTCGCACCATCACGGTCTGCATGCCTGACGATCCTGGTACGGCACCAGCATCGGGCCGGTCGCCTTCTGATCGATCGTAGCGCGTCGCAAGGCAGCCGTCATGGCGTCGTGGTGTTCGATGGTTCCCACGAGGCGGAAGAAGTGGCGGCGTCGGCGCTCACGATCGAGGAGATCCTTTCGCCATGAGAGTCTTCTTGTATTCCTGTTGGAGGAACGAAGTCTCGCGGCGGGTAGCGGTGCAGCGACGTTTCCACCCGAAGGGTGGCGCGTCAGCGCAACAGCCGAAGGCCGAACGCGCTTCCCATAGCGCCGTAGTGAGGCCGCAGGCTGCTGAAACGTCGCGGTCCACAGCCTCGGAGCCGACTGGTCAGCTCGTGTACCGCTGTGCTGGTGATTCTCTGACGGCAGCTCTCACCCTGCAAGCGAGTGGCACCGGACAGTTCGCACTGACAGCTGTTGAGCATTTGGCATTTTGCGGGCTGGGTATGGACGGCTTCAAACTCGCAGAATGTTGGTTCAAACCAACACGGAGGGGGTGGTCTCAGCGTTTTCTAGTGCAGGATAGGCTTCGCGCCAGCGATGTATTACATCGCGATTGGGATTGGAGCGGATGGCGCTGATCTCGCTTCGGATTCCCGACGAGGTCGCCGCGCGCTTGTCGGCTGTTGCGGCTTCCGAAGGCGGCAAGTCCGCCTTGTTGCGTCGCCTCATCGCCGATGTGCTGAATGCATCGCCGGCGCGGATTGCGCCGTTGCCGGCGGGCAGGCCGCAGAAAATCACCGTACGATTTCGGGAAAGCGAGATGCGGCAGCTCGCGGACATCGCAGGGCAGCGCGGTATGACGCGAACCGGCTGGATTGTAGCCCTCGTACGCTCGCGATTGCGATCACCGGTGCAGCATTCACTCGAAGAGCATGCCGCGCTTCGCGCCATTGTCCGCGAGCTCAACCGGATCGGTGGTAACATCAACCAGATCGCGCGCGCCGCAAATATCAGCGTGCTGCAGGGCAGGGTGGTTGAGCCTGATCTTTCCGCAATCCGCGATGCCAAATCCGCGATCGACTTGGCGCTCGCGCAATTGCGTGGTGCACTCGATGGCAACGCGGATTATTGGGAGACGCGACGTTGAGCCGGCGTCGCTCGCCGCAGCAGGCTGACCTGCTCGCCGAACTGCCGCCGATCTCGTATGTGTGGGAGACGCCCAATCGGCGTCCGCGGCGCGCGGAATGGGATACTCCCGATCCGGCCGTTCCCCGGCGTCTCACGCCGGCGATGCGTGCAAAGCTCGAACGCATCGTGAGCCGAGTGCCGGAGGTGATGGTCAAGATCACCGGCCGCACCAAGGGCGTGGCGCATCTCAAATCGCACCTCGCCTACATTACCCGCAACGGCGAACTCGACGCCGAAACAGAGCAGGGTGCGGCGAT
The DNA here is from genome assembly GCF_018129685.1 of Bradyrhizobium manausense. Lineage (GTDB taxonomy): Bacteria > Pseudomonadota > Alphaproteobacteria > Rhizobiales > Xanthobacteraceae > Bradyrhizobium > Bradyrhizobium manausense_D. Next base: position 63,086 of record NZ_JAFCLG010000013.1, read on the forward strand.
GACGGGGCGGTCCGGATTGAAGGATCTGCAGCAACGATGGGAGGATGATGCTGTTCTCGACGACAAGCGCCGCCGCGATGGGTCGCTTTCGATCAACATCATCCTGTCTATGCCGGCGGGAACTGATGCGGTTGCCGTCAAGGATTCGGCGCGGGCGTTTGCGATCGAAACCTTCGGGTACAATCACGACTACGTCTTCGTCCAGCACCTCGACGACAAACACCCCCACGTCCATCTGACCGTTCAATCGTTGGGCCATGACGGGCGGCGTCTCAACCCACGTAAGGCAGACCTTCAGGCCTGGCGCGAACGGTTTGCCGGAGAGCTTCGGCTTCGTGGGATCGCGGCGGAGGCAACACCGCGACGAACCCGGGGACGAATTCGAAAAGCCGACCGTGGGGCGGTGCTGGCCTTGCGGAAGCGAAAGATTGCGCCCGAGGTCGATCGGCTGGCGCGGGAGGAGGTTCTCGGCGAGGTGAGGAGCGGCAAGACGACCGAACGACCATGGGAGGCTCGAATCCGATCACGTCAGGACGCGATCCGACAGCGATATCTCGACTACGCGGCTGAGCTGCAGCGCTCTGGGACGGCGCGCGATGGCGCGCTCGCGCGACAGATCCGTCAGTTCGTCAAGGACATGCCCGCGGTTGAAACCCGCCGGCATGTGTTGAAGAAGGAGCTTTCGGAGCTCGCCGATAGCCGGCGTCGCGGCGCGGAGCAGGGCGTCGATGCCGACCAGCGCGGTGATGCGCGAGGCAACGAACGCAGCAAGTAGCCAACCGCGGGTCTGGGGCCTGAAATCGGTTAGCCACTATTGGGGCTATGCCGGATGGCCCTGGAATATGCCGCAACCTTCGATACACCTGGAATATATCCCAGTTGCTGCTCCAGGGCGACCAGGGTCTGGCGGGCTACCTCCAATGTCGTCGTGGCCGTGCGCAAGGCGTCCCACGCTTCGTTCGATCGCGAGACCGCCGTCAGGCCGGTTTGAAACAGATTATCTTTGACTGGTGCACAGTCTTCGAGGATTGCGCGTTCAAGATCGGGCAGCATCCCCGTCAGCGCTCGCTGTGCTGAAGCTTCCGCTTCTTGCTGGCTCTCAACCGTGGCGAGGGCCTTGCGATATTGCCGCAGCGCCTCGACGGTTTTCCTTTCAAGATCGGCTTGGTCGCTCAATGGCTTTCTCTCCCAATAGAATGTTCGAGCCACTAGATGCCACTTAGAAACAAACGAAGGTTTAACGCCGAGTAGGCAACGGCGATGCGTTGAAACGCTTGAGCAGGTTATGCGCGCGCAGCGAAACGCTGAATGAACGGCATCAGGCCTTCAACCACTAGCGGCGGCAGTCGCGCCTTTTGATCTTCCGTGAGCATTTCACCTTTTTTCGCGCCACAATTCTCGAAGGCGTATTTGGTCGCGTAAGCGATCGCACGAGTTTTTTCTTGCTCAAAACTCCGTTTCAATGCTGCGGGCACGACCTCGGCAAAGGCGCGTTCAATCGAACCCTCGGGAATTTTCTTGTAGTCATAGATCGCTTGCAAATCTTCGACAGAGAATGGCAGCCCAACTCGCACGGAAACCGCTTGTCCCGTCAAAGGATTTAGTCCGTAAGATTGCTCGATGACCGGACCGCTATACGATTGAGAAAGACAGACGACGATCCGGTGGAGGCCGAAATACTCGACATAGCCAAGCAGAAGGCCCGCATCAGGACGCCCTGATATGGCAACGCAGTGGATAGGGACCTCGGATGGCCGGCCGTCGACCAAATCACATTCATAGAAGAACCCGAAGGGCGGCAGCGACGCTTCGTTTCGAAGATAAGCGATAGCCAGATCACATTCGTTGCTCGGTATGCCGACGTGATGGGCAAAAGCGGTTACTGTCTTAACAATCGAACGGCCCGCTATCTCACCGCCAAGGGTCGGGTTATGGTGAAACACGCCAGTAGGATAAGTGTATGACGTCGAAGCTTTCGCGAGTTCAGCATTTGCATCGATCTGTGGATATTTTCGTGCCGCCCCTCGGAGCATTGCGGCAGCCTCGCTCATCGAGCGGGCTTGGATCTGAATCTGCTTACCGTTTTCGACCGGAACTTCCCGATAAACTGGCTTTTGCAGCTTATATCCGCCACCTGCCTGCATGAGGAAATCTTCGCCAGCCGTCGTTTTGATGCGCTGGGGAGGTGCTTCGCCACGCTCGCGGATTATTCCGAAAAATTGGCAGAAAAAATTGAGCTGTTCCGAGAGTTCTTTGTCCCAGGTTTGACCCGTCTCATTGTTGCAGCGAACGCAAATAAATCTGCGCGTCTTGAGATGTCCTCCAACGGAGTTAGGAAGCACATGTTCTTCGGAATCGTTAGTGTCGTTGATCACGCCGTCGCAACGAACGCAATGATTTGCGAAGCTCATTTCCTATCCTCGCCCAGTTCTGGCTGTATTTCAAACAGGTTCCGGCGTCCTTCTGGACAGCAACGCTACTACGTCTCTTGTCCCTTCCGAGTGGAACACGTTGGGTTCGATCTAACCGCACTCAACGCTTTTTCAAGAGTTGAGTAAGGGACCGCGATCCCGTCCGGTCCAGAAGAGTGTCGAGCTTCATGTCGCCGCGCATGCCAGAAGCAAATCCATCGCCGTAAGTTTCCCGCAACGTGTCGACGCGGGTCGCGCCGTTCTTGTGACGAATCTCGCCATTGTTGTCCCGGCAACGATTATCGAGGCCAGGGTGGCATTTCTTCGACATTCTTGTTCTCCGGTAAAATTGGGCCGAGCTATGCCCGGCCCGGTTTCACAAGGGGCACTGATTGAGCGACAGCAAATTGTCGTTCCAAACGCCATCAGCATAGGTGCGAAGGTATGGGTCATGCCCAGCCGCCCGCACGACGCCAATGTTCGCCCGCTTCCCGGTCCTGGGATCGACCACGAAGAAGGTATTGCTCTTCGCGTCGATGCTTTGGACCACCCGCTCGCGAGGCCATGTCCATCCCGCCTTCGGGTTACCGAGGTGGGTTATGTGTTCATGGGGGCTTTGGGGATCCGGTTTTGTAATACAAGTCACCTGGACTTCGGCCATAATGGCTCCTTTCAGAAACGGGCACGAAACTGTGCTCAATTCCCTATGCGGACGTTGGACCGTTACGCGGACATCCGGGCGAAATCTTTTTTTCGCCAAAATGTCTGAGCTCAGTCTTCGGCCCCGCATAGGAGGATGAAGGGGGAGCCCTATTGAAAGCAGACGTATCCGTTCGCTCGCGCGACGAGATCGCCACCGCGATCCGCGCCCTGATGGATGCGCAATGGATTCGGCTGCGAAAAGCGTCCGGCTACTTCGCCTGGGTTTATGATCTTTCAGCAGAGGACCTCCTTCAGGAAGCATTTTGCCGGGCGCTGGTCGGCACCCGACAATGTCCGGCGGATGTCGATATCGTAAGATTCCTCGTCGAGGCGATGCGCAGCATCGCCAATGGGGAAGGCGGAAAGCTCGAGAACCAAATCGACACGGTTCCTGTTGTGCAGCCTGGGGCCGCGTCTGACGGCGCCGTGGATTTAAAGGATTCGACCGACAGCCAGGAGGAGATCATGGTAGCAGCCGAAACCGACGAGGCGCTGCGCCAGGCCATTCTCGGGTTGTTTCCCACCGACCATCAGGCACGCGACCTAGCCGACGGCATCTTGGCTGGCTACGACGGCGAAGAGCTGCGCGCGCTCACCGACCTTGACCAGAAGGGCTACGCCAGCAAAAGGAGATTCATGCGCCGCACGATCGACAAACATGTTCCCAAGGTGGAAAAGCCATGACTGGCACGGACAAGAAGGGGCGTGAGGCGCTCGCCCGTCTGGCCGATGTACTTGTCGACGATCTGTTGGCCGCGTCGGATCAAGAGATCGTTGCGGAGTTTGTCGAGGCCCAAGGCGACCCCGCCAAAAACGCAGGGGCGATGCGGATGCTTTTCGAGAAGAGTGTCCTCAAAGCCAACAAAAACCGCTTACACGCGGCCCAGGCCGGGCTTGCCGCCGATCAAGCGGCTCCAGTGAATCCTAAGATCGTCAGCATGACAAATGTCAGGGCTCGGCTTAAGCGCACTTTGGCGAACTGTCCTCCCGAAGTGAAGGTCACGCTCGCGGCTCGCAACGAAAATGAGTTGTCGGACGCCGATGTGCTGGGAATGCTTCAGGACCTCGAAGAACTTGGAATCGTTGTGCCTGACGACGAAAGCGGCAATCAATCGTGACGCGTCTAACGCCGGCCGAGCGCCTGCTCCAGGAATTGGGGATCACGCAGCCAAGCGAGATCGACCTTGAAGCTATAGCCTTCCATCTCGGTGCCCGCGTTCGCTATCGCAAACTTGAGGGCTGTGAAGCGCGCATTATTGGCCGCGACGATGCGGCGATTATAACGATCGGCAAGGATTGCTCCGATCGGCGCAAACGATTTTCACTGGCCCACGAAATTGGTCATTGGACCCATCATAAAGGTCAGACGCTCATCTGCCGCGTTGAGGAATCCACTCCGCAGGGCAAGATGTCCCCCGAGCGCGTCGCCAATAACTATGCGGCCGATCTTCTTATGCCGCGCTATCTGTTCGCCCCGGCCGCTCGCGTCTATCCCAAATTGAACTTCAAAACTGTCAACGACATTGCCGACATCTTTCATACGAGCCGGCCAGCGACTGCCATCCGTCTTGTTGAAAGCGGCCATTCGCCCGCCTTCCTTGTTTGTCATGGCCTCGAAGGCCGCAAATGGTTTGCGCGTGGACCTGAGGTCCCGTCGCGTTGGTTTCCGAGAGATGATCTCGACGCAGACAGCTTTGCGTTCGGAGTCCTTTACGGCAAAAAGCCGGATGATCCTATGCCCCGCAAAATTGATGCGGACGCTTGGTTCGATCGGCGTGATGCAAGTAAATATATCGTCCACGAACAGACCATCCGTAGTGCCTCCGACGAGATTCTAACTCTTGTTCTAATTAGCGATCCCGAAATGCTTGAAGAGGAATGATCTTTCCTGATCCGTCTTTCAGACGCTGGGCTTCGAACTCTTTGTTTCCTGCGAAGTCTGCCATGGTCTGTGCGCGCGTCCGGTAGTCGCCAGGAAATACCGTGTAGATAGGCATCAGAGGCAGCTTCATTGAAATCCCCATACGCCAGTCCCGGTATCCGAACATAGAATAACTGCCAATGTCGACGAAACGAGCGTCCGGTGCCGGCGTATCCTCGTCGCACGGCTTGACGAGGTGCTTTCAGAAGAAACGTGATCGCCGCGCCGCATTGCGAAGGTACTGACCATGCATCATGCATGGTGCACCACGGACCATGCACCGCGCTACTTTCTACCTAAGACGATTGCGGCGAGAGCGACAACAAGCCCGAGGATACCGGTAATTCCGGGCACCCAAAGTAGCAATCCCTCGCGCGACGCCTTTTTCTCAGCCCGGATCGCCGCACGCATCTCTACAATTCCCTTCTTCGTCAATTGACGCCGGCCAGTCACGATGCCGCACCCCCACCGTTCCTCATCCCGAATCTCGGGCGCCGCAAGCATCAGCCGCCGGGCCTCAGCCAAAAGGTATGCGGTGTGCAGCTGGACGACCTCATCGTCCAGCTCGTAGTCATCCGTCATCCCCCTCGATGATACTTCCTCAATTTCTTCTGCTGACGCCTTCCGAGCCTTGGCCGCGGCTAGGTCCTTCTCATACACCTTCCCAGCGGCCCGCCTCTGCCGTTCGGTCCCCCACAGTTTCCATCTAAACCGCAAATAGTCGAACATGCTTCTCTTCCCTTACGGGTAGCAGCGCGTTTTCGCGCGCACACAATATCTCAGAGCTTTGGCCGTTGGATGCGAAGGCCTGAAGTGCTTTCGGAAGCAATGTGATTGCAGCGACGAATTATCCAAGGTGAGAATTTTGCCACGGCTGCTCACGCGGCATACCGTCCGTCGGCCAGTTGCCTAGCTTGGCCAATCGCCGTCAGTGCCTTCAGAACCGGCTCAATTGTGCTGGCACGCTTCCCGTCAAAAATACGCGCCACGTCTCGCGGGGAAAGCGGTTTTGGCGCTGCTGCAAGAATCTTGGAAATGGCGGTGACCTGATCCGGAAGGGATTTGGGCCAGGGCGTAAGGGCGGCAGAGGTTTTCGCCAACACAATTTCTCCCAAATCGAACGTAGGCATCGGCACTCCGATTTCCCCCGGCGCCTGAAGCTCCGGGCGAAGCCATTTCACGACTCCACGCTCCTCTTCCGCTGCTCGCTCTCGATTAAGGATGACCAGACGTGTCAGCACCTCTTCCTCTGTAAGGCTCAGCGGCCAGTCATACGCTTCCGCGATTAATTTGTCGATTTCATCGTGATGTTTTCGCAACAAGCTAACAAGGCCGCGATCATGGACCTCGCGCTCAGCGTCCTCTAGTTTGACGTTTGTACGAACCTTCTCAAGCACGTTGTAAAGGTTGGTCAGCGTGAGGTCAGGGTTCTCTTTTAGTATTTTCTTTCGTAATGCGTCGAGACTCTCGCCTTCAACCCGGATAAGCGCTTTCAACGACTCCGCTACATCCGAGGGAAACGGAAAGCGATTGAAGCAGACGGCATGATTGTAGTTTGAATCATTTCCGACACCAAGCCAACCGCCAGTACGAAAAGCCCATAGCTGATGAATACGGCTCGTCAGCAGCGCCAGGTGAAATGCGTCGTCGAGAGCAATTCCGACAATCTTCGCGTCAACAATATAATCCGCCGGCACGAAAACAAAAATCCGATGCTTCGCCGTTCGACAGGTTCCTATGAACCGCTTCAGTCCTTGCGTGCCGCGTCGCAACGTTGGGGCGTTCTCACCAAAGAGCCACCAATTCTCTTTTCGCACTGATCTTCTATTTTGGTCGCGCTCGGGCTTCACGTTCGTGAGAATGTGCTGGTAGAGGCTCGGATTGGCCTTCTCGGCTTCTTTCTCCGTCATACCCGTAAAATCAATTACCCACTTCTTCTCGCGGCGCTGCACAATGTCGCGTCCAATCAGATACGGTTTCAGGTTTGGTGGCGGCTTCAACGGATTAATTTCCATCTCAGCCAGTTGCTCTTCATTCAATCTAAAACCCAAGCCAAGCGGATTCATGCCTTGAATAGCGATGTCCCGGTTTGCTTGGAGAGAAACTGTATTCTGGGCATCAACGCCGACCGAGAGATCGGAGTTCAGTGTCTCTGCGATCTCGTGTTGAAGCGTTACCGCGCGCTCACCGTAACCATTAGGTATTTCTTTCTCGGCAGTGACGGTCTCCAGTACGACCATACCGCTTTCCATTCCGCCGACGCTCATAGCAATCCGGACGGCAGCTCCATCGACACCGTCAACCCACGGATGATCAGGAATTGCAAAAAGAAGCCTGGTTTTTGCAGTTTCAATAACCACGCGATTAAAGGGCTGTGTAATAGAGTTGGTCGTAATGAAGCCGAACCTTCGCGTCGTACCTTTTGCCGCAGCGACTGCCGCCATTTCCCACCAATACATAACAAAATCGACGGTCTCGGGGACGGTGGTAAATGCGTGGCGCACTGCATCGGTATAGCCGTCGCCGAGGCGCTCCCGCATGCGCTTATTTCCAATGAACGGTGGATTACCAACAATAAAATCAGCCGTTGGCCATTTCGCTATTTTGGGGTTTTCATACCGATAGACCGGAATCCGAAAGCTGTCGTCGGGCACGAGCTTACCTGAAATCGGGTGCTCCTTGGTTGCATTGCCGTCCCAGATCGTAATTGGGTTTCCCGTATCATCGCGCTCTTCCGTGCGATCACTCCACGTGATGAGAGCATCCCGCGATTCGACTGTGCGAATGTCGCGTAATATAGGCTCTGCAGGCATCTGGTTTTTCCCAGCGACGCGAAAATGCCATTGCAGGTAGCCAATCCACAACACCAGTTGCGCAATTGCCGCAGCTCGAGGATTGACTTCAATACCCAAGAAATTTTCTGGCGTGAGTGTATGTCCGCTAATCTCCACGACATACTGATGATCGCCTAGATCAACAAGCAACTCGAGTACTTCGGCCTCCAACTCTTTCATGCGGGCCATTGCGACGTATAGGAAATTGCCGGTGCCGCAGGCGGGGTCCAAGACTTTCGTGCGGGCAAGCTTCCCGTGAAAAGCCTCAACATATTCACGTGCCCGGGCTTGCTCCCCCGCTTCGAGCAAATTTACCGCCGCCGCCTGAACACCTGACCAATCCGAACGTAGTGGCTCGATAATAGCAGGCATGACGAGACGCTCGACATAGGCGCGTGGTGTGTAATGAGCGCCGAGTTTTGCGCGTTCTTTCGGATCGAGCGCTCGCTCAAGCAGCGTGCCAAAAATGGCAGGCTCAACCAGCGTCCAGTCGGCCGATGCCGCTTGGATAAGAACTTCCAGCTCCTCCCCATCTATTGGAATAGCAGCGTGATCCTTGAACAGATATCCATTGAACCGGCGCATCATCGTCCCAAGCGCTGGCGAAAATGTTCCGGTATCCATTGCCTGCCATAGCGCCGAAAGCTGATGGTGCAGAGTCTCCGGATGACCGCGCTGTCCGGTGAGCAGAGCCGAGAAGCTGCCTTTTGGAATCAGGTTGGTATCTTCGGCAAAAATCGTGAAAAGAAGCCGCATCAAGAACGCGGAAGTTTCTTCCGCGGAGTGGCCACGCGCTTCCAGCCGTCGCGCGACCGTTGCCAGCAAAGTCGCAATATCTCGTGTTGCTTTGGCCGCCTGGGCTGCGGGATTTAAGCTTCTGGGATCTTCCCAAATTGCGCGCAACCGGGCGACGCTCTTTGGATCTCGAAGATCCTCCAACATAATCCGGAAGCCAATCCGGTCGGGAAATTGGGCATAGGCTTTTCCGCTGCCCGTAAAGTCGGCGTAGACCTCGATACAATATCCAACGTCGACGATTAGTAAGAACGGCGGCCAGCCGTGGTCCACGGGCAGCGCCTTTGCGTATCGTTCCGCTTGCCCTTTGGCCTGCAACATCGCCTTTGCCCAACCGGGGGTGCCGCGGCGGGCCGTACCGCGTTTGACTCGTTGACTGGCTGTCTGTCCGAAGAGATCGAGGTCCGCCTCGTTCTTGGCAGCGGCAGCTCTGTCGGCATCACTGCCTTGCTTGGCCTCAAGGACAAAGTGGCCCCGCTTGTAACAATCAACACGTCCGAAACTCTCGGTTCCATCGCCATTGTTTTGGAACACGCGTCGCTCGAAGACGTAGTCATTCACCGAGTCATCGCTTCGTGAACCCTTCGGCGGCGTCACACCGAGTATGGCGCACAGACCGTTTATAAAGCTCTGGGTATTGGCGAGTTCAGAGCCACCTGTGTCGCGCCATTCAGCTATGAATGCTTCTACCGGATCAGTCTCAGCCATACGTTTTGCCAGCTTGGGTCAGTGCGAGAAAAGGCCACCTTGGGGAGCTAAGCTTCTACGAGGAAAAGCCGCAACTTGCACGATGATTGCGCCGAATAGCGCTGAATTGCTTCGCGGCGGCGTCTCCGCGTGGCTGGACTGTATCTGGACAGCAAGATAACCCAACCATCATGCATCGATCGCGTACCACACTTTATACTATGCGACCGCGCTAACGGTCGTCGTGGCGCCCTTTGCGAAATTGCAATCCGGACAAGCGACTTGTCCGTTAGACACGACGCTCTTGCCCCCTTTGGAATGTGGAAGCTTATGATCGGCATGCCAGTGCTCCCAGCCTACCTTCACGCCATCACAGCGCAGTTTGAGCTGACATATTCCGCTGTCCCTCCGGAATATCGCAAGACGCTGTTCATGAGAGAACCCGCGTTGCGGGTCCTTGGGCTCGATATTCGGGACGGCATCGAAGAAACGTCTCTCGAAAAACTCTAATCGTGCGGCGATGCTTTCCTCGCTGTCGGTTGATTGACTAATGAGGCGACGATACTCGACAAGTTGAACGTCCTTGCTGTCATCGTCTTTATCCTCGTTGGCCTTGCGTTCTGTCTCGAATCCCAAGAACCACTCACGAATATTATCTTCAAGACCTTCGCAGACATAGCCATCGATCAGGACGGAGACCAAGCAGTATAGATTGATGACGTTATAGCGCTCCAGCTCAGGAGTCTTCTCAGGAAACGCTCGATTCAAAAAGTCGAACACGCGCTTAATCTTTCGAGCCACCTTGCCCTCTGTCTCAAATTCACTGTTCTTTTCGTAGAGGCGATTCAGATCGGCGTCACGCACGCTTGTCGGGCCGCCCTCCATTTCGATCAGTATCGTTTGCGCGGCCAGATGATCGTAGGTGAAGCGCGAGTTGGTAAATCTGCATTTCTCAAAAAAAGGATGGCGAGCGATTGCCTTAACAAAGTCACGCATCGAACCGGTCATCGCGTTGCGCTTTTCTTGAGCCTTAAGAATGGTGCCGTTCTGCAGTCGGAGAAACATGTCGCGAACTTCGTCTTCCTGCTCGCTTTGCATGGCATCTTCAACGATCACCACATCGGCAGGGTAAGCATCGAATATCGTTCGAACGTCGAGAGGAAGATCGTCGTATCGCATGCCCGCAATTTTATGGCCGCGCACATCATCCATATCTTTCGCGAGAGGGAAGACATTCTTGCGGAATTCCCAAATTGTTCGGATGCGTTGCTGCCCATCGACGACCTCATATTCGATGCCATCGGCTCGTCTGACGGCGCGCCAGTACATCTTGGGGATGTCGTATTCCCGAAGGATAGTGTCGAGCAGCAACTGCTTTTGCTTGCGGGACCAGGCCGGAGGACGCTGATAATCCGGCGTAGGATCGACCCGGGATTCATAACTGCAGATGGTTGAGAGCGGAAGCGGACGTTTATTCATCTTCATGGGCAAACCTCATGATAATAACTAAAGGCATGAACTTATTCGTCGGCCGCTGAGGCGCGATAAACGGTATATCCGGGATGCGGTACTCGCTTTCCCGTCTCCCAATTTGGAAAAACTAAAGTACCTTCTTTCTTGAGGTCTGCACCGATCTTGTTCACGTCGGGTTTTCGCACGACGTGACGTGACAACACCAGAGGCCACAAGTCTTTGTACAACATTGGTGAGGCTCGCGCAGGCGCCAGGGCAATCATCGTTTCCCGCGCTCTTTGCCGCTCTGCAGCAAGAAATGGCGTAACATCGTCCTCCGGCGACATCTCATGCAGAGAGCGGAATAGTTCGGATTGACCAGTCTTGTTCTCGGTTAGATGGACTTTGGTCGCGGCCCGCGTTTTGGACTGCGCCTCAAGAGCTTTGACTTGGCAATCACGGAAGACTTCCAGACCGGTATCGTGACGCGTGCCATAGAACAGGGAATACAGTGGCCGGTCCCTAGAAGGACGCAAGATTGTTGTTTCACAAACGTACTTATAATGCCCCAACTTGAACAGACAATCGCTGAACGCCTTAGTCAAAATGACTTTGCGTTCATCAGACGTTTGAGCTTCTAAGAGTTTGTCACGCCAATCCCCAAATGGGAGCAACTCATCCAGGCCAGCCACGACAATGGGATCATTGATGCTGGCCGCGCGATTGATAAACTCCAACATGAAATTAAAGACGACTTCCGAATTGTCCCGCACGAGTAAGGGCTCTATTTTCTGAAGAGGAATTCGCCAACCCTTAGGGTCAAGCAGGAAAAAGGCGAAGGCATCCTTCGGAATGTCTTTCAAAATCGTTGGGATTAGTTCGATAAAATCGCCCTTGAGCGGCTTGATACGGATATCCGGGAATTTGGGCGGAAGGGTCTCCAGCTGCTTAAACGCGGCAGGATTTCGTTCAACCAAAAATGCCGACATAGTCACATCGCGTCCGGCTTTCTTCCACGACGCTTTTGCGCGTCGCAACGCTCCGAGCGCAATCCCGAAGGAAGTATCGTTGAAGTCCTCCTTCGCGCTTTGCCAGGGGCCGGCAAAGCCATCCGTATAAACGATATGAGAATAGGAGCTTGCGGTCTTGTGAACCAACGCTTCTAGGTATTCTTCAAGAAGCACATGTTTCACATAGGATTGTTCTCGACCTTTATAATCCTCAATAGAGACCATGCTACTCCGCCGCGTCGGCGTATGCCGGTTTTACAGTTGGGAACTGACTCCATCTTTTGCCGTCGAGTTCGCGACCGCCGGATTTGGGGCGCAGGCCACCCCATTGCTTGAAGAAGAACGCTACGTTGTTGACGCGACATTGGTCGCGCACTTCACGTACCCACTCGGGATTCATGGGTCGCGCACCTGGTCCGCTCTCCCCGCCCACAATCACCCAGTCGATGCCCGTTAAATCGAGCTTGCCGACGGGGCCAATCAACGGTTCGATCGATAGGAAGCGAACTCCAGCCGGCGCTTCTTGCAAATGTTTTATGCGGCTCTTTTTCGTACCGTCTTCAACCGACACGCCGAACCATATGTGGGTCGGGCCTCCACCTTCACCATATCGACTTCGGAGAAATTTACGCATCAGCGACGATCGCTTAGTCAGCACTTGGAACGTGTGCCAGTGCGCTCTCTCCATCGTGTCGCAAACCTTCGAAATGAACGATTGCGGAATGTCCTTGTGGAAGAGATCGCTCATGGAATTCACAAAAATCATCCGGGGCTGTCGCCAACGTAACGGATGTTCGAGACGCTCTGGCCGCAACGTTAAATCGAAGCCGCTTTCGAAAGGGTGGCCTGGTGTACCGCGGAAGCGCTCCGAGAAACGCTCGGCATAGCAATGATCACATCCCTTGCTAATCTTGGTGCATCCCGTCACGGGATTCCAGGTCGCGTCAGTCCATTCGATAGATGTCATACTTGCCATTCGACAACCTTTGCGCGAGCAACGTTACGGCAGCTCGCGGTCTCAAATCAACCAATTCCGAATCGTTACCGAACATTCCTCGTTTTCACGTTAAGGCTTCGGATTGGAGAGTGGGAATGTATCCGTTTGCCGACAGGCGTATGGACGCTTCGGATCATGGATCACATCGCCGCCATACGCCGCGATGACTTGATCGACGGCAGCCTCCAGCCCGTCCGAGTCCTGTGCGTTCGGTTGTGAACCAGAGGACATGACGCTGTTCCAGGTTGACCGGCCGGGGTCTATGTTCCTATTTTGTTCTTATGGAGTCAAGCCGGTCAACCCGCCGTTTCAAGCCGCCCTGGACCCTGATCCGGGAGAATTCCGAGTGCTACACCGTCCAGGACGCCAACGGCGTGACCGTGGCGTGGCTCTATTGCCGCGACGAGACGCAGACTTACAGTTTCGGCGCCAGCAAGCTCACGTCGGAAGAGGCGCGTCGGATCGGAAAGGCCATCAGTCGCATTCCCGAGTTCTTGATGCAGCGTCAGGGCTTTTATCCGCGCGGGAACGGACCTCGGCTGCGGTCTGATCGACCCTACCACGTCGCCCTGCAGGACACTTACATTCGCGCCCATTGGGATGAAATCGACGCACTGTGCAGGCTCAACAGTCTGCCACTCAACGCAACCGGGGAAGTCATCCAGAGCGATGGGGTGTGGAGGGTTTACGAGTTCACGTGGCAGATGGACGCCATCCTGTTCTGGGATCGCTTCGAGGGAAGGTGGCTGCGCGGCACCGAGTTTCACTATCCCGAGCGGCCGGCCAATCTGCCGTCCTTGAAACCGCTCGAGAACTGGCCGAAGTTCAATCCGCGAGATACGCGCTGACAGATTTGCAGGACCATCATGTGCTGGTGTGGACGGCCTCTCATCCCCGCATGCGGTTCGTACCGGTGAAGTCGAAGGAACGGCAAGCCGCTTGCATGTTGATGACTGTGCGTGAACGCCTGGTCAGCGTGAAGTCGCAGCTCTCCAATGCTTTCAGGAGCTATGCCGCTGAGTTTGGTATCGTCGGGCCCGCCGGCCGGCAGAACGTCGCGGCACTCATTAAACGTGTGCTCGAAGACGAAAGCCTGCCGGAAATGGCGCGGGATCTCTTCCGCCTTCAGGCGGACGAGTATGCCGCGGTCCAAGCTCGCCTAGCGAAGATCGAGGCCAAGCTGATGAAGTGGCATCGCGAGGATGACGTCAGCAGGCGTATTGCGACAATTCCTGGCGTCGGTCCGATTGGGTCGTCGATGCTCAGTATGAAGGCGCCGCCGCCCGAGACGTTCAGATCGGGTCGCGACTTTGCGGCATGGCTCGGGCTGACACCAAAGGATCATTCAACTGGCGGCCGGCAAAGGCTCGGCGGCATCACAAAGGCCGGAGATTCTATACTGCGATCGACGTTGATCGTCGGTGCGACCGCACTGCTGAGGCATGTCCGAAAGGGCCGTCATAAGCCCACACCATGGCTCGCTTCGCTGCTGGAGCGAAAGCCGCCAAAGTTGGTCGCGGTGGCCTTGGCCAACAAGTTTGCCCGCATCGCTTGGCGCTTGATGATATCGGGCGGCGTGTACAACCAGCCGGTGGCCGCCATGCCGACTTGATCTGAAATCGGCCCGCGAGCAAGGTTGCTCGGCGGATTGCCCACGAACTTGCAGGACGCAGTAGATGGAAGGACCGATCGGTCGATACGCGCGAACTTCCGAAGATTACACTGGCACCAAGAATGTCGCCCATGTGCTTGGAGCGTGCGTAGCGAACACCATCGCGGCCAGCGGGCTTTACCCGCGCAAACAGGCCGGACATCTGATAGCAAGCGATCTGGCCAAAAGTCTGCTACAATCCTGACAAGTGGGGGGCCGTCCACATCTGCAATCTCTATTATGCCGACCCCTGGATTATGCCGACCATTGGCTCAGAACGGGCTCGGGCGGCGGCGATCGCTGCGTCGGAGTCGGCATAATCCGATTGATCTCACAGCGTATGGTCTCCTTCTTGCCAATTGAGGGGAGGCTTTCATGTCGATTGATCTGTTCGGGTCCGCTTTCGGCCCGATCTCGCCTTATCTCACCGTTTTGCTTCGCGCCAACAGAGGAACCGACAATCGCTCTCAGCGGTCCGAGATGTACCAGCTCGATTGGATTATGCCGACCTTATAGCGGCAGTTACCGCCACGAAAGCTCGTTCTCAGACACTGGTCGGCATAATCTCTATTCGATCACGACCAACCAGGAGGCCATCCGTGCGCTCTTTCGCGTCGTGAATCGTTATGTCGTCAACCTTGCTCCCATGCCCGGCGTGTTTCCCGACTATCCGGCGCCCGCCGTCAGGAACGCCGGTGCGGACCGCGAAATGATCATGATGCGCTGGGGCATGCCGCCGCCACCGCGCCGGCGGCTTCCCCGTTACGAATATCCGCAACACCAGGAGTCGCTCGATCGTCTTGACGATAGCAGCCTCATGCGAAAGCTTTAGCTCGTCGCGATTTTCCAGGTAAAGGCCGAGCGCGGCTTCAACTGGGGAGGGATGGGGGTTCTCCTCTTTTCCCAGCCGGGCGGGTTGAAGTCCATTAGGCCGCGGCTTCCCCTGGCCCTTCAAGTAAGGGCGCCTCGAGGCTTGCGATTTCGGGCATGGCCTTGCCGGCGATCGCCTGCAGATCCCCCACCATCCCCACCGTGGACTCAACGACGGCGATAATCTGCGTCTCTCGCTTGGCCCATTGCCGCCCCATGAACTTGCGCTCCTTATCGAGGTCCTCGCGCATATCGTTGAATTTCTCGACGACGGCATCAACCCGTTGGCGGAATCGGGTGCCTGTTAGGTATTCGTAAACCTGCTCCATCTTGGTTTGCTGTCCCTGCTGGACCGTGCGAGCGCTTGAAAGCTCAATCAGGGACTGACGCAGCGCGACCGCCACAGGCAGCGCGCAACGCGGGTGTACGACCCATACGCCGTCGACCAGGTCAAAATGCTCGATATGCTTTGGCAGTGCGTGCGAGATGATAAGGGCGACGTCTGCGCCGCAGCGTCGCTGATCTTCACGAAGCTTTGCCAGCCAGCCATCACTCCAGGCTTTGGTGCGTTTGGATTCCCAGAGGATCATGCCGGCAGGCTGACCTATGGAGCCGTTGACCTGCTGAACGACGTCGGCGCCCAGTTCGCCCTTGGCAACGGGTTCGATGGCGTCCATCGGAAACTTGCCGCGCAAGACCTCCTCGAGCTCTAACTCAAAAACCTCGCCCTGGGATTGCTGCGAGCCTTGCTCGGCCTTGCGCCTGAGCTCTTCGATGGTACGCGACATCGACTCAATGGTCTGGTCCTTCTCGGCGACCTTCAGACGCGCGGCTTCATCCGATTCCTGCTTGGCTTTGGAGCGGATGTCGTCAACCGAGGCCTGGACACGTTTTTCGATCGTGAGTTCCATTCCGCGCTTTTCGTCGGCAAGCGCGCGCTCCTTGCGTATCAACTCGGCCTGAGCCTGCTGCGCCTCAGCCAGCTTGGCATTGTTGGCTTCCAGGTTCTTGCGCAGCTCGGCGGCCTCAGCCTCCTTGGCCTGCAGATCGCCCGCGACCGCTTCGCGGGCTTTCTTGGCCTCGGCCGCCACCAGCTGGCGGCGCTCGGCCGTCAGCCGCTGCGCGACCTGGTCTTCAATCTGTTCCCGCGCCCTGGTGACCGCGTCCTGCTCCTTGCGCAGGGCCTCGGTCCTTCTAGCTACCTCGGCGTCCTTGGCGGCCAGTTGCTCGTTAAAGCGCTGTCGCGTTTCCTCGAGGAGGGGCGCGGCCAGCGATTCCGTGAGCTTGATTTCGTGGTTGCAGTTCGGGCAATGCAGGGTGGGCTCCTGCGAAGCGCCGGCGCCGGTTGCTTTAAGACTCATGAATTCCCCTCATTGGTGCGGCCGGATTCAACATCATCTGCGGGCGATTGCGATGTCGCGGCGCTGGATGTCCACATACGGCTCGCCCAACATCGACTTGGCCACCGGTTTTCCACCGAAACCGCATGGTTTGAGGTGTCGGACGTAAGCCTGGCTGCAGAAGACCTAGCTAGGAATCTATTCTAAATGAGAACAAAACAGGATCAAGGTATTTACTGAAGTGCCCGCGGAAGCGGCAAAAAAAGCGGCAAAGTAGAATAACGCGTTAGGGCCTAATGCCCTATCCTTGCTTAACAAATAACCGGCAATGAAAGCGGCAAAAATGACCACGATCGCAGCGATGGAGCCGCTCCTTCCCGACGATAATAAGGAACTCGAGGACCTGGCGACTGACTTGGTGGCGAAGGCCAGCGGCCTTGCGACCCGCTTGCATCCAGTGCTGCGCGCGTCCGTAGGCGACCTGGTGCGCTCGATGAACTGTTACTACTCCAACCTCATCGAGGGGCACAACACATTGCCGGTCGATATCGACCGCGCCATGAACAACGAGCTCGCAACAGAGCCAGAGCGCCGCAACCTCCAGCTCGAGGCGCGCGCGCATATTGAAGTGCAGCGGATGATCGACCGCGGGGAGGGGCCCAGCCCGGTCATGTCCGAAGCGTTCATCACCTGGACGCATCGCCACTTCTGCGAACGCCTGCCGGCGGAGATGCTGGTGGTCGAAAACCCAGAGTCCGGCCGCAAGATCACCATGGCGCCGGGTGTGCTTCGTTCTGAGCGCGTCCGCGTCGGCCGCCATATAGCCCCTGACCCGGCCGACCTGCCGGCGTTCATCAAGCGGTTCGCCGAAGGCTACACGTCGTCCAACCTTTCGAGGCTGCGTAAAATCATCGGCGTCGCCGCATCCCACCATCGTCTGGCGTGGATCCACCCCTTCCTGGACGGCAACGGCCGCGTTGCGCGACTGTTCTCGCACGCGCTGCTGCGCGAACTGGATGTGGGATCAGAGCTCTGGTCGGTTTCGCGTGGCCTGGCGCGGAGTGTCGACAACTACAAGACCATGCTGCAGGCCGCGGACGAGCCGCGACGCGGCGACCTCGACGGCCGTGGCAATCTCACTCTGGCCGGCCTTACGGAATTCTGCCGCTATTTCCTCTCGACCTGCATCGACCAAATCGATTTCATGGAAGGCCTGCTGGAGCCTTCCGAGTTGCTGCGACGCATGGAGATCTGGGCAAGGGAAGAGACCGCTGCAAAACGGCTGCCGAAGGGCTCATGGCCTATCTTGCGCATGGCGGTCCTCGATGGCACGTTCGCCCGCGGCGACGCCGCTGATATCACCGGCTATGCCACCCGGCAGGCACGCACCGTGCTCAACGACCTCATCAATCAGGGCTATCTCATTTCCGAGACCACCCGCAGCCCGGTGCGGCTGGGATTTCCGGCTAGCGTGGTCGATCGTTGGTTTCCACGGCTTTATGGGGAAGGGCAGTGATCGCTACGCGTCTTGCATGTTGTTTAACGCGCAGAGGCTCGTCACACCGAAGCTGAATTCCCGGGAGCCGACGGTGCAAGGTCCCGCCTGTTCGTCTTTGGCGGAAGCCGCCTGGACATACACGAACAGAACCCGGAACCAGTATCTGTCGGGACTGCATAAGCTGTTTGAGGTGTCCATCACGCAGCAGGTCGAGCAGGGCTGTGTTGACCGGGTGAAAGCGGTATTGGCTGATGAAGATGGGGGACGGGAGATGTTTTGCGAAGACTTTGAATTATACATCTGGTTCGTGTTGCTTTTCCAGTCGGGCCCGATGCACGGGGCAGTTCACTAAGTCTGTCTAATTTCGCCGGACGTAGCCGCGACGGGCTTTGCGCACGAGCCAGGCCTCGAGCGCCTCGACGGCCTGCACCCGCCCAGCGAACAGATCGAGGCGCCGCCGGCCGCGCTGGCCGAGACGCCCCCATTCGCGCACCAATGCAGTATCGCCAAAGAGTGTCGGCTCGATCGTGAGCACATAGTACCGTGCCATGTTACGGGCCGGATCGCAGCGTTCGAGCACGAGGTATTGCACCGTGAGTTCGGACATGCGTCAGAGTCGCAGCCGCCGAAACGGCCGTCCAATTAAATTATTGAATCGATCAGAGCCAACGATTCAGAACTTTAATATCAGCGATCAATATACCTATAAAAGATTGTCAACCTCCCCGACAGGGCAGGCGGCTTGACAACCATGACAGCACGCCATCCATTGCTACAATTGACGATTTGCAGCGCCCGCCGACGATCGCCCTTGGAGAGGTAATGGCAGACGATAGCGATTTGTTTGGTTGGTGCGCCGCACGTCCGCGCTGGCAACAGGAAGCCATTCGCCTCCTGGCGGCTAAGCCTCATCTGGCTGCCGAAGAACTCGACCAGCTCGAAGAAGCCGTAAAGGCTGATGCGGGTCTTGCCGCCGGGAAGACGCTGGCCTGGCCCGCCTTGACCAAGGCCCACCTGAAGGCCGGCAACAAGTTTGCGCCGGTCACTGTTCTGGGCGCCATCGGGCCTCTGCGCAACATTGACCGCCTGGCTGCGGAACAGCCCCCGCTGAGGTTCGCCGTCAATGGTGTGACCCTCATCTACGGACCCAACGGATCGGGCAAGAGCGGCTACTGCCGTATCGCCAAGAGAATCTGCCATTGCCTGCATGATGTGACGTTGCGCGGCAATGTGTTCGAGCCTGAATCGTCCGATCCGCGCGAGGTGACACTCACCTTCCGCGTCGATGGTGATGAAAAACGCACGGTCGTCTGGGATGATCGAAGTGCGCCGCCCGCCGAACTGGGCAGAATCTCCGTGTTCGACAGCGATGCTGCCGGCCTGTATGTCGACGCTGAGCGAAACATCGAGTTTTTGCCGTTCGATCTGGCTTTGCTCACCAATCTTGCCGAGATCCTGCGCACGCTGGACGGCCGCTTCAAGGCCGAGGAAGCGCGCCTGACCAAGGCACAAAAGACCCCCCTGCCGCTTGGCTACGACAAGCGCACAAAAGTATCGACAATGCTGGCAACGCTGAAGGCGGATCAGCATCTGCCCAGCGAAGCGGCCATGCGCGCATTGGCGGTCTGGAGTGAAAAGGATGAGGCTGGCCTTCAGGCGGTCAAGCTGGAGCTTGGCCGGGACCCGGCGGTTCTGGCGAGGCTGAAGGAGGCCGCCATGTCGGCAGCCGCAACCCTGGTTGCCGATGCAACAGCCATCTTCGATTCGATCGGCAATGCTGGCATCGCGAGACTGAAGGAAGCACGGCAGAAGGCCGCAACGACACGCGAAGCCGCCAAAGTCGCTGCCGAGGGCCTGACGGCGGAATCGGCGATCCCTCAACTGGGCAGTGAGACCTGGCGGCAAATGCTGATGTACGCGCGCGACTTCGCGGCCGAAGCATATCCGGAACTTGAGCCGCCCCAGTTAGCGTCGGCCGGCACGTGCGTGCTCTGCCATCAGCCCCTTGACGAGCCGGCGCAGGCACGCCTGGCCGCCTTTGATGCGTACGTCGAAGGTCGCGCCAACGCGGATGCCGAGACGGCGAAGAAGCACTTCGCGGACTGCGCTCGAACGATCCTCGATCTGAAGATCGCCGGCAGCCAGGACATCAAGGACAAGCTCGTCAACTTCGTGGAGGGCTCGACACCCCGCCAAGCTCTGGCAGACAGGATCGAGCTGTATTACGCTGCCAGCCGGGATCGCCACGCTCTGGTTTCAGCAGCCATCAAGGCGGTCGACTACGCAAGTCTCGAAGGCCTCGCGGATCTCGACCGGTCGGAGGTCGATGACCTGCTCAGCGAAGCGGCCGTCGTGGCGAAGGAAGTCGAAGCACTGAAACCGAAAGCGGATGAGGCATCAAAGCGTCAGCGGCGGCAGCAGGAGCTTGACGACCTCGAAGCGCGGAAGAAGTTTTCCGCCGACATCGAGATTTTCGTGGAGCGAAGGAACTCGCTCGATCTTCTCTTGAAGACGAAGGCGTGTACCGCCGCCTGTGCCGTTGCCGGCATCACGTCCCACATCACGCGCCTCAGACGCAAGGTGCTGACGGCGTCGCTGCAGACGAGCCTTCAGGACGAGATTGTCGCGCTTGATCTGCAGCACCTGCCGTTAAAACTCGCCGATCGCGGAGAGGTGGGAAAGAGCAAGGTCCAAATCGGCCTGGAGGCCCAGCAGAAAGTCGGCAAAAACAGCGAAATCCTGAGCGAAGGTGAGTGGCGGGCGCTTGCACTGGCGGGTTTCCTCGCCGAACTGAACGAGGTCGGCGCCCGGCACGGGATTGTCGTCGATGATCCGGTTTCGTCCCTCGATCACGCAAGGATGGAGGCCGTCGCGAAACGGCTGGTGAAGGAGGCCGCCGCCGGAAGGCAAGTGATTATCTTCACGCACAATCTGTTCTTTCACTACGCGGTGCTGGAAGCGGCCCACAACATGAAGGTTCCCCTGCGGGAGGAGTGGATCGCCAAGCATGCTGATGGACGGTTCGGGATCATCGACAACAACCATCAGCCCTGGATTGCCATGGGAGTCACAAAGAGACTTTCGATCATCGAAGGTCTTCTGAAAGAGAAAAAGGCCACATATTCCGAAGCCAACGAGGCCGAGCGATCGTTCGTGACGGACATCTACACCAGGATGCGAGAGACTTGGGAGCACGCCATCGAAGAAATCCTGTTCGCAGGCGTTGTCGGCCGTTTCAGGCCGAACATTGCAACCATGAAACTCAGGGCGGCCCATGTCGAGAAGTCTGACTACGAGGCCGTTTACGCCGGCATGACGCGATGCTCCAAGTACTCTGGTCACGACCAGTCAGCGGGCGTGCCGGTTGATCTTCCCAAATTTGCTGACGTCAAGGCCGACCTGGATAAGCTCAGCGCTTATGTTACCGCAGCGAACACCCGCAGGAAGGCGCTGGAAAAAGAAGGCCAGCTCTACGAAGAGGGGCCGATGGCGGCCGACGTTCTCGAATAGTAGTCATTGCAGAATGCCAAACCGACATTCGAAATGAGAATGATGCATGGCGCTACCTGACGAAATTAGTTCGGACAAGGTCAACGAAATCTCCGAAGCCCTGGGCAAGATGTCAGGCGAAGAGATCGCGGCATTGCCGGAACTTGAGGGAACTGACTACCGCTGCTTCGGCAGGTTAATCCAATGCTTTTGTTTCATCGACCTCAACCTGCGTCGGGCATTAGAGGTGTTTTATCTAGCAAACAAACTGCCGGAAAAATGGTTGAAGGAATATCCCAAAATCAGCGACGCAGCTTTGACCGAGGCCCTGTCCGACGTTGTGCGGACGCTCGACCCAAACAGCGAGCCGATCGAAGTAGCGCTGACCTGGTTGGCCGCCATTTCTAAGTTTCGCGGTTTTCGAAACCTCGCGGGTCATGCTGCGGCCAAGCGATATCCGAACGAAGACGTGTATGTCTTCGCCAACAAAAACAGCAAGGACGCCAAAAAGGCGGGCCAATCTTTACCGAAGCACGGTCTCATGTTCAGTATCGTGGGCCGGTCCGAGTTTTTCGAGATGGTGCAGTCTGCGGTAGACAGCCAATCCTGGCTGTCTGGACGACTGACGGTATGGTCCAAGGCCTACCCCGCCGACCCAAAGTTTAAGGAAACTGCCACCGTTTAAGTCGTTTAGCAGGGGATTTGCGAACTGTCGGCATTCTGCCGTGTTCGCCCTACCACCCCTGGCATATGGTTCCGGTCAAAGGAGACCGATATGAACCCCACGCTGATTGACCCAAAGATGCTTGGCTTCTGGGCTCGCTGCATCCGCGATGCGCAGCACCTGTCCCAGGAAGCTCTTGCCGCCAACGCCTCCGTCGACATCAGGACCGTGCAGCGCTTTGAAGCTGGCAAGACCGTCAACTTGACCTCGCGGCGCGCCTTGGCCAAGGCGCTGGGCTATGACAAACCCGATGTTTTCGATGACCCCAAGTTCATCGAGGAGGTGCTGAAGTTCTTCGACGGCTTGAAGACCATGCAGCAGAAAAACCTCGACGACCAGCATCCCGACCACATCCGGGTCAAGGCGCAGGCACTTGCCTCGGGTGCTGAGGTGATACGGTTTGCGGATGTCGTCAACGCGATGTCCTGCGACATCCACGACGGCCTTTCGGAGCGCGCCAAAGAAGTAGCAGCTAGCTTCTGTGACTATGTGCAGGAGCTGATGGACCTGGATGATTTCCCGGCGTCCGGCCGCCTTGGCATCGCCAAGGAGCTGGATGATCTGTTGCAGGGTCTCCGCGAGAAGGACGCGCATGCTTATTTCGCAACGCGCGACCGCAAGTTTCGTGGACCGGACTGGGGGGATAAGCCGTCTTGGGAGCTGACGGTCGGCTTTCTTGCCATCGTGCCGGCGGACCAGAAGCTCAGCGAGCTCTATGTTCCGCGGAAGTCCAAGTTCGGGTAGTCGAAAAATGCTGACACCCCCGATCGTGCACATCCGGCACCTAGCGGCGCCGCTTAGCGCTTCACCCTGTCATATTCATCCAGCAGGAAATAAGTGTAGCTTCGAATGAGGTTGCAGAATAGCCGGGCCTCATGAGCGGACAGCTCAGCTTCAGGTGAGAGCGTAGCTCCGTGGCGTACGCCGCCGCCCGTCGGGGACGACAGATAGCCATGCAGCGTCGTCATCCAGTCGATCGCCTGTTCGGCAACTTGCCCCTTACGGTGACGCTTGAGTTCACCGGCAATCTTGTTGAAATACTTGCCTTGGATGGTCGTATCACCGATGGGCAGGCCTTGAAACACGGTGGAAACAGTTTCCAGCAGCCAGAGAATTTCCTGGACAGCCTGCCGATCATTGCTGGCCGACAAGTAATCCTCGGACTGTTTCAATGACCGCTGAATGATTTCGTGCGCCTGTGCGTCAAGGGATGGCGGCAGCACATCAACCGCGACCATCGGCTGTGCTTTCCTCGCGTGCAGGTGCGGTGGGGCGAGCTCGTAGCCGGCATTGTGCAAATTGAGGTAATGGTTGATCATCCCCGCATCAGGAACCACGATGCCTTCATTGCGCCGAACGAGCGCCTGGCCGGCATCGTAAAAGGCCTCAATGAATAGTGGGCCATTTGAGCCTGCATCCCTCATGTATTCGCTAAGATCGCTTTCGGCCCAGTCCAGCGACGAGCTATCGTGATGCGGCCGTCCAGCCGCGTCCGCAAAATAGCGCTTGTAGTGTTCGATGATGGGCTTGCGGTTATCATAAGAGCCGGCGACACGTCGAATGAGCGTCGCAAATTCAGCAATGACGCCGCGGGCGATGGGCCCGGGCGATACCAAGCGCCAAGAAGGGTTGAAGTTCAGCATGTATCGTCTCCACGATTCCCGATTTTACGGGTAATCGTGAAATCGTGGAAGCGCTGACTCTGAACGCTCAGGCAACTTCCTTCTGTTTGGTACTTGCTTCTAGCCCCCGCCAACCGATGCAGAGCGCAATCTCTACTCGGCGCGTATCGGAAACAACGTGTTCATCGGGCAGGTCATGACGAGCCCCCGCGCGTCCGCCTCGGAGATGCCGCGGCGGAGGCGCGCACAAAGATGGAGGTCTGGGACGTGATGCGCGTACGCCCATCATCACTATCAAATTCTCACCAAGCGCCCCGAGCGGATGGGTGAACTCGTGCGCGACGTCGAGATACTGCTCAACGTGTGGCTCGGAACGAGCGTCGAAAATGCCGACGTCGCGACCCGCATAGACCTGTTGCGGTCCCGTGCCAGCGGCCATAAGCGTACAAAATCACGGCTCTCCTCAGGTGCTTCTCAAAGGTAATGTTCGGACTCATTGCTGATTGCGACCGCGATTCAATCGATAGGAATATATTCCATAATCTATATTATGCGAACAATATCAATAACTTGCTAGCACAGGCTCACCTTTGCGTGCAACGGGCTCTGTTGTCAGAGCCGAGGGAAAACCTTCTGTCTCACGTCTATTCACGGGCGTATTTCCGCCGGTTTTTCTTCTGTCGTAAGCGGCTGCGCTTCGATGCCATACCCGGCACTCGATTGAGCCTTAGAGTGCCCTCACGCCTAGCCGTGCGGCGGGTTCCCTTGCGCGCGACCAGGGCCATCAACGCGATTGGTGAGCATCGCACCTTCCCTGTGCGAGAGGCGGCCGTAGCGCGCGGCCATGCGGCTCTTCATCGGGAGACCAGTGCCTCGGAACATGCAGCTCGGGGCATGATGATGGCCCGAGCGCGATATGGAAATCGACGTGTTGCTCACTCAATAAGGTCCGGGTTGGAACCGTCACCAAACTCATCTCTCAGAATCGCGCACGAGGTTGTCGTCAGCTCTCAATTGTGCGCGGCGGCGGCAACGTATTCCTGGTGCAGGCAAAGATCTCGCCTGCAAGCCGAGAGCACAAAGCATCTGTTCCGTCATCGGTGCCTCGGGGGCGCACGCCGTTCGGACGCGCTGGCCGATGCAAACCGCTGTTTGCGCTTGCGGCTCCGGAGGCCAATTGGGTTCGCCCGCTTAAGTGCCCATAACTTCGCCAGCCGCGCGCGGCTGCTGCGACGACAGCAAGGGTTGCCTTGGAGCCGTCAGCCTCACCCTTCTCAAAATCGCCCTCCGTTTGCGCCATCGAGTTTGTGACGTGCGCGAAGCAGACGATCGAGTTGCCGCTCGTCGTGCCGAAAGCGTAGAGGGCCGCGGCTTCCATCTCCACGGCAAGCGCTCCCAGATCGCGCGCTCGCGCGATCGCCTCTTCGATCTCGCGATAGGGGGCATCCGTCGTCCAGGTCGAGCCGCGAGAGCGGAAATGATAAGCTGTTCAGTGTGACACCCTTCCTAGAAAAATGGCTCGTTCTGACAGCGGTCGCTTCATGCGCATCAGCCAGGGGCCGGAGCTGCTCGCTGCTGCAGCGCAGGGCTAAGGGATTGATTTAGATCAAGGAGCCGGCGGCCGAGTGTCGTGTGCTGGTTACCAAATCGATAGCCAAAAGGTTCGTCGTGCCGCAGAATATCGACCCCCGTTTCACGGCTTCTCACGCGCACCTGCCATGGTTCGTTGCAGGAGCGGAGCAGACCGACGTGCTGCTGGTCGTAACGGGAGTATTCCTGATACTGTTCGTCTTGACGGTTGGCGTTCTGATGTTGCGGCTGCATCACTTGCCGCATCACATCGCTGAGAAAGAGCAGAAGATCCAATTGCAGGTCGTTGCAGTCTTGGTACTTCTTGCGATGTTCACTCACGAAAACCTGTACTGGATCGCCGGATTGCTGTTGGCCATGATCGATCTTCCCGATTTCGCCGGTCTGCTAAACCGAATAGCGAGCTCGGTCGAGCGTATCGCTTGGAGCCCCGCGAAGCCTCCCACGGGGGGTCGCTGCGGTCGCACAGCGTACCGGTCCGCGCACTCGAGTTTGTATGCCCGTCTAGCCGCGGCATCGCCGTGCCCACTTGCAGCAAGTTTCGAGCCGCCACAATCCTACGCGATCCTCATGATCTTCATTCAGGTCGTGGCTGGCTTCCTGTCCGAAGTATTCCACCAACGCTGCTGCCGCCAACGCCAGAACGACGATGGCCAGCACGCAGACATGACCCATTGCCGCGGCCATTGCTGGCGTCATCCCTGTCACCATGAAGCACCTCGCTTAGCCAATGCGTTGCCGCCGGCGCGGCAAGTGTTTCTCGATGCCGTCATCGAGATTTCGGGCCGCCCTGATAACGCCAAGCTGATCCTGCGTTCGAGTTTGGCACGGGCTGCAGGCGTGACGGCGTCCGGTCGTACGCGAACGCAGAATTCAAGTCGCCTTGTGAGCTACCGGTCCTGGCTTGTGCGCTCTGCCTGGCCTCATTCGGCCAATAGCTTTTGTCGGTGATCGTCGATCCGGCATATGCAGAAGCCGACGCCGCCATCAGCGGCAACAAGAGTGAAATCGTGAGAAGTTTTTTCGTCATGGTCCGGCTCCATCATTTCTTCGAAGCGCGTCATGTGCGCTTCTAATGATGAGTTCGGCGCAAAGTGTTTGCCGGTTACAAGGTCACGCTGACGTGACCGGGAAACGCACATTCACCACCGCAATAGTCGTGGCCCCATTGCTGCGCCTGCTAAGGTGCAAAGCACAATCGTTCCGCCGTACCAGACCGCTACGAAAGGCAGGGAATCGTCCGTGCAATGCAGCGCGTACGCCATCGCGCTCACGCCTCCTGCTACAAGTCCGGCGAAGGCACCCGTGCGAGCAAGGTTCGTAGGCGCCGCTTGTCGAACGGCCCAGATCGCGACGGCAAAAGGAACAATCGCGATGATCGGAATGGAAACAAGGCATTCGAGCCATTCGTCTCCGACGATCATCTTGTTCCAGCGCGAGCTTGGCGCCAGCCCGAGGCTGATTGCTGCAAGCGCCACGATGACAAGAAACGGCACGGCAACGAGATACGATCGAGGTTTTCGTTCTCCGCCGGGACGCGCCAGCTTTGCAAGATAGACAAGCGCGAGGCTGGAGATCCCGACCGCGAATGAGACCTTTGCGACGACGAAACCCAATGCGCCGGACGTCATCATGTCCGGACGGGCGCCCAGCCCGAAGATCGTGATTCCCAAGGCCAGAATTGAACCGGCCCCAAGCGCGATCAGAAGCGTGCGAACCACCAAGCCGCGGTCGACCGGCTCAGGATTGGTACTCAGGAGGTCAACGAGATCGTCAGTCTTCATGTCCGCGTTTCCCGGGCGATCAGGGTAGCCAGCGCTTTGAGCCCACGGTGGATATTCACTTTGACCCCCGGTTCGGAGATGCCGCATCGTACTGCCGCCTCCGCGACGCTCAAGCCGTCCAGCTTCACGGCCTCGATGGAACACCGCATGTTTTTCGGTAATCGCTGCATCAGCCTCCTAACGTCATATGTACTCTCCGCGACGACATTGTCGTCGTGCGCCATGGTCGTATCGGCCTCCTCGATCGGCACGTCGGTGCGCGACGTGCGGGTCCGCCGCAGGAAGTCGATCAACTTGTACCGCGCGATCGCATGTACCCACGGCGTCAGAGGTTCGGCGGGATCATACGTGTGCCGCTTGAAGTGGACGGCCAATACCGCCTCCTGAACGAGATCCTCCGCCTCTGCCGCACCCCTTCCCATCCTGGCGAGCTTGCCCTTGTAGTACGCCCGCAATCGGCTGCTCAATCGCTTGAGCAGCGTGCGGTGCGAGGCTGCGTCGCCTTCCAGGCTGGCAAGCATGAGCGCCTTGAGTTCGATTTCATGGGTCGTCATGCTTGCGTATCTCTACTAGTTCGCTGGTCCGGTCGGTTTGGTTACAGCCGAAGGTGATAGGCCTCGAAAAAAGTCGGAAAGGCCCGCCGCATCGCTTCGGCTAGGCTTCAATCCGCTTTGTTTGCGGATCGCGCTTTTTCGCTCCTCGCATTCGTGCAGCAATTCGGGGCCGGCCCAGACTGCGGTTCCATCGTCATCCACGATGAGCGGCATGAACAAGTTCACCGTTTCGCTCAGCCGAACGACGCGGCGCAACGCGCTCTCGTTGTCCGGATGCGGCTCGCATCGCAGGACCAGATCGCCGGATGGCCGGGAATCGACCAGCGATGCGGGACCGCCGGAATACAGCAGGGTCACGGGCCCGTACTCCGGCCGCTGCTTCCAGCGCCGCAACAGTTCCTGGCAGGTAAGCTCGACGGCACGCGGCACCGGCCTGAGGTCGCTTTCCCAATATTGAACTGCGCCGCGGCTCAGTCCCAGCATTTCTCCAGCCACGACCTGGTTGAGTCCCAACTTCTTCGCCACTTCTTGAAGTCCCACTGGTCCATCACATCATCTTGACGCCGAGGAACGAAGGCGCTTCGTCATTCTGCTGCTTGCGAGCGGTCGAAATCGTTTGACGTCGTCCGCTCTTGGCTATTCCCGTTCTTTGGGACGGCCGAGCGCGGTTCGCGGGGCAACCGAAATCCCTTGATCAGTGCGTAAACCGCGGGGATCACGATGAGCGTCAGGACGGTCGATGAGATCATGCCGCCGATCATCGGCACGGCGATGCGCTGCATGACTTCCGAGCCGGTGCCGGTGCTCCACAGGATCGGGATAAGGCCGGCCATGATCGCGACGACGGTCATCATCTTGGGTCGCACCCGTTCGACCGCGCCCAACATGATCGCCTCGTTGAGGTCCGCTCGCGTGAAGGGCTTACCGTCAGCCGCCCTTTCGGCGTGAAGTTCCTTCATCGCCTGATCGAGGTAGATCAGCATGATGACGCCGGTCTCCGCCGCGACGCCCGCCAGGGCGATGAAGCCTACGGCCACCGCGACCGACATGTTGAAACCAAGCCACCACATCAGCCACAGGCCGCCTACGAGGGCGAACGGCAGCGACAGCATCACGATTAGCGTCTCGGTCAGCCGGCGGAAGTTGAGATACAGCAGGAGGAAGATGATCAGCAGCGTGACAGGCACCACGATCTTCAGGCGGGCGGTAGCGCGTTCCAGATATTCGAACTGGCCGCTCCAGACGACGTAGTTTCCCGGCGGGAATTGCACGCTTGCCGCAACGGCGGCCTTGGCATCGGCGACGTAGCCGCCGAGATCGCGGTCGCGGATGTCGACGAAGATGTAGACCGCAAGCTGGCCGTTCTCGGTCCGGATCGACGTGGGACCGCGCGTGAGCTTGATCGCCGCGACCTCGCCAAGCGGGACCGTCCCCCCGTTCGGCATCGCGACCAGGACATCCCGGGAGATCGATTGCGGGTCGCTGCGCAGGTCGCGCGGATAGCGGAGGTTGACGCCGTAACGCTCGCGGCCTTCCACGGTGGTGGTGATCGTCTCTCCGCCGAGTGCCGACGAGACAGTGTCTTGCACGTCGCTGACCATCAGACCGTAACGGGCGAGCGCCTCACGATCCGGAACCACGTCGAGATAGTAGCCTCCGATGACCCGCTCCGCGTAGGCGCTCGATGTGCCAGGCACGGCCTTCACGACGGTTTCAATCTGCCGCGCCAGCTTCTCCATTTCAATCAGGTCTTTTCCGAGGACCTTGATGCCGACCGGCGTCCGGATCCCGGTCGCGAGCATGTCGGTGCGGGCCTTGATCGGCATGGTCCATGCGTTGGAAACGCCGGGAAACTGAAGGGCCTTGTCCAGTTCGGCGATCAGGCCGTCGACAGTCAATCTGGCACGCCATTGCGCCTTGGGCTTAAGGTTGACGATCGTCTCGAACATCTCGGTCGGCGCCGGATCGGTCGCGGTCTCGGCGCGCCCCGCTTTGCCGTAGACGGACTCGACCTCCGGAAAGGTCTTGATGACCTTGTTCTGCGTCTGCAGGATTTCCGCCGCTTTGGTGACCGACAGGCCCGGCAGCGTCGTCGGCATGTACATCAGCGTGCCTTCGTTCAGGCTCGGCATGAACTCCGTTCCGAGTTGGCGGGCCGGCCATAGGCTGACAGCCAAGGCCGCAAGCGCCAGAAAGATCGTCAGCGTCTTGGCCTTCAGCACACCTCGGATCAGCGGCCGATAGACCCAGATCAGGAACCGATTGATCGGATTCTTGTGCTCCGGAATGATCTTGCCCCGCACGAACAGGACCATGAGCGCGGGAACCAGCGTGATCGACAGGATGGCGGCGGCGGCCATCGAGAACGTTTTTGTAAAGGCAAGCGGGCTGAATAGCCGGCCTTCCTGCGATTCCATCGTGAAGATCGGCAGGAACGACACCGTGATGATCAGCAAGCTGAAAAACAGCGCGGGGCCGACCTCGCTCGCCGCCTCGATCAAGACTTCGAGGCGCGGCTTGTCGGGCGGCGCGCGCTCAAGGTGCTTGTGAGCGTTCTCGATCATGACGATGGCGCCGTCGATCATGGCGCCGATCGCGATGGCGATCCCGCCGAGGCTCATGATGTTCGACCCGATCCCCAGCACCTTCATCGCGCCGAACGCCATCAGGATTCCCACCGGCAACATGACAATCGCAACCAGCGCGCTGCGGACATGCAGCAGGAAGACGATGCAGACGAGAGCAACGACGATGCTTTCTTCCGTGAGCGTCCGCTTCAGCGTCTCGATCGCATCGTGGATCAGGTTCGAGCGGTCGTAGACCGGGATGATTTCGACGCCTTTTGGCAATGCCGACGCCATGTCGGAAAGCCGCGCCTTCACATTGTCGATAACGTCGAGCGCATTCTGGCCGAAGCGTTGCAGGGCAATTCCGCTGGCGACCTCGCCTTCCCCGTTGAGTTCGGTGATGCCCCGGCGTTCGTCCGGACCTAGCTCGATCCGCGCCACGTCCTTCAGCAGGACCGGCGTTCCCTTGTCGACCTTGAGCACGATGCTCGACAGGTCGGAGACGCTTTTGACGTATCCCCTGCCCCGCACGACGAATTCGAACTCCGAAAGCTCGACGGTACGGCCGCCGACATCCATGTTGCTGCCCCGGACGGCATCGCGGACTTTCGCCAGCGGAATGCCGAGCGACCTCAACCGGTTCGGATCCACAACGATGTTGTATTGCCTGACGAAGCCGCCGACGCTCGCGACTTCGGCAACGCCCTCGGCCTTGGAAATTCCGTATCGGATGGTCCAGTCCTGGATCGATCGCAGATCGGCCAGCGATTTATCCTTGGACTGCAGCGCGTACTGATAGACCCAGCCGACGCCCGTCGCATCGGGCCCCAACGTCGGTGTCACGCCGGCAGGCAATTTGCGCGCAGCGGCGTTGAGGTATTCCAGCACACGCGAACGAGCCCAGTAAATGTCGGTGCCGTCTTCGAAGATGATGTAGACGAACGAGACACCGAAGAAGGAGAAGCCGCGCACCACCTTCGACTTCGGCACCGTCAGCATCGCGGTCGTCAACGGATAGGTGACCTGGTCCTCGATGACCTGGGGGGCCTGGCCCTTGTAGTCGGTATAGACGATGACCTGGGTGTCGGAGAGGTCGGGAATCGCGTCAAGCGCCGAATGCTGCAGGGCATATACGCCCGCCGCCACGGCGAAGATCGCGCCGATCATCACCAGCATCAGGTTTCTCGCCGACCAATCGATGAGCCGCGCGATCATTGTGATTTCTCTCCGGTGTCGAGGCCCTTGAGCGCTGCCTTGAGATTGCTTTCGGCATCGATCAGGAAGTTAGCCGACGAGACGACCTTGTCGTTCTCGGCGAGCCCTTCCTTGATCTCGGTCAGGCCGCCGCCGCGTCGCCCCAGCTTGACCGCGCGTGGTTCGAAGCGCCCTTCGCCCTTGTCGAGAAGCACAAGTTGCCGCTCGCCGCTGTCGATGACCGCGCTGCTGGAGACTGTTACGACCGGTGCTTCCGTCCCCGTGGCGATCTCCACGTCCGCATACATGTCCGGCCGCAGCACGTCGTCCGGATTGGGCAATTCGATTCTGACCCGCGCTGTTCGCGTCTCCGCTCTGAGGTTCGGATAGATCACCGTGACCTTTCCTGTGAAGGGCCGGTCCGGATATGCCCGGGGCCGCACGACGACTTTTTGCCCGACTTCTATGAGCGCCAAGTCCCGTTCCGCGACGTCGACCATCACCCAGACGACATTGCGGTCGACTATGCGGAACAGGATGTCCCCCGGTGCTGCGCGCATGCCGTTGACGGCCGTCCGCTCCACGATCTCTCCATCCTGCGGCGCAGGCCAGTTCATGTAGACCGGGATCTCGCGAGCCCGCTCGATGTCCACAATGAACGCATCCGGCGCCCCGAGGTTTTCGAGTCGGCGGCGAGCCCCTTTCAAGGCTTGGTTGTTGATTCCGGCCTCCGGGCGGGCATTGAGGGCCGAGAGATATTCGGCGGCGGCGCTGGAGAGGTTCGGGCCGTAGATGCGCATCAGCGGCTGGCCCTTGCGGACATGCGTGCCGGTCGTGACGTTGTCGACGGTGTCGATGAAGCCCTCGAACCGGAGCGAGATGACGGAAACGCGACGCTCGTCCTGCTGTACCGTACCCGGTGCGCGGACCATCGTATTTAAGGAGCGGCGCTCCGCGACCTCGGTCTGGACGCCTGCCTTCTGCAGCTTGCCCGCGCTCACTTTCACCGATGAGTCGTCGTCCTGTTCGCCCTCATATACGGGGAGGTAATCCATCCCCATCGAATCCTTTTTCGGCGTCGGCGACGTGTCTGGAAGGCCCATGGGGTTACGATAGAATTTGATCCGCCCGCGTTCTCCGCTTTTCGCGGTCATGGCTTCAGGAGCCTCCTCTTCCTCGAAGCTCAGGTCCTCGCTGGTGCGAACAGCCGAATAGTCCTTGCCTGAGGATGTCTTCTTCGGTGTCAGCGAATAGGCCGGCGCGCCGTCCGGATCGCGGTAGTAGACGATGGGCCCCCTCGCCGTAGGCTGAGCGGAACTCTGCTTTGCCGCTGCGGGCAACGCGGCCGAAAGCCACCCGGGGAGCGGAACGCTCGACCGTCCAACCGCCAGTCCCAGCACTCCCGCAGCCAGGATTGCGGACAAGGTAAAGAGAGCGCTTAATGGTCGTCTCATAGCGAACCTCCGGCCAGACGTTCCATTTCGGCGTATTTCGTCTGAAGTTCTACCTTGAGCTTCAGCAGGTCGAGCTGGACCGCGCGAAGCCTACGCTCGGCCTCGAAGACCGAAGAAATATCGGACGTGCCGGCCTGGAAACCGTTCCGCGCGTTGTCGAGGGATGATCGTGCAGGCGGCAATTGGCGCGACGCGTAGATCTGCACGACCTTCCGCAACGCATCGACGCTGAACCATGCGTCGGCGATCTGTCCGTCGACCCGCAGCCGCAGCGCTTCGCTGCGGGCTTGCGCTGCGCCGAGACGTGCGCCCGCCGCGCGCTGCTCCGCGTCCTTGACTTCGTAGTGCAGCGGCAGCTTGACGCCGAGCATAAACTCGCCGGTATCTTCGGTGCCGGGCCGCTGCACGTACTTCGCGCCGAGCGTGACGTCGGGATAATAGTTTAGATCGGTAAGAGACTTCGTTTGCGCCGCGGAATTGCTCTGGGCTCCGGCCAGCGCCAGCATCGGGTTGGCAGAGCGCGCGAGCGCCTGAACCTGCGCGAGGCTGACCGCCTTGAGAGCTCTAAAGCCGGTTGGCGCTGCCAAGGGCGCCAGGGACGGACGGCCGATCAGGGCGTTCAGCCTGGCCGCCGCTGCCTTCTGTTCGCCTTGTCGGCGGACGACGTCGCCGTCGGCGGTAGCCGCTTCGATCTCGGCCTTGATGACGTCCTGCCGGTCGACCGACGTCGCGCCGTATCGCGAACGCAACAATCCAAGAGTCTCGTCGTATCGCCGCTTGATTTCGGTCGCGACTCCAA
Organism: Bradyrhizobium manausense; assembly: GCF_018129685.1. Lineage (GTDB taxonomy): Bacteria > Pseudomonadota > Alphaproteobacteria > Rhizobiales > Xanthobacteraceae > Bradyrhizobium > Bradyrhizobium manausense_D. The sequence goes on from NZ_JAFCLG010000013.1 coordinate 97,031, forward strand.
TGGCTCCATACGCGGCGTTGTACTCGCCATGCGCGGCAACAACCTGCGCGATGAGCTCGGTCACGGTCGCACGGCCCTGGAATTTTGCGGCATCGGCGTCAGCCATGGCGACATAGCGCTCGATGCCATATTTGCCCCACAGCTTGATCTCCTGATCGACGCCGATCCGACGCTGTCCTACGCCTTGCCGGTTGACGTCCCATGCTTCGAGAATGAGGGTCGGGTCGGCCAACACTCCCGCCGTCCCTATCTTGTGAACCGCTGCATCGAACTCGAGAGCAGCCGCCGCCACCGTCGGGTTGAGGCGTTTCGCAAGGACGACGACGCTTTCGACGGTTGCTCCGGGCAAGGATTGAGCGCCGGCCGTTGCCGGAGACAACCACAGCACCGCTGCGGCTGCTCCAATTGCAGCGAAGCGCGCGCCTCGGCCTACGCGGATCACGGCGCGGCCTTGAGAACGAGCTTGCTTTCGACCGTCCCGGTTTCGCCCTGAACCTTGGCGCCCAGGGACAATTGCCAGCCACCTTCCATCGTTATGGCGGCCTTGAACTTATAGACGCCCGGCTCCGTACTCGGCATCGCCTCGATCGAGGTCTTCATCGTCTCCATGCCGTCCGGAGCCATGTCCAGTCTCTTTGCGAAGATCACCGCATCGGGAACCGGCTTGCCGTCGGGCTTGTGGACCAACCGGACCGAGATGGTCGCGTCCCCCTTCTTGACTGTCTTATCGACCAGTTGAAATTCGTAGTCCTTGATGTCGGCGCGCGCGAGCGTGGCCGAACTTGCCAAGGAAACGGCGATCAACGCCGCCCGGAAGGCAGGCGCGAAGGCATACTTCTTCATTTTGCAAATCCTCGATGACCCGATGCGCCGCGAACGGCGGCGTGCGTTAACCGCGCGGCCCTGAGACCGCGCAGCAGCAGACGGCGTATTGACGCCGATTAGGTCGAGATTCGAGGGGGATGATCCGGAGGGGAACCGATTAGGCCGTCCGCAATCAAGTCGTCGGGCGGAGAAAGCGGCCGACTGGTTTGAAAGGAAACTTGGACACCGTCCGATGGGGATGGCTCGGCCTGCGCGATCGTCAGCATGCACCTCGCGACAAGCGGACAATCCCGGCAGTTGTTGCTCTTTTGGCCGTCCGGACAGCAAGGCATGGCGTCCGACATCGCAGCCAGATCGGTCATCTCGGCGGCAGCCAGACGCTTTGCCGCCGCCGGTGAGACCAGTGGCGCAAAGACGAGCCCTACGATCACGAAGATCGCAAGCATACGACCGATGAGTCGGCGAAGATTCATTGCTCACCATCCCACGGGATCGGGAACTTGGGAAGGACTATCCCTTCACATCTTCGCCAGAGGCGTTTCCAAGCCAAATGAGGGTTATCGGTTAACCGTAGAAGCTTCAACTCGCGATTTCGGAGCCTATAAACTGCATGAATGACCGCCGACCGAACGTTCCGAAAAGGACCACGTCGTATCTCCGGGGCGTCCCGCCCTCCATTCCCGGCGACCCGGCCGGCATGCCCGGAACCGCCAGTCCCACGGCGGCGGGCCGTTTCTCCAGCAATTGTCGCACCGCTAAAGCGGGTACGTGACCCTCGATGACGTATCCCGCGATTTCCGCAGTGTGGCACGCTGCAAGGTCGCCCGGCACGCCGAGGCGCTTCCGGACTGCCGGAAGCTGCGCCGTCTCCTCGACAGTGACGGTGAATCCGGCATCCTTGAGGTGTTGCACCCAACCCGTGCAGCATCCGCAATTCGGATCCTTGTGAACGAGGATGGCTGGCGTCTGCGCAGAGGCGGGATACCCCCGCGCAACCAATCCCGCTGCGAAGATCGCGAGCGCACTTCGCCGAGTCACTGTGCTTAATTTGTACATCTTCTGGACATCCCCTGACGTTCAGCAAGGATCATATCTAGGTCTTCGCGACCGCGGGCCCAAATCCGCGTGATCAGCGTCCCTTGCGCCCTCGGAAACAGTCGGCCGGCCATCGGCCTCATGCCGCGAGCTGCTTGCTTTATTTGAGGCTGGCGGTGACCGCTCTGCAAAGGATGGCCATGCTGTGACGTCGTCGCGGGCCGCGGGCTGGTCTCTTAAGGTCGGATCGAAGCGCGCGTCCGAATCCCGCCGGCATTGCCAAGGACGGAGTCTCGTAGCTTGCGGTCGGCATGAGTCAGCAACCTGAAACATTGCCGGTGGCGTCTTGCGCGGTCGACATGATCGGCCTGATCGGCCGGGATATTGCCAGGATTCCCTTGATGCCGTTTCCGAAGCGGGCAATTGCTTCGCGGTGATTGCGAAGCTCGCTGTATGGCAGATAACGGAGGTTGAGTTCGGCGACCCGTGAGAACGCCGGCCTGGCAAACTGCGCTCTAACTTCACCCTCGCGGTCGTCCGGAGCGACGAGGAAGAAGTTGCGCGCTGCGGCACCATCGATGCCCAGTGCAAGGTCGAGCATCCGGACGATGCCGGAGTAGATGCTGGTGGTGTGTTCGACTTCGAACGCGGCAGCCACATCGCCGCCTTGTTCGATCCAGAGCACGTCGATGAGACGGATAGCGTCCGCAGCGCCGGCCTCGGCCAAGGCCGCAGGCAAGCGGTCGAGACAGCCGTCCGCCAGCCGCCCGTCCTTGTAGGATCGCGCTCCGTCGTTCGAGGCTATCCACACCTGGAAACCAAGGGCTAAACCCAAGTCCCGCAACCACCCTTGGATCTCGGTATGGGTATGGTCCGCCTCACGGGCTGCTGCCACCGCTTTCGAAGACGCTGCGGACTCCGCGCGGACCTCATCGAGATCGGACCTCCAACGCTCGAGGGAGCCGTCTTCTTCGCGGTTCGGAAGCGGATAGCGTCCGGTGCCGACCTCGAAGAGGAACGCCGCCGCAGCTCCGAGATCGTTGGAAAGCAGATTCCGATGCTGCGAGTTCAGCGCCAACACTCCCCGGCGCATGGCGAGATATTGCTCCCAACGGCCCAATTTCACGTCCGCTCCCGACAGGGCATTGTATCCTCTCACGATGGCGGTGTTGAACGGCGGCGCGATCGTCGGATGCAGGAAATACAGCAGATTTGCGGCTGCGGGACCGAGCCCCTTGATGGTCGCCCGGTCGAGGTTCTGGATCGCTTCGATCACGTGTTCCTCGGTATTACAGCAAAGACAGGTATCGAGGAAATTCCCGAAGGCCACCTGGTTAGACCGATTTTCGTAGATGTCCGGGATACGGAGCTTCGGTTTCCACATGAATGCATGGTCGGCACCCTTGAAGACCTGCCGCTGCTCGGCGATCGAATCCAGCACCGTTTCGAGCGATGAGCCGCGATAGGCGTTTCCGAACGTGTCAGCCTTGATCTCGGCGATCACCTCCTGAAGTCCGCGCCTGATAGATCGGAAATTTTTTATCCGGGCGTCCCACAGAAACCACGTCCGGTACGTCCCCGCCTCGTCATTCCTCCAATGCCGTATAAGATCTCCGACCCAAGCCTGCTCCATTCGCTAAACCACCCGTTCTAACTTCGGCGGCAGGCCATTCGGCCTCGCGCCCGGTACCCGAACTCTCGTGCAAGCTCAACCAATATACCGGACTTGTCCCTTTCCGCACAGTTAAGACGACACTTCGGTCTTGTCCTTCCGGTTTACAAACCGGACGCCGATCCGCATCTCCTTCCGCCAGACCACCCGGCATCGGCGGCCGCCGCCTTCGAGCTCAAGGACAACGGAATCTGGAATTCCGATCGGCGACGCCACCTCCAGCGAGGCACCACTGTCCGAAAGGTTCCGCACGGTACAGCTAATGGCCCCTCCCCCGAAGGAGATCGTCGCGGCCTTCAGGACTTTGTGACGCGCCGCAGACCTGTTGTCGTCTTCCATCCAACATCCTCCACCTGTCTTCGGCCGACGATAGGCCGCTGTCGGCTCAGTGTTTGTGTTCACCCTTTTGCTCGGTTGGCATCGACATCCCGGCCCCGGCCTTCTTGCCATTTTTTTCCGGCTTCTTGCCGTCCCCCTTGTCCATGGACTCCATCTCTTCGTCCGGAGGCGCCCTCGCGACCATGTCCTTGTAGTGCTCGGCGGATAGGCCGGGCAACTTGGTGACGAATGCGACGATGCTCCAGATGGTCGCATCGTCATGTCCGAGACCCCACGCCGGCATGCCGCTCATTTTCAACCCATGTTTGGTGACCCAGAACACGGTCTTGGGATCGAAACGCTGCTCGGAGAGGTTGGGTGGCTTCGGGTAGAGGCCGGGCCGGATTTCCGAATCCGATTGCTCGGGCGCAAGGTGGCAATTCACGCACATCGCCGCGTACTGTCCCGCTCCCTTCAGGACGAGTTGTTCGTCCTCAAGGTCGGGTAGCTCGATCCGGCCGGCACGTACCGCGATGGAGCGGTTGCGAACGGTTTCCATCACCTTTCGGGTGATTTCCCAATGCGGCGCGTCCGCGCCGACGTCGTAGAACCCGTAACCCACGTAGAACAGGATTCCCCCGAAGAGGACCAAGGCAGCAAGGACCGCCATACCCAATCGTCTTGTCATTTAGCGTCCACCTTTTTGGGCTGTCGGGGCTTCTCGCCGACGATCGTTGAGCCGGGTTCGTTTCGGAAGGACGGCGGCCGGTCCAGCGAACGGGACCAATCGCGGTACAACGCGACGCAGGTCATCAGCGTCAGGCCGGCCATGCTGACCAGGATCTGAGCGGAGAGCGCATCCGAGTACATTTCGAGGACGAAATGCCCGACGAACGACAGAAAGATGCCGACGCAGAACACTTCGAGGGACCGCTGGCCGCACGCGATCACGGGCCGCAGCACCGCCGAACGCAGCCCGCTCCAATCGGACGGAAGGAGACGGACCACGACGACGGCGAGGGCGAGTAAGTGCAGCACCCGGTAGGGCGCGAGGTTCGTCTTGTCGTTAGGAACGAACCATTCGAGCACGACGGCGGGCATAAAACCCGTCCTCCCGACGCGGTCGGCGAGCGTCACGACCAACGCGAAGAGAAGGAAAGCGACGCTCGCAGCGAGGACGGCCCGGGACCGAGCCAGTACCATCATAGTCGCGCGACCGCCCAAGGCCGCCCACGCTCCCAGCGTGAACAAAAGCTGCCAGGCGAACGGATTGAAGTACCAGCCGCCGGAAGGATATGCCGCGAAATTCCAGCCGAACACGCGTGCCGCCAGGTAGATCGCGGTCGAGGCTGCCAACGCCGCATGCGGCCACCGCCTCATCACGATCAGCAGCGGCGGAAAACCGGCCATGAGAACGATGTAAAGCGGAAGGACATCCAGGTTTAGCGGCTTGAACTTCAGAAGCAGTCCCTGCGTAAGCGTGGCGACGGGCTGCTCGATGAGGCCGGCGACATTGAATTCGTCGAGAAGGTGCGAATGGCCGTAGCGCTGCGCCACATAGCCGATCGCCGCGGCATAGAAGACGAACAGCAGGACGTGGGCAACATAAAGCTGCCAAACGCGCCGCATCAGCAGAGCCGTACCGGCAAGGATGCCCTGAACTATCAACTTTCTCGCATACACGAACGCGGCCGTGTACCCCGAGATGAAGACGAAGATGTCGGCGGCGTCGCTGAAACCGTAGTTTCTCGTCGTCAGCCATGCGACCGCGTTGTTGGGGATATGGTCAAGAAATATCGCCCAGTTCGCGAGACCGCGGAACAGGTCGAGACGGAGATCGCGCCCTTCGCGAGACGGCGCCGTGGGCCCCGTCATATGCGGCGGTCGGAAATTCGCGAGAACGTTCATTTCGCCGGTCGGGCCGGCAGGTCGGGCGCGTTCGACGACGGAGGATTTGCGGAGAGTTCGGAGATCAACTGCTTCATCTCCGCAATCTCCTTCACCTGCGCCTCGATGATGCCGTCGGCCAGCTTGCGGACGCGCGGATCGCGGATGTGGGCTCGCTCGCTGGTCATGATCGCGATCGAGTGATGCGGGATCATCGCCCTCATGTAGGCGACGTCGCCGACTGTCTGCTGGCTACGGACGAGCCACAGCGCCACGCCGAACACTACGACACTGCCGAGTACGATCCCGATGTTCGCCTGCCGGTTCTTGTACATCATCCACATGAAGCCGATCATGATGACTGCCATGGTAGCGCCCATCACCAGCGCCATCCACATCCGTGTCTGGCTGAAGAGCACGTGGTCGAGCGCATAGACGTTCAGATACATCAGAGCGAACATCACGACCGTCGAGGTCGCGATCATTGCGGCGAAGCGGGTATAGGCCATCGTTCGTATTTCCTTTCCATCGCGAGGTTGAGGAGCCGAAAGGGCCGGCTCGTCGCCGGCCCCCGGCTTCAGGCCGCCATCGCCTTGCAGCTCTCGGCGCATCTCTTGCAGGCCACGACGCAGTCGTCCATTCCGCCGACGCGCTCGCAATCCTTGGCGCATTCCGCGCAGATCTCCGCGCATTCGCGGCAGACATGCTTGTGATGTGGACTGCCCAGCAGCATGAAATGGGCGGCAGTCCGGCATATCTCGGCGCAAGCCATCATCAGCCTGATGTGCTCTGGCTCGACGTGCTTTCCGCCGGTCTCCAGGCAATGCGTCATGGCCATCCCGAGACAGGTTCGGTAGCACTGCAGACATTCGTCGATGCACGTCTTCGTATCCTTACTCACCGTCATCGCGCTCTCCTTTGTTTTCCCGCCCTCATTGCACATTCAGGACCAGCATGAGGCCGCCGCCGCCGTGCTGCTCCACGTTGTTGTTGGCCGTGTGGTGCGGGATGTGGCAGTGCACCAGCCATTTGCCCGCCTTCCGCGCCGTCCAGACCACGTCGTAGCGCTGGCCGGGACCGACGTTGACCGTATCCGCCTGGTATCGCGCGGTGTCTTTAAGGTTCACGCCGTCCAGGGCGACCACTTCGAACGGCCCGCCGTGCACGTGCATGGGATGCACGAAGTTGTTGTTCGTGCCGATGAAGCGAAGTTTGATGGTCTGTCCGACCTTCATGGCGACCGTGTCGGTCGAGGGGTATGCCTTGCCGTTGATCGTGAAGTAGTTCGGAAGCGCTCCTTCCATCAGCATCGCCGGATAGGTCAGCCATTCGCGTTTGAGCCATTCCTGTAGCTGGATCGTGTAATCGAGGTCGACCTTCACCTCGGCGGACGGATCCTTCGGTGTGATCAGCAGCGCCCCGTAGAGCCCGAGCGCCTGCTGGCGGTCCGGATGATCGTGGCTGTGGTAAAAGTACGTGCCGCTCTGGCCCACGTCGAATTCGTAGGTGTAGGAGCCGCCCGGTGGCACGGGGTCTTGGGTGACGTTGGCCGGTCCGTCCATCTCGTTCGGCACGATCAGTCCGTGCCAGTGAACGGTGGTGCTCTCCGGAAGCGCATTACGGAAGTTGATGCGGACGTGATCTCCCTCCGTCACCTGCAGCCGCGGTCCCGGGACCTGACGGTTATAGGCGTAGGCCTCGACCGCCACGTCCGGGAGGATGTTCCAGCGGATGATCTCGGCCTTGATGTCGAAGACCTTGACCCCGTTCTCGATGCGCGGCGCAAGGACCTTGTCGCCCCTCGCGTCGGGCGCCGCCACGTAGGCGACCTGCCGCGGCTTCACGGCGGCCATGTCCTTCATCGCCTCGCCGGGCAGGTCGAAGGTGTTGATCATCCCCGGCGGCATGATGGAGCCGTCGACGTCGCGGGCGCTGAGACCGAGATTGACGGAAAACCCCGGCAGCACCATTCCGGAGATCAGGAGGAACGACGTCACGCCGGCGAGCGCCGCCAACTGTGGCGTCGTCGCGTCGCCACCCATCTGATGGCCCCCGCCACGGGACTTTTCGCGTTCGCCCGGCTTTTTCGCTTTCTGTTCCCCATGTCCCTCCATGCGACTCATCTGCCCATCCGACATCTGACCCATTTCGGACTTCATTCCGGACATGTCGTGTTGTTGGCCGGGCGCCTCCGGCCGTTCGGTCATCAGGCCGTGCTTGATCTTCTTCTTCACCATCCAGACGTTGAACGGATAGGCGGTCGTGAATCCGACCATGACGCCAAGAGACATCACGCCCCAGAAGACGAATTCGAGCGGATCCATGGCGCGCATGTCGCGGCCCATCATCAGCAGGCTCATCGTCGGCGCCATTCCCGCCATCATCGCGTTCATGCTGATGAATTCCGGCATGAAGCTCTTGCGGACGTTCTCCCAATAGGTGCCGCCCATCATCTTCTTCATGAAGAGGGACTGGAAAATGAAGAGACCGAACGAGAAACCGGCGATGTATTCGACGATTAGGTCGATCCACATCGGAAGACCCAGGAGTGCCGTCACGGTCGCCGCCAGAATGATGCCTGTGGCATCCCCCGCAACGCAATGAATAGTGCTTCCGACACCCTGCTTCCAGAGCGGCGACGTGAAGTGCTCATGCTCCCCTGGACGGGGCTCCTTGTCCGCGAGCACGTAGAGCAGCAATCCGAACGGGCCCATGTAGAGCGTGACCAAGATGAAACCCCACTTCATCACCGTCGGCTCGGGATTGCCGTTGAACTGGTCGAACGCGACGTAGGCCGTAGAGCCCGCCGCGAGGACGAACCATGCGATCAGAAAATAATCGTAGGGAAGTGCGATCATGGAGTCCTCGCGGTCAGGTGTTAGGCAATTCAGCCGCCGTGCTTGCCGATCCAGTCCTTGAGCATGGTCTGCTCTTTCGTCTGATCCTTGACCGCCTTCTCGGCCATTTCGCGGATCATCGGATCTTTGGTCTCCTTCAGCACCGTCTGCGACATCTCGATCGCGCCCTGATGGTGAGCGACCATCATCTTCGCCCACGCCTTCGTAGGGTCGGGATCCATTCCCTTCTTCATGTCGGCATTCATTTTTTCCATCGACTTCGTGTAGGCCGGACCGGCGTCGTCGGCGTACGAAGGCATCGATAGCGCAAACAGCACCGCGACAGACGCGGCCGAAATCTTCAGGATGTTCCGTGTCATCTCATTCTCCATTGTTTGAAAACACATTCGCAAACGGCCGGCACAAATTGTTGTTCCGCGGATGTGGCGACGACATTTCCGGCTTTGGCGACGAGCGTTTGCACAAGCGCGAGCACGCGCTGTCGACAGGACCTCGCCGGACTGAGCATCTTCTAAAAAACCGGGTTCATGGCCGACGTGCGCGGCAGACCTCCTGCAATTTCAGGCAACGGCATGTCGCCGCGGCGGGCGGAAAAGCACTCTCCGGACAGCCTGGGTATTTGCTAAGCCTGTCGTGCTGCGGCGGCGATGCGCGCTGGCTCGAACCGATCATCGGTACCTCCACGTCGCAGCGAGCAGTCGCTCTTCCCACAATGCGCTGGAGGTAGCGAAGACATTGTAGCCGACCCACGGATGCCTCTTAATCGAATCCAGCCGCTTGATTCCGTCGAGACGGTTGAACCGGCACGCCCTGGGATCGAACACAAATACTCTGAGCGACATCTCTTCGAGGAGGTGACGCGTGATGCCATGCGTCGTGTCGGATCCGTGCTCCTCGCAGATGACCACGCAATCGTTCCGCGCCGGTCAGCGCTTCGATTTCCACGCCTTCCACATCGAGCTTGACCACCACCGGAAGCGATGCATCGACGAGCCCGCCCGCAACCAGGCTGTCCAGCGAAACGACAGGTACGGCGTCCGGCTCGTTTTCGGTCAGCCTGAGGGTCTCCAAGGCTTCATGCCTTGCGCCCGTGATCCTCACAAAACCGGCCGCCTGTCCACCGACCGCGGCGTTGAGCCATCGGAAACGGTCGCCGTTCAGGAGCGCGTTCGCGCCAAGCCGTTTCGCGTTTTCCGGAGACGATTCGATGGCGAGCGTGGGCTGCCTGCCGAAAGGCCGGCTGGACGCCAGCACGGACCAGTAACCGAAGTTCGCCCCGCAGTCGACGAAGGAGTACCTGAGGTCTGCCGCGCACCTTAAGAAGGCTTCGATCTCCTCTTCATGATCGTATCTCGGATTAAGCATTCTGCTCCCCGTCGCAGAACGGGATGGCGAAGTCGGCATCCTCGTTCAACCGGACGATGATGTCGCGATCGGCAACGACAGTCGCGACCGCCTTGCAACCGTGCCTGTAGCCGCGATGTCCGTAAGGTCGCGTGATGACGGATCCGGCCTGAAGGGCCAGCACCGCAATGCGGTCGATCACGCCGGCGCCGCTCAGCCTTCCGCTCTTGCGATCGAAAGCGAGCGGTCGTTCGGACGCAACTCCGTCAGCCTGGCGCAACGATGCCTCCATGCGTTTCCCTCCAAGATCCGCTTCTCGACCCGGTGCCGCCGGCTCACGCAGCGCGGCGGCACCGGCCGTTCCGGGGTTACTTACGCTTCTGAATCTTCGTGATCGTGATGCCGGCGGTAGCCCGCTCTGCTTCGAACTGGACCTTGTCGCCGACCTTGACCTGCTTGAGCATCCCCGGGTCCTGCACCCGGAAGACCATGGTCATGCCGTCTTCGTCCATATCGAGGTTCTTGATGGGGCCGTGCTTCAACGTGATCTTGCCGGCGGTCTCGTCGATCTTCTTCACCTCGCCGTTGACCATTGCGTTCTGGGCGAACGCCGCGGTCGAAATTGTCGCTAGAACGACGGCGAAAACCGCTGCTGGAAGTTTGTTCTTCATGATGTTTTCCTTGGCTTTGTCGGGATCACTTGACGACGATCGTGCCGACCATGCCGGCTTCGCGATGACCCGGGATTAGGCACGAATATTCGAACTCTCCGGGCTTGCTGAACTTCCAGACGATCTCGTCGGTCTTCTTGGGGGCAAGCCGCTTGCCGTTCGGGTCGTCGTGCTCCATGTCCGGATTCTTCTTCATGGCCTCCGCATGCTTGAGATTCTCGGCGGTCGTCGCCAGGATGAATTCATGGTCGAGTTCGCCGTTGTTGCGGAGCACGAACTTGACCTGCTCGCCCGTCTTGATCTCCAGTTTTGCGGGCATGAACATCATCTTCCCGTCCATCTCGCCCATGGTCACCTGGACGATCCGGGCGGGCTTCTTGGCATCGCCGGGCTCGCCGGCGGAGAACGTCTCGTCGTGGCTGTGGCTGTGGCCGGTCGGACCCTCGCCCGCCCAAACGGCGGTACCGCCTGCGAGCAGCAACCCCGCGATTGCCGAAACGACGGCTTGATTGATGGTCTTCATTAGTCTTCTCCTGTCTGATGTTTAGTTCGAAAAGGCGTCCGGATCACATGCCCTTCATGCCTTTCATTCCTTTCATGCCCTTCATTTGCGTCGTCCCGCCTTCCTCCTTGCCGCCGTTCTGGCGGGGAGCCGCTGAGGCGGGCGCATCGACTTCGTATGCGACCGTGCCTTGCGGATTTTTGTAGGGGCCCGGGTCCTTGTAATCGTCGCGGGCCATTCCTTCCCGGATCTTCATGACGGAGAACATGCCGCCCATTTCGATGGGGCCGAACTGGCCGGAGCCCGACATCATCATCAGCGTGTTGTCCGGCATCGGCATCTCCATCTCGCCCATGGCCATTCCGGTCGAACCCATCACCATCGCTTCGGGCGCGAGCTTGCCGACAGCCTTGGCGAGATCCTTCTTCGACACACCGATCATGTTGCGCATGTCGTGCCCCATCGAGTTCATGGTGTGGTGCGACTTGTGGCAGTGGAACGCCCAGTCGCCGGGATTGTCCGCGAGCACGTCGAAGGCGCGGACCGCTCCGACGGGCACGTCGGTCGTCGTCTCCGGCAACTGCGCGCTTTCTGGCACCCAGCCTCCGTCTGTGCAGGTCACCGCGAAGCTGTGCCCGTGCAGATGGATCGGGTGGTTGGTCATCGTGAGATTTCCGATGCGCACGCGCACCTTGTCTCCCAGGCGGACGGGCAGCGGATCGATGCCGGGAAACACGCGGCTGTTCCACGTCCACATGTTGAAGTCGGTCATCTCGTTGACCTTCGGCAGGTAGGTGCCGGGGTCGATCAGGTACGTGCTCATGATGAAAACGAAGTCGCGGTCGACGGGCCGGAAGGTCTGGTCCCGGGGGTGGACAATGAACATGCCCATCATGCCCATCGCCATCTGCACCATCTCGTCCGAGTGCGGGTGGTACATGAACGTCCCGCTCGTCTTGATCTGGAATTCGTAGACGAAGGTCTTGCCGGGTTTGATGTGAGGCTGGTTGAGGCCGCCCACCCCGTCCATGCCGTTCGGTACGATCATGCCGTGCCAGTGCACGGTGGTATGCTCGGGCAGCTTGTTGGTGACGAAGATCCGGACCTTGTCGCCTTCGACCGCCTCGATGGTCGGACCGGGCGATTGCCCGTTGTATCCCCACAAGTAGGCCTTCATGCCCTCAGCGAACTCGCGCACGACCGGTTCGGCGACGAGATGGAATTCCTTCCAGTCCCCGTTCATCCGCCACGGCAGCGACCATCCGTTCAACGTCACGACCGGCCGATAGTCCGGACCGGACGTCGGATGCAGCGGCGGCTGCATTACCGCCTTTTCCATGAAGGGCGCTTCCGGAATGTTGGCCGCCTGCACCCGGCCGCTCACTGCGCTCGCGCTTATCAGCGCGGCCGTTCCGATGAATCCTCTACGCGATAGCATGCTTGTCTCCTTAATGGCCGCCGCTCCCGCCGGCCTGGGCGGTGGTGGTCTGACGGGGTTGGTTCTGAGACTCTCCGGAGCCGCCGCCGTTGACGACCGTCTGAAGGTCGGACTGGGCGAACCAGAAGTCTCGCTTGGCCTCGATTCCGGCGCGCAGCGATGCGATGCGCTGGCGCGCCTCGGTCAGCAGCGCGAAAACGTCGATCTGCATGCTCGAGAAGCGTAGCTGCATCTCTTCGGTGATGATCTTGCGCAGCGGCAGCACTTCACGCTGGTACTGGCCGGCGATTTCGTAGGTCGACCTGTAGACGCGATATGCGTCCCTCGCCTCAGAACGTACGTTGATCGCCTTTTCGGTCAGGCGGTTGAACGACTGGTTGTAGGTCTCGGTGGCCTGTCGGACCCGCACCTCGCCGCCGTCGAAGATCGGGATCTGGAACTGGATGTCGAAGCCGCGTTCGCGGAAGGGCGCACTTTCGGGATCGCGCGTCTTGCGGTCGATCCCCGCCACGTCGAGCAGGGTCACGAACCGGCTCGCTTCCGTCAGATTGAGGGATTTTGCGAGCGCGTCGAGTTCGATCCGCGCGATCTGAAGGTCGATGCGGTGGCTGACCGCATCGACCTCGATCAACGGGAGCGCCGACGGATGCCGGGGCAACGCCGGCAACGTGCTCGGAATCCGGAAGGCCAGGTCACTTCCCCAAAGCCCCATCAGACGCGCGAGGCGTTCGCGCGAGCTCGCCGCCTCCTGGCGTATCGATCCGAGTTCGGCCGTGGTCTCGGCATAGAACACCTGCTCGCGCGCCTGGTCGAGCTTGTTGAGCGATCCGGTCTGGCCGAGTTTGAGGGCGAGCTGCGCCGTGGATTCCGCGGTGGATTTGGCGTCCGCGAGAAGTCCGATGAGTTCGTTGGCGGCGACCGCGCGGTAATAGGACCGTCTGACTTCCGCGGCGAGCCGCAGCGTCTCGAGGGCGGCCCGCAACTGTGCCTGCCGGAATCGTTGACGTGCGATTTCCGAGCGGAACGGAAGGGTGGCGAGCGCCAGAATGTCGCCGACGACCTGCCGTTCGATCTCGACTGCTCCGTTGCCCGATATTCGTGAGATCGAGAACGTGGGATTGGGCGGCAGGCTCTCCTGGACGAGGTCCGCTTCCGCCAGCGCCAGTTCGTTGTAGGCCGCCTGAAGGCCCCGGTTGCTGAGGAGCGCGACCTGGACCGCGGTTTCGACGTTCAGGGTCCGGCGCAGCAGCCGCTTGACCGCATCGTTCGCGACTACGACGTCGTCAGCGGTCCGGATCGAAATCACGTCCTTCTTGATGGTGCCGCCGGCGATGTCGGCCACCGCCGTCATGCCGCCGTCCGGAGAGAACGTTGCGCAACCCGAGAGCAGCAGCGCGGCTGACAGCGACGATAACGCCGTTCTGGCCCCGGTGGCGCCCGTCGCGCGTCGCAGTCGGATGAAAAGTGTTTCTGTCATGGCGTCCTCCTACTGCTCGGATTTGGGCGTGGGAGTTACGCGCTGGTTCTGTTCTTTCCAGCCGGATGGCGCGGTCGGCCGCATGCTTGTGTAGGGCGCGATGCCGGAGCGGTAGCTGACGCCGGCGACCGGCACGTTCGGGTCGGCCGGATCCGCACCGACGAGCGGAACGGTCGGAATGCATCCCCCGAGCGACAACGTCGCGGCGGTCATCCCCACGATTGCCCGAAATCTATTGCCTAATATCCTCTTCACCACCGACCGGACGGCGGCGAGAATCGCCCCAAGCTGCGCAAACATTATCTTTTCCTGAACTGACGATGGACCACAGGCGCGCGAGCCCTCGACAGGCACGGCACCGCGTAGCTTCGATCAGGTCAGGAAATGGGGGGGCGATAGTGCCGGGGGGGAGCCTTGTCGGCGACGTTCAGGTAACCTTCGACTTCGCAAAGCGCCGTCGGAGCGGAAGGCGTCACGATGTCGACGACCTTCGCCGGAAGAGCGGTCACGCACATCAGCCCGCAGCACTCCCCGCCGGATTTATGCGGAGCTTTTTCGGGAGCCGACTTCGAATCCGATGCCACCGACATCGAATGGTCACCGCCGCCGGAATGTGCCGGCGCAGCGGCATGATCATGGATCTGGCCGTCGTCGTGCAAATGTTGCGGCTCGGAATGGACATGAACCATTCCGGGAACGTGGTTCTCGTCCGTCAGGCACGGCGCGGGCGCGTGGACGCCGGGCAGCGCGTAGGAGATCGTCGGCGCCAGCACGCAAAGCAGATAGGCAAGGGCTATCAGCCACCCTGCCCTTGTTCGCTTCGTTCTGGTCAACCGGACGAACATGCAGACATCAACGCCTTTTCGCACCAAGACTCGGGAGCATAGCGGCGAAGATCGCAGCCGCCAAGATGGAACTTTTGGTGTCGCTCATCGGTCAGCCCGGCCGATGACCGCCATTAATTCGGCGATCTTCTTCCTCTGGTCTGTTTTGTCGCCGCTCGCGATGGCGTGTTCGACGCAGTGGGAGACGTGGTCCTTCAGGACTTCCTCCTCGACCCGTCGCAGCGCGGCACGGACCGCCGAAATCTGCGTGACGATATCGATGCAGTAGCGCTCCTCGTCCACCATTTTGGAGAGGCCGCGCACCTGGCCCTCGATCCGGCCGAGGCGTTTCTGACAGGATACCTTGATGTCTTTCCGCATGAGTCTTATATACCCCTACACGGTATGGGTTGCAAGTAGGCAAGGAGCTCGAAATGGCCAGCGAACAGAAGGCGATGTCCCGAGGCGGATGCGGATGCTCGTCAAAGGCGGTCGCCGCCGGTCCTGAAACGCCGGTCAAGAAGAGCGGGTGCTGCGGGGGCGGAGACGCGCACGACCATAATCATCACGCTGCGGGCAGAGCCGGCGTCGTAGACCCGGTCTGCGGCATGACCGTCGATCCCGCAACCAGCAAGCATCGCTTCGACTTCAGGGGCGTCACCTACCATTTCTGCTCGGCCGGCTGCCAAACCAAGTTCGCCGCCGCTCCGCAGCAATACCTCGATAAGGCGAACGAAGCGCCGCAGCACGCCGACGTCCCGGAGGGCACGGTCTACACCTGCCCCATGCATCCGCAGATCCGTCAGATCGGACCCGGAAGCTGCCCGATCTGCGGGATGGCGCTGGAGCCCGAACTGGTCAGCCTCGACGACCAACCCAACCCCGAACTGGCCGACATGACCCGGCGCTTCTGGGTGGGGCTGGCGCTGGCGCTGCCGGTCATTGTACTCGAGATGGGCGGCCATCTGGTCGGCAGCCACGGCTGGATCGACCAAAACCCCTCGAACTGGATCCAACTCGTCTTCGCCATGCCGGTCGTTCTCTGGGCCGGGTGGCCGTTCTTCGTGCGCGGCTGGCAGTCGCTGGTCACCCGAAACCTGAACATGTTCACCCTGATTGCGATGGGCGTGGGCGTCGCCTTCGCCTACAGCGTTGTCGCCACCATAGCGCCGGGCATCTTCCCGCCCGCATTCCGAAGCCACGGCGGCGCGGTGGCGGTCTATTTCGAGGCCGCTGCGGTGATTACCGTTCTGGTCCTGCTCGGCCAGGTCCTGGAGCTTCGAGCCCGCGAGGCCACCTCCGGCTCGATCAAGGCCCTGCTGGATCTGGCGCCCAAGACCGCCCGCCTCGTCGACGAGAACGGGGCGGACCAGGAGGTCGCTATCGACAGCCTGAACGTCGGCGACAAGCTGCGGGTCCGACCGGGGGAAAAGGTGCCGGTGGACGGCGTCATCATCGAAGGCCGCTCGTCCCTCGACGAGTCGCTGGTGACCGGCGAGTCCATGCCGGTCTCCAAGGAGAGCGGCGCCAAGGTGATCGCCGGCACCCTGAATCAATCGGGCGGGTTCGTGATGCGGGCCGAGAAGGTCGGCCGTGATACCCTTCTTTCCCAGATCGTGCAGATGGTGGCGCAGGCGCAGCGTTCCCGCGCTCCCATCCAGCGTCTCGCCGACCAGGTCGCCGGCTGGTTCGTGCCGGCCGTGATTGCGGCAGCCCTCGTCGCCTTCGGCGCCTGGGCGCTGTTCGGCCCGGAGCCGCGGCTCGCGTTCGGACTGGTTGCGGCCGTGAGCGTCCTGATCATTGCCTGCCCTTGCGCCCTCGGACTTGCGACGCCGATGTCGATCATGGTCGGCGTCGGACGCGGAGCCCAGGCCGGCGTCCTGATCAAGAATGCGGAAGCGCTCGAACGGATGGAAAAAGTCGATACGCTTGTCGTCGACAAGACGGGAACGCTGACCGAAGGCAAGCCGAAGGTGGTCGACATCATCCCTGCGCAGGGATTCGACGAAGCGGAAATTCTGAAGCTTGCGGCGAGCGTCGAACGGTCCAGCGAACATCCGCTCGCCGACGCGATTGTCCGGGCGGCGAAAGAACGGAATCTGGCTCTCGCCGATGTCCAGGAGTTCGATTCCCCGACCGGCAAGGGAGTTACGGGTAAGGTCGGCGGCAGGTCGGTCCTGCTCGGCAACTCCAATTTTCTGAAATCCGCGGGCATTGAAACGCAACTGTTGGAGACGCAGGCGGAAAAGCTGCGAGGCGACGGCGCGACGGTCATCAACGTCGCGGTCGACGGCAGACTCGCCGGCATTCTGGCAATCGCCGACCCGGTCAAGGCGTCGACGCCGGATGCACTGAAGTCGCTGGCCGCCGAAGGCATCAAGGTCATCATGCTGACCGGCGATAACCGTACGACGGCAAGCGCGATCGCGCGGCGGCTCGGCATTCCAGACGTCGAGGCGGAGGTGCTTCCGGATCAGAAGAGCGCCGTCGTCAGCAAGCTCCAGCAGGAAGGCCGCGTCGTCGCGATGGCGGGGGATGGCGTCAACGACGCCCCTGCCCTCGCGGCGGCGGACGTCGGAATCGCCATGGGTACCGGAACGGATGTCGCGATGGAGAGCGCCGGCGTCACCCTGCTGAAGGGCGACTTAGGCGGCATCGTCCGCGCCCGGCGTCTTTCTCAGGCGACGATGAGCAACATCCGGCAGAACCTGTTCTTTGCTTTCATCTATAACGCGGCGGGAATTCCGATCGCGGCGGGCATCCTGTATCCGACGTTCGGATTGCTGCTCTCCCCGGTCATTGCCGCTGCCGCAATGGCGCTCTCGTCCGTGAGCGTTGTCGGCAACGCGCTGCGGCTGCGAGCGGTTCGGATATAGCTGAAAGAGTGCTGAATTGCCCCGCAGTGCGGAGAGCGCCGTGACGCTGCATTCTCCTTTCCGACCTCATTGTCGGGGCCGGTCCGTACGAAGCGAAATATCTCGGACCTGGCCCAGACGGCTGTGCCAATTTCGCAATCCAGGGCGCGTCGGGGCAGAGGAACACCCGTGACGGGTCTTTCAGCATCGACGCAGTAGTAAAGGTTCGACTATGACAACCAAACTCGACTGCCTGGTAATCGGCGGCGGCCCCGCCGGCCTTACCGCTGCAATATATCTGGGCCGTTTTCGGCGCAATTTCGTCGTCGCGGACGCCGGTGCCAGCCGGGCCCTTTGGATTCCGAAATCACATAATCATGCCGGCTTTCCGGAAGGAGTAACCGGCAGCGAACTGGTGGGCCGTATGCGCTCGCAAGCCGTGAAATATGGAGCGCGTATCGTTTCAGGCACCGTATCCGAACTTGAGCACTTGCCGGACGGAACGTTTGAAGCAACACTCGAAGGCACACAAGTCAGTGCAAAAACCGTCCTGCTCGCCACAGGCGTGATCGACAAGGAGCCGGCGCTTCCTAACCTCTTCGATGCGGTTCAGAAAGGCCTCATCCGCCACTGCGGAATTTGTGACGGATACGAAGTGATCGACCACAAAATTGCGGTCATCGGCCATGGCGAAACCGGTCTCGGTGAAGCGCTTTTCCTGAGGACCTACACGTCCGACATCACGCTGTTCTCGCTGGGCGAGCCGCTAAGGCTCGATAGCGCGCAGCGGCAAAAAATGCATGCCGCCGGCATCAAGGCCGTCGAAGAGGCGGTCACGCAAGTCGAAATCGATGAGGGCAAGATCGTTGGGCTCACCATGAACCGTCACGGTACGCTTGCGTTCGATACCCTCTACTCGGCTTTAGGCTGTGCCCCGCGATCATCTCTAGCGGGCGCACTGGGAGCGGCTCTCGATAATCACTGCGTGGTTGCCGACGAGCACCAGCGAAGCACGGTCGCGAACTTTTTCGTTGCGGGAGACGTCGCGAAGGGTGTCGACCAAATCAGCGTCGCAATGGGACACGCTGCTGCCGCAGCAACTGCCATTCATAACTCGCTGCGCGAATAGCCCCTTCGTGGGGCTATCGTCCAGGATCGGTGCCATTATCGTCAGGCCGATCAGGCACGGTGACGGCGCTGCTGCGCGCAGCCACGAAAGTGTGCACCGTCGCCGGACGTAAGACCCCGCTCACCAGTGATGGTGATGATGGCCGAAACCGCCGCCGAAACCGAAGCTGATGCCGGGACCGTAGCCATAACCGTATCCCGGATTGTAACCATAGCCATGTCGCCGCATAGGATATCTTATGGAACTTCTGAACTTTTTTGATTTGACTGAGGCAGCGATTACTGCCCGTTCTAGGAACGGTTAAACTGATTAGACAGCTGGCGGGGTCACGGTCGCGAAGGCGGTCTGAGTAGGCCATTTTGGATCACTGGCCGAAAGACGCGGCTGTTATGGTTCGCCGATCCGGCCTGCCCGTTTGCCAAAAGAATACGTGCGAAAATATGTATGGGCCGCTGGGTCTAGCAACATTCGGCGCCTTCCTCTAGGTCCCGGCTACTTGTTCCCGCGGCCCTTGTGATTGCCCAGGAAGGTGACCTGCTTCTGGCGTCCGCCTTTTCCAGGTTTTTACGACAGGACTATGACGCCGAAAGATTGTTAATCGGTTGCCAAATACGTCATGCAATGCGCTTTTTTATGCCAAGGGGTTTGAAGGTTTGGGGGCGATGAAGCGGGTCATTTTTGGCGTTTTGCTTGCGACAGGGTGCATCTGCGACGGCGTTGCGGCGGATGCGAGTCGGCCCCGCCTCGCGGAGGCTTTCGACTGGACCGGACCATTTATTGGCGCCCATTTCGGCTATTCGGCCGGAAGCTCACAGTTTTCGTCAAGCGGCACGGGAACGCCGCCGATGGCGGGATCGTTCGGCCTGTTCGGTGCCTTCGACCCCTTCAAGGGAACGGGCAGCTACGCCATAGGACTGAGCGCCGGGTACAACTACATGCTGCCTTCTCGTTTGGTCCTTGGCATCGAGGCCGACGTGTCCTTTCCGAGTACGATCGCGGGCTCCGCCTCCCTCCCCGGTGCGCAGGGCCCCTCGACGCTCAAAGAAGCGGTGCAAGCCTCTGGATCGGTGCGCGCGCGCCTTGGCTACGCGCCGGGTGCCTGGCTTTTCTACGCCACGGGCGGCCTGGCGTGGACTTACGATCGGTCGACGCTCGCACCGGTCGCGGCCGCCGACGGCGAGATGCACGATCTCACCCGGCTCGGTCTCGCATGGGGCGCGGGGGCGGAGTTCGGGTTATCGCCCAACTGGTCGGCAAGGTTCGAATATCTCGGCACAGGTTTCGGATCGCAAGGCGTGACATTCTCGGGAGCGGCGCAGCGGGTTTCGTCGGATTGGGCGGTCCACACGGCACGCCTGGGCTTCAACTATCGGTTTGGCCGGCATGACCGGCAAGTGCTCGACGAGGGCCTGAAGCCTCTGGAGATCGACTGGTTCAATCTGCGGGCTCAGACCACCTACCTGCAGCAGTATGCGGCGCCGTTTCGCGCACCCTATCGCGGCACGAACAGCCTCATCCCCAACCAGTCCCGCGAAACTTGGGACGTCACCTTCTATGCCGGCATCCGGCCGTGGGAGGGCGGCGAATTCTGGATCAATCCGGAGATCGACCAAGGGTTCGGTTTGAGTTCGACGCTTGGCGTCGCGGGATTTCCAAGCGGCGAAGCCTACAAGGTCGGCTCTGCCGTTCCCTACGCTCGGATTCCGCGGGCTTTCTTCCGCCAGACGTTGAATCTCGGCGGCGAAACGAAGAAGGTCGACGGCGACATCAATCAGTTCGCCGGTACCCAGACGAACGATCGGATCGTCGTGACGGTCGGAAAGTTCGCCGTAACAGACGTGTTCGATACCAACAAATACGCGCACGACCCGCGCAAGGACTTCATGAACTGGTCGCTCGTAGACACGGGTACTTTCGACTATGCGGCGGACGCCTGGGGCTACACCTATGGTGCCGCGGTCGAATGGTACAAGGGCTCCTGGACTTTGCGCGGCGGCCTGTTCGATCTGTCGAGGGTGCCCAATAGTTCGGAACTCGATCCGACCTTCCAGCAATTCCAATGGGTCGGAGAAGTCGAACACCGGCATGAGATCTGGGGCAAACCCGGCAAGGTCGCGGTGACCGGCTTTCTGACGCGGGGACGCATGGGACGCTTCGACGACGCCGTGGCGCTGGCCCAGGCGACCGGGGGCCCTGCCGACACGGCATCCGTCCGGTCGTATCGCAGCCGCGCGGGCGTCAGCGTCAATCTCGAACAGGAGATAACCCGCGATCTGGGCATCTTTGCGCGCGCGGGCGTCGCGGACGGCTCCGTGGAGTCGTATGAATTCACGGACATCGACAGGACGGCTGCGGCCGGGCTCTCGCTCGCGGGTCCATCGTGGAATAGACCGAATGACGCCTTCGGTCTGGCTGGCGTTATCAACGGCGTTTCAAGCGCGCGGCGGGCCTATCTCGATGCCGGAGGGCTCGGCATTCTGATCGGCGACGGCCGGCTTCCCAATTCTGGTCCGGAGAAGATCATCGAAACCTACTACAGCTTTCCGATATCGGTATGGCGCGCGACCTTGAACTATCAGTTCATCGCCAACCCGGCGTATAACCGGGACCGCGGACCGGTCTCGGTTTTTGGCTTTCGCGTGCGCGCGCAGTTCTAGCAAAGGCATATCACACGGCTATTTCGTCGGGGTCATCTCGCTCAACTCCGCACTTGCGGCGCTGAACATGACATCCGCGGGACGACACTTCGCCATCACCGTTTGCAGGATTTGGCGGCCATCCGGCGTCTTGCCGTTGTGCGCGAGGAACTCGCCGATATAGAAATCCGCTTCGCAAAGGCGCCTGGCCGCGTTGGGACCGTTGCCTTCTTCGGCAATCTGACGTACCTGAACGGTGTCCACATTTCCAAGATAGAGATCGAGGACCGCGCTCGGCCACTGGTCGCGCTTCACCCTGGCTGTGTTCGCTTCGAGTTCCTGGCGGTCGGCGTATCCTTGGTGAACGCGCGCGATGTGCAGCCAGATCGCAGGATTCGGGTTTGATGGTCTGAGGCGAACGGCGGTCTGAAGGTCCTCGACCGCTGCAAAGATAGCGTCCGAGTACATCCGCGCGCGTCCTCGTCCCAGATAGACGGCGGCATTGCCGGGATCAATCTTTTGGGCCCGATCAAAATCGCCGATCGCTTCCTGGTATCTGCCAATCGCCAAATAGGCGTTTGCCCTGTTGGCCCAAAAGATGGGGTCGCTTTCTCGGAGCCGTATCGCCTTGCCAAAATCCGCGATGGCCTTTTCCGTGTCTCCCTGCATTAGGTAGACGCCGCCACGGTTGCTGTAGGCATCGGCAAAGTCCTTCTGCAAGGCAATCGCACGATCGTAGTCGGCTATCGCAGCCTGGTAATCCTGCTTTGCGATGAAGGCGTGGGCGCGATTGTAAAAGGCCTCCGCATACGCCGGATCGAGATGTATTGCGGTCCCGTAATTCTCGATGGCCAAGTCCAATTCGCCCTTACGTTCGTAAACCGAACCGAGATTGTTGTGGATCAGCGCGCTGTTGGGGTTGAGCCGAAGCGCCTGCATCAGGTCGTCGCGCGCGCGGTCGAATTCGCGGCGATCCGTCCAGATGAGCGCCCTATAGACGTAGGAGTTCGGAAACTGCGGCAGGAGTGCGATGGCAGCATCTAGATCGCCAAGCGCACGGTCGCGCAAACCGAGCGCTTCGTAGGAGACCCCGCGGCTGTAGAGAAGAAATCCTCGTTGGTCCGGCGCGAGCTCTCCTCGCCGGAGGACTTCGTTGAACAACTGAATGGCATACGGAAATTGCCGCCGCTCTTTTGCGGCAAACCCTTCGCGGACGAGATCCCCAGCTGTCTGCGCCGCCGAAGGCACTGCGAGGGCGAACATGAACGAGATGCAGAATGCCGCGCAGGCTGCGGCGTATCGAATAGCACTCAGGGGCGCCGCGCCGCGCAGTCTTCCACGTGCCGCGCTTGTTGCCTCCATCCGCGTATTCACGTAGGTGCGCTGAGACATCCGCATACCCTCCCGTTAGTTGGCCGATCTGCGGGAAAAGAGCCCGGTTGCGCGTAGCCCGCAATCACCGCACCGGAACGACCAACCTTCCGACTCCCTGTACCAATCGCCGTCGCTCGCGCATCCTGGACAAGCAATTGTCCCCCTGCCGCCAAGCTCGGCGGCGAGCCTGGTTTCCATTTCCGCCTTCAGCCGGTTGGCGCGCGTGATTCCTTCCTCTTCGCTTCCGTTCACCTAGACCACGTCATCCGGAGCGAGCGAGCAGGCGTTGCCCTCGCTGATCTCGATCTGCAGGGTCGCGTGGCCAATCTTGTAGAACTCCTGCAGCATGTGAGCGCATTCCATCAGGAATTCGTCCCCCGGGTGTCCGGTCGGGACCACTAGATGGCAGGTCATCGCGGTTTCGGTGGTGCTGATCGGCCAGACATGCAAGTCGTGGATTTCCGACACACCCGGCCTGTCGAGCAGGAACGCCCGGACCGCGTCGAGATCGATCTCCGCGGGTGCTGCGCTCAACGACATGCCGACGGAACTCCGCAGCAGGCCCCATGTGCTCCACAGAATAACGGCGCAGATGACAAGGCTCATGGCGGGATCCAGCCACAACCATCCCGTCCACAAGATGAGGGCCGCCGAGATCACGACGCCGGCCGACACCGCGGCGTCGCCCGCCATGTGCAGGAATGCGCCCTGAATGTTGATGTCGCCTTTTCTTCCTCTTGCAAACAACAGTGCCGTGGCACCGTTCACGAAGATACCGATCGTCGCCACCACCATGACGGTGACGCCGGCTATTGGTTCCGGATCCCGGAAACGCTGGACCGATTCCCACCCGATCGCGCCGGTGGCCACCAGCAAAAAAACTGCGTTTGCTAATGCCGCGAGGATCGATGAGCCGCGAAGCCCGTACGTGAACCGTCCGCTTGGGGCGCGCTGGGAGGCGATCGACGCCGCCCAGGCCACCAGAAGTCCGAAAACGTCGCTCAGATTGTGCCCGGCGTCGGCCATCAGCGCGGTCGAGTTCCCTAGATAGCCGTAGACTGCCTCGGCGGCGACGAGCGCGGTGTTCAAGGTGATGCCGATGGCGAAGGCCTTGCCGAAACTGGCCGGCGCATGGACGTGTCCTGCGCCGCCATGATCGTGGTGGTGATCATCGCCGGCGGCATGCCCGTGATCGCCGCCATGGACATGGCCTCCACCGTCGCCATGGCCGGCATGCCGATGATCATTATCGGCGCCCCCGCTCTTGTTGTTTGCGTTAGACATGCAGCACGGCCTCCTCGGCTCTAATGGCTTCGTCCTCGATCTGGACGGTGACGTGTTCGATGCCAAACTCGTCCTTCATCACGCGGCGTGCTTCCCGCAGTGCCTCGCGTCCGCGCGAAATGTCGGCGACGACCAGATGGCCGCTCATGGCGTCGAATCCGGATGTAACGGTCCATACGTGAAGATCGTGGACGGCTGTCACGCCGGGGATCTCCATGAGCTTGCGTTCTAGTATCCCAAGGTCAACGTTGGCCGGCGTACCCTCCATAAGGATGTGCGTGACCTGCTTCAGCAGCGTCCATGTCCTCGGCACGATGAACAGCCCGATGCCGGCGCCGATGATCGGGTCGGCAAGTGCCCAGCCTTTCCACATCATGAGCAGGGCAGCGACGATGACCCCGATCGAGCCGAGCATGTCGCTCAGCACCTCGAAATAGGCACCCTTGACGTTGAGGCTTTCTGACGACCCTCCCGCGAGCAGCCGCATGCTGATCAGGTTGACGACAAGGCCGATCGCCGCGACGACGAGCATCGGTCCGCTCCGGATCTCGGGTGGGGCCTGGAAGCGCTGGTATGCTTCGTAAAGGATGTAGACCGTGAGCAGCAGCAGCACGACCGCGTTGGTGAGCGCGGACAGCACTTCCATGCGAAGGTAGCCGTAGGTCCGCTGCGGGGTCGCCTCGCGCTGCGCGAAACGGATCGCGAGCAGAGCAAGCGCCAGCCCGCCGACGTCTGTCATCATGTGCGCGGCGTCCGCCAGCAGCGCGAGACTGCCCGTGACCAGACCGCCGACGACCTCGGCCACCATGTACGTCGCAGTCAGGGCGAGCGCCCACCTCAGCCGTCCAGCGTGTTGCGCGGCCGCGGTTCCTGCGGCACCTCCACCGTGCATGACGTCAACTCCCGGGGTTTGAGACTTCTTGAAATTCCGCGCGACCGCGGCGCAGGTGCACGACTATCGATGACGTCAATACTCTAAGATCAACTTTCCATTCGGGCTTCAACGGAATCGGCTTCCGTTCCAGATCAATCGTCTGCAGCAGCTATGATCGAATGCGCCGCAATGCACTTCGATGGAAGGGACGCCGGAAACGATCGACATGTCGATTTCGGAAACGTTTCCCCGCCAGACCTCCCGCTGCGACCCTGCCCTGGAAACGAAAACGCGGTGGAGACAGCCACTTGACGTACAGACTTCCGCTCTGTTCCCGCAGCCGATCTGGTCGAAGTGCACCGCCGTGAATTCTTCACCCGTGGCTCCCTGCAGATACCGCAGGAAGCCGTTGCGCACGGTGATGTATTCATCCCCGCACGCGCGCTTCGCCAGATCTAGTGCGGAGCGTATGGCGGGAGAGAACCGGTCGTACTGGCCGGAAGACAAAGGGACCAACCGGCCTTGTGCCTGCCCCGAAGCACGCGCCATCGCGCCGGAGGTCATGAGGCAGATCATAAAAGCTATCACGATACGCGACATGAGGTTCTCCCTGCCAGCGCTGCCGACCGCACCCTCAAGGTTCTCGATTCGGTTTGAAGGAGATGCCGATACGCTGTTCCTTGATCCAGACGATCCGACATTCGCGGCGAGCATCATCGGACGAGATCACCAGCGTGAATTCCCTTGGGACGCCGAGCGGGCTCACGACGTCCAGCATGGCGCCGGATTTCGTCAGGTTGCGCACGGTGCAAGAGATCGCCGATCCCCCGAACGAGATCATTCCGGCCTTCAAAACGCGCGTCCGCCTCAGTTTGCGCTTGTCTTCCATGAGGGCCTCCCATCGTGACACGCTAGTCGACCTTCTTTTCGGCTTTCTCCGCGAGTTCGACGATGTCGCCTTTCGTGAACAGGATGCCCTGAAGCTCAGTCCGCCAGTCTTTGTTGCGGCGGAGCAGGAATTCGAGGTTCATTCCAAAGTGCTTGAACTCCTCCTTCTGCGCGTTGGCCATGATGGCCTTGGCCTCCTTGTCCTTTTCCAGCGACATCCGCTGTTCGTACCACCCTATGGCCTCGGCTTCCTCGATCAGCGACGTGATCATTCGCGCAAAAGTACGCGTCTCCTGTGAAAGCTCATCCGCCGGTTCGTGATATTGATCGAAGCCCATTTTCGTCTCCTGCTGGTTATGTCGTGAATGCGAATAGTGAAAAGAAGCGACGCGCCTAGAGTAGGTGCTCGTCAGAGCTCATTTGGCCTCCCTTCCGGTTTGATTTTCTTCGGCCGCCAACGGCGGGCGTCGAGCCGGCCGATCACCGGCAGGAATTCAAATTCGAGGATCAGGATAACCATTCCGGTGACGAGCGCGGCGATGAGAAGCTCACCGACGCCCGCGAGCATGCCGACCGCGGCCGTCGACCAGATCGCCGCCGCGGTAGTCAATCCTCTGACGGCGCCTCCGTCCCTCAGGATCATGCCGCCTCCGAGAAAGCCGACGCCGGTCACGACGCCCGCCATCACTTTTTCGGCGGTCGCCGGAAAATTCTCGACGCCCACGGCCGTGAAGGCGGCCGCTCCCAGGCTGACCAGCATGAAGGTTCGGTCGCCGGCCTCGGAACCACGAAACTCGCGTTCCCACCCGATCGGGAAAGCGAGAGCCACCGCGACGCCGATACGGACCAGCAGCGCGGCATCGAACTTCGTAATCCCCCCGGCATCGCCCGTAGTGGCGGACGCGATGGCCGCGTCGGTTGCCAGCCCCACGACAAGCGAGAGTACGGCGACGAAGGCTATCGTTTTACGCGCCGTCAGGATGTTGGGTATTCGCTTCAATTCCCGTCCTTCCCTGTGCTTGCAAGCTTGTTAGGTAAACGGAGCAGCCGCAGGGCGTTCAGCGTCACCAGCACGGTTGCGCCGGTGTCGGCCAGGATGGCCGGCCACAGCCCGGTGATCCCGGCGACGGTGGTAACGAGGAATACCGCCTTCAGCCCGAGCGCGACCGTGATGTTCTGGCGAATGTTGGTCATCGTTCGCTTCGACAGATCGACCATGGCCGCGACATCGGAGACCCGCCCGTGCAGCACGGCGGCGTCCGCGGTCTCCAGCGCGACGTCGGTGCCACCGCCCATGGCGATTCCGACGTCGGCGGCGGCGAGCGCGGGTGCATCGTTGATGCCGTCGCCGACCTTGGCGACGGACCAGCCGGCTTTCTGAAACTGGCCGACGATACGCTGCTTGTCCTGCGGCAGAAGTTCCGCTTCCACGTCGATTCCCAATTGCTGGCCGATGGCGGTGGCGGTACGGCGATTGTCGCCGGTCAGCATCACCGTCCGGATGCCGGCATCCGTGAGGAGCTTCAGCCCCTTCTTGGCATCCGGACGTGGCTCGTCCCGCATGGCGACGGCTCCGGCAACCCTGCCGTCCATAACGAGCAGGGAAACCGTCTTGCCTTCGTCGTTGAGGGCCGCAATCCGGGCAGTCTGGTCCACCGTGACGGGAGCGAGTTCGGAAACCGCATTCGGTGAACCGAGAAATGTCATTACGCCTTCGACCGTCGCCTGGACGCCTTTGCCGCCGATTGCTTTAGAGTCGGAAGTCGGTGGCACCAAGATCTTCTGCTCCGCCGCCCTCGACAGGATCGCAGTGGCAAGCGGGTGACTGGATCCGGACTCGAGAGCGGCAGCGAAACGCAGGACGTCACCCTCGCTGCGCTCGAAGCCGATTATATCCGTCACCTGGGGCTTGCCCGCGGTAAGCGTGCCCGTCTTGTCGAAACAGGCGACGGTAATCTTGCCGATCTGCTCTAGAACGGCCCCCCCCTTCAGCAGAAGACCCCGGCGGGCACCGGCAGATAGACTGGCGGCGATCGCTGCGGGCGTCGAGATCACAAGGGCGCAGGGACATCCGATCAGAAGAATCGCCAAGCCCTTGTAGATCCAGGCGTTCCAAGCTCCACCGAACAGCAACGGCGGAACGATGGCCACCAGCGCCGCGACGGCGACCACGCCGGGCGTGTAGTACCGGGAGAAGCGGTCGATAAAGCGTTCGGTCGGAGCCTTCGACTCCTGCGCCTCTTCGACGAGCTTCACGACACGAGCGATCGTATTGTCTGCCGCAGCGGCCGTCACCCGCACCCGGAGCAGTCCGTCTCCGTTGACGGTGCCGGCGAACAGGTTCTCATCGCGGCCTTTCCGAACGGGCGTGCTTTCGCCGGTGACCGGCGCTTCGTCGATCGAACTCTCTCCGGACACGATGACGCCGTCGGCCGGGATCCTGTCGCCGGGACGCACCTGAATCGTGGCCCCGACTGAAAGCGCATCGGCTTGCACCTCGCGAACCTGGCCATCTTCCTCCAGTCGGGCGGTCTTCGGTACCAGCTTGGTCAGGTCTTGGATGCTGGCGCGCGCGCGGCTGGCGGCGACACCCTCCAGAAGCTCGCCGATCAGGAACAGGAAGACCACCGTCGCCGCCTCCTCCGTCGCGCCGATGGAGACCGCACCGACGGCCGCGATCGACATCAGCATCTCGATCGAGAACGGCGTTCCCGCAATGGCAGCGGATACTGCGCGCCTCGCGATCGGGATCAGGCCGACCATCATCGCCAGTAAAAATGCCCACTGCTCAATGGCCGGAATGGCTTTTCCTAACGCGAAAGCGACCGCGAGAGCGGCTCCGGACGCGATAGTCAACCGGCCCTTGCGGCTTTGCCACCAGCTTTGGTCCGCCGGCCCGCGATCGTGGATGTGGGAATGACCAGCGTCTCTCTCGGCCGCGGACACTTCCTGACCAGCGTGTTTGGCTCCGAACTCTTCCGACCCGGTGACGGCATATCCCAGACCCGCGATCTGGCTACTCATCGCTTTGATATCCGCTTGATCGTGCCCGACAGTAACCGTGCCACCGGTGACGGATACGTTCACCTCCGTGACGCCGCGCATTCGCTGGAGAGCATTTTCGATCTTCGCGGCGCAAGAGGCGCAATCCATCCCTTCCACCTGGAAGCGTACCTTCGCGGCCTGTGAGGTGTCGCTCATCATCAATTCCTTGCCCCCAGAGGGGGACTCTCGCGGGATTCTTTCAGTTTCACGTCTTGCCCTCCTGGCGGAGCCGCTTGTACAGGGCTGCTACGGCATCCGAAAAATCCAGTGTGACGTTCCGCGCGCAGTGATCTTCCACAAACTGCAGTTGCCTGATGAGGTCGAACGTCGCCGGAGCGAGGTCCAGACCCTCATCGACGCCAACCGGCCTGCTCGATATGATTCCGCTCATGAACCCCTGCGCCCAGGCCAGATAGTCTCGTCGGACTGCCGGATTGGCTTTGACATCAGCTACGAACCGCTGGCATGTCGTGGCGCCCAGACCGACGATATTCGCCTTCGGTTCTTCAGCCCGGAGGGCGCGCCATGCGTCGGCCGTGACGATGGCAGCCAAGGACATGGACGCGACCAAGAGAAAACGGCCGGCGCGCCGACCGGTCACGCGCATCCACGCCGAGCCGCAACTCCGGCGTCGCACCTCGACCGACGTTCGTTTCAACCTCTTGGTGTCCTGGTGCACGCCGTCTGTCACTTCTTAAACTTAACCTGACCGGATTTTCCTTCTGCGGTCTTGATGGTCAGCGTGATCGTCGTTCCCGACGCTATGGCGGTTTTCGCGTCGCCCTTCAGCGAATTCTCTCCTTGAGGAGCGAGCGTAACTGTTTCACGCGCTGATCCTCCAGCGACGAGCACGGCGGCATTGTAGCCCTTGGTTGCGATCGGCGTGTGGTTCTTTGCGTCGAACACGTTGATGGTGATTGAATTGCCGGAAGTCAGCAGTTCCGCGTCGACGCCGGCCACATCGAGCATCAGGCCCCCGTTCGGGCCCTTTTCGTATTCCTCGGCAGAAGCCGGAGCAGCGAACAGAATGGTGGCGATTAACAACAGTGCGTATTTCATGTTGTGGCTCCTTCGGTCGCGGGTGACTTGGATTCTCCGTTCTCCAGATCCTCTCTTCTGAACAGGACGTAGAGAGCCGGTAGTACCAACAAGGTAAGAATGGTGGACGAAATGATTCCGCCGATCACGACGGTCGCCAAAGGCCGCTGCACTTCCGCGCCGGCGCCGGTTGCGATAGCCATCGGGACGAACCCCAGCGAAGCGACGAGAGCCGTCATCAGCACGGGACGCAGACGGGTGAGCGCACCTTCGCTGACCGCTTCGACCAGAGGACGTCCTTCCTTTCGAAGTCTTTCGATGAAGGTAATGATGACGAGGCCGTTGAGAACCGCCACGCCCGACAGCGCGATGAAGCCGATGCCGGCACTGATCGATAGCGGGATGCCCCGCAGCAGGAGCGCCACAATGCCTCCAGTCAGGGCCAAGGGAACGCCGCTGAAGACCAGCAGCGCATCCGGCATGGAGCCTAGGCTCATGAACAACAGCAGGAAGATCAGCAGCAGGGCGATCGGTACCACGATCGTCAGCCGCTGCGTCGCGGACACTAGTTGCTCGAACTGTCCGCCCCACCCGATCCAATAACCGGACGGAAGCTTGACCTTGGCTTCGATCTGCTGCTGCGCGTCGGCTACGAACGACCCCAGATCGCGACCGCGCACGTTCGCGGTAACGACGACTCTCCGTTTGCCCTGCTCCCTGCTGATCTGGTTGGGGCCCGGCGCCAAATCAATCTGGGCCAACTCCGAGAGCGGCACGTAACGAATCTGGGCGAGCGGTGAATTGCCCCAAAGCGCCGGGACGGCCTTCGCCTGGTTCTCCAACGGCGGCAGCGGGACCGGCAACGCCTTGAGCGCGGAGATATCGGAACGCAAATGTTCCGGAAGGCGGACGACGATGTTGAACCGGCGGTCGCCCTCGAAGACCATTCCGGAATTCTTCCCGCCGACCGCGATCTCGACTAGGTTCTGGACGTCGCCGACGCTAATTCCGTAACGGGACAGCGCTTGACGATTCAGCTTGACCGTCAGCACCGGCAATCCCGACGCCTGTTCAGTCTTGACGTCGGCCGCGCCCTGGACGTTCTGCAGGATTGCCTGAACCTGTGCTGCGGATTGGACTAGCGTATCCAGGTCGTCACCGAATACCTTGACCCCGACGTCGCTGCGAACACCCGATATCAGTTCGTTGAACCGCTGTTGGATCGGCTGCGAGATTTCATAGACGTTGCCGGGGATTTCTTCAGCCGCCTCCTGGATTTCCGAAACCACGCTCGCCTTCGGCTTCTCCGGATCCGGCCATTCCTTTCGCGGTTTCAGCATGACGTATCCGTCCGACGTGGACGGCGGCATCAGATCGGTGGCGATCTCCGCCGTACCGGTCCGCGCGAAAACCTCCTTGACCTCCGGAATTTTCATCAGCCGCTTTTCGACCATGGCCTCCATTTCCAGCGACTGGGTCAAGCTCGTTCCCGGAATTCGCACCGCTTGCAGCGCGACGTCGCCTTCGTCGAGACTGGGGATGAATTCGCCGCCCATCCGGGAGGCCGCGATGCCGCAAACGACTACCAGAAGGCCCGCGATAATCGCCACGCCCCATCTGTTCCGGATCGAGGCTGCGAGCAGCGGCGTGTAGACGTAACGGGCACCCCGCATGAACCAATTTTCATGCTCCGACACTCTGCCCGTCACCAATAACGCCACGGCTGCCGGCACGAAGGTTAGCGAAAGGATGCTGGCTCCGGTGAGCGCCATCAGCACCGTCAATGCCATCGGCGTGAACATCTTCCCTTCGACGCCTGTCAGCGTGAGAATAGGCAGATACACGACGCCGATGATCAGAGTCCCGAACAGGCTCGGACCGATCACTTCCTGAGATGCCGCCAGTATCGTTTCGAATCGCTCCTGTCGGTTGAGTACTCGGGCGAGCCGGTGCTGCTCCGCCGCCAGCAGGCGCAAGCAGTTTTCCACGATGATGACGGCGCCGTCGATGATAATGCCGAAATCAATGGCGCCGAGGCTCATCAGGTTGGCGCTGACCTTGTTCTCCACCATGCCCGTGATGGTAAACAGCATGGCCAGCGGGATGACGAAAGCGGTCGCGATCGCGGCCCTGAAATTGCCGAGGATCAGGAAGAGGATGACGATGACGAGCAGCGCTCCTTCGACGAGGTTCTTTTCGACCGTCGCGACCGTTGCCTCGACGAGATGCGTCCGATCATAGACGGCCCTTGCAATCACGCCGTCAGGCAACGATCGTCCGATCTCCTTGAGTTTGGCGGCAACGCGTTGGGCCACCGTCCGGCTGTTTTCGCCGATCAGGAGCATGGCGGTGCCTAGAACGACTTCCTTCCCATTAACGGTTGCTGCGCCCGTCCGCAGGTCCTTGCCTTCCTTGACGTCGGCGACATCCGCAATCCGCACAGGTACGCCGTTACGCGTACCGATCACGATTTCCTTGATTTCCTCGACATTGGCGACTTGCCCGGGCGTGCGGACAAGGTACTGCTCGCCGTTCCGTTCGATGTAGCCCGCGCCGACATTTGCGTTGTTGGCGGCCAGCGCCGTCATCACCTCGCGGAAACTAAGCTTGTAGGCCATCAGTTGCGCGGGATCCGGCAGCACGTGGAACTGCCGTTCGAACCCGCCGATCGTGTTGACTTCGATGACGCCGGGTACGTTCCGAAGCTGCGGCTTGATTATCCAGTCTTGGATCGTTCGCAGGTCGCTGGGCGTGTATTCGCCGCCGCCGGCCTTGCGTGCTTCCGGTGTTGCTTCCACGGTAAATAGGTAGATTTCCCCTAGCCCCGTGGAGATCGGACCCATGGCGGTTTCGATGCTGGCGGGTAGCTGGTCCTTGACCTGCTGGATTCGCTCGTTGACCAACTGCCGGGCGAAATAGATGTCGGTCCCGTCCTTGAAGATGACCGTGACCTGGCTCAAGCCGTAGCGGGACTGCGACCGGGTGCTGTCAAGATGGGGGAGTCCGCCCATCGCGGTCTCGACGGGGAACGTGATCCGCTGCTCGACTTCCAGCGGCGAATATCCAGTTGCGCGGCTGTTGATCTGGATCTGGACGTTGGTGATGTCCGGCACCGCGTCGATCGGGAGGCGCGTGAAATTCCACGCGCCGAAGGCCGCCATCAGAAGGACGCCGATCATGACGAGCCAACGCTGGCGGATGGCGAACGAAAGGATCGCGTTAATCATTCGGTTGCTCCGGATCGTTTGCCGGTTTCTCGGATGCGTGCAAACGACTGAACAGGCGTCGTGTAGACGACACCGTCGCCCTTGCGTCCCGTCCATGCGGCTGATGCGATGCGCCCACAGATGTCATCGGCGAGTTCGGACCGGCAGACCAATCTCAACTCCAGGTATTGATGGTAGGTAAGGTCGGTTTCCGTCGATACGTAACCGCCGCCCTGCCCGCGCCCTCTTCCCTGTCCCCGCACTTCGTCGAAGGTGAAGCCGGGGAAGTCAGGAAGGTCGTGCAGCGCGCGGACGACGTGTCCTTCCATGTGGGGCCTGATCAGAGCTGTGATCAAGGTCTTGCTGCCATCAGTGCTCATCGCTGCCCGCTCCCTTTGCCATTTCGGCCTTCACGATGAAGCTGTTCTGCGCAGCGTAGACGTCGCCTTCGAGCACGCCGAAGATAATTTCAACGAGATGAGGGTCGCGCTCGCCCAGCTCGACGTCGCGGGCGTCGAATTTTTCGCCGTTCCGGACGAACACGACCGTCCGGTTTTCGACGGTTTGCAGTGCCGAGGACTTCACTGCGACGCCGACATTCTTCGCGGACAGGGTCAGCCGACCCGTGATGAACAACCCGGGACGAAGCCGCTGTTCTGCGTTCGTCACAATGGCTCTGGCAATCGCGCTCTGGGTATCGCTGCTGCCGACCGGCGACAGGTACGAAACCTTGGCCTCGATTGCCGATCCTCCATCCGCCGGATCGATGAAGACCTGGTCGCCGATGCTGACGCGCTTCAAATCACGCCGATACACCGAGAAGTCCACCCACACGGTCGACAAGTCGGCGATCACGAAGGCGGGCTTCTGCTCGGAGGCGTACTCCCCCAGAGTTGTCTGACGGTCGATGACGGTTCCAGCGAGCGCGGCCTTCAATTCATACTGCGTCAGGCTCTGGTTGCTTTCGATCAGCGCCAGGACATCGCCCTTCTGAACGACGTCCCCGATCCGCTTGCGCACGTCCCGGACGATGCCCGGAAAGCGCGGCGTCACCTGGACCAGCGATTCCTGATTAGGCTGGACGATGCCGTTGAGCAGAAGGCTGTCGCGCAGCACGCCGGCCGAGGCTTTTGCAAGCTCGATTCCCGCTGCCTGGACCTTGGCGTCGCTCAATGCGACGCTGTCGGCATGTTCTTCCTTCTCGGTCTTTTCGGTCGCCGTCGTCTTCGACGTTGCCGGCAGCAGCATCCGGTAGCCGCCGTAGGCAAGCGCTGCAGCGACCAGAATGAACACGGAATATCGAATCAGTCCCTTCATCATCGTGAGCTCTCGCGGGTTAGCGTAAACGGGTTACCGGCAAGACCTTCGATGGTCGCGATGGCAATATGAAAATTCTGCAGCGCTTCCTGCTCGCGCAGCAGCGCCTGCACTAGCGACCCCCGGACGTCGAGAAGTTCAAGCAGGGAAAAACGGCCCTGCGAGTAGCCGCTGAAGATCGTTTCCGACGCGCTGCGGGCGTTGGGAATCACCGATGAACGCAGCAGCTTCATTTCGGCCAAGGCCCCGGTCAGAGTGTCGTAGGCTCGGCCTACGATGCTGATCAGCACAAGCTTGTTGATGGCGCGCTCTGCATCGGTTTTTGCCAGCGTCTGCTGGGCCGCGATGATGTTGCCCGTGTTCTGGTCAAATACCGGGATTGGAATCGAGACGCCGAGCCGGACTGCGTTGTCGTTGGTGTCCTGAAAATGCCGCCAGCCCGCTGAAATGCGCGGGTCGGGAATCGCCTTCAGGCGCGCGATCAGGAGTTCGGCATTGCGTTGGGCTGTGACCGCGGTCCACCGAAGCAACTGCGGATTGGCTTCAATAGCCTGGATGATGGAATGGAACGAAGGCGGCTGGCCGATAGTCGCGAGCCGTCCGACCGCTTTGCCGAATCGCGGGCTGCTGTCGCCCATGAGTATAGCCAAATCGCGGCGGGCCAGGGCCAACTGCGTCTTGGTGCGCTCGCGTTCGACGCGGAATAGATCGGCGGCAACCTGGGCCCGCAACGTCTCCGCCGGAGAAGATGCGCCTTCCTGGACGCGCTTCTGAAGAAGCGGAATCAGCGGATCGAAGCTTGCGATCTGCTCGTCGAATATCTCGATACGGCGTTGCGCGCTGATGATCGTGATGAACGCGATCGCGGTCTCGGACAGCACTTCCAGCCGAGTTGCCCGGCGCTGCCAGACGGCCGTACCGATGCCCGCCTCGCCCGCCGCGACCCGCGCTTCGCGCTTGCCACCCAATTCGATGATCTGGCTGAGTTGCAGATTGGTTTCGGCGGACCGCAACCCCTTGTAGGGCCCCGACCCCAACGCATTGTCCAGTTCGAAGGAAACGTCCGGATTAGGAAGCGCACCCGCCTGAATCCGGAGCCCACCTGCGATGCCGATATCCCGCTCGGCCGCCGTCAAGCGCGGGTTCGCGGCCAATGCCCGCTGCAGCGCCTGCGGCAACGTTATGGCGTGCGAAGAGCGCTCGGCAGCATGGACGGGAAATGTAAGTGCAACCAATGCGCACGTCAGGCGCAAGGCATCTCGGACCAAAACCATACAAAAGACCTGAAAAGCACGAAGACGACGCGGTCAGACCGCGCGGCGGCGATGTTCAGGCCAGATGCTTGGGTGGCGGCGTATCAAGCCGAGGGTGGTCTTCAAACTGGAGTTTCTGCGGGGCGAAGTTCAGTGTCACGGCGCGCGCGGAGGGCCCGGCATCCGTGACGAGCGCCGGCATCATGACCGGAGCGCAAACGTAGCAATGCCCTGCAACGACCGGCGATTTTTTGGAGCCCCCCTCATCCGAGCCGTCGTCGGGTACATTGCCAAAATCAGATGAGATAGCGGCGGCGACAGCTTCGTCCGTGCAGGAAATGGTGTGGGCTAGACCAACGAAAAGGTAAGCAAAGGCAAGGAACATCAGCAGCGTCCGGCGAAAACCCGGTGCTTGCAGTCTTGGCAGTTTCTGACCGGCCTGACGTCCCATGTAGTCGGGTTACCAAATTTCGTTTGCGAACACTATTACAATGTTTGCAACCCGTCTGGGAACCTTGTGCTCAGGGCCGTTCAGCATGGTAATCCGAATAGCCGAAATTGATGCCGGACATTATGTGCGTCATCTCCGTGACGGGGTGGCAAGCAGTCCGGCCGTATTCCCTCAATATCACCACGGCTGATTTGTGCAGCAACAGGCGCCTGTCACCTGCGCCGAAGGATTCTGGCCAACCCGATTATCGTCCCTGCTGCGCCGACGGGCCCGATGATCGTGACCCAGGGATGCTCCGGAAACGCCCGGTGCAGAAGAATACCGGCCACCGTCGCGGCTAAGGCAGTGGCCACCAGAACGCTGATGAAAAAGATGGCTCGTTGGGCCGGGGACATCGATGACAACCTCACGCGCTGCCGGCGAATTCCCGGAATCTAATGGTTATTAACGATAAAATCGAAGCTCCCCGAGCAAAAACTGCAAACCGGTTACCGTGGAACTCGATTGCGGCCGGCGCGTAATAATCAGCCACGCCTTGTTTCTAAATGATTTTCTCGATTTAGGGCATCATTTTGATGAGTCCGTCCCGAAAAACTAAGCCGGCCGCACCCAGCCCGGTGGTGGGCACAAGCAAGCCGCGCCTTCTGGACGCTCTTGGTCCCGGCCTGATCACGGGCGCATCGGACGACGATCCCAGCGGCATCGCGACCTATAGCCAGGCCGGCGCCCAGTTCGGCTACACTTTGAGCTGGACCATGCTGCTGACGTACCCCCTGATGGCCGCGGTGCAAATGATCAGCGGCCGGATCGGCCGGACGACGGGTCGCGGCATCGCGGGCAATCTGCGCCAGCATTATCCGAACTGGCTGCTGCAGACCTTTGTGACGCTGCTGGCGGCGGCCAACATCATCAACATCGGCGCCGACCTCGGGGCCATGGCCGACTCGACGAGCCTGGTGCTGGGCGGCTCGAAAACCATTTACGTTGCCGTGTTCGGTGCGGTCTGCATCGGCTTGCAGGTTCTGATTCAGTACACCCGCTACGTTTCCTATCTGAAGTGGCTCACGCTCGCCCTCCTCGCGTACGTGGCAACCCTTTTCATGGTCGACGTGCACTGGGGCGAGGCGCTGAAACAGTTCGTCATGCCTTCGTTCACCTGGAAGACCGAATACATCCAGACGATCGTCGCGGTATTCGGAACCACGATCAGTCCCTACCTGCTGTTCTGGCAAGCCTCGCAGGAGGCGGAGGACATTCACGCCGTCCCCGAGCGGCAGATTCTGAAGCGGGCGCCCGAACAGGGTCCTGACGCCATCAAGCGCATCGAACTGGATACGCTGATCGGCATGGGGGTTTCGAACTTCATCGCACTCGCCATCATTCTCACCGCCGCCGCGACACTAAACGTTTCGGGAGTGACGAACATCGAAACCTCCGCGCAGGCGGCCGAGGCGCTCCGCCCGATCGCGGGCAACTACGCCGCGACCATCTTCGCCCTCGGCGTAATAGGAACCGGCCTGCTGGCGATACCAGTCCTTGCGGGCTCCGCGGCCTACGCGATCGGGGAAGCCCGCAAGTGGCCGATCGGCCTGGCAAGGCAGCCCAAGGAAGCGAAGGCCTTCTATGCGGCGATCGTGATGGCGACGCTCGTCGGCGGGCTTATGAACTTCACCCCCATCAACCCTATCAAGGCGCTGTACTGGTGTGCTGTGATTAACGGCCTCGTCGCGGTTCCGGTAATGGCGCTGATGATGGTGATGGCGGCCAACGCGAAGATCATGGGTCAGTTTACGATCGGCGGTTGGTTGACGGGGCTAGGCTGGATCGCGACCGCGACGATGGCCGCAGCAGCGTTCGCGATGGGCGTCACTTCCCTCATGTGATCGAGTCGATGCGGCCGGCGGCGAGATGCGATCCAACCGATAGCGCCGCGAGCGCGATGGCTTCGTCCCATTCCGATAGACGCATACCGAACGGGCGTTGCCGACCAACGGCCAGGGCAGCTTGTACAAGCGCACCCAGGCCGCTGAAGCCGGCCAAATAGCGAATGGCCAACGCGAGCGTGCCTCCCGTGCTGAGAGTGAGCGCTACAGCCAACGCCACCGCCAGAGCCATCTCCCATCCGACTTTTGTGAGCCATTCGCGTAGCGGGCTCGCCGATACCTTCTCTTCCTCGAAATTTGACATGCGCCATCCTGGTTGAGGATTTAACCTGCGAGCTCGTCCAGCAGCAGAATCAGCAGGAAGCCGACGAAGAACAAGCTGGTGACCCATGGCTTTTCCGGAGCCGAATGGGCTTCGACCAGAAGTTCTTCGGTCACGAGATAGAGCAGCGCGACCAGGCCGAAGGAAAAGAAGGCCGCGATCCAGAAATTCGGAAGATGGCTGACCGGGATGCCGATGGCGGCCCCGACTGGCAACAAAATCGCGAGCCCGGCAACGATAGCCAGAACTTTTGCCGGTTGCCGGATCGATTCAGATAGCTCCCCCGTCAGCGAGAGCCCGAGGAATAGGACCTCGATCGTGAGCGCGACCGTGAGCAAGAGACCCTGCTTGGCCCCAGCGGCGAATCCTATGCCGACCACCAGTCCGTCGATGAAAATGTCTACGGCGACCATGACGACGAGGCCCAAGGTCCCTTTGGAATTCTCGCCGAAGCGCTTAATGAGCAGCATGAGCAGGACGCCTGCCGCACCACCCAGTATCACAGCCCAGGCGGACTGGCGGTGTTTGATGTCGGGGAGCAACTCTCCGGCGGCGGCCGCGAACACCACGCCCGCGGCGAAATGCTGGATCGCGCCGGCGAACGCAGGCGATGGCCGTCGCCAGACCGCTACGGCGGCACCCAGCACGACCGCCAAGGCCGGGATCAGGGTGTAGGTCCAGACTTGCATCAACGCGTCCTTGGTCGTCCCGGCGCCGGCATGAAGGCCGACAATCGCAGCGCGAAAGCAACTTTATGTGCCGTCGGGAGTTCCTTATCTCCAAACTGAAAGGAGTCTCCACATGACCGATACTTCACAGATTAAAGAGCACATGGACGTCATCTCGTCGGACAAGAAGACCGTCGGCAAGGTCGACCATCTCGACGGTGCGGACAAGATCAAGCTCACCAAGCAGAGTTCGCCCGACGGCGAGCATCATCATTTCATTCCGGTCGCCTGGATCGACCACGTCGACCAGCATGTGCATCTGTCGAAATCGGGGGCCGAAGTCACCGCCCATTGGCAGCATGAAGGCCGGTAGTTTCTGATGCAGGCCGGCGCCAGCGCCGGCCTGCTGAGCTTTGTGGCGAGACCGTGCGAGAACTGAACACCGGGAACCGCTCCAGCATGACGACAGCAGGGTGACAGCGCGTGCTGGTCGGCTCCGAGCCGACGCGTGCAGTCCTCAGGCCCGCGCTTTCCGCTAACAAAGCGCAGCACCATCCGGTGCCTGGCCTCGATGCATTGGACCGGCCGCACCGTAGCCTACCCTCCCGTAGAAACCGCTTGTCATATCCCCCCCAGGGGGATAGCGTTCCAACATGTCAAATGATCATTTCCACGAAACCCATCCGGGTATCATCAAGCGTCTGAAGCGTGCCGAGGGTCATCTTCGCAAGGTGATCGAGATGTTTGCGGACGGCCGTCCCTGTCTTGACCTGGCGCAACAGCTTCATGCCGTCGAAAAGGCGATCAGCGAGGCGAAGAAGGCCTTGATTCACGATCATGTCGATCATTGCCTCGACACCGCCGCGAACGGCGGGCGGGCAAAATCGACCGAAAGCGTGCTCGCCGAGTTCAAGGCAATCTCGCGATACCTTTGACGGCGACCGCCGTTCTGAACAGAAACCGTCAGTATTCCGCATGGACATCCGGCCGATCACCGTCATCTCAGCGTTTGCCCTTGGTGCTGCACTCGCATTCGGCCTACCGGCCCTGCAGCGGGTAGCCGGATTCGGCATTCCGGCGGCCGTCGCGGAGCGGGACGCCAAGCCAGCCGGCGCCCCGAACAAGTCCACTGTCGTGGCCATCGACGAAGAGCGCATCAAGCTTGCGGAGATCGAGGTGCGAAGCGCCGGACCCGCAACGATTGCCAGGCGCCTCACCGTTCCAGGCACCGTCGTGCCGGATGCCGGTCGCGTGGCCCACGTGGCCGTCAAACTGTCCGGCACTGTCGCCGAGTTGCACAGGAACATCGGCGACGACGTCGTCAAGGACGAGATTCTGGCCGTCCTCGAAAGCCGCGAAGTCGCCGACGCGAAGAGCGAATATCTGGCGGCCCGGCTCTCGAACGACCTGCAGCAGGATCTGACGGCCCGCGACAAATCCCTTTGGGAGGGACGCGCCGTTCCGGAGCAGCAGTACATCCGTTCCCGCAACGCGGCGGCTCAGGCATCGATGCGTCTCAGTATTGCGCGCCAGAAGCTGCTGGCGCTGGGCGTGCGGGAAGATGAGATTGGAGCACTTCCGCAAGCTGCCGACGCGCTGCTGCGCAGCCAGAATGTGCGAGCCCCCATCTCGGGACGAATTGCTGAACGCCGGGTCGAACTGGGAACGGCCGTTGGTCGCGACAATCTGGAGACCGATCTCTTCGTCATCGTCGATCTCGGCCGCGTCTGGATCGACCTATCAGTTTCGTCGTCCGACCTGCCTGCGGTCAAGGAAGGGCAAGCGGTCAACATCTCGACGCGCGGACAGCGGGAGACGGGGACAGCGAGGATCGTCTTCGTGAGCCCGTTGCTCGACAAGGACACCCGCACGGCGCGCGTCGTCGCCGCCATTGACAACGCCGACGGGCACTGGCGGCCGGGGTCGTTCGTTACGGCCGCAATCGCCATCGGGGAGCGCGCCGCTCCCGTGGTGGCGCCCTTCAGTGCCGTACAGAACGTCGAAGGCCGCAAGGCCGTCTTCGTCCGCAACAAGGACGGTTTCGAAAAGCGGGACGTCGTCCTCGGCCAGCGCGATGGGCAATCCGTCGAAATCATCTCGGGCCTCGCGGCTGGCGAGACGATAGCCGTGTCGAACACGTTCTCGCTGAAGGCGGAACTGTCGAAGCCCAGCGAAGAGGACTGAGCGATGATCGAGAGCATCGTCGACTTTTCGGTAAAGCGCAGGTGGCTCGTTTTGCTCGTCACGCTCGGCGCTGCGGCAACTGGTCTGTGGTCGCTCACGAAGCTGCCGATCGACGCCGTTCCGGACGTGACCAACGTCCAAGTGCAGATCAACGCCGTCGCGCCGGCGCTTGCGCCGGTCGAGATCGAGAAGCAGGTCACCGTCGCGTTGGAGACCGCGCTTGCGGGAATACCGGGGCTGGAGTCCACGCGGTCGTTTTCCAGGAACGGTTTTGCGCAGATCACGGCGGTATTCGCCGATCGCACCAATATCTACTTCGCGCGGCAGTTGGTGTCGGAGCGGATCAACGATGTCAAGTCCAGTCTTCCGCCGGGTGTCGAGGTCAGGATGGGCCCGGTTTCCACGGGGCTCGGCGAAATCTACTGGTGGGCCGTC
The DNA here is from genome assembly GCF_018129685.1 of Bradyrhizobium manausense. Lineage (GTDB taxonomy): Bacteria > Pseudomonadota > Alphaproteobacteria > Rhizobiales > Xanthobacteraceae > Bradyrhizobium > Bradyrhizobium manausense_D. Next base: position 138,724 of record NZ_JAFCLG010000013.1, read on the forward strand.
GAATACGAAAAGCCCGGCACTACCGCTCCCGTCCGCGACGGCCTGCCGGGATGGCAGAGCGACGGAAGCTATCTCACGCCTGAAGGCGAGCGTCTCACGGACGATTTCGAGCGTACTGTCTATCTGCGCACGGTCCAGGACTGGGTGATACGCCCGCAGATGAAAGCCGTGCCGGGTGTCGCCGGCGCCGACGCCATCGGCGGCTTCGTCAAGCAGTTCCAGGTGCAGCCGGATCCGGCGAAACTGGTGGGGTACGGCCTGTCGTTTAGTCAGGTGATCGCAGCCATCGAAGCAAACAATGTCAGCCGCGGAGCCAACTACATCGAGCAGAACGGCGAAGGCTACGTCGTGCGCGCTGCCGGACGCGTTGAGAACATGGACGACATCTCGGACATCGTCGTCACTACCCGCGGCGGCATTCCCGTGCGGGTGCGGGACGTCGCAGACGTCGCGATCGGACGCGAACTGCGCACCGGCAGCGCCAGTGTGGATGGACGCGAGGTCGTGTTGGGTACGGCGTTGATGTTGATCGGCGGCAACAGCCGAACGGTTGCGGCCGCCGCCGACGCCCGCATCAAGGAGGTTAGCCGTACCCTCCCGCCTGGCATCTACGCGCACACCGTGCTGAACCGAACGCAACTGGTAGACGCGACCATCCACACGGTGGCGAGCAATCTGGCCGAAGGTGCCCTTCTCGTCATAGCGGTCCTATTCCTGCTGTTGGGCAACCTGCGCGCCGCCCTCATCACGGCCTGCGTGATCCCCGTAACGATGCTGGTCACCGCCACCGGCATGCTGCAGGGGCGGATCAGCGCCAACCTCATGAGCCTGGGCGCGCTGGACTTCGGCCTGATCGTGGACGGCGCCGTCATCATCGCCGAAAACAGCCTGCGCCATCTCGCTGAACGACAGCGCGAACTGGGCCGGGCGCTGTCGCTCGAAGAGCGGTTGTCCACGGTGACGGCTTCGACCTCGGAGATGATTCGTCCCTCGGTATACGGCCAGATCATTATCATCATCGTTTACGTTCCGCTGCTCGCCTTCACGGGGGTCGAGGGCAAGACGTTCGAGCCGATGGCGCTGACGGTGATGATCGCGCTCGCGACCGCATTTGTCGTCTCGCTCACCTTCGTCCCGGCCGCCGTCGCGGTCGCGGTTTCGAAGCCGGTACGCGAGGACGAAAATTATTTCGTTCGCAAGCTGAAGTCCGGATACGAGCCCTTGCTTCGGCGGACGATTGCAAGGCCGCTCCCCGTGATGGCGGTCGCGGTGCTGCTGTTTGTCGGCGCTGTCCTTCTGTTCGGCCGGCTCGGGCAGGAATTCACGCCGACCCTCGACGAGAAGAACATCGTCATGGAGGTCAAGCGCGTGCCAAGCACGGCGCTGGCGCAGTCGCAGCGGATGCAGCTTCTGATCGAACGCCAGATCAGCAAATTTCCCGAAGTCGCCTTCGTCTTTTCCCGTACCGGAACGCCGGATCTAGCCGCCGATCCGATGCCTCCGAGCGCGTCCGACACCTATATTATCGTCAGGCCTCAAAACGAGTGGCCGAATCCCGGCCTGACGAAGGACGACCTGATCCGGCGGATCGAGGCGGAGGCCGCCAAGCTGCCAGGCAACAAGGTCGGCTTCTCGCAGCCGATCCAGATGAGGTTCAATGAACTGATCGCGGGGGTGCGTGAAGCCCTTGCGGTGAAGGTTTTCGGAGATGACTTCGCGGAGATGCAGCGGACCGCAAGCCGGGTCGCCGACGTGCTGCGCCATGTGGACGGCGCCGAAAGCGTCAAGGTCGAGGAGACGGCGGGCCTTCCGTTCCTAGAGATCAAGATAGACAAATCAGAGATAGCCCGGCGCGGTCTTAGCCTCGCGTCGGTGCAGGACCTGATCGAGACGGCCGTTGGCGGACGCCCCGCGGGGCTCGTCTTCCAGGGCGACCGCCGATTCCAGATCGTCGTCCGTCTCAACGATGCGCTTCGCAACGACATCTCCGCGCTTGAGAACCTGCCGGTGCCGCTTCCGCACGCCAATCCGGACGCTCCCTCTTCCTCCGTCCCGCTGCGCACGATTGCCACGTTCGAGCAGACCGAGGGCGCCAACCAGATCAGTCGCGAAAATGGCAAACGGCGTGTCGTCGCGACCGCCGAAGTCCGCGGACGTGACATCGGCTCCCTGGTTGCGGAGGCGCAGGCCAAGGTTGACGAGCAGGTCAAGCTCCCCCCGGGGAGTTTCCTCACCTGGGGCGGACAATTCGAGAACTTCACCGTTGCGCGGCAGCGCCTGATGATCGTCGTGCCGGGCTGTTTTCTGCTGATCTATCTGCTTCTGTTCGGCGCGTTGGGCTCGCCGCGCGACGCGCTCATCGTCTTCAGCGCCGTGCCGCTCGCGTTGACCGGCGGGATAGCGGCGCTGTGGCTGCGCGGGATGCCGTTCTCGATTTCGGCGGCGGTCGGATTCATCGCCCTATCGGGCGTCGCCGTCCTCAACGGTCTGGTGATGCTCACCCAGATCCGGAAGTTGATTCTGGAAGGTGTCGGCACGCACCTGGCCATCAGCCAGGGTGCCCTCACCCGCTTTCGCCCGGTCATCATGACGGCGCTGGTCGCCTCGCTGGGTTTCGTACCCATGGCCATCGCGACGGGCACTGGGGCCGAAGTGCAGAAGCCGTTGGCGACGGTCGTGATCGGCGGTCTGTTGAGCGCGACACTGCTGACGCTGCTAGTCCTGCCGGCGCTCTACTCCTACTTCGCATCCGCCCAGACGCAGAAGAAATCCGACAGCGCATTCATTCCGAGCCGTGCGGCCGAATAGAAACCGAAGGTAAGAAATGTTGAAGAAAATCCAGGACTGGTTCGGAATGTCGCCCCAAGGGCAATCGTTGGGGCTCGGCCACGGGCCGGACGACAGCAAGAGTCATGGCCACACGCACGGGTCGATAGATCCCACCATCGCGACGACGACAAAGGGGATCCGGGCCATCAAGTGGTCGTTTGTCGTGCTGGCGATCACGTCCGCCTTGCAGCTTGTGGTCGTCGTAATCTCGGGCAGCGTCGCGCTGCTTGCCGATACCATCCACAACGTCGGGGATGCCGTCACCGCGATTCCTCTCTGGGTAGCTTTCGCGCTCGCACGCCGCAAGCCGAGCAAGACCTTCACGTACGGCCTCGGACGGGTCGAAGATCTGGCGGGCGTTGCCATCGTGGCGATCATCCTCTTCAGCGCAATCTTTGCCGGCTATGAGGCGATCGACCGCCTGATTCACCCCCAGCGCATCGACTTCATTCCCTGGGTGGTCGCCGCGGGCATCATCGGATTTCTCGGGAACGAAGCCGTAGCGGTCTTCCGGATCAAGGTCGGGCGCGAGATCAACAGCGCAGCGCTTATCGCTGACGGTTATCATGCGCGCACCGACGGTTTCACAAGTCTCGCGGTAGTCTTCGGTGCGGTCGGCGTATGGTTGGGATTTCCGCTGGCGGATCCGATCGTCGGGCTTCTCATCACGATCGCCATATTCGGCATCGTTTGGCAGTCGTCCAAGGCGGTGTTCGTCCGGATGCTCGACGGCGTCGACCCCGCCGTCACAGACGAAATTAGACATGCCGCCGGGCACATCGATGGCGTCCGGCAGGTGCTTGACGTCAAGGCGCGTTGGCTGGGGCATCGCCTGCTCGCTGACGTAGGCGTCCTCGTTCCCGCGGATATGCCTATGATCGAGGCCGACCGTTTGGCGGAAAACGTTCGTAATGAGATGCTCGAGCACATACCCGCTCTGTCCATTGCGAACGTTCGAGTGTCATCGAAAGCCGAAGGGACCCCGATACCGAACGTGCATCAGGCTCCAGAGCCGGTCCGGATTAGCGGTGAACTCGCCGAGGGCGAGCTCTCAATCGCGAACACGCCGACGGGGGAGCGGATGCGGCTGACGCTGAACCGGTCCGCCGAAGGGCTTCACGCGGTTGTGGTGATCGACCGCGCTGGACGGCCAGAAACCCTCGTCCTTGCGCCGACATCAGGAAACCTTTCCATTCTTGAGAGCGGGTCCGCGCCGGCCGAGCCACATGAATTCGATGCGCGGATTATTTTGTCGGCGCAGGACAAGGAGGACATTCAGGAATTTCATATGACAGAGCCGGCGACTCACGGTCATTGAAGATTGTAATGTCGTGCGGCTAAATGCTTCGCAGCGACAAAGCGACAAAGGGTTGGTCGGAAAGCCAACTCGATGTCGATTCGGGATTTCGCGACACCCATGACGTGTTAAAGTTTCTGGTAGATGAACGGACGCGAGTTCGTCGAACACATCCGACTTACCGGCCCATCAGGCTTGAGCCACACCCGGTCAAGGTTCCTGAAGGCCGTGGAAGCTTTCGCCAAAGGAAGCAGAGAAAGTGCCCTTGGACGTCGGAATACGCGGGCGCATTTTCCATGCGGCGGTGGCCGTCGAGTCCGTAAGGCAGGACGGCGCTGGAATCATCGCCGGTGCGACTAGACGACGGAAGCCCCTTCCGCGAGAGCTGTCCCGTTCCTGGCATCTCGGCTAGGAGCAACAGTCCCCCGCCTGGATCGGCGGACACGGCACCGAACCGTAGGAGCAGAACACGCAGCAATCACCGGCCATGGGCTTCAACCTCTCGCCGCAACCCTTGCAGTCGTAGAAGAACTGGCAAGCGTCGGTGGGCATCGTCTCTTTCGACATATGCCTGCACTTCGGGCAGGTGATCGTGGATTCCAACTGCATCAGCGCGCCGCCCGGACCATCTTGAGAAGCGGCCGCTCGAAGGTCGTCCAGTTTGCCGCCGTGACCACGAACAACGATGCGGCGGCCAGCACGACCGCCGTGCTTCTGGCCCCGCGCCGCTGAAAATAAACGACCCATGCCAGCGCGACCAGACAGACGCTGAAGACAAGGATCGACGTCTGGTAGTCGGCAAGGACCTCAAGTGTGGAAAACAGGCCGGCTCCCGCTCCGAGTCCGCCCAGGACGAGGGGCAGCACGCAGCACGAAGTCGCCAGCACCGCGACGGCACCGGTCGCAAGGCCTGCGAGCGCCATCCATCCGGCTATCGGCTTCTGATGTGTCCTGTTCATGGTTGGAGCATAGCCCGGGCGCTCGATCACGCGCCAGTCACGTAGTCGATGGCCAGCATCCGCCCTCCTTCCGATCCAGGTGCGGTGCCGACGTGCCGTTGTCGTGCAGCGCTCTTCGACCCACCGCTTCTGCCCTCAGGCTGGGGGCGGACTTGTCGATGCAGGCTGTTTCGCGTAAAATTATGCATAGTGATGGGGATGGGGTTCCCCCGAAACCGCCGTGTCGGCTGATGACTCCTACTAGGCGCGAGAGCGCAGGTAGGAGCATGTCCAAATGACCCCTCAATTCATCCTTGCTGTAGCGGCCGGCGGCGCGCTCGGATCGGTCGCGCGATATCTGGTCGGCATCGCATCCGGAAAGCTATTCGGAACGGACTTCCCTTGGGGCACGTTCATAATCAACGTGACGGGCTCATTTTTGATTGGTGCGTTCGTTGGCCTGTTCGCAGCCAAATGGGACGTGTCGCAGGCAATGCGGATATTCCTGACAGTCGGCATTTGTGGTGGCTACACGACGTTTTCCACGTTCTCTCTCGACGCCTACTATTTGATTGAACGCGGACAGACGTTGGCATCATCCGCCTACATGGTAGCGTCGGTGGCGCTGTCGGTTGGTGCGCTGATCGCCGCGCTGCATCTCGTTCGGGCGCTTCCATGAACTTTACAGGTCAGACAGGTCGCGCGGCGCCCCTCAGCACTTTTCATTCGTGCCGACAGGCGAGATTGGAACTGAAGTAACGGCCGCCGCGAGATCGAATGTCCGCAGCGCAACCGCGCGGCAGAAGCCGATCGGTCAGGCAAACGGTCCATCCATTGTGGTAAGGTAAAAGCATGTCCCAGCCCCCCGCATCTCATCTCTGGCCCGGCGTTCCGATGGCGTTGGCATCGGCCGTGTTGTTCGGCGCATCGGCCCCGCTCGCTAAAATTCTCTTGGGTTCGATAGCGCCGCAGATGCTCGCGGGCCTGCTTTACCTGGGGGCTGGGACAGGGCTGGCAGTTGTCCATCTTGGGCGTGCCGCTCTTGGCATTCCTGCGGCCGAGGCGGCATTGCGCAGAAGAGACCTACCTTGGCTGGCCGCCGTCGTGATTTTTGGCGGATGCGTGGCCCCGTTGCTGCTGATGTTAGGTCTACAGCAGACCTCCGCTTCATCTGGTTCATTGCTTCTCAACCTCGAAGGTCTGGCCACCATGGGCATCGCATGGTTGATCTTCAAGGAGAACGTGGACGGCCGCCTGTTGCTGGGAGCGTTGGCAATCGTAATTGGCGCGATGGTTCTGTCATGGGATGGAAAAGGCATCAGGTTCGACGCCGGCGGCGGAATGATCGCCGGCGCCTGCCTGGCGTGGGGCCTCGACAACAATCTCACCCGCAAGCTTTCCTCCGCCGACCCGGTTGTCACGACCATGATCAAGGGGTTGGTGGCAGGAACCGTTAACGTCGGTTTGGCTCTTGTCGTTGGCTCCCCGCTTCCGTCTGCTTCTATTATCGGTGCTGCGGCCATGGTTGGCTTTCTGGGCGTCGGCGTAAGTCTAATTTTATTCGTGCTGGCGCTACGGCACCTCGGGACTGCGCGGACTGGGGCTTATTTTTCGTTGGCGCCGTTCATTGGAGCGGTTGTCGCGATCCTGCTTCTCGGTGAGCCACTCACGCTTCAGTTGGTGCTGGCCGGATTATTGATGGGCTGCGGTCTTTGGCGGCACCTGGCCGAGCGGCATGAGCACGATCACAAGCACGAGGTTCTGGAGCATGACCACAGCCACGTTCATGACGAGCATCACCAGCATCAACATGATGAAGCGATAGCGGAGCCGCATTCACATTGGCATCGCCACGAGCCGCTTCGCCACAAGCATCCGCACTATCCGGATCTACATCATCGACATCGACACGGTTGAGACTACGTCCGCCGTAGATAACATCTGCTTCGAGACCGCTCGGCCGATCGGGACGAAAATGTGATCCCTGCGGAAGTACGGCGCACTGCCGCCGTGACTGATCCCCATAGACGTCGATTTTCCGGCTGCCACCCTCAGCCACCCCAGCTTGGCAATCCTTCGTCAGGGAACCATTTCTTGGGTGGATGATTAAATTTGCTTGGGGACCCGCGATCTCCCCACGAGGCGACATGCCCAAGTATCGCGTTTCGCACTTTGCGAGGCGCTTTTGCATGTCCAAAGCACCACCTTTCCCGAGAAACTACCGAAATCGATCAATTGGCGCGGTCATGGCACGCGGCCGAAATAGCTTTGGGCGCGGAACAAGGAGTAGTTCATGAAACATCCGATCGCGCTGCTCGCGCTAAATGCCGCGCTGCTAATTTCACTGCCTGCCGGGGCTGCCGACATCGACTGGAAGAAGGTTGACACGGCACTTGGCAAGACCGCGGCGGTATCCGGGGAGGTTCATCGCTATGGCCTGCCCCGGTCCGATCTGAAGGTGACGCTTGAGGGCGTATCCATCAAGCCGGCTTTTGCGCTTGGCGGTTGGGTTGCCTTCGCGCCGATGCACGGCGAAGCCATGCTGATGGGCGACCTGGTGTTGCTCGAAACCGAAATTACGCCGGTCATGACCAAGCTCCTCAACAGCGGTCTCGACATCACGGCTATCCACAATCATATCTTGCGCGCGTCGCCCGCGACTTTCTACATGCACGTGGGAGGCCACGGCAATCCTGAAAAGATGGCATCTGCCCTCCATGAGGCCTTATCGTCGTCGAGCAAGACACCCTTTGATCCGGCGCCCACATCGCCGCCGCCGGCTCAGCCGATTGATCTCGATATTGCCAAGCTGGACGCAATCATGATGGCCAAAGGTGCTGCCAACGGTGGCGTCTACCAGTTTAACATTCCGCGCCGTGATCCGCCTACCGAAGGCGGCATGACCGTCGCCACGGCCATGGGCGGCGCCAATGCCATCAACTTCCAGCCCACCGGCGGCGGCAAGGCGGCAATCACGGGCGATTTTCTCGTCACGGGCGACGAAGTGAACCCACTGATCCGTGCCCTGCGCGCCGGCGATATCGAGGTGACCGCTATCCACAGCCACATGCTTGATGAGCAGCCGCGGCTGTTCTTCATCC
>NZ_JAFCLG010000014.1 GCF_018129685.1 Bradyrhizobium manausense
GTCTTGCCGTTCACCGTCAGCGTGTCGCCATCGGCGGGCGCCGTGGCCAGCGCGCTGGACGTGGTGGTGCCGAGCAGGGTGATCGCACCCGTCAAGGCCGTCGAGCCGTCGGCTGCGTAGGACGTACCGGTGCTCACGACCGAGCCCTGGGCTGCGCCAAGGGTCGTGGTGCCGCTCGCCGCCGTGGTGCCGCCGGCCGTGCCGTTATACAGGACGTTGCTCAATGCAGTCGCGCTGGCGAAGGAGGTCGTGCCACGCAGATCGGCCGCCGTCGCACCCGAGATCGTGGTGGAGACGTTGGACTTTGTGGAGTAGCCGACCGTGGTCTGCAGCGCCTGGTTGGCGATCGACTTCGCGCTATCGACGAGCTTCTGCAGCGAGGTGATGCCGGTGTTGGCAGCCTGCAGCACCTGCACGCCGTTGCCGATGTTGTCGAGCAGGTTGTTGATGTCGCTGGCGCGGTTGTCGAGCGACTGGGCGGTGAAGAAGTTGGTCGGATTGTCCAGAGCCGAGTTGACACTCTTGCCGGTCGACAAGCGGCTCTGCGTGGTGGCGAGAAGATCAGCAGTAGATTGGAGAGAGAGCAGGTTCTGACGAACCGAGGATGAGAGAACGATACCGGACATGACTCTGTTACCTTTCTGGTAAACGACGCTACTGTTACGCGTCCGCTTGGGTCTTGATTGATCCAGCGACCGGCGGACGGTGGCGCCGAGACTCTAACGAAGCATGAAATGAAACCGGCGCTTTCGCCGAGTCGCGGCGTGATTCGGTTGATCTGCGCAGCGGCGACGTTGCATCGCCCAGCAAATTCACCATTGAAATAATTGAGCTTTCCCGCGACCAGGATCGGGATTCAGAACTCGTTAACTATTGTTGAGGGAGTATTGCGCCCTGATCAGCCACAACACGCGCTTCGGTTACGAAAGCGTTGATGGAGAACAGGCAATGGCCCTCAAGGTCGAGCTCAGGCCGCACGAACGCATTATTGTCGGTAATTGCGTCATCACCAACACCGACCAACGCGCCCGCCTTCTGATCGACGGCGAGAACGTGCCGATCCTGCGCGAGCGTGACATTCTCACGCCGGAGACTGCCGATACGCCGGCCAAGCTCGTCTATCTGGCGGTCCAGCTGATGTACATCTCGCCGGATCCGCAGAGCCAGCACGGCACCTATTTCAACCTCGTCCGCGACATCATCACTGCCGTGCCCAGCGCCTGGCCAATCATCGAGAGCATTAACAACAACATCATGAGCGGCGATCTCTACCGGGCGCTGAAGGACGCCCGCAAGCTGATTGCCTACGAAGACAAGCTGCGTGAGCAGTTCGAGGCAACTCATCCCAAGAACGAAGCCAAGACCGAGCCGGGCGACGTCAGCACGGCGGCCTGATCGGCGCGCTCCCGCCTCAACGACAACGGCCCCGGATCATCTCCGGGGCCGTCGTCGTTTCGACCGATGACATCTACTGCGTCGCGAGCGGCGGCGCTTCGACCTCGATCACTCCGCCGGTCCTCTGCATCCCGAACCTTGTCACCGCCGCCAGCAGCGCTTCGATATCGGTCTCCGCGGTGCGGTGGTTGACGATCGCCGCGCGGATCGCGAACCTGCCGTCCAGCGTCGTGCTCGACGGTGCGGCAATGCCGGACTCCTGAACATCGGCGACGATCTCGCGATTGATCGCGTCATCAGCGCGATAACGGAAGCAGACGATGTTGAGATTGACGGGCGCGAGCAACTCGAGCCTGGGCTCGGCGAGCACGCGCGTCTCCAGATATCTTGCGAGCGCGCAGCTTCGCGCGATCACCTCACCCAGCCGGTCGGCGCCGAACGTCTTCAGCGTGAACCATGTCTTCAGCGCGCGGAACCCGCGCGACAGATCGGGACCGAGATCGCAAGGCCACACCGCGCCGGCCGCAAGCCCCCTCGCCTCTCGGCTGAGATAGGCAGCCGGCTGCGCAAAGGCTTGCCGATGCCGTTCGCCGTCACGCACCAGCAGGAAGCCGGCGTCATAGGGCACCTGCCCCCATTTGTGGAAGTCGAGCGCGATCGAGTCCGCACGCTCGATGCCCTCGAGCAGCGGCGCGAGTTCGGGCGAGAGGATCGCGAGCGCACCGAAGGCGCCGTCGACGTGAAACCAGATCCCTTCCTCGCGGCACAAATCCGCGACCGCCTTCAGGTCGTCGATCGCACCGATGTCGACAGTGCCGGCGGACGCCGTGACCAGGAACGGCTTGAAACCGACCTCGCGATCAGCAGCGATCTGCGCGCGCAGCGCGCTGACATCGATGCGATGATCGCAATCGACATTGATCCTGCGCAGTGCATCGGTGCCGAACCCGGCGATGTCCATCGCGCGGGAAATGCAGCCATGCGCCGCTTTTGAGGCATAAGCCGTCAGCAGCGCACCGTCATTGCCGATGCCGTGCTGCCGCGCCAGCGCGCCGAGCGCGCTCGTGCGCGCCACCAGCACCGCCATAAGATTGGCCATCGACGTACCGGTGACGAAGATCCCGCTCGCGCCTTGTGGAAAGCCGAACAGGCCGCGCATCCATTCGACGATCTGGCGCTCGACCTCGATCGGCATGTGATCGCGTCCGCCGAGATTGGCATTGAGCCCGGCCGCGAGCATCTCTGCGACCATACCGACCGCAGTGCCGCCGCCATGCACCCAGCCCATGAAGCCGGGATGAACGTTACCGGTGGCGTAGGGCGCGACGTGCTCGGAGAATTCGCGATAGACTTCGGCGAGATCGGTTGCCGCGCGCGGCAGGCCGGTTCTGACAGCCGCGCGAACCTCGTTGGGGATCGGCTGCCAGACCGGACGCGCGCGGACATTGGCGATACCGTCGATCGCCTCGTCCAGCATGCGATGGGCGAGCGTGCGAAATTCGCTCCAATCCTGCGGATCGAGCGATCCCTTCGTGACGGACGTCTGCGTGTTGCGGATCATCTCGTTCATGCAGCGCTCCCGATGCCTGCCTTTGCAGGCCCCTCTGCGTGCCGCGACAGCATGGCGGTGAATGCGGCAAAGATCTTGCGCATCTGCGGCGGCTTGTACGGGAACACGACCGGCGAATCCATGTTGTGCACGACAGCGGTGTTGTCGGCCTCGAACACCAGAAGCTCGCCGTTCTGGTTCTCGGCGCAATCCACGATGAAATAATCGAGGCCGACGCGCCGGCTCATTTCGTCGAGCGCGTGCCTGTGGCGTGCTGCGAAGGCGTTGTCGAAGTCCTGCATGAAGATGGCTTCTTCAGCGCGCTTCTCTTCACTGAACGCCATGTAGGCGTTGAGATACCAGATGTCCCAGCGATCGGCGATTGCCATGTGACAGGCAAACGGCTTGCCGTCGACGATGGCAAGCCGGATCTTGCGATAAAGGCCGTCGGGGCTCGCGTAGTTGACGAAACGCGCGACGAAGAACTCCTGCTCCTGCCGCTCGGCAAGATAAGCCGCAAGCGCAGCGGCATCGTCGACCTTCGCAAGCCCGACGCCTGCATGCGTGCCGCGCGGCCGCACGATCATTGGGAAGTGCAGCTCACCGGTGATCTCCGCGCAGGCGATCCGCCCTTCCGCGAGAGCCGTCAACTGCGCGCGCGTCGCGCCCGCAGTCACGGGAATGTCGAGACCCGGGATGCCAGCCAACAGCCGATACAGCTTGTCGCGATCGAGGTTGCCGATCAGCTCGGGACGATTGAGCAGCGGCCGCGGCCAGTGCGGCGCGGCCTTTTCGATCAGCGCGAGCACGTCGCGGCACTCGTCCGAATCGGAGGCGACCACGATAGCAACGTCGTGTTCGGGAAGCGTATCCGGCAGACCCGTCGTCTTGGTCACATAGAGCGTCAACAGCTCGATGTCGGATCCTTCCAGCAAAAATTCGATCGGCGTATTGCCGCCCATGTCGATGTCCGCCGCGAGCGCAAGCACGCGCAAGCCCGGCTTCGGCGCCGCAGTGGGGGTGCGAAACAGCTGATGGAAGGACAACACTTCGGACTGGATCACGAGCCCGGCTTCCTTCTCGCCCATCAGCTGGGCGATCAGCGACAGATCGAGCCCCTCGCCCGCCTGCGCCGTCCCATCGGCGATCCGCGCCAGCAGATGCTCGCGCAATGGAAGCAGATCGACGCCCTCGAAAGCCTGGCGCGTCAAATGCGCAAAGCCGATGCGGTCGGCATAGTTCGGCGCGGCAAGCGGATGCAACATCTCACACCTATAAGGGCTACGCCGGCACGGCGGCGGTTCGGTCAAGCAGCAGATCGATCTTCGCCAGGATTTGGGCGATGCGATCGACAATGTGCTGCATATTGCGTTGCGCTTGCGCGCCGTCGGGCGACCAGGCGTCGGTAACGAGCCTTGCACCCACGCATAGCCGCAGCGCAGCCTGCGGTGCGCCCTCCGGCTGCTCCAGTCGCACCGGCTGGCCGACGAGACAGCGCTGGGCCGCAACCTGCCGGTTCTCCGCGCTGCCACCGACGTAATCGGTCATGTCGCGCGCCAGCGCGCGATGAACCGCGCTCGTCTCGGCGACGGATACCGGCTTGCCATTGCGCATGAGGGTGAAGGGAAAAATCGTGGGTTGGGCGAATTCCTCGTCGCCGACGTCCGCGGTACCAATGGCGGCCGGGATGGCGCGCAGCGACGGCGACGACGCGATCATGGCGTCGATACCGGATGCGAGCTCGGCAAACGCCTTGGCGCGGAACGCGCCAGGCACTGCATGGTAGCTGCCGATCGCGGCGAGTGCCGCTTCCCAGCGCAGCCACTGGCCGAAATTCGGGCGACGTTCGAAGCGAGAGCGCAGCGCACTCCATGTCATTGGCCAGTCACAGCGGCCGGCATAGTCGAAGACGCCCGGCGCGAGTCCCTCGGTCTGGCCAAGCAGGCGAGAGAACCCCTTCGGCACCAGCAGCGCTCCACTGAAGGCAGGCCCGCCGAAGAATTTCGACCCCGTGATCAGGACCATATAGCTGCGATCGAGATAGGAGCGCAGCCGGCGTCGGCCGAGCCTGGCCTGACAGGCATCGACGACGACCTGCACCTTGCGCGGCCAGCGCCGCGCGATCTCATCGAGACAGGCGACGCTCGGTGCACGCCAGCCGAGCTTTGACGAATCCATAATGTGCAACAGAACGCGCCGGCCTTGCGCCAGGCTGTCCTCGATTGCGCGCATGACCGCAGCATCCGCGTCAGCGCGCATCGTGAAGCCGGTCTCGGCGTCAAGCAGCGGCACGCTGATGCTGTCGCCTGCAAGACCCGCGATCGCGCCGTCCTTGCGCACCGCAAGGCCACTCGCCGTCATCGTGCTGAAGTGATGCCCGCGCGCGGTATGTGCCGTGCCGCTGCCGGTCTGGTCGGCACCGACCACGATCGTCACCGGCGGCGCGCCGAGCACAGCATGCGCCAGGAACAAGGCGTGCAGCTGCGAGTCGGTGCCCGATGGCGAGAACACCACGTCGACGCGCGGCGGGAGCTGGAAGTGTCCGCGCAACTCATCGCGCAGGTGCTCGCAGCGCCGGTCGAAGGCGATCTCGACCTCGTCGAACAGCGATTTGTGGACCAGCTCCTCGCGCGCCAGCGCGGCGCGCTCGTAGGAGCCTTGCGAGATCGGCGAAGCCGTCGACGAGGCGAAATTCCAGATCTCGGGTTCGGGCGAAGCCGCGCAGCCATAGGCGTTGACGCGCTCTTTCGGATCCAGCGCCAGCCGTTCATCACCGCCGGAGACGAGCAGCGTGTCCAGCGGCGTGAAGAGATCGCGCAGGCGATAGCGCGAGCCGCCCCCGGACGCGTGCCCGATGTCCGACAGGTGGGATGCGCCGATGCTCATCCCGACAGGCTCACGCCGCGTCGGCCGCCGCAGGCGCGGCTGCGAATTGCGAGGCGATATCGCCGTGGAAGACGGAGGGACCGACATGGTCGAGCGAGCTCTGGATATCGGCCCAGATCTCGCCGCCGATATCGGTCCAGCGCTTGCAGAAGGCGAAGTCCTCGGAGAGGTAAGTGCCGGTCGCCGGGTCGATCATGCATTCGAACAGCGCGAACCGGTTCGGGCTCGCGACCAACGTGTCATGCGAATGTTCGCGGAAGAATTGCAGATTGGCGTAGTCCGGATGACGGCACATCGCCTCCAGCGCCTGGCGGCGGATCATCAGGAAGCCGGTGCCGGCATAGCGCACGCGGGTAAAGCCGTTGACCACCACGATGCGATCGGGGTCCTCGATCTCTAGCACGTAGTCGAGCGCGGCCGCCGGCACATCGGTGCGTCCGGACTGGATCGCCCGCGCGGCCTTGTCCCAGTTCACCCGCTTGATCGGGTAGCAACCGGCGACGACGTCGGCGCCGCATTCGATCAGCCGAAACACCTGGTCGGGCTTGAAGCCGATATCGGCGTCGATGAACAGGAAATGCGTGGCGTGGGGGTCGTCCAGGAACATCGCGACCAGATTGGCCCGTGCGCGCGTGATCAGCGCATCCCCGTCCCGCAGCAGCACCTTGAGTCCGAGATTGGACATGCCGTGCACGGCGCGCTGGAGCGCGAAGATGGAGCTCGCATATATGCTCGACACCTGGCCGCCGAAGCAGGGCGTCGCCACCACCAGTTGCATCTTGTCCGACATCGACGGCTCCGTGCGCTCAAATCCTCTCCAAGAGGTAAAGAGGCATGGTTAATGGCGTCTTAATGCACCGCTAGAGGTACTTGACCAGCGAGAGCTCCGCGAGTTTGGCGGTAGTCTGGTAGGACGCCTGCAGCGCGTTCTGGAGCGACAGGATTTCGCTCGCGACTTGGTCGGGCGAGGCCGATTCCGCCTGGTCGACGATGGTCTGGAGCTGCGCCTTCGCCTGAGTCTGGCGCGTGGTCGCGTCCTTCATCGTGTTCTGGGCCATCGCGATGTCGGTCTGGATGTCCTCGATCTTCTGCTGCCCGGCCTGCGGCGTCAGCGCCTGCGTCGTGCGCAGGCTCAGCGCCGACACCTGCGCGCCCGCATATTGCCCGGTCGGCGAGGTCGAGAACGTGCCGAACACGGCGATCGCCTGCAACTGCTTGCGGATCGCAGTCTCGTCGGCCTGGGCGCCATATTGCACCGTGACGGAGTCATCCACCCGCGCCACCGCGGTCGAGCGCGCCGAGCCCGGCCCGTCATTGCCGGTGTACCATTTCACGGTGTTGGCCGTGCCGTTCACCAGCGTGGTCGCTGAACCTGCCGGCGAGGAGCCGACGCGCAGCGGAGCCTTTGCCGCCGTGACCGGCGAGGTCGTGAAGCCGAGCGCCGCGAACGCCGCGCTGTTCGAGCTCGTGATGTTGAGGCTGCCGGGATCGTCGGTGTTGATCGTGATCACGCCGCCATGGATGGTCGACGGCTTCGAGGTGCCGGTGATCTGATCGATCTTGCCCAGCAGCGTTGAGACGTTGTCGGTAATGTTGATCTGGTTTGGGCCGACGGCGCCCGAGGCGACAAAAGTCAGCGTCTGACCGTTGACCGTGATCGTATCGGGGTTGACGACAGGCGGACCCGCCGAGCCCGCCTGGAACGCGGTTGAGAGGACTTCCGGGCCGCCCGTGGTCGCAGTGCCGCTCAGCAGAGTCGAACCGGTGATCGGAGGTGTCGACGACAAATTGCCGCGGGTCACGCTGCTGAGACCGAGCGCCGTGGCCGCTGCGCCGCCGGTGACCGACACGTCGGCGCCGGTGCCGGTTGCGATCTGGATATTACCGCTGGCGCTCAGAGTCACGTTGGCGGACGGAACGCCGGCGGCCGTCGCGATCGCATTCAAGATATCAGACACCTTCGCGGCGCTGCCCGAAGCTAGTCCGATCGTGGTATTGCCGCTGGCCGTCGTGACCGTGGTGACGGTAGGGTCGAAGGTGATCGTGTGGGCGCCGCTCGCGCCGGTGATGGTCAGGGTGGTGCCCGTCGGAGCGTTGGCGAGCGCGTTGAGAATGGCTCCGTTGAGATGGGGTGTCGCCGAAGGATCGAGCGACGTGGTCGTCGACGCAGCCGCCAAAGTGCTGTCCTGCAACGCGACCGAAGCCGTCCCGGTCGTCGAGGTATAGGAGCTGAGATTGCCTGTGGCCGCCGCATTCGCCGTGGCTGATCCCGCCGTATTGAAGAAATTGTCGCCGGCGGCGACGGCCGATGCTGCCACCAGCGAAGTGTTGGCGAGCTTGGTGATCGCGGTATTCAGCGCGGTGTTGAGATTCGCCGACGTGACGGCCGGGTTGGAGGGAACCGGTGGAATTACCTTGGGATTACCCGGGTCGATCGCAAAGCTGCCGACCGGCGTCGGCGTCGTGGTGGACGCGGTCAGGTCGACCTGCTCGGTCGAGCCGTCAGGCAGCGTGAACTTCACGCTGAGCTTGTCGCCGTTGTTCGGGTTGACGCCGTTGAGATTGACCGAGAACGACACCGGCGAACCGCTCGGGCCGGTGACGGTCGCGCCGGTCAGCGTCGAGGAGACCGCGGCGATCTTGAGTCCAAACGGCGACGTCGCCGAATCCTCCTGCACCTGGATCGCGCCCGATGCCAAGGTCGACTGCACCAGCCGGCCCATGCCGTTGGTGCCGAGGTCGGCGGCCTGACGCTCGGCCATGACCTGCTTCAGGCCGGCCTGCGTGGTGGTGCCGTTGATGATGATGCCGGCGTCCGCGACCGATTGAGTGTTGTAGGCAGTCCCGGAGAACAGATAGCGGTTGCCCGACTGCGTGTTGAGCACGCCGACCATCGAGCCGAACTGCGCGGCGGCGGTGTTCTGCGCAACGGTCTGGCCATTGACGTTGAGATCCTGCGAGGTGCTGGCGGAGCCCGTCTGCACGGTGTTGCGGATCGTCGTCAGCGACTGCAGCGCGGTGTTGGCAAGGTTGATGTTGACGTTGACGTTGGTGATCGTGTCGGTATAGGCGGCGATGTCCGAAAGCTGCGCGCGCGAGGCGATCGCGAAGCCTTCGTTGGTCCCCATGCCGGAATAGTTCTGCGACAGCTTGCCGGTCGACAGCTGCGTCGACAGGTCGGTGAGCTGCTGGTTGATGTTGCGGACCTGCGCTCCGAGGACGGACGAGCCGTAATTGATGCTGCTGATCGACATCGTTCAAGCTTCCTACCGGGCCTACAATTGAACTTGCATCAGCGTGGTCATCATGCTCTGCACCACCGACATCACGTGCGCATTGGCGGCATAGGCATTCTGAAGCTGGATCAGGTTCGACATCTCCGAGTCCAGATTGACGCTGGAGGTCGAATTGAACTTGGCCTGCAGCGTCGAAACCACGACGCTCTGGCCCTGCTGGAGCTGGGTCGCCTGGGTCGAGGCGTTGGCCTGCACGCTCAGGAACTGCTGCAGATAGTTCGAGACGCTGCCCGTGAACGGCTGGCTCGCCGAGCCGAGGCCGGTCTGCGGCGAATAGGAGTACACAGCGGTGGTGAGCTGCGAGTACAGATAGTCCGAGCGCGTGGTGTCGCCCGTGGGCGTCACCGGCGAGGTGCTGTAGATCGACAGCCTGGTGGGGTCGGCCGTGAGCTGCGTGTTGACAGCGATCCGGCCGGCAAGGCCGGTCATCTGCGAGCCCGTGCCCGTGATCGCGCCGGTATAGAGCGCCTGGCCGCCGTCGGTGAACAACGGCAGTTGCGGACCGCCCGAGGTCAGCGACGAGACCGTCTTGGAGCTCGAGGCCGAATTGACCTTGGCAAGGCCGCTGTTGTCGTCGGTGACGCGCAGCGTCGTCGCGGTCGCCGGGGACGGTGCCGCGGAAAATATCAGGTGCGAGCCCGACAGCGCGGTGTTGAGCGCGGAGGCGATCGCGCCCATGCCGCCGGAAAAATTGACGCCGATCTGCATCGGATTGGCGCCGGTGGCATTTTGCAGCGGCAGCGCCGTCGGATCGGTCACGTTCACCAGCGTGACCTGGCGCTGGGTGTTCGTGGAATCGATATAGCTGATGTTGACGGTGTTGCCCGGCTGCGCGCCGGCAAGATCGATGTCGAAGCCGGCGGGCGGGCCGGAGACGGGGGTGCCCGCCGTGGTCTTGTCCGACAGCGCGCTCGACATCGTCGCGGCGAGCTGGTCGACCTGGTTCTGCGCCTGCACCAGGGTCTGGTCGCGCAGCTTCAGGTCGGCCGCGATCTGACCGGAGGAGACGACGTTGTTGCCGGCAACGTCGATGGACGAGCCGTTCGGCAGCTTGATGTTGAGCGTCCCGACCCCGGATTTGGTCGGATCGGTGTTGTAGAGCGAGGTCGCCGACAGCGCACCGGCGGATGCAAACGTGAACTGGGAGGCGAGTCCGGCGCCGACCAGCTGGATGCCTGTCGTGGTGTAGATATTGGCCTGGTTCGATCCGTCCGTGGTGACGCGGACGTCGACATATTTCGACAGGCTGTTGATGGCCTGGTCGCGCTGGTCCATCAGGTTCGCGGCGGACGGATCGGTCGGCGCCAG
Source organism: Bradyrhizobium manausense (assembly GCF_018129685.1). Classification (GTDB taxonomy): domain Bacteria; phylum Pseudomonadota; class Alphaproteobacteria; order Rhizobiales; family Xanthobacteraceae; genus Bradyrhizobium; species Bradyrhizobium manausense_D. The sequence continues at coordinate 10,435 of NZ_JAFCLG010000014.1, forward strand.
CCCTTGCAGCTTGGTGTTGATGTCGGCGATCTGGTTCAACGCCGCATTGGCGGCTTGCGACGAGGTGCCGAGATCCTGCTCGACGTTCGAGCGCAGCGACTGGATGCCCTTGGTGGTGACGTTGAGCTGCGTCGCCAGCGCCTGCGCGGCGCCGAGCGCGACGCGCTGCGCCGACGAGGAGCCTGCACTGGTGGAGAGCGCCTGCAGCGAAGAGGTGAAAGTGTTCAGCGCGTTTTCGAGCGTACCGCTGTTGCCGGGCGTGCCGTAGACACTCTGAAGCTGCTTCAGAATGTTGGCCATCTGGTCGGCATAGCCGCTGCCGCCGGTCTCGGTGCGCAGCTGGTTCTGCACATAGCTGTCGATCTCGCGGCTGACGCCTGTCGTCTTCGCTGTCGCACCGAAGTCACCGGTGGTGACTTCGATCTGGTTCGGCGTCTGGGCGACGTAACCCGGCGTCTGCGAGTTTGCGACGTTCGACGAAACGATCGACAGCGCCGCCTGGTTGGCACGCAGACCGCTCATCGCACTGGCAAGGGCTGAACTCAAACCCATGTTACTTGCCGCCTTTGGTTACGTTACGCGCCGATCAGCGCAACACGTTCAGGAGATCCTGGACCATCGTATTCGCCGTCGTGATCACCTTGGTGTTGGCCGAATAGGCCTGCTGGGTCACGATCAACTTGGTGAACTCGTCGGCGATGTCGGTGTTGGATCCCTCCAGCGACGAGCCGCTGATGGAGCCTGAGGCGCCGTCGATCGCCGGACCCGATTGGTCGGTCGCGGCGTAGGCGCCGCCGTCGAGCGCCTTGAGGTAGTTGGTGCCGTTGAAGTGCGACAACGTCACCTGAGCAAGGTCGAGGTTCTGGCCGTTCGAGAAGGTGCCGACCACGAGGCCGCTGTTGTTGACGGCGACCGAGCGGAGCTGGCCCGCCGCGTAGCCGTTCTGCGTGATGGTGTTGATGGTCACTGCGCCGCTGGTGGAGGCATATTGCGTCAGTCCGCCCTGGGAGATGTTGAAGGCGACGGAGCCGAGCGTCTGACCGCCGACGCTGACGTTCGGGATGGTGATGCCTGAGCCGCTTGGCGAGGTCAGCGAACCGTCGGCGGCGAAGGTGAAGGCCTGGCCGGTGTTGACCCAGCCGACCGCAGTGCCGGTCGCGTTCGGGTCGGTCTGGTAGAACAGGTTCCAGGTATCGGCATGACCCGTACCCAGCGAGGCGCTGTCGCTCTTGGCCCAGCGCAATTGCAGGTTCACCGGTGTGCCGGCGGCATTGTAGGCGGTCACCGCACCGCCGCTGATCGATTCCTTGGTGAACGTGGCGATGTCGTTGCCGATCACGCCGCCGGTGCCGGCGGTGCCGCCACCGTTGCGATTCTTGGTGATGGTCGAGGTGAAGCCGAGCGCGGCGAAGGCGGCGCTGTTGGAGCTCGACACCGTCAGGTTCGAAACGGTGCCTGTGTTCAGCGTGATCACGCCACCGGCGCTGACTGATGATCCCGACGCGCCGGAGAGGCCGTCGATCTTGCCGAGCAGGGTCGTGATGTTGTCGGTGATATTGATCTGGTTCGGGCCCGAGGCGCCCGAGGCCATGAAGGTCAGTATCTGGCCGTTGACCGTGATCGTGTCGGCGGGCGGACCGGCCGAAAAGCCCGACGACAGCACCTCGGCGCCGCCGGCGGTCGCGGCACCGCTCAGCACCGTGGCGCCGGTGATCGCCGGCGAGGACAGCACGTTGCCGCCACGCGTCACGCTGCTGATGCCGAGCGCGGTCGCCGCCGTGCCGCTGGTGATCGCGACGTCGGTGGTCGTGCCGCTCGAGATCACGATGTTGCCGCTCGCATTCAGCGTTGCCGTGACGCCGGCGCCGCCGGCATTCTGAATCGCGGTCAGAATGTCCTGAACTGTGGCGGGGGTCGTGGCGCCGAGGCCGATGGTGGAGTTGGTGCCGAGCGTCACGGTGTTGCCGGCGTTGAAGGTGATGGTATGGGCGTTGATGGTCAGCGTCTGACCGCTCAGTGCCGTGAGAATGCTGGAAGCCAGATGCGTGCCGGCGGCGTTGTCGAGCGACGTGCTGGTCGAGGCCACGGCGGACGAATTGTTCTGCAGCGCAACCGATCCCGTGGCCGTCGTCGCCGAATAGGCCGAGCGGAGGTTGCCGGTTGCGGCGGCGCCGGCGACCGTCGCGTTGGTATAGGGCGGGGGCGGGGTACCCACCGGCAACGGATTGGCGGCGAAGTCCGACGGGTTGAGACCGCCGGCCGCCAACAACGTGCCGCTCGCCGCGGTCGAGCTCGCCGGCGTGTTGGGAACGCTCGGCAGGTTCGCGGCGTACTGGATCGAGGTGGTCGCCTGCGCCGGAATGAAGTTGTTCTGGAATTTGAGGACGGTGGCGACGTTGCCGGTCGGGTTGCCGGTCTTCGGGTCGACCGTAGTACCCATCAGGTAATAGCCGGCGCCGTTGACCAGGTTGCCGTTGGCGTTGAGCTGGAAGTCGCCGCGGCGGGTGTAATAGGTAACGCCGCTGAACACCGGCACGTTGTCGACGACGCCGGTCGCCTTCTGGATCGAGAAGAAGCCGTCGCCGGTGATCGCCATGTTCGTGGCGACGGTGGAGCCTGAGATGGTGCCCTGTGTGGTGATGGTGGCCTTGGCATTGGCCGTCACGCCGCCCGCGACCTGCTTGCTCGGCACCGAGGAGTCGGGAATGAGATCGACGAAGCTGGTCCCGATGCCCTTGTAGCCGGTGGTGGATGAGTTCGCGATGTTGCCGGAAATGTTCTGCAGCGCAAAGGACTGCGCCTGCAGGCCACCCACCGAGGTGTTCATTGCATCGAAGATACCCATAACTTTGTCTCCAAATCCGATCTCGGCGGCCGGCAGACCCGTGGCCGCAGTCGGAGGAGACGTCGCAAGGCCTATGCCAAAGCGGGTATTCTTACGAAATCAATGACTTAAATAGAAATGCCCCGGCCAGACGACCGGGGCATAATTGCCGGACCGGCAACAATTGCCGGGAGATATTGTCGTTCCGGGGCGATGCGAAAGCATCGAACTATGGTGCGCCCTTGCGCACCTGAGAACCTTCAGATTCCGGGCTCGGTCCTGCGGACCGCCCCGGAATGACGAGGAGAAAGCCTCACGTCGCCGACGGCGCCGCCGGGTGGAACACCAGCCCGAAACCGTCGATGCAGTAACGCAATCCGGTCGGCTTCGGACCGTCGTCGAAGACGTGGCCGAGATGGCCGCCGCAGCGCCGGCAGTGCACCTCGGTGCGCACCATGCCGAAGGTGCGGTCCTCGGTCTTGCCGACATTGCCCTCGATCGGCTGGTAGAAGCTCGGCCAGCCTGTGCCGCTCTCGAACTTGGTCTCCGAAGCAAACAGCGGCAGGTCACAGCCGGCGCAGGCGAAGATGCCCTTGCGGTGCTCGTTCAGCAGCGGGCTGGAGCCTGGGCGCTCGGTGCCTTCCTTGCGCAGGATCTCATATTGCTGCGGCGTCAGCTGTGCGCGCCACTCGGCGTCGGTCTTTTCGATCTCGAACTTTTGCGCGGCCTTCTCACCGGCCTCGGCCGGCGTTGCCCTCAGCCAGCGGAAGGCCGAAAAGCCGAACAGGCCGGCGGCAGTGGTCAACAGGATGCGGCGGTCAAACATCTCATTCTCCGTGCGCGGGAAGTCCACGCCCTGAGATACGGGCTATGACCGCCGATGTTACACGTCCGGGCGGGATTTTTCTCGACTTATTGCGAGACGCTCTGGTCGCGGACGGCTTCTTGGGAGACCGGTTCCGGGCTCGCAGCGGCAGCCGGCTGCGGAGCCGGCGCCACGCGCGGCCGGCCGCCGGGCGGGGGACGACGCGGACCGGTGCCGGCGGCCCGGTTGGCTTCAGCCAGCCGCGCCTCGCGTTCCCTGTCCTTCACCCGCGCACGCTCGCGGTAACGGGCAAGCGCCCCCGCGGCGGCGGAACTTGCCCTGCCCCACATGCCGACCAACTGGCCTGCGACCCGCCCCGTCGTGCCGCCTGCCCAGACCAGCTCGAACGGCGAGAACAGCTTCCAGCGCTCGTCGCCCCACAAAATGCTGCGCGCGATCAGCTGCCCGGCCATGGCGGAGGTGTTCATGCCCTGGCGACCGAAACCGCTCGCGACCCACAGGCCTTTGCGCAACTGGCCGATCTGCGGCATGCCGTGCACGGTCTGGCCGGTGGCGCCGCCGAACGTCTCCGATATCTCGACATTGCCGAGCTCGGGGAAGATCGACCGGATCCGCCGCCTGACGGCACCTGCGAAGCGCTGGGGCCGCGCGGACCAGGTGGTCTCCGGACTCTCCCACATCAGGCGGTCGCCGTCGACGATGCGGAAATGATCGACACCGTCGGAATCCATCACCGATCCCTTGAAGCCGATGATGTCGTGCACGCGCTCGCCGAGCGGGGTGGTTATTCCGGCGTAACGCCAGACCGGCAGCAGCGTCTCCGACAATCGTCGCAGCGGCGCGCCGAGATGGATGTTGCCGGCAAGCACGATATGGGTGGCGCGCAGCCGGGCCGACGGCGTGACGATGCGCTTGCGGATACCGGAATGATCGATGCTGACGACCGGCGTATCCTCGAAGATGCGGGCTCCCGCACGCCGTGCCAGCGCCGCAAGCCCATGCACATATTTGCGGCCGTCGACCTGGAATGACCCGGGATAATAGACGCCGTGGAAGTAACGATCGGTCTTCAGCAGCGCGCGGACGCGATCGACTTGCCAGCCCTCGACCTCGGTGTCGAAATCCTCGTACAGCATCTGCAGCCGGCTGATCAGCCGGTCGCCGGCATCGACGTTGGAGACCTCGAGCACACCGTCGGTGAGGCCGATGCCCGGCATGTTCTCTTCGGTGGCGTTGGCACGGACGAAATCGGCGCCCTCCTTCGAGAGCGTCCACAATTCACTGGCGTCCTCGAAGCCGATGCGTTCGATCAGCTCGGTCAGCGGCAGTGCAAAGCCCGGCGTCACGGTGCCGAGCTGGTTGCCCGAGGCGTTCCAGCCGATATGGCGGCCCTCGAGCACCGCGACGCTGGCCCCTAACCGGGCCGCCTCCAGCGCAACGGAAAGCCCGGCAAGCCCTGCCCCGATCACGCAAATGTCGGCGTCGAGATCGAACGACAGCCGGGCACGCTCACGGAAGCCGGCTTCTTCCTGGGACACGCTTGTGAAAGTCTCGCTCATGGCGTTTCTTAGAGCATGATCCGGAAAAGTGTGAAGCGGTTTTCTATCGCGACAAACCCGGATTTGGGTTTGCGCGGAGATCATGCTCAAAATAACAAGCTCATACCAGTCGGGCGCCTGTCACCTTGTCCTCAAAGGGCGCCTGTAGATTATTCTGGACATGGAACGATTCGAGAATGCCATGCGCCGTTTGATGCTGCTGCGTCACGCCAAGACCGAGACCGACGCGCCAAGCGGCCGTGATCAGGACCGCCGGCTCGACGACCGGGGCCGGAAGGATGCTGCCGAGATGGGCGACTGGCTCGCCACCCGTCCGCCCGCCCCCGAGATGGTGCTGGTGTCGCATGCTGTCCGCGCCCGGCAGACCTGGGACATCGCGTGGGAGACAATGAAGGGCCGTGTCGCGGCGCCAGAGGTCGAGATCCTGCCGGAACTCTACGGCGCCGATCCCGCGCAGATTCTGGAAACCATTCGCACTGCAACCATCAAGTCCAATCCCAGGCAATTGCTTCTGGTCGGGCACAATCCGGGCCTGCACGAGGCTGGATTGATGCTGATGGGCAGCGGCGATCCCGCCGGCGCCAAGGCGCTCGCGGACAATCTGCCCACGGCGGGGCTTGCGATCCTCGACTTTGACGTCAAGGATTGGGGCGACGTGGCCTACCGCCGCGGCAAACTGGTGCTGTTCGTCAGCCCCAAGTTGCTTCGACAGGGATGAGACGCACGAGCGCGGTCTCACCAGGTTGATCCAGCTTGGTCATTAGGGAGGCGCAGATGTTCAAGTCCATTCTCGTGCCCATCGACCTCGCCGACACCGACCTCGCAAAGCCTGCGATTGAAACCGCGACGACGCTGTCGCAGAACTGGAGCGGATCGATCCGGCTGCTCAACGTGTTGCCGATGACCCCGGTGATGCTGGCCGAATACGTGCCGGCCGATTTCGACGAGCAGCAGCGCCAGACCTCGGAAGAAGCGCTCGCCATCGTCGCCCGCGAATCCGGCATCGAGCCCGCCCGCATCTCCAGCGTGGTGCGCCAGGGCGGCATCTATCACGAGATCTTGGAGGAAGCCGCGCACATGAAGGCCGACCTGATCGTGATGACCTCGCACCGGCCGGCGATGCGCACCTATTTCCTCGGCTCCAATGCCGGACACGTGGTGCGCTACGCCAAATGCTCGGTGCTGGTGGTGAGGCACTAGCCTCGGAGGAAACTCGGTCGTGGCCCGGATGGAGCGCAGCGCATCGAATGGATTCCCGGATTACACGGAGCCCGTCATCGGGCGGCGCTTCGCGCCGACCCGTTGGCTCCATCCGGGCTACAAGACCTCCAATCAGACACTCAACTCGGAGCAATGTCGTGAAGCAATGGTGGCGGAGGTGGACCTACGAGGTCCCGCTCGCAATCGGCGATGCGCTGTGGGAAGTGCTGGTCGTGCAATTGGCGGCGCTACTGGACAGGCTGACGGTGCGGAAGGTCGTCGCCTTCATCCCTGTCGTCATCCTCATCGGCGCCTACTATCACAGCATCCCGATTCCGCCGGAGCTGATGCTGATCGGCGACTTCCTCGCCTATATCGACATCTTCTCGGTGCTGATCCTGGTCGGCGTGCTCAGTCGCATCAGCACGGTTCTGTTCGTCGTGAAGCAGGCGGCGGCACGGATCGCCGCGCTCGCTGGAAGCGCCCCCGCGTGGCAGCGCCTGGATATCAGGCATCGGCGACAGCGTGGTGCTCCGGCGCGGCCCCGCCGCAAGCCTGACCAGTCCGACGATGCGCGAGGTTACGGCGGCGTGTGGGGCGAGGTCGTGCTGGCTTGATGCTGACAATGCCGGCCTGAACTCTCGCCGCGCCGTCATTACGAGCGCGAGCCTCGAAGGGCGACAGCCCGGCTGCCTCCCGGCCGTGCATCCTTCGAGACAATGCGAAACATGTGCATTGCTACGCCCGGATCCGCCGGGCCTAGCAACAGTGCAAGCTCACAGATACCGCGTCAGCTCAGCCTTGAACTGGCCGTAGACGGCGTCTTCGATCTGGCTGCGGTTGATCCCGATATCGCGCAGGGCGCGGTCGTCGAGTTCGTTCAATGTCTTGATCGCGGAGCGGCGCTCCAGGCGGTCGAACAGTGCATGGGCAGCGCCTGCGAGCGTGGCAAAAAATCCGCTCGAGGATGGGCGCAAGCTCCGCCCGGCAGTTTGCGAGATCGTGGTCATGTTTCTTCTCCGGCCTTTGGTCCTGCGCGGCGAAGCGGATGCCGTTGGCGCAAACGCTCGGAAGCGCCTGCACCTCATTTGCCGTAGGATTGCTCTCGCTCACCTCGGCTCATCGAGGACCCTTGATGGAACTTAAATGCTCCAGTACACTTCTCGGAGCAAGGAAAACATTGCTCTCGGTGCAATAATGTCCAAGTTCGAGTACGTGAAGCTTGCGGATGCCATTGCCGCAGATATCTCTAACGGCACGTTAAGGCCCGGCGACCGGCTGCCGCCGCAGCGCAATTTTGCCTATGACCGTGGCATCGCAGTCTCGACCGCGAGCCGGGTTTATACGGAGCTGCTGCGTCGCGGCCTCGTGGTCGGCGAAGTCGGCCGCGGCACCTTCATCTCCGGCGACATCAGGCGCGAGGTCGAGACCATCACCGAGCCGCGCGATGCGCGCATCGATTTCGAGGTGAATTATCCGCTGCTGCCGCAGCAATGGGCGATGATCGCCAAGAGCCTCGCCGGGCTCGAACGCGCCGACGCGCTGGAAGCCGCGCTGCGCTCCTCGACCAGCACCGGCACCAAGAGCGCCCGCAATGCGGCCGCCGCCTATCTCGCGCGCAAGGATTTTACGCCGCAGGCCGAGCAGATCCTGTTCACCGCCAACGGCAAGCAATCGCTCGCGGCCGCGCTTGCGGCGCTCGTTCCGGCCGGCGGTCGTTGCGGCGTCGAGGCGTTGACCTACCCTTACGTCAAGAGCATCGCTGCGCGGCTCGGCATCACGCTGGTGCCGATTCCGATGGACGAATTTGGCGCACGGCCCGACGCGATCCAGAAGGCGCATCGCGAGGCGCATCTGTCGGCGCTGTATCTGCAGCCCATCATTCAGAACCCGCTCGGCGTCACCATGAATGCGACACGGCGCGCCGACATCATGCGCGTCGCCGAGAAGCTCGACCTGACCATCATCGAAGACGCCGTCTACGGCTTCCTCGCCGACGACACGCCCCTCGCCGCCTTGGGGCCGGACCGCTGCATCGTGCTCGACAGCCTGTCCAAGAAGGTCGCACCGGGTCTTGCGCTCGGCATCCTGGTCTCGCCCCCGCACCTGCGCGAAAGCCTGATGAGTGCGGTGCGCACGGGCGGCTGGATCGCGTCCGGCCACGCGCTCGCATCCGGACAGCGACTGATGGCTGACGGCACCGTCGCCGAGCTGACGCGGCTCAAGCGCATCGACGCCGCGCGGCGCCAGCAGACCGCGGCGCGGCTGCTCGCTGGCCACCAGCTCTCGGCCGACCCGCGCTCCTATCATCTCTGGCTGACGCTGCCGTCACACTGGCGCTCGCAGACATTCGTCGCCGCGGCGGCGAGGCGCGGTATCGCGCTGACGCCGTCATCGACCTTCGCGGTCGCACATGGCCACGCACCGAATGCGGTGCGACTGGCCCTCGCCCCGCCATCGTTCGAGCAACTCGATTCCGGCCTGCGCACGATCGTGTCGCTGCTCGGCACCAAGGAGGAAGATTTCGACTCGACGGAGTAACGCGCGCAAGCCCTAGCCTTCCGGCCATTCGGCGATAAAACCTTTCGCCTTGTAGGGCTCGATCTTGTCCCATTCGTGCAGGACACGACGACGAAATTCGGCGTCGGTATGCCAAAGCGCGCGTGGCGTCGCAAAGCTGTCGACGGTAAGCAGCAGCTTCGTCACCTCCGGCCAGTGCCGGTGCAGCGTCATCGGATAGCGCCGCGCGGTCCAGGTGTTGCCGAGACAGATCACGCTGCGGATGGTGTGCAGTCCCAGCGCCGCATCGATGATGGGCAGCGAGAAGATGACGTTCTCGCCGGTGTTCGTCGCCCGATGTTCCTCGAGGATCCGATCCGCCGGAATGTCCGCAGCGACCATCGCCGCCTTGATGATCATGCACTCGGATTGCTCCGAGCCTGAGGTGACGCCGCCGCTGACAATCGACCAGCGGAAATAGCCCTCGCGCCACAGCCGCGCGGCGGTCTCGACGCGGAGCGCAACGTCCTCGCGGGTGCCGAACAGAAACAGCAGGTCGGCCGGGCGAAGCGGCGTGTCGATCAGATGGGTGCGATTGATCTCGGCGATCTCCTCCGCCGTCGGCAGGCGCGTGCTGCGATCCATGACAGTCATCGCGGCACGATGCGAGACCCGCGCCTAGATGCGAAGTCACGTTTGATTGCGGCCGGTTGCAAGCCCCAGAGCGTTTTCGAACGAAGTGGATATCGGTTCGCGTCAAGAAAACGCGTCAAAACATCAATCTAGAGCCGTTCCGATCCCGTGGGAACGGGGCTCTAGGGGAGCAAATCGGTCGGCAGATGGTCCAGCGTGTAGATGCGCGGCTGGTTGCGCCGGACGAAGCCGCCGACCTGCCAGACGAACAGCGCGGCAAAGCCGAGAATGAACAACACGCCGGCGAATTCGCCGATCATCAAGGCGCGGACGAGCAGCCCGGCCATCGCCACCGCCAGCATCGCCAGGAACGTCAGCACCGCCGCATAGGTCCTGGCGCCGAGGCCGGCGGTCAGTTCGGCCCGGCTGCCGGCCTTCGCCATCCGCGCGTGCAAAGCGATGATGAAATCGCGAAAGCCGTTGTCCTGCGGCGCCATCAACGCCGCGGTCTGCCAGCTCGTCGACAGGATGGCGATGCGGCCGCCCTTGGTGCGGCTGATATCGGCACGAAAGCGGTGCTGCTGCATCGAGACCGGGCGGAACGACAGCTTGACCGCGCTGATCTCGTCGTAGCGCCAGACGCCCGAGCGGCCGGCGATGTGCCAGGACAATCCCTCGTCGGTCAGCTCGAAGCGATGCGCCGAACCGATCAGCGATGCCTTGTAGGCGTAGCTCGTGACTGGCGGGTCCTGCGCCTGCGAAACCTGCATGTCGATCATCAATCCCGTCTGCGCCATTCCGCGCGCGATCCGCTTGCGCGATCGTCCCCGCCCATCCTACAAGCGAGGCATGGCTGAGACGATCTATTTTCCGCGCCGCCTGATTCTCGGGGCCGCTGCGATCGCGGGGATCCTGCTCGCCCTCGCGGTGCATATGCTGGGTGCACGTTACGGGCTCGACCTCGGCGGCCTCTGGCGCGCCGACGCGCATGAGTTCATGCCGGCGGGCGCGGCGATCGCCTGGTGGCTGATCGCGACCGTGGGCTTTTCCGGCGGCTATTTCACCGCGACGTTGATGCAGAGCGCGGTCTCCGGCCAGATCCCGCAACGGATGCGCCAATTCCTGATCGCCGTCGGCGTTTTGCTGCTCGCAGGCGCGGGCCAAGCGGCCTCGGGACCGAGCCCGATTCCGACCATTTCAGGCGTGCTCGCAGGTCTCGCGGCGCTGTGTCTCGGCGCCGTGATGGCATTTTGCGGGGCGCATTTCGCGCTGCGCCGCAGTTGACGTTTCCATGCTGAAGCGCGCATCCATTCCGCTTCCAGCATCCTCGCGCTTCGCGAAGGAACGATCGATCTTGATCCAGGATGGATTTCGCTGAATGACGAAACGCCGCGCCTCGGCCGCGCGGCGTTTCGCTTTTGGCCTGCGCTAGCTGGCGGCGCGCAGGTTGATCTTGCTCTCGGCCAGCGTCGTCAGCTTTTTGTCGGTCGCCTTCTCTTCCTCGAGCGTCTTGGCAAGCACGGCGGCGCAGTCGCTGCGGCCAAGCTGCTTGGCCCAGGCGATCAGGCTGCCGTAGCGGACGATTTCGTAATGTTCGGCCGCCTGCGCCGCGTTGATCAGGGCGGCATCGAGCACTGCCTTGTCGGCGACGTCACCCGCGGTCTCGTCGGCCTCCTCGATGATACCGTCGATGGCCGGGCAATCGACGGCCTTCACTTGGGTACCGTGCATCTTGAACACTTCCTCGAGCCGCGTGACATGCTGCCTGGTTTCTTCGAGGTGCGTCAAAAAGCCCTGTTTCAGCTGCGGATCAGTCGCCTTGTCCGCCATTTTCGGCAACGCCTTGATGAGCTGCTGCTCAGCGTAATAGATGTCCTGCAGCTGGTGCACGAACAGGTCGTTCATGGTCTTGATGTCTTTTGTGAACAGTCCCATCGTTCCGATCCTCGTTGGTTTCGGGAACACGACGACGCCGGCTTGGACGGAAAGCCGCTTGTTTTGTCGTGTTCGGTTGCTGATGGGGCGCTAACCTGTGCCTGGCGCCATCGTTCCAAAGAAACCCCATGCGCGTTTGCGCCAGGACAATGCTTGCGGGCGCCGGATTTGGGACCATCTGAATGTCAGGGCGCGCAATCGACACTTCGCCTCCGACTCACACATGCTTAACGCGCGCCCCATGTGAACCACGTATGACAAAAACAGCCGGTCCGGCGCGCGACCTGCCCTTGTCAAGGGCTGCACAAGCCGCCGTTTTTGCCTTAAATGAGTTACATCATGCCCAGCGATCGACGCCCTATTCGGGCACTGATCGCAACCGACTGGCCAATGCCTGGCCAAGCCGGTCTTTCCCCCGCCGGGAGGATGAATGCACGGACTGCTGCCCGCGTTGAAGCGCGGCTTCAAGAGATGGATCGGCTGGCGACGGCTCGGAATTGCCGCGAGCGTGATGATCATCGCCTTCGCGGTCACTCATTTGGTGCGCACTCTCAAGGGCATCGATACCGGGGTCGTCCTCACCACGTTGACTGAAATCCCCCGCGGCCACATCGGGCTTGCGGCGCTGTGCGTCTTTCTGGCCTTCTGCACGCTGACCTTTTACGACTTTTTTGCACTGCGAACGATCGGCAAGAAACACGTTCCCTACCGCATCGCAGCGCTGTCCAGCTTCACGTCCTATTCGATCGGGCACAACATCGGCGCGACCGTGTTTACCGGCGGTGCGATCCGCTTCCGGATTTATTCGGATTATGGGCTGAACGCGATCGACGTCGCCAAGATCTGTTTCCTGTCGGGCCTGACCTTCTGGCTCGGTAACATCTTCGTGCTGTCGATCGGCATGGCCATCCATCCGGATGCGGCCTCCTACATGGATCAGCTGCCATCGTCGATCAACCGGCTGATCGCCTTCGGTGGGCTCGCCGCGATCGCTGCCTATCTGGTCTGGCTCGGCATGGGCGAGAAGCGCCGCGAACTCGGCCAGAAGGGCTGGAAAGTGGTGTTGCCGTCGGCGCCACTGACGCTGGTGCAGATCCTGATTGGCGTGGTCGATCTCGGCTTCTGCGCCTTCGCGATGTATCTGCTGATACCGGCCGATCCGCACATCGACTTCCTGTCGCTCGCGGTGGTGTTCATCCTGGCAACGCTGCTTGGCTTCGCCAGCCATGCCCCCGGCTCGATCGGCGTGTTCGACGCCGCGATGCTGGTGGCGCTGCCCGAATTCGGTCGTGAGCAGCTGCTCGCGACCTTGCTGGTCTTCCGCATCCTCTATTTCGTGATCCCGTTCGGTCTCGCCATCTCGATCATGGGCACCCGCGAGCTCTGGATGAATGTGGTCCGGCCCTGGCAGGAGCGGCGACGGCTGGCGGAAGCTTGCGCGCAGGCCAACCTGCCCAAGGAAGTGACGCCGATGGAACGTGAGCGGTTGGTGCGTCAGGTCAGCAAGCGGTAAGGTCGCTGCCGGGCCAGGACCGGGCGCCCGCGAAGCGGCAGTGAGAAAGGTTGCGGGCCGGAGAGCAATGCTCTCTTATTTCCGCCTCAACTTTGCCGTTGAAGACGCGGGTCATGATCCCAGTTTTCCTTCGCACTTTTCTCGTCGCCGCCCTGCTGCTGGCCGGGTCCCTCACCGCTTTGCCGATTCAGCGCGCTGTCGCGCAGGATTCCGGCGCCATGCAGATCAATTGGGAGGTCCGCAACCGCTTCCGCCTGTTCCGCGAGGAGCGCGACTTCCTGCTGCATGTCGAGAATGCGCGCAGCCGCAGCATCCTCGCCGCAGAGCAGTCGCTGGAGCTCCAGAGCGAAGGCCGCGGCTGGGCCCGCAACATGGTCAACCGCCTCTGCATCGACCTGCAGGGCCGGGTCAACCAACCCTGCACCCGCGACAACGTCAAGGAGAACTACCTCACGCCGGTCGATCACCCAATCACCGTGCGCCTGACCGGCACGGTGCCGGTCGGCGCCACCTGCGCCTGGTCTTTCGACGACGGCGACGGACCGCAAACCACCACTTTCGACTGCGCCGAACCGATCAATCTGCGGGTCCGCTACGGCAAGCAGACGTTGGCGACCGTCGACGTCTCCTCCGGCTCCGATCCGAGCCAGCGCCTGCAGACCGAAATCCAGGTCCGCGACATCTTCATCGCCGGCCTTGGCGACAGCATCGCCTCCGGCGAGGGCAATCCGGACCGGCCGTTGGCGCTGTCCGACGAGGGCTTCTGCTTCCGCTCCTATCTCGGCACGGGCGGCGGACAATATTACCGGCCGAGCCGCGCCGGCTTCAAGGGCGGTCGCGCCTGCGAGGCGCCGGATACGCTCGCCAACTGGCAGCGCTACGGCGCGCTCTGGTTCAACTCGCCATGCCACCGCTCGCTCTACAGCTATCAGGCTCGCACCGCGCTCGCGCTCGCGGTCCGCTATACCCACATCGCCGTCACCTATCTGCCGCTGGCCTGCACCGGCGCGAGCATCAGCGACGGCCTGCTCGGATCCCAGCGCGCGCGTGAATGCCCGCCGGGCAAGAGCGGTGTCTGCAACACCAGTGTGAATGCGCAGGTCGCCGAACTGCGCGAGGCACTTACCGCGGCGAGGAAGCGCCAGCCGGATCGCAATCTCGATCTCGTGCTGCTCTCGATCGGTGCCAACGACGTTTACTTCTCCGGCCTGGTCGCCGACGTCATCGTCGACACCGCAACCGAGCGTGCCCTGTTCCGCCGCTCCGGCGTCATGGCGGGCGTCGACGATTCCCGTGACGCGCTCCAGCGCGAGCTGCCGCAGAATTTCGTCAAGCTGCGCGAAGCGCTGAAGCCGCTGGTCGGCGGCGATCTCTCGCACGTGGTCTATGTCTCCTACGCCAATCCGGCACTCGCAGAGGGTGGGGTACCCTGTCGTGGCGGCCGCGGCGGCTTCGACGTCCATCCGGCCTTCAATGCCGACCCGCAGCGGCTCGCCCGCGTCTCGACGTTCGTCGACACCGAGTTCCTGCCGCAACTGAAGGGACTGGCGACCTGCACGCAGGGCGCGCTGTGCCGCGATCCCGAGGCCGACCGCATGACCTTTGTCGATACCCACCAGACCGCGTTCGCCGATCACGGCTTCTGCGCGCATGCCGGCAGCGATCCCGAATTCGATCGCGCCTGCTTTGCCGAGAACGGACAGAGCTTCAATCCGGATATCGTCAGTGCGGCGAGCCAGCCGATGCTCTGCGGCCGCGGCGCCTCCGAATATCGCGCCTATCTGCCCCGCGCGCGCTGGATCCGCGATGCCAATGACAGCTATTTCGCGGCGATGACATATCCCCAAGGGTTGCCGGCGGCGAGTCAGCCGAACGACATCCACGACGCAACCTGGGGCGTGCTCTCGGCCGTCTATGGTGGCGCCGTGCATCCAAGCGCCGAAGGCCACGCCGCGATGGCGGACGCCACCCTGCCCGCGGCTAGCGCCGTGCTGGGGCTGGATGCCGTGCCGCCCGTCGTCACGCGCGGCCTGCTCGCTCCGCTCTTGCCGGGCACGCGGCAATAATCGGATTGCAATGGATCCGGAAACCGTTCGGTTACCGATCGCACAGAATTGATGGCGCTGCCTCCAATTGAGGCCGATGCATTCAGGGCAGGTTCAGCCGAGCGGCGCATGATGACGCATGAGATGTGGGCATCTCATGTCGTCCGAACGCGTCGGAACCGATCGTGGATAGCAGAAGCGCATATTGTCGACCGCGACTCTCCAGCCTTGCAACGCTTGTGGTGCTCGCCACAGGCCTCACCGCGAACATCTCCCGCGCCGACGATCTCAATCCGCACGATCTCGCCTTGCTCGATCGGCTGACCTTCGGGGTAAGCACTGCCAGTGCCACGCACATGCACGGCATCGGCACCGAACGCTGGCTCCAGGAGCAGCTCCATCCGGCCGGCAATCCAGCCTTGCCTGACGCGGCCAAGGCGCAGATCGAAGCGATGCCTGATGTGCACAGCTTCCCGTTCGACATCGCGGTTGCCTTCGAGCAGCAATCCAAGAGCGCCAATCAGGTTGCCGATCCCGATCAGAAAAAGGCGGCCCAGCAGGTCTTTCAGCAGGCGATGAGCGACCGCGCCAAGCAGGCCGCGGCGCGCACTATCCTGCGCGCGCTCTATGCGCCCGATCAGCTCCGCGAGCGCATGGTCTGGTTCTGGTTCAATCATTTCAACGTTCACCAGTACAAGTCCAATCTGCGCGTGCTGGTCGGCGACTACACCGACCACGCCATTCGTCCCAATTCGCTCGGCAAGTTCCGCGATCTGCTCGCGGCGACCGTTCATCATCCTGCGATGCTGCGCTATCTCGACAATGCCGACAACGCGGTGAGCCATCTGAACGAGAATTACGCCCGCGAGATCATGGAGCTGCACACCATGGGGGTCGGCTCCGGCTACACCCAGGCCGACGTCGAGGCGCTCGCGAAGATCCTCACCGGCGTCGGTATCGACACCAAGCCGGAAGACCCGAAGCTCAAGCCGGAACTGCAATCCCAGCTCGTGCGCGAAGGCGCCTTCGAATTCAACCCGGCTCGTCACGACTACAGCGACAAGACGTTCCTCGGCCACACCATCAAGGGGCGAGGTCTCGCCGAGGTCGACGAGGCCATCGACATCCTGGTCCACCATCCGGCAACCGCAAGCCATGTGTCGCGCAAGATCGCGACCTACTTCGTCTCGGATAATCCGCCCGAAGCGCTGGTCGCGCGGATGGCGCAGACCTTCAGAGCCACCGACGGCGACATTGCCGCCGTGCTCGCCACGATGATCCATTCGGCAGAATTCGAAGCCGCGCTGAAGCCCGGCACACGTTTCAAGGATCCCGTGCAATACGTGTTGTCGGCGGTTCGTCTGGCCTATGACGACCGGGTGATCCTGAACACTGCACCGATCCAAGGCTGGATCAACCGCCTCGGCGAAGGTCTGTTCAACCACGAGACGCCGGACGGCTACGCGCTGACCTCGGCGTCATGGAACGGCCCCGGTCAGATGATGGTTCGCTTCGAGATCGCGCGCCAGATCGGATCAAGCTCATCCGGTCTGTTCAAGCCGGATGGACCGAACCCGGTCGAGCAGCCTGCGTTCCCGCAGCTCCAGAACGCGCTCTACTTCAACGGCCTTCGCAAGACGCTCGGCCCGGCGACGCTGGCATCGCTCGACAGAGCGGTGTCGCCGCAGGACTGGAACACGCTGTTCCTGTCGTCACCGGAATTCATGCACTGAGCTACGGAGATCACCATGAACCGTCGCGAGTTGATCAAGACCTTCGCCGCACTCGCTCCGCTCACGGTCGCAGGCCGCGTCTGGGCCGCGCCGGCGACCGATGCCCGCATGCTGGTGGTGTTTTTGCGCGGCGCCTATGACGCGGCGAATGTCGTCGTGCCGGTCTCCAGTGATTTCTACCGTACCTCGCGGCCGACACTCGCCATCGCCAAACCCGATGCCGGCAACCCCAACGCGGCGCTCGCGCTCGATTCCGATTGGGGCCTGCATCCGGCTTTGCGCGATAGCCTCTATCCGCTCTGGGCCAAGCGCGAGATCGCGTTCATTCCCTTCGCCGGCACCAGCGACGACCTGACCAGAAGCCATTTCGAGACGCAGGACACCATCGAGCTCGGCCAGACCGCCGGCGGTTCGCGTGACTATCGTTCCGGCTTCATGAGCCGGCTCGCCACCGAGCTGACACGCGTCAGGCCGATCGCATTCACCGACCAGTTGCCGCTGATCTTCCGCGGCAAGTCGCAAGTGCCGAACACCAGCATCAACAACGTCGCCAAGCCCGGTGTCGACGATCGTCAGGCCGATCTGATCAGGAAGATGTACGCGCAGTCCAATCTGGCCTCCTCGGTGTCGGAAGGCTTTCGCGTACGCGACGACGTCTATCGCTCCGTCTCGGAGGAGATGAACGCCGCCAACCGCGGCGCCGTCTCCCCGCGCGGCTTCGAGTTGTCGGCACGGCGCATCGGCCGGTTGATGCGCGAGCAGTTCAACCTCGGCTTCGTCGACGTCGGCGGCTGGGACACGCATGTGAACCAGGGCGCCGCCAACGGCTATCTCGCCGACCGGCTCGGTGAGCTCGGGCGCGCGCTGGTCGGCTTCTCCGAGGAAGTCGGGTCGGCGGCGTGGCGCGACACGGTGGTGGTCGTGATCTCCGAATTCGGCCGCACCTTTCGCGAGAACGGTGACCGCGGCACCGATCATGGCCATGGCAGCGTCTATTGGGTGCTTGGCGGCGGCATCAATGGCGGTCGCATTCTCGGCGAGCAGATCAAGGTAGAGCAGCCGCATCTGTTCCAGAACCGCGACTATCCCGTGCTGACCGATTACCGCGCTCTGTTTGCCGATCTGTTCGGCCACGTCTTCGGTCTCGGCAACGAGAGCATCCAGCGCATCTTCGCCGGCGTGCACCCGACGAACCTGGCATTGGTCTAGGCGGCTCTGCCGCCACAGCCCCTTTCGCCCGGCGCGATATCGCGATCGCGTTCCAGGCGTGCCGCTCCATCAATTCAAAAACGGCATCAATCGATACCCCCTTCAACTTGGACACTTTCCCGCGCGCGCCTCTAGGAGTCGCAGTGAGGAAACAATTCGAGTTCTAAGGAGGCGCCTGATGAGCGCAGTGCTGTCCGCAACGGACGCGAAGAGGTCCCGCGTCAGGCTGTTCATCGTGACCATGCTGTTCCTGGTCACGACCGTCAACTATGCCGACCGCGCCACGCTCTCGATCGCGGGCCCCGCTCTCTCCAAGGAACTCCATCTCGATCCCGTCGCCATGGGCTGGATCTTCTCGGCCTTCGGCTGGTCCTATGTGGTCGCGCAGGTGCCGGGCGGCTGGCTGCTCGACCGTTACGGCTCGCGCCTCGTCTATGCCTTCAGCATCATCGTCTGGTCGCTGTTCACGATGATGCAGGGCTGGGTCGGCTTCCTCGGCGCCGGTGCTGCCATCGTCGTGCTGTTCGCGCTTCGTCTGCTGGTCGGCGTCGCGGAAGCGCCGTCCTTCCCCGCCAACGCACGCATCGTCGCCGCCTGGTTTCCCGGCAATGAGCGCGGCACCGCGTCGGCCTTCTTCAATTCGGGGCAGTATTTCGCGACCGTGATCTTCGCGCCGCTGATGGCCTGGATCGCCCATGATTTCGGCTGGCGCTACGTGTTCTTCGCGATGGGCGGGCTCGGAATCGTCATGGGCCTCGTCTGGATCAAGACGGTCTACGGCCCGAAGGAGCATCCTTCGATCAACGAGGCCGAGTTCGATTATATCAGGGACGGCGGTGCGCTGGTCGATCTCGACGCGCCCAGAGACGGCCTGAAGAACAATCAGACGGCTTCCGGTCCGCAATGGGACCATATCCGCCAGTTGCTCTCCAACCGCATGATGCTCGGCGTCTATCTCGGCCAGTACTGCATCAACACGCTGACCTATTTCTTCCTGACCTGGTTCCCCGTGTACCTCGTCAAGGAGCGCGGCCTGTCGATCCTTCAAGCCGGTTTCGTCGCGACGCTGCCCGCACTTTGCGGCTTCATCGGCGGCGTGCTTGGCGGCATTATTTCCGACGCCATCCTGCGCGGGACCGGTTCGCTGACCATGGCGCGCAAGATCCCGATCGTCGGCGGCATGCTGCTGTCGATGTCGATCATCGGCTGCAACTATGTCGATGGCCAGGCGCTGGTGGTCGGCTTCATGGCGCTCGCCTTCTTCGGCAAGGGCATCGGCGCGCTCGGCTGGGCGGTCGTCTCCGACACCTCGCCCAAGGAAGCCGGCGGCGTCTCCGGCGGTCTGTTCAACGCCTTCGGCAACCTCTCCTCGATCACTACGCCGATCGTGATCGGCTACATCGTGGCCTGGACCGGCTCCTTCAACGGGGCCCTGGTGTTCGTCGGCATCAACGCGCTGGTCGCGGCGTTCGCCTACCTCGTGGTGGTCGGCAAGATCGAGCGGGTGGTGCTCAAACGTTCCTCCTGAGCGCTCCGAGTGATCGGAGCGGGACAGGCAACTCAACGGCGGCCCTCAAAAGCCGCCGTCTTTGTTTTGGGGATGATCGATGCTAGAAGCGTCGGGGAAACGCCTTATTCATCTAAGGCATGTATCGATGTTCGACCTCAACCAGCTCCGCTGTTTCGTGACGGTGGCCGAAGAACTGCACTTCGGCCGCGCGGCCGTGCGTCTGAACATGACCCAGCCGCCGCTGTCCCGGCAGATCCAGGTGCTGGAGCACATCATTGACGCACCGCTGCTGGAGCGCACCAGCCGCTCGGTGCGCCTGACGCCGGCAGGTCGCAGCTTCCTGCCGGAGGCCCGCCGCATTCTGAAGCTTGCCGAAAGCGCCTCTCAGGTTGCCCGCCGCATCGCTCTCGGCAAGACCGGCTCGGTCAAGATCGGGTTCACCGCCGCGGCGGCCTACGGCTTCCTCCCCGAGCTGGTCGCGGCCTGCCGCGCCAGGCTGCCGGAAGTCGATTTCTCGCTGAAGGAGATGGTCTCGGGCGACCAGTTCGAGGCGCTGACCTCGGGCCAGATCGATGCCGGCCTATTGCGGCCGCCGATCGCGCGGCCCGAGCTTGCGAGCCGCAGGGTTGTTGCCGAACCGCTGCTCGCGGCAATCCCGAAGAAGCACCCGCTGGCGAATGCCGAAAACATCACCATCAAGGACTTCGACGGCCAGCCCTTCGTGATGTATTCGCCCTATGAGAGCCGCTACTTCCACGATCTGTTGGTGGCGCTGTTCACCCGCGCCGACATCCTGCCGCGCTACGTCCAGCACCTCAGCCAAATTCACTCGATCCTGGCGATGGTGCGCGCGGGCCTTGGCCTCGCCATCGTGCCGGCGGCGGCCGCCGGCCTGAAGATCTCCGACGTCCGGCTGCGACCGCTGAAGTTGCGCAACCGCGTTCCGGTCGAGCTCTTCATGGTCTGGCGCCGGGACGATGAGAATCCGCTGCTGTCCGCGCTGATTAAAATCGCCAGCGAATTGTCCTCGCCGGAGGTGGTGGAAGATTGATGCTGAACTTGTATCGGTCGATATAGGCTTTGGCTTGGACGCGCATCGAACCGTCTCTTAAACAGCGGCGCATGGACGCGCGGACTTCCTGCGTCCTCCACAACATCAGAAACAGGGAGCAGCGCCCATGAGCAAGATGACACCGCAGGAAATGGCCCAGAAGATCGGTTCGGGCCTCCTGTCCTTCCCCGTCACGCCGTTCAAGGCGGACTATTCCTTCGACGAAGCGACCTACCGCGCCAACATGGATTGGCTGTGCGGCTACGATGTCGCGGGCCTGTTCGCCGCCGGCGGCACCGGCGAGTTCTTCTCGCTGACCCCGACCGAAGTCCCCGAAGTGGTCAGGGTCGCCGTCGAGGAGACCAAGGGCCGCGTGCCCGTGCTCGCCGGCACCGGCTATGGCACCGCCATCGCCCGCGAGATCGCGACGGCTGCGGAAAAGGCCGGCGCTGACGGCCTGCTGCTGCTGCCGCCCTACCTCACCCATTCCGAGCAGGAAGGCCTTGCCGCCCATGTCGAGGCCGTCTGCGCCTCCGTCAAGATCGGCGTCATCGTCTATAACAGAGACAACGCCATCCTTCAGCCCGACACGCTTGCCCGCCTCGCCGAGCGCTGCCCAAACCTCGTGGGTTACAAGGACGGCATCGGCGACATCGAGCTGATGACCCGCGTCTACACCAAGCTCGGCGACCGCCTGACCTATGTCGGTGGCCTGCCGACCGCCGAGACCTTCGCGCTGCCCTATCTCGACATGGGCGTGACGACCTATTCGTCGGCCGTGTTCAACTTCGTGCCGGAATTCGCCACCAACTTCTATGCCGCCGTGCGCAGGCGCGACCATGCGACGATCCACGCCGGTCTGAAGGATTTCATTCTGCCGCTGATCGCGATCCGCAACCGCAAGAAGGGCTATGCGGTCTCGATCATCAAGGCCGGCATGAAGGTGATCGGCCGCGATTCCGGCCCGGTCCGCCCGCCGCTGACCGACCTCACCGAGCAGGAGGTTGCGGAACTGACCACGCTGGTGAAGAATCTGCCTGCCGCAGGATCGGCACAACAGGCCGCAGAATAAGGCAACACAGCAGGGAGACGCGTGCGATGGCCCAGGTTAATACATCCGGCGCGCAAGTCGCCGGCGCGCCAGTCGTCACAGCGATGCAGGTGATCCCGGTTGCAGGCCGCGACAGCATGCTCCTCAATCTGAGCGGCGCACATGCGCCGTTCTTCACCCGCAACATCGTCATCCTCACCGACAATGCCGGTCACAGCGGCGTCGGCGAGGTGCCGGGCGGGCAAAAGATCTGGCAGACCCTCCAGGACGCCCGCGATCTCGTGATCGGCAAGACCGTCGGCGCGATGAACAACATCCTTGCCGATATCAGAACGACCTTCGCCGACCGTGACGCCGGCGGCCGCGGCAAGCAGACCTTCGACCTGCGCGTGATGATCCACGCGGTCACGGCCATCGAATCCGCCCTGCTCGACCTGCTCGGCCAGCACCTCAATCTGCCGGTCGCAGCCCTGCTCGGCGAGGGCCAGCAGCGCAAGAGCGTCGAGACGCTCGGCTATCTCTTCTTCGTCGGTGACATCAGCAAGAGCAAGCTGGACTACGTCAAGGGCGAGACTGGCAAGCCCGACTGGTTCAACCTCCGGCATCAGGAGGCGATGACGCCGGAGACGGTGGTGCGCCTCGCGGAAGCCACGCAAGACCATTATGGCTTCGCCGATTTCAAGCTGAAGGGCGGCGTGCTGCGCGGCGAGCAGGAGATCGAGGCGGTCACGGCCATCGCCAAGCGCTTCCCCAACGCCCGCGTCACGCTCGACCCGAACGGCGCCTGGTCGCTCGACGAGGCAATCGGCCTCTGCAAGAACATGCACGGCATCCTCGCCTATGCCGAGGATCCCTGCGGCGCCGAGGCCGGCTTCTCAGGCCGCGAGATCATGGCCGAGTTCCGGCGGGCCACGGGGCTGCCGACCGCGACCAACATGATTGCGACCGACTGGCGTCAGCTCTCCCATGCGCTGCGCCTCGGCGCGGTGGACATTCCGCTCGCCGACCCCCATTTCTGGACGATGCAAGGCTCGGTACGCGTGGCCCAGACCTGCCGCGACAACGGCCTGACCTGGGGCTCGCACTCCAACAACCACTTTGACATTTCGCTCGCGATGTTCACCCATGTCGGCGCCGCGGCTCCCGGCAAGGTCACCGCGATCGACACACACTGGATCTGGCAGGATGGCCAGGCCCTGACGAAAGAGCCGCTCCAGATCAGAGGCGGCAAGATCGCGGTCCCGGATCGTCCGGGCCTCGGCATCGAGATCGACCGTGCGGCTATCGAGGCCGCGCATGAACTCTACAAGAGGCATGGACTCGGCGCCCGCGATGACGCTACTGCCATGCAGGACCTGATCCCCGGCTGGACCTTCGACGACAAGCGTCCCTGCCTCGTACGTTAAGAAAACCTTCCCTGGAGGAATGAGATGACTGCGATCCTGAAGAACTTCATCGGCGGAGAGTGGGTCGACGGCTCCGGCGTCACCAAGAACATCAATCCCTCCAACACCAACGATCTCGTCGGCGAATACGCCAAGGCCGACAAGGCGCAGACCGAGAAAGCGATCGCCGCCGCGAAGGCTGCCTTCCCCGCCTGGTCGCAGTCGACGCCGCAGGTGCGCTTCGACGCGCTGAACAAGATTTCCCTCGAAATCCTCGCCCGCAAGGAAGAGCTCGGCCGCCTGCTCGCCCGCGAAGAGGGCAAGACGCTGCCCGAGGGCATTGGCGAGGTCGCCCGCGCCGGCCAGATCTTTGCGTTCTTCGCCGGTGAGGCGCTGCGCCTGATCGGCGAGAAGGGCGCCTCGGTGCGTCCGGGCCTCGACGTGGAGCTCACCCGCGAGCCGGTCGGCGTCGTCGGCATGATCACGCCCTGGAATTTCCCGATCGCGATTCCCGCATGGAAGATCGCGCCGGCGCTCTGCTATGGCAACACCGTGGTGTTCAAGCCGGCTGAGCTCGTGCCCGGCTCCGGGCATGCGCTCTCCGAGATCATCGCCCGCTCGGGCATTCCCGCCGGTGTGTTCAACCTCGTGGTCGGCTCCGGCTCGGTGGTCGGCCAGACCTTGCTCGAATCCCCCGATGTTGCCGCGATCTCCTTCACCGGCTCGGTGCAGACGGGCCGCAAGATCGCGCAGGCCTGCGTGCTCTCGAATCCCATGAAGAAATTCCAGCTCGAGATGGGCGGCAAGAACCCGCTGGTGGTGCTCGACGACGCCGACCTCAAGACCGCGGTCGAAGTCGCCGTCAACGGCGCCTATTTCTCGACCGGCCAGCGTTGCACGGCCTCGTCCCGTCTGATCGTCACCGAGGGCATCCACGACCGTTTCGTCGCCGCGGTGGCCGAACGGCTGAACAGCCTGTCGGTGGACGACGCGCTCAAGGCCGGCGTGCATATCGGCCCCGTGGTCGATCAGAGCCAGCTCGACCAGGACCTGCGCTACATCAAGATCGGCCAGGACGAGGGCGCCAAGCTCGCCTTCGGCGGCGAGCTGCTCAAGCGCGAGAACCCCGGCCATTACCTGCAGCCGGCGCTGTTCACCGAGGCCAACAACAACATGCGCATCGCGCGTGAGGAGATTTTCGGCCCCGTTGCCGCCGTCATCCGCGCCAAAAACTACGAGGAGGCGCTGGCGATCTCCAACGACACCGAGTTCGGTCTCGCTTCCGGCATCTGCACATCAAGCCTGAAATACGCCACGCACTACAAGCGCAACAGCGAGTCCGGCATGGTGATGGTCAATCTGCCGACCGCCGGCGTCGACTATCACGTGCCGTTCGGCGGCCGGAAGGGCTCGAGCTACGGCGCCCGCGAGCAGGGCTCCTATGCACGCGAGTTCTACACGACGGTGAAGACCGCTTATACCTATCCGGGCTGATAGGCTGACATCGTAGGGTGGGTTAGCGCAGCGTAACCCACCTCTTCTGGTTCGACAGATGCAGACAGTGGTGGGTTGCGCTGCGCTAACCCACCCTACAAATCCCGGAGTCCGTGATGGACCAGGACGTCGCAGCGAAAGAGCAGCCCCGCTACATCAAGCTCAACGAGCGCGACAATGTCGCGATCGTGGTCAATGATTTCGGGCTTCCCGCCGGTTCCCGCTTTGCCTGTGGACTGACGCTGCGCGCCTTCGTGCCGCAGGGGCACAAGACGGCGCTGGTCGACATCGGGCAAGATCAGCCGATCATCCGCTACGGCGAGGTGATCGGCTACGCGCTGTCGCCGATCCTGGCCGGCGAATGGGTGGACGAGGCGCGCATCCGCATGCCGGAGGCTCCCGACCTCGACAAGCTCGAGATCTCCACCGCCGTTCCCGCGCCGCTGCCGCCGCTCGAAGGTTTCACCTTCGAAGGCTTTCGCAATCCGGACGGCTCGGTCGGCACCAGGAACATCCTCGGCATCTCCTCCTCCGTGCAATGCGTCAAGGGCACGATGGAATATGCGGTGAAGCGCATCCGCGCCGAGCTGCTGCCGAAATATCCTAATGTCGACGACGTCGTGCCGCTGACGCATGCCTATGGCTGCGGCGTCGCGATCAATGCGCCCGACGCGGTCATCCCGATCCGCACGCTGCAAAACCTCGCGCTCAACCCGAATTTCGGCGGCGAGATCCTGGTCATTAGCTTGGGATGCGAAAAGCTCGCGCCCGAGCGGCTGGTCCCCGAGGGCGTCAGCGACGCCATCGTCCGCATGCAGGACGAGGCCTTTGACGGCTTTGGCGCCATCGTCGACGCGATCATGACCCAGGCCGAAGCTCGCCTGAAGATCCTCAACAAGCGCACCCGCGAGACCTGTCCGGCCGCCGATCTCGTGATCGGCCTGCAATGCGGCGGCAGCGACGCGTTCTCCGGCGTTACCGCGAATCCCGCCCTCGGCTTCGCCGCTGACCTGCTGGTGCGCGCCGGCGCCACCGTGATGTTCTCGGAAGTCACCGAGGTGCGCGACGCCATCCAGCTCCTCACCCGCCGCGCCATCAACGAGGATGTCGGTCGCGCGCTGGTGCGCGAGATGGCCTGGTACGATTCTTATCTCGCCCGCGGCGGCGCCGATCGCAGCGCCAACACCACGCCCGGCAACAAGAAGGGTGGCCTCGCCAACATCGTCGAGAAGTCACTCGGCTCGATCGTCAAATCAGGCTCATCGGCCATCACCGGCGTGCTCTCGCCGGGCCAGAAGGCGACGCAAAAGGGCATGCTGTTTGCGGCAACGCCAGCGAGCGATTTCATCTGCGGCACGCTCCAGCTTGCCTCCGGCATGACCCTGCAGGTCTTCACCACCGGCCGCGGCACACCCTATGGCCTCGCGGCTGCGCCCGTGATCAAGGTCGCGACCCGCACGGAGCTCGCGCGCCGCTGGAAGGACCTGATCGATTTCGACGCGGGCGGCATTGCCACCGGCGCCAAGACCATTGAGCAAACCGGCTGGGACCTGTTCCGCCTGATCCTCGACGTCGCCTCCGGCCGCACCAAGCCCTGGTCGGACCGTTGGGGCATCCACAATGACCTCACGCTGTTCAATCCAGCGCCGGTGACCTGAGCGGCGACAACGGCAGCCACACCGCGCGCCAGTGGTGCGGGAGTCCAGGCGCGACGCATGAGGCACGATTGGCGTCGCGTTGCGACGGGCCGCTGAAACCGTTCTGAAACAAACGCCGATAAAACGTCGCTTTCGCTTCATCGCGATGATGGCACGCAACCAGATATCTTTGCCGGCCGAACGCGAATGTTCGTACACAAGCGAACCTGTTGCGGCACTGCCGCGACCAAACCTCCGATCGTCACTTTTTCCTCCAATGGAGTTTCTGAAATGCGTATCCTCTCGATGATTGCGGTGGCCAGTGCGATGGTTGCGAGCACGGCCAGTGCATTTGCCGGCGAGCTCCCCTCTTACGAAGTGAAGTCGTTTCCGATCTCGGCGGTACAAGTGCAAGTGCTCGGCGGAGTTGGCGTCGAGGAGCAGTCGACCGCGCCGACGATGATCGTCGCCGGCATGCCCGCATCGCCCGCGCAGATATCAGTGCTGTCGCCGCGCGTGAAGCGGCTCGCCAGCACGAACTCCGACAACGAAGCACGCTAAACCTTCACATGATTGACGGTGTCCGCGTCTGACGCGGCCGCCGTGCGTACTCTCATGTCATGCTGCCGGGCATGAAACACCGCACGCGCGGGTGGCCGTCGATATAGTGCTTCCACACCATGGTGCGGCCGATCTTGTTCGGCTCGGTGATCACGGCGCCGTCGGGCACGACGACCCATTCCTCGTCGAGATGCACGCGGTAGTGTCCCTTGTCGGACTCCCAATCGACATCGGCGACGACATAGCCGTCGGCGTCCGAGCAGCACTGCCCGTACTCGCTGCGCAGACTCTCGAACCAGGGCTTGAGCGGTGAATTGGCGTAACGCCCGTCATCGCGTGCCAGCGCTGATGTCGCCAGCAGCGTCATCAGCCCCAGCAACGTCGCAGCACACGGTCTTGCAAGTTTCATGGCGTTGTCTCGCGGATCGAAATCGGCGCCGCAGGGACAGACAAGGCCGCTCACGCCCTCAACAGGCGCGGAATCGGCAAATCGCTCCCCAGCGGCTTTGCCGATAGCTATGCAAATCCGGCGCCAGCGCGCATTCCGGGGAATTACTGCCGCAGCCACGGCGAGCATTCGTCTTTCGACGAATGCGTCTTTGCGAGAAATGGCAACGAGGTGTGTGGAAGAGGCCGTGACGGCTGGCGCGGCGCGCCTACTTCTTTGCCGCCGGCGCCATCATCATCGCGCCGCCCTTCTTGGCTGCGGGCGCAGCCTTCGGCGCGGTCGCGGCGGCCTGTGCGGGGAGATATTTGGCGATGATGGCGGGATCGACCTCCGCCATGCTGGTATCCGGAAGGCGCTGCCAGGTCTCATCCTTGCCGAACAGGGAAATGCCGAGGAAGCCGCGCATGGTCAGCGTTTGCCCGTCCGGGCTGACCGTCATCTTGGCCTTCCAGATGTTGCCGTCGCGCGGATTGACCACGTTGCCGCCCTCATACTTCAATCCGTCGCGCTTCATGTCGCGGATGAAGGAGAGCCCGAGCACCGGCTGGTTCTTGCGGTCATCCGTGCATTTCGCGCAGACCTCGTTCGGATCGTCGCCGGGACGCGGAAAGGTCTTGGCGATGACGCCTTCGAAGATGCCGTTGTGGTCGATGAAGAGGAACCAGCCCACCGACCTGCCGTCCTCGACCTTCTGCCAGAGGCCCGCAGCGGTCGGCTGCTGCGCGGCAGCCGGCTTCGCCGCGCCAATCGACAGCGCAACGACGAGTGTCACGAGCGAGAGCAGCCGAAAGCCGGTAAAGAGATTCCGCATTATGATCACCTTGCTGAGCCGCCACGGCAATGGCCGAAGACTACGGCGATTTCGCGAACGGTTCCAGCACCAGAACGTGGGATGTCACGACCCCGTTCGCGCGGTGGTCAGTTGACACCGAGCTTCTTTTGCAGGCTGGACGAAGAGGTCGTGTACTGGAACACGAGCCGCTTGTCCGGGTAGACGTAGCGGTGGGCCTTTTGCGACATCAATGCGCCCTCGTGAAAACCGCACAGGATCAGCTTGATCTTGCCCGGATAGGTGTTGATGTCGCCGATGGCGAAGATGCCGGGAACGTTGGTCTCGAACGCCGAGGTCTCGACCGGCACCAGATTGTTCTCCAGCGCAATGCCCCAGTTCGCGACCGGACCGAGCTTCATGGTCAGCCCGAAGAACGGCAGCATGGTGTCGCATGCGATCTCGCTGACGTTGTTGTCGTTGCCCTTGACGGTGGCACCGGTCAGTTGGCCATCGGCGCCGGACAGCGCAGTAACCTGACCGATCCGCAGATCCATCTTGCCGTCGGCCACCAGCGCGCGCATCCGCTCGACGCTGTGAGGGGCAGCGCGGAAATCGTCGCGACGGTGCAGAAGCGTGATGCGCTTGGCCAGCGGATGCAGGTTGAGCGTCCAGTCGAGCGCGGAATCGCCGCCGCCAACGATCAGCACGTTCTTGTCGCGGAACGTCTCCATCTTGCGCACGGCGTAATGCACCGAGGTGCCTTCATAGGCCTCGATGCCCGGCACCGGCGGACGCTTGGGCTGGAACGAGCCGCCGCCGGCTGCAATCACCAGCACCTTGCATTCGAATACCTTGCCGGCATCGGTGGTGCAGCGGAATGCGGGATCGCCGATCTTCTCGACGGTCTCGATCATCTCGCCCAGATGGAAGGTCGGATGGAACGGCTTGATCTGCTCCATCAGCGCATCGGTGAGACCCTGTCCGGACACATGCGGGATGCCGGGAATGTCGTAGATCGGCTTTTCCGGATAGAGCTCGGCGCACTGGCCGCCGACCTTGTCGAGGATGTCGACGAAATGCGCCTTCATGTCGAGAAGGCCAAGCTCGAAGGCGGCGAACAGACCGCAAGGGCCGGCGCCAATAATCAGCACATCGGTTTTGATCACGTCGCTCATGTCGTCTCTTTATCGGTCGTTGTCGGTGGGACGGCGCCCTGCGGGCGGAGGTGGCCCTGCCTGTCTAGCCAACGGGGATGGATCAGGGAAGGCATAAAAGCAGGGCACCCCGCAGGCACACCCACTTGCCGGGTCAAAATAACTGGGCTGTAACGAGGATGGATTTGACGGAGATCATCAGGTGAACGCACCAAGCCGCCTCGACACGCCGCCGCGCCTGGAGGACTTCCCCTTTCGCCTCAGCGACAGTGTGCGCTTCGGCGATCTCGATCCGAACCAGCACGTCAACAACGCGGTCTACGCCACCTATTTCGAGACCGGCCGCGTCACGCTGATGAAGCTTCCACAGTACGGGCTGACCCCACCGGGCTTCGCCTGGATCATGGTACGGCTCGACATGCATTTCCGCGCCGAGCTGCGCTGGCCGAATACGATCGAGCTCGGCCTCGGCGTCGTGAAGTTCGGACGCACGTCCGTGACCTTCGAGCAGGTGGTGTTTTCAAACGGGACGTGCATCGCCTCGGCAACTTCCGTCGGCGTCTTGCTCGACGAAGCGACGCGTCGGCCGGCCCCGCTGACCGCAGAGGTGATCGAAAAGTTCAAACCCTGGCACAAGCGCGGCATCGAGGTCGCGCTGCCGCGCGCTTAGTGCATGATCCGGACCCGCAGGACCGCGCTGGCGCAAAGTGTGCGGCGGTTTTCCGGAAAGATCATGCACTCTTAAAGATCACGCACTCCTGGAGAGACCGATCAGGCCTGGCGTTCCGGCGTCGACACCACGAGCCCATCGAGCTCGTCGGAGACCTTGATCTGGCAGGACAGGCGCGAGTTCGGGCGCACGTCGAAACCGAAGTCGAGCATGTCCTCTTCCATCGGGGTCGGGCTGCCGACCTTCTCACGCCAGGCTTCGTCGACATAGACATGGCAGGTCGCGCAGGCGCAAGCGCCGCCGCACTCGGCCTCGATGCCGGGAATGCTGTTGCGGATGGCGGCTTCCATCACGGTTGCGCCGTTCTCGATTTCCACCGTGCGGGTTTCGCCCTTGTGGTCGACAAAGTGAATTTTGGCCATGTGTTCTCGTGCTGCCGCGATCTGGGGAAAAAGGAGGGTCCGGGTTGTCCTATAACGGGTCGCTCCGGGCCGCGCCATAGCGTTTTGAAGCGAAGTGGATGGCGGCTCGCCGGAGGGAAAACGCGTCAAAACAAGAGACTATTGCTCAAGGCCTCGACTTCGGGGCGCCGGCTTAGTGCTTGAGGATCGTCGCAATCGCCGCACGCACCTCGGCGACCGCCTCCCTCAGGGCCGCAAAGGCCCGGGGCGGGTTGTTGCCGGTCCGGACGGCCAGCTCGAGGCCGGCTGCCGCATCGGCAACAGCGAAGGCGCCGATCCCGCGGGCCGAGCCCTTGAGCTTGTGGGCAAGCGCGCCGGTCTCGGCCGGCAGCGCCGTCATCGCTGCGAGCAGCCGAACGGCCTGCTCGGCGAACATCGCAAGGACTTCCTGTTCCAGCTCGGAATCGCCGAGTGTCATGCGCGAGAGGTGGTCGAGGTCGAGCGGGCTGTCGATGGGCGCAAGCGGGGGCGAGGGCATCCAGTCCATCCCTGGCAGTTCAGGCGGCATGACGCGGGCCCCGGCATCGCACGATGGTCCGCCGGTCCGGCGGTTCGCCCCACCGAAGCATGAAAATGGTTAACGAAGTGTTTGGGCCGCTTTGCGCAAATCTGCCCGTTTATTGACGAAAAGTTGCCGCAATCCACCGGGTTCCGTGGAGAATTTCATTTGGCCCTAAGGCGTTACGGCCTGATCCTGTTAACGATGATTAAGATTGTATTAATCGCAGGCATTTCATTCGCGACGCTCTGCCAATAGGATGTTGCGGAAATTGGCGGACAAGCCGTCCGGGTGGGGATGGCTCGGTGATCCGCGCAAGCGGCATGATCCGGTCTGTGGGCTTGCGCAGCGCGCAGGGCTCGCGGGGGGACGCGTAAAAGTAACGAGGGCTCGGACTGAACATGGCCAACACTCCCAAAAAGGTCAAAGACCCCACAGAAGTTGCGCTTTCTGCGATCCAGGAAGCCCTCAACATCAGCGACACGGCTGCCGATACCAGCCGCAATGCATCGATGCGCAACGAAACGGCGCCTTCGGTCGCGCCGCCGGCGCCTCCAATGTTCGACGAACCGGCCTTCGAGCCGCGGCCTGCCGCCAACGAGCGCGCCACCGTGTTCGACACGATCGAGGAACCGCGCAACGCGCGCCGCGCCGCCAATGACGATCGCGAGACCATCGGCCAGCTGCTGCAGTCGCTGCAGACCAGCCGCCCTTCCCGCAACATCTATACCGGCGCGACCATCTTCACCGTGGTCTGGCTGGCCGCCTGCGCCGCGCTGACGGTCGGCTTCCTGCCCTCGATCCGGGCCGCCATGGGCGACAGCGGCGGCGTGCTGGCGATCGCCGGCCTCGTCACGATGTTCTTCGCGCCGATCATGCTGTTCTACTTCCTGGCGAGCCTGGTCTGGCGCGGCCAGCAGATGAGCCAGGTCGCGCAGGCGATGGCGCAGGTCGCGATCCGCTTCTCGGAGCCGGAAGGCTCGGCCTCCGATTCCATGGTCACCGTCGGCCAGGCCATCCGCCGCGAGGTCGCGGCGATGGGCGACGGTATCGAACGCGCCATCGCACGCGCCGGCGAGCTCGAAACGCTGGTCGCCAACGAGGTCGCGGCGCTCGAGCGCGCCTATTCCGACAACGAAGTGCGCATCCGCGCCCTGCTCCAGGACATCGCGCATCAGCGCGACAACCTGGTCGGCCAGGCCGAGCAGGTCCGCAGCGCCATTTCCGGCGTGCAGATCGATCTCCGCCACGACATCGCGCTGATCTCGGACGCAATCGCCTCGCGCGTCGACGAGGTGGCAAAATCCATCACCGGCGCGCTGGAAGAGCGCGGCGCCCATATCACCAGCGCGCTGAGCCATGCCGGCGACAACATGATCCTGGCGCTCGGCGAGCGCGGCGGCGACCTGCTCGACCGCCTCGAGGAAGCCAGCGCCGAGACCACGCGCGCGGTGCTCGACGCCAGCGAGCGGCTGACCACCAGCCTCAACTTCAAGACCGGCCACGTCCACGACGAATTCGTCGATCTCGCCGACCGCGTCCACGAGATGCTGAACGAGCGTATCGACCGCATCACCGGCGAGTTCGAGCAGCGTTCGGCTGCGATTGTCGACGGCATCTCCGAGCGCACCGAACAGGTGCACGACAGCCTCAAGAATTCGTCGGACTCGCTGCTGCTCGAGCTCGAGCTGCGCTCCAACGACCTTTCGGCCAAGATCGACGACGCCGGCAACCGCCTCGCCGGGCAGATCATGACCTCAGGCGACAAGGCGAGCGAGGCGCTCGACGCCACGGTCAACACCCTCGTCGCCAAGGTCGTCAGCCAGACCGAGACCGCGCACGACTCGCTGTCGCTGCAGATGAGCGCGTTCGACGAGCTGGTGAAGAACCAGGGCTCCGAGCTGGTCGAGAAGTTCGCCCGCGATTCCGGCACGCTGGGTGCCCTGATCACGCGCCACATCTCCGAGTTCGACCGCACCGTGAAGACCTTCGGCGGCGAAATCGTCGAGCGCATGGGCCAGCGCACGCAGGACATCCATGAGTCGCTCAAGACCTATGTCGACAATTTCGACACCCGCTTCACCGCCAACGGCGGCGCGATCACGGCCGTGCTCGACCAGCGCTTGCTGCAATTCGAGACCACGATCGGTGAACGCGTCTCCAACTTCGACACCTCGCTGAGCGGCAAGATCGCCCACCTCGACGGCACCATCGAGGGCCACATCAAGACCTTCGACGAGCAGCTCGGCGGCCGCGTCGGCGCGCTCGAGCAGTCGTTCGATGCCCGTGCGAAGTCCGTCACCGAGACCATCGACGGACGTCTCAACGCGCTTTCCGCGACGCTGACCGACGGTGCGACGCAGGCGATCCAGTCGATCGACTCCCGCCTCACCCACCTCACGACGTCGCTGACCGACGGCGCCTCGCAGGCGATCCAGTCGATCGATACGCGCCTGACCCACCTCACCGGCACGCTCACCGGAGGGGCGACACAGGCGCTCGAATCCATCGACAGCCGCCTGACCTACCTGACCACCGCGGTGACCAACGGCGCCTCGCAGGCCGTGCAGTCGATCGACACCCGCCTTACCCTCCTGACCTCGACGCTCACGGACGGCACGGCGCAGGCGATCGACGCGGTCGACCGTCGCATCACCGGCGTCACCGAGATCATCGACGGCCGCAGCATGCACCTGACCGACACGGTCACCGCGCGCTTCCAGGACATCCAGCAGGCGATCGAGACCAAGGTCGGTTCGGTTGCCAACGACATCGACGTCCGCGTGGCGCAGTTCGAGGACCTGCTCGGCTCGCGTGTCGAGGCGGTTGCCGGCCGCATCGAGAGCAGCGGCCGCCAGGCCAGCGAGGACATGATGTCCCGCGCCGAGATGATCTCGACCGCGATCCGCTCGCATGTCGAGGACGCCGAGCGTTCGCTCACCAACCTCGTGGTCAACACCAGCGAGACGATCCAGACCGGTGCGCGCACGGCGCAGCAGTCGCTGATGACGGTCTCCACCGACGTCAACGCCCAGCTCAAGATGACCTCCGCCGAAGTCGAGCGCTCGCTGACCGCGGTTGGCGCTGGTGCTGCGAACTCGATCCTGACCAGCGCGCGCGAGGCTCAGTCGAGCCTGGTCGCGGCCTCGGGCGATGCCTCCAACCAGATCAAGGGCCTCGCGGCCGATGTCGAGCGCACCCTGTCCGCGGCCGGCGCGGCCACCGCAGCCTCGATCCTGGCCGGCGCCCGCGAGGTGCAGACCACGCTCGTGACCGCCTCCTCGGACGCCGCCAACCACGTCAAGTCGCTTACGGCCGACGTGCAGCGCTCGCTCTCGATGGCCGGCACCTCGACGGCGGAATCGATCACCGCCGGCGCACGCGACGCGCAGGGTACGCTGATCGCGGCCTCGACCGAGACGGCCAACCAGATCAAGGCGCTCTCCTCCGACGTGCAGCGTTCGCTCTCGATGGCGGGCACGGCAACCGCCGAGAGCATCATGACCGGCGCACGCGAAGCCCAGAACACGCTGGTCACCGCGTCCTCGGAGGCGGCGAGCCAGGTCAAGTCGCTCGCGGCCGAAGTGCATCGCTCGCTCTCGCAGGTCGGCCAGACCACCGCGGAGACGATCACGTCCAGCGCCCGCGACGCCCAGAGCACCCTGCTTGCGGTCTCCGCCGAACAGACCGGCCAGGTCCGTTCGCTCGCGGCCGAGATGCAGCGCGCGCTGGCGACCGCCGGCGGCGCCACCATCGAGGCGCTCACCAGCGGCGTGCGCGAGGCCCAGAGCACGCTCATCACGGCTTCGACCGACGCGGCGACCCAGATCAAGTCGCTCACGACGGATATCGAGCGGACGCTGACCGCGGTCGGCGCCGACACCGCCTCGACCATCCTCAACAGCGCCCGCGAGGCCCAGACCTCGCTGACCTCGACCTCGGCGGATGCCGCCAGCCAGATCCGCACGATCTCGACCGAGATCGAGCGCGCGCTGAGCACGGCCACGTCGAACGCGACCAACGACATCCAGACCAGCGCGCTCAATGCCCAGAACGCCCTGATCTCCGCCTCCAACGAGGCGAGCTCGCGGGTCAAGTCGAGCTCGGCCGACGTCGAGCGTTCGGTGCTCGCTGCCTCTTCCAGCTTCGGCCAGGCCATGACCGGCAAGACCGACGAAATCGTCACCTATGTGCAGCAGCAGGCCGACCGCCTCTCCAACATGATCGACGCCAAGCGCGGCTCGCTCGTGGACGCGATCGGCTCGAAGACCAGCCAGCTCACGCTCGACATCGACCGCGTCACCTCGGACGCGCTGAAGTCGATCGAGACCCGCGGCCAGGCCTTCTCGCAGACCATGATGGGCAACGGCAACGAAGTCGCCCGCACCATCAATGCGGCGAGCGAGATCGCGACCAGCGCCGTCGGCCGGTCGCTCAAGGACCTCGAGGCGGCCTCGCGCGCGGCGATCGACCAGTCGCGCCAGGTCTCGATCGCGGCCGTCACCGAGATGCAGGAGACCAGCAAGATCCTGCGCACCGACACGGTCGCCCTGTTCGAGCGCCTGCGCGAAGGCAACATCCTGCTCCAGGAGGTGCTGACCGGTGCGCACGACAATCTCAACTCGCTCGAGCGGGCGCTGGTGACGCGTGTCGCCGACTTCGTCTCGGCCATGAACGACGTCACCTTGCGCAACGGCGCTGCGACGCAGAACCTGGAAGACCAGCTCAACGTCTTCAACACGAAGACCACGCGGGCGCTCCAGGATCTCGGCGAGCTGTCGACCCAGTTCGACGCGCACGGCAAGGCCCTCGTCGATGCAGCGCAGGTCGTCGAGCAGAGCAACAAGAACACCACCGCCTCGCTTGCCGAACGCAAGGCGGCGCTGGAATCGCTCGTCACCACCATCGACCTGCGCACCGCCGATCTCGACCAGCGCCTGTCGCGCTTCACCGGGCTGCTCGACGAGTCGCTTGCTGCAGCCGAAGAGCGTGCCCGCGACATCGCCCGCGTGGTCGCCGAGACCGCCGGCGCGGGGTCGGCCGCGATCACCCGCCAGTTCGAGGCGGTGCGGTCGGCGTCCGAAGAGGAGCATCGCCAGACCATCGAAGCCATGCACGACATCTACCGCCAGACCACCGACGAGGCGGATGCGATGTTCAAGCAATCGGCCGAGAAGTTCGGCAACCTCGTGTCCAGCATGAAGCAGATGGCGTTCGAGATGCACAACGAGCTCGAAGCCACCCGCAACGAGCTGCGCCGCGGCGTGCTCGAGATGCCGCAGGAGGCCGCCGAGAGCACCGCGCAGATGCGCAAGGTGATCGTCGACCAGATCGAGGCCCTCGCCGAGCTCAACCGCATCGTGGCCCAGCACGGCCGTGGCCTCGACGTCACCACGACGGGCCGCGCATCCGTCGCCGTCCAGCGCCAGGAAGAGCCTGTCATGGCGAGCGTGGGCGGTCGTGGCACCGAGACCCGCATGCGCGACGCCGGCAGCGCCTCGACGCTGCCGCCGCCGGATCTCGGCATGCCCGCCCCCTCGCGTCGCACCGAGGCCCCGCCGGTTGCCCCCGGCGGCAACGACCCGGGCCGGGATGGCTGGCTGTCGGATCTTCTGAACCGTACGGACGCCAACCAGGCGGCTCCCACGGGGCGAGAAGCCCCACGTGGCCGCCAGGCCGCGCCCGCGCCCCAGGCCCCGCAGGGCGGCGGCAATCCGCTGGAATCGCTGTCGCTCGACATCGGCCGGCTGATGGACCGCAACCTCGCCTCCGAGATGTGGGATCGCTACCAGCGCGGCGAGAACAAGGCCTTCACCAAGCGCCTGTACACGCCCGCCGGCCAGAAGGCCTTCGACGAGGTCGCCCGCAAATATCGCGCAGACCGCAACTTCAAGGGCACGGTCGACCGCTACATCAGCGAGTTCGAACGCCTGCTCGACGAAGTCGCCCGCGACGGCCGCGGCCCGCAGGAGCTGCGCAGCCACCTGACCTCGGAAACGGGCCTGGTGTACACGCTGCTCGCGCATGCGGCGGGCCGGCTGGGGTAAAGTGGAAGCTCGCGAATGGCGAGTGGCGAATAGCGAATAGCGAATGAAAAAACGGAGCCTTCGCGGGCTCCGTTTTTGTTTTGGGCGCGTCATTCCGAACGAAAAAGCCGACCAAACATTCGATGTCGTCCTGGCGAAAGCCAGGACCCATTACCCCAAGGCGGAGTTTGGCGAAGACAGGTCGTTCGGTACGCCGACCGAATGCAATCGATGGACCTCGCGGTATGGCTCCTGGCTTTCGCCAGGACGACCCCGTGCAGGTAGCCCGCCTACTGCCGCTTGCGCTCGTTCGCCGGCGCCGGCTTCGGCGGCTCGGCTGGCGGCGGCGCGGCGGCCGGGGCGCTGTTGCTGGCGCCGAACAGCACGCGGGTCGGATTGCGGTCGAAGTTGTTCACGGCGCGGCTGATGTCGCCGAGCGTGCGACGGCCGTCGGTGATCAGCGCGCCGGAGCGTTTGTCGAAATCCTCGGCGAGTTCGCGGATCGATTTCACCGTCAGGAACAATTCGCCGCCGTCCTTGCCGCCGGCGAGCGTGTTGAGGCCGAGCATGAGGTTGTCGGCCTTGAGCATCACGCCGTCGACCTTGGCCATCACCCCGTCGATCTTCTCGGAGTTGCGGGCGAGCGAGGTCGTGAAGGTCTCGAGATTCTTCAGCGAGTTCTTCACCGATTCCTGATTGTCGGCAACGATCCTGTTGATGTTCTGCAGCGTGCCGCGGATCGCCTCGGTGACGTCCTGGAGCTTGTTCGGATCGGCCGTCAGCGTCGGGATGCCATCCTCGTCGAGCGGCGGCGGCGGCGCGGCCTCCTCGCCGCCCTTGAGCGAGATCGCGGCGACGCCGGTCAGGCCCTGGAATTCGAGACCGACCAGGGTGTCCTTGCGCAGCGGCGTGTTGTTCTCGATCATGGCGAGTGCGACAACCCGCCGCGGATTGTCGAGCTTCACCGAGACCACCTCGCCGACCCGGATACCGTTGAAGTTGACGCTGCCGCCGTTGCGCAGACCCGCCGCCGGGCCTTCGAACACGACGCGGAAGGGGCTGCGCTGCTTGGTGGTGTGCAGCGACTGGAACCACAGCACGAAGCCGATCGCAGCCGCGATCACCGCCAGCGTGAAGGATCCGATCAATACGTAATTGGCCCGCGTTTCCATCAGGTGCTCCGGCTACTCAACTCATCACCGCGCGGGCGCGCTTGCCGTGGAAATACTGCCTCAGCCAGGGATGCTGCGAGGCTTGCATGTCGGCGATCGACCCTGCCGCAATGATCTTACCGTTCCCTAAAACGGCGATGCGGTCGCAAGCTGTGTAAAGGCTGTCGAGATCGTGGGTTACCATGAAAACGGTCAGCCCCAAAGTCCGCTGCAGCGTCCTGACCAGATCGTCGAAGTCGCCGGCGCCGATCGGATCGAGGCCGGAGGTCGGCTCGTCCAGGAAGACGAGGTCGGGATCGAGCGACAAGGCGCGCGCCAGCGCGACGCGCTTGATCATGCCGCCCGACAGTTCCGAGGGGAAACGCTCGGCCACCTCGGGCTTGAGGCCGACCA
Organism: Bradyrhizobium manausense; assembly: GCF_018129685.1. GTDB lineage: Bacteria > Pseudomonadota > Alphaproteobacteria > Rhizobiales > Xanthobacteraceae > Bradyrhizobium > Bradyrhizobium manausense_D. The sequence goes on from NZ_JAFCLG010000014.1 coordinate 48,695, forward strand.
TGGCGAGCTTGGCCATGGTGATCTCGTCCATCAGCCGCTGCGAGACGCGCAGATATTCGCGCATCGGAAACTGGATATTCTGCCGCACCGTGAGCGAGGAGAACAGCGCGCCCTGCTGGAACAGCACGCCCCAGCGCCGTTCGACATTGCGGCGCTGCGAGGTGTTGGAGGAATCGAGGTCGACGCCGAACACTTCGATCGAGCCCGCCACCTTCGGCACCAGCCCGATGATGGTGCGCGTCAGCACCGATTTGCCCGCGCCGGAAGGACCGACGAAGCCCAAAATCTCGCCGCGCTTGACGTCGAGGTTGAGGCCGTCGAGTACGCGCGTCGTGCCGAACTGCACGGTGATGTCGCGGACGCGGATGATGGGGTTTTGAATCTCGCTTCGAGTTTCCTTTTGAGTGTCTTGCGCCATCGTCACATCCCGATCGAGGCGAAGAAGATGGCGAACACGCCGTCCATGACGATGACGAAGAAGATGCCCTTCACCACCGACGCGGTGGTGTGCTGTCCGAGCGACTCCGCGCTGCCCTGCACGGCGAGGCCCTCGACGCAGGCGACGATGCCGATCACCGCGGCCATCACAGGCGCCTTGACGATGCCGACGATGAAATGATCGATCGAGATGGCGTCGCGCAGTCGCAGCAGAAACGCCTCGGGATCGACGCCGCCATAGAGCCAGGCGACGAGACCGCCGCCATAAAGCGCGGCCATCGCACCGAGGAAGGCGAGGATGGGGAGCGCCAGCACCAGCGCGAGCATGCGCGGCAGCACCAGCACCTCGATCGGGTCGAAGCCCATCGTGCGCAGCGCGTCGATTTCCTCCCGCATCTTCATCGAGCCGAGCTCGGCGGTGTAAGCGCTGCCCGAGCGGCCCGCCACCATGATCGCGACCAGCAGGACGCCGATCTCGCGCAACACCAGCACGCCGAGCATGTCGACGACGAAGATGTCGGCGCCGAAGCGGCGGAAATGGAAGATGCCCTGCTGGGCGATGATGCAGCCGATCAGGAAGGTGATCAGCACGATGATCGGCACCGCGCGCCAGCAGACCTGCTCCATGTGATGCACGGTCGAGGTCAGGCGGAAGGAGCGCGGATGGATCAGGACATGCCCGCCCGCGGCCAGCACCGCGCCAAGCATGTCGATCAGGCCGGCAAAGGTGCCGCCGACGCCGGCGACCGCGCGGCCGATCTGCTCCAGCATGCCTGAAATGGTGATCGTGCTGCCGTCGACGACGGGCGTCGCCCTGACCCGCCGCACCTCGTCAACGAGGCTCGAATAATTGGCTGACAGCCCCGCAATCTGCGCCTCGACCGTGCCCTTGGTCAGGCTGCGACGCAGCCGCTCGATCAGCCAGGCCCCAAACGTGTCGAGCTTGGCGACCTCGGAGACGTCGATAAAGATATTCTGCGGGCTGCCGGCAAGCTTCTCGGCGTCGGCCACCATCCGCTCCAGGACCGGGGCGAAGCTCGCTGTCCAGGTTCCGGTGGCGCAAAGGGCCAGCGCATTGCCTTTGGCAATCCGTTCCAGCTTCGGATCGCCGCTCAAGGTGTCCGCTCCCGTTCGAGGGCGGAGAAAATCAGAGTGTTGCGCACGCGCCCTTACCCGGGAAAGGTACCCCCAACTGGTTAATATTAGTTGCTAGAGGTAACCAGCAGGTTCAGATTTCGCCAGAGTTCAAAATGACTTCCAGCAAAGTTCCTGATCTTTCCGCGGGAATCGAGCGGTTCCCGATCGCCGGCAGTTTCACCATCAGCCGGGGCGCCAAGACGGAAGCCGTGACCGTTGTGGCCGAAGTGGGCCGGAACGGCCTGATCGGCCGCGGCGAATGCGTGCCCTATCCGCGCTATGGCGAGACGCCCGAGACGACCCTCGCGGCCATCCTGGCCATGCAGGCAGCCGTGGCGGGCGGGCTGACGCGGCAGGCCCTCCAGGCCGCCATGCCGCCTGGCGCTGCCCGCAACGCGCTGGATTGCGCCCTGATCGACCTCGAGGCCAAGGCGACCGGCCGGCGGGCCTGGACCCTGCTGGACCGCCCGGTGCCGGGCATGCGCACCACCGCCTATACGATCTCGCTGGGCACGCCCGAGGCCATGGCGGCGGCGACCGCCAAGGCCGCGCACCGGCCGCTGCTCAAGATCAAGCTCGGCGGCGACGGCGACCCGGATCGGATCGCGGCCGTGCGCAAGGCTGCCCCCGAGTCCGAGCTGATCGTCGATGCCAACGAATCCTGGACCGAGGCCAATCTGGAGCACAACCTCGCCGCCTGCGCCGCTGCCGGCGTCACCCTGGTCGAGCAGCCGTTGCCGGCAGGCAAGGACGAGGCGCTGGCGCGGATCAAGCGGCCGCTCGCCGTCTGCGCCGACGAGAGCGTGCATGATCGCAATTCGCTGGCGCCCTTGCGCGACCGCTACGACGCCGTGAACATCAAGCTCGACAAGACCGGCGGCCTCACCGAAGCGCTCGCCATGGCCGATGCGGCGCAGGCGCTCGGCTTCGAGATCATGATCGGCTGCATGGTCGCGACCTCGCTGTCGATGGCCCCGGCCATGCTGGTGACGCCGCAGGCCCGTTTCGTCGATCTCGATGGTCCCTTGCTGCTCGCGCGCGATCGCGATCACGGGCTGCGCTATGACGAGAGCCTGGTCTACCCGCCGGATGCATCGCTCTGGGGCTGAGATCGTTGAGCTTGAGGAACCATGGGTCCAGCCGTCACCATCGTCTTCGTGTCCTTCGGTGCGGGAACGCTCGTCGCGATCCTGTTCTGTATTCTGCTCTTTAGGTATTCCTCCCGAATGGCGCTCGGGTTGGCCCTCGCCTTCGTCGGCGGAGCGATTCTCTCCGGCGCTCTTGCTGTCCTAGCCGCGACGCTAGTGGTTGGCATCGGGCCAACGCTCCAGTCCACGTTCGCGGTCCTTCTCTACCTTGGTTGGCTACTGTCTGCGAGCATCACCGGCGGTGTTGCCGCTGCCCGCCTTGCCTTCCGTCTGCGAGAGCGCTATTCGGCTTGAGCCTTGAGCTGGTGCCGCGCCGACCAGATGACAACAGCACCGGCCGCGGCCATCGACGCCATGACGTAGTACAGCCCCTCGCCATAGCGAGCGTAGATCGCGCCTGAGACGATCGACGTGGCCGCGCTCAACAACCCACCGGTCGCCGCGTAGTATCCCTGCCCCCGCGCCATCTGACGCGGCGGGACGTGACGCACCATCAGAGTCATCACGCCAACCTGGGTCAGGCCGAAGCTCAGGCCATGCCCGAGCTGCGTGATCGCGAGGACGGCGATCGGCGGCTCATGCGCGGTGATGGACCAGCGCATCACCGCACTCGAGCCTCCGATCAGCACCAGCACCACAGGATGCAGCGAAAAGCGCGGCGACACCGCGAATACGACGATCTCGGCACAGACGCCGAGCGTCCACAGCCCCGCGATCGTCAATCCGCCAAGACCATTGTTCTGCCAGTTGATCGAGGCGAAGGTGTAATAGGCGACGTGGCTGGACTGGATCAGCGCGGACGAGACGATGATGGCGAGAAAGCCCGCATCGCGCAGCAGAGGCTTGCCGGCCTCCGCCACCCCGGATGTTCGCGGCATCTCCTCCAGCGGCTGAAGCGCAAGCCCTGATAAAGCCGAGATCGTCGCCATCGCGACAATGACCCAGATCAGCTGACGCGCCGCGATCACATCGATCAACAGCCCGCACGCGAGCGCACCGAGGATGAACGCGACCGATCCCCAGAGCCGCACGGGCCCGTAAGCGAATTTGTACCTGGCGACGCCGCGCAAGGCGTAGGCATCGGTGAGCGGCGTCAGCGGAGTCCAGCAGCAACAGGTCACGATATAGAACATGAGCACCGGCAACGGCTGTTGCCGGGTGCCCACGAGCACGAAGCAGAGCGCGGTGGAGAACGCCGTCAGGATCATCGCGCCGCGCAAGGCGTGGCGCCGTTCGGCAAGACCGGTCACGAAAGGCAGCGTCGTGAAGCGCGTGACGGCCGGGACGGCGCTGATGATTCCGATCCAGCCCGGCTCGATACCGATCGCCTTCAACCACACCGTGAAGAACGGCAGGTGGGTGCCCAGGACACCGTATGACATGCCGTAGAACAGCGCGAGACTCGCGGCGAATCGCCGCTTGACGGTTGCTGCGATGGGGATTTGTGATTCGGGCGGCATCAAACCAATTGCGATTCGGTCGATATCGTGGTGATCGTTACAGTACCGCGCGGTGATTTGCGCGACGAGATTGTCATGGCCAACGAAGCATTCGCCCTCTCGCCCATGTCTGCCCGCGCGGCCGAGCCGAACGAGCAGGATTACGACGCGATCCGCGAAGCCTTCATGGAGACCGCGCGCGGCCGCTGGTTCCTCGGCGAATACGCCAAGCGCAACCGCAATGCCGACACACGCATGGTGCTCGATGCGGTAGCAAAAATCGAAGAAACCCTTGCGGCGCAGCGACAACCCGTCGTCGTGGACCGCCTGCCCGAGGCGCTGGTCGCGATCCGCCGCGCCGTCGAGGACGCCGAAACCGCTGTCAGCAAGGCGTTCGATCCGGCCGCGATGGAGGCGAGCCTTGCGCCCATTCCGCGCGGCGTGCGCATCATCAAGGAGATCTCCTGGCGCTGGCGCGAGATCGGCGCCGACGGGCGAATCTGCGACCTGATTGATTCGCAGCTCGCCTCGATCGAGGCCACCTGCGCCCAGATCTCGACCTTCGACCCGCGCGCCGATCTCAAGGCCGCCTTCGATCTGCTCAAGGACCGGGTCGAAGAGACCGAATTTAGCGGCGTCGCATCGCCGCAAGGTTCAGCGCGGCCCGCTCCGGCGCCCGCGCCTCAAGCGCCTGTCGCGGAAGCGCCGTTTGCCGAAGCGCCGTTTGCCGAAGCGCCCGCCGCGATGGCGAGCGAAGCCCCCGTGGCTTTTACGGAGATGCCGCAGGAGATCGCGCCCGAGGTTGCTGCCGACATCGGCGGCATCGCCGAGGACGCGGCGATGGACGTCGCGATCGCGCCCGAGATCGCCGAGAGCAACGCGGCCTCCGGAGAGAATTTTGTCGCGGTCGAGGACAGCCTCGCCGATCCCGCTTCCGTCGCCGAGATCGCCGATGCGTTCTCGCTCGATGCCGCGGCGGAGGCCGAGGACGACGCCGTGCTCGCGCGCATCGCCATGGAGATGGCCGCGCCCGATCCGGAGTTCGACGAGATCGTCGAGCCCATGGAGATGGAAGCGGCCGTTCCCGAGCCGATGCCGGAGCCAATGGCCGAGGAAGTTGCGGAACTCGTTGCCGCTGAGATTTCAGAGCCCGTCGCAGCCAGGACACCCGTCGCGCCGCCAGTCACGCCTCCGTTCGAGGAGCCGGTCGAGGCCCCGATCGCGATGGACTCGCTCGCGCGCCTCACCGACGCGATCGCGGAAGCCGCCGCCGAAGTGATGGAGCAGCCGGCCCCGGCCATGGCGGCCGCGGCGTCGTTCGACGCGCCACCCGGCGCGACGCTGCCGATGCCCTCCCCGCTGCCCGAGCCCTCGCTCGGCGCCACCATCCTCGCCAGCGGCATCGTGCAAAGGCCCCGCCCTGCGGCCAATGACGCGCTGGCCCCGATCCGCCGCATGACCCAGGCCGAGAAGATCGCGTTCTTCTCGTAGGGGGCGCGGCGCGCTCACCATCGTCATTGCGAGCGCAGCTTCCCTTAACTGATCACGCCCTTGCGGATCAGGAAGCAGCCATAGCCCCTGCTGTCGCCGACCTGGACGACGCCGAAGCCCGCGGCCGCGGCGCGGTAGAAGTCCGGCCGCGAGAGCTTGCCGGGCGTCACGAGGCCTCCGGCGGCGCGCGCGATCTCCGCCAGCACCGCGTGCTGCACCTCAGGCACGCGCTCGGGATCGTCGACCGGCATCATCACGCGCACCGGATCGGCAACGAAATCGTCGAGCGGATAGAGCGTCATGATGGCGCGCACGGCGGTTTCCATGCTCATGCCCGGCAGCTGGATCAGGCGCTGCGACGACGTCGTCCGGGCGATGTGGGTCGCGGGGAAATTGGCGTCGACGAGGACGAGGTCGTCGCCATGGCCCATCGCGGCCAGCAGCCAGAGCAGATCGGGCGTCAGGATCGGGTCGATCGATTTCAGCATGCGGCGCTCACCATGGCAGGTTCCAACGTGATTCAGATCACGCATCCTACCATAGTGATTGCGATCACGGACCCACGGTTCGAACGCGGCCACGCTTCGGTGCAACCAATCTCGCATCGAGATGAGTGCCAAAGGAGCACGCCATGTTCCGCCTAAAACCCTTCCTGATGACAGTGGGCCTGCTGGGAAGCCTGTTCGGCTTCGCCTGCGGGCCCGTTTCCGCGCAAGTTGCCCCTGTCGAACCCGCCCCGACCGCGCTGCAAGGCCCGGAGCAGCGGGTTGCGCTGGTGATCGGCAATTCGAACTACCGCAACGCGCCGCAGCTTGCGAACCCCGACAGTGACGCGCAGTCGATGGCGCAGTTTCTCAACTCCGCCGGCTTCGAGGTGATCTCGGCGACCGATCTCGGCCAGAATGACATGCTCCGCGCTGTGCAGGATTTCTCGGCCAAGGTGTCCGCGCGCGGCCCGAACACGGTGGCGATGGTCTATTACGCCGGTCACGGCGTCCAGCTCGCCGGCGAAAACTACCTCGTTCCCGTCGATGCAAAGGTGACCAGCCAGACCGAGCTCGTGAACGACTCGGTCCGCCTGGTCGACGTGATGTCGACGCTCGAGACGATCCCGAGCCGGATGCGCATCGTCATCCTCGATGCCTGCCGCAACAACCCGTTCCCGAACGTGAACGACGCCGGCCGCGGCCTTGCCATCGTCGATGCGCCGAACGGCTCGATCGTCGGCTATTCGACCGCGCCGGGCACTGAGGCGCTCGACGGCAACAATGGCCACAGCCCCTACACGCAGGCGTTCCTGAACATCGCGCGCGAACCCAACGTGCCGATCGAGCAGCTGTTCAAGCGCGTGCGCCTCGCCGTGAACCAGACCACGAGCGGCGCGCAAGTTCCGTGGGAGAGCTCGTCGCTCACCTCCGACTTCACCTTCTTCGGCGATACCGCCGTTGCCGCCAACCGCGCCCCGGTGCGCGCGCCTGTGGTGCAGATGGCCTCCAACCTGCCGAGCCGTTCGACGCGCCAGGCCTATGACTACGTCGTGTCAGAGGGGCGGCCGGAGTACTATCAGGAGTTCATCCAGATGTATCCGCACGACCCGCTGTGCGATCACATCCGCTGGCTGCTGGCGAACCTCCTGCTCTCGCAGGCCTGGCACCAGACCGTGCTCCTGAATTCGCCGGTCGCCTACAAGGCCTTCTACGACAACTACGGCAACAGCCCCTATGCGCAAGTCGCGCTGAAGCTCGAGGCGCAGCCGAAGCAGATCCCGCTGATGCAGGCGACGAAGTTTTTGGCCCCGCAGAACATTGCTCCGACCTTGAAGATCGGCAATCTCGGCCAGCCCAAATACATGCCGCTGATCCAGCAGGACCAGCAGGGTCATGGTGGCTCGCAGCTGAACGCCAACCTGCCGGTCGTGCAGAAGCCGGTCGACGGCAATCCGGGCAAGATCGTCACCCTGCCCGCGCCGACCAACACGACGACGAACACCGGCGGCATCGGCAAGATCGTGACCCTGCCGGCGACGAACGGCAACCAGGCCACCGGCAACAACAATGCCGGCGCGCAAGGCAAGGTCGTGAGCATGCCGGTGACGATCGGCAAAGGTGTCGACGTCAAGACCACCGATGTGAAGACCACGAATGTTCAGACCCAGAACCAGCCGGTCCACATCAACAACGGCAACACCGGCAACACCGGCATCGTGAAGCTCAACAACAATCCGGTGAACAAGGTGCAGGTCCAGAACAACGTCCAGAACAACGTTCAGAACAGCGTTCAGACCACCCGTCCTCAGTTCAACGCGATCGGGAATGCCGGCGGCAACAACTTCCGTCAGTCGATGAACCAGTCAAACATGAATGCAGGCAACAACCGCCACGGCTTCATGCACTGATCGCGGCAACCGCAAACGAGGCAGGGGCAGAGCGGCAACGCTCTGCCCCTCGTCATTTCTGAGCGCAACGACTGACGCTGGCAGACCCCGGAAGTCGCTTCAGAGTATTGACACCACGCGCACCGCCGTCATCCTGAGGTGCGAGTGGCGCGATGCAAGGCATCGCGCCGGAAGCCTCGAAGGATGATGTTGTGGGCATCGCCTAGATCGAAGAAGTAAGTCTGGTGTGACGGGCAGACGGGCCGTTCATCCTTCGAGGCTCCACGCGGCGCCTTGCGCTGCGTGTTTCGCGCCTCAGGATGGCGGGTTCGAGAGGTCCCCGGCTTTATGCCAGAATCTCACGCCACCAGCTCGGCGAACAGGTCCGCGTCGACATTGCCGCCGGAGAGCACGATGACGACGTTCTTCCCGGCGACGTCGAGGCGGCCGGCGAGCAGCGCGGCGAGGCCGACCGCACCGCCGGGCTCGACCACGAGCTTCAGCTCGCGATAGGCGAAGGCGACGGCTGCCCCGACTTCCTTGTCCGAGGCGGTGACGCCGCGCGCCAGCAGCTTGCTGTTGATCGCAAAGGTCATCTCGCCGGGGATCAGCGCCATCAGCGCATCGCAGATGGTGCGGCCCGCAGGGCCATGCGGCTCGCGATGGCCTGATGTCAGCGACAGGCCGTGATCGTCGAACGACTCGGGCTCGGCGACCACGATCTCGGCGAATGGATAGCGCGCCTTGACGGCGGTCGCGACGCCCGCGATCAGGCCGCCGCCGGAGGCCGGGGCGACCACGATGTCGGGCGACAGGCCGAGCGTTGCCATGTCCTGCGCGATCTCGCGGCCGGCGGTGCCCTGGCCCGCGATCACGAGCGGATCGTCGTAAGGCCTGACCAGCGTCGCGCCGCGCTTCTCGGCGATGCCGCGCGAGATCGCCTCGCGGTCGTCGTTGTAGCGATCATACAGCACGACTTCCGCGCCATAGGATTTGGTCCGCTCGCGCTTCGACAGCGGCGCGTCCATCGGCATCACGATGGTCGCCTGCATGTCGAGGATCTTGGCCGCCGCGGCCACGCCCTGGGCGTGATTGCCGGAGGAGAACGCGACCACGCCGCCCGCGCGCTTGTCGTGCGGGATCGAGAACACCTTGTTGAAGGCGCCGCGGAACTTGGAGGAGCCGGTGCGCTGGAGCATCTCCGGCTTGAGGAACACTTTTGCGCCCACGCGCTCGTTGAGCACGGGAAAGGACAACAGCGGGGTGCGGACGGCATAGGGGGCGAGCACGCGCGCTGCGGCGTCGATATCGGCAGGGCCGACCGGAAGGGGCTGTTCGGACATGGCGCGATGTTATCGCGGCCGACGAGGCCCGGGCAAGACACCTCCACGAGAGGAATTCCCTCTCAGGCCACGAACCGTGGCTGTTCCGCCCCGTTCCGGCCGGGCAGCACCGCGCCGACCGCGCGGATGCTGTCGATAAAGGCCCGGGCCGAGGCCTCCCAGGTGTAGGCAGCGGCGAATTCGACGCAGTCCTGCCGGGAAATGCCGAGCGCGGCGAAGCAGGCATTGCGCAGGTCGTGATCAAGGGCGCCAACCGGCGCATCGCCGATGACGTCGCGCGGACCTTTCACCGGGAAGGCCGCGACCGGCAGGCCGCTTGCCAGCGCCTCGAGCAGGACCAGGCCGAACGTATCGGTCTTGCTCGGAAACACGAAGACGTCGGCCGCGGCATAAATGTCGGCCAGTTCATCGCCGTGCTTTTCGCCCAGGAAAATCGCGTCGGGATAGGCCTGCTCCAGCGCATTGCGCGCGGGCCCGTCACCGACGACCACTTTGGTGCCGGGCAGATCAAGGTCGAGGAAGGCTTCCAGATTCTTCTCCACCGCGACGCGGCCGACCGACAGGAACACCGGGGCCGGCAGGCAGAGATCGACAGCGCGAGGGTGGAACAGGTGGGTGTCGACGCCGCGCGGCCACAGCACGACATTGTCGAAACCGCGCTCCGCGAGTTCCCTCGCCAGCGCCGGTGTCGCCGCCATCACGGCCCGGCTGGGGCCATGGAAGCGGCGCAGCGCCCGCCAGATCAGGGATTCCGGAACCGGCATCCGGGCCCGGACGTATTCGGGAAAACGGGTGTGGAAGCTGGTCGTGAACGGCAGCTTGCGCTGCCGGCAGTAGCGGCGGACCATCAGGCCGATCGGCCCTTCCGTCGCGATGTGGATGCTGTCCGGGCGCGCTTCCGCGATCAGCTTTGCGATGCGCGCCGGGCGCGGCATGGCCAGTCGCACATCGCGATAGCTCGGCATCGCGAAGGTGCGGAATGATTGCGGCGTCAGGAACGTGAATTCGACACCGAGCCCCTTGGCGGCGTCGGCGAGCTTGGTCAGCGTCCGAACCACACCGTTGACTTGCGGGTGCCAAGCGTCGGTCGCGACCAGAATGCGCATCAAGCGGTTCTCATCAGGCAGCTCTTACCGCCACCTGTGGGACCACCGCCGGTTTCCGCAGCTGATCGGCCCAGGTGATGATCTCGAAATGACCGTCATCGTGCTCGACCAGCGCGGTGCAGCTTTCGACCCAGTCGCCGCAGTTCATGTAGCGGACGCCGGCCTCGTCGCGGATCACGGCGTAGTGGATGTGGCCGCAGATCACGCCGTCAGCGTCGTGGCGCCGCGCTTCGGCTGCGAGCGCCTGCTCGAACGCGCCGATATAGTTCACCGCGTTCTTGACCTTCTGCTTGGCCCATTGCGACAGCGACCAATACGGCACCTTGAACATGCGGCGGAAGAAGTTGACGAAGCGATTCATCTGGATCGCGAAGTCGTAGGCCTTGTCGCCGAGATGGGCGAGCCATCGCGCGTTCTGTACCACGAGGTCGAAGATATCGCCGTGGATGACGAGATAGCGCTTGCCGTCCACGCCGGTGTGGACCGTGTTCTCGACGACGTCGATACCGCCGAAATGCGTGCCGTAATAGTTGCGCAGGAACTCGTCGTGGTTGCCGGGCACGTAGATGATCTTGGCGCCCTTGCGCGCCTTGCGCAGCAGCTTCTGGACCAGATCATTGTGAGATTGCGGCCAGTGCCAGCTCGATTTCAGCGCCCAGCCATCGACGATGTCGCCGACGAGATAGATCGTGTCGGCATCGTGATAGCGCAGGAAGTCCAGCAGAAGGTCGGCTTGAGAGCCGCGGGCTCCGAGATGAACGTCGGAGATGAACAACGTGCGAAAGCGCCGCTCCGGGCTCTCGTCACTCACATCGTAGCTTCCCATGCGCCAGCCTGTAACTGTGTCCCGTGACAGGGGGATGACCGATTGAACCTTTGAGGCACCCTCAGATACGAATCGAACCTTGCCTCGCCCTCCCCGCGAATATCAGTCACATGCGACAATCAGGCGACATGGTCAGGCCTTGAATGCCCGCAAGACCCCGGAACCACGGCCATATTGGTTAACACCGGGACCAACAGCGCCGGCGGGACGCCGGTGTCAGTAAAACTTGTGGAAATGATGAATCGGCCCGTGGCCGCGACCGACGCTGAAGCGGTCGGCCGAAGCAATCGCCGCGCTGATCCAGCTCTTGGCATTGCGTATGGCCGTCTCGAGATCCTCGCCTTTGGCGAGGCCGGCTGCGATCGCCGATGAGAGCGAACAGCCTGTGCCGTGGGTGTTGCGGGTGGCGACGCGCGGTGCGGCCAGCACGATCGTGGTGCTCGGGCTGACGAGATAATCGGTGCTCTCCGCACCCTCGCCGTGACCGCCCTTGATCAGGACCGCGCGGCAACCAAGCGATAGCAGACGACGCCCCTGGTCTTCGATCTCGGCCTCGCTACGCGCGATCGGCGCGTCGAGCAATGCGGCCGCCTCCGGCAGATTGGGCGTGATCACCGCTGCGAGCGGCATCAGTTTCGCGCGCAAAGCCGCGACGGCCTCTGCGGCGATCAGGCGGTCACCAGAGGTTGCGACCATCACAGGATCGAGCACGACATGGCGGGGCTTCCAGCGCGACAGTGCAACTGCGATCGCATCGATGCTCGCCGCCTGCGCCACCATGCCGATCTTGACCGCGCCGACATCGAGATCGGAGAAGACCGCATCGATCTGCGCGGTGACGAAATCGGCCGGCACAACGTGAATGCCGGTGACGCCCTTGGTGTTCTGTGCGGTCAGCGCCGTGATCGCCGACGCGCCATAAACACCGAGCGCGGCAAAGGTCTTCAGGTCGGCTTGAATGCCCGCGCCTCCGCTCGAGTCGGAGCCGGCAATGGTGAGCGCCACCGGCGCGGTCATTGCGGGATACGCTTGCTTGCAGAAAACACGGCCATGATCCTTCCAGACATGGCCTGTCCTAGCGCGCCCCCGAAACCCCAGCAAGCCGGCGAATCAGGCGGAGTCAGCGCTCCCTCGACCTTGTCGTCCCGGAAGCGTGCATATTCCGGGAAATATGACCTAGGCATCGCCCGGCCTTGGCGCATCCGCCCAAATCGGTGAAACATCAATCGATTCGTCAGCGACGCCACGTTGTGGGCCCCTCCAGGCTGCAACCTCCCGGGAATATAGTATGTGGGCCTTTTTCGAACGCCTCCTCGACTCCTCGATGTTCTCACCGCACGGCATCTGCCTGCTGTGGGAACCCGAGTTGATCTGGCTCCACGTCGTCTCGGACGCCGCCATCGCGGCAGCGTATTTCTCGATCCCGTTCGCACTCGCGATTCTCGTCACCAAGCGGCGTGACCTCCAGTTCGGCTGGGTGTTCTGGGCGTTCGCGATTTTCATCATGGCCTGCGGCCTGACGCACGTGCTCTCGATTTACACGCTGTGGGTGCCGATCTACGGCATCGAGGGCCTGGTCAAGGCCGCGACCGCGGTGGCATCGATCTTCACGGCGGCCGCGCTCTGGCCGCTGCTGCCGAAGATCCTGGCGATCCCCTCCCCGTTCGAGCTGCAAAAGGTCCAGGCCGCGCTCGAGGAGGAGGAGATCAAGAGTCGTGACGCGACACAGCTGCTGAAACAGGTCAGAGAGGCACAGCGCGCGATGCGTGAAAGCGTGGCGCGCCTCACCGCCGTTGTCGAGACTGCGGTGGACGGCGTCATCCTGTTCGACGCGCAGAACCGCATCCTGATGTTCAACCCTGCTTGCGAGCGGTTGTTCGGCTACCAGGCCCGGGAGGTGATGAACCGGAACGTCACGGTGCTCATCCCCGACGACGCCAGCGCGGTGCACGACAACCAGGCTTCACATTTCGCAACAGGCGGCGAGACGATCGGCCTGCGCAAGGACGGATCGACCTTCCCGATCGACCTGTCGGTCGGCCAGGCGATCCAGGACGGCGAACTGATTTTCGTCGGCATCGTCCACGACCTCACCGCGCGCAAGCTGACCGAGCAGCAGCTCCAGCAGGCGCAGAAAATGGAGACGGTCGGCCAGCTCTCCGGCGGCATCGCCCATGACTTCAACAATCTGCTCACCGTCATCATCGGCAACGCCGAGCATCTCAGCGAGCAGCTCAAGGCGCGGCCCGATCTGCGACAATTTGCCGACGACATCTGCAAGTCCGGCGAACGTGGCGCGGAGCTGACGCAGCGGCTGCTCGCGTTCAGCCGCCGCCAGTTGCTCCAGCCGAAAGCGATCGACTGCCGCGAGCTGATCGATTCCATGCTCAAATTGCTCAAGCGCACCTTGCGCGAGAATATCGAGATCAAGACCACATTCGGTCCCGGCACCATCCTGGCCTTCGCGGACCGCGCCCAGCTCGAATCCGCCATGCTCAACCTTGCGCTCAACGCACAGGACGCGATGCCGTCAGGTGGGCATCTGACGCTGAGCACGGAGCTCGCCGCGATCGACGAGGACTATCGGGCCCTGCACCCCGAGGTCGCCTCCGGCAGCTACGCGCTGATTTCCGTCACCGATGACGGCGAAGGCATGACGCCTGAGGTCATCGAGCGCGCGTTCGAGCCGTTCTTCACCACCAAGGAGGTCGGCAAGGGCTCGGGGCTCGGTCTGAGCATGGTCTACGGCTTTGCCAAGCAGTCCGATGGCCATGTCTCGATCTATAGCGAGCCGGGTCTTGGCACGACAGTCCGGATCTATCTGCCGCGTATCGGCGTCGGACAGTCCGTGGCTGAGTTGCCCGAGAACGACGAAGCCGCACCGCGCGGCCACGAGACCATCCTGATCGCCGAGGACGATCCATTCGTGCGGTCCTCGGTGATCCTCCGGGTGGAGGCACTCGGCTATCGCGTCGTTGCCGCCGTCAACGGCAAGGAGGCCCTGCAGCGGCTGCGCGCCAATCCTGGCATCGACATGCTGTTCACCGATATCGTCATGCCCGGCGGGATCAGCGGCTGGGACCTCGCCGAACAGGCCCGGCGTATCAGGCCCGGTCTGCCGGTCCTGTTCACCTCGGGCTATGCGCTGGAGACCCTGGTCGAGCAGGGCCGCGCGCAGGCGGAAGCGGTGGTCCTGACCAAGCCTTATCGCAAGACCGAGCTCGCCCAGCGGCTCAGAGACGCATTTACCGCGACAACAGTGGCCTCGTAGGGCAAAAGCGCGATTTGCAGGCAGGCGGCCGATTCCCGCGAGGCCGCATGTCCGCTTGCTAAATCGGGCCGGTTTTGGCCTATTAGCAGGCACGATATGCCTTCGGAGTGACTGCAATGGTTCCTTTCTTCGTCCAGATCAAATGCAAGCTTGGCCAGTCCTATGTGGTCGCCAATGCGCTCGCCGAAGCCGAGATCGCCTCCGAGATCTACTCCACGGCCGGCCAGTATGATCTGCTGGTGAAGTTCTATGTCGACAAGGACACCGACATTGGCCACTTCGTGAACGAAAAGGTGCAGGTGCTGCCGGGCATCCAGGACACGCTCACCATCATCACCTTCAAGGCGTTCGGCACGGGCTAAAGCGCAGTGCGTTTTGGTTGAATCGATGCGAACCAAGAGCTCAGAGCACCTCTCCCGCAGGGAGAGGTCGGATCGCATCGAAGATGCGATCCGGGTGAGGGGTTTCGGTCTCACCGGGTGCCGCGGCCCCTCACCCGGATTGCTCAGGCGCGCAATTGCGCGCCATGGCAATCCGACCTCTCCCCGTTGGGGAGAGGTGATCCCGAACGCCGCCTGAACCTGACTCCATCGCGCTTTAGCCGCCGCCTTGCTTGCGCTTGGGCGGCGTTGGGCCGTCGACCGGCAGCAGCGATTTCAGATAGGCGGCCATCGCGGCGCGATCCTCCGGCCTCAACTGCGCGAGGTTCTTGATCACCGGCCGCATCGAGCCTGACGCGCTGTCACCCTCGGGCATGTCGCCGGTCTCGAGGAAGTCGGCGATGTCCTTCTCGCTCCAGCTGCCGATGCCCTTCTGCGTGATGTTCGGCACCCAGCCCTCGCCTTCGGGATTGGGACCGCCGGCAAAGCGCTGCGAGCTGATGACGCCGCCGAGAAAATTGCGCGGGCTGTGGCATTCGGCGCAATGACCGAAACCGTTGACGAGATAGGCGCCGCGGTTCCATTGCGCCGGATGCGCCGCGGCCGGCACGAACGGCCTCACATCCATGAACAACACTTTCCAGATGCCGACATTGCGGCGGATGTTGAACGGAAACGGCAGATCATGATCGCGCACGCGGCCCGCGACCTGCGGCAACGTCTTCAGATAGGCAAAGAGATCGCGCACGTCGTCGACATCGGCAATGTGATAGGACGTGTAGGGAAACGCCGGGAAGTAGTGCGTACCCTCAGGGGAGACGCCGCGCATCACCGCGTTGACGAAATCGGCCTCGCTCCAGCGGCCGATCCCGTCGGCGGCATCAGGTGAAATGTTCGGCGCATAGAACGTCCCGAACGGCGAGCCGAGCGCGAGGCCGCCACCGAGCTTGAGGCGATCCGGCTGGTTGGGCACCGCATGGCAGGACGAGCAGCCGCCGGCGTTGAACAGCTCCTGTCCGTTGGCGAGATCGGGCGCACGCGTCGGCGCCGGCAGCGCCAAGGCGGTCGGCTCGGTCAGCCACCAATAGACGGCAAAGGCTGCGACGACGGCGATCAGGGCGGCAGAAATTGTTCGTCGCAGCATGAAGAATCCCATAGAGCTCGAGCGAATTTACGGGATCATCCCGCCGCCGCTCCAGCCACGAATAATTTAGATGGTTTGACCGGAATGCGGGAATAAAGTCGGAATCGCACTGTTTGCAGGATGAGCGCAATCAGGCGTCAACAGGGAGAAACCCATGAACAAAGCCCTTTTTGCCACGCTGGCACTCGGAGCCGCCGTCGCATTCGCAGGCTCGGCCAGCGCGGAGAAACTCAAGGCGACACTGGACGCCAAGTCCGAAGTCCCCGCCAATGCCAGCACCGGCACCGGCACCGCCGATATCGACTATGACGCCGCCACCAAGAAGCTCTCCTGGAAGGTGACCTATTCGGGCCTCACCGGTCCCGCCACCGCGGCTCACTTCCACGGTCCGGCCGATCCCACCAAGAACGCCGGCGTCATGGTGCCGATCCCCGGCATCGCCAACAGCCCGGCTGAAGGCTCGGCCACGCTGACCGACGCGCAGGCGTCCGATCTGCTTGCCGGCAAGCTCTACGTCAACATTCACACCGCAGCCAACCCGGGCGGCGAAATCCGCGGCCAGGTGACGAAGTAACTTTCATCACGAATTTTTCGAGCGAAGGCCGGGCGCGAAGCGTCCGGCCTTTTCGATTCCGGCTTGCATGGATCCGGGCTAGAACGTCTGCCGGCACGCCGTCGTCCGCGGCGCTTGGAGTGGTTGATGATCAAGGCAACAATTCTGGCGGCGATTGCGGCGGCAGGACTGCTTCTGTCATCCGCTCAATTCGTCGCCGCACAAACCGATCTGGAAAAGCAGGCGCAATGCGAGTTGTCGGCCATCCGCGACACCCGATCGACCCTCGCCGTGCAGCGCATCCGTTCGGCGTGCAACTGGCTCGCGCTCTACGGCGATTCCCTGCTGAACGAGTCGAACAGAGGCTATTATATCTGCTTGGTCCGGGAGCTCTCGGGCGCGCAGGCCGACGAGGCCGCCGCGGCCATCATCTCGGCATGTCGCACCGCCAATCCGCTCTGACGCTTGCCGCAGCAATCTCATGCGAGGCTCAGCGCCTGCTCGAGATCCGCGATCAGATCCGACGGATTCTCGATGCCGATCGAGAGCCGGATCGTGCAATCGAGCACGCCGATCTTGCGGCGGATGTCGGCGGGGACGCCGGAATGGGTCATCGTCGCCGGCAGGCTCGCCAGCGATTCCGTTCCGCCGAGGCTGACGGCGAGCTTGAAGATCTGCAACGCATTGAGGAACTTCTCTGCCGCGCCCTGGCCGCCGACGATGTCGAACGAGAATGTCGACCCCGCTCCCAGGCATTGCCGCGCGAACACGCGACCTTCCGGCGAACTCTCCGCGTGATGACCAAGATAATGCACCTTCGCCACCTTGGCATGGTCGCGCAGGAAATCCGCGACGAGCTTCGCATTGCTGTTGGCCTTCTCCATGCGCAGGCTGAGCGTTTCCAGCGAGCGGTTGATCATCCAGCAGGAATGCGGATCGAGCTGGGTGCCAATGGCACCGCGCAGCGCCTTGATACCCTTCATGACCGCCTTGGTGCCGAGCGCGGCACCCGCGATCAAATCGGAATGGCCGCCGACATACTTGGTGAGTGAGTACAATGAAATGTCTGCGCCATGCTCGATCGGCCGCTGAAACACCGGACCGAGCAGCGTGTTGTCGCAGGCGATGATCGGCGTGTGGCCCTGGGCCTTGCCGATCGCATCGGCAACGCGGCGCATCAGCGCGATGTCGACGAGGCCGTTGGTCGGATTGGCCGGCGTCTCGATCAGGATCATCGACACGCGGCCCTTGCGCATGGCCTCATCCGCGGCCTGGTCGACCGCCGCCTCATCAACGCCGTCGGCAAAGCCGACCGCGCCGATCGAGAACCGCGACAGCGTGTTCGTCAGCAGCGTTTCGGTGCCGCCATAAAGCGGTTGCGAGTGCAGGATGACGTCGCCGGGGCGGACGAAGGCGAGAATCGTGGTCGAAATCGCCGCCATGCCTGACGAAAACAGCGCACAGCTCTCGGTGCGCTCGTAGATCGCGAGCCGGTCCTCGACGATCTCGCTGTTGGGGTGGTTGAAGCGCGAATAGACGAGCCCTGCGCCCATGCCTTCCGGCGGCTCGCGCCGGCCGGCGACGAAATCGAAGAAGTCCTCGCCATCCTCGGCCGTCCTGAATACGAAGGTCGAGGTCAGAAACACCGGCGGCTTGATGGCGCCTTCCGACAATTGCGGATCGTAGCCATAGGTCAGCATCAGCGTTTCCGGATGCAGCATATGGTTGCCGATATGGGTCTTGGACGGGAACGGTTTGACCATGGCCTGCCTCGCTGGTGAATGGGATCTGCGCCGCGCGTCGGAACTCTTGACAGCGTGAGGCATCAACGCCGCGTCGGTGCGCGCAAACATAGTCGTTCTGACGGCGATCCGTCAGGGCGTGGGAATAGAATTTGTTGACGAGCTGGCGCAGCCCGGATGGAGCTTGCGCCGTCACTCGAAGAGCGAAGGCGAAAGCGCAATCCGGGACAGGTCCATCCGCTTCGAGAGCGGCCCCGGATTTCGCTTCGCTCCATCCGGGCTACAGGCTATGGTTGAGGCAACACGGCGCCGGCTTACTTCAACTTCAACCGGTACGTCTCGTGGCAGTCGTTGCAGCGGTCGTTCATCGCGGTGTAGGCGGCCTTGAGGCTTGCCACGTCGGTGATCTTGCCCTTGACGTCTGCGATCGCCTTCTGCACCGGCGGGATCTTGGAGTCGAAATCGGCCTTGTTCTGCCAGACCTTCGGCGAGGAACCATAGGTTGCGTTGACCACGTCCTGCTTGGGGTTCACCTCGAAAGTCTTTGCGATCTTGGCGACGTCGGCCTCGAGGCTGGCGATCGCCGCGTCGACGGCCTTCTGATCGTAGGGGATGTCGCCCTTCGTCATCTTGAGGATCACGCCGTACATGCTCTTGGCCTGCGAGCGCATCAGATTGTCCTGCTGGACGGCAACCTCCTGCTGCGCCATCACGGCGCCGGCCCCCAAAAGAAGGGTGCCCGCGACAATCAACATTCGTTTCATCGGCTTGTTCTCCGGCTCGCAAGTCGGTTTGGGGGAGGTCGTCCATGGTTAGAACCCGGCGGCGGGCAATTATTCCCGCCGCTTGAGGCGCCACGCCTCACAGGCTGTGGCGGCGATGATGCTCGTTGATCGCGATCCAGACACGTTCCGGCGTCGCCGGCATGTCGATGTGGTCGATCTTGTACTCGCGCCAGAGCCCGTCGACGATGGCGTTGACGACGGCCGGACAGGAGCCGATCGCGCCGGCCTCGCCCGCCCCCTTCACGCCCATCGGATTGGTGGTGCAGGGAATGTTGTTGGTCTCGAACACGAAGGACGGACCGTCGGCCGCGCGCGGCAGCGCGTAATCCATGTAGGTTGCGGTGATGAGCTGGCCGTCAGTCGCGCCATACACCACCTGCTCCATCAGCGCCTGGCCGATGCCCTGCATGGCGCCGCCATGCACCTGGCCCGCCAGCAGCAGCGGATTGAGCGTCTTGCCGAAATCGTCGACGATCACGTAGTTGACGATTCTGATGATGCCGGTCGCCGGATCGATCTCGACCTCCGCGACATGCGTGCCGTTGGGATAGGTGCCGTCGGCGCTGGCAAAGGTGGCGCTGGCGTTCAGCTTCGAGGGATCGGCGCCGGGTCGCTTGGCGAGATCAGCGAACGAGATCGAACGGTCGGTGCCGGCGATGCGCACGATGCCATCTGATATCTCGAGGTCGCCGACGCCGGCTTCCAGCGCCTGCGCCGCGATCGCCTTCAGCTTCTCGCCGAGCTCGCGCGTGGCGCGCTCGACGCTGACGCCGCCCGATGGAATCGAGGCCGAGCCGCCGGTGCCGAGGCCGGTGGCGATCATGGCGGTGTCGCCCTGGTGGACGTGCACGCGCTCCGGCGCAACGCCGAACTGCTCGGCGACGATCTGCGCATAGGCGGTCTGGTGGCCCTGCCCGCTCGACTGCGTGCCGATCAGGACGGTGATGTCGCCATTGGGGTCCATCCGCACATTGGCGGTCTCCTCGCCCATGGTGCCGCAGACCTCGACATAGCTCGCAAGGCCGATGCCGCGGATCAGGCCGTGCTTCTTGGCCGCCTTGGCGCGCTTGGAAAACTCCTTCCAGTCGGCGATCTCGATCGCGCGCTTCAGATGCGCGGCGAAATCGCCGGAATCGTAGACCTTGCCGGTCGCGGTCTTGTAGGGCAGCGCCTTTGGCGGGATGAAGTTCTTGCGGCGGATCGCATCCGGCGTCATGCCGAGTTTTCGCGCGCAAGCGTCCACGAGGCGCTCAATGACATAGGCTGCCTCGGGCCGGCCCGCGCCGCGATAGGCATCGACCGGCACGCTGTTGGTGAAGATGGTGCGCACGCGGCAGTGGAAGGCCTGGATGTCGTAGAGACCGGGCAGCATGCCGGCGCCGCCATGCGGGATGTAGGGTCCGAAGGTCGACAGATAGGCGCCCATGTCGCCCATCAGGTCGCAATCCATCGCGAGGAATTTGCCGTCCGCGGCGAGCGCCATCTTTGCGGTGGTGACGTTGTCGCGCCCCTGCGCGTCGCCCATGAAATGCTCGGTGCGATCGGCCGCCCATTTCACCGCCTTCTTCAATTTGCGCGCGGCGACGGCCAGGAGGGCGTATTCGCGATAGGGGAACAGCTTGGTGCCGAAGCCGCCGCCGACGTCGGGGCAGATCACCCGCATCTTGTCGGTCGGGATCTTCA
The DNA here is from genome assembly GCF_018129685.1 of Bradyrhizobium manausense. Lineage (GTDB taxonomy): Bacteria > Pseudomonadota > Alphaproteobacteria > Rhizobiales > Xanthobacteraceae > Bradyrhizobium > Bradyrhizobium manausense_D. Next base: position 69,555 of record NZ_JAFCLG010000014.1, read on the forward strand.
GCACGTTCTGGCAAAGGATGTCGCGCAGGCGGTGGCTGCCCTGGCTGCCGACCGTCAACGTCAGATGATCGGCCTTGGCGTCGTATTCGCAGACCGCAGCGCGCGCCTCCATGAAGCTCGCGACCACGCGCGGATTGACGATGGCGATTTCGGCCACCGTATGCGCCTTGGCGAAGGCGGCCTCCGTCGCCGCCTTGTCGCCGATCGAGACGTCGAACAGCACATTGCCCGGCTTGTCCGGCCAGACCTGCGGTGCGCCCTTCTTCACGGCGTTGACAACGCCGGTCACGGCCGGAAGCGGCGACCATTTGACGTCGATCGCCTCGATCGCGTCGCGCGCCTGGTCGATGGTCTCGGCGACCACGAAGGCGACGGCGTCGCCAACATGGCGCACCTCGTCCCTGGCGAGGATCGGGTAAGGCGGCCCTTTGAACGGATCGGTCTCGAAATTGAACAGGCAGGGCAGATCGCCGAGATCGGCGACCTCGGCGGCGGTCAGGATCAGCGCAACGCCGGGGAGCGTACGTGCGCGGCTGGCATCGATGGTGAATTTGGCATGCGCATGCGGCGAGCGCAGCATCAGGGCGCGCAGCGCGGCCTGCGGCGCGTAATCGTCGGTATAGCGGCCCTTGCCGCGGATCAGCGCGTCGTCCTCCTTGCGAAGCACGCTCTGGCCAACGCCGAATTTGATGGGGGCTGCCATTTTTCTTGTCCCGTCCTGTGGTTGTTTTGCCGGCATATTGCCGTGGAAAGAGGGGCAAGGCAAACGGGTTGAGGCGGGCCCGGCCCGCGAAGGATCGTCCCATGCCGCGCTTGTCAGAGTGGGATGGGGCGAAAAGGTCGCGGCTCGGTCGTTTCCCTGTGACGATCGATGATTCTGCGCGCCGCAGCACACGCCGAGAACAAGCGGACGTACGCACCCCCGCTTGCTCCCAGAGCGCTCGTCCGCCTCTCGCAGTTGATCACTCACATCCCTCCACGGTCCCAGAAATACCGCACGTCATCTCTCAGCGTATCGATCGCCCGCTGAGGCGTGAGATAGTCGATCTCGCCGCGCGTCAGGCCGATATCCCGCAGTTCCCTGTCGCTCAGGTCCTGCAAGCTGAGTTGCGGGTTCTGACGCCGGTCCAGAAACGCAAGCCAGGCACGCTTGAGCAGGCCGAGGACGCCTGGCTTCGCCGGTTGGGCAGCACTGTCGTCCAGCGCTGCGGCGGACGCCTTGAGGCGCGCAGCCAAAGCCTGGTCGATCGCGTCCTTCGCCTGCACGACCGAGAGATTGAGGCCGCGCCTTGCGGCCTCGCCCTCAATCCCGGGTGAAATGTTCGTCTGTTGCGGTGGCATCGCACGCTCCTGCTGTTGTGCCGGCAGGAGCGTGGCCAAACAAAAGGCCCCGTCCGATGCCGGCGGGGCCTGGTGGAAAAGATGTCGTCGTCTAAATGCTAGCGCACGACTCCTTCCACGGCCCAGCCGAAGCGGGTCATGTGCGAGAAGTTGATTTGGCGCGAGCATTTGATCATGAGCCGTCAATAGCACGGCGATCACGCAAAATCAAGAGATGTGCGGAATTCTGTTACAGCCTGGAGGCGAGCGCCGGCGCTCAGCAAGACGTCCGAATGAACGATCAGCACTCTAGCCGCGCACCAGCGAGACCAGCCAGCTACGTCCGAACAACAAAAGGATCGCGAGGGCATAGACGATGGTGCCGCCGACGGCCAGCAGCACCAAAGTCACTTCATCCCGGAAGTGCATCGCGCCCAGGGCAGAACCGCCGAAGCGCGCAATCAGCCAGAAGGCGACCGCGAGGATGACACCGGTCAGCAGGAATTTGCCGAGCGACATCAGCCACGCCCGATCCAGCACGAGAAAGCCGCGCCGCACGGCGAAGAACAGCACCAGCAGGAGATTGGTCCAGACACCGACGGCGGTTGCCAGCGCAAGGCCGATCTGGGCGAGCGATCCCATCAAGGCGACCTTCAGGGCGACGTTGACGGCGATGCCGGTCAACGAGGCGCGGACGGGCGTCGCGGTATCCTTGCGGGCGTAGAAGGTCGCGACCGCGCTGCGGATCAGCACGAAAGGAACGAGGCCGATGGCGTAGGCTGCGAGCGTCGCGCCGGCGGAGGCGGCATCGGCCTTGGAGAACGCGCCGCGCGCGAACAGCGCGCGCATGATCTCGTCGGGCACGGTGAGGAACGCCGCGACGAACGGGATCGAGAACAGCAGCGTGAAATCGAAGGCGCGGCGCTGCGCCTTCATCGCGCCGTCGTGGTCGTTCGCCGTGATCCGTTTCGACATCTCCGGCAGCAGCACGGTGCCGATGGCGATGCCGATCACGCCGATCGGCAATTGATTGAGGCGGTCGGCATAGTACAGCGCCGAGAGGGCGCCTGCCGGCAGGAAGGTCCCGATGATGGTGTCGGCGAACAGCGCGATCTGCGTCCCCATCGATCCCAGTGTCGCCGGTCCCAGCGCCTTGAAAAAGCTGCGCACGTCTTCGTCGAGCTTGAGCGGCGCAAGGCGCGGCAAGCCGCCGTGGAAGGCGAGATCGCCGGCGAGCAGGAAATATTGCATGAAGCCGGAGATCAGCACGCCCCAGGCCGCGGCGTGGCCCGCGGTCGGAAACCAGGCGGCGAGCGCCAGCGTCATCATCATCGCGACATTGAGGAAGATCGATGCTGCCGCGGCGCTGGCGAAGCGCTGCATCACGTTGAGCATGCCGCCATAGAGCGTCACCAGCGTGATCAGCAGCAGATAGGGAAAGGTGATCCGGGTCAGCTCGATCGCGAGCCTGCGCTGCTCGGCGTCCTCACTAAAGCCCGGCGCCAGAATGCTCATGGCCTGCGGCATGAACAGCCAGGCGACCACCAGCAGCACGACCTGAGAGGCCAGGAGCAGCGTGAAGATACGGTCGGCGAATAGATGCGCCGCACCCTCGCCTTTCTCGCCATGGACGTGGGCATAGGCCGGCACCCAGGCGGCGTTGAACGCGCCCTCGGCGAAGATCGCGCGGAAATGATTGGGCAGCCGCAGCGCGACGAAAAAGGCGTCGGCCACCGGGCCGGCGCCAAGGATCGCCGCGAGCATGATGTCGCGGGCAAATCCCGTCAGCCGCGACAGCAGCGTATAACCACCAACCGTGAAGATGCGTCCGAGCATGCGTCTGTTTTAGAGCATGACGCGGTGAGGTCTAGGTGCAAACCGCAACGATGGTCTGCTCCCTCCCCCGCTTGCGGGGGAGGGTTGGGGAGAGGGTGTCTCCGCAACGGGACAATCTCCAAGAGGACAGAGCCCTCACCCGCGCCTTCGGCGCGACCTCTCCCGCAAGCGGGAGAGGTCAACAGCAAGCCAGATCACCCCGCGAGCGCGCCGCGGACGGCGGCGACGATTCGTTCCTGATCGGCTTCGGTCAGATAGGCGTGCATCGGCAGGCTGATGACGTCCCGCGACAGGCGCTCGCATCCAGGCAGGCCGCCCTCGGCGACCGGATACTGCTCGTAGGCGGTCTGCTGATGCATCGACTTGCCGTAATAGACCGCGGTCGGCACGCCCTGGGCCTTCAGCGCGGCGGCGAAGCCGTCGCGGTCGGTGCCATCAGGCAGGCGGATCGTGTACTGCGCCCACACCGAGGTATTGCCGGGCGCCAGACGCGGCACGGTGACCACGTTGGAGAGACCGCGCGCGTAGCGCTCGGCGACCCCATTGCGAGCGGCGATCTCGTCGTCGAAGATCTTGAGCTTCTCGATCAGGATCGCGGCCTGCATGGTGTCGAGCCGGCCGGTCAGGCCGAGGCGGACGTTGTCGTATTTATCGACGCCCTGCCCGTGCACGCGGATGCTGCGCAACGTGGCCGCGAGTTCGTCGTCATCGGTGAAGATGGCGCCGCCGTCGCCAAAGCAGCCGAGCGGCTTTGCCGGGAAAAAGCTGGTCGTGGTGGCAAGGCCGAAGGTGCCGAGCTTGCGGCCCTTGTAGCTCGCGCCGAAGCCTTGCGCGGCGTCGTCGATCACGAACAGGCCTTCGGCCCTGGCGATCTCGGCGATGACGTCATGGTCGGCAGGCTGTCCGAACAGATCGACCGGAATGACCGCGACCGGTTTCAGGCCGGCCTTGCGCGCGGCCGCAATGCCGCGCTTGAGCGATTCAGGGCTCATGTTGAAGGTCGTCTCATCGACGTCGACGTAAACCGGCGTGGCTCCCGTCCGTGCCGCCGGCGACGCGGTCGCGATGAAGGTGAAGGAGGGACAGAACACGGCATCGCCGGGCCCGACCTTCTTCGCCATCAGCACCATCAACAGCGCATCGGTGCCGTTGGAGCAGGCGACCACATGCCTGGCGCCGCAATAGGCCGCAAGCTGCTTCTCGAGTTCGAAGACCTCAGGACCGTTGACGAACTGGCAGTGGTCCATCACGCGCTTGACGGCCGCGTCGAGCGAGGCGCCGAGCCGGGCGCGCTGCGAGGCGAGGTCGATGAAGGGAATGGGTTCGGAACGCAGATGCTGGTTCATGACGCCTTGTCGATTGTCTTGCGGGATTTGAGCGGCCGACATGGAAAGGGCTTCAGCCGGCGACGCGGCGCGGGCCCTTGCGGGCCGGCGACGTGGCGGCGGGCCGCGACGGCGTCTCGAGGCACTGCGTTGCGATCTCGAGGCTGGCGACGCCTTCGTCGCCGGTGACCGCCGGAATCTCGCCGCTGCGCACGGCCTTGAGGAACGCGATCAACTCGGCGCGCAGCGGCTCGTCATGGCCGACGGGCAGATGCCGCATCGAGTAGCTGCCGTCGGGCTTGAAGCCGAAGCATTCGGTGACCTGACGCGTCAGGAGATCGCCCATCACGTATTTGCCGCGGGTCGCGACCGTGACGCTGCGGGCCTTGAACGGCGTCAGCCAGTTGGTGTTGATGTGCGCGAGCACGCCGTTGGCGGTGCGGAACTGCAGCAGCGCGATGTCCTCGCGCTCGGCGACCGCGCTCGACAGCTGCGGCTGCACTTCGACGATGTCGGATTCGGTGAACCAGCGGATCAGGTCGATGTCGTGCACGGCAAGATCGATGACGACGCCGACATTGGACATGCGCGGCGGGAACGGGCCGACGCGCGTGATCGCGATGGAGAGAATATCCTCGCCCGCGATCGCCTGCTTGACCGCGGCGACAGCCGGATTGAACCGCTCGACATGGCCGACCATCAGCGTGACGCCGGCCTTTTGCGCGGCGGCGACGATCTCACGGCCCTCTTCGACCGTGGACGCAATCGGCTTCTCGACCAGCACGTGGATATTCCTGGCGATGCAGGCGAGCGCGACCTCGTGATGCAGATGGGTCGGTGCTGCGATGGTGACGGCATCGACGCCCTCGGCGAGGAGCTGGTCGAGCGTCTCGAAGCTCGCGCAATTGGCAAGCTCCATCGCGCGCGTCCGATGCGACGGAGAAGGATCGACCACGCCGACCAGGCTGACGCCGGGCAGACCGCTCAGCACGCGCGCGTGGTTGCTGCCCATCACGCCGGCGCCGATGACGCCGACGCGCAGGCCGGCCTTTGCCGGTTCCTTTGCCGGTTGTGATCCCTTGGAACTCATCTGAGCAACCCCCGATTCAACGCAAATCCCCGGGCCGCTTCTAGCACGGGTGCCACAGATGTGGCGAATGCCGGCCAAACCGGCCGGACACGATTTGATTCAAAAAATTACACGTTCTCCGGGCCTTAAGGCGCTCAAGGCGGGCCTTTTGGGCCCGGATCGCGTGATTCGGAGTTTGCTGGTTACGACCTTTGATAGTCGTCTTCAATCCGGATGATGTCGTCTTCCCCGAGATAGGAGCCGGTCTGGACCTCGATCAGTTCCAGCATGATTTTACCGGGATTCTCCATCCGGTGGACCGCGCCCATCGGGATGTAGATGGACTCGTTCTCGTGCACCGTCTTCACGGTCTCGTTCACGGTGACGCGGGCCGCACCACGGACCACGATCCAGTGCTCGGCGCGATGATGGTGCTTCTGCAGCGACAGCCGCCCGCCCGGCTTCACCACGATGCGCTTGACCTGGTGGCGTTCGCCATTGTCGACCGACTGATAGCTGCCCCAGGGGCGGTGCACCTTGAGATGCTCTTCGGTGACCTTCGGCGCGACCGCCTTCAGCTTCGCCACGAGACGCTTCAGGCCGTTGGCATCCTTCTGCCGCGAGACCAGAACGGCGTCCGCCGTCGCGACCACGACGAGATCATCGACGCCCTCGAGCGCGACCAGCGCGGAATCGGTGGTGACGTTGCAGTTGCGCGAATCCTCGAACACGGCAGTGCCATGCGCGGCGTTGCCTTGTGCGTCCTTCTCCGACAATTCCCACACCGCGTGCCAGGAGCCGACGTCGGACCAGCCGCACGACACCGGCACGACGGCGGCGCGCGAGGTCTTTTCCATCACGGCGTAGTCGATCGAGATCGCCTTCGCCGCGCCAAAAGCCTGCGGCTCCAGCGTCACGAAGCCGAGATCGCGGCCGGCATGGGCGACCGCGCTCGACACCGCGTCCACGCTTGCCGCATCGACCTTGCGATATTCGTCGAGCAGCAGGGCTGCCGGGAACATGAAGTTGCCGCTGTTCCAGAGATACCCCGAACTGACGTAATCGGCAGCCTTCGCCGCATCCGGCTTTTCGACGAAGCGCGCAACCGCGTGCACCTCGCCTGATATCACTTCGCCAGGGCAGATATAGCCGTATTCTGTCGCGGGCCGTTCCGGCTTGACGCCGAAGGTGACGATGCGCCCGGTGCTCGCGGCCGCGAGGCCTTCGCGGCAGGCCGCGACGAAGGCGGCGTTGTCCTGCACGACGTGGTCGGCGGCGAGCGCCAGCACGATCGCTTCACTGGTGCGGCTCTGCGCGAAAGCGGCGCCGGCGGCGATCGCGGGGCCGGAATCGCGGCGCATCGGCTCGAGGATCACGTCGGCCTCGATGCCGATCTCGGCGAGCTGCTCCAGCACCATGAAGCGATAGGAGGCGTTGGTGATGACAACAGGGCGATCGAACAGCGCGGCGTCGGAGACGCGCAGCAACGTGTCCTGGAAGGTCGAGCGCGCGCCGAACAGCGGCAGGAACTGTTTTGGGCGTACCTCGCGCGAGGCCGGCCACAGCCGCGTGCCGGCACCGCCACACATGACCAGGGGGATAATGCGTTTGTCCATCGCCATTTCAAACCTTGTAGTGGTCCCGATACCAGGTGACAAAATTGTGGACTCCGTGCTCGATCGGCGTTGACGGAGCAAAGCCGGTGTCGCGCATCAGATCCTCGACATCCGCGAACGTTTCCACCACGTCTCCCGGCTGCATCGGCAGCAATTCCTTGACCGCCGTCCGGCCCAGCTCCCGCTCCAGAAGTCCGACGACATGCATCAGCTCTTCAGGGCGGTGGTTTCCGACATTGTAGAGCCGGGACGGCGCATTTGCGGCAGCCGGGTTATCCGAAGGCACAAGATCGATCAGCTTGGATACTACACGGGTGACGTCGTCAACATAGGTGAAGTCGCGGCGCATCCTGCCATGGTTAAAGAGCCGGATCGGCCGACCCGCCATGATGGCGTTTACGAATAGAAACATGGCCATATCGGGCCGTCCCCACGGGCCGTAGATGGTGAAAAAGCGCAAGCCCGTGACCGGCAGCCGGTACAGATGGCTGTAGGACTGCGCCATCACCTCGTTCGCCTTCTTGGTCGCAGCATAGAAGCTCACGGGATGATCGGTCCGGTCCTGCACGGAAAACGGCAGTTTAGTGTTGGCGCCATAAACGGACGATGACGAGGCGTAGACGAGATGACGACAACCGTTGTTCCGGCAGCCCTCGAGCAGGTTGAGGAAGCCTTGCAGGTTGGACTCGACGTAGCTCTGCGGATGCTCGATCGAATAACGCACGCCGGCCTGTGCCGCGAGATGCACGACCTCGGCAAAGCGATGTCGCGCAAACAGCGCCGCCATCGTCTCGCGATCGGCGAGGTCCGCCCGCACGAAGGAGAAGCGCTCCTCCTTCTCGAGCTGCGCCAGGCGCGCCTGTTTCAGCGCCGGATCGTAATAGCTGTTCAGACTGTCGAGGCCGACCACGGTCCGCCCCTCGGTCAGCAACTGCCGGGCCACGTGAAAGCCGATGAAACCGGCCGCGCCCGTCACCAAAATCGTCCGATCCGTCATTCTGTTTCCAAGCGATCCCGGAGGTCTGCCCGCGCCGCTTCTTTAGCCGGTATCGAGGGGGCGCAACAGCCCTCAAAACCTGCATAATGTCTTTCACATCTCTCTCATGAGCGCTCTCAAAACCGCTTTCAAAAGTGGTCTCAATACTGCTTTCAAAACTGCTATTGCAAGATCGGCGCCAAGACCATACCAAAGCGGCCAAATTCGGCGCCTGGCGTCGGGTGACCTCAACCTTCGCCAACCCTGTTCATGCGGGCGAGATGCGCCGAATCCTGCTGTCGACGGTAAAAATCCTGATCTCCGCGGCGCTGCTGTATCTGGCGTTGCGCAAGGTCGACCTGACCGAGCTGTTGTCGCGCTTCACCGCGTCAAGCCTGTTCTGGATCGGCATGGCGATATCAGTGACGTTCCTGCAAATCTTCGTCGGCGTGCTGCGCTGGCGCGAGGTCAGCGCCGCATGCGGTGCGCCGATCGAGCTCGGCCGCGCCATGCGCTACAACGTGATCGGCTCCTTCTTCAACCAGACCCTGCCATCCGCGATCGGCGGCGATGCGGTCCGGCTGTGGCTGGTGGCGCGAGCCGGCGCCGGCTGGCGCGCTGCGACCTATTCGATCTTCGTCGACCGCGCGATCGGCCTCGTCGCCCTTGCGATCCTCATCGTCGCGAGTCTGCCCTGGAGCTATCAGCTCATCACCGACCCGAACGGACGCTCGGCGCTGCTGCTCGTCGACTTCGCGGCGCTTGCTGGCGGCATCGGCTTTCTGATCTTCGGCGCGCTGAAATGGCGCTGGCTGAAGACGTGGTGGGCCACCCACCACATCCACGCCTGCGCCGTCATCGCCAACCGCGTCGTCTTCAACCGCACGCGCGGGCCGATCGTCGCGATCCTGTCGCTGCTCGTCCACGTGCTCGCCGTCGTCATCGCCTGGTGTGTGGTGCAGTCGATCGCTGCTCCAGTCAGCTTCGCCCAGGTCTTCCTGCTGGTGCCGCCGGTGATGCTGATCACCTTGATGCCGATCTCGATCGCCGGCTGGGGCGTGCGCGAGGCCAGCATGGGTCTGGCCTTCGGCTTCGCGGGGCTTGCCGCCAACGAAGGCGTCAATGTCTCGCTGCTGTTCGGCGCAGTCTCCTTCATCGTCGGCGCGTTCGGCGGCCTGGTCTGGATCCTGAGCGCGGAGAAGGCCGCGCAAGGCTCGGCGCAGCTCGGGGTGCCGGAGTGACTGCGTCGACGATCGTGGCCTCGTTGCTTGCCGTTGCGGTCGCCGCGCTGATCTCGGCGCTGGTCACCTGGATCAGCCGCCCCCTGCTGCAGCGCTATGCACTGGCGCGGCCGAATGCGCGCTCCTCGCACCGCATCCCAACGCCGCAGGGCGCGGGCATCGCGGTGATCGCGGCGACGCTCGTCGTTGCATTGGCGTTGGCAGCCTGGGCCGACATTGCGATTACGCCGGCATTGGTCATTGCCACCGTCGTCATCGCGCTGGTCGGATTCGCCGACGACATCGTCTCGCTGCCGGTGCTGGTGCGGCTGGTGTTGCAGGCGGCCTGCGTCGGCGCTGTCGTGTTCACTGCGCCTGACGATGCACGCATCGTCCAGGCCCTGCCGCTCACGCTGGAGCGCGGCCTGATCGTGATTGCCGGAATCTGGTTCGTGAACCTCGTCAATTTCATGGACGGGCTCGACCTGATGACGGTGGCGGAGGTGGTGCCTGTGACGGCCGCGCTCGGATTGCTCGGATGGTGGGGCGACCTGCCCTCGTCCGCCGCGCTCCTCGCAACGGCGCTCTGCGGCGCCATGCTCGGCTTTGCGCCGTTCAACAAGCCGGTTGCAAAGGTTTTCCTGGGCGATGTCGGCAGCCTGCCGATCGGCCTCCTGGTCGGCTGGTGCCTGCTGGAGCTTGCCTGGCACGGGCAACCCGCCGCCGCGCTGCTGCTGCCGGCGTATTATCTCGCGGATGCCACCATCACGCTGCTGCGTCGCATCGCGCGACGCGAACAATTCTGGTCGGCGCATCGTTCGCACTACTACCAGCGCGCCACCGACCACGGCTTTACCGTGCCCCGTGTCACCGGCGAAGTGTTTGCGATCAACCTCGTATTGGCGGCACTTGCGCTCCTCACGGTCCGCGCCGGCTCGGTGACGATCACGCTGATTGCGCTCGTGGCGGCGGCGGTCGCCGTCACTTTCGTGCTGCTGCGGTTCTCCCGCCCTCAAGCGTCCTGAGCCGACAGCGCCAGGCGCAGCCCCTCGTCGAGCGACACCTCCGGCTGCCATCCCGTCGCGATGGCCTTGGAAACATCGAGCTCGAGCGAGCCGATCAAGCTGTCATGCGTATCCTGCCGGCCCAGCACCACGAGCAGTGTGCTCAACAATTTCGGCGACATCCCGAACAGATGCGGGCTCTTGCCGGACGCCCTGGCCAGACGCTCGATGAATTCCGGCGTCGAGACCTGCTCCCTGTCAGCCACCAGAAAGATCTCGAAATTGCTCGCGGGGTCGGGCTGGGCAAGCCTGCGCCGGATGAAGGACGAGAGGTTCTGCACCGCCAGGAAGGCGCGATGATTGCGGATCGCCGCAAAGGGCAGCGGCAATCCCAAATTCACCGCGCGCGTCAGCAGCGCGAAATTACCCTTGGCGCCCGCGCCATAGACCAGCGGCGGTCTGATCACCGAGATATTCATGTCGCTCTCGCGCGCCAGCGTCCGCAAGCCTGCCTCGGCCGCGGCCTTGGACATGCCGTAAAGGCCGCGCGGCGTCAGGACATCGTCCTCGCTGAACGGCGCCCGGCCCTCGTTGCTCCGGCCGTGGACGAGAACCGTGCTGACGAAGATGAACTGGCGCACGCCCGCCGTGGCTGCGGCACGCGCCAGATGCAGCGTCCCGGTGATGTTGACGTTGCGGTAGAGCTGGACCGCATGCTCCTCGTGCTGGTGATGAACGCGCGCAGCGAGATGGACGACGGCGTCGACGCCCTCCAGCGCGGCCGTCCAATCGGTATCGGGCCCGATCGATTCGACCACGACCTCGTCATCCATGCCCTTCGCGTTGCGGACCGCACGGCGGACCGACCATCCCTCGCGCGCCAGCGCGGGCGCGACGTGGCGGCCGACGAAGCCGCTCGCTCCCGTCACCAGCACGATCGGTTTCCGAGCGCTCATCGTTGCTCCGAAAGAACAGGGTTGCGCAACAACTCGTCGATCACACCGGCATAGGCGTTCATCGCGACATTGCGATCGAACCTCGCCGCCGCCTTCACCGCCCGCGCCGCCATGGCGCCGCCATCGGAACGCGATGCCGTGCGGATGGCGTCTGCGAGCTGATCGGCGCGGCCCGGCGTCACCACCCAGCCGAGCCCGTTCTCCACCACCGTCAGGGCGGCCTCGGCCTCCGGCTCCGAGACCAGCACGACGGGACGGCCGACTGCCAGCAGATTATAGAAGCGGCTTGGAACCGACACCCCGGCCACGTCCTTCCGGTACGGAATGATCCAGAGGTCAGCCGCGGTCAGGAACGTTTCGAGCTCGGCATCCTCGACCCGCGCCACGAAGCGGACGTTGGGCAGGTTGGCCTCGGTCTGCAATTGCTTCAGCCGCTCGAAGCCGATGCCCCAGCCCGACAGCAGGAAACCAATGTCCGGCTCGTCCTTGAGCAGGCGCGCCGCCTCGAACACGATGTCCGGATCGTGGGTGAAGCCGAGATTGCCCGAGAGCCCGACCACGAAGCGAGCCTGCAGCGTCTTGCGGAACGGATTGTCCGGCGCCAGCGGCCGTGCCGCGGGCACGAGCGTCGCCCAGTTCGGGATGAAGCGGATCTTGTTGCGCGTCATGCCGGTATAGCCGAGCAGCGGCGCTTCCGCATCGCGGCCGATGGTGATGACGGCATTGAGGCCGCGGAACATCAGGCCGTTGGCGGCGCGCATCACGCCGGCCACGACCGAACGCGGCTTCAACAGGCCCGCCATCACCAGCACGTCGGGGAAGAGGTCGTGCAGGATCAGCGCCGAGCGCGCGCCCTTGAGCCAGGCCGCAGCCGCCACGGCGTAGGGCAGCATGAATGGCGCGGTGACGGTGAGCACGACGTCGCCGCGCCGCAAGCCCCGCAGCAGCGCGATGAAGATGCGCAGTGCAAACAGCAATTCCGACAAGCCGCGCCGGACCAGCGCCGCCTTTCCGGCCATCCGGTTCTTGACGGCGACGACGCGCGGCTTGCCCGGACCGGTCTGCGAGGCCGGCAGCGCGCCAGGCGAGCCGGACAGCACGACGACCTCGTGCTCCCCGGCGAGGCGACAGGCGATCTCGGCCATGATCGCCGCGGTCGTGCTCGGATCCGGCGGATAGTGCTGGCTCGCGACGACGATCTTGCCTTCGATCTTGCCTTCGATCTTGCCTTGGCGCTGCATGGTCAGGCCGCGGTCGACCCGAACTCGGGGACCGCATCCTTCAGGATGGTCCTGATGGTCGCCCGGTCGTCGCGTGCGATGGCCTGGTCGAGCGCCGCAATCCATTTGCGCAGCGTCTGCATCGGCGGCTCGTTCGGTTGCGCGGCCATGATGCCGGCAACGCCGATCTCGCGGGTCGGCTCTTCCGAAGCAAACAGGATTTCGTGCAGTCGCTCGCCCGGCCGCATGCCGGTGAACACGATCTCGATATCGTGGCCGGGCTGCAGGCCGGAGAGACGGATCATCCGCTCCGCAAGATCGACGATCTTCACCGGCTGCCCCATGTTGAGGACGTAGACCGAAACGTCGGCCCGCGCCGTGCCGAGCGCGTGCGTCGCCGCCGTGATGACGAGGTCGCAGGCCTCGCGGATGGTCATGAAATAACGGACCATGTCGGGATGCGTCACCGTCACCGGACCGCCGGCCTCGATCTGGGCCTTGAATTTCGGCACCACCGAGCCGTTCGAAGCCAGCACGTTGCCGAAACGGACCGAGATCAGCCGCATCGGCGGCTTGGCGCCGCCGCTTGCCGCGGCAAGGTCATGGTCGAGCGCCTGGCAGTACATTTCGGCGAAGCGCTTGGTCAGGCCCAGCATCGACACCGGCTCGATCGCCTTGTCGGTCGAGATCATCACCATGGCTTCGGCGCCGGCGGCAAGCGCTGCGTCGGCCACGTTGATCGAGCCGAAGATGTTGGTCTTGACGCCCTCGCTCCAGTCGCGCTCGAGGATCGGCACGTGCTTGAGCGCTGCGGCGTGGAACACGATGTCGGGTTTGAACTCGGCCATCAGGCGCATGACGCGCTCGCGGTCGCGGATGTCGGCGATCCGTCCCTCGATCGCAGCATTGGTTCCCTGCGCGGCCAGCGTCTCGGTGACCGCGTAGAGCGCCGGCTCGGAATTCTCCAGGATCAGCAGGCGCGCGGCGCCGAAGGCGACGACACGCTCGCAGATCTCCGAGCCGATCGAACCGCCGCCGCCGGTGACGATCACCGCCTTGCCCCTGATCAGCGCTTCGAGGCGCGCATAGTCGATCTTCTCGCTCGGCCGGAGCAGGAGATCCTCGACTGCGACAGCCGTCAGCCGCGGCGTGTCGCCGCTCTCCAGCGAGGGCATGCGGTTGACGATCACACCCAGCTTGCGCACCCGCATCAGAATCGATTCCGGATGGGCCTCCGGCTCGAACGCCGAGGCCGTCATCACCACGCGCGTGATCGCCTTGTTGCGTTTGGCGAAGTCGGCGACGACGTCCTCGATGTCGTCGATCCCGCCCAGCACCGGCACGTTGCGGATCGACTGGCCGCGGTCCGCGTTCGACGGCGACAACACGCCGACCGGCCAGATCCGCTTGATCGCACCGCTCTCGATGCCGCGCAGAAGCACCTCGGCGTCCGCAGCGCGGCCGATCAGCAGTGTCGGCGCGGCATCGTCGGTGCGGGCATGGCGCCGCACCCGCGTGTAGCGGAAGTAGCGATAGGCCATCCGCAAGGCGCTGAGGGCAAAGATCTCGAGGAACCAGTAGAGGACGATCGTCACCTTGCCGAGGAAGAAGGCGCCGCGGACGTTGGGCGCCACGAAGATGTAGTCCAGCGCCAGCAGCGCGACCGTCAGCACGGTGGCGACGCGGATGATGTTCATCGCGTCCGGCAGCGAGATGAAGCGCCATTTGGTCGTGGTCAGGTTGAAGATGAAGAACACGACCACGCTGAAGGCGAGGAAATAGGGCAGGATCCGGAAGAGCAGCGGCAAACGGTCGTAGAAGCCGTCGCCCCCCTCGAAGCGCAGATAGAACGCCGCGAACAGCGCCGCCGTCGTCGCCAGCAGGTCGTGGAGCGCGATCATGAAATTGCGCAAGGTAAGATGCGAAAGACGCGTCATCCGCCGACCGATGAATATCCCAACAGGTGCAACCCAACCGCGCTGATAGCCCATCTCGACAGGACTTGCCAGCTTAAGACTTGCCAGCTTGAGACTTGCCAGCTTGAGACTTGCCGGCCGCGCGGCCGCTCAGGAGCCTGCTTCCCCCGCCTTCGCCTCGGCCTGCCGTGCCCGGATCACCATGCCGCCGGCGACGCCGACGCCGATGACGTACATCCAGCCCTCGTGGAAGTCGAACAAATGCGAGTTGAACAGCGAGGTGAAGGCGTTTTGCACCACGACCAGGAGGCCGATCCACCTCGCAAACCCCTCGCCGCGAAACAGCTGAAAATGGAAGATCCAGATCGCGTAGAGAATCGCGATGCCGATGGCGCCCCACTGGATGGCGACATGCAGCGTCTGGTTATGCGGGTTCGGAAAAACCCTGACGCCCCGAACCCATGAGGGCTCCTGCGCGGCCCTCTCGAACAGTCCCTCCGAGGAGCCGGTGCCATGCCCCGCAAGCGGGGCCCGCACGAAAAACTGGACCGCATGCCGCCAATATTCCAGGCGCTCGCCCATGGATGTCGGCTCGCTCTGTTGCATGTAGAGACGGTAGTCGCGCGAAAACGTCTCGACGGTCTTGCGCAATGGGGGTGAAGCCTGCCAGGCAATCGCGAAGCAGGCGACCAGCGCGGCGAAGATGATCGCGATGCTGCGCCATCTCAAATGAAGCAATGCGAACACGCCGAGCATGATCGGCGCGGTGACCAGCGCGGTGCGCGACACCACCACGAAGGCCATGTTGACCAGAAAGCTCAGCGCCAGCGCCGTCAGCAGAGCCGCGGGCCAGTAGCGCTTCTCGCGCAGCAGCATCGTCACGGGATAGGCGAGCGCCACCGCGCACAGCGTGAATTCCTGGCTCTGGTCGATGTAGTTCTTGACGAAGATGCCGCGTTCGAGAACGCCCTCGGCCTTGAGCGATAGTCCAGGATAGAACACGACCAGCCACGACATCACGGACAACAGCGCGCAGGACACCAGGAAGGCGATGAAGATCCAGTTTCCGCGGGGCGAGCGCTCGAAATGATAGAGCAGCACCGGCAGCACCAGCAGCTTGACGGTCGGCCCGACCGCATAGAGGCGCACGCCCCACGCCGCGTCCGACCACAGCGTTCCCACCAGGGCGAGCACGAACAGCGCGATCGGCGCCGCGCAGATCGGACGCATCAGCGATTGCAGGAATGCCCTGACGTCGAGAAACGGCACCATGCAGACCAGGAACGCGGCATTGAAAATGGCCGTGAGCG
This sequence comes from Bradyrhizobium manausense, assembly GCF_018129685.1. Taxonomy (GTDB): domain Bacteria; phylum Pseudomonadota; class Alphaproteobacteria; order Rhizobiales; family Xanthobacteraceae; genus Bradyrhizobium; species Bradyrhizobium manausense_D. The sequence goes on from NZ_JAFCLG010000014.1 coordinate 85,323, forward strand.
ACGTCGACCATGGCAACGCGGCCGCGGTCAGGATCGCGAACAGATCGACGGTCTCGCTCCAGGCCGCCGGGCTGCGGAAACGCCGCCACAGCACCTGCGCGGTCGTCTCCTGCGCAAGTGCCGTCACTTGATCTCTCCACGCGCGCGGTGCACCAGCGCCGTCGTGCTGAAGCCCTGGAGGATGTCGACCAGCACGACCACCCCGCCCGCGGCCTCGACGATGTCGTGGCCGACCACCTGCTCGCGGGTGTAGTCGCCGCCCTTCACCAGCACGCTCGGCGTGATCCGCTTGATCAAATCGATCGGCGTGTCCTCTTCGAAGACGACGACGAGATCGACGGCCTCGAGTGCGGCCAGCACTTCGGCACGGGCCCGCTCGTCCTGGACCGGGCGGTCCGCGCCCTTCAGCCGCCGCACCGAGGCATCGCTGTTCAGCCCGACGATCAGGCGGTCGCAGGCGGCACGCGCCGCGGTCAGCACCTTGACGTGGCCGGGATGCAGGATGTCGAAGCAGCCGTTGGTGAAGCCGACGCGCAGCCCCTGCTCCTTCCATTCGGCGAGCTGGACCTCGAGCGCTTCGGGCGCGCTCACGACCTTCTCCTCGGCCGCCAGAGTGGCATGCGGCAGGATCTTTCGCCGCAGCTCCGCCACGCTGACGCTGGCCGTGCCCCGCTTGCCGACGGCGACCGCGGCGGCCGCACTCGCCATGCGCAGCGCCGTGTCCCAGTCCGCACCCGCCGCGAGCGAGACCGCCAGCGCGGCGGCGACGGTGTCGCCGGCACCGGAGACGTCGCGCACCTTGACCGGGACGGCAGGAACATGGACGGCCTCGCCGCTGCGCGGCACCAGCGTCATGCCGTGCTCGCCCTGCGTGACCAGGATGGCCTCGCAATCGGCCAGCCGCATCACGTCCTCGCTGGCATCGGCGATGCTTTGCGGCGTGTCGGCGCGGCTGCGGGTGGTTTCAGAGAATTCCTTGCGGTTGGGCGTGAGCAGGGTGGCGCCGCGATAGATCGCCCAGTTCAGGCTCTTGGGATCGACGATCACACGCTTGCCGGCTTTCCGCGCCGCATCGATGGTGTGGCGGATCACGCGCGCGGTCAGCACGCCCTTGGCATAGTCCGACAGCAGCACGATATCGGCGCGCGCGATCTGCGGCAGGATCGCCTCGATCAGCCGGGTCTCGACCTCGCCCGTGGCCGCGATCGCCTGCTCCCAATCCGCGCGCAGCATGTGCGTGGAGAAATGCTCGGAGACGAAGCGCACCTTTCGCGTGGTCGGCCGCGACGGGTCGCTCACCAGCACGCTCTCGATGCCCGCACAGTCCGCCAGCGCGCCCCTGAGCCGCGCGCCCGCATCGTCGTTGCCGACGAGGCCGACGAAGACGCAGCGCGCGCCGAGCGAGGCGATGTTGCGCGCGACGTTGCCCGCGCCGCCGATGTGAATCTCGCTGCGCTGGGCAACGATGACGGGCGTCGGCGCTTCCGGCGAAATCCGCGACACCTCGCCATAGACGAACTCGTCCAGCATGATGTCGCCGATGCAGAGCACCGTGCGGCCGGAGATGGCGTGCGCGAGGGCATCGAAATCGAGAATGGGCGTCGGCATGATCCTGCTACCTCAGCGGAAGCGGTCGGCGCGGTCGAGATAATTCCCGACATAGGCCTTCACCGCGTCCTCGAGCGTCGTGAAGCCGCCGTTATAGCCGGCGCGATGGAGCCGATCGACCTTGCTCTCGGTGAAATATTGATAGCTGCCGCGAATCTGTTCGGGCATGTCGATATATTCGATGTTGGGCCTGGTGCCGAGCGCGGCATAGGCGGCGAGCATCAGATCCTTGAAACTGCGCGCCTTGCCGGTGCCGACATTGAACAGGCCGGACACCGCAGGCGTCGCCAGCAGCCACAGGATGACGCGGACGACGTCGTCGACATAGATGAAATCGCGGCGCTGGTCGCCGTCGGCGATGCCGTCGCGATGCGACTTGAACAGCTGCACGACGCGGCCCGCTTTCACGTCGTCGAAGCGGCGCGCCAGCACGCTCATCATCGTGCCCTTGTGGTATTCGTTCGGGCCGAACACGTTGAAGAACTTCAGGCCCGCCCATTGCGGCGGCAGCGTCTCGCCGCGCGCGAGGCGCTCCGCGACCTTAAGATCGAACAGCTGCTTGCTCCAGCCGTAGAGATTCATCGGCCGCAGCTTCTTCAGCGCCGGCAGCGCGGCGTCGTCGTCAAAGCCTTCCGCGCCGTCGCCATAGGTCGCAGCCGAGGACGCGTAGATCAGCGGCACCGCGTTCGCCGTGCACCAGTCCAAGAGGCGCATCGAGAAGCGGAAATTGGTCTCGATGACGAGATCGCCGTCGGTCGCGGTGGTCTCGGAAATCGCCCCCAGATGGATCACGGCATCGAGCTTGCGGCCCTTCAGCCAGGCAGGCAGTTCGGCCGGGGGCACGATATCCACAAGCTGGCGCTTGGCGAGGTTGCGCCATTTGCCGTCGCTGCCGAGCAGGTCGCAGACCACGACGTCGGCGCGGCCGGCCTCGTTCAGCGCAGCCACGACATTCGATCCGATAAAACCGGCTCCGCCGGTCACCAGCAACATTCCAACGACCCTGCCCGAATTCTGTGGCCCGAACCCTGCCGTAGCGCATCATCCGGGAAAGTGTAAGCATTTTGGGCAGACGCTTTTGGACCCGCGCGTCTGCCGGCTTTACCTGCCGGCCCGGAGCGGCTAACCGAACCGCCTGATCAGAGCGTTTGCGGTCCCATTAACGAATGAACCAAGATTCGCAGTTTGGTGAAGGTGAGGATCGGAGCGATACACGCCCGATCCTGATCGTCCCCTATATGTGGATCGGCGATTTCGTCCGGAACCACACCGTCGTCCGGGTCCTGAAGGAGCGTTGGCCCAACCGGCCGGTGGACCTTCTGACCACGCCCCTCTGCGCCCCGCTGGTCGACTACATGCCCGGCGTGCGCGAAGGCATCGTCTGGGACCTTCCCCGCAGCCGCCTCGCCGTGGGCCGCCAGTTCGGTCTGGCAAAGCTCCTGCGGAAACGGAACTACGGCACGGCCCTGGTGCTGCCGCGGACCTGGAAAGCGGCCATTGCGCCCGCGCTGGCCGGCATCCCCGAGCGCGTTGGTTTCGTCGGCGAGTTCAGGTTCGGCCTGCTCAACCGCTGGCGCTGGGGCGAAAAGAAGCTGCCCCGCTTCATCGACAAGAACGCCGCCCTGGCCCGGCCCGACGGTGCGCCCCTGCCGCCGGAATGGCCGGTGCCGCAATTGCGGGTCCCGCCTGAGGAGATCGCCCAATGGCGCGAGGCCAATGGTCTGAGCGCCGGCGCCGCCGTGGCGCTCGCCCCGGGCTCGGTCGGGGTCTCCAAGCGTTGGACCTCCTATCCCGAAGCCGCCCGCCTGCTGGTCGAGCGCGGCCTGGAGGTCTGGGTGGTCGGCGGGCCCGCCGAAAAGGGCCTGGCCCAGGAGATCGTCGCCGCTGGCGGCCCTGGGACCGCTGGCGGCCCTGGGACCGCTAGCGGCCCGGGGACCGCGAGCGGCCCGGGGGTGCGCGACCTCACCGGCTCCGATCTGCGCAACGGGATCCTTGCCATGGCCGCAGCCGGCGTCGCCATCTCCAATGATTCAGGCCTGATGCACATCGCGGCCGCCCTCGGCACGCCCACCATGGGCATCTTCGGCCCGACCAGCCCCTATCTTTGGGCACCGTTGAACGGCCTTGCCGCAACGGTCGTGCAAAACAAGAGCGTGCTGTCGTGCCAGCCCTGCCAGAGCACGGTCTGCAAGATGAACGACCACCGCTGCATGCGGGATATTGCGGCGGCCGAGGTGGTGGCGATTGCGCAGCGGGTGCTGGGACACGACTGACAGCCCGAGCGGTTCCGTCTCTCCTTACCGATGAGCCTTTCCGCGCGCCGGAGGCAAACGCGCGGTGTCGATGACGTGATCACGCCCTTTGGCCAACCAAACGCTTAACCAGCGGATTAACGCGCATGAAATAAATCAAACCTAGGTTGCGATCGGACATATTTTCAGGGTTTGAAGCAGATGAAGCCTGTATGCGCTGGATGCCACGAGGACGTGCGGCTTCCCTTCGAATTCAAGATGGCCTTTCAGCCGATCGTCGACCTGAACGCACAGCGGGTCTGGGGATACGAGGCGCTCGTGCGAGGCGCCAATGGCGAGTCCGCCTTCTCCATTCTAAGTCAGGTCAATGACGATATCCGCTACCGTTTCGATCAGGCTTCTCGCGTGATGGCCATCGAAACCGCAGGCGCGTTGTTCGAGGGCAGGGATCTGAGGCTGTCGATCAACTTCATGCCGAACGCGGTTTACGAACCAAGCGCCTGCATTCAGAAATCCCTCGCCGCCGCCAGGCGAGCGCAGTTTCCTCACGACAACCTCATGTTCGAGTTCACGGAAAACGAAAGGATGACGGATCCTGCGCACGTCCAGCGGATCGTTGACGCCTATCGCAAGTTCGGCTTCTGGACCGCACTCGACGATTTCGGCGCCGGATATGCAGGGCTCGGCCTCTTGGCGCGCTGGCAACCGGACCTCATCAAGATCGACATGGAACTCCTGCGGGACATTCATCTCAGCCGCGCAAAACAGGCGATCATCGCAGGAATCGTCGGCATTGCGCGCACGCTGGATATTGAAGTGCTGGCCGAGGGAATCGAAAACGAACAGGAGCTGGCTGTTCTGCGGGCTGCGGGAATCTCGCTGTTTCAAGGATATCATTTCGCCAAGCCGGCGTTGATGGCGTTACCGGCTGTTCCAATGATGCGCGAGAATTCTACGATCCAGATCGCGATTTGAGTTTTTGCTCTTGCCAATGACCCACCCGGCCCGAAGACCGGGTGGTGTTCGGATTGAGCCTCAGTGATGCATCTTTCCGCGCGCCGGAGGCAGCAGCACGGTGTCGATCACGTGGATGACGCCGTTCGACGCCTCGATGTCAGGCTGAATCACATGCGCATCGTTGACGGTGACGCCGAAATTGCCATTCACGCTCACTGACTGGCCCTCGACGGTCGCGACCTTGAGCGACTTGCCCGCCACGTCGGCCGCCTTCACGCGCCCGGGAATAACATGATACTTGAGGATCGCAGCGAGCTTGGCCTTGTTCTTGAGCAACGACTCGACCGTTCCCGGCGGCAACTTTGCAAATGCAGCGTCGTTGGGCGCGAACACCGTGAACGGGCCCTTGCCCTTCAGCGTGTGAACGAGGCCCGCGGCCTTGACGGCGGTGATGAGCGTGGTGAACGACCCCGCCGAGACTGCGGTGTCCACGATGTCGGCGGCGCGTGCCAAGGACGAACCGAGCAGGCCGGCCACCAGGGCGGTTCCAGCCACCAACGAACGAATTGCGGGCGTCATCATTTTCTCCGAGTTGCTTTGGGTGAGTTTCAAGCGCCGGATGCGCACGAGATCGCGCCTCCACGGTACGATCGTGTGCGATCGACCTTGGCGAAACGCAGCCGCGCCACGGCTGGATCACCTGCCGGCCCGATAATTCTGCGGCGCAGTGCCGCGCTCAGTCCTCGACCATGCCGATGAACTCCTGACGCGAGATCGGGTTGTCCCGAAAGCACCCGAGCATGCAGCTGGTCACCATGTCCGATCCGACTTTCTGGACGCCGCGGCTCGACATGCAGTGATGATTGGCCTTGATGATGACGCCGACGCCCTGCGGCTTGAGAGCCTTCTGAATCGCCGACGCGATTTCCGACGTCATGCGCTCCTGGATTTGAAATCGTTTCGCATAGGCCTGCACGACCCGCGCGAGTTTCGAGATGCCGACGACGCGACCATTCGGAACGTAAGCGACCCAGGCGCGGCCTATGATGGGCGCGATATGATGCTCGCAATGGCTCTCGAAGGAAATCCCGCGCAGGATGACCATCTCCTCGTAACCACCGGTCTCGTCGAAAGTCTTGTCGAGGATCTGGATCGGATCCTGCCTGTAGCCGGCAAAATATTCCTCGAACGCTCGCGCGGCCCGGGCCGGTGTTTCCAGCAGGCCCGGCCTGTCCGGATCGTCGCCCGCCCAGCGGATGAGGGTCCGAAACGCAGCCTCGGCTTCCTCGCGGCTCGGCCGCTGCTGCCAATCGAGAGCAATACCGGTATCTGCAATCACCCTAGGTCGCCTTTTCCCGTTAATTTGAGCGCGACCAACACAACGCGCAGCGGACCCGCTTGGATCACTTGCGAGCCGCAGCGCACGTCAGCTCAGGGTCTTGATCACGAAGTCCTTGAGGCGCTGCGCGGGCCTCGGGAGACGATCGCGCTCCAGGATCGCGATTTCGGTATCCTTCAGGTCGGGCATCGGCTTTCCGTCCACGACATGCAGGTCGGGAGGGACCATGTCCTTCGGCAGCACCGTGACCCCGAGCCGGGGGCGCACGGCCGCAAGCGTCCCGGCCAGCGAGCCGCAGGTATAGGCGACCGACGAAGCGCCATCGCCATTCAGAAGGAAATCGACAGACAGGATTCCCACTCAGGTAAGGGGTGAGTCCGCTTCAGTTGTCGCAGAGCGGCACGGATTTGGAAGTGAGCGGTTTTGCTCAGCGGCTGAGCTTCAAACAGTTCAATGTTGACTGCGTTGCCGCCTCGACCGTCGGCACCTGCTAGGCGACCCCCTGAAAGGAGGACGCTATGGATAACTACATTCACGAAGAGAACCTGGCTCTATTCAAGAAACGCCTCGCCGAGCCCCATGGCGAGGCCCAGCACGCAACGCTTGTGAAGCTTCTCGCCGACGAAGAAGCCAAGGACCGGCTGCCAAAAAAGGACCGTGAAGCAGGTTCCGCAAGGAACCGGAGGATTGCCGGGAGCACGCCGCCAAGGCTGTAACCGCGCATGACAAGGCAACATGGCTGCGCCTCGCATGGGATGCGCAAGAGGCGGACAAACACGCCCGCTCGCAAAGCCCCTTGAAGGGGTAAGGCCCCTCAGTCGGAGGCCACCAAAATAGATTTGAACCATTCGACTCCTCGTCCGGTTGAACATGCGGAGGCGACGCCCATGATGCCGGACCAACTCGCACGCCAGGAACAAATTGCCCGCCGCCTAGAACAGTCCAGGCGCTTGCTGCGGGGTGTCGCCGACGCTAAGACTGCAAAGCGCATCGGTAATCTGATTGATGATCTTGAGCGCGAACAAGTGGAAGAAAAAGAGAAATAGGGCCGCGCCGGATCCGAGGTTGATCAAGATCTGACTCCAAATCCGATCATGGGCCGGCTTGAAAGCATCGAGGTTCCGCTCTCCCCGGACCCGCAATTCGCTTTGAGTCACACGAGACGCCAGCGCCGACGCGTGTCACGCCGCCGCCGGCTCGCCGCGCCGCCGGAGGATCTGGAGGTAGTTGGTGTTGCACGAGCGGGTCGTATGCCATTGCATGGTGAACGGCGCGAGCTCCAGACCGCAGGTCTCGACGACGGAGAAGCCGAGCGGAGCAAGCGCGCTCGCGATCTCGGTGGGGCGCATGAAGCGCCGCCAGTCGTGCGTGCCGCGCGGCAACCAGCCCAGAACATATTCCGCCCCGATGATCGCCTTGACGAACGACACCAGCGTGCGGTTCAAGGTGCCGATCACCAGCAGGCCGCCGGGGGCAACCAGACTCCCGGTCGCAGCGAGGAAGCGATCGGTGTCTGCGACGTGCTCGACGACCTCGAGCGACAGCACGATGTCGAACTGCCGCCCCTCGGCGGCCAACTCCTCGGGAACGGCCTGCCGGTAGCCGATGGGCAAACCGCTCTGGTCCGCATGGACGGTCGCCACGCGGACGTTTCGCTCGGCGGCGTCGATGCCGTGCGCGAGCGCGCCGAGACGCGCCATCGGCTCCGTCACCAGACCGGCGCCGCAACCGACGTCGAGCAGGGTCAATCCGTCGAGGGGCCGCTCCCGCCTGGGGTCGCGCACCATCAGCGCGGGGAGCCGGTTGCGGAGGTGCGCGACGCGCGCGGCATTGAAGCTGTGAACCAGCTTCATGCGGCCGTCGGGATTCCACCAATCCTCGGCGAGAGCCTCGAACCGCGCGATCTCGTCGGGATCGACGCTTCGCGCCAGACTGGTCTTCATGTCCTTGCGCAGCATTGTCAGCCTTCCTGGCGCGCAGCGCGTCGCCCGTCGCCGCGACACCGTTCGGAACAGAATTTCACGCTTTGCCAATCCCGCGCCCACTTCCGCCGCCATGCGAACGGCCGCTTGCAGACGGTGCATATCCTGGTCGGAAGGTCCGCTTTGCGTCGCATCTTCGGCATGGGAGGCTTTCCCGAAAGGAAAAGAGACCTGCCTGCGCGGCCAGGGCTCGCAGCCGGCGCATCGCCCGCACGGGCGGACATGGTCTCTCCGGAAACGACCCCGTCCGGCTTTTGGATCATTCCGCGGGCCCTTCATCGCGCCGCTGATGATCCGAAGCCGGTTCGTGATCGTTTCCTCTCCTGGCGACGCTGTCGTGCAGGACGATCAGATCAACCGGCGCGCCCTGGGCAGATGATCAAGACCTTTGCAGCTTGGATCGGCAGTTATGCGGATCATCCGGACCCTTGCTCGGCGCTGGCCGGCAAGATCGCGCTCGTGGTGGCATCCAACCAGCCGTTCTATCCGCTCTATCTGCATTGGATCGTGGGGACGGCCGCCTGGCCGGCCTGGCTCAGTTTGCTGTCGACGCCCTTCTTTCTGGCGGTCCCGGCGCTGGCGAAGAGGCATTCGCTCGCGGGCCGCGCCCTGCTTCCACTGGTCGGGGTCGGCAACACCGTCTTTTGCGTCAAGCTGCTGGGCGCCTCGTCGGGCGTCGAGCTGTTCCTGCTTCCCTGTGCGCTGCTGGGCACCATCCTGTTCCGGCCGGACGAGCGGCTGAAGACTGCGATCGTCGCCGCATTGCCCTTCATCGTTTATCTCTTCGTGGACGTCCATCTCGGCCAACCCGTGATGATGACGTCGGACTATTCGAGACTGGTCGCCTTGAATGGCATGAGCGTGGCAGCCTTGATCGCGCTGATCGGCCTGCTCTGTTCGACGCTGCTGGCAGCGCGAGAGGCCTGAGATGGCAACAACGAGGAACCCCGTCGCGAGGACGCATGTCGACATCTCTGACTGACGACCATGAGGGCAGGCCGCGGGGCGCACTGGTTCCGGCCGCCGCAGCATGGCTCGGCGGATTGGGCCTGGTGCCGTTCGTCGGGCTCTCGATCGCCTCGCTGGCCATCGAGGGCGACGTGAGGACGGCCGCGCTGCGCGGACTGCTGGCCTACGGCGCCGTGATCCTGTCGTTCCTCGGCGGCGTCCATTGGGGCGCCGCGATGACCCGGTCGATCTCGCAAACGGATGACGGTATCGATGTCGGCCGGCTCGGCATCAGTGTCGTTCCCTCGCTCGTCGGCTGGGCGTCGCTGCTGATCGATGCCCGATATGGGCTCGCCTTGTTGGCGGTCGGCTTCGCCGCGAACCTGCTGCTGGATATCCGGTCCACGCGTCGAGGTCTGGTCCCGCCGTGGTATCGCAGGCTCCGCCAGCCGCTGACGATGATCGTCGTGGTCGCACTGATCGTGGCGGAGTTCGGCCCGTGAGAGCCGTTTCCGCCGAGGCTGACGATTTTTGCGATGGTGGAACGATAGCACTGTTTTGCCCGACAGGTCAATCAATTTTCGTATAATCAGAAAAATACCGTTCCCGGGTCGCAAGTCCTTGATTCGGCTATCACCGCCTACTGTGCATGGGGTTGTTTTCGCGGCCTTGCGCGCTGCCGATCAGAGCAGCGGCCGATAGACCTCGCCGATCCGCGCCGCTTCCGCATCGAGGCTGAATTTCTCGAGCACGCGCGCCCGCCCGCGTTCGCCCATCGCCGTTGCCGCAGCCACGTCGCGCATCAACGGCTCCAGCGCCGCGGCCAGCGCATCCGCATCGCCGGTCGGGACCAGCACGCCGCTGACGCCATCCTCGACCACGAGCTCGGCAGCGCCGGCACGCGCGGCGACCAGCGCGCTGCCCGCCGCCATCGCCTCGATCAACGTCAGGCCAAAACCTTCGTTGCGTGAGGTGAAGGCATAGATCGTCAGCCGCTGATACCAGCGCTGCACGTCTTCGATTCCCAGCTCGCCGGTGATGACGATGCGCGATTGCAGGCCTGCTGCCTCGATGCGTTTTTTCAGGTCGTTGGCAAAGGGCGTCTGCTCGGCGGTGACCTGGCCGACGATGACGGCCGTGAAGTCGGGATAGCGCGGCAGCAGGCGGCACATCGCGTCGACGAAGACATCCGTCCCCTTCTGTGCGCGCACACGGCCGAAGCAGCCGATGGCGTAGCGGCCGGGCAAGCCGCTTTCCGCGAACGCGGCGGCGCGATCCTTCGGCGGCGCATAGACGTCGGTGTCGACGCCGTGCGGGATCACGGTCGCCTTGACTTTCAGGAACGAGGCCGAGATGTCCGACGTCGCGATGATCGCGTCCATTTGCCGGATCAGCCAGCGCGTGATCCAGCTATGATGCCGCTGCGCCGCCGAGGTGAAGACCAGCTTGAGCGGCCAGCCGAGCGCGCGCAGCACGACGCCCGCGATCATCTCGTTGTTGCGGCGCGCATGCCAGATCAGCGGCGTCTTGCGGCGCCATAGTTTCATGAGATCGGCGCCGCTCAGCCGTGCGATCCCCTCCGGCGCGTCCGATCCGAACCAGCCGGCGCGATAGCGTTTTGCCAGCCGCGGCGCCACCATCCGGTTGGTCGCGGTGACCCCGGAATAGCGCCTGTGCAGGTTTGGCACGATCACCTGCAGATCTTCAGGGGAATTCGCCACGTCATGCTCCGTCTGATGCGTCCCCTATACGCAACATTAAGCATAGTGACCAGTTCAGCCACGCCGATACCCCCTCTTCACCACGCAACCGTTAACGTGGCGCGTTGATCGAAGACGGGTGAGATCATGACTGTGCTAGTCACCGGCGGCGCCGGCTATATCGGAAGTCACACGGTGCTGGCGCTGGCGGAAGCCGGCGAGGACGTGGTCGTGATCGACGATCTCTCCACCGGTTTCTCCACCTATCTGCCCGAAGGCGTGCCGCTGTTCATCGGCGATGCCGGCGACGAGAACCTGGTCGAAGGCGTGATCGCCCAGCACGACATCGAGAGCATCATTCATTTCGCGGGCTCGGTCGTGGTGCCGGAGTCGATGCGCGATCCGCTCGGCTACTACCGCAACAACTTCACCACCGCGCGCAACCTGCTCAACGTCGCGGTCAAGCGCGGCATCAACCGCTTCATCTTCTCCTCAACCGCCGCCGTCTACGGCAATCCGGACCAGGTGCCGGTGCCCGAGCACGCGCCGACGCGGCCGCTGTCGCCCTATGGCTCGTCGAAGCTGATGACCGAGATCATGCTGCACGACGTCGCTTCGGCCTACGGCATGCAATACGTGACGCTGCGCTACTTCAATGTCGCGGGCGCCGATCCGCAGGCGCGCATCGGCCTTGCCACCGCCGGCGCCACGCATCTGCTCAAGATCGCGGTCGAGGCCGCGACCGGCCAGCGCGCCAAGATCGACGTCTTCGGCACCGACTATCCGACGGAGGACGGCAGCTGCATTCGCGACTTCATCCACGTCACGGACCTGTCGCAGGCCCATCGCTCGGCGCTTGCTTACCTGCGCAATGGCGGCGCCTCGACCACGCTGAATTGCGGCTATGGCCGCGGCTATTCGGTGCTGGAAACCATCGATGCCGTGCGGCGGGTCTCGGGCCGCAGCTTCGCCGTGCAATACGCCCCGCGCCGGCCGGGCGACATCATGACCATGGTCGCCGACACCACCCGCATCCGCGGCCTGCTCGACTGGAAGCCGCAATACGAGGACCTCGAGACCATCGCGGCCCACGCGCTGGCCTGGGAAGACAAGCTGTTCCGCGAGCGTCACGGCGAGCTCCGCCACGCCGTCTCGGCCTAAAATCCACCCAGGCGCAAGCCCTTAATTGGGCTTGAAAACCTCGGCTTTAGCGGGCACAGAGGCCACTCGATCCCTGACGCGCGGGCAGGCTTCTCGCCTTGGCCGTCAATGGACACCGGATGGCCCAGTTTCCAAAGAAAATCACCGACGATCCCTATGCGGCAATGGTCCTCATTCGCCGCCTGGTCATGGAACAGGGCATCGTCTACTGGCGGCGCTACCTCGTCGCCTTTGCGTTGATGGCAGCCGCCGCCGGCGCCACCGCGGGCGCGACCTACGTGCTCGGCCAGGTCATCAACCAGGCCTATGTCGACAAGAACATCCCGGGCATCGCGATGTTCTCCGGCATCACGGTGATCCTGCTCTTCATCAAGGGCGTGGCGACCTACGGCCACATGGTGATCCTGACCAAGATTTCGAACGCGATCCTCGCCACCAACCAGCGCCAGCTGTTCGCCAAGCTGATGCGCGAAAGCGTCGGCTTCTTCTCCGAACGGCATTCGTCCGAGTTCCTGGCGCGGCTGACGGCCGGCGCCAAGTCGATCACCGACGTGCTGAACATGCTGGTCAACGCCATCGGACGCGACCTCATGATGCTGCTCGCCATGATCGGCGTGATGGTGTGGCAGGATCCGCTGATGTCGCTGATCGGCCTTGTTGCGGTGCCGCCGGCGATGCTGGTGCTGCGCAAGCTGGTCAAGCGCATCAAGGGCCTCGCCTTCAACCAGTTCACCGGCACCGCCGACATCATGGAGACGATGCAGGAATCGCTGCAAGGCATCCGCACGGTCAAGGCCTTCACGCTCGAAGAGACCATGCAGAAGCGCATCGACGAGAACATCGCGATCGTCGAGCGCAACGCCAACAAGATGGCCCGGGTCGCCAACCGCTCCAATCCGTTGATGGAAATGCTCGGCGGCTTCGCCGTCGCCGGCTGCCTGCTTTACGGCGGCTACAGCGTGGTCGCGCTCAACGCCACGCCCGGCGCGTTCTTCTCGTTCATGACCGCGTTCCTGATGGCGACCGAGCCGGCCAAGCGGCTGGCGCGACTCAACATCGACCTCAACAGCCAGCTGGTCGGCGCACGCATGCTGCTCGAAGTCGTCGACAGCCCGGCGAGCGAGCATTCCGACGACGACAAGCCGGCGCTGAAGCTCACCGATGCGCGGATCGAGCTGCGCGATGTCAGCTTCTCCTACCGGACTGGCGAGACCGTGCTCAATCGCATGAGCTTCGTTGCCGAGCCCGGCAAGGTCACCGCGCTGGTCGGCCCGTCCGGCGGCGGCAAGTCGACCGTGCTGGCGCTGCTGCTGCGCTTCTACGAGGTGACGCAGGGCGACATCGTGATCGACGGCCAGTCGATCGGCGCCGTCTCCCGCAAATCGCTGCGCGCCCAGACCGCCTATGTCGGCCAGGACGTCTATCTGTTCCGCGACACGATCCGCAACAACATCGCCTTCGGCAAGCCGGGCGCGAGCGAGAACGAGATCATCGAGGCGGCGAAAGCGGCCTGCGCGCATGAGTTCATCATGGGCTTCCCGCTCGGCTACGACACGCCGGTCGGCGAGCACGGCACGCAGGTGTCGGGCGGCCAGCGCCAGCGCATTGCGGTGGCGCGCGCGCTGCTCAAGAACGCGCCGATCATCCTGCTCGATGAAGCCACCGCCGCGCTCGATTCCGAGTCCGAGAAGCAGGTGCAGGAGGCGATCGAGCATCTCTGCCAGAACCGCACCACCATCGTGATCGCGCACCGCCTGCACACCATCATGCACGCAGACAGCATCCTGGTGGTCGAGGGCGGCGAGATCGTCGAGAAGGGCCGCCATGACGAACTGCTGCGCCGCTCCGGCCGCTACGCATCGTTCTTCCGCCTGCAACATCACGACGCCGGCGCTCTGGCGCCGATCAGCGCTACCGCTTAGAGTTCCTCGTCAACCCAAGAGCCGCGAGATCGCTCCATGAACGCCGCCTCCTACGTCATCCCGCTTCCGCCCCAGGCTTCGCTTCCCGTCGTCGGCGAGGCCGGCCGCTTTCCGGTGCGCCGCATCTGGTGCGTCGGCCGCAACTATCTCGAGCACATCCGCGAGATGGGCAATGACGAGCGGGCCCCGCCGTTCTTCTTCGCCAAGCACGCCGACATGCTGGTGCCCGATGGCGCCACCATCCCCTATCCGCCGCTGACCAAGGATCTGCATCACGAGGTCGAGCTGATCGTCGCGCTGAAGAGCGGCGGCCTCAACATCCCCGCCGAGAAGGCGCTGGATCATGTCTACGGCTACGCGGTCGGCATCGACCTCACCCGCCGCGACCTCCAGATCGCCTCGCGCAAGAAGGAGCGTCCGTGGGAGATCGGCAAGTCGTTCGACGGTTCGGCCCCCGCCTCCGCGGTGCAGCCCGCATCGAAGATCGGCCATCCAACCAAGGGCAGGATCTGGCTCACGGTGAACGGCAAGGAAGCCCAGACCGGCGATCTCGAGCAGATGATCTGGAACGTGCCGGAGACGATCTGGCAGCTCTCCCAGCAGGTGAAGCTCGCCGCCGGCGACATCATCATGACCGGCACGCCCGCCGGCGTGTCGCAGCTCCAGGTGGGCGACAAGCTCGAATGCGGCGTCGACGGTGTCGGTACGCTGAAGGTGAGCATCGGCCAGCCTGAGTAGGCTCGATTCGTAGGGCGGATTAGCGAAGCGTAATCCGCCATCATGCTCGCCACGAGCGATAGCGCGGAATATGCCTTCGGCTATTCCGCCGTCCTTCCTTCAGTGATCGAGAAGTCGAGCCCTTCACCCGTTCGGTCAACGAACAGGCGTGTTCCGTCTTCAAATTCGATCATCACCTCTTGAGTCCGGTGGCGCTTAATTACCTTAACCGCTTTCCCACGAAGAAGGTCGGTCATCCTCACCGCTTCGTCGTCCATATCGACCATTTGCATTTCCTTTCCGATATCGACAGCGAATGGTGGATTACGCTTCGCTAATCCACCCTACGCGCTACCAGGCCTTCACCGGCCGATCGGCGTGGCTGGTCTGCGGAACGCCGCGATTGAGCGACATGTGCGAATGCACGCACAGCCAACCATCCCCCTCTCTCGAAAACACCATGGTGGCGCGGCCGGGCCGCGGAAACGCGCTGCCATCGGGATGATAGCCCGTGCTTGTCCACGGCGCGATCACGGTCGCAGTGGCACCATCGGCTGACGCCAGAACCCTGGTCTGATCGAGCACAAAGCGGAAGTCGGTCGTCTTCGGCCAGACGTTATTCCATTGCGATGTGACCCATTGGTCCAGGCCGGGGATAACGTCGTTGTGCGTGCCGAAGGCAAGCACATCCGGGTGAAACAGCGGCCGCGCCGAGGCATAGTCGACCTCGCGGACATAACCTGAGAAAGTTTCCAGCCATCGGTGGAAAAATTGCGTAATCTCGGTGTTCGCAATCGGCAAGGAGGCCATTGCCAGCTCCATGTTCGGCGATTATGCGGCGGCAGTCTTGTTGCCATGGGCCGAACTGTCCAGCAAGACGAGCACCTGGGCCTCTCCGGCCCACTCGCTCGGTTTTGGCATTTCCTTCGCGCTTCGCTTAGAAGGGTGGAATGAACGATTTCACCCAAGCCATCCAGCTCGCAGCGACGTTGATCGGCCGTTTTGACCCGGAGCTACGCGGCATCATTGCGCTGTCTCTCGGGGTGAGTCTGACAGCAAGCGCCTTGGCGTTCATCATTGGCTCGCCGTTGGGATTGGCGCTGGCCATCGGTCGTTTTCCCGGCAGACAGGCCCTGATCGTAACCGCGAACGCCCTTCTCGGTCTGCCTCCGGTCGTCGTCGGTCTCGGCGTTTATCTGCTGCTCTCCCGCTCAGGGCCGCTCGGCTCGCTCGGGATCCTGTTTACCCCAGCGGCGATGATCCTCGCGCAGGCGATCCTCGGCATTCCGATCGTGGTCGCCCTGGTGCATCGCATGACGGTAGACCTCTGGGCGACCTACGGCGAGGCCTTGCTGGTTGATGGCGCCTCGCATATCCGGGCCGCAGCTTCGCTCATGAACATTGGCCGCGAGGGACTGGTCGTCGCGTTTCTTGCTGCATTTGGCCGGGCTATTGCCGAGGTCGGCGCGATACTCATCGTCGGCGGCAACATACGCGGTTACACGCGAACAATGACGACGGCCATCGCGCTGGAGACGAGCAAGGGAGAATTGAGCTTGGCGCTTGCCCTTGGCATCATCCTGATCGCCCTGTCGATGACCGTCAGTGCGTTCAGCCACATGTTCGGGCGCACCTTGAGGCACTGAGACAGCGGATGATGATTGCAAGGAGTTCATAGATGGGCCGATGGTTCAGCGCGATCGCTGCCGGGATTGCAGTTCTTTTGAGGTTGCTGTGCGCTCCCGTCTCGGCCCAGGATCAGACGATCATTGTCGCCTCGACGACCTCGACACAGGATTCGGGATTGTTTGATTACCTGTTGCCGATCGTCCGGGACAAGACCGGCGTCGACGTCAAGGTCCTCGCGCAAGGAACCGGGCAGGCCCTTGATACAGCGCGACGGGGTGACGTTGATGTCGTATTCGTCCATGCCAAGTCGGCCGAAGAAAAATTCCTCGCCGAAGGATTCGGCGTCAAGCGCTATCCCGTCATGTACAACGACTTCGTTCTCATTGGGCCGAAGAACGATCCCGCAGGCATCAGGGGTCTCGACGTGATCGCCTCGCTGCAAACCATAGAGAAGCAAGCGGCTCCCTTCATCTCCCGTGGCGACAGATCAGGCACGCACATCGCCGAGCTTGCACTTTGGAAGGACGCGGGCATCGACGTTACGAAGGATCGCGGCAGCTGGTACAAGGAGATTGGTCAAGGGATGGGAGCCGCGCTCAACGTCGCGTCGGCATCCAATGCCTACGTCCTTGCAGACCGCGGCACCTGGCTCGCTTTCAAGAATCGCGGCGATCTTGCGATCCTTGTCGAAGGCGACAAGCGACTTTTCAACCAGTACGGCGTGATGCTGGTCAATCCAGCCAAGCATCCAACAGTGAGGAAAGAGGCCGGCCAACGCTTCATCGACTGGCTTGTCTCACCAGAGGGACAGAAAGCGATCGCAGGCTACAAGATCGGAGGGCAACAGCTCTTCTATCCAAATGCGAACGATCCGGGGGCCTGAGCCGAAGCGATCAGGCCAATGCCGAATACACGATGAGACCAAGAACCAGAGCGGTCAGCGAGTACTTCAGCGTGTAGTACACGTTCCGGTTCCACTCCTTGACCTTGCGGCTGCCGAGATGGATCTCGTAGAGCTTGCCGAACACCTTGTTCAGCACGCCGACATTCTCGCCCTCGACGTTCTGGGTCGCGGACGCCTTGACGATGTGATGGCTGACCCAGCGGTTGATCGCAGTCATGAAGCCGTACTTCATCGGGCGTTCGACGTCGCAGAACAGGATGATGCGGTTGACGTCGGTCTGGTTTTCGGCGCTGTGGATGAAGGTTTCGTCGAACATGAAAGCCTCGCCGTCGCGCCAGACGCATTCAACGCCGTCGACGAGGATGCGGCACTTGTTGGAGTTCGGCGTGACGAGCCCGAGGTGATAGCGCAGCGAGCCCGCGAAGGGATCGCGGTGCGCACCTAACTTGCCGCCCGGGGGTAGCATCGCGAACATTGCGCCATGCACGCTCGGGATCGACTTGAGCAATTCCACGGTCTTCGGGCACAGCGTGTTCGCCGACGGCAGGAAGTCGTCGTACCATTTCAGGTAAAACCGCTTCCAGCCGCTCTTGAAGAACGAGTAGAAGCCCCAATCGTTGTTCTTGGCCGCGGCGCGGATGAAACCCTCGTCGAACAGGCGGACGGCCTCATCGCGGATGGTCTCCCAGTTTTCGCCGAGCGGTTTGAGCTCGGGAAACTGCTCGACCGAGATCACCGGCTTGTTCGGCACGGCTGATCCCGCGTACATCAGCACGTTGTAGGGCGCGAGATAGGTCGAGTGATCGCCGAGCTGGCGCGCAAAGCGAAGCCGCTGCTTGCCGCGGAAGTGAACGTAAATCGTCGATGCCGCAAGCACATACAAAATGACGAGTTGCGGTGCAAAAAGCTGCTTCAGCATATCCCCAAGTTCCCGAGTGACCCAGCCGGGGACGTGATCTACTCCGACCCGGCCCGACCGGCAAGCTATTGGCGTGCTCCCCGGGCCGCTCCACAGGTTGTGAATGGGCCGGCCCCATGCCCTGCCGTGCACAATTACAAAGCGCAACCGGCGCGACGTCAATCCCGGCGTTGCGCGCGGGCGGCCACATGGTAACGTGGTTCCACAAGTCCGGACTGCGGGGTGCGTCTTGGGGAAGTGGCGGTTGTTGGCGGGCTGTGCGCTCGCGCTGTTTGTGCTCGGAATGCCCGCATCCGTGACCGGTCAGGGCGCTCCGCCTCAACAGGCCAAGACTCCGGATCCGGAGCTTCGCGGCGAGTGGCTGAGGGCCGGACCAGGATTCGCCTGCAGGGTTGCGGCCGGGAAGCGCATCGCGGCACCCGAGCCCGAGGTCCTCAGCTATGCATGCCAACGCATGGGTGCGCTCGGCGTCGGCATCTCGGAGGCATCACTCAAAGCCGTGCTCGGCGAACCGCACCACAGGATGCCGCCGGAACGCAATGGCACGGCCTATGTGTACTTCCTCGGCAAGCCCAACCAATATCCCTATCTCGCCGCGACCGTGAACGCGAGCCGCGTGGTCGCGCTTCAAATCAGCGGAGAGGCACCGGCAGCCGCCTACAGCTTCAACCAGATCAATCTCGGCGACAGCACCGAGAAACTCCTGGCGCAGTTCGGCAGCCCCTTCCATGTCGGCCCAAGCGGACTCGAGAAAACCGAGCTCTGGACCTACGGACCGTGGCCGTTCTCGTTCGAGGTGCGGGGCGACCGCGTCACCTCGATCCGGATCACCGATCCGACCGTCGGGACACAATAGACACCAATTGCGCGTGAAGCAGTCACGCCCGCGACAGCGCCTGCAGACCCTTGAAAGTCAGGCGCTTGGGGTCGGTGACGCCGGCGAGATAGAGCCGGCGGATAAAGGCAATGACGGCGTCGCGGTCGCAATCGGTCAGCGCGACGACAGCGTCGACCGCGATCTTCTGGGCTTCCATTGGGCTCACCTCGGCCTTGCGAGTAACCCCGGCCGGGACAGGCTAGGACTCATCCGTTAAATCGGCGTTAACTGTTTCGGAATCATGGCCGATTCAGCCCGGCGGCCGTATACGCAAAACAACGCATTGGCGGCCGCAACGCGGCCACGATGTCTAGCGGCCATCGAGACTTCTCTTGAGGAGCGCGAACTGCTTCTTGAGCCGCGGTACCGCGAAGTCGATGAAAGCGCGCACCTTCGGCACCGAGAGGCGGCCCTGCGGACAGATCAGGTGAACCGGCATCTCGGGGTCCTCGTCGCCGGCAAGCACGATCTCGAGCTCGCCACGCGCCACCTGCTCGGCGACCTGATACGAGTACATCCGCGCCACGCCGCGTCCGGCGACCGCGGAGGCCACGGCGGCATAGGTGCTGGTGACGGTCAGGCGCGGAGTGAACTGCACCGTGCGGAGCGCCGACGAGTTTGCAGGCGGCTTGAAGGTCCACGAATTGGGAAGATGGGCCATCGCCACGACCTGATGCTTGGCAAGATCTCCGGGCTCCGCGATCCGCGGGTGTTGTTTCAGATAGCGCGGCGCCGCCACGACGACACGGCGGACTTCGCCGATCCGCGTCGCCACCATCGCCGAATCCGCGAGAGGACCGATACGCAGCGCAACATCAACGCCCTCCTCGATCAGATTGACCGCGCGGTCGAACAGCAGGAGTTTGGCGGACACCGTCGGATAGGCGTCCAGAAACGCATCGAGGATCGGCCGCAGCACCATCTCGCCTGACACCACAGGGGCCGTGATCGTGAGCAAGCCGCGTGGCGCGGTTCGCGGTCCGGCCGCGATGTCATCGGCCTCTTCGAGTTCGGCGAGGACGCGGCGGCAGATCGCGACATAGCGCTCGCCTTCCTGGCTCAGCTTGATCGACCGCGTCGTCCGGTGCAGCAGCTCGGCCCCGACGCGTTCTTCCAGGAAGGCGATCGCGCGGCTCACCGCGGCCGGCGACCGGCCAAGCTTGCGGCCCGCGGCCGCAAGGCTGCCTTCGTCCACCGCGAGAACGAACACCTTCATCGCATCCAGACGATCCATGCCTTCCCGTCGCCCTCGAAATTGAGCTGGCAAATTAAGCATTTGCTCCAGCCGCGACAACTGCCGCGACGCGCCGATCCGGCATTCATACGCGCGGCGAAAGAGTGTCTGCCGGACAGCGGATATTCGCAGCCAGTCCCTGGCGGCGTACCTCAGCACGCAAGCCAGTCAGTGCTGGCACGGATCAATTACAGGAGCCCGTCATGGGTATCGAACAGAAGGTTGCCATCATCACCGGCGCGTCGCAGGGCATCGGCGCCGCCCTGGTCCAGGGTTTTCGCGATCGCAATTATCGCGTCGTTGCGACCGCGCGCTCGGTCAAGCCGTCGGGCGACGATGACGTTCTCGCCGTTCCCGGCGACATCGCCGACCGGAAGACTGCCGAGCGCGTGGTCGCAGAGGCCGTCGCGCGCTTCGGCCGCGTCGACACGCTCGTCAACAATGCCGGCATCTTCCTGGCCAAGCCGTTCACGCAATACACGGCCGAAGACTATGTCGCGGTGATGGGGACGAACGTTGCCGGTTTCTTCAACATCACCCAGCTCGCGATCGCCGAGATGGAGAAACAGGGGTCCGGCCACGTCGTGCAAATCACGACCACCCTCGTTGATCAGGCCAATTCGAACGTACCCTCGGTGCTGGCCTCGCTGAGCAAGGGCGGGCTGAATGCCGCGACGAGGTCGCTCGCAATCGAATACGCCAAGCGCGGCATTCGCGTGAACGCGGTTGCTCCCGGCATCATCAAATCGCCGATGCACCCGGTATCGACGCACGCCCAGCTGGGCGCGATGCATCCGGTGGGCCGAATGGGCGAGATGTCCGACATCGTCGATGCGGTGCTCTATCTCGAAAACGCGACTTTCGTTACCGGCGAGATTCTGCATGTCGACGGCGGCCAGATCGCCGGCCACTGAACGCGGAGCGAGATGATGCCCATCGTCACCATTCAAGTGACCCGCGAAGGAACGGCGCCGGGAACGGCATTGCTCACGGCGGAGGAAAAGGCGGCGCTGATCAAGGGCTCGAGCGAATTGCTGCGCGACGTCCTTGGCAAGCCGCTCGATTCCACTTTCGTCGTGATCGAGGAAGTCGACACCGGGAATTGGGGTTGGGGCGGCCTGCCCGTGCAGGAATTCCGGCGCCGCCGCGTCAGCCAGACAGGATGATCCGCGCAAGGCACGCGCAGGAGGATGACATGACCGACGCAAATGCGAAGCAACACATCGAAGCCCGGCTGCATGCGCAGCCGGGGGCGGACTCACGATCAACCTGGCGTTACGCGGTGGCGGGACTATCCGCATCGCTGGTCGGGCTTGGTCTCGCCCGGTTCTCCTACACGCCGCTGATCCCCGCCCTGATCGCGGCAAAATGGTTCAGCGCCTCCGACGTCGTCTATCTCGGCGCTGCGAACCTCGCGGGCTATCTCGCCGGCGCGCTCGCGGCGCGGGCTGTCTCTGCACGAATTGGCGCGGTCCGCGCACTGCGGGCGATGATGCTGCTTGCAACCCTCTCCTTCTTTGCAAGCTCGACCCCGGTGTCATTCACCTGGTTCTTCGCCTGGCGTTTCCTGTCCGGCCTCACCGGCGGAATCATCATGGTGCTGGCCGCCTCCGTCATTCTACCGCACACCTCGCCCTCCCGGCGTGGCATCGTCGGCGGCGTGATCTTTGCGGGCGTTGGCCTCGGCGTCGCCGCATCGGGCACGCTCGTGCCGTTGCTGCTGCAGCAAGGCTTGCAGCAGAGCTGGTACGGCCTTGGCGCACTCTCGGCGCTGCTGACACTGGCAAGCTGGTGGAACTGGCCTGAAGAAGTCAAGACCGACGCAGCGCCGACGCATCATGCGAAGCAGCGTCACGCCTCGACGGCCGCCCGTGCACTGCTGATCCAGTACGGGCTCAACGCTGTCGCGCTGGTGCCGCACATGGTCTTCATTGTCGACTTCGTGGCGCGAGGTCTCGGCCAGGGCATCGCCGCGGGATCGCGCTATTGGGTGCTGTACGGCCTCGGCGCGATCGCCGGCCCGCTCGTCGCCGGCCATCTCGGCGACCGCTCGGGATTCGGCCCGGCCCTGCGCGCCGCTTTTCTGATCGAGGCGGCCGCCGTGCTACTCCCGACGGTCAGCACGGCGCCGGTGTCGTTGATCGTATCGAGCGTGGTGATCGGCGGCTTCACGCCGGGCATCGTGCCGCTGGTGCTCGGACGCATTCACGAACTCGTACCGCACGCGGCCGAGCAGCAGCGCGCGACCTGGAGCCACGCCACCACCAGCTTTGCCCTGTTCCAGGCGGCCGCCGCCTACGGCTTCTCCTGGATCTATGCGAACACCGGCGGCGACTATCTCGTCCTGTTCGCGCTCGGCGGCGGCGCTGTGGTGCTTGCGCTCGCGATCGATCTTGGCCTCGCACTCACCACGCGGAAAGCCTAGAAGAGGCACGGTAATCAGGAATACTGCATCACGCCGTCGTCGATCTTGCCGAAGCGCAAGGAGACGATGTCGAGCGCGTAATTCTGGTAGAGCCTCCACGGCTGCTTCGAGCCCTGCTTCGGCATTTTTGCCACCGACCGCTGCACATAACCCGAGGTGAAATCGAGCGCCGGTTGGGCGGTGATGGTGGAATCGTCATTGTGCGGCATGGCTTGCCGGAAATTGTGCCGGTCCATGTAGTTGATGAGCCGGCAGACATATTCGCAGGTGAGATCGCATTTCAGCGTCCACGACGCGTTGGTGTATCCGAACGCAGACGCCATATTGGGCACGTCAGCATACATCATGCCCTTGTAGGTGAGCGTGTTGGCAAAATCGACGGCGCGGCCGTCGACGCTGACCTCCAGTCCGCCGACGACCTGAAGCACGAGGCCCGTCGCCGTCACGATGATGTCGGCGGGCAGCTCGCTGCCGTCCTTCAGGCGGATGCCATCGTGGGTAAATCTGTCGATCTCGTTGGTGACGACGGAGGCGCGCTTTTCCCGGATCGCCTTGAACAAATCGCCGTCGGGCACAAGGCACAGGCGCTGATCCCAGGGGTTGTAGCGCGGCGTAAAATGTGTGGCGACATCATAGTCCGGCCCGAGCGCCATACGCACGCCACCGAGGATCAGGTTCCTCACCTTGTCCGGCCGCCGGCGGCTGAGCTGGAAGAAGAACATTCCCCACATCACGTTGCGCCAGCGGATCAAGTGATAGGCCAGGCGCGCCGGCAGATTGCGACGCAGCCTGTTGGCGACGGGATCCTGCGCCGGACGCGATACCACGTAAGTGGGCGACCGCTGCAGCATGGTGACCTGCGACGCTTTCTTGGCAAGCTCCGGCACCAGCGTCACCGCGGTCGCGCCCGAGCCGATCACGACGACGCGCTTGCCCGCGTAGTCGATGTCCTCGGTCCATTTCTGCGGATGCACGATGCGGCCGGCAAAATCCGCTGTGCCCGCGAACTCCGGGGTGTAGCCCGCCTCGTATTTGTAGTAGCCCGCGCACATGAACAGGAAGTTGCAGGTGAAGCGCACGGTCTCGGTCACGCCCTCGCCCTCTGTGCGCTCGACCTCGACAGTCCAACGCGCATCCGGCGTCGACCACGCCGCGCGCTTGACGCGATGGCGGAAGCGGATGTGCTTCTCGATGCCGTTCTCGGTCGCGGTCTCGCGCACATAGTTCAGGATCTGCGGCCCGTCGGCGATCGCCTTCGGATCGGTCCACGGCTTGAAGGAATAGCCGAGCGTGAACATGTCGCTGTCGGAGCGGATACCGGGATAGCGAAACAGGTCCCAGGTGCCGCCGATGCAATCGCGGCCCTCGAGAATGACGTAGCTCTTGCCGGGGCATTTGCTCTGCAAATGATAACCTGCACCGATGCCGGACAGACCGGCACCGACGATGAGCACGTCGAAATGTTCTTGTTGCATGGTTTCCTCCGCCGCGGCGGGATAGTCCGACCGCAAGCCCGGGCCGTCAATCCGCAACAACCGAACCGGGAACCGATTTTTTGCCACGGCGCGGCCGCCTGCCGCCACGCGGACAAAGCAAAAGGCCCCGGATCGCTCCGAGGCCTTCGCGTGTTCTGAGTGGATCGAACTCAGTAGCGGTAGTGGTCCGACTTGTAGGGGCCTTCCTGCTTGACGCCGATATAGTCGGCCTGGTCCTTGCGCAGCTCGGTGAGCTTGACGCCGATCTTGGCGAGGTGGAGGCGCGCGACCTTCTCGTCGAGCGTCTTCGGCAGCACGTAGACTTCCTTCTTGTACTTGCCGTCCTTGTTGTTGGCGAACAGCTCGATCTGCGCCAGCGTCTGGTTGGTGAAGGAGGCCGACATCACGAAGGACGGATGGCCCATCGCATTGCCGAGGTTCACGAGGCGGCCTTCCGACAGCAGGATGATGCGGTGCTTGTCGGGGAATTCGATCTCGTCGACCTGCGGCTTGATGTTGGTCCACTTCAGGTTACGCAGACCCGCGATCTGGATCTCGTTGTCGAAGTGGCCGATGTTGCAGACGATGGCGCGATCCTTCATCGCACGCATGTGCTCGATCGTGATGATGTCCTTGTTGCCGGTCGCGGTGACGAAGATGTCGGCGCGGGGCGCGGCGTCTTCCATGGTCGTGACCTCGTAGCCTTCCATCGCGGCCTGGAGCGCGCAGATCGGATCGACTTCGGAGACCATGACGCGGCAACCGGCCTGGCGCAGCGAGGCCGCCGACCCCTTGCCGACGTCGCCGAAGCCCGCGACCATCGCCACCTTGCCCGACATCATCACGTCGGTGCCCCGGCGGATGCCGTCGACCAGCGATTCACGGCAGCCATAGAGGTTGTCGAACTTCGACTTGGTGACGCTGTCGTTGACGTTGATGGCGGGCCACAGCAGCGTGCCGGCCTTCTGCATGTCGTAGAGACGGTGCACGCCCGTGGTGGTCTCTTCGGACACGCCCTTGATGCTGGCAGCGATCGCGGCGAAGTAGCCCTTCGGCTTTTCCTTGAGCTGCTTCTTCAGAAGCGCGAAGAAGACTTCCTCTTCTTCCGAGCCCGGCTTGTCCAGGAACGCGGTGTCGCCGTTCTCGGCGCGCAGTCCGAGATGGACGTACATGGTGGCGTCACCGCCGTCATCGAGGATCATGTTCGGGTGACCGCCGCCGTGCCAGTCGAACAATTTTGCGGTGTAGTCCCAGTAATCCTTCAGCGTCTCGCCCTTGACGGCGAAGACGGGAATTCCTGCGGCTGCGATCGCAGCGGCGGCGTGGTCCTGCGTCGAATAGATGTTGCAGGAGACCCAGCGGATGTCGGCGCCGAGGGCTGCCAGCGTCTCGATCAGCACGCCGGTCTGGATGGTCATGTGCAGGGAGCCCGCGATGCGCGCGCCCTTCAGCGGCTGCTTCGGGCCGTATTCCTCGCGCGTCGCCATGAGGCCGGGCATCTCGGTCTCGGCGAGCGAGAGCTCCTTGCGGCCGAAATCGGCGAGCGAAATGTCCTTGACGATGTAATCGGTGAAGCCGGGCTTCGCGTTCATTGCGGGCATCCTGTTGTTGGGATCGTCGTTCCGGAGCGCTTAGGCGACCCCGCAACCTTCAAAACGATGGATAAGGGGCCGGGGATCACTCACGCGAGCGACCCCCGGCATATTAAAGGCTCAGAGTGCGCGCTTGAGCGGTTCGACCAGGTCGGTCTTCTCCCAGGAGAAGCCGCCCTCGTTGTCCGGCGTGCGGCCGAAATGGCCGTAAGCCGAGGTGCGCGCGTAGATCGGGCGGTTGAGATCGAGATGGCTGCGGATGCCGCGCGGGGTCAGATCCATCGCCTTGGCGGCGGCCTTCTCGAGCTGATCCTCCGACACCTTGCCGGTGCCGTGGGTGTCGATGTAGATCGACAGCGGACGTGCCACGCCGATGGCGTAAGCGAGCTGCAGCGTGCAGCGATCGGCAAGCCCGGCCGCGACGATGTTCTTGGCGACGTAGCGCGCAGCGTAAGCTGCGGAGCGGTCGACCTTGGTCGGATCCTTGCCGGAGAACGCACCGCCGCCGTGCGGGGCCGCACCGCCGTAGGTATCGACGATGATCTTGCGGCCGGTGAGGCCGGTGTCGCCGTCCGGACCGCCGATGAAGAACTTGCCGGTGGGGTTGATGTGCCAGATGGTCTTCGGCGTGATCCAGTCCTTCGGCAGCGCCTCGCGCACATAGGGCTCGACGATGTCGCGGATCTGCTTCGACGAGATATCCTCGACCAGATGCTGGTGCGACACCACGATCTCGCGCACGGCGACCGGCTTGCCGTTCTCGTACTGCACGGTGACTTGGCTCTTGGAATCAGGACCCAGCACCTTCTCCTTGCCGGAGTGACGGGCTTCGGAAATCAGGCGCAGGATCTTGTGGGCATAGAAGATCGGCGCCGGCATCAGGTCGGGCGTCTCGTTGGTGGCGTAACCGAACATGATGCCCTGGTCGCCGGCACCCTCTTCCTTGACTTCGCCCGGCTGCAGCGCGTCGACGCCCTGCGCGATGTCGGCCGACTGCGGATGCAGCAGGATCTCGATGTCGGCCTTCTGCCAGTGGAAACCGTCCTGCTCGTAACCGATGTCCTTGATCGCGGCGCGCACGACGCCCTCGATCTGCTCGTTGGTCACCGACTTCGGCCCGCGGGTTTCACCTGCGATCACCACCTTGTTGGTGGTCGCCAGCGTTTCGCAGGCCGCGCGGATCTGCCACGGATCGATGCCGGCCTTCGGCCCTTCGCGGTAGAACAGATCGACGATTTCGTCGGAAATCCGGTCGCAGACCTTGTCCGGATGGCCTTCGGAAACGGACTCGCTGGTGAAGAGATAGGACGCGCGCATCAAGAAACCCCTTGTTCCACCGCTGCCGGCGGACGTTTGCGATGTTTACAGTTGGATTATGTCAATCACGCCGGCGCGAGATGACGTAGGATTCGTCGAGAAACCAGAGCCCGTTGTACTTTCGCAGCACATCCCTGGCGGCATCCAGAGTGCGGCCGTTTTGAGTCATATCTGTCAATCGGTCGTCCTCAATCTGGGCGACATACACTGCCGCATTCCACGCTGCAAAGGCCGTCGAGGTTCCGATAGTACCCGTCACCTCGTTGGGCAGCGCTTCCATATCATACCTGAAGATCGAACGGTTATCCGCGTACGCATTAAAATTTAAGTCGCGGCCCAACGATCCAAGCTCATACTTAACGGCGCGCAATAGCTCATGACGGCTCACCGAGAAAGGATTTTCTCCGGGCCAGATCGCCTGGATCATTTCCATGCCGGGATCGTGACCATGGGAGTGAATACCGATCAGGCGGCCGCCTGGTCGCAAGGCCTTGGCCAGCGGTGCGATAATCCGCTTGGCCCGGAAATTGACCGAAGACAGCGCCCGGTATGGCTGGGATGCAATCACGAGGTCGAAATTGGCCTCGGTCTGGCCTGGCCGGGGAATGGTCGAATCGAGCAGGAACCGGTGGTCATCGCGGTAGAGCACGAGGACGACCGGCCGCTCGTAAAGCGGCATCGCCGTGCGTGGGCTGATTGCGGCACGCCAGTTCTGCTCCAGGAACGGGCGCAGCTCGGCGATCTGCTGCTCGAACTCACCCGACGAGGCGCCCCGGAGCGGGACCTCGTGCCAGACCGTGGCGGCGGCGGCCGCAGGCGATGCCGGCGTGAGCCAGGGCGCCTCGGAATAGAACATGTTGGTAAACACGAAAACGGACGCCGGATGCTCGAAAATGCGGTCCGGCACCTTCTCCAGCGTCAGGCGCAGGTCCTCGAGGCTCAGTTCCTTGCCAGCCACGTAGAACGGCATATGCGGGTAGCGCTGGTGCGTGGCGCGCAGCACCCGCGCCAGCACGGTGCCGTCGCCCACGCCGGCATCGAAAATGCGCAGCGCCGGCGGGCGTGGATGGATGGTGGAAAGCTCCAGCGCCACCCGGTCGGCGATCACCCGCTTCTCGCTGCAGGTGTGCACGAACAGCAGATATTTCTGCCGGTTCTCGAAGAAGCGGAAATTGCCGCGCGGATCGCGCTTTTCCGGGGGCACCTGAAGCCCCCGCGGTGGCGGCAGGCCGCCGGTCGTCGATGCCGCGATATAGGCCTGGATCCGCTCCAGCGTGTCGATGGTGATGCGCTTGCCCTCGCGCAGCCGGTGAACAAGCTTCCCATCGTTCACCGCCCGCCGGCCAAAGGTCGATTCCGCCATGTCCGCCGTGCGGCAGAACTCGGTGATTTGGCTCAGGATTTCGTCGTTTTTCATAGGTGGGAAAACAGTGGGCAAGGAAGTTGGGAAACCGCTCTTAGCAAATTCTGCCCACTCAGGGAATACGACTGCCTTCCTTTACCCCAGCTCCGATAACGCCTGCGTGAACCCCCACCGGCCGCCGGGCAACAAACAAGCGTTCTCCTGAAGGAACCGCCGCCATGCGCCGCCCGCTCGTCGCGCTCGTTCTGCTCGCCAACGCGCTATGGTCGGTGCCCTGCTCCGCCCAGTCGCGCAGCCAGCTCGGGCCGCTCTGCACCACCGAGACCACGCCGGCGGACCAGATGGTCGATGCCTGCAGCAAGATCATTGCGCTGAAGGTGTTCAAGGGCGAGCAGCTCGCGACGGTCTATTTCTGGCGCGCGGTGGGCTGGAACAAGAAAGGCGACTACGCCAAGGTCATCGCCGACACCACCGAAGCGATCCGGCTGCAGCCGGGACAGGCTGTCTACAATCTCAGGGGGTCGGCCTATTACGACAAAGGCGACTACGACATCGCGATCGCCGATTTCGACGATGCGCTGAAGATCGGCCCGCCGAACGGCACCCTGTTCCACAACCGCGGCAATGCCTGGCGCGGCAAGGGTGACTACGCCAGGGCGATCGCCGATTACGACATGTCGATCAAGGCAGATCCGAAATCGGCGTTCTCGTTCCAGAATCGCGGCATCGCGAAGGAAGCGCTCGGCGATCTCGACGGTGCGCTCACCGACATCAACCAGGCGATCCGGCTCGATCCGACGTTGCCGCAGCCGCTGATCAACCGTACCGCGATCTGGCGCGCGCGAGGCGATCTCGACCGCGCCATTGCGGACGGCAGCGAGGCGATCCGGCTCGCAAAGGACAAGCCGCCGGTCAACGTCATGACTCCGCCGAACAGCGTGATGATCTCGGCGTATACCCATCGCGCGCTGGCCTATGAAGCCAAGGGCGACTACCTGCATGCAGCGGATGACTATAAGGCCACGCTCGCGATCGTAGCCTCCGACGCCGGAAGCAAGGCCAACCAGGCGACCGCAAAGGTGCGCCTGTCGCTGGTAAGCGATGCAGCGGCACCGGCTCCGCGCGAGGCGCCCTCGCCGACGACGCAGCCTGCGGCGGCCCCTGCGCCACAGCAGACGGGCGCATCGCCAGCGCCATCGCCCGCACCCGCGCTTCGCGTCAATCGCATGGCGCTGGTCATCGGCAATGGCGCCTATGCCCACGTGAAGGCGCTGCCCAACCCGCCAAACGACGCTCGCGCGGTTGCGAAGAGTTTGCGCGATATCGGATTTACGGTGTCGGAAGGCGTCGATCTCGATCGCACGGCGATGCAGACGATGACGCGGGAGTTCTTGCGAGATGCAGCACGGGCGCAGGTCGCCCTGGTCTACTACGCCGGTCACGGCGTGCAGGTCGATGGCCGCAACTATCTCATTCCCGTCGACGTCGAGCTCAAGCCTGGCGCCAACATGACCGAGGCGATGATCGACATGGACACGATCATGGCGGGCCTCGACGACCAGGTCCGCACCAACATCCTGATCTTCGACGCCTGCCGCAACAATCCAATGGCGCAGCACGTGGCGGCCGCAGGCACCAATCGCGGCATCGAAGGCGCATCCGGCCTCGCAGCGCCAACAAGCCTTGCATCCGGCGCGACATTGGGAGCCGGTACGCTGATCGCCTTCGCGACCGCGCCGGGCCAGGTCGCGCTCGATGGCGAAGGCGCCAACTCGCCGTTCTCGGCGGCGCTCTCCCGCCATCTCGGCACGCCGGGCCTGGAAGTGCAGCAGATGCTGACGCGCGTGCGGGCTGAAGTGGTCTCGGCCACCAGGAACAAGCAGGTGCCTTGGTCGAACTCATCGCTGCTGGGCGAGGTATATCTGGCGGAAAAATGAGGGCATCCGGGCCGAACGCGCAGACGAGCTAAATTTGCAACAGCCCGGCAGATAGTCGAGCGCAACCTGTGGCTGCTCTATTCCGTCGCATATCGTTGTCCTAAAGTGCCGCCAACGCCGATCATCGGTGGACTGGTTGCTGGGGACGTCTGGTGCAAAAATTCATTACCGCCGTCGGCGCTATTCTCTTTGTCATATTCGGGTCACTGCCCGGCTTCTCCCAAGGCGCCCCATCCAGCGAGGCTGAGCGCAAAGCGGAACTTGCAGCCGCCTGGCAGGCCGCCAGCAATGCCGGCACCGCCGGCCCTGCCGACGTTGCATTGATCGACCAGGCCACGCTGAAGCTGCCGGCCGGCGACTTCTTCGTGCCCAAGGCCGAAGGCATCAGGGTGATGCGCGCGCTTGGCAACACGATTCACGATGCGAGTTTCGTCGGCCTCGTGCTTGGCACCAGGCAGAACGACCGGTGGCTGGTCGTCATCACCTACATCAAGGAAGGCTACATCAAGGATGATGCCGCCAAGGACTGGAACGCCGACGACCTCTTGAAAAATCTCAAGGAGGGTGTCGAGGAGTCCAACAAGGATCGCGCTGCCCGCGGCTTCCCCGAGATGGAGGTGATCGGCTGGATCGAGCCGCCGAACTACGATGCCACGTCTCATCGCCTGGTATGGTCGGTGCTCGGCAAGGACAAGGGCACGCCGGACGATGCGCGCAAGGACGTCAACTACAACACCTATGCGTTGGGCCGCGATGGATATTTCAGCCTGAACCTGCTGTCGGACTCGACCAAGGTCGCGACCGACAAGTCCGCCGCCCATGAACTGCTCGCCAACCTCACCTACCAATCCGGCAAGCGCTATGAGGACTTCAGTGCCTCGACCGACCGGATCGCCGAGTACGGGCTGCTCGCGCTGGTCGGCGGCGTGGCCGCCAAGAAGCTCGGCCTGCTCGCCCTGCTGCTGGCCTTCGTGCTTAAATTCGCAAAGGCCATCTTCGTGGCCGCAGCCGTGTTCGGCACAGGCGTGCTGAAATTCTTCCGCCGCAAGCCGCGGGACGATTCCGCCGGCGGCCCCGCATGAAGACGCTCTTCCTGCTGCTGTTCTCCGGCCTGAAATGGGGAAAGCTCGCCGCCAGCGGCGGCAGCATGCTGCTGTCGCTCGCGATCTACGCGTCGATATGGGGCTGGCGCTATGCGGCAGGCTTCATCGCCCTGCTGTTCGCGCACGAAATGGGCCACTACGTCGCCGCACGCCAACGTGGCCTGGACGTGGGCGCACCGGCCTTCATCCCGTTCGTCGGTGCATGGATCGCGCTGAAGGACAAGCCGGTCGACGTCGAGACCGAGGCCTATATCGCACTCGCAGGTCCGGTGGTCGGAACGGGTGCAGCTCTCGCCGTGTATCTCTGGGCACGCTCGGAGGACAGCGCCCTGCTGCTCGCGATTTCCTATGCCGGCCTGTTCCTCAATCTGTTCAACCTGCTGCCGCTCTCCCCGCTCGATGGTGGCCGGGTGACCGCCGTCCTCAGCCCGCGGATCTGGTTCCTGGGCGCGCCGATCCTCGCGGCATTGATGATCTACCGGCCGAGCCCGACGCTCCTGATCGTCGTGATCCTGGCCGTTCCGCAGCTCATCAGCGCATGGCACTACGATCCGCACGC
This sequence comes from Bradyrhizobium manausense, assembly GCF_018129685.1. Classification (GTDB taxonomy): domain Bacteria; phylum Pseudomonadota; class Alphaproteobacteria; order Rhizobiales; family Xanthobacteraceae; genus Bradyrhizobium; species Bradyrhizobium manausense_D. The sequence goes on from NZ_JAFCLG010000014.1 coordinate 117,243, forward strand.
GCCGGAAAACGTCGCCTATTACGGTGTGCCGCTCCAGACCAAGCTCGAATATGGCGGCGCGTATCTCGCGCTCGCCTCGCTGCTCGCGGTCATGACCTACGATGTCCACGAGATGCTGGGGCCGATGATGCGGGCGGGGTAGCGAGGGGCCAGGCCTGCATACGACAATGTCGTCCCCGCCTTCGCCGGGACGACACCGAGAGGATTCGCTAACCTGCCGCCTCTAGAGACGGTGCGTCGAACTCAGTTGCCCCACACTTCCTTCGCGATCTCCACGGCGAGGCCCAGCTTGGCCCACTGCTCTTCCTCGGAAAGGATGTTGCCCTCCTCCGTCGAGGCAAAGCCGCATTGCGGCGACAGCGCGAGCTGCTCCAGCGGGACGAACTTGGCCGCTTCCTCCAGACGCCGCTTGATGTCGTCCTTCTTCTCGAGCTCGCCGAATTTCGAGGTGATGACGCCGACCACGACGACCTTGTTGCCCTTGGGCAGGAAGCGCAGCGGCTCGAAGCCGCCGGCGCGGTCTGAATCGTATTCCAGGAAGTAGCCGTCGTAATTGGTGCCGGCGAGCATGGTCTCCGCCACCGGCTCGTAGCCGCCCGACGAAATCCAGGTCGAACGGAAATTGCCGCGGCAAACATGCGTCGTAACCACCATGTCGGCGGGCTTTTCGGCCAGCGCGTAGTTGATGATGCGCGCATAGATCTGCTGCAGGCCGTCCGGATCGTCGCCGCGCTCGCGCGCCTTCTTCAGCTCGTCCTGCGAGCACAGATAGGCCCAAACGGTGTCGTCGAACTGCAGATAACGGCAGCCGGCGTCGTAGAACGCCTTCACGGCCTTGCGGTAGGTCTTGCCGAGATCCTCATAGAAGGCGTCGAGATCGGGATAGATGTCCTTGGAGATCGACTTGCGGCCGCCGCGGAAGTGCAGCACGGCCGGTGACGGGATCGTCATCTTGGCGGTGACGTGGGCCTGGTCGGCGACCTTCTTCAGGAAGCGGAAGTGGTCGAGCATCGGATGGCTGTCGGGGAAATCGAGTTTACCGATCACCCGGACCGCGTCATGTCGCGTCTGCACGCCCGCGAACTGGATGCCGGCGTCGGGATGGAACAGCTCACAGCCGGTGAGCTTGGCCAGGAAATCGAAATGCCACCACGAGCGGCGGAATTCGCCGTCGGTCGCGAGCTTGAGGCCGACCGAAGCCTGCTTGTGCACGACCTTCTCGATCTCCATGTCCTCGATCTTGCGCAGATCGTCGGCGGAGATCTCGCCGGTCTCGAGCTTTGCGCGGGCTTCCTTGATCTTGGCGGGACGCAGGAGGCTGCCGACTTCGTCGGCACGGAAGGGGGCTCTGGTTCGCTGCATGTCTTGACTCCCGGGAATATTTCTAGTGGGCCGCCGCCCCTGCAACGCCGAGGTGGCGCTCGAGGACCGACGGGTCGGCCTTCAGCGCGGCGCTCGGGGCGTCGTGGACGATCGTTCCGCGCTCCAATATCACAACACGGTCGGCGAGCCCCAGAATCTTTTGCGCGTTCTGCTCAACGATGATCGAGCAGATGCCCCCGGCCCGGGTGATGGCCCCGATCGCCTTCAGAAGCTCCTCGACGATGATGGGGGCAAGGCCCTCGGTCGGCTCGTCCAGCAGCAGGACCTTCGGGTTGAGGGTCAGCGCCCGGCCGATCGCCAGCATCTGCTGCTCGCCGCCCGACAGCTGGTTGCCGAAATTGCTGCGGCGTTCCTTCAGCCGCGGAAACATCTCGTAGACCTTGTCGACCGTCCAGGGACCCGGCTGCGCCACTGCCGTCATGTTCTCTTCCACCGTCAGCGAACGGAAGATATTGCGCTCCTGCGGCACCCAGCCGATGCCGGCCCGCGCCCGCTGGTCGGGCCGCAGGCTCGTGACGTCGGTGCCGGCAAGCCCGACAGTGCCCGAGAAGCGGCGGGTGACGCCGACGATGGAGTTGATCAGCGTGGTCTTGCCGGTGCCGTTGCGGCCCAGCAGCGCCAGCACCTGGCCCTCGGCCAGGTTCAGCGTCATCTTCGGCAGCACCACCGCCTCGCCATAGCCGGCGCGAAGCTGGTCGATCGCGAGCAGGTCAGACATTGACCGCCTCCTCGCCGAGATAGACCGCCTTCACCTGCGGATCGCGCGCGACCTGGTCGGGCGGCCCCTCGGTGAGCAGCGCACCGGACACCAGCACCGAGATGCGATCGGCAAAGGAGAAGACGAGGTCCATGTCATGTTCGATCAGCAGCACAGTGACGTCCCGCGGCAGGCTGCCGACGACCGCGAGAATGTCGTGGCGCTCGCTTTCCGGCACGCCGGCGGCAGGCTCGTCGAGCAGCAACACCCGCGGCTTGGCCGCGATCGCGACCGCGATCTCGAGCAGGCGCTGCTTGCCGTAAGGCAGCGTTACGGTCTGTTCGTTCATGACATCGAGCAGATGAAAGCGCGCAAGCAGACCGGCGATCTCGTCGTTGACATCGTTGCGGGTGCCCATCCTCCGCCACCAGTCGCCGCCATGGCCGAGTCGTTCTGAGACGGCCAGGCCAATGGTCTCGAGCGGGGTCAGGTCAGGATAGAGCTGGTTGATCTGGAAGGTGCGCGAGAGACCGCGCAGCACGCGCTTGTGCACGGGAAGGTCAGTGATGTCCTGGCCCTCGAGCAGGATTCGACCCGAGTTCGGCTTGAGCACACCGGTAAGCTGGTTGATCACGGTGGTCTTTCCGGCGCCGTTCGGGCCGATCAGCGCATGGCGGGCGCCCTGCTCGATCTTCAGCGACAGATCGCGGGTGACGCGCAGGCCGCCGAACTGCTTTTCGAGATTCCGGGTTTCGAGCGCGATGGTCATGCGTCGCTCTCCGGAACGGTCACGACCGCTTTGCGCCCCGCGATCTGCTTGATCACGAGGTTGGGCAGGAACAGCACGCCGTAATGCAGGCGCTGGCGGCCGACCAGCACGATCACGACCAGTACGAGGCCGATCCAGAACTGCCAATATTGCGGAGTGATGGTGGAGAACACTTCCTGCAGCATGCGGAAGATCACCGCGCCAATCAACCCGCCGTAGAGATAGCCGGTGCCGCCGATCACGAGCACCAGCATCAGATCGGCGGAGCGGTCGAAGGCGAACACGTCGAGCGAGGCGATGGCGGTGGTCTGGGTGAACAGTGCGCCCGCAATGCCGGCATAGAACGCAGCGAGCGTGTAGATCGCGATCAGGCGGCGGTTGACGGGGATGCCAATAGCAGCCGCGCGCAGCGGATTGTTCTTGATCGCGCGCAGCGACAGGCCGAACGGCGAATGCACGATGCGGCGAGCCAGCAGGAACAGCACGAACAGCACGGCCAGCGAGTAGAAGAAGCCGGCTTTGCCGAACATATCGAACGGGATCTCGCCGAAAATCGGCTGCATCTCGATGCCTTGCAGGCCGTCGGTACCGCCGGTGATGTTGGAGAAGCGCTCCGCGAGGGCCTCCAGCAGCAGCGCGATGCCGAGCGTCACCATCAGGCGGGTCAGGTCGACGCCGCGGATCACCAGGAAACTGGTGGCAAAGCCGAGCACCATTGCGGCGAGGCCCGCGACGATCAGCGCGAGCACCGGCTCGTTGATGATGCCGTGCAGCGCCAGCAATCCGGCCGCATACGCGCCGACACCGAAGAAGGCCGCGTGACCGAGCGACACGATGCCGGCATAGCCGAGGATGAGATCGAGCGACATCGCGAACAGCGCCAGCCGCATGATGTCGGTCATTATCAGATAGCGCGTGGGAAACAGAAAGCCGCAAGCGAGCACGACGAGCCAGAAGGCGGCCTCGCCATAATGCCAGCGCGCCTGCCGCTGGGCGTGGAAACCGACGTCGGAAGAAGCGTTCATCGGCGGACTCAACGCGCGGCCGTACGGCCGAACAGGCCGTTCGGGCGCCAGATCAGGATCACGATCATCATGGTGTAGATCACGAAGGGTCCCATCTTCGGCACGTAATATTTTCCGGCGACGTCGCCGATGCCGAGCAGGAGCGAAGCCAAAAATGGTCCGGTGATGGAGGACGAACCGCCGACGGTGACCACGATCAGGAAGTAGATCATGAACTTCAGCGGGAAGTACGGATCGAGGCCGAGGATCTCGGCGCTCAGCGCGCCGCCAAGACCGGCGAGACCACATCCAAAAGCGAAGGTGAAGGCGAACACCTGCGGCACGTTGATGCCGAGGCCGCTGGCGGCGCGGGGATCGTCGACCGCCGCGCGCAAGCGGCTGCCGAAACGGGTCTTGGCCAGCACCATCTGCAGACCGATGGTGAGCAGGCCGCAGATCACGATGATCATCAGCCGGTAGCGCCCGATGCCGACGCCGAACAGATCGAACTGGCCCTGCAGCGCCGCCGGCAGATTGATGAACACGCGGGACGAACCCTGGATGTAGTCCACGGCCGCAACCGACATGAACGTCAGACCGATGGTGAACAGCACCTGGTCGAGATGACTGCGCGCATAGAGGTGACGATAGAGCGTTCGCTCGAGCACGATGCCGATCAGCGCGGACGAGACGAAAGCGAGCGGCAATGCCGCGAAGAATGGCCAGCCGTGCTGGTTGACCAGCAGCATGCAGACATAGCCGCCAGCCATGGCGAAGGCGCCATGGGCGAGATTGACGAAGTTCATCAGGCCGAGCGTGACCGCAAGCCCGCAGGCCAGCACGAACAGCAGCATGCCGTAGGCAACGCCATCGAACAGGTTGGTGAGGATTGAGGTCATCGCGCGCCGGGTCGATCCTGATGGACATTCGTCATTCCGGGGCAGCGCGCAGCGCTGAACCCGGAATCCATTTCAATCATTTCGAGATCCCGGATGCGCGCTAAGCGCGCTCCGGGATGACGCGCTTTCGCGCATCATTTCTTCGTCTTGCCGAGATCCTTGACGGCCTCGAAGACCTGGAACTCGATATTGTAGAGTTCGCCGTCCGTCTTCGACCTTGCGACCCTGCGGATGTAGATGTTCTGGATGATGTCGCGGGTCTCGGGATCGATCGAGATCGGGCCGCGCGGGCTCTCCCACTTCATCCCCTTCATGGCTTCGACCAGCTTGGTGCCGTCGGTATCGCCATTGGTCTTTTTCAGCGCCTCGTAGATGAGGTGGATGCCGTCATAGCCGCTCACCGCCATGAAGCCCGGGCGGCTGTTGAAGTCCTTCTTGTACGCGGCGACGAAGTCCTTGTTCATCTGCGAGGGATGGGCCGCGGAATAAAGATGCGCCGTCACGGTGCCGATCACGGCATCGCCCATGTTGTTGAGCAGGTCGTCGTCGGTAACGTCGCCCGGTCCGATCACCTTGATGCCGGCCTTGTCGAGGCCGCGCTCGGCATACTGCTTCATGAAGTTGCCGCCCTGGCCCGCCGGCACGAACACGAAGATCGCGTCGGGCTTGGCATCCTTCATGCGCTGGAGAAACGGCGCGAAGTCCGGATTTTGGAGAGGCACCTTGACCTCTTCAACCACCTCGCCGCCCCCGGCGGTGAAATTCTGCTTGAAGAAGTTCAGCGCATCGTTGCCCGGCGCGTAGTCGGAGGTCAGCGTCGCCACCTTCTTGATGCCGTTCTGTGCCGCCCAGTCGCCGATGATGGTGGAGGACTGCGCCAGCGTGAAGCTCGTGCGCACGATATAGGGCGAGCGCTCGGTGATGATCGAGGTCCCCGCCGCCATCACGATTTCCGGAATCTTGGCTTGCGTTGCGAGCGGCGCCGCCGCCAGTGCCGCCGGCGTCACGCCGAAACCGGCGATGAAGTTGACCTTGTCGTTGACGATCAGTTCCTGCGCGGCGGTTTTGGTCTTGTCCGGAATCGCGGCGTCGTCCTTGACGATGATCTCGACCTTCTTGCCGGCGACCGTGTCACCGTTCTGCTTCATGTAGAGCTTGATCGCGTTCTCGATCTGCTTGCCGGTCGAGGCCTGGCCGCCGGTCATCGGCAGGATCAGGCCGACCTTGACGGTGTCTTCCGCCTTGGCCGATGCGAGGCCCGCAAGGCCTGCGAGGGCAGCAATTGCAGCCGCCCGAGAAAACGTCTTGTGTTCGAACATCAGATGTCCCTCCCCTTCATTCCTGACCTCTTGTGCGCCGGACCGAGTCCCCGGTCCTTGCCTCATCTTAATCCACGCACGAGCGATTTCGCGCGTCACATGGCGTCTTTCGCGCCCTCATTGTCAATCGGACGTTTGGCGACCATTCGGCGCAATGCCCGCGCGTTTCCGCTGACAAGAGTGGAAAGCGATATCGCGGTTACGCCGGGGTAACCCAGGCACCCCATGCCTGCCACGCCCATTTGTACGATTGTACAAATAAAATGGACCTGTCAACGAAAAAGCCCCGGCGCGGTGGAAGCCAGATTGTCGCGAGTTGCGGACCGCAGTCTAGAAACCAGCCCGCCAGCGTGGATGGAGGATTTCGTCTTTCATTTGCAGAATTCGGACATCGGCGGGCGGGAAACCGAGTCTGCGAAATAAGGTATTTTTATACCTATCTCGAATAAGCCTATTTTACGTTGTTGAAGGCTAATGTTTTGATCGCGCTGCTCGTCTGGCGTCAGGTCCCTCATTCCGACTGCAGTCACCCAAAGATGCCCCGACGTTTCCGTTCCATCGTGTCCCTGCTCGCGCTCGCCGCGGAGCTGGCTGGATGCGGCACAGTCAACGAAAAGCTCTCGGCAGGCATGGGTGACTACGTCCCGCAATGGGCCGGCGGCCTGCCACCCGACGCCCCGCCCCGGCCGGGCACGCCGCAATACGATGCCTACATGAAGGAACGCGAGCGCAAGCGGCTGATGCCAGCGGCCGATCGCGAAAAGGAAGAGCAGGCGCAGAAGGGCACGGCCGGGTCGACCTCGGGCGACGCGGTGCGTTGAAGCGGCGAATGGCGAATTGGGAGTAGCGAATAGCAAGAACTCCACTCGCTCCTCGCCACCCACCATTCGCTAATCCATGAACACCACGGTCTTGCGGCCATTGAGGATGACGCGATCGTCGAGATGATAGCGGATCGCGCGTGCCAGCACGCGGCGCTCGATGTCGCGGCCCTTGCGAACCAGATCCTCGGGCGTGTCGCGATGGCTGATACGCTCGACGTCCTGGTCGATGATCGGACCTTCGTCGAGATCGCGCGTGACGTAGTGGGCAGTCGCGCCGATCAGCTTCACGCCGCGCTCGTGGGCCTGGTGATAGGGTTTTGCGCCCTTGAAGCCCGGCAGGAACGAGTGATGGATGTTGATGCAGCGGCCCGAGAGTTTTGCCGACAGATCATCCGACAGGATCTGCATGTAGCGGGCCAGCACGACGAGATCGGTGCCGGTCTTGGCGACGAGATCGAGGATCTGCGTCTCCTGCTCGCGCTTGGTCTCCTTGGTCACTGGCAGATAATGGAACGGGATGCTGCCGAAATCGAGCCCCTCATAGACCTCGCGCGGGTGGTTCGAGACGATCGCGGTGAGCATCATCGGCAGTTCGCCGGTGCGCCAGCGATAGAGGATATCGACCAGGCAGTGGTCGGATTTCGACACCAGCAGCATCACCTTGCGATGCGCGGCACGGTCGCGCATCTGCCACTCCATGCCGAAACGCTCCGCGATTGCCGCAAAGCCGGTCTGGAGCGCGGCCAGTTCCACGGCCAGGTCGGCCGCGGTGAACACCACGCGCATGAAGAACTTCTTGGTCTCGACGTCGTCGAACTGCTGGGCGTCGAGAATGTTCTGTCCGGAATTCGCCAGGAAGGTCGACACGGCCGAGACGATGCCGGGGCGATCCGGACAGGACAGGGTCAGAACATATTGATGATCGGGCATGACTGGTGAAGAGATGGCTCTTGAGGAAGGTTCATGCAGGGCTTGCAGGACGCCCCGCGCGTTGCGCCTTGCTCTAGCATCACGCCTCACTTGCGCCAATCCCGACGACGGAGTCAGGATGAATGGACCATTGCGAATTTGACTGATCGGAGCACGCCCATGGCCGACCGCTTGAACGGCACCCGCATCCTGATCCTGGAGACCCGCGAGGAGGCGCAGTTTTCAAAGCTCCTGGCCGAGCAAGGCGCCGAGGTCGTGCATTGCCCGATGTTCACGATCCAGGATGCGCCAGACCCCGCCCCGGTGGAGGCCTGGATCCGGCGCGCCATCGACAAGCCGTTCGACGACCTTGTGCTGATGACCGGCGAAGGTCTGCGGCGGATCATGAAGCTCGCGCGCACGCGTGGGCTCGACCAGGCTTTGGTCGCGGCGCTGGGCAAATCGCGAAAATTCACCCGCGGCCCGAAGCCCGGCAAGGCGCTCCGCGAAATCTCGCTCGAGGCGCAGCAGACCACGGAGAAGCCGACCACCGAGGGCGTGATCGAGATGCTGGGCAAACTTGATTTGAAGGGGCATCGTCTCGGCCTCCAGCTCTATCCTGACAAGGACCACAGCGCGCTGACCGGCGCGCTATCGGCGCAAGGCGCCGAGGTCGATACGGTGCTGCCTTATGTCTATGACTCAAAGGCGGCGGACGCCAACATCGTCGCCGCCATCGACGACATGGCTGAGGGACGAATCGATTCAATCGCGCTCACGAATCTCGGCCAGGTCCGCCGGCTGGTCGAGGCCGCCAAAGCACATGGCAGCGAAGCAAAGCTGCGCGCGGGATTCGAGCGGACACTGATCGCCTCGGTAGGACCGGCCGTGTCCGGCGAGCTCGCCGCGCACGGCCTGCGCACCGACATCTCGCCTGCAGATGAAGCCTATTTCATGCGTCCGCTGATCTCGGCGATGGCCGCAGCGCTCGCAGAACGCAAGCCGGGAGCTGCTGCGAGATAAGAGCAGAGCGCAGGGGCGGTGCGTGACGGCTGCGATTGACACGCCGATCGTCAGCGCTAGTTTGCCAGGCGGCAACAAGAAACCACGAAGGCAGGGAATCGCCGTGACACGCGTCATCGCGTTGTGAGCGGAGCCGCACGGCGTTCGGCGCTCGCACCATTCCGCATCCGCAACTATCGTTTCCAGTGGCCGTCCGATCTGCTCACCTCCTGGGCGTTCGAGATCGAGACGCTGGTGCTCGGCTGGTACATCCTGGTCGAGACCGGCTCGGTGCTGCTGCTGACCATACTTGCGTCTCTGCAATATGTCGGAACGCTGATTGCTCCGGTGCTCGGGATGGTCGGTGATCGCATCGGTCACCGCGACCTTCTTGTCGTGCTGCGCCTCACCTACACGGTGCTCGCCTCGACGATCATGGTGCTGGCACTGACCGGACATCTGGCGCCGCTCAAGGTGATGATCATCGTGACGATCATGGGCCTGATCCGCTCCTCGGATCTCGGCCTTCGCAGCGCGCTTCTCGCCGACATCATGCCATCCGAGCTTCTGGTGGGGGCGATCAGCCTGTCACGCACGACCCAGGACAGCGCGCGCATTGCCGGGGCGCTGACGGGAGCCGGACTGTTCGCGACCTTCGGCATCGGCAACGTCTATGTGGTGATCGCCTGCCTCTATTTCATGGCCGCGATTCTGATGTTCTGCCTGAGCCGGCCGGCGAAATCCGCCGCGCATCGCGCGGTCGAGAGCCATTCCGGCTCGCGGTTGCTGCGCGATCTCAAGGAAGGTCTCGTGTATTCCTGGAACGGGCCGGCCATGCTGGCGGCGCTTTGCGTCGCATTCCTTGCCAATCTCACCGCGTTTCCGCTGACGAACGGATTGCTGCCCTACATCGCGCGCGACATCTTTCACACCGACCAGACCGGCCTCGGTTATCTCTCGGCGAGCTTCGCCCTGGGTTCGCTGATCGGCTCCGTCACGCTCAGCCTGGTCAGTGGCCTGCGCATCGCCCGGCTTTTGATCGGTGCCACTCTGGCCTGGTACATGCTGCTGCTGGTGTTCGTCGAAATCAGGACCATGCCGGTCGCGATGGCTTGCCTCGTGCTGGCCGGCACCGCCCAGAGCATGTCGATGATTTCGGCTGCCGTGATCCTGATGCGGACGGCCAGCGCGCACCTGCGCGGCCGCGTGATGGGGGTGCGCATGATGGTGATCTACGGCCTGCCGATCGGCTTGCTCGCCGCCGGCAGCCTGATCGACGTCATAGGCTACTCCGCGACGGGCTCTCTCTACGCCGCCGCGGGCTTCATCGCGATGCTGGCGATCGCCATTCGCTGGCGCGCCGACCTCTGGCCGGTGCACGCGCCGGCCAACGGCGGGTGATGGCCGACCGTGCGGCGGGTGCGGTCGTCGCAGGCCATTCGTCAGCCTGTTGCAATTCTGTCCAATAAAGGCCGAAGACGATTCAGAAGGCGGCGCTTGTGGACATTGCTGCGGACAACATGCTGGCGGCCGCGCTGTCGAGTCTCGGGGCGGGCCGGCTCGGCGAGGCCGAAGCGCTGTGCCGGCCGATTCTCGCCCGCTATCCGCAGCATGTCGGCGCGCTCCACTGCATGGCTCAGGCGGCGTTCCGCGCCGGCCGGCCGGGCGAGGCCGTGCCGCTGCTGCGCCGCGCGGTCAAGGCCCAGCGAGGCGATGCCGGGCTGTTGGCCAATCTCGGCATCGTTTTGCGCGCCGCAGGCAAGCTCGATGAGGCGGTGAAAGTTTATCGGCAGGCCCTCAGCGAGGCGCCCGAAGCTGGCGAGATCTGGTTCAACCTCGGCAATGCCCTCCGCGAGGGCGGACATGACGGCGAGGCCGAGGCCGCCTACCGCCGCGCGCTCGCAAGCGGAAACTGCCGCTTCGACGGTGCGGGCGTTCACGCCAATCTCGGCCTTTTGCTGGAAGCGCGGGGCAGTCTCATCGCTGCGGCCGCAGCGCATCGTCAGGCGATCCGCCGCATGCCCGACATGCCGGAATACCATTACAATCTCGGCAATGCGCTGCGCGCCAATCTCGATCTCGACGAGGCCGTTCTCGCCTATGGCGAGGCGCTGCGGCTGCGGCCGAACTATCCGGAAGCAAGGCTGAACCAGTCGCTGGCCTTCCTGCTGCAGGGCGATTTCGCGCGCGGCCTTGCCGGCTACGAGGCGCGCCTGCTGACGTCCGAGGTGCAGCAGCGCGGCTTTGCCCAGCCGCTCTGGCGTGGCGAGCCGCTTCTCGGGCGCACGCTCCTGCTCCATGCCGAGCAGGGGTTGGGCGACACCATTCAGTTCCTGCGTTACCTGCCGCTGCTGAGCGCGCGCGCGGGCAGTCTCGTCGTCGAAGTCGATCCGGCCTTGCATCGTCTCGCCGCGCGGAAGATCGCGCAGGATGGACTCTCGCGGGTCCGCCTCGTCAATTCCGGCGATCCCTTGTCTGCTTTCGACGTCCACATCCCCTTCATGAGCCTGCCGCACGCATTCGGCTTCGACCTGCGCGAGATTCCGGGACCAGTGCCTTACCTCGCCGCCGACCCGGCGGCCGTCGAGAGTTGGTCCCATCGGCTCGGCGCCGATCACGGCCTGCGAATAGGATTGGTCTGGGCCGGCAATACCGCGCATCGCAACGACCACAACCGCTCGATCAAGCCGAGGGCGCTGTTGCCGCTGCTGGAGGCGAAGGCAGCGGGCGCACTCCGCTTCTTCAGCCTGCAGGTCGGCGCTCGGGCAAGGGACATCAAAATCTTTCCGCGGGAGACAATCACCGATCTGTCGCCGTTCCTGCACGACTTCGACGACACCGCAGCCGCGATATGCGCGCTCGACCGCGTGATTTGCGTCGACACGTCGGTGGCTCATCTTGCGGGGGCGCTCGGCAGGCCGGTCGACCTGCTCCTGCCCTATAATCCGGACTGGCGCTGGCTGCTCGATCGAACCGACAGCCCATGGTACCCGACCGCGCGCCTGCATCGCCAGGCTGCGCCCGGCGACTGGGCCGGCGTGGTGGCTGCCTTGGTGCGCGAGCTAAAGGACAGCGTAGCCCGCTAATCGCCGTATCCGCGCAGCCGTTCGACATTGAGGATTGTGACGCCGCCGTACTCCAGCCGCAGCAGCCCCTCCTTCTCCAGGCGGTTCAGCGCGCGGTTTGCGTTCTGCCGGGACATGCCGGAGAGCGCGCCGATCTCCTCCTGGGTGATCTCCAGATGCGCGGTCGATTCCGGATAGAGGATCGGGTTGAACAGCGAGGCGATGCCGCGGGCGAGGCGCGCGGTGGCGTCCAGCGTGCGGTTGACCTCGAGCATGCCGATGAACTGGCCGAGGCGCTCGTTAAGCTGGCGCACCAGGAAGCGGTTGAAGCCGACGCTGTTCTCGAACAGCCACATGAAGGCGCTACGCTCCATCAGTGCAACGCGGCTGTCGCGCAGCGCGACCACGTCGTAGCGGCGCAGCTCGTTCTTGAGCACGCTGCCCTCGCCGAACCAGGCGCCTGCCGTGAGGCCGGCAAGGCTGGTCTCCTTGCCGTCACGCGACACCCCGCCCATGCGCGCAAGACCGCTCACCATGCCCGCCCAATAGTCGAATTTGTCGCCACGCATGAACACGCTCTCGCCGGTGCCGTAGGACCGCTCGGTGATCCCGGCGCGGGCGACCTCGATCTCCCCTGGCGTGAGCTCGCGCGACCAGGCGGCGATGCGCTTCAGTTGATCCTCTGAAATCATGATCGAGGGGCCGGCCGCACCGTTTCGTCACTCCATCCTTCTGCTGCATTGCAGCATGATCGTTGGAGCCACCATCCTACGAAAGATGGAGGCCGCAGCTGCCCGAAAAAACTTTGTCGCAGAATTGTCAGGCCGGAGACATTTCAAAATAGCGCTTTCCCCTATTGAGGGCCACCTCGGGTGATGCGGCTTTTGATCCCCCAAAAGGACGAGAGCGGCGCGGCTCCGGGCGGGACCATGTGCTGCATGGCCTCACCGGCACGACCGTACTAGGATCGCCCGGAGGAACCGACGAAGAGCGCCGCTGAACGCGCCATCACCGGGAGGGATTTGTTTGGTGGCTACCAGTCTCGAAGTGCGCGGCGTGTCCTTGCGATTCGGCGGCGTTCGCGCGCTGACCGATGTCAGCTTCGCCATCAACGAGGGCGAGCTGTTCTCGATCATAGGCCCCAACGGGGCCGGCAAGACATCGATCGTGAACTGTATTTCCGGTCGCTACAAGCCGACCGAAGGCCAGCTGTTCTACGGGGGACGCGACATCACCGGCTTGACGCCGAATGCGCGCCCCAAGCTCGGGATCGGCCGCACCTTCCAGAACCTTGCGCTGTTTCACCATATGAGCGTGCTCGACAACATCATGGTCGGCCGCCATCACCTCCTGAAGAATAATTTCCTCACGGGCTCGCTGTACTGGCTCACCGGTGCGCGCAAGGAAGAGCTCGAGCACCGACGCAAGGTGGAAGAAATCATCGACTTCCTCGACCTCCAGTCGGTCCGCAAGGCGACCGCCGGCACCCTTTCCTACGGCCTGCGCAAGCGCGTCGAACTCGCCCGCGCCATGGCGCTGGAACCGCGCCTCATTCTCCTCGATGAGCCGATGGCCGGCATGAACTTCGAGGAGAAGGAGGACATGGCCCGCTACATCGTCGATCTCAACGAGGAGTTCGGCATGACCGTGGTGATGATCGAGCACGACATGGGCGTGGTGATGGACATCTCCCACCGCGTCATGGTGCTGGATTTCGGCCGCAAGATCGCCGAGGGCGATCCGGCCGCCGTGCTCGCCGATCCCCACGTCAAGCGCGCCTATCTTGGCGAAGAAGACGAGGTGCTGGTCGACCCTGACGACGCGCCGCCGGCGCAGGAGAGCGCGGCATGATGGATTACGCAGCCCGCGTCGCCCAGGCCGACACCTATCCGAAGATGCTTCGCCTGAACGCGAAGGAGCATGGCAACGAGATCGCGCTGCGCGAAAAGGATCTCGGCCTCTGGCGCCCCTTTACCTGGAGCGACTACCAGACCCGCGTGCGCGACTTTGCGCTCGGCCTCGTCGAGCTTGGCCTTGGCCGCGGCGACGTCATCGGCATCATCGGCGACAACCGGCCGGACTGGGTCGCGGCGGAAGTGGCGACACACGCGATCGGCGGATTGAGCCTCGGGCTCTATCGCGACGTGCTGGACGAAGAGGCCTCCTATCTCCTCAACTATGGCGAGGCGCAGCTCGTCTTTGCCGAGGACGAAGAGCAGGTCGACAAGCTGCTGACGCTGGCCGAGCGCGTGCCTGATCTCAAGCACATCATCTATTCCGATCCGCGCGGCATGCGGAAATATGACGACCCACGCCTGATGTCGGCGGAGAAATTTGCCGAGCTCGGCCGTGCCCGGGCGACGCGCGAGCCGGAGCTCTACGACCGGCTCGTCGATGCCACCAAAGGCGAGGATGTCGCGATCCTCTGCACGACGTCAGGCACGACGTCGCATCCGAAGCTTGCGATGCTCGCCGCCGGCCGCGTGCTCGGCCATTGCGCGACCTATCTCGCCTTCGATCCCAAAGGGCCCGACGACGAATATGTCTCGGTGCTGCCGTTGCCCTGGATCATGGAGCAGGTCTATGTGCTCGGCAAAGGCCTGCTCTGCCGGATGAAGATCAATTTCGTCGAAGAGCCCGAGACGATGATGAACGATCTGCGCGAGATCGCACCGACATTCGTGCTCTTTGCCCCGCGCGTCTGGGAATCGATCGCCGCCGACGTCCGCGCCAAGGTGATGGACGCAACCACCTTGAAGCAGCGCCTGTTCGATCTGGGCATGAAGTCGGGTCTCGCGGCGCTCGAACAGGGCAAGCGATCCGGCCTTGCCGATGCGATCCTGTTCCGCGCGCTGCGCGATCGGCTCGGCTTCACACGCCTGCGCTCGGCTGCGACCGGCGGCGCGGCGCTCGGGCCTGATACCTTCAAATTCTTCCAGGCCATGGGCGTGCCGCTGCGCACGCTCTATGGCCAGACCGAGCTGCTGGGCGCCTATACGCTGCATCCCGAGGGCAAAGTCGATCCTGATACCACTGGCGTGCCGATGGCCGACAATATCGAGATCCGCATCGACAACGCCGACATCCACGGCGTCGGCGAGATCGTGGTCCGGCATCCCAACATGTTCCTCGGCTATTACAAGAACCCGGAGGCGAGCGTTGCCGACGTCAGGGATGGCTGGATGCTGTCGGGCGATGCCGGCTATTTCAACGCCAACCGTCAGCTCGTCGTCATCGACCGCATCAAGGATCTCGCCGAGACCTCGCGCGGCGAGCGCTTCTCGCCGCAATTCATCGAGAACAAGCTGAAGTTCTCGCCCTATATCGCGGAAGCCGTGGTACTCGGCGCCGGTCGCGACGCGCTCGCGGCGATGATCTGCATCCGCTACTCCATCATCTCCAAATGGGCGGAGAAGAACCGGCTTTCCTTCACGACCTACAGCGACCTCGCCTCGCGGCCCGAGGTCTATGCGTTGGTTCAGAAGGAAGTCGAGACCGTCAACGCCACGCTGCCGCCGGCGCAGCGCATCTCGCGTTTCCTGCTGCTCTACAAGGAGCTCGATGCCGACGACGGCGAGCTCACGCGCACCCGAAAAGTACGCCGCAGCGTGATCAACGAGAAATACGCCGGGATCATCGACGCCATCTACCGCGGCGCCGCCGACATCCCCGTCGACACCGTGATCCGCTTCCAGGACGGCACCACGCAACGCGTGCGCACCACGCTGAGGGTCGTGGATCTGGGTGGACGCGGCCCCATGGCGGAGGCGGCGGAGTGACCCTGCCGGCAAAGAACACCGCAGCCCTTTGCCTCTCCCGCTTGCGGGAGAGGCCGACGCGCTCGCAGAGCGCGGCGGGTGAGGGTTCTCACCACTCGGGGACATTCTCCGCAATTCTCAACAATCCCAATGCGGAGACAGCCCCCACCCCAGCCCTCCCCCGCAAGCGGGAGAGGGAGCCGACTGCCAATGCCGCCGCATCGTGCCCACCATATGCGATAGCCCTGCCGCAAGCGGGGAGAGGCGAAGGATAGCATAACATGAACACCGCCTTCCTCATCCAGCTCCTGGTCAACGGTCTCGTCGTCGGCACGCTCTATGGCGTCGTCGCGATGTCGTTCGTGCTGATCTACAAGGCGACGCAGGTCGTCAATTTCGCGCAAGGTGAACTGCTGCTGGTCGGCGCCTGGGTGTGCTGGGCGCTGCTCGCCAAGTACCAGGTGCCGTTCTGGATCGGCATGCTGATGACGCTGGTATTCATGTTCATGTTCGGCATCGCGATCCAGGTGCTGATCCTGCGGCCGATGATCGGCGAGCCCATTATCTCTGTCATCATGGTGACGATCGGCCTCTCCACCGTGCTGCAGGCGACGCTGAAATGGATGTTCGGCGTCAACCCGCAGCCGTTTCCGCGCGTGTTCGAGAGCCAGTCGGTCGCGCTGTTCGGCCTCCAGATCCAGACCGTCTATGTCATGAGCCTGATCGTGTCGGTGGCGATGATGATCGGCATGGCCTGGTTCTTCCGCGCTTCAAAGTATGGCCTTGCGATGCGGGCCACGGCGTTCAACCAGCAGGTGGCGCAGTCGCTCGGCATTTCCGTGAAAAGCGTGTTCGCGATGGCCTGGGCGATCTCGGCGACCGTGTCAGCGGTCGCCGGCGTCGTCGTCGCCGTTGTGAACGGCGTCTCCTCGGGCCTTGCCGCCTACGGCATCAAGGTGTTTCCGGCGGCGATCCTCGGCGGGCTCGATTCCGTCGGCGGCGCGGTGCTTGGCGGCATCATCATCGGCCTGCTCGAGAACATCGCGCAATATGTCGACAGCCAGTACCTGCACTGGGGCAATCTCTACGAGATTGCACCGTTCTACGTCCTCATCATCGTGCTGATGATCAAGCCCTACGGCCTGTTCGGCACCCACGACATCGAGCGGATCTGACCCATGGCCGGCCCTTCCCTCATCCCTGCTGGTGATTTCCGCACCTCTTACGCGGCCGACACCACGATCTTCCCGACCGCGACGAGCCGCAACTTCGCGATAGCAGGCGTGCTGCTGCTTTGCCTTGTGCCGCAGTTCATGGGCGGATACTGGCTCAGCATCTTGATCCAGATCGGCATCTTCTCGATTGCGGCGCTGGGGTTGAATATCCTGGTCGGCTTCACCGGCCAGATCTCGATCGGCCACGCCGCCTTCTTCCTGCTCGGCGCTTTCTCCTCCGCCTACATCTCCAACCACGCGCCGATCCCGGTGTTCTTTGCGATCCCGCTCGCAGGCGTCGTCACCGCGATGGTCGGGCTGGTCTTCGGCATCCCGGCGGCGCGGCTCAAGGGTCTCTACCTCGTCATCGCCACACTTGCCGCGCAATACATCCTGCTCGACTTCTTCTCCCGCGCCGAATGGTTTTCCGGCGGCTCCGTGCCGGCGAGCGCCGAGCCGTTTTCGATCTTCGGCTATACGTTGCGCGGCGACCGGCAATATTTCTACGTGGTGCTGGCCTATGTGCTGGCGAGCTACATCCTCGTCACCAATCTGATGCGTACGCGCGACGGCCGCGCGCTGGTGGCGATCCGCGACCATTATCTCTCCGCCGAGATCATGGGCATCAACCTCACCAAATACCGCACGCTGTCATTCGGGCTCGCCGCCTTCTTCGCCGGCATCGCCGGCGCTCTCTTTGCGCATTACCAGCTCGTCGTGTCGCAGGAAGGTTTTGGCATCGAACGCTCGATCCTGTTTCTCGCCATGATCATCATCGGCGGCACCGGCTCGATCATGGGCACGCTGATGGGCACCGCCTTCGTCGTGCTGCTCCCCGAGGCGATGGAATGGATCAGCCTGTATTTGAAGGGCGGCACGATCGACAAGGCGCTGGCGCTCAGCAACAACCTCACCTTTCTGCGCGAGATCGCGATCGGGCTCATCATCATCGTGTTCCTGATGTTCGAGCCAGATGGGCTCGCGCATCGCTGGCGGCAGATCAAGGCTTATTGGAAACTCTACCCGTTCTCGTATTGAGCGCGGGGAATTCGACAACCAACAACAGGAGGAGACGACCAATGAAGACAAAAGCCCTTTTGAGCACCGCCTCGCTCGCGCTGGCGATCGCCGCATTTTCAGCCAGCGCGCAGGCGCAGATCGCGATCGGCCATCTCGAGGACCGCTCCGGCGGCACCGCCGACGTCGGCACGCCATTCGGCCAGGCCGTGGCCGACACCTTCGCCTGGGTCAACAAGAATGGCGGCGTCGGTGGCAAGCAGCTCAACGTCGACACCAACGATTACGGCTATCAGGTGCCGAAGGCGATCGCGCTGTACAAGAAATGGTCAGCGCCGGACGCCAAGGTCGCCGCCATCATGGGATGGGGCACGGCGGATACCGAAGCACTGACCGGCTTCCTCGCCCAGGACAAGATCCCCGACATGTCCGGCTCCTACGCCGCAGCCCTGTCGGACCCCGAAGGCACCAGCGGCAAGGCCAAGCCCGCGCCGTACAATTTCTTCTACGGCCCGACCTATTCGGATGCGCTGCGCGCGATGTTGATGTGGGCAGCCGACGACTGGAAGGCCAAGGGCAAGCCGGGCAAGCCGAAATACGTGCACATGGGCGCCAACCATCCCTACCCCAACGCGCCGAAGGCGGCCGGCGAGGCGCTCGCCACCGAGCTCGGCTTTGAAGTGCTGCCGCCCCTGGTCTTCGCGCTGAGCCCCGGCGACTACAGCAGCCAGTGCCTGAGCCTGAAGAGCTCGGGTGCGAACTACGCCTATCTCGGCAATACGCCTCAATCCAACGTGTCGGTGCTGAAGGCGTGCAAGGCCGCGAACGTGGACGTTCAGTTCCTCGGCAATGTCTGGGGCATGGACGAGGCCGGCGCCAAGGCTGCCGGCGACGCCGCCGACGGCGTGGTGTTCCCGCTGCGCACGGCAGTGAGCTGGGGCGGAGATGCGCCCGGCATGAAGACGGTGATGGAAATCTCCAGGATGTCCGACCCCACCGGCAAGGTTTACCGCCCCGTGCACTACGTCGCGGCCGTCTGCTCGGCACTTTACATGAAGGAGGCGCTCGATTGGGCCGTCAAGAACGGCGGCGCCACCGGCGAGAACGTCGCCAAGGGCTTCTACCAGAAGAAGGACTGGGTGCCATCAGGTATGGAAGGCGTCTGCAATCCTTCGACCTGGACCGAAAAGGACCATCGCGGGACCATGAAGGTCGACCTCTACCGCACGAAGGTCTCGGGCGCCACCGATGGCGACATCAACGACCTCATGGCCAAGGGCACCATCAAGCTCGAGAAGGTCAAGTCGGTCGAGCTGCCGCGCAAGCCGGAATGGTTTGGCTGGTGATTCCGATCTCTGACGTCATGGCCGGGCTCGTCCCGGCCATCCACGTCTAATCACCCGGCACGAAAAACGTGGATGCCCGGGACAGGCCCGGGCATGACGAGAGTACCAAATTGGCGACACACCCAATGACCGACATCGTCGAATCCCCTCGCCCCGCCCCCACCGTCGTCCCGGCGCCGCCGCTCCTCGCCGTGCGCAACATCGAGGTCGTCTATGACGACGTCATCCTGGTGCTGCGCGGTCTCAGCCTCGACGTGCCCAAGGGCGCGATCGTGGCGCTGCTCGGGGCCAACGGCGCCGGCAAGTCGACGACGCTGAAGGCGATCTCGGGACTGCTCAAGACCGAGGACGGCGAGGTCACGCGCGGCGAGATCCTGTTCGAGGGCCAGCCGATCGCGGGCGTCGATCCCGACAAGATCGTCCGCCGCGGCATCTTCCAGGTGATGGAGGGCCGGCGCATCGTCGCCGACATGACGTCGCTGGAAAATCTCAGGCTCGGCGCATTCACCCGCAGAGACCGCGAGGTCGATGCCGATCTCGATATGGTCTTCAATTACTTCCCGCGCCTGAAGGAACGCACGGGCCTTGCCGGCTATCTCTCCGGCGGCGAGCAGCAGATGCTCGCGATCGGCCGCGCGCTGATGGCGCGCCCGAAGATGATCCTGATGGACGAGCCGTCGATGGGCCTCTCGCCTCTGCTGGTGAAGGAGGTGTTCTCAATCATCCAGAAGATCAACCGCGACCTCGGCGTCACCATCCTGCTGGTCGAGCAGAACGCCCGCGCCGCGCTGTCGGTGGCGAGCCACGGCTACATCATGGAGCAGGGCAAGGTCGTGCTCGACGGCACCGCCGACGAGCTGCGCGACAACGAGGACGTCAAGGAATTCTACCTCGGCGGCGCCGGCGACCAGCGCAAGAGTTTCAAGAACCTCAAGAGCTTCAAGCGGCGCAAGCGCTGGCTCTGACATCGCGTCTTCAAGCGAAGCGGGAACCGGTTCGCGTGAAGACAACGCGTCAAAACAAAAGACACTTACTCGAGCACCTGCTCCGCTTCCGTGACCGCGCAGAGAACATGATAGAACGACGACGCAGGAATGGTGTCGATCAGCGATTTGCCGTCGCGGTCGAACTGGTCGTACCAGCCGCCCCGCACGGGATGGCTGAGATAATGCCGTTCGAGCCGCACCAACGACGCGCGCGCCTCGTCCGCCGCACCCGCCTCCCCCGACTCGGCTTGCGCGATCCACGCCTTCGCGATCTCGGTCTGCGGCCAAAGCCGGCGCGTGCCGCGCCGGATGTTGCCGGCATCATCGCCCTCATCGACCACACAGCCGGTGGCCGCGTCGCGATAGCGCAATGCCGTTGCCAGCAATTCTGCGCGCCGCGTGCCCGTCGGGCAGCCCGTGATGCGTTCGAAGCCCTTCAGCAGCCAGACCCATTCCGCCTGATGACCCGGCTCGACGCTGACCGGCTCGATCTTCGACCAATCCTCCTCGAAATACTCCGTGAGGATACGCTTCTGCTTGTCGTAGAGATTGGCGAGGAACAGCGCGAAGAATTCACCCGCGCGATTCTGGAACGACAGATCGTGCGTCGCGTCGAAACACGCGATCATCGCCTCGAACAGATGCATCTGCGGATTCTGCCGGCGCGGCAGCGTCACCGGCAGGCCTTCGTGGACGCCGCCGTGCGGCGAGCGCAGATGGCCGTCGAGGAAGGCAAGCAGCGCATCGATCTCGGTGCGAATTTGCGCATCCTTGTCGAGCGCATAGACGGTCGCCAGCGCAAACAGGATGAAGGCGTGGTCGTAGGCATCGCGCCGCGCATCCAGCACCGCACCATCAGGCGTCAGCCGGTGCACGAAACCAGGCCGGCCGTCGGGCGCCTTCGCCTTGGCCAACATGTGCTCGAGCCCCTTCAGCGCGATGGCGCGGCCTTGCGGATACCAGCCCATCTGCGCCGCCTTGGCGTAGCAATAGATCTGGCGGGCCTGCACCATCACCCGCCGCGGCGCGGCCGTATCCGGCGAGCCGTCGCGGTGCAGCCGATCGATGAAACCGCCCGTGGCGTCGTCCCAACCGACGGTCGACCACAGCGGGATCGCGTCCTCGATCATGCGACGCTTCAGGCGAGCGACGACGCCAGCCGCCTCCTCCGCCGGAATGATGCTCTCGTCCGCCATCGCGTCCTCTCCACGCCCCGCCCATGGCCGTCTGATACCGATGCGAGCGGCGGCGTGCAACGGATGCTAACCCGGAAAGACCTGCCATGACTGCTCATTACGACGCCCTCGAGACGCGCGAGCCCGCGGCGCGCGAGGCCGATCTGTTCACTCGCCTGCCGGACGTGCTGCGCAACGCGATGCGCGCGCCCGCCTACGCCGAGCGGCTGAAGGGGGTCGATCCTGCCTCCGTGACATCAAGAGCGGCGCTGGCGGCCCTGCCGGTGCTGCGCAAGTCGGAGTTGCCGGCCCTGCACAAGGCCTCCCAGCCCTTCGGTGGCTTCGTGACGGCCGCCCCAGGGTCGTTCGCGCGCCTCTTCACCTCCCCGGGTCCGATCTTCGAGCCGGAGGGACGGCAGGCCGACCCCTGGCGCGGCGCGCGCGCGCTGTTCGCGGCCGGATTCCGCGCCAACGACATTGTGCTCAACACCTTCAGCTACCACCTCACCCCAGGTGGTTTCATCTTCGACTCGTCGGCACGTGCACTCGGCTGCGCCGTGATCCCGGCCGGCCCCGGCAATACCGAGCAGCAATTCGAGCTGATCGAGGCCTACCGTCCGGTCGGCTACAGCGGCACGCCGGATTTCCTCAAGATCCTGCTCGACGCCGCCACAGCCGCAGGCCGCGACGTCTCCTCGATCAAGCGCGCGCTGGTCTCGGGCGCCGCCTTCCCGCCCTCGCTCCAGGCCGAGATCAAGGCACGCGGCATCGACGCCTACCAGGCCTTCGGCACCGCCGATCTCGGCCTGATCGCATTCGAGACCGAGGCGCGCGAGGGCATGGTCGTGAACGAGGGCCTGATCATGGAGATCGTCAAGCCCGGCACCGGCGATCCCGTCGCGCCGGGCGACGTTGGCGAGATCGTGGTGACCTCGCTCGATCCGCATCATCCCTGGATCCGGCTCGCGCTCGGCGATCTCACCGCGGCGCTGCCGGGGCCGAGCACATGCGGCCGCACCAACATGCGCATCAAGGGCTGGATGGGCCGCGCCGACCAGACCACCAAGGTCAAAGGCATGTTCGTCCGCCCCGAGCAGATCGCGGAGATCGGCAAGCGCCATCCTGCGCTCGGACGACTGCGGCTCGTGGTGACGCGCCAGGGCGAGACCGACGCAATGACGCTGAAGGTGGAGACAGCAGCCGCAAGCGATGCGCTGCGGGAGGAGATCGCCGATACCCTGCGCGCCGTGACGAAGCTCGGCGGCAGCGTCCAGCTGGTCAGCCTCGGAGCACTGCCAAATGACGGCAAGGTGATCGCAGACGAACGGTAGGCCCAGTGCGAGTTGAGACAGGTCGGGAAAATTGGGTTCGTTTTGCCAACTTTTACGACGCTGCTTACTCAACACCCTCCTCCACCGACTCCGTCGCTAGAAGCTGCTCTCTGGCGCGACGGCGTTGCCTTTGGGCGCGGCCCTCGTAGCGCTCAAGCGCCGCCAAGCGCCGCACCTGCTCCAGCGACGGAGATTGCAGATCCAGCTCTGCCATCAATCCTTTCCGAACGGCTGCGACCCGCTCCAACTGCGTTTGCGCTCTTGCCAGTTCCAGCGCCGCCAGCTTTTTTGGCTGGCTGGCACCTTCCGGAATCAGAAGTTCCACGAACCTATGCTGCTGCATTTCCTCTAGAGCATTCGCCGCTACCGGAATAGATAGACCGTGCCGAACGGCGTTGCGGCTTGACTTGAGACGCCCGGCTGCGGTCCGCGGGCCGGTGCTTTTCTGCGCGTTCCGCCGGTTTGCCTCGGCCTGTTTTTCAGTGGTCATGGTGGTGCGCGCCCGCCCTTGCTCTGATCTCCTCCAACGACCATAGCTGGGGGATCACGAGATCATTGAGATTATGTGGGACGCCTCCATCAGGGTCTGCTGTCGCTTCGCGCTGTTGGCAAGTGTCTGCATTGTCCTCATGATGCTGGGCTTCACGCTGATCCGCCTCCACTTGAGCCTGTTGGGAAGACCCCGGGATGCTTATTTGATCCATACCGACTTCGTTGATCATTGCCGCTGTCGGCTCCTCAGATTGCCGTGCATGATCGCGATGAAGCTCATCGGCTACAACTCGGTTCCCTCTATCCACCTCTTGGGAAATCTGATGAGATTGCTGGCGACCAGTATCTCGAGTGCGATCCTTTGATTTTCCCTGTTGGGAAAGGTGGCGGCGCCTCATTTCATCTTGCAGCTTTCGACGACTGCGATCGCGTTCTGAAGCCATTTTTTCGACCCTCGAAATGGCGCGGATGTTGTTTTGCATTGACAGAGCGAGAAGCTCGGCTTCCCCCACCTCAAACTCTGCCAGCTGCGATCTCACTTCATCACGTTCTTTTTTGACTGGGCTGAAATATCTGTTTGAACCGCCCCGGGATTGCCGGAGGCCATTTGGTTTAAGTTATGCCGCCATGGCGGGTTGTTCCAGCGTGGCGTAGTAGCGTTGCTCGGCCTCGGCCGGCGGTATGTTGCGGATGGGCTCCAGGAGCCTTCGGTTGTTGAACCAGTCCACCCATTCCAGAGTCGCGAACTCGACGGCCTCGAAGTTTCGCCATGGTCCGCGCCGATGGATCACCTCGGCCTTGTAGAGGCCGTTGATCGTTTCGGCGAGGGCATTGTCATAGGAATCTCCGACGCTGCCAACAGAAGGCTCCACGCCTGCTTCAGCCAGGCGCTCGGTGTACTTGATGGAGACGTATTGGCTGCCTCTGTCGCTGTGGTGCACGAGCCTGCCACGATGGACCGGCCGTCGATCATGCAGTGCCTGCTCCAGCGCGTCGAGCACGAAGCCGGCATGCGCTGTGCGCGAGGCTCGCCAGCCCACGATCCTGCGAGCATAGGCGTCGACGACGAAGGCAACGTAGACAAAGCCGGTCCAGGTCGCGACATAGGTGAAGTCGGAGAGCCAGAGAACATTCGGCCTCGGCGCCTTGAACTGGCGGTTGACGTGATCCAGCGGGCATGGCGCAGCCTTGTCGCTGAT
>NZ_JAFCLG010000015.1 GCF_018129685.1 Bradyrhizobium manausense
GTCATGTCGCCGTAATGCATCAGGAACGGCACGTTACCGAGATGCGGATCCTGGTAGAGATGATCGACGCGCGCGGTGTTGAACGAGGACGAGCGCCGCTTGATGCCGTGCACGACATAGCCGAGCGACAACAGATGCTCGGCGAGATAGGCGCCGTCCTGCCCGGTCACGCCGGTGATGAGAGCAACCCGCTCAGCCATGTCAGAAATTGCTCCCGATAGCGTCCATGGGCGCGGCCATCCGGTTGCCCCGCCGTCAAAAAGGCCCCTTCTTTGACATATCGGTCGCTAGGGTCAACCTCACATGCGCGCCCCGGGGTTTCCCGGGACGCGACACGCGAATTGGGTCGTAACACCCAGAAGCTGCGGGGGGCGTTACTGCGACCGGTCCGAGGTCCAGCCCTTGTAATCCCCGATATTGTCGCGGGTCACGAGCTTCGAGGGCAGCAGCTCGACGGTCGAGGCCGGCTTCTGCCCATTGAGAATGCCGACGCCGACCTGCACCGCGCGCCGCGCCATGAAGAACGGGTCCTGCGAGGCCGAGGCCTGGATCTGCGGCGAGCCGGCATCCTTGAGCGAGGCCTCGATGTCTGGCGCGCCGTCGACCGACGTAATGATGATGCCGCTGCGGTTCTGCTGTTTTGCCGCGAGATCGGTGCCGATCGCCTGCGGGTCGTTGATGGCGAAGATGGCGTCGATCTTGGAGAAACGGGTCAGATAGCCCTGCGTGACGGTGAGGCCGCCTTCGCGAGAGCCCTTGGCGTCCTGGTCGCTGGACAACACCTTGATCCCCGCATTCTTGCCCAAGACGTTTTTGCAGCCGGTGACGCGATCGATCACGGCCGAGACCTGCGGCCCATTCTCGATGATGACGTCGCCCTTGCCGCCCAGCTTGTCGACGATGTACTGGCACGCGATCTCGCCGGCCTGGACGTTGTTGGTGGTCACCGTGGCATCGGCGCCCTCGGCCGCGGTGTCGACCGCGACGACGACGATGCCCGCCGCCTGCGCCTTCTTGATCGCCGGCCCGATCGCCTTGGGATCGCCCGGGTTGAGCAGGATCAGGTCGACGCCGGCGGCGATGAAATTGTCGATCTGGGTCACCTGCTTGCCGAGATCATATTCGAAGCCAACGGTGGTGATCTTTACATTGGGATTGGTCTTCTTGGCCTCGAACTCGGCGCCCTTCGACAAGGCGACAAAGAACGGGTTGCCCATCGAGCCCAGCGAAACGCCGATCGACTTGAGCTCCTTGGCAGAGGACGGTGTGGTGGACAGGGCAAGCGCCATCGCTGCGCCGGCGAGCATGGTGGTCTTCAACATTGTCTTCCTCCCTGGTCTGTCTTCATCCCCGGGCACGGCAGACCAGTTGCCGCAACCGAATTTTGAACCGCGCAATCTCAAGTTCTGGCCGAGCCTTGCAGCCGATAGCGATCCAGCGCCACGGCGCCGATAATCACCAGGCCCTTGATCACATATTGCCAGATGTCGGAGACGCCAGTGAGGATCAGGCCGTTCGAGAGCACGGCGATGATCAACGCGCCGACCAGCGTTCCCCAGATCGAACCGATGCCGCCGACAAAGGAGGTGCCGCCGAGGATCACCGCGGTGATGGCGTCGAGCTCGTAGCTCTGGCCGAGCTGCAAGCCGTTGGCCGCATAAAGCCGCGCCGCCTGCATTGCGCCGCCGAGGCCCGCCAGCAATCCCGACACGCCATAGACGAAGATCAGGACGGCCCAGACCTTGATGCCGGCAAGCCGCGCCGCGCTCTCGTTGCCGCCGACCGCATAGATGTGCACGCCGAGCACGGTTCGCCGCAGCACGAGCCACGACGCCAGAATGACGAGCAGCGCGATCACCGAGAGCCACGGGATCGACGCCACGCCGGGTATCAGCGTCAGCGAGCCATTGCCGATGAAGGCATAGGGAATCGACGGGTTGAACACCGTGGTGTCGGCGCCGAGCAGCCGCGCCAGACCGCGCACGGCAGTCAGCGAGCCCAGCGTGACGATAAAGGGCGGCAGGCGCAACAGTGCGATCAGCGCGCCATTGACGACGCCGAAGCCAAGCCCGGTGAGCACCGCAACCGGCAGCCACAGCGCACTCAGCTCGGACAGTTTGGACATCGTCAGGCCCGCCATTGCGGATGCCGCCAGGATCGAGCCGACCGACAGATCGATGCCGCCGGTGAGAATGACGAAGGTCATGCCCGCGGCAAGCACGGTGTTGACGGCAGCCTGTTGCAGGACGATGCCGAGATTTTGGCCGGTGAAGAAGCGGCCCTCCGACATATAGTGAAAGCCGATGCAGAGCAGCAGCAGCACCGGCAGCATGCCGGCCGCGCGGATCATGAGCCTGATGCGTTGGCGCTTCGTCGCCTCGGCAACGGCAGGACTGTTTGCTGTCGCGGCGTTCGCCTGCGTCGATCCGTTATCAGGCATCGAGATGCTCCGTCCCCGTCGCGAGGGCCATGATGTCTTCCTGGGTCAAAGGTGCCGTCTCGGTTCGCCTGACCTCGCCTGCGATATGCCCTGACCGCATCACCAGGACGCGGTCGCAGATGCCGATGATTTCAGGCAGATCGGACGAAATGACGAGGATCGCGGTGCCGGCCTTGGCGAGATTGTCGATGATCGAATAGATCTCCGACTTGGCGCCGACGTCGACGCCGCGCGTTGGCTCGTCGAGGATCAGCACCTTCGGCGCAATGGCGAGCAAGCGCGACAACAGCACCTTTTGCTGGTTGCCGCCGGAGAGGCCTCCGGCGGGCACACTGACATTGGCGGCGCGAATGCTGAGTCCCGCAAACGCCCTGTCGGCGCGCTCGCGCGCCTTGTCGCGATCCAGGAACCAGCCGAGTTTGGCATCGCGCCCGAGCACGGCAAGATTGATATTGTCCAGGCACGACATGTCGAGGAACAGGCCAAGCGCCTTGCGATCCTCGGTCAGATAGGCAATGCCGGCCGCGAGGGCTTCGCCGGGCGTGCGGATGTCGATCGGCTGGCCTTCGAGCTCCAGACGGCCCGAAATCTTCGGTGCTGCACCAACGATCAGATGGGCAAGCTCGGTGCGACCGGCGCCGATCAGGCCTGCAAGCCCCACCACCTCGCCCGCATGCACGGTGAGCGAGCAGCCCTTGACGCGCCGCCCGTCCGACATGTCGCTGGCCGTGAGAACAGGATGCCCCTTCCCGGCCCCGGGATCATGATCCTTTTTATAGAAAGACGACACGTCGCGCCCGACCATCATGCGGACGATGGCATCAGCACGGATATCCTGCTTGTCGAGCGAGCCGACCAGTCGGCCGTCGCGCAGCACGGTGACGCGGTCGCCGAGTGCATAGACCTCGTCCATGCGATGCGAGATATAGATGATGGCAAGCCCCTCGGCGCGAAGTTGCCGGATCAGGGTAAACAGCCGCTCGCTCTCGCCGGCGGACAGCGCCGTGGTCGGCTCGTCCATGATCAGGATCTTCGATCGCACGTGCAGCGCACGCGCGATCTCGACGAGCTGGCGCTGCCCCATGGACAGATGTGCCACCAATGTCGATGGCAGGAAGTCCGCGCCCAGACGCTGCAGGATCGGGCCGACACCCTCGCGCATGGCGCCGCGCGCCAGCAAACCTGAACGCGACATCTCGCGGCCGAGATAAATATTCTCCGCAACGCTCAGATTGGGGGCCAAAGACAGTTCCTGATAGATGATCGAGATGCCGGCGGCGCGGCCGCCGAGCGGACCCTCGATCCGCACCGGTTTGCCCTCGATACGGATCTCGCCACCGGGATCGGGCCGGTAGGCGCCCGACAGGATTTTCATCAGGGTCGATTTGCCGGCGCCGTTCTCACCCATCAAGGCATGAATCTCGCCTGCATAGACCGTCAGGTCAACCGCACACAGCGCCTTGATGCCGAAGAAGGATTTCGAAACTCCCCGCATCTCGAGGATCGGCTCATTCATCGTGCCTCCCGGCGCACAACGCGTTTGCTGTCCGCGTCTCGTTTGTTCAGCGCGGTTCGCCCATTAAACAAAACGCCGCAGCGCAGGGCAACAGCGAACAGGCAGAAATGCGGACGCAATGCGCTGCTAGTGGCGCCGCCGATACAGTTCGCGCCAAGCGGGAAGCCGCTCGGCATAGGATTCGACCAGCGTGCGATCCGGCTCGAATGTCTCGACGCGTTGCGGTGGCGTGCAGACGGTTGCGATTGCCTCGCCGGTGACAGCTAGCCGCCCCAATCTCGCCGCACCGAACGCGGCTCCCGTCTCTCCATCGGCAAAGCGATGGATCGGAACATCGAGAACGTTTGACAGCACCGATAGCCAGAACCGGGATCGCGAACCGCCGCCGATCACATCGGCGTCCGTCACCGCGATGCCGGCATCGCCAAGCGCGTCCCGGCAATCGGCGAGCGCGAAAGCAACGCCTTCGAGCACGGCCTGCACGATCGCGGTGCGGTCGGTGCCGTGACTGAGGCCCTCGAGCATGCCGCGTACAATTGGATCGTCGTGCGGCGTTCGCTCGCCCGCAAGATAAGGCAAGAAGCTCACGGGCGAGGGCGCCTGTGGGCGCGGCCCCAGCGGCGCAAGCAGCTCGGCCTCGGCGACGCCGAACAGGCGCGCGGCCCAGGACAGACAAGAGGCCGCCGAGAGGATCGCGCCGGCCTGAATCCACATTCCGGGGATGGCGTGGCAGAAGGTGTGCACCACGCGGTCCGGATTGGCGGCGATATGGTCGGTCGGCGTCAGCAGGGCGCCTGAGGTTCCCAGCGAGATGAACGCGGCTCCGGGTTTGATCGCACCGATGCCGACGGCGCCCGCGGGATTGTCGCCGGCGCCGCCCGCGATCATCGGGCGCCTCGCCATGCCCCAGCGTTGCGCAAGCTCGCCGCGCAATGCTGCCGCGGGCGCGCATCCCTCGACCAGACGCGGCATCTGCGCCCGCGACAGGCCCGTCGCGGCCAATGCGGCATCCGACCAGTCCCGGCGCGCCGCGTCGAGCCACAGGGATCCCGATGCATCGGAGACGTCTTCGATCGCCTCGCCACAAAGCACCAGGCGCAGATAGGCCTTGGGCAGCAGGACGCGTTTGGTTGCCGCGAAGATCTCGGGCTCGTGCGTCGCAATCCAGAGCAGCTTTGGCGCCGCAAAGCCCGGCATCGCTTTGTTGCCCGTGATCGCACGCAAGGCCGGCCAGCGTTGCTCCAGGATGCGGCACTCCGCGGCGGAACGTCCGTCGTTCCAGAGGATGCAGGGCCGCAACGGCTTGTCATTCGCATCGAGCAGCGTGGGGCCGTGCATCTGCCCGGAGAGTCCGATGCCTTCGACCGCGGCCAGCTGTTGTCCATGCGAGGCCTTCAAGGCGTCCAACGTGGCAAAGGTCGCCTCGATCCACTGCGCAGGATCCTGCTCGTAAAACCCTTGATGCGGCGAGGCGATCGTCAGCGCCCGGCTCTCGCTCGCAATCACGCGCTGGGCGCCGTCGACCAGAACGGTCTTGACGGCCGAGGTGCCGAGATCGATGCCGAGATACATGACGGATGTGGTTCCCGAATTGGACATGAGCCGCAACAATGATCCCATTCATTGAGCGCGCAATTCCAGACCAAGACTTATCACGTCGAATTGCAAGTTTTTGCGGCGGATGTTGCGTGGGCGCAGCAGTTGAAGGTTGCCAGCCGTGGTTGACTGGACCACATTGATCGCAACCAAGTGCCGTCTGCTGCGTTTGCAATGGATCGGCTCGATCCCCTTGCCGCGCCGGAGCAGCCATGCAGCGATCCAGGGCCGTCTTCATCACCGGTCTCGTCTACGCCGTGATTGGCCTGGTGCTCGCGGGCGGCGGCCTTTGGCTCGCCGCGTTGGGTGGATCCATCTTCTATGCCGTTCTCGGTGTCGGCATTGTCGCGACGGCGGTGTTGCTGCTGCTGCGCCGCCGCTCGGCGCTGTGGCTGTTTGCGATCGTACTGGTCGGCACTCTGGCGTGGGCCATCTCCGAAGTGCAATTCGACTGGTGGCCGCTCGCATCGCGCGGCGACATCGTCTTCCCCATGGCGCTCTGGCTCCTGACGCCGGTGATCGTTCGCGGTCTGCTGCGAGATCAGCCGGTATCCTCCCGAGGCGCGACGCTGCCACTCTGGATCGGCGTAGCCGCTACTTCCATTGCGCTCATCATCGCGCTGCTGTCCAGCTATCACGACGTCAACGGCACGATTTCCGAGCAGGCGTCGACGGTCCCGCAAAGCGAAGGCGATCCTCAGCCGGATGGCGACTGGCGCGCCTATGGGCGCACGCAATTCGGACAGCGTTATTCGCCGCTGAAGCAGATCACGCCCGACAATGTGGGAAGGCTCGCGGTCGCCTGGACATTCCGCACCGGCGACGTGCCAACGCCGGAGGATTCCGGCGAGACGACCTTCGAGGTGACGCCGATCAAGGTGCGCGACACGCTCTATCTCTGCTCACAGCACCAGGTGCTGTTTGCGCTGGACGCCCAAACCGGCAAGGAACGCTGGCGCTACGATCCCAAGCTCGTGTTCAACAAGACGTTCCAGCATATGACCTGCCGCGGGGTCTCCTATCACGAGACCGCGGCGGGTGCCGTCGACAGCAGCGGCGGTCCCGCGCCAGCCGAATGTCCCCGGCGGATCTTCCTGCCCGTCAATGACGGGCGCATGATCGCCCTCGATGCCGACAGCGGCAAGCTGTGCGAGGGCTTTGGCGATCACGGCAGCCTCGACCTCCAGCAAGGCATGGGAAACAAGACGGCGGGCTTCTTCGAGCCGACGTCGCCGCCTGTCGTCAGCGACAGGATCCTGGTCGTCGCCGCCGCGGTGATCGACAATTATGGGGTCGATGTGCCCTCGGGCGTGATCCGCGGTTTCGACGTCTACAGCGGCAAGCTGGTCTGGGCCTGGGACTCCGGTGCGGCGGATGAAAACGAACTGCCCTCGCCGACGCGTCACTACACCAACGGTTCGCCGAATTCGTGGATCACAGCCTCGTTCGATCCGAAATTGAACCTCGTGTACATCCCCACCGGCAACAACGGGCCCGACATTTGGGGCGGCAATCGCAATGCGCTGGTCGAGCGCTATTCCAGCTCGATCGTCGCGCTGGACGTCAACACTGGCAAGCGCGCCTGGTCGTACCAGACGGTGCATCACGATCTCTGGGACATGGACGTTCCCTCGCAGCCGAGCCTGGTCGATGTGACCACGGCCAAGGGCGTCGTTCCCGCGATCGTCCAGCCAACCAAGGTTGGCAACATTTTCGTGCTCGATCGGAGGACCGGCGAGCCGATCGTGCCGGCGCCGGAACGCGCCGTGCCGCAAGGCGCCGCGCCCGGCGACCGCACCGCGCCGACGCAGCCGTTCTCCGAGCTGACGTTCCGCCCCGAGGCGAAACTGACCGGCGCTGACATGTGGGGCGGCACGATCTTCGATCAGCTGCTGTGCCGGATCATGTTCCACCGCCTGCGTTACGACGGCACGTTCACCCCGCCGTCGCTGCAAGGCACGCTCGTCTTCCCCGGCAATCTCGGCATGTTCGAATGGGGCGGCATCGCTGTCGATCCGGTGAGACAGATCGCCATTGCCAACCCGATGTCGTTGCCGTTCGCCTCAAGGCTCATTCCGCGCGGCCCGCAAAATCCGCCCGCGCCGACCGCCGAGAAGCCTGTCGGCAGCGAGGTCGGGACGCAACCGATGTATGGCACGCCATTCGGGGTGGAGATCTGGAGCTTCCTGTCGCCGCTCTCCGTGCCGTGCTACCGGCCGCCATGGGGCGCGATGGCTGCGATCGACCTGAAGACGATGAAGATCGTCTGGCAGCATCCGAACGGCACGATCCGGGACACCACGCCGCTGCCGCTGCCCTTCAAGATGGGCGTGCCGATGCTGGGCGGACCGATCACGACCGCAGGCGGTGTCGCATTCTACACCGGCACCTACGAGTACACGATCCGGGCCTACGACGTGCGCGACGGCAAGGTGCTCTGGCAAGACCGCCTGCCGGCCGGCGCCCAGTCGACACCGATGAGCTACGAGGCCGGCGGCAAGCAATACGTCGTCACCGCGGCCGGCGGTCACGGCTCGTTCGGCACCAAGCGCGGCGATTATGTCATCGCCTACGCGCTGAAGGATTGAACCGGGCTCGTTCGGCCCGGGCTGCTTCGCTACGCCCGATTCCGGCCACCGAGACCTTGCGCGCGCGGTGCGCGGCGGCTTGACAACTTTTCCGGCGCGAATATTTTCGGCGTGGAAAGTGATTCCGTATATCAGAATTAAAGGACAGTGGACGACCGTCAGGAGTGACGACGATGATTGATGATGACTTGGCGCGCTTGCGCGCGCATCGCGACAACATTCACCGTTACCGCCGCCTGCTTTGCACGCAGTTGTCTGAGCTGGAACGCCAGTTTGTCCAAAAGCGCCTCGCCGAAGAGGAATCCGCTTTCGAGGCCTCGGCCGCCCCGGCTCTTCCAGTCGGCCTCTTTTCAGTTAAATCCCAGACTGCGAACGTTAACACGGGGGCTCGCCCATGAGCAGCGTTCGAGAGGCGCTGATACGCTGCAGCGAAAAGGTGATCGGCCACTACCGGTTTCTTTACACGAGCGCGAAATCCGATCACGAACGCGACCTTTACCGTACGCGAATGGAGCGTGAGCAGCGGCTGCTTGACGATCTCCGAAGCGGATTGGGGGATCGTCGGGCGGCCTGAAAGGCACGCCTTCGAATTCGCCCAGCGTCTTGCAACAGAGTTTGACCATCCCGGTCGTCGGGTCGTGACGACCGACATTGTCACTCGCTTGAAGGGTCTCGGCCATCCTCCCGGCCGGGGCCCTTTTTCGCAGATCAAACCCGACCGTCTGCAGACGCCCACTATCGAGCATCAAGCCGAAGACATTTTTTTGAACAGACCTCTTGAACGGAAAAATTCGCGCTCCAAGTTCGTTTTCCGCCTGGGGGCCGGTTCCGGACCCGGGTTTTGGACATCGCTGAACCTAATCAAGGAGGATGTGCATGCATTTCCGACCACTGCACGACCGTGTGCTCGTGCGCCGTCTCGATGCCGAGCAAAAGACCGCTGGCGGCATCATCATTCCCGACACAGCCAAGGAGAAGCCGCAGCAGGGCGAGATCATCGCGGCTGGTCCCGGCGGGCGCAACGAGCAGGGACAGCTCGTGGCTCTCGACGTCAAGCCGGGAGATCGCGTGCTGTTTGCGAAATGGTCGGGCACCGAGGTCAAGATCGATGGAGAAGAACTCCTGATCATGAAGGAGAGCGACCTTTTGGGCGTCATCGAAAAGACCGGCGCGCTGAAGAAGGCCGCTTGAGGCTGACAGTCATTGAACGGAAAGGAGTGATTCAACATGGCTGCCAAGGACGTCAAATTCGCAACCGAGGCCCGCGAGCGCATGCTGCGCGGCGTCGACACACTGGCCAATGCGGTGAAAGTCACGCTCGGTCCCAAGGGACGTAACGTCGTCATCGAGAAATCGTTCGGCGCCCCCCGCATCACCAAGGATGGTGTCACGGTCGCCAAGGAGATCGAACTCGAGGACAAGTTCGAGAATATGGGCGCGCAGATGGTGCGCGAAGTCGCTTCCAAGACCAACGATCTGGCGGGCGACGGCACCACCACCGCGACCGTGCTGGCGCAAGCCATCGTCAAGGAGGGCGCCAAGGCCGTTGCGGCGGGCATGAACCCGATGGACCTGAAACGCGGGATTGATCTGGCGGTCGAAGCCGTGGTTAGCGACCTCAAGACCCACGCCAAGAAGGTCACGTCCAACGACGAGATCGCCCAGGTCGGGACCATCTCGGCCAATGGCGACACCGAGATCGGCCGCTTCCTCGCCGACGCCATGCAGAAGGTCGGCAATGAGGGGGTGATCACGGTCGAAGAAGCCAAGAGCCTGAACACCGAGCTCGAGGTCGTCGAAGGCATGCAGTTCGACCGCGGTTACGTCTCGCCCTACTTCGTCACCAACGCCGAGAAGATGCGGGTCGAGCTCGAAGACCCCTATATCCTGATCCACGAGAAGAAGCTCTCGGGCCTGCAAACCATGCTGCCGCTGCTCGAGCAGGTGGTGCAGTCCGGCAAGCCGCTTCTGATCATTGCCGAGGATATCGAAGGCGAAGCGCTCGCCACCCTCGTCGTCAATCGCCTGCGCGGCGGGTTGAAGGTCGCCGCCGTCAAGGCGCCGGGCTTTGGCGACCGCCGCAAGGCGATGCTCGAGGATATCGCGATCCTCTCCGGCGGCACCGTGATCGCCGAGGACCTCGGCATCAAGCTCGAGAACGTCACGATCAAGATGCTTGGCCGCGCCAAGAAGGTGGTGATCGACAAGGAGAACACCACGATCGTCGACGGCGCCGGTGCCAAGAAGGACATCGAGGCGCGGAGCCAGCAGATCAGGGCGCAGATCGAGGAGACCACCTCCGACTATGATCGCGAGAAGCTGCAGGAGCGGCTGGCGAAGCTTGCCGGCGGCGTCGCGGTGATCCGTGTCGGTGGTGCGACCGAGGTCGAGGTGAAAGAGCGCAAGGATCGCGTCGACGACGCGTTGCATGCGACCAGGGCGGCCGTCGAGGAAGGCATCCTGCCGGGCGGCGGCGTGGCGCTGCTGCGCTCGCTGAAGGCTCTCGACGGCGTCAAGACCGCCAATTCCGACCAGAAGGCGGGCGTGGATATCGTCCGCCGCGCGATCCAGGTTCCCGCGCGGCAGATCGTCCAGAACGCCGGCGAAGACGGGTCGGTGATCGTCGGCAAGCTTCTGGAGCACGAGAGCTACAACTGGGGCTTCAATGCTGCGACCGGCGAATACCAGGACATGGTGAAGGCCGGCGTCATCGATCCTGCCAAGGTCGTACGCACCGCGCTGCAGGACGCGGCCTCGGTCGCTTCGCTGCTCATCACCACGGAAGCTCTGGTGGCGGACAAGCCGAAGAAGACGGAAGCCGCGCCGGCTCCCGCCATGGACTTCTAACGCGTATCGGGCCCGGCCGATCCGGCCGGGCCCACCTTTCGATCAAGCCGGAAAGGACGATTGGACTTCGCGACCATCACCTGGATCTGTTTTCGAACGGTAGGAGCATGAAATGATCAAAGATCACGTCACGTTCTCCGCTCGGGCGGAGAATTCTCGCAAGTTACGCAGTCTCCTCGCACTGACGATCGGCAGCGTCATGTCGATGACAGCGTACGCGGCCCATGGCACGGAGGCACCGAGCCTTGGCTCCAGAACAGGCGCCGTCGAACAAATTGCACTGCCGCCGATCCCCTATCTGGACACGATGCCATGGCTGACCTGGCGGCCCGCGTCGACGATGAAGGTCGATACATGGCTTTCGCCAATTCCGGAGCTGCCGCGTTTGAGAGTTGATCCCTCGCCGCCCGATCGCAGTGGATCGCTGCCGGCGACGAGCTAGCCGGGAATGGAGCGGCCGTTTGCCGGCCGCTCCATTCTCTATCGGAGGCCGGTGGAATTGCCATGCCGCATCATCCCATCTCCAGCGACACGCTGGCATTCATGATCGAAGGCCAGCAGCGTGTGATTTCGCATTGCGAGAGGCTTTTAATGGTTAACGAGCTTCCTGCCGAGGATCGCGCTCGTCTTCTGCGCCTGCGCGACGAGGCTGAATCCGAGCTGGCCCGGCTGACCTTCGCACAAGCCGCCTGATCCAGCGTTCCGAGAGGGCTGGAAGCCGCGGCCGAGCGGTTTGAAGAATTTTTCGAGCCACCCTCTTGAAAACGTCGGCCGTTTTTCTAAATCGATTTTCGCCGCGAGAGCGGTATGCCGAACGCCAGATTCGGGTTCGGCATGGGCGCCGGACCGGGTCGTCGGACCGTTCCGAAACCTCGGCCTTGCGCTCCTTCGTATCCATCTTGCTCTTTGGAGGACTTGGCTATGAGGACACTCGACTTCGCGCCCCTGTGGCGCTCCACGATCGGCTTCGATCACCTGGCCGACCTCGTCGATTCGACGCTGCGTCAGACGACCGAAGACAACTATCCCCCCTACAACATCGAACGCTTCGGCGAAGACCACTACCGGATCACACTGGCGGTGGCCGGCTTCGGCGTTCAGGACATCGCTGTGACGGCGGAGCAGAACGTGCTGACCGTCGAAGGCAGGAAGTCCGACGGCGCCGCGCGCGAATACCTGTACCAGGGAATCGCCGCCCGTCCGTTCCGGCGCGTGTTCAACCTCGCTGAGTACGTCCAGGTCAAGCAGGCCTCGTTCCAGGACGGTCTGCTGATCATTGATCTGGTGCGCGAGGTGCCGGAAGCGATGAAGCCCCGCCGCATCGAGATCGGTACGGCACCATCCTCCTCACCCCAGATCGCGCAGAAGAAAGCAGCTTAGGCGCGATTTGAGCATCGAGACGGGGCGTGCGGCGCGCAAAGCGTCCGCACCCCCTTCCCCATGAACAAGTGAGGTCAAACAATGGCTATTCGTGATCTGATTCCGTGGTCGAAACCGCAGGAGCTTGCGCCCGCACGGGACAGCTTCGATCCGTTCCTGACCCTGCACCGCGAAATGAATCGTCTGTTCGACGATGTCTTTCGCGGCTTCGGCGGCCCGCCCCTCGCGTCAGTGATGGAAGGTCGTTTCGCCTGGCCGAAGGTCGAGCTCAGCGAAACCGACAAGGCATTGACCGTGTCGGCCGAACTGCCCGGGATGACAGAAAAGGACGTTCAAGTGGAAATCAGCAATGGCGTCCTGACCATCCGCGGAGAGAAGAAAGCCGAACGCAATGGCGAAGGCCGGTACTTCAGCGAGCGCTACTACGGCGCCTTCGAGCGCCAGATTCCGCTCGACGACGTGCAGGAGGACAAGGTTGATGCGACGTTCAAGAACGGCGTCTTGACCGTCTCGCTGCCGAAATCGGACAAGCCGCGCGAGGGCGTGAAGCGCATCGCGATCAACGCGCAATGATCTGCAACAGGAAACGGCGGCCCCACGCCGCCGTTTCTCCCCACAGCCATCCCTTGGAAAGGAGAGATCAGGGAGCACGACGATGACGAGCACCGGAGTCAATGCCCACAATCTTCATCCAATCTTTCACCCCGCCACTCACCACGATTCCCCGGCGGACATCCTGAACGATAATGAGCTCTCCACGCCGGAGAAGCGCATCATCCTGTCGTCCTGGGCGTCCGACATGTACGCGGTGGAGTCCCGTCCGGCGCTGCGCGAGATTCCCGGCATGAGCCACACGATCAAGCTTGCCGATATTCTCGCGGCACTGCGCCGGCTCGATGGCGACAATGACAACGACGATCCTCCGCGCGGCGGAGGCGTGCCGATGCGCCTGCGGCGGCCCGGGGCCGCCGCGCAGGGAGGTACGGTGCGATGATCACGCATGCCATCCTCGGGCTCGTCCTGTTCGGAAATTTGGCCGCGGCGGTGACCGTTCCGTTTATCGCCTGGCTTCCCGTAAGCGACCACGATGGTCAGCCGATTGTCTGATTTCGTTCCTGAAGAGGCATCAAAATGCGACTGCTGCGCCTGCTGCTTTCTGTCTGCGTATTGACGTGCGCGGCCTCGACTCCCGTGACAGCGCAAGTCCCCGACCTGAAGACTGGCGGCTCGATCCCCACGCTTGCGCCGCTGGTGCGGCAGGTTACCCCGGCGGTGGTCAATATTTCCGTGCACGGCCGGGTTCGTGAAGACAATCCGCTTTACCGCGATCCGATTTTCCGCGAGTTCTTCGACGCCCCAAGGCAGATCGAGAAAGAGGTCAATGCGACCGGATCGGGCGTCATCGTGGATGCCCTGCGCGGCTACGTTCTCACCAACAATCACGTGGTCGAAGGCACTGCCACGGTCCAGGTCACCACCAAGGACGGCCGGCAATTTTCGGCGAAAGTGGTCGGTCGCGATCCGCCGACCGATGTCGCCGTGCTCCAGATCCAGAATCCGGTCGGACTCAAGGCGCTTACGTTTGGCGACAGCGACGCGCTGGAGGTCGGGGACTTCGTGCTGGCAATCGGCAATCCTTTCGGGCTTGGCCAGACCGTCACCTCCGGTCTGGTCAGCGCGCTCGGCCGCACCGGGCTCGGCAAGCAAGGCTATGAGGATTTCATCCAGACGGATGCCGCGATCAATCCGGGCAATTCGGGCGGCGCGCTCGTCAGCCTGCGCGGCGAACTGATCGGCATCAATTCGGCGATCATCTCGCCTGCCGGAGGAAATGTTGGAATCGGCTTCGCCATTCCGGCCAACATGGCGCAGAAGGTCATGGCGCAGATCATCGCGACCGGGCGGGTTGAGCGCGGCCGCATCGGCGTTTCGCTGCGCGACTTGAGCCAGTCCGAGAATCAGGACCGCCGTCCGGGTGCGGTCATCGCCGAGGTGGCGGCGGATTCGCCGGCACAAAGGGCGGGCCTGCAGAAGGGAGACGTCGTCACCAACGTCGATGACCGCCCTATCAGGACCGCAGCGCAGCTGCGCAATGAAATCGGACTTGCCCGGATCGGCCAGAACGTGAAACTCACCGTGCGGCGCGATAATGCTCCGTTGTCCGTCGTGGTGCAGGTCGCGCGTCCGCCGGAACAGAGCAATGCGTCCGTCGCGACCGGTCGCCGCCTCCATTAGGCTGCTTCCGGTTTCTGATATCGCGGAGAACACGACGCGCATCGGAGATGCGCGACACTGGACAGCGGCATCGTGGGCAGAAGCAAGCGCGTCCATGATACGGCCCCAGCGGCCAGCCCGCCGCCAACGAACGGCGAAGACAAGATCATTTTCCGTAGGAGATTACCTGTCTTGTTTGACACGTAAGAATCCGACGTACGGGCCCTCTTTCCGTTTCGAAATCATCGTCCCGCGGCGCGATCGACGTGCCGACTCGACCCTTGACTCCGTACCTTAGTACGGATGCTATCGAGTAGGTCGGAGACGGAAGTCATGGCAAAAACCAGAACGATCGGTCGACTGGCGAAGGAAGTCGGAGTCGGTGTAGAGACCATCCGCTTCTACGAACGCAAGGGTTTGATAAAGCAGCCCCGCAAATCCGAGGGACCGCGCCACTATGACGACAGGACGCTTGCTTCGCTTCGTTACTTGAAGCTTGCCCAGCGGCTCGGGTTCACCCTGAAGGAAATCCAGAGCCTGCAAGGAAAGTTGACCAGCAAGCAGACTTTCTGCGCCTCCTTGCGCGCAATGGTCGAAGACAAACTGGTTTCTCTCGAACGAGAGGCAGAGGCTATTGCGCGGTTGAAGCAGGAATTGAGCGGATTCCTGCAGCGTTGCCGTAGTCGCGATCCAAGCTTGCCCTGCCCGATCGTCGAGGAACTGGCAAATCTTGACTCGGCGGTGGTCGCCGCCGCCTCTCCACGACGGAGTTAGACAAATGCAATCTGCAACGACGGCCCCAACGCCGGGCCGCGCACTTCTGTTGATCGACTTTCAGCGAGATTTCATCGAATCTTCCGGCAGAATGCCCGTTGCCAGGAACCAAGTTGCTTCGGTATTGAGAGCGGCCGCAAAAGCAATTGCCGATGCCAGGCGAGCAGGCGAATTCGTTTTAGCCATTGGCAACGAGTTTCGGCCGAACGATCTCTTCATGAACCTGCTCCGCAGGCATGCGAGCATCGCGGGTTCCGACGGGGCAAAGTGGACGGAGAAGCTGCCCATCGACGGCGCGGTGTATTTCCCGAAATGGTCGGGAAGCGCGTTCGTCAATCCCGACTTGGACAAATGGCTTAAGGAGAAGTCCGTTACAAAACTGGTGTTGGCGGGACTTCAGGCGAAAGCATGCGTCACTGCCACCGCGAAGGACGCACTCGCAAAGGGCTATTCGGTGGAGGTTCTGGCCGACGCCATAGCGTGCGTCAGCGACGCCACGCGAGCCCGTGCGCTCAAACGACTTCAAACCAAAGGCATCACTGTCCTGCGTGATGCCGGGTAATTGTCGTGCCGGTCGCTATCGGAGCGAAGCGGACATAGCCAACGGCTTTGGAGTACACGACCCAAGTCCATGAAAAGACTGGAGCGCGTGAAGGGAATCGGCTCCTCGTATTCAGCTTGGAAGGCGGGATGCTTTCAGCCCCGTTCTGACATTCTCACAATTTTGGACTCGCGGCCGCCAATACTGACATTCACTGATGCTAGGCATTTGACGCGTCATTGATTCTCGTCGGGCGGTCTTCGAGAAAATGAGCGTGTTGGTCGCCGATCTGAGCCAAGGCCGACGTCATCGGCACAGCCTGAAAGAAACGGCAGCCGCCTCCCGCCCCCGATCGGCTCAAAGAAGCACTGAGACACGACCGTTTGCGGCCGATGTCCCCGTTCAGGCTGCACGGCGATCCCGTGTCAGTCCTTCCGCAAACCCGTATTCCAACACCGGAACGCAGCCCTTAGAATAGATGTCTTAGATATCATTTATTGACAAGATTACCTCACTAGTTAGGATACAAAAATGATTCAATCCTGGCCGGGATCCCGAGGGTGAAGCAGATATCGATGATCACGGCCGCTCAATTGCGGGCTGCCAGACTGCTTCTGGGCATCGATCAGCGCCGGCTTGCCGAACTCTCCGGACTCTCGGTGCCAACAATCCAGCGAATGGAGGCGAGCGAAACGATGGTTCGAGGCAATGTCGGTTCGCTCGTCAAGTTGATCGCCGCATTCGACGCAGCAGGAATCGAGATGATCGACGAAGGCGCCGTCAGCAACTCTCGAGGACGCGGCGTGCGACTGAGGATGAATTTGGACTCGGAAGAGACCCACCCGCACAATCAGACAGAACAGGACTCATCGAACGGAACGAGGGGCTCTGCCTGATGTCTCCCGTCGTTCTGCAAATGTCATGCGTCGCGGGATTGTTGGGGATCGCCGTGCTCGCGATCATTCTCAGTGGCAGGAAGACCGCCACGACAACCATCTACTGCGCCACCGCAGCGGTTTCCTGTGTGGCATTGTTCGGATCGGTCCGCTTCCTGGTCGGCGATGCAGCGAATGCCTCCGGCCTGATCTTGCCGATCGGGCTACCGTGGCTCGGCGCCCACTTCCGCCTGGATGCGCTGGCGTCGTTTTTTCTTCTTGTGGTCAATCTCGGTGGGGCGTCGGCAAGCCTTTATGGTCTGGGCTACGGCCACCATGATCCGGCGCCGCAACGCGTGCTGCCTTTCTTTCCCGCCTTTCTGGCCGGCATGAATCTTGTGGTGCTGGCGGACGATGCGTTTTCCTATCTGCTCTGTTGGGAATTCATGTCGCTGGCGTCATGGGCGCTGGTCATGGCGCATCACCGCGAGCCGGGCAATGCGAAGGCAGGCTACGTCTATCTGGTCATGGCGAGCTTCGGTACGCTGGCATTGCTATTGGCCTTCGGTCTGTTGGCCGGACCGACGGGAGACTACGGATTTGCGGCCATTCGGGCGGCCCCGCACACCCCTTATGTCGCCACGCTCGTGTTGATCCTGATGTTGTTTGGCGCCGGCTCGAAGGCCGGCCTTGTGCCGCTGCACGTCTGGCTGCCGCTCGCCCATCCCGCAGCGCCAAGTCACGTTTCGGCCCTGATGAGCGGCGTCATGACCAAGGTGGCGATCTACGGCTTCATTCGCGTCATCTTCGATCTGCTGGGGCAGCCAATCTGGCCCGAGAGTGTCGTCGTGCTTTTCCTCGGCGGCATCACCGCCGTCATGGGCATTCTCTACGCCTTAATGGAAAAGGATCTGAAGCGCCTGCTGGCCTACAGCACGATCGAGAATATCGGCGTCATCTTTGCCAGCCTCGGCCTTGCCCTGGCCTTCCAGGCCAATGGGCAGAAGCTGGCGGCGGCGCTCGCCTTCACCGCCGCGCTGTTCCACGTGCTCAATCACTCCTTCTTCAAGAGCCTGCTGTTTTTTGGAGCCGGCGCCGTCCTGACCGCGACCGGCGAGCGCGACATGGACAAGCTCGGTGGTCTCATCCATCGCATGCCCTTCACCAGCTTCGTCGTTCTGGTTGGCTGCGTCGCGATCTCGGCACTGCCGCCCTTCAACGGCTTCGTTTCGGAATGGTTGATGTTCCAGGCCGTGCTGCAAAGCCCGGAGTTGCCGCAATGGGCACTGAAAATCATGGTGCCCGCGGTCGGCGCGCTATTGGCCCTGGCGGCGGCGTTAGCCGCAGCATGCTTCGTCAAGGCGTTCGGCGTGACGTTTCTCGGCCGGCCGCGCAGTCCGGCTGCAGAAACCGCCCACGAGGTCGATCGGTACTCGTTGTCGGCCATGTCTATCCTTGCCGCGCTTTGCCTGCTTGCCGGAATCCTGCCGGGGCTGGTGATCGATGCGCTTGCGCCGATCACGATCGATATCCTGGGTGGCCGCATGCCGGTCCAGGCCAATGAAGCCTGGCTTTCGATCGCACCGATCGCGGAGAGCCGCAGTTCATACAACGGCTTGCTGGTGATGCTCTTCATCACGATATCGGCTTCCATCTCCGTATTCGTGATCCATCGCTTCGCCTCGCATGCGGTACGGCGGGGACCCGCGTGGGGTTGCGGTTTTTCCGATCCCACGCCGGCGGCCCAGTATTCGGCTGCAAGTTTCGCGCAGCCGATCCGCCGCGTTTTCGGCACATCCGTGTTCCGCGCCAGCGACCATGTCGATATGCCCGCGCCCGGAGACGTCAGGCCGGCGCGGCTCAGGATCGAACTGCACGATCTGGTCTGGGAGGGACTCTATCGACCGATCGCGGGCGCGGTCGGCTTTTCTTCCGACCGGCTCAACCGCCTGCAGTTCCTGACCATCCGACGATATCTCAGTCTCGTCTTTGCCACCCTCGTCACCCTGCTTCTGGTGCTTGCGATATGGTCGTGATCTCGGACATCGTGGTGCAGGGTGGGCAGATGCTGCTGGTGCTGCTGCTTGCGCCGCTTCTGACCGGCTTCGTCCGCAAGATCAAGGCGAGGCTGGTACGCCGCCAGGGTGCCTCGGTCTTCCAGCCCTATCGCGATCTGCTGCGCCTGCTTCGCAAGGAGGTGGTGCTGGCCGAGAACGCCTCGTGGCTGTTCCGGGTGACGCCCTATGTGACCTTTGCGGCGATCTGGGTTGCCGCGGCCCTGGTGCCGACCTTTGCGACGGGCCTGTTGTTCAACTGGACGGCCGACCTGATCGCCATCGTTGCGCTGCTCGGAAGCGCGCGCTT
Source organism: Bradyrhizobium manausense (assembly GCF_018129685.1). Taxonomy (GTDB): domain Bacteria; phylum Pseudomonadota; class Alphaproteobacteria; order Rhizobiales; family Xanthobacteraceae; genus Bradyrhizobium; species Bradyrhizobium manausense_D. Next base: position 19,136 of record NZ_JAFCLG010000015.1, read on the forward strand.
CTTTCTGGCGCTTGCCGGAATGGACATCGGCACCAGCTTCGGCGGCATCGGCTCCAGCCGCGAAGTGATGATCGCAGCCCTCGCCGAGCCCGCGATGCTGCTGGTTTTCTTCTGCATTGCGCTGGTTGCCGGCTCGACCCAACTTTCGACCGTCGCCAATTTCATGGCCTCGTCCTACGTCGGACTGCGGGTCTCGCTGGGAATGGCGGTCATCGCACTCATAATGGTGGCGCTGGCCGAAAACGCGCGCATCCCGATCGACAATCCCACCACTCACCTGGAGCTCACCATGGTGCATGAGGCAATGGTGCTCGAATATTCGGGCCGCCATCTCGCCATGATCGAATTCGGCGCGTTTCTCAAGCTCCTGCTCTACATCTCGCTGATCGCTTGCGTGTTCTTGCCCTGGAAGATCGCCCTGTTCGGCGCCGGCCCGTTGGCCTACGCCGTCGGCGCCGGTGCCTACGTCGTCAAGCTGGCGGCTGCCGGCTTTTTCCTTGCGCTGTTCGAGACCGCCACCGCCAAGATGAGGGTCTTCCGCATTCCGCAATTTCTGGGGGCCGCGCTCATGCTGGGCTTGCTCGGTACGCTCCTCCTGTTCGTGTCGAGGAGTTTCTGATGCAGATGCACAGCCTCGCCTTCGACATCTCGCACACGCTTGCCGGCGGCCTCGTCCTGATCAGCTTCATGATGCTGTACCAGGACAGGCTTTATTCGCTGCTCAACGTCTTCGCACTCCACGCCGTGGTCCTCGCACTTTCCGTCGCCTGGCAGGCCTACATCCAGGACGCGCCTCATCTCTACATCACGGCGGCCATCGCCCTTGTCTTCAAGGCCATCGTCATTCCGGTGGCATTGCATCGTATCGTCAAGCAGCTCGGCATTCATCGCGACATCGAGTCGGCGCTGAGCATCGGCCCGACCATGCTGGCCGGGATGGCATTGGTCGCCCTCTCCATGGTCCTGATGCTGCGGGTCACCGCCGACGCCGATCCATTGGCCCGTGAGGATCTTGCCTTCGCATTGTCGGTCGTGCTTCTCGGACTCCTCGTCATGGTGACGCGGCGCAATGCCGTCAGTCAGGTCGTCGGATTCATGTCGCTCGAGAACGGACTGGTGCTGGCAGCGACCGGCGCCAAAGGGATGCCGCTGGTCGTCGAAATCAGCGTCGCTTTCTCGATCCTGATCGCCTTCATCGTCATCGGCATCTTCCTGTTCCGGATCCGCGAGCGCTTCGATTCGGTCGATGTCTCCGCCCTCGACGATTACCGGGGCGAGCGAAGATGACCATGACCTCCCTGGATCCCGTGTCGGCGGTCCTGCTGATCCCGATCGTTTCGGCTGCGTTGCTTGCCGTGCTGCCCGGCTACCGGCTGACGGCGCGGTTGAACGTCGTCGCCAGCCTGTTGACCTTTGTTGCGGCGCTCTCGCTGTTCGTTGTCGAACGTCCCCAGCCGGGGGCGTACGTGCTGGTCGACGATCTCAATATCGTCTTCATCGTGCTCAATACTTTCGTAGGCTTCACGACCAGCATCTTCAGCGCCAGCTACATCGCCCACGAACTCGAAACCGGGCGGCTCACGCCGGTGTACCTGCGCTTCTACCATGCCATGTACCAGATCATGATGTTCGGCATGAATCTGGCTTTCGTGTCGAACAATATCGGCCTGATGTGGGTCGCGGTCGAAATCGCGACGCTCACCACGGTGCTGATGGTCGGGATCTATCGCACGCACGCGGCCCTGGAAGCGGCGTGGAAGTATTTCATCCTCGGCAGCGTCGGAATTGCGTTCGCCCTGTTCGGCACGATTCTCGTCTACATGGCGGCGGGCCCGATCGTCGGCGAGGGTCAGGATGGCATGATATGGACCCTGTTGATCCAGCATGCGGCGGCCTTCGATCCGGCCCTCCTCAACGTCGCTTTCATTTTCCTGTTTCTCGGTTACGGAACCAAGGTCGGCCTCGCGCCGCTGCACGCCTGGCTGCCGGACGCCCACGCCGAGGGCCCAACTCCGATATCGGCCGTGCTGTCGGGCCTGTTGCTGAACGTCGCGCTTTATGCGCTGCTGCGCTTCAAGATCCTGCTTGCCGCCAATCCGCACGCGATCGCTCCGGGCCCGTTGATGGTGACGATGGGCCTCGTCTCGCTGATCTTTGCAGCATTCATGCTGTACCGCCGGCGGGACATCAAACGGCTGTTCGCCTACTCCTCGATCGAGCACATGGGCATCATTGTCTTTGCGTTCGGAATGGGCGGTCCGCTTGCCAATTTTGCCGGGCTGCTGCACATGGTCATGCACAGCCTGACCAAGTCGGCGATCTTCTACGCCGTGGGCCACATCTCCCAGATCAAGGGTACGCAGAGGATCAACCGGATCCGGGGCCTGACGGTGACCCATCCGGCGCTTGGCTGGGGGTTCGTGGCCGGCGTCGTCGCAATCGCCGGGTTGCCGCCGCTCGGCATCTTCATGAGCGAATTCCTCATCGTGAGCTCGACCTTCGCACGCCAGCCACTGCTCGCGATCGCGCTGGTGTTCGGGCTTCTCCTGGCCTTTGGCGCCTTGACGTTGCGCCTGACGAGCGTCGCATTCGGCGAGCCTCGCGGCAGCAAGGCGTCTGCGGAAGCCTCCTACGTGCCGATGCTTGCGCATATCGCATTGGTTCTGTGTGCGGGAATCTATCTTCCCGCACCGCTCGTCGTCTGGTTCCAGCACGTGGCACGCCTTCTTGGATAATCGAGGGATGAACGGGATATGCCGTCGCTGATCGATCTGGTGCTGGAAGGCCGCGCGAACCCGCAGCACCTGCCCTGGCCGCGCAGCGTGGTCGATGCTTCCGTTTGGGCGTTTGCCGCCAACGAGCTGGCACAGGGGCGCTGGGGCCTGCTCGGCCTCTGGGGCGAGCCTTCGACGGCCCACATGGCGATCATCGACCGCGACACCACGGAAATCGCCGTCGTCAGCATCGATTGCCCCGATCGCGTCTATCCCTCGGTCAGCAAGCACCACCCGCCGGCGCTTCGTCTGGAGCGCACGGTCAACGACTTGTTTGGATTATCGGCAGAAGGTTTGCCCGACCCCCGGCGCTGGCTCGATCACAACCAATGGGGCCTACGGTTCCCGCTCGGCGATCGCATCGACGCGTTGTCGATCGCGGCGCCCTACCGTTTCCTGCCCGTGGAAGGCGATGGCGTGCACCAGATTGCAGTCGGGCCCGTGCATGCAGGCATCATCGAGCCCGGACATTTCCGCTTTTCCGCCAGCGGGGAAACCGTGGTTCGGCTGGAACAGCGGCTCGGATATACCCACAAGGGGATAGAAGGGCTGATGCGGGGCGCACCGATCGAGCGCGCCGCTCAATTGGCCGGACGGGTATCGGGCGACAGCACCGTCGCCTACGCCTACGCCTTTTCGAGGGCCGTCGAGGCAGCGCTGCAACTCGTCGTGCCGGATCGCGCGGTCTGGCTGCGGGCGCTGCTTGCGGAACTCGAACGGCTCGCCAACCATCTCGGCGACATCGGCGCGATCTGCAATGACGCGTCCTTCGGCTTGATGCAGGCCCACTGCAACGTGCTGCGCGAGAACCTTCTGCGCGCTGCGAACAGCGCCTTCGGCCACCGCCTGATGCGAGACGTCATCATCCCCGGTGGATCGGCTCGCGACCTCGACGCCGTCGGGCAATCAGCCATCCGTGCGGCGCTCGCCAATGTCCGGGCGCGATTTCCCGAATTGACCGAACTTTACGACAACACCGCCTCGCTTCAGGATCGGACCGTCGGTACCGGCATCGTCGCTGCCGCGCTGGCAAGGCAGTACGGTGCGGGAGGATATGTCGGGCGCGCGTCCGGGCGCGCGTTCGACGCCCGTCGGGCTCCGGGCTATCCCCCCTATGACGATCTGAGCTTCGAGGTACCGGTGCTCGAGGAGGGTGACGTGAACGCCCGCGTCTGGATTCGGATTCGGGAAGTCGAGCAGAGTCTTTCGCTGGCCAACCAGATTCTGGACCGCCTTCCCGACGGCCCGTTACGCATACCAGTCGGTGCCGAAGCGGGACCGCGCGAGGGCATGGCTTTGGTGGAAGGTTTCAGGGGCGACATCATGGTCTGGCTCCGGCTCGACGGCGACCGGGTCGAGCGCTGCCATCTTCGCGATCCATCCTGGTTTCAGTGGCCGCTGCTCGAAGCCGCCATCGAAGGCAACATCGTCGCCGACTTTCCCCTCTGCAACAAATCGTTCAACTGTTCCTATTCCGGACAGGATCTGTAGGGGGAGACGATGCGCAAACTTCTGTTTCAAAGTTTCTTCCAGAGGCCGCTCACGGAGCAGGCTCCTGCCCTCGACCAGACGGCTGTCGAGGAGCTCGCCGGCGCGATTCAGCGCGCCACACGGCGACGCCTCGGCCGAAGCCTCTCGATCCGCGAAATAGATGCCGGGTCATGCAATGGTTGCGAGCTGGAGATCCATGCGCTGAACAATGCCTATTACGACGTCGAACGTTTCGGTATTCGCTTCGTCGCTTCGCCACGCCACGCGGACGTTCTCCTGGTCACGGGGCCCGTGACCAGGAACATGCGCGATGCCCTGGAGCGGACCTATCATGCGACCCCCGACCCGAAATGGGTCATTGCCCTCGGCGACTGCGCACGGGATGGCGGGTGTTTCGCCGGCAGCTACGCGGTGGTCGGAGGGGTCTCGCAGATCGTTCCCGTCGATCTTCATATTCCGGGCTGTCCGCCACCGCCGCTTGCGATTTTGCAGGGTCTGCTTGCCCTGCTCGATCGAACCACGCAAAGCGCCGCTTCCACGTGAGGCCATTCCAGGCCGGTTTGACCCGCGGAATGGGTTCAAGCCGCAATCGTCGTTATCGTCTTCGACCTGAAAATCCGTTCTTGGAGAACCACGCCACCTATCGAGTCCGCTCCAGTGTCCGCTGTGGCGAGGGCTTGGACTGCTTCATGTTCTTCGCCTTTGGCTTCGCAACATGGTCCCTGAGGCGAACGCCGCGGCCACCCGCTGAGCTCGTAACACCCGGATTGATCAATTCGATGCCGGCATTCTCCAGCGCGGAAACCAGCTTCATCAGAGAATCGACGTTGCCGCGGATAACGCCGTCGCTCGCCTCCATCCGCTGGATGGTCGGGACTGAAAGATCTGCAAGATCGGCGGTTTGCCGCTGATCGATGTTCAGGAGCGCGCGGGCCGCCCTGAGCTGGTTGGCCGTAATCATGGAATGGCAGTCTCCAGTGCGATTTGCTTCGAATAGATCTACACAGCACGAATTTGAGGTTCAAGCATCAGTTTAGATGGAAAATATATCAACCGCAAAGCCCGGAACGCTCAGACGAACCGCGGTGCCCGGCCCCCCGATTCATCGCACCGTCCCTGAAACCGTTTGCGCACCACACGTCACATGATAAGAGATGTTTGAAGCATGTGTTATGATGCTCGACTCCTAATGTGGTTGTCCGACGTGAAATTGCTGGGACGTTATCAGGGGAGGAATGGGCGGATCGAGATCGTCGAGTGCTCCTGGGACGGAACACGGGTCTATTTCGAAGAAGGTGTGAGACAAAGTCAGGCAACGCCCGACGGCGAAAGCGTCTTTACATACGTCAAGCTGATGGACGAACTCCTGTCGCGGTCCGAACACATCCTGGTGCTGGGCTGCGGCGGCGGAAATCTTGCGACACGGCTGTGGCGTCTTGGCAAGAAGTTGACCATCGTTGACCACAACCCGATCAGCTTCGTGCTGGCACACCGGTACTTCGACCTGCCGGACGAATTGCCCTGCATCGTCGCCGACTTCAGGGAATTCGTGTTCGATGATCTCACTTACTACGACGGCATTGCGATCGACGTCGGCGGCCCCGGATTTCGGTTTACCGATGAGTTCGATGCCGAGACCTGCGACGCAATCCGCGCGCGCTTGGCGCCGGGTGGCCGGATCGTGATGAACGTGACCGTCTCCAACGACATTGATCCGACACCCGACCGGATCGCCGCGCGGCTTGCCGGCGCGGAACTGCGGACATGGATCGTCGACGAGCAAGGCATCGAGGACCGGAATGCAGTCATCGCCTGCGTGCCCGAGAAGACACTGGGTTCGCAGGCAGCGCTCGATCGCGTCATCCGCCATAGCCATGAACGGTGGGCTGTCCGCCGAGGACGATCGCGGGGCCGCGATCTTTCCTTTGAATCGCGCTGACGTTGCAATTATCCGATGGCGCCGGCGTCAGCGCTGGCTTTTTTAGAGGGCGACGAACCGAGACGAAATCTCAAGGCAACATGCCCGGCTCGACGAGCTTCATACGAGGATTGGATGCCAACCAATCTTTAATGCACGCTTCCCGCGTAGCCCCGGTCGCCACAACGCAACGAACCTTCCGGCCTGCGCGTTGAGCGGTTACAATCTGGGTAACCCACGGACGATCATCGATCATTGGGCCTTCGACTGAAAAGGTATTAGCGCTGTCGTCCCTCAAGATCAGAAAGAAGGGTTTTTGAGCCATCGGAGCTGTCCTTGCGAAAACTCATCGTCAAGACATTAGCTCGAATCAGTTGCTGCTAGGAACCGCGCCGCGGAGACCTTTCCCCTAAATAATCTGGCGGAAAAATTCGAGGTTGCCCCTTCAACGATGGCCCGCGCGATGCGCGGCGTGCCGCCGGACGAGGCCGTTCGCGGCATCCGGCCAAAATGGCGAGACATGCCTGAAAACGCTGGAGCGGGTGAAGGGAATCGAACCCTCGTATTCACTTGGAGGCTGCTGCTCTACCATTGAGCTACACCCGCGTCAGCCGCTCCCTAAGCAAAAGGCGGGCCAGCGCTATGGCACCCTGGCGAAACGAACCGACGAAAGCTTTGGTTCGGTGCGTCGTGTCTTTGAGGTCCTCGTCGCACGAGAACGCGATCGTGCCGACAGTTTGTCGGCGGCCTGTCTCGCTGCCTGCGGCAAGCGCCCGGACGCCGCGGATCTGCCCTGGACACCGATCGATCTCGTTCCCGCGGAAGAGATTCCGAGCTTGGGAACTCCGGATTATCGACGCCCTACACCGTGTGGACGCTGGCCACGCGCCACCGCCAGCGCGCCTTCGTGTTCCGGACTTACGTCATCGCTCTCGCCGAGGATCCCGCGGTCAGAAAGGCTGCGGAAGGCTTCGCGCGCGAAGCGCTGTTCGGCGGAAATCAGTTGCGCCGTGAGCGGCGGCGGGCGTGGAGGAACGAGCAGAAAATTGCGGCTGACGAGATTGCGATGGCTGACGAAACCGGCGAGCCGCCGTCGGCTGCGCTGCTGGAAAGTCTTCTCCTCAGGGACATCATCGCGTGGTCGCTGGGATTGACCCCCGCCGAGCGCGAGCGCGTGCTTGCCATGGATCGTTCCCGGCTGCCACAGCATTTTCTGGTTCCGCCGGAGGGGTTTGACGTCGAGCCCGCCTCCGGAGAGATCGAACAGATCAAGCAGCGCGCGCTGCGCCGCGCCGAGCAACTGTCGAACATCTATCTGGACGACGCGGACAGCGCGCGCGATCAGACCAGCATGGAGCTTGCGCAGAAACTTGCCGCCGAATCGATCATGCGGCTCGCCGGCCTGCGCAATATCGCCGCCGCATCGGCCCGGGGTTGACGCGTCGACGAGGAAGGCGAGGTCAGACGCATCGCGTCATCGCCGCATGGGTCCGGTTCTTGACCTTGATCCAGCACATGAGTGAGTGGCTGTCCTCGCCCGGTTTGAGACCACCGGAATAGTTGCCCCGCTAGGAACTTTATCCTGCCTTGGCGCATTGCCCCGCATGCCGAGATACTATTTTCACATCAAGCACGAAGACACCGAAATCGACCAATTCGGTGAGGAGCTTCCGGACAAGCATGCAGCGTGGAACGAGGCCACGGTTACGGCTGGCCAGATTCTCCAATCCATTGACGGAAAGCTAGCGCCGGGACGAGACTGGCGGATGGAAGTGATGGACGAGCTCCAAAATACACTCTTCGTGCTGCACATTCGCGCGGCGAAGCCGGTGTGAGGCTCGTTCACTGGCGGAGGAGCCGGTCAAGTCGTCACTCCGGCGCAACGTGCTCCTTCTTTGACAGCGCGGCGATGGACTCGCCGGCGTAGGGCATCCTGCCGCAGCGGCGTGTCGCGATCGTCAGCGGCGCGACGGGGGCGGTCGTCATTGCTGCTACAACGCGACGGGCCATCTTGGAGGCGATCACTTGAGTCAGCGTCCAGCCGCGATGTGTCGAAATCATCGGATTGTTATCAGAAAGGAAGTTCAACGCTCATGGCTAAGCCATTGAATGAGCTTTGGAGCGGGTGAAGGGAATCGAACCCTCGTATTCAGCTTGGAAGTCTAATTTCGGCTCGCTCACCCAACTTCACTCAGCGTCATTTCCGTTAACATTTCAAAGCTTTAGGCACAAAGCGCGCATCACCCAACTTCACTCAAAAACACGCCTGATCTGGGAATTTTGCGCCCGGTGAGCGCCCGAAAATACGGTGTAGAACACTCACTTCCACGTTGTCCGACCGCTCGCCTACAAGCATCGTAACGCACCAGAACGAAGCTAGTTAGAGCGGTAGGAATGTTGGAACTGCCTGACGACGTAGGCGCTCTGTTGGTACACGACCTGACTACGGGCGCGGTCTCTACCCGTGAGGGAAAGCGCTTGGAGTTCAAGCGCGACTTCGCAAAACCAGACTTCTCTGAGTACACGAAGGTCTTGGCGTCATTTGCCAATGCCTTGGGCGGCGTCATCGTCTTCGGGGTCAGTGACAGCCCCCGCCGCGTTGAGGGTTGTCTTCCCCTTCCCGACGAAGCGGCTTGGGCCGACCGCTTGCGCGAGGACTTTGATCCAGAAATCCCATTTGCAGTTCGCGACTACCAGGTAGGTGCTGCGGCATTGCGCGTAATTGGCGTCGGCCCATCCACCCACAAGCCCGTGCTGTGCAAGAAAACTCGGACTAAGTCGGTCACCAGCAATAAGGGGCCCAAGGACGTGGAAGTCCTCAGAGAGGGTGCGATCTACTATCGATACTCGGGCCAGACGCGACCCATCAACTACTCTGACCTGAGCGCAATGCTGTCTGAGCGCGAATCTCTTTATCTCAAGAAAATGATGGAAACGCTTCAGGTGGTGCAAAAGGTAGGCCTGGAGAACGCTGGCGTGGTGGATATGTCCACCCCACAATCCAGCGTCTATATGTCGGCGGAGGCGGCAAAAGGCTTATCGATCATCGACAAGGCAACTATCGTTCAGGAGAAAGGCGCACCAGCCTACGTAATGATGGGCAACGTCGCGACCAAGGAGATAGTGCACGCCCCATTTGAAGATGAAGACAAGAACATTCCAATGGAGGCTGCGGCGATTTTGTCTCCAGTTGTGAACGAAGTCTACGACGGTGATCCAGCAAAGATACACCCCGCTCAGGTCACGAAGCTTTTGCAGCACCTCGGCATCGACAAGGACAACAGGCACTGCCTTTACGAGAAGAAGCTCAAACGAAAATACGTGACCCGACTGGGCCTCAAAGCACTTGAGAACTTCATCCGCACGCGGCCGAAAGAGGCACTACAAGCGTTCGGATCAAAGGAGTGCATTGCTAGGTACGGGCTGAAGAACAACCTTAGCGACGAGAAGCGGTATCTTGCGCCCGAATAGCGCCCGTAAATTTTCCGTGGAAACAGACAACAGACACACGCAACACGAGAGCGCGCCGGGTATGCTTACGGTCGGCCGAGACCCTAGGCTGTGCAATCTCGCCGGCCCAGCGGGAAATGACATGCCACGAATTACCGTTTCAAAAAAACTTCGGTTTGAGGTCTTCAAACGGGACTCCTTTACTTGCCAGTATTGCGGCCAAAAAGCCCCTGAAGTCATCTTGCAATGTGACCACATAGATCCCGTCGCCGAAGGAGGAACGAACGACATTCTCAACCTCATCACCTCCTGCTTTGACTGCAACAGCGGAAAAGGTGCCAGAAGTCTCTCGGATCAAGCAGTTCTCAATAAGCAAATGGATCAGCTTGCGGAATTGCAGGCGCGCCGTGAGCAGATTGAAATGCTCATTGAATGGCGAACCGCCCTGGAGAAGATCAAGGAAGACACCACGGAAAAGGTAGCCGAGCATTGGAGCGCCGCCGTGGAGGGACGAGCTTCACTCACCAAGACTGGAAAGGATAAGGTCAGGAAGCTGGTCAAGGAATACGGGCTTGATCTTGTTCTCCGCGCAATTCCTGAGGCTATCGAAACCTACGGTCGCCGAAGTGGCGACGAACACTTGCTCACGATGGAGTCGATCGACCATGCTTTTTCAAAGCTGGGCGGTGTGTGCCGAGTTTTGAGGGATTCGGAGGAGAAGCCTTGGCTACGGCGCGCTTTCTACGTTCGAGGAATCCTTCGCGCTCGGCTGTCATACGTCGACGAGCGGTTGGTCATGCACTTGCTGGAGGAATGCGCCAAACGAGATGTTGATTTCGACTCGCTAGATAGATTGGCGAAAAGCACCAGTAGTTGGTCCGCTTACCGCGACGTCCTTGAACAATTCATTGAGAGCCACCCGGTGGAGGAGTGATACGGTCTTCTTGGCCGCCTGCTACCACTCTAGCTAGCCTGTAGCTTCGCCAACTCCGGCTCCGCCCTTTTGATCATCGGCTTCGCGTGACACCGCGTGATCAAAAAAGATCGTTGCGCGCGTAGATCACCAGCCTGAAAAAAGGATGCTCCAAAGTGCGCCCGACCTGCGCCCGAAAAGCCTGTGAAAAAACCGACTGCGGAGCTTGTCTGTGCGAATCCGCTATGCAACCTGCTGACTTGCCAATGATTTTTAGGGGCGCGTTGGAGCGGGTGAAGGGAATCGAACCCTCGTATTCAGCTTGGAAGGCTGCTGCTCTACCATTGAGCTACACCCGCGTCAGCCGCTCCCTAACACGGCCGGGCGGCGGTCTCAACTGCTCCCGGGAGCGCTTTCGCCGGCTTTCCGTGGCTTGCGCACAGGCCAGGTTCCGCCCTCGCCCGCCGGCCCCTTAACAGCGGCGGCCTTTCCGCCTATATTGATGTCTCCCGCAATCAACGAAAGGAGGTGATCCAGTGTCTTTTACCAAGCGCTGTCACCTCGCTGGGATCGCCCGCTAAGCGCTCAACAGGACTTGGCATCGGGGCGCTCTCAGCCCTGGACCAGCGAGCAAGAAATCGGGCGCGACGGGCCTTGCCCGCCGCGCCTTTTTCTTTGGTAACTATCGCGGCAGGAACAGCCTCATCGCGCGCCCCTTTCGCTCTCGATCGCCGCGGCAGCGAGGAATGGCGGCGCTGGCGATCGTGATTTGCACGACGCGCGCTGTTGCGCGCCCCTTGGCGAGATCAGACGTTGAAGATGGCGAGCACGGACCGGCGCTTGCCGCGGCGTGTCTCGACGATGCGTTCGCCGCCGCTCTCGGCGGAGCTGCCGTAATAGCGGTGATGGCCTGCCTGATCGTGCAGGTCGGCAGGTTCGGACGTGCCTATGCGCCGCGCGTCGCAGATGATCTTGATGGTCCGACCCGACATTGCCGCCTCCGATGGTCCTTGATTGCTGTTGGTGGCCATCAGTCGCGTCGGCTTTGGCCGGCGTTCACGCCGCCCGGCGGCAATCGGGTTTCAGAATGGTTTCGTCAGCATCGCCGTGACGCAATATATTGCGCCCGGCCGTTGTCGGTTCCGGCGGCGTTCATACGTCCTCTGGGCTGCGCGCCCTGAAAAACAAGCGAGTTGAAGATGCTTTACGCCATCCTGGCCTATCATGTGGAAGACGAGTTGCTGTCATGGACGCCGCAGCAGGATGCCGCGGTCCTCGCCAAGGTCATCGAGGTTCAGGGGCCGTTGAGAGCCAGCGGACATCTCGGGCCGGCCGCTCGTCTGGATGACACCAAAAAGGCCCGCACGTTGCGCGGCCCAGGCGCCGGCATGGTGCTGGATGGCCCGTTTGCCGAGACCAAGGAGCAGCTGCTCGGCTTCCATCTCGTCAACTACGACACGGAGGAAGAGGCGATCGAGGCGGCGCGGAAGCTGCGCGCGGTCAATCCGACCGCGGCTTACGAGATCCGTCCGATCAAGCTTTACGTGCCGGCCGATGGGTTCGGCGCGACGACGACAGGCAGATAGCAGCCCGCCGATCCATCCGGCCCGAGCTAAGTCTCGTAGACGCGCCGGATCAGGAGCCCGCCGAAGGCAATGAACCACAAGAAGGGCGCGACCTGCGGCGCGAATGCCGCAACGATCGTTCCGGGGATGAACACGAGCAGCGGAAACAGCGAGGCCAGAGGCCATTTGCCCAATATGGTCCACCACAGCCAGGCATTGAGGCCGGCAATCGCGGTGAGGTGCAGACCGTACAGGACGGCGACCGCACTGCTCATGGCGTAGTTGGTGTAGAGACCGTTCGTCACCGGCAGCAGCACGATCGAGAGCAGGAAGAAGAGATTGAGGATCACGACGCCGCGGCTGCCGATGGGTTGAGCTGCGAGCCGCCGGTGATGGCTGAACCAAAACAGGCCGGCGATGATGAAGCTGAGCGCCAGACCCGCGAGCTTGCCGGAATAGGTCCGGGCGAGATCGTGCCAATCAGGGACGCTGGTGAACACCGCCGCCTTGGGCAGATCATAGGCCAGGAGGGTCATGGCAACACCGAAGATGGTATTGCTCAGTGATTCCAGCCGTCGCATCTCGAACTTTTCGGGCTTGGGCTCGGTCATGGCGGTTCGCTGGTGGGGCTGGAACCTGGGTTGTCCCTCTCCCCTAAATGCTCAGGCGACTTGCGTCCAGCCTCATTGCGATTCGGCGGGGGATCGTCGAATCTGCCGGCTTCATCGGGGCGATTCGTGACGTCATATCTGGACACGCTCAATGCGGAGCAGCGCCGCGCCGTGGAGCATGGCGTGGCCGACGGCGCGACCGTGGGCGCCCCCCTGCTCGTCATTGCCGGTGCCGGTTCCGGCAAGACCAATACGCTGGCCCACCGCGTTGCGCATCTGATCGTCGCAGGGGCCGACCCGCGCCGCATCCTGCTGATGACGTTTTCCCGCCGCGCCGCCGCCGAGATGGCGGGCCGCGTCGAACGCATCGCCCGAAAAGTGCTGGGCGAGAACAATGCCGCGATCATGCGCGACGCCTTGAGCTGGGCCGGCACCTTCCACGGCATCGGCGCGCGGCTCTTGCGCGAATATGCCGAGCGGATCGGCGTCGATCCCGCCTTCACCATCCACGACCGCGAGGATTCCGCCGACCTGATGAATCTTGTCCGGCACGAACGCGGGCTGTCGAAAACCGAGAGCCGCTTCCCGGCCAAGGGCACGTGCCTGTCGATCTACTCGCGCTGCGTCAATGCCGAGATGGAGATCGAGAAGGTGCTGGGGGCGCATTATCCCTGGTGCGCGGGCTGGGCCGCAGAGCTGAAGGCGCTGTTCGCCGCTTATGTCGAGGCCAAGCAGGCCCAGCACGTGCTCGATTACGACGATTTGCTGCTCTACTGGTCGCAGATGATGAGCGATGCGATGATCGCCGACGAGATCGGCGGCCGCTTCGATCACGTGCTGGTCGACGAATATCAGGACACCAACCGCCTGCAATCCTCGATCCTGCTGGCGCTCAAGCCGGACGGACGCGGGCTCACCGTGGTCGGCGACGATGCGCAGTCGATCTATTCGTTCCGCGCCGCCACCGTGCGCAACATCCTGGACTTTCCGGAGCGTTTTGCGCCGCGCGCGGAGATGATCACGCTCGACCGCAATTATCGCTCGACGCAGCCGGTGCTCGCCGCGGCCAACGGCGTCATTGGGCTCGCGCGCGAGCGTTTCACCAAGAATCTCTGGACCGACCGCACCTCGATACAAAAACCGCAGCTCGTCACCGTGCATGACGAGGCCGACCAGGCCCGCTACATCGTCGAGCAGGTGCTGGCCAACCGCGAGCAAGGCGCGCTGCTCAAGCATCAGGCGGTGCTGTTCCGCACGTCCTCGCATTCGGGTCCGCTGGAAATCGAGCTCACCCGCCGCAACATTCCCTTCGTCAAATTCGGCGGGCTGAAGTTCCTCGACGCCGCGCATGTGAAGGACGTGCTGGCACTGCTGCGGTTTGCCGAGAACCCGCGCGACCGCGTCGCCGGCTTTCGCATCCTGCATCTGCTGCCGGGCATCGGCCCTGCCACCGCGCAGCGCGTGCTGGACCAGATGGCGGAGAGCATGGATCCGCTGCACGCGCTCGCTCGGCTTGCGGTGCCGCCGCGCACCGGCGCCGACTGGACCGACTTCGTCCGCACGGTCGAGAATTTGCGCCATTCGGAATGGCCCGTCGATCTCGAGCGCGTGCGTTTGTGGTACGAGCCGCATCTCGATCGCATCCACGAGGATTCCGAGACGCGCCGCGCCGACCTGATGCAGCTCGAGCAGATCGCCAGCGGCTATCCCAGCCGCGAAAAATTCCTGACCGAGCTCACGCTCGATCCGCCGGATGCGACCAGCGACAAATCAGGACCGCCCTTGCGCGACGAGGATTATCTGATCCTCTCCACCATCCACTCGGCCAAAGGCCAGGAGTGGAAGTCGGTGTTCGTGCTCAACGTCGTCGACGGCTGCATGCCCTCCGATCTCGGTGCCGGAACCAGCGCCGAGCTCGAAGAGGAGCGCCGCCTGCTCTATGTCGCGATGACGCGCGCCAAGGACGATCTGCATCTCGTCGTTCCCCAGCGCTTCTTCGTCCACGGCCAGGCCGCCAAGGGCGACCGCCACGTCTACGCCTCGCGCACCCGCTTCATCCCCGAGCAGCTGATCCATCTGTTCGAGCGCACCGCCTGGCCGAAAGCCGCCGCAGGCGCGGCGCGCACCGCATCGCAGGGACCGAAGATCGACATCGGCGCGCGGATGCGGGGGATGTGGCGGTAGGACGAACAAACGGAAACCGAGCATTTCCGGAATGCCGCCTTGTGATGCAGCTGCCATCCATTAGATCCGGTCGATCCTCCCCACAGAGACCTGATCGATGACCGCACCGCTTCAATTCGGACTGGATACCTTTGGCGACGTCACCAGGGATGCCGCCGGCAACATGCTTGCGCATGCGCAGGTGATCCGCAACGTCGTCGACGAGGGGGTGCTGGCCGACGAGCTCGGGCTCGACTTCATCGGGCTCGGTGAGCATCACCGCGCGGATTTCGCGATCTCCTCGCCCGAGACCGTTCTCGCCGCGGTCGCCTCGCGCACCAGGCGCATCCGTCTCGGCTCGGCCGTGACGGTGCTGAGCTCGGACGATCCGATCCGCGTGTTCCAGCGCTTTGCCACGCTTGATGCCCTTTCGAACGGACGGGCCGAAGTGATCCTCGGCCGCGGCTCGTTCACGGAATCCTTTCCGCTGTTCGGCTTCGACCTGCGCAAATACGAAGAGCTGTTCGAGGAGAAGCTCGATCTGTTCGCTGCACTGCTCTCGCAGAAGCCGGTGACGTGGCAGGGCAAGCTGCGCCCGCCGCTGAGGGACCAGTTGGTCTATCCGCCGGTCGAGAACGGTCAGCTCAAGACCTGGATCGGCGTCGGCGGCAGTCCGAAATCGGTGGTGCGCGCCGCGCATTACGACCTGCCGCTGATGCTCGCCATCATTGGCGGCGATCCGGAGCGCTTCGCCCCTTACGTCGACCTCTATCACCGTGCCTTCAAGGAGTTCGGCCAGCCCGCGCAGCCGGTCGGCGTGCATTCGCCCGGCTATGTCGCCGAAACCGATGAGCAGGCGCGCGAAGAGCTGTGGCCCGATTACAAGGCGATGCGCGATCGCATCGGCCGCGAGCGCGGCTGGCCGCCGATGGGCCGCGACGAGTTCGTCAGCGAGGCCGAGCACGGCTCGCTCTATGTCGGCTCGCCGGAAACGGTGGCGCGCAAGATCGCGAAGACGGCGAAGACGCTTCGCATTGCGCGGTTTCAGCTCAAATACTCGGCGGGCCCGCTGCCGCACGACAAGCTGATGAAGAGCATCGAGCTTTACGGGGGCAAGGTGGTGCCGATGGTCAGGGAGATGATGGGGTGAGAACGTCGCGTTTGCCTCAGTCCGTCTTCGCCCTACGGGCTTCGCCGGACACCGCACTTCGCCCTTCAGGCATCAGGTGGCTGCGCCACGCGTAGCCCGAAGGGCGAAGCGTGGTGGGGGAGGCAGGACTCGAACCTGCGAAGCCATGAGGCGGCTGATTTACAGTCAGCTCCCTTTGCCACTCGGGACACTCCCCCGCTCGACGGCAGCACAATCGGGCCGGACCTGTGCCGGCGGACCGAAGACGGCCATGGAACGTGAAGGCCGCGACAGCCCGGATGGGGGCGCGACCGGGCGCGGTTATGGGCGAAGCGGTGGGGTAAAGTCAACCGAGGCGAACAGCTAAAATCGCCCCCGAACGCACCCAAATTGCCATATTCCGGGACCCGTGACACAAGCGAGCCCATGAAGGATCGAAAATTCCTCCCCAAGGGCCCCCGCGGCGGGTCTAAGCCTTTCAAGAAACCCGGGAAATCGGCCGGCCGGCCGGCCTGGCGCGAACGCGATTCGCATGCCGACGGGCCCGTCATCCTCTATGGCTGGCACACCGTCACCATGGCGCTCGCCAACCCGCAGCGGCAGATCCGCAAACTGACGCTGACCGAGAACGCCGCGCGGCGCCTGGCGGACGAAAAGATCCCGACCCGGATCGCGCCCGAGATCGTCCGTCCCCAGGAGATCGACCGCCTGCTCTCGCCCGACGCCGTGCACCAGGGCCTGCTCGCCGAGGCCGATCCCCTGCCCTCGCCCGACATCGAGGACCTGGCGCAGGAAGGCATGGTGCTGGTGCTCGACCAGATCACCGACCCGCACAATGTCGGCGCCATCCTGCGCTCGGCCGCGGCCTTTGCGGTGAAGGCGATCGTCACCACCGCGCGTCACAGCCCCGAAGCGACAGGCGTGCTCGCCAAGGCCGCCTCCGGCGCGCTGGAGCTGGTGCCGATGGTCACGGTGCAAAACCTCGCCCGCGCGCTGAACGAACTCAACGACAGCGGCTTCCAGACCGTCGGCCTCGATAGCGAAGGCAGCGCAGATCTCTCCGAGGTGACCTTGCGCGAGCCGCTCGCACTGGTGCTTGGCGCCGAGGGCAAGGGCCTGCGTCAATTGACGCGCGAGACCTGCAGCGTCGTGGCGCGGCTCGACATGCCCGGCGAGATCAAGAGCCTCAACGTCTCGAACGCCGCGGTGCTCTCGCTCTATGTCGGGGCTGTCAGACTGGGTTTGATGAAGCGCTGACAAAAAAACGCCCGGCGTAGGCCGGGCGCTTGATTGGCTGAACCGATCAGAGATCAGTAATAGCGGCGCAGCACGCGATGGCCGCCGTAGTACGGCGCGTAGCGATGGGCATAGCCATAGCGCGGACCGTAGCCGTAATGCGGGCGCGGCAGGTAGCCGTAGCGCGGACCGTAGCCGTAGCGATACGGGCGGTAATACGGGCGGCGATAGGGATAAGCGGCCGGCGCTTCGACGGCGGCAGCGCGATAGCCGTAGCCGTAATTGGCGGGGGCGACGACCGCGTCTTCCTGGTAGGTCGGCTGCGGCGCGAAGGCGCCCGGGCCGGTATAGGTCGGGCCCTGGTTGACGTAGTAGTACTGCGTGGTCGGCTCGGCGAGGCGCTCATAACCATAGCCGGCGCCGTAGCCATAACCACCGCAACCGGTGTTGCAGCCGGAGAACACCGGCGCGACCGGCTGGCACGGGTTGAAGCCGCAGGCCATGGCCGGCGCGCTGCCCACGATCATCACGGCAGCGGCCGCGACCAGTCCTGAAATCATCTGACGCATTACTCTCTCCTGTTGATGTCCGTCTTGTTGGATTCTGACGTTTCTTAACCCGGCGGCTTGCCGGGCATTCCTGCATGCGGCCGTGGTCGCGGAGGCCGCGGACGGTCGTTGAATTCGGGCGCGAGGATCACCGGCGGCGGGTTGACCGGCACATCCATTTGCGGCGGCAGCGGCGCGGACGACGCGCCCCAGGTCTGATGATAGCTCTCCGCAGGCTTGGGCAATTTGCGGTTCGTGGGCGGCTCGATCTCGAGGCGTCCATAGCCGGGCTGCAGGCCGGAGCTCGGATAATAATGCCCGACATCGGATGGCTGCCGATCCGGGACGTACACGCCGCCATAGATCGTGGGCTGCACCTGGATGTTCTTGCCGAGGCCCCAGGCACCTTCGATGACAGCGTAGGACGCATCGATATTGTTGATGATGATGGGCACACCGGGACGGCTGGGCACGACGATATCGAACCCGCCGCCGGCAAAGGCCGTTGCGGGCAGTCCGATCAGAATGGCTGCGAGCGCGAATGCGCGCATGGAACGATCCCGGTTATCCTGGCTACAACCTACCGGATCGCAGCGTAGAGAGGGTTAAGGAGCGCTGACCAAATTCCGGTAAGCCTAACGCGTAAGGATCGCGCGCCGCGCAAATGTTCCAACGCGCGCTAGCGAAGTGTTAACGGCCGCAGCCTGTGTTCCATTCGCTCACGTCCGTTTGACCGACGCTTGCGGAAAATCCGCCTGATGCCCCGGAACGACCCCCGCCGCACGACATTGAGCCACCGTCAATTCGAAGGGAGACAACCAATGACGATCACAAAACTCCTCGGCGCGACGGCGATTGCGGCGACCATGGTGACCGGCTCCGCGATGGCCCAATCGGTCGTCACCAATTCCGAACGCTGCGCGATGCAATCCGCCGACCCCGCCTGCCAGAATCTCGGACGCGACGGATATCGTCACCACCGGGTGAGCTACCGCCAGAGCAATCGCGACTGGAATAACGACTGGAACAGGACCCATACCGGCTTCTGGCCGGCCGACGCCGCGGGCGATGTCGCAGGCGCCGCGATCGGCACCGCGGGCGCGATCGCGACCGCCCCGTTCCGCGCCCTGGACAACAGCTACGCCTATGACAATGGCTGGGACAATCGTGGCTGGGACACCCGCACCTATGCCCAGCGCAACGGCTTCGTCTGCACGCCCGGCACCTGGTTCAAGGGTGAAGACGGCCGCCGGCACATCTGCCAGTAAGCCAATCTAACGGGAAAGCACGCAAACAGGCGGCCGAAAAGGCCGCCTGTTTCATGCGCGCGACGGGCCTTGCGGGTTCTGGCACTTTCCAATCAAGTCTGGTATTGCGACGCGCGGGCGGGCAGCCCGGCGCATGCCGGCCCTTGCCCGCTTTCTCAAGGCGTTGCCGGCTTAGCTCAGCGGTAGAGCAGCGGTTTTGTAAACCGAAGGTCGGGGGTTCAATCCCCTCAGCCGGCACCAGCGCCAAGTCGCGGCGATGATGGCCGCGCGTGTCACTCGGGCTCAGCTGCGCTCTCAGGCAAATCATCGAGCCGCCAGAGCCCGAGGCTCTTGTCGCGCCAGCCGCCGCCGCCCTCGTCGCAGCGCTCGTCGATCAACTCGCGCGGTGGGGGCCAGTCGAACGGCGGTCTCGTCATGTTGAGCGCGCGCCAGTCGCCGTCCTCGCAATCGCTGTTATTGTCCCACTCCGGAAACGTCGTGACCAGCAGACATTGCGCTCCGCTCGCGCGAAAGCGGGAAATGGCGCGCGCGATTTTCTGGAAGCTCAGATGCACGAGACAGTCGCGGCACAGGATCAGGTCGCATGCCGGCAGCGCATCGCGCGTGACGTCCGCGACGAGAAAGCGGCCGCGGATTTCACCGCGCGCGGCGCGCGCGCTGTTGGCCGCGATCAGCGATGGAACGATATCGATGCCGGTATAGTCGACGTCGAGTTGCATGCTGCCGATCCAGCCGGCGTCGCCGCAGGGCGCATCGAGCAGCGAACGCGCGCCACACCGCCGCAACAGGCCCGGCAGCGCCTCGCGGATCGCGGCGGTGGCGCGATCTTCGGACCCGAGGCCCGAGACCGAGGTCGCAGCTCCCCACAAATTGGTCCGCTGGATCCGCTCGAAGCGCGCCGCAAGATCAAGGCCGGCAAAATTCTGGCGGTCGGCAACGAAACGCTCGTGGGCGAGCACGGCGGGACGTTTGGAGATCATCTGACAGGACTCGCGTCGAGATTCCGTCGCAAGCATACTATACGCGCGAGGCATTCGTTCCGAAACCCGACGACGATGGATTGGATCAGAGTTCGACATGAGGTAGCATGCGCGCCGCATGCCTTCCCACACCAGCCGAGACAGCGCCAAGGTCATCGCCGGAGCCGTCGCGGCTGTCGTCGCGATGCTTTTCCTTTTCGCGATCGCGATGGCTTTCCTGCTGCCGCAATAGGAGCCGCGGCGTGCCGGCGGCGCGAAGCCGCCGGGCTTTCTTCGTCGCGCGGGCTCAGGCGGCGCGCACCGTCCGCAGGAATTTTCCGACCTCGTCCTTCAAGCGGTTGCTGTCGGTCGCCAGCATCTTCGCGGTCGCGAGCACCTGCGACGAGGCCGAACCGGTCTCGGCCGCGCCGCGCTGCACGTCGGTGATGTTGGTCGAGACCTGCTGGGTGCCGTGCGCTGCCTGCTGCACGTTGCGCGAGATCTCCTGGGTCGCGGCGCCCTGCTCCTCGACGGCCGCGGCAATGGTCGAGGACACTTCAGACAGCCGCTCGATGGTCGCGGAGATGTCGCGGATCGCCGTCACCGATTCCTGGGTGGCGTTCTGGATGCCGGAGATCTGCTGACTGATCTCGCCGGTCGCTTTCGCGGTCTGCTCGGCCAGCGTCTTCACCTCGGAGGCGACGACGGCAAAGCCGCGGCCGGCCTCGCCTGCGCGCGCCGCCTCGATGGTGGCGTTCAGCGCCAGCAGATTGGTCTGGCCGGCAATGGTGTTGATCAGCTCGACGACGTCGCCGATGCGCGTCGCGGCAACCGAGAGCTCGCTGACGCGCTCGGTGGTGGTGCGCGCCTGGTTGACGGCTTCGCTCGCCATCCGTGCGGATTCCTGCACCTGCCGGCTGATCTCGTTGACCGACGACGACAATTCCTCGGTCGCGGTCGCAACCGACTGGACATTGCTGGTTGCTTCGCCTGAAGCAACCGCGACGACCGAAGTCAGCTCCTGCGCGCGCTGCGCGGTGGTGGCCAGCGTCGAGGACGACGCCTCGAGCTCGGTGGACGCGGATCCCACGGTGTCGATGATCTCGCCGACCGCGCGCTCGAAACCATCAGCCAGGTTGACCATGTCGCGCTTGCGCTGCTCGGCGGCCTGTTTCTCGACTTCCACCTGTGCTGCCTTGAGGCGCTCGACCTCGATGGCGTTCGTTTTGAACACCTCGACCGTCCTGGCCATATCGCCGATCTCGTCACCGCGCTCCTTCTCGGGCACTTCGGTCTTGAGATCATTGCGCGCCAGGCCTTCCATGGCGCGCTTGAGCAGGGCAATCGGCCTCGACATCGCCACAAGGCCAATGAAGAGCGCAACCGCGATACCGAGCACCAGACCGGCGGCGCTGACGCTGATCACGGTCCAGATCGCGGATTTGGCGTCGCGGTTGATGACTTCCCTGCGCTGGGCCACTGCCTTGCTGACATCGGCCGTAAACTTTGCGACCCGCGCAAGCGATGCGTCGATCAGCGGGTCGCACTCCTTGTGCGCACGCTCGGCAGCCTTGGCGTTTTCCGCCGGGCTGCTGGCGGCCGCGCCGGCCTGCAGCACCGGATCGCAGCCGGCGAACACGGCCTTCAGCTGGTCGCTGATGCCCTTGATCTCGTTCGCCCTCGTCGGGTCGTCTTTCTCCGCCGCATCCAGATATTGACGAATTTCGCTGCGGTTCTGGTTGGCCGTGTTCAGGCGGGCAGCGTTGCCCGCTTCCGTCGTCTCGGTGAACACCGCATAGAGCGCGGCATGATAGGTCTCGATGCGACGCTGGCCGCGGGTGAGGTTGAGGGCCGCCGACTGCATGGCGCTCAGTTCGCCGAAGCCATCGACGGTCGCCGTCAGCTCTTGGATGCCGAAGCCCGCGACGGCGACCAGGGCAATGCCCATCACGGTCACGATCAGCGCAACCTTCAAGACGATCTTCAAATTGTTCAAAAAGCTCATTGCCCCGCCCAATAATCTTAAGGTCCCATGGACCTAACCGGTCCGGCGGTATTGGAACCCGTTAACGTTAAAATTTAATACTCAATGGAACCCTGCGGAAAAATACGCATTCGGCGGCTGCCCGTAAGCTTCGCGCAAGCTTTGGACGCTGAGGGGCAACCCGGCCGCGATCAGGTCGGTGTCGCCTCCCGGCCGTCAACGGGCGCGACGTGAGCGCGCACCAGATCCTCGACGAATGCGATCACCTCCGCCCGCTTCTCCGGCGGCAGCGACAGAAAGGCGCGCACGAGCCGCAGGCCCTGCGCTTCGTCCGACGGGTCGGCCATGGAATCCATGCGACCAATGTCAGATGATCGGGAAAAATATGCAATCCCTTGCCAACAGCTTCCTTGATTCGGCGTCCAGCCTTTGGTGGAATGGCTCCAACAGGGTGGTGGGATCATGAAGTGGATCCGGGAACGCGACGCACTGATCGCGCAGACACTGGCGTTCGTACAATCGGTGTCCGGCAGGAAGGACGATGTCCGTCGGCCGGCGACCGGTACGATTGCACCGACCTTCACCACTGAAATCGTCTCCGTCCAGTCCGTGACCGTTGCGCTCGAGCCACCGCAAGCCGATCCGCTCCCGCAGGCGGCCACGGCTCCACAGCCTTTGTCTGCCCCACGGACCGGCAACGATTTTCGCGGCGAGATGCAGGCTCGCATCGCCAGTTTCAGGAAGCATCAGGAGCGCTTCGAGCGCGAGCGAGAGGAATATTGTGCGGCGACCTTGAGCAAGCTCCGCGCGGCGATCCGCGACCCATCAATCCGTCCGGAAGCAGACAGGTGAAGCGGCCCACCGCCTCACCGCGGGTGGCCTATAGCCAGGACCAGACCAGCCAGAGATTGGCCGCACAGGCGCCGAGCAATCCCAGCGTCAGTGGCAGCAGCATGTGCCCGCAGCAGGTTTTAAGGTCGGTCGTCATGGCCGGAAACATCCGCTGATTCCGCCAAACGAGTCACAAAGTATCTTTTCTCGCGGATTCAGGACTCGTTAAGGACTCAGGACCCAGGGGCCTTGCGGCTTCGTTCACGGCCCCGTGATCGCGCCGGAACCCCTTCCCGCATGAATTCGTTGATGCGTTTCCTTTCGCTTTCCTGGAGCGGCAGACGTGCCCTACGCCCTGTTTTGCAACGACAGCCAGATCAGCAAAGCCTATCCTGATGAAGCCGATGTCTGGCAGCTCGCGCAACGGAGCGGCCTGGTCGTGGACGTCAGCGCCGATGAGGAGCGGCACGGCCCCCGCCGGGTGCTCGACAATGACTATGAGATCAGAGCCTGCCGGGCCGCCCATGGCGAGGACCCCGCCCAGAACAAGGCGGACGCCGAGCGGGCGTCCAGGATCGAGCTTCAGCTCGGCTCGTGAGATCGGCCAGGAGGTCCGAGGCGGTCGGAGGGCTCAGGGGGTCGCGGTCGCCAGCGACGCCTGCTCACCGGCCAGCGACACACAGGCCTTGCGGCGGTGCAGCCCGCGGATCGCTCCGGTGACCTTCAGCACCTTGCCATACGGACAGGACAGGTCCTTGACGAAGGCGACCTCGTAAGGTGCCAACATCAGAGGCTCGGATTTGAGGATTGTTTGGGCAGAACAAGGCAGCGCGACAAAGCACGCGAGCACCACGACCGACGCCAAGATACGCATGTTCGCCATCCCACCAGCCCGGTAATCCCCTAATACGCGTACCGGAGCGCGAGTTCCGTAAGTCGCAAAAATTATTTTTGCTTTACCCGATCCCCGTGACACGCGTGAGAATGCGCGCGCCAGACTGTTTGCTTGCAAATGACGCGCCAGATGGTTCACGCAATCCAAACACGGCTTGCCAAACACGGCCGGTCAAACGAAAGGCCGGCGGAAAGCCGGCCTTTGTCAGTCCGTGGTCGTACCGCTTGCTGCGGCTCAATAGCGCGAGGCTGCCGGACCACCCCAGCCGAAACGATAGTTCACACCGACCTTGACGGTATGCTCGTCGTCCCGGCCGCGGACGCCCACCACGTCGGCCGGACCTGACGTGATCGTGGTGCTGCCGAAATTGTAATACTGGTACTCGGCCTTGGCCGACCAGTTCGGCGCGAACATGTATTCGAGGCCGGCGCCGACGGTATAACCATCCTTACTGTTGCCGGTGGTCGTGAAGGCTTGCGGCACGCCGGCGATGTTGACGCCGAGGCCGCCGTTGCGCCATGCGTAACCGCCCTTGGCGTAGAGCAGCGCCGGGCCCCAGGTGTAGCCGAGGCGACCGGTCACCGACCCGAGCTGGTCGGTGTTCGACGTCACCTGCGTGCCCAGCGGGAACGCGACACCTTTGTTGTTGGTCGGCAGCCAGGAATACTGGGCCTCGATACCCAGAACCCAATTGGGCGCGAACTGGTAGTCGAAGCCGCCCTGCACGCCGCCCAGGAAGCGGGCGTCGCTGGACTGGAAGGTGGTGTCGCCGGCGAAGGCCCCGCCGACATGGCCGCCAATGTAGAAGCCGGTCCAGTTGTAGATCAGCTGCGGCGGCGTGTAGGCCGGAGCCTTGGTGTAGGTGCGCGGCTGAATGTCGGCAGCGGCCGCCGGCGCGGCCAGGGCCAGCAGAGCCGCGGCACCGAGCAAAATCGTTTTCATTGTCATCCCCGTTCTTTCAAATCGACCCTCAGGAAACAACGTGGCGTGATTTTGGTTGCTTCGCGGCGATGCCGGAACGTTGATCGTTCGTGACTGTGACGGGGTGGCAACATCGCGATTTTGTTCCATCACGTCCGCTTGCGCCGACCGATTTTATCGTTTGGGCAAGACCCACCATAAGGATTTGTCGCAAGGCGAAACCACCCCGTTCAAAGCTCGCCGAAATGTGATGCAGCGGCTCCGGCAGCACCTGTCCTAGCACTGCGCGATGAAGGCCGGCTTTGCGTTACCGCGTCATCTTTTCCAGTTCTGGAAAGGGTGCGTAAACCGCGCCTGCGCAGATCTCGCTCGTGCGGTCGACGATGCGGTCGCCCCGACCGTTGACGAAGATGGCGGCCCGTTCGCGCATGCCCTTGTAGCCGCCGTCGGCCTCGCGCGGCGTGAAGTGCAGGCAGCTGATATAGAACTGCCGCCCGCCGACCTCGCGCAGCACCGGATCGGCCATGCTGGCCTCGCGCACGCCGACCGGATTGTTGAGATAGGCGCGCATCAGGGCCACCGTGTCGGTACGGAAATTGTCGGGGAACGGCTGCGGCCCTCCAGCCTGGCCGCCCTCCATCAGGGATGGGCGGTCACTGTCGCTGCCAAAACAGGCCGCGAGCGTCAGGGGCAGCGCCAGGACCGATGCCAGCCTCGCCGCGCGTTTCGCCAATCGCCTCACAGTTCGCGCTCGCCGCTCAATCGACCTGGAGTGGTCCAGCCTCAGAATTGCAATGATGCAGGTCTAGAGATGTTTTGCCCGACGAGTCAACCGGATTCGCAAAATCCGTAGATTGATGTTCATCAACCCATTGATTCACCTATCGTCGTCTACTGTGCATGGGGTTGTTTTGGCGATGCCCGATCGTGAATCTCGAAACGGGGAGATTTCATTTGCGGCAAACAGCGCACCGGCCCGCCGCCAGAACTTCGCGCTTTCGCGTGAAGCATGACGAACGGGCCGGGCCTGAACTCCGCGCGAGGCGGCGGGCAATGTCAGGGATGCCGCCTCGCTGGGGTCAGGGGTTAGCTGCGCTTCTCGGTGGTCACCGGCTTGGTGAGGTCCGACGGCGTCTTCAGCGACTTCTTGGCCGACAGATGCTTGTGGTGATGGCGGTGAGTCCGCACGGTCTTGTGCTCGTCCGGCGTGACCGCGGCGTTGGCGTTCATCGCCTTCGTCTTGGTATCGACCTTGGCGCTCGACTTGACGTCGGCCGTCTTGGCATCCGTCTTGGCATCAGCCTTGACGCCGGCGTCGGGCTTGGCCGCGGTGGTCGAGACCTTGCTCTGGGTCTGGTCCGCCTTGATCACCGGCGCGGTCGTGGTGGTCTTGGTCGTGGTCTTGGCGGCATCCGCGGCGAAGGCCGGGGCTGCGATGACGGAGGCGGCGAGCAAAGCTGCGGAAATGGTCTTCAACATGGTTGGTCTCCTCTTGGAAGGATCTTGAGGCGGCGCCCTCTCGCCAACTCTTCGATCATGGGTCAGAGCCTAGTGGGGGCGCACTGAACCCAGTCTGAAGCGCGCGGCCAGCCTCCGTTCATCTGGATGACAAGTTTGTCATCTCAGGAATGGCGAATAGGCTCGGGTGCCGGGAATGTTTTTGCCGGCCGGGTGTTCCGGTCTTTGGGCAATCGTGTAGGATCGCCACGTTCCATTCGGGAGAACTTCAATGCGCAAACTCTCAACGCTTCTTGTGCCGGGACTTGTCGCCGTGAGCTTGGCGGCCGGACCGGCCCTGACCAGCGCCTATGCCGCGGGCAGTGACGAGCCCTCCTCGCCGCCGAAGTCTGATACCTCGACCAAGAAGGGCAAGAAGAAGAGCTCCTCGGTCAGCGATCCCAAATTCCTCGCGGCCTATCGCACCGCCTACACCACGATCTACGACAACCACGATTATACGAGCGCGATCGGCCAGCTGAAGCAGCTCAAGCGTGACGACGTCGCCGACGTCGCGAACCTGATCGGCTACTCCTATCGCAAGCTCGGCGACTACCAGTCCTCGAAGGTCTATTACGAGATCGCGCTGAAGGACGATCCGAACCACGTCCGCACCTGGCAGTATTACGGCCTCTGGCAGCTCGAGCAGGGCAACCGCGAACAGGCGCAGTACCACCTGAACAAGATCGCCATGCTCGCCGGCACCGACAGCTCCGAGTATCGCTCGCTGGCTGCCGCACTCGACAAGCCGACCGGCGCGACGCTCGTCTACTGAGACTTCACGGCTTGGCTTGACGCGAACGGGCACAACCTTCCGGGTTGTGCCCGTTCTGCTTTCTCGGCTAGCCTTCGCGCACCCATTCCCCTCGCAAACCGGTAGCGCAATGGACACGTGGCTGCGATCCGCGATCGACTACATCGGCTCCTGGATTGAATTCCAGCAGACCGCCTTCCAGCAGCCCGGTGTCCTGGTTGCATTCGTGCATCGCGGCGAAGTCGTCGCCGAGCATGCATTCGGGCTCGCCAATCTCGACACCGGCGAGAAGCTCACGCCGCGCCACCGCTTCCGCATCGCCTCGCACTCGAAGAGCTTCACGTCCGCCGGCATCATGAAGCTGCGCGAGCAGCGCAAGCTCCGGCTCGACGATCCCGTCGGCCAATATGTCAGCGGCCTGCATCCGCGGGTCGCCGAGACCACGATTGCGCAGGTGCTCTCGCACAGCGCCGGGCTGACGCGCGACGGCGCCGACTCCGGCCAGTTCATCGACAGCCGTCCCTATCTCAATGCAAAGGAGCTGCTCGCGGATTTGAAGCTGCCGACCGCGATCGAGCCAGGCACCCGTTTCAAATATTCGAACCACGGCTTTGCCCTGATGGGCCTCGTCATCGAAGCAATCACGAAGGAGTCCTATCCCGCCTGGATCAAGCACGAGATCATCGAGCCTGCCGGCCTGCGCGAGACCGAACCGAATGTGCCGCTTCCCAAGGGCGCATTGTTTGCGCGCGGCCACACGCGACGCCTGCCGTTCGGCGAACGCTGCGTGATCCCAGGCGACAATCCCGCGCACGCCATGGCATCCGCCGCAGGTTTCGTTGCCACGGCCGCGGACACTGCGCGATTCTTCGCCCAGCTCGCTCCCAATGCGAAGAAGAGCGTGCTGTCGGTCGCGAGCCGCCGTGAGATGACGCGAAATCACTGGCGCGTCCCGCAGAGCTTCGAGGCCCATTACGGCTTCGGCGTCAACGCCGGAAAGACCGACGGCTGGGACTGGTTCGGCCACGGCGGCGGCTTTCAGGGCTACATCTCCCGGACCTGCTCCATTCCCGGCTGCGAACTCGCGATCAGCATCCTCAGCAACTCCATCGACGGCGTCGCGCCGCTCTGGATGGACGGCGCGATGCAGATCCTGCGCGTTTTCAAGACCCGCGGCGCACCCGACCGGCGCGTACGCGACTGGACCGGCCGCTGGTGGACGATCTGGGGCGCGAACGATCTGGTACCCGTCGGCAACCGCGTGCTGGTCGCCAATCCGCAGTTCAACAATCCGTTCATGGATGCCGCCGAGATCGAGGTCACCGGCCGCGACGCCGGCAAGCTCGTCTGGGCTGCCGGTTATTCCAGCCACGGCGAACCCGTGCGCCGCGTCCGCAACGGACGCGGCAATGTCAGCGACGTCTGGCTGGGGGGAGCAAACCTCAAACCTGCCGGCGTCGTGGCGCGCGAAATCGAGCGGCGCTACCCGCCGCGCAAGAGGCGCCCTACTCCCTGATCAAAGCCTCGACCTCGCCGCGCAGCGCCTGCCGCGACCCGTCGCGCGAATAGAACATGTGTCCGCCGGGATAGACGACGAACTTGACGCGCGACGTCACGAAGGCGGGCAACTGGTCGAGCGCACGCTTCGTACCGAAATAGGGCGTAGCGAGATCGAACAGACCGTGCGCGACCAGCACGTTCAGCTTAGCATCGTTGGCGAGGATCTGACGCAGCTCCGACAGCGATTGCGGCGGGTTGATGCCGCCGCCGAAATCCCAGTTGCGCTCGACGGCGCCGTTGAGGACTTCATAGGAGCCATCCGGCCGCCAGTTGAGTTTTCGCGTGAGCACATCGACAGCGGCGCTCGTCAGCGGCGCCTGCAGCGCATCGCCCGAGGGGTCACCAAAACGCGAACTGTTCGAATCCGGATAGGGATCGAGGCCACGAACCGATCCGTCATAGCGACCGGTCACCATGCCGTTCTTGCGATCGAATTCGCGGCGGAATTCACTGACGTCGAAGCGGCCGGCGAGCCTTCGGCTCACCGCCTGGTCGATGCCGGTGAGCTCGGCGACCTTATCGGCCACACGATTGGAGGCTTCGCTGTCCGCCTCGCCCTTGACGAGATCGGCCAGGAATTCGCCGCGCGCGTAGGCCTCAACATCGGCGAGATCGGCGCGCTTGACCGGTCCCTTGGCTTCGCGCGCCACCGCCGCATAGCTCGGCAGGCTCGCGACATATTGCAGAAGGCTCGTGCCGGTGAATTCGCGGAAATCCAGCAGCGGCGACACCAGGATCAAGCCTTTGACGCCGACGCCATGCTGCTGCTGCAACTGCCGCACGACCTTCGGTCCACGAATGCCGCCATAGCTCTCGCCCGCGACATATTTCGGCGATGTCAGCCGGCCGTGTTTCTCGAGCCACCGGCGAATGACGAGCGCGATCGAATTGACGTCGCCGTCGACCGAATAGAACCGCTTGCGGGCATCTTCCCCACTCGCGACGAGACGGCTGTAACCGGTGCCGACGGGATCGATGAAGACGAGATCGGTGAAGTCGAGCCAGGTCTCCGCGTTCGGCTTCACCTCGGGCGAGGCCGACGGCGATAGTCCCTCACCGTCGAGCGGCAGCCGCCATGGTCCGGCCGCGCCAAACTGAAGCCACGCCGAAGACGCGCCGGGGCCGCCGTTGAACAGGAACGTCACCGGGCGCGCGGCGCGGTCGGCGCCGTCGAGCTCGTAGGACGTGGTGGCGATGTCGGCGAGCGGCTCGCCCTTCTCGTCGAACACGCGGATGGAGCCTGCGGTCGCGGCGAAGTTGAGGGTGCGGCCGGGCAGATCGAGGGTCTGCTTGGTGGTGGAGTCTGCGGGCAGACGATGCTGTTCAGCGGCAGACGGCGAGGGCTGCGCGGTACTCTGCGCATTTCCACCGCGTCCGCCGCCCTTCTGTCCCGCAGGCACGGGCGCCTCGTTGCGCGGCTGCGGCGGATCGTCCGCGCGCGCCAGGCCGGCGAGCGCGAACGCCGAGACCGCCAGCGCCAGCGCCAGCGCCAGTCCAACGCGACGCAGCGTCGGC
Source organism: Bradyrhizobium manausense (assembly GCF_018129685.1). Classification (GTDB taxonomy): domain Bacteria; phylum Pseudomonadota; class Alphaproteobacteria; order Rhizobiales; family Xanthobacteraceae; genus Bradyrhizobium; species Bradyrhizobium manausense_D. Next base: position 49,118 of record NZ_JAFCLG010000015.1, read on the forward strand.
AAACTCATGATCATGATTGTTCTCCCTGCCCCGCCTGCGCGCTCAATTCGTTGGTCACAGCTTTAGCCGCCAATTGCGACGGTTTGGGGGATCGGAGGCTGGAGACTGGCTTTTCCGCCCGGTTTTGCCCAGAACCGCGAATGCCTGGCCGGCCCCGCGTTTGCCTTGCCGGCCGGTCATCCTCGACAATACAGGCCCAGGTCGTATAGACGACCTCGGCGGAACTTTCTCAAGCCAGCGGCCCTGCCCCGGAAGCCATGACCAAGCCATCGCGATACGACCGGATCGCCTTCGTCGCCAGCCCGAGCAACGAGGCAGAGGCCGCCTTCCACCAGCTCACGGCGCAATACGGCAATTGCAATCCCGACGAGGCCGACGTCGTGGTCGCCCTCGGCGGCGACGGCTTGATGCTCCAGACGCTGCACCATCATATGCGCTCGGGCAAGCCGATCTACGGCATGCACCGCGGCACGGTCGGCTTCCTCATGAACGAGTACTCGGCGCACGACCTGCGCGGGCGGCTCGAGGCGGCGCATGAATCCGAAATCAATCCTCTGCTGATGCGCGCGACCGACGTCAACGACCGCGTCCACCTGCACCACGCCATCAACGAGGTCTACCTGTTCCGCCAGACCTCCCAGGCGGCGCGCCTGCGCATCCTGATTGACGAGCGCGAGCGCATGCCGGAGCTGATTGCCGACGGGATCATCGTGGCGACGCCGGCAGGCTCGACCGCCTACAATCTGTCGGCGCAGGGCCCGATCCTGCCGATCAACGCGGCACTGCTGGCGCTGACGCCGATCAGCGCCTTCCGGCCGCGGCGCTGGCGAGGCGCCCTGCTCCCCAACACCGCCTATGTCGTGATCGAGGTGCTCGAAGACGACAAGCGGCCCGTCGCCGCGGTCGCCGACCACGAGGAAGTGCGCAGGGTCCGGCGCGTCGAGATCCTGTCGGACAAGACCATCTCGATGCGCATGCTGTTCGACCCCGGCCACAGCCTGGAAGAGCGCATTTTGCGCGAGCAGTTCGGGTATTGAGCCGCTGCCCGGGCGCCCTTTCGCAACGCTTCGTTAACCCTCGGCACGATATGGTTAACGAAGGTTGACCGCTTTGGCCCGGGCGTCATGTTTCGCATCGACTTCAACAAGCTGCGCTTTCTCGTCTGCGACGACAATCCGCACATGCGCCGCATTCTGCGGACGCTGCTGCATTCGTTCGGCGCCCGCGAGGTGTACGAGGCAGAGGACGGCGCGACCGCGCTCGAAATGTACAGCCACTATGTGCCCGATATCGTCATCACCGACTGGGCGATGCCGATCTTCGACGGGCTCGAGCTCGCGCAGATGATCCGGCAGCCGGAATCCAAGGGTAATCCTTACGCGCCGATCATCATGCTGACCGGTCATTCCGAGAAGCGCCGCGTCACCGTCGCGCGCGATGCCGGCGTCACCGAATTCCTGGCCAAGCCGATCTCGGCCAAGGGCCTTTACCAGCGCATCCTCAACGTCGTCGCCAGTCCCCGTCCCTTCATCAAGACCAAGACCTATTTCGGTCCGGACCGGCGCCGCAACACCAACTCCGCCTATATGGGCCCGGAGCGCCGCGTCGGCGAAAAGCACGAGGTGCTCCAGCAGCCCTCGCTGCTCGACAAGGCCCGCTCCTCCATCTAGCGCAACGTCAGACACGACGAGGCAGGCATCATGGCGAAGAACAGCGCAAAGGACATCGAGGTCAAGGCCTTCGCCACGCATCAGGTCATCACGCAGCCCAATCCGCTGCGTAAAGTTCTGCGCCGGGTCGAGGAAAAGGACATGGACGATCCGGTCGGCCGCGCCGAGCAGGCGCTTGCCGGCCTGTCCAGCGAGTTCAAGGACTGGATGACCACCGAGGTCAATCGGCTCTCGACCGCCTACGTCGCCATCCGCAACGACGGCTTCACCAAGGAACGGCGTGACGAGCTGTTCCATGCCGCACACGACATCAAGGGCGACGCCGCCACGTTCGGTTTTCCGGCCGCTGCCGGGGTCGCCGAGAGCCTCTGCCGCGTGATCGAACACGCGCCGGATCTGGAAAGAGTGCCGGCCGAGCTGTTCACGCACCACATCAACGCGATCCTCGCTATCGTGCACGAGAACACCAAGCTCGACAGCATCAGCGTCTCCGCCGAACTCAGCCGCCGCTTACGCAAGGTCGCCGACGACTATCTCGCCGATGTCAACCGCGACCGTCCCGAGCATCTCGAAGTGATCCTGGCACCGAGCATCGTGCCGGCGGAGTAGCGGCTCACTGGTATTGCAAGCGTGGTAGGGCGGGTTAGCGAAGCGTAACCCCACCTCTTCTCTGTCTAAACGGAAAGTAAGATGGTGGATTACGCCTTCGGCTAATCCACCCTACCCACCTGTCTACGCGGCGATCAGATCGTCATACCTGGGATCAACTGCGTCTTCTGCGACCAGCTCGTCGCAGAACAGCCTCGCCTCTTCGCGCGCGGATTCGGTGGCGAAGCGGCGGAGCAGGACCATGAGCGGCTCGGTGGCGCCGCGGTCGGTCTCGCAATGGGTGAGCACGCGCTCGACCATGCGGCGGCGCAGGCGCGCCGCGGTGTCGTCGGTGTCGACAAAGCCCTGCTCGTGACAGGCATCGAGCGCGACCTGGAATGCCGCGAACGTCGTCTCCGGCAATCCGGCGCGACGGAGCAGCGCCTGCAGGCTGTTGCCGCCGCGGTCGTGCAGCAGCGCGGTGACGCGCGCCAGCGGCAGGTCGGCCAATTCGGCAAGGGCCGCGTCAAACAGGTCGAGATTGCTCGACAGCAGCGCGCGCAGGATCAGGCCCGCGGTGAGCTGTCCGGTGATACGCAGATGCTTCACCAGGCCTTGCATGTCGTCGCCGCGCGAGCGTGCTGCGATGTTGATGGTGGAGCGATCGCGCGCCTCGATCGTCACGCGCTCGGCGCGGTCGGCGCTGAGCCAGTTCCGCGCCACGACGAATTGCGCCAACGTCTCGGAAAGCTTCGCGACCAGCGCGGCGCGCGTCGCGGCTGGAATGTCGTCCAGCACCAGCATTGCCTCGCGGATCGCCGCGAGATGGCCGTGACGCTCGACAATGCGCGTCCAGGAGAACGGCGCCAGCTCCGCGTGGGGATTTTCGATCAATTCCAGCGCGGCCGCCGCGCAGCCGACCTCGGCGATGGCGGCGCAGACGGAGACCGGCAGCGCGATGCGACGCGCGACCGCACATTGCACCTCGTCATTGCCGGTCGCAACGATGTCGACGAGATCGGCATCGATCAGCAGCGGCGAATGTTCAAGCACTGGCAGCGCCACGGTCGGCTGGTCCGCCGACAGCGCCCGCACGATCGATGCCGGCGCATCCGTGCTGCGCGCAAAGGCCTCGGCCATCGCCTGCCGCACCAGCGGCGAGGGATCGTCGAGCAACATCAGCAGCGCGCCTTCGGCGGCGACACGGTCGTCATGGGAAAGGTCCGAGATCAGCCAGGCCCGGGCCAATGCCCGCGTTGCCTCCGCCCGCTCGCCGGCGGGCGCGGTCCTGATCCAATTGATGAACTGCCGAACAATCATGCTGCTTCCGGCTTACGCAACGAAAAACGAAACGGTGACGGCGCGTCACCTGCAACACAAAATAAACCACGACGCTTAACAAAGCGTTCACCATAACTGGCTGGTTTTATTGATGATTTGTTAAGGCCTGGAAGCAGCCCAGAGGCCTTGCCGCGCGCTAACTCGAGAACGTGCCACTGCGATCGCTGAAGAGATCGAGCGGCTGCGGCGGCCGCACGTCCGGCGTGGTGGACGCAATGGACGTCAGCGAAGCGTTGTTGCCCCACAATTTCTGCACCGTCGTCGAGACCGGCTGCGTCGCTTCGCCCGGCTGATAGATCGATCGGAACGCCGGTGCAGTCGGCGTACTATCCGCAACCGTCGTCGAAGTTGTCGCGCTCACGGGCGTCACTGAGCGTGAGTCAGGGAAGGTCTGCAGATAGGCAGCGCTGTTGACCATCGGCGCGGTGGGCTGCACGCCGTTGGCGGCGGCAACCTGCGTGGTCGACGGTGTGTCGCCATACATCGCCATGGCGCTGCGCGTCGATCTGGCGTTCGCAGCGCTGGCGTAACGTGCATTCAGCACCGAATAGACTTCGGAGACGCTGCGCGCACGGCCGTCCTTGGCATAGAAGATCGAGCGGTTCGCGGATGCCGCATTGGGAAACAGCCGCGCACCGACAGCTTGCGGATTGTCCTCGGCATTGGCGATCAGTTTCGCCGCGCCACCGACGCCCATGAAATGCGCCATGTAGAGCTCGCTGTCGGACGGCCGGCGACCGAGCAGACCGGTGAGCTTGAAACTGTTGGACTGCGTCAGCGCCGCGGCCATGCTGGATGCGGCCTCCGGATCGTCGCGCAGCTTCATGATCGAGCGCTTCATGAAGGGATCATCGACGGTGTAGCTGCCGGACGACGTCCTGGTGATGGCATCGGAATAATTGCCATAGCCGAGTTGGGGGCCCGCCTCCTTCACCGTACCGAGCCAGGTCTGGTCGATGAACTGATAAAGGCCATGGGCGGACGAGGTGCTGGCGCCGGCGGAGGGATCGAAATCCGATTCCATCTTGGCGGTGGTCAGCATGTATTCGAAGCTGACGCCGGTCTGGTTGGAGCCGTGCTTGATCGCGCCAGCGACGCGCCTGAAGCCGTCGGTCGCGGCTGTCTGCGAGGCGCTGGAATTGTCGACCGACATGATGGACTTGCGCGCCCCGCGCGGCGTTGAGCGGCGCCGGCAATTCGGCGGCCTGATCGTCCCACCGTGGGACATTTATGGTTAATGCGGGGTTAAAAAAATTTGTCGGACGCCCCCGGTCATTCCGGGGCGCGGGACGCCGCGCGAACCTGTGTCGGCGACGCGCCGATCAGCTTGCGCCGCAGCCGAATGTCCACAAGCCGCGCCCCCCGCCGGATAGTCAAGAATCGCCGGGGCGCCACGTCGACCGATGCCACTCATGCCGGGGGTTATCTCGTGGCCTCGCCGCCGGCCTGAATGGAGACGTGACCGAATAGCAGACGTCGTCATTCTCGTCGCCACGATGCGTGCACCCCACGCGAGCGCTTTTCGTCCCGCCTTTGTCCGGTCCCTGTGTGATTTTTACATCGCGTGCGCAGAACCTGCGCGGATTTCCCTCCAGTCCTATCCGCGCTTCACTCCCGTCCAAGCTATCCCCGCCCGCTCCGTTCTAGTTTGCGACGATGGATGAAATGCCCAACCGCCTTGGTCTTACTGCTGGAGATTGAAGATGAGAAAGTTCGTGCTCTGTCTGACCGCAGTTGCGGCGATGACGGGGTCCGCGTCGGCGGCAGACCTGGCGACCCTCAAGGCGCCGGTTGCTGCCGTTCCGGTCGCAAGTTGGACCGGCTGCTACGTCGGTGCCGGCGGCGGTGGTGCCTACACGGCCAATGATCATGATGATCGATCAGCGAGCACACCTTTCTTTGATCGCAATGAGACCGCCAGTGGGCGCGGCTGGTTCGGCACGATCCAGGGCGGATGCGACTACCAGTTCAGCAACTGGGTTGTCGGTGGCTTTGCGGACTACGACGTCATGGACGTGACAAGCGATCTTGGGTTCGACGGCTCCTTCCAGTTCGCACGGAGGGTCGGCTCGCAGAAGCAGGACCGGCAATGGGCTGTGGGTGCGCGTGCCGGCTACGTGGTGTTGCCGCAGTTGCTGACTTACGTTTCGGCGGGCTACACGCAGGCGCATTGGCAGTCGACGGATCTCGCTCCTGGCTTTATTCCCCTCAACTTGCCCGGAGCGACCCTGGGTGGCTGGTTCATCGGTGCCGGCGACGAGTATGCCTTGGGCTTGCTGCCCGGCCTGTTCTGGAAGACCGAATACCGTTACTCCGAATTTGATCGGACCACTGTTCCTGTGGCTTACACGCCTTTCGCCGCCCCGCCAACCGCGATCCTGACGACCGAAAAATTCCGCGAGCACAGCGTCCGCAGCGAGCTCGTCTACCGCTTCAACTGGGGCGGCTCTGCGACCGCAGCAGCCGATCCGGCTTCAAAGCTCTACACAAAGGCTCCGGTTGCTGCTGCTCCGGCCGCGAACTGGACAGGCTGCTATGTCGGCGCTGGCGGCGGCGCCGCCTACACAGCGAACGACCACAACGAGTATGTAACCGCGACGGGGCTTGCCGCCAGTGGCAATGAATCCGCCGGTGCGTATGGTTGGTTTGGCACGGTTCAGGCCGGCTGCGACTACCAGTTCAGCAAGTGGCTTGTCGGCGCCTTCGGCGACTATGACTTCATGGATGTGAAGGGCGACATTGGATTCAACGGTGCTGGGGGCAGGACCGCCGGCTCGCAGAAACAGGATGGACAGTGGGCCGTAGGCGCCCGAGCCGGCTATGCGATGTTACCGCAATTGCTGACTTATGTCTCGGCCGGCTACACACAGGCCCATTGGCAATCGGCGGATCTGTTCGTCCCCACACTTGCTACGCCTTCTGTTAATATGCCTGGGACTACCAAAGGTGGATGGTTCATCGGTGCCGGCGACGAGTATGCCTTGGGCTTCCTGCGTGGGCTCTTTTGGAAGACCGAGTATCGCTATTCGGAATTCGATCGGGCAAATGTGCCCGTCAGCTTCACGCCCGGCCTGGGCGGAGGCCCAACCGGATTTTCGGTAACCGAGAAATTCCGCGAGCACAACGTGCGCAGCGAACTCGTCTACCGCTTCAATTGGGCTGGACCTGTGACCGCGAAGTACTGATCCGACAGCGGATGCAGTTCCCAAAGAAGCCCCGGCAGGGTCCGGACCTTCTTCGTTGTGGCCATCCGCATTCCGGGGCCCGCTTCGCGTGCCACGACGTTACTTTTTGTACACCGCGCTCGGATCGAACAGCCGCTCGGCGTCGACGAAGACGAGCTTCGCACCACCGCCCTCGGCCTCCACCTTGCGATAGAAGCAGGACCGGCGGCCGGTGTGGCAGGCAGCCCCTATCTGCTCGACGCGAAGCCAGACCGCGTCCTGGTCGCAATCGGTGCGAATCTCGATCACCTGCTGGGTCTGACCTGAACTCTCACCTTTTCGCCACAAGGCGTTGCGCGAGCGGCTGAAATACCAGGCCTCGCCGGTCGCGATGGTCTTGCGCAAGGCTTCGTCGTTCATATGCGCGACCATCAGCACGTCGCCGGTCGCGACATCGGTTGCGACGCAGGTGACGAGACCGGCCGCATCGAATTTCGGCCGGAAGTCGAGGCCTTCTTCAAGGTCGTGGGAGTGAGCGGACACGTACGTCCTCGCTTGGTCTGTTCGCGAGGTCAGCGCGTCAGGCCTCGCACCATGGACAGAAAACGGGCCTGCTCCGCCGGATTGTCGCGGAACATGCCGGTGTAGCGGCTGGTGAAGGTGGAGGCGCCATGCTTGGCAACGCCACGCACCGACATGCAGGTATGCTCGGCCTCGATCAGGACGGCAACGCCACGCGGCTTCAGGATCTCGTCGATCGCGGCCGCGATCTGCGCCGTCAGATGCTCCTGGGTCTGGAGCCGGCGGGCGAAGATGTCGGTCAGGCGCGCCAGCTTGGACAGGCCGACGACGCGTTCCACCGGCGTATAGGCGATGTGCGCCTTGCCGTAGAACGGCATCATGTGGTGCTCGCACTGGGACGTGAACTCGATGTCGCGCACCAGCACGAAGTCGTCGTAGCCGGCGGTCTCGCCGAAGGTGCGGTCGAGCACCTCGGCCGGACACTGGTGATAGCCCTGGTAGAGCTCGTCGAAGGCCTCGACCACGCGGCGCGGTGTGTCGAGCAGGCCCTCGCGCTCGGTGTTCTCGCCGATATAGGCAAGCAGCGTCTTCACGGCAGCTTCCGCCTCGGCACGCGCGGGGCGCGGCTGGTCGGCGCGGACGGCCGCCGCGAGGAATTCGGCAGGATCAAGCTCGGCCGGACGGCTCTCGGGCTGCCTGTCGGCGGGCTTGCTGGGTCGGATGGATTTGATTGCAACGTCCATGTCTACTCCGTTCGACGGCCTTGCGGCCGGAGTGTCACCGGCAGACGGGGCGGACAAGCCGCCGGACGCCTGAAGAGCACAGTATTCGGCGAAGGTGGTCACTTGGCAACAACGCCGGCCGCGCAGATCTGGATCACCGCCAACGCACCGCCGGACTGTTTTTCCGCCAGTTCCGACCCTATATAGGACCGTGGACGGCGCCCGCCAAGGCCGATCCGGCCCGTAAGTGTTGGACTCCATCACATGCTGAACGACATCTATAACAAGCGCATCATCGAGCTCGCCGGGAATATTCCGCGCCTCGGACGGCTATCGGACGCCGATGCCACCGCGACGGCCCACTCCAAATTGTGCGGCTCGACGGTAAAGGTCGACCTCAAGATGGATGGGGACACCGTCACCGATTTCGCGCATGACGTGAAGGCCTGCGCTCTGGGCCAGGCCTCTTCATCCATTATGGCAAGTCACGTGGTCGGCTCGACTGCGAGCGAACTCCGTGAGTTACGCGAAACCGTTCGCAAGATGCTGAAAGAGAATGGCGCTCCTCCTCAAGGTAAATGGGAAGAGATCAAGTTTCTCGAGCCGGTCCGCGACTACAAGGCGCGCCACGCCTCGACGCTGCTGACCTTCGATGCCGTGGTCGATGCGATCGGCCAGATCGAGGCCAAGGCGAAGCAGCCGGCCACCGCGCAGGACTGAGACGGAACTGAAGGTGTTACTTCTGCGGTGCCACAGCCGGTGCCGCAACCCCGCCCGTCGGGACCACCGCTTCCGCCGTCTTGGTCGACTTGGCAGGCTGAGGCTCGGGCTCCTCTCCGAACCGAGCCTGCGTCTTCGGCGCCAGCTCGGCCATCGCAGGGGCGGTAACATCGACATGCGGCAGCACGTCTGCCACCAGATCGGTCGTCACCAGATTGGTGAACTTCAGCTCCGCCGCGTCGAGCTCATGCAGATCTTCCCAAGGCGGCACGTTGAGCGCGAGCGACAACAGATCCCCCGCCCCGCCCATATCGAAGGTGTATTTGGCGAGCCGGCCGATATCGCGTTCCACGATCATCAAATCCTGCGCGGTGTAGCTCGCCGCCTTGGCGTCATCGGCGCGGTCACCCATCCATATCTGATGGACGCGGACATGGGCCGCTTCCGGCACGTAGCGCTTCTTGCCGGCCAGCAGCAGAAACACGCACATGGACTCGCAATAGGCTTCCGAGGCAACCGCCGGACGGCCGCTCTTCCCGCCGCTATTCTGCAATGTGGTACCGACCGTGGTCAGAAGGCCGAGATTGCGGAAGCGCCGGCCGAGCGTGATCGCGTCGTTGACGGAACCGCCGCTGGAGTCGAGCACCACGGTCGCGCCGCCAAGCTGGCGGCCGCGGGCGAAGTCGTCAAAATCTTTCGGAGTATCGGCGGTGATGATGCCGACAGCGCTGACCCAACCGCGGCAATTGGGTTCGCAGGACACCCAGCCGAATTTCATCGGCAGCTTGCGCTCCTCGAGCGAGGCGCCGGCCCGGGCCGGCGAACCGAAGGTTGCGACGGCTCCGGCCAATACGACCCCGCAGGCGGCCGTTCCCACCAGCAACCAGCCGCGAAGGTTGAGCGACTTCAGAACTCTCAAACTGGTTCCTTCCCCAAGCCCCAAAAGCAATCAGGTCAGCACCGTTTCAACGTTCCCTTGAGTCTACACATGAACGTCACAAAAATGGTATCCGGGGGAATACAGATCGTCCATAGGTACTTGCTGCACTGCTCCCTGAAAGCAGACAAAATATGGCGCGGACACAACAGCGCGCTGTTCCCTGCACTGGAACCGCGCAACAGAGCGCTCAGGATGTCGGCACAGCGCACATGAAGCAATCAACCTGCGAGCACTGTTCCGCCCACGTCGCCGAAGTGCTGCGGCTGCCGCGCCGATTCGGCCGCGCTTTGATCTGGCTCTACCGGCATACACTATCGCCTCTGGTCGGCTACAACTGCCGGCATCTGCCGACATGTTCAATTTACGGCGATGAGGCGATCGAGCGGTTCGGGCTCTGGGCCGGAGGCTGGATGACGCTTGCCCGCGTGTTGCGCTGCAATCCTTTCGGCACGTCGGGCATCGACAACGTGCCTCTCAATGTGCCGCAAAACGCGCGCTGGTATTTGCCATGGCGCTATGCCCGCTGGCGCGGCGTCAACGCTTCGTAAGCATGCTGCAGTGCTTTGCGCATCGCTGCTCTGACTGGAACCGGAACTTTCCCCTCGCGTTATTGTGATGCTCCCCAGGGAGGAAACAACAATGCGCTGGAAAATCAGCCCCAACTTTCACTTCGGGTTCGGTCCACATCCCAAGCTTCATCCGAGGGATCACGATCCCCGAACCATTGATGTGCTCGCGATGATCGCGCTCCTGACACTCGTGCTCGGCTCCGGCTGGTATCTGGCAACAAGTCTTGCGATGCCACCCAGCACGACGGCATTCATCGTGCCGAGCCAGAACGTGCACTGGTAGCTAGCGGAACCAAAAAAAGCGGCCGGGCGGCGGCGGGATTGGCTCGGGTGGACGCGGTCGCTTCGGCCGCGGCGGTTTCGGCGGCGGCTCGGCGGACGAGGTGGTCTCCGCCGTCGGCGTCGCGTCGCTCCCCGCGACCTTCACCGACAGCAGCAGATTCGACTCATGCATCCGCCAGCGATAGCCGACGCCGAAATCGATCGGCTGGGCCCGCGTGAACAATTCGGCGTAACGCTCCTGATAGCGCCCCGGGAATTCGCCGATCGGACCGAGATAGCGGCCGAACGGGAAGAAACGCCACTGCCGCGGATTGTAATTGGCGAGCGGAATACCGGAATCGTCCTGGATGATGGTCGCGCTGTTGGCGAGCAGCCAGTCGCGCGCGACGGTAAAATTGCCCGCGTGCAAGAGATACGACGCGCTCTTGATCAGGCTGTTGCCGGGTCCGAGCGTCTCGCAGAATTTCAAGAAGCCGGCCGCCCGAGCGCCGGAATTGGAAAGGTCGGTCGAGAAATAATACAGCGTGCGCGCCTCTCCATCGGGACCGGCGAAGCTGATGCGGACGCCGCGCGTGGCGTTCGGCCCCGGATTCTCACTGCCCGTATGCACTCCACCCTTGTCGTCGAGCGCGACCATCTCGACGTTGCGGATGGTTTTGCCGGAGCGCGCCAGGAACACGTAGAGGATCGGCAAGGTGCCGTTGACCTGGTTGCTGTGCAGGTCGACCTTCATCTGCTTGGTGATGAAGAATGAAAAGCTCAGGATCGAGCCCAGCGAACGCTCGACATTGTAAAGCGCAGCATCGACCGAGCCACGCGACATCCTGGTCAGATCGGGCACCGCACCGGCCGGCTCCAGCGCGCCCAGCACATAGGTGCTGGCCTTGGAATAGAAGGCATTGGCGTAGAGAAAGTCCGGGCCGCTGAACAAATAGAACATGGTCGGCCGCGGCGCGGCGAGATTGACGTCGGACCAGTTCCGGATCTTCGACAATTGCCGCTGCTCGAGCTGGCCGAAGGCGCCGTCGAAGAATTTTGCGTGATGCTGCCAGGACGGATCCTTGGTGAGCGGCACCAGCGGCGAGTCCGTCGATGGCTGCATGCCCGCAAGGAAGCGCGCGGTGTCGTCGAATGTGACCTCGGCCGCACGCGCGGACGAGATGGCCGCAGCCACAAGGGCAAGAGCGACGGCCGCAAATCTCATGGGTCGAAACATGTCTATTCGCGATGTCATGAATTGGCAGCGGCGACCGGCCGCCTGCGGAAAACAGCATAAATCAACAGGCCCGAGAGCATGACCAGCATCCCCGACAGCGACTGCACCGGCCGCTCGGTCAAAAGGTAGTACATCATGAACGCGGTCACGAGCAGGAATATCAGCGGCGTGAACGGGTATCCCCAGGTGCGATAGGGTCGCGGCAGGTCGGGATCGGTGATGCGCAGCTTGATGACCCCGGCAACGGTGAAGAACGAGCAGAACAGCAACGCGAACTGGATGAAGTCGAGGACGGCCTCGAAGCTGCGCGTGAACAGCAGCAGGTTCGAGACTGCGAGTTGAAACAGGATGGCATAGGCCGGCGCGCCCGTGGTCGACTTGCGCGAGAACACGCGGAGCGCCGGGATGTCCTCCCCCATCGTCATCATCACGCGCGGGCCGATCCACATCATCGCGCTGATCGAGGAGATCAGGCCGACACAGATCATCGCGCCGACGATCCGGCCGCCGAGGCTGCCGAAGATGGCGCGGCCGGCGACGCTTGCAACGTCGAGCTGGCCGGCCAGCGCGCTTGTTGGCGTCGAATAGAGAAACACCGCGTTGAGCGCGACATACAGCACCAGCACGATCAGCGTGCCCGCGAGCAGCGCGCGCGGCAGGCTCTGCTGCGGCGTGTTCATCTCGCCGATGATGTAGGTCGCGGCATTCCAGCCCGAGAACGAATACATCACGAAGACGAGCCCGATCGCGAACGGTGCACTGACGATATGGGCGAAATCGCCGGCATGCGGCGCAAAGGAGATCGGCTGCGGCGTACCGATGACGAAACCGGCGACGAGGAAGGCGACGATCAGCACGACCTTGAGGATGGTCGAGATCAGCTGGAAGGTCGAGGAGTGCCTGACGCCGGTCAGTTGCACGATCGAGACCAGCCAGACCACGCCGATCGCGAGCGGAATCGGCGGCACCTCGGGTACGACGGACTTTGCGTATTCGCCGAAAGCCATGGCCGCGAGCGCCACCGGCGCTGCAAAGCCAACCGTCGCCGAGACCCAGCCGGCGAGAAAACCAAAGGCCGGGTGATAGGCACGGCCGAGGAAATTGTACTCGCCGCTCGAGCGCGGAAACATCGCGCCAAGCTCGCTGTAGGAGAACACCCCACACAGCGCGACGATGCCGCCGACGGTCCACAGCGCGAGGATCGAAAAGCCGGACGGGATATCCTTGACCTGAAAGCCGAGGCTGGTGAAGACGCCGACCCCGATCATGTCGGCAACGACGATGGCCGTTGCAACCAGAACGGAAACCCCAGTACCGCCTCCGGTCAGCCGCCCGGTCCAGGGCGTGGTTCCCGCATCTGATGCCGTCATCTGGGTCCTTCGCCTCAGGCGTCGAGCCTCGTGGGAGGCATCGTGCAGATTGGCTCAGTCAATTCAAGCAGGGTTAACAAGGGCTAAATGAGGCGGTCACAATAGGTATTTGGCCACCCTTTATGCCCGCTCTTGGGCAATAAACCGCGGTCGACCGCAGAACTACGCGTTTTCCTCCCACAATCGCGACACGATTGCGTGGTCTTTTTTGAGCGTTCCGGATGTGGGGAAGTTTCTCCGGACACTTAACGTCGCCTAAACGCCAGTCGGCTCAATTGTTCTAAAGATTGCCGATGGTTCGTGACTTGGGGTTTCGTGGCTTGGGGTTTCGTGGCTTGGGGTTTCGTGGCTTGGGGTCATGGGTGGATGGTCGGGGCCGTTCCGAAATTGAAAGCAGACATGCGTGCTGACCGGACCAAGGTGTCCGGAGCACGCGGTCGTGTGCTTCGGATCGTCCTGATCTCGACGTTGGTACCGATGTCTCTGACGCTGGTTCAATGCGGCAACGCGCCCAATCCGACTGCACTCGCGGCGAACTCGCAGGCGAACGTTCAGGTCGTTCCAAAGACCAGTCCGCAAGTCCAGCGAGTGGCCAGCGGCGACTCGTTCGAGGATCGTTTCCCTGCCCCGCAATTCAAAGAGCGCTTCCCTTCGCCGAGCGAAAGTCTCCTGCAACGACAGATGTCCGACTTCTCGCCCAAGCGCGCCGTGCAGCAAAAGCTGGAGCAGGCCCCCTACAAGGTCGCCTCGCTCGCGCCGCAAGTCCCCTATCAGCGTCCCCCCCGTGAAGACCTGACGACGCTCGTTAGCATGAAGTCGTCGGCCTTCCCTTATTTCGGCAACAACCCCGCCTCGGACGCGCCGTTCCTCAACATCTCCAAGGGCGATCGCCGCGGCCACCGCAGCTATTCGGGCCGCGTGTTCTGGCAAGACGAGACCTACAATGACAGCCGCGTGCTGGTGCATGTCCCCGAACATTTCGACGTGCGCAAGCCGGGCGTGATTGTGGTGTTCTTCCACGGCAACGGCGCCACCCTCGAGCGCGACGTACGAGACCGGCAGCTCGTGCCGCAGCAGATCACCGATTCCGGCGCCAATGCCGTGCTGCTTGCGCCGCAGATGGCGGTCGACGCCGCCGATTCCAGCGCCGGAAAATTCTGGCAGCCCGGCGGCCTCAAACGTTTCATGGAAGAATCGGCCAACCACCTCGCGCAGCTCACCGGTGATCCCAACAGCGCGCGCGCCTTTGCCAACATGCCGATCGTGATCGTCGGCTACAGCGGCGGCTTCCTGCCGACCGCCTGGAGCCTGGAGGTTGGCGGCATCAGCGATCGCGTCCGCGGCGTCGTGCTGCTCGATGCGGTCTACGGCGAAATGGACAAGTTCGCGTCCTGGATCGAGAGCCACCGCAACGGCTTTTTCGTTAGTTCCTACACCCACTACACCGCGCGGCGCGACCGCGAGTTGATGAGCATGCTCAGGCAGAAAGGCATCGGCGTCTCCGAGGACATGGACGGCCCCTTGCGCCCGGGCAGCGTCGTGTTCGTCGAAACCGGCGACGGCATTACTCACCGCGACTATGTCAACCGCGCGTGGACGCAATACCCGCTCAAGGACGTGCTGGTGAAGATGTCGGCAACGCCGGCGCTGGCGCTGACGCGCGTTGCCGCCACCAGTCCGTCCGGATCAAATCGTTAACCTGGATTTGCGCGCGGCGGCATTTCTGCGGGGACAGGCAGTGCATCAGGGACTGTACAAGGTCGACTTCCACACCGTTCATGGGACCGGCTGCGGTGTCGTCTACGTCACGGATGGCAAGATGCGCGGCGGCAATTCGGCCTTCGCCTTCATCGGCACCTACACGGGCGTGGGCGACAGCATCAAGGTCAAGATATCGACCGAGCGCTACAACGACGATCCGGCGTTCAAGGCCCTGTTCGGGATCGACCGGATCACGCTGACGCTGGTCGGCCGGGAGGACGGCGACACGGCCGAGTTCGAAGGCACCGCTCTACAACTGCCGGGCGTTGCCTTCAGGGCAGTGTTGAGCCGGATCGCCGACTAGGCGCCTCGATCCTCAAGATCTTCAGGTTTTCGGCAGCTTCGGGATGCTCTCGGCAAAGCCGTTGAAGCAGGCCAGCCGCTCGTCCTCTTCCTTGAAGAAACGGCAATCGGCGTAGCCCTTGGCCTTGGCCGGCTTCGGCTTCGGCGTCGGCGGGATAATGGCATCGTAGCAATTGAGCCGGTCCTTGGTGCCATCGTCGGTGTCGAGGCAGGCCTGCAGCCGGGCTGCGACCGACTGGGGCTTGCCCTTCGGCGCCGCGGCCGGCTTGGCAGCCGCCTCCTTGGTCCCCGCCTTGGTCCCCTTGGGCTTGACCTGCACCAGCGGCTTGTCCCCCACCATCGGTGGCTTGTCGGTTTGCGCAAACGCGGAGGCTGAATAGAGCACCGCGACAACCGCCAAAATCATCCTCATCTCAGTCAACTCTCTTTGGTCCCCATGTCTGGCCTTCTAGCGCCCTCCCGCGCCGTTTGCCAAGCGCCTTGCGCAAGGCAACCAAGCCATCAGACCGGGGCCACAGCGGCCGGCCGTGGCCGGCTCACGATGACCAGGATAAGCGCCAGGACGACGAAGCCGACCGCTACGAAGCCGACGCTGTGCAGCAATTCGCGCGCAAACAGCAGCCCTCCAACCGCAGACCCGACAGCCTGGCCGATATAGAGGACTGACGTATTGAGCGCGACGGTTGCAGGAGCCAGCGGCGGCGCGGCCGCAACCAGCCGCACCTGCTGCATCGAATTGGTCGAGGCAAATCCAAGACCCCAGATCGCGACCGCGATCGCCATCGGCACAAGAGTGCCCGCGCTCAGCGCCCAGCCGGTAACTCCCGTCAGTAACAGGCACGTGAACAGCAACGATGTCCGGTACGGCCCCCACCTATCGACGATGCGGCTCGCCACCACAACGCCGAGGAAGCCGCACACGCCATAAATGCCGAAGACCAAGCCGACCGCATCCGGGCTCGCCTCCGTCAGCTTCCTGAGCAGCGGACCCATGAAGGTGAACACCACAAACTGACCCGACATCTGCAGCATCGTGATCACAAGCAGCAGCCGGATCGTGCCGCTGCGACCGACTGCGCTCCAGGTCTTCAGATCGACCAGCGTGCCCCTCAACCCGGCGGGAAGGCGCACCAGCAGCAACAGGAAGCTGACGCAGCCGAGCGCACCGATCGTGCCATAAGCGGCGCGCCAGCCATGGCGACTGGCGATGAAGGTGATCAGCGGAAGGCCAACGGCGGCAGCGAGCGACCAGCCGAGGAAGATGTAGGCAATCGTGCTGCCGCGCCGCTCCGCCGGCACGACCAGCGCCGCCGTGCCTGCAGCCTGCGGCGTGTAGAGCGCACCGACCGCGAGCATCACCAGACGAATGACGAGGAGGCTTGCGTAGTCAGTCGCAAAGGCCGAGGCGAGATTGCCAAGGGCGAGCACCGCGAGCGTGGTCGTGAGCAACATCCGCCGTTCGATGCGGCTGGTCAGCCATGCCGTCAGCGGCGAACCTATGCAGAGCGTGATCGCACCGAAAGTGATGAGCAGGCCCGCCGCATGGATGCTGATGCCGAGTCCCATCGACAATTCCGGCAGCATGCCCGCCGGCGCCAGCACCGAGCAGCCGGTGACGAGATTGCCGAGCATCAGGGCGGTTGCCGTGAAACGGCCAGCAGGGGGATTTTCCATGCAGCTGCATGTAGACCGGACCAGCGGCCGGCAAAAGGGCTTCGCTCGAAATAGTTCGCGCAGCGCCCGCGCTCTTGCCAGCCACTTTCTTGGAAATGCCGGATTGCGCGGGCCGAATCGCCTGATATATCGCTCGTTCCCGCTTACCTGCGCTCGTTCGCAGGAGTGAGCCTCAGGAGAAAAGCAATGTCCGACCAGCCCAAATCCGAATCCGGCTTCCAATATTCCCTCAGCAACCTGAAGCCCGTGAACCCCGCCGCCAAAGTCACCCTCACCTTCCCCGACGGCGCCCGGCGCGAATACGACAAGAGCATCACCGGCCTCGACGTCGCCAAGGGCATCTCGCCCTCGCTCGCCAAGCGCACCGTGGCGATGGCGCTCGACGGTGAGCTTGCCGATCTCAACGATCCCATCGAAGCCGACGCCAAGATCGAGCTCGTCAATCGCGACGATCCGCGCGCGCTCGAGCTGATCCGGCACGACTGCGCGCACGTGCTGGCGGAGGCCGTCCAATCGCTGTGGCCGGGCACGCAGGTCACCATCGGCCCGGTGATCGAGAACGGCTTCTACTACGACTTCTTCCGCAACGAGCCATTCACGCCGGACGATTTTGCCGCGATCGAGAAAAAGATGCGCGAGATCATCGCGCGCGACAAGCCTTTCACGAAAGAGGTTTGGGATCGCGAAAAGACCAAGCAGGTGTTCCGCGACAAGGGCGAGGCCTTCAAGGTCGAGCTGGTCGACGCCATCCCCGGCAACGAGCCGATCAAGATCTACTACCAGGGCGACTGGTTCGATCTGTGCCGCGGCCCCCACATGACCTCCACCGGCAAAGTAGGCAATGCCTTCAAGCTGATGAAGGTGGCAGGCGCCTATTGGCGCGGCGACAGCAACAACCCGATGCTGACCCGCATTTACGGCACCGCTTTCGCCAAGCAGGAGGACCTCGACGCATATCTCAAGCAGATCGAGGAAGCCGAGAAGCGTGACCATCGCAAGCTCGGACGCGAGCTCGACCTCTTCCATTTCCAGGAGGAAGGCCCGGGCGTCGTGTTCTGGCACGCCAAGGGCTGGACCATCTTCCAGCAGCTCATCGCCTATATGCGCCGTCGTCTGACCCGCGACTACAGCGAGGTCAACGCCCCGCAGATCCTCGACAAGTCGCTGTGGGAGACCTCGGGTCACTGGGGCTGGTACCGCGAGAACATGTTCGCGGCGCAGTCGGCCGGCGACGAGGCCGAGGACAAGCGCTGGTTTGCGCTCAAGCCGATGAACTGCCCCGGTCACGTCCAGATCTTCAAGCACGGCCTGAAGAGCTATCGCGACCTCCCCTTGCGCCTCGCCGAGTTTGGCGTGGTGCATCGCTACGAGCCGTCGGGCGCCATGCATGGCCTGATGCGCGTGCGCGGCTTCACGCAGGACGATGCGCATATCTTCTGCACCGAGGACCAGCTCGCTGAAGAGTGCCTGAAGATCAACGATCTCATCCTGTCGACCTATGCCGATTTCGGCTTCACCGGTGAACTCACCGTCAAGCTCTCGACGCGGCCGGACCAGCGCGTCGGCACTGACGAGATGTGGGATCACGCCGAGCGCGTGATGGCGACGGTGCTGCGCGAGATCCAGTCGCAGAACAACCACATCAAGACCGAGATCAATCCGGGCGAAGGCGCGTTCTACGGGCCGAAGTTCGAATACGTGCTGCGCGATGCCATCGGCCGCGACTGGCAGTGCGGCACCACGCAGGTCGACTTCAACCTGCCGGAGCGGTTCGGTGCGTTCTACATCGACCACGACGGCGGCAAGAAACCGCCGGTCATGGTCCACCGCGCGATCTGCGGCTCGATGGAGCGCTATATCGGCATCCTGATCGAGCACTATGCCGGCAACTTTCCGCTCTGGCTCTCGCCGGTGCAGGCGGTGGTCACGACCATCACCTCGGAAGGCGACGAATACGCCAAGGTGGTGCTGGAGCAGGCGCGGCGCGCCGGGCTTCGGGTCGAGATCGACCTGCGCAACGAAAAGATCAACTACAAGGTCCGCGAGCACTCGCTGGCCAAGATCCCGGCGCTGCTCGTGGTCGGCAAGAAGGAGGCCGAGTCGCATTCGGTCTCGGTTCGCCGGCTCGGCAGCGACGGTCAGAAGGTGATGACGACGGAGGAGGCAATCGCCGCCCTCGTCGACGAGGCGACCCCGCCGGATGTCCGGCGGGCGCGCGGCTCGGCCTGATCGTTGAAATCGATCTAAACTCGCTTTCGGTTGCGGGCGTGCATGCCTATCTCGGCGTGGCACGCCCGACGACTATCCGAAGAGGACATCGCAATGCTTGATGCCATCGAACTCCTGAAGACCCGCCGCTCGGTCAAGCCGCGTGAGATGACCGGCCCCGGCCCCTCCCCGGCCGAGCTCGAGACCATTCTCACCATCGGCGCGCGCGTGCCGGATCATGGCAAGCTCGCGCCCTGGCGCTTCATCATTTTCGAGGGCGATGGACGCGAGCGCGCCGGCGAGGTGATCGCCGGAGTGTTTGCCCGCAGGAATCCCGGCGCCCCCGCCGCCGATATCGAGACCGAGCGCAAGCGCCTGACGGACGCGCCGCTGGTGATCGGCATCGTCAGCTTCACCAAGCCGCATCCGAAGGTGCCGGCGTGGGAGCAGGAATTGTCGGCCGGCGCCAGCGTCATGAACATCGTGACAGCAGCGACCGCGCTCGGCTACGGCGCATGCTGGCTGACCGGCTGGTTCTCGTTCGATCGCGACGTACTTGACGGACTTGGCCTCAAGGCGGACGAAAAACTTGCCGGCCTCGTCCACATCGGTAAACCGACCAAGCCGAGCGAGGATCGTCCGCGACCGGTCCTTTCTGAAATCGTCACGCGTTTTTAATCGAAGTTTCGTTGACGCCCCTGACGTCTTGCGGCTTTGTTCCCGGCTGGGGAGGAAGCCCGGATGAAGCGTCGTGAATTTCTGGTCGGGGCCGCGATGCTGGCCGGCGCGATGACGCGAAGCCGCGCCAGCGACGTCCCCGCTCCCGCACCCGACAAGCTTCGCAGCATCACCGCGTTCTTCGAAAACGAGGTCACCGCCGGCCGTTTGCCGGGCGCAATCGTGCTGATCCAGCAGCACGGCAAGCCGGTTTACTTCAAGATGTTCGGGGTGCGCGACGTCAGGACCCGCCTGTCCATGACGCCGGACACGATCTTCGCCATCCATTCGATGACCAAGCCGATCACCAGCCTCGCGGCGATGATGCTGATCGACGAAGGCAAGCTCGCGCTCACCGATCCCGTGTCGAAATACATCCCCCTCTTCGCCGGCACGAAGGTGGGGATGGAGGTCACCAGGCCCGACGGCTCGATGGCGCTCGAGATGGTGCCGCCTGTCCATCCGGTGACGATCCGGGACTTGATGCGGCACACGTCGGGCATCACCTACGATTATATCGGCGGCAGATGGGTCGAGTTGGCCTACAAGTCGGCCCGGATTTTCGACGGTCCCTTCAACAACAGGGAATTCGCCGACCGCATCGCCAGGCTGCCGCTGGCGCGCCAACCCGGAACGCTGTGGCGCTATGGTCATTCCACCGACGTGCTCGGCAGCGTCATCGAGATCATCACCAAGCAGAGGTTGTACGATGCATTGAAACAGCGCGTCTTCGATCCGCTCGGCATGACCAGCACCAAATTCGTGCTGTCGGCGCCTGATGAGCTCGAACGGATGGCGCGGCCGCTGCCGAGCGACCAGATCCTGCTCGATGCCGAGCGAGATCGTCTCGACCATCCCGAATGGCAATCCGGCGGCGGCGGGCTGCTCTCGACCATCACTGACTATCAACGCTTCGCGCAAATGCTGCTCAACGGCGGTGAATTCGAAGGCAAACGCTATCTCAGCCCCGCCGCCTTCAAGGACATGACGACCGACCAGATCGGACCGGGCTCGGGCGTCGAGCGCGACTACTTTTATTTCCCCGGTGATGGCTTCGGCTATGGCTATGGCCTCGCCGTACGTACCGATGCCGGCAACGCCAGGCCGCCGCCGGCCGGTTCGATCGGCGAATTGAAATGGGACTCGGGCAGCGGCACCTATTTCGGTGTCGATCCCAAGCTCGACATGGTCTACGTCCTGATGCAGCAGACCCAGAACGAACGCGGCCGCATCACGCCCGCCTTCAAGGAACTGGTCTACGGGGCTTTTCCGCCCGAGCTAAGCCGCCCGTGAGGCGCGCTGGCCGAAATCGGCCAGCAGCTTTGCGATCTCCGCGGCGGGACGCGCCGCACTGAACAGAAAGCCCTGCACCTCGTTGCAGCCTTCGGCACGGAGCCAGTCGAGCTGATCCTCGGTCTCCACACCCTCGGCTGTCGTGGTGATGTTGAGGCTGCGGCCAAGCCCGGAGATGGCGCGCACGATCGCGACGCAATCGGGCCGCTGCACCAGATCCTTGACGAAGGAACGGTCGATCTTGATCTTGTCGAACGGGAAGCTGCGGAGATAGCTGAGGCTCGAATAGCCGGTGCCGAAATCATCCATGGAGATGGCGACACCGAGCTCGCGCAATTGATGCAGGATCGCCAAATTGGCATCGGTCTCGGCGAGGAAGATCGACTCGGTGATCTCGAGCTCGAGCCGCTTCGGCGACAGCCCGGATTGCGCCAGCGCCGAGATCACGACCTGGACCAGATTGCGACTGCGGAATTGCGCCGGCGACAGATTGACCGCGACCTTGACGTCGGAGGGCCACTTCACCGCTTCGTGGCAGGCCTCGCGCAGCACCCACTCGCCGAGCTGCGTGATCAGGCCGATGTCTTCCGCAACCGGAATGAATTCGGCCGGCGAAATCATGCCCTTGTCGGGGTGGCGCCAGCGCAACAGCGACTCGAAACCGGAGATGCGGTCGGACGCGATCGACACCAGCGGCTGATAGTGCAGCTCGAACTCACCATTTGCAAAGGCGCGGCGCAGATCGACCTCCATGTCGCGGCGCTTCTGCGCCTGGAGATCCATCTCGCGCTCGAAGAAATGGTGAACGCCGCCGCCGTCGGACTTCGCCCGGTACAGCGCCATATCGGCGTTGCGCATCAGCTCCTCGGACGTCGTACCGTCGCCCGGCGACAGCGCGATCCCGATGCTGGCACCGATGATCATCTCCTGGCCGTCGATCTCGTAAGGTGCCTTCAGCGTGTCGATCAGCAGGGTCGCGCAAGCGCTCGCCTCGTTCGGCGAAACATCCGCAGCGAGGATCACGGCAAATTCGTCACCGCCAAGCCGGGCCGCGAGATTGGCGCCCCGGACAGCGGAGGAGAGACGTTCGGCGACTTCCTTCAACACGCGGTCGCCGGAAGGATGCCCGAAGGAATCGTTGATGTTCTTGAACAGGTCGAGATCGATATAGAGCACGCCGACGCGTTTTCCGCCGGCCTGGTCGAGCGCCTGCCTGAGCCGATCCTGGAAATATTCGCGGTTGGGCAGGTCGGTGAGCCCGTCGTGATGCGCCATATAGGCGATACGCGCCTCGGCCTTGCGCCGCTCGGTGATGTCGGCCATCGCAACCAGATAGCCGTCGCGGTCGTTGAAGGTGACGCGGCGACCGAAGGTGAGCACCTCGATCTCGCTGCCGTCAGCACGCAGGTGGCGCCAGTTGCGCGAGGAATGATAGGTTTCCCCGACGCGCTCGAGCGCCTCGTCATGACTTTCCCACTCGTCATGGGGCCAGATCTCATGCAGCTTCATGCGCAGGAACGCTGCGCGGCTGTAGCCGTAATGCTGGACCGCTGCGTCGTTGACGCTGAGGAACTGCTTGGTCTCGGCGTCGAATACCCACATCGGCATCGGGTTGTTGTCGAACAGCAGGCGGAACGAGGCGTCGCGCCGCTTCATCGCCGTGACATCGGAGATGGTGAGCGAAATCACGTCGGCGAAGGCCGCCGCGGTCATGCGCAAGTAACGGCCGTCGCTCTCGATCTCGAGTTGCTCGCCGCGGCCGCCCGAAACCGCCTTCAGCAGGAACTCCATGACATCAGGCGCGGCCAGCAGCGTGGCGCCCTGGCTGATCTGGCGCCACAAAAGGCTGCCACTCGCGACGTTCAACAACAGCTCGGCGCCCTTGTTGTGATGCACGACCTGGAAATCAAACGGCTGACCGGCCGCGTCGCGCAGTGTCGCCAGCGAGACGACCGCGTCGTCGGTCGCGGCGAAGATCGCATCCAGCAGATTGTATTGCGCGCCGCGCTCGTTGACATAGGCGCCGACCAGCGTCGCGCCCCAGCGCGAGGCGGTCGGCAGCGCCAGCAGATCGTAGGTCCTGACCATGCCATCGCGCACGCAATGGGCGCTGGCCTGGTGCGGCCGTCCGTTCTTGAGCGCGCTCGCGACCGCTTCCGACAATGCCGTTGCGCAGTCCGGCGGCAACTCCGAAAGCGGAATGTCCCAACGCTCCTCGCCGAGCCACTTCTGCACATAGCGTCCGCTGCGTGACAGTTCGAGCGTGCCGTCGCCCTTGAGCAGCGCGATGTGATCGGCCAGCCGTCCGAGGCTGCCGAGCATCACGTCCTCATAGCGCGGCAGCCGTTCGCCCGGCTTCAAAGCCGCGCGCCATTTGCGCTGAAGCACCGGAATGTCGTCAAACATTTCGGTCGCCGGCTTTCCCGGCGCTTTCTTGGCGGCACTCATCGCAGTCCCCGACGCACTTTCCCTGCGCATCAGAACGCCGGCTGACTTAATGGCCTGTAAAAAGGACGCAATTGCGGGTTCCATTGGGGCATTGTGACAGTTTTAAGTCTGATGTTGGTTAGCGTGTGTTAGCGACTGTGACAGTTGCTTGAAATGCGATGCGTTGCCGAGACCCGGGAAGCCGCGGACTCGCTGATGCGTGGACCCCGGCTCTGCAGCGCACCGCACCGGACGATGCTTCGCATCGCCGGGAGCGCTGCGCTGCGTCCGGGGCAGGAGAACGGAGTGTTGAACGCACAGTCTCTCCACATCGTCATTGCGAGCGCAGCGACTTGTCCGCCGAAGCCTCGGCGAAGGCGGAAGCAATCCAGTGTCCTTCCGCGGTAACAGTCTGGATTGCTTCGCCGCGCTCGCAATGACGGAGTACGTGGCAGCGGCGCCGCTCTTTCAATCGACATCTTCATCACAGACACACCTCCGCATCCTCGCGGCTCATCTCGCTCGAGCTCTGCTCCATCGCCTCACCCCCTGATGAAAGCGCTTGTCGGCCGCTCATCCCGCCATCTTCTCGATCACCAGATCCAGCAACGCGCGCAGACGTGCCAGCCGCCTGAGGTCGCGGTGATAGCCGACATAGGTATCGCGGCCGGGCGGCGTCGTGCCGATATCGAGCGCGACCAGGCGGCGGTCGCGGTCGCCGAGAGGACGCGGCAGCACGGCAAGCCCACCGCCGCTGGCGCAAAGCTCGGCCTGCGCCTGGCGGTTGTTGCTGCGCGAGGCGATCTCCGCCTTCGGCAGCGTTCGCTTCAACCAGATCGCGTCGGGCATGTCAGCGAATTCGGCATTCATGGTCACGACGCGCACGCCGCCGCCGTCGCCGGCACGTGGCGGCTTGCTGCCCTTCTTGCCGTAGAGCGCATAGGGAATGTGGAGCAACTTCCTGGAAATGACTTCGGGCTCGTCGAACGGCTTGATGCGAAACACCAGGTCCGCCTCGCGCCGCGGCAGGCTGTAGAGCCGCGCGTCGGTCAGGAGTTCGACGATCACCCTGGGATGGCGTTTGCCGAAAGCCGCGATCACCGGCGACAGCATCATCGTGCCGAACCAGTCCGACGAGGAGAGACGCAAGGTCCCGTCGAGCTGCGTCTCCCTGCCCGCGGCCTGCCGCTGAAGCGCGATCGCCTCGTCCTCAATCCGCTCGGCATGGGCGAGCACGGCCGCGCCTTCGTCGGTGAGGACAAAACCGTCGGCAGTGCGCTGGAACAGCGTCTGCCCGAGCGCCGCTTCGAGCGCCCGCAGCCGCCGCCCCATCGTCGGCTGGGTCTGGCCGATCTTCCGCGCGGCAGCACCTAACGTTCCCTCACGTGCAATCGCCAGGAAGATGCGCAGATCGCTCCACTCCATCGGACCCCACCTCATTCAAAAATGCACGACCATCGTACAACCTTGTTCCTTCTCATGCAAAAATTTATGGGCATATTGGAGGGCATCAACGGAGCAAGACGATCATGACCCGACGAGCGACCATGCGCGCAGGCGTGCTGGAGACCCATAACGCCCCCTTGCGCATCTCCACCATTTCCACACCCGAGATCGGCCCAGGCGAGGTGCTGGTGCGGGTCCATGCAAGCGGGGTCAATCCGCTCGATACCAAGATCCATGCCGGTGCTGCGGCGCATGCGCGGCACCCGCTGCCCGCGATCCCCGGAATCGATCTCGCTGGCGTGGTCGAGCAGACCGGGCGCGAGGTCACGCGCTTCAGGGTTGGGGACGAAGTCTACGGCATGACCGGCGGGGTCGGCGGCGTGCAGGGATCGCTGGCCGAATTCGCTTCCGTCGATTCCGACCTATTGGGTTTGAAGCCAACCAATCTCAGCATGCGGGAAGCGGCGGCCCTCCCGCTCATCTTCATCACCGCCTGGGAAGGCCTGATCGATCGCGCCGCGCTGAAGGCCGGCCAGAAGGTGTTGATCCATGGCGGCGCGGGCGGCGTCGGCCATGTCGCAATCCAGATCGCGCGCGCCTTTGGCGCGCGGGTGTTCGCGACCGGCTCGGCGTCACAGCGCGCAACCATTGAGGGTTTTGGAGCGACCTTCATCGAACGCGACGCTGCGGTCGAGGCTTACGTCGCGGAGCACGCGGGCGGCCGCGGCTTCGACATCGTCTATGACACCATCGGCGGCAAGGTGCTTGATGCGTCCTTTGCCGCGGTGCGCCGCTTCGGTCATGTCGTGAGTGCGCTCGGCTGGGGCACGCATGCGCTGGCACCGCTGTCGTTCCGTGCCGCGACCTATTCCGGCGTGTTCACGCTGCTGCCGCTACTGTCAGGCGAAGGCCGCGCGCATCACGGAGAGATCATGGCGGAAGCAACGCGCCTTGCCGAGGCCGGCAAGCTGGTGCCGCTGCTCGATGCCAGGCGCTTCACGATGGAGAGCGTTGGCGAGGCCTATGCGCTGATCAGGGATCGCGCCGCCAGGGGCAAGCTGGTCGTCGATATCTGACGGCGCAAGCACCGGCTAATCCTCACTGGACGCCGTGAAGCGGTTGTGCAGATAGGCCTGCGACAACAGGAAGAACAGCGCACGCTCGCCGTGATATTTCGCGGCTGGACGCGTGCGCTCGAAGCCATCGGCAAATATCTTGCCGGACTGGTCGCAGACCTGCCACCGCCAACCGAACCGTTTGCGCCTGGTAAGGATCACTTCGAACATGCCGACGAGCTTGGTCCCCTGCTCCCTGCCGGGCGCGCGCCACACGGCCGCGCCAGCCTCCTCCATAGGAGGAATGCCCGACATATAACCCAGCAAGACGGAAAGCGAATGAAATTGATTATCGAAAATACGTATCTTGCACCGGTAATGACGAAGTCGCAGTGAGCCGGGAATAAGCCGGCGGCCGGGGTGTTTAACTGCCTCGACTGCGCGGCCAGGTCGCGCTGACGGGTGTGTTCAAATCGAAACACGAGACAGAATGTCCGGTAAGGAGACGCTCACCGGACATTCCCAACTATGTTAGCGTCCGACTCGGGCCTGGAGATGCGCGGGGTAACGATCGCCTTGCACCTCGACCCTTGCCAGCGCCTCCGCAATGGCCGAAAGATCGGCTTGCGAGAGCGTCACCGCAGCGGCACCGAGATTTTCCTCGAGCCGATGCTGCTTGGTGGTGCCGGGAATCGGCACGATCCACGGCTTCTGCGCAAGCAGCCAGGCCAGCGCGATCTGCGCCGGCGTCACTCTCCGCGCCGCGGCAATCTGTCCGAGCAGATCGACCAGTGCTTGATTGGCCTTTCGTGCGCTGGATGAGAACCGCGGTACGATGTTGCGGAAATCGCTGGCGTCGAACGTAGTGCTCTCATTGATCGCGCCCGTCAGAAAACCCTTGCCGAGCGGGCTGAAGGGCACGAAGCCGATGCCGAGTTCTTCCAGAACAGGCAGGATCTCCTGCTCCGGCTCGCGCCACCACAGCGAATATTCGCTTTGTAACGCAGTAACGGGCTGCACCGCGTGGGCGCGCCGAATGCTCGCGGCGCTCGCCTCCGACAGGCCGAAATGCAGCACCTTGCCCTCGCGGATCAGCTCCTTCACCGCACCCGCGGTATCCTCGATCGGTACATCAGTATCGACGCGGTGCTGATAGAACAGATCGATGCGGTCGATCTTCAGCCGTTTCAACGCGGCCTCCGCCACCGCTTTGACGTTAGCGGGAGTGCTGTCGAGCCCGGCGTCGACCTTGCCGCCCTTGAAGCCGAACTTGGTGGCGATCACCACCTTGTCGCGGAACGGCGCCAGCGCCTCGCCCAGAAGCTCCTCGTTGACGAAGGGGCCATAGGCTTCCGCAGTGTCGAAGAAGGTGACGCCCAGCTCGAAGGCCGTCCTGATCAGCGCGATCGCTTGCGACGTCTCGGTCGCCGGGCCGTAGCCGTAACTCAATCCCATGCAGCCGAGGCCGAGGGCCGAGACCTCGAGACCGCTTTTGCCCAGTTTGCGCGTCTGCATCGCATCTCTCCTTGATTCGAATTCAGACCCGAATTTAGGCCGCGCATGAGCCCGCGATTAGGTGGTAAAATAGGCATGTACTCATGATCAGGATTCATGAATGGCCCGCACCAAAACCAACGACCTGCTCGCCTTTCTCGCGGTCGCGCGTGAGCGCAGCTTCACCCGTGCCGCAGCCCAGCTCGGCGTGTCGCAATCGGCGCTCAGCCACACCGTGCGCGGACTGGAGGAACGCTTGGGCTTGAGGCTCCTGACCCGCACCACGCGCAGCGTCGCGCCGACGGAGGCCGGCGAGCGACTGCTGCGCACGATCGGGCCGCGCTTCGATGAGATCGACGCAGAGCTGTCAGCCCTCACCGCGCTGCGCGACACGCCGGCCGGCACGGTTCGCATCACCACGGGCGAGCACGCGGCGCAGACGGTGCTGTGGCCAGCGCTCGCCAGGCTTCTGCCGCGCTACCCCGATATCAAGGTCGAGCTCGTCGTCGACTATGGCCTCACCGACATCGTCGCCGAGCGCTACGACGCTGGCGTCCGACTTGGCGAGCAGGTCGCCAAGGACATGATCGCTGTCAGGATCGGGCCGGAGATGCGGATGGCCGTGGTCGGCGCGCCCGCCTATTTCGCTGCGCGCGGCAAGCCAAAGCAGCCCCAGGATCTCACCGAGCACAATTGCATCAACCTCCGCCTGCCGACCTATGGCGGGGTCTATGCCTGGGAGTTCGAGAAGCGCGGCCGGGTTATGAAGGTGCGCGTCGACGGCCAGCTCATGTTCAACACCGGCCTGCTGCGAATGAATGCCGTGCTGGCCGGCCTTGGCCTCGCCTACATCCCCGAGGATCTCGTCAAGCGCGAGATCGCCGACGGCCGTCTGATCCGAGTGCTCGCCGACTGGTGCGCGCCTTTCCCGGGCTATCACCTCTATTACCCGAGCCGGCGACAGCCGACGCCGGCGTTTGCGGTGCTGGTCGAGGCGCTGAGGTATCGGAAGTGAGGATCAGCGGTGCGCTGCGGAGCGGCACTTCGCGCCGCACCGCGTCCGGGACACGAAACCTAGCGCGCGACGACTTCGACTTCGCCGTCGACGCCGTTGACGACGTTGAAGCCGCGCTCGAAGACCTTGCCCTCGTTCTTGGCGATGGCGCGGTATTCGCCTTCGGAGAGCACGACGCGCGGGAAGGCGCCGATCGATTCCTTGATGACGTCGCCGCCGGGCGTCAGCACCGACCAGGCGGTGTTGGCGAGCGCCTCGCCGCCCTTGTCGCTGACGAGCTTGAGCGTGATCACGGCGGCGCGGTGGGTGATGGTGACGTCGGTGAGCTTGCCGGCCTGGACGCGGATGTCCGAGCGCACCACCGAATTGGCATCGCCATAGTTCGAGATGATGTAGTAGGTGCCCTCAGGCAGCAGCACGACGTCGCCGGCGGCGACGTTCGGCACCAGCGAGGCGCGCTCACCGGATTCGAACTGGCTGCCCTTGTAGATCGCGAACGAGATCTGGTTCTGCGGAATGCGGCTGGTGCCGACGCGCCCCTCGATGCGCAGACCGCCGGCCGGCAGCACGAAGGATTCGCGGTCGGTCTCGGCCTTCAGGCTGACGGTACGCACCGCGCTGACGAGACCGAAGGCGACGTGCACGACGTAATTGCCGGGCGGCAGCACGATGTTGGGGCTGGCGCTGCGATCCTCGCGGATCAGCTTGAAGGTGCCGTTCTCGTCGGGCCGATCGGCGAACACCCGCCACACCAGGCCGCTGGTGATCGCGCCCGTGTCCTTGCCGTATTTCGCCGATAGCGACAGCACGGCCTGCCCGGGTGCGGCGGCATTGAGAGGGGCGGCCGGCGGCACGTTGGCCACCGCAGGCGGCGGCATGCTGGGCGTATTCGGCTGGGTCAGGGTCGGCGGCAGGCTCGGCGGACCGGCGCCTGGACCTGAGGGCGGCGCGAGGCTCACCGCGCCGCCTGGATCCGGCACAGAAGCCGGTGGTATCGGCGGCGGACGATCAGAGAACAGCTGCGCCTGCGCGGTCCTTTGGCCGGACATAACGAGGCATGCGGCCAGGGATGCGGCGACGCCAAGCGCCGGCAGCAGCCTGCCGCCGCGCCGCCATCCGATGATGCCGTCACCCCCGATCGTCATGCCCTCTGCTTTTCACCGAAAACGCGGCAAATTCAAGCCTCTGAAATCCCATGGATTACGGTTCACTGGAACCCGGTTGACGCCTGCGTGATTACACCGGGGCCGACGGACCTTTGCCACACTCCTGCATCGCGAACGGTATAAACCATGCTTGTCCTCTATTCTGGCGGCGAGCGAGGACGGTGCCTAGTCTGGCGCGTGCGACTGGCCCCGGGTTAGGAGAGTTGCTGTGCTGGAAATCTTGCGAGGTCGGGGCGTGAACGGCGTCAATAGCGAGAAAGTCGGCCTCGGCAGTATCCGCCGGCCCGTCCTTGGTCTGGCCCTGGGTGGCGGTGCCGCACGCGGGTTTGCCCACATCGGTATCATGAGGACGCTGCTGGCCAACCGCATCGTGCCAGATGTCGTGGTCGGCACCTCGATTGGCGCTGCCGTCGGCGGCGCCTATGCGGCCGACCGGCTCGATGCGCTGGAAGACTGGGCGCGAAGCCTGCAGGGCGTGCGCAATATTCTCGGCTATCTCGATATCCGCCTCGACGGCTCGGGCCTGATCGGAGGTGAGAAGCTCGCAAGCCGGCTCGAGGAGGCGATCGGCGAGACCCTCATCGAGGACCTGCCCATGAAATATGCGTCGGTCGCGACCGAAATCCGCACCGGCCACGAGATCTGGCTGACGCGTGGCCGCCTGGTCGAGGCGATGCGCGCCTCCTATGCGCTGCCGGGCATCTTCTCGCCCGTGATGGTCGGCGACCGCTGGCTGGTGGACGGCGCGCTGGTGAACCCGGTGCCGGTGTCGGCTGCCCGGGCGCTCGGCGCCGAAATCGTCATCGCGGTCAATCTGTCCACCGACAGCTTCACACATGCGACGACGATCCATGCGCATGGCGCGACGCCAACGCCGGTGACGGAGGAGACCTCTGCCAAGCGGCGTTTTCCGCGCATCTTCTCGCCGGAAAGGACCGTCAAGCGCGAGTTCTTCGGCAGCGCCGGACGTCCCGGCATCTCGTCGGTGATGGTCGATGCCTTCAACATCATGCAGGACCGCATCACCCGCGCGCGGCTCGCCGGCGATCCGCCTGACCTCCTGATCACGCCGCGGGTCGGCCAGTTCGGCTGGTTCGACTTCCACCGCGCCGAGGATCTGATCGCACACGGCGCGCGCGCCGCCGAACGCGCGCTCGAGTCGATCCGGGAAACGATCGACGTGCTGGCGCCGGCGCCCGAAGGCGCCGCGCCCAAGGCGGTCGACTAAGCCCGGCTCAGGCCGTCTTGATGTAGTCGCGCAGGGCTTCCTGCTCAGACTCGTATTCGCGCACACGCCATTTGACGATGTCACCGATGGAGATGAGCCCGACCACCTTGCCGTTGTCGACGACAGGCAGGTGGCGGAATTTGCCGGTTGTCATCATCTCCATCAGCTCGGCGACCGTATCGGTCTCCTTGCAGCTCACGACCTTGCGGGTCATGACCTGGCTGACCGGCTCATCCAGCACACCGGCTCCGCGCTCGCCGAGCACGCGCACGATGTCGCGCTCGGACAGGATGCCCTCGAGCCGGCTCTGGTCCAGTCACCAGCACCGCGCCGATCTTCTTCTCGCCGAGCAGCTTGACCGCGGCGGCGAGCTTGGCGTCGGGCGCGACGCTCATGATCTGGTGGCCCTTGGTATTGAGAATGGAACGTACCGTCATTGTCGCCTCCCTGAATGGGATCCGTCCGCTTGGCGCGGTTGGGACTTATTCGCGAGTCTTCAACTAACAGTTTGGGCGCCGGTTTCAGGCTCAGGCGCTTTGCGAAGCGCAGCTTCTATCAGCTTGCCGCCTCGGAACATTCTTCTCTTGAATGATGAATGAATTTGAGCCGCGCCGCAAGCGCCGCTTCAAATACCGTTTGAAATGTCCTGTGATGACGCATCCGCAGCATCATCGCTTCGCACGCGCGGTACGGGATCGAACAGCGCGAACAGCAGCAGGCCGGCAAAGAAGCCACCGATATGAGCTTCCCAGGCAACGCCGGCGCTATCGCTTTCAACGCCGATCGCGCCGACGCCGAAGACGATGTTCATCACGAACCACACCAGCAGGAAGCCGACGATCCGCCGGTCACGCAGCGCCTGAAACAGCGGCAGCGCAGGAACCCTGGCGGCGGTGTCGGCGTCCGAACGGCTGAACGACAGGAAGCTGCCGCGCACGAAGGCGAACCGGATCGCCGCCGCCATCGCACCCGACACCGAGGCCGAAGCGCCGATCATCGGCACCACCGCATGCTCGTGGGTGACGAGATGGGCGAGCGCGCCGGCCGCGGCCGTCACCGCCAGGAACAAGAAGAAGCGCAAGCCGCCGAAGCGCCGTGCCAGCGCGCTGCCGAACGGCAGCAGCCACAGCACGTTGAACGCAAGATGGGTGAGATTGGCGTGCAGCAGCGAATAGGTGACGAAGGTCCAGACCTTGGCGCCGGCGCCGCCCTCGAACTGCAGATTGACAAGTGAGGAATCGTAACGCTTCGGGATGAAGCCGAACACGTCGATCGTCCAGTTCTCCAGCTCCGGCGGCAGCAGCACCCGCAAATGAACGAGCGCCAGCAGGACGACATAAGACGTCAGCGGCAACGGCAAGGTCAGAATCGGCTCGCGCGGGGCCTCTTCGACGACGACCGGCTGGTCCGACGGGAGTGATGGCGGGGAATCCAAGGCGGTTTCGCTTTCGGGCGCGAGCGAGGCAACAGCTTGGAGATAGTCGCGTTTGCCGGCCTTGCGCAAGTGCACAAAAGGAAAAGGCAGGGCCCTGGGAAGCCCTGCCTGTCCGTGTCGATCTTGCCGGCACTGCGGAGGAACAAGGAGTATCCCCACCCCTCCCCGCGGCCAGTGACCAAACTGTTTGACGCCCGTGTACAGGCCCCGCCGAGAACCTGGAAGAAGCGGCGAGACTTGCGACCGCGATCACCCTAGCAGCCGCGAGCCGGAACGAAAGCGCATAGTTAATTTAACGTTAACGACGCAAAGGCAGCGCGAAGGGCCCCGAAAACGTCCCCACGGCATAGACGCTGCAATTCCCCTCCTGCACAACAACACAGGGATCTCAGGTGCACTGAAGCGGGACAGGTTTGTCCCACGAGGTTGCGCCGAGGGGTAAGCGTCAGTCATGAAACATCCATCGAGCCGCGCGTTCTTCGCATACTGGGACAAGAAGCGCGGCAGCGCGCGGGCCCCTGAGCGGGCCGATATCGACCCGGCCGCCGTTCGCGAGCTGCTCGGCGATATCTTCGTCCTGTCGTGCGAGCCGAAAACGGGTTTTCCATTCCGTGTCGCCGGCACTCGCGTCTGCGCGCTCGCCGGCCGCGATCTCAAGGACCAGGGCTTTGCCGCACTGTTCGCGGAAACCAGCCGCGGCGAGATCGAGGAGATCGCCACCATCGTCGCCGACGAGACGTTGGGCGCCATCGCCGGTCTCACGGCTCAGCGCCAGGACGGCAGCAAGGCGCACCTCGAACTGCTGCTGCTGCCCTTCAACACCCGTCCGCACACGCCCGTGAGCGTGACCGGCGTACTCGCGCCATTCGATGACGAATGCGGCGCGCTTGGCCCGTTCACCGTGACGTCCTGGCGCTATCTGCACCAGCCGGAGAAGATATTGCCGCGCGCCATCCGCAAATTGCAGATCGCGCGCGGCCTGATGGTGTACGAGGGGCTGCGCTAGGGCATCCTCCCCCATGTCCGCTTACGGCATCGCCAGATGCCAGGCTCCGTTCAGGAAACCGTCGCCGGTGACGTCGCCGGGCTTGGTGTCCTTGGCAAACGTGTAGAGCGGCTTGCCGTTGTGGGCCCACTGCTTGGTGCCGTCGTCGCGGGTGATGATGGTGTAGCCGTCGCCGGGCGCATCGCTGGCCTCGGCCTTCAGCGCCGGCCAGTTTGTCGCACACGGACCATTGCAGGCCGACTTGCCGTCCATGTCCTTGTCGAATGTATAGAGCGACATGCCCTTGGCGTCGGTGAGCACGTTGCCCTTGTCGGTCTTGCCGGTCTTGGTCGGCGGTGCCGCGAGCGCAGCCGAGGTGAGCGCGAGCGCTGACACGAGCGTGAGCGCGAAGCGGATCGAGGACGTCGTCATGGTGTCTCCTGTCATGCAATTGGCTTGCAAGAGGTAGGACGCCGCATCGCGCGCACTATTCCTCGAAATCGGGCAAAGATATTTTTGGCTGCGTCCAACAGCGCGGCGGAATAAATTGCGGTGCACGATACGGAACAGGGACGATGAGAAAGCCGCATTGGCGCCGCGCATGCGCCGAAGACCTCGAGGCGATCAGCGCGATCGCCGGGCGAATTCATCCAGAACTCCCCGAGCGCCCGGAGGTGTTCGCCGAAAAGATGCGGCTTTCTCCGGACGGTTGCCGCGTGCTCGCCGCAGGCAACGAGATCGCGGGCTACGGTTTTGCGCATCCCTGGATGCAGCACCACATCCCGCCGCTCGATCGCTTTCTCGACCGATTGCCTGACGCGGCGGATTGCCTCTATGTGCACGACGTGGCCGTACTGCCCGATTGCCGTGGCGGCGCGGCGCGCGCTTATGTCGCAGGGATCGAACAGCTCGCGCGATCATCCGGCATCGCGACGCTTGCGCTGGTCTCGGTCTACGGCACGCGACCGCTGTGGGAGCGTCTGGGATTCGAGCCCGTCACCGCGGATGCGGCGCTGCAAGACAAGCTCGCATCCTACGGTCCGAGTGCAACCTATATGCTGCGCGAGCTCGCCGAATAGGGCCGCACGGATCTCTCAGCCGCGGCGCTTCTTCTTGTTTTTCTTGCCCGACGCGCCCGGCCATTCGGTGACCGACGGCGCATGTTTGGCGTCACCGGATTTGTCTCCGAATGTCTTGTTCTTCTTGCCGAACGCCGGCTTGCCGAATTTGCCGTCGTGAGGCTTGAAGTCAGTCTTGGCGGGCGGCTTGCCCTTGCCTTCCGGCTTTCCCCGCGGCCGGTCGTGATGCTTCGGCTCCTTCGCCTTCCAGGATTCGTCGCTCCGACGGACGAATTGATCGCCGTCGCCATCCTCGCGCTGCGGAGTGCGTGCGCGCTTCTCCACCGGCGCCTGTGCCGGCGATGCACCGGCCATCGGCTCGAGGCGGATATTGTCTTCCTTGTCCGGACGCTTGATCTTGGCAGCGAAGGAGTCCGCAACCCGCTCGGAGATTTCGAACTCCGTCGTGGTGTCCATGATCTTGATCGCGCCGATGTCGCCCTTGTCGATGCCTCCGCGACGACAGATCATCGGCAAGAGCCAGCGCGCTTCCGCATTCTTTCTTCGTCCGATGTTGGCCCGGAACCATACGGTGGCCTCCGTCATGCCATGCTTCGGCGACGATTTCCCCGATTTGGGCCGAGGCCTCTCGGCGCGATCATCGCTACGCGATGCGCGATCGTCGCGGTGGCGATCGTCACGCGGCCGGCCACTTCGCTCGCCGGGATCAACGATGTCTTCCGGTGACGGCAGCCGCGCGCGATAGAGCCGCGCGAGCGCGGCCGCGATGTCCTCGGCCGACCGCTCGGCCAGCAAGGCCTGCGCCAGCGCCAGATCCTCGGCGGTCGTCTCCTCGGAGAACAATGCGTCCTTCAGCATGCGCTCGTGATCGAGCTTGCGGATCTCATCCGCCTGCGGCGCAGTGCCCCAACTCGCCTCGATGCCCGACAAATTCAGCAGCACCTCGGCACGCCGCCGTCGTATCGGCGGCACCAGCAGAACGCTGACGCCCTTGCGGCCGGCGCGGCCGGTGCGGCCTGAGCGATGTTGCATGACCTCCGGATCGTTCGGCAGATCGGCGTGAATGACAAGATCGAGGCTCGGCAGATCGATGCCGCGAGCAGCGACGTCGGTCGCGACGCAAATGCGGGCGCGCCCGTCCCGGAGCGACTGGAGCGCCAGGGTACGCTCGTTCTGCGTCAATTCGCCTGAGAGAGCGACGACGGAAAAACCGCGCTCCAAGAGCGCCGCCTGCAAATGCCTGACCGCATCGCGCGTGTTGCAGAACACCAGCGCGCTCGGCGACTCGTAAAAGCGCAGCACGTTGACGACGGCGTGCTCGACATCGCCGGGAGCAACCCGGATGGCGCGGTACTCGATGTCGGCGTGACCGCCTTCGTCGCCGGCGACTTCGATCCGGAACGCCTGATGCTGATATTGTTTCGCCAGCGCCACGATGCCGCGCGGAAACGTCGCCGAGAACAACAAGGTCCGGCGCGTGTCCGGGGTGGTCTTGAGGATGAACTCCATGTCCTCGCGAAAGCCGAGATTGAGCATCTCGTCGGCCTCGTCGAGCACGACGACCTTCAATTCCGAGATGTCGAGACGGCCACGGCGAAGATGATCGCACAGGCGGCCTGGCGTGCCGACGACGATGTGCGCGCCGGCGGCCAGCTCCCGCTGCTCGCGGCGTGGGTCCATGCCGCCGACGCAGGATACGACGCGCGCCCCGGCATGCTCATAGAGCCAGGTGAGCTCGCGCTGGACCTGCAAGGCGAGCTCCCGGGTCGGCGCGACGATCAGCGCCAGCGGCGCTGCGGCCTGCGCGAAACGCTCGGCATCGGCGAGCAGATCCTTGGCCATGGCCAGACCGTAGGCGACGGTCTTGCCCGAGCCGGTTTGCGCCGACACCAGAAGATCGCGGTCAACGGCGTCCTCGCCGAGTACAGCAAGTTGAACCGGGGTCGGTGAATCGTAATTGCGCTCAGCCAGGGCACGGGCGAGCGGCGGGGTCAGGGCCGGAAAAGACACGAGATGAAAAACCTTGGTTGGTGGGGCGCTGAACGGAAAGCCAAGGGGCCTCGACGCTGCAATCGATGCAGGAGGCCCGGTCGCACCCATGATGATCTTGATTTGGACGCTCTTTACGCCAGCGGTGACCAAATCACCATGCTTTTGATGCATGGCGTTGGCGACAGGGTGAACAAGGCCGGGATGCTCGGCCCGGCGCTCTTGACGCGCTTTTGAGGCGGAACGGCGGACTCTTGCGGCCATCTCGCCTAAATTAGGCGCGATCGGAGGTGTCAGGGATGCATCTGTGAGCTCAGGCGAACGTCAGTGCGGCGACTGCACGCTTTGCTGCAAGGTGATGGCCATCGAGGCGCTCGCCAAGCCGGCGGGCACCTGGTGCGCGCAATGCCGGCCGGGCCGCGGCTGCCTCAACTATGCCGGCCGGCCCGACGAATGCGCCAGCTTCAGCTGCCTCTGGCTCGTCAACGACCTCCTGGACGAGCGCTGGAAGCCGAGCCGCTCCAAGCTGGTCCTGACCACCTCCGAGGACGGCGTCGAAATCCGCTGCGACCCCGGCTCACCCAACGCGTGGCACAGGGAGCCCTACGCCAGCGAGATTCGCGCCTGGGCCGCGGAAGGCGAGCACAACGACATGACGGTCGTCGTGATCGTCGGCCGGCGCATGATCCTCGTCACGCCGGAGCGCGAGTTCGATCTCGGCATCGTGGGACCGGACGAGCGTATCGTCCGCGAGCTGGAGGGCACGAAGGTGGTGGGCGCGACGGTGCTGAGGGCGGGTGAGCTTGACGCCGGCTGATCGCGGCAACTACCGCGCCTCGCACCACGCTTTGCGCTCCTCGTCGGCGCGCTTCTGCGCTTCCGAGTCCGCCAGCATTTCTTCTTTTGAATGATACACTTTCTCGTACACTTTCGTCTCTTGTGACGGTCCGTCGTAGGCATCAGCGAAGCCGGCAAGCGGTATGGTCACATTGATCGGCGAATTGGTTTTGTCGATCGCCCCTACAAACAAGCTGTGTCCCCGCCTGACCTGATCGAGGATTTCCGGTCCGGCCACATATTCGGCCGTGCAACCATTAGCAAAGCAGTGGATGTAGGGCCGCTCTATCGGCTCGCTTTGGTCGATGAT
This sequence comes from Bradyrhizobium manausense, assembly GCF_018129685.1. Taxonomy (GTDB): domain Bacteria; phylum Pseudomonadota; class Alphaproteobacteria; order Rhizobiales; family Xanthobacteraceae; genus Bradyrhizobium; species Bradyrhizobium manausense_D. Next base: position 86,644 of record NZ_JAFCLG010000015.1, read on the forward strand.
GATCCGGACCCCACGCTCCCGGTTCACGCCGGGTGGAAGCGTGACCCGCAATGCCTTCTTGTCACCTCCGCCTCGCTCGATGAGCAGCGCCGATACAATCGCTCCGCAGTTAATGTTCGAGCGATTGTCCGGACCGATGACATTTCGGCGGCCATCCCGGCCGATAAAGCAGGTCTCGCCCAAGCAAAACTTGGCCCAGGGAGAGAAAGTGAGCGCTGGAAGGCCAGCCTCCTCTGCGCTCACCGGCGTGGCGACGAGACAAACAAGTGCAATCGAGCCGAACCAACGCACCAGCATATTGGACCTCGAGCCTTCCCCGAGAGGATCATGGGCACAAGCATGCCACAAACTTTGTCCGGATTAGGGAGCCCTTGCTACACCGGCCATTCCATCCCAAATCGTGCCTCGCAAGAGAACAGAACAGGACAGGTGACGACATGGCCGACAGCATTTCGCTCGCCGACAAGCTCGCGACCTTTGATGACCACTGGTCGCCGCGCACGGTCACGACCTTCAACGATTGCGACGTGATGGTGGTGAAGGTGAAGGGCGAATTCACCTGGCACAAGCACGACGACACCGACGATTTCTTTCTCGTCCTGAAGGGCCAGCTGGACATCGAATTGCGCGACCGGACCGTGACGCTTGGACCGGGCGAGCTCTATGTCGTGCCCAAGGGTGTCGAGCATCGCCCGGTGGCGCGTGAGGAGGTTCACCTGCTGCTGATCGAGCCTTCCGGCACGCCGAACACGGGCGACAAAGCCACCGCCGCTCCGCGCAAGCTCGCATAGGGATATCGTGCGGCTTAATCTCTGGAGGTCACCAGCCTGGTGAAGCCGCCAGCAAGCCGTGCCCTCGCCTGCATGACATAGTCTTTCGCCGCGCGGCTCAAGGCGCGGATGGCGCGCCAGGCTTCGGTTGCCTCGAGCCACGCCTTCATCGCGCTGAACTTCCCGTACGCCCAGGCAGACGCCGGAATCCGCATCAGCTTGTCCCGGGTCAGATGGAACAGGCGCTCCACCAGCACCAATTTGAGCAGCTCGCAGCCAACGAAGGCCGCCGCGCCGCTCAGGAACTGGCCGGTTGCAACAAGGTATGCGGCCAAAGGCTTGATCGGCTCCAGAATGATCACGGGCACGGAAAACAGTGCCAGCGATTGGTAAGGTGGCCGTGACTTGATCCAGGCCCGCAACCGCCTGAATTCGAAATGCCGCTCGAGCCAACGCGAGATCGGCCGAGCCACGGCCATGAACACCGCATCCACCAGGAAGTAGATGGCGGCCAGGACGTAGGTGACGGGTTTCAGGATTCGCTTCACGATGAACTCTCCCGTGAACCTAAAGCCGGAACACGGGTTTAGGTTTCACCTTCGCGTGAATTTATCGGAGATTCGCTCCAGAACTTTTGGAGCATCCGCGAGATAGACGACTTCAGCTATTCCACCAGCTCCGGCCACGGCACGATGGTCGACTTCACCGTCTTCATCGCCACCGCGTCCTTCACCGCCTGCGAGACACCCTCTTCCGTGAACGGATAGATCGTCTGCATCTTCAGCCAGGGATATTTGCCCGCCGTGCGGTAGAGCATATCGACGCCGAGCGGCAGATCGTTGCCGGTAAACCCCCAGGAGCCGAGCACGTTCAGGTCCTTGGTGCAGATGCGGTGCCAGGAGGTCTCGATCGAGCCGGCGTCGGTGAACTGGCCCATCTCGACGTAAGTGCCGCCGTCGCGCAGCATCTCGATGCCTTCGGGACCCGCGCTCGGATGGCCCGAGCAATCCATCACCAAATCAGCGCCGAAGCCGCCGACGATTTCGCGCACGCGGGCAATGCGGTCTTCCGGCGACGTGATCTCCTCGATGTCGACCGTCGCCTGCGCGCCGAACTCGCGCGCGAGCTTGAGGCGCGGCTCCTCCGGCGCACCGACGCAGATCACGCGCCCTGCCCCCATCTCTTTTGCCGCAGCGACCGCTAGAATGCCGATCGGGCCCGAGCCCTGGATCACGACCGTGTCGCCCCAGGTGAAGCCTCCTGCGCGGGTCGCGCGGTTGAAGGCGCGGATGCAGGAGGTCAGCGGCTCGGACAATGCGCCGAGGCGCAGCGACATGTCGTCGGGCAATTTGTAGATCTTGGTGCCCGGCAGCATGTCGAGATCGACATAGACATATTCGGCCCAGCCGCCCCACATGTGCGGCGCCTTGTCGAAGCCGAGATAGCGGCCGTAATAGACAGGCGTCAGGCATTTGTTGGCGGTCTGCGGATAGTGGATGCAGTAATAGCACTTGCCGCAGGGCATCAGCGGCGGGATCATCACCTTCGATCCGACCTTGAGCGGCTTGCTCATGAAGTCTTCGGTAAACTCATCGCCGCACTCGACGATGACGCCGCCGATCTCGTGGCCGAGCGTGAACGGCCAGGGCAGCGGCTTCGGCCAATGGCCTTTCAGGATATGCAGATCGGTGCCGCAGACACCGCACGCGCCGATCTTGATCAGCGCACCCTTGCGACCGACCTTCGGCCACGGCACGGTCTTGATCACGGGCTCGCTGCCGGGACCTGCGTGGGTGCAGACGCGGATCTGTTCCATGGCCGTTTCCTCTGCAGTCCGCTTGTCGTGCTCGTGGTCGCGGACCTGCGGTCAGCCTATGACAGCCGCGCAACATTGGAAATACCGACGCGGGTGTTGACACGCCAAGGCTGTTTAAGCAGGTTTGCTCTGTCGGAGCCCTGGCCTGCTTCGGATTTGCGTTGCTCCTCGCGCCGCTGTGTGCCGAAATCGACTGATGAATCTGCAGCGCGGATTTCAAGCCACTTGCTCCGCGCGGCTAACCTGCGCGTCCCATCCATTCTTCCATGCAGAGACCAGCCAACGACCGGATCGCATCCCTGCCCCGCCGTCTGGTCCCGCCCCATGAGCTAGCATTTCGTGTCATGCATCCAAAACGACGCCTTATTCTGTTCACCTGCTTGTCCTGCAAGGCGAATGATTTCAACGGCCGGGCCCGGATTCATTGCAGACTCACTGCTTCTTGGAGTGGTCTTCCCACGCGAACATCGGTGTCGAACCTCTCGAAGGAGATTCGCTCGAAAACAACGTAGCTCAACAGCTCATGATCGTGTTGACGCTGGCCATCGGAAAACGGGCCCTGCTTCACCAGAGAAGCTTACTTCGGCGTCGTTTTGGCGGTGAAGGATTGAGCGACGATCTTGCCGGCCCGTATTGCGAATGTGTCGGTAGCCATTTCATAGACGTTGTCAGAGGTCTCCGCAGTCCAGACGATATAGGCGAAGTCACCTTCAATCGTTTGCTGCTTCATGTCGAACGTCGGACGTCCTTTCCCGAACTCCGCAAAGAGGGCTTGAAAGATCGGTCTTATGCCATTGATACCGTTCAGCGTGCCGTTTTGCGTGAACATGACGGCTTCAGGCGCATAGTCTGAAAGGACTGCCTCGAGGTCGCGCCTGAAGAATGCGCCCAGGTGGTTGTCTAGAATCTCTTTTGTCGATGACACAGTTCAGTTCCTTCGATCTTCGTTGAAGTTATCCTCCCAGTCCGGCAAAGCCTTTTGTGCCAGGCGAAACTCTGGGGGTATATGCTAGCGCCGCAGAGCTTCGTTAGGAGGTCTTGTGGTCCGCAAGTCACGGAGCGCAGGCTGCGCGCTCCTAGAATGGCCGAACTCTTCCCTCTGGGTCAGTCTTGCGCCGCGGGAAAGGCAAAAGCATCGAGACTCGTTGGCGGTAGCGGAGATACTGTTCGCCAAAAGCCGTCACGAGATCGCTCTCTTCAAGTGAGATGCCAAGGAGGATGTAGCCAGTATTTGCGATCGCAAACAGCAGGTGTCCCAGCGTCATGATCGGCGTCGCCCAGAAGGCGAGCAACAGACCGAGATAAAGGGGATGCCTCACCCACCTGTAAAGGAACGGTGCCCTGAACTCCGATGGCGGGAAAGTCTTGTTACGCAGACGGGAATACACCTGCTGCAGTCCAAAAAGCTCGAAATGGTTGATTAGGAATGTGCTGAGCAGGACCAATCCCCACCCGGCCCAGAACATCGCCTGCAGAGCGATGGTGACCATCGGGTTCGTCACGGACCACACGACCCCGGTGACTGGACGCCATTGCCAATACAACAGCAGCAGCGCGAGGCTCGTTAGCAGAACGTATGTGGACCGTTCGACCGAGGGCGGAACGAGTTTGCTCCAGACCTGCTTGAAGGCGGGGCGGGCCATGACGCTGTGCTGAAGTGCAAACACGCCGATCAGCAGCAGATCGATTGCGAACGAGGCCGGTGCTGGTCCCGCGTCGCCCGTGTCGATCGCCTTCGAAACCGGGAGATTGCCGACGAAACCGATGGTGTAGAGCAGCGTCACAAACGATATCAGGTAGGCAAGGACGCCATAGATAAACGATGCCAAAGCCATGTTTACTTCCATTTCAGATTCGGTTGGTGAGGATGGCAAGAACTTCCAGCGACGAACCGGACGGGCTCCCGACGGCGGGTGGCGGAAGCCCGCCTGGGAGAGACATCAGGCCGACGAGGATTTCATCTCTTCGTGATGATGACTTCGAGGTATTCGCTCGGGACCACCATAGAGCGGTCACCTGACACGTTCAGGCGCCCGACCAGTTCCAGGATGTCGTGAGAAAGTGCCTTCTGATCTCGCCCCTCGAGAGCCTCAAAGGCCTTAAGCACGGGACCATAGAAAGTCCGGAACACATCGAGGAAGTGCTCTGCCGATCGGTATCGGAAAACGAAGTGCCGGGGTGTCGTCGCAATCGCCGACGCCGAGTCACCGAAACTCGCGTCGAGGAACGAGCGCGTGCCCCAGACCGCCGGTGACTTCACGCCCTGCGGAGGCGGCAGGTGCTTGCCGATCGTCTTGAAAAGCTGGCCAATGAAGCCCTCGGGCGTCCAATTGGCCAGACCGATCTTACCTCCTGGCCTCGTAACCCGGACCATTTGCGCAGCAGTCCGATCCTGGTTGGGACTGAACATACCGCCAAAAGTCGAGACCACAGCGTCGAACGCGCCATCAGCAAACGGCAGGTTCTCGGCATCGGCGACCTCGAATCGAACCTCAAGGCCTTCAGCCGTAGCCCGTGCACGTGCGCGGCCCAGCAGGGCCTCGACATAGTCCGTGCACGTGACCTCGCACCAGCGCCGCGCAGCAGCCAGCGTCACGTTTCCGTTGCCGGCTGCCACGTCGAGCACCTTGTCGCCTGCTCGCAAGTCCATGCTCTCCGCCAGTTGCTCGCCGACGATCTGCAGGGTTGTGCCGATCACCGCGTAGTCACCAGATGACCAAGCTGCTTGCTGCTTGACTTTCAGAGCGTTGAGGTCTGGCCCGGTCGCGGACGGATGGCAATCGATAATGTTGGTCATGCTGTCTCTCGCTTGATCTGGTTTCGCATCTTGCCAGGGGCGAGATCCGGATCTCTCGCTTTGGCCCCGCAATACCTAGGTCACTCCGGATCAGCGCTGAATGACTGCGCTGCCGAACTACTTGCTCCGTCGTCCTGAACGCATTGCGCTGGCCGGGCAGGCCTCGGTACTTTGAGGATGCAGACTATGATCGGTCGGTCATGATCTGAGGCCGCCGGCATTGAACCTGTTATTCTTGCGGAGGACACATAGATTGGGCGGATGCCGCTATCCGAGCGGCCAAGCCAACTGGTCGCGGTGAAAGGTCTCATCGATGAATTCAGACACGCTATCGCAGGTTCTTTCAGCGGTCAGTCTATCCGGCTCGGTCTTCTTCGACGTCATCGCTACAACGCCGTGGGTTGCTGAAGCTCCACCAGCCGCGGAGGTTGCCCACGAAGTCGTTCCCGGCGCACAGCATGCAATGGAGTACCACCTCGTTATCAGTGGCTCGTGCTGGATTTCCCTGCTGGGCGAGCATGCATCCGAGCCACTGAAACTCCAGGAGGGAGACATCGTCGTCATTCCGCATGGCGACCCCCATGTCGTATCAAGCGCCCCCGGCATGCGAGCAGCGCCGGCTTTGGACGCTTATAGAAGAAGCTTACGGGATGACTCGCCCCCCTTCGTTCTGCAGACGGGCGGCGATGGCCCAGGAGAAGCCAAACTGATCTGCGGATTCTTCAGCTGCGACGCCCGTCCGTTCAACCCGCTCTTAAGCTCACTCCCACGTATCATGCGCTTCGGTCGCGATCCCTCGAGTCCGCATGGCCGGCTCGATCAGTTCATCCAGTTTGCATCTGCCGAAATGGCCTCCAAAACGCCGGGAAGTCAGAGCGTGCTGATCCGGCTTTCCGAGCTGATGTTTGTCGAGGTGATCCGTCTGCACATTCGCCAGCTCGGCGACGAGAATACCGGTTGGTTGGCGGGATTGCGCGACCCACAGGTTGGCCGAGCTCTGACGCTGCTCCATGGACGGCCCGCGCACCCATGGACGCTCGAAGAACTGGCGTCTGAACTCGGGACATCGCGATCGGTTCTGACCGCCAGATTTACTCATCTTGTAGGGTGCCCGCCCATTCAGTACCTCACGCAATGGCGCATGCAATTGGCCGCGCGACGATTGGCAGACCCGAGCACCAAGGTGGCCGCCATTGCGCACGAGGTCGGTTATGACTCCGAAGCCGCGTTCAGCCGCGCCTTCAAGAAGTTTGTCGGGCGATCGCCTGGTCAGTGGCGAGGCGCACAGGGACGAGCAGATAAGCTGGAGCTGGCTGACGTCGATCAATTTTCCTGATCAGAGCATCCTTGCGGCCGACCGTCGGGTCCCGGCACTGATTTGATCACGGGCTCACTGCCTGGTGCGGCGTGGGTGCAGACGCGGATCTGTTCCATGGCTGTTCAGCCCGTCTGTTATGCGCGCGTGCCGAGGTGTGTGTACGCGGGGACGACCAGAATGCTTCGTGATTTTCGCTACGAGAATGCCGCGGCGATCGCCGGCCCCGCGGACCTTCCGAGCGCGGTGCGGCTGAACGCGATGGCGCGCTATCTCGGCATTCTGGTTGGACCGGCCGTCGGCGGCGTCATCTGCTGACGCTCGGTCCCTCGCACGGCATTGTCTTCAACACGATGTTCTATCTGCCGCTGCTGCTGCGGCTGTTCCGGGCGCCGGTGCGCGACAAGAGCGTGGCCGTGCGTCGCTACGCCGTGCGTGGATTCGCAGATATCGTCGACACCATGCGCGCCACCGGAACGCAGCCGGTGCTGACGGCGATGACATCGCCCGCCGGCATCACCGTCGGCGTGTTCGGCGCAGCGACCGGCATCCACTGGTCGCTGGGTGTATCGGCCGCGCTGTTGCTGGCGCTGCTGTGTCTCCCGTATCATCGCGCCGCGAGAAAGTCATAACGACGCGGACCGGTTGACTCCCGTCCCTCCCCACCGCACCCTCGAACCGCGGGTTGGGGAGTTGAGGCATTGCGCAATCGCTGGGCCATTCTTGCGATCCTGTTCGTCGTTCGCCTCACCATCGCGTTCCAGTTCCAGAGCGTGGCGGCGGTCGCGCCGCTGCTTGAAAAGACATTTGGCGTTGGGCTCGCCGACATCGGCATCCTGATCGGGCTCTATTTCACCCCGGGCGTCGTGCTGGCGCTGCCGGGCGGTGCGATCGGACGATCGCTTGGCGACAAGCCGACGACGATCGCGGCGCTGCTGCTGATGACGGCGGGCAGTCTCGTGATGGCAACCACCGACATCTGGGGCTTGCAGATGGCGGGCCGGCTCACCTCCGGCGCGGGCGGCGTGCTGCTGACGGTGCAGCTCACCAAGATGGGCACGGACTGGTTCGCCGGAAAAGAGATCGCCACCGCGATGGCGATCTTCGTCAACTCCTGGCCCGCAGGCGTTGCGATCTCGCTGCTTGTGCTGCCGGCGATCGGCACCGCCTACGGCGCGGGCGCCGTGTTCGCGGCGACCGGGACGCTGAGCGCGATCGGCATCCTGCTGACCATGCTTTACCAGCCGCCGCCGGCCGTCACGGCGAGCGCAGCCGGCTCAGGCCGGCTCGATCGCCTCGCTTTGCTGGCGGTGATCGTCGCCGGCCTCATCTGGGGCCTCTATAATGTCGGCTTCGCCATGATCTTCTCGTTCGGCCCGTCCCTGCTCGCCGAGCGGGGCTGGAGCATTGCCGCCGCAGGCTCCGCAATCAGCCTTGTGATGTGGCTGTCGGTGGTCTCGGTGCCCTCAGGCGGATATCTGGCTGATCGTGCCAAGCCCTTCGTGCTGACGATCGTGGCCAGCATCACGGTCGCCGCCCTACTGGCCTGGCTAACCAGGTCGGACGCCGTGATCACGATTCTCATCCTCATCGGCCTGATCGGGGGCTTCCCGGCCGGCCCGATCATGAGCCTGGCCGCCCGCGTCCTTGCCCCGGAGACAAGGGCGATCGGCATGGGCGTGTTCTACACTCTCTTTTATGCGACGATGATGCTGGGACCGGCGATCGCCGGGCGGTTGGCCAAATCGACCGGCACGGCCGCGGTCGCGCTCGACCTCGGCGCCCTGGCGGTATTGGCCTGCCCGCCGCTGATGTGGCTTTTTGAACGCATTGTGTCCGTCCGTAATCGCCGCGCCAGATCATAACGCGGCATTAACCCTATGCACCTTAGGGTCGTGTCGGACTCCGCCCGGGCGGGGGGTCGGGTAGTGAAAATGGCGTTGGCGAACAAAAAATTTCTTCCGGCCGCCGAGGAACGTCGGCGTTTCCAGCGGGTCAAGGTGCACCTGCTCGGCCGTTACATGCTGCCGGATCGCCGCGAATTCCCCTGCCAGGTGATCAACATGTCGCCAGGCGGGCTCGCGCTGCTCGCCCCCGGTATCGGCAATGTCGGCGACCGCGTCGTCGCCTATCTCGACCATATCGGCCGGGTCGAGGGCAAGATCACCCGGATCATAGACAACGGCTTCGCCATGACGGTCGGGGCGACGCCGCGCAAACGCGACAAGCTCGCGGCCCAGCTGACCTGGCTCGCCAACCGCGACATCCTCAATTTGCCGGAAGACCGCCGCCACGACCGTATCGTGCCGCGCAATCCGATCGCGGTGCTGACGCTCGAGGACGGCACCAAGATGACCTGCCGCATCATCGACCTCTCGCTGTCGGGCGCGGCCATTGCCGCCGAGAACCGCCCGCCGCTGAAATCGACGGTTTTCCTCGGCCGGGTCCAGGGCCGCGTGGTCCGAAACCTCGAAGACGGCTTCGCACTCGAGTTCTTGCACTCGCAGCCAATCGAGACTCTCGAAGAGAGCGTTACCGCGCGGTAAAGCGCGACGGCGCCAAAACCCCTGTTTTCAAAACCTCGAAGGCGGCGCCCGCGATCCGGACGCCGCCTTTTTCGCATCCGGTCCGCAGCGGCAGGCGGTTAACGCGCGAAGCTCTTGCGTCGCCAAACACCGGCTCCGCCAGCGTTCGCGCGTTAATGCCTACAATTTGAATCAATTGCAGTAGTCTCAAATTTTATTCGAAATCTATTCAAGTATAGATCGAATTTTACGCGCGTTTTACTTGTATTCGTCTCGACTTGACTTGGCTGACTTAGCGGCAACTCAAAAGCTCCGTGCGCAATGTGGTCCCAACAAGAAACGGGGGCCGCAATGTTGGACTTCAGGGGACAGGGGAAGGGTCTGGCGCTCGCCGTCATGCTCTTCGGGATCGGCGCGGCAGCGCAGGCCGGTGAAAGCCGCCTGCTTTACGCGAGCCTCGGCGACACCACGCGTGCGCCGATCGGCTGGATCGAGTTTTGTGCGGAGAATGCCGCTCAGTGTCAGGGCGGGCCGACGCAGCCGCGCGACATCGTGATGTCGCAGACGGCGTGGCGCGACCTGACCAAGGTCAATCGCTGGGTCAACGAGACGATCAAGCCTCTGACCGACCAGGAGCACTGGGGCGTCATCGAGAAATGGTCGCTGCCGACAGATGGTTACGGCGACTGCGAAGACTACGTGCTGTTGAAGCGCAAGATGCTGATGGATGCCGGCTGGCCCCGCGAGGCCCTGCTCATCACCGTCGTGCGTGACAAGAAGGGCGAAGGACACGCGGTGCTGACGGTGAAGACCGACAAGGGCGAGTTCGTTCTCGACAATCAGAACGAGAACGTCGTTGCCTGGACGGAGACCGGCTACCGCTTCGTCAAGCGCCAGTCGCAGAGCGATCCCAATGTCTGGGTCTCGCTGGGCGATACCAAGCCGGCGGTCTCCACCGCCAGCGCAAGAGATCAGTAGTTAGATCAGTAGTTCGAGGAACGAGACAACAAGTTACGCGACCCGGTCACATCCCCACCCCTCCCCGTCCCAGACCGGTTCGCGCGCGGCCAGGCTTCCCCCAAAGCCTGGCCGCAACTTTTTTGGGGTGCGAGATTTATGCGCCGAGCACGTCGGCAAGCCGCAACTCGTCGGCGGCGGGGTCCCTCAGAAACAGCTCGGCCTCGATTTCGTTCAGATGCGACAGCATGTGCGCGCGCGCGGCCTGCTTGTCGCGCTTGCGGACCGCGGCGACGATCTCGGTGTGGTGATCGGTGCCGCAGGCCGGCGTGTCGTGACGGCGATAGAGCAGAATGATCAGCGAGGAGCGCGCGATCAGCTCTTTCAGGAAACCAAGATAAATGCTGTGGCCGCTCATCTCGGCGATGAGCCGGTGAAAGTCGCCGGACAGCCGGACCGAAGCGCGCGCGTCGCCGCGCAGCTCGGCTTCGCGCTCCTCGGTGAGGTGCCGCTGGAGGCGCTCGATCCACATCGGCGAGACAGCCTCGCACGCGTGATCGACAATGGTGGGCTCGATCAGGCGGCGCGCCTCGAACACTTCGCGGGCATCCGCCGGTGTCGGACGCGCGACGAAGGCACCGCGGTTCTTCTCGATGTTGACGATGCCCTCATGCGCGAGCTGCTGCAAAGCGCTGCGGACCAGCGTGCGGCTCGCGCCGTAGATCTCGCCAATCTCGTCCTCGCCGAGCTTGGTGCCCGGCAGCAGGCGATGCTCGAGGATTGCCGCGGTCACGCCTTCCCTGATCCGGCTGACGCGATCGCTCACGTCGGGCGCATCGGATTTCGGGCGGGGTTTGGCGGCCATCAGTTCGAAGCGTTGGTTTGAGGGCTCGATCGAGGTTCGGCCTATGATGGTAATCGACGAGCTGTATCCAATCACAGGCGAAACTTTATACAATCTTCGCCCATTTTGTGTGCATATTAGCGCGACTCCGGCACACGCCCGACTACCGCCGGATTTCATCTAACGATCTGACTCCGCTGCACTGTTTTGGATTTCGGCAATCCCGGGGTTGTTGGCACGGACCTTGCGGAGAAGCCGGAGCATCGCTCCTCTCGCGGAAACGCCATGGCCACTCCTGCCGCCCTTGAACTGGTCGCCGTCACCAAGCGCTACGACACGACGCTGGCGGTCGACAACGTCAACCTGAAGATCCCCGCCGGCACCTATTGCTGCCTGCTCGGCCCGTCCGGCTGCGGCAAGACCTCGACCCTGCGCATGATCGCCGGCCACGAGGCCGTCAGCGAAGGCGACATCATCCTGGGCCCACAGAACGTCACGGACCTGGAGCCTGCCAAGCGCGGCACGGCCATGATGTTCCAGTCCTACGCGCTGTTTCCGCACCTCACCGTGCTCGACAATGTTGCGTTTGCCCTGAAAATGCGCGGCATCGACCGCGCCACCAGGCACAAGCGCGCCGGCGAGCTTCTGGAATTGGTGGCGATGAGCCCCTATGCGAGCCGCCTGCCGGCCCAGCTTTCGGGTGGCCAACAGCAGCGCGTCGCGCTCGCCCGCGCGCTGATTACCGAGCCGCAGATCCTTCTGCTCGACGAGCCGCTGTCAGCGCTCGATCCGTTCCTGCGGGTCAGGATGCGCGGCGAGCTCAAGCGGCTGCAGCGCGAGCTCGGCATCAGCTTCATCCAGGTCACCCACGGCCAGGAAGAGGCGATGGCGCTCGCCGACCACATCGTGGTGATGAACCAGGGCAAGATCGAGCAGCAGGGCACAGCCCGCGACATCTTCCACCATCCCCGCACCGAATTCGTGGCTCGCTTCATCGGCGGCCACAACGTTCTCAGTGACGCCGGCAGCCTCATCGCCGTGCGCGCCGATCAGCTCGGCATCGTGCCGTTCGTTGAGGGCGCATACGGCGCGCCGGCGCTGCTGACCCAGACCGAGTACCAGGGCTCGTATGTTGCCGTCTCGCTCACGCTCGACGACGGCACCGCGCTGTTCTCCCATCTTCCCGAGTCCACCTTCGACGTCCATCCGTTCCGGCCGGGCGATCGCGTGCTGGCCACCTGGGATCCCGCCAAGGCGCAACGCCTGCAATAGCGCCGTCACCTTAGAAAATGAGCAACACAGAGGAGTGACTGGAATGACCGAGACGACCAAGAAGACCGGCGTCAGCCGCCGCACGCTACTCAAGAGCACCGCGGGTCTCGCGGGCCTCGCCGCCGGCTCCGGCGCCATCACCGGCTTCCCCTATGTGATGTCGGCCGAGCCGAAGGTGCTGCGCTATCTCGGCACCGCCGTGAACGAGGGCGACGACATCTCCAAGCAGTGCCTGAAGGACACCGGCATCAAGATCGAATACATCACCGCGACCACCGACGACGTGACCAAGCGCGTGATGACCCAGCCGAACTCCTTCGACGTGCTGGACACCGAATATTTCTCGCTGAAGAAGCTGGTGCCGTCGGGCAACATCCTTGCTCTCGATGCCAAGAAGATCAAGGAATTCGACAACATCACGCCCGTCTTCACCAAGGGCGAGACGCCCGGCGGCAAGAAGATCGGCAATCAGGGCACCGCGCCCTGGAAGGTGCTCTATCTCGAGGGCAAGGACTCCAAGACCTTCTCCAAGACGGCGACCGAGTTCGTCACGCTGATCCCGACCGTCTACAACGCCGACACGCTCGGCATCCGTCCCGATCTCATCAAGCGCCCGATCAGCTCGTGGTCGGAGCTGCTCAATCCCGAATTCAAGGGCAAGGCCTCGATCCTCAACATCCCCTCGATCGGCATCATGGATGCCGCGATGGTCGTGGAAGCCACCGGCAAGTACAAATATGCCGACAAGGGCAACATGACCAAGGAAGAGATCGATCTCACCATGAAGGTGATGACCGAGGCGAAGAAGGCCGGCCAGTTCCGTGCGTTCTGGAAGGACTTCAACGAGAGCGTCAACCTGATGGCTTCGGGCGAGACCGTCATTCAGTCGATGTGGTCGCCGGCGGTGACCAAGGTCCGCTCGATGGGCATTGCCTGCACCTTCCAGCCGCTCAAGGAAGGTTACCGCTCCTGGGCCTCAGGCTTCTGCGTCTCCAAGGGCGTGTCGGGTGCGAAGCTCGATTGGGCCTATGAGTTCGTCAACTGGTTCCTGTCCGGCTATGCCGGCGCCTATCTCAACCGCCAGGGCTACTACTCCGCCGTGCTCTCGACCGCGAAGGCCAACATGGAGCCCTACGAGTGGGCCTATTGGATGGAGGGCAAGCCGGCCGAGAAGGACATCAAGGCGCCCGACGGCTCCCTGCTCGAGAAGGCCGGCGCGGTGCGTGACGGCGGTTCCTACGAGGACCGCATGGGCGCTGTCGCGTGCTGGAACGCCGTCATGGACGAGAACGACTACATGGTCCGCAAGTGGAACGAGTTCATCGCCGCGTGATGGATACGTCGGAAGACATCCTGCAACAGACATCCCCGGACATTGTCCGGGGATCGCAGACGGCGCGCCGCAGCAAAGCGGCGCGCCTGTCGCCCTCCGTCATCTCCTGGCTCCAGGCCGGGCCGATGATGCTGGTGTTCCTCGCCTTCTTTCTGATCCCGCTAGTCTTCGTCGTCATCGTCTCGTTCTGGGACTATAACGAATATCAATTGCTGCCGGCCTTCTCGGGCCGCGGTTACACCGACACGTTCGAAGGCTGCATCGCGCAGCTCCCTGATCTGTGCACGATCGCCAAGACCTATGTGAAGACGCTGAAATTCTGCGTCCTGGTCTGGGCCATCACGCTCTTCATCGGCTTCTGGGTCGCCTACTTCCTCGCCTTCCACATCAAGTCCAAGACCTGGCAGATGGGCCTGTCGCTGCTCTGCACGATCCCGTTCTGGACATCGAACGTGATCCGCATGATCGCCTGGATCCCGCTGCTCGGCCGAAACGGCCTCGTCAACTCCGGCCTCATCAAGGTCGGGCTGATCAACCAGCCGGTCGAATGGCTGCTGTTCTCGGAATTCTCCGTGGTGCTGGCGCTGGTCCACCTCTTCACCTTCTTCATGGTGGTGCCGATCTTCAATTCGATGGTGCGCATCGACAAGTCGCTGATCGAGGCGGCCTATGATGCCGGCGCCACCGGCTTCCAGACCCTCGTCAACGTCATCATTCCGCTCGCCAAGCCCGGCATCGTGATCGGATCGATCTTCGTCATCACCATCGTGATGGGCGATTTCATCACAATCGGCGTGATGGGTGGCCAGCAGATCGCGGCCGCCGGCAAGATCATCGAGACACGCGTGAACGCGCTGCAATTCCCGGCCGCGGCCGCCAATGCGGTGATCCTGCTGGTCATCACCTTCATGATCATCACCATGATGTCGCGCATCGTCGACATCAAGAAGGAGCTGTGAGCGATGAAGGAGGGACGCCCGCGCAGCTTCTACGTGCTCGCGATCTTCTTTGCGGTCTATGTGCTGTTTCTCTACGGCCCTATGATCGCGATCTACGTGCTGTCGTTTCAGGGGCCGCAGGGCGGCCTCACCTTCCCGATGAACGGCGTTTCGACCTTCTGGATCTCGAAATTGTTCCAGGGCACCGGCATCGTCGATCTCGGCGCGGCCTTCCGCCGCTCCTTGCTGCTCGGCATCGTCGTGATGATCACCACGGTCGTGCTGTCGGTCGCCGCCGGCATGGCGTTCCGCCGCAAATTCAAGGCGCAGAGCATCCTGTTCTACTCGGCGATCGCCAGCCTCATCGTTCCCTCGATCATCACCTCGCTCGGCATCTCGCTTGAATTCCGTATCATCGATGATTTGATCAAGGCGCATTGGAACGAAAATTTCGAGACTTCAATGGGCCTGCTCACCTCAGGGCTCGGCGCGCACCTGACCTGGACGCTGCCGTTCGGCCTGCTCATCATGTTCGCGATCTTCAACCGCTTCGACCCCAGGCTCGAGGAAGCCGCACGTGATCTCGGTGCGACGCCATGGCAGGCCTTCCGTCATGTCGTGCTGCCGATCATCCTGCCATCCGTGATCGGTATCGGCCTGTTCGGCTTCACGCTGTCCTGGGACGAGCTTGCGCGCTCCAGCCAGGCGATCGGCGCGGTCAATACATTGCCGCTCGATCTTCAGGGTCTCACCACCACGGTGACCAACCCGGACATCTATGCACTCGGCACCGTGATCTCGGCGGTCTCGTTCACCGTGATCACCCTTGCGCTCGGCACAATCCACGTGCTCAACAAGCGCCAGGCGGCCAAGGGATCGGACGCCGGCAAAGGACTCGTCTAACAAAGGGCTCGTCTGATCGCGATGCGACTGCACGTCGTCAATCCCAACACGACTGCGACGATGACGGCGAAGATCGCCGCCGCGGCGCGATCGATCGCGCTGGGCGACACGGTGGTCGATGCGCGCCAGCCGGCGATGGGACCGGTTTCGATCGAGGGATTCTACGACGAGGCCTTTGCCGTCCCCGGCATGCTCGGCTGCATCCGCGAGGCCGATCGCGACGGCGCCGACGCCCACATCATCGCCTGCTTCGACGACACTGGCCTGGATGCTGCGCGCGCCATGGCAAAGGCACCGGTCATCGGTATCGGCGAAGCCGGCTTTCACCTCGCGAGCCTGGTCGCGGCGCGCTTTGCCGTGGTGACGACGCTCGGCGTCTCCATCGTGCCGATCGAACATAATCTGCGGAAATACGGCCTCGCCGACCGCTGCGCCCGCGTTCGTGCCGCCGAGGTCCCCGTGCTTGCGCTCGAGGAGCGCAACGCGGACGCTCTTGGAAAGATCTCCGCGGAGATCACGGCCGCAATCCGTGACGACCGTGCCGAGGCCATCGTGCTTGGCTGCGCCGGCATGGCCGATCTCGCCGCCGAGCTCGCCGCCACCCACGGCCTGCCGGTGGTCGACGGCGTCGCCGCCGCGGTGACGCTGGCTGAAGGACTGGTGCGGCTGGGGCTCTCGACATCCCGGCTCGGCCCGTACGCGGCACCGCGTGCGAAAACATATTCGGGTCCGTTTGCGCCGTTTCAGCCCTGAAAGTGCGTCGGCGCGGTGACTGTGCGATCAACTTTTATGTGTCTGTCACAAGCGACCTCCGTTTCGCCCCAAGCTGTGCTAAGACTCCGCACCAGTATTCTTACGGGATCAAGATGAAAAAGAACGATGTCACCTGTTCGGCCTGCGGGGCAGGCTTTCGGCGGCTCGAACTTGCCACGCCGCCTGCCAACTCCGGCGAGTATCGCTGTCCGGCATGTGACGAGGTCCTGGAGACATTTAACGGAACGGCGTTCATCGCCTATCGGATGACGATCCAGCCCTCGTTGAAGGCCGTGCGCGCCTAACCGCCGTTCTCGCTGATCGTACCGCGACATTCCCGCTCCGCCGTATTCGGCGTGGCGGGATTTCCTTTTTGAGGTGCCGCTTTCGATCTCCGGAACCTCTGGATGGGATCAAATGCGCTCTGGGTCAATTGCGCTTTTTTCCCAACCGGCCACCTTTTCGTCCCAATTGTTGCTGAACAGTAACACTTTCCGGACGTCCCGGCCGCATTGTTCTGCGTTTCTCGTGCTGCCGCTCTTCGCCACTCACCAAGTTTCAATTTGGGTCTTGTCAGCGATGATCGATCTCGCAGAGGACACGCCGTCCAATCCTCTCCTTCGTCTCGGCGCGCAGCCGATTGCGCTCACGGCCGCGGCGCTCCTGCTGCTGATTGCGGGAGTCACCTCGATCGCGATCTGGCGCGCCTATACCGGCGCTGCGCCGGAGACCGACCGCGTGGTTGCCTCGCGCCAGCTTCAGGTGCGGGCGGCCCAGGCCTCGGAACAACTGGTCGAGAAGACCAAGGGGCTGGAAGCAACCCAACAGGAATCGATCGACCAGCTTCAGGTCGTACAGGATCAGCTTCAGACCATGAAGCGACTGCTCGCCGCGCAGCAGTCAGACACCAAGCGCCTGTCGGATCAGGTCGCCAATCTGAACGAATCCATCGACAGTTTGCGGCAATCCTTTGCCAGCGTCCGTGCCAATGAGGCCGACACGCCCTCGGTTACTTCAAGGAAACCGGCTCGCCACCACGCTCATGCCAGCGGCCGGAAACGCTCACGCGGCTGATTGGATCCCTAGCCGCGGCCTTTTATTTTCGCGACTTGTGAAATGGATCACATTCGTCCGTATGATTCCGCGCCATGCTGGGCTCTACCGGATGGCGTGAGCCGATTTCAATATCCGGGGCTGGCAAGGTCGTTGACGGTATACTGCGTCAACGGCCTTGTTTTTTACCCCCGGTATTCAGGTGCTTCAGCCGGGCTCCAGCGCCTCTTGCCAGCCTATTCACAAACCTGAACGCGGCGAATGCGCCAGCCCCATGGCGTCATGACCCGCTGCCGCACGAGATAGCACTGCGCGCCGTAGTCCTCGTAGCCGACGCCGTAATAATAGGGGTTGCCGTAGTAGGGATAACCATACGCGCCGTAATAGCCGGCGCCCGCGATGCCGGCGCCGATCGCGATACCCGGCCAGAAACCGCCGCCGTGCCAGCCATGGCCCCAGCCGCCGCCATGCCAACCGCCACCACCCCAATGGCCGCCGCCACCGAAACCGCCCCGCGCCTGCGCCGCCTCGGGCACCGCGAGACCCACTGCCGCGATGGCCAGTGCCGCCAACATCATCTTGCGCAACATCAACTCACCCTCCGCGTGGACACGCTCCACACTTCAAAACACGACCAAGCTAATGTCATCAGATCATCGATGATAGGCGCGTCGGCTCACTTCCACGCGAGCGTCAGCAGCCGCGGCAGATGCTCTTCAGCTTCTTGTCGAGCAGCTTGTTCTCGGCGCTCACCGTGGCATCGGCGTCGGGGTTGGTCCCCGAGGCTGCCCCGGTGGTGACACCTTGCGCAGTGTTTGCGCCGGAGGATTGCGCCGTGCCGAGACCGTTGGTGCCGGGCGGCGGTGCCGGCGCATTCGCAACGCCAGCCGTCGCACCGGAGGATCCGCCAGTGCTTTGCGCGAAGGATATCGCGGGCAGCGCGGCGAGACTGAAGACGACGATCAACGTCTTGATTGAAGCGCTTGCGGACAATCTGAGCATCGGAATCTCCTCGTCCGACCAACGGCCGGGGCAAAGACAGGTTCCGGAGCACATCCCTTCACGTCGGCTTGAACGCAAGGAGACAGCCACGAATATGCGCAACGGCTTTGCGCGCACCAAGACTTTGACCGCGCGGTTCCGGCGCCAGTCTCAGCCGATCCGCGTCAAACCCTTCTTGAAGCGCGGGCCGTTGGCGACATAGAACTTCGCCGCACTTCCCATCTTCTGCACCTGGCCATCGTCGAGCGCGCGGATGACGCGCGCGGGCGAGCCGATGATCAGCGAACGTTCGGGAAATTCCTTGCCCTCGGTGATGACGGAGCCGGCACCGACAATGCTGTTGCGGCCGATCTTCGCGCCATTCATCACGATCGAACCCATGCCGATCAGCGCGCCTTCCTCGATCGTGCAACCGTGCAGGATGACGTTGTGGCCGACGGTGCAGTTCCTGCCGATGACAAGCGGAAAGCCGAGGTCGGTGTGGCAGGTCGAGCCATCCTGCACGTTGGCGCCCTCGCCGATCTCGATCCATTCATTGTCGCCGCGCAGCACGGCGCCGAACCAGACGCTCGCACCCGGCTTCAGGCGCACCTTGCCGATCACCGTCGCGGTTTCCGCGATGAAGTAATTGCCGTCGGAAGGAAGCTCGGGCGCCTGCCCGTCGAGCTCGTATATCGCCATGGAGGTCTCCTGTCGCGCCAGCCCAAGCCATAGCGAAACGATGGCGCCGAGGCAAAGGGCCGCCGCAACGGGCGGCCCTGCAGGGCCGTCAGCCGATGACGCCGGTCGCGCGCAGCGTCATCAGGAAGAAGGTGCCGCTCATCATGCTCCAGAAGCCGGCGATGACGGTCGCCATCATCACGAATTCGAACCGGCGGCTTTCCAGCCGCATGCCGCGCAGCGTGTTGCGCATGATGATGAAGGGCGCGGCGAACACGAGGAACGGCACCGCCGCGAACGTGCGCGCGGCCACGCCCTCCTGCAGCAGGCCGAAACCTGCGGGGCGCTGCGACAGCGCCTGGTATCCATTTGCGAGCGCACCCGCGAGCGCGAAGCCGATGCAGATCGAGAAGAAGGTGTTGAGAGCTTCAGGTGTCATCGGAACAGTCCGCCCTTACGCAACGCGAGGAGCCTTCCTGTGACAAATCGTGCCGGTTAACGCTACATTATCCTTAAGCGAAGGTTAACGGCGCCGCTCTCTCCGCGCAGAGCCCCCTGCCGCATCCGGTAGCCGGGAACCTTCCGCGATATCGCCGCAGCGTGGCATATTCGCCGGTGATTCGTCGGCCACCGGCCGACCTCCGGGCCATTTCTCGCGACGTCATGACGGTGTTTTCGGCAGCCTCCCCTCGCACTTCCAGGACAACCGCAAGGATGCGTACCTCCGCACATCTCGTCCCGTTTGCGGTCGGCGGCGTGTTGGCGGCAGGGGCGATCGCGCTGGTCGCCTATCTGTTGTGGCCGACCTGGAGCACGGGCGGCTCGGATGCGCCCGACAGGCTGCCGGTCAGCGTCGGCGGCACGCTGTTCAACCTGCCGCATGAGGCGATCCGGATGAAGATCCAGCGGCACTCCGGGCCGCAGGAGCGCATCGATCTCGACTTTCTTTATCCCTCGCTGGAAGCACCGAACGGGCCGACGCATGTGACCGCCGACACCGTCGACACGGCGATGCAGCCGATCGACCGCATCTTCCTCTCGATCGCGGCGCATCACGATGCGCTGTCGCCCGAGCAGCGCACCGCGACGATCTATCCGCGCTATCTCGAGCCGTCAGCGACGACACCCAGCGACGGATTGACCATGCGCCCGTTCCGCAGCGACACGCCCTATGATGGCGAGGATCTGTACTCCGCGGGCTCCCCCGCGCTCACCGCGCGCTGCACGCGCGATGCGGCCACGCCCGGCATGTGCCTGTCCGAGCGCCGCGTCGATGGCGCCGACCTCACCTTCCGCTTTCCGCGCAACTGGCTGTCGCAATGGCGCGACGTCGCGGAGGCGATGGACAGGCTGACCGTGCAATTGCGCGGGCCGAAGGGCTGAGCGCTCGGCCTTCGCGACGAAGGGTCGAAAACAACCCCATGCACAGTAGCGAAGCGCCTGTCCTGGCCTGCGTACTCGAAAATTCGTATTTTTCGAAATAAATCTTGACCCGTCGGGCAAAACAGGGGCAAAATGCCATCATGGGGTGATCGCGTGAATGACGCAGCCGCCAACATGCCGCCAGGCGCCCGGCTCCTTGGACGCGAATGGCTCGGCTTCGACGAGAGCGGCGATGCCGTGATCCGCTTCCAGGCTCAGCCCGCATTCACCAACAGACACGGGACTGTGCAGGGCGGATTTCTCGCGGCGATGCTGGATTCCGCCACCGGGCTTTGCGCGCTGGCAAAACTCTCGCCTGACCTGACTGTGGTCACCAGGAGCCTCGACACGCGCTTCCTGAAACCTGCGGCGGTGGGCGCCATCACGGCTCGCGCGCGGGTGACGGAGCAGGCGGAGCGCGACATGGTCGTGCAGGCCGAGCTCATCGATGCCAAGGGCGTCATGGTCGCCGAGGCAACGGCGCGGCTGCGCATTCTTACAAAGACATAGAGTGAGGCGGCCGTAGCGATGCGGCTTCAAGACCATCATCCGTCATTGCGAGCGTAGCGAAGCAATGACGATGTGGAAAGTGCTCGCCTCGCATGTCGAGGCGAGCAAGGCGTAGCGAACGTCCGCAAACCCGGACGCTGCCCCGCAATGACGGCGTCGACGCTATTCCTGATCGACCAGATCGTCCTCGAGGATCGCCATCTGGAACTGGAACGAGCGATCATCATCCTCGTCGTCGACGAAGAGCACGCCGATGAACTCCTCGCCGATATAGACCTCGGCGCTGTCGTCCTTCTTCGGCCGCGGCACGACGCGGATCTTGGGATTGCCGAATACGCGCTTCAGATACGCATCGAGCTTTCTGACTTCTTTGACGTCCACGGCAAGTCTCCGATCAAATTTGGTCGGCGGGTTTTAGGACGAGACGCGACGAACCGCCAGCATGAATTGCCAAAGAATGTGGGGACGAAAAGGGCCGGCAGATCCGGCCCTTAAACTCACGGGTCTAAAGACCCATCGCGTTGATCATCTGGTCCATGGTGCGGGACGGCTCGGCACAGCCGGCCTCACCCACGATCTTGGCCGGCACGCCGGCGACCGTGACATTGTGCGGCACAGGCTTGACCACGACCGAACCGGCCGCGATGCGCGCGCAATGGCCGATCTCGATGTTGCCGAGGATCTTCGCGCCCGCGCCGATCAGCACGCCGTGACGAATCTTGGGGTGACGGTCCTCGTTCTCCTTGCCGGTGCCGCCGAGCGTGACGCCATGCAGGATCGAGACGTCGTCCTCGATGACAGCCGTCTCGCCGCAGACGAAGCCAGTCGCATGGTCGAGGAAGATGCCGCGGCCGATGCGCGCGGCGGGATTGATGTCGGTCTGGAACACCGCGGACGCACGGCTCTGCAGGTAATACGCAAAATCCTTGCGGCCCTTCAGATAGAGCCAGTGCGCGAGACGATGGGTCTGGATCGCGTGAAAGCCCTTGAAATAGAGCAAGGGATCGATGAAGCGCGAGGTGGCGGGATCGCGGTCGTAGACGGCGACGAGATCGGCGCGGAAGGCGTTGCCGATATCCGGATCGTCGCGCAGGGCTTCATCGAACGTCTGGCGCACGAGGTCGCCCGAGAGCGCGGCGTGATCGAGCCGGTCGGCGACGCGGTGGACCACCGAATCTTCGAGGCGGCTGTGATGCAGCACGGTCGAATAGATGAAAGTCGCAAGCTCGGGCTCGCGGTGGACGATGTCCTCGGCCTCGCCGCGGATCCGGTCCCAGATCGGATCGAGCGTTGCGAGCTTTCCTCCCGGATTGACCTGATGCACTGCCATGGATTGCTCTTTCGAATTTCGTTTGGCTGGTTCTATAACACACAGTAAGCGACAAAGTCCTGACGGGCTTGCCTGAGAGTGAACAGCGCCTTGCCCCGCGCCAGTGCGCCAACGCATTGAAACACAAGAGGTTCTTCTGACGCCCCCGAGCGGCAGGGTCGGTTGGAAATGGTCAGCATTTCGCCAAATTCAAGCCGGGCGGCGTCAAACTATTGGTGAATTTCGTCCCAACCCTTATTGCGGAATGGTCCGGCACGAGGATGGGACGGTTTTGAGCATCACCACCGATCAATTGCGCGCGCGCGCCGCGGGTAAGCTTTGGCTGCGGCTGGCGGCGGTGGGCTTGCCCCTTCTCTTGCCCCTCCTCATGATCGCACCGGCGCTCTGGAACGGCTACCCGCTGTTGCAATGGGATACCGGCGGCTATCTGGCGCGCTGGTACGAGGGCTATCTCGTCCCCAGCCGCTCCACGGTGTTCGGCCTCTATCTGCACTATGGCGAAGGTTTCGGCTTCTGGATCAATATTGCCTTCCAGTCGCTGGCAACGCTGTGGCTGCTGCAACTGACATTGCGCGTGCTCGCGATGATGCAGACCTTCCGCTTCGTCGCGATCAGCCTGCTGCTGATCCTGGCGACGGCGCTGCCGTGGCTCGCCAGCATGCTGATCACCGACATCTTTGCGGGACTGTCGGTGCTGTCGCTGTTTCTCCTGATCGTCGGCGGCGGCCGAATCTCGGGGCTGGAGAAGGCCTCGCTGTTCGTCTTCACCGCCTTTGCCGCCGCAACCCACAGCGCTACGCTCGGCGTGCTGTTCGGGCTTTGCGCCGCCGGCTGGATGGCGCGGCCGTTTCTGCGAACTCGTCTGCCGATTGCCGGACTGACCCAGGCGAGCCTGACGATCGTTGCGGGCGGCCTGATGCTGATCGCGGCCAACCACGCCCTGTCAGGCAAATGGGCGTGGACCCCAGGCGGCACCGGTGTCGCCTTCGGCCGCATGATGCAGGATGGCATCGTCGCGCGTTTCCTCAACGACCACTGCCCGCGCGAAAACTTCAAGCTTTGTCCCTACCGCAACGAATTGCCGGCGACGGCCGACGAGTTCCTGTGGGGCAAGAGCATGTTCAACACGCTCGGCCGCTTCGAAGGCATGAACGACGAGATGGCCACCATCGTCGAGCGGTCGCTCGCCGACTATCCGGCCTGGCAGCTAGGTGCGGCGCTGCGGGCGATGGGCCAGCAATTGTTGCATGTGGCGACCGGCGAAGGCGCCAGCGTCTGGATTCCACACACCTACGGTATCATCGAGCGCTACGTCCCGGCGCAGGTCGCGCCGATGCGCGCGGCGCGGCAGCAGCACTGGGGCCTCGATTTCGACTATGTCAACTGGCTGCATGTCCCGGTCGCGCTGGTCTCGATGCTCGGGCTGCTCGCGCTGCTCGGACATGCGCTGGCGAGCCGAAGGCTCGACGATCTGACGCTGCTGGCGGCAACCGTGACGCTGGCGCTGCTCGGCAACGCCTTTATCTGCGGCGTCATCTCGGGCCCACACGATCGCTACGGCGCGCGCATGGTGTGGGTTGCGACCTTCGTGGTGCTGATGGCGCTGATGCGCCGCGTAGGCGACGACGTCAAAGCGGGATGAGACTGGGATGAAGCGTCATTGCGTTCGCCTGCCCAACAGCGAGCATCT
This sequence comes from Bradyrhizobium manausense, assembly GCF_018129685.1. GTDB lineage: Bacteria > Pseudomonadota > Alphaproteobacteria > Rhizobiales > Xanthobacteraceae > Bradyrhizobium > Bradyrhizobium manausense_D. Next base: position 110,534 of record NZ_JAFCLG010000015.1, read on the forward strand.
TGACCAAAATGAGAGGACGGTTGAGCGGCGGCTCAGTCGTCTCCCTCCGCATCTGCACGGCCTGGATCAGGCGTGCGCGGATGACGATCGCGCGGCAGCTTATCGCCAAGGGTAAGTCAGTCACAGCCGGCTACGGCCTCGACCTCGGTGACGCGATAGAGTTCTTCGACGCATCGAGCCAGTCGAGGAGCCTGGTTTGGGTGACCTCCTGTTGGACCTGCCAACAACGTCGGGTCCATGGGCTCAATGAGGGCCCAGTCCGAGTCGCATGGCGCATCGCAGATGTGTCGGCAAACCGCGCTCGGCTTCCGTTTCGAGTAGCGCCGCCAGGCGCGCGTCCATGGCGCTCCCCTCCAGCGTCTTAAAACCTAGACGCGCATAAAAAGGCGCATTCCAGGGCACGTCGCGGAAGGTGGTAAGCGTGATCGCCGCAAAGCCCCAGCGGCGCGCCGTCTCGATCGCGTGCACGCAAAGGCGGCGGCCGAGCCCCCGTCGTTGCAGATCGCGCCGCACGCCGATCTCCCAGATATGTAGGGCATCGGCCTCGCGGCTCGCGCTGAGAAACGCAACCGGGCGGTCGTCGGCGTCAGCGATGACCCAGCTTGTCCCTCCGGCGATCAAGTCGCGGTAACGCTCTGCCGGCAAATCCGCACCGTCTGCGAGCCAGGCCAAAGCGGGAATCTCACGGAACAAAGTCCCGGCCGAATTCTCGAGAGATGGCATCGCGTCGGCATCACGCGCTTCGGCGAGCCGTATCCGGAAGGGATTCTCGGTCGCCACGCTCAATCATCCCAACTGGCTTGCTGAAGCACGACGCGATAGCCGTCCGGGTCCTCGAACGTCACGCCATCCACATCCCAATAGGGGTTGAACGATGCAACCGGCGCATAACCGGCCGCTTTCATTCGCGCGACCGCGCTCTCCCAGCCCTTCGCATCAGGCAGATAGAAGACCAGGAGATGATCCGGGCTCGAAGCCCGGCCAGCGGGATGGCCGTGCGCATGGGTAAATTCAAGATGATAGGGAACGCCCCGCCGCCCAAGCATGATGCCGTCGAAGCCGGCATGGTTTTCAAAGCGATCCAGGATCTCGAGGCCAAGACCATCTCGATAGAAGCGCACCAGCGCCTCGATGTTGTCGCTCGGTCGCGCAACGCGAAGAATGGTTTGAGTAGACATCGCAATCTCCTACCAAAGCTCGATCCGCGTGGCGGCCCTCTTGTGATGGACATTTCAAGATAAGTCGCCGAAACCTCGTCGCCGCAGACAACGGCGCCTCAGCCGCGGCGCGACAGGAAATCCAAAACGCCCGTCTTGTAGACCTTGTCGCCGACCGCGCGCATGTGATCGCGGCCGGGAATGTCGAGCACTTCAGCGCCGGGGATGAGCGCGCCCAGCGCGCTGGCCGAGCCCGCGACATCATCGGCCGAGCCGACCGCGATCAGCACGGGCACGTCGATGCGCGCGGCCTCCTGCTCCGTCATGAGTTCACGGGTGCCGCGCAGGCAGGCGGCGAGCGCCACACGATCGGAGCGTGTCTGATCGGCGAACGCGCGAAAGGTGCGCCCGACGGGATCGGTGACGTCGTCCAGCGACGGCGCTTCCAGCGACTTGGCCACGACCTCGCCGGGCCCGGTGCCCTCGATCAGGCCGCCGATGCCGATACCGCCGAGGATCGCCGAGCGCAGGCGCTGCGGCTCGTTCAGGCCGAGCCAGGCCGTCATCCGCCCGCCCATCGAATAGCCCATGATGTCGGCCTGCGGGATGGCGAGATGATCCATCAGCGCCAGCACGTCGCCGGCCATGATCGGGATCGAGTACTGCGCGGGATCGTAGAGCTTTGCGCTGTCGCCATGGCCGCGATTGTCGAGCGCAATGACGCGGCGGCCGTTCTTGCGTAGCTCCGAGACCCAGGTCGGATAGACCCAGTTGACGTTCTTGCTCGAGGCAAAGCCATGCACCAGGACGATCGGATCGCCCTCGCCTTCGTCGAGATAGGCAATTTCAACGTCGCCGTTGTGAAAGCTCGGCATCAGCACGTCCGCAATGTTGTGGGAGAGATCGATCTTAGGCCGTGACGGCCGTCTTTGCCAGAGCGGCTTCGGCTGCGATCCGGGCGCGGCGCAGCCGCCGGGACCGTCTGCGATCGCACCAGGCCTGGGTCAGGCGCTCGGTGGTCGCCTTGATCGAGGACAGCAGGCCGATCAGCGTCAGCGCCGCCCCGAACAGCCACAGCGTCAGATCGAACGCACCGCCGACGAGCAGCAGCGCGCCGCGGCCGAGCAGCTTCATGATCGCGCGCGTCTTGCCGCCTTGCGCTTCCGCCAGCCGCGCCGCGCGCGCGACATCCTTCGGGCCCTCGGCGATGCGCAAGCTGTCCATGGCGCCGCGCGTGCCTGATTTCTCGGCGATCCGCGTGACGTCCTTGCCGAGCCGAACCAGCGCGCCTGCCTTCTCGACGCGGAACGCAGCCTTGATCGCATTCACGGTCTCGCCTGAGCGCAGCACCGAGCCGGAGGCGACCGCGTTCTGCAGCATCGGCGTATCGACCACCTCGCGCGCCGACCGGCCGGCCCATGCGGCAAGACCCTCGCCAAGCCGTCCGACCTTGCGCGCATCCTTGACCAGCGTCAGCCCGGCACGCACAGGCGCAGCACCGCCGACCGATACGTAAGTCACCGCCGTCACCGCGAGGCCCGCGGTGGCAAGGCCGAGCACGAGGCGATCGGTGTCCTCGCCCATCGCCAGATGCTTGCCCTCGCGAACAACGTCCCTGATATCGCCGATCACAAAGAGATCGCCCGCGACCGTTCCCGAGAGACTCGCGACATCGTCGGCGTTGCCGGTAACGAGCCCGGTGGCGAACCGCCTGGCGAAATGCGAGGTGGAACTTTCCGACTTGACGGCGTCGCCGACCCGGCTCAGCAGGTCGTCGGGCAGCGCGATGTTGCGGTCACGCGCCAGCGCGACAAAGCTGTCGGCAAGGTCGGCATCGCCGGCGGCGAGCGCGGCCTCGATATTGTCCTGAACCAGGCGGTCGTTGTTGGCGAGGGCCGCATCGAGCTTGAGCTCGGACAGGGCCACTGGGTCGTCCTGCGCGGCGAGGACAGCACCGGCGTCGCGGGCATGCGGTGCTACCTGCGCGAGCACAAGGCTGCATGCAGCAATTCCTGCCAAAGCCGAGCTGATTCGCAGCCACTTCATGCTGAAAGCCTGGGTATCAGGAGAATCATTTACGCGGGATCATTTGCCCGATGGTTCGTCTTTGGTCGCAAATTCGCGTGTCCCCACACATAGTATGCCAAAATTGCGACACAACGTCCCCGACGAAAGAAGGGCTTCTCTGAGGCGACAAGATTGTGTCGAATTTGCATGAGCAAATGAGCATGGGGCAATTGCGAACCTTTCGGTTCCGGCAGGCTAGCAATCACATGCACCCCTCAGTATGGTCCGCGGCGTCAACATTTGCCGCGTCACTGCTGATTGTGTCTGCCGCCATTGCCAGTCCAGGATGAACTTCGATGTCCGACCATGTCGTCCCGCACTTCCATAACGATGCCGGCGTCCCCGTCATCGAGATCGGCTCGCAAGAGTTCATGTGCGTCGGCGCCAACCCTCCGTTCGATCATCCGCACGTCTTCCTGGACCTCGGCAACGACAACGAGATCATCTGCCCGTACTGCTCGACGCTGTACCGCTTCGCGAGCGACCTGAAGGCGGGCGAAGCGCGCCCGCCCGAATGCGTGCTGAAGGACAAGGTGGCCTGACCGCTTCGTTCGGTCAGGGGTGGCCCTCCCGCGAACGATCGTCATCGCCGGTGCCGGAATCGGAGGACTGACGGCTGCGCTTGCGCTCGCGCAGCGCGGATTCCGCATCGTCGTGCTGGAAAAGGCCGAGCGGCTCGAGGACATCGGCGCCGGCCTGCAGCTCTCCCCCAATGCCAGCCGGGTGCTGGTCGATCTTGGCCTCACCGAACGGTTGAAGCTGCGCGCGGTCGTCCCTGAGGCGGTCTCGATCATGAGCGCGCGCGCCGGCGGCGAATTGCTGCGCATGCCGCTGGGCGAGGCCGCCTCGCAGCGCGCCGGTGCGCCCTATTGGGTGGTGCATCGCGCCGACCTGCAATCGGCGCTGTCGGGCGCCGTCGCCGACCATCCCGATATCGATCTGAAATTGGGCGCGACGTTCGAGGATGTCGCGCCTCATGCCAGGGGACTGACGGTGGTTCATCGCAGCGGCACGATCCGCCGCAGCGATCTCGCCAGCGCGCTGATCGGCGCCGATGGCATCTGGTCGACGGTGCGCCAACATCTGTTTCCCGAAGTGCGGCCGCGCTTCTCCGGACTGATCGCCTGGCGCGGCACGCTCGATGCGACGCAGCTTCCGAAGGAATTTACGGCGCGGCGGGTGCAGCTCTGGATGGGCCCCAACGCCCATCTCGTCGCCTACCCGATATCGGGCGGGCGCCAGCTCAACGTCGTGGCGGTGCTGCCGGGCACCTGGAACAGGCCGGGCTGGAGCACGCCGGGCGATCCCTTCGAGGTGATGGAGGCCTTCGCCGCGCCGCGCTGGCCACCGACGGCGCGGATGATGCTCGCCGCCGTCGACAGCTGGCGCAAATGGGCGCTGTTCGGCGTGCCCGACGGCTGCCCCTGGAGCCAAGGCCCGGTCGCGCTACTCGGCGATGCCGCGCACGCGATGCTGCCGTTTGCCGCGCAAGGCGCCGGCATGGCGATCGAGGATGCCGCGGTGCTCGCCCGGCATCTGAGCCTAGAGGCCGCGGAAGACGCAGGCAGCGTCACGGAGGCGCTCAGGCGATACGGCCGCGCGCGTCAGGCCCGCGTCAGGAAGGTGCAGCGCACCGCGCGGCAACAGGGCCGCATCTATCACTTGAGCGGGCCGCTCGCGATCGCGCGCGATCTTGCGATCCGCGCGCTTGGGCCGGAGCGCATGCTGGCGCGGCAGGACTGGATCTACGGCTGGAAGCCCTAGCGTTTGGGCGCGGGCTTGATGTCGGGCCGCTGCGGCGTCGTGGACACCGGCACCGTATTGGGCGGCGTTTCCCGGCACCGGTTGCGGCGCCAGGCGTCCTCGGCCATCTGCGCCTGTCCGCGGACCGCGACATAGTCGTTGCGATAGGCGAGCTCCGACACGACGGCGCCGCCGGCGCCGGTCTCCGCCTTGTCCATCAACCTCTGCAAATCTACGGTGCGGGCGGCCAGCGATTTGCGCTCCGCCTCGAGCTGCTTGCAGTCGTACAATTCGTACTTGGCGGGATCGGCGAAGGCCGGAGCGATCGTCTCGCTCATGCCGGCGCAGCCGGACAGCGCAAAGCCGGCCGCGACCAGCGCGGCCATCGCGCTGCAGGCGCGTAAGGAAAGGGAATGCGAAGCAGGCATGGGCGGAAGAATAGTCCTTCGTGGATTGAGAATGCCTAAAGCAGGACGGAATGTCCGGATTGAGGCTTTGCCTCATATCCCGGATTGAGGCTTTGCCTTGTGCCGCAGGCTCGCTTAAGGAAGAACCCCGTTCCGGACCGGATGCGCCAATTCCAGGCCGCCGGAAGGGAGTTAAGTGTTTGATCTCGTTGGATCAAGCGGGCATGGCGAAATTGGTAGACGCAAGGGACTTAAAATCCCTCGGCTCGCAAGAGCTGTGCCGGTTCGACCCCGGCTGCCCGCACCACGCGAGCTGGCGCCGCAGGCCGCGCCCACAGCATCACCCAGTAGCACACCAGCGCGGCCGCGAGCTGGACGAAGCTGTCTCCGATCGATAGTCCCGCGAGCGCGACCAGCGCTGGAACGGCGACGCCGATGGTGAGGACGGCTGCAAGGGCTGCTGCCGGAAGATCGACGATGAGGATGGCGCTGTAGAGCGCCGGCTCGAAGAAGGCATATTCCTTCAGGCGCGGCGCGCAGAGATAGAGCGCGAGCATCGAAAGGGCGGTGATGCGAAGGGCCTCGCGCCGATGATCGATCAGCCAGCGGTCCAGCCGCGCCGGGAACGTGCCGTCACCGCGGGCTTGCCGGTTCACCATGCGCAGCACCACCAGGGCAAGCGGCCCGAGCAGCAGCACGACGGCCAGGAGCGCATAGGCCGCGAACACGGCCACCTTGCTGCCGCCGAGCCCGATATGGTCGAGCACGCTCTGCGCCAGCAGCAGCAGCGACGGCGTGGTGTCGACCACATAGATCGAATGCTGGTCGGGAATCTGCCCCCTCATCGCGAGCAGCCAGCTCGAAAACAGATCGGGATAGAGCGCCATCGAGAGCAGGACCGGCAGCACCAGGCCTGCGGCCGCGGCCGCCATCAGGCCGACCTTCTGCCGGCGCGGCAGCGGCAGGAAATACAGCGCTGCCAGCACCGGGCTGTAAACCAGCTTGAATGAGGCAACGAGGCCTAGGAGCACAGCGCCGAGAACACGCAAGCCGAAGCTTCGATCATCACCCGCACTCGGATCATCGTCCGCAACTGCTGGGACGCGAAGGAGCAGCGCCAGCGCAGCCGCGCTCAGCGTGCCGCTCACGACCGTGAAATTGCCCGAGGCCGACACCCATTCGAAGCCGACGAAGGCGCCGAGCGCCCAGAGCGTCCTGAGCGCGATATCGCGTGAGCCGCCGCGGTCGCGGCCCACACCCGGCAACAGCAGACCGCACAGCATGGCGAGCAGGAGAAAGACGCCGCGGTAATGATCGAACAGCAAGCCGCCCGCGCACAGCGGACGGAACGCGTCGAGCGTCACCGGCAGATAGGGATAAGAGAGCTGCGTGCCCTTGAGGTTTTTCACGTAGTACGGATCGAGCCCGCCGACATGCGCGTCGACCGCCGCGCAATTGACGCGCACGTCCCAGCCGTATTTCACATCGAGCGTGAGGTCGCTGAGGAGATTGCCGAGCACCAGCAGCGCCACCAGCGCGATCAGGCGGTCGAGCCAAGGGCTCCGCCTTCCGGCCGTGCCGACCGACGGCGCCGTCCAACGCGCTGTCCCGGTGATGTCAGACACGTTTGATCCTGCCTGTGCCTCGGATTCCTCCGGCGCCTGACCGGCGTCCGGTCAGGCCACACTGGACAGGATGCGTTGCCGATTCATCTCCCCAACCGGTTGGCCTCGCACTTATGGTGAATCACTGGTTTCCGGAGCACGCCTAGCGGGAGCCTCGGGCGGCGACGCATCGAGCGCTTCCCTCGTGTCCTGCGTCGCCGCCATCCGGGCGAACTGCTCGCTTTCGATGGCAAGCCCCTCCGCAATCGAGACGTTGAGGCCGCGCGTGGCAGCCGTGATGATTCGGGCCACCGCGAGAGGCGAATGCCTGATGATGCGATCGGCCAGTGCGAAGGCCGCGTCCAGGAGCTCTTCATGCGGCACGATGCGGTTGACCAAGCCGATCTCGCAGGCGCGCTGCGGCGAAAAGGAATCGCCGGTGAGAAGATATTCGAGCGCGCGCTTGCGGCCGGCGAGCCGCGGCAGGCGCTGCGTGCCGCCGAAGGTCGGCGTGATGCCGATCGCGATCTCGGGCTTGGCAAAGCTCGCTCGCTCGCTGGCGACGGCGAGATGCACGGCCTCCGTGATCTCGCAGCCGCCACCGAAGGCGATGCCGTTGACGGCGGCGATAACAGGCTTTGGAAACGCCTCGATGCGCGCCGTCATCGCCTGCCCGCGCCGCACGAAGGCCTTGGTTGCAGCGTCGGGGCCAAGCTTCACGCTCTCGGAGAATTCGGCGATGTCGGCACCGGCCGAGAAGGCACGATCTCCGGCGCCTGTCAGCACCACGGCGCGAACGCGCGCGTCGTCCTCGATGCGATCGAGCATCGCCATCAACTGGTCGATCAGCGCGTAACTCAGCGCATTGAGCTTGTTCGGGCGGTTCAACGTCAGTAGCGCAACAGCGCCGCGCGTTTGCGAGAGGACGAGGTCAGACACGTGCAGGCTCCTTCCAGATCAAACAGGGGAAGAAGTCAGCCACACCGGATTTCTTGTGTATACTCACTAGGCGGTATACATTGCGCGGATGCCGGCGAAGGGTGACAGCACACGCGAGCAGATCGTCATAGCGGCGACGCGGCTGTTTTATGGCGAGGGCATCAAGGCCGTGAGCATGGACGCCGTCGCCGAGAAGGCCGGCGTCACCAAGAAGACCCTCTATTATCACTTCACCAGCAAGGACGAACTCGTCGCCGAGACCATCGCGGCCAGGGACCAGCCGACGCTGGAGCTCTACATGCGCTGGTTCGCCGAAACCGACGGCTCCGTGGCGGACAAGATCCGCGGTCTGTTCACAAGGCTCGGCAGATCGGTGGATACGCCGAAATGGCGCGGCTGCGGCTTCCTGCGCACGATCGCCGAGCTCGCCAACACGCCGGCGCACCCTGCGGTCAAGGCCGGCGCGGCCCACAAGAAGCGCTTCGAAGCCTGGCTGGAAGCGGAATTGCGCGACCAGGACATCACCGATGCGGCCGCGCTCGCACGCCAGATCGTGATCCTGCTCGACGGCGCCACCACTGTGATGCTGATCCATCGCGATCTCGACTATGTCGAGACCGCCGGCCGAATGGCGCTCGATCTGGTCACGCAGGCCCGGCGCGCACGCTGACTTCCGCCAGCGCCGTCTTCACCATTTGTTGTCCGTGTTGTTTTCCGTTCCCCGCCCCGCCGGACAGCCATCCCAAAACGTGGGTTGTGCGATGCAGCATCGGCGCTAGATAGGGCCTCTGAAATCAGAGGTGAACTGCTTGTCCGACATCAATGCCGACGAATGGGTGTCCTCGGGACATCGTCCCATGGGATTCCCCGAATTCGTTGTGGTGATCGCGTCCATCATGGCGCTGAACCCGCTCGCCATGGACATGATGCTGCCCGCGCTGCCCAACATCGGGTCGGCGTTCGGCATTCCCAACGCCAACCATCTCCAGCTCGTGCTGTCGACCTTCCTGATCGGCTTCGGCGCCGGCCAGTTCGTCATGGGGCCGTTGTCCGACCGGTTCGGTCGCCGGCCGGTGCTGCTCGGCGGCATGGCGGTCTATGCGGTGGCGAGCGTGCTCGCGGTCGCGGCGCCCTCGTTCGAGACGCTGCTGCTCGCCCGCGCGCTCCAGGGCCTCGGCACCTCGGCGACGCGCGTGATTGCAACCTCGATCGTCCGCGACTGCTACGCCGGCCGCCGCATGGCCAGCGTGATGTCGCTGGCGATGATGATCTTCATCGCCGTGCCCGTGATCGCGCCCTCGTTCGGACAGGCGGTGCTGCTGGTCACGCATTGGCGCGGCATCTTCGTCGTGCTGATGCTGTACGGCATCATCGCGCTGGCATGGAGCGTGTGGCGGCTGCCGGAGACGCTGCCCGAAACGGAGCGCAGGTCGCTTGCGCCCGCCGACGTGCTCTCGGCCTTCCGCCAGACCGTCACCAACCGCCAGACCATCGGTTACGCGACGGCCGCAGGCGCCGTGATGGGCGCGCTGTTCGCTTTCGTGTTTTCAGCCCAGCAGGTCTTCACCGGCATCTATCATCTCGGCCATTATTTTCCGCTCGCCTTCGCCGCGATTGCGGCCGGCACCGCCGTTGCAGGCTTCCTCAATTCCAAGCTGGTCGGGACGCTCGGCATGCGCGTGATCTCGCACGGCGCGCTGACGCTCTATGCCGTGGTGGCGGGTGTGATGCTGCTGACCGAGATCCTCGGCATGTTGCCGCTGCCCCTGTTCATGGTGCTTTCGGCCCTCATGATGTTCTCGTTCGGCATGATGGTCGCCAATTTCACTGCGCTGGCGATGGAGCCGCAGGGCCATATCGCCGGCACTGCGTCGTCGCTCTACGGCTCGATCACGACACTGATCGGCATCGCGGTCGGAACCATGATCGGCCAGAGCTTTGACGGCACGCTGCTGCCGTTCTCAACAGGCTTCTTCCTGTCGACGCTTGCAGCGCTCGCGATCGTGCTGGTCGTGGAGAAGGGCCGGCTGTTCAAGCCGCACAGCCGCCCGATCGTGTGAGGTGGGCCGTCTGGCCTGTGACAGCTCGAGTCACGCCGCCTGAGCCAGCTCCGCCACGCGCTCCCAGGTCGTTGCCCTCATGCTGGACCGCTCCAGCATGCGACCGAGCCACGCCGCCAGATTGGCGTGCGGCGCGCCGAGACGAGCCCATTCAGGAGTTCCGGTAAAGAACTCGATTCCCGGCGCGACCAGCAAGTCCGCCAGCGACAGCTCGTCGCCCGCTAAATAGGGCCGATCGCCCAGGAGCCTTGCGAGTTCGGTGAACACGGTGATCGCATTCGGCATCGCGCCCTTGATCGCCTCTTCGTCCGGCGACAGCCCCATCAGCTTCGGCCCGATCACGCGATGGAAGATGATGACACTCGCGACGCCTTGAAACAGATACCAGTCGTTGACGTTCATGACCTGGTCCATCCGCGCGGCACGTCTTGGATCGGACGGCGTCAAGCTCGGCTCCGGCAGCACGCGATCGAGATAGCGCTGGATGGCCTGCGTCTCGTACAGACGGAAGTCGCCATGTTCGAGCACGGGAATCCGCCCGAACGGATGCCGCGCCAGGTGCTCGGGGGACTTCAGCGTGCCGGGGCCGACGGGGGCTATCCGGTAGCGCGCGCCCTTCTCCTCCAGGGTCGCCAACACCGCGCGGCCGAACGGGCTGCCCGGAATGGTATGAACGACGAACTCAGACATGACCTGCTCCTTGTTTCGACCTGACAGACCTTCAGCTGTGTCGTGGCGCCGCCTCGTTCGCGAAGCGCTCGAGGAGACCCGGCCAACCGCCGTCGACATCCTTGCGCAGGGACGCGCCGGCCTCCGCACCCATGGTCTCGAACTTGTGGTGCAGCAGCTCGACGATCGTCGCTCCGGCGCCATCGGCCTGAAAACGCACGTCGACTTCCGACTTCATGGCGGCATCGGGCTTCCATAGCGCATCGACCTGCCAGAGCATCACGAGGCGATGCGGCGGCTCCCAGAGGATGATGGTGGCGACCGTGGTCTCGCTGCCATCCGCGGCAACCTCCAGCCACCGTCCGCCGAGCCGCGGCTCCATCAGCACTTTCTCGATCGGCCGTTTACCGACGCCGTAATTATACGGCCACCAGCGCGTGAGCCCGGTCGTGAAAACGTCGAAGGCGTGCTCGATCGGCGCCTCGACCCGGATCGTCTTGCAAACCGGCGCAATGGCAACTCGCTCGTTCATCTCTTCCCCTTCTTCACCTTGTAGGATCGCTCGGCCTCGAGCTTGAATGCGTCGAGGGCGTCGTCCCAGAAGCTGTCGAGCCAGGCGCGGACTTCGAGGAGCCCGTCGCGACGGACCGAATAGATTCGCCGCGCCCCTTCGCTGCGCTCCTCGACGAGACCCGCCTGCTTCAGAACCTTCAGATGCTGCGAGACCGCCGGCCGCGACACCGGAAGGCCCGCGGCGATCGCGTTCACCGCTTGGGCGCCCTCACGCAGGCGCTCCAGCACCTGCCGACGGGTCGGATCAGCCAGAACGGCCAGTGCAAGTCCGTAAGCCATGACTTACCGTAAGCCATAACTTACATATTCGTCAATCGCCCCTGCACAGGAAAAACGGCGAGCGGTATCGTCGGCGCGGCCTCCGCACGCCTGCGAGGAACTTCGAAGCCGTCTCAATGTTGTCCTGCAGCAATTCGAGAGGCGGCTTCAATGGAACTGAAACAGCACGATGAACGTCGCGAGTCGAACCGGAAGCACACCGAACCCGTCGTTCCGCGCGCCGAACAAGCCGCAGTCGGGCCGCCCTTCGCGAGCGACGGCCTCGAGCAGCTTCGCGATATCAACTGCTGAGGCGGCGCCCTACTCCAGACCGCGTTTGCTGGCGCTGAAATCCTGCGCTGCAGTTACGGGCAGTACGCCGTTCGCACGCGGTGGCACGATCAGCGCGACCACTTTGCGTCTTACCCCATGCCGGCCCCAGAGCGAGGCCTGCACCGTGAATTCCCGCCTGACAAAATTCCCGGCGTGCGATGAGACGACCTCCATCCAGCGGCCGCAATCATCCTGGCCCTGAAAACAAAGCGCAGCCCAGCCGCGATCGAGAACCGCCTTGCGCGGCAGTCCCCAATCGTACTGGCGCTCGAACGTCCTGGCGTAATGCGGATGATCCGGGCTGTAGAAGGCTGTGGCGAAAGCAAGTGCATCGTCGCCGCTGACGGCCCCGAGCGGCTCGCCAGTCAGCTCACGCCATTGCCGCGTGAGCTCGCTCGCCGCCTGCTGGTAAAGATTCCGTCCCTCTTCGTAACCGTTGATATTGCGATAGACGGCGTGAATCGGTGCCGCGACCAGGACGGCGACAAGCGCAACACCTGACACGATGACCGTGACATTGACGGTGTAAAATCGTTCGATCGGATAGCGGGCGCCGCAGACGATCAGCACGACGAACAGGAACAATCCCTGCAAGGCCCACAGCGAGGGCAAATCCGTGCCCAGCGCGAGCGACGTCAGGACAGGCAGAACGATCGTGCCGATGGCGACGTAGAACAGAAGCCGAAGGCCCGAGTTCATCGCGGCGAAGTCGGCCGGAAACTGCTTGAGGCGCGTGCCGGCGATGAACACCCAGACGACGGCCGCGACGCTGATGGCGGCCACGAGGCCCAGCAGAAAGTTCTTCACTTCACTCAGCGAACTCAAGGCATTGCCGTTGGCGTGGGTCAGCGCGTAGCTGAAAGTCGACGCGCCAGTGGTCGCGAGCCAATAGATGTGCGGCGACAGCACCGCAAGCCCGGTGACAGCCGAGATCCACGGCGAGGCCGACGTGAAATAGACCCGTCGCGCCGGATGCGCCAGCGCGGCAAATGCAAAGCTCGTCACCAGGAAGATCGAGTAGTATTTTCCGACCATGGCGAGCGCCGTGGCACATCCGGCTGCAATCGCCCAGCCAGCGCCGCGGGATTCGAACGCGCGCAGAAAACACCATGTCGCAAGCGGCCAGGTCGCGAGCAGCACGGAGTTGGCGTTGAAGCGCTGGGCGTGGAATTGATAGGCCGGCGTCAACATCAGGAGCAGTAGAACCAGGATGCGCTTGTGCCCGGTCACGAATTGCCGTGCGACGCAATCGACGAAGACCAGCGCGAGCCCCGCGTTCGCCATCGCCATCAGTTGCAGCGACCAGTCGCTGAGCGGAAACACCGAGGTCCAGCTTGCCGCGACCCAGCCCATCAGCGGCGGATGCTTGTGATAACCGAAGGCGAAATTCCGCCCCAGCGTCCAGGCCTCGAGGGTGTCGGGGTGCAGGCCGCCACCGGCATAGGCGATGACGAGATACAGCGTCCACATCGCAATGAAGCACGCAATGAGAAGCGGCATGGCCCAGCCCGCCTCCACACCATCGAGCCAGCGCAGCAACGGACCTCGCCAGCGCGCCGGCGCTCGATCGGACCGTTCGGCCATCGCCTGCAATGCAAAATCGATTGGCATGGGAATCAGACGATTCAAATCGAGAAGATGAAAGCGATGCTCAAAGACGAACCATCTAGTTCAGATAAGAAACAAATAGCAATGTTTGAAAACTGGAAGATTTAAAGACCCCCCGGCTTTTGGCCGAAGCGCCTTGCAAAGGGCAGCGGGCAACGGCGCCGCTGCTGATGGTGCAGGATGCGCGCTTCCCGAGCCCGGCCTGATTACTCCGACTTGTCGATGTTCCAGAACACCGGGGTCGCCGGGCCGTCGATCACGCCTGAGAGCGACTGCCGCCACGCGCTCGGAATCTGAAATTGACCGAGCGGAACATAGAGCACCTGATCATAAGCTTCCTTCTGGATCTCGGTCGCGATCTTCTTCTGATCCTCCTCGGTGGGTGCGCGAACGAAGTCGTCCTTGAGCTTCTCGATCTTGGCATCCTCAGCCCAGCCGAACCAGCCGCCCTTCTTGCCCTGCCCGCCGACCGCGATGTTGGAGATCGGGTTGGAGGCGTCGGCGCTCACCCAGTTCGTGATGAACATGTTCCAGCCACCCTCCTTCGGAGACTTCTGGCTGGCGCGCCGGCTCACCACAGTCTGCCAGTCGGTCGCCTGCAAATCGACCTTGAAACCGGCTTCGCGCAACTGCTGGGCCACCACGATCGGCTGAGCCTTCAGCGTCAGCACGTCGCCCGGCGCCATCAGCACCACGGGTGTCCCGTCGTAACCGGATTCGGCGAGCGCCTTCTTCGCGGCGGCCATGTCGCCGCCCTTGGCGAGGGTCTCACCACCGACATCCGTCGCAAACGGCGTGTCGCAGATGAAGGCCGCGGCGCACGTCTTGTAGTATTTGGGATTGCCGATCAGCGCATCGAGCACGTCCTTCTGGTTGACCGCGAGGAATGCCGCGCGGCGGACCTTGACGTTGTCGAACGGCGGATGAAGGAAGTTCATCCGCGCGCCGGTCTGGAATCCGAACCTGTTCAGGATGGCGACCTTGAGCTCCTTGTCGGCCTCGATGGTCGGCAACATTTCGATGGCGGGATTTTCCATGAAATCGATGTCGCCCGACTGCAGCGCGTTCAACGCCGTCTGCGCGTCCGGCATGGTGATCCATTCGACGCGGTCGACCTTCACCACCTTGCCGCCGGCGGTCCAGCTCGGCGGTTCCTTGCGCGGCACGTAGTCGGTGTTCTTGACATAGACCGACTTCACGCCCGGCTGGAATTCGTTCTGCACGAACTTGAAGGGACCCGAGCCGATCTGTTCGGGGATCTGCTTGTCCACCGGCGTCTCGGCCAGACGCCTCGGCATCATGAAGGCCACGCGCGAAGAGGGCTTTCCAATGGCGTCCAGCACCAGCGCGTAGGGCTCCTTCAGCTTCAACGTGATGGTCTTGGCGTCGGTCGCCTCCAGGCTCGCGGTGAACAGCATCATCTGCTGCCCCATGCTGTCGACCACGGCCCAGCGTTTCAGCGAGGCCACGCAATCTTCCGCGGTGACCGGCGTGCCGTCATGCCACTTCAATCCGTCGCGCAGCGTGAACGTGTAGGTGAGCTTGTCGTCGGAGACCTTCCAGTCAGCCATCTGCGGCTGGATCTTGAAGTTGGAATCCGTCGCGATCAGCGTATCGTAGACCATGTAGCCATGGTCACGCGCGATATAGGCGCTGGTGAAGATCGGATCGAGGATGCGCAGATCCGAATGCATCACCGCGGTGATGGTCTTGTCTGCGGCAAGAACCGGCGAGGCCATCGCCGTGGCAAGCGCCAGGATCGAAGGCGCCAAGACCGAAAGTGTAAACCCGGAGGCGAACGACCGACGCCCCCGACGCATGAGATGGAACATTGAAGTTCTCCTGGCGAGCGGCTGGCTGACGAGCGGCGCCGCTGATGACGGCGGCGCCGCGAAACGTTCGGAACGAGAGGCGAAAGACGCGCCTTCCGTTGGCTGGACTGATCTTACTCCGACTTGTCGATGTTCCAGAAAACGGGGGTCGCCGGACCGTCGAGCACGCCCGACAGCGACTTCCGCCATGCGCTCGGCGCCAGATACTGGCCGAGCGGCACGTAGATCACCTGATCATAGGCTTCCTTCTGGATCTCGGTCGCGATCTTCTTCTGATCGTCCAGCGAGGCCGCGCGGACGAAGTCGTCCTTGAGCTTCTCGATCTTGGCGTCTTCCGCCCAGCCGAACCAGCCGCCCTTCTTGCCCTGGCCGCCGATCGAGAGATTCGATATCGGGTTGGAGACGTCGGCGCTGACCCAGTTGGTGAAGAACATGTTCCAGCCGCCCTCCTTCGGGGGCTTCTGGCTGGCACGACGGCTCACCACGGTCTGCCAGTCGGTCGCTTGCGCATCGACCTTGAAGCCGGCTTCGCGGAGCAACTGCACCGCGACGGTCGGCTGCGCCTTCAGCGTGACGACGTCGCCGGGCACCATGACCACGACGGGCGTGCCGTCATAGCCGGACTCGGCGAGCAGCTTCTTGGCTTCCGCCATGCCGTTGCCCTTGACCAGCGATTCGGACCCGACGTCGGTCGCGAACGGCGTGTCACAGATGAAGAAGGCGCCGCAGATCTTGTAGTATTTCGGGTTGCCGACGAGCGCGTCGAGCACGTCCTTCTGGTTCATCGCCAGAAGCGCGGCGCGGCGGATCTTCGGATTGTCGAAGGGCGGATAGAGAAAGTTCATGCGACCCAGGGTCTGGTAGCCGAACTTGTTGAGCGTCTCGACCTTGAGGTCGGGATTGCCTTCAAGCACCGGGAGCAGATCCCACGGCGGCACTTCCATGAAATCGATGTCGCCAGATTGCAGCGCGTTCACCGCGGTCTGCGAGTCCGGCATGGTGATCCACTCGACGCGGTCGACCTTCACGACCTTGCCGCCAGCGGTCCAGCTCGCCGGCTCCTTGCGCGGCACGTAGTCGGTGTTCTTCTCGTAGACCGCCTTCACGCCGGGCTGGAATTCGCCCTGCACGAACTTGAAGGGACCGGAGCCGATCTGCTCGGGGATCTGCTTGTCCGGCGGCGTTTCGGCCAGGCGCTTCGGCATCATGAAGGGCACGCGCGAGGATGGCTTGCCGATCGACTCGAGCACGAGGGCGTAGGGCTCCTTCAGCTTCAGCGTGATGGTCTTGGCGTCGGTCGCCTCGATGCTGGCCGTGAAGGTCATCATCTGCTGGCCCATGCCGTCGACGGCGGCCCAACGCTTCAGGGAGGCGACGCAGTCCTCTGCCGTCACCGGCGTGCCGTCGTGCCACTTCAGGCCATCGCGCAGCGTGAAAGTGTAGGTGAGCTTGTCGTCGGAGATCTTCCAGTCCGCCATCTGCGGCTGGATCTTGAAGTTCGCGTCCGTCGTGATCAGCGTGTCATAGACCATGTAGCCATGATCACGCGTGATGTAGGCGGTGGTGAAGATCGGATCGATGATGCGCAGATCCGAATGCATCACGGCGGTGATGGTCTTGCCGGCGGCAAGCACTGGCGAGGCCAGTGCCGTCGAAAGCGCGAGGACCGACAGCGCAAGTTTGGAGGCGAACGCGCGACGCCCCATGCGCATTAAGTGGAACATATAAAGTTTCTCCTGACGTGAAACCGTTCAAAGGCAGGTTATTGGTTGGGCATAAGGTTCGTTCCTTAGGCGAACTAACCTCATGCAATGCCTTTATCTTTTCGAGACTTGCAGACAGTCTTGAGCGCGTCAATCCGCTTTCAGTGCAAGCCCTTGCGGCGAACGCGCGGGCTCCACAAAGATCGGATTGGCTCTACAACTCTCTTCGCTTGTCCTGCCCGCGTTGTCCTGTCCGCGCTTATGCAATGCGCATTCCATCTTTCGAAGCCTGAGAGACATTGAGATGAATCCAGCCAATCTTCCCTTCGATTCCGAGGCCATGCTCGAAGGCCTGCGCACCTGGGTGGAATGCGAAAGCCCGACCTGGGACGCGAGCGCGGTGAACCGCATGCTTGATCTCGCAGCGCGGGATATGGCGATCATGGGTGCGACGATCGAACGCATCGCCGGCCGCCAGGGCTTCGGCGGCGCCATTCGCGCCCGCTTTCCGCATCCAAAGCAGGGCGAGCCCGGCATCCTGATCGCCGGACACATGGATACCGTTCACCCGGTCGGCACCATCGAGAAGCTGACATGGCGCCGCGAGGGCAACAAATGCTACGGCCCCGGCATCTTCGACATGAAGGGCGGCAATTATCTCACGCTGGAAGCGATCCGGCAGCTGGCGCGCGCCTCCTTCACCACGCCGCTGCCGATCACCATCCTGTTCACGCCGGACGAGGAAGTCGGCACGCCCTCGACGCGCGATCTCATCGAGGCGGAAGCTGCGCGCAACAAATATGTGCTGGTTCCCGAACCCGGCCGCGCCGACAACGGCGTCACCACCGGACGTTACGCCATCGCGCGATTCAATCTGGAAGCGACGGGACGGCCGAGCCACGCCGGTGCGACCCTTTCATCGGGACGCTCGGCCATTCGCGAGATGGCGCGGCAGATCCTCGCGATCGACGCGATGACGACGGAGGATTGCACCTTCTCAGTCGGCATCGTGCATGGCGGACAATGGGTCAATTGCGTCGCGACCACCGCAACGGGCGAAGCGCTGTCCATGGCCAAGCGCCAGGCCGATCTCGACCGCGGCGTCGAACGCATGCTGGCCCTGTCGGGCACAACGAACGATGTCAGCTTCAAGGTGACGCGCGGCGTGACGCGGCCGGTGTGGGAGCCGGACGCCGGCACCATGGCGCTGTATGAAAAGGCGCGCGGCATCGCCAAATCGCTCGGCGCGGAATTACCACATGCAAGTGCCGGCGGCGGCTCCGACGGCAACTTCACCGGCGCGATGGGCATCCCGACGCTCGACGGCCTCGGCGTGCGCGGGGGCAATGCCCACACACTCGATGAGTTCATCGAGGTCGACAGCCTGGTCGAGCGTGGCCGCCTGATGGCGGGACTGCTGGCGACGCTGGAATGACGGGGCAATTCGCACTGCACAATGAGACGGCAGTCTCGGTTGAAATTTAGCCTTGTCTAGAAATAAGGCGCATCGTACTGCTCGATGGTCCACGCGACGATGCGGGAGAGATCGCAACGAAGGCTACCGGCTTTCGTTGCGGCGCCGACGGAGCAACCGCCCCGGAAACTCTCAGGCAAAAGGACCGTATCGTCAGGACGATCTGGAGAGAGACGGCACGATTCCAGAGATCGTGACGTCCACCGAAGGGGATAGTCCGCACAGACCTTGTGAGGTCCACCTTGCAAAGGTTCGCGCAGGATCAAGCTCTCAGGTAACCGTGACAGATGGGGCGCCGCCAACGGCCTTGTGGCCGGCGGTTAGCCGACTCTAACTCACGGGAGCCCCTGATTTCATGACCCATATCGCCATCATCGGCGCCGGCATCACCGGCGTGACGACCGCCTATGCCCTGCTCGAGCGCGGCTACAAGGTGACCGTGCTCGACAAGCACCGTTATGCCGCGATGGAGACCTCCTTCGCCAATGGCGGACAGCTCTCCGCCAGCAATGCCGAGGTATGGAACAGCACTGCGACGATCCTGAAGGGGCTGCGCTGGATGTTCCGGCGCGATGCGCCGCTGCTGATGAACCCGCGACCGAACTGGCACAAATATTCGTGGATGGGCGAGTTCGTCGCCAACATCGGCAACTACCGCGCCAATACGGTTCAGACCACGCGGCTGGCGATCGAAGCCCGCAAGCATCTGTTCGAGACCGCTGCGCGCGAAGGCATCGACTTCGATCTCGAACGCAGCGGCATCCTCCACATCTATCACGACAAGAAGGGTTTTGAATCCGGCCTGCGCGTCAATGCGCTGCTGCAGGAAGGCGGTCTCGATCGCCGTCCGGTAACATCTGAAGAAATCCGCTCCATCGAGCCGACGCTGCGCAAGCAGTACTATGGCGGCTTCTTCACGCCGTCGGATGCGACCGGAGATATCCACAAGCTCACGCGCGGCCTTGCCGACGCCTGCAAGCGTCGCGGCGCAACCTTCATCCATGAAGCGAACATCGATTCCATCGCGCAAGCCGGTGGTGGCTTCGTCCTCGGCTGGGCTGATCTTTCGGCAAGCGACGCCCCCGCCTCCGCGCGCGGCATGTTGAAGGCCGACGGCGTGGTGGTCTGCGCCGGCGTTGCCAGCCGTCGCTTTGCGGCGATGCTCGACGAGCGCGTCAACGTCTATCCGGTGAAGGGCTATTCGATCACGGTGCAACTCGATACCGACGAAAGCCGCAAGGCGACGCCGACCGTCAGCCTGCTCGACGAGGCGGCCAAGATTGTCACCAGCCGGCTCGGCGCCGATCGTTTTCGCGTGGCAGGAACGGCCGAATTCAACGACTTCAACCGCGACATCCGCGCCGACCGCGTGCAGCCGCTGATCGACTGGGTGCGCGGCAACTTTCTAACCGTCGAGACGTCGCGGGTCGTGCCCTGGGCCGGACTGCGGCCGATGATGCCGAACATGATGCCGGTGGTGCGCGCGGGCCGGATGCCCGGCGTGTTCTTCAACACCGGCCACGGCCATCTCGGCTGGACGCTGTCGGCTGCGACCGCGCAGATGATTGCCGGAACCATCGATGGCTGGCGCGGGCTCAACGCACCGCCGACAGTCCCCTCACTTGTGGTTGAGCGCGAGCTACGCCGTGCATCCTGAGTGGTCGCAAATCGAGGCCGGGCGGCCCCTTGCGACCGCCCCGCCCTTGGCACACAATTTGCCCCGGGGAGCACGGCTCTCCGGCCGGTTCTTTCAGCCCGAGTGACAGGCACTCATGATAGACACCACCGAATCCACGGGCGCCTCTCGGCCCCATCAATCCCGCTGCCGGAGATAGGTGCATGCTAGGTTATCTCATTCGCCGCGTTCTGGCCGCGGTGCCCGTGATGGGCGTCGTCGCGCTGTTCGTATTCCTGCTGCTGCGGCTGACCCCAGGCGACCCGGCCGCGATTCTCGCCGGCGACAATGCGACGCCGGAGCGGCTTGAGCGCATCCGCGCCTCGCTCGGCCTCAACGAGCCGCTGATCGTGCAGTTCATCACCTGGGTGAACAAGTTGTTGCACGGCGACCTCGGGACCTCGCTGATCTCCAATCTGCCCGTCATGAAGATGATCGGCCAGCGCGTCGAGCCGTCGATCTCGATCGCGCTGTCGACCATCATCCTCGCCGTCATCGTCGCCGTGCCGCTCGGAGTCATCGCGGCCTGGAAGCACGGCACCTGGATCGACCGCTTCGTGATGGGTCTCTCCGTGCTCGGCTTCTCGGTGCCGGTGTTCGTCGTCGGCTACCTCCTGATCGAAGTCTTCGCGATCGACCTGCGCTGGGTGCCGGTGCAGGGCTTCAAGAGTATCTCGGCCGGTTTCGGCCCGTTCTTCGAACGCATCATCCTGCCGACCTGCGCACTCTCCTTCATATACATCGCGCTGATCGCGCGCATGACGCGCGCGGCGATGCTCGACGTGCTCGGCGAGGACTACGTGCGAACCGCGCGGGCCAAGGGCATCAACGAGGTCGCCGTGATGATGCGCCACGCGCTGCGCAACGCGGCGGTGCCCGTGATCACCGTGATCGGCACCGGCTTTGCGCTGCTGATCTCCGGCGTCGTCGTCACCGAAAGCGTGTTCAACATTCCCGGCATCGGCCGCCTCACCGTCGATGCGGTGCTGGCGCGCGACTATCCGGTGATCCAGGCGATGATCCTGCTGACCTCGCTGATCTACGTTGTCGTGAACCTCACGATCGACGTCGCCTACACGCTGCTCGATCCCCGTATCCGGTACTGAGGCAAGGAAAAGCATAACAATGGCGGTCGACAGCCTTCCCCAGTCCTCCATTCCGATCACGTCGCCGCTGCGACCCAAGCTCGGATTCCTCACCTCGACGCCGATCATCGCGGCGTCCACGATCTGCCTCGCACTGATCGTGCTGATCTCGATCCTGGCGCCGCTGATTGCGCCGCATGATCCGATCCAGCTCGCGCCATCGCTGCGGCTCAAGCCAAGCTCAGCGCAGTTCCTGCTCGGCACCGACGCCTACGGCCGTGACCTGCTGTCGCGCGTCATCTATGGCGGACGCATCTCGCTGCTGATCGGCATCGGCTCGGCGATCCTGTCGATCGTCATCGGGCTTGCCATCGGCCTCGTCTCCGGCTTCTTCAAGCTGGTCGATTCCGTGCTGATGCGCGTCATGGACGGCTTGATGGCGATGCCGAGCATCCTGCTCGCGATCGCCGTGGTGTCGCTCTCCGGGGCCAGCATCTGGACCGTGATGGTCGCGATCACCATCCCCGAAATCCCGCGCGTGGCGCGCCTCGTGCGTTCGGTCGTGCTGTCCGCGCGCGAAGAACCCTATGTCGAAGCCGCGATCTCGGTCGGCTCCAGCCTGCCGAAAATCATGTGGCGGCATCTGATGCCGAACACGATCGCACCGCTGATCGTCCAGGGCACTTACGTCTGCGCCTCCGCGATCCTTACCGAAGCCATCCTGTCGTTCCTCGGCGCCGGCATCTCGCCGGAGACGCCGACCTGGGGCAACATCATGGCCGAGGGCCGCCAGTACTTCCAGCTCAAGCCGACGCTGATCTTCTGGCCGGGCCTCTTGCTCTCGATCGCCATTCTCAGCATCAACCTGATCGGCGACGCCGCCCGCGACGCTCTCGATCCCCGCATGAAGCAGCGGGAGGGCAAGTGATGGCCGATCAGATGACCAACCCGGTTCTCGACATCAACAACCTCGTCGTCGCCGTCGGCAAGAAGCCGAACGGCGCCAAGATCATCGACGGCATCTCGATCCAGGTGCATCAGGGCGAGACGCTGTGCCTTGTCGGCGAAAGCGGCTCGGGCAAGTCGGTGACCTCGCTCACCACCATGGGCCTGTTGCCGAAGGGCACGCTGGTTCCGACCGGCGGCAGCATCAAACTCGTCGGCGAGGAGATCCTCACCGCGACCGACCGCCGCCTGCGTCAGCTGCGTGCGACCAAGATGGCGATGATCTTCCAGGAGCCGATGACCGCGCTCAATCCGGTCGTGCATGTCGGCCGCCAGATCGATGAAGTGCTGCGCGCCCATACCAATCTCGATGCCAGGGCGCGCAAGAAGCGCATCCTCGACATGATGGAGCAGGTCCGCCTGCCCCAGGTCGAGCGCATCTTCGCCTCTTACCCCCACCGCCTTTCCGGCGGCCAGCGCCAGCGCATCATGATCGCGATGGCACTGGTGCTGGAGCCCAAGCTGCTGATCGCGGACGAGCCGACCACCGCGCTCGACGTCACCACGCAGAAACAGATCTTGACCCTGATCCGCGACCTCCAGCGCGATCACGGCACCGCCGTGCTGTTCATCACCCACGACATGGGCGTGGTGGCCGAGATCGCCGATCGCGTCGCCGTGATGCGGCAGGGCCGGCTGGTCGAAACCGGGCCGCTCGACGCCGTGCTGCGCAATCCGACGATGGAATATACCCGCAACCTGCTCTCTGCAGTGCCGAGCCTGGTGCCGCGCGCGGCACGGCCCGAGACAACGGAGCCGGTGGTGCTCGAGGCCAACGAGCTCAGCAAGGTCTACAAGGAGCGCGCGTTCTTCGGCAAAGGCCGCGAAGTCGTCGCCGCCGACAAGGTGACGCTGACGCTGCGCAAGGGCCGGACGCTCGGCATCGTCGGCGAAAGCGGCTCGGGCAAGTCGACGGTGGCGCGCTGCATCGTCCGCCTGATCGACCCGACCTCCGGCGGCGTGCGCCTGTCCGGCCGCGAGATCTCCGACATCTCGCGCCGCCTGCTGCAGCCGCACCGGCAGAAGATCCAGATCGTGTTCCAGGATCCCTACCGCTCGCTCAACCCGCGTGTCACCGTCGGCGAGAGCATCGCGGAAGGCCCGATCAACTATGGCGTCTCGCACGCGAACGCGATGAAACGGGCGCGCGAGCTGCTCGAACTGGTCGGCCTGCCCGCCGATGCCGTCTCGCGCTATCCGCACCAGTTCTCCGGCGGCCAGCGTCAGCGCATCGCCATTGCGCGCGCGCTCGCGCTCGATCCCGACGTGCTGGTCGCGGACGAAGCGGTTTCGGCGCTCGACGTTTCCGTGCAGGCCCAGGTGCTGGAACTGCTCGACGAGATCCAGAAGCGGCTCGGCATCGCCATCCTGTTCATCACCCACGACCTGCGCGTCGCCGCGCAGATCTGCGACGAGGTCGTGGTGATGCAGCACGGCCGCGTCGTTGAACAGGGCCCGGCTGCGGAAATTCTGACGCATCCGCAGGAGGCCTACACGCGGGCCTTGCTCGAAGCAGCACCGGGCCGCGGCTGGGATTTTGCGAATTTCCGGCCGGTGTCGGAGGGCGTGGCGGCCACGGCCTAGCAACTCGCACCGGTGTCGTCCCGGCGAAGGCCGGGACCCATACCGCGGAATCTCTCGATCGTGCGTGGTGCTAGTCCCGAACAACGAGTCTTCGCCAAATTCTACCCTGTGGTTATGGGTCCCTGTGTCTGGAAAGTCTGTCATGATGAGAGTGGGCGGGAAGCCGTTGGGTCCTTGGCGCTTGACGCCG
>NZ_JAFCLG010000016.1 GCF_018129685.1 Bradyrhizobium manausense
TACTACGGCAAGCCGGGCCCCGTCGTCATGCTTCAGGGCTGGCTCGAGTTCCAAGCCATGAAACGCGGCACCAACCTGATGATGCGCCACCGGGAAGACCGAAGCGATGTGTGAATCCGGTAGCGCTTGCGGGAGAGGGGGTAGACCGCCGAAGTAGCCCGCACCTAGCCCGAGGGCACGATCACCATGGTCTTGTCTTTCGGCCAGCGGATCCGCCAGGCGAAGTTGATGTCGCGGACCTCGCCGGGCTTGGCGTCGAACGACCATTCCAGCACGCCGCGCTTGTCGCGGATATCCTTCGCCGTGGGCGGCGTGGTCGCGGGCAGCATCTCGACCACGATGTCCTCGACCTCGCTGACCGGCAGCTGATCCTCGATGGCGACATGAATCGGGAAGTCGTGGCCGTTGCGGACGGTGGTCTTGAAGGCACGCTCGTCGGTCTTCGAGGTCGTGACCAGCAGGCCGGCCGAGCCCTCGTTGCGCTTGAGCACCGCGCGCTCGATCCTGACCTTGTCGTCGGCGCCGAAACCGAGCCGGACGATGTCATCCTTGGCTGAAGCGGAGAGCTTGCCGCGACCGATGAAAACGCCGTCGCGATAGATCGCGACCTTGCCCGGCAGCAGGGTCGCGTCATCGGTCTGCTTGAAGCTGGCTTCGAGGAAGGCCGTGGGATCCTGCACCGGCGCGGCGCGCACCGCCAGATCGGCGGGCACGCTCATCGAAGCGATGCGCAGGCTCTTGGCGCCTTCGGCAGCGCCGAGGCTGACACGGCCGGGGATCTTGAAAGTGGCCTGGAAGCCGCCGATCTCGGCGGTTGCCTGCTGCTCGTCGGCGCGCTCGAGCGCGTCCGCGACCTTGGCCATGGCGGGCGATTGCACCTGGCGGATCACCGGCGCCGCGGATGGCATCCGGTCCTGCATCGCGCCCGCTGCCATCGGCTTCGGCACCTGCGGATATTGCGCAACCAGCGAGCCCAGCTCCGGCGCGCTGCCGCCGCGGGCGATACGGACAGTGGAAACGCCGAGCGCGACGTTCGACCAATCCTCGCCGGTCGACTGCGTCACCTCGGCCCGGCGGACCAGCTCGAGCTGCGGCTTGCGATCCTTGGTTCCGGTGTCGAGCCGGGCATCGTAGAGCGGCAGCCAGCGCGCATTGCGGACGGCATACGTCACGCGCAGCGTCGCCTTTGTCGCGGCTGCCGAAGCGACGTCGATGCGCACCTCGAGCTTGCTCGGCGGCGTGGCCTTGCGTTCGGCTTCGAGCTGGGCGATCTGCCGGTCGATCTCGCGCATCTTGCGCGTCGCGTCACGGACGGCCGTATCGGCCGTCGCGACCTCCTCGGAGACCGCCGCAAAGGCTGCGCGCCATTCCGCGATCGGCCGCGCCTCGCCCTTGTCGCCGAGACCTGCGGGAGAAGCTTCCGCAAAACGCTCCGCGAACTTACGCCGCGCATTGGCGGCATCGATCGCGCCTTGCAGGTCGGCGCGCTGGTCGCTGAGGGCCTCGATGCGCTTGTCCAGCTCGGGCAGATTGACCGGCGCCGCGCGCGGCGGACGCGCGTCGACCGCGCCGATCGTCAGCTTGGCGCCTGCCTCGCCCTCGACACGGATGGACGACGGGTCGAGCGAGAGCGGAAAATCCCTGGCGACCAGCGTGCTGTCGCCGGAGGCAAGGTCGAGCGCGATGACGCGGGTGACGGTGGCGCCATCGGGATAGACGGTGACGGTGTCGATGGCCGATGTGGCATCCACATCGGCGCCCCATGAAGGCGACGCCAGTGCCGCGGTCACCAGGACCAGGCTCGTCGTTGCCAGACATCTTGCGATCGTGCGCATCAAATTGCTCCCTGCCGATATCGCCGCGCCGCCAGCCGGACGCGCGAAAACATGCCACGCCATCGTGGTGAGACGCGGCAGGGAAGGAACCGGTTCGATTCAGGTTTCCGTTGGGCGCCGCTGCGGCAGCACCATGGCCGCGGAACAACAGATTCGTAACAGCGGGCCTCAGACCTGGCCGGGAGAACCCTGGCCGAAGATGCGGCGAAGCAGGTCAGTCACGTTGCGGGCTCCGGCCTTCTTCAGGATGCTGGCGCGATAACCTTCGACCGTGCGTGCGCTGAGATGCATGCGCCGGGCGACTTCCTTGTTGGTGAGGCCGGCGGCGAGATGCGCGAGCACATCGTTTTCACGCGCGGTCAGCGGTTCGCAACCGGGCAGCCAACGCTGCCGGCTCGAATCGGGCTGGGCGGACTCGTCGATCGCGGCATCGATACGGCTAACGATGTCGTGGGTGCGGAACGGCTTCTCGATGAAGTCGGTTGCGCCGCTCTTGATGGCGTCGACCGCCATGGCAATGCTGCCGTTCGTCGACGTGACCAGCACCGGCGCCATGCAGTTTTCCTCGCGCAGGCGCTTGAGCACGTCGAGGGCCGAGCGATCGGGCGGCATCTCCAGCAGCACGCAGGCGGGCATCCGCTCTTTTGCTTCCGACAGCAGCGATGCGCCGTCGGCGAAGCAGATCACGTCATAGGCGCTCTGTTGAAGCGCCGTTGAAAGTTGTTCGCGGGAGGCTGCGTCCGTTTCAATGACGAATACCTCACCCTTGGAAAGCATGTTTCCCGGCATAATCCCGATCCAGCAATGTCTTGGTCAAATGATGCGAGACGGCCGGGGGCCTCATCGCGCCCCGCCGTCCATCAGCACGGCATTCGCGCCGGTGCTTCGCTTTCCCTTATGTATGTTCCACCCTGTTCCAGGATTTGACGGATCGGGACAGAAACTTTACATTTCGGGACATCTGCCGGAATGGCTGACAGGAACAGGTCGCATGACCGACCTCATTCGCAGCGCAGGCTTGAGCTATTACCCGGAGGTCGCCCGGTCGGTTGGGCTCGATCCCAAGCAGATGATGCGCAAGGTCAGGCTGCCGCTGGCCGTTCTCGACGAGCCGGATACACCGATTGCCGTCACAGCGTTGCGTCGTCTGCTCGAGATATCGGCGGAGGCGTCCGGTGCCGAAGATTTCGGCTTGCGGCTCGCCGAGCGCGGCGGCCTCACCAATTTCGGCGCCGTCGGCCTGATCGTGCGCGAGCAGGCGACCGTCGGCGAAGCCATCGAGGCCTTCTCGCGTTTCATCCATGTTCATCATGACGGCATGAAGCTCGAAATCGTCAAGCACGGGCAGACCGTGATCATCACGCTGCATCTGCGCGGGCGGCAACCGACGGCGCCGCGCCAGTCGATCGATATGGCGCTCGGCAGCATCCATCGCATCATCCAATCGCTCTTCGGCAGCGACTGGCGCCCGTTGGAAGTGCGCCTGCACTACCCGCCGCCGCACGATCGCAAGCGCTACCTCGACTTTTTCGGCTGCCGGGTGACGTTCAACGCGGACGATGATTCGATCCTGATGTCGGCACACGACATGGCGCGGCGGATTCCAAGCGCGCATCCCCTGATCGCGCGCTATCTGCGCAAACGGATCGAGGCGATCGAGAACCGGCCGACCAGCTGGGAGGAGAAAGTCGACGAGATCGTGCGCAGCCTGCTCGCGAAGGGCGACTGCACGGTCGAACGCGTCGCCGAGCATCTCGCCTGCAACCGCCGCACCATCCACCGGCGCCTCGCCGACGCCGGCACCAGCTTCTCGGCCATCCTCGATGCGCAGCGCGCGGATCTCGTGATCCAGCTGATTGAGGACCCCGGCCGGCCGCTGGCGGATGTCGCCGTGCAACTCGGCTTCTCTGCCCAAAGCGCCATGGCCCGATGGTTTCGCGGCCGCTTCGGCTGCACCATCACCGAATGGCGCAAAGGCATTCGACCCTCAGCGTGCCGGAGCCGGCACGCCCACAATGGCGAGTGCACGCTTGGGATGGCCGGCAAGCAGCGGGCCGAAAGCGACAGCAAAGCCGAGGAACGCGACGATCCAGCCGCAGGCGGCGAAGTGCAGCAGCAGATCGCCATGCGCCGGCAACAGCACGGCACCGACCCGCGCCAGTGCCGCGACAATGATCGCCGCATAGATCGCTTGCGTCGCCGGTGACGCCGTCAGCGCCTGTCCGGTATGGCCGAGGCTCGCGCGCGTCATGACCGCCAGCGTCATGGTTCCGGCCGCGCCGGTCATCCAGGCATGAATGCCGGCGCTGGGCGGCAACATGCCGAAGCCGGCCAAGGCGTTCAGGAGAAAGCCTGATGGCACGAAGGCATAGCCGATGTGAAGGATCACGAGCAGCCGCTCGCGTGCGGTGCGATCGCCGGCCCAGCGGGCCAGCCGCACCAGGTGCAATGCGCCGACGAGCGCCATCGCAACACCGGTGATCACGTTGAGCGGCGCCGATATCCACGCGATCAGCGCAAGCCCACTCGATCCGATCACCACGCCATCAAACCGCCCGAACGGCACGGGCACGCGACCGGGATTGAACTTGACCAGCCAGTTGCGGGTGAAGCTCGGGATGATGCGGCCGCCGATCAGCGAGATCAGCAGCATGACGACGCCGATCCCGACGCGAATGCTGACATCGGCTGCACCATTGTAGTGAGCCTCGAGATGGAAGGCGACATTGCCTGATAGCAGCACCAGCACGAGCCCCACCACCGGAAAGTTGCGCCAATTGCCGCCAGCGACGATCTCGCGGGCGGCTGCGGCGACGACCAGCACCAGGAAGGCGGCGTCGACGAGAAGCGCGAACGCCCAGCCGATCTCGGCCGACAGCACCACTGCGGCACGTCCGGCCAGCCAGACCACAACCAGCGCAGCCAGCGAAGAACCCTGGATTGGCAGCCTCCCGGTCCAGTTCGGGATCGCCGTGAACAGGAACCCGGTGATGACGGCGGGCAGGAAGCCATAGAGCATCTCGTGCACATGCCAGTCCCGCGGCGCGAATGCTGACGTCACCGACAGCTCGCCGTGGAACATGGGCAGCCAGACCAGGATCGACAGCCCGGCCTGGATCGCAGCGAGCAGGAAGAATGGCCGAAAGCTGTTCGCGAACAGCGGCCAGCCCTGGAAGTGACGGGATCGGGCGCCAGCCATGGGGTAACTCCTGTGAATTCGGGCCTGTCTGGAAAAATACTGCCGCGCCGTCAGTGCGTTTTTGCGCTATCGCAAACTGCCTGATGATTGCAGGTGCCATCACACGCCCTGATGCCAAGGAGGCAGAATGGCCAAGCTCGACATATCGCTGGTTGCGCATCTGCCGCTGTTTTCAGGCATCAAACCTGATGATCTTGACGAAATCCTGCGCGAAGCGCGCTCGGCTCGCTATCCCAGGAACACCGCCATTTTCGAGCAGGGCGCGGACGCCCAGTCCTTTTTCCTGCTGCTGCACGGCCATGTCCGTGCCGCCAAGACCACGCCGACCGGCGAGCAGATCGTGGTGCGCTATGTCGCGCCCGGCGAGACCTTTGGGCTCGCGATGGCGATCGGCGCCACCCATTATCCGGCGACCGCGCTGGCGGTCGACGACAGCGTCGCGCTGATCTGGCCGACCTCGGCCTGGCCGCGGCTGATCGAAAGGTTTCCCGCGCTTGCCGCCAACACGATGCAGACCGTCGGCAAACGGCTGCAGGAGAGCCACACCCGCATCCTGGAAATGTCGACCCAGCAGGTCGAGCAGCGCGTCGCGCATGCGCTGCTGCGGCTCGCCAACCAGTCCGGCAAGAAGCTCGACCACGGGATCGAGATCGACTTCCCGATCAGCCGCCAGGACATTGCGCAGATGACCGGCACCACGCTGCACACCGTCAGCCGGATCCTCAGCGGCTGGGAGAGCCAGGGCCTCGTCGAGAGCGGCCGTCAGCGCATCATCCTGCGCGACCCGCACAGAATCGTGGTGCTGGCCGAGCGGAGCCCGGACGGCAGCACTTCATGACTCCGCGCGTGCCTTGCGCAGACTCCAACTCCCCTCACGCCGGTACGCAATCGCCCAGCGCGGTCAGGAATTTGTCGCGGTCGATACCATGCTCGCGGCAGGCGTCGTCCACCGTGTGGAAGGTCGCAATCGGACAGCCGACACAGGCCATCTTGAAGGCGAGGAACACGCGGATCGTGTGCGGCGCGTCGCGCATGATGTCGTCAACCAAATCGTCAGATCGGAAAGGCATGGACAACTCCATTCCGACATGACGATAGCGGAGGTGGCGGGGGGTTCTTTGTTGAGGCGCAAGCTGCAACGGGATCTCTCCTCCCGTCATTCCGGGGCGCGCCTCTTGGCGCGAACTATGATGCGCAATTGCGCATCTGAGAATCCATCGGGCAACAGACGATGAGGAGAAATGGATTCCGGGCTTGCACTTCGCAGGCCACGAAATCGCTGCGACTGTCCTACACCGCCCGGCTGTGCAGCTTCCTGCCCGGAGCCAGATGCGCGTCGAACGCCGCTGCAACGCTGCGGACCAGGAAACGCGAGTCGTTTGCGATTGCGAGCCGGTCGCCGTCCAGCTTCACCACCCCGTCGGAAATCAGCGGTTTCAGTCGCGACGCCGATTGCAGCATCGCCTCCGGCGCCGCGCCATGGCGCGCGCAGATGTCGCCGAGATCGGCGCCGAACTCGCACATGATGCGCTCGATGATGTCGGCGCGCAGCCGGTCATCGTCGGTAAGCCCGTAGCCCCTCGCGGTCGCGGGGCGGCCGGCCGCGATGCTCTGCTGATAGGCTCCGATCTGGACTTCGTTCTGGACATAGCCCTGCGGCAGATGCCCGATTGCACTGGCGCCGAAGCCGAGCAGGACCTCGCCCTGGTCGGTGGTGTAGCCCTGGAAATTACGCCGCAGCGTCCCCTGCTCGAAGGCCACGGCCATGGCATCGTCGGGACGGGCGAAATGATCGAGGCCGATCTGCACGTAGCCGGCTTCCTTCAGCGCGTTGGCGATGGCGCAAGCCTGGTCGTGACGCGCAAGGCCGTCCGGCAGGTGGCTCTCGTCGATCATGCGCTGGTGCTTCTTGAAGCCTGGCACATGCGCATAGCCGAACACCGAGAAGCGCGCCGGCGCGAGCTCGAGCGAGCGCCGCACCGTATCCATGCAGGAGACAACGCTCTGGTGCGGCAGGCCGTAGATCAGGTCGAAATTGATCCGCTTGATTCCGGCGCGCCGGAGCATGTCCACAACGGAGGCCGTCTGTTCAAAGCTCTGCACACGGTTGATCGCACGCTGCACGACGGGATCGAAGCTCTGCACGCCGAGGCTGGCGCGGTTGACGCCCGAGAGCCGCATGGCCTCCACCATCTCCGATGTCAGCGTGCGCGGGTCGATCTCGACCGCGATCTCGGCCGCGGGCAGCACGAAGAATGCCTGCCGCATGGCCGCCATCAACTCTGCGAACGCCTCCGGCGCCATGATCGTCGGCGTACCGCCGCCGAAATGAATGTGCCCGACCTTGATGCGACGACCGATGGCGTCGGCGACCTCGGAGATTTCGTTGAGGAGGGTCCGCTGATAGGCCGCAACAAGCTCATCTCGGCGGACGATCTGGGTATGGCAGCCGCAATACCAGCACATCTCGCGGCAGAACGGCACGTGCAGGTAAAGGGAGGCGTCGGCGTTCGAGGGAAGCTCGGACAGCCAGCGTGCGTAGGTATCGGCGTTGATACCTGACGAGAAATGCGGTGCGGTCGGATAACTCGTATAGCGCGGCAATCTCTCGTCGCCATAGCTCGCTGCGAGGTCGGTCCTCATATCTTACCCATTCGTCAATTGATGCCGCTTGCAATTGCGGCAAGCCCTGGATGGCACAGGATGACCCGTTTCCCACCCGACGACCTTGCGCTCGCTCAAAGTCCTGGCGCCGGATCTGGGCCATTGTGATAATCATCGCCTCCTCGGGAGATGGGCCATGGCGTCGTTTGCCCTCGATCTCGTTCTCTGGCTCGCCGGTATACGCGGCAATATCCCGCGATTCGAAGACTTCCGTCCCGGCCCCGTCGCACCCGCTGCCGGCGCAAATCGCCTCGTGCAGGTACTGATCGTCGTCGCTGCCGTGATGGCCGCTCTATCGCTCGCGGTCTGGGGCACCGTGTGGATCGCGATCGAGCTTCTCTGATCGACGCGCCCGGCCGCTCACTTCGATAGACCCCTTAGTGGACTTCACCGGAGCTGAATCCGGCAAAAGCTTGTTGCAGCGCAAACACGCTTGCCGCAACAGGCGCACACTGCATTCGTCATCAAACCCTTTCAGATGAAGGATGCTTTACGATGTTCACCCGCAGAGCCGCATTGATCGGCGCCGCCGCGACCGCGCTGATGCTGGCAACCCCCGCCTTCGCCGTCGACGATCTCAAACTGCCGCGGCAGAAGGTGGAGTTGGTCGCCCCGCCCTTCGTGCACGCGCACGAGCAGGCGACCAGGCAGGGCCCCAGGATCATGGAGTTCAAGCTCACCATCGAGGAGAAGAAGGTCGTCATCGACGAGAAGGGCACCACCTTCCAGGCCATGACATTCAACGGCTCGATGCCGGGCCCGCTGATGGTCGTGCATGAGGGCGACTATGTCGAAGTGACGCTGGTCAATCCCGCGACCAACTCGATGCCGCACAACATCGACTTTCACTCCGCGACCGGCGCGCTCGGCGGCGCCGCGCTGACCCTGGTCAATCCCGGCGAGCAGGTGGTGTTGCGCTGGAAGGCCACGCGGACCGGCGTGTTCGTCTATCACTGCGCGCCGGGCGGCCCGATGATCCCCTGGCATGTCGTCTCCGGCATGAACGGCGCCGTGATGGTGCTGCCACGCGACGGACTGAACGACGGCAAGGGCCACGCTCTGAAATACGACAAGGTCTATTATGTCGGCGAGCAGGACATGTACGTGCCGCGGGACGAGAAGGGCAATTTCAAGTCCTACGATTCGCCGGGCGAAGCCTTCACCGACACCGAAGAGGTGATGAAGAAGCTGATCCCCTCCCATGTCGTGTTCAACGGCAAGGTCGGGGCCCTCACAGGCAAGAACGCACTGACCGCCAATGTCGGCGAGAACGTGCTGATCGTGCATTCGCAGGCCAACCGCGACAGCCGTCCGCACCTGATCGGCGGCCATGGCGACTATGTCTGGGAGACCGGTAAGTTCTCAAACCCGCCGGAGACCGGGCTCGAGACCTGGTTCATCCGCGGCGGCTCGGCGGGAGCTGCGATGTACAAGTTCCTGCAGCCCGGCATCTACGCTTATGTCACGCATAATCTGATCGAGGCCGCCGACCTCGGCGCCACCGCGCACTTCAAGGTCGAAGGCAAGTGGAACGACGATCTGATGACCCAGGTGAAGGCGCCTGCGGACATACCGGCTCCCAATACCAATTAGAGGCGACAAGGGGCCGGCCATCGCCGGCCCCTCTTTCTCTTGGAAACATCACCATGCTGATCGCATTCAAATTGAAACTGGCACTTGCCTGCGTCGCCGGATTTGCCGGGCCGCTGGCCGTTGCGCCGCTGGTCTCCGAAATAGCCGCCCCCGCAACGCAAGGCGAGCCCGCGATCGTCGACATCCCAGGCGGCAGCTTCGCCTATCGCGAGGCCGGCGACTTCACGCGCGGCGGGAAGCAGGCCGAAGCAGCGCTACGCACATTGCAGTTCACGCGACCGCTTCACATCATGCGCGATCAGGTCTCCTCCGCCGACTATCAGCTTTGCGTGCGGGACGGTGCCTGCCACCCGTTCGATCGCAGCGTGACGATCGCGCCCGATCTGCCAGCGGTGCAGGTCAGCTGGCACGATGCACAGGCCTATGCGGATTGGCTGTCGCGCAAGACCGGCCATCACTACCGCCTGCCGAGCGATGCGGAATGGGCGTTCGCGGCGGGCTCCCGGTTCAGGGATGACGGCGCGCCGGTCGACGCGAACGATCCGGCGAAGCGCTGGATCAGCCGTTACGAGCGCGAATCCGAGCGCGATCTCTCCGACACAACGGCCTATCCGTTCGGCAAGTTCGGCCTGAACGAGCGCGGCGTGTCCGATCTCGCCGGCAATGTCTGGGAGTGGACATCGACCTGCTTCGTGCGCTCGCGCGTCGATGCGTCAGGCAACGCCGGCCGCCCGACGGTGAATTGCGGCGTGCGCGTCGCCGAGGGCGCGCACCGCGCCTATGTCACCGACTTCATCCGCGACGCCCGCGCCGGTGGCTGCGCGCAAGGCGTGCCGCCCGCCAATCTCGGCTTCCGCCTGGTGCGCGAGGAGCAGTCGTGGGTCGCGACTGTGTCGGCCAGATGGAGCGAGGTTTGGGCGGCACGGTCGTAGCCTGAAATTGGAAAAGCCGCGGCCCCCGCCTCATGCTCCGTCATTGCGAGCGCAGCGAAGCAATCCAGACTCCTTCCTCAGAAAGATTCTGGATTGCTTCGTCGCAAGAGCTCCTCGCAACGTGGAGGCAGCGCGACCATGCCTCCCCCGTGTCGTCCTGGAGAAGGCCAGGACCCATAACCACCGAATACAATTTGGCGATGACTGGCCGTCCGGGACCATCACTGACCACGATCGATAGACCTCGCGGTATGGCTCCTGGCCTTCGCCAGGACGACACCTGGGATTGGGAAGCGCTCTCCTGCCTCACCACCGACAATCGCCGCCATCTTGGTGGCTCCGTTCGTCAAACAAAAATGGCCGGGACAAAGCCCGGCCATTTTCAGGATCACAGCTGCGATCTCAGGTATTCGTCAGCGCGACGCGGAATTCGGCTTCGGTCTTTTGCTTGACCTCGTCGAGCGTGACGCCGTCGGCGAGCTCGATCAGGGCCATGCCGCCGTCGCCATGCTTGTCGATGGTGAAGACGGCAAGATCGGTCACGACCATGTCGACCACGCGCTCGCCGGTCAGCGGCAGATTGCACTTCTTCAGCAGCTTGGCGCCGTCCTTGGCGGAATGCTCCATCACCACGACGACGCGCTTGACGCCGGCGACGAGGTCCATGGCGCCGCCCATGCCCTTGACCATCTTGCCGGGGATCATCCAGTTGGCGAGATCGCCGTTCTGGGCCACCTGCATGGCGCCGAGGATCGACAGATCCATATGGCCGCCGCGGATCATGCCGAAGGAATCCGCGCTGGAGAAATACGAGGTCGAGGGCAGCTCGCTCACGGTCTGCTTGCCCGCGTTGATGAGATCGGCGTCCTCTTCGCCCTCATACGGGAACGGGCCCATACCGAGCATGCCGTTCTCGCTCTGCAGGCTGACGTCGACGCCGTCGGGGATGTAGTTCGAGACCAGCGTCGGGATGCCGATGCCGAGATTGACGTAGTAGCCGTCACGCAATTCCTTCGCGGCGCGCGCAGCCATCTGTTCACGGGTCCAGGCCATTTTGTTCTCCTGATTTCAGGCGGCGGTGCGCGGGCGGGTGTTGCGGAATTCGATGCGCTTCTTGGCTGTGCCGACCTCGACGATGCGCTTCACGAAGATACCGGGCGTGTGAATGTGATCGGGATTGAGCTCGCCGGCGGGAACCAGATGCTCGACCTCGGCCACCGTGATCCTGGCGGCAGTCGCCATCATCGGGTTAAAGTTGCGCGCGGTCTTGCGGTAGATCAGGTTGCCGGCGGTGTCGCCCTTCCAGGCGTGCACGATGGCGAGGTCGGCGAACAGGCCGCGCTCCATCAGATATTTCTCGCCGTCGAATTCCTTCACTTCCTTGCCTTCGGCGATCAGCGTGCCGACGCCGGTCTTGGTGTAGAAGGCCGGGATGCCGGCGCCGCCGGCGCGGATGCGCTCGGCCAGCGTGCCCTGCGGGTTGAATTCGAGCTCCAGCTCGCCGGCGAGGAATTGCTGGGCGAACAGCTTGTTCTCGCCGACATAGGACGAGATCATCTTCTTGATCTGGCGGGTTTCCAGCAGGCGCGAGAGCCCGATACCATCGACGCCGGCGTTGTTCGACACCACGGTCAGACCCTTGACGCCGGAGTCGCGGATCGCATCCGACAGCGTCTCGGCGATGCCGCAGAGCCCGAAGCCGCCGGACATGATCATCATGTTGTCCTTGAGAACGCCCTCAAGCGCCGACTTGGCGTCGGGATAGACCTTGTTCATGCAAAAACCCTCGAAGCTTGGCCTTAGCGCCGCGCCTTATTGGCGGCGATTATTAGGCGAATTCCTCCAAAGCCGTCAATGATACGGGGGTTCTCCGTTCCAGGGACCGGTGGTAGAAGCTGCCCACGCCGTGGGCAGATCTGGCCGCGGCCTTGAAAGCGACAAGAAAACCCATCAAGTTGCGGGGGTTGGGCGTGGGGGCGCGCAGGTTTCCCGCCCCGCCCTTTTGGCTCCAGCGACCAACCCGATCAGGACATGCCATTGACCATGGCCCAAGGAATGAAGCGCCTCGGGACGCCGATCGCGGCGTTGCTCGGCGTCGCACTGATCGCCCTGATCGCGACCTCCTGGCTCATCAACCGCGACGCGCTGCGCACGGCGGTGGAAGCGCAGATCCGCGACGTCACCGGGCTCGAGCTCAGCGTGGCAGGCAACATCGACATTTCGGTGCTGCCGGCAAGCTATATCTCCTTCCATGACGTCGGCCTGAAAGGCGGCGGCACGGCCGACCCGGCGCTGCATGTCGACGTGCTCACCGCCAATCTCCGGCTCCTGCCGCTGCTGCTGCAACGGTTCGAGATCGCCGACCTGACGCTGCTGCGGCCGCACATCCATGTCAGCCTGAAGCCGGATGGCGACAGCAACTGGACCCCCTTCATCCAGACGATCGCGCGGACGATGAAGCCCGGCGCCGACAACCAGGTCTCGTTCTCCGAGATCAGGATCCAGGACGGCGTGCTCAACTACGAGGACGTCGCCACGCAAGCCACCGAGAAGCTGGAGGACATCGACCTGTCGCTGGCCTGGCCATCGATTGCGCGGTCCTTCGCCGCGACCGGGCAATTCGACTGGCGCGGCGAGCGTGTCGATGGCTCGATCAGCTTTGCCGATTTCGTCGCGGCGCTCTCCGGCGACCGCTCCGGCCTGAAGGCGCGGATCGCCAGCGCGCCGCTCAAGCTCGCCTTTGACGGCACCGTCGCCAACCGCACCAGTCCGATGATGGAAGGCACGCTCACCATCGACAGCCCGTCCTTGCGCAACGCGCTGCGCTGGACCGGTCAGCCGCAACCCGGCAGCGGCGGCTTCGGCCGGTTCGCGCTGAAGGCCCGCGCCAATGTCGTCGGAGCCTCGATCGCGCTGACCAACGTCAATGTCGAGCTCGACGGCAACGCCGCCGAAGGCGTGATGACCTACGCCAATAACGGCCGGCAGACGCTGCAGGCGACGCTCGCCGCCGACGCGCTCGACTTCACGCCCTATATCTCCACCTTCCGCCTGCTCGCGAGCGGCGCGCGCGACTGGAACAGGCAGCTGTTCGACCTCAATGGGCTTTCGAGCACCGACCTCGACATGCGCCTGTCGGCAGCTAGGCTGACCGTCGGCCCCACAAAACTCGGCCGGACTGCGATCGGCGCAAATTTGCGCAACGGCACGCTGGCGC
The DNA here is from genome assembly GCF_018129685.1 of Bradyrhizobium manausense. Taxonomy (GTDB): domain Bacteria; phylum Pseudomonadota; class Alphaproteobacteria; order Rhizobiales; family Xanthobacteraceae; genus Bradyrhizobium; species Bradyrhizobium manausense_D. Next base: position 13,441 of record NZ_JAFCLG010000016.1, read on the forward strand.
TTTCGGTCGGCGAGGCGCAGGTCTATGGCGGCATCGCCAAGGGCTCGTTCGGCATCTCGCGCTCCGACGCCGTCGCCGAGATCAAGGCGCAATTCCAGTTCACCGACGTCGACCTCCAGGCCTGCGCGACCGAACTGTTCGGCCTCAACAAGCTGTCCGGCCGCGGCAACATCAACGTGTCCCTGCTCGCCTCCGGCTCGAGCCCGTTTGGCCTGGTCCAGTCGCTCGACGGCACCGCCACCGTGACCGGGCATGACGGCGCGATCTCGGGCTTCAATGCCGAGCAGCTCTTGAAGCGGCTGGAGCGCCGGCCGCTGTCGGGCGGCGGCAATTTCCGCAACGGCTCGACGCCCTACGACAACCTCACCATCGCGGTGAAATTCGCCGACGGGATCGCCACCGCCGAGGACATTCGCATCGAAGGGCCTGCGGCCAAGATCACGCTGACCGGGACCGCCTCGGTGCCGACACGCGAATATGACATGAAGGGTGTGGCGAGCCTCAACACAACGTCAGGCTTTCAATTGCCCTTCATGGTGCAGGGCCCGTGGGACGATCCGCTGATCTTCCCCGATCCCGAGGCCCTGATCCGCCAGTCGCCTGCGGCGTCTCCCTTCCTCGACCTCTTGAAGCAGCGCATCACCGGCGGCAAGCGCCAGGCACCGGAGGGATCGCCGACGGCGGAGAACGCCAAAGAGGGTGCGAAATCCAATTGAGGACAGTGATCGCCGGTCATTCGAATTGATCGGGGCGAATTGATGCGGTGATTGGATCGATGCACGCGTTAAGCATCTCCGGGCGCCCGATACACCTCGACCTAGGTCTGACAACATGCCGCTAGATTGCGCTACCATCCTGGGCTAGTGTTTTTCTCGAACCGGTCAAAAATCGGCCGTTTGAGGGAGAAAAACGTGAGATCCAAGGTTATTGGCGCAGTTACGTTGGCGGTCGCTGCAGTCGGGCTGTTTGCTGCCGCTGCACCCGCATTTGCGCAGCAAAAGACGATTACGGTCTGGTGGGGCAAGGGCTTCTACCGCTCCGAAGACGACGCGCTGCTCGACACGATCAAGAAGTTCGAAGCCAAGACCGGCATCAAGGTCGAATTGTCGCAATACGCGATTCAGGACATGATTCCGAAGACGGTCGCCGCGCTCGACGCGGGCACCGTGCCCGATGTCGCCTATTCCGACACATATGACGTGCAGGTGCAGGGCAAGTGGGCCTTCGAGGGCAAGCTCGAAGACCTCTCCGACGTCATGGAGCCGATCAAGGACCGGTTTGTGCAGAACACGCTGGACGCCTCGATCCTCTACAACGACGTCGCAAAGAAGAAGGCCTATTACGGCTTCCCGCTGAAGCAGCAGAGCATGCACGTCCAGATCTGGAACGACATGCTGGAGAAGGCCGGCTTCAAGCTGAGCGACATTCCGACCGACTGGGCCGGGTACTGGTCGTTCTGGTGCGACAAGGTGCAGCCGGCGATCCGCAAGGCCACCGGCCAGCGCATCTATGCCGTCGGTCAGCCGATGGGCGTGGAATCCACCGACGCCTTCCAGTCGTTCTACACCTTCATGGACGCCTATCACGTCAAGCTGGTCGACGATGACGGCAAGCTTCTGGTCGACGATCCCAAGGTGCGCGAGAATCTGATCAGCGCGATGAAGGACTACACCGACACCTACATCAAGGGCTGCACCCCGCCGTCCTCGACCACCTGGAAGGACCCGGACAACAACGTCGCCTTCCACAATAAGACCATCGTGATGACGCACAACTTCACGATCTCGATCGCGGCGAAGTGGTTCGAGGACTCGCAGAACCAAGCCCTCACCCAGGAGCAGCGCGACGCCGGCAAGAAGGCCTATGAGCAGGACATCATCACGGCGTCCTTCCCGAAGGCGCCTGACGGTTCGACCATCCGCTACCGCTCCGACGTCAAGACCGGGCTGATCTTCACCTCGGCCAAGAACAAGGCCGAGGCCAAGCAGTTCATCAGCTTCCTGCTCCAGGAAGAGAACGTCCGTCCCTATATCGAGGGCGCGCTCGGCCGCTGGTTCCCGGTGACGAAGGAAAGCCAGGCCAGCCCGTTCTGGCAGGCCGACAAGCACCGCAAGGCGGTCTATGCCCAGTTCACCGGCGGCACCGCGCCGTTCGACTTCACCAAGAACTGGAAGTTCACGATCCTGAACAACGAGAACATCTGGGCCAAGGCGATGAACCGGGTCGTCAGCGAGAAGGTGCCGGTCGACAAGGCGGTCGACGAGATGATCGTCCGCATCAAGCAGGTTGCAGGCTAAGTTGTCTTGCTTCCTCTTCCCGCTGGTGTGGGGAGAGGCACAACGCTAACACCGGCCGCCTCGTGCGGCCGGAAGTCCTTTCAAAGAGTCCCAAAGAATGGCGATCACGCTCTCTGGCGATCAGTCGATCCCCGCTCCGCCCCTGTCGTCGCGGCTGACCACGACGCAGGTCTGGGGCATCGCGCTGCTCACGCCCTACCTGCTCGTTTTCCTCGCCTTCGTCGTCTATCCCGTCTGCTATGGATTGTGGCTGGCGCGGGCGCCGTCGAACTATGTCGCGCTCTACAACGACCCGATCTTCGCGCGCGCCGCGGTCAACACGCTGATCTTCCTGGTCATCGGCATCAATATCAAGATGGTGATCGCGCTGTTCCTGTCCGGCTTCTTCGCGCAGCAGCGCACCTGGATCAAATGGCTTTCGGTGATCTTCATCCTGCCCTGGGCGGTGCCGTCGATCCCGACCATCCTGTCGGTGCGCTTCATGCTCAACCCCGAATGGGGCATGATCAATCACTACATCTTCGCCTTCACAGGCGATGACGGCCCGAACTGGCTGAACGACCCGACCGTAGCGCTGACGATGGCGATCGGCGTGCACATCTGGAAGTCGCTGCCGTTCTGGACGATGATCCTGATCACCGGGCGCCTTGCGATCGCGCAGGACCTGTTCGAGGCCGCCGAAGTCGACGGCGCGAACTGGTGGCAGAAGTTCCGCTTCATCACCTGGCCGTCGATGCAGACGCTCTACATCACCTGCACGCTGCTCTCGATGATCTGGACGCTGGGAGACTTCAACAGCGTCTATCTGCTCACCGGCGGCGGCCCGGCCGACCTCACGCACGTGCTGTCGACGCTCGGCATCCGCTACCTCCGGCTCGACCAGCTCTCGCTAGCGATGGCCGCGATCGTCTGCGCGATGCCGTTCGTCCTGCCGCTCATTTACTTCATGATGAAACGGTTGTCGCGATGAAGCTTCCCTCTCTCCGTGACGTCGCGACGGAAGCGCGGCTTCTGCTGATCGGCATTCCCGTCTTCCTGTGGACGATGATTCCGATCTATCACATGTTCCTGTTCGCGATCTCCCCGAAGGAAGATGCGTTCTCGGGCAAGCTGTGGCCCGACCATCCGACGCTGCACAATTTCGAAATCGTCTTCAAGCAGCAGCACTATTTCCTGCGCGACTTCTACGTCCAGTTCTGGAATTCGCTGGTGATCGCCGCCGCCGTCGGGGTGCTGACGCTGTTCATCGCGACCGCCGCAGCGTTCTCGATCTCGCGGTTGAAGGTGCCAGGCGGGCGCTTGGTGATGAACCTGGCTCTCTTCACCTATTTCATCCCCGCGGCGTTCCTCGCCGTGCCGATGTATCGCACCATGGGCAATTACGGCCTGCTCAACAATCACTGGGCGCTGATCCTGGCGATGGTGACGATCGCCTCGCCTTACGCGATCTGGGTGCTGAAACAGGCTTCCGACAAGCTGCCGGTCGAACTGGATGAGGCCGCGGTGATGGACGGGGCCACCACGCTGCAGATCTTCCGCCTGGTCTATCTGCCGCTGATGATGCCCTCGCTGGTCGCGATTGGCACCTACGCGGTGCTGCTCGCATGGAACGAATATCTCTACGCGTTCCTGCTGCTCTCGAACGACCGCGAGATCACGCTTCCCGTCGCCCTCGGCAACTTCCTTGCTGCCGACGACTCGCCGTGGGAGCTGCTGATGACGACCGGCTTCATCTACGCGCTACCGCCGGCCGCGGTCTATTACGCCTTCCGCCGCTATATGGTGGGCGGCCTGACGGCGGGCGCTGTGAAGTCCTAGAGCGCGGCTAAGCGCTGCGCCTTCACCGAGGAACGCAGCGCCGGGTTCTCAGGCCGCCTTGCGCACCGTCTGTAGAAACTCTGCGACGGCCTGTTTGAGCGCGCGCGCCTGATCCTGCAAAGCGGAAGCCGCGGTGAGCGTCGCCTCGGCACCGGCATCGGTCTCTCCGGCCACGGTGCGGACCGCGCCGACCTGATCGGTCACGGCCGCCGTCCCGTTCGCTGCCTGCTCGACGTTGCGGGCGATCTCGCTGGTCGCGGCGCCCTGCTCCTCGACGGCCGAAGCGATCGTGGTCGCGATCTCCGTCATCTCGGCGATGGTCTTTCCGATCTGACCGATCGCGGCGACAGACTGTCCGGTCGAGCCCTGGATCTCGCTGACGAGCCCCGCGATCTCCTCGGTCGCGCGCGCGGTCTGGGTCGCAAGGCTCTTCACTTCGTTTGCGACCACGGCAAACCCCTTGCCCGCATCGCCTGCGCGCGCGGACTCGATGGTGGCATTGAGGGCCAGAAGATTGGTCTGGCTCGCGATCGCCTGGATCAGTTGAACCACCGTGCCGATACGCTCGGCAGAATCCGACAGCGCGCGCATCAGCGCCTCGGTGCGGGACGCCTCCACCTTGGCCTGGTCCGAGACCGACACGGAGCGCGCGACCTGGCTCGAAATCTCCTTGATCGAGGCCGCCAGTTGATGCGTCGCGGCAGCAACGGTCTGCACGTTCGAGGACGCCTGGGCCGATGTTGCGGCGACCTGCTCGGCGAGCGAGCGGCCACGCTCGGCGACGCGGGCAAGACTTTCGGCGCTATGCCCCATCTCCTCGGCGCGACTCGAGACGCCGCCGATGACGCCCTCCATGCCACTATCGAATCGATCGGCAAGCTGAGCCATCATCGATGCACGTTCGGTCTCAGCTGCAGCGCGCTGCGCAGCGGCGTCCTGCTCCATGCGCCGTACAGTCTGCGCGTTCTGGCGGAACACTTCGACCGCTGCAGCCATATGACCAATTTCGTCGCCGCGCTCGCCACCCGGGATCGCCTCGTCGAGTTCGCCTGCGGCAAGGCGCTGCATGCGCAATGTCATCTGACCGATGGGCCGCGACACGCTGCGTCCGATCAGCCAGGCAAGCAACGCGCCCAGCGCAAGCGCGAATGCTGCGACCGTGGACACGAGATTGCGGGTTTGATCGACCGATCCGGCCGTCAACCGGCTCTGCTCGGTGCGCGTCGTACCAAGAGCCCGACTGATCTCGGCGGCCTTGGCGTCGATCGCGCTGCTGGATTTGACGAGGTCGGCTTGTGCCTTGCGCAGTTCGCCCATCGCCGCAGAAAGCTCCGTCAACATCGCCGATTGGTCGGCAATGACCTTCTTCAGGGCTGCGATCAGGCTCTTCAGTCGCGGCGCCTCAATTTCGGCAATCTCGGCTTCGCTATCCGCAACCGCGGTCAGCGCATAGCCGATCGCCAGCGCAGCGTCATCGCCATCGGCCTGGGCCTGGGTGATGGTGTAGCGCAGCATCGCGACGCGCATCGCGTCCACCGTGCCGGCCAGACGCAACGGCTGGAGCAGGCGGTCCGGCTGGTTCGCCAACGTCACATTGATCGCGCCTACGTCGAGGCCGGCCGAGGCGCCGAGCGCCTCGCTCCTGGTGCTGGCATTGCGCAGGCGATCAACCGCGCCGGCGACCGCCGTGAAGGACTTTCGATAGATATCAAGCGCATCCACCAGCGCGCCTCGACCGGCGGCAATCGCCGGCAGACGGGAGAACTGCTGATCGACCTGATCAAAGGTCTGGCCAAAACCGTCGATCGCCTTCATGGCGCTGTCGCGGTCACCGAGATTGCGTGTCCGAACGAATTTTTCGACGGTAACGTTCGCCGAAAGCAGCGCGGCGTGCACCCTCGCCATGCCGGCATCGCCATCAGCGCTGGTGACGAGGTCGCCGACGGTGCCTCCGATCTCGGACAGCTGCAGGACGGCGAGCAGCGCCAATACGCAGAGGAAACCCAGCACGAGTGCGAAGCCGCCGAAGATACGCGGACGGACCCCGATGCGTGACAGGAGCAATGACAGGTTCATGGTGCCTCCCGCGGAATTACGGCGTAGCCCGGATCCGCGCGAGCAGATCCTTGCCGAAGCGCTTTTCGAATTCGGGCTCCAACGGCTTCACGGCATCGATGAAGGGCTGCCGATCGACCTTCTCGATGATCTCCATGCCGGCCTCGCGCAGTTCCTCGAGCTTCTTCGTCTCTTCCGCAACGCCACTCTGCCAGGTCGCCTCCGCGCCGGCCTTGGCGGCGGCAATGATGGCGGCCTGGTCGGCAGGCTTGAGGGCCTGGAACACATCGCGATTGGCGACGAAGGCGATGGGAGCAAAGAAATGTCCCGTCAGGCTGGCGTATTTCTGCACTTCATCGAGATGGCTGGTGGCAATCGTCATGACCGGATTCTCCTGCCCGTCGATCCGGCCGTCCTTCAACGCGGAATACACCTGGGTGAACTCCATCGGCACGACCTCGGCGCCCAGCGCCTTGAAGGTCATCTGATAGACGTCGTTCGGCAGCACGCGGATCTTGAGCCCTTGGAGATCCGCAGGCGAACGAATCGGCCGCTTTGAATTGGTGACGTTGCGAAAGCCCTGCTTGCCGATCGCAAGCAGCACCAGCCCCTTGTCGAAGAAGTGCTTGGCGAGCAGAGCACCGACCGGCCCTTCCGCAACCGCCTTGGCTTGCGCGGCATCGCGGAACAGAAACGGAACGTCGAACACGCCGAATTCCGGCACGGCAGAGCTGACCACGGAGCCGGACAGCGTCGCCATGTCGACCACGCCACTGCGCATTGCGGCCAGGATCGCCGTCTCGCTGCCCAGCGTGATGCCGCCACGGGCATCGAGGATGATGCGACCTGGTGCAATCTCGACGAGCTTGCGGCGGAATTCGTCCGAGCCAATTTGCTGCGGAGACTGCGGCGCGCCGTTATACAGCAGCGACACCATCTGCGTCGCGCCGGCCGACGGCCGAATCGCAAGACACAACAGCGCCAGCGCAGCGCTGGCCACACAAATACAGAGCCGCATCATCGCCCTCTCCACAAGCGGCGCGAGGATAAACGGATAAGCTGTATGAATTGTTAACCATGATCTCGGGCGGTGCCGACACCGCCGCCTCTCCTATCACCCCTCGGCGCTCTTGCGTCGATAGGCGAGCAGGAGTGCGATCATCGAACCGAAGAAATATCCAGCGGTCGCGCCAGAGATGGCGCGGCCGACGATAAGAGCCGTCGCACGGTCGCCTGCGTCGATGGCCGAGATGACGCTCACTATGTACTGCAGGCTGAACACGACGAGATTGCGGATCAGCGCGAACGCGCTGCCCGGACGGATGATCTCTCCCGTCTTGTGATCGACTTCGAACGGACGCGGCGTCAGCACGCCGAACGGCAGCAGCACGAGCGCGGCTGCGATCCACGCGACCAGCGGCCATTGGGTATCCTGATGCCCGAAGCCGATCCGCGAAACGCCCCAGGCAATGAAGACGATGGGGACGATCAACGCCCGCCAGATCGGCGCCTTGCGCGGCTGCATCGATTTGATGCCCTGCCAGACCAGATAGGCGAGCAGGATCCAGACCCACGGCGGCGTATGGACCAGGATTTGATAGACGAACATCATGACCCATTCTCTCTAGAGAGGCGCTGCGCTCTCGCCCCGCGAGCTCGACAGCTTTGACGCGAGCGAAGCCAAGACAATGACGACCGCGATCAGGGCGATCACCAGCGTGCAGATCGCATTGATCTCCGGCTTCACTCCCAGCCGGACCTCGGAATAGATCCGGATCGGGAGGGTTGCCGATCCCGGCCCGGTGGTGAAGCTCGCGATCACGAGGTCGTCGAGCGACAGCGTGAACGCGAGCATCCATCCGGCGACGATCGCGGGTGCGATCAGCGGCAGCGTCACCGACAGGAAAGCGCGGGCGGGGGCGCAGCCGAGGTCCATGGCCGCTTCCTCCAGCGAACGGTCGAGCGAGCCGAGACGCGACTGCACGACGACGGCGACGAAGCACATCGTGAGCGTGGTGTGCGCGATCGTCACCGTCCAGAAGCCGCGCTCGGCATTCAGCGCGACGAACAGCAACAGCAGCGACAGTCCGGTGATCACCTCCGGCATCACCAGCGGCGCATAGAGCATGCCTGAGAACAACGTGCGGCCGCGAAAGCGCTCACCGCGCGACAGCGCCACCGCAGCCAGCGTGCCAATCAGCGTGGCGATGGTCGCGGAGGCGACTGCGACCCGCAGGCTCATCCAGGAGGCCTCGATCATCGCACGGTCGTCAAAGAACTCGTAATACCAACGCAGCGACCAGCCGCCCCACACCGTCACCAGCCGCGAGGCGTTGAACGAATAGATCACGAGAATGAGGATCGGCAGGTAGAGGAAAGCGAGCCCCAGCGCGAGCGAGGCAACGTTGAAGCGAGACAGGCGAGAGACTTTGCGCATCTCACTGCTCCTCCAGCTGCCGCCGCTGCAGCCGCTCGTAGAGCAGCAGCGGCGCCAGCAGCACCACGAGCAGCACGATTGCCGCAGCCGAGGCGACCGGCCAATCCTTGTTGGTGAAGAACTCGAGCCAGAGAGTCTGGCCGATCATCAGCGAGTTGGAGCCGGCCAGAAGGTCCGGGATGACGAATTCGCCGACGATCGGAATGAAGCAGAGCAGCACGCCGGCACCGACACCCGGCAGCGACAGTGGGAAAGTGACGAGCCAGAACACCTGCCAGGGTGGCGCGCCGAGATCGGCGGCGGCTTCTTCCAGCGCCGGCTCCATCTTGGCGAGCGTGGCGTAGAGCGGCAGGATCATGAACGGCAGATAGGAATAGACGATGCCGATATACATCGCGGTATCGGTGGAGAGCCACACCACCGGCCGGCTGACCAGATGCAGCGCCAGCAGGATCCGGTTGAGCAGGCCGTCGTGCTGAAGGATGTTGATCCAGGCATAGATGCGGATCAGGAACGACGTCCAGAACGGCACGATCACCAGCACCATCGCCACCGCCTGCCAGCGCTTCGGCAATCGCGCCATGCCATAGGCGATGGGATATCCGATCAGCAAAAGCAATGCGGTGGCCGTCACGGCCACGGTCAGGCTGCGCAGATAGGCGAACACATAAAGGTCGTCCGAGACGAGCAGTTTGAAATTGTCGAGCGAGAGCGCGGCAAAGGCCGCCTGGATCGCCGTCCATCCCGCCGTCAGGTCGAACACCGGTTCGTAAGGCGGCTGCGCGATCGCCGTCTGCGACAGGCTGATCTTCAGCACGAAACCGAACGGCACCAGGAAGAACAGCACCATCCAGACATAGGGGGCGATGGCGGCAAAGCGCGCCGGCCGCGCGAAAATCCGGCGCCCGCTCATGACGGCAGCACCACGCAGTCGTCAGGAGTGAACCAGGCGACGACGTGCTGATCGACACTGTAGGCATCGACATCGAGCCGCGCGCTGTTGATCACCGAGGCCTGAAGCATCCCGCCCGTATCAAGCTTCACCCGGTAGGTGGTGGTGCCGCCGAGATAGCAGATGTCGGCGATCACGCCGTCCAGCCGGTTGATCGCGGCTTCATGACCGGCCTCGCCCACGGGACCGCGACGCGACAGCTTGACTTTCTCGGGTCGGATCGCGACCGAGAATTTCACCTCACCGAGCGGCTGGCGCGGCTCTGCCACCACCAGGGTGCCCGCATCGCGCGTGCCGATGACCAGGCGATGACCATCGCGCAGCCTGGACTCGGCGTCGAACAGATTGATGTCGCCGACGAACTCCGCGATCCAGCGCGAGCGCGGCGCCTCGTAGAGCTCGCGCGGCGCCCCGACCTGGGCGAGCTTTCCCGATTTCATCACGCCGATTCGGCTCGCCATCGTCATCGCCTCTTCCTGGTCGTGGGTGACGATGATGAAAGTCATGCCAAGCCGGCGCTGCAGCTCCATCAGCTCGCCTTGCGTGCTCTCGCGCAGCTTCTTGTCGAGAGCCGCGAGCGGCTCGTCGAGCAGCAGAAGCTGCGGCCGGCGCGCCAGCGCACGGGCCAGCGCGACGCGCTGGCGCTGGCCGCCGGAGAGCTGGTCGGGCTTGCGCTTCTCGAGCCCCTCGAGCTTCACCAGCGCGACCATTTCCGCAACGCGCGTCGCGATATCGGCACGCGCCATGTTGGCGCGCCTGAGGCCGAAGGCGATGTTGTCGCGCACCGACAGATGCGGAAACAGCGCGTAGTTTTGGAACATCATGTTGATCGGTCGCTCATGCGGCAGCGCCGGCGCGATATCCTTGCCGCCGAGCAGGATGCGCCCCTCATCCGGAGACTCGAAACCCGCAAGCATCCGCAGCAGCGTGGTCTTGCCGCAGCCACTGGGGCCCAGAAGCGCAAAGAACTCGCCGGCCTTGATATCGAGCGACACCCCGTCGACCGCGCGGAATGTCCCGAACGCCTTCGCCACGCTCTCGATACGCAGCAGCGGCTCGCCCGCGGCCGGATGCGCATCTCCAGCCGAACGAGCCACGGCGTCTGTTCCAGGCAATTCGTCAGTCATCGTCCCTGCCAACCCCAATGCCGCCGCACGCTAGCGGCGGATCGGCTTTTGCTCAACCGGCATCCGCCATGAATGCAGCCAGCGCCTCGCGGTCTGCCGCCGGCATGGTCAACCCCAACTTCGAGCGGCGCCACAGGATGTCGTCGGGGAAGCGCGCCCATTCACGGGTCATGAGATAGCGCACCTCGGCGCCGGTCAGGTCGGGGCCGAAAGCAGGGCCGAGTTCATCACGCGTCTTCGCTTCGCCGAGGACAGCCGACAGCCGCGAGCCGTAGGCCGCAACAAGGCGCCGGGCCTGCGGCTCGTCGAGAAACCGCCAGCGGTCGCGCGCGAGGTCGATCTCGGTCTCGAAACGATCCCAGGCGAAATCGCCACCGGGCAACGGTGTGGCAGCAGTCCAGGGCCGCGACATCGGATAGAACGGCGTCATCAGCGTCACCGCCCGCTCGGCGCGAAGGCGCGAGGTCGTGACGTCGCCGCCGACCATCGTCAGCAACGGCGCCTTGCGCCGACGCGCGTGGAACAGAGTCGTCCCGTCGCGTCGCCGCGCGGACACGGGCGACAGGTTGACACCGGAGAGCGTGCGCACCACGTCGGTCGGCGCAACGCGCTCGCGGACATAACGGCTCACGGCTTCGCAGAGATAGCTGACATCGGCGCCCGGCATGGCGACGATGGCCGGATCGCCGGTGAAATCATGCGTGACGGTGCCGATCAGCGTGAAGTCGCGCTCGAACGGGGACGCAAAGATCAGCCGGCCGTCATTGTTCTGGAACACATAGACATTGTCGGATTCGAACAATTTGGGCACGACGATCTGGCTCATCTGCATGGCCGCCATGGCCGCTTGCGGCTGCCGCAGCACGGTCTCCGCGACCATGGATGTCCAGCCGCCAGTGGCATTCGCCAGCGCGCGGGCCGTGATTGTGCGGCGATGGCCGCGGTCGACCACCGCGAGCCGCCAGGTATCGGTTCGGTCGGCGCGCACACAACGCGCCCCGGTGTGGATTGCGGCACCACGTTCAGCGGCGTCCAGTGCCGTCAGCACCACCAGACGCGAATCGTCGACGACGCAATCGCCATATTCAAAGCCGATGCCAAACGGGCGCTTCAGCGCGTTGCCGACCGGATGATGCGTGATGTCGAGCGTGGCCGATCGAGGCAGGCCGCCGCGGTTCGCCAGCGCGTCGTAGACATAGAGGCCCGTGCGCAGCAGCCATGGCGGGCGCTCGTCGGAATGGGCGGGGATCACAAATCTCATCGGCCGCACCAGATGCGGGGCGATCCGCAGCCAGGTCGCCCGCTCGGCCAGTGCCCGGCGCACGCGCCAGAAACCACGCCGCTCCAGCACCGACAGATCGCCATGGATCAGCCGCGGGGTCGCCGACGAGGCGGCACCGCCGAGATCGCCCTGCTCTACGAGAATGACCCGCAGCCCACGGCCGGCAGCATCGCGTGCGAGACTGACACCGTTCAGGCCGCCACCGATGATCGCGAGGTCGTAATCCGCCATGAAGCCGTCGAGATGGAGCGAGGTCCGTGCTCGACACCACTAGCCGGTCTTGAGCGCAAGCTCCATGGCCTCGACGCGGCCGACGAGGCCGGCATATTTTCCGATCGGCAGCGGCTTGCCGAGCAGATAGCCCTGCACGCCGTCGCAGCCTTCCTTGGCCAGGAAGCTGAGCTGGTCGATGGTCTCGACGCCCTCGGCAATGATCGACATTTCGAGGCCGTGGCCGAGATCGATCACGGCGCGAACGATCGCGGCCGATTGCGGGTTGCGGCCGAGATTCATGATGAAAGCACGGTCGATCTTGATCTTGTCGAACGGGAACGCCTGGAGATAGCTCAGCGAGGAGTAGCCGCTGCCAAAATCGTCCATGGAGATGCGGACACCCAGCGCCTTGAGACGGCGCAGCAGCGCCAGACCGCGATCAAAGTCCTCGATCAGCACGCCCTCGGTGATTTCGAGCTCGAGCCGGCCGGGCGCCAGCCCCGTCTCGATCAGGATCGAATGAACCAGCCCGACCACGTCGCCGTGCATGAACTGCGCCGGCGACAGATTGACGGCGACCTGCATCGGCTTCGGCCACGACGCGGCCTCGCGGCAGGCCTCGCGCAGGATCCACTCGCCCATCTCGACGATCAGGCCGCTTTCCTCCGCGATCGGGATGAATTCGGCCGGCGAGACCTGGCCGCGCACCGGATGCTGCCAGCGCGCCAGCGCCTCGAAGCCGATGATCTCGCTTTCGGCGACGCTGTTGCGCGCGATGCCCTGCGGCTGGAACGCCAGCGACAGCTCGCCGTTCTTGATCGCCTTCGACAGGTCCTGGTGCAGCACGCGGCGGTCGCGGATCTGCTGGTCCATCTCGGGCTGGTAGAGGCTGATCGTGCCGCGCGACTTCTGCTTGGCGCGGAACAGGGCCGCGCCGGCATTGGCAAGCAGCGAAGCGCCGTCGGAGCCATTATGCGGGAAGACCGACATGCCGGTGGTGATGCCGGCGCGGACCGCGCGGCCGTCGATGTGGAATTCCGGCGCGAGCGCCTCGCCGAGCTGCTGCGCCAGCGCAAGGCCCGCATCCGGCTGCTTGCCGTCGATGATCAGGCCGAATTCGTCGCCGGACAGGCGCGCCACCAGGCCGCCACGTGCGGTGTCCTGGAGCCGCTGCGCCACCTCGATGAGCAGCTTGTCGCCAAGCGCGTGACCGAACACATCGTTGACCTCCTTGAGGCCGTCGAGATCGACGCAAAGAACCGCGAATTCCTCGTCGGTCCCTTCGCAGGCCTCGATCATCTGGGTCAGAGCCTGAAGGAAGGCAGCGCGGTTCGGCAGGTCGGTGAGGCCGTCGTGATAGGCCATGTGCGCCATGCGCGACTCGGTCTGCCGGCGGTTGGTGACGTCCTCGTGGGTCTTGATCAGATATTGCGGCTCGCCGGCATCGTTGAGCACCGTGGCGCGCCGGGTCAGGAACAGGCGCAGGCCGTCCTTGGTCGAGATCGGATGCTCCTCGGTGATCATCCCCCGCTTCTTGATCGCGGCTTCGTCGCGCGCGATGATCAGCTTGGCTTCCTTGGCGTTGAAGATGTCGGAAGCGGTCAGGCCCGTCGCTTCCTCGCGCTTGCGGTTGAGGATCGTCTCGGCGCTGCGGTTGGCGAGCAGATAGCGGCCGTCCTTGACCTGCTCCACGATCAGCGCCACCGGAATATTGTCGACGACGAGTTCGAGGAACTTCTTGGTGCTCTCAAGCTCCTGCGACAGTGATTGCCGATCGGTGATGTCCTCGAATACGATCAGCAGGAATTCCGGCTTGTTGCTCTCATTGCGGACCACGATCCGGATCGAGGCCACCATGCGCCGGGCCTGGTCGCGCCGGACCTCGACCTCGAATTCGTTGCGATACTGTCCTTCCGGCGCCAGCAATGCGGCCCGGTCGGTCGACTCGATGCTCTCGGCCGATTTCGGACCGAACAGCTCACGCGCATTCTTGCCGACGACCTCGTCCCGCGAAAAGCCCCAGAAGCGCTCATAGGCGCTGTTGGCGAAGATATAGCGACCATCCTCGATATTCTTCGCGGCGACGCAGGCCGGTACGTTGTCCAGCACCGTTTCCAGAAACTGCTTCGTGGAGGCGAGCTGCCGCGACAGCTTGCGCTGTTCGCTGACGTCGAGATGGGTCGCCACCGATCCGCCGTTCGGCAGCTCGAAATATTTGACCAGGATGGCGCGGCCATCAGGCAGTTCGGTGATCAGGCCGTTGGGGCTCGCCGCCTTCTCGTAGAACTCCTCGTCGGAGACGCCGAGGACACCCCGCTGCCGCCTCAGTTCGAGGATATCGTAGCCGGTCATGTCGGACCAGAGGTCCGACCTGACCAGGCCATAGATCTCGAGATAACGGTCGTTACAGAAGATGATGCGGCGCTGCCCATCCGTCATCACCACGCCCTGGTTGAGGTTGTTCATGGCGGAGGAGATGAACGCGTTGCGCCGGAGCTGCGAGCGCCGGGCACGACGCAGTGCGGAATTGATCCACACGACGATGGCGGTCAGCAGCGCGCAAACGACAATGCCGCCGATCAAGGCCTCCCAGATCAGGCTGGGCTCGAGCCCGTCGAGATAGGCCGACACAGAAGAAGGTTCGGCGCGCGCAGGCGTGATCGCTCCTGCCAGGCAAACGACGACCTGCACAGCAATCAGAACGGTGCTGCCCGCGTGCCAGTTTCTCTCAGCCATCAGCCACCCGCGATTTCAACTGCGGATTGTCTGGCTTCACGGGTTTGGATCGGGTAAACGCCTGTACGCCCAACAGAAAAATGTGACGCGAAATACGGCAATTGCCCTGACATGATAAATGTTTTCTTAATGGAGAACGGCCGCGCGGCGCGTTTCCCTGGCAAACCAGCGCCATCGGCATCTTCAGCGGGACCTCTGAATAGCGATGGATAGGGTCGACTGCGTCGTCATCGGAGCCGGCGTGGTCGGGCTCGCGGTGGCAAGGAGGCTGGCACAGGCCGGGCGCGAGGTGATCGTGCTCGAGGAGGCCGAGGCCATCGGCACCATCACTTCCTCGCGCAACAGCGAAGTGATCCACGCAGGGATCTACTACCGCGCCGGAAGCTGGATGGCGCGCATGTGCGTCAGCGGCAAGCACGCGCTCTACCGCTATTGCGGCGAGCGCGGCATCCCGCACAAGAACTGCGGCAAGCTGATCGTCGCGACCAATGCGAAGGAAACCGAGAAGCTGCAATCGATCAAGGCGCATGCCGAGGCCAACGGCGTGCTCGACCTGCAGTTGCTCTCGGGCGAGGCCGCGCGCGCGCTGGAGCCGGCGCTGGCCTGCGACGCCGCCCTGCTGTCGCCGTCGACCGGCATCATCGACAGCCACGCCTACATGCTTTCGCTGCGCGGCGAAGCCGAGGCAGCCGGTGCTGCCTTTGCGTTTCACACACCGCTGATCCGGGCCAAGGCGGGGGCCGGCGTGATCGAGATCGAAGCCGGCGGCGAGGCACCGATGACCTTGCAATGCGACCTGCTCGTCAACGCCGCCGGGCTTTCGGCGACGACGGTGGCGCGCCACATCGACGGCATGCCGCTCGACAGGATTCCGCCGGCCTATCTGGCCAAGGGGAACTATTTCAGCTGCAATGCGCGCGCGCCCTTCTCGCGCCTGATCTATCCGGTGCCCGAGCCTGGCGGGCTAGGTGTGCATCTGACGCTGGACATGGCGGGACAGGCGCGCTTCGGCCCTGACGTCGAATGGATCGAGACGATCGACTATGAAGTCGATCCGTCGCGCGCCGAGCGCTTCTATCCAGCGATCCGCAAGTACTGGCCGACATTGCCCGATGGCGCGCTGATGCCGAGCTATTCGGGCATCCGCCCGAAGATCGTGCCGCCCGCGGTGGCGACGCAGGATTTCCTGATGCATGGGCCGCGCGACCATGGCGTCGCGGGTTTGATCAATCTGTTCGGAATAGAATCGCCGGGGCTGACATCATCGCTCGCGATCGCAGACCACGTCGCGGAGCTCGCGGACATCTGAGGCGCTTTCGAGCAAGGTGGTTACCCGTTCAGGAAGACGCGTCTAAACGAACCGTACCGCGCGACGATCGTCGCGCAGTGCCCAACCTTGCAGCAGGGATGAGCGCAAAGGCTCTCATCCCTGCCTGAAAGGATACGGTCAAACTCTACGCTGTTACGGGGGTTACTAGTGAAGCGTGTCGCCGGACTGCTTCAGTCGTTCAATCTGGTCCTTGACCATCAACTTGCGGCGCTTCAACTCAACAATTTGCAGGTCGTCTGTTGAAAGGTGCACGAGAGCTTCGTGCAATTCGTTTTCGAGAGTTTTGTGCTTCCGTTCCAATTCAACCAGATGTGCCTGAATTGTCATTCGAAACCTCCTCGGTAGGGGTGAACCTTGGATTCGATCCGGGCAAGGAAGTGTACATCACCGATTCGTTCTGTCGATATGTATCCGTCGTAGCTCCGTCATTTTTGAAAATTCATATGTAACGAAGCGTGAGTAGGGAACTCCGCACCGAAAAATCCATGATATCAATGCGCTCGCGCAACTCCGCTTCGAATCACTGGAATATCTTGCGGGAGAGCGGTGCGTGGAGGTGGCAGATCGCTTGCGGTCACGCCGCGCAAGGACGATAATTTCTACAGGGCATCCACAGCCTAGTCTCAAGCCTATCGGTTTTCGGCCACCGCAGACATGACCAATGAAGACGAGCGTGAACTCGAAGCCGAGCTCACCCGGTTGCAGCAGGAACACCGAGATCTCGACGCGGCGATCGATGCACTGCATCAATCGCCTGCCCCCGACCTATTGCGGTTACAGCGGTTGAAGAAACGCAAGCTGTTGTTGCGCGACCGTATCGCCTTCATCGAAGACCAGATCACGCCCGACATCATTGCCTGATCCACAAGCGGTCACGCGTCATCGCGCAGGAATTCCCCTTGACTCAAAAAGAACAAAAGAGGAACATTAATCCCGCCGCCCAAATGCCCCCAAGACCGCCCCAAGACCGCCCCAGGACCCGCAAGGACACAGCAGATGTCAGTTCCCGCCCGTCTCGACAACAGCCATTACGAACAGGCCTGCGATCAGGCGATTGCCATGTGCGACGGCAATCTGCGCAGCACCATCAAGGCGCTGATCATGGCCAACGAATATCTGGAAGCCGAACTGGAAGAATTGCAGGCGGCGATATCGGCCGGCTGCATTCCCGAAACCTCACGTAGCAAGATGCGGAGCAAAAGCAGCGCCGCTTGAGCTTCAAAGCGCGATCAGGTCGCGCTTTGCTTTTTCTGAGCATGATCTTATCGGAAAGCCGCTTCACCCTTTTCCGGATCATGCCCCACCGGAGCAACGCCATGTCTGACGTGACCTATTACGTTGCAATGCCTTTCCTGATCGATGCCGACGGATCGCCTGTCGCCGGCACCGCAGAAGAATGCCAGAGTTCTACGGCGGCGCTGCGCCGCGCCGAGGCCCTGTCGCATGGCGCCGGCCATATCGGCGCAGTCGCGTTCAGCCGCAGCGGCGATCCCATGACGGGAGAATTCGGCGACGCCACGCTGCTGCGCAAATTCGGCAACGTGCCCGAAGATCTCGCTACGCTTTAACGCTCGCTACGCACAAGCCTGATCCGTGGCTCGTGCCGCCGCTGCGCCTTGCGCACATACATGGCGGCATCCGCCTCCTCCAGCGCGCGGGCGGCATCGGATTGCGCGCCGAGCAGCGCTACGCCGGCAGAGGCACCGGCCGTCACCTGCTGGCCGCGAAAGACGAAAGACAATTCGTCGATCGCCTGCTCGAGGATGACAGCCTTCGCCTTGGCATCGGTCTCGCTGAGATTCCAGAGCAGCAGCGCAAACTCGTCGCCGCCGAGACGCCCGACGACGTCCGAAGCGCGGATCTGCCGCGTCAGCGTATTGGCGATCGCCTTCAGCACCTCGTCACCGGCGGCATGACCGAAGGAATCGTTGATCGGCTTCAACCGGTCGACGTCGAGCACGATCAGCGCGCCGCTGGCGCGGTAGCGCTTCATGTAGGCGATGGCGCGCTGGAGCTCGCGCTCGAAGCCGCGCCGGTTGGGAATGTCCAGCAGGAAATCGGTATCGGCCGCAGCCTCGAGCTCCGCGACGCGCCGCAGCGCTTGCGTCAGCTTGGTCCGCAAGCCACGAATGATCGCCTTGCGGCCGTCCTTGCCCGTGTCCCTGCTCGTGTCCTTGGCGGCGGACGCGCGGCGCGACGCCGCAGCCCGCCCGGGTGCCGTTTTCGATCGGCGCCCGCTGGTCTTCCGGCCCTTTTTGGCCTTCGCAGCGGTCGCCCTTTTTGGTTTCTTCATGGGCATCCTGCTCAATGAAAGGCTTGCGGGGATTCACCAAGACAGGATAGTGCATTCCCTTCTCCTTGCCACCGCCTTGCGAGCCGCCGGCCGGAACCGATAATCTGGCCTATCTTTCTGTTTTCCGAGCACAATTGACGTCATGACCGCGCCGATCGCCATCATCATGGGAAGCCAGTCGGACTGGGAGACGATGCGGCACGCCGCCGATACGCTCGCAGCGCTCGGCGTCGCCTCCGACACCCGCATCGTTTCGGCCCATCGCACCCCCGACCGTCTGTTCACCTTTGCCAGGGGCGCCAAGGCTGAAGGCTTCAAGGTCATCATCGCCGGCGCCGGCGGCGCCGCGCATCTGCCCGGCATGGCCGCGGCGCTGACCGAACTGCCCGTCTTCGGCGTGCCCATCGAATCCAGGACGCTGAAGGGCATTGATTCGCTCTATTCGATCGTTCAGATGCCCGCCGGCATTCCGGTCGGCACGCTCGCGATCGGCAAGGCTGGTGCGATCAACGCGGCGCTGCTCGCCGCAAGCGTGCTGGCGCTGTCTGACCCCGCCCTGTCCGATCGCCTCGCCGCCTGGCGCAAGGCGCAGACCGAGGCGGTTGCCGAGCGCCCGGAGGACAAGGCGTGACTGACGCAAAGCAGGTGAAGCTGAAGCCCGGCGACACCATCGGAATCCTCGGCGGCGGACAACTCGGGCGGATGCTGGCCATGGCCGCGGCGCGGCTCGGCCTGCGCTGCCAGGTGTTCTCGCCCGATCCGGATTCGCCGGCCTTCGACGTTGTGCTGAACGCGACCTGCGCCGAATATGCCGATGTCGAGGCGCTCGAGCTGTTCGCCCACGATGTCGACGTCATCACCTACGAATTCGAGAATGTGCCGTCCGCAGCCGCCATGGTGCTGGCCGCGCGCCGCCCGGTGCTGCCCAACCGCAAGATCCTCGAGACCACCCAGGACCGCTTCGCCGAGAAGGATTTCGTGACGAAGCTCGGCATCGGCACCGCCGCCTATGCCGACGTTACGTCGGTCGCATCGCTGCGGGAGGCGATCGCCAGGATCGGCCTGCCCGCGGTGCTGAAGACGCGCCGCTTCGGCTATGACGGCAAGGGCCAGGCCATCATCCGCGAGGGCGACGACATCGCAAAGGTCTGGACCAGCCTCGCCACCAAATCCGCGATCCTGGAAGCCTTCATCCCGTATGAGCGCGAGATCTCCGTGATCGCCGCGCGCTCGGCTGCGGGCGAGGTCGAATGCTTCGACGTCACCGAGAACGAGCACCGCGACCACATTCTGAAGATTTCCCGCGCGCCTGCGCCGATCCCCGACGCACTCGCTGAAGAGGCGCGCAGCATCGCCGGCAAGATCGCAACCGCGCTCGACTATGTCGGCGTGCTCGCGGTGGAGATGTTCGTGCTCGCCAATGGCGGCGGCTCCAAGGTGCTGGTCAACGAGATCGCCCCGCGCGTGCACAATTCCGGACACTGGACGCTCGACGGCGCGTCTGTCTCCCAATTCGAGCAGCACATCCGCGCCATTGCCGGCTGGCCTCTCGGCAAGCCGGTGCGCCACGGTGACCTCGTCACCATGACCAATCTGATCGGCGACGAAATCAACGATTACGAAAAGTGGCTGACCGTTCCCGGTGCCACGGTGCACCTCTACGGCAAGGGTGCACCGCGCCCCGGACGCAAGATGGGCCACGTCACCGAAGTCAGACCATCAAAGGGCAAGTAGGGGACCGCAGCCAGTGCTGCGATCCCTTGTCGGCATCACGCCGTCTTCACGCCCGCCACGACGCCTGCGGGCTCCTCGCTGAGCCAGCGGTAGATCACCCCGCCCAGCGCGCCGCCGACCAGCGGTGCGATCCAGAACAGCCAAAGCTGCGACAGTGCCCAGCCACCGACGAACAGCGCGGGTCCCGTGCTGCGCGCCGGGTTCACCGACGTGTTGGTGACGGGAATGCTGACGAGATGGATCATCACCAGCGCCAGCCCGATCGCGAGCGGCGCGAAACCTGCGGGCGCGCGGCCATGGGTCGCGCCCATGATGACGAACAGGAACATCATGGTCATCACCACCTCGGTGACGAAGCAGACCACCATGCTGTACTGGCCGGGCGAATGTGCGTCGTAGCCGTTGGAGGCAAAACCCTTGGTGACATCGAAGCCAGGCGCGCCGCTGGCGATCACATAGAGCAACTCGGCGGCGACGATCGCACCGCAGACCTGAGCGATCACGTAAGGCAGGATCTGGCCTGCGGGAAACCGTCCGCCGGCGGCAAGGCCGACCGTCACCGCCGGGTTGAGATGGCAGCCCGAGATATGTCCGATCGCATAGGCCATGGTGACGACGCTCAGGCCGAAGGCCAGGGACACGCCGACCAGGCCGATGCCGACCTGCGGAAAACCAGCCGCGATCACCGCGCTTCCACAGCCTGCGAATGTGAGCCAGAACGTGCCGATCGCTTCGGCAGCATATTTCTTCATGTCCATGGTGCGTCTCCCCTGATTCACTGATGTCCGGCGCAACCGGCCGGGAACGGCCCGTCCTGGCGCCAAAACCACCCAAATCGGGCCGTACTGCAGGATTTTCGCCGCATTTAGTGGCTGAACTTGGTCCGAAAAGCCGCTGTACCGGTGGACATCTCAGGTTTTGTCTGATACATCCGCGCCCTCAAGGTTAGGGGCTTGTGCTTTTTGCCATCCCCTTTGCTTATCAGAATTCAAATCCGATCCACTGAAGAGGATGCCGCGTGCAGGTTCTCGTTCGCGATAACAATGTCGACCAAGCCCTGAAGGCGCTGAAGAAGAAGATGCAGCGCGAGGGCATTTTCCGCGAGATGAAGCTCCGCGGTCACTACGAGAAGCCCTCCGAGAAGAAGGCCCGTGAAAAGGCCGAAGCCGTGCGCCGCGCGCGCAAGCTGGCCCGCAAGAAGCTGCAGCGCGAAGGCCTGCTGCCGATGAAGCCGAAGCCGGTGTTCGGCGCCGGCCCCGGTGGCGAGCGTGGTGGCCGTGGCGGCCCCGGTGCAGGTCCGCGCGGACCGCGCTGATCTTGCCGATCGTGCAGGACTGAGTTTTCGATAACGCGGGCTCCTGGCCCGCGTTATTATTTTGTGAGCGGTGCCCTTCTGGGACGGGCACTACAGATACGGCGCCAAAGCACGATGCCAATAGGATTTATTTGTCATCGCGCGTTAGGTTTATGTTTGAGCATGATCTCCGCGCCAACGCATTCGGCGTTTGTCGCAAGGGAAAACCGCTGCAGACTTTTCCGGATCCTGCTCTAGCGCGAGCGAACCGTAGATGGCCTCTTCCTTCCCCGAGCCCGGCTTGGCGCGGCTACGCCAGATCTGGCGCCAGCCGGTCGCTCTGACCTTGATGGGGATCGCACTGTGCGGCTGCTCGTTCGATCTGGGCTCGCTGGGGCCGGAGAAGGACAAGCCGCAGGAAGCACCCAAGGCTGCGGCGACTGCCCCGGATAGCGCGGTCAGTGCCGGCAACGTCACTGAGGCCCAGACCCACACGGCAAAGGCGCAGGCCCTGGCGAAGGCGGGCGAGACGCAGGCCGCGCTGGATGAATTCAATCGCGCCGTGGCGCTCGATCCCTACAATGCACAGGCGCTCTACGGCCGCGCTCTGCTCTATCAGAGCAACAACGAGCACGATTTTGCGATCGCGGATTTCGGTGCCGCCAGCGGGCTCAATCCGCAGAAGGCCGAGCCACTGCTCGGCCGCGCCGTCAGCTATCTCGCCATCGGCAAGGTCAAGGAGGCCGCAGCCGATCTCGACGAGGCCTCCGAAGCCGAACCGCACAATGCCCAGGTCTGGACGACCAGGGGGCAGGCCTATGAGCGGCTGGGCGACAAGGCCAAAGCGGCTGCTTCCTACAACAGGGCGGTCGCGCTACGCCCACGCGATGACGCCGCCCGCAGCGGCTTGGCCCGCGTCGGCGGCTGATCGGAGGGCAAAAACGCCGCCCTAATCGGGGGTGGCGCTCTTCGGCAGGACGGCGTGGAACATCGACTTCATGCCCGACAACATCTCGTCGGCGACATTGGTCTTGGGGCGCGGCACAGGCGCGCCGGCATCGGCGCGCAGGTCGAGCGGCGGAGCAATCACCGGAACGGGGATATCGGCCGGCGGAGTCAGCCGATTCGGGTTGTCGTTGCTGATCGAGGCCGTATAGGGCGGATTCGCCTGCGACGCGGCGCCATTACCATAGGCATCCGGTGAAGGCGTCGACACATTGATCGGCGGCGGCAGGGGTCGCACCGTCGTCGGCACCGCTGTCACGATACGGGGCGCCTCCGGCGTGCGGGACACGTCCTGAATCGCCGGCTCCGGCGTCCGCTCGACCGACTTGACCTCAGATTTGGCCTCGGCGGCTTTCTCGGCGGCCTTGCCCTCGGGCGACTTGCGCAGGCGCTCGATGGCGGCCCGGGCGAGATCGTTAGCGTCGGGACCAGCGGCCGGCGATGCAGCAGCCGGCGCCGAATTGGCCTCAACCACCGGCGCCGCCGGGGTCGGCTTGGCGACCGCCTTGTCGTGGGCGGGGCTGCGAGCGACATCCGCGGCCTTGAGTTCGGCAGGCTTCTCCGCGACTGGCTTGTCCGCCGCGCCCTTCTCGGAAATGCTCTTCTCGGAGACACCCTTGGCCTTGACGCCGGGACCCGGGAGATTGGCCACCTCGGCGGGCTTCTTGCCGCCTTCGGCAGGCGTCACCACCGCGGCCGGCGTGTCCGCAGCCGGCTTGGCGTTGATGTAGTGATTAACGATGTACGCCCCGATGATCGTCGCGAGCACCGAAGGGAAAATATCCGTCGAAATCTTAGCGAGGTATTTCAGCATTTCTCGGCCACTCCCCGCGCGATCTGATGCGGGAACTTTGGGGCATTGTAAGGGATCAACTGCGACGGATCGATGGCAAAGGTTACGCGCGCCTTACGGCTTCAGCTCAATCTCAAGGAACACGATCTCGGTTGAGGTTTCGTTAAGTACGTCGTGCTGGACGCCGGCCTTGCGGAAATAGGATTTTCCGGCCGAAATCTGCGCCTTGGAACGCTCCCCATTGGGCGCAACGATGGTCATCTCGCCGGCGACCACGGGAACGATCACATAGTCCATCCCATGGGTGTGGTGCCCGGTCGCGCTGCCCGGGGCGAGCCGCCATTCGGTCACCCGGACCTCGTCATTGTCGACCTGAATCTCGGACTTGGCGGCAAGCATCTCAAACCTCTCTGGGGGCACTTCAGGGCACAAACACCATGAACACGTAGACCGCAAATACCACCATATGGACCAGCCCGAACAGGACGTTGGTCCTGCCCGTGCCGAAGGTCAGCATGCTGAGCAAGAATGTCAGGAACAACAGGGCCGTATTCTGGGGATTGAGGCCCAGCACCAGCGGCTGGTCGAGCGCATAGGTGGCGATCCCGACCGCCGGGATGGTCAGGCCGATGGTGGCCAGCGAGGAACCGAGCGCCAGGTTAATGCTCTTCTGGAGGTCGTTTTTGCGGGCCGCGGCGATCGCCGATACGCCCTCCGGCATCAGGATCAGGAGCGCGACCAAAAGGCCCGCAAACGCCGGTGGAGCACCGATCCTGTCGGCGACGGCGTCCACCACCAGCGAAAATTTCTTGGCAAGGAGAACGACGGCCAGCAGCGAGATCAGCAGCAGCACGATGCTGAGCGCCAGCATCCTGCCCGACAAATGAGCCTGTCCGACCTCGCCGTCCACCCTCTCGTGGACGAAGTAATCCTTGTGCAGGACGGTCTGGGTATAGAGAAACACGCCATACAGCACGATCGTGACGACATCGACAAAGCCGAGTTGAAGCGTCGAATAGACCGGGCCGGGCGTCGTCAGCGTGTAATTGGGCATGATCAAAGTAATGGTCGCCAGTGCAATCAGCCCACTGAGATAGACGTTGGCGCCAGAGACCTGAAAGCCCTGCTCGCGGTAACGAAGTCCGCCGATGAAGACGCAGAGGCCGACGAGGCCATTGCAGACGATCATCACCACCGCAAAGACGGTGTCGCGCGCAAGCTCCGGCGCGGGCTTGTCGCCGAGCATGATCGTGGTGATGAGCGCGACCTCGATGATGGTCACCGCGAGCGTGAGCAGCAGCGTGCCGAAGGGCTCGCCGATTCGCTCCGCGATCACCTCGGAATGATGCACGGCCGCGAACACGGTCCCGAACAGGATCACCAGCAGGACGATCGCAAACACGCCGCCGCCGGGAGACAGGGTGAAGCCGTAGCCGGTCACGGTGACGATCAGGAACAGCAGCACCGCCAGGGCGGGGAAGATCCAGGACGACCGCGGCATCGGTCCGTGTGCACTCATACAGGCGATTCCTTCATAAGCCGGACCAATTATGCGCGAGAACATCGCGCCCGTCAGCCCTCAACCACCATTGATGAACTGTCGCGCGATCTCGATAGCACCGAAGCTGGCGAGATCGTCGTGACCGCCGCCTTCCACGCGAAAGAACCGCTTCGGTTCGTGGGCCAACGCAAACAGGCGCTCGCCGAACACGAACGGCACCGTCTGATCCTCGGTGCCATGCATGATCAGCAGCGGCACCGTGACGCGCACGATGCGCCGATCGGAATGAAACGGGTCGCGCATCAGCAAGCGGACCGGGGCGAACCAGTAGCGCGGCGCCACGACATCGGCGATCGATGTGTAGGCAGCTTCGAGCACGAGCTTTCCGATCGCCCGCTCCGATGCGATTGCGACCGCAACACCTGTCCCGAGCGAGAAGCCCCAGGCGACGATGCGTTGCGGCTCGTAGCGGGCCGTCGCGAATGAATAGGCCGCTGCAGCGTCGCGCAGCAGGCCCTCCTCGCTCGGCGCGCCGGTCGAACCCGCATAGCCGCGATAGGACAGCGCGACCAGACCGGTGCCGTCAGCCGTCATGGCCTTGAAGCGCCCGACCAAACCGGCGAGAAAATCGCCATTCCCATGGAAGAAAAGGATCACGGGGCGGCCGGGCCGCGCCGGCACGTGCCAGACGATGACCTTCTCGCCATCGGACGCCGTCAGGATGTGCTCCTCGGCTTGCGGAAAGCCGGCGTCGGCAGGCACCGTCCGCGTGATGGTCGGGATGGGAAACAGCATGTCGCGCTGCCTGAGATAGAGCAGCATGAGACCGGCGAGATAGCCGGCCGCAAGGATGATGGCGATCCATCTGATGACAGTCATGCCGGCAGGAATCTCACCTCAGCCGCACACCGTCCATGGACGGCGCGCCGTATGACGCGCCGTTCCCGCGCGATGTTACATCGCCTTGACGATGTTCTCGGTGACCTTCTTGGCGTCACCGAGCAGCATCATGGTGTTGTCGCGGTAGAACAGCGGGTTGTCGATACCGGCATAACCCGACGCCAGCGACCGCTTGATGAACATCACCGTGCCGGCCTTCCAGACCTGCAGCACCGGCATGCCGTAGATCGGCGAGGTCTTGTCCTCTTCGGCCGCCGGATTGGTGACGTCGTTGGCGCCAATCACGAAGGCGATGTCGGCCTGCGCGAACTCCGAGTTGATGTCCTCGAGCTCGAACACCTCGTCATAGGGCACGTTGGCTTCGGCCAACAGTACGTTCATGTGGCCGGGCATGCGGCCCGCGACCGGGTGAATGGCGTATTTCACCTCGACGCCTTCCTTCTTCAGGATGTCGCCCATTTCGCGCAGCGCGTGCTGGGCCTGCGCCACCGCCATGCCGTAGCCGGGCACGATGATGACCTTCTGGGCGTTCTTCATGATGAAGGCCGCATCGTCGGCCGAACCGAGCTTGGCCGGCTTCTGCTCACCGCCCGCTCCGCCGCCGGCAGCTGCCGTCTCGCCGCCGAAGCCGCCGAGGATGACCGAAATGAAGGATCGGTTCATCGCGTGGCACATGATGTAGGAGAGGATCGCGCCCGACGAGCCGACCAGCGCGCCGGTGATGATCAGCGCCGAATTGCCGAGGGTGAAGCCGATGCCGGCCGCGGCCCAGCCGGAGTAGGAGTTCAGCATCGAGATCACGACCGGCATGTCGGCGCCGCCGATCGGGATGATCATGAGCACGCCGAGCGCCAGCGCCAGGATGACGATCAGCCAGAAATCGAACGCGCTGCCCGACATCACCAGCCCGACGATGAAGACGACGAGCGCGATCGCAAGCCCGATGTTGATGACGTGGCGGAACGGCAGGATGATCGGCGCGCCGCTCATCCGCGCGGACAGCTTCAGGAATGCGATCACCGAACCGGTGAAGGTCAGCGCGCCGATGGCGACGCCGAGCGACATCTCGACCAGGCTTTGCGCATGGATGTTGCCGGGAGTTCCGATATCGAAGGCCTCGGGCGCGTAGAACGCGCCGGCGGCGACCAGCACGGCGGCCATACCGACCAGCGAGTGGAAGGCGGCGACCAGCTCCGGCATCGAGGTCATCGGCACGCGGCGCGCGATCACCGCACCGATTGCGCCGCCGATCGCGATGCCGACAATCACCAGCACCCAGGCGAGACCGTCGGCCGGCGGATGATTGGCCAGCGTGGTGGCGACCGCGATCGCCATGCCGATCATGCCGAACAAATTGCCCTGGCGCGACGACGCCGGGCTCGAAAGTCCGCGCAGCGACAGGATGAAAAGCACCCCCGCCACGAGATACAAGAATGCAGAGAGGTTGGCGCTCATCTCAGGTCCCCATTGATCCCATCAGCCCGAGGTGGCCGCTCACTTCGACTTCTTCTTGTACATCCCCAGCATGCGCTGGGTGACAAGGAAGCCGCCGAAAATATTGATGCAGGCGAAGATCAGCGCCACGAAGCCGAAGGCACGCGCCCAGCCCGAACCGCTCGACACGTTGGCAACACCGCCGGCCAGCAACGCGCCGACCACGATCACGGAGGAGATCGCGTTGGTGACGCTCATCAGCGGCGTATGCAACGCCGGCGTCACCGACCACACCACGAAATAGCCGACGAAGACGGCGAGGACGAAAATCGACAGCCGGAAGACGAAGGGGTCGACGACCTGTGCAGCATGCTCCATGACGGATCTCCTTACGCCCGATTAAGCTGACTTGGGCTGGAAGTTCGGGTGGATCACGGCGCCGTCCCTGGTCAGCGCAGTGGCCTTGACGAGTTCGTCGTCCCAGTTGACGGCGAGCTTCTTCTCTTTCTTGTCGACCATGGTCTCGATGAAGGAGAACAAATTGCGTGCGTAGAGGCTGGAGGCCGAGGCCGCGACGCGGCCGGCGACATTGGTGTAGCCGACGATCTTGATGCCATCGAGATCGACGACCTCGCCGGGCCTCGCGCCCTCGACATTGCCGCCGCGCTCGACGGCGAGATCGACCAGCACCGAACCCGGCTTCATCGACTTGACCATCTCGGCGCTGACGAGCTTCGGGGCGGGCCGGCCCGGGATCAGCGCGGTGGTGATGACGATGTCCTGCTTCTTGATGTGCTCGGCGGTGAGCGCGGCCTGCTTGGCCTGATATTCCTTCGACATTTCCTTGGCGTAGCCGCCGGCGGTCTGCGCGTTCTTGAACTCCTCGTCCTCGACGGCGAGGAATTTTGCGCCGAGCGATTCGACCTGCTCCTTCGTGGCGGGCCGCACGTCGGTCGCGGTGACGACGGCGCCCAGGCGCCGCGCGGTCGCGATCGCCTGGAGGCCGGCAACGCCGACGCCCATCACGAACACCTTCGCCGCCGGTACGGTGCCGGCCGCCGTCATCATCATCGGGAAGGCGCGGCCGAAGGCCTCGGCGCCTTCGATCACGGCGCGATAGCCGGCAAGGTTCGCCTGCGAGGACAGTACGTCCATCACCTGTGCGCGCGTGATGCGCGGCATCAATTCCATCGCGAAGGCAGACACCCCGGCATCGGCGATCGTCTTCAGCGCGGCCTCGTTGCCATAGGGATCCATGATGGCGATGACGAGTGCGCCGCGCTTGTACTGCGAAAGCTCGGAAGCCTCGGGACGCCTCACCTTGATGATAATGTCCGCGTCCTTCAGCGCATCGGCGCTGACCGTGGCACCCACCGCGGTGAATTCGGAATCCGGCAGGCCTGACTTGATGCCGGCACCCGGCTCGACGGCGATCTCCGCGCCCAGCGCCTTGAACTTCTTCACCGTATCAGGCGAAGCGGCAACACGCGGCTCAGACGGATCGATTTCCTTGGCAACGGCGATCTTCATAGGCCCTCCGGCGACGCGGGACAAAGCGCGCACGCGAACTTAGCGTCACTCCCGCAACGTTGGATACCGGTTTTGGCACCGGCTTGAATGCAATTTTTATGAGCACCGACGACGATGGCGGTGCAACAGACGATGGATCATGTCAGGAAGATCGCCATCAGGATGACGATGAGCGCGACCGAGGCCGTGCCGTACTTCACCAGCTTGATGAAGCCTTCATAGGTCTGCTCGTGGGCAACGTAGTCGTTGCCGTCGGCCGTGGTGTACGCCACTTCGCTATGGTCCGCCATGGATTGTCCCCAGTCGCAAGTCGAATTCTTCGGCTGGGATACCTTAAACCTTCGGGCAGGGCAACGGCACCGAGGCGCCGTTTTCCCGCAAATCGGTTCATTTGGATTTCCAATCAGTTAGGGAAGCCAATTCCGCCTCAGCCCATGGACTCCAGCTCGTCGATCATAGCGGCGATCACCGAGAGCCCGCCGTCCCAGAATTTCGGGTCCTTGGCATCGAGTCCGAACGGGCGCAGCAGCTCCGAATAGTGCTTGGTGCCGCCGGCGGCGAGCATGTCGAGATAACGCTCGGCAAAGCCCTCGGCCGCGTTCTCGTAGACGGCATAGAGCGAGTTCACGAGGCAATCGCCGAAGGCATAGGCGTAAACATAGAACGGCGAGTGGATGAAGTGCGGGATATACATCCAGTAATTCTCGTAGCCCGCCTTGATCTCGATCGCCGGCCCCAGGCTTTCGCCCTGCACCGACAGCCAGAGCTCGCCGAGCCGCGTCGCGGTGAGCTCGCCGTTCTTGCGCTCGGTGTGGACCGCGCGCTCGAACGAATAGAAAGCAATTTGCCGCACGACGGTATTGATCATGTCCTCGACCTTGCCGGCGAGCAGCGCCTGGCGCTGCTTCGCGCTCTTGGTCTGCGCCAGCAGCCGCCGGAAGGTCAGCATCTCGCCAAATACGCTGGCCGTCTCGGCCAGCGTCAGCGGCGTCGGCGCCATCAGCGCGCCGTTCCTGGCGGCTAGCACCTGGTGCACCCCGTGGCCGAGTTCGTGCGCGAGGGTCATCACGTCGCGCGGCTTGCCCTGGTAGTTCATCAGCACATAGGGGTGGGCCGACGGCGTGGTCGGATGCGAGAAGGCGCCCGGCGCCTTGCCCGGACGCACCGGCGCATCAATCCAGCGGTCCGTGAAGAAGCGCTCGGCGATGTCGGCCATCTTGGGCGAGAAGCCGCGATAGGCCGTCAGCACCATGTTGCGCGCATCGGGCCAGCCGATAACATCGGTCGCGGCGAATGGCAGCGGCGCGTTGCGGTCCCAATAAGCGAGCCGCTTCTTGCCGAACCATTTCGCCTTCAGCGCATAATAACGATGCGACAGTCTTGGATAGGCCGCACGCACGGAGGCAACCAGCGCATCCACCACCTCGCGCTCGACGCGGTTGTTCAGATGGCGGGAATCGGCGACATCCTTGAAGCCGCGCCAGCGGTCCGAAATGTCCTTGTCCTTGGCCAGCGTGTTCGTGATCAGCGCAAAGGTGCGCTCGTTGGCCTTGAACGTCTTGGCGAGCGCTTCCGCCGCAGCCTTGCGCTTGGCGCCGTCGCGATCCTGCAGAAAATTGAGCGTCGGCTCGATCGCGAGCTCCTTCGAACCGACCTTGAAGCGCAGGCTGGAGATGGTCTGGTCGAACAGCCGGTTGAAGGCGGAGTAACCGGTCTGCGCCTTCTCCAGGAACAGCTGCTCCAGCTTGTCCTCGAGCTGGTACGGCTTCTCCTTGCGCAGATCCTCGATCCACGGACGGTAGTGCGCGAGTTCTGGCGTCTGCATCGCGCGAGTCAAAATATCGTCATCGACGCGGTTGAGCTCGAGCGCGAAGAACAACAGATGCGTCGACGCCGCCGTCAGTCGCTCGGAGACGTCGCCGTAAAACTTTGAAATCGCAGGGTCCACGCTGTCGCCGGCATGAACGAGACCGGCATAGGAGCCGAGCCGGCCGGCGAGATCGTCGATCGCTTCATAGCGACGCACGGCTTCCGCGAGCCATTTTCCGCCATCTTCGTTTGCTGTGCCTGTTGCAAGCTTGCCCTTGTAGTCCGTCTCGAACGCGACGCAATCGGCATCCATGGTTGCAAGATCGCGCGCCACTTCCGGTGCGTCGATGCCGGAATAGAGATCGGCGAGGTTCCACTCGGGAAGCTTGCCCGTCTTGCTGGCAGGCTTTGCGAGCGAAGACTTGGCAAGCGAAGACTTGGCGGAGGGTTTTGCCTTGGTAGCCGACTTCTTGGTGGCGGATGTCTTGGTGGCTGGCTTGCGGACGGCAGCTTTGGAGCGCGAATTCATTGTGTGGGAAACCTGTGTTCAACAATCGCTGCGGCGGGCGGGGGCAGCAAGGTTTAAGAGTGCGTTAATCGGCTTCGGCCAGAGTGACCCGATTCGAGACAGATAGTAGTAGCGTGCGGGGAGCACCATGGCTGCCAGTATTTTGATCGCCGACGACGACGCCGTAGCCCGCCGCCTGGTCGAGAACATGGTGCAGAAATGCGGCTATGAGACGATCGTCGTTGAGTCCGGCGACGCCGCGATATCAGCCCTCACCGCCCCCGACGCACCCGCTGTCGACGCCGTGATCCTCGATCTCGTGATGCCCGGCCTCGACGGCATGGGCGTGCTGGCGAAAATCCGCGAGGCGGGCCTGAACGTGCCCGTCATCGTGCAGACCGCCCATGGCGGCATAGACAATGTGATCTCGGCGATGCGCGCCGGTGCGGCCGATTTCGTGGTCAAGCCGGTCGGCCTGGAGCGGCTCCAGGTCTCCTTGCGCAACGCGCTCAACACCTCCGCGCTCAAGGGCGAATTGCAGCGCATCCGTCACAGCCGCGAGGGCCGGCTGACCTTCTCCGACATCATCACGCGCGCCGAGGCGATGACGGGCGTGATGCGGGCGGCGCAAAAGGCGGCAAACTCCTCGATCCCCGTGCTGATCGAGGGCGAGTCCGGAGTCGGCAAAGAGATGTTCGCGCGCGCCATCCACGGCAGCGGCGAACGCAAGGCAAAGCCCTTCGTCGCGGTCAATTGCGGCGCGATCCCCGACAATCTCGTCGAGTCCATCCTGTTCGGCCACGAGAAGGGCGCGTTCACCGGCGCCACTGACAGACACATCGGCAAGTTCCTCGAGGCCCACGGCGGCACGCTCTTTCTCGACGAGGTCAGCGAGCTGCCGCTGACTGCGCAGGTCAAGCTGCTCCGCGCGCTCCAGGAAGGTGCGGTCGAAGCTGTCGGCGGCCGCAAGCCCGTGAAGGTTGACGTCCGCATCATCTCTGCGACCAATCGCAGGCTGCTGGAACGGGTCAAGCAGGGCCATTTCCGCGAAGATCTGTTCTATCGCCTGCACGTGCTGCCGCTGACGATACCCTCGCTCAAGTCCCGGCGCGAAGACATCCCGCATCTGCTGCGGCATTTCCTGGCGCGCTTTGCCGCCGAGGAGAACCGCTCGATCTCCGGCATCAAGGGCGAGGCCGTGGCGCATCTCGCCCAGCTTGATTGGCCCGGCAACATCCGCCAACTCGAAAACGCGGTTTACCGCGCGGTGGTGATGAGCGAGGGCGACCAGCTCGGTCTCGACGATTTCCCACTGCTGGCGTCGCATCCGCATTCCGCAAGCGAGATTCCGACCGCTCCGCTGATGATTGAGCCGATCGTAGCCCCCTCGGTGGTATCAGGTAGCGAAATACCGATCGCGCCGCTGGCCTCGACAGGATCCCTCTCGATGTTGACCGCAACCGGCGATGTCCGTCCGCTCGAGGAGATGGAGAACGAGATCATCCGCTTCGCCATCTCGCACTACCGCGGACAGATGTCCGAGGTGGCGCGTCGTCTCAAGATCGGCAGGTCCACGCTCTACCGCAAACTCGACGAAGCCGGGGTTCCCGGCCATGGCGGAAAAAGCGGCGAGGAGACGCACTGAACCTCATGCGAAAAGAGGCTCGCGGGCTTCGATGAGGCGCTCGCAACCCGTTGAATCAAGACAAAATTCGGCGCCGGCCAAAACCGTGACTTGGAAGTGACAGACAGCGGAAAAGCGCGTGGTCAGGCTGCACAATCCGTTGCAAACGCGCTGTCTTGAAGTCAGTTTGTCGTGAGTTTCCCGGGGTAGCGCTGGCTGCAAAAGCGGGGCCTGTATATCGTCTGCGTAGGAATCGTTGCGTGCAGGCGTGCAACTTTCAAGAGGCCGGCGCGATTTAGCCGAAGCTCAATTAGGCGATAACGAAAGCTGTTCCACGAGGGACAGTTCACCCGAGGGGTGCGACACAATGCGTGACTGTTTGAACCACCGTGCAGGCTTTGACCGCGTTTTGACGGCGGTCGCGGCGACCTTCCTCACGGTATCGGCCGGCTCGGCGCTGGCACAGGATCAGGCGCGCAGCAGTGCCGCCGAGCTCGCGATCGAAGCCGCGATCCCGCGCCCCGAGCCTGCAAACGTCCCGCCCCCGACCGCCGCCGACATCAAGCTCGACACCACCGCCACCGTCCAGGACGCTCCCAAGGACTCCTCCAAGGATGCGGCAAAGGATGCGGCCTCGGAAACGGCGAAGCAGCCGGTGAAAGCTGAAGCCGCACCGGCCCCCGGGAAAGTCGACACCAAGCCTGCCGACGTCGCCACGACGCCCGCCACCGAGGCGCCGAAGAGCGAAACGGCCAAGACGGAGCCCGCACGCACCGAGCCCGCCAAATCTGAGCCCGCCAAAGCCGACACCGCGGCAGCACCGGCGTCCGCTCCCACGGCACCCGCGGCGGCAGCAGCGCCCCAGGCTTCTGAGCCCGTGAAGGCCGCGAGCAATGTTCCCGCCGCCGACCAGCCGGTCGCCGACAAGATCAAGGACATCATCGGCGCCAAGACCTCGCGCCATTTCGACCGCAAGAACGAGCGCGCGGCCGTTGAGAAGTTTTACGGCGCCCGCGACTTCGCGCCGGTCTGGACTCAAGCCGGCAGCCTGACCGCTGCGGCCAAGGGCGTGATCGCCCGGCTGAAAGATGCGGCTTCCGACGGTCTCAATCCCGCCGACTATCCTGTGCCGGACTTCGCCGCCGCCACGACGCCCGACGCGCTCGCCGACGCCGAGCTGAAGCTCACCGCCAGCATGCTCGACTATGCGCGCCAGGCGCAGAGCGGCCGCATGCACTGGTCGCAGGTCAGCGCCGACATCCTCTATCCCGAGCATCCGGTCGATCCGAGCGAAGTGCTCGCCAAGGTGACGACGGCGGCCGACGCCTCGGCTGCGCTCGACAGCTACAACCCACCGCAGAAGCTCTACAAGGAGCTGAAGGCGCAACTCGCCAAGCTCCGCGGTCAGGGCGATGGTCCGGTGATCGAGATCGCCGACGGCCCCGCGCTCAAGTACACGCCCGCCAAGGGCAAGAAGCAGGCTGAAATCGTGGTGCAGGATCCGCGCGTGCCGCAGCTCCGCGCCAAGCTCGGCATCACCGAGAACGCCAGCGACGACCACTATGACGCAACGGTCGCCGAAGCCGTCCGCAAGTTCCAGGACGGCGCCGAGATGAAGGCGACCGGCGTGCTCGACGCGCAGACCGTCAAGGCGCTGAACAGCCCGAAGCGCGACAAGCAGATCGACACGGTGCTGGTGAACATGGAGCGCTGGCGCTGGCTGCCGCGCGATCTCGGCGTTCCCTCGCTCGGCGATGCCTATGTCATCCTCAACATTCCCGACTACACGTTGAAGGTGATGCAGCGCGGCCAGCAGGTCTGGACCACCCGCGTCGTCACCGGCAAGCCGGGCCAGCACGCGACGCCCCTTCTGACCGAGACGATGAAGTACATCACGGTCAACCCGACCTGGAACGTGCCGCCGTCGATCGTCTATGGCGAATATCTGCCTGCGCTGCAGCAGGACCCGACCGTGCTTCAGCGCATGGGCCTGAAGCTCGAGCAGAACCGCGACGGCTCGGTGCACATCTCCCAGCCGCCCGGCGAAGCCAACGCGCTCGGGCGCATCCGCTTCAACTTCCCGAACAAATTCCTGGTCTATCAGCACGACACGCCGGACAAGTACCTGTTCGCCAAGGAGGAGCGCGCCTTCAGCCACGGCTGCATGCGCGTGCAGAACCCGGATCAGTACGCCTCCGTGCTGCTCAACATCGCCATGCCGAACGAGAAGTACACGCCGGAGCGCATTCGCGGCATGTACGGCTCGGGTGAGATCGACCTGAAATTCCCGACCCCGATCCCGGTAAACATCACCTACCAGACTGCTTTCGTGGACGATGGCGGCAAGCTGCAGTTCCGCAAGGACGTCTATGGCCGCGACGCGACCATGATCAACATCCTGAAGAACGGCCGCGGCAAGGACCTCGAGAACGTCGTCGCCCACTCGCAGCCGAGCTACTCGCGCCCGGCAACGACGCTGCCCTCCGGCGTCGCGATCGCCAATAATGGCGGCGGCTTCGGCTCATCGGGTCCGAACTTCTTCGAACGCCTGTTCGGCGGTGGGGCCCCTGCCCAGCCACCGGCCCCGGTCGGCCGCAAGCCGCAGCGGGTGTTTACCCGCTGAGCACCGACACCGGCGCCTCACAGCCTGAAATTCTTCAATGAAACCAGCGGCCCCATCCTCCGGATGGGGCCGCTTAACGTTAACCATCCTCCACCCGATTTCAGGCGGTGGGCGTTTTTTCGCCACACTCGGCCGGTTAGGATTGTAGTCTGACGTGGTTTTGGGGGCGGGAAGGTAAGTTGCGATTAACCTTCTCGCTTTAAGAAAGCGTTCACCCTCTTTCGCGCGCTAACGGGGTCGGCGGGAGAGTCCATTTTGAACGCTCGTCGATTGGGTGGGCTCATACGTGCTGGCTGGTTTCGCACGCCAATTTGCTGCGTTGTCGTTGTCCCATGCGGGCGTGAAGGTCGGATCTCGGATCGGCCTCGCCTCGCTGGTGCTGCTTGCGGCTGCCGGCTCGGTTCATAACGCTGCCGCGCTGAACGAAACCAAGACCCTTTCTTTCCACCATACCCATTCCGGCGAAGACCTCACCGTCACCTTCAAGCGCGATGGTCGCTACGACGAATCCGCGCTGAAGACGCTCAACCACTTCCTGCGCGACTGGCGTACCCAGGACGAAACGGTGATGGACCGTCACCTGTTCGACATCCTCTGGGAAGTCTACCGCGACGTCGACGGCAAGCAGCCGATCCAGATCATCTCCTCCTATCGCTCCCCCGCCACCAACGCCATGCTCCGCCGCCGCTCCTCGGGCGTGGCGCGCTTCAGCCAGCACATGCTGGGCCATGCCATGGACTTCTACATTCCGGGCGTGCCGCTGGAGCAGATCCGCTTCGCGGGCCTGCGCCTGCAGCGTGGCGGCGTCGGCTTCTACCCGACCTCCGGTTCGCCCTTCGTGCATCTGGATACCGGCAGCATCCGGCACTGGCCGCGCATGACGCATGACCAGCTCGCCCGCGTCTTCCCTGATGGAAAGACGGTGCATCTGCCGACCGATGGCGTGCCGCTGAAGGGCTATGAGCTCGCCAAGGCCGAGATCGAGCGGCGCGGCGATGGCGACGACGGCGCCAGCAAACCTGGCTTCTTCGCCGCCCTGTTCAAGGGCAAGCAGGCCCCGGCAGCCAGCAGCGACGAGGATGACGAGGGCGCTCCGGCCCCGACCGCCAAGCCCGTCGCGCCGACGGTGGTCGCCGCCGCTGCCAAACCCGCCGATCCGGTGCCGACGCCACGTGCCAAGCCGTCTGTCACCACCGCGATTCAGCTCGCCTCGGCCGACGCCCAGCTCGTGGCGCCGCCCAGGCCGAAGCCGGAGCCGGTGGCCGATAAGCCCGCAGCCGGCAAGTTGGAATCCCCGGCCGACATCATCAATGCCCGCGGCTTCTGGGATGCTCCGGCTGCCTCGCAGCAGGCGACCCCGGCCCAGGTCGCAGCCCTCAGGGCGCGCCAGGCGCTTGCCGCGGCCACTGATCCGCAGCCGACTGCGAGCATCTCAAACGCTGCCTATCAGGCACTGGCCTTTGCACCTGCTTCCGCATCGCCCGTCGACCGCTCCCGCGTCGTCGCCGCTTCCGCGCCGGTCCCGCGCGGCGTGCGTCCGGCGTCCGCGGCCCGCAACGCCGCACCGGCCACCGAGATCAGCACCGTGGTCGGAAAGAGCACCGATGGCATGATCGCAACCGCGACCCGCCTCTCCGCGGCCAAGGGTGAGAGCATCTGGCTCAAGATCGTGATGCTGTCGCCGAGCGCCAGCCGCGCGATGTCGGTGACGCTGATGGGCGAGCTCGATATGGCAGCGCTGCGCGGTTATTTCGTCAAGCCGCCGGCGGTGGTTGCGATGGGCTTCACCGACGATCCGATGCAAGGCCTGTCCTGCGACAGCTTCTCGGGCAGCGCCACGGCGAAGCTCGAGACGACGTCGTTCGTCATGCGCACTGCTGCGCTGCGCTGAGGCCAACGGCTATTTCCAAGAATTGAGTCTTGTAGCCCGGATGGAGCGCGGCACAATCCGGGAGCCGCATGCTGCGCGAGACCCGGATTTCGCTTCCGCTCCATCCCGGCTACGGCAGCAACGCCGAAGGCGCAAGCGCCTCAGATCATTCCCAGTGCCTGCATGTAGGTCTCGAGAATCGTCTCGGCCTCGGCGCGCTCGTTGGGGTCCTGCTTGCGCAGGCGCACGATGGTGCGCAACGCCTTGACGTCGTAGCCGTTGCCCTTGCTCTCGGCATAGACGTCGCGGATGTCGTCGGAGATCGCCTTCTTCTCTTCCTCCAGCCGCTCGATGCGCTCGATGATGGATTTGAGCTGGTCCTTGGCAAATTTCGTCGCGGGCTCGTCGTCGCGGACGGCGGCGGAGGTGGCCATCTTGGTACTCCCAATGGAACTGGCAAAACGAGGTGACGCCGGCATCCTCACCGCGCGTGCTGGCACACCCTTAGGGTCCGTACCCCCAGCGTTCAAGCAAGCATCGCGTTCGTCCACAGCGCGCCCACACCTTCCTGCGGGAGAGCGAAGAAAGCTGTTGTACGGCGCGACTCAGCGCACCGCGATTCCTAGTGATTGTGGGGATGGACCTTCTTCATGGCGTCTAGCTGTTCGGGGCTCGCCGTGCCCTGGTGCTTCGCCTTCCAGGTCTCATAGGGCATGCCGTAGACGGCCTCGCGGCTCTCGTCCTTGCTCAAGCTCACACCTCGCGCATCCGCAGCGTCCTTGAGCCAGTTCGACAGGCAGTTGCGGCAGAAGCCGGCCAGATTCATCAGATCGATGTTCTGGACGTCGGTCCGCGTCCTCAGGTGATCGACCAAGCGCCGGAAAGCGGCCGCTTCGAGCTCCGTTCTGGTTTTGTCGTCGATTGCCATGGCTGGACCTCTCGGCTTGTCTCGATCGTTGTCACCCTTACGGGATCAGGTGGGGTCCTGTCACAGATTTTGCCATATCGCGGCGCAAAGGGCGGCCGGGCCGACAATAGTGCAGTTCCCGGGCCCTACGCCAAATCGTCAATCATCTGGTATACGTTCCGCGACAATGATCGCCGAATCTCCCCGCTTCCCCCTTCGCCTGCTCGCCCGGTTGGTCCCGGTGCTGGCGGTTGGCTTGCTGTGCTTCTGGTCCAGCCCGGCCTCGGCCGATTTCCGGCTCTGCAACAACACGTCGAGCCGGGTCGGCATCGCGCTCGGCTACAAGGACGCCGACGGCTGGACCACGGAAGGCTGGTGGAACATCTCGTCCCGCTCCTGCGAGACCCTGCTGCGGGGAACGCTGGTCGCCCGTTACTATTACATCTACGCGATCGATTATGACCGCGGCGGTGAATGGTCGGGGCAGGCCTTCATGTGCTCGCGCGACAAGGAATTCACCATCCGCGGCACCGAGGACTGCCTCGCGCGCGGCTATGACCGGACCGGCTATTTCGAGGTCGACACCGGCGAGCAGCGGGCCTGGACGGTGCAGCTCACCGATACCAACGAGCAGCCGTCTTCGCAGCAACGTGTCCCCGGCATGCCGGGCCCTGTTGGCCCTGGCGGCGGCGTTCCGGGTTTGCCCAATAGTCCGCCCGGTGGTACGCCCCCCGCCGCACCTGGCCTTGCGCCAGCCCCTTCGCCACCGTCTGGAAATAAGCCATGAGGCGTCTTCGCCGTATCAAGATTCTCGCGACCCTTGGACCTGCCTCTTCGGACCTCGCGATGATCCGTCGCCTATTCGAGGCTGGCGCCGACGTGTTCCGCATCAACATGAGCCACACCCCGCATGACAAGATGCGGGAGCTGGTGGCGACGATCCGCAATGTCGAGTCGAGCTACGGCCGGCCGATCGGCATCCTGGTCGACCTGCAGGGTCCCAAGCTCCGGCTCGGTGCGTTCGCGGAAGGTGCGGTCCAGCTGCAGAACGGGCAGACCTTCACGCTCGATTCCGACAAGACGCCGGGCGACGCCACCCGCGTCAACCTTCCCCATCCGGAGATTCTGGCAGCGCTGCGGCCCGGCCACGCGCTGCTGCTCGACGACGGCAAGGTGCGGCTGATCGCGGAGGAGACCACGAAGGAGCATGCGGTGACGCGCGTGGTGGTTGGCGGCAAGATGAGTGACCGCAAGGGCGTCAGCCTGCCCGATACCGACCTGCCGGTCTCGGCGATGACGCCAAAGGACCGCGCCGACCTCGAGGCTGCCCTCGTCACCGGCGTCGACTGGATCGCGCTGTCCTTCGTGCAGCGCGCCGACGACGTGATCGAAGCCAAGAAGATGATCCGCGGCCGCGCCGCCGTCATGGCCAAGATCGAGAAGCCGCAGGCGATCGATCGTCTCGCCGACATCATCGACGCCTCCGACGCGCTGATGGTCGCGCGCGGCGACCTCGGCGTCGAGCTGCCGCTGGAGCGCGTGCCGAGCCTTCAGAAGCAAATGACGCGCATGGCGCGCCGCGCCGGCAAGCCGGTGGTGGTCGCGACCCAGATGCTGGAATCGATGATCCAGTCGCCGGTGCCGACCCGCGCCGAAGTCTCCGACGTCGCCACCGCCGTCTATGAGGGCGCCGACGCGATCATGCTGTCGGCGGAATCGGCGGCGGGCAAATTCCCGGTCGAGGCGGTCTCGACCATGAACCGCATCGGCGAGGAAGTGGAGCGCGACCCGATCTACCGCTCCGTGTTGACGGCCCAGCGTCCCGCGCCGGAAGCCACCGCGGGCGACGCCATCGCCGACGCCGCGCGGCAGATCGCCGAGACGCTCGACCTGCCCGCCCTGATCTGCTGGACCAGCTCCGGCTCGACCGCGGTGCGCGTGGCGCGCGAGCGGCCGAAGCCGCCGATCGTGGCGATCACGCCGAACATCCAGGCCGGACGCCGGCTCGCAGTGGTGTGGGGCGTGCATTGCGTGGTGGCGGAAGATGCCCGCGACCAGGACGACATGGTGAACCGCGCCGGCCAGATCGCCTTCCGCGACGGCTTCGTCCGCGCCGGCCAGCGCGTGATCATCGTCGCCGGCGTGCCGCTCGGCATTCCCGGCACCACCAACATGGTGCGCATCGCCTCGGTCGGCCCCGAGGGCGACGCGAATATGTGAGGCGGTCGCCATCAGGCGAACCAAACCAGCGAAAACAACCCCATGCACAGTAGCCGGCCCGTCCGGCTGCTTTTGCGCGGATCTTGCGAAAAGGCATGCTCAGGCAACGGCCTGGACGCGACCAGGCCTTGCTCCCCACGGCAAGCAGCTCTTTTAAGCCCCGACCAGCGCCTTGGCCGTCGGCAGCAACGTCTGCTGCACCACCAGACCGCGGGCGCGGGCGTCCATGACGCCTACGGCGCGCAGCGCCAGCAGCGTCACGGTCTGCACCGCATCGCGCATCTTGGCGGGATCTTCCAGATTGTCCGGCGCCAGCGGCCCGACCAGGGCCTCATGGAGCGCGCCGAGCAGCGCGGTTGCCGCCAGCGCCGTGTCCTGTGCCGGCAGATGGCCGGCGCGCACGGCCGCGTCGATCCGGGCCGCCATCTCGCCCGCGATCTCGCGGCGGCTGGCCAGGCGCGAGGCGCTGACATCGACATCGACAGGCTCGGCCAGGATGCCCCAGGCCAGCCGGCGCTGCGACAGGGTATGGACGGCCACGGTGGTCACGGCCGCAGCCAGCGCCGAGGATGGTCCCGGCGCGGCATCGGCCGCCCGCCTGATCGCCGCGAGCTCGTCGCGGGAGACCTCGGAAATCAGTTCGGAGATCAGCTCGGCCTTGGACGGGAAGTAACGATAGACGGTGCCGGCCGCCACATTGGCCCTGATAGCGACCGGTGCGATCTGCACCGCCGCCATGCCGCCTTCGGCCGCGGCTTCCCTTGCCGCCGCCAGGATGGCGCTGCGCCGCGCCGCAAGGCGCTTAACCACTTGATGCGTCCGCCGATAAACCATGGCGCGCTTCCTGTCCCACCACGCCTGCCGCACGCCCGCGGCCGAACGCTTCGTCACTGAATACGCTGCAAATCGTCCCGCAAGGACTGAACAACTATTCAGGGGGGATGACAAGATGCAAATGCGCGATGCGTCACACGCGCGATGCTGCATTGCAGTCAGCTCAAATTGCAGGGAATCGATTGGTAAACTGCTGACGACGATTCTTACCGTGGCTTTAAAGCCGCTCGCCGAGTGTGGTTGCGATCCAACCCGGTGCAGCATGGTCGACACGGACGCCAAAACCGCCTGGCAGCTCTATCAGTTGAACTGGCTTCCCATCGCAGCGATGGGCAGCCTGCTGGCGCTCGGCCTCTCCGTCACCGGCCTCAGGCTCGAGCCGGTCGCCTACGGCATCACACTCGCGATCGCCATGTCCTTCGTCACCGTCGCCTATCGCCACCACGTCGCCAAGGGCGATGGCGCCGATCCGAAGCTGATCTTCTCGCTGGGCACGATCGGCCAGGTCATCATCCTCTGCGCCCTCGTCGGGCCGCTCA
This sequence comes from Bradyrhizobium manausense, assembly GCF_018129685.1. GTDB lineage: Bacteria > Pseudomonadota > Alphaproteobacteria > Rhizobiales > Xanthobacteraceae > Bradyrhizobium > Bradyrhizobium manausense_D. Next base: position 55,106 of record NZ_JAFCLG010000016.1, read on the forward strand.
GCTATGTCGCCGGCATCTCGGGCTTCCCACTCCAGGACCAGGCGCTGCTCGCGATCGATCGCGCGCTCGGATTGGATCCCGAGCCGATCGCGCGCTTCGTCAACGATCATCCCTGGCTCGCGGACGTCCTCTCGCGCGGTTACGGCCTGATCAAATGGCCGCTGCTCGGCATCCCCGTCGTGCTGGCGCTGACGGCGCGTTACGTACGGCTGCAATTGTTCATGCTCGCGATGAGCCTTGCACTCGCAATCACCATCGCAATCTCGGCGCTGGTGCCGGCGATCGGCACCTATTACGGACTGGGATTGCCGGCTGCGCATTTCCCGGACATCAATACCGCTGTCTACGCCGGACAGCTGCGCGACATCCTGGCGCTGCGCGACGGCAGCCTGCACGAGCTGCAATTGTTCAAGCTCTCCGGCATCGTCTCGTTTCCGAGCTTTCACGCCGCATCCGCCGTGCTCTACATGTGGGCGCTATGGCCGGTGCGGCGTCTCGGCGGCATCGCGGCTGCGCTCAACCTGTTGATGATCACGGCAACGCCTGTGATCGGCGCGCATTACATCATCGATGTTGCCGGCGGCATTGCGCTGGCGGCAGCTTCGATCTGGGCCGCGACGGCGTATCTGGCGTGGATGAGCCGGACGGCGCGAGTTACGGCGGCGCCCGCACCATCCGCGACTTGGCAGCCCAGCCTCGCGGAATAAGCAGCGCGCAGTAGATCGCGCGTCTCACTGCTATCAATCACATCCACAGCTCGCTCAACCACCAAGGTCGTCAATTCCGTCATCCTGAGGTGCGAGTGCCGCGATGCAGGGCATCGCGCCGGGCGCCTCGAAGGATGAACGGCCGAGATGCAGCCGGGCCGTCGCCCTTCGAGGGTCGCTGAAGAAGCGGCCACCTCCAGCGACAACGGCTTCGCCGTTGCGCGGGGGTGACGGTCATGATGCGCGACCTTCCCAATACCCTGCGCCCCAAACAAAAAGAGCCCCGTCCGAGGACGGGGCTCTCAGAACTCTGGGATCGTCTCAGCTTACTTGAGGCTGGACGAGATCGAGCCGAACTTGGTGTTCAGCGTGGTGCCGAGGTTGTTGACGACGGTGATGATCGCCAGCGCGATGCCGGCAGCGATCAGGCCGTATTCAATGGCGGTTGCGCCGGATTCGTCCTTCACGAAACGCGAAACGAGGTTCTTCATAGACTGCTCCAAAAGGTACACGAGGCTTCAATGGTCTGGTCTCTTGGGCTTCCCAGCGCCGCCTGACCATGGAACCGAACGTAAGGGCAAAGACTTGCGCCGCAGTTAATTCGACTGCGTAAACATGGAACGGGTTGCATGTATTCGGCGATGGTAAACCGAAATCTAAAACAACCGGTTAAATTGTGGGGACGTGAAGTCGCACTTCGCTCGACAACGCTTGAGAGCGTGATGAGCGGAGGCCGAATGAAGTTCGATCGACCACATCGCTCTCTCCGTTCCTCCCCCCTTGTGCAGGGCAATCGCATATGGATTTCACTGGGATTGTCTGCGGGCTTGCTCCGCCTCTCCCGCTTGCGGGAGAGGCCGCCACGCTCGCAGAGCGTGGCGGGTGAGGGTTCTTTCCTCTTGGGGATTGTCCCGTTGCGGAGACACCCTCTCCCCAACCCTCTCCCGCAGGCGGGAGAGGGAGCCGACTGCCAATGCCGCCGCATCATGCAACCACATGCGATTGCCCTGCCCACTTGTGGGGGAAATACTTCCGTCGGGGCGCTGATCGAGTTCATCACGCCCCAATCCCCGCGATTTACTGGAAGTTATGACCGCTGTGGTCCAATCCCGCCCGCTCGGCAGATCCGACAAGAACAAGACGAGGCGGCATGTCCCTTTCCTTCACCAACAGCATCACAGTGCAGGGCCGCGCGCGGGCGCTGGTGCCGCTGTGTGTCGGCGCGGGCGCCTATCTCTTCTTCCTCACGATCGGCGACACGCTGCTTCAGGACTCCGACTCGTTCTGGCAGATCAAGATCGGACAATGGATCCTCGATCACCACGCCCTGCCCTATATCGACATCTACTCCTTCACGCGGACGGGCGAGCCCTGGATCTCGACCTCGTGGTTGTCGCAGATCTTGTACGCCGTCTCCTACGCACATTTCGACTGGGCGGGGCCGGTGATCCTCACCGCGCTTGCGATCGCGGCCTCGGCTGCGATCTTCGTCCATCTGCTCGATGCGCATCTGGAAATTCCGCGCTCGGTGCTGTTCGCGATGCTGGCGGTGCTGCTGTCGCTGCACCACATCCTGGCGCGGCCGCACATCCTGGCGCTGCCGGTGATGATCGCATGGGTCGGCGTGCTGATGGACGCGGCCGACCGCAAGGTGACGCCGTCCTGGGTTTGGCTGCCGCTGATGTCGCTGTGGGCGAACCTGCATGGCGGCTTCGTGCTCGGCCTTGCGCTGATCGGCCCGATGGCGCTGGAAGCGATCTGGACGCTCGATTCCGGCAAGCAGGTTCGGCTGCTGTCGCGCTGGTTCGTGTTCGGCGTCGCCGCGATGGCATCTGCCTGCGTCACGCCCTATGGCTGGCGTACGCTGCTGGGCGCGACCAACATCCTCAATCTGGGCGAGCTGCTGTCGGTCATCTCGGAATGGATGCCGGCGAATTTCGCCTCGTTGTCCGCCTTCGAAGGCGCAATCCTCGGCCTGATCGCGATCGGCCTGTTTCGCGGCCTGACGCTGTCACCGCCGCGCATCCTGCTGATCCTGCTGTTCACCTGGATGGGGCTGACCCATGTCAGGAGCATCGAGGCTTTTGCCTTCCTGGTGCCGCTGGTGCTGGCCAAGCCGCTCGGGGAAAAGTCTCCGCTGCCGCAGACCGGCGCGCAAGCCACCGAGGGCTGGCCGGCGCGCTATGTCACCATGACCGGCGCGCTGATGATCGCCGCCGCGGCCTGGACCTCGACCTCGATCTACATGTCGCATCATCGCTTCACCTTCACGATGGATCAGACGCCGGTCGCCGCCGTCGACCTGCTGCAGCAGCGCAAGGCGCAGCGCATCTTCAACGCCTATCAGTTCGGCGGCTATCTGATCTCGCGCGACATCCCCGTCTTCGTCGACGGCCGCGCCGAGCTCTATGGCGAGAAATTCGTGATGGATTTCTTCAAAGCGATCGAGGTCAAGAAGCTCGATAACCTGACGCGCCTGCTCGAAGAGTACAAGATCGACGCGACGCTGCTGGTCGCCGACAGCCCCGCCGCCCAGGTGCTCGATCACATCAAGGGCTGGAAGCGGCTCTACGGCGACGATATCGCCGTGATCCACGTGCGGGATGGCGAGGCAGGCGCGGAAACGCCGGCCAAACCATGAGCATCGCCGCCAGCGTTCCGATCGCGCGCGCCCAGCGCAATCTGGCGCCGCTGTCCGTCGCGGCCGCGAGTTTTCTGTTGCTGCTGGTCAGCGGCGACAGCCTGCTGCACGATCCCGATACGCTCTGGCAGATCAAGGTCGGCGACTGGATCCTCGATCATCGCACGGTTCCCTGGACCGATCTTTATTCGCTGACGCGCCAAGGCGAGGTCTGGCTCTCGACGTCGTGGCTGTCGCAGGTGTTGTTCGCGACCGCTTATTCCTGGTGGGGATGGGGCGGGCCCGTCGTGCTGACCGCGGCCGCGATCGCGCTGGCGATGGGAGTGTTGCTCGCCTTCCTGCAACGGCATCTCGATCTTCCTTACGCGCTGGTGTTCTGCCTGCTGGCGATCACGCTGGCCGCGCCGCACCTGCTGGCCCGTCCGCATGTGCTGGCGCTGCCGGTCATGGTGGCCTGGAGCGGCGCCCTGATGGCGGCGGCCGATCGCGGCCGCGCGCCGTCCTTCATGCTGCTGCCGCTGATCGCGCTGTGGGCCAACCTTCACGGCGGCTTCGTGCTCGGGCTCGCCCTTGTTGGCGCGATCGGCCTGGAGGCGCTCTGGCGTGCGCCCGCACCGCGCCGGCTGGCGCTCGCGATGCGATGGGCCGCGTTCGGCCTTGGTGCGCTGGCGGCGAGTTGCTGCACGCCCTATGGACTGGATACCCTGCTCGGCGCCGCGCGCATCCTCAGCCTCGGCAAGTCGTTCTCCGTCATCGCCGAATGGCGTCCCGCCGATTTCAGCTCATTCAGCCCGTTCGCGGGTGCGCTGCTCGGGCTGCTCGGCCTGGGGCTCACGCGCGGCCTGACGCTGTCGCCGCCGCGCGTGCTGCTGATCCTCGGCACGACCTGGATGGCAATGGCGCATGTCCGCAGCATCGAGACATTCGGCGTGCTCGTGCCCCTGGTGCTGGCGCAGCCGCTGAGCGGCTGGTTCAAACCGGCCTGCGATGCGCCGCGCGGGCTGCGGATGGCGCCCGGCGCTCCGGCGGCGCTGGCCGCGGTGGCGATCGTGCTCGCGACCGCGAGCGCAACCGCGACCTTTGCGGCCCATCACACCTTCGCATTCTCCACGGCGCAGACGCCGGTCGCGGCGGTGAATGTGCTGACCGAACGCAAGGCCGCGCGCATCTTCAATTCCTACGGCTTCGGTGGCTACCTCATCGTTCGCGACATCAGGCCTTACGTCGACGGCAGGTCCGAGCTCTACGGGGAAAAGTTCCTGATGGACTATTTCGCCGCCGAAGACGGCCGCGACGTCTCAGGCCTCTTGCGCATGCTCGACGATAACAGGATCGACGCAACGCTGCTGACGCCGGATTCACCGGCGGCACAGGTCCTGGACCATATCAAGGGCTGGAAGCGGGTGTATGCGGACGAGATCGCGGTGGTGCATGCGCGGGACGACCAGGCTGTGACGCCTTCCTCCGGCGGATAGCAACTACACTGCCTGCTCCGCTGCGCCGTTGAGAGACAGGCTTGCGCAGATCGATCCGCCTCCGGCATCATAAAGGCGGAGGCTCGCGGTTCCGTGTCATTGAAAAATCCGGACGCCATCGCTGCCATCGTCTCGGCGCTGCGCCACGTCCACGGTGACGACGTCGCGCGCATGATGCTGGTCGAAGGCATGAGTCTCGCCCATCTGATCGAGGCGATGTTTTCGGCGCCGCTGGCGCACAGGGAGGCGGTGCGAGCGATCACCGACGGGCTCGACGATTTCGTCATCACGCCGGACCTCGGGCTGATATGGCATTTGAAATATGTCTACGGACACCACTCCCTGCACGTGGTGGACTTGGAGATCGCCACGCCCGACGGTACGCTGGCGAGCAAGGATGTCTGGCTTCGTCTGGCCTCTTAAAGGCGATGGCAAGCTGAAACTCCATCCACGTCATTGCGAGGAGCTCGCGACAAAATTGCGTAGCAATTTTGCGCTGATGCGACGAAGCAATCCAGAATCCCTCCGTCGAAAGATTCTGGATTGCTTCGCTGAGCTCGCAATGACAGAGGTTGTGGATAGCGCGCACTTCCCTCCCGCCTTCGAGCACGCGGCGAGATGGTAGCATCAAACAAGAGCGCTAGCGGAGCGGCGTTATTTCGCTGGCTTCGCGCGATCCTTCACGGGGATCACGAGCTTCAGGCCGGACCAGGTCTCGTTGACCGCGCAGATCTTGATATCAACGAGGCCATTGGCGAGCGCGGTCTCGCGCACCAGCGCTTCCGTCACGTCGGTCGCGACGCCGGAGGCCTTCTTCGGCCACGACACCCAGATCATGCCTTCAGGCGCAATCGCCTTGCGATAGAGGCTGAGCTTCGCGGCGAGGCCTTTGGCCTCGGCTGCGAAGAGATGGACCATGTCGAGCGGCGGCTTGGTGGTCTTGGCGAGCCTGACGCCGTCAGGGAGCTCGCCGACGACGTGGCGATAGGCCATCGAAAGACCGTCCACAAAAATACAAAAGCCCGGCTTGATGCCGAGCTTTTGCACGATTGGTTTGCCGGGAGTACCGGCCATGAGACGCGGGCGTTACGCCTGCGGCTGCGGCTCCAGGCCGGGATCCGGATCGGGACGCGGGCGCGGCTTGCCGGCCGGGGGCACGGCGGAAGCGCGCGGCGTGGTCGGCTCGAGCACGGACTCGCGGTTCGGCTTCTTGCCCTTGAGCAGGTCGATGATCTCGTCGCCGGAGAGCGTCTCGAACTCCAGGAGGCCCTTGGCGAGCGCCTCGAGATCGGCATGCTTCTCGGTGAGGATGCGGGTCGCTTCCTTGTAGCCTTCCTCGACCAGACGACGGATCTCGGAGTCGATCTTCTGGACGGTCGCCTCAGAGGCGTTCTGCGTCCGCGAGACCGACATGCCAAGGAACACTTCGTCCTGGTTCTCGCCATAGGAGACCGTGCCGAGTTCTTCCGACAGACCCCAGCGCGTCACCATCATCCGGGCAAGGCGCGTGGCCTGCTCGATGTCGGAGGCGGCGCCTGACGTGACCTTCTCGCGGCCGAAGATCAGCTCTTCGGCGACGCGGCCGCCCATCATGATGGCGAGGCGCGAGGTCATCTGCTCCAGAGACATCGACAGCTTGTCGCGCTCGGGGAGCTGCATGACCATGCCGAGCGCACGGCCGCGCGGAATGATGGTCGCCTTGTGGATCGGATCGGTCGCGGGCACGTTGAGGCCGACGATGGCGTGGCCGCCCTCGTGATAGGCCGTCAGCAGCTTCTCTTCCTCGGTCATGACGAGCGACTTGCGCTCGGCGCCCATCATCACCTTGTCCTTGGCCTCTTCGAACTCGGCCTGGGTCACCATGCGCTTGTTGCGGCGCGCGGCGGTCAGGGCAGCTTCGTTGACGAGGTTCATCAGGTCGGCGCCGGAGAATCCGGGCGTGCCGCGCGCGATGGTCTTGAGGTTGATATCGGGGGCCAGCGGCACCTTGCGGACGTGAACCTTGAGAATCTGCTCGCGGCCGACGACGTCAGGATTGGGCACCACGACCTGGCGGTCGAAGCGGCCCGGACGCAGCAGCGCTGGATCGAGCACATCGGGGCGGTTGGTCGCGGCGATCAGGATCACGCCCTCGTTGGCCTCGAAGCCGTCCATCTCGACCAGCAGCTGGTTCAGCGTCTGCTCGCGCTCGTCATTGCCGCCGCCGAGACCGGCGCCACGGTGACGACCGACCGCGTCGATTTCGTCGATGAAGATGATGCAGGGCGCGTTCTTCTTGGCCTGCTCGAACATGTCGCGCACACGCGAGGCGCCGACGCCGACGAACATTTCGACGAAGTCCGAACCCGAAATGGTGAAGAACGGCACGTTGGCTTCACCCGCGACCGCACGCGCGATCAGGGTCTTGCCGGTGCCGGGAGGGCCGACCAGCAGCACGCCGCGCGGAATGCGGCCACCGAGGCGCTGGAACTTGCCGGGGTCGCGCAGGAATTCGACGATCTCCTGCAGATCCTGCTTGGCTTCATCGACGCCTGCAACGTCCTCGAACGTGACGCGGCCATGGGCCTCGGTCAGCATCTTCGCCCGCGACTTGCCGAAGCCCATCGCCTTGCCGGCGCCGCCCTGCATCTGCCGCGACAGGAAGATCCACACGCCGATCAGCGCGATGAAGGGCAGCCAGGAGACCAGCAGCGAGACGAACCACGGCACGTTGTCGCCGGGCGGCTTCGCGGTGATCTGGACCTTGGCGTCATACAGACGCTTCACCAGGCTCGGATCGCTCGGCGCATAGGTCTGGAAGCTCGTGCCGCTGTTGAAGGTGCCGTGGATATCAGGCCCCTGGATCACGACGTCGCGGACATTGCCCTTATCGACCTCGGTCAGCAGCTGCGAGAAAGAGATATCCGTGGAAGAGGCCCGTTGACCCGGATTCTGGAACAGCGTGAACAACGCCAACAGCAGCAAAACAATGATGACCCAGAGGGCGAAATTGCGCAGATTGGCGTTCATCGATCTTCCTTCATGGTCGCGCGGATCGCGGCCTGATCCTTGGGCTCTACGAGGAAATCCCCAAGGAATCCTCATCGTTAGACTGATACAATCTAGGTGCCGCCCCGGGCGCTGCCAAGGGAACGAGATGGGACTATTTATCCCATCTTAGAGCGATTCCCGCTGAAATAATGGCATTGGAGCCGGGGTTTTACCTGCCTGGTTAAGGTGTCCTGACGGCGACCCGCCGCAACGGCCGGTGTCATGGTCCGCCCTCATCCGCCCCTTAAGTCCCTTCAGGTCTCCTTGGGGATCGCCGGGCCGGCGCAGGCGTGACGTGGATACGCCCCCCGGAAAGGCTGATCAAGGCTCCCGCAAGGGTCCGTTTGAGAAGGGTCTGCTTCGGGATCGCGCGGCCATTTGCCGGTACACGGGATGTCCCGGCCATCTTCTGTTCGCTGATGGCCTGATCGAGCGCGGCCAGCAGGGTCTCGACCTTGCCGAGTTCCGCCGGCCCCTCGTGCCCGAGCGCATCGATCGCCCGCAGCAGCAGCCGCAGCCGGACTTCCTCCGGCAAGTTGACGAAGGCTACTGCTTCAAAGGAGGTTTGGGCCTCGAAGCTGCGAACGCCCGGATGCGGCGCATCGCCGCGATCGCGCAATCGGAGGAATTGCTCGGCGCCGTCGGTCAAGACCTCGAGCGCCGCGTTGGCGCGCGCGAGCCTGCCCGCGAGTCGCACCAGGGTGCGGGCATCGCCGCCCTCGGCTGCGAGCTGCGGCAGCAGCGCGCGCAGGCGGGGCCGCGTGAAGGCCGCGTCGCGATTGGTCGGATCGTCAGCAAAATCGATCCTGGCCCGCTTCAAGGTTGCGATCAGCTGCGATTTCGGGACATCGAGCAACGGGCGCGCCAGAATGAGGCCGTCGCGCGCCGAGAGGCGCGCCATCGCCGAGAGACCGGCGATGCCGCTGCCGCGGAGCAGCCGCATCAGAAGCGTCTCGGCCTGGTCGTCGCGGGTGTGGGCGGTCAGCACATGGCTCGCGCCGGCAGCGCGCGCGGCCTTCGCAAGCAGGCGGTAGCGGGCCTCGCGTGCGGCGGCGGGCAATCCCGTCTCTGGCTTGGCGCCGCGCCAGCGCAGGGTACGGTGCGGCAATCCGAGATCTGCCGCGAGCTGTTTGACCTCGCGCGCCTCGCGCGCCGATTCTTTCCGCAGGCCGTGATCGACGGTGACGACGGTGAGATCGGGGCCGCGGGCAAGGCTGCGGCGCCAACGTGCCGCGAGCCACATCAGCGCGACCGAGTCGGGCCCGCCGGAGACCGCGAGCACCAGCGCGGGCGCAGCCTTGAACGCGACGAAGAGCTGCTTCGCCGCACGCGCGGAGATCGGAGAATTGTCGTCGTCTGACATGACGCGGCCCGGCAATCGCCAGCGAGTGGCGGCGCAATCTAGCGCAGCAGCATCGGCCTTGTCAGCGTTCGCCTTCGCAGATCAGCACTTGACCCGCTTCTGCTCGCGATCGACGGCGGCCTTCACGCCGGCCGAGGCGCGCGGATATTTGCGGCCGACCTCGCCGAAGGCGGCGCAGGCGGCTTCCTTCTCCTTCAGCGCGGCGAGCGACTGACCGAGCCGCAACAGCGCGTCGGGCGCCTTGGCGGATTTGTCGTATTTGGTGGTGACCGCGAGGAACGCCTCGGCGGAATCGCGATATTGCTGGCGCTGGAAATAACTTTCGCCGAGCCAGTATTGCGCATCGCCGAGCAGCGGGTCTCCAGGATATTTCGCGGCGAAATCCTTCATGGTCTGCTCGGCGAGCGCGTAGTCCTTGCGCTGCATGTAGCCGATGCCGAGGTCGAACTCGTCGCGCGGCGTGGCCGAGGGCGGCAGGGTCGCGAGCGCCGGAGCGCCAGCCTGCGCGGGATTGCCCTGCTGGGCCGGCGGATAGCCCGGCTGGGCAGGAGCTGCTCCTTGCGGATATTGTCCGCCATTGTTGGAAAGATCGAGCGGCGCCCCCGCCGGCATCGGCTGCTGGCCGCCGCCGAGTGCGCGCGGCGCACCGGGCGCATTCGGGCTCTGGCTCGGGTCGAACGCATCGCCGCGGCGGCGCGTGCCCGGAGCGCCGGGGCCCGGCTGCTCCTGGACGATCGGCGCCGGCGGCGCGATCTGGGGCTGCTGGTAATTCGGTTGCTGCACGGCCTGTTGCTGCGGCTGCTGGCGATAGCCGGGCGCCGCCTGGGTGGGCGCTACCTGGGCCGGCGGGACGGCTGCGACGTTGGGCTGCTGGGCCGGCCCCTGTCCGGGCGCGCCGCCCTCGAGCTGGCGGATGCGATCTTCGAGCTGGCGGTTGCGATATTGCAGCTCTTCATTCTGCCCGGTGAGCTGGCGCAGCTGGTTCTCCAGCCGCTCGATCCGGATCTCGGGGTCACCGTCGTCCGACTGGGCGAAGGCGGGCGCGCACAAAGAGAGCAGCGCGGCGAGCGCCACAGTGCCGGTGAAGACCTTGGATCTGGATGACATCTTGCCCTGACGACGAAAACGAAATCTGCGACGGAACGCGCGATGCGCCACACATTGAAAGGCACTACGCCAAAAATGTGACTGGCACCACGCCGTTTCCGTCACAGTTGGCTGAAACGAAACCGGCGCCCGAAAGGGCGCCGGCATATTCGATTTCCAAAGATGAACGGCCGCTGACCAAGTGTCAGGAGCTCGCGTTCAGCACGGTGACGGCGCGGCGGTTCTGCGACCAGCAGGAGATATCGTTACACACCGCCACGGGGCGCTCCTTGCCGTAGGAGATCGTGCGCATGCGGTTCGGATCGATGCCGCGCGAGGCGAGGAAGGAGCGCACCGACTGGGCGCGGCGGGCGCCGAGCGCGATGTTGTATTCGCGGGTGCCGCGCTCGTCGGCATGGCCTTCGATGGTGAAGGAGTAGCGCGGATAGGTCTGCAGCCACTGCGCCTGCTTCTCCAGGGTCACGATCGCCTGCGGGGTCAGATCGGTCTGGTCGCTCTCGAAGAACACGCGGTCGCCCACGTTCACCACGAAATCCTGCTGGCTGCCCGGCGTGGCAGCGTTTGCCTGCGCATCGCCAAGAGTATTCTGTTTGGCGCAAGCGCCCATCGACAGCGCGATGGCGACCACCGCGGCCAGCTTCAATCCCTGGAGGATACGCATAGGATTCATCATTCCGGAGCCTCCACGCTCACGTTCGTCCACTGCTGTCCGGTCTACAGGGGGTTGGTTAAGCGAACGTTCCGTCAACCTTGACGGAACCTTGCCTCAGCCGCTCAAATGCCCCCAACCAGCGAAAAGCACCCGCCATGGTTAATGGTTTGTAAATGTGGCACGAGGGTGAAGGCAAGCGGGACCGGCGGGCAAAAACGCCGTATTTTGCTTGAATTTTGGGCCGAAGAGCGCGGGAAGGAACGGCGGAACGCGGAATCAGGACTGCGCGACGCTCGGGACGAGCGCCGGCGGCCGCACGATCTGGCGCTGGCCGCGCTCGAACAGCATCCGTCGCTCTAACGCGCTGGAGCGCATGATCGGGAAGCGGGTCAGGACGCGCTCGCGCAGGCTGCGGAAATCAGACGTCATCAATGCGACGCTGATGTGCAGGTTCGGAGCCCGGCGGGGCTCGGTGATGGGCTCGTGGAGAAAGACCCGACGGTAGAACGCCTGGTGTTCGGCGCGAACCGCCGCCAGCCCAGTGTCGGCGTTGAAATGCTCGCAGGCGAGATAAGCGAGCCGCAGCGTCAGATATGGGAGCGTGGGAAACTCCTTGGCCTTCTCCGGATCGGCAACGAAACGGCATGGATCAACGAAAACCTCGCCTCGATCGAGGCGGGGGTAAAGGACATCGCGGAACAGGTCACCCGTATGGGACATTCGCCAGTCCGACGTCAAAACATGGAGGCGAAGAGAGCTGCAGAGCTCCCCGTCGACATAGACTCCAAAAGTCCATGCATTGGGAGCGTCGTCATAAGGATCCGTGACGCGCTGAGACTCCGACTCGGAAATCAACCCTCCGTACAGGTAGCCTTTGTAGCGCAGCGCGCAAATGGCGTCTCTGTCTTCCGGACTTTCGACCAGCCGGTAGTCGACCCTGTCTAAAATCCCTGCCCCCCGCATCGAAAGCGGGGTGCGCGGCTCGGCCCGGGATTCCATCTGACACTCCAAACACGAAGAACAACTTCCGCGAGTTTGAGAAGATTAACGTTTCCTTAAGAGGATTGCAAAGGGTTGAACTGGTTACGGTTAACCTCCGTAGGACTACGGACTGCAACGTGTTGAAACGATGGGAAATTCAAGGAATCGGATGTCAGGCGAAAGAGCGCGAGGAAATCGCCACGCGCTGTTCATCCATGCGGCGGCCATGCGAGGCATCGAGAAGCTGACGCACCCGCACCGCGGGGACCGGGCGACTAAACAGATAGCCTTGCCCCTCGGACACGGTGCCGTCGGCGCTGACCAGTTCGAGCTGCTCGTTGGTCTCGATGCCTTCGACCACGACCGCCATGCCGAGATCGGCGGCTAGCCGCGCCACGCCGCGCAGCAAGGTCAGCGGCCGATCGGTGTCGATGCCCTCGAGGAAGGAGCGGTCGATCTTGACCTTCTGCATCGGGAAATTGTGCAGATAGCTGAGGCTCGAATAGCCGGTGCCGAAATCGTCCAGTGAAATGCGCACCCCGAGCGCATGCAACTGCGACAGGACGTCGTGGGTGAGCTGGGTGTTACGCAGCAGAGAGGATTCGGTGATTTCGATCTCGAGGCGATGCGCCGGCAGGCCCGACACTTCGAGCGCATAGCGGATCTCGCTCAGCACGTCGCGCTGATGGAATTGCTGCGGCGAGAAGTTGACGGCGACGCTGACGCCCTCCGGCCACTTCATGCATTCCATGCAGGCGCGGCGCAGGATCCAGCGGCCGAGATCGACGATCAGGCCCATGTCCTCGGCGACGGGGATGATGTCGACCGGCGAGACCGTGCCGCGCACCGGATGATTCCAGCGCAGCAGCGCCTCGCAGGTGGTGATCTTGCCGGACTTGAGGTTGACCAGCGGCTGGTAGAACAGCTCGAACTCCTCGTTGGCGAGCGCCTTGCGCAGATCGAGCTCGAGGATGCGGCGAGCCTCGACGGTGGCCGCCATCTCCTCGCGGAAGAAGCAGAAGGTGCCGCGGCCGTCGGCCTTGGCGCGGTAGAGCGCCATGTCGGCGTTCTTGAGCAACGTGTCGGCGCTGGTGCCCTCCGGCGCAGTCAGCGCGATCCCGACGCTGGCACCGATCTCGACCAGGTGATTGTCAATGCGGTAGCGCTCGCTCAGGCGCTCGACGATGCGACGGGCGAGGCTCGCGGCATCCTCCGGGGAATCAAGGTTCTGCTGGAACACGACGAATTCGTCGCCGCCGAAACGGGCGACGAAATCCTCCGGTCGCAGCATCTCGCGCAGCCGATTGGCGACCGCGCAAAGCAGCTGGTCGCCGCAGGGATGGCCGAGCGTGTCGTTGACCTGCTTGAACTGGTCGAGGTCGACGAACAGCAGCGCGGAGAGCCGATCGGAATGATGCGAATAGGCGAGCAGCCGCTCGATCTCATCGCGGAACGAGACGCGGTTCGGCAGCGCGGTCAGTTCGTCATAACGGGCGAGATGATTGATCTTCGCCTCGGCGTTCTTACGCTCGGTGATGTCCTCCAACAGAACGACGGCGCCGCCGTCGGTCATTGGCTGAATGGTCCAGGACAAAGTCCGGCCGTGCCCGGAATGAGGATCGACGGTCACGATCTCCTTGATCTGCGCGTCGCGGATGTCGTGCAGGATCAGCCCGCCACTCTCCGCCGAGATTGCTCCACCGGCGACGCAAGCCGATACGATATCGGCCGCATTGACGCCGCGCTTGACCAGGTCTTCGGGCAATTCCATCAGTTCGCCAAAGCGATGGTTCATGACCGCCAGCCGCCCGTCGGCGCGGAACATGCACAGCCCGTGCGGCATGTTGTTGAGTGCGGTATCGAACTGACCGGCGAGCGCTGCTTCGCGCTCGCGCGCTACGACCGCCTGCATGAAAATTCTGTGCAGATTGGCCGAGAGCTTCATCAGGGTCACGAGAAACACTGCGCTCACGACCGACATGGCTATGTAATAAGGTGTGCCGCGCAACGCCAGCGCGACGACAGTCGGACCGAAGATCGCCGTCACCTGAAGCTGAAAGGCCCATTGCCGTCCATAGGCCCTGCCCGCGCCTCCCGCAGCGAGCCCAGTGGTGACCGACATGGCGATCATGTGAGCCACCGCATCGTCCGTCCACAAGAGCGTGGCGGAGCACCAGATGCCGATCGCAGCGGCCTGGAACGTCGTCCCGAGCTGTGACCACATCTGCCAATTCGCAGCTTCGTCGATCGTCAGCGCATATTTGCGTTGCTGATAGCGGCGTAGCCCAAGGGCCCGGAGGACTCCGGTAAAGACAAGCAGGGCCACACAGCCCCAGATCACATTGCTTCCCGTCTTCAGCGCGGTCAGCGACGCCGAGATGACCGCGAAGGCGAGACCGGCGACCAGCGGACCGGGTGCTTCAAACAAAGAATCGAGCAGCGCCGCCGAAATCGTAGATGACGTCGGCCACCGATCGGGCTGTCCGCTTTGACTTGCAAGTTGCATTTTTCGGGCTGCACGCGTCCTGTCTGCGCGTACTTTTACCCACAGCAGATGAAGCCTTTCTGAGGGAACATCGTTAAAGTCGAGTTGTTTTTCGGCAATGGCGAAATTGTTTCTGCTGAGAAATCAATGAGCTAGGCAAGCCTTGCCGGGCACAAGGTGAAGGAAAGCTTGCCGCGCGCGCAGAAAGCGGAAAAATCGGCGCATTTTTTCGAAAAGATCGCGCGTTGCAAACGCGCGGTCGATCTATTGGCCCGCGGTCGCGGAGAGCAGCGGCGACCACGCCGGATCGGACGCGAAGCCGGGCGTCGGCACTTTCAATTCATTGCGGCCGGAAATATCGACCGAGAACAGCGACGGTCCGCCATTGCCGCCGGGATCGCGGAAGAACATCAGCACGCGGCCGTTCGGCGAGAAGGTGGGACCTTCATTGTGATAACCTGACGTAAGCAGACGCTCGCCGGAGCCGTCGGGCTTCATGACGCCGATCGAGAACTGCCCGCCGCCCTGCCGGGTGAAGGCGATGTAGTCGCCGCGCGGCGACCAGACCGGCGTCGAATAGGTGGCGTTGTTGTCGTCCTTGGAGAAGGAGATGCGCTGTGCCTGTCCGCCGCTCGCCGCCATCACATAGATCTGCGACCTGCCGCCGCGATCGGACTCGAAGCAGATGCGCGTGCCATCGGGTGAATATGACGGAGACGTGTCGATCGCCGGGGTGTCGGTGAGGCGCGTGGTCGAGCGCGAGCGCAGATCCATCACGAACAAATTGGAATTGCCGCCCTGCTGCAGGCTCATGATGACGCGCTGGCCGTCCGGCGAGAATCTTGGAGCAAAGGTCATGCCGGGGAAGTTGCCGACGATCTCGCGCTGGCCGGTCTCGATGTTGAACAGATAGACCTTCGGATCGCCCTGCCCGAACTCCATATAGGTGATCTCTTGCGAGTTCGGCGAGAAGCGCGGCGTCAGCACGAGATCGGCGCCGCGAGTGAGATAGCGGACGTTGGCACCATCCTGGTCCATCATGGCGAGCCGCTTGACGCGGCGCTCCTTCGGCCCGGTCTCGTCGACGAACACGACGCGACTGTCGAAATAGCCCTTTTCGCCGGTCATCTGCTCGTAGATCTGGTCGGAGATGATGTGGGCGATCCGGCGCCAATATTCCGGCGAGGTGAAATATTGCTGGCCAGCGAGCTGCTGGCCGGTGACCACGTCCCAGAGACGGAATTCGGCCTTGAGGCGGCCGTCCTGCTGCCGCGTCATGCGGCCGGTGACGAGGGCCTGCGCGTTGAGGGTCTTCCAGTTCTGGAATTGCGGCGCGACGTCGATGTTGCTGATGCGCTCGATGAAAGCGGCCTGATCGATCGGGGCAAACAGGCCCGAGCGCTTCAGATTGTTGGTGATGACCTGCGTGACCCCGTTGCTGACATCGCCGTCGGCGGGCGAGCCCGGCACGAAATTGGTGATCGCGATCGGGATCGGCCGGAACTCCGTGGGATCGATGCGGAGGCGGCCTTGCTGCAGCTGCTGAGCAAACGCCTGCCCGCTCCCGAGCATCGCGAGCGTCGAGCCGGTCAGGGTCATGAAACGGCGGCGGTTGATCGATCGGACGTCATTCATCGCAAAATTCTTTTGTTCGGATGTCACAACATGTCTTTCAGGCCGAAAGTCATCGGGATGAGCTTCCAGCTGTCGTATTGCTGCTTTGGCATGAATGAATAGACCTGACACTGCACGATCGCACGCTTGGCGCTCTCCGCCACCGCCTGGGCAATTGACCGCGACGGTCCGCGCACCGCGACGATGACGGGCTCTGAGGCAAGCGATCCGTCGATCTTCATGGGAATGTCGATGTCGGCTTCGTACAGATTTGCGTCCTGGCCGTTATAGGTGGGCGTGAAGCAGCGCTTGACCGCGCCCTGGAATGCACCTTGCCAGGTCGCGACGTTGGCGGCGGCCGTCCCTGATGTCGATCCCAGCGAGGCGGACGCGTTCAGCGCCGATCCCGCAAGCTCGTGCCGGGTCGCAGCACGCTTGTCGAGATCGCGGGCAATCTGCGCGGGATCAAAGGTGCGCTCCTTGGGCTTCGGCTGCGGCTGCACCGCCGCGACCTTCTGCTCCACGGGCTTGGGCGGTGGCTTCTTGGTGTCGAGCTTCTTCTGGAGCTCCGCGATCGGATCCTCCTTGGCCGGGTCAGGCTTCTTTTCCTGCGGCTTCGGCTCTTCCTTCGGCTTGGCCTCGGCGACCGGCTTGGGCGGCTCGGGCTTCTTCTCGACCGGTTTCTCGATAGGCTTCGGCGGCGGCGTGTCGGGGGTCGAGTTGGTCTTGATCAGCTCTTTCTTCTCGGTGACCTTGCCGACCGCATCTTCTTCCGGCTTGGCCTCGGCGATCTTCTCCACCTTGGGCTTCGGCTCTTCCTTCTTGCCGGTCTTCTGCCCCGACATCATCTGCGCGAGCTGGTCGCTGGAAATGATGTCGACCGGCAACGACTCCTCCGGCACGATGTAGGCTCTGCTGCTGAAGGTCATCAAACCCCATCCCAGCACGAGGACGTGGAGGGCAATCGACGCAACGAGTGTCTTGTCGACGTTCACCTTCACCGCCTTAAGACCCCTGATCCGCTTCCGTGACGAGCGCCAGCTTCTTGAAGCCCGCGCCTGACAAGAGGCCCATCACCTTGGCCACCGTGCCGTAATCCGCCTTCTTGTCGGCGCGCAGATAGATGCGTTCCTCGAGCCCGCCGCGCGCGTCCGTGATCGCCTTCAGCTTCGGGATCAGATCGTTGATCGCGATCTCGGCGTCGGCAATGAACACCCTGCCCTTGATGTCGACCGACATCTGGATCGGCTTCTGGTCGCTCTGATCGAGACTCTTGGCCTGGGTCGACGGCAGATCGAGCGGCACGCCCACCGTGAGCAGCGGCGCCGACACCATGAAGATGATGAGCAGCACCAGCATCACGTCGACCATCGGCGTGACGTTGATCTCGGCCATGACCGGCTTGCGCCGGCTGCGACGGCCGCCGCCTCCGGACGAACCAGCTACGTTCATGCCCATGGCTTGGTGCCCAAATTGCCCTTCACACTATACATGCCGTCCGTCAGCCCCGCTCGTCGATCTGGCGCGACAGAATGGCTGAAAATTCATCAGCGAAGCCCTCGAGCCGCTGGGCCTGCCGGTTCACCTCGGACGTGAACTTATTGTAGAAAATAGTGGCAGGAATTGCGGCAATCAGGCCGACTGCGGTCGCAAATAGCGCTTCCGCGATACCGGGCGCCACCACCGCCAGAGAGGTATTTTTCGACGCCGCGATCGACTGGAAGCTCGACATGATGCCCCAGACCGTGCCGAACAGGCCGACGAAGGGGCCGGCCGAGCCGACGGTCGCGAGCACCAGGAGGCGGCGTTCCAGCCGCTCGACCTCGCGGGCGATCGAAACGTTCATGACCTTGTCGATCCGCATCTGCAGGCCTGCGACCGAGCGGGCGTGGCTCTCGAAGGAACGCTTCCACTCGCGCATTGCGGCAACGAAACAGGCCGCCATGGAATGGGTCGGCTTGGCCGAGAGCGTGCGGTAGAGTTCCTCGATCGACTCGCCGGACCAGAATGCCTGCTCGAACCGGTCCATCGAGCGGCGGGTACGGGCATAGAGGAAGATCTTGTCGATCGCGATGGCCCAGACCCAGACCGAGCAGGACAGCAGGCCCAGCATGACGCATTTCACGATCCAGTGAGCCTGCCAGAACAGCGCGATCAGCGACACGTCGGCAGAGGCTGCAACCGGAAGGGCGGACTGAGCCACGTCGGCCGGATTCATCAGAAATATCCTCTCAAGACGATCGTTTTGGCGATCGTTTCCTATGCCCCGGCCCGCGAAATGGCTGCTGCCGGTTCCCCAACAGCCGCGCCGGCACCGGCGCGGCCGGCAAGCCCGCTCAAAGCCTTGTCTTTCTGGGGTGCAGGGGTGGTCCAAAGCCGCCGCCTGCATTCCCTGCCAAGATGTCAAAACTATGGGCCTCGACGACGGCTCCGGGCGCGATTGTCCATAAATACCAGAGCCCGGCGATGGTTAATGCCGGGTTACCACGGGCGAATTTGGCGGCGGGAAAGGGTGATGGTGCAGGGGGATGGGTGCAATTGGGTGGTGAAGTCAGGCACGCTCAGAGCCGGGCCCCGAGGCCGCGCTCCGGTCCGACGCCGATGACGATTGCCGTCTTCATTGCAGGCTCCGAAGATTGAGAGGATCACGCCGCCGACGTCGGCTCATGGCAGTTGGTCAAGCGCGAGGGATTGCCGACCGCTGTGCAGCCAGCCGGCACGTCCGATGTCACAACCGCATCGGCACCGATTCTGGCGAAATCGCCGACATTGATATCGCCGAGAATGGTCGCGCCGCCGCCGACATAGACGCCGCGCCCGATGCGCGGCGCGCGCGTCGGCAACTCACCGCGGCGGCCGATGCTGACGCTTTGCAGAATGGTGACCTGATCGCCGATCACGACATTGGCGCCGATCACGATGCCAGTGGCGTGGTCGAGGTAGACGGCCGATCCGATCGCAGCAGTTGGATGGATGCTGACCTGCAGCACGTTCGAGGCCTCGTTCTGAAACAGCAGCGCGGCATCGCGATGATCCTGACGCCAGAGCCAGTGCGAGACGCGAAAGGCCTGCAGCGCGACATAGCCTTTGAAATGCAGCGGCGGCAGCAGGCCGGCAATGGCGGGGTCGCGGTGCGTGATGGCCTGCAGATCATGGCCAGCCGTCTCGATCAGATCCGGCTGGCTGCGATAGGCATCACTGGAAAACGCGGCGAAGCGTTCGCGCTCGGTCGCGCTCGCGCCAAGCCGGCGTCCGATAAGATCGGCAAGTGCCGCGGCGAAACTGTCATGATGAAGAACGGCGTCGGCAACCGCCTTGCCAAAGGCTGGATCGGCAGCGGCGGCACGCTGCGCCTCGTCGCGAATGGTTTGCCAGAGGCTCTCGCCCGCCAAGATCGCAGCCCGTGCCATCGTCGCCTCCGGTATTCTATGCCTCCCCATATAGGTCGAGAGCAAAGCGGGCGCTACGGCGCGACCGGCCGAAGCATCATGCCGCGGCCCCCGTGAGGCTACGAGCTTGCATGCCAGACGTCCGCGACCATATAGTCGGTCGACCGTTCGGCCGACGCTGCGTTGGCCGCAGATGTACACGCAGAGCATCTCGAGCCCCCGCGGTGGTCGGCCAACCGCGGGTTTTTCGCATCCGGCGTCCTGCGCAGCCCATGCGGATACCAGATCCCCCTCACCCAAGGTCACGCCAAGACATGACGTCCAACGCTCCCGCTGACGACCAGCACGACGACGTCATGTACCCCTCGGCGATACCGTTCGTGCTTGTCCATCTCGGCTGCTTTGCGGCCATTTGGTCGGGCGTCACCTGGCAGGCCGTCGCGATCTGCGCCTCGCTCTATGTCCTGCGCATGTTTTCGATCGGCGCGGGCTATCATCGCTATTTCTCGCACAAGGCCTTCACCACCGGCCGCGTCTTTCAGTTCATCCTGGCCTTTCTCGCGCAGAGCAGCGCGCAGAAGAGCGTGTTGTGGTGGGCAGCCAAGCATCGGCATCATCATCTGCATTCGGATACTGAACGCGACGTTCATTCCCCGCGACACCGCGGCTTCCTGTACAGCCATGTCGGCTGGATTTTTTACCGGCAGCACGACGGGACCGATTTGGTCAAGGTCGGCGATCTCACCGTCCACCCGGAGCTGATGTGGCTGCATCGGCTGGAGCTGCTGCCGGCCGTTGTCCTTGCGGTGCTCTGCTTCGCGAGCGCGGGATGGTCGGGTCTGGTCGTCGGCTTCCTGTGGAGCACGGTGCTGCTCTATCACGCGACCTTCTGCATCAATTCGCTCGCCCACGTGCGCGGACGCAAGCGCTACGTGACGGGCGACGATTCCCGCAACAACTGGCTGCTGGCGCTGTTCACCCTGGGCGAGGGCTGGCACAACAACCACCACGCCTACCAGAGCAGCGTGCGACAAGGCTTTCGCTGGTGGGAAGTCGACGTGACCTATTACATCCTCGAGATCCTGTCCTGGTTCGGGATCGTCTGGAACATGAAGGCGCCGCCCGCGATGGTGCTGCGCAACGAGCAACCGCTCGGCGCACGGGTCATCAATCGCGCCGCCCGGGAGCTTGCCGGGCGGTTCGACGCCCATGCGCTGGCGCGCGCGATCTCGTCGGCACTGCACCGGGCCGACCCGGCCCAGCTGCAACTGCCGACGCTGCACGACATCCTCACTCGCGCGCACGAAGGCGTCGACGCGCTGAGCCACCTGCATCTGCCGAGAATTCCGACCCGCGACGAGTTTCTCACCGAGGCCAGGGCGATGTTCGCGCGAACGCGATCACTCAATGACATCGTCGACCACGCCTACGAGCACTTCCTGACGTCGGTTCGCGCGCAACTCGTGATAATACGCTGAAGCTCGCGGTCTGACCGGGCCCGTTTGCGCAAGTCGAGCGCGTAGAGCCAGCCGCCGGCCGCGACGAGGCCGGGAACGACGAAGAGCGCGAAATCGCGGAGCAGGATCATGGGGAAAGGCCCGCTGTCGCAAACGTGATGGCTCGCCGGAGCGCCAACGCAGCTAGCTGATAGAGCGCGAGACTGAGAAAGACCTTCCAGGCGTTGCCGACCACGAGCTCCGGATAGAATTTGATCTCCGTCGGCCATCCGTTCAGGAACGCGATCGTGAGCGGCACGGAGGCGCCATATCTGTCGAACAGCGCCGAGGCGCGTTCGAGCAGCGCAATGCGCTGGCTGATCTGGTTGCGTTCGGCGTTGATCATGGTCGGACCCGCTCGCGCGCGCAGGCGCTGTCGGGGATTGGTCGTGCCGAGCACGGATCGGGTTCTATGGCGCCGGCCGGTCCTGAGGATGGCTGTAGACGACACCGCAAAACTGATGGCCGCAGATGCGGACATGGCAGTTTGGATCACCGGCGCAGCCGCGATAGACGAAGCTGATATAGCCAAGCACCGCAAAGGCGGTCACGCCGAGCAGCAGGCGGGTGGTGAGGTCCATCGGCGTCGTCCAACAAAGATCAGCGCGCATGAAATAGGGCGCGCACGTCTTAGTGTCAGTATGTGCGGAATTGGTTCTCGGGCCAGTTCCGCCGTCATGGCCGGGCTTGTCCCGGCATGACGAGCTTTGGCGGGGCGAGGTGGAAAAACCAAACCGCCCGCCTGCGGGTTGCGCAAGCGGGCGGCTCGGGGCCATCAGGACTTTGGGGCATGCGCCTGAAGGCTTTGAGATGTGTCTCGATCAGCCTTTCAAGATCAGCCTTTCAAGATCAGCCTTTTAAGATCAGCCCTGCGGCTGGTCGGTCGGCGGCGGGGTCGGACGGGTCTTGTGCTGGGCCATGAACTGGTCGAACTCTTCCTTGTCCTTGGCGTGGCGCAGGCGGTCGAGGAAGTTCTTGAACTCGACCTGCTCTTCCTCGAGACGGCGCAGCGTTTCAGTGCGGTATTCGTCGAAGGCGCGGTTGCCGGAGGACGGCGGGCCGAAGCCAAAGCCGCCGAAGCCGCGGCGCTCCATGCGGTCGCGCATGCGATCCATCTTGTACTGCATCCGCTCCATCTTGTTCTGCCAGCGATCCGAGTTGCTCCAGCACGACATTCTTCTGCTCCCGAGTGTGAAAAAGAGAAGTGCAAGTCCGATCGGCCACCAGATGATGAAGCCGAGAATGGTCACGGCAATCCATCCCGGATGCCAGGGCGTATCGAGCATGTGCGGGCGCTCGTACTGTTGCTGGTCCGAGGGGCCGCGCCAGCGATTGACGTCAGCGGTGTAGGCCATTTCCCATCTCCATCACGGCATCAGCGCCGTTGTGAATGTAAATAACATTTACATAGCTAGACCATCCCGCGATTTTGTCAAGCTGGCGGCCTGACAGGGTCCTGGAATTATTTGCGCAACTTTATTTCGGCCTGCCCCAGGGGCCACCCGGCGGGACGCCCGAACCGGAGGGAGCCTCCGGCGGGACCGGCGGCGGCTCGGCGCCGTTCGCCTGCGGCCGGCGGTCGGTCGGGAAGCCGAGGCCACGCAGGTAGATCAGCACCTCGGCCTCCAGCAGTTCGTCCGGCGACATCGGCAGTTTGCGTCGCGCGGCATCACCGCGGGAGAACAACGAGGCGACGCCATGCGCCATCGACCAGATGTGCAGCGCCATCATCATCGCGGGCGGACGCGGCGCGCCCGGCGGTGCGAGCGCCGCAAGGCGCTCGGCGGCGGCGCGGATGACGTTAAAAGCGCGTTCGCTTGCAGCCTGAAGCGCTGCATTGGCATCGACCGGCAGGCCGGATTCGAACATCGCGTTGTAGAAAGCAGGCTCGTCGCGGGCGAAGGCGAGATAGGCCCGGCCGACGCGCTCGAAAGCGGTGACGGTGTCGGGCCGCCCGTCATCCCAGGCTGCGGTCAGCCGCGCTTCGAACTGCTCGAAGCCGCGCTGGGCGATCGAGGACAACAGCTCGTCACGGTCGCGAAAATGCCGGTAGGGCGCCGCAGCGCTGACGCCGGCCATGCGCGCAGCATCGGCAAAGGTGAAGCCGGCCGCTCCCTTCTCGGCGATCAGCCCGAGGGCGGCCTGCAGAAGGGCTTCCTTCAGATTGCCGTGATGATAGCCGCGCTCGGCGCGGCGCTGCTCCTTGCGCCAGCTCATGTGAACGATCTTTACATGAGCCGCGCAAGAACGTCACTAGCGGCGATCGGGCGTGATTAACCCGTCACTCACGGTCGCGGCTACATCTGCGGGATGGCAAGCACCGGCATGACCTCAACGGCCTCGCCGGGAAAGATCGCAAAATGCGGGTGGTTCTCGAACAGCTTTGCAGCCGCCTCTTGCGAGGCCGCCCGCACCACCGTGAAGCCGGTCAGAGCATTGCTGACCTCGGCGATGCCATTGGCGTCGATCTTGCGGGTCTTGCCGAGCGGGCCGCCCATCTCGACGATGACGTCCTTGTGCTTCTCGACCCAGCGATGCCAGGCGGCCATGCCCTCGCGCTCTCTGGCCTTCCGTTCGGCCTCGGGCATCGCGTGCCAGGCCTTCATTTTCTCGCCGCTCATGCTGCCGAGATAGACGGCCAGGAATTTGTGTTCGGCGCTCATCGGTTCTCTCCTTGTTGATGGATTGATGACGGCCGCGATTCCAACGCGACCGCTGTCGCTACGTCTTGAGACTGTCGAAACCGGCCGCGGCCGCCTGGACCTCCGGCGGAAAATCGGACATCTCCTGCACCTGACGGATCTCGATGATTTCGTTGGCGGAGGCCGGGCACTTCCTGGCCCAGGCGATCGCCTCCTCGCGCGAGCCGACCTCGATCATCCAGTAACCGCCCAGCACCTCCTTGGCTTCCGTGAAGGGGCCATCGGTCACGACAGGCACGCCGGTGGAGAAGGAGACGCGGGCGCCCATCGACGGCGGATGCAGGCCGTCCAGCGTGATCAGCACGCCGGCATCTTTCAGCGCCTCGTTGTAGCGCATCATCGCGGCGACGCGTTCGGGATCGAGTTGCACGTCCGGCGGCGCGGTCTCGTAGCCGAGCGGGATCATCAGCATCATGAAGCGCATGCGGTTCCTCGGTGCAGTGTGGTCAGCGGGCCTGAAGGCCCGCACTCCCCGGTATGACGAACGGCGCTCTACAAGACCGACATGGCTGTGAAAATTATTCCGGAGGTTATTGCGGCTTACGACGCGGCTGCCTGCGGGAACCAGGCCCGGTATCACACGATGCCGGGCCTTGTGTGCATCTGAAGTGTTTCCTGCCGAAACGAAAGGGCAGTAATAGAGGCTGACCACCGAACGCCCGCAGAAGCAGAAGGACAGCCCAGGATGCCGCCACTTCCGTCCAAAGTCGCCCTCGTCACCGGCGCCGCGCGCGGCATTGGACTTGCGACCGCCAGCAAGTTTCTCGCCGAGGGCTGGCGCGTGGCGCTGCTCGACATCGAGGGCGAGTTGCAGGCGAGCGCGGCCGCGGCGTTGAACAATCCCGAGAACACGCTGACGATTGCCTGCGACGTATCCGACGCAGCCGCCGTGGGAGCCGCCATGGCCGCGGTCATGAACCGCTTCGGCCGTCTCGATGCGCTCGTCAACAACGCCGGCGTCGCCGTGTTCGCGCCGGTGCTGGAGACCACCAACGCCGACTGGAACAGGATCTTGGCGGTCAATCTCACCGGCCCGTTCCTCTGCACCAAGGCGGCCGTGCCGCTGATGCGCGAGCTCGGCGGCGGCGCCATCGTCAACATCACCTCGATCTCGGCGGTGCGTGCCTCGACGCTGCGCTCGGCCTACGGCACCAGCAAGGCCGGGCTCGCGCATCTCACCAAGCAGCTCGCGGTCGAGCTCGCCTCGCTCAACATCCGCGTCAACGCGGTCGCGCCGGGGCCGGTCGACACCGCCATGGCAAAACAAGTTCACACCAAGGAGATCCGCGCCGATTATCACGACGCCATCCCGCTCAACCGCTACGGTCTGGAGGAGGAGCTCGCCGAGGCGATCTACTTCCTCTGCTCGGGAAGCGCGAGCTACATCACCGGCCAAATTTTGGCCGTCGATGGCGGCTTCGATGCGGCGGGTATCGGCCTTCCGACGCTCCGCGGCGAGAGGCGGAACGGGTAGGCACGGGATTTGTAGGGTGGCAAAGGCGCAAGGCGCCGTGCCCACCAACTCTTCCGGATTTGCCGCGCGGATGGTGGGCACGCTACGCTTTGCCCACCCTACGACATAGAATGTGTGGAGAGTACGATGCAACGCGTTGCCATTGCCTGGGCTGCCGCAACCGCCCTGCTCGCCTCCGCGCCGGCGTCAGCTGAGATCCGCATCATCCAGAGCCCCGGCGGCCAGGTCGGACCGTTCCTCGATCTGTTCGACAAGGTGCGCGCGAGCGGTGAGCGCGTGGTGATCGACGGGCCCTGCCTGTCGGCCTGCACGCTGGTGCTCAGCATCGTGCCGGGCGAACGCATCTGCGTCACGAGGCGCGCCGTGCTCGGCTTCCATGCCGCGCGTTCGGTCGACCGGCGCGGGCGCTTCTATGCCGAGCCGGAAGCATCGCAAGCCGTGCTCGAAGCCTATCCCGGCCCGATCCGCGATTGGATCAGTCGCCGCGGCGGCCTCACCTCACGGTTACTTTTGCTAAGGGGGCGTGACCTTGCCGCGCTCTACCCGCGCTGCCGATGAGGCCGCGCCTGGCAAGAATGCGGCGGTTCTCGTCCTGTTGGAGCTGGCCCTTGTTCGTCGATTGGGCAAAACTTCGGGCTCGGGGCGACAAATCGCCCACCTGCTTCGCAGCATCTGCCCAATTTACCCCGTTTTCCAATTCTTCCCGACAGTCTATGATGCTGCTGTATTTCTAGAGCGGTCATTTTCAAAGAACGGGTCGCTTGCATGCAGCCCATCGATTTTCGCTACCGCATGTCGGATCAGGGCCGGGTCGTACTTGGCTCGCTGAGTTCCGAAGAAACACTCGAGTTCGAAGTGCTGTCGCAGCGCGACCGCGAGGGCGTGATTGATTTGCCGAACGAGCTTCGGTTGCTCGAGCTCTATGTGAAGTACCATAGTTCCAACCCGGAGGTTCCGCTCGCGCCGCTGGAACCTCTTGACGATCTGCTCGAAACGCCGCTCCCGCGCACTTCATCAAGGCGAGCACCGGAGCAGGCTTACGTTGTCGCCTTTGTCGCCGTCTTGAGTGTTGGCTTCATTGTGATCGCGATGTTGATCAACTGACGAACGACGCGCTGCGCCGTCGAAAATTCACAACATCTGTGAACCGCGTCACACTAAGGCCAAGTTGGGTTGGCATACTCTGCGCCAGCTTAATTTCGTGTCCGCGGAGATTGTCATGACCAGCATCAGCACCGAGGGACACGCTAATCCTCAGGTTCAATCGTCCCTGTTGCAGCGAGCGGGCGATCAGGCCTTCACCCTGTCGTTCCTGAGCGCGAGCGCGGTCGCAACCGTGGGCTGGCTTTACGTGCTCGGACAAGGCACCCTCGCCGTCGCGAGCTGGCTGTTGTTCTAGACAGAAGCTGGTCTAGAAGAAAAGCGGCCGAATCACCGGGGCCAGCTTTACGCTGGCGCAGATGAGCATTCCCCAAAGAGCAAAATTGATTTGTAGCGCCGCCGCCATCGGCCGCTCCCCTTGCAAGTCACGTCCACCCCAGTTTGTAGATTTTGTGACGTAAAATTAGCGGATTGCGCGCGAAAATTATAGCCCAATATTTCGCCAGTTGTTGTGCGATGCGGTCCGGTCCACAGGGCGCTCGCGCGCCGCGTCGATGACATTCGTCGGACATAAGCGCGGTCCAGCGCGACGCCCTCTCCCATGAAAATGAAAGAGAGGGCGCCGCGGCTCAACGCTTGAGGCTCGTGCTCACATTCCTTCGGCCGGGCAATTCACCATCCAGGGAATACCGAACTTGTCGACGCACATGCCAAAGCCCTTGGCCCAGAACGTCTTGCTGAAGGGCATCGTGACGGCGCCGCCGTCGGCAAGCGCGTTGAACTTGCGCTCGCCCTCAGCGGGGTCCGTGACCGTGAGCGAGATGGAAAAGCCCTGCGGCTTGTGAAAGTGCTCGGGTGGCGTGTCGGAGGCCATCAGCACGGCGCCGCCAGGCAGCGTCATCCGCGCATGCATGATCGTCTTCTCGCGGCCAGCCGGTCCGGGGGGCATATCGGATGGCGGCGCGTCCGAGAGGCGCATCATGGCGTCGATCTTGCCGCCCAGGACCTTGGCGTAATGGTTGAACGCCGCTTCGCAGGTGTCCTGATAGAACAGATAGGCATTGAGCATCGTTTCTCTCCTCTTCGTTTGCCTGACAGTTTCTTGGTAGGTCCTCTTGACAGTCCTCTTGACAGTCCTCTTGACAGTCCCCTTGACAGTCCCTTTGGCGACAGCCGGAATTACTTCTCGGTGAGCTTCTTCAGACTGACGAGGCCTGCCTCAAAGTCCTTGCCGATCATGGTGTCCATGTTGATGAAGACCTGCATCACCTTGGACATCAACGGAGCCGGGCCGTACATCGCCCATGTGACCAGCGTGGCATCGCCTTGCGGCACAAAGGTGAACTCTGCGGTGTTGTGGCCTTCGAAGGGCCGTTCGAAATCGAGCTTGATGCGGAGTTTCGACGACGCATTCGCTTCGAGGATTTCCATATGGCCGGCGCCAACATTGTTGTTGCCGTCCCATGCATAGGTCGCGCCTTTCCCCGCCGCAGTTCCCCCATAGATGCGCTTCATCGCGGGATCGCGCCCCTCATAGGGCGACCAGTCGGTCCAGAAGTGGAAATCGGCGACCAGCGGATAGATCGCCGCGGCGGGCGCCTTCAGCGCGAGCGAGCGCTCGACACGGAACGTGTCCGGCTTGGTCAGGGCGAAGACGAGGACGCCCGCGATCCCGATCGCGAGCACGACGGCGATAATGGCAACGGCTTTCCGCATGAATGGCTCCCTTGTTACGGGTTTAAGACGAATGGGAGCGGCGGGGGCCGACAGTTGGCGGAACGAATTTTTCTCGTCATTCCGGGGCCGTCCGCAGGACCGAACCCGGAATCTCGAGATTCTCAGGTGCGCAATTACGCACCATAGCTCGCCCTTCGGGCGCCCCGGAATGACGCGAAGTCGCGTCACTTCGCCTTAACGCCCCGCCGGCTGCCGCCGCCTTTCGGCTGGCTGTCCCGGATCAGGCGATCGAGGTGCATGCGGATGTGGGCGGCTTCGGCCGACGTGTTGGCGAGCGCGATGGCCCGGTCGAAGGCGACGCGCGCTTCGTCGTTGCGGCCGAGCTGCATCAGGAAAGCGCCGCGCACGCCGTAGAAATGGAAGTAGTTCGCAAGCTTCGGCGCCAGCGGTTCGATCAGATCGAGCGCGGCTTGCGGTCCGCGCACCTTGGACACCGCAACCGCGCGGTTGAGCGTCACCACCGGCGACGGCTGCACCACCTCGAGCGCTCCGTAGAGCAGGTCGATCTGGGTCCAGTCGGTCTCATCAGGCGTCGGCGCGCGCGCATGCAGCGCGGCTATCGCGGCCTGGATCTGATAGGGGCCGCTGCGGCGGTGGCGCATCGCCTTGTCGATTAGGGCGAGGCCTTCCGCGATCATGTTACGATTCCACAGCGAGCGATCCTGGTCGTCCAGCAGGATCAACGAACCGTCAGCGGCAAAGCGCGCAGCACTGCGCGCGTGCTGTAGCAGGATCAGCGCGGTGAGCCCCATGATTTCCGGCTCGCCCTGAAACAAGCGCAGCAACAACCGCGCCAGCCGGATGGCTTCCTCGCAGAGCGGCTTGCGCAACTCGGCCGCATCGCCGCTCGCCGAATAGCCCTCGTTGAAGATCAGATAGATCATCGCTGCGACGCCGACGAGCCGCTCAGATCGCTCGATCGCGCCGGGCGTCTCGAACGGCGTACCGGCTTCCGCGACCTTGGCCTTGGCGCGGGTGATGCGCTGCTCCATCGCGGCCTCCGAAACCAGGAAGGCGCGCGCAATCTGCTTCACGGTGAGACCGGAGACGATGCGCAGCGCGAGCGCGATCTGCTGCGTCGCCGGCAGCTGCGGATGACAGCAGATGAACATCAGCCGCAAAATGTCGTCGCGATAGTGCGAGCCGTCGAGCCGCTCGGCGAGCGCGCCTTCGGCGTCGTCGAGATCGGAGATAGCCTGGTCGTCCTCCGGCAGCGGCTGCTGCTTGCGGCTGCGCCGCACCTCGTCGATGGCGACGTTGCGGCCGACCATGATCAGCCAGGCCGCGGGATCCCGCGGCGGCCCGTTCTGGGGCCAGGTCTTCAGTGCGCGCAAGGACGCGTTTTGAAACGCCTCTTCGGCCGTATCGAGATCGCGGAAATAGCGCAGCAGCGCGCCGACTGCCTGGGGTCGCGCCGAGGTCAGCGCGGTCTCGATCCAGCCGGTGTCGGCCTCGCTCACGCCGAGATTCCCCCGGGCCTGAACACACCGACGGGACGCACCTCATAGGCGCCGCCGGGATTGGCCGAACCAAGGTCGCGCGCGACATCGAGCGCCTCGTCGAGATTCTTGCAGTCGACGATGTAGAAGCCGAGCAGCTGCTCCTTGGTCTCGGCATAGGGGCCGTCGATCACCAGCGGCGGATCTTCCTTGCGCAGGGTTGCCGCCGCGGTGGTCGGCAGCAGCCGCGCCACCGGTCCGAGGCGGCCCTGGCTCGTGAGCTTGTCCTGCACCACGGCGAGCTTCTTCATCACGGCCTCGTCCTGGTCCTTGCTCCAGGAGCCGACGAAGTCCTCATCATGATAGCAAAGGATCGCATAGAGCATGGGCAGCACCTTCCGAGAACGCTTGTTTCAAAGACGATCCAATATGCCCCGCCCCGACAGCGCTGCGGAAAAAAACTGCAAGAAAAATCCGGCAGATCGTGTCAAGGAAGATCACCAAAAGCGGAACCTTATGAGGCACTTCGAATGACCGTGGGTACACTGGCCGTCCTGATCAACAGCACGCAGCAGAACTGGCTGCCGGAGCGCTGGAAGGCCCGGTTCGATGCGGTCTGCGGCGACCGCCGCGTGGTCCTGCTGCCCGATACCTCCCTCGATCCGGCCGAGGTGCATTACGCCGCGGTTTGGAAGCCGGTGCCGGGTGACCTCGGCTCCTTTCCCAATCTGCGGGCGATCTTCAATCTCGGCGCCGGCGTCGATGCGCTGATGGCCGACAAGAGCCTGCCCAACGTGCCGCTGGTGCGCGTGGCCGTGCCTGACCTGACCAACCGCATGACCGAATATGTCGTGTTGCACGTGCTGATGCACCATCGCCAGGAACTCTATTTGCGCGACTCGCAGCGCGCCAAGCGCTGGGCGCCGCTTTATCAATGGCCGGCGAGCGCGGTCACGGTCGGCGTGATGGGCTTGGGCACGCTGGGTGCGGATGCCGCCGACGTGCTGCGGCGGCTCGGCTTCCGCGTCGCCGGCTGGAGCCGCAGCCCGCGTACGATCGAGGGCGTCGAATGCCTTCACGGCAGCGCCGGATTGGATGCATTCCTTCGCAAGACCGACATCCTGGTGTCGCTGCTGCCGTTGACATCAGATACAAACGGCATCCTCAACCGCGAGGTCTTCACCAAGCTCAACCGCACGAGCCCGCTCGGCCCGCCCGTGCTGATCAATGCGGGCCGCGGCGGCTTGCAGAACGAAGCCGACATCCTGGCCTGCCTCGACGACGGCACGCTGGGCGCCGCCTCGCTCGACGTCTTCGTTCAGGAACCGCAGCCCGCGGACAGCCGGTTCTGGACCCATCCCAAGGTGGTGCTGACGCCGCACAACGCCGCCGACACCGACGCGGACGCGATCTCGGCCTATGTCGCCGAGCAGATCGCGCGGTTCGAGGGGGGTGGTGCGCTGGAGAACGTGGTTGACCGCGGGAGAGGCTATTAGGGCTCGCTAGCTCTACGCAGTCGGTGTCGTCCCGGCGAAGGCCGGGACCCATACCCACAAGGGTAGTTTGGCAGACGATCGCAGCTCGGTACTGCCACCAGCCACGATCGATAGATCACGCGGTATGGATCCCGGCCTTCGCCGGGACGACACCGCTATTCTGGCAGGCAGCCCACCCCACACCCATTTGGCCGGTATCCCGTTCACCCTCTCTTAGCGAGAAGTTGATAGGCATTGTTAATCAACGCTCAACGAACGAGTCGGACATGCGAGCGAGCCTTAACCTCAGGATGCGGATCACCGTTGCGCTGGCACTGACCGCGGCGGCGACCGCGATGATCGCCGTGCTCGGCGCGATGTGGATCATCGCGGGCATCATCGACCGGGCCGACCAGCGGGAACTGCGCAGCCATTATGATGCGCTGCTGTCGCGGATCGCAGAAGAGTCCCATCGCGCCGCCGCCATGAGCGCGGTCGTGGCCGCGATGCCGGCGACGCAGGAGGCGATGGCCAGGCAGGATCGCGAGGCGCTGATGCGTCTGTTCGGGCCCGTATTTGCGGCGACCAAGTCGGAATACGGCGTCGAACAGTTCCAGTTCCATACGCCGCCCGCCACCTCCTTCCTGCGGGTGCACCAGCCGGCGAAGTTCGGCGACGACCTCTCGAGCTTCCGCAAGACCGTGATCGACGCCAATCAGGAGCACAAGGTCGTCGTCGGCCTCGAAGGCGGCGTTGCCGGGCTCGGCATTCGCGGCGTGGTGCCGATCGCGCAAGCCGGGAAGCATCTCGGCTCGGTGGAATTCGGCCTGACCTTCGGCCAGTCCTTTCTCGACGATTTCAAGACCAACCGCCATGTCGACATCGCCTTCCATCTCGCCGACGGCACAGGCTTCAGGCTGTTCGGCGGCACGTTGAAGGGCAACAGCTTCTTCGAAACGGCCGACTACAGCCGCGCCGCCGGCGGCGACTTCATGGTGAAGCAGGCAAAGCTCGACAAGATTCCGGTCGCCGCGCTGCTCGGGCCGATCAAGGACTTTTCCGGCAAACCGCTCGGCGCCGTCGAGCTGGTGATGGACAACGCCGATTACGTGGCGTCGGCCGACCGCGCCTGGTGGCTTTCGCTCGGCATCGCTGCCCTGGGACTGATCCTCGCAGCGATCGTCGGCTATCTCATCGCCCGCGGAATCTCGCGTCCGATCCTCTCCATCACGAACGTGATGCGCGAGCTCGCGGACGGCCGCCTCGACGTCGCCGTGCCCGAAGGCAAAGCGAACGACGAGGTCGGCGCGATGGTGAAGGCGGTCGCGGTGTTCCGCGACAATGCCGTCAACTTCAGCAGGCTCCAGGCCGATCAGCGCGAGGCCAAGGCCCGGTCCGAGGCGGAGAAGCGCCGCGCTTTCGCGGCGCTTGCCGACAATTTCGAGGCCAGCATCCGCGACGTCGTCACCACGGTGTCGTCGGCGGCGGTCGAGATGGAGCACACCGCGCGCTCGATGTCCGATATCGTCGAACAGTCGCGCCATCAGACCCGCGCGGTCTCGTCAGCCTCGGCGCTCGCCTCGGAGAACGTGCAGACGGTGGCGGCGGCTGCGGAAGAGCTGTCCTCGTCGATGACCGAAATCAGCCGGCGGCTCGCACATGCAACCGAGGTGGTGGGCAAGGCCGCGCGCGACGGACAGGCTTCGAATGCACGTGTCCAGAGCCTCGCAGATGCCGCGCAAAAAATCGGTGACGTCGTTTCCTTCATCAACGGCATTGCCGGCCAGACCAATCTGCTGGCACTGAATGCGACGATCGAGGCGGCGCGCGCGGGCGAAGCCGGCCGCGGCTTTGCGGTGGTCGCCTCCGAGGTCAAGGCGCTCGCAACCCAGACCGCGAAGGCGACGGAGGAAATCGGCGCGCAGGTGACGGCGGTCCAGGGCGAGACGTCAGGCGCCGTCGAAGGCATCCAGTCGATCTGCGCGACGATCCACCAAGTCGACGAAATCTCCGCCGCGATCGCCGCAGCCGTCGGCCAGCAGGGCACGGCAACCCAGGAGATCGCGCAGAACGTCCAGCAGGCCGCCGCGCGCACCGGCGAGGTCTCGCAGAACATCGCCGGCGTCACCGACGGCATCGCAGCGACGGGCACGGCGGCGGAAGAGGTGCTGGTGTCGGCAATCGAGCTGTCAAAACAGTCGCAGCGCCTGCGCGACGAGGTGGATCGCTTCCTCGCACAGATTCGCGCGGCGTAGGAAGAGCGCGATCGCGCCGCATCGTCGTCCTGGCGAAAGCCAGGACCCATTACCCCGAAGGGTCATTGCAGCGGACGGTGGTCACTTCGAGACTTCGCCAAACGAGATTCGGTGGTTATGGGTCCTGGCTTTCGCCAGGACGACGTTGAGGCGAGAGGCCGAGCGAGACGCTTGCCGTTGTCGCGGCGCAGCCTAAGTGTTAGCCCCCACCATCACATCGATCGCGCCTTTGACGATCGCCTCCAGCTCCTTGCGCGGCACGCGCGCGCGGGAGCGGATGGCGATGGTGTGGATGGTGGCGGAGGCGAGCTGCGCCAGTGCGGATGGATCGGCGCTGTCCGGCAGTTCGCCCTTCTCCTTGGCGCGCCGGAAGCAGTTCGTGAACGCCTTGTCGAGCTCGGTGAGGCCTTCGATCACCATGGCGCGAATTTCGGGATCGCTCACCGCTTCGGACGCCGCCGTTACCACCGTAAAGCAGCCGAGCGGGCCGGTCTCCCCGGAGAGATAGATGTGAAGCGCGGCGGCATAGATGCGCTCCAGCCGCTGGCGCAGCGGCATCTCCTGGCGAAAGATCACGACCATCGATGCGCGCGCGTCGTCGCGGTAGCGCTGGTAGCTCTTGATGTAGAGCTCGCGCTTGTCGCCGAAGGCGCCGTAGAGGCTTGGCCTGTTCATGCCGGTGGCTTGGCTGAGATCGTCCAGCGAGGTCGCTGCAAAACCCTGCTTGCGAAACAGATCGAGCGCCTTGCCGAGAGCGATTTCGGGCTCATAGGCGCGTGGTCGGCCGCGACGCTTAGGCTCGCCGCGGTGCTTGGGTTCGCCGCGGCGCTTGGGTTCGCCGCGGCGCTCGGGTTCGCTGGCAGCAGCTGGCGGCTTTGATTTTTGTACCATTTCGCAATTTAATCCTTGACCATCCTCATATTATGCAAGACAGTACAAAAATCAATCTGGCCAGGTTGAGCGACACTCACAATAGGAATTGCCCAGGGAGACACCAGATGGATCTTTATTTCTCGCCGCTCGCCTGCTCCATGGCGACCCGCGTCGCGCTGTATGAAGCGGGCGCCGAGGCGAACTATCTCGAAGTCGATCCGCCGACCAAGACAGTGCTCAAGGACGGCTCCGACTTCCGCGCCGTCAATCCGATCGGCCTCGTGCCGACGCTGCGCACCGACGAGGGCGTGGTGCTGACCGAGAACGCGGCGATCCTGCAATATGTCGCCGACCGCTTCCCGCGATCGGGCATCGGCGCGACCGCAGGCATTGAACGCACGCGGCTGCATCAATGGCTCTGCTTCATCGGCACGGAGCTGCACAAGGGCCTGTTCGTGCCCGTGCTCGACCGCAATGCGCCGCAGGAAGCCAAGGCCTATGTGCTGGAGAAGAACCTGTCGCGGCTCGACTATCTCGACAACTACCTGAAGGGGCGCGAGTTCCTGCTCGACCATTTCAGCGTGGCGGACGCCTATCTCGTCACGGTCATCAACTGGACCATGGCGACGCCGCCGATCGAGCTTGCGAAATGGCCGAACGTGAAGGCCTATTACGAGCGCCTGCGTCAGCGACCGTCGGTCGCGAAGGCGGTCGCCGAAGAGTTCGAGCTCTACAAGGCCGAGCAGGCGCGGAAGAAAGCGGCGGCGTAACGCTGGTTCATCAAGACATCGTCCCGGCCGGTCAGGCCGGGACGAAATATTTCAGCGCCTCACCGCGCGTAGCCGTACACCGCCGCCGCGTTGTCTGCAGACACCAGCCCGCTTTCGACGTCGTCCTTGACCGCCGCTTGATCGCGCTCACCGGGTGCGCCGATGCCGGCGCCGCCGGGCGTCATCACCAGCAGCCGATCATCCGGCGGAATGGTCTGAAATCCCTTGCCGCGCATCTTCTGGCCGGACTTGAGGCCGACATAGCCGGCCTCACCGTTATGGCCGCCATCGCGCCCGCGCGGCGGATGATCGATGCGGTCGAACGCCGCCAGGATGTCGAAGGGCGCATCGATGCCGGTGCCGACCTCGATGATCTGGCCGAGGCCGCCGCGGGTGCGCCCTGCTCCGCCGGAATCCGGACGCAGCTCCTTGCGCCAGAAGATCAGCGGTGTCTGCGTCTCCGCGATCTCGACCGGCGTGCCGCGCACGCCGCTGGGATAGGCGGTCGCCGACAGTCCATCCTTCGCAAAACGCGCGCCGGTGCCGCCATTGGACGTCACCGCCATCGAGAACCCGTAATTGCCGCCGAGGCCGGAACGGGTCTGGCCGCGCACGTTGAGATTCCACAGGCACGAGGTGCCTTCAGCCGGAACGCGCTCGGGAATGATCTGGCGCAGGCAGCCGAACACGACGTCCGGCAGCATCTGGCCGATGATGTGTCGCGAGGCGACCGGCGCCGGCTTCGGTGCGTTGAGGATCGCACCAGGGGGAGCCGACACCGTCAGCGGCGACAGCGAGCCGGCATTGTTCGGGATCTGCGAGGCGACGACGCAGCCGAGGCCGAACACGGTATAGGCCGTGGTGTAGGACGGGGGCACGTTGATGCCGAATTTCGACGCGGCCGACGTGCCGTCGAAATCGACATGGATGCCCTCGTCCGAGATCGTCAGCGTCGCCGCCAGCGTCACCGGTGCGTCGTAGCCATCGACCACCATGGTGTTTCGCCAGCTGCCCTTCGGCAGTTTGGCGATCTCGGCGAGCACGGCCTCGCGCGAGCGGTCGCAGATGTAGTCACCGAGCTCGTCGAGCGTGTCGATGCCGAACTCGGTCATCATCTCGACCAAGCGCTCGCAGCCGACGTCGTTGCAACCGGCGAGCGAATAGGTGTCGCCTTCGGTGTCGATCGGCAGCCGCGTGTTGGTGCGGATCATCGCCATCAGCGTCTCGTTGACGACGCCCTTGTCGATCAGCTTCAGCATCGGGATGTAGAGCCCCTCCATGAACACGTCGGTGGCATCGGGGCCGAAACCGATGCCGCCGATGTCCATCAGATGGCTGGTGCAGGAGAACAGCGCGACGATCTTGCCATCCTTGAAGCACGGCGTGGTGACGACGAAGTCGTTGAGATGGCCGGTGCCCATCCAGGGATCGTTGGTGATGTAGGCGTCGCCCTCCTTCATCGTCTCCAGCGGGAAGTGGTCGATGAAGTGCTTGACCGATTCCGCCATCGAGTTGACGTGACCGGGCGTGCCGGTCACGGCCTGTGCGAGCATCCGCCCCTTGAGGTCGAACACGCCGGCCGAGAGATCGCCGCATTCGCGCACGATCGGGCTGAACGCGGTGCGGAGCAGCACCTGCGCCTGCTCCTCGACCACGGCGATCAGCCGGTGCCACATGATCTGAAGGTCGATCAGGCTCGTGCCTTTTGCCTCGCTCATGATCAGGCTGCCTTTCGTTCCATGACAATGCTGCCCGCACCGTCAATATGCGCGTCAAAACTGGTCGAGACGAAGGTGGAGGTCTCGTCCTCGGCAATCACGGCAGGCCCCGCAATCGTCGCGCCCGGCGCCATGTCCTCGCGACGATAGAGCGGGATCTCGATGACTTCGCCTGCCCTTCCGTCGAAGAACTTGCGGCTGCCTGACGCCTTGCCCGCGGGTCTGCGCGTCACGGCTGCAACCGTCGGCGGATGGCGTGCTTCGGTGGTTGCAAGCACCGACCAACTCAGCACCTCGATCGCAGCGCCCGGGATCGGTCGCTCGAACATCGCGGAATAATCGGCCTCGAATTTCTGGCGCAGTCCGGCAAGATCGGCCGACGTCAGCGGCCGGTTCGGCAGCTCGACGGTGATCTCGTGGCCCTGGCCGACATAGCGCATGAAGGCCGCGCGACGCTCACGCACCGGCGCACCGGCAGCGCCCGGCTCGACCAATGCGCGCGCTTCCGTCACCATGTCCTGGAGCAGATCGGAGACTGCACCCGTGTCGAAATCGTCGAGCCGGACGTGACGGCTGCGCACCAGTTCATAGGCGATGGGCGCAGCCAGGAAGCCGACCGCCGAACCAACGCCGGCATTCGACGGCACGATCACCCTGGACACACCGATCTTCTCGGCGACACGCGCCGCATGCAGCGGCGCCGCACCGCCAAAGGCGATCAGCGTGTGCTGGCCGACGATCTCGCCGCGCTCGACCGCATGCACGCGTGCTGCGCTCGCCATGTTCTCGCAGACGACTTCGTGCACAGCATAAGCGGCGGTCTCCGCCGACAAGCCCAGCGGCTCGCCGACGCTGCTCAGCAGGGCCTTCTTCGAGAGCTCCGGGTCGAGCTTGATGGTGCCACCCGCGAAGGCATCGGGATCGATCATGCCGAGCGCGACGTCCGCGTCGGTCACGGCAGCCCGCTGGCCGCCGCGGCCGTAGCAGGCAGGCCCCGGCTCGGAGGACGCGCTCTCCGGACCGACGGTGACGCGCTTCATCGCGTCCACATGCGCGATCGAGCCGCCGCCGGCGCCGATCTCGACCATCTCGATCACGGGAATGCGCACCGGCAGGCCGGAGCCCTTGAGGAAGCGCGCCGCGCGATCGACCTCGAACACGCGCGAGGTCTCGGGCTGGTATTTTTCGATCAGACAGATCTTTGCGGTGGTACCACCCATGTCGAAGGAGAGCACCTTGGTCTCGCCGAGACGCGCTGCGATCTGCGCCGAGAAGATCGCGCCGCCGGCAGGACCGGACTCGACCAGCCGCACCGGAAAGCGTCGCGCGGTTTCGATCGACGTGACGCCGCCGCCGGAGGTGACGAGATAGATGGCGCCGCGGAACTGCTCGACCTGCAGGGCATCCGCCATGCGGGCGAGATAGCCGTCGATCAGCGGCTGCACATAGGCATTCGCAACCGCCGTCGAGGTGCGCTCATATTCCCGGATTTCGGGACACACGGCCGATGACACCGTCACCGAAATGCCCGGCATCTCCTCGGCGAGGATCGCGGCCGCACGGCGCTCGTGCTCGGGATTGGCATAGGAGTGCAGGAAGGCGATTGCGACGCTCTCGACCTTCAACTCGCGCAATTTCGGCGCAAGTGCGCGCACGGCAGCTTCGTCCAGCGGCAGACGGACGGCGCCATGGGCGTCGATGCGCTCGGGCACGGTAAAGCGCAGGCTGCGCGGCGCCAGCGGCTTCGGCTTGTCGATGGAGAGATCATACTGGTCGTAGCGGCTCTCGGTGCCGATATCCAGTACATCGCGAAAGCCATCCGTGGCGATCAGCGCGGTCTTGGCGCCACGCCGCTCGATGATGGCATTGGTCGCGAGCGTGGTGCCGTGAATGAAGACATCGATGTCGCTGATATGTGCATGTGCGTCGGTCAGAATGAGACGCATCCCGTCCAGCACCGCCTGCTCGGGCCGCTGCGGCGTCGTCAGAACCTTGCGGGTTTTGCGCACTTCGCCCACATCAAGCACGATGTCGGTGAACGTGCCGCCGATATCCACGGCAAGCCGCACTTCGGCTCCCTCAAGCATTCCAAATTCTCCGTGCTGGCCGTCAAAATTGAGCGGAAACCGCAGCAATTTTCATACCAGCGACAGCGCCGCGGGTGAAGTGCGTAGCACCTATGCGATAGCGGGCGTGCAGTGCGCTCAAAGCAGGAATGCAAGCGCCGCTTCGCAGCGCTCCTCGACCTTCAGCGCGAGGAGATCATCCGCACGGGTACGCCCGAGATTGACAGCAGCGATCGGGATTTGCCGGTCTGCGGCGGCCTTCACGAAGCGGAGGCCGGAATAGACCATCAGCGAGGAGCCGACGACCAGCATTGCGTCGGCCTGCGCAAGATGGTCCTGCGCGCCTGCGACCACGTCGCGCGGGACGTTCTCGCCGAAGAACACGACGTCGGGCTTGAGGATACCGCCGCAGGCCTCGCAGGCCGGTACCTTGAATGACGTAAAATCCGCGTGCTCCAGATCAGCGTCGCCGTCGGGTGCGTCCGCAGCGTCGAGTGTCAGCCACTCCGCATTGGCGCGACCAAGCGCATCCTGGAATTCGTTGCGCGGCGTCTTGGCCTCGCAGCCCATGCAGCGGACCAGGTCAAGTCGCCCGTGCAGATCAATCACCTGCCGGTGGCCGGCGGACTGATGCAGCCGGTCGACATTCTGGGTCAACAGCATCTCGCAGCGCCCCCTCGCCTCGAGCCGGGCCAATGCATGATGCGCATCGTTCGGCCTTGCCTGGCCGAACCGCCGCCAGCCGATCAGGCTGCGCGCCCAATAGCGCTGGCGCGTGTGCTCCTCCGACATGAAGGCCTGGAAATTGACCGGCTGGGTCCGCTTCCAATTGCCATGGCGGTCGCGATAATCGGGAATGCCGGAATTGGTGCTGCAGCCGGCGCCGGTCAGCACGAACAGCTTCTCGTGCCGGTCGACGAAATCCTGGAGCGGTGATCTTGTCATGCGGAAGATCTAGTCTACACCGCGCACTTTTTCCAGATCACCCGCGCCTGACCTGGGCCGCGCCCCAATCGGATCAGGAAAGCCGGTGAAATGCCGGCGGCAGAGGCTCGCGCACCAGTTCGCTGAGATTCAAGCTCTCCCCGCTTGCCGCAATGTCCGAGAATAACACCTCGACGAACGGGTGCTGACGGTTGAACGCGACGCCCCGCTGGTATTTGGCGTTCACGATGCGCTGGAGCGCCGCAAGGTTCAGCTGCCCAAGCGCGTTGTATTGCCTGCGGAACAGACTCTGGCGTCCCCCGCTGTGCTCAACCGATTCAGCCCACACATCCATCACCTTGCGGCTCACGAATGCCTCGACTTCTCTCGTGTCCTCCTGGGCAAGGAGGCGCAGCCCGTCCATGGCATGCGGCCCTGCGTCGATCCTGAATTTTGTTAGCGTCATCGCGAGTCCTCCTGTGCTTGCATCCGCGCGCTTCGCGAACCGTGCTTCTCGCTCTGTCCCAAAAGACATCAGCGGTTAGATCTTGCCGGGATCAGCGTCGTGCCTGTGCTTGTGAAGAAACCGGGCGATCTGCCCGCGGAGCGCTGCCGTATCCAGCAAGGTTCCGACCGATCCAGCAGTGTCGAATATCTCCCGTTGAAGGGGCGTCGGGAGAGAATTCCATTGCATGATGACGGCCGCGCCGAGACACCGCAAGACGCGTTCCTCCTCCGCCGCGAGGGTTGCAACGCACGGTCGCTCCGTCCCTCCGGCATTGACTGCATCCACATATTGATCCGCGAGGACCCGCTCGTTGTCCGCGCGCGATGCGAGACTGTCCCGCAGTTTCTCGAATTTACGGGTATCGTCCCGGCCGGAAGAATTCCTGGCAAGCTCGCCGTACGCGGCCGCTCTGGCGCGATATTGTAAGAATTTGAACATGCCGGCTCCTTTCGATGGAAGTCTTCGCGCGTCTCCGCGGCTGCTTGCCGGCTATGCCGGCGCAGGAGCATTGAGAGATGTCATCGGAGCGTCGAAGGTGTACGCGAAGCCGCTCTCCGCATAGGTTAGCTGCACGTCGCCCAGAAGTTGGCGCCCAAGGGTTTCGATCAATCTCGTTCCAAAGCTGCGCTTTGCGGGCGACCTGACCGATGGACCATCTTTCTCGGTCCAGCTCAGGCGCAAGCGTTGCGATTTCCGATCAATCGTCCAGCCGAGATCCACGCGCCCCTTTGGCAACGAAAAGGCGCCATATTTCGTGGCGTTCGTGCAAAGCTCGTTGAGCGTCATCGCGATGACGATGACAGCTCCGGAATTGATCTGGACATCGGGTCCCGAGATCGAAAACCTTGACTCATTGCGGTCATCGAAAGCTTCGATGGCGTTGTGAACAACCGCGCCGAGATCGGCGCTTGACCATTTTGTCTGCAAAAGGAGATCGTGCGCCCGGCCGAGCGCCAATAGTCGGCCCTCGATCGCCCGTTGCGCGTGATCCACGCCCTGCACGTTGCGCAGACTCTGCGAGACGATGGCGGAAACGGTCGCAAGTGTGTTCTTGACGCGATGATGCAGCTCTTCAAGGATCAGCTTTTGCAGCTTGTCGGCGGTCTCCCGCTCTTTGGCGTCGATCCCCGCCCTGGCAAGCAGCCCGTTCGTATTGATCTCCGCTTGGGCCAGCAGTAGCCGCAGGCTGACATTCTCTGCCGCCAGAGCGTCTTCGTAGGATTCTGTACCGCCGGGGTGCTGACCCGTTCGGAGGTCGATCTCGAGCATTGGCGGCGACATCACTGGGTTGCTGCCGGACTTGATTCGGTGGGTAGTCCCGTCACGAAAACGGCGACCGCACGCCTGGCCTGGCTACCGTTGTATGAGCATCGAGGCGGCGATCAGCAGCACGAAGAAGATCGGCAGCAAGACCGGAGGTACGAGCCACTCGCGAACGCTGAATCTCGCAGAATCCGACATATCGACCGCCTGTTGGTTCCGGCGGGAGCGCAATGCTCTCAGTCACCGATAGCAGCCGAGGGGCGTGCGGTGATCGCCTGTAGATAATGACCTTTCGCCGAATTGCGAGGGCGGCTAGAACTATTTGTGACGAAAGGCCTCCCGCCGCGTTGTACCCGCGCCAGACTCTCATTTAAGGGAATGGGCAGTTGGGCTTCCCTTTGCGCCCCTGCGTCAATCCCGCAACTTGATCGGCCCTTATCATGATCGACTTTCCAAATCACAGCCGCTCATATGACCGGACTCGGCATGCCGTGCGGTTCTGGGGACACGACAGCGCCATTGAAGCCTCGTTCTTCATCGACGAAGGGGCGTTGAAACGGATTCAACCGGGGACCCATTCCAGCGAATCGGGATTTCTGAACGCATTCGATACCAACCGCGACTTGATATGTGCCGCCGCGGCCAGGAAGTATGTCCGCGGCAGCCGGGGCTCTTACGACCTCCTCGCAGGAGATTTCTGAAGCTGTCGACACCGGAGTGGCGGGTTCATAGTTTCTCCGCTGAGCCCGGCGTCTAGCTCGCCCAATTCTCCCTGAACTCGGGAAACAATGTCAGGCCGCCGCAGGCATAGATGGTCTGCCCGGTGATGTAGCTGGCGTCATCCGAGGCGAGGAAGGCGAATACGGCGGCCATCTCCTCCGGCGTGCCGACGCGGCCGAGCGGAATGTGGCTGGTGACGGCGCTGCGGCTTTCGGCGTCGCCGGTCCAGGCCGCGTTGATCGGCGTGTCGATCGCGCCGGGACCGACCGCGTTGACGCGAATGCCGCGGCCGGCAAACTCCAGCGCCAGCGTGCGCGTCAGATTGGCCATGCCGCCCTTGCTGATCGAATAGGCGAGATAGCCGGGCTTCGGGATGATCTGGTGGACGCTGGAGCAATTGATGATGCTGCCGCCTCCGCCGCGGGCGACGAAATGCGCCAGCGCCTTCTGCGCGCAAAGCACGGCGCCGTTGAGATTGACGTCGATAATGCGACGATAAGTTTCGATGTCGAGCGCCTCGCTCGGCGATTCCCGCTGGAAGCCGGCATTATTGACGAGACAGTCGAGGCGCTTCCAGCGCGCCAGGATCGTCTCGAACATCGCAGCGACTTCCTGCTCGCTGCTGACGTCGGCCTTGACGATGACATGGTCGAGCTTGCCATGGCCGTGATCGCTCGATCCTGTCCTTGCCAGCGCAAGCGTCTCCTCCGCCCTCCCGGGATGGTCGACATAATTGATGGCGACGGTCGCGCCTTCCTGAGCGAGCCTGACGGCAACGGCGCGCCCGATACCCTGGGAAGCACCGGTCACCAGCGCAAATCGGCCATTGAGGCGTGAAGGAAAGGTGGTCGAGCTGGCCTGTGGCATGAGCAATTCTCCGGAATACTTCATCATCGGCGAAAGCGGCGTTTTGTTCCACCCCCTCGGGCGCATCCCTGGGACTCACTGTGCGTGGCGCGCAAGCGACCGGCATGGCCGGTGGTGGCGATGACGAAGAAGATCAGCGTGCCGATGCCGGACAACAGGACCGCAACATTGGGATCTGCCCCATCAGAAGCGGCGCGAACGCTCGTCCGAGCCGGTTGCGTTCGACAGGCTCCCCCGCTGCGATGCAGCGATTGATGTTCGTGCGATCCGACAAAAATGTGATTGTTGCTTATCCAGACATCATCACATGATGTGAATCATGCAAGATCAATGCGTTCCGGGGCTCATACTATGACACAGCTTGCGATCCAGCCGGCTATCCATCGCCGGCACCAGCCCTGGTACAAGATCCTCTACGTCCAGGTTCTGATCGCGATCGCATTCGGGGTGCTGATCGGCTATTCTTATCCTGATCTCGGCAAGGCCCTGAAGCCGCTCGGCGACGCCTTCATCGCGCTGATCAAGATGATGATTGCGCCGGTGATCTTTTGCACCGTGGTGCACGGCATCTCCTCGATGGGCGA
This sequence comes from Bradyrhizobium manausense, assembly GCF_018129685.1. Classification (GTDB taxonomy): domain Bacteria; phylum Pseudomonadota; class Alphaproteobacteria; order Rhizobiales; family Xanthobacteraceae; genus Bradyrhizobium; species Bradyrhizobium manausense_D. The sequence goes on from NZ_JAFCLG010000016.1 coordinate 98,522, forward strand.
CCTCAAGCGCGTCGGCCGGGTCGGGCTGAAGTCGCTGATCTATTTCGAGACGATTTCGACTGTCGCGCTCGCCATCGGTCTTCTCGTGGGCGAAATTCTCCAGCCCGGGCACGGCTTCAACATCGATCCGGCGACCATCGATCCGAAATCGGTCGCGACCTATGTCACCAAGGCGCACGAAGACGGCATCGTCGCCCATTTGATGGCGATCATTCCCGACAGCTATGTCGGCGCGATTGCGCGCGGCGATCTCTTGCAGGTGCTGCTGGTCTCGATTCTCTCCGGTTTTGCCATCGCCTTCCTCGGCAAGACCGGTGAGCCGATTGCGGAGGCGATCGACAAGGCCGCGAAAATGTTCTTCGGCATCATCCGCATCATCGTTCGCGTGGCGCCGATCGGCGCGTTCGGCGCGATGGCGTTCACCGTCGGCGCCTACGGTCTCGGCTCGCTGCTCAACCTCGCCGCCCTGATCGGCACGTTCTATCTCACCAGCATGTTGTTCGTGCTGATCGTGCTCGGCTCGATCGCACGGCTGGCCGGCTTCTCGATCATTCGCTTCATCGCCTACATCAAGGACGAGCTATTGATCGTGCTCGGCACCTCGTCGTCGGAGACGGTGCTGCCGCAGATGATCCAGAAGATGGAGCATCTCGGCGCCTCGCGCTCGGTGGTCGGCCTCGTGATCCCGACCGGCTACAGCTTCAACCTCGACGGCACCAACATCTACATGACGCTGGCGACGCTGTTCCTGGCGCAGGCGACCAACACGCACCTGACGATCTGGCAGGAGCTCGGCATTCTCGGCATCGCGATGATCACCTCGAAGGGGGCATCCGGCGTCACCGGTGCCGGCTTCATCACGCTTGCCGCGACGCTCTCGATCGTGCCCGACATTCCGATCCAGTCGATCGCGATCCTGGTCGGCATCGACAAGTTCATGAGCGAGTGCCGTGCGCTGACCAATCTGATCGGCAACGGCGTCGCCTGTGTCGTCATCAGCATCTCCGAGGGCGAGCTCGATCGCGAGGCGTTGCACGAGACCATGGCGCATCCGCTGGAGATGGGCGAAGCGCTGGAGCCGGGCGGCGGCTGAGGTCGCGCTGCGCGGGCGCTCGATCAGCCCTTGAGCGCGGTCACCACGACCTCGATCAGCGCGCCACCGCCGAGATCGGCAACGCCGACGGTGGCGCGGGTCGGCAGGTCGTCGCCGAAGAATTCGGTCCAGGCCGCGTCCATCTCCTTCTTCCTGGAGAGATCCGTGACGAAGATCGAGGCACTGACGATGCGGCTCTTGTCGGTGCCGGCTTCCTTGAGATAGCCGGCGATCTTGCCGAGGATGTTGCGGGTCTGGTCGCCCATCGAGACCGAGGTGTCGTCGGCGATGGTGCCGCCGACGAAGACGAAGCCGTTGGCTTCGACGGCGCGGTGCATGATTGGCGTGCGGATGCTGCGGGTGATGCTCATGACGTCCTCGAACTGCTAGGATGTGGCGGGATAGAAGCGGTCGATGCCGAGATCGCTGATGCGAGTCTGGGTACCGCCATTGACGATCAGCTCCGCCATCACGGCGCCGGCGCCGGGGCCGAGCTGAAAGCCGTGCAGGGAGAAGCCGAACTGGTGATAGAGCCCCTTGTGACGGCTGCTCGGGCCGAACACGGGAATGTCATCCTTCATCTTGGCCTCGATGCCGGCCCAGGCGCGCACGATGGTGGCGCCGCGCATGATCGGGAACAGCTCGAACACGGTGCGGGCGCTGATCGCGAGGCTCTTCCAGTCCAGCACCGTTTCGTTGCGGTCCTGGTAGGGTGTGGCCAGATGGCCGCCGCCGATCAGCACGGTGCCGTTCTTGAACTGCTTGAACGAGAGTTTTCGCCCGCGCAGGATCACGACGGGGTCGATGAAGTGCGGCACGCGCGAGGTGATCATCAGCATTGGCGCCACCGTCTCGACCGGCACGGGCTCACCGAGCGCGGCCGCGATCTTGCCGGCCCAGGCGCCGGCGGCATTGACCAGCACCGGCGCCGCATAGGTGTCGGAGCCGACATCGACCAACCAGAGGCCGTCGCCATAGCGGATATTGCCGGCGGCCATGCCCTCGCGCACGGTGGCGCCAAGCTGCTCGGCCTTGCGACGGAACGCCGTCGTCGTCTGCGCCGGATTGGCGGCGCCATCGCGGCGCGAGACCACGCCGCCAGGGCAGGTATCGGCGACCGCGGGCACGAGACGCCGCAGCTCAGTGGCGTCGATCAGCTCTTCATGGGTGAAGCCGAGCGCATTGAGCTCGGCGACGCGGGCACGACAGACAGCGAGTTCGTCCTCGTTTTCCGCGACCAGCACCTGTCCGTGGCTCTCGAAGCTGCAATCATCGTCGAGGAGATCTGAAATCTTCTCCCATATGCTCATCGAGCGGATCGAGAGCGGAATTTCGGGGATGTGCCGCGCCAGTTGGCGGACGCCGCCGGCATTGACGCCTGAGGCATGGCGGCCGGCGTAGTCTTTCTCGATCAGCACCGGCTTCAGGCCGGCAAGGCATAGATGCAGCGTCGTCGAGCATCCGTGGATGCCGCCGCCAATGACGATCGCATCCACATTGGTGGTCATCCGCGCACCACGGCCTTGACGTCGGCCTCGCTCTTCGGGACGGAAGCAAGCTCCGCGAGCGTGATCGGCTTCACCGGCGCGCGCAGCCGGTAGTAGCCGATCTCCTGCGGAGTCTTGGCCCGCGCCTGCGCCATCAGCTCGGTGACGGTGAGACCGCAGAGCCGGCCCTGACACGGACCCATGCCGGTGCGGCGATAAGCCTTGAGCTGATTGGGCCCGGTCGCACCAATCGCGACCGAGTCGAGGACGTCCTTTGCGGTGACCTCCTCGCAGCGGCAGACGATGGTGTCGCCCGAGGGAATGCGGAACTGTGGCGCGGGGCGGAACAGCGTGTCGAGAAACACGCGGCCGCGCTCGGCCTTGGCGAGGTCGGCGCGGAGCGTCGCCATCGCGGGAAGTCTTGCAGCGACAGCGGGAGCCAATGATTCCACGGCTGCGCGCGCCGCGATGCGGCCACGGACCACCGCCGCATTCGCGCCGCCGATGCCAGCACCGTCCCCGGCAATGGCGATTCCAGGGACCGAAGAATTGCCGCTCGCATCGAGCACGGGCGACCAGCACAGTTGCAGATCGTCCCAGCGATGCTCGACGCCGGCCGACATCGCCAGATTGACGTTGGGCACGACGCCCTGGTGCAGTAGCAGGAGATCCGCGGGGATGGTCTCGCGCTTCCCGCCCCCGACATAGCTCACACTCGCAAGCTGGCCATCACCGGATGCCGCAAGCTCAGTGACACCGGAGACCACCTGCACCTTCGCTTTCACCTCGCGCATCATCGACAGGCCCTTGGCGAAATAGGGCGAGGTCAGGAACGCGAAAGCGTGCGGGAGCGCGGCGAAATAATTGCCGCGCTCGGTGGTGTCGAGAATGCGGTCGATCCGGCCGCCCAGTCGCAGGATCTGCGCGGCGAGCAGCCAGAGCAGCGGCCCCTGCCCCGCGATGACGGTGCGTCCATCAGGCACCAGCGCCGAAGATTTCAACATCGTCTGCGCGGCACCGGCTGTCATCACGCCTGGCAGCGTCCAGCCGGGAATCGGGAACGGCCGCTCCAGCGCCCCGGTCGCGAGGATCACGCGCTTTGCCTTGACGAAGGCAGAAGCACCGCCGATCGAGACGGCAAGATCGAGGTTGCGGTCGAGGCTCCAGACCGTGGCGCGATGGATGACCTCTGCGCCGCTGGCGCCGAGCGACTTCACCAGATCGGCGCCGCCCCAATAGTCCGCGCCGAGCAGGTTGCGTTCAGTCACCGGCGTCGAGGAGATGGCGCGGAATACCTGGCCGCCGGGGCCAACGTTCTCGTCGAGCAGCAGCGTTGAGAGGCCAGCTTCAGCTGATGTCGCCGCGGCCGCGAGGCCAGCAGGCCCTGCGCCGATCACTACGACATCATAATCTTCGCGTTTGGGAGCCACAGTCATCGTCCGATCTCCCGCTTGCCCTTCTGGACTTCGATCTGCATGCCGTCGGCGACGGGCACGAGGCAGCCCTGGCGATTGCCGACGCCGTCGATGGTGACAAGGCAGTCGAAGCACACGCCCATCATGCAGTAAGGCAGACGTGGCGCGCCGCTCACCGCGGTGGAACGCCGTGCGTCCTGGCCGGATGCCAGTAGCGCAGCGGAAACCGTGTCGCCTTGCCGCGCCGCGACGGCCACGCCATCGACGAAGATCTGCACTTGCGGACGCTTGTCCTGCTCGGATCGTCTAAACATGGGATGCCTCGTGGCTCCTACTCTGAACTTGCTGGAGCGTAGGAAAGTCGGGAACTGCCGCGATTGCTTCACCTCTCCCCAACGGGGAGAGGTCGGATTGCACAGCAATCCGGGTGAGGGGCGGCCGCGCGCGGTCAGGCTGTAACCCCTCACCCGGACCGCATCTTACGATGCGCTCCGACCTCTCCCTACGGGAGAGGTGATCTGAGTTCCTGGCTGCTGCCTTCACTTCTTTCAACGCTCTCGCACCTCTAGTAGCCGCTGCTGTTGGACGCGCCAGCGCTGCCAAACCGGCTGGCAGAGAACGCGCCGACCAGCTCCGGCTCTAGCGCACCTTGCGCGACCATGCGCGCGACCTCGAAGGCGTGGTTGGAGGCGAGCGTCACACCGGAATGACAGCACGCGACGAAGGCGCCGGGATGCGTCTGCGACTGGTCGTAGATCGGAAAGCCGTCCATCGGCATGACGCGGATGCCGGACCAGCTCCTGACGACGTTGAGCCGCGACAGATGCGGAAACATGCGCTGCGCGCGATCGGCCATCACGCCGCTGATCGCAGGCTTCAGCGTGCGATCATCCAGCTCGTCCTCCTTGCTGTCGCCGATCATCACCGTGCCCTCGTCGGTCTGGCGGATCGTGGTCAGCGGATGCGGCAGGAACGGCATGGTGCGCTCGGTCACCACGACCTGACCTCGGGTCGGTCCCATCGGCGCGTCAAGGCCGACCATCGGCGCGAGCGTCTGATTGGCATTGCCGGCCGCGAGCACGACCTTGGCGGCACCCAGCTCGCCCTTCGGCGTGGTCAGGCGGAATTCACCGCCGCTGTTGCTGATGGCCGAGACTGGGCGCTCCGGAAAATAATCGATGCCGAACGCCTTGAAGCCCGTATGGAAAGCACGGAACGTGCGCAGCGAATTGACGTGGCCGTCGAGCGGACAATAGCTGCCGCCGGACACGTCTGGCCCGATCAGCGGCAACGACTTCTTCACCTCGGAGGCGGACAGCATCTCCATCTTGTAGTCGGCCGCGCCGGTCTGGTTGTGCATCCGCTTGACCAGTTCGGCACGCTGGCCGAATTCGTCCTCGCCGAGCGTGAGATGAAAGCCGCCGTTCTGCTGAAGCGCGACGTCGAGACCGGTCTGCTGCTTCAATTCGGAGGCAAGCCGGCCCCACGCCTGCGACGCCTGCACGGTCCAGACCGTATAGGCCGGCATGCCGAGGCCCTTGCTCTGGACCCACACCAGCGCAAAGTTCGCACGCGATGCGCGCTTGGTGATGTCGCCTTCGTCGAGCACGGCGACGCTCTTGCCGAGCCGGCCGAGGCCCCAAGCAATGGCGGAGCCGAGCAATCCGCCGCCGACGACGGCGACGTCATAATCCTTGGGCATGGTTTCTCCTATCGTCCTGTGTCGCCCTTGCCGGCGAGCACGCGGTCGAGCCCGTAGAAGCGGTCGAGCAGAATGAGGGCGGTCATGGTGACAGCGATCACGCAGGCCGAGACTGACGTCACCAGCGGATCGATGTTGTCCTGGATGTAAAGGAACATACGCACCGGCAACGTTTCGGTGCCGGGCGCGGCGAGGAAGACGGTCATGGTCAGATCGTCGAAGGACTGGATGAAGGCGAGCGCCCAGCCGCTGATGACGCCCGGCAGGATCAGCGGCAGCGTGACGCGCCGGAACAGCGTCCAGCCGCCGGCGCCGAGCGAGACGGCCGCCATCTCGACCGTACGGTCCATGCCGGTCGCGGCCGCCAACGTCAGCCGCAACGCGAACGGAAACACGATGATGACATGAGCGATGATCAGCGCTGCAAAGCTGCCGCCGAACCCGGCCGAGGTGAAGAAGCGCAGGAAGGCGATTCCGAGCACGACATGCGGGATCATCAGCGGCGACAGGAACAGCGCCGCCAGCGCATCACGACCGCGGAAGCGATAGCGCGCGATCGCGAGCGCCGCCGGGACCGCGAACAGCAGCGCCACGAACGACGACAGCGCGCCGAGGCCAAGGCTTACCCAGAATGCGTGGATGAATTCGGGATAGTTGCCGATCGCCCTGAACCAGCGCAGCGAGAATCCGTTGGTCGGCAGCGACAGAAAACCTTCGGGCGTGAAGGCGACGAGGCAGACCACCACGATGGGCGCCACCATGACGATGACGAAGATGGTGTGAAAGATCAGCGCCAGCGGGCCGTTCCGCCTCATCGGAACACCTCCGCGTAACGCCGCTCGATCAGCGCGTTGCTGCCGATGACGATCAGCACCAGCGCGACCAGCAGCAGCGTGGCGACCGCCGCGCCGAGCGGCCAGTTCAGCGTGTTGAGGAATTCGTCATAGGCGAGCGTCGCCGCAACCTTGAGGCGGCGGCCACCGATGATCGCGGGCGTCGCAAAGGCGCTGGCCGAGAGCGAGAACACGATGATCGCGCCCGACAGCACGCCCGGCATGATCTGCGGCATGATGATGCGGCGGATGATCGTGATGGAGCCTGCACCGAGCGACATCGCCGCGTTCTCGATCTGCGGATCGAGCCGCTGCAGCGCCGCCCACACCGAGAGCACCATGAACGGCATCATCACATGCGCGAGCGCGACGACCATGCCTGTCTCGGTGAACATGAAGGGGATGGGTGAGCGGATGACGCCAAGCGACATCAAGAGCTTGTTGACGAGACCGTTATTGCCGCCGAACAGCAGCGCCCAGCCGAGCGTGCGCGCCACCACGGAGATCAATAGCGGGCCGAGGATAACCAGCAGGAAGATGCTCTTCCAGCGGCCGCTCATGCGGTTGAGGATGTAGGCTTCGGGCGCGCCGAACAGCGCGGTGAGCAGCGTCGTCAGGATCGCGATGCGAAACGTCCGCCAGAACATCTCGGCATAATAGGGATCGGTCGCGATCTCCTTCCAGTTCTTCAGGATGAAGACCGGCTCGATGCCCTTGTACTGGCCCCAGTCGTGGAACGACAGCATCACGGTCATCGCGAGCGGGATCAACAACACGCCGACGAACAGAATCAAGGCGGGCGCCGTCAGCGCCCAAGGTGCACGTGCATTGCGTTCTTCGGCGACTGTGCTCATGCGACGGTCCTCGCACGCACACTCATGTCCTCGGGCCGCCAGGTCAGGCGAACCGCCTCGCCTTCGACCGGTTGTGGCTTGCCGTCATTCTGTCGGATGACGATCGCCGAGCCGCACTCGCTCTCGCACTGGAACAGCCAGTGGTTGCCTTGAAAAATGCGCGTGACGATCCTGGCGCTGAGGCCGGCATCGCCAAAGCCGATTCTTTCAGGGCGAATGCTCATGGTGACGGGACCATTGAGCCCGGCTGGCGCTGGCCCACTCCAGGAGCCAGCGGTCAATTGCGCCGGCGTCCCAGTCCGATCGATCGTTCCGGCAAAGTCGTTGGTCTTGCCCAAAAACTGCGAGACGAAGGCCGAAGCCGGCCTCTCATAGGTGTCCTGCGGCGAGCCGATCTGCTCGATCTTGCCCTGGCTCATCACCACGATGCGGTCGGACAGCGACATCGCCTCGTTCTGATCGTGCGTGACGAGGATGGTGGTGGTGCCGATGGTGCGCTGGATCTGGCGCAGCTCGATCTGCATCTCCTCGCGCAGCTTTGCATCGAGGTTCGAAAGCGGCTCATCGAGCAGCAGCACGCTCGGCTGGATCACCAGCGCGCGCGCCAGCGCCACGCGCTGCTGCTGGCCGCCGGACATGCGGCGCGGATGGCGGTCCTCGTAACCGGCAAGGCCCACCATCGCGAGTGCGGCACGCACGCGCTCGGCTCGTTCGGTGCGCGGCACGTTCCGCATCTCAAGGCCAAAGGCGACGTTCTCCGCTGCGGTCATGTGCGGAAACAGTGCGTAGCTCTGGAATACGATGCCGAGGCCACGCTTGGCCGGATGAATCGCGATCAGATCCTTGTCCTCCAGGCGGATCGCGCCGCGCGTGGGATCGAGGAAGCCCGCGATCATCTGCAAGGTCGTGGTCTTGCCGCAGCCGGAGGGCCCAAGGAAGGAGATGAACTCCCCTTTTCGCACCGCGAGACTGAAGTCATCGACCACAGTCTGCGCGCCGAACTGCTTTGCCACCCGATCAAGCTCGAGAAAGGCCATGCCGCTGTCTCCGCCGAGAACGATCAGATCAGCGCTCGACCTCGCGGTTCCAGCGCTTGGTCCACTCTTCGCGCTTCTCGTTGATGGCGGTCCAATCGGGATTATAGAGCTTGGCCGCGCGCTCGCCGATCGGCGCCATCTTGCCGAGCTCCGGCGGTACCACCAGCGATTTCAGCACCGGTCCATAGCCATAATCCTTCAGCATCACGAGCTGGATCTTGGGATCGAGCAGCATCTTGACGAAATTCGACGCCAGTGGCGATGCGTTGGGCTTGGCGATCGGACAGGCCGTCGTCAGCAACGTCGCGGCGCCTTCCTTCGGATAGACGAAGTCGACGGGAAAACCGGTGTTGGCAAAGCTCTGCACGCGACCGGTGCCCCACACCGCAATCACGGCCTGGCCGGACTGGAACAGCTCGGTCATCTTGCCCGGCGACGGCTCATAGGCGAGCACGTTCGGATTGATCTCTTCCTTGAAGATCTTGAAGCCGGAGTCGACGTTGGCCTCGCCGCCGCCGTTCATCTTCGACAGCATCACCAGCGCTTCGAGACCATAGGTATTGTTGATCGGCGGGATCACGAGCTGCTTGGCGTATTTCGTGTCCTTCAGATCGTTCCACGAGGTCGGCGGCGCCCAGCCTTTCTCGGCAAACACCTTGGTGTTGTACATCAAGCCGGTCGCGACGATGCCGATCGCGACCGCGCGATCATCCTTGAAGCGCGCGGTATCGTAGAGATCGGTAGCCGGCAGCCCATCGAGCTTGCCGCAGAAGCCGAGCTGGATCGCCTGATACATCGGGCCGTCGTCGACAATGGCGACGTCGATCTGCTGGTTGCCCTTCTGCGCCTGGAGTTTTGCGAGCGTGTCGGTGGAATTGCCGGCGACGTATTCGACCTTGACGCCGTTCTCCTTCTCGAAGGTCGGGATCACCTCGTCGCGGATCGTCTTCTCGAACGAGCCGCCATAGCCGGCGACATAGAGCGTCTTTTGCTGGGCCGAGACGGCCGTCGGCACGGCGATGAGCGCTGCGATGCTGACCGCGGTCAGAAGGCGAAAAGTCTTCATGTGGACCGATCTCCAATACCGGAATGAGGTGACGTGCCGACAAATCCCTGGGCTGAAGCGCGTTGCCGCATTTCCTTCCGCGCCAATCCCCCCGAAACAGGGCTCCGGCCCCTGCTCAGCGTATTTGGCGCGATTCGGAGGTTTGAGGGCCTCCAAGGTGCCGAAAAAGCGGGCTGTCTCCAGTCCTGATCAAAAAGATCGCAAACCCCGACTTCCATCGTCCAATGAATAATGGCACCATCTGCATGCCCAAATGTTATGAATGGAATTGGCGATGGCGCGGATCAATTCGCGGCAGGTGGAGGCTTTTCGGGCGACGATGCTGACCGGCAGCGTCACCGAGGCGGCCGCGCTGATGACGGTGACCCAACCGGCGGTGAGCCGGCTGCTGCGCGACCTCCAGGCCCTGCTGAAAATGGAGCTGTTCGAGCGGCGCGGCACGGGCCTGGTGCCGACCGCGGCGGCCATGGCACTCTATACTGAAGTCGAGCGCTCCTTCGTGGGCCTCGAGCGCATCACGGCGGCCGCCGAGGAAATCCGCGGACGCCGCACCGGCTCGCTGCGGATCGCAGCACTGCCGGCGCTGTCAAACGGCTATCTGCCGCGGCTCACCGGACACTTTCTCAAGGAGCGGCCCAACCTCAATCTCGCCTTCTTCGGCGTGATCTCGCCGATCGTTGTGGACTGGGTGCTGAACAATCAATGCGACGTCGGCTTTGCCGAGGTGCCGATCGCGCATTCCGGCCTGCCAAGCCAGAAATTGCCCGCGCCCGCGCGCGTTGCGGTGCTGCCGATGGGCCATCGCCTCGCGGAGAAGGAAGTTCTGGAGCCGCGCGATTTCGAGGGCGAGACGTTCATCTCGTTGTCGGCGGGATCGTCGAGCCGGCATCTCGTCGACCAGATCTTCCATCGCCACGACGTGCGCCGCGTGCTGCGCGTGGAGACCGCGCTGTCCGAGATCATGTGCGGCATGGTGTCGTCAGGGCTTGGCGTCGCGATCTGCGATCCCTTCACCGCGCAGGAATTCTCGACCCGCGGCGTCGTCGTGCGCCGCTTCCTGCCGCGCATCGACTTCGAGTTCTCCGCCGTATTTCCCGCGCAGCGCAGCCCCTCGCCTGTCGCGCTCGATCTGGTCGAGACCATGCGCAAGTCGCTGGCGGAATTCGAGAGCTAGCCGTTGAACGCGGCCTGTGCCTCCGGCAGGTCCCAGATCTTGCCAATCGCGGCAGTGCCGGCTGCCGTGATCGCGGCTTCGTCGGCGCCGAGATAGCGGCCCTCATCCACCAGCACGCGGCCGTCGACCATCACCTGGTCGATATTGGCGCGATTGGCGAGCGCGATCAGAGCGCGGCGCGGATCGAACAGCGGCTGAAGATGCGGATGGGTGAGATCGACGACGGTGAGATCGGCGGTCGCGCCCGGCTCGATCCGGCCGAGATCCGGCCGCTTGATGACGTCGGCGGCGACAGCCGTGTTCGCCTCGATCAGCTCCGGCGAGTTTGCGACATCGGCACGGGCTGAAGTGACCTTGGAGATGAGCGACGCCGCGTTGAGCTCGCCGAGCAGATCCATGTTGTAGCCATCGGTGCCCACCACGGTGCGCACGCCATGCTCGGCGAACCGGCTGAACGCGGCAGTGACACCAGCGCGCGCGAATACGCGCGGGCAGTTCAGCACGGTCATGCCGCGGGCGGCCATCAGCTTGAGATCGTCGTCGCTGCTGAACATGCAATGCGCGGCCATGAGGTCAGGCGCAAGCAAGCCGAGCCAGTCCAGATACTCCGCCGGCGTGCGGCCGCCATAGCGCTTGCCGATGGTCTCGACCTCGGTGCGGCTCTGCGCCATGTGCGTCGTGATAGGCACGCCAAGCTCGCGCGCCCGCGCGGCGCAGGCCTTCAAGAGGTCCGGGCCGCAGGTGTCGGTCGCGTGCGGGCTCATGGCGAGTTTGATACGGCCGTCGCCGCGATTGTTCCACCGTTGATAGAGCGCATCCCACGTCGCCATGTCGGCGGTGCCGTCGTCGCCGGAATAGCGGACCACGCCATCAGGACCGGCCTTGGCATCCGATGTCGAGAACAGATAAGGCGCGCCGTAGAAGCGGATGCCCATCTCCTCGGCCGCGTCGAACATCTCGGGGATCGAGCTGCGGAACGGCTCCATCACCGTGGTGGCGCCGCCCTTGAGCAGCTGGAGAATGCCGAGGCGCGCGACCGCGAGACGCTCTTCCGCCGACAGGATTTCAGCGCCGCGCCTGGTCAGCGGCAGCAGCACCGTATAGACGATGCTCTGGTTGTTCTTGCGGCCATTGCCGTCCTCGCTGTGGCTGCGCGCCACCGCTTCCGAGAAGCAGTGATTGTGCAGGTTCAACAGGCCCGGCAGCACGAAGCGGCCGGGCCGGTCGTAGACCTGATCCGCGCTGGGCTTGTCGCGCGTGACGGCTGCGATCGTCTTGCCTTCGACCAGGACCCAATGATCGCGCAACACATCCTGCGCGCCGTCTTTGCGTGACAGTACGTAGCTGCCGAAGATTGCCGTGGTGCTCATGCGGGGCGTACGTTCCAGAAGACGGCGGTGCCGTCGAGAATGCCTGATATGTCCTTGCGATAGGCGGTCGGCTGCTTGTAGAGGCCGATCGGAATATAGGGGATTTCCTCGAAGGCGACCGCCTGGATCTCGCGGCAGATGCGCTGCTGCTCGGCAAGCTCGGAGGCCGCCAGCCACTGGCTGCGCAGCGGCCCCATCCTCTCGCTCGCATACCAGCCGGCAACCTTGCCCTCGCCGCGAATGTTGGTGTTGCCGGCCGGATTGAGCCAGTCGATACCCTGCCAGTTGCCGACGGCGGCGCTCCAGCCACCCTGCCCGATCGGATCCTTCTTCAGCTGCCGCTGCAGCACGACGGCGAAATCCAGCCCGGCATATTCGACGTTCATGCCGGCCTTGCGAAGCGAGTCGACGGCGATCTCGCCAAGCGGCTTCTGCGCCAGCGAGTTGGTCGGGACCAGCACGACGATCTTCTCGCCATTGTAGCCAGCCGCCCTCAGATCGGCCTTCACCTTGTCGTAGTTGCGCGGGCCCCTGAACACATCGAGGCCGACCTCGCTGGCCATCGGCGTACCCGGCGCGAAATAGCCGATCGGCGAGACCTGGAAGGCCGGATCGGTGCCAGCCACCGCCGTCATGAATGCGGATTGATCGATGGCACCCAGCAGCGCGCGGCGAACCGCGGGATTGTCGAACGGCGGCTGGAGATGATTGAGGCGCAGCATGCAAGCGTAGCCTCTGGGATCGAGGATGCGCGTCTCGATGTCGCCTGCGGCCTTGATGATCGGCAAGAGATCATGCGGCGTGGTTTCCTGCCAATCCTGCTCGCCGGTCTGGAGCGCGGCGACGCCGGTGCCGGCATCCGGCGTGGTGGTCCAGACCACGCGGTCGTAGTGCACGATTTTCGGACCCGCCGTCCAATCCGGCTTGCCGTCGACACGCGGCTGGTAGCGCTCGAACTTCGCGTACGCGTTACGGGCGCCCTGCACGCGCTCGTCGGCGAGATAGCGGAACGGGCCGCTGCCGATGACCTCGGTCAGCGGCTTGAACGGGTCCTGGCTCGCCAGTCGCTCAGGCATCATGAAGCAGGCGTTGATCGCGGCCTTGCCGAGTGCCTGCGGCAGCAGCGGAAACGGCCGCTTGAGACGGAAGCGGATGGTGCGGTCGTCGGCGGCTGAGAGTTCGGCGGTCGCCTCCATCAGCTCGCCGCCAAAGCCATCGCGCACGGCCCAGCGGCGGATGCTGGCGACGCAGTCGCGCGCCAGCACGCGCTCGCCGTCGTGCCAGAACAGGCCGTCGCGAAGCGTGAGGTCCCACTGCAGCAGGTCGCCGGAGATGGCGTGACCCGAGAGCATCTGCGGCGACACCTGGAGCGAGGCACTCATGCCGTAGAGCGTGTCGTAGACCATGAAGCCGTGGTTTCGCGACACCTGCGCGGTCGAATAGATCGGATCGACGAAAGCGAGGTCGATGACAGGGATGAAGCGCAGCGTGGATTGGGATTCGGCGCGGACGATGCCCGGCAGCGACAGCGCCGGGACTGTTGCGGCAGCCTTGAGGAGCGAACGGCGGGAGATGGGCATGACAAGAGGCTCCTCAGGAGACTTTACGTATTCAGCAAGACCGCGCCGATCGCGGCGGCCACCGCCTGCTGCGCCGGCTCGACAACGGGCACGCCGATCGCCTCCGCAATCGCTGCGCGATGCGACGCCATGCCGGCACAGCCCATCACCACGACATCGGCGCGGCATTGCGCGGCCAGCGCGCGGCCGGCCTCGATCAGCCGTCCACGGATGTCCGCGCTCGCCGTCTCGGCGGCACTCGCTCCGACCGACCAGCTTCCGGCATAGCGACTGTCGACGCCCATCACCCGCGCCATGCGCTGCTGGCGGCGGATGCTGGATGGAGACAGAGCGATGATGCCGAAGCGCTCACCCAGCATCAGCGCGCGAAAGATGCCGCACTCGGCGATCCCCAACACCGGACGGCCACCGGCCGCCTCGCGCACCGCATGCAGGCCGGGATCGCTGAAGCAGGCCAGCACGAATGCATCGGCATTGTCGCGCGACACCCGATTGACAAGCGGCATCACGACGCTGTCGGCATCGCGCTGCGAGCTGATGCCGGGCGGCCCCTCGGCAAGACCCACCACCTCGATGTCGGGCCCGCCGCCAATACGCAGCGGCGCCACCGCATCGTCGATCGCCGCCGTCACCGACGCCGAGGAGTTGGGGTTGATGACGAGGATGCGGCGACGGGTCATGGCGCTACTCAACGGTTGGCCGCCTCGTGACGCAGGAAGTTCTCCGTAATCTTCTCGCCGGTCGTGATCCAGACATCCGGGCACGACTTCGCATAGGTGAGGAATTCGCGCAGCAGGCGCAGCCGCATCGGGCGGCCGCTGCATTGCGGATGCAGCACCGTCGTCACCATCGCGCCCCAATCCCTGATTTCGTCGAGCTCGTCCTTCCAGATCGACAGCACGTGCTCCTTGGGGAAGATCGAGCGCGGACTGAAGCGCGCCGAGAGGCCGTGCATCCAGTCGTCATAGCTCGCGGTCACCGGCAGCTCGATTGCGCCCGGCTTGCCATCGGCCAATCGATGGCGATAGGGCCGCACATCGTCGCGGAACGAGGACGTGTAGACGATGCCATGACGAACCAGCGCGACGCGCAGCTCTTCGGTGAATTCGCCGTAGGGCGCGCGATAGCCTGATGGCTTGACGCCGAGCCGGCGCTTCAGCGCCTCGAAGCCGCGTTCCAGTTCCTCCTCGATCCAGGGATCGCCCGGGTCGGGCAGGAGATGGTGGTAGCCGTGATGGCCGATCTCGTGACCGGCCTTGAGGATCGATTCGGCCATCGCCGGATGCGCATCGACCGACCATCCCGTGACGAAGAACGTCGCCTTGAGATCGAGCTGATCGAGCAGCTCCAGAAGCTTCGGCGTGCCGACGCGCGCCTCATAGCCGCCATAGCTCATGGTAATCAGGCGCTGGGCATGCAGCGCGTCCTTGCTGGTCCACGCCGTCTCCGCGTCGACGTCGAACGACAGGAACATCGCCGAGGTGTACGGCTTGGGCCAGGGATATTCCGGCGCGGGATCCGCGGTGTTGGCCGGGGTGAGCGGGATGCTCTGGAGGGCCTTACTGTCCAGCATTGATGGTCGCCTTTTCGACTGCGTTATCTGTCAACTTCCACTTGGCGAGCAGGGTCTTGTAGGTGCCATCCGCGATCAGCGCATCGAGTGCGTCGGCTACAGCCTGCTGCAACGCCTTTTCTTTAACCGGCAGCGCAATGCCCGTGAACTGCGTTGCGAAGGGATCGCCGACCGGCGCATAGGTTCCCGGCTCGAGATCCATCACATAGGGCAGCGTCTCGTTGCCCTGCACGGCGGCGTCGATACGGCCCTGCCTGAGCTGGGTACGCGCATCGGCCGAGCCGTCGGTGCCGACGAACTGGATCGGATTGCCGGCGCAATTCTTCTGGCTCCATTTGTCGATCTCGGTCGGAAACATGGTGCGGCGGCTGGCGCCGACCTTCTTGCCGCACAGCGCCGCCATCTCCTTGAACTCGGACGCGCGGGACTGCTGCACGAAGAATTTTGGACCGCTGCGCAAATAATCGACGAAGGACGCAATCTCGTGCCGGCTCGCATAATCGGTGAAGCCGGACAGGATGGCATCCACCCGACCCGTTGAAATCGACGGCATGAACTCGGCAAAGCTGGTCTCGGTCCATTCGATCTTGACGCCGAGCTTGCGCCCCAGCGCCTCGCCGAGATCGATATCGAAGCCCGACAGTGTGTTGGTGGCGGGATCGCGGAACTCCATCGGCGGATAGTTCGGCACCAGCGCGACCTTGATGCTGCCGCGTTTGGCGATCTCCGGCGGCAGCTCGACGGCCGAGGCCGAAGCGGTCATGGCACCAAACAGCGCCGCCGCAACCAAAACTCTTTTCATCAACACGCCCCCCATTTCAGATCACCGCCGAAAGAAATGCCTTTGTGCGCTCCTCGCGCGGCGCGCCCAAGACTTCGCAGGCGCGGCCCTGCTCGACGATCGCGCCCTGGTCCATGTAGACGACGCGGTCGGCGACCTCGCGGGCGAAGCCGAGCTCGTGGGTCACCACCATCATGGTCATGCCGCTCCTGGCCAATTCCTTCATGACCGCCAGCACCTCGCCGACGAGTTCGGGATCGAGCGCGCTGGTCGGCTCGTCGAACAGCATCAGCATCGGCTTCATCGCGAGCGCGCGCGCAATCGCAACACGCTGCTGCTGGCCACCTGAAAGCTGCGCGGGATACGAATCCGCTTTCGCCGACAGGCCCACACGCCGGAGCAGCTCCAGCGCCTCGGCGCGCACCTCGTCGACCTTCCGGCCCTGCACCTGGAGAGGGCCCTCGGTGACGTTCTCCAGCGCCGTCTTGTGCGGAAACAGGTTGAAGCGCTGGAACACCATACCGGTCTTCAGCCGCTGCCGCCCGATCTCGCGTTCGCCGAGGCGATGCAGTCGTCCACCCTGCTCGCGCACGCCGAGCAATTCGCCGTCGAGCCAGATACCGCCGCTATCGATGATTGCGAGTTGGTTGATGCAGCGGAGCAATGTGGTCTTGCCTGAACCCGAGGCGCCGATCAGGCACATCACCTCGCCGGGCCAGACGTCGAGCGAGACGCTTTTGAGAGCCTGGAACTCCCCGAAACTCTTGCTGACGGAGCGAATGGCGACGAGGGGTTTTGTCATCGCGCGAGCCGCAATGTGCCGCGGGCAAAGCGGTGTTCGAGCAACATCTGGAGCGGTGTCAGGATCGAGACGACCAGCAGATACCAGAGCCCGGCGACGATCAGGAGCTCGATCACGCGCGAATTGGCGTAATAGATGTTCTCGGCGTTGTGCAGCACTTCCGGGTATTGGATCACGCTCGCAAGCGAGGTCGCCTTCACCATGCCGATAAACTCGTTGCCGAGCGGGGGGATCACGACGCGCATCGCCTGGGGCAGGATGATCCGGCGCAGCGCCCGCAGCCGCCCCATGCCGATGGCCTGCGCCGCTTCATATTGCCCGATATCGACCGACAGCATACCGGCGCGCATCACCTCGGAGGTGTAGGCGCCCTGGTTGATGCCAAGCCCGAGCAGCGCGGCGAGGAACGGCGTCATCACGTCGACGGCGCGCGCACTCCACAGGCCGGGAATGCCGATGGTCGGAAACACCAGCGCGAGGTTGAACCACAGCAGCAATTGCAGGATCAGCGGCGTGCCGCGGAACAGCCAGGTGTAGCCGGCCGCGACGGTCTTCAACACCGGATTGGGCGACAGCCGCATGATCGCAACGACAACGCCGAGAAAAATGCCGAGCGCCATCGCCAGCACCGCCATCACCATGGTGTTGACGATGCCTTCGAGGATCACCTTGGCCGTGATGAAGCGGCTGACATAGGACCATTCGATCTGGCCATTGGCGAACGCCCGCGCGATCGCCGCCAGCACCAGGACGATCAGGGCCGCACCGAACCAGCGAAACCAGTGCGGCTCGCGCGCGAGCCGCATCCCCGACAAATCAGGGAAACCCTCCGCGAGGACCGGCGCCGGCCTCATTGCGGTGCCGCGTTCAGCATGGGCTGGGTGACCGCATTGGCGCCCAGGCCCCATTTGTCGAGAACAGCCTTGTAGGACCCGTCAGCGATCATCGCGGCAAGCTTCTCCGTCACGACCTCGCGGAGCGCGGCATCGTCCTTGCGGAACATGATGCCCTGATAGCCGATGGTCAACTGCGCGCCGATGACCCGGTATTTGCCGGGCTCCTGCGTCTGCGCATAGGGCAGCGTCTCGCTGCCCTGCACGGCGGCGTCGATGCGGCCCTGCTTGAGCTGGTTGCGGACGTCGATCGAGTTCTCGCCCGGCACATATTGAATGGCCGGCTTGCCGGCTGCCTCGCAATTCTGCTTGCTCCACTTCTCGATCTCGGCCGGGAAGCTGGTGCTGCGGGTGGTACCGACTTTCTTGCCACAGAGATCGGTCGCGACCTTCGCCTCGCTCTCCGCCATTGCAAAGAACTGCGGTCCGGTCGCAAGGTAGTCGACGAAATCTGCAGTCTCGCGCCGAGAGGCACGGTCCGAGATGCCGGAGATGATGAAATCGGCGCGCTTGGTCTGGAGCGACGGGATCAGCTCGGCGAAGGGCGTCTCGCTCCAGACGATCTTGAGACCACCGAGCCGCTTGGCGAGCTCATTCGCAAGGTCGATATCGAGCCCGACCAGTTCGTTGCTGGCGGTATCGCGATATTCCATCGGCGCGTAGGTCGAGTTGACGGTGAGCTTCAGCGTGCCCGCCTGTTTGATCTCCGCCGGAAGCTCCGCCGCTTGCACCGACGTCGCGGCCGCGAGTGCCATAGGGGCCAGGAAATACGAGAGGCGTGTCATGTCAGCTCCTTCGATCTCTTCCTTCGACGATCCGTTGCCAGCGCCGTGCCAACGTCAGTCCGCGTCGAGTACGGCCGGCTCGATGACGCCGGCGCGCTCGGTGATCACCCTGTATTGCTCGGGCCGCCGATGGGCGGCGAAATTGAACATCTTGTCCTTGCCCTGGCGGCAGAGATCGAGATCGATATCCGCGACGATGACCTCATCCGTCAGGGTCGCGGCCTGTGCGACGATGCAGCCATTGGGATCGACGATGCAGGAGCCGCCGATCAGGCCCGAGCCGTCCTCGTCGCCAGCCTTGGCGACCGAGATCGCCCAGGTCGCGTTCATGTAGGCGTTGGCCTGCGTCACCAGCGTCGAATGGAAGGTCCGCAAGGAGGCATCTTCGGTGGTGCCGCCATTGGGATCATAGGCGGCCGAATTGTAGCCGATGCAGACGAGCTCGACGCCCTGCAGGCCGAGCACGCGCCAGGACTCCGGCCAGCGGCGATCGTTGCAGATCATCATGCCCATGATGGCATGGGCCCAGGCCGAGCCGGCGCGGAACGCAGGAAAGCCGAGATCGCCATATTCGAAATAACGCTTCTCGAGCTGCTGGTAACGCGCGCCCTCCCGCGGCTCGACCGAGCCCGGCAGATGCACCTTGCGATAGCGGCCGAGAATCTCGCCATCGCGATCGACCAGAATGGCGCAATTGTAGCGACGCCCCTCCGGCGTCAGTTCGGCATAGCCGACATAGAACCCGACGCGCAGCGCGCGCGCACGATCGAACAGCTTTGCCACGGCCGGGTTCGGCATGCCGCGCTCGAAATACTGGTCGAGCGCGTCGCCCTCCAAGAGCCAGCGCGGAAAGAAGGTGGTGAAGGCAAGCTCGGGAAACACGACGAGAGTGGCGCCGCGGCTCGCCGCGTCCTCCAGCAAGGCCAGCATCCGCGCCAGCGTATGCTCGCGCTTATCGGCTTTTTGCGTCGGTCCCATCTGGGCTGCGGCGGCGCGAAGGACACGAACCAAGACTGCCTCCAATATGTGCGCAGTGCTGCCTCAATGGGCGAATGAACCCCTTGATCCAGCGTGCAAATCCGCCGTCATTAGGCGCAAGCCAAGCTGCAAAAGCAATTCATCGTGCTATGATGTTTTGGCCCAGAGTATAACAGTCAGTGATATGAACCTGCGTCAGCTTGAGATTCTGCGTGCCGTCATCCGCCACCGCACCACGGTGGCGGCGGCCGACGAGCTGGCCCTGTCGCAGCCCGCGGTCAGCAATGCACTGAAGACGATGGAGGCGCAGGCGGGCTTCGCGCTGTTCGAGCGCGTCAACAACAGGCTGTTTCCCACCGTGGAGGCGATGGCGCTCTACAAGGAAAGCGAGGCGATCTTTGCGCTGCATGCCAAGCTCGAGAACCGGGTCCGCGACCTGCGCGAGAACCGCTCCGGGCACCTCTCCATCGTGGCAACGCCGCCGCTCGCCTACAGCATCATTCCCTCAGCGCTATCGGCCTTCCTGCACCGGCGGCCGGAGACGCGCGTATTCTTCGACGTGCGGCGCTACGAGGGCATCATCGAGGGCGTGCTCAGCCGCGTCGCCGAACTCGGCTTTGCACTGGGGCTGACGCATCATCCCGGCATCGCGCATGAGGTGGTGCACACCGGTGAGATGGTCTGCGTGCTGCCCCCGCAGCATCCGCTGGCCGACAGGCCGGTGATCTCGGCCACGGATCTCTCTGGCCTCCCCTTTATCGGGCTCGAGCGCGGCACCCGGCTTGGAGAAGCCGTACGCGACAGCTTTGCCCGCGCGGGCGCGCCGTTCCAGCCGACGGTCGAGGTGCGCTATTGCAACACGGCCTGTGTGCTCGCGAGCGCCGGCGTCGGCGCCGCCGTGGTCGATCCCTTCTCGCCGCGACAGAACGGCGGGCACGGCCTCGTCGTGCGGCCGTTTACGCCAACGACGCACGCGGTCGCCTACATGCTATGGTCGGAAGCGGAACCGCTGTCGCGTCTGGCCAAGGCCTTTCTCGGCGAGATCCGCAAGGAGAGCGCGCTCCTGGAAGGCACAGCGCCGCACCAGCAAGATGGGGCAAAAGCGACTGAGCGTCGCAAGCTTTGACCTGAGGGGAACATGGCACGCATCACCATCATCGAGACAGGACAAGTCCCGCCAAGATATCGCGAGCGGCACGGCTCGTTTCCGGACATGTTCGAGCGGATGGTCCGCGCCGAGGATCCAACTGCGACAGTCGACGTCGTCAGCATTCCGAATGGCGACACGCTGCCCGATCCGAGCAAGCTCGAAGCCGTCCTGATCACCGGTGCTGCCGCCGGCGTCTATGACGGGCTCGACTGGATCGCACCGCTCGAGAACTTCGTGCGTACCGCCTACGCCAACAAGACGCCGATGGTCGGCGTCTGCTTCGGCCATCAGCTGATTGCGCAGGCGCTCGGCGGCACCGTGCGCAAGTCGGAGAAGGGCTGGGGCATCGGCCGGCACGTCTATCAGGTGCTGCCGGAGAACGGAGTCGTCGACGGCGACGAAGTCGCGATCGCCTGTTCACATCAGGACCAGGTGATCGAAGCGCCCGACGATGCGCTGACGATCCTGTCGTCGGAATTCACGCCGCATGCCGGCCTGCTCTACGCCAACGGCGCGACGCTGACGGTGCAGCCGCACCCGGAGTTCGACGTGGAATTTGCGCAAATATGCTGCGAGCTGCGCGACGGCAAGGTCCCGGAGGATGTGGTGGCGGCGGCAAAAGATTCGCTGGCGCAGCCGCTGGACCATGCGAAACTGGGCGGCGCGATTACGCGGTTCTTGGCAAGGCGCTGAGTTCACCTCGCCCCGCTTGCGGGGAGAGGTCGGATTGCATCGAGGATGCAATCCGGGTGAGGGGGACTCTCCACGAGTCCAACTGTCACCGAATTCACCGAGATAGCCCCTCACCCCAACGCTCTCCCCGTAAGAACGGGGAGAGCGAGAGGAAGCAACTCAGAACGGATCCGTCCCCAACCCCGGCACATCCGCCGGCCGCGGCCCTGGTGCCGCCCAGTGAAAGCGACGGTCCTTCTCCGCGATCATGATGTCGTTGATTGACGCCTCGCGCCGCCGCATCAGGCCGTGCTCGTCGAACTCCCACTGCTCGTTGCCGTAGGAGCGATACCACTGCCCGCTTGCATCGTGCCATTCATACTGGAAGCGTACCGCGATGCGGTTTTGATCAAAGGCCCAGAGGTCCTTGATCAGGCGGTAGTCCTGCTCCTTCTCCCATTTGCGGGTGAGGAACGTCACGATGGCCTCGCGGCCCTGGAACACTTCCGAGCGATTGCGCCATCGGCTGTCCTCGGTATAGGCGAGCGAGACACGCACCGGATCGCGCGAATTCCAGGCGTCCTCGGCCATGCGCGCCTTTTGCGCGGCAGTCTCTCGGGTGAAGGGCGGAAGCGGTGGGCGCGACATGATAGCCTCATCGGTTTGCAGGGCCGCAATCTATCGCCGCGAGTGGTGGAGTCGATAGGCCATCGCCTATCGGCCGATCACGAAATCAGATCGGCCTTCATCAGCGTGCGGATCGACTTCGGGATCGGTTGCGCCCGGCCGCCGCTGATGAAGGCGACGCGCACCTCGGCCTTGACCAGCACATCCTCACCGCGCCGCACCTCCTGCGCCAGCATGATGGACGCGCCCTTCACCGCCACCGGCCAGGTCACGACATCGAGCACGTCGTCCATCCGTGCCGGCTTGAGGAAATCCAGATGCATCGAGCGCACGACGAACGCAAAGCCGGCGCCTTCGGTCTCGGGCTGGTCGAACAGCGCCTGCTGCTCGGCGCCCATCAGCCGCAGATGATTGGTGCGCCCGCGCTCCATGTAGCGCAGATAATTGGCGTGATAGACGATGCCGGAAAAATCCGTGTCCTCGTAATAGACGCGGACCTGCATGTGGTGGCGGCCGTCGCGGATCTCGCCGTCGAGGTGAGCTGTCACGTCGCGAGCCTCTTCGCCTGTCGCTACAGGTCCGTTTTGCGCAAAAACGGACCATTGCGCAAGCTTACACTACACGACCACCGGCGCTCGGCCCAAATTCACTTCGACGATCTCCGGTGGTACGCCGACACGGACCGGCACGATGCTGCAACCAAGGCCGCCGGAGATGATGACGTCGCAATTCAGCCGCAGATGGCCATAGACGAGCGGAACGCCACGCTGCGGCGGAAGCGCCGGCGACCAACCGAACAGGCGCACCTGGCCGCCATGGGTGTGACCGGACAATTGCAGCGCCACGCGCGCGGGCACGCGCGTCGCGATATAGGGCTCATGCGCGAGGAGGATGATCGGCGCGTCATCGGTGATCTTGGCGAGCGTCGCACTGAGATCGTCGGCACCGAAACTCCTTGCGAGGCCATAGCGCAGCGCCGGCGCAAAAGCGAGCTGATCACCGAGACCGGCGAGCCAGAACGAGCGGCCATTCCTGGTCAGACGCACGACGTCGTTCTCGTAGACGGGAATGCCGGCCGTCTCCAGCGCGCGATGGGCAACCGTCGTTCCCTGCCCGGCCCGCTGCACGCCCCTGTCGTCCCAATAGTCATGATTGCCCATGACGGCATGAACACCGAGCGGCGCCTTCAGGCCGTTCAGCACCCTCGCCCACTCACCGGCCGGAATGATCCGCGTGACATGATGATGACCGGCGACGTAATCGCCGAGCAGCGCGATCATGTCGGGCTTGAGCGCATTGGCCTGGTCGACGATGGCCTCGATGCGTTCCAGCGACATCCAGGGATCGCAGGCGTGGATATCGGCGATGACAGCGATCTTCAGCGGAAAGTCCGCGGGCCATTGCGGCGGGGTCGGATGATAGCGGGTGACGCGTGGCCGCAGCTCCGGCTCGACACCGACACCATAGGCGGCCGTCGAGACACCGAGCGCGGACAGGCCGCCGACGGAACGGATGAGATGACGCCGAGAAATCATGCAAGCCCGCTTCTGATGCGCTTCCGTGATGCGGCCTGAATCGAGCGGAATTGGGGTGCGCTTGTGCAGTTCATCTGCACGGAGGTTACCGAAAGTTCATGACGGCCAGAACAATTGACGATGGCGCAGTTCACTCGTCGCTCTCATCCGTGCCGAACAGACCGAACTGGGCCGCAGCATCGCGCGAGGGCTCGGCGATGCCGAGATGGCGGAAGGCGTGGGAGGTGAGCAGCCGGCCGCGCGGGGTGCGCTGGAGATAGCCGCACTGGATGAGATATGGCTCGATGATGTCCTCGATCGCATCGCGCGGCTCTGATAGAGCCGCCGCCATCGTCTCGACGCCGACCGGACCGCCGCCATAGTTGGTCGCAATCGTCGTGAGATAGCGGCGGTCCATGGCGTCGAGGCCGGCGGCATCGACTTCGAGCGCACTGAGCGCATGGTCGGCGATCTTGCGATCAATCTTGTCGGCATCGGCGGCCGAGGCGAAATCGCGCACGCGGCGGAGCAGGCGGCCAGCGATGCGCGGCGTGCCGCGGGCCCGGCGCGCGATCTCGTTGGCGCCATCCGCGCTCATGCCGACGTTGAGCACGCGTGCGCCGCGCGTGACGATGCTCTCCAGCTCCTCGATCGTATAGAAATTGAGGCGAACCGGAATACCGAAGCGGTCGCGCAGGGGATTGGTCAGCAGGCCGGCACGCGTGGTGGCGCCGACGAGGGTGAACTTCGACAGCTCGATCTTGACCGAGCGCGCCGCAGGGCCCTCGCCGATGATGAGGTCGAGCTGAAAGTCCTCCATCGCGGGATAGAGCACCTCCTCGACCGCAGGGCTCAGGCGATGGATTTCGTCGATGAAGAGCACATCGCGCTCTTCGAGATTGGTCAAGAGCGCGGCGAGATCGCCGGCCTTGGCGATCACAGGCCCCGACGTGGCACGAAAGCCGACGCCGAGCTCCTTGGCCACGATCTGCGCCAGCGTGGTCTTGCCGAGGCCGGGCGGACCGACGAACAGCACGTGATCGAGCGCCTCGCCGCGCTTGCGCGCCGCCTCGATGAAGATCGAGAGATTCTTGCGCGCCTGCTGCTGGCCGACGAAGTCCGATAGCGATTGCGGACGCAGCGCGGTATCGCCAACATCGTCGCTGCGGCGCTCCGGCGAGACCATGCGATTGGCCTTTGGATCAGCCTTTGGACCAGCCTTGGGATCAGCCTTGGGATCGCTCACTTCGCGAGCTCCTTCAGGCCGAGGCGAATGAGCTGCGCCGTCTCGGCATTCTCACCCGCACTGCGCGAGGCTGATGCGATCGCCGCGGCGGCCTGCGGCTGACCGTAGCCGAGATTGACCAACGCAGAGATCGCGTCCGCAACCGGCCGCGGTGCGCGCTGGTCGTCGACGGCGCCGGCAAGATGCACGACGGCGGGATCGACATTGGCGAAGGCCGGCGCCTTGTCCTTCAATTCGGTGACGATGCGCTCGGCGACCTTGGGCCCGACGCCGGGCGTGCGCGCGACAGCGGCCTTGTCGCGCAAGGCAATCGCGTTGGCGAGATCGGCAGGCGCCAGCGTGCCGAGCACGGCGAGCGCGACTTTTGCTCCCACGCCCTGCACGGTCTGGAGCAGACGAAACCATTCGCGCTCCTGGTCGGTGCGGAAGCCGAATAGCTTGATCTGATCCTCCCGGACGTAGGTCTCGATCGACAAGACGGCCGCCTCACCCGGCGAGGGCAAGTGCTGCAAGGTGCGGGAAGAGCAGTGCACCTGGTAACCGACGCCGCCGACGTCGAGGATCACATAATCCTCGCCGTAGGAATCGATCAGCCCCTTGAGCTTGCCGATCATAGTCCCACCACCTTCAGCCTGAGCGCCGCGCTCTGGCGATGATGGGCATGGGTGATGGCGATGGCGAGCGCGTCGGCGGCATCCGCCGACGGCGGCTCGGCCTTGGGCAACAATATCTTCAGCATCATCGCGATCTGCTGCTTGTCGGCATGGCCCGCGCCGACCACCGTCTTCTTCACCTGGTTGGGCGCGTATTCGGCGACGGAGATACCGAACATCGCGGGCGCCAGCATGGCGACACCGCGGGCCTGGCCGAGCTTCAGCGTCGCGACGCCGTCCTTGTTCACGAAGGTCTGCTCGACCGCGGCTTCCATCGGCCGGTGATTGGAGAGAATGGCGGCGAGCCCTTCATGGATCGCCAGCAGCCGGCTCGCCAGCGGCAAATCGTCCGGCGGTTCCACAGAACCGCAGGCGACGTAGATCAGGCGGTTGCCGTCAGCCTCGATCACGCCCCAGCCGGTACGGCGCAGGCCGGGGTCGATGCCGATGATGCGAACGGGTTGGCGAATCGGGAGCGCGGTCATGAGCCAGTGATAGCGGTTGGCCCATGATAGCGAAACAGAAACAGAACAGAAGTCCCCCGGGGAAAGGGGGGCCCCTCGCCCTACCCGCCCATCTTCGCGACCAGCGCGTCCGAAATCTCGAAATTGGCGTAAACGTTCTGGACGTCGTCGTGCTCGTTGAGCAGGTCCATCAGCTTCAAGAGCTTCTCGCCGGTCTCGTCGTCGACCGCGACCGTGTTCTGCGGCTTCCAGATCAGCGCGGCCTTGCGTGGCTCGCCGAACTTGGCTTCCAGCGCCTTGGCGACGTCGCGATAGCTTTCGGTCGAGGCGTAGATCTCGTGGCCGCCTTCACCCGAGACGACGTCGTCGGCGCCGGCCTCGATCGCCGCATCGAGCACGGCGTCGTCATCGGCGACGCTGCGGTCGTATTCGATGATGCCGGTGCGATCGAACATGAAGGACACCGAGCCGGTTTCGCCGAGATTGCCGCCGGATTTGGTGAAGAAGGAGCGGATGTCGGAGGCGGCGCGGTTGCGGTTGTCGGTCAGCGCCTCGACGATGACGGCAACGCCGCCGGGGCCGTAGCCCTCGTAGCGGATCTCGTCATAATTCTCGCCGTCGCTGCCGAGCGCCTTCTTGATGGCACGTTCGATATTGTCCTTCGGCATGTTCTCCTGCCGCGCGGCGATCACGGCGGCGCGCAGGCGGGGATTCATGGCGGGGTCGGGGGTACCGAGCTTGGCCGCGACGGTGATTTCGCGGGCCAGCTTGCCGAACAGCTTCGACTTCTGCGCATCCTGCCGCCCCTTGCGGTGCATGATGTTCTTGAATTGGGAATGTCCGGCCATGCGTGATGTTCTCTAGGAATCGTGCGCCAAAGGTGAGAGTGGGGAAGCGCGGCCTTATAGGCCGCCAACCCACCGGAATGAAAGAGCCTCTCATACTTTAAGGTAATATCGTAGAGGATCGTGCCCAGAAGTCAGGCACCGTTAACTCTGATTTCATTCCGACTTGCGAAAATAACGTCCGCTCATCTCCGGACAAGAGTAGACCCAATGGCCTTCGCACTATTTCGGAAGCGCCGGCCGGATGCGCCCGCACCAGCGGCAGCTCCGCAGGCTGCGCAGCCGGCAGCCTTGCCTCCGGCCGCCGAGGTCGATTCAGCCCGCGAAATCCTGGAACTGCTGGAACTCGAGCTCGGCGCCATGATCCGCCAGCTCGAGCGCGCCGCCAATTCGGTGGCGGGCGGAGCCGAGGCGACGGCCGTGACGCTTGCCGATATCCGTCGGCGCACCGATGCGCTGACCGGACGGACCAATGCCGCGCAGTCCAATGCCTCGAGCTTTGCCCATGCCGCCGACAAGTTCACCCAATCCGCGCACGGAATCGGCGCGCAGGTCCGCGAGGCCGGCAAGCTCGCCGACGAGGCCAGCGCCGCGGCCGAGGAAGCGCGCGCCAATGTCGACCGCCTGCGCGAATCCTCCGCGGCGATCGGCAATGTCGTCAATCTGATCGCCCAGATCGCGCGGCAGACCACGCTGCTCGCGCTCAACTCCACCATCGAAGCCGCGCGCGCGGGCGCCGCCGGCAAGGGCTTCGCCGTCGTCGCCACCGAAGTGAAGGCGCTGGCGGTGCAGACCCAGAGCGCGACGGAAGAGATCTCCAAGAAGATCGACGCGCTCCAGCGCGACGCTGCCGGCTCCGTGAATGCGGTGCATCGCATCTCGCAGGCGATCGAGGCAATCCGCCCCGTGTTCGACACCGTCAACGGCGCGGTGGCCGAGCAGAACGCCACCACCAACGAAGTCTCCGGCAATGCCAGCAGCGCATCGCAATTCATCGTCTCGGTCGGCGAGAGCGCGGCCGAGATCGATGCCGCGACCAAGGCGGCGGAGACCCATGGCGAGAACGTCGCCAGCGCCGGCAAGGCCGTGACGACCTTCGCCCAGAAACTGAAATCGCGCTGCGCGGTGCTGCTGCGCCAGAGCGAGCACGACGACCGCCGCAAGACCGAACGGCTGCCCTGCCATGTCAAATTCGAAAGCGCGCGCGGCGTTCTGCCGGTCTACGAGATCGCGATGGACGGCGTGCTGATCGGCGGTGCGGAAGCGGGCCGCCTCGCGCCGCAGGGCATCATCGACGGGACCCTCGAAGACGTCGGCGCCTGCCGCTTGCGCGTCATCGAGCAGTCCAAGGCCGGTGCCCGCACGCAATTCGTCAGTCCCAATGCCGAGCTGCGCGAAAAGATCGAAGACAAGCTCTGGTCGATCCACGAGGAGAACACCGAGTTCGTCACCCGTGCGATGGAGGCGGGAACCGCGCTGACAAGACTCTTCGAGCAGGCCGTCGCCCGCGGCGAGGTCAAGATCGACGACCTGTTCGATACGGATTACGTCGAGATATCAGGCACCAATCCGCAGCAATACCGCACGAAATATCTTGACTGGGCCGACCGGACGCTGCCGGCATTCCAGGAAACCTTCCTCGCCAGGGAACCGCGCATGGCGTTCTGCGCCATGGTCGACCGCAACGGCTTCCTGCCGGTGCACAACAAGATCTATTCGCATCCGCAGCGGCCGGGCGATCCCGCCTGGAACACGGCCAATTGCCGCAACCGCCGCATCTTCAACGATCCGGCGGGGCTCGCCGCCGCGCACAACCAGCGATCGTACCTGATCCAGAGCTATGCGCGCGACATGGGCAACGGCAACACGGTGATGATGCGCGAGATCGACGTCCCGATCCGCGTGCAGGGCCGGCACTGGGGCGGATTTCGCACGGCCTACAAGCTCTAGGGTCCGGACTCAATTAGTCCACCATGAGACTGCGGCTGCCAACAGGATTGCAGACAGGAAGATGTCTGCGCGCTTGTCG
>NZ_JAFCLG010000017.1 GCF_018129685.1 Bradyrhizobium manausense
GCCCTCATTGCTGTCGCCAGGAAGCTGCTGACCATCCTCAACGCCATGCTGCGCGACCGAAAAATCTATAAGGTCGAACCATCAACATAACAGTTGCCGGCCTTCGCCGGGACGACACTGAGCATGTGGAAGCGCCTTCTCAAACGACACGCATCCGCAGCATTCCCAAAACGTCTTGACCCTATGCGCGGCGCGAGTGCGTCCCACCTTGCTCTCCTCGCAAAGCCAAGGCTAACGTCGCGCACTTTCGATCGCTGGACTTGAATTGATGACACGTATCGCCATCGGCGGCTTCCTGCAGGAGACCAACACCTTCGCACCGACGAAGGCGACGTTCGCCGACTTCCAGCACGGCGGCGGCTGGCCGGCGATGACGCACGAAACAACGCTTTGCAAATTCGTTCTGCCAATTTCCGTTCCTGATCGCGATCAACTGCGCCGCGCCGGGCGCGATGCCGGCCGACACCGCGTCACTGCCCTGGACGCGGTTGCGTCCGGGCATCCGCATCAAGCCGAACGGCCCCGTTTTCACTCCCCCTTCACGCTAACCGGACAGGACCTATGCCCACCATCGATCGCATCGACGGCTACGCCGACGAACTCACCGCCATCCGCCGCGACATCCATGCCCATCCCGAGATAGGCTTCGAGGAAGTACGCACCTCCGGCATCGTCGCCGACAAGCTGAAGAGCTGGGGCATCGAAGTGCATCGCGGTCTCGGCGGTACCGGCGTGATCGGCGTCATCAAGGGCAAGGGTTCGAGCGGCAAGCGCATCGGTCTGCGCGCCGACATGGACGCGCTGCCGATGGAAGAGAATACCAATCTGAAATGGAGCTCGAAGATTCCTGGCCGCTTCCACGGCTGCGGCCATGACGGCCACACCACCATGCTGCTCGGCACCGCGCGCTATCTCGCCGAGACCCGAAATTTCGACGGCACCGTGCACCTGATCTTCCAGCCGGCCGAGGAAGGCCTCGGTGGCGCGCGTGCAATGATCAAGGACGGCCTGTTCGAGAAATTTCCCTGCGACGAGCTCTACGGCCTGCACAACGCGCCCGACCTCAACCTCGGCGAGATCGCGATCCTGCCCGGCCCCGCCATGGCCAGCGCCGACTTCTTCGACCTCCGCATCACCGGCTACGGCGCGCATGGCGCGATGCCCGAACGCTCCAAGGACGCGGTGATCATCGCGACCACGCTGGCGCAGGCGATCCAGACCATCGTCAGCCGCAACGTCGAGCCGCTCCAGGCTGCCGTCGTGTCGATTACCCAGATCCACGCAGGCTCCGCCTACAACGTCATTCCCGGCGACGCGCATCTTTGCGGCACCATCCGCACCTTCTCGAAGGACGTCCGCACCCTGGTCAGCGAACGCATCCGCACCATCTGCGCCGGCATCGCCAGCGCCTATAGCTGCGCGATCGACGTCGACATCCGCGACACTTTCAACGTGCTGGTCAACCAGGCCGAGCAGTCCAAGGTGGTTGAGGAGGTCGCGCGCACGATTGTCGATCCGGCCAAGGTCATCACCAGGACCCAGCCGAAGATGGGCAGCGAGGACTTCGCCGACATGCTGGAGACGATTCCCGGCGCCTACTTCTGGGTTGGTCATGACGGCTCGGTGCCCGTGCACAATCCCGGGTTCGTGCTCGACGACAAGATCCTGCCGATCGGCGCCAGCATGTTCGCCCGGATCATCGAAACGCGCATGCCGGTCGCCTGACAATGCAGAAGAAGAGCGCCACCGAGGCGGTCACCTCGCTGCACGATCTCTCCGCGGTCGATCTGATCGCGGGCTACCGCGCCAAACAGTTCTCGCCGAGCGAGGTGCTGGAGGATGTGCTCACGCATGTCGCTGCGTGGGAGCCGCATCTGAAGGCGCTCTATGCGTTCGATCCTGATGGCGCGCGCGAGGCCGCCAAGGCCTCGACCGCGCGCTGGTCCGGGGGCGAGCCATCGGGCCCGCTCGACGGCGTGCCCGTGACGGTCAAGGACAACATCGCGACCAAGGGCGTGCCGGTGCCGCTGGGGGCGGCGAGCGTCAAGCTCGTGCCGGCCGAGAAGGACGCCCCGCCCGCCGCGCGCCTGCGTGAGGCAGGCGCTATCATCTTCGCCAAGACCACCATGCCCGATTACGGCATGCTGTCCTCGGGACTCTCCTCGTTCCACGCGCTGGCACGCAATCCCTGGGATCTCTCGAAGAATCCCGGCGGCTCCAGTGCTGGTGCGGGCGCCGCCGCCGCGGCTGGCTACGGGCCCTTGCATCTCGGCACGGATATTGGCGGCTCGATCCGCTTGCCCGCCGGCTGGTGCGGACTCGTCGGCCTGAAGCCGAGCTTCGGCCGCGTGCCGATCGATCCCGCCTATGTCGGCCGCGTCGCAGGTCCCATGACCCGCACGGTCGATGATTGCGCGCTGATGATGAGCGTGATCGCAAAGCCCGACCGGCGCGACGGCACGAGCCTGCCGGCGGAGCCGCTCAACTGGAAGGGGCTGGAGAAATCCCCGCGCAAGTTGCGGATCGGCCTGATGCTCGATGCAGGCGTTGGCCTTCCGGCGGAAAAGCCGGTCCGCGAGGTCGCGGTGAAAGCGGCCAAGGCATTCGAATCCGCCGGCAGCGTCGTCACCGAGATCGACGGTATCCTGACGCGCGAGATGCTCGACGGCCTCGACAATTTCTGGCGCGCACGGATGTGGGACGATCTGTCGAAGCTGACGCCGGCCGAACAGGCAAAGGTGCTGCCCTACATCTTCAAATGGGGGGTATCAGGTGCGAAGCTGTCGGGCGTCGACGTGATCCGCGGCTTCAACCAGACCATGGCGATCCGCAGCGCAGCCTCGAAACTGTTCTGCGAGCTCGACTATGTGATCTCGCCGACCGCGCCGAACGTGAACTATGCGGCGGAATGGGCCTCGCCCACCAACGATCCGATGCGGCCGTTCGAGCACATCTGCTATACCGTGCCATGGAATATGTCGGAGAACCCCGCCGTCTCCATCAATGGCGGCTTCGACGCCACGGGTTTTCCGATCGGCGTCCAGATCGTCGGCCGCCGCTTCGACGATATCGGCGTGCTCGGCATGGCCAAGGCGTTCGAGGGCCTGCGCGGAACGCAGAAGCCCTGGCCGAAGCCGCCGGCGAAGTAATCCCACACTTGTCATTCCGGGTTGCGCCCACTTGGCGCAAGCCCGGAATCCATTCATCGGCACTACTGGTGCGGAGAAATGGATTCCGGGCGCGCGCGTCGCGCGCCCCGGAATGACGTGATAGAGAAATGCCAAGAAACCGGGAAGGAAACCCACCCATGGCGTATGAGACGATCAAATACGAGGTCGCCGACCAGATCCTCACCATCACGCTGAACCGGCCCGACAAGCTCAACGCCTTCAACGCACAGATGCAGGCCGAGCTGATCGACGCGTTCGACGCCGCCGACAAGGACGACAATGTCCGCGCCATCATCGTCACCGGCGCCGGCCGCGGCTTTTGCGCAGGCGCGGATCTGTCGTCAGGCGCCGACACCTTCGACCGCGACGCGCGCCGCGGGCCGGTGAAGCGCTTGGCCAACGGCAAGGTCGATTACAGCGATCCGCAGGTGCGCGATGGCGGCGGGCAGGTGACCTTGCGCATCTTCAAATGTCTGAAGCCCGTCATCGCGGCGGTGAACGGCCCCGCGGTCGGCATAGGCGTCACCATGCAGCTGGCGATGGACATCCGCATTGCGTCGGATGCCGCGCGTTTCGGCTTCGTGTTCTCCCAGCGCGGCATCGTGCCCGAGGCGGCCTCGAGCTGGTTCCTGCCGCGGATCGTCGGCATCTCGCAGGCGCTGGAATGGTGCTATTCGGGCCGCGTGTTCCCCGCGCAGGAAGCGCTGGCGGGGCGTCTCGTCAGCAAGGTCGTCGCGCCCGATGATCTGCTGCCGACCGCTCGCGCCCTCGCCAAGGAGTTCGCGGCGAAGACCGCGCCGGTGTCGGTCGCGCTGATCCGCCAGATGATGTGGCGCATGATGGGCGCGGACGATCCGATGGAGGCCCACAAGGTGGACAGCCGCGGCATCTACGCCCGCGGCCGCTCGGAGGACGTCAAGGAAGGCGTGGTCTCGTTCCTGGAGAAGCGCCCGGCGCAGTTCAAGAACAAGGTGTCCAGCGATATGCCCGACTATTTCCCGTGGTGGACGGAGCGGGAGTATAAGTGACGCTCTTGTAGGGTGGGCAAAGGCGCTCTTGCGCCGTGCCCACCATCCTTGCGTGATGGATACAGATCGTGGGCACGCTTCGCTTTGCCCACCCTACGGCGCCGTCACCGCAGCTCCGTCATTCCATCACCAGCGCCACGCGTCCGATCGCCTTACGGTCGAGCAGCAACCGCATCGCCTTGGCGCAATCCTCAAGCGGCAGGCGGTGCGAGACGTTGGGGCGGAGCCTGCCCTCTTCCGCCCATTGCAGCAGCGCCTTCAGGCGCACCTCACCCAGCGCGGGGTCTTTCCGGACCGCCTCGCCCGCGCGCACCCCTAACACGCTGGCGCCCTTGATCAGCAGCAGATTGGTCTTGGCCGAGCCGATGCCGCCCGTAAAGCCAATCACCAGGAGTCGCGCGCCCCAGGCGATGCAGCGCATCGAGTTCTCGAACACCTCGCCGCCGACGGGATCGAACACGACATCCGCGCCGCGGCCATCGGTGATGCGCTTGACCGCGTCACGAAACGGCTCGCGATCATAGCGCACGAGATGGTCGGCGCCGCGCGATTTTGCGATCGCAAGCTTCTCGTCGCTGGATGCTGTCGCGATCACCGTTGCGCCCAGCATCTTGCCGATCTCCACCGCCGCGAGTCCAACGCCGCCGCCAGCGCCGTGCACGAGGAGCACTTCACCCGGTTCGACCCGGCCGCGATCGATCAGCGCATGATAGGCCGTGCCGTGGCCGGCGAGATAGGTCGCGGCTTCCGCGTAATCGAATGTCGATGGTATCGGCGTGAGCTGCGCCGGCGTCACAACGGCTTCATCCGTGAAGGCGCCATAGCGCATCTTCACGATGACCTTGTCTCCGACGGACACGCCCCTTGCTTCCGCGCCCACTTCCGTCACGTCGCCGGCCGCCTCCATACCGGGCGTGAACGGCAACTCCGGCTTGAGCTGATATTCGCCTGATGCCATCAGCACGTCAGGAAAATTCAGGCCCGCGGCGCGGATCGCGACGCGGACCTCGCCGGGCTTCAGGGCTCGCGGGGGAAACTGTTCGAGCCGCAGCGTTTCGGGCGCACCGAGCGCGCGGCAGACGACCGCACGGACCATCAGGCCGCGCTCGCCTTGCTGCGCAGTAGCGCCTCGCGGATCAGCGGCAGGCGGTCATTGCCGAAGTACATGTCGGTCTTGTTCACGAAGATCGTGGGCGAACCGAAGCCGCCGCGCGCGACGACTTCCTCCGTATTGGCCTTGAGCTGATCCTTGATGGTTTGTTCCGAAATGCCGGCAAAGAACTTCTGCTCCTCGACGCCGACTCTCTTGCAGATCTCGGCGAGCACGGCGTCCTGCGAAATGTCCTTGTCGCCGCCCCAATAGGCCTCGAACACAGCGGTTGCGAACGGCACCATGTCCTTGCCCAGCCAGATGCAGCCGCGCATCGCCTTGACACTGTTCACCGGAAACACAGTCGGCGGCATCTTGATCGCCAGCCCCGCCGAGCGCGCCCAGTCGGCAAGGTCCTTCTTCATGTAGCGCGCCTTCAACGGCACCGGCGTCTCGCGCTGTGCATAGACGCTCGGGTTGACGGTGTTGAAGATGCCGCCGACCAGGATCGGCCGCCAGACGATCTCGGCGCCGAGCTCTTTGGCCAGCGGCTGGATGTTGTGGAAGGCGAGATAGGTCCAGGGACTGGAACAGTCGAAGAAGAATTCGATCATGGTGTTTCCTTTGTCGCGTTTGGTCTCGCTCCCCGTCATTGCGAGCGAAGCGAAGCAATCCAGAATCTTTCCACGGAAAGGCTCTGGATTGCTTCGTCGCATCAGCGCAAAATTGCTTCGCAATTTTGTCGCGAGCTCCTCGCAATGACGGGGAGAGCGGTAGCCGTCACTTCTTTCCCAATACTTCCTTAGCCCGCTGGCCGAACATGATCTTGCGTGATTCCTCATCGAACGGCTCTTTCACGAATTTGCCGATCGCAATCCCCGCCTGCACCTGCGGCCTGGCGCGCACCTCGGCGTACCAGCGCTTCACGTTCGGATAGTCGTCCAGCGTAAAGCCCTGCGCCTTGTGGGTCATGGTCCAAGGGAAGCAGGCGATGTCGGCAATGGAATAGTCGCCGGCGACATAGGCGCCGGTCTTGGCGAGTTGCCGGTCGAGCACGCCATAGAGCCGCGCCGCCTCGTCGCGGTAGCGCTCGATCGCGTAAGGGATCTTCTCCGCCGCATAAAGCGCGAAATGGCCGTGCTGGCCGAGCATCGGCCCGAGCCCCGCCATCTGCCACATCACCCACTGGATCGTGGTGGAGCGGCCGCGCAGGTCGCCTGGAAGGAAACGGCCGGTCTTCTCCGCCAGATAGATCAGGATCGCCCCGGTCTCGAACACCGAGAACGGCGCGCCGCCGTCTGCAGGATCGTGATCGACGATCGCGGGAATACGGTTGTTGGGCGAGATCGCCAGAAACTCAGGCGCAAACTGCTCGCCGGCGCGGATGTTGACGGGCTTCACGGTGTAGGGAAGCCCGAGTTCCTCCAGCATGATCGAGATTTTCCAGCCGTTCGGCGTAGGCGCATAATGGAGGTCGATCATCACCTTCCCTGCCGTCGCCGCTGGAATAGTGGGCGACTTTTGTTGTTCTGTACCTCGACGTTAAGACATGGCAGACAGAGGCGCAATCGCAACCCGCCGGGAGGACCCATGCTGTTTCCAACGACGATCGCCGGCTCCTTGCCCAAGCCGGAATGGCTGGCCGAGCCCAACATGCTCTGGGCGCCCTGGAAGTCGCAAGGCGACGAGCTGGCCAGCGCCAAGCGAGACGCGACGTTGATCTGGCTGAAGATCCAGGAAGATGCCGGCATCGACATCGTCACCGAGGGCGAGCAGGCCCGGCAGCATTTCGTGCACGGTTTTCTGGAGAAGATCGAGGGCATCGACTTCGCCCACAAGGTCGAGATGGGCATCCGGAAAGATCGCTACAAGGCGATGGTGCCGCAGGTGGTCGGGCCGCTGCGGTTGAAGGGGCGCGTCCACGATTTTGAGGCGCGCGTCGCGCGCACCCACACCAGGAAGAAGCTGAAATTCACCCTGCCCGGTCCGATGACCATCATCGACACCATTGCGGACCGTTACTATGGCGACCGCGTCAAGATGGCCTTCGCCTTCGCCGAGCTCTTGAACGAAGAGGCCAAGGCGCTCCAGGCCGACGGCGTCGATCTCGTGCAGTTCGACGAGCCCGCCTTCAACGTCTACATGGACGAGGTCAACGACTGGGGCATCAAGGCGCTGGAGCGCGCCGCGCAGGGGCTCACCTGCACCACCGCCGTCCACATCTGCTACGGCTACGGCATCAAGGCCAATACCGACTGGAAGGAGACGCTCGGCGCGCAGTGGCGGCAGTATGAGCAGATTTTTCCGGCGATCGACGCCAGCCCGATCCAGCAGGTCGCGATCGAGTGCCGCAATTCGAAGGTGCCGCTCGATCTGCTCGCGCTCTTGAAGAACAAGGTCGTGCAGGCCGGCGTGATCGATGTGGCCAGCGACACCGTCGAGACGGCCGAGGACGTCGTGCAGGTGATCGACGCGGTCTCGAAATTCGTACCCAGGAGCAACATCATCGCCACCACCAATTGCGGCATGGCGCCGATGCGGCGCGAGATCGCCGAAGCCAAGCTGATGGCACTCGGAGCCGGCGCCGCGCTGGCCCGCGAGAAGCTTGGCTGATGCCGCCGATCCGGCCCGCCCTGGTCATGGCTGTGCTTGCGGCGTTCACGCCGCGGGCGCATGCGGAAGACCGCTCGGTGCTTCTCAATTGCAAGGTGACGGTCGAGCGGGCCTCCAAGGACGCGAAAGCCGTGAGCGAAGCTGACCTTACCCGCTGCCGCCAGATCATCCGCGAATGGGCCTTGCGCGATGCTCGGACGACGGTGGATGAGAACGGGCGGCCGCTGCGCTAGGGCACGATGGAGTCAGGTTCGATCGGCGTCCGGGGTCACCTCTCCCTACGGGAGAGGTGACCTGAGCTCTCGTTCGCATCGATTCAACCTAACCACACTCCGCTTTAGGGCAGCGCTGTCGGGTGCAGCACAGGCCGATAGCCCGCATTCAGCGTGCGGAGCGTCGAAGGTGGCGTGAGCAGCCTTGCCTCACCAGAGAGATGTCCCGAGCCGGCATATCCCCCGGCCGACCACAGCAGCGTCCTGCCTTGCGTCACCAGAAAGCTCTCTTCGCCCTGCTGCAGCATCGCGCCATCGGGAAGCTGTTCGAGCGGCACGAGCAGCACGTGCAGCCGCTTCCTGCCGTGGTCAAGCCGCTCGTGGTGCAGCACAGTATCGATGTCGTGCATGCGGACGTCGTGCACGCGGTTGCCCTTCTCCCACGCGGCACGGAAGCGATTGGCATCGTCGCGGCGGCAGTAGAAGCAGGGCCGATGTCCGGCTGCCAGCGCGGTGGCTTCATCGAGAAAAAACAGCTCGGTCCAGCTCTGCTGCGCCATCACCTCGCGGCGACGGCCGCGGAACTCGCAGGTGCAGGTCAGCCAGGCCGGCGACGACCAGCGCTTCTTCAGCAGCGTCTTGGTCGCGGGATCATGGATGATGCCGCGATTGCCCGTGAACATCCCGCGATGCGGCGTGGCGATGATATCGCCAGTGGGTGTGACGCGGTTCTGCAGGGGCATGGGCGCGCCTTTTGAAATGCCGTCATTCCGGGATTGTCCGCAGGACCAGACGCGGGATCTCGAGATTCCGGTTTCGATGCTTCGCATCGCCCCGGAATGACTCCCTCCCTAGGCAGCGCCGTCGCGCAGCGGCGGGTGGTAGGACAACGCGGTGTCCCAGGGGAAGAAGATCCAGGTGTCCTGCGACACTTCCGTGATGAAGGTATCGACCAGCGGACGGCCCTTCGGCTTGGCGTAGACGGTCGCGAAATGCGCATCGGGCAGCATCTCGCGCACCATTCTGCCGGTCTTGCCGGTATCGACGAGGTCGTCGACGATCAGAAGTCCCTTGCCGGTGCCTTCGCCGAGCTTCATCGCCTGTTCTGAAATGCCCTTGAGGACCTGAAGCTCGCCCTGCTTGTCATGGTCGTAACTGGCGATGCAGACCGTATCGATGATGCGCACACCGAGCTCACGCGCCACGATTGCCGCAGGCACGAGTCCACCGCGGGTGATCGCGATCACGGCATGGAATGGACCAACCTCGTTGAGCCGCCATGTCAGCGCCCGGCAATCCCGGTGGAACTGGTCCCACGACACCGGAAAGGGCCTGCCTGCCCGTTCCTGCGCGCTCAGTTCCGGTGCGTCACCAGCCATCATCGTCTCCTGCATTCGTCTTGCCGGCAGCTCATCTGCTACCGGGTGATGTTCAATCCTGCCAGCATTTCCTTCACCGCCGCCATCGCGGCAGCGAGCTTATCCGCATCGCGCGAGCGCACCACCAGATTGGTGTTCGGTTTCTGCTCCTCGTCCATGAAGGGATAGCTGCCAATGATGGTGTCGGGGTGCGCGGCGGCGATCGCCCGCAGCGGGCTGCCGATGTCTCCCTCCCTCGCATTGGCGCGGACCGATTCGGACAGCATGCGCACGCCCGATTTCAGCTTCGGCGCGACGATGTCCATCATCGCCTGCATGATCGAGGGCACACCGGCCATGACGATGACGTTGCCGATCTTGAAGCCGGGGGCGAGGATGGTCGCGCTCTGGATCAACTCGGCGCCATCGGGGATGCGGGCCATGCGCAAGCGGGCCTCGTTCAGGTCCTGCTCGCTCCAGCGCTCCTTGAAACGGGCGACCACCTCGGGATGGTGGTCGATGCCGACGCCGAACGCCTTGGCGACGCTGTCGGCGGTGATGTCGTCATGGGTCGGCCCGATGCCGCCGGTGGTGAAGACGTAAGTGTAGCGATGCCGCAGTGCATCCAGAGCTGCGATGATGTCGGCCTCGTCGTCGGAGACGACCCGCACTTCCTTCAGGTCGATGCCGATATTGGTCAGGTATTCGGCGATGAAGCCGATATTCTTGTCCTTGGTCCGGCCCGACAGGATTTCATCCCCGATGACCAGAATGCCCGCCGTGACGATCTCGCTCATGCCTTAAGTCCCTCACCTGTGATCCCGACTTTGCCGAGGTAACGCGTTGAAGTCACGCGGTTTTGCTGCCGAAATAAGCAGTCCTCAGCCATTTTTTCAGGCAGCTTTCCGGCTGTCCCCGGCAAATGCCCCTTCTCACTGCTTATAGCGCTGGCCCGGCCCTTGCTACCTCCTCAAAGTCATGCACTCTTGCCGCATGGCCAGGGCGTTGCGGTCTCCAACAAGGCCTTTCGACCTGTCCATTGGCGCAACGCCTTGCGGAGACAAGTCGGGATCTATGGCAGTCGCGTTTGACGAAATGAATATTCCCGGCGGGGACCTTCGCCCCGCCTATCAGGAGCTGGCGCGCTGGCTCAAGGAGACGCCTCCCGAGGCGCTCGAATATCGCCGCCAGGAAGCCGAACTCCTGTTCCGCCGTATCGGCATTACCTTTGCGGTTTATGGAGACTCCGAATCCACGGAGCGCCTGATCCCGTTCGATGTGATCCCGCGGATCATGTCGGGCAAGGAGTGGACCCTGCTGGAAAAGGGGCTGAAGCAGCGCGTGAAGGCGCTGAACATGTTCCTGCGCGACATCTATCACGGCCGCGACATTCTTCGCGCCGAAATCGTGCCTGACGATCTGATCTTCCAGAACCCGGTGTTCAGGCCGGAGATGAACGGCCAGCAGGTGCCGCACGACGTCTACGTGCACATCGCCGGCATCGACATCGTCCGGGTCGACGCCGAGGACTTCATCGTTCTCGAGGACAACGCGCGCACGCCCTCCGGCGTGTCCTACATGCTGGAAAACCGCGAGATCATGATGCGGTTGTTTCCGGATCTGTTCGCCCGCCACAGGGTGGCGCCGGTCGAGCGCTATCCGGACGAACTGCTCTCGGCGCTCCGCTCGGTCGCGCCGCATAGCGCCTCGGCCGAGCCGACCGTCGCGCTGCTCACGCCGGGCGTCTACAATTCCGCCTATTACGAGCATTCTTTCCTCGCCGACAAGCTCGGCGTCGAGCTGGTGGAAGGCCGCGACCTCGTCGTCAAGAACAACGAAGTCTTCATGCGCACGACCGAGGGGCTGAAACGGGTCGACGTGATCTATCGCCGCGTCGACGACGATTTCATCGACCCCCTCACCTTCCGCCCTGACTCGGTGCTGGGCGTGCCCGGGCTGATGTCGGCCTATGCAGCCGGCAACATCACGCTCGCCAACGCGGTCGGCACTGGCATTGCCGACGACAAGGCGATCTACTCCTACATGCCTGACATCGTGAAGTTCTATCTCGGCGAAGAACCGATCCTGAAGAACGTGCCGACCTGGCGCTGCCGCGAGCCGAAGGATCTGGCCTACGTGCTGGACAATCTCGGTGAGCTCGTCGTCAAGGAAGTGCACGGCTCTGGCGGCTACGGCATGCTGATCGGCCCGGCCGCGACCAAGGCCACGATCGAAGCCTTCCGCGAGAAGCTCAAGCGCGAGCCGGAAGGTTTCATCGCCCAGCCGACGCTGGCGCTCTCGACCTGCCCGACCTGCACGGCCTCCGGCCTTGCCCCGCGGCACGTCGACCTGCGGCCCTTCGTGCTCACCGGCAGCAAGACGACGACCATCGTGCCGGGCGGGCTGACGCGTGTTGCCCTGAAGGAAGGTTCGCTCGTGGTGAATTCAAGCCAGGGCGGCGGCACCAAAGACACCTGGATTCTGGACGAGTAGAGAGATGCTGTCGCGTACCGCCGAAAACCTCTACTGGCTCGCCCGCTACGTCGAACGGGCCGAATATCTCGCGCGCACGATCGATGCGACGCTGCGCGTCACCGCGCTTCCCGCCACTTATATCGGCAAGACCAACGAATGGGACTCGGCGCTGCTGACCGCCGGCGTCGCCGAGAGCTTCTATCAGACCCACGAGGAAGCCAACGAGCACAACGTCGTCGACTACCTCTCGTTCTCGGCCGAAAACCCGTCCTCGATCCGCAATTGCATCGAAGCGGCGCGGCTGAACTCACGCTCGGTGCGCACCGCATTGACCAGCGAGATGTGGGACACCATCAACTCGGCGTGGATCGAGTTGCAGGAGGTCTGGAACAAGGGCACCTCGACGCGCGAGGAGCTGGCAAGATTCCTGCGCTTCGTGCAGGAGACCTCGCTGCGCTTCGACGGTTCGGCCTACCGGACCATGCTGCGCAACGACGCCTACTGGTTCTCGCGCCTCGGCCTGCATCTGGAGCGGGCCGACAACACCGCGCGCATTCTCGACGTGAAGTATCACGTGCTGCTGCCCGAAGAGGAACATGTCGGCGGCCCGCTCGACTTCTATCAGTGGAGCTCGATCCTGCGCTCGGTGTCGGCGCTGACGGCCTATCACTGGGTCTATCGCGAGACGCTGAAGCCGTGGCTGGTGGCGGATCTGCTGATCCTCAACAGCACGCTGCCGCGCTCGCTGGCGAGCTGCTACGAGAATCTCACCCGCAACCTCGACCAGATCGGCGTCGCCTATGGCCGCCAGGGCCCGGCCCAGCGCCACGCCCGCGGCATCCGCAACCGGCTGGAACACAGCAACATGAACGACATTTTCCAGCATGGTGTGCATGAATTCATTCAGGAATTCATCGCAGACAATTCCAGGCTGGGCGAAATCATCACGAAGCAGTATTTGATCTGACCTCCGTCATTCCGGGATGGTCCGAAGGACCAGACCCGGAGTCTCGAGATGCCGGGTTCGATGCTGTCGCATCGCCCCGGAATGACGGCATAGAAACTGTGGTCCACCATGCGCCTGCGAATCCAGCACACCACGACCTATCGCTACGAACCTGCGGCGACGAGCGTGATCCAGATCCTGCGCATGACGCCGGGCAGCCACGACGGGCAATATGTGGCGGAATGGCAGATCGACGTCTCCACCGACACCAAGCTCGACATGCACGAGGACGCGTTCGGCAACGTCACCCACGTGCTGTCCTGCGGCCCCGTGAGCGACATCAAGATCACCGCGGAGGGCTTGATCGAGACCCACGACACCGGCGGCGTGCTGCGCGGCACCGACGAGCGCTTTCCCGCCGACATGTTCCTGCGCACCACCGACCTGACGACCGTCAATCCGGCCATGGCAGCGGTCTCGCGTCAGCTGCGCAGCGAGGCCGAGAGCGACACGCTCGGCTTTCTGCATACGCTCATGTCGCAGATCAGCGATCACATGACCTTCGACGAGGATCCGACCAACAGCGGCACCTCGGCCGCCGAAGCCTTCACGCTGAAGCGCGGCGTCTGCCAGGACTATGCGCATATCTTCATCGCCTGCGCCCGCACCGGCGGCGTGCCGGCGCGCTTCGTCTCCGGCCATTTCCTGCGCTCCGACGGCACCGTGCATCAGGACGCCGGGCATGCCTGGGCGGAAGCCTATGTCCCTGATCTCGGCTGGGTCGGCTTCGATCCCGCCAACAGCATCTGCACCACCGATGCCCATGTCCGCGTCGCGATCGGGCTCGACTATCTCGGCGCAGCGCCTGTGCGCGGCACGCGCTACGGCGGCGGCGCAGAGACGCTGACGGTCGCGGTCAAGGTCGAGCAGGCCGGCCGCGGCGGGCAGTCGCAATCGCAGCGACAGAGCTAGAGGCGTTCCGTCCTTCCGTCATTCCGGGGCGATGCGCAGCATCGAGCCCGGAATC
The DNA here is from genome assembly GCF_018129685.1 of Bradyrhizobium manausense. Classification (GTDB taxonomy): domain Bacteria; phylum Pseudomonadota; class Alphaproteobacteria; order Rhizobiales; family Xanthobacteraceae; genus Bradyrhizobium; species Bradyrhizobium manausense_D. Next base: position 13,920 of record NZ_JAFCLG010000017.1, read on the forward strand.
CATCGGGCCGCAGAGTGGGTGGATGAATGGATTCCGGACTCGCGACTTCGTCGCGCCCCGGAATGACAGCCTGGCCTCGGGAATCGGGGGTTTCATGCCTCCCCGAAATTGGCTAGTACTTCGGCGCAAACGCGTTGGGGACTGGAAATGACCTATTGCTGCGGAATCCTGGTTCGGGACGGTCTGGTGATGATCGCCGATACCCGCACCAATGCCGGCCTCGACAACGTCTCGACCTTCCGCAAGCTGCACATCTTCTCCAAGCCCGGCGACCGCATCATGGCGATCGCCAGCGCCGGCAATCTCGCCATCAGCCAGTCGGTGCTGTCCACGCTGACGGAAGGCCTCGAGGACCCCAACACGGGCGAGATCGAGACGCTGATGAACGCGCCGACCATGTTCCAGGCCGCCCAGCGCATCGGCCGGGCGATCCGCGCGGTGCACGCGACCGAAGGGCCGGCGCTGAAATCCGAGGACGTGTCCTTCGACGTCTCCTTCCTGTTCGGCGGCCAGATCAAGGGCGCGCGCATGCGCCTGTTCATGGTCTACACGGCAGGCAATTTCATCGAATGCACCACGGACACGCCGTACCTGCAGATCGGCGAGCACAAATACGGCAAGCCGGTGCTCGACCGCGCCATGCATTACGACGTCGAGCTCTACGAGGCGCTGAAGACCGGGCTGATCTCGATGGACTCGACCATGCGCTCCAACCTCGGCGTCGGCCTTCCCATCGACGTGCTGGTGGTGCGCTCCGATGCCTGCGATGCCGACCTGAACCACCGCATCGAGGCCGGCGAGCCCTATTTCCATGATCTGCGCTCGCGCTGGTCGGCGGCCTTGCGCGCCGCGCATCAGAACATTCCGCGGCCGCCCTACAAGAACGAAAAAGAACCCAAAACCTGACAATTGAAGAAAAGGCAGGAAACGATGAGTGAAGCAAAAAAGATCGCCCTGGTGACGGGCGCCGGCACGGGTGTCGGACGCGCCGCCGCGCTGGCGCTGATGAACACCGGCTTCACCGTGGTGCTCGCAGGCCGCCGCCTCGACATGCTCGAAGAGACCGCCAAGCTAGGCCCCGCCGGCAGGAGCCTGTGCGTGACGGCCGACATGACCAAGCCGGAGCAGATCGCCGCGCTGTTCGACAAGGTGAAGGCGACCTATGGCCGGCTCGACGTGCTCTTCAACAATGCCGGCATGGGCGCGCCCGCGGTCAACTTCGAGGACCTCAGCCTCGAGCAGTGGCAGGCGGTGGTGAACACCAACCTCACCGGTCCGTTCCTGTGCACCCAGCACGCCTTCCGCATCATGAAGGACCAGAGCCCGCGCGGCGGCCGCATCATCAACAACGGCTCGATCTCGGCGCATGCCCCGCGGCCGTTCTCGGCCGCCTACACCTCGACCAAGCACGCCATCACGGGCCTGACCAAGGCGAGCAACCTCGACGGCCGCATGTACGACATCGCGGTCGGTCAGGTCGACATTGGCAATGCCGCCACCCCGATGACCGATCGCATGGTCAACGGCCCCGGCGTGCTCCAGCCTGACGGCACCACCAAGCACGAACCGCGCATGGATGCGAAGGCGGTCGGCGACGCCGTCGCCTACATGGCCGGCCTGCCGCTCGACGCCAACGTGCTGACCATGACTGTCATGGCGACGAAGATGCCGTTCGTCGGACGGGGCTGAGCCGAAACCGCGAAAACAACCCCATGCACAGTAGAGGGCATGGGGTTGCGACCTTTGCCGGCAAGCGGGGTGACGTGAGGTAACTGCTCACCCGGCCTCCACAATCGCCATTGCGAGCGCAACTCCATCACCGTCATCCTTCGAGGCTCCGCTTGCGATGCATTCGCATCGCAAGCCTCGCGCCTCAGGATGACGGGACCAATTTTTCCCTCCATCATTGCAACGACGGGGAGAGAGCGGCGCTCCTACTCCAAACTCTCCACCCGCCGCAGGCTGGGAAACAGCTTCATCCAGAACAGCGCCACCGCGACGGTCGCGACGCCGCCGAGCACCGCCGCCGGCATGGCGCCGAACAGGGCGGCCGTCACGCCGCTCTCGAACTGGCCGAGCTGGTTCGAGGCGTTGATGAAGAGGAAGTTGACCGCGCCGACGCGGCCGCGCATCTCGTCCGGCGTCGCGAGCTGCACCAGCGAGAAGCGGATCACGACGCTGATCGTGTCGGCTGCGCCGAGAACGGCGAGTGACAGCACCGACAGCCACATCCAGGACGACAGCGCGAACACGATCGTGGCGATGCCGAACACGATCACCGCCTGGAACATGCGCAGGCCGACATGCCGCATGATCGAATGGCGCGCCAGGATCATGGTCATCAACAGCGCGCCGACGGCGGGCGCGGCACGCAGCACACCAAGCCCGATCGGGCCGGTCTGGAGGATATCGCGGGCATAGATCGGCAGCAGCGCGGTGACGCCGCCGAACAGCACCGCGAACAGGTCGAGCGAGATGGTGCCGAGGATCGCGGGATTGCTGCGGATGAAGCGGACGCCGGCGAAAATGTTGTCCTCGTCGGTGCCTTGCCTGGCGACCGACTGCGGACGCGACTGGATAAACCCGGTCAGGACCATCCCAAAAATCCAGAACAGCAGCATCACGGCATAGGCCAGATGCGGCGCGATCGCATAGGCAAAACCGCCGAGCGCGGGCCCGGTAATGGTCGCCACCTGCGCCGCGCCGCTGGACACCGCCGTGGCGCGCTGGAGCGAGCCTTGCGGCGCGATCAGCGGCAACAGCGCTGCCGTGGTCGGGCTTTCGAAAGCGCCGGCAATGCCGAGCACGAAGGTCGCGATGAAAATCTGCACCTCGTTGACGAGGCCAAGATAGGTGATCGCGGCGAGATAAAGCGCGGTTGCGGCTTCGACCAGCTGGCAGAGCTGAACCACCCGCTTGCGCTCATAGCGGTCGGCGGCATGACCGGCGACGAAGACGAGCAGCGCGGTGGGCGCGAACTGCACCAGCCCGACCATGCCGAGGTCGAAGGCCGAGCCGGTGAGGTCGTAGATCTGCCAGCCGATCGCGACCGCCGCGATCTGGCTGGAAAAGCGCGACAGGCTGCGCGAGAGCAGGAAGAACAGGAAGGCGCGATGGCGGAGGAGCTCGCCGGCGGTGGCCGGCTGGTTCACTGAAACCGGCTCGTCTGGCATCGCCTGTTCGGTCACGCTCGGATGGTCCGCCCCTGATATCGACGTGCCCCGCGTGGCTGACGCGGGCATGGATGTCAACAGCGGGGCAGCCAGCAGCATTCCCGGCATTGCGTTTGCAACGCACGCGCGGCCATAATCATTGGGGCTTTGGGGACATCATGCTGCGGCTGCAATCGACACTCGGCGTTTTCGCATTGCTGCTGATCGCCTTCGCGCTGGCGGAAAATCGCCGCGCGGTCTCGCTCCGCCAGGCGCTGATCGGCCTTCTCGTCACCTTCGTCACCGCGATCGTGCTGCTGAAGGTGCCTTTTGTGGCGCATGGCTTCGGCGCCATCAACGACGCGGTCGGCGCGATCTCGGCGGCCTCGCGCGCCGGCTCCTCCTTCGTGTTCGGCTATGTCGGCGGCGGCCCCCTGCCCTTCGAGCTGAAGGTGCCGGGCGCCGATTTCATTCTGGCGTTCCAGGCACTGCCGATCGTGCTCGTGATGAGCGTGCTGACGACGCTGCTGTTCTACTGGCGCGTGCTGCCGCCTGTTGTCCGCGGCATGGCCTGGCTGCTCGAGCGCACGTTGGGGGTCGGCGGTGCGGTCGGGCTCTCGACCGCCGCCAACATCTTCCTCGGCATGGTCGAGGCGCCGCTGTTCGTGCGGCCCTATCTGGCGCAGATGTCACGCAGCGAATTGTTCCTGGTGATGACCGGCGGCATGGCTGGAATCGCCGGCACCGTACTGGTGCTCTACGCGACGCTGCTGGCGCCGCTCATCCCCGACGCGGCCGCGCATTTCGTCATCGCTTCCGTGCTCGGCGCGCCGGCCGCCATCCTCGTCAGCCTGATCATGATCCCCGAGACCTCCGACAGGCGCACCGGCGGCGCGCTCGAGGATCCGGAGATGGAAATTGCCGGCACGATGGATGCGATCGTGAAAGGCACGGGCGCCGGCATCGAGCTGCTGATCAACATCATCGCGATGCTGCTGGTGCTGGTCGCCCTCGTCTATCTCGCCAATGCGGTGCTGGGCCTGCTGCCTGATATTGGCGGCGCCGCGATCTCGCTGCAGCGTGTGCTGGGGCTGATCATGGCGCCGGTGTGCTGGCTGATGGGACTGCCCTGGGACCAGGCGATCACCGCGGGCAGCCTGATGGGTACCAAGACCGTGCTCAACGAGCTCGTCGCCTATGTCGACTTCTCGAAGCTGCCGCCCGATACGCTCGATCCGCGCTCACGCCTGATCATGCTCTATGCGATGTGCGGCTTCGCCAACTTCGCCAGCCTCGGCATCATGATCGGGGGCTTAGGGGTGATGGCGCCGGAGCGCCGTGAGGAGATCAACGCGCTCGGGCTGAAGTCGATCGTGTCGGGGACGCTGACGACGTGCCTGATGGGGGCGATCGTCGGGGTGTTGACGTAGCTTCCCTTCGTCATTCCGGGGCGCGCGGAGCGCGAGCCCGGAATCCATTTCACCGCACGTGCTGCTGCCCGATGGATTCCGGGTTCGCGACCTCGTCGCGCCCCGGAATGACATCAGGCCTTCAACTCCACGGTCCTGAATTCCGCCGGCAGGATCACCTCCAGCAGCTCCACGTCATCTGAGTAATCCAAAATCATGTGCTTGATCTTCGGCGGCTGGGTCCAGGCGCTGCCTTCGCGCATCATCGTCTCGCCTTGCCCGTCCATGTAGGTTTTCACCCAGCCCTTGAGCACATAGACCATCTGGAACTCGACGTCGTGGAAGTGCAGCTTCGACACCTCGGCCGGATCGCAGGGGCCTTGCAGGCGGATCACGTGGGCTTGCGCGAGCCCGTGGCTTGCAGCGGCGATACCGAGATCGCGATATTTCGCGTAGGCGCGCAGGCCGTCGGCCTTGAAGTCTTCCTCGCGGTGATGGCTGATGGCGATGCGCTGCCTGCGACGTGCGGTTTTCTTCGCTGCGGCCTTGGCTGTTGTCGTGCGGGCCTTCGACTTCACGGCCTTACGTGCCGCAGAGCGCGCGGCAGGCTTAGTGCTGCTGCGCTTCTTCACCGCGGTCTGCGCTGCGCTGCGCGATTTTGTTTTCTTGCGTGTTGTCTTGGCCATGGGCCAGCCTCCCCTGTTGTTATGGGCGGAGGCTAGCACAGAACGAGATATCGTAGGGTGGGCAAAGCGGAGCGTGCCCACCTTCCACGTGCGATCGGGGAGAGATGGTGGGCACAGCGCGCAAAGCGCGCGCCTTTGCCCACCCTACGAGGCCGGTGTTGTATTCAATTCAACCGGAACACGCCGTCGACCGCGCGGAGCTCAGCCGGCTTGATCAGCTTGGAATGGGCGACCGTGACCGAGTGCAGCGGACCGTCGAGCTTCTCCTGCCAGAACACCAGGAAATCCTTCAGCGCCGGAAACTTCGGAAACATGTCGTAGTCCTGCCAGACGTAGGTCTGAAGCAGCGAGGGATGATCCGGCAACCGGTAGAGAATTTGTGCCGTCGTCAGCCCGTAACCCAGCAACTGCTTCCGAAAATCCTCGGAGACACTCCCAACCCGCAGTCCCATGCCAACCTCCTTTGCAGGAGCGCATTCAGGAGTGGCTTGGCCGGTACGCTGCGCACGAGCCACCCGGTGGTGATACGCTCACATGAGAGAAATGTGACGCAAACTGACAACCCATCTCAAGCCTAAAAGTTTAACAAGTTGTTGAAATTCAATGCCTTAGCAGCAGACACCGCTCCGTGCTAATACGGTCGCCAGGGCCGGTTAAGGATGGGAAAGCGATTCTGGCAGACAACACTTCCGAGTGCTTATTTTTCTGCTAGAAGCCCTTGTCCCCGCAAAAATCCTGGCTTATCTCAGCATGGCCCGCTTGGCACTCGCGGGCGAGGACTGCTAACAATCTGAAATCATTAACCCGAGCAATTGCTTAGGAGGACTGCATGAACTTCCGTCCGCTTCACGACCGCGTCGTGGTCAAGCGCATCGACGCAGAAGAGAAGACCGCTGGCGGCATCATCATTCCCGACACGGCCAAGGAAAAGCCTTCGCAGGGTGAAGTCGTCGCTGTGGGTCCCGGTGGCCGCGACGAAGCCGGCAAGCTGATCCCGATCGACCTGAAGGTCGGCGACCGCGTGCTGTTCGGCAAGTGGTCCGGCACCGAGGTCAAGATCGACAATGTCGACCTGCTGATCATGAAGGAAAGCGACATCATGGGCGTCCTCGACGTCCCCGCTTCCAAGAAGAAGGCGGCCTAATAGCCCCTCTCTCACCCAGCTCAAACCCTCAAGGAAAAATCCAGATGGCAGCTAAAGAAGTCAAATTCTCGGTCGATGCGCGCGACAAGATGCTTCGCGGCGTCGACATTCTCGCCAACGCGGTGAAGGTCACGCTCGGCCCCAAGGGCCGCAACGTCGTGCTCGACAAGTCGTTCGGCGCGCCCCGCATCACCAAGGACGGCGTCACCGTCGCCAAGGAGATCGAGCTCGAGGACAAGTTCGAGAACATGGGCGCGCAGATGGTGCGCGAAGTCGCCTCCAAGTCCGCTGACGCGGCCGGCGACGGCACCACCACCGCCACCGTGCTCGCCCAGGCGATCGTGCGCGAAGGCGCCAAGTCGGTTGCCGCGGGCATGAATCCGATGGACCTCAAGCGTGGTATCGACCTGGCCGTGGAAGCCGTGGTCGCTGACCTCGTCAAGAACTCCAAGAAGGTCACCTCGAACGAGGAGATCGCCCAGGTCGGCACCATCTCGGCCAACGGTGACGCGGAGATCGGCAAGTTCCTCGCCGACGCCATGAAGAAGGTCGGCAACGAGGGTGTCATCACCGTCGAGGAAGCCAAGTCGCTCGAGACCGAACTCGACGTCGTCGAAGGCATGCAGTTCGACCGCGGCTACATCTCGCCCTACTTCGTCACCAACGCCGACAAGATGCGCGTCGAGATGGACGACGCCTACATCCTGATCAACGAGAAGAAGCTCTCCTCGCTGAACGAGCTGCTGCCGCTGCTCGAGGCCGTGGTGCAGACCGGCAAGCCGCTGGTGATCGTCGCCGAGGACGTCGAAGGCGAAGCGCTCGCCACCCTGGTCGTGAACCGCCTGCGCGGCGGCCTGAAGGTTGCGGCCGTCAAGGCTCCGGGCTTCGGCGATCGCCGCAAGGCCATGCTGCAGGACATCGCGATCCTGACCGGCGGCCAGGCGATCTCGGAAGATCTCGGCATCAAGCTCGAGAACGTCACGCTCAACATGCTCGGTCGCGCCAAGAAGGTGATGATCGACAAGGAGAACACCACGATCGTCAACGGCGCCGGCAAGAAGGCCGACATCGAGGCGCGCGTGGCCCAGATCAAGGCGCAGATCGAGGAGACCACCTCGGACTACGATCGCGAGAAGCTCCAGGAGCGTCTCGCCAAGCTCGCCGGCGGCGTCGCGGTGATCCGCGTCGGCGGCGCGACCGAGGTCGAGGTGAAGGAGCGCAAGGATCGCGTTGACGACGCGATGCATGCGACCCGCGCCGCTGTCGAGGAAGGCATCGTCCCGGGCGGCGGCGTCGCCCTGCTCCGTGCTCGGCAGGCGGTGTTCCGCGACCTAGAAGATGACGAGGAGCCGGAAGGCCTGTCCGACGCGGCGACGTCGGATACGCACGAGCTTGGAAAGCTGCTTCGCAAGCAGTCCTTGTTGAACAATAACCTCTTGATCGAGATATTGGATTCGATCGAGAAGCTGGTGAATTCCGAGAGCCCCTTTATTTACCCGGACTTCTTCTTTCATCAAGTCCATCAGTTACAACTTCCCGAGACTCTTGAATCCGAATTGATCGACTTCCTGACGGAAATTATCCTGAAGTTTCGAAAAGCGCGGCAATCCGAGCGCAGCCGGTCAGGCCGGCAGAGATACGGCCGCTACAATTCGGACGTCAGGGCCGGTTTCGACATCGTGATGAAGGCTTTGGTCGAGCCCGCTCGCCAGATCGCGATCAACGCCGGCGAAGACGGCTCGGTGATCGTCGGCAAGGTGCTGGAGAACAAGGCGTATGCTTTCGGCTTCGACTCCCAGACCGGTGAATATGGCGACCTCGTCAAGAAGGGCATCATCGACCCGACCAAGGTGGTCCGCACCGCGATCCAGAACGCAGCCTCGGTTGCGGCGCTGCTGATCACCACGGAAGCCATGGTCGCCGAGCTGCCCAAGAAGGGCGGCGCCGGCCCCGCGATGCCCCCGGGCGGCGGCATGGGCGGCATGGACTTCTAAGTCCGATACCCTTCGAGAACTACGAAACCCCGGCAGCGATGCCGGGGTTTTTGTTTGGGGGGATGAGATGCGGGCACGTAGCCCGGATGGAGCGCAGCGCAATCCGGGGCAGTCTCTCCGCGGCGCCTTCGGCCCCGGATTACGCTTGCGCTCCATCCGGGCTACGAGCGAAGACCTTACCCCACCTTCCCCAGCCGCTCCGCGCGCAGCTCGCCTCTGGAATCGAGCGACCAGAAGATCCGCGTCACCGTGCCGACGAGATTGTCCATGGGGACGAAGCCGATCGCCGACATCATGCGGCTGTCGGTCGAATTGTCCCTGTTATCGCCGAGCGCGAAGAAGTGGCCAGGAGGCACGGTGTAGACGGGGGTATTGTCGAGGAAGCCGTTGTCGACGCAATCATAGGTGATGTAGCTCGCCCCGTTCGGCAACGTCTCGCGCCAGCGCTTGCCCCTGGTGCCGACGTCGCCGCCGCAGGCGGAGCCGGCGGTGACATCCTTCAGCGCAACGCGCGCCACCGGCGTGTCGTTGATGAACAACTGCCCCTGTCGCATCTGGATGCGATCGCCGGGCAGTCCAACCACGCGCTTGATATAGTCGACCGTGGTGTCCTTCGGCGTCGTGAAAACGACGACATCGCCATAGGCGGGATCAGCTGCGAGGAAACGGCCGGTGATGAATGACGGCGCGAAGGGAACCGAATAGCGCCCGTAGCCATAGGCGTATTTGGCAGCGAAGACGAAGTCGCCGACGACCAGCGTCGGGGTCATCGAGCTGGACGGAATGTTGAACGGCTGAAACAGCACGTAGCGAAACAGGATCACCGGCGACCACAGCACGGGGACGAGCAGGATCAGGATGACGATCGCCTTCCATTCGCTCGATTTGGCCCGCGGCCGGATAGTGTCCTGAAGCGTCGTCATCGCCTGCCCTGCCCGATAGGTTGTGTGCCGAGATTAGCGCACGCGACAGGGCGCGCAATCCCGGTGCATTCGATGATCTTGGTCGCACGGACGCGAAGGCACGTTCAGCGCAAACCACGGGGTGACGGACAGTTGAAGGTCGCCCGTGGGCGGCCCTTCGGTTTTCACGCGATCTCGGGCGCCTTCAGGCGCACGAACCCGGTCAGGAGAGCATCGAGGCCTCGCCGCTGGAGGCGTGGAGATCGATGCGGCCGACCTTCTCGACCAGCCGCTCAAGCACGCGCCATCTCCTGAAAACACGCCCTCACCCAGTCGATCGTCACCCGCGTTGCGGCGTCGCGCTTGAGATGATTTTGCACGAGCAGCCAGGCGTCGCGGCGCTTCGGCAGCAGCGTGGCGCGCAGGCGGCGATCGCCGAGCAGATCCGCGCAAACATACTCCGGCAACACCCCGGCGGCCCGATGCGCGCGGATCAGATTGCGGATGACACGGACGTTGTCGGTGATGCATCGCGTGCGGACTTTCCTGGTGCGCAGGAATTGCATCTCTGGAATGGCACCGAGCTCGTCCGGATAGGCACAGAGCATCGGCTCGCCTTCGGTCGCAGCAGGCTCGACATAATAGAGCTTGATGTCGCCGAGCCTCGAGATCGCAAAGTCGCCCTTGTCGGGCTTGCGCAGGCGGATGGCGAGATCGGCCTCCCAGCGCGAGAATTTGACGTTCTCGCTCGAGGTGAGGAATTGCAGCGTCAGGCCGGGATGAGCCCGCAGGAAGTCGCTCGCGCGCGGCGACAGCACCGCCTCGGCAACCGTGTTGGTGGAGGCGATGCGCAGACGTCCCACTGGACCGGCCAGGCTCTCGCCAACGCGGCCGATCTCGGCCGCATGCGCCGCCATCGCCTCGACATGCGCCAGCACCGCCTCGCATTGCCGCGTCGGCCTGCGGACACCGTCGGCGGCCTCGAACAGGCGCAAGCCCAGTGCACGCTCGATGCGCGAGAGCCTGCGCCCAACCGTGGTCTCGTCAATGCGCAGCCGCGTGCTGGCGCCGGCATAGGTGCCCTCGTCCCTGACGGCGGCGATGATGCGCAGATCGTCCCAGTTCATGCCGTCAGGCTATACCGGCCAAACGCTGCCTGCAATATCGCAGCCACCCGCTGCAATATCCCTGCATATCGGCAGGCCATCCCGGAGCTATGCTTCCTTCTCATTTCGCCTTCCGGAGATTCCAAAGACCATGACGACCGCAAAGACCCTGCTGCAACTCGCTGGTGCCGACCTCAATCCGCCCCGCCTTGCCGACGCCGCACTGGTGCTGATCGACATCCAGAACGAATATCTCGCGGGCCCCCTCGCTTTGCCCGACGCCAGGCCCGCGATCGCGCGGGCGGCTGCGCTGCTGGCGCGGGCGCGCGAGGCCGGATCCGCGATCATCCATATCGCCCATCGCGGCAAGCCGGGCAGCCTGTTCGATCGCAGCGCCGCGCGCGGCGCGATCGTCGCCGAACTCACGCCCCGTGCCGGCGAGCTGGTGATCGAGAAGGAGCTCCCCAATGCGTTTGCCGGCACCGATCTCAAGGCGCGCCTGAACGCCACCGACCTTGAGAACATCGTGCTGGCCGGTTTCATGACGCATATGTGCGTCTCCTCCACCGCGCGCGCCGCACTCGATCTCGGCTTTCGCACCACTGTCGATGCCGATGCCTGCGCCACGCGCGACCTGCCAGACGGACGCGACGGCACGCTCGACGCCCGGACCATCCACGAGGTTGCCCTCGCCGAGCTATCCGACCGCTTCGCGATCATCGCGCGCGGCGATGCGCTGAGATAACGGAGCAAGGCGATGCTGCAACTCGCCACCGAAATGGCGCTGCGCAAGACGGTTGCGGCGTAAAGCGCGGGTTAATCGACCCGCGCCAGCACCGCGAGCTTGCGGATGCCCTTGTTGCGATAGGCGTCGAGGAACGCGTAATAGTCCTTGAACGACACGCAACCGTTGGAATCGCCGTTCGGCCCGAGCATGAAGGTGTGCGCGAGCAGACCATCGCGGCCGTAGATTGCATTCTCTCCGCCGACCGGCGTCAGACGCAGTGCCGGCACGCCATGGAACAGCGCTTCGCGCGGTTTCAGATTGTAGATGTGCGGCGGGGTGACGCCGCGCATGCGCACGCGTTGCGAACGGGGATCGTCCAGGTTTTCGCCGAGGCCGGAATGTGCCTCGAGCTTTGTGCCATCGGGCAGGTAAACCGTCTTGGCAGTGATGTCGTAGACCGCGGTGTCGCGTTCGTAAGGCGGCGCCCCGCCGAACATCGGGTTCTGCTCCTTCGGCGCGATCGCCGAGGTCACGCTGGCATCGGCGGAGGCGTAGGCGAGCAAGCCGCCGGACGGCTCACGCTTGCCCCAGAGCTTCTCGACCATCGACTGGCGCGGCCCGGTGATCGACATCACCGCGGCCTTGGCGCGGTCGGCGAAGGATTTCGGCTTGGCTTCGGGCTTGACTTCGGGCGCCGGCACGATCTCGGCCGGATCAGCCGAGGCGAGCTGCATCGAAGCATCCGTGCGCTTCGTCTTCGCGGCCTCCGCGATCTTCTCGACGGCCTTGGCCGGGCTCTTCAGCACGTCCGCGACCTTGGCGACGACGGTCGGCTTCGCGGCATCCTTTGACGTATCCTTGGCCTCGGCGACCCTCGTCGCAGGCGCAGCGCTCGCCGCGTTGGAGTCGACACCTTGCGTCGCTGCCGCGGCAAAGCGCTCGTTGAACATCTCGCGGGAGATCGGCGCGGCGACCTGCAGCCGGTCGGGCAGCAGCGCAAAGGTTTCCCGGATGGCCTCACCCGCCTCGCGCAGCGCGACCCTGGGGGCACGCTTGACCACGGGCTCGTCGTAGCCGGCACTGCCGACCGTCGGAAAGACACTCGCCGCGAAGATATTGTTGTAGACGGTCCAGCCGGCAAGCAAGACGCAACCGGCCACGGCCGCGCCAAGCACGTTTTGGGTGGTCATTTTCCGGGAAGACTTCCGCTTGGAATGCTTGTTCGGATTCTTGGGCTTCCGTGCCGCGTAACTCTGCGCAGCGATACTCGTACTCATTCGCCTTGCGTCCAGGACGGTGTCACTCAGTCCCCCTTCGAAGTGCCGCTGGTCACGTTCCGGAACCAGCATTTCGCAGAGGGTCGGAGCGTCATTAAGGCGACTTTTAGTTAAATGCGGATTAAGTTCTGGCAGATGTAGGGCAACTCGTTAACGCTGTGCCATTTCGAGAAAAAAACCCGCGGAACTACGGACTTAGGCGACACTGTTAACCATCATTCCCGGCCGGTTCAGCACAACCGGAGAACGCCTCCGGCCGCATCTGTAGACGCATCAACCGCGTCATTTTCGTGGTCTTCAATATCCGGACGATAGCGGGGAAGCGTTGCGCGAGGCTGGTGCTGTCGGCCGGCGCAGTTCAGGGCTGGAGTTCGGGCGGCGGCGAACGGTCCAGCACATCGCCCTTCGCACTCTCGAGCAGATCAATCGCGTAGGTCTCGACGACGAGCGGTCCACGCTTGCGCTGCAGCTCGCCGACACGCGTCACTCGCGTGAAGAGGTCGTTGAGGAACGGATGGCCGTCGGGCCTGAGCTCGTCGACATAGATCAGCCTGCCTGCGAGCAGCTTCGGATCGGGCTCGGGCATGTTGACCCAGCGGATGCGCTGGTTCTGTTGCACCACGCAGGTGCCGCGCGGCAGGTAGAAGGCGAGCCAGCCCGTGGTGCCGTAATCGGGTGTGAGCACGCAGGTCGCGCCATTGCGCACGCGAGCGGCTTCGATGCCGTCCGCGAGCTCGCGCCAGCCGACGCCGACGCTGCGCACGGTCGCATCGCGGCGGTAGCCGGATAGCCAGCCGGTATTGGCCTGCACGATCAGCGCGACGAACATCACGATGCCGGCGGGCGCGGCCCAACGCATGCAGAAATCCACCAGGCGCCGCGCGCGCGGTTTCCACTGCGCAAGGTTGGCTGCGACCGCGGCGGCGACAATGAAGGGCGGATAGACCGGTCCGAACCAGTTGGCCTCGACGCGCGCGTGCAGCGAATGCCAGACAAAATAGGCGACGATGGTCCAGAACATGCTCTCGATCAGCACGCGCGAGGCCAGCGCGCCGGCGCGGCGCCAGGTCAGCGCGTGAAGTCCCATCGCGCCGAGGATGAAAACCAGCGGGGTCGCAAACGCGATCTGGGTCGGGATCAGCTCGGCAATGAAGACCGGACGAAAATCCTCGATCCTGGCGCGCCCGAGCTGCTTGACGAACGAGACCCAGTGATGATCGGCATTCCACAGGATCACCGGCAAGAACAGTGCAAAAGCAACGAGGCCGCCAAGATAGGGCCAGGGCGAGAGAAACCAGCGCCGCAACTTCGGCACCGCCGCAAGCCAGATCAGGATCGCGGCGCCGAAGAACATCGCGGTGTATTTTGACAGCAGCGCCGCGCCGACGGCTGCGCCGACCGCAAGCCACCAGATGCCGCGGCCGGTCTCCAAGACCTTGGCTAGAAAGAACAGCACGAAGCTGGAGGCAACCAGCAGCGGCGCATCCGGCGTCACGATCAGCGTGCCGACGGATGCCATCATCGTCACGTTGAGCAGGACGGCGCTGGTCGCCGCCAGGCGCGCGCCGCCAAACAGGATCGCCGCGGTGCGATAGATCGCATAGCTCATCGGCAGCGCGAGCAGAATCGAGACCAGGCGGACGCCGAGCTCGGTATCGCCGGCGATCATCGTGCCGGCGCGGATGACGTAAGCCACCATGGGCGGGTGGTCGTAATAGCCTCCGGCGAGGTTCTTCGACCACATCCAGTAATAGGCTTCGTCGAAGGTGATCGGGGTGAAGGCGGCCGCAACCAGCCGCAATGCGACCAGCGCGAGGATCACCAGCGCCGTGTTGCGGACGATCCGCGCGTCAGCCCCGCCCATACGAGCTTCCCTGCAAGTGACCTTGACGCGCTATTTCTTGCGCCAGACGAACAGTCCGGACATCGCGTAATTCCACACCACGCCCATCAGCGCGCCGGCAAGCCCGGCCAGCCACCAGATCGGCTCCTGGTCGTAGACCGAGAAGGCGACGCCGACATTGGCAAGCAGGCCAACGCTGCACACGATGTAGAACATGATCAGGCCGCGCAGGATCGCAAAGCCCTTCAGCCGCTGGTCGCGATAGGTGAGGAAGTTGTTGAGGATGAAATTGCTGGTCATGGCCACGATCGCGCCGGCGGCCTGCGCCTCCGCGAACGGCACCTTGATCACCTGAAGTCCGACGAACAACGTCGTGAGATGCACCAGCAGGCCGATGCCGCCGACCATCGCAAACAGGATGAAGCGCAGCGAGACGATGTCGTTGGTCAGCTTCGCCAGCACGAGGCCAAGGAAATCCAGCGCGACCATGGAATCGAGCTTGCTCTCGCCATGCTGGCGGGCGCCGAACGTGTAGGGAATCTCGACCGCGCGCAAATCGCCATGCGCGGTCGCGACGAGGTCGAGCAGGATCTTGAAGCCGTGCACCGACAGCTTCGGCGCCAGCTGCTCGAAGCGGTCGCGACGAACCATGAAGAAGCCGCTCATGGGATCTGCGATCTCGACCCGGAGCATCTTCCTGGCGACCTCGGTCGCAAGCGCACTGGCGCCCGCGCGCTGCTTGTTGAAGCCTTCGCTCTTGTAGCCCTCGATGTAACGGCTGCCGACGACGAGGTCGGCCTTGTCGCTTGCGAGCAAGAGCAGCATCTTCGGCAGCTGCGTTTCGTCGTGCTGGAGGTCGGCGTCGATCACGGCTGCATAGGGCGCGCTCGAGGCCAGGATGCCCTCGATGCAGGCGCCGGACAGACCGCGGCGGCCGATGCGGCGGATGCAGCGGACGCGGCTGTCCTTCTGGGCCAGCGCGCGCACGACGTCCCAGGTGCCATCAGGCGAATTGTCGTCGACGAACACGACTTCCCAGGCGACGTTGGGAAGCGTCGCCTCCAGCCGCCGGTACAGCACGGCGACGTTGTCGCGCTCGTTGAAGGTCGGGACGATGACCGACAGTTCCGGCCCCTCATGGGCCTGAGGCAGGTCGTCGGCACCGGATCTGATCGCTTCGTTCATGAGGCAGCGTATATCCGCCGCGTCCTGCGCTGCCAAGTTCTTGAACTATAAGCCGGGGTTTTCTCTGGAAAATGGCCCAAAAGGGGTCCGAAAATGCCAACGACCCCGGAATGGCAGACCGCGCGTACATCCGGCGCAGCCCAAGCTATTCCAAGGTCGTCCCAACAACGGAGATTGTCACTCAACGTTGCCGTTAAAAGCTGGATGGGAGCGACAAAGCCGCTTTGCAAGGGGCTAAAACCACCTTTTCGGGGCCCTACTGGTTCGGGACTTCCCGGATCACCGGGCCCCGGGGCGCCGGCGCCGCAGGGGCTGCGGGCGCCATCGCGGCGGGCGCCGGCTCGACCTTGGCCGGCTTCGGCGGCTTGCCATACTGCCCGATCGGCCCAAACACGACGGCAACCGCAAGCACGATTGCCGCGACCACCGCGCCAAAGATGCCCCCTACCGACTCAGACGACATGCACCAGTCCCTGTTCCAGATGATCCGGATCATACCACGGATGAACGCGGCCGGAAGGGCTTCAAAACCGGCGAATAGCGAATGGCGAGTAGCGAATAAGACTCCCTCCTTCCCTATTCGCTATTGGCCATTCGCCACTCCCTATTTCGACGGTGGCCGGTGCTTGACGAAGGCGGTGACGATGTCTTTCTGCGCCGATTCCACCGCCCTGTTCGCGGTCGCGAGATGGGCGCCGGAATCGATGTTCGGATATTGCGCGGTGAGATAGTCGAGCAGCGCGACCCGGTAATATTGCCGCTCCGACGGACAGGCGCCGGCGACCGAACGGCCGAAATCCTGCGCCGACAGACCCTGATTGGAGTCACGCGAATATTCGCGCGCCAGGCAATGCCAGTAATCGTCGCGACCCTGCATGGCGAGCTTCTGCGCGCCCTTGGTGTCGTCGTCATCCGCCGTCGCAGAACCGGTCATGGCAGCAGATGTCATCATGACGAGCGCCGCTCCCAGCATCAGCATCCGCATCTTGTTCCCCTTGTTTCGCAGATCGCGCCTCAAGCTTAGACGGGATGCGACAACTGGCCAATCACTTCTGGTTTGAATAGGATGCAGCCCTCCCCTTCCCGTCGATGCGAGATCCCCGTGGCCAAAGCAAAAACCGCGACCAAAAAATCCGGCAACATCTTCATCGGCATCGGCGGCTGGACCTTCGAGCCCTGGCGCGGGGTGTTCTATCCGGAGAAGCTGACGCAGGCGAAGGAGCTGTCTTACGCGGCCTCAAAGCTGACCTCGATCGAGATCAATGGGACCTATTACGGCTCGCAGAAGCCGGAGAGCTTTCGTAAATGGGCGAGCGAAGTGCCTGAAGGCTTCGTGTTCTCGGTGAAGGGGCCGCGCTTCGCCACCAACAGGCGCGTGCTCGCCGAGGCCGGGGATTCCATCAAGCGGTTCTATGATTCCGGCGTGCTGGAACTCGGCGACCATCTGGGACCGGTGCTCTGGCAGTTCGCGCCGACCAAGAAATTCGACGGTGCCGATTTCGGCCAGTTCCTGGAGCTGTTGCCGCGCAAGCTCGACGGGCGCGCGCTGCGTCACGTCGTCGAGGTGCGGCATGACAGTTTCTGCGCACCTGACTTCATCGCACTGATCCGCGAGTTCGAGACGCCCGTGGTGTTTGCCGAGCACGGCAAATATCCTGCCATCGCCGACGTTGCCGGCGATTTCGTCTATGCCCGGCTGCAGAAGGGCAATGACGAGATCAAGACCTGCTATCCGCCGAAGCAGCTGGACGCCTGGGCCCGGCGCTTCAAGGCCTGGGCCGAAGGAAGTGAGCCCGACGATTTGCCCAAGGTTGATAAGGCGAAGCCGAAGAAGGAGCCGCGCGACGTGTTCGCCTACGTCATCCACGAAGGCAAGGTGCGCGCACCGCACGGCGCCATGGAACTGATCGCGCGGGTGAGCTGAGGAACGGCCATGGCGAAGGCGAAGAGACTTTTCACAATCGGCTATGAGCAGACGCCGCCCAAGGCCGTGCTGGACGAACTGGAGCAGGCCGGCGTCAAGCTCGTCGTCGACGTGCGCGCGGTGACGTCATCGCGCCGGCCGGGCTTTTCCAAGAAGCAGCTCGCCGCAGGCCTTGATGAACGCGGCATCGCCTATGTCCATCTTGCCGCGCTCGGCACGCCGAAGGAAGGACGCCTCGCCGCAAGGAGCGGACAATACGATGTGCTCGAGAAGATTTTCTCAAAGCATCTGAAAACACCGGAGGCCCGGGAACAGATGGACGAGCTCTCGGCACTCGTGAAGAAGGCGGGTCCCGTCTGCCTGCTTTGCTACGAGCGTGACCACACGCATTGTCACCGCCAGATGATCGCGGAGATCATCGAGGAGCGCGATGGGGTGGCGGTAAGGAATTTGGCGGGGCGAATACTCTGAGTGTCATTCCGGGGCGCGACGAAGCCACGAGGCCGGAATGACGACTCACCTCTCCCCCGCCAGCCGAAACGTCCCCTCCATCATCTGCACGCAGGCACCGCCGACATGCGCTGACACGATCTTGCCGTCCTGCTTGACGACACGCGTCTGCAGGATGCTCGGCCGGCCCATGTCAAAGCCCTGGCCGACCGTGAGCTTCAATTCGCCATCCCTGACGGGATCGAGATCGGCGAACAGCGCGGCGGCCGCTACCGTCGCGCTGCCGGTGGCGGGATCCTCGGTGAGGCCGCTGGCGCCGCGCATGAACATGCGCGCCTGCCGCTCGCACGGCGCCTCGGTTGCGGGCACCTCGCGCGTGTAGAACCACACCGAGCGGGCACCATCGCGCGGCAAGTTCCTGGCGTAGGCGGCAGCGTCGGGCCGAGCCCGTTTCAGCGCCTCGCGCGAGTGCAGCTCCATCACCAGGAACGCATTGCCGACGGTAACGACTTCAGGCGGGTGATTGTCGGTCTTGATGTCGTCTGCGCCAAGCGAAATGCAGCTGGCGGCTTCGGCCGGCGACAGCGGCGCAAACCGCTGGAGCGGCTGCGGCGCCGTCAGTTCGGTCCTGACCACCCGGCCCTGCTCTCGCACGACCTCGACTGGCACGAGGCCTGCCTTCTCCTCGAACAGCAGGCGCGGCTTCGGCTCTTTCGACATCGACGCGAGCACGAAGGCCGTGCCGACATTGGGATGCCCTGCAAAGGCAATTTCCAGCACCGGCGTGAAGATACGCACCTCGGCGTCATTGGCCTTGTCACGCGGCGGCAGCACGAAGGTCGTCTCGGAATAATTGAACTCGGTCGCGATCGCCTGCATCTGCTGCGTGGAGAGCCCGCCGGCATCGAGCACCACGGCGAGCTGGTTGCCGCCGAAGGCGCGGTCGGTGAACACGTCGACAGTGACGTAGCGGAGCTGCATGCAAAATCCTCACGCAAATGGCGGCAGCGAACCGGCTGCCGCGCTCAGCACTCTACAAGCCCGAAACATCGCCCGTCATTCCCCAAAATTGAGTGCAATCGGAGCAATCGAAACGCGTCTCAAAAGCGGAAGAGAGGCCGTGGCGATGCCAGCACCTGCGCGCGCTCGCGCTCGTCGACGATGAGCGTGTCGAGGAATTTGCGGTTCCTTGCGTAAGTCTGCGTCGCCTCGAACTGCGTGTGCGGCCAGTCGCTGCCCCACAGCAAGCGGTCGAGCCCGTAGGCACTGCGCAGCAGCGGATAGGCTTCCTTGGCAAAGCTCTCGCCGGCCGGACCGTTGCGATACGGCGCGGAGATCTTGACCCACACGTTCCGCGTCGCGCCAAGCTTCAGTACGGACTGGAAGCCGGGATCGGCGACGCCGAGCTTTGGATCCGGCAGCGCGTAATGGTCGAGCACGACGGTAATGCCCTGATCGAGCAGTTGCGGCGTCAGCACGGCAAGATCGGATGCGTTACGCTGGATCTCGACCTGCCAGCCCATCGCCTTCACGTTGGCGAGCAATCCCTTCCATGCATTGGCTGCGAGATCAGGCAGCGGTTGGCCGACCAGATTGAGGCGGATGCCGACGATGCCGACCTTGTCGAATGCGCGCAGCTCGTCCACGGAGACGGCCGCATCGACGACCGCGATGCCGCGCAGGCGGCCGCCGGTCTGCTTCAGGCAGTCGACCAGATAGGAGTTGTCGGTGCCGAGGAAGCTCGGCTGCACCAGCACGCCGTTGGTCGTGCCGTTGGTGTCGAGTTGCTCGAGATAGAGCGACAGCGGCGCGTCGTAGTCGGGTGCATAGCGCCGGCCCGGCGCGAGCTTGAGCTCGCGGTGGAAGACATGCGCGTGGGTGTCGATCACAGGCATGGTCACCTCACCTGTCGCCTTGCCCACGGCGGCGCTCGCCACAACAGCTGCGGCGCCCGCGCCGAATTGGCGGCGCGTCAGGCCACGTTCGCTTGTCGTCATGTTCCTTACTCCACATTCGTAGCTCAGGCGCGCGTTGCCGCAGGCGCCTCGAACACCTTGCCGCGGGTTTCCGGCAGCAGCAGCACGGCGATCAGCACCAGTGCATAGGCAAAAGCCGCATCGATGCCGATCGCGGGCCCAAGTCCGATGCGATCGCCGAGGAAGCCGACCAGGAAGGGAAATGCGGCGGAAACCACGCGGCCGAAATTGTAGCAGAAGCCGACGCCGGTCCCGCGCACGCCGGCGGGATAGAGCTCGCTGAACAACGCCGCCATGCTCGCAGGGATTCCGGCCGAGAAGAAGCCGAGCGGAAAGCCGAGCACCAGCATCTGGCCATCGCTCAGCGGCGCGAAGATGTAGACGAGCACGGTGGCAATGCAGGTGCTGGCAAAGAATGCGACATTGGCCCGGCGGCCGATCCGGTCGCTGATGATTCCGCTTGCAACGCAGCCGCAGAAGAACGCGATGATGATGACGGCGAGATAGCCGCTCGAGCCGAGCACCGACAAATGCCGCACCTCGCGCAGATAGGTCGGCAGGAAGGTCGTGAGCGCAGCGTAGCCGCCATGGGCGCCGATGCCGAACAGGCCGCCGACCAGCGTCGAGCGCAGCACGTCGGGATGGAAGATGCCCGACAGCGTGGCAAAGAACGGTGTCTCCTCGCGCGCGACGGCACGCGGCGGCTCCTTCAGTCCACGGCGGATGAAGATGATGAGCAGTGCCGGCAGCAACCCGATCGCGAACAGGATCCGCCAGGCGATATCGGCCGGTGCATAGGTGAAGACAAGGGCCGACAGGAGGACAGCCGCACCCCAGCCGACAGCCCACGCGCTCTGCACCGTGCCCAGCGCCCTGCCGCGATGCTCGGGACGGATGATCTCGGCCATCAGCACCGCGCCGCAAGCCCATTCGGCGCCAAAGCCGAGGCCCTGGATCGCCTTGAGCACCAGGAGCTGGGTGTAGCTCATCGCAAAGGCACTGGCGAAGGTCGCCAGCGCAAAGGTCGCGACCGTGATCTGGAGCGCCTTGACGCGGCCAAAGCGATCGCCGAGCGCGCCGCCGAGCCAGCCGCCGAACGCGCCGAAAAACAACGTCACCGAGCCGAGCAGGCCGGCATCGGCCTTGCTGATGCCGAAGGCCGCGATCAGCGCGGGGATCGCGAGGCCGAACATCTGGACGTCGAGCGCATCCAGCGCCCAGCCGCCGAAGCTCGCCCAGAACGTGCGCCGCTCCAGCGGCGAGCTCTCACTGTACCAGTTCGACATGTTTCCTACCCCTGTGTGCATTTATTGTTTGATGTCGTTGAATTCAGCCGTCACCGGATCTCGGCGTGGTAGCGGAAGCGGTCCGCTGGCCCGCGCGAGCGACGCCATTCGATCGGCCGCCGCTCCAGGTCGAGCGCAATGCGCTCGATCACGATCAGCGGCGCGTGGGCCTCGAGGCGCAACAGCCGCGCCTGCATCTCGCTGGCGGTCTCGACCGTGAGAACTTCCTCGGCGGACACCACGACCTCGCCGCAGCGCTCCTCGTAGAGTGGATAGAGCAAGTCGCCGAACTCGGCCGTGTCGATCTCGAGAATTTTCGTGAAGCGCGACTGCTGCAGCCAGATATCTTCGGCGAGCAGCGGCACGTCGTCGATCAGCCGCAGGCGCGACAGGCTGATCACCGGCTCGCCAATGGGGATCCGCAGCGCGGACGCCACGGCGGATGTGGCCGGCACACTCTTGCGTCTGAGGATGCGGCTCTTCGGCACGCGCCGCTCGCCGCTCTCGGACTGGAAGCGGAAAAAGCGGAACAGCGAGGAGTTGAAGCGCGCGCGGCGCACGAAGGTGCCGCGGCCCTGCTGGCGCTCCAGCACGGCATCCGCGACGAGCTGGTCGATCGCCTTACGCACGGTGCCGATGGCGACGCCGTAATGGCCGCCAAGCTCGGCTTCCGACGGGATCGGCTCGCCCGGCCGCCATTCATTGCTGACGATCCGCGCGGCGAGGTCGTCGCGCAGGCGCTGATAGCGAGGCAGACGGTCGTCGCGCGAAACTGAATTCATACAGTCATATAGATGACTAGATGAAAGTGGAGTCAAGCGCTACCTTAATACCGTTACCGGGCGCGTGAGACCGGGCTGGCAGCTTCGCCAACCCGGCCTCGTCTGTCCGGTTTCTCAGTTCGTCGTCTTCGGCATGCACGGCGGCTCCTTGTAGGGAGCGGTCGCATAGGCCCCCACGGCCGGCGCCCTGACGCAATCGGCCGGCGCGTGTGCCACGGCGCGTCGCGCGGGCGCGGCATCGCGGGCGGACGCGGCTTCAATTTGGTAGACGGCTGCGGCAATCAGGGCGGCCGAGACAAAGCTCAATCGGATCATGGATTTTCTCCGCGTGACATCAGGACGTCGAAAGAATTTCGACGTCCTGAGTGCAAGAGCGGAGGACAGCTGAAGATATTTCAGCGCGCGTCATCAAACAAACGCGAGCGCTCCCCTCATCCCAATTGAAACACCGCAACCTTTTGCTCGTAACCGCGCACGATCACTTCACCGAGCGCGACCGCATCCTTGCCGTCGTCGCCCAGCGCCTCGCGCACCGACGCGGAGATCAGAAGCTGCGAGCCGAACTCCTTGTTCAGCGCCTCGAGCCGCGAGGCAAAATTCACGGTGTCGCCGATCACGGTGTATTCCTTGCGCCGAGGAGAGCCGATATTGCCGGCGACGACCTCGCCGAAATGGATGCCGATACCGATCCGCAGCGGCCAGCTCGTCTGCGCGTTGATGCGATCCATCGCGGTCAGCATGTCGCGGCCGGCGGCGACCGCACGATGCGCGGCATCGGAGGCTTCCAGCGGCGCGCCGAACAGCGCAAGAAAGCCGTCACCCAAGAACTTGTTCACGATGCCGCCGTGGCGATCGAGGATATCGACCAGCACCGCGAAGGCGCCGTCGAGCCGGTCGACGACCTCCTGCGGCGAGCGCGACTGCGCGCCGGCGGTGAAGCCGCGGAAATCGACGAACATCACGGCGACGCGACGGATGTCGCCCGCAGCGCTGGTGCCCTCCGCCATCAATCGCTCGACGACCTGCGGCGACACATGCTGGCCGAACAGGTTAGTGACCCGATCGCGCGCGGTGGCCGCAGCGATGCTCGCGGTAAATTGCCGGCGCAATTGCGCACCGACGGATCCCGCCAGCACGCCGCAGACCAGGACGACGGTGCTGCGCACGGTGTGGAAGTAGATCAAGGGTTCGCCGGCGGCGTTCGCCGAATCGAAATACAGCGCGACCGCCAGGAGCTCGCTCGCTGCGACAAATCCCGTGAAGGTGGACAGCCAGAAATCGAGCCGCAGCGTCGAAAGAATGACGAAGATGAAATAGACCAGCGGCAATACGAAGCCGAGCGCAGGCCCGGCGCCCATGCTGCGGATCTGCAGGATCAGGACGAGCGTCGGCAGCGACGTCTCGATGAAGGCGCCGATATAGCGCCTGATCACCGGCAGGTCGCGATCGAGCTCGAGGTTTCGCCTGATCTGGATGTGGACCCAGACCTCGAACAGCAGAAAACCCGCCACGAGGACATATTCGCGGACCATGCCCTCGGTCCCGCGCCAGATCCGGTTCGAGATGGCAGGATCGATCACGAAGGTTGCCGTCAGCAGGACCAGCGTGACGAGGCCGGTGATGATCAGCGCCTTCACCCGCAACAGCTCGGTGCGCAGCACCTCGCGCATCAGCTCGTGCTCGAACTCCGCCGACAAGACGGCCTTCTGCCGGGCTTTCCAGCTCGCAAAGCTGACCATCATTCCCCCAGGGTCATTCCGGGGCACGCGAAGCGTGAACCCGGAATCTCGAGATTCCGGGTTCGATGCTGTCGCATCGCCCCGGAAGGACTTCGGCTATAGTGCCTCAATCCAGGGTGCGGCGGAAGCGCGTCACGGCGATGGTCATGGCGACCAGCATCAGGATGGCGAGGGCGGCCGCGTCGAAGCGCAGATTGGGCATGGACGCGCCCTTCAGCATGATGGCGCGGACGATGCGCAGATAATGCGTCAGCGGCAGGCATTCGCCGACATATTGCGCCCAGGCCGGCATTCCCGCGAACGGGAACATGAATCCGGACAAAAGGATGCTCGGCAGGAAGAACATGAACGACATCTGGATCGCCTGCAGTTGATTTTGCGCGATGGTGGAGAACGTGTAGCCGATCGCGAGATTTGCGGCGATGAAAAGGGTCGAGAGCGCCGCCAGCAGGAACAGATTGCCGAGCACCGGCACGCCGAACAGGAAGACTCCGATATTGACGATCAGAAAAGCCTGGATGAAGCCGACCAGGATGTAGGGAACGATCTTGCCGAGCATCACCTCGACCGGCTTGATCGGCATCGACAGGAGGCTCTCCATGGTGCCGCGTTCGATCTCGCGCGTCACCGATAGCGCCGTGAAGATCAGCATTGTCATGGTGAGGATGGTGCCGACCAGTCCCGGTACGATGTTGAGCCGCGATTCCGCGGCCGGATTGTAGCGCGCATGCGCGCGGATCTCGAACGGCATCGCCGGGGGATCGCCGATGTAGAGATCGTGCTGGAGCGCGGTCTGGACGACCATGCCGAGCGAGCCGAGCGCGGAGCTCGCGGCGACCGGATCGGTCGCATCGGCCGCAATCAGCAGCGCCGGCCTGTCGCCGCGCCGCACCGCGCGCTCGAAGCCGCGCGGGATCTCGACGCCGAACAGCACCTTGCCCGATTTCAGCAGGTTGTCGAACTCGTCGACGTCGTGCACTTCGTAGACGAAGCGGAAATAGGCGGTGTTCTCCAACGCCTTCAGGACCGAGCGGGCCAGATCGCTATCTTCCTGCAGCAGCACCGCGCTCGGCAGATGGTGCGGCGTGGTGTTGATGGCATAACCGAACAAGAGAAGTTGCATCACCGGAATCGCCACGATCATCGCGAACGAGACGCGGTCCCGCCGAAGCTGAATGAACTCCTTTGCCATCATGGCATAGGTGCGCCGCCAGAAGCCGAAGCGGTCGCGGATTTCCGGCGCGGGGCCGATTGTGCGGATGGAGCTCATTGGAAATTGTCCGTGGAGCGGTTCATCAATTCGATGAAGACGTCCTCCAGCGATGGATGCGATGTCTGCCAGTGCAGGCCGCTCCTCTCGCGCCACGGCGCGATGCTGGCTTCGAGCGCCGCGACGTCTCGGCCCGAGACGTGCAGCGAGGTGCCGAACGGGGCCACCATGTCGATCCCGGGTTTGCCGGCGAGCTCGGCGGCGAGGCCGTTCAACTCGCCAGTAACGGTATAGGTCGTCAGTGCGGATTTCGCGATCACCTCGTCGACCGTCCCGTGCGCCAGGAGATGGCCATAGGCGATATAGGCGATCTCGTGGCAGCGCTCGGCCTCGTCCATGTAGTGGGTCGAGACCAGCACAGTGAGACCATCGGCCGCGAGCGCGTGGATCTCGTTCCAGAAATCGCGCCGCGCCTTGGGATCGACGCCGGCGGTCGGCTCGTCAAGCAGCAGCAATTGCGGATTGGGCAGCGTGCAGGCCCCAAGCGCCAGCCGCTGCTTCCAGCCGCCGGAGAGCTCGCCGGCAAGCTGCTCCTCGCGGCCCGACAGCCCGAGCCGCCTGATCATGTCGCGCGCGGCGCCTCGCGCGTCGGCGAGCCCGTAGAGCCGGGCGACGAATTCGAGGTTCTCGCGCACCGAGAGGTCTTGATACAGGCTGAAGCGCTGGGTCATGTAGCCGACCTGGCGCTTGATCTTTTCGGCGTCCTTCAGGATGTCGTAGCCGAGGCAGGTGCCCTCTCCGCTGTCGGGCGTCAGCAGGCCGCAGAGGATGCGGATGGTCGTGGTCTTGCCCGAGCCGTTCGGTCCGAGGAAGCCGTAGATCGAGCCGCGCTTCACCTGCATCGACAGATCGTGCACGACCTCGCGGCCGCCGAACGATTTGGTCAGGCCCTTGACGTCGATCGCGATGTCGTTGCCTGCGTTCATCGCTTGTCCGCCACCGGAGTTTTGGGGTTGAGATAGATGCTGATGGGCTGACCGACGCGCAGCGCATCGGGCCGGGACGGTCGCGCCTGGATCAGATAGACGAGCTTGTTGCGCTCCTCGAGGCTGTAGATGACCGGCGGGGTATACTCGGCCGACGTCGCGATGAAGTAGATCCTTGCCGTGAGGTCGGCCGCGCAATTGTCGCAGGAGACCCGCACCTCATCGCCAACAGACAATTTCGGCAGCTCCGTTTCCGGCACGAAGAAGCGCAGCTTCATGTTGCCGGGTGGCATGATCGAGAGCACCGGCCGCTGCGCCGCCACCATCTCGCCCTCACGGAAATAGATCTGCTGGATGGTGCCGGCAACAGGCGCAAACCCCTTGCGCCGCGTCAGCCGCGTCTCCGAAGTCACCACCCGCGCCTGCGCGACCCGCAAATCCGAGACGGCGGAATCCAGCGTCGCCTGCGTGCCCGAGCCGGTCTTGCGCAGGGCATCCGCGCGATCAAACACCTGCTGCGCATTCGCCAGCGTCGCCTTGGTCTGGTTGAGATCGGCAAGCTGGAGATCGTCGTCGACCGAATACAGGGGATCGCCGACCTTCACCACGTCGCCCTCGCGAATATCCAGTCTGGTCACCCGGCCAGCCTCGTCCGGACTGACATAGATCATGTCGGCCTCGACCCAACCCTGGAAGCCGGGGTCGCGCTTCTCCTTGCAACCGGCGAGCGCGGCTGCGAGCACGGCGGCCAATGCGATTGCAAGAATCCTTTGCGACGGCCTCATGTCGCCCTCCGTTCGCCAAATATCAGATCGAGATGGACGCGCAGCATGTCCTGCGCATCAAGCGGCGCGTGCCGTTGAAACAGGCTCTGCCAGATCACCGCGATCATCGCGGGCGCGATCAGGATCTGCGGATAGCGCGCGAGGTTCTTCTGGCGGATCTCGCCGCGGGCAATTCCGAGATCGATCAGCGCGCGCATGCCGGCGAGCCCGCGCGAGACCACCTCACGGTAGTAGAAATCCGCAACCGACGGAAAACGCGGCCCCTCCGCCACGATCAGACGGACGAGATCGCCACGCCTGGTGCCGATCACCTCTTTCATGAAATTGCCGGCAAAGCTCTCGATCAGATCGCGCACCGAGCCCGTCGGCGGCGGCAATGCGTTGAGCCGCGCCACCACCGGCACGATCACGGTGCGCACCAGTTCCTCGAACATCGATTCCTTGTCCTTGAAGTGCAGGTAGATCGTGCCCTTTGCGACGCCGGCGCGCTTGGCGATGTCGTCGAGCCGCGTCGCGGCGAAGCCCCGGGCGATGAATTCCTCCATCGCGGCTTCGACGATGGCCGCGCGTCGCTCCGCTGCGCGCGTGGCGCGGTTCGACAAGGGCGCGGCATCTCCACCGGCCCTGGAATTGGGAGTTGCGGCCTTGGCTTTTTTCCCAGCCGCAGCCGCCTGGATCAGCTTCCTGGTCATTCGTAAATATTGACTGACTAGTCAGTCATTGTCAACTGCCGCTTCGGGAAGTTGTATGGGACATGACTGGCCATAGCGGCCGTTTGCAGATCGCGCCTTTTGCCCTGAATGCGGCGTTCGCCGGCTGGCGACGGCGGCGTTTGACTGGAATCCTCGTGATGCAAGCCTAACGAGATTTGAGACGATGCCGCCGGGCCGAGGTCGAGATCTTAGCCAAAGTCGAGCACCATGCGGCCGTCGATCTTGCCGGCCTTCATCCGCTCGAAGACGTCGTTGATCTGCGAGAGCGGCACCTTCGTCACTTCAGCCTTCACCTTGCCGTCGGCGGCGAACGCAATGGCCTCGTCGAGATCCCTGCGGGTCCCGACGATGGAGCCGCGAACGGTGATGCGTTTCAGCACGACATCGAAAATCGGCGTCGGGAATTCGCCGGGCGGCAGACCGACGAGGCTGACAGTGCCTTTCCGGCGCACCATCTTCAGCGACTGGGCAAAGGCTGCTGTCGAGACCGCCGTCACCAGCACGCCGTGAGCCCCGCCGCCGGTCGCTGCCAGAACCTTGTCGACGGCATCGTTTGCAAGTGCGTTGACCGCAAGATCGGCACCGGTCTCGCGTGCCAGCTTGAGCTTGTCCTCAGCGATATCGATCGCCGCGACCTTGAATCCCATCGCCTTGGCGTACTGGATTGCAACATGACCGAGGCCGCCAATGCCCGAGATGGCGACCCACTCACCGGGCCGCGCGTCGGTCTCCTTCAATCCCTTATAGGTGGTGACGCCAGCGCACAGGATCGGTGTGACAGCAGCGAAGTCGATCGTTGCCGGCAGCTTTGCTGCAAAGGCCGCCGAAGCGATGACGTATTCGGCGAAGCCGCCGTTCACGCTGTAGCCAGTGTTATGCTGGTGCTCGCACAGCGTCTCCCAGCCAGTCTCGCAATATTCGCACGACATGCAGGCATCGTGCAGCCAAGCCACGCCAACGGCATCGCCGAGTTGCAGATTTTTCACGCCGGGCCCGAGCGCAGCGACGATGCCGGCGGCTTCATGGCCGGGAATGAAGGGTGGCACCGGCTTCACCGGCCAATCGCCGGACGCAGCGTGCAGATCGGTGTGGCAGACGCCGCAGGCCTTCACCTTGACCAGGACTTCGCCGGGACCGGGCTGCGGCACCGGCACATCCTCGATCACCAGCGACTTGCCGAATTGTCTGACAACAGCGGCTTTCATGGTCGGCATCAATCTGCTCCATTGCATTACACAAGCAGATTAGCGATGCCGCGCGGCTCCCACTTGATTGGAGTCAAACAGCACAAATTTATTGATCGCAAATGCGACGATGTCAGCTATGGAACTTCAATCCGTCGACGATCTTGTCGATCACCTTGCGCTCTGCGCGCATCGCGATGCCGACGAGATTGAGATCCGCACGCGCAACCGCCCTCACCGCCTCGCGATTGGCGGCATCATGCGTCGTCTTGAACATGTCCTCGGTATAAACCGCCGGCGTGACGTTGCGCGTGAGCGCACGATCGAGTGCGCGCGATAGCGCCGGACCATCGGCGCCATAGATCAGGATCGGCTGGCCGATCAGCGCAAGATATTTAGTGGACGATGCGTCCTCATAAGGATCACCGATGCACTCGGGAAATGCAGCTGCGACGCCGCTCGTCAGAAATGATGCAACATTAAGCTTTTGCCAGACCTGGATATCGTTGCGAATGACAACGGCAATCTTGGTATCGAACTGCATGAATGCTCCCGCGCACAACCAAGCGTCTGGAAACAAAAAGAAAATTCCGCGCGCTGATTGCTTATGTAAGTGTGACGCGGATTGTCCCAAACGATCACAGCTCAGAAATTTTAAACGGAAGATGCGATCGGCTACGCTTCTCTCCGCAGGTCAAGTCGGATATACCTCGATGATCTGTCATTGAACTGTCATAAAGCTACGAATGTCCGAAATCGACGCCATCAAGCAAGCCCTCGAACCGGTGCGGCGTCTCGCCGGGTCAAACAATCAACACGCTCCAATCAAGAACGCCGCCACGCCCGGCTTGGAACAAAAGCCTGATTCCGAAAAATCTGATAACGGGCCGCCGCGCAGCGACCCTCCTCCCGCGGACCCACCCACCGATGACGTTCGCCCCGAGGCGACGGCGGATGCCTCTTCGTCCAAAAATGTTGCGCCTCAAGCGACCGAGATCGAACTCAAGCTGCTCGTGCCTTCCGATCGTCTGGCCAGCTTCAACGACGCACCGATCATCGCGACGAATGCGCGCAATAAGGGGACGCGCAAGCATCTCACGGCCGTCTATTACGACACGCCCAAGCGCGCACTGCGGCGCAGCGGGTTGAGCTTCCGGGTTCGTCAGAGTGGCGCGCGCTTCACGCAAACCGTGAAAGCTGAATCCGCCAACGATCCGCTTCGGCGCGGCGAATGGGAGGCCAGCGTGCCTTCCATGATGCCCGACGTCGCGCTGGCACTCCCCTTCCTCCCGGAGAAGCTGCGCGATGATCTCGCGCGGGATCCGCTCGAAGCCGTCTTCACCACCGACATCCGTCGGCATCAACGCATGGTGGACTTGCCGTCGGGCACAATCGAGATCGCCTTCGATCAGGGCCATCTGCTGTCCGGCGATCGCTCGCTGCCGGTCAGCGAGATCGAGCTGGAGCTCAAGAGCGGCAGCCCGTCGGCAATCTGGGAACTTGCGCTCCGGCTCGCCGAGCATGGTCCGGTGAAGGCTTCGATCCGGACCAAATCGGCACGTGGATTCGACCTGGCGGCCGATACCCCGCCGTCAGCACCGAAGCCGCCAAAGCTTCGTCTGGATCCATCGATCTCGCTCGACGAGGCGTTTTCCGAGATCCTGCGGTCGTGTCTTCTGCATCTGCTGCAGTCGTTGCCTGCGGCCGAGGACGGCCGCGATCCCGAAGGGATGCATCAGCTTCGCGTCGCGCTCCGGCGTCTGCGTTCCGCGCTCGACCTGATGCGATCGGTGGTCCCGCTGAACAAGCTCGACCTGATGCGCGCCGAGGCGAAATGGCTCGCGGGATCTCTCTCTGGTGCCCGTGACTGGGACGTGTTTCGGCAAGAAACGCTGCGGACCGTCGCAGACGGCTGTCCGTCGGTCGCCGGCTTCGACGCGTTGGGCGGGCTCGCCGACGAACGTCGCGCGAGCTGTTATGACAAGGCCCGCCTCGCCCTCGCTGACCGGCGCTGCTCGTATTTCGTGATCGGGCTCGGTGCCTGGATCGAAGCGCGCGGCTGGCGCAGCGAGGTTTCTCCCGAAGGCCTGGCGCAACTCGCGACGCCCGCGATCAATTTCGCCCGCAACATCCTGTCGGCACAGCATGCGAAGGTGCTGAAGCGCGGCCGCAAGTTCAAATCTCTGCCGACGGAGGAACGGCACCGCGTCCGTCTCGCCGCGAAGAAGTTGCGTTACGTCGCCGACTTCCTGCTGCCGCTTTGCGGTCAGCGCAAATCGGCGCGGCGCTTCTCGCGCAAGCTCGCGGATCTCCAGCAGGAGCTCGGGATCTACAACGACATGGCAGTGACGACGTCACTGCTTGCCGATGTCGGCGCTGGTTCGATCGACAGCGGCATGGCGGCGGCGGCGATCGCCGGCTGGCAGGCCCACGCCATGGTCGGTGTCGAAGCGCGCCTGCTCGAGGCCTGGTCGGGCTTCACCGGGGCCAAGGTGCCCTGGGCTGTCGATGCGCCGGAGCAACCGACACAACTGGTGCAAACCAACGCCGGATGGCTGCGCTAGCCTTGAGGGCTGCGCGAGCCCATGTTCAGCTCCGATCAGCTCTTGATCAGCCCTTGGCGTCGCAGGCCCAGGCGCGGATCACGCATTCCTTGCCGCCATACTTGTAGCATTCGCGCGTGGCGGCATTGAGCGAGGCCGAGATCTTCGGCTTCACGGCGTAGCCATAGGCACCGCAGGGGTTGGCCATGTCGACCGACATCGCCGCGCAGGCGCGCTTCATCGTCACCGTCGTGCATTCGCCCTTGCACTGCTTTTGGGCTGCGGCACGCGCCTCGTGCTCGGCGCCGTAATCATAGGCCTGGCCATAAGCGCCGCACTTGCCGACGGCAAAGGCTCCGGCCGCATGGGCTTCGGTGATATGACGGGCTCCCGCGACACAAACCGACATCGCAAAGAAAAACATCGCGCAACGGCGCGCGACGACGTTCGAAATCATGGAAAAGTCCCTCACCCCCAAGGCAGGCGGAGAGGACTTTAAGCGGCGGTCGTTTCCAGATGGTGAACGGGTGGTTGAAATCGGACGACCGCGAGATGCTATCCGCGTCGTGCCGCTTCCAGCGCCTGCGGCGTATCGATATCGAGGAACGCGCCCTCGCCGTCGACAGGCACTTCGGCGACCGCTTCCGTATGCCTGGCGATCAAATGTCGCGCACCGACATCACCATCAAGCGTCATCAACTCCTTGAAGAAGCGGCGCGACCACAGCACGGGGTTGCCACGGCGACCTTCGCTGACCGGTACGACGATGAGGTTGCCGCGCTCCGGCGCAAAGGTGTCGATCAGACGGTCGATCAGGCCGGCATCGATCAGCGGCATGTCGCCGAGACAAACCACGGCACCGTCGCTGGCGTCAGAGACGGCCGCAATGCCTGATCTGACCGAGCTCGCGATCCCGCCGGCGAAATCCGGATTCTTCACAAACCGCACATTCAGGCCTTGCAGCGCCTGCTCGACCAGCTCGGTCTGATGGCCGGTGACGACGATGACCTCGGATGCTTTCGAGGCCAGCGCCTGCTCGGTTGCGATCCGCACCAGCTTCTTGCCGCCAAGCTCCGCCAAGAGCTTGTTCGGTCCGCCCATGCGGGTCGAGCGTCCCGCCGCGAGCACGATGGCCGCAACTTTGCTGTTGCCCTCGATCTCGGGTTCTGCGCGCGGCTGCGGGCGCGTCACGATCTCCATCAGGAGCCCGCCGACACCCATGCCCATCAGCTCGGAGCGCGTCACCTTGATGCCGGCGAGCAGTCGCATCAGCACCCAGTCAAAACCGTTCTCGACCGGCGAGCGCGCACAACCCGGTGCACCCAGCACCGGCACGCTGCCGGCGCGCGCGATCAGCAGCAGATTGCCGGGATCGACCGGCATGCCGAAATGCTCGATCTCCCCGCCGATTCCCGTGACGGCGGCCGGGATCACGTCGCGGCGGTCGGCAATCGCCGATGCCCCGAACACGATCACGAGCTCGGCGCCAAGCGCGAGCAGCTCCTTGATCGCAGCCGACAGCGCCCGCTCATCATGCGGCACGCGTCGTTCGGCGATGATGCTGGCACCAGCGGGCGCGAGGCGCTCGGCGGTGACGCGCAGCGTCTTGTCGACCACCTTCGAAGAGAGCCCCGGCAGCAGCGTCGAGACCACACCGACACGCTTGACGACGTAAGGCGCGATTCTGAGCACGTCCTTGCCTGCGGCCTTCACCGCGGCATCGCGCAAACGTCCTTCAACGCCAAACGGGATGATCTTGACGGTGCCGACCATCTCGCCCTCGACCACCGGCTTGAACACGGGAAGCGTGGCAAAGGTAATGGCCTCGTCGACACTGTTGATCCGGTCGACCGCGGCGCGGTCGATCACCAGCAAACCCGGACGCGCGGCAAACAGATTGGCGCGGCCGGTGAAGGCGCGCTCGACATGAATGCCTTCGCCGCCGATCGCATGCGCGATGCTGGCCGCCGCGACGTCCTCGGAGACATCGCCCTCCTCCATCCGCACCACCACGACGTCCTTGATGCCGGCACGCGTCAGCGCGTCGACCTCGGCCGGACCGATCGTGGTCCCTTTCTTCAGCACCAGCGAACCCTGCCGCAGGGTGTGAACGGTGACCCCGCCGATCGCATCCTCTGGGCTCGCCGGGCCGAACTTCATGCCGCTTCTTCCTTTTCCTTGGGTGGCAGGCGAAGCACGGCCGTGATCTCGGCCATGATCGCCACCGCGATCTCGGCCGGCGACACCGCGCCGATCGCAAGGCCAATGGGCGCGTGGATGCGCGCGATGTCGCTGTCCCTGGCACCCTGCGCCCGCAGACGGTCGGCGCGCTTGGCGTGCGTCTTCCGCGAGCCGAGCGCGCCGATATAGAAGCAATTGCGCTCGAAAGCGTGCAGCAGCGCGGGGTCGTCGATCTTCGGATCGTGCGTCACCGCGACGAAGGCCGTGTAGGCATCGACATTGAGCGGCGGCAGCGCGGCATCAGGCCATTCGGCGACGAGCGGAATATCGGGGAAGCGCTCCGGGCTCGCAAACGCCGTGCGGGGGTCGACGACCGTGACGTCATAGCCGAGTGAGCGCGCCAGTGGCGCCAGGGCCTGGCTGATATGGACCGCGCCGATGATGACGAGCTTTGCGGTCGGCGCGTAGACGTTGAAGAACAGCTTCTTGCCGCCGGCCTCGACATTGGCGCTCTTGCCCATGCGAAGCTGCTTGTCGAGCTCGGCGCGCAACGGATCCTTGGCGAAGTCGGCGGCCTTCACCAGACGCTGCTCGCCGCTCTCGGTGTCGGTCACCAGAATCACCGGCCGGCGCGCGGCGCGCTCGGCATTCAGTTCATGCAGGATTGCGAGCTTCACGGTCAGCCGACCTTCTCGACGAAGACGCGGATGGTGCCGCCGCAGGAGAGGCCGACATTCCAGGCCGTCTCGTCGGCGACGCCAAACTCCAGCATCTTGGGCTTGCCGCTCTCGATCACATCCATGGCCTCGGTGACCACGGCCCCCTCGACGCAGCCGCCGGAGACCGAGCCCAGGAACGTGCCCTCGTCGTTGATGACGAGGCTCGAGCCCGCCGGCCGCGGGGCCGAGCCCCAGGTCTCGACAACGGTGGCCAGCGCGACGCCTCGGCCGGCCTTCTGCCAGTCCTCCGCCGCCTTCAGAATATCCTCGTCGCGATCGAGCATGGCTTGGCCTCTCAGGCTGCGGAGCGGATCAGGCTGCGGTAATGGGGCGGCAGCGGCCGGGAGAGCGTGGTGATCAGCTCCTGGATCGAACTCAAATTATGCACCGGGCGGAATTCGTCAACGTGCGGGAGCATCATTTTGATCCCTTGCGCCTTGGCCTCGAACCCGCCGAAGCGGAGCAGCGGGTTGAGCCAGATCAGCCGTCGGCAGGACCGGTGCAGCCGGTCCATCTCGAAGGCCAGCCTGGAATCGGCCTCCCGCTCCAGCCCGTCCGAAATCAGCAGCACGATGGCGCCCTGGCTCAGCACCCGCCGCGCCCAGAGCTTATTGAAGTTGTGCAGCGAGGCAGAGATTCGGGTTCCGCCAGCCCAGTCCTCGACAGCAGCCGAGCAACTTGCCAGCGCCTCGTCGGGATCACGCTGGCGCAATGCGCGTGTCACATTGGTCAGCCGGGTGCCGAACAGGAACACCGAGACGCGCTTGCGCGCGTCGCCAATGGCGTGGAGGAAATGCAGGAACAGGCGGGTGTACTCGCTCATCGACCCCGAGATGTCGAGCAGCGCCACGATCGGGGCCGGCTTCTCGATCCGGCCGAGGCGATGGATGTGGATGATGTCGCCGCCGGTGCGCAAGGACGCCCGCAGCGTGCGGCGCATGTCGAGGCGCAGGCCGCGCGGATCGGGCAAATAGCGGCGCGTCAGCAGCTCTGCCTGCGGCAGCCGCATCATCTCGACGGCACGGAGCGCCTCGGCGATCTCGGCGGCACTCATCTGCGCAAAATCCTTCTTCTGAAGGATCTCCTTGTCGGAGACCGACAGGCGCAGATCCTGCTCCTGGTGCTGCGGCGTCTCGGTCATGCGCGGCTGCGACATCGCCTCCTGCACGCGGCGCGCGGCGGCCGGCGGCTTCTTCTTGGCGCCGTCGGGCAGCGGCACGGAATCCAGCATGTGCTTCCACTCTTCGGAGGCACGAAAGAACAGGTTGAAGGCCTGCTTGAAGATCAGCGCATGCTCATGGCGCTTGACGAAGATCGCCTCGAGCGTGGTGAAGACGTCGGCGCGGCTGCCGATGTCGATCACCTGCAGCGCGTTCATGGCGTCGATCACGGCGCCCGGACCGACCGGCATGCCCGTCGCACGCAGCGCGCGTGCAAAGCCGACGATGTTGTCGGCGAACTGCTCGGTCTTTTCAGGCGCGAGGTGGTTGATGGCCATGGTGGTACCAATGTTCCTGTCATTCCGGGGCGATGCGCAGCATCGAACCCGGAATCCACTTACCCGCGCGTTATGCAGCCCGATAGATTCCGGGCTCGCGCAGACGCGCGCCCCGGAATGACGAGCTAGTCGCTCGTCGCTTCCTTCAGCACCTTCTGCAGCGTGTCGCCCTGCATCCGGGTGATGTCGTCCTGGTATTTGAGCAGCGCGCCCAGCGTATCGCCGACCACTTGCGCCGTCAGCGCGCGGGCATCGAGCTCGGACAGAGCGGTGGCCCAGTCGATGGTCTCGGCGACACCGGGCGATTTGTAGAAATCCTGGTTGCGCAGCGCCTGCACGAAGCGCACGACCTGCTGCGACAGCTTCGCCGAGATGCCGGGCACGCGCGATTTGACGATCGCAAGCTCGCGCTCGGCCGCGGGATAGTCGACCCAGTGATAGAGGCAGCGCCGCTTCAGCGCGTCGTGGATCTCGCGGGTGCGGTTGGAGGTGATGATGACGATCGGCGGATGCGGCGCCTTCACGGTGCCGAATTCGGGGATCGTCACCTGGAAGTCGCTGAGGATTTCGAGGAGATAGGCCTCGAACGCCTCGTCGGCGCGGTCGAGCTCGTCGATCAGCAGCACCGGCGGACCGGCGACATCGGGCTCCAGCGCCTGGAGCAGCGGCCGCTTGATCATGTAGCGGTCGGCAAAAATGTCGCTGGATAGCTGGTCGCGATCGGTGTCCCCGGCGGCTTCCGCCATCCGGATCGCGATCATCTGCGCGGCGCTGTTCCACTCGTAGACCGCGGAGGAAACGTCGAGGCCTTCGTAGCACTGCAGGCGGATCAGCTTCCGCCCCAGCGCCGCCGACAGCACCTTTGCGATCTCGGTCTTGCCGACGCCGGCCTCGCCTTCGAGAAACAGCGGCCTGCCCATGCGCAGCGAGAGGTACGTCACCGTCGCCAGCGACCGCTCGGCCAGATAGCCGCGCGAGGTCAGGAGTTCGAGCATCGCATCGACCGATGCCGGCAGTGTCGCTGAGGTCATGAAACAGCCGATCTCGCTACGTCCCGACAAGGGACAAGTTTGGCCGAAGAGTGAGGGTCACTCACGCCTTGGCGTTGGCGGCGTCGAGCGCGCGCCGCGTCAGCACGCCGATGAGATGCGCGCGGTATTCGGCGCTGCCGTGGATGTCGCTGTTGAGCCCCTCCGCCGGCACTTCGATGCCCTCGATGGCCTTCGAAGCGAAGCGCTTCTTCAACGCTTCCTCGAACGCCTCCACGCGGAACACGCCGTTCGAGCCCGCGCCGGTGACGGCAACGCGCACATCCGACGGACGCCGCGCCACGAACACGCCGACCAGCGCATAGCGCGAGGCCTGGTTGCGGAACTTGATATAGGCGGCCTTCTTCGGCAGCGGGAACATCACCTTGGTGATGATCTCGTCAGCCTCCAGCGCCGTCGAGAACAAGCCCTGGAAAAATTCTTCGGCCTTGAGACGGCGCTTGTTGGTGACGATGGTCGCCCCCAGCGCGAGCACGGCGGCCGGATAATCGGCGGTGGGGTCGTTGTTGGCGAGCGAGCCGCCGATCGTGCCCTTGTGGCGCACGGCGGGATCGCCGATCTGGCTGGCGAGATTGGCCAGCGCCGGGATCGCCTCACCGACGATCGCCGAGGTCGCGACCTCGGCGTGCTTGGCGGTGGCGCCGATCACCAGGGAACGGCCCTTCATCTCGATCGTGTTCAGCCCTTCGATATGGGAGAGGTCGACCAGATGCGGGGGGCTCGCGAGCCGCTGCTTCATGACGGGAATCAGCGTGTGACCGCCGGCGATCACCTTGGCATCTTCGTTCTTCAGCAGGAGATTGGCGGCCTGCCGGACGGTCCCGGGGCGATGGTATTTGAATTCGTACATGGGGGTATCCTGGGGTGTCCTGATCGCGGCGGGCGCGCGGTTACGCGAGATCGGATTTCGCCATCGCCTTCGCGCCGGCGGCGATCGAGGCGACGATGTTCTGGTAGCCGGTGCAGCGGCAGAGATTGCCTTCCAGTTCTTCCCGGATCGTATGGTCGTCGAGCTCGTGGCCCTTGCGATGGACGATGTCGATCGCGGTCATGATCATGCCGGGCGTGCAGAAGCCGCACTGCAAACCATGGTGCTCGCGGAAGGCTTCCTGCATCGGATGCAGGGGCGCACCGTCGGCGGCCAGCCCCTCGATGGTCCTCACCTCGTGGCCGTCGGCCATCACGGCGAGCGTGGTGCAGGATTTCACGGCCTTGCCGTCGAGATGCACGACGCAGGCGCCGCACTGCGAGGTGTCGCAGCCGACATGGGTGCCGGTCAGCCGCAGATTCTCGCGCAGAAACTGCACGAGGAGCGTACGCGGGTCGACGTTGCCGGTAACAGGATTGCCGTTCACGATGAGGGAGATCTTTGCCATAAGCACTCTCTATCAGCGCCCCGACGGGTCCCGTCGAAGCGGTTCTTTCTTATAATTATTCCAACCCATCATATGGGCCATTATGGCCGGGGGCAACATTGCCCCAGGCGCAAGGCGCCATGACGAAAAGCCAGAGCCCTCAGCCCTGTACCGCCTTGGCGAAATTCGCGAAAAATTCGTCGGCCAGCTTCTTGGCGGTGCCGTTGATCAGGCGCTGTCCGAGCTGCGCCAACTTGCCGCCGATCTGCGCCTCGACCTCGTAGGACAGCAGCGTGCCGCCGTCCTTCTCCGCGAGCTTCACGACCGCACCGCCCTTGGCAAAGCCGGCCACCCCACCCTCGCCTTCGCCCGAGATCTTGTAGCCGTTCGGCGGGTCGAGATCAGACAGCGTCACCTTGCCCTTGAAGCGTGCCGAGACCGGGCCGACCTTCATTTTTGCGGTCGCGCGAAACCCGCCATCCTCGGTCTTCTCCAGTTCCTCGCAGCCGGGGATGCAGGCCTTCAGCACCGCGGGGTCGTTGAGCTTCTCCCACACGGCCTCGCGCGACGCCGCAAGCTGGACTTCGCCGTTCATCGTCATGGCCATGGGGCGCCTCCGGGGATCGCAAAAGGTGAGGATGCTCAAGTAACGCACGGAGGCCGCAAAGGAAAGGGTGCCCCCGGTCACGAGCAATGCATATTCGCAACTGCAAAAGGTCTTGTCCGGCAAGTCAGGGATTGGCAGAGCCTGATCATGGTGATTAGGTCCGGCGCAACATGAGCTCAGCCCTCTCCCCCCTGCTTGCGCCGATGCTGTCGAGCGCGGCCATGCGTGCCGTCTGCGACGACCGGACCACGCTCCAGAACATGCTCGATTTCGAAGCGGCCCTGGCCCGTGCCGAGGCCGCCACGGCCGTGATTCCAGCCGGCGCGGTGGGCCCGATCGAAGCGGCCTGCAAGGCCGACACTTTCGACATAGCCGCGCTGGCCGAGGCGGCGACCCGATCAGGCAATCTCGCGATCCCCTTGGTCAAGATGCTGACCGCCAATGTCGGCAAGGCGGACGCCGAGGCCGCGCGCTATGTGCATTGGGGCGCGACCAGCCAGGACGTGATCGACACCGCGACCATGCTGAGCTTGCGTGCCGCCATCGACGCGCTGGACGTCGATCTCAGCCGTGCCATCAAGGGCTTTGCCGCGCTGGCGCGCCACCATCGCAACACCGCGATGGTGGCAAGGACCTGGCTCCAGCACGCGCTGCCGATGCCGTTCGGGCTGAAGGCGGCCGAATATGCCGCAAGCCTGGCCCGTGCCCGCTGCCGCCTGCGGCGCTTGCGCCGCGAGGGCCTCGCGCTGCAATTCGGCGGCGCGGCCGGCACGCTCGCCGCACTCGGCGACCAGGGACTCATGGTCGCCGAACGGCTGGCGCAGGAGTTGAACCTGCCGCTGCCGGAAGCGCCCTGGCATACCCATCGCGACCGCATTGCCGAAGCCGCATCGAGCTTCGCGATTCTCGCCGGAAGCTGCGGCAAGATCGCACGCGACGTCTCGCTGATGATGCAGACCGATGTCGGCGAAGCCTTCGAGCCCGCCGGCGAAGGCCGCGGCGGCTCCTCGACCATGCCGCACAAGCGCAATCCGGTCGCAGCCGCAAGCGCGCTCGGCTGCGCGACCATGGCCCCGCAACTCGCCGCGACGATTTTCGCGGCCCAGGTGCAGGACCATGAGCGCAGTGCCGGCCCCTGGCACGCGGAATGGCCGACGCTGCCGCAATTGATGCTGGTGACCTCGGGCGCACTTGCCGCGATTGTCGACATCGCCGAAGGGCTGGAGGTCGACGCCGTGCGCATGCGCAGCAACCTCGATGCGACGCATGGGCTGATCATGGCGGAGGCCGTCACCTTTGCGCTCGCCGACAAGATCGGCAAGAGCGATGCGCATCATCTGATCGAGGCCGCGAGCAAGCGCGCGGTTGCCGAGAAGAAACATCTGCGCGAGGTGCTGTCGGCCGATTCGCAGGTCACCGCGCACCTGACACCGGAGAAAGTTGCGGCATTGTTCGAGCCAATGGCCTATCAAGGGGCCTCTCAAGCCCTGATCGACCGGCTGCTCGACAGTCTCGACCGCGAATAGAGCAGCGCTGAGCGAGAATAAAC
The DNA here is from genome assembly GCF_018129685.1 of Bradyrhizobium manausense. Taxonomy (GTDB): domain Bacteria; phylum Pseudomonadota; class Alphaproteobacteria; order Rhizobiales; family Xanthobacteraceae; genus Bradyrhizobium; species Bradyrhizobium manausense_D. The sequence continues at coordinate 53,881 of NZ_JAFCLG010000017.1, forward strand.
GGAGACGCCGCATGCCCATGATCGATGCCGACGGTTGCCTGATCAACGTCTCCGTCGAAGGCCGCGACGGCGGGCCGACCTTGATGCTCTCCAACTCGCTCGGCTGCACGCTGCAGATGTGGGAGCCGCAGATGAAGGCGCTGACGCAGGTGTTCCGCGTCATCCGCTACGACCGCCGCGGCCATGGCAAGTCCAGCGTGCCGCCCGGTCCCTATACGATGGAGCGCTTCGGCCGCGACGTGCTGGCGATCCTCGACGATCTCAACATCGAGAAGGTGCATTGGTGCGGCCTGTCGATGGGCGGCATGGTCGGGCAGTGGCTCGGCGCCAATGCACCCGAAAGATTTGGCAAGCTGATCCTTGCGAACACCTCCTGCTACTATGCCGAGCCGACCAAATGGCTGGAGCGCATCGACGCCGTGAAGAAGGGCGGTATCGCCGCCGTCGCGGATGGCGTCATCGCCGGCTGGCTCACCCAGGATTTCCGCGAGCGCGAGCCCGATATCACCGCGAGGATGAAGGCGATGCTGCTCGCCACCCCGGTCGAAGGCTATCTCGCCTGCTGCGAGGCGCTGTCGACGCTCGACCAGCGCGCGCTGTTGCCGAAGATCAAGAGCCCGACGCTGGTCATCGCCGGCCGCCACGATGTGGCGACGCCGATCTCGGCAGGCGAGTTGATCCGCTCGAACATTCCCGGCGCCAGCATGACCATCATCGATGCCGCCCATATTTCCAATGTCGAGCAGCCGCACGCGTTCACCGACGCGGTGGTGGGATTTTTGACGCAGCGCTGATACCGCCACCGTCATTCCCGGGCGTCTCGAAGAGGCGAACCCGGAATCTCGAGATTCCGGGTTCGATGCTTCGCATCGCCCCGGAATGACGCACCCGGAGGAGACAACATGGACGACCAGAAGCGCCGCGATGCCGGCATGAACGTGCGCCGAAAAGTGCTGGGCAATGCCTGGGTCGACAAATCGATCGCGGGCCGCAACGCTTTCAACACCGACTTCCAGGACATGATCACCCGCTATGCCTGGGGCGAGATCTGGACGCGGCCGCATTTCGACGAGCGCACGCGGCGGGTGCTGGTGATCGGCACCATGGTCGCGCTCGGGCAATGGGATGAATTCCGCCTGCACGTGCGCGCAGCGCTTGCCGAGGGCGGCTTCACCCCCGACGACATCAAGGAAATCCTGTTGCAGCAGGCGATCTATTGCGGCGTTCCGGCGGCGAACCACGCCGTCAAGGAAGCCTCAGCGATTGTGCAGGAGCTCGGCCTGCTCGAGTCCTAGCGGCGCGGTATCGGCGACGTCGACGGTCCTCGGCGCGGCCGCGGGCCGCTCGATCACCAGCACGATCGCAGCGCCGAGCAGCAGGAGAAGCTCGGTTGCATGCAGCCGAAGCGCAGCCAACTCGCCGACCTTCGAGGCCATCACCATGCTGGCGAACGAGATCAGGCTGCCGATCGCAAGCGCGACACCGAGGGCCTCGTCGCTCGCCCCGCTCTTGCGGGTGCGCGGGATGGCGAGGAGCGCGAGATAGATCGTAAAGAACGCCACCACGGTCAGCCGGCCGAGCGCCAGCAGCCAGGCGGCACGAACCGTGCTCATGCCGGACATCTGGAGCTGATCGCTGAGGAACAGCGCCACGGCGACGCTCGGCCGCTCGTAGAGGCCGTGCACCGGCGCCACAAAGATATTGAATGCAACCAGGGCCCAGGCTGGAATGAAATAGGCCGCCAGCAACGCGCCATTGATCGAGCCGATCCGCCAGTTCCTGAACATTCCGCTTCCCGCTTCGTCTGCTACCCACGCCTTCGACGTAAGGCGTTGCCGGGAGCTAACTCGCATCGGACTTTGGCGGCAATTTAAACCCTTTGTTTACCTTAACTGGCCGGGCAGCCGGTTCGCCCGACAAAAAGGGCCCCGCCTTTCGGCGGGGCCCTCCTCACGACCTATGGTTTTCGGGCTCCCAACTTGGGCTCCGAAATTACTTGCGCTCCTGACCGCGCTGGCCACCCTGCTGCTGGCCCGGCTTGTCGCCCTGGCGCTGCGGGTCCTGCTGCTGCTGGCCCGGCTTGTGACCACCACCCTGCTGCTGACCGGGGCTCTGGTTCTGCTGACCCGGGTTCTGGTTCTGCTGCTTCGTCATTTGGGGGAAACTCCCTTGTTGGACGTCAGTCAGGAGACAACTGCCAGCGGCGATCTTGGTTGCCTTGCGGAACCCGGTTCCTCGCAGGTGCGGAACCGAAAGTCGAAATCCGAAACCAAAATCGCCTGTACAAGCCTTTATCCCAAGGCATCACCAGTTGCAGCCGCCAGTTCCCTCCTGTTACAAAACGGAAAGAACCCCAGGGCTGCCGGGCCCGAGAAGAAACGTAAGCTCTCTCTCGCACAACTCCCCTTGAACCCGCGTCAGGTTTGGTAACGGCAGCCTATGGATTATTTCGCCCAGCAGCTCATCAACGGCCTCGTCCTCGGCTCCATCTACGGTCTGATCGCGATCGGCTACACGATGGTCTACGGCATCGTCGGCATGATCAATTTCGCCCATGGCGACGTCTTCATGATCGGCGGCTTCATCGCCCTCATCACCTTCCTGATCCTGATCTCGCTGGGCCTCACTGCGATCCCGGTGATCCTGCTGGTGGTGCTGCTGGTTTCGATGGCGATCACTGCGCTCTACGGCTGGACCATCGAGCGCATCGCGTACCGACCGCTGCGCCATTCCTTCCGCCTCGCGCCGATGCTGTCGGCGATCGGGATGTCCTTCGTGCTCACCAACTACTCGCAGGTGGCGCAGGGCGCGCGCGTCAAGCCGATCCCGCCAGTCATCACCGGCGGCTATACGCTGCATGAGAGCGCGGACGGCTTCGTGATCCAGCTTTCCAACATCCAGATCATCGTCGTCATCACCACAATCGTGCTGCTGGCGATCTTCACCTGGCTGGTCTCGCGCACGCGGCTCGGGCGCGACATGCGCGCCTGCGAGCAGGACCAGACCATGGCGGCGCTGCTCGGCGTCGACGTCGACCGCACCATCTCCATGACCTTCGTAATCGGGGCTGCGCTCGCTGCCGTCGCCGGCCTGATGTACCTGCTTTATTACGGCCTGGTCGATTTCTTCATGGGCTTCGTCGCCGGCATCAAGGCCTTTACCGCGGCCGTGCTCGGCGGCATCGGCTCGCTGCCCGGCGCCATGTTGGGGGGCCTTGCGATCGGGCTGATCGAGACGTTCTGGTCGGCCTATTTCTCGGTCGAATACAAGGACGTTGCGGCATTCTCGATCCTGATCGTCGTGCTGATCTTCATGCCGACCGGCCTGCTCGGCCGTCCCGAAGTCGAAAAAGTCTGACGGACCGCCCCGCGTGACAGCCACTCCGCACAACGCCACCAACGCAAGTCGCACCGCCGGCATCCCCTTCCTTCTGAAGACGGCCTTCATCAACGCCGCGATCGCGCTGGTGCTGTTCTCGCTGATGGTCGGCATCCGCACCGAGGCCGGTTCGGACGGCCAGCTCACCTACTGGACGCGGTTCGGCGACCTCGCCTGGCTCGTCGCCGCCGTGTTCGGCGGCTCGATCGTGATCGAGCTGCTCAGGCAATGGATCGGCCCGACCGGCGCCGAGAAGCTGGTGCCCGCTTCGGTCCAGAGCGGGGTGTCGTTCATCGGCCGCTACCTCGCGCCGGCGCTCCTGATCTTCACGCTGCTGGTGCCCGTCATCTTCTATAACCAGCGCTATATCCTCGACCTCGCGATCCTGGTGCTCACCTATGTGATGCTGGGCTGGGGCCTCAACGTGGTGGTCGGGCTCGCCGGCCTGCTCGATCTCGGCTACGTCGCCTTCTACGCGGTCGGCGCCTATTCCTACGGGCTGCTCGCCACCAGTTTCGGCTGGTCGTTCTGGATCTGCCTGCCGCTCGCCGGCATCCTCGCCGCGTTCTGGGGCGTGCTGCTCGGCTTCCCCGTGCTGCGCCTGCGCGGCGATTATCTTGCCATCGTGACCCTCGCCTTCGGTGAGATCATCCGCCTCGTCATCATCAACTGGCAGAGTTTGACCGGCGGGCCCAACGGCGTCTCCGGCATTCCGCGGCCGACCTTCTTCGGCATCCCGCTGGACAACAGCGACGACGGGCTCGCGGCAAAACTCGGCATCGAATACTCGCCGACCCACCGTATCGTCTTCCTGTTCTACCTGATCCTGGCGCTGGCGCTGCTGACCAACTGGGTGACAATCCGCCTGCGCCGCCTGCCGATCGGACGCGCCTGGGAGGCGCTGCGCGAGGACGAGGTGGCCTGCCGTGCACTCGGCATCAACACCACGACCACCAAGCTCACGGCGTTCGCCACCGGCGCCATGTTCGGCGGTTTCGCCGGCGCATTCTTCGCGACACGCCAGGGCTTCATCAGTCCGGAATCCTTCACCTTCCAGGAATCCGCACTGGTGCTCGCCATCGTCGTGCTCGGCGGCATGGGCTCGCAGCTCGGCGTCGCTCTCGCCGCACTCACCATGATCGGCGGCTTCGAGCTGTTCCGCAGCCTCGAAAGCTATCGTATGCTGGTGTTCGGCATGGCGATGGTCCTGATCATGATCTGGCGGCCGCGCGGCATCATCGGCCATCGCGCGCCGACCGTGTATCTGACCAAGGCGCAGGCGATCTCCTCGGACCTCGTCAAGGAGGGCCACGGATGAGCGGCCAGACAATTCTCACCGTCGACGGGCTCACCATGCGTTTCGGCGGCATCGTCGCCGTGCAGGAGCTGTCATTCGCGGCCGAACGGAAGAAGATCACCGCGCTGATCGGACCGAACGGCGCGGGCAAGACCACGGTCTTCAACTGCATCACCGGCTTCTACAAGCCGACCGGAGGCGCCATCCGTCTCAGCCATGACGACGGCAGGCAGATCGCGCTGGAGCGGCTGAACGATTTCCGCATCGCCAAGCAGGCCAAGGTCGCCCGCACCTTCCAGAACATCCGCCTGTTTCCCGGAATGACGGCGCTGGAGAACCTTATGGTGGCGCAGCACAACGCGCTGATGCTTGCCTCGGGCTTCACGGTCCTCGGCCTGATCGGCGTCCCAACCTATCGCGACGCCGAAAAGCGCGCGATCGCGCTCGCCACCGACTGGCTCAAGCGGATCAATCTGCTCGACCGCGCCGACGATGCCGCAGGCAATCTTGCCTATGGTGACCAGCGCCGGCTCGAGATCGCGCGCGCGATGTGCACCGAGCCGCAGCTGCTCTGCCTGGACGAGCCCGCCGCCGGCCTCAATGCGCGCGAAAGTGCCGCGCTCAGCGAGCTCCTGCTGTCGATCCGCAATGAGCTCGGCACCTCGATCCTGCTGATCGAGCACGATATGTCGGTCGTGATGGAGATATCGGACCACATCGTGGTGATGGACCATGGCGTGAAGATCGCGCAGGGCACGCCGAAAGAGGTGCGGGACGATCCCAGGGTGATCGCCGCCTATCTCGGCACCGACGAGGAAGAAGCTGCCGCGGTGATGGAGAGCGGGTCGTGACCTCTGCCACTCCCCTGCTCGCGATCCGGGGCTTGCGCGCCGCCTACGGCAAGATCGAGGCCTTAAAGGGCGTCGACGTCGAGATCAATGCCGGCGAGATCGTCGCCCTGATCGGCGCCAATGGCGCCGGCAAATCGACGCTGATGATGACGATCTTCGGCAAGCCGCGCGCCCGCGCCGGCCAGATCCTGTATGAAGGCCGCGACATCACCGCCGTGCCCACCCACGAGATCGCGCATTTGCGCATCGCGCAGTCGCCGGAAGGCCGGCGGATCTTCCCGCGCATGAGCGTGGCGGAAAACCTGCAGATGGGCGCGGACGCGACCGAATGCACCGATGCGGAGCGCGAGGCGACGCTGGAGCGCGTGTTCTCGCTGTTTCCGCGGCTGAAGGAACGCTACGTCCAGCGCGGCGGCACGCTGTCCGGTGGCGAGCAGCAGATGCTGGCGATCGGCCGCGCCCTGATGAGCCGCCCGCGCCTGCTGCTGCTCGACGAGCCCTCGCTCGGGCTCGCGCCCCTGATCGCCCGCCAGATCTTCGACGCGATCCGGACCCTCAACCGGCAAGACGGACTGACCGTCCTGATCGTCGAGCAGAACGCCAACCATGCGCTCAAGCTCGCCCATCGCGGCTATGTCATGGTCAATGGCCTGATCACGCTCGCCGGAACAGGCGCCGAGTTGCTGCAGCGCCCCGAGATCCGCGCCGCCTATCTGGAAGGCGGCCGGCACGGCTGAGACCGCCCGGGTCGTTGTCGAGCCCCGGGTTGAAGGCGCCGAAATATCTGCGATCATGCCCGTATTTTGCCGGTGACTTCTCGAAGAATTCATTCGACAATGCCACCGGTTTGAACCGGGCGAGCCCGGCAACTTCCACAGGCGATCACCCGCGAGGTATCTCATGAAATCACTAAAGCTCATCGGTCTGGCATTCGGCGCGTCGATCGCGTTGTCGAGCGCGGCATTCGCGCAGGATGTCACCATCGCAGTCGCAGGCCCGATGACAGGCGGCGAGTCCGCCTTCGGCCGGCAGATGAAGAACGGCGCCGAGATGGCCGTCGCTGACATCAACGCCGCCGGTGGCGTCGGCGGCAAGAAGCTCGCGCTCGACGTCGAGGACGATGCCTGCGATCCCAAGCAGGCCCGCTCGGTCGCCGAGAAGATCGCGGGCGCGAAGATCCCGTTCGTCGCCGGGCATTACTGCTCGTCATCGTCGATCCCGGCTTCCGAAGCCTATGCCGACGGCAACGTGCTCGAGATCACGCCTGCCTCGACCAACCCGCTCTTTACCGAGCGCAAGCTCTGGAACGTGGCGCGCGTCTGCGGCCGTGACGACCAGCAGGGCCTGATCGCGGCGCAGTACATTGCCAAGAACTTCAAGGGCAAGAACATCGCGGTTCTCGACGACAAGACCACTTACGGCAAGGGTCTCGCCGACGAGACCAAGAAGGCCCTGGTCAAGGCCGGCATCACCGTCAAGCTCTCGGAGTCCTACAACAAGGGCGACAAGGACTTTAACGCGATCGTCTCGCGCCTGAAGCGCGACAACATCGATCTCGTCTATGTCGGCGGCTACCATCAGGAAAGCGGTTTGATCCTGCGCCAGATGCGCGACCAGGGCCTCAAGACGATCCTGATGGCCGGCGACGCGCTTGCTGACAAGGAATTCGCCTCTATCACCGGCCCCGCCGGCGAAGGCACGCTGTTCACCTTCGGTCCCGATCCGCGCGAAAAGGCGACCGCCAAGAAGATCGTCGACGCCTTCAAGGCCAAGAACATCGACCCCGAAGGCTACACGCTCTACACCTACGCGGCGTTGCAGGTCTGGTCGCAGGCGGCCAAGAAGGCCGGCACGACCGACGCGAAGAAGGTCATGGAAGCGATGAAGGCCGGCAAGTGGGACACCGTGATCGGCCCGATCGAGTATGACGCCAAGGGCGACATCAAGCAGCTCGATTACGTCGTCTACAAGTGGGACGCCAAGGGCGGCTACGCCGAGATCAAAGGCAACGGTACCTGAGACAGGACGCCTGACCTTTTGATCAGATCGACGTCAACGCCCCGGTTCGCCGGGGCGTTTTCGTTTGGCACGCGGTCATACGGCCGCGGACAGTTCGTCGCCCGCAGCGGCCTGCGCGGTGCGTAGCGCTTGCAGCAGGTCGTTCGGCCGGAACGGCTTTTGCAGGCCGACCACACCATCGAGGCCCGGTGCCTCGCCCATGAAATCCAGTGTCGTCATGCCGGAAACCGCAACGATCGGAAAACCGGGAATCCGCTCGCGGATGGCGGCCATGACCTCAACGCCGCTGGTATCGGTCAGGAAAATATCGACAATCGCAGCGTCGAAAACGCTCTCGCCGAAGGCCTCCAGCCCGGCCGACCCGCTCTCCGCTTCAACTACGTCAAAATGGTTGACCCGAAGGACGATCGAGACCATGGCGCGTACGTCCTTCTGGTCATCGATAATGAGGACACGGGGCATGGGAACAACTTCCGGATTCTTATCATTAATTGGTTCAATTCAACGGCGGCACGCGCCAAGGCAGTATGGGTCGGGCCAGTAAAGCCAACCTTACCGATTGCCTATTCCGATTCCCTGTCCGAGTTAAGTAAGCTGTAACCCTCGGTTGAGTCGCGGGCAAATCCCTTCAGGACACGCGCCCGGAGCCGGCTACCATGGAGGCCAAGGCGAAATGCCGAGGCTGGCCCGTGGAGTCACGTGGACTGCCCATGCCGACCCAGTGAGAGGTCAACGTGCACGCGAGAAACGACCGAAGCACATTCCTTTCAACCCTACGGGCCAGGCAGAGCGACCGCACTGCAGCATTGGCGATCGTCGGAATCTCCGCGATCCTGTTCGCGCTGGCTGTCCCCTTCGCAGGGACCCCGCTGGTCCAGGTACCGGCCTTCGTGGCCTGCTACCAGTCGGCCCTCGCCGTCAGTGACATCATCACCGCAGTCCTGCTGCTATCACAATTCTCCGTGCTGCGCAGCCGCGCCCTGCTACTGCTCTCGACCGGCTATCTGTTCACGGCGGCGGCAGCAGTGACCCATGCCCTCACCTTCCCGGGCCTGTTCGCGCCGACCGGATTGCTCGGCGCCGGCGTCCAGACCACGGTCTGGCTCTACATGATCTGGCACGGCGGATTCCCGCTGTTCGTGCTGGCCTATGGGTGGCTGAAGGACGGCAACGGCGGCAACGAGGTCGAGGGGCCGACCGGGCGCTCGATCGTGCTCACCATCCTTGGCGCGATCGTCGCAATGATCATTATTGCCTGGGTCGTGACGGCGCGGCACGATCTGCTGCCGGTCCTGCTGAAGGACGGTCGCTACACCACCACCATGATTGGCGTGGTGTCATTCGTCTGGTCCTTGAGTTTTGCGGCGTTGATCACGCTCTGGTTCCGCAAGCCGCATACGGTGATCGACGTCTGGCTGATGGTCACGATGTGCGCCTGGCTATTCGACATCGCGCTGTCGGCGATCGTCAATGACGCCCGCTACGATCTCGGCTTCTACGCCGGCCGCATCTACGGTCTCTGCGCCGCGAGTTTCGTGCTCGCCGTGCTCTTGATCGAGAACGTCCGCCTCCAGGCGACCACGATCGGCCTCGTTGGGCGCCTGCGTGAGCAGTCGGCCACGGAACGCGACTTCTACACAAAGCGCCTCGCGCTATATGGCGCCGTCGTCGAATCCTCCAACGATGCGATCATCACCGAGTCGCTTGATGGCATCATCACCGGTTGGAACAAGGCCGCCGAGCGCCTGTTTGGCTATTCGGCCGCGGAGGCCATTGGCCAGTCCATCGATCTCGTGGTGCCCGACGACCGGAGGACCGAAGCCAGGGGCATTCTCAATCGGATCAGCAGCAACGAGTCGATCGCCCAGCATGAGACGGTCCGCATCCACAAGGGCGGCCGCCGGCTCGACGTCGTCCTGAATGTCTCGCCGCTGCGGTCGGACAGCGGGCAAATCGTCGGTGCATCCAAGATCGCCCATGACATCACCGAGGAAAAGCAGGCGCGGGAAAAGCTCCGCCGGGAGATCGAGGAGCGCGAGCGCATCTTCGAGACCTCGCGCGACCTGATCCTGGTCACCGACGGTTTCGGCAATTTCATCCAGGTCAGCCCGAGCGTGAAGGACATTCTCGGCCTGAGCCCGGAGGACATGATCGGGCACAGTGCGACCGAATTCATCCATCCTGATGACCTCGAGAAGACGCGAAGCGAGATGCGCGCGGCGCGCCGCGGCCAGACCAAGCGCAGCTTCGAGGCGCGCTACTACCATTACGACGGTCACGAGGTCTCGCTGAACTGGATGGGCACTTGGTCCGAGCCGGTGAAGCGCCACTTCTTCATCGGTCGCGATCTCAGCGAGAAGCAAGCCGCAGAGGCCCAGTTGCGACAGATCCAGAAAATGGATTCCATCGGCCAGCTGACCGGCGGCGTCGCCCACGATTTCAACAACGTGCTCACCGTCATCACCGGCACGATCGGAATCCTGGCGGATGCGGTCGCCGACCGGCCTGAGCTCGCCGCCATCACCAAACTGATTGACGATGCCGCCGAGCGCGGCGCGCAGCTGACCAAGCACCTGCTCGCCTTCGCCCGCAAGCAGCCGCTGCAGCCGCGCGAGATCGACGTCAACGCGCTCACGCTCGAGGCCGCCAAGCTGCTGCATCCCACCCTCGGCGAGCAGATCACCATCACGCCGCAGCTCACCGAGGATGCCTGGCCCGCTCTGGTCGATCCCGGCCAGCTCTCCACCGCGATCCTCAATCTCGCGCTGAATGCGCGCGACGCCATGCCCGACGGCGGCACCCTCGTGCTGGAGACCCGCAACATCTTCCTCGACGACGGCTATGCCAGCATGAACCCCGATGTCGTCGCCGGCAATTACGTGATGATCGCGGTCAGCGACACCGGCTCGGGCATTCCGGCCGCGCTGCTCGATCGGGTGTTCGATCCGTTCTTCACCACCAAGGAGGTCGGCAAGGGCACGGGCCTCGGCCTCAGCATGGTGTTCGGCTTCGTCAAGCAGTCCGGCGGCCACATCAAGATCTACAGCGAGGAGGGTCACGGCACGAGCGTGAAGATCTACCTGCCGCGGTCCACCGGCGTGCAGGAGACCGAGTACGAGGCGCTGCAGAACGTGCCCATCACCGGCGGCGACGAAAAGGTCCTGATCGTCGAGGACGACGCGCTGGTGCGGCAGTATGTCGTGACGCAGGTCAAGAGCCTCGGCTATGCCGCGCTCGAGGCGGCCAACGCCGCCGAGGCGCTCGTCATCATCGACGCCGACAAGGACATCGACCTGCTCTTCACCGACATCATCATGCCCGGCAACATGAACGGCCGCCAGCTCGCCGACGAGGCGGTGCGGCGCCGCCCTGATCTCAAGACGCTGTTCACCTCGGGCTACACCGAGAACGCCATTGTCCATCATGGCCGGCTCGATTCCGGCGTGCTGCTGCTGGCCAAGCCCTACCGCAAGTCGGAGCTCGCCAGGATGCTCAGGATGGCGCTGGCGAGTTGAGCCCGCCGCTCGCCTGCGCTATCGCTGAGACCGTGTAGAGCACGGAGTGCCGTCTTGAAAAACCTCCTCACCGATATCGCCGGCGTCCGCGTCGGCCATGCCCATGACGCGAAGCTCGCCTCCGGCACCACGGCGATCGTGTTCGAGCAGCCGGCTGTGGCGGCGATCGACGTCCGCGGCGGCGGCCCCGGAACGCGCGAGGACGCAATGCTCGATCCCGCCAGCACCGTCGAACGCGTTGACGCGATCGCGCTATCGGGCGGTTCCGCCTTCGGGATCGAAGCCGGCGGCGGCATCCAGGCCTGGCTCGCCGAGCAGGGCCGCGGTTTCCGCGTGCGCGAGGCACTGATCCCGCTCGTGCCCGGCGCGATCCTGTTCGATCTGCTCAACGGCGGCGACAAGGCGTGGGGCCGCTTCGCGCCCTATCGCGATCTCGGCTATGTCGCAGCACTTTCCGCGGGGACCGAGTTTGCGCTCGGCAGCGTCGGCGCGGGCTTTGGGGCGACCACCGCGACGTTCAAGGGCGGGCTCGGTTCGGCGTCTGCCGTCACCAGCAGCGGCGTCAAGGTCGCGGCCATCATCGCCGTCAACGCGGTCGGCAGCGCCACGGTCGGCGACGGACCGTGGTTCTGGGCGGCGCCGTTCGAGGTTGGTGGCGAGTTCGGCGGCCGCGGACTGCCGGACAAATTCACCGACGACATGCTCAAGATGCGCATCAAGGGCGGCCTTGCCGCAACCGAGCGCGAGAACACCACGATCGGCGTCGTCGTCACCGATGCGGTGCTGACCAAGCCCCAGGCCAAGCGGCTGGCAATGATCGCACACACGGGCTTTGCCCGTGCGATCTATCCGGTGCATGCCACGACCGATGGTGACGTGCTGTTCGCGGCTGCGACATGTGAGAAGGCGATTGATCCGATCGTCGGCCTCACCGAGCTCGGCATGGTCGCCGCCAACGTGGTCGCGCGCGCGATCGCCCGCGGCGTCTACACCGCGACCGCGTTGCCGTTCCCTGGCGCGCAGCCGGCGTGGACGGATCGGTTCGGCTAGTTTCCTGACGATCCGCAAGGTTTCAATCCAGGGCCACCGGCATCGCGCGCGCCTTGCCGGACGGTGAGCACAATTGACCGTACGGGAGCCACGCGCAGCGCCTAGGGTTCGGTTTCGAAGCGGAACGTTCTGCCACCCGGCAGGCCGTTGCCGCCGCGAACCAGCCGGAGGAACTCACGATGGCAGCAACCGAACACAAGAAGGCGGCCGAACTGCACCAGCATGCGGCCAATTCACATCTGGCGGCGGCCGACAGTCATACCAAGGGCGACACAGCGAAGGGCACCGAGCACGCCAAGTCAGCTCAGCAGCATTCGCAGTCCGCCGCAAAGCAGACCGACCATGCCACCTCGAAGAGCCAGCAGCAAAAGTAACCAGAGGGGCCCGGCGACGAGCCGGGCCCCGCCCGAGCGCGCTTAGGTCCGCTCGGCAATAGTCAGCGAGGCTTCCATGTCCAAGCATGGGCACATGCCGCCGGTACCGCCGGCGAACCACAGCCCGAAAGGGCCAGGCGACAACTCCAGAATCCCGGCGAGCGAACCACGCAAGCATGCCGACGTCAATCCGGCTGAACAGGGCTAGACAGCGAACATGAGACAAAACACGACCAACAAGGGCTTCTTCAAGGGACGCCGTATCAAGTAGCTGCGCCACCTTCAACGGGATGCCACGACGGAGATAAGATGCTGATCGAGGTCAGAACAGACGGCACCATCAAGGGTGGCGAGCAGTCTTCCGCCGCGGTGAAGGCAGAAGTTCTAGCCGCGCTGGACCATTACGCGGACCACATCAGGCGGGTCGATGTGCACCTCAGCGACGCCGTCGGTCACAAGACCGGCCATGATGACAAGAGCTGCATGATCGAGGCACGCCGCGACGGCCGCGAGTCCATCGTGGTGACGCACCGGGAAAACACCATTGAAAAGGCGATTCGCGGCGCCATTCACGATCTGAAGAGATCGGTCGAGAGCGCACTCGGAAAAGAAGCCACCGGGAACCAGCGTCGCGATCATCGTTAGATGATGTATTCTTGCGTTCACCTAGAGAGAGTGCCCCACCAGGCGTCCGATAACGGCTGTGGTTCCCATCGCAATCGCTCCCCAGAAGGTCACGCGCAACATCGGCTTCACGATACCCGCGCCACCGGTCTGCGCACCCGCAGCCCCCAGGATGGCAAGCGCGACCAGAGAGCCTCCCGACACAACCCAGGGAATTCGGGGTAAGGGCGATGCTATCGCGATCAGCAGTGGGATGGCGGCCCCGCAGGCGAAGGTTACTGCCGAGGTCAAAGCCGCCTGAATCGGGCGAGCCACGACGTGCGCCGAAAGTCCCAGCTCGTCGCGAGAGTGCGCGGCGAATGCATCCTTTGCCGACAACGCCTCCGCCACTTGCCGCGCCAACGCAGCATCGAGCCCGCGCGCGACGTAGATGTTGGTCAACTCATGGAGCTCCGCGTCCGGCTGCTCCGAAAGCTCCCGCCTTTCTTTCGCCAGATCGGCAGCCTCGGTATCAGCCTGCGAACTGACGGAAACATATTCGCCGGCAGCCATCGCAGTTGCACCGGCCACCAGACCGGCCACGCCCGCAACGATAACCTCATCAGGCGACGTCGATGCAGCGGCAACACCGACGACGAGGCTGGACGTCGAAATGATTCCGTCGTTTGCGCCGAGTACGGCCGCGCGCAGCCAGCCGATGCGATCGATGAAATGCGATTCACGATGGATGGGATGCATTTTCAATGTCCGAAGTCTTGGGAAAGTCCGAGGTGTTGGGAAATGAAAGGCCGGGACTTTTCACTCGATAAACCTCGCCGACGCAATCCCCTACCATGGTGTGGTTTGAGCGAGGCCTACGCCAACGGCAGTCAAAGCTCAGCGAGGCTCACGCTTTCTCACCTCATGCAGGTTTGGTGGAAAGCGAATATGCCGTCCGGGCTTTTCAGAAATTCCACGCTATCCGGGAGTTAACGAAAGGATTCGATTGAACATCAACTGCCTCTCCAATCAAATTCATTTCCAACTATCAGTCACTCCCCACACAATCATACGTGCTGGCGTCGCTGATGCTCTGGTCAATACTGCTCACCGTTGCTTGAAGTATTCCAGCATGCGCCGGAACGATCCAGATTCCGGCGAGTAGTCGATGCGAAGCGCACAAGGCACGCAGCGCCGCTGCCAGACCTGACGCTTTCTCACCTTCTCGGACTCCCGAGAAGGCAAAGTCCCGGAGCAATACCATGAAGACCAGGCTCATCGTACTTGGAGCTATCGCGAGCCTATTGACCAGTGCGGCAATGGCGCAGACACCGACCGCGACAACACCGCCCGCAACCAATTCGGCCAGCGTCACGCAGCCGTACAGGGGGCAGTGGCGGGTCTACAAGATGATCGGTCTCGACGTCTACAACCAGAACAACGAGAAGCTCGGCGACATCTCCGAAATCCTGACCGATCCGACCGGCAAAATCCAGACCGCTATACTCGGTGTCGGAGGATTTCTCGGCGTTGGCGAGCGCATGGTTGCGATCAGTTTTGACCAGCTGAAGTTCGTCAACCAGCCCATTGAAGCGAAAATGGCGTCGAGCACGCAGACGTCGTCGGCTTCGACGAAGCCTGCCGAGACCGCTCCTCAGACGACGACGGGCGCTGCGACCACCACGCGGCCGGTCCGAAGCGCCAATGAGCAATGGTATCCAGATCACGCGGTGATCAACCTCACCGCCGATCAGCTCAAGGCGCTTCCGCAGTTCGACTACAACTGATTGCAACACCCATCTCGCCCGGTTGCGCGTAAGCGCTGGCCAAGGGCTTCGGCCTCGGCCAGCGCGGGCGACTACATCAATTCGGTTCGACGAACTTGGCAGTAGACGCGAAGCAAAATCGTTACAACGCCGCTCAAAGGAGCACGCCATGCGAAAGACATCAATCCTCTTGACCACTGCAGTCCTGTTGATCGGTACGGCGGTTTCGGGATCAGCCGATGCGCGCGACCGCTCGGATCGGCCGGAATTGACGGCGAGCCAAATGACCGATCAGGCAGCCGCCCGCGCCGCTCAACTCAAGGCCGATCTGCGTCTCACCCCCGAGCAGGAGAAAAACTGGTCGGCATTTGAAACAGCTGTCGTGGAAACGTGGAAGAACCAGGTTGAACAGCGCCTCGCCTGGCGAAATGCGCGCGCCAAGCAGCAGGACAACGTCGATCTGATTGACGGCATGCGCAAGGATGCCGACGAGCAAATCGATCGGTCAAACGCACAAAAGAAGCTCGCGGATGCCGCTCAGCCGCTCTACAGCAGCCTCGATGATCCCCAGAAGCGGCGCTTTGCTACCGCACTGTTTCACCGAGACTAGTGGCGTCGAGGTCAAACCTCGAGACACTGCCGCGGACTCAGACGCTCATCGACATCGAAGAGGCCGTGGACCCCGACAATCCCTGCGACTGGTTCTGCATCATCTGCGCAAACCAGTCATAGGGTGAATTACCGCCACCCGATCCGTTCGAGGAACGGGAGGCGCCCGGCACCGTCGTCGTCATCTTGAAGCCGTCGGCATAGGTGACGGTGGTGGTGGTCGAGCCGTCGGCCCCCGTCGTGGTGGTCGAGGTCGACCCGCCGCTCGATGAGGAATTCGAGCCGCTGCCGGACGCATCACCCGAGGCGCTCGCAGTCTCGGCGTGGTGGTGACCGCCGCGATGCCCGCCGGCGCCCTTCAGCGCCTTCGACATCTCGTCGAGGCTGACGCTGCCGTCCGAATTGGTATCAAGCTTGGAAAACACGTCGTCGGCCTGCGCCAGATTGGTGCCGCCGGCGCCCAGCGCGTTCTCGAACTCGGACTTGCTGATCTGGCCATCGCCATTGGCGTCGAGCTTCGAGAACAGGTCTTTGAGCGCATCGTCCCGGCTGGTCGAGGTCGAGGACGTCGCGCTCGACGATGTCGACGCCTGGCTTTGCGCGGCGATCAGCGCGCTCATCGTCTCCGGCGAGATCTGTGCGCAATTGCCGGAATTGACCGAGGAGGTCACGCCGCTTGTCGAACCGTTGCTGCCGCTATCGATCGCGAACGGATTGGTCGCCCCTTGCGACGATGTCGACGTGGACGATTTCGAGCTGGTCAGCGATTGAATGGCATCAAGCGCAGTCGAGACGGCACCAAGCGCAAACAACATTGCACAACTCCAACCGGTGCGGCATGCCGCGGCCAATATTCTGGCCATGAGGTCAGCAAGCGACGTGCCAGCGCAAAAAGCTCAATGAAATCCGCATCCACCGCACTTCGCGGGACCAGGGAACCTCGGCAATTCATGCCGTCGGCGGCAGATTTTTCCGCCCACAGGAAGCTCGTTCTCCCTGCATTGCCCGGCCGGGAGGCCCATGTTACGCGAGGCCATTCGCCCCTCGCCGCCACGGGAAACCGCGCCATGACCCAAGCCTTCGCCTCCCGCCCCCTGGCTATCGCGCCCTCGATCCTGGCCTCGGATTTCTCGAAGCTCGGCGAGGAGGTTCGCGCGGTGGATGCGGCTGGTGCCGACTGGATCCATCTCGACGTGATGGACGGGCATTTCGTCCCCAACATCTCCTATGGTCCCGACGTCATCAAGGCCATGCGCCCGCACACCAAGAAGGTGTTCGACGCGCATTTGATGATCTCGCCCTGTGATCCCTATCTCGAAGCCTTCGCCAAGGCCGGCTGCGACCACATTACCGTGCATGCCGAGGCGGGTCCGCATCTGCATCGCTCGCTTCAGGCGATCCGCGCGCTTGGCAAGAAGGCTGGCGTATCGCTCAATCCGGGCACGCCGATCGGCGTGCTCGAATATGTGCTCGACCTGGTCGATCTTGTGCTGGTGATGTCGGTCAATCCAGGCTTCGGCGGCCAGGCCTTCATTCCCTCGGCGATCGGCAAGATCGGCGACATCCGCGCAATGACGGCGGGACGGCCAATCGACATCGAGGTCGATGGCGGTGTCGGCCCTGACGTGGCGGGCGCGCTCGCGGCCGCCGGCGCCAATGCCTTTGTCGCCGGCACCTCCGTGTTCAAAGGCGGCACGCAGGAAGCCTACAAGACCAACATTGCAGCGATCCGCAACGCGGCGCTCGGGGCTCGGGGCGAAGCGATCTGACGCGCAATTCGCCCGCAAATCTGCGGTTCTTACGGGCGTCGCAACGCGCGATGCCTAAAATTACAACCGCGATCCGTACTCCTCCGGACTTCCCTGATTCGTGCAAATCACCGCTATTGATTCCTGCCTGATTTGACAGGAGCACATCATGACGACGACCCTGGTTTGGACTGGCGTGGCGTTGTGGCTTGGTTTTTGTGCGTTTGTTGTGTTCGGCCCGTCGGCCGGACCTGTACAGGTCCCAGTACGTTCGGCACGCCACATCCGTCGCCAGCGGGTCTGACACCATGCAGATCGCTCTGGTGAAGCGTCAGCCGAAACGCAGGTGCCGCATCCCGCGCCGCCCGCATCCGAACCTCGACTACTTCTTCGGTCGGCTCGAGCTCAGCGAAGGCGAGACGCGCGACGATCCCGGCGCCGACACGGCCGACCTGGATCATTCGTTCCGGTCACCGCGCCGGCATTGAAATCATTTTCCGGACCAATCAGATGAAACCGCACTGCCCGAACTGCCTGACGGAAATGACCAAGGCGTCAGCGTCGCGTAACCTGTTCAACTGCGAGCCCTGCCGCGAGATCATTCAGTACTTCGGCGGCAGTGCGGATCACGGCGAGCCCGGCCCCCAGTTCCCCTGGCCGGTCCGCCGCAAGCGGGCTTTCCACACCGCCCACGCGGCGTGATCCCTTCCTAACCCCATACCACGCTGGCGTCCGGTTTCGCCGCGGCCATCCGCGGCGGCCGCACCACGGTAACGCTGCAGGCCGCCTCGGCGGCCACCTTGGCCGAGACGCTGCCGAGCCAGGTCCGCCTGAACGAATTTTGCCGCGCGCCGATGATGAGATGGTCGACCGAGTTCATCTCGGCGAATTCCAGCAGCGCCGTCGCGGGATCAACCGCCTCCAGGACATGAACCGACAGCCGGCTCTCGTCGAGCTTCAAGGGCGTGGCCCAATGCCGAAGCGCCACCAGGCGGTCGATGTGCTTGTTGGAGCCCTGCTCGTCCAGCGTCTTGTCAATGGCAATGCGGTTG
The DNA here is from genome assembly GCF_018129685.1 of Bradyrhizobium manausense. Classification (GTDB taxonomy): domain Bacteria; phylum Pseudomonadota; class Alphaproteobacteria; order Rhizobiales; family Xanthobacteraceae; genus Bradyrhizobium; species Bradyrhizobium manausense_D. The sequence continues at coordinate 72,143 of NZ_JAFCLG010000017.1, forward strand.
AGCTTCAGCACGTTGACGCAGGCGAGCCGCGCTGACGGTAGCGTCGCCAGAATCCGTTCCGTCGTCACGCGCAACGCCTCGTTCAACTCGGCTGCGCCTTCCTCGGTGTCGAGCGCCACTGCAAGGATCGGACTCGATGCGATCTGCTCGGCGACATCGGGCCTGGCCCGCGATTGCTTGACGTCCTGGTTGAAGCGGCGCCGCCACGCGACGCTGAGGGGATCGCGCTTGATCCGCTCCGAACGCGCGGTCAGCCTGACCTGGGTCGGATGAGCAAGATCGAAGGCGAGTTGGGCCGCGGTCGGATAGCGCCGGACCGGCTCGATCTCCAGGCACCGCAGCACCACCTCCTGGAGCCAGGGCGGATAGTCGGCCCGCAAGCTTCGCGGCGGATGCGGATCCCGCCACAGCCTCCGCCGCATCGCGCGCAGCGTCTCGCCCTCGCCAAAGGGACGCTCGCCGGTCGTGAAGAAATAGAGCAGCACGCCGAGCGAAAACAGATCGCTGCGCGGATCGTCGCGCACACCCAGCAGCCGCTCAGGCGCCATATAGGGCGCGGTGCCGTAAGGCAGGCGGAATTCCTGCTGCAGCAGATCTGGCAGATGGTCGTGATGCGACAGGCCGTAGTCGATCAACACGGCCTCGCCGCTCTCGCGAAACATCACGCTGCTCGGCTTGATGTCGTGATGGATCACGTTCTGCCGGTGCAGATCGGCGAGCGCGGCCGCGATCTTCGCAACCAGCAGCCGCGCCTCCTCGTAAGGCAGCGGCAGATCGGGCAGCCGCTTGTACAGCGTGGTGCCGGGAATGCGCTCGATCACGGCATAGGCCTGGCGGGCGAAATCGCCGGTGCCGTAGCAGTGCGGCACGTGCGGACCCGCAAGACGCGGCAGGATCATCATCTCCATCTCGAAGGAGACGATCGCGGCGGGGTCCTCGCCTTCCGAGACCCGCGGGACCTTCATCAGCAGCGGCACGTCGATGCCGGGATGGGTGGCAGTCCACAACGTCGCCATGCCGCCGGCATGGACGCATTCGCCGATGGTGTAGCCGTCGATCTCCGCGCCTGACTTGACCAAGGATTTGGGCATCTAGCGTCCCTGCGACAGTCGGTCGGCGAGCCAGGGCGGCAGGCCGTTCTCGCGGATCCTGTTCGCCGCGCTCGCGATGTCATAGGGCACGCGGCAATAGGTGATCTGGCATGACACCGTGTCGAACAGCACGAAGGATGCCGAGGGGTCGCCGTCACGGGGCTGGCCGACCGAGCCGAGCACCGCGAGCCATTGCCGCCCACGCAGCAACTGCACCGGCACGTCGGTCCTGGGCACGAAACTCGTCATCTTCGCGGTCACCGACATCGAATAGAGCGCGGGCCGATGGACATGGCCACAGAAAGTGACGTGGGACGGCGTCGCGATCAAGCTCTTGGCGGCATCCGCGGTCGAGCGGACGTAATGCCAGCGCTTGGGGCTCGAAGCTTCCGAATGCACGAACAGACGGTCGCTGTCCTCCACGCGCATCGGCAACTCGGCCAGGAACCGCCGCTGCGCCGTGTCGAGCCGCCCGCGCGTCCACTCGATCGCAATCTGTGCCTCGTTGTTCATGCTCTCCGTGGTCGTGTTGACGGCTTCATCATGGTTACCGCGCACGGCCACCGCACCGTGCGCGACCAGATCCATGGCGGTATCCACGACCCATTCCGGGTCGGCGCCATAGCCGACGAAATCGCCGAGCAGGATGAATCGCTGCGCGCCCTTCGCGCGGGCGACCTTCAGGCACGCCTCGAACGCCTGCCGGTTACCGTGGATATCCGAGAAGACAGCGAGAAGCACGCACCCTCCACCCTCACATTCTTATTGGATGCCGATAGAGCCAATTTGAGGGAGGTCAACAAGATGCGCCAACGCGCGGCGGTTGACCAGCGCTGCCCGGGCACGATGGTGAAGGGCCTGTTGCTCGTCCTTATTGCTCGTCCTTGGGCGGCATCCGGGGTGGCGGCAGCGGCGTGAAGACGGCGCCTTGGGCGCCGGCCGGCGGGGCATTGAACTCTCCGGTCGAGGAATCGCCGCCCGTGGTCTCAAGAATCGCCTTGGGCGTCACATATTCCCGGACCATGTCGATCAGGCTGCCCTCACCGCCGCCAAAATCGGCCGCGCGGCCGCCTTGCGGATGGCCAGCCGCGATCTCGTTCTCCGCCGCATGGGTCTTGTCGGCGAGGGTGTCGTTGTAGGGGACGCGGAAGGCGCGCGGGATGCCGCTCGGACGATGATCCGCGTCGAGTTCCTCGACCCACAGATAGATCGAGCCGGGATCGCCCTCCAGCGAATGCGGCTCGACGATGCGCGCCTTGAGCAGCTTGAAGGCGGTCGGTAGCCGCTCGGGGCTGGCCCAGCCGAGCAGCCCGCGCATTTCGCCGAAGCTGACGACATAGAAGGCGCTGGTCACGACCACCGCGACTGCCTTCAGCGACCAGTGCAACCGCGCATAGACCAGCACGACCAGCAGCAGCGCGCCGATCACGGCATAGGCCACCGACAGCGAGAGAATGACCGTTTGCAGACTAGTCACGGCGCACCCTCACAGCGTTCCTGCTTACACCGGTGCTCGGGTCGAGATCGGCCCCGTTGCGCCAGGTGCTGCGGAACGTCTCCATCAGCGATTTCGGCCGCTGGCTCACGTCGATGACCTTGCCTTCGGCATCGAGCCGAAACCGCACCGCCGTCTTCTCGTCACCGGTATGGTCCAGCGTGAACTTGTTGTCGAAGATCACCTGCGCGGTCGGGTTGAGCTTCTGCACCTTCACATTGGCCGTGACGGGCTCTCCGGTCGTGGCGACGAAATGCGAGACGTTGACGGTGTATTCGCCGGGAACGATGCCGCGCAGCGTCACGATCTCCTCGCGGATGGGCGAGGCGATCTTCTTGCCGTTGACCATGATGAAATCATTGGCCCCGCCGCGATCGTCGCGATCGAGCGTGAGGAAGCCTGCCTCGCGGTGGCGATACCAGGCGATATTGCCGGCGGGATCCTGCACGAACAGGTCGAGATCATCAGGGTGGTTGTCCGGCCAGTCCAGGGTGATCATGAACTCGGCCTTGGAGTCGATCTTGCCGTCCTTGGCATCGGGCGAGACTGCGAGCAGCGCGAGGAAGAACAGGAAGGCGACCACCTGCAGCGCCTTGAACAGCATCACGCCGAGCGGATCGAACGGCTCCTCGCGCGGATAGAGACCGAAATCATCCATCATGACGGCGTAGCGCCCTTGATTTCTGCGCCCTTGCGCTCGAGAACCGGCGTCACGTAGGTCTCGGTCAGCACCACCGCGTCCGAGAAAACCCGCTGGGTCGCGGTATCGAGCATGTAATACTGGATACGGACCAGGATGGACCCGACGAGGCCGGCCAGCGTGGTGTACATCGCGACCGCCATGCCGTCGCTCATCAGCCCCATCGAGGAGCGCATCGCGACCTTGTCGGCCGCATCGAGCCCCGCGATCGGCGCCAGCATGATGATGAAGCCGATGATGGTGCCGAGGAGGCCAAGCTTCATCAGCGTGTCGGAGACGAAAGCGCCAAAGCCGTTGGAGCCGCGCAGGCGGTCGGCAAGCGTCCGCAGCAGCAGGGTCTGGTCGACCGGACGATAATCCTGCGCGGCGGCCTTGGTGACGAGGCTCTCGATGTGATCCCGCACCAGCCCGCGCGGCAGATCCGTCGCGCTGGCATCGAGCGCCTTGCTGCCGTCGGGCGCGGCCAGCACCGCGCGGCAGCGCCGCGCTGCGGCGCCTTCACGGGCAATCGCCCGCGTCCGCAGGAAGCAGTGGCCGCAGGTGACGAGATAGAGCACCGCGATCACGCTCGAAATGTAGGTCCGGTCCGACGTCAGCATCAGATGGATCAGCCCGAACCGCCACAGCAGCACGACCGCAAAAATCGAAAGCCCGGTGAAGATCATCCAGAACAGCAGCGCGCTGCGCTCGGAAGGGTCCGCAGAAGAGCCCGCGATCGGCCCAATCGTCATCGAACTCATGCCGCACTGCTCCTGGCCGGCAACGCCCGCTGCCGATTGGATCAAAGCCGTCACGCGCGGTCCAGTCGGTTATGAACGATCGCGGATTAAAAATGCCGGCAGGCGATCCCTGCGCGACGCATTGCGTTGGAACAATTTCGTGTTGCGGAGCAGCGAACCCGATGACGGCGGAACGGCGCGCGGCGGTTGCCCGCCGCAAAACTATGTGCCGCGCCACAGAGGCGACGGGCAATCGCGCGCAGGCGGCTTCTTCGGGATGGTTTTCTTGGTTACGCCTTCAACCCGCGCAACAACAGCGCCAGCGTCGCATCGACGCGCGCAGGCAAGTCGGCATCCTTCCACTCGTCGGCATGGGCCGGATGGTGGAAGCGAACGGTCGCATCGAAGATCGCACGCGCTGTGGTCTTGGCGTCGGTCGCCGAGAACTCGCCCTGCTTCACGCCGTCGGAGATGATCCCTGCGATCTGATTGATCATCGTGTCCTTGTGGCACTTCACCGCCGCGCAGGCCTCGCGCGCCAGCGTGAGATAGGTTTCGAACATCTCAGGGTCGTCGAGCACGCGCGAGCGCTTGGCGGCAAACAACGTGCGCAGCCAGCGATCGAGGCGCGCCGGCGCAGGGCCCTTCTCGTTGGCAATCGCAAGCAACGGCGCGTCGATGCGATCCAGCCAACGTTTGGCGACGGCCTCGCGCAGCGAAGCCTTGCTCGGGAAATGACGATAGACGCTGCCGTGGCTCACATCGAGCGCACGGGCAACGTCGACCACTGTGGCCTTGGCAAGTCCGTAGCGACGCAAAACGTCCTCGGTGACTTCGAGGATCCGCTCCGGCGTCAAAACAACGGCTTCGTTCATGCCAGCACCATGTTCCCGTTCAGGGTCCAGTTTTCGGCGGCGGGGCTGCTTCCGAAGCGCCCTGCCGGTCGTTCGGAAAGCTCAGCTCTCAATGAGGCAGTTTTGCAGCCTGCGCCGCAATCTGGCGCGCCACGAAGAGGTTGAGCCAGCGCCCGATCGTTCCCCTGAGATTGATGATTTCGGTCGTCATTGTCTTAAGTCTCCATTCGTCCGCGGTCCTCACCCCCTACGTCCCTCGATCCGTTTCCGATCTTGGGCCCCCTGGAGGGATGACCACGGGACGCCCAATCGGAGCGTCCGACGAGGGATATACACGTCTCGCTGACAGATTTCAATATCTGTTACTCAAAGATCCGTGACTGATAGTTGGTTTTTGGTCGTTACACCCCGACCCAGAGACGCCCGCCATACTCAGCGGACAATAATACCTATTCAACGATCATCCCCCGCCACCTTGCCGCGCCGGTTGTTTCGCCCTCCCCCTCTGCCAAATCACGGCGTAATACGTTCTTGGCTGGCGCGCCCAGCACCTCACGAAGAAAAAACGGATCGGCCCCCAATGCCCATCGTCAACCGTATCGCCGCCCTCTCCGATGAAATGGCCGCCTGGCGCCATGACTTCCACGAGAACCCGGAGCTGCTTTACGAGGTCCATCGCACCGCCGGCATCGTCGCCGACAAGCTTCGCGAGTTCGGCTGCGACGAGGTGGTCACGGGCATCGGTCGCTCCGGCGTCGTCGGGGTGATCCGCGGCCGCCAATCCGGCTCCGGCAAGGCGATCGGCCTGCGCGCCGACATGGACGCGCTGCCGATCATGGAAACCGCCGATGTGCCCTACGCCTCGAAGATCCCGGGCAAGATGCACGCCTGCGGCCATGACGGCCACACCGCGATGCTGCTCGGCGCCGCAAAGTACCTCGCTGAGACGCGCAATTTCGACGGCACCGCGGTCGTGATCTTCCAGCCCGCCGAGGAGGGTGGCGGCGGCGGCAAGGCCATGGTCGAGGATGGGTTGATGACGCGCTGGAACATCGAACAGGTCTACGGCATGCACAACATGCCGGGCCTGCCCGAGGGCCATTTCGCCACCACGGCGGGTCCGCTGCTCGCCTCCTCCGACAACATCCGCATCACCGTCCGCGGCAAGGGCGGCCATGCCGGCGCCACCCCGCACCAGGCGATCGACAGCGTTCTGATCGGCTCGCAGATCGTCAATGCGCTGCAATCGATCGTCGCGCGCAACGTCGATCCGCTGAAGTCGGCGGTGATCTCGATCACCCAATTCCACGCCGGCACCGCCTTCAACATCATCCCCGAGACCGCCGAGCTCAGTGGCACCGTGCGCACGCTCGATCCCGAGGTGCGCGATCTCGTCGAGCGCCGCATCGGCGAAGTCGCCGAGAGCGTCGCACGCGCCTATGGCGGCGCGGCCGAGACGAAATACTCGCGCATGTATCCGGTGACGATGAACCATGCGCGCGAAGCCGGCGTCGCTGCCGATGTCGCCCGCGACATCGTCGGCTCCGAGCGCGTCAACGACCGAATCATCCCGATGATGGGCGCTGAGGACTTCTCGTTCATGCTGGAGGCGCGCCCCGGTGCCATGGTGCTGGTCGGCATGGGCGACAGCCCCGCGTGCCACCACCCGGCCTACGTCTTCAACGACAACATCCTCGGTCACGGCGCCTCGTTCTGGGTGCGCCTGGTCGAAACCGCGATGCCGGCAGGGTAGAGGAAGTCTGCGACGGGGCTTTGCGAAGCGTGATCCACCAGAACCCGCGTTGCAAAAGCGCTGCAGACCGGGATTCGAGAGAAGGCCGACCCGACCAGAGCGAAATTGCGCTCCCACCGCGGCGCGGCACAACGCCTGCAATTTCGACTTGCCGAACGACGACATGGCTCGATAACCTGCGGCAATCTGTAGCGGCTTTATCGATCATCCGACTTGAGACAGCGCCTGTTTTCGAGGGCCATGCCATTGACGAAAATCACCGGCGAGAAGGCGGGAGAGCAGAAGACCGTTGCGCCCTTTATTCCGCGATCCGTATTCGATCTGACGCAGCTCCCCCCGAAGGATGCCGTAGCGGCCTGGCAGGAGGCGCTCGGAAGCATGTACGACATCCGGCTCCACAATGATGGGCCGAATGAGCCGCTTCGCATTCGTACCAAGGCGTACCACTTCGACAGCTTCATCCTTGGCGCGCTCCAGGTCAGAGTGAAGCAGGATGTTGCACGCTCGCGTGCTCGCTATGCGCGGGACGGACTCGACAGCTACACGCTTCACTTCCACAGCAGGGAATGCGTTGCGTCGCCGGCGAACGGTTCGCAGCAGCGAATCCAATGTGGCGACCTGCTGATCCTCGATCAGGCACAGACGAGTTCATCCAGGCTCAACGGTCAGGACGATCTCTATATGGTCGTACCGCGCGCGATGCTGGCTCCGCTGCTGAATGCACCGGACGAGCACAACGCCCGCGTCATCTCTGGAAAGAATCCGTTGGTCGCGCTGTTCCGCAGCCATCTGCATGCGTTGTATCGGGCGAGTTCCGATCTCCAGGCCCAAGCCGCGTGCGCCGTCACCCACCCCACCCTCGAGCTCGCCGCGGCTGCCATCAACGAGAGCGTTCGCGAAGAGAATTCCATCGGACCGCAGATGGCCCTTGCCGCAGAGATATGTCGCCATATCGACGATCGTGCGATGGAGCCGGGCTTGACTGCGGAAAAGATCGCCGCAGCCTTCAACATGTCGGAGCGCAAGCTCTACTATCTCATGCGTGTCCATGGCGGAGTTGCTGCCTACATCCTGAAAGTCAGGCTGCGCCGTGTGCGCGCCGCGCTTGTCGACCCTGTGCACCGACACAAGACAATTGCCGAGATTGCGGAAAGCTACGGCTTCACGGATCCGACGAATTTCAGCCGCACGTTTCGCCGCATGTTCGACATGAGCCCACGCGCCATGCGCGCCTTCGCAGGCGCCGGCTGGCCTGGCGAGGTGTCCTCGCGCCATGGCGTCGGCACGATGTGGGATTGGATGCGCCACATCTGACGGGCGCTTCCTCGGGGGTCATTCCCGGAGCGTGCCCGAGCCTCGCATGAACCGCCATCGTCTCCGGATCGGCGTCCGGCCGCTGCGGATTCTGCATTAGCAGACGACCATTTGCAGCCACGGACAAATTGACGGCCCTGGCTACCGATTTTCTTGAATCCCAAGCCCAGCATTCTCAAAACTCGCACGTGAGCGGGACATCCGTTCTTGCGCGACGCCTGTGCAGGCCACGCGACGCAGTCTCGGAGCAATGCTTGGTGTGGCGGCCACGAATGAGAATGACGGTGGGACATCGGGTCGCCGAAAGCCGGTTTCGTGCGACTTGGCGCGATCATGGCTCACCCCGACGCGAGCGCTCGCCATACAGGCGGCGCGCAGTGATCCCGTCATGAAGTCCGACCGAGCAGCCATGGAGCGCGAGGCCCCGAGGATCGAGACGGATGCAACATTCACGAGCGTCGGCGTGCGGAGCCTCGTTGAGCGGTTCGTGCCGCACTTCTCCGAGCTGACGCAATCCCCGGTGGCCTGCGACTCCCAGGCGGTGCGGCTCCTGTTGGCCTATCTGCGCATGCTCGACGCCGAAGACACGATCGAAGATCCCGAAACACGACTTCTGGTGACGACCCATGTCCAGGATCTCGCCGCCCTGACGCTTAGCGGGACCCGCCATGCGCAAGCCGCCGCTGAGCAGCGCGGCATCCGCGCCGACAGGCTAGCTGCAGTCAAGGCAGACATTCTCGGCAATCTGGCCAGTCCGGAATTGTCAGTGGCGAGCGTGGCGGCCCGTCAGGGTTTGACGCCACGTTACATTCACATGCTGTTCGAAGCCGAAAGTGTGACCTTCTCGGAATATGTCGTCGGCAAGCGGCTGGCGCGCGCGCAACGAATATTGACCGACCCGCGCTTCGCCGACCAGACGATCAGCGTGATTGCGCTCGGGGTCGGCTTCGGCGATCTCTCCTATTTCAACCGCGCCTTCCGACGGCATTTCGGCATGACGCCGTCGGACATGCGAGAGGCTTCCCGGCGGGGAAGAGAAATCGGCCTCGATCACAAGCCGCTATAGGAATGAGCCGAAGGAGTTTCGACGGTCTGGCGTGACCGCAGGGACTCTGCGGGCCAGAAAGTTGCGCATCCCTCCCGCTCTAGGCGTATACCACCTCGTGCCGCATCACGAACGGCGCGAGCAGCGTGCGCACCTCGCCGGCGACGACCTCGCGCTGCTCAGGCGGCAGGCCCGCAAGCGTCACGGTGGCGATCGAGCCGTGGCTGCCATGGGCGCCGACCTTCACCTTGCAGTCGATGCCGCGCTCCGTCAGCGGCGTCAGCACCGTGGTGAACACGCGTTGCGCTGCGTCCCAGCGCAGCTGCGGCTTGAACACCTTGCCGACACCGGTCACCGGCATTGGGTCGATCGGAATGACCTGCACCGGCACCGCCGCACGCTCCGGGGTGCGCTCGCGCACCCAGGCCTCGAGCTCACCCGGCTCGACCGTCGCGCCGGGCTTCAGCTGCACATATCCGACCGGCAACTCGCCCGCGTAGGCATCGGGTTGGCCGACCACCGCGGCAAAGCCGACGGCGGGATGGCGGAACATGATCTCCTCGATCGGCGCCGGATCAATGTTGTGGCCGCCGCGGATCACGAGGTCCTTGGCGCGGCCGGTGATCCAGAGATAGCCGTCGGCATCAAGCCGTCCGAGATCGCCGGAATTGACCCAGACCTCGTCGACGAAGGCGCCCTTGTTGTGGGCGTCGTTGAGATAGCCGCCGAACACGCCGGGCCCGGCCATGATGACGACGCCGATCTCGTCCGGCTTGCAGTCGCGGATCAAATGGCCGTCGGCGTCCAACTGCACGATGCGCACGCGTGCGTAAGGCATGGGAAGACCGACCGAGCCGAGCCGGATCGGCCGTGACGGATAGGCCAGGGTGTGGACGCTCGATGTCTCTGTCATGCCGTAGACCTCGACGACCGGAAGCTTGAGCTTCTCCTGGATCGCCGAGCCCACGGCAACAGGGATCGCCGAGCCGCCGCCGGCCGCGTATTTGAGGCTGGAGATGTCGGCATCGCCCGGCGGCACCGCGAGCGCTGCGGCGAGCACCGTCGGCACGCTCGACAGCGCCTCGACCTTGAAGCGCCCGACCAGACCCCAGATGTTTTTCACCGCGCTCGGATTGCGCCAGCCGCTCGGCGACAGCACGACCAGCGAGCCGCCCGAGGACAGGGTCAGCAACACCTGCGTCAGCGAGCCGCCAACGTGAAACAGCGGCATGCCGAACAGCATGTTGGTGCCGGGCTTCGCCTTCAGAAGCAGGTTCAGCGCCCAGGCCTGATAGACTTGGTTGGCGTGCGTGTGCCGCACCAGCTTCGGCGTGCCGGTGGTACCGCCGGTGTGGAAATAGGCGGCAATGTCGCTGCCGAGAATCTTGCGCTCGCTGACAAGCCGGTCCGCAGGCTGCTGCCTGATCAGATCGTTGAATGCATACACGCCATTGGCGGGATCGCCACCGCCGCCCACCTGCACGATCGCCTTGAGGTGCTTGAGTTGCGGGCGGATCTGCTCGACCTTCTGCCAGATATCAGTGCCCGGCATTGGCCCGAGCGCCACCAGGATCTTCGTGTTCGCCGCCTCCAGGATCTCCGCGATCTGATGCGGCTCGAGCAATGGGTTGACGGGATTGGCAATGCCGGCGGCCTCGGCACCGAACAGGGTTACGAAGGCATCGGGCAGCAGTGGCAGCATGAAAGAGACGACGTCGCCCTTCCCCACGCCGAGCGCGTGAAACATGTTGGCGGCCCGCGTCACCCGCGCGATGAAGTCGCGGTAGGTGACGACGAGCGGCGTGTCGGCGGGATCGGCATTTTGCAAAAACTGGATCGCCGCGCCGTCAGGGTTGCGCGCAGCACCGAGTCCGATGGCATCATAGGTGCTCTCGGCCGCAACTCTGTCGGCGTACGGGACCTGTTCGAAGGCCCGAACTTCCTCGTCCGTCAGGAGCTCCGGATAGTCGTTGCCGATCAATCGATCGAGCGCGTGGATGCCCGCCATGGAATTCCGTCCTCCCTCAGATGTCCTCTCTCGCCGCCTGTCTTTTGACATTTGGTGCGGCGCGGCCTCGGCCGACCGGCCGACCGAGCAGGGCCACAATGATGGATGATTTGGCGTTCGTCCATTGCCTACCGGCTGCTGCGATAAACCTCGCCTGGGAGGCATTTGAACCTCCATGCCGGATCCGGGGACCAAGGACTGGCATCGGACTCATCTGCCAGCGTCCTGCCGCAAGACGTGAGGTGATCATGACCATGCCCCATCGGGACCGCGCCACGCGATTGATCCTCGCGCTCGCCATGACATCGGTGATCTCGGCGTCGACGATCGCCCTGCCGCGCGCCGCGCTCGCCGATAGCCAGCTGGACAAGATGCGGGCCAAGATCACAGCCTTCGTCGGTGACAAGATGCAGACACAGGGCGGCTCACGCATCATCTACAAGGTGGACAGCGACGGCCTGCGCGAAGGCGTCCTGACGGATCTGCGCGACGACGTCTACAAGATCTTGCACGACGGCCACATCGCCTATTCTGGCCTTGCGATCCGCAACGGCGGCGTCGATGTCAAGATCGCGGACCCCCGAGGTCGCGACCAGCTCGCGCGCAAGCTCACCGCCGCCGCAGAGGGACTGCCGTCGCATGCGACGTCCTGGACCGACGGTAGCGACGGAGCGGTCAGGCTCGCGCCGACGGACGCGGCAGCCGCGGCACGGCTGCACGACCTCGTCGAAGACTCCATCGCCATGATCGAGCAACGCCTCAAGGACGCCGACATCAAGCTCGTCAGCGTCGCCCCTGACGGGACGGACCGGATTCGCATCTTCCTGCCCGGCGTGACCGATCCCGAGCGCATCGCCGCAATCTTCGCCCGGAAGGTCAAGGTCAGCCTCCGCCAGGTCGATGTCTCGATGTCGCCGGAGCAGGCGCTGTCGGGCACGCCGCCTGAAGGGACCGAGGTCCTGCTCGGCTTCAAGGACAAGAAGCCCTATCTGGTCGCCAAGGACAACGCGCTGGACGGCGAGGACATCAGCGACGCTGCCCCCAGCTTCGCCCCCGGCACCAAGGATCCGGTTGTCTCCTTCCACTTCAACGGGCGCGGCACGCGGCGTTTCGCCCATCTCACCGAAGAGAATATCGGCAAGCCCATCGCCATTGCGCTCGACGGCACCGTGATCTCCGCCCCTGTGATCCGCGAACCCATCACCGGCGGATCGGTTCAGATCTCAGGCAATTTCACCCCGGAGGAGGCCAACAGCGTCGCCATGCAGCTGCGCGCCGGTTCGCTGCCCGGGCACCTGACCCTCGTCGAGCAGCAGGTCGTCCAGCCCGCCAAGCGGTAAGGCCTATCGGCCTTTTTGACACCCAGCGCCTCCTTGGACGCCTAAATCCACCGATCGCGCCAGCCCGAATCACGGGGGCGCCCCGGAACACGCGCGCAACGAACGGGCAATTGCCGAAATTGCGGTTCGGGCTAAAATTTGCCTGTTGCGGAGCGGCGACCGAAAGTTTCATTCAAGCAGTCGTCATTCGATTTCGGCTATAGGTGTCGAGCATACCGACCAGATTTGAAGGCCTTACGCAGGGATAGTACCATGCCGTCCGGCAGCGCAGACATTTCCTCGATCCTCGACCGCATTCTCGATGCGGCCACGGATAACCTCAGGATCGCGAAGATCCTGGTCCAGATGGGCCTCGATCCCAACAACGTCACTTATGACGCGATATTCAATCGGCTGCTCGAGATCTTCGTCCATAACATCACGCTCGCCAATATGTTTGCCGCGGTCGGCGCCGGCTTTTTCGTCGCCACCATCCTGATGCGAACGATGGTGCCCTTGCGCGTCGCCAACATGATCGGCTGCGCGTTCTTCGCCATCTTCGGCGCGCTCTCCGCCAACGTCTCGACCTTCCTGCTCTATCTCCTGATGGTACCAATCAACGCCCTTCGGCTGCGGCAGATGCTCAAGCTGGTCAAGAAAGCGCGCCATGCCGCCGAAGGCGACATGTCGATCGAATGGCTGAAGCCGTTCATGACCGAGCGCAAATATCGCCGCGGCGACACGCTGTTCAAGCTGGGCGACCCGGCCCAGGAGATGCTCCTCACGGTCACAGGCAAGTTCCTGGTCAAGGAGATCGGCGTCGAAATCGGGCCCGGCGCGCTGATGGGCGAGCTCGGCTTCCTGACCCCGGACAACCGGCGCACCGGAACGATCGAATGTATCGAAGACGGCCACGTGCTGACGATCACCTATGACCGCCTGCTCGAGATCTACTTCCAGGATCCGCAGTTCGGCTATTACTTCCTGGTGCTGAGCAGCCAGCGCCTCCTGCAAAACATCGAACGTCTGCAGAAACAGCTCGCGGCAGCGCAGGCGGCGACCACGAACAAGATCGCCTGATCGCGGCTCAGCTCAGCAGCAGTGCCATACCAGGATCGCCCTTCTCCATCGCGCGCCGGTAGGCTGGACGCGCGCCGATGCGGGCGAGATATCTGACCACATTCGGGCAGCGGGCGAGGTCGTAGGGCTGGAAATAGCGCATCGTGGTGAGCGAGAAGACCGTCATGATGTCGGCCGTGGTGAAGGTGCTCCCGGCCAGATAGTCCGCATCGCGCAGGCGCGCGTCGACCAGGTCGAAAGCGCGATCGACGCGCGCCTTCGTGGCCGTCAGCATCGGATTGTCGTCAGTGAGCTTGAGCCGGTTCAGCAGCATCAGCCGGCCCATGCCGGCCTGCAACGTGCCGTTGGCGAAGTGAAACCAGTACAGGAATTGCGCGAAGTCGGGATCGTCGGCACCGAGCACGAGGCGCCCATTGCCATATCTGGCGATGATAAGGTCGACGATGGCGCCGGACTCGGCGAGCACCAGATCGCCGTCGGTGATGACGGGCGCCGATCCGATCGGATGCAGCGCCTTGTAGTCTGGCGGCGCCAGCATGGTGACGGGATCGCGCGTGTAGCACTTCAGCTCATAAGGGATCCCGAGCTCCTCGCAGAGCCAGACGATACGCTCGGATTGCGATCGGCCGAGATGGTGGACGGTGAGCATGGATGTCTCCTGAAGAGATGAAGCAAAAACTGGCGCCGCATCCTATCCCGTCCTTGCGAGCGCAGCGACGATGCTGAAGGAGCGTGCCCTATCCCACCTCGTCCGTCACCATGCGCGCCACGACGCGGTCGCGGCGAATGAACTGGTGCCAGAGAGCTGCAATGACGTGGATCCCGATCAGGGCCAGCAGCACATAGGCAACGAAAATATGTCGGTCCTCATAGGCGTCCGCCGCGGCTTTGTCCGGAGACGTGAACTGCGGCACGTGAAAAAGGCCAAAGAAATCCGAGTAGTTGGTCGCGCGCGCGCCGGAATGGGCCCAGCCCAGCATCGCGACCAGGATGACCACGAGATAGAGCGCGCCGTGGCTGACACGGGCCGCGATCTTCTGCCAGCGCAAGGACTCGGCCGGCAAGGCCGGCGTCGGGTTGATGGCGCGCCAGGCCAGGCGCAGCCCCGTGAGCAGCAGGATCACGTAGCCGATATCGGCGTGGATCGAGCGGTAGAAGAACCTGTCGGCGCGCGCCGGAATATGATTCATCCACCAGCCGAACCCGATCATCCCGATGATCGTCAGCGCCAGGCCCCAGTGAAACCACCGGGCAACGCTTCCCCAGCCGGTCCTCGTATTTCTGATCATGTCGGCCCCCGAAAATTTGCGGATGTCCCAACCGCAGCGCAGCACGGCTGATAGCGGCAACAGGCGGCAAACGTGAAATTGAATCGTTCCAAATTGGGCTTTGGTCGTCCCCGCCGCAAAACCGCCCAAAAAACCGAATGGTAACCATGACGGGCTAGGGTAGCGACGTGACCAAATCCCCGACGATCCTGGTATTCGATTCCGGTCTTGGCGGCCTCACCGTGCTGCGTGAGGTCGTGGCCGCGCGCCCGGATGCGCATTATACCTACGTCGCCGACGACGCCTTCTTCCCCTATGGGAATCACAGCGAGGACGAGATCATCGCCCGCGTCGTGCCGCTGATGGGAAAACTGATCGGCGCCCATGATCCTGATCTCGTCGTCATTGCCTGCAATACGGCCTCCACCCTGGTCCTATCGCACTTACGTGCCGCTTATTCCGTGCCCTTCGTCGGCACGGTGCCGGCGATCAAGCCGGCCTGCGCCCGGTCGAAGACCCGCCGCGTCTCGGTGCTCGGCACCAAGGGCACCGTCAAGCGCGAATACACCAGGGCGCTGATCCGCGATTTCGCGCTAGGATGCGAGGTCACGCTGGTCGGCTCGCCCGAGCTGGCCTCGCTCGCGGAGCGTGAGCTCAGCGGTCATCCGATCAGCGACGCCGACATTCTGGCCGAACTCGCCCCCTGCTTCGTCGGGGATGCCAAGGACGCGGGCGCACGCACGGACATTGTGGTGCTCGCCTGCACGCACTATCCGCTGCTGCTCGGCCGGATGGAAAAGCTCGCGCCCTGGCCGGTCGAATGGATCGACCCGGCACCGGCTATTGCTCGCCGCGTCTCCGACCTGCTCGGCCCGCACTGCGGCACCATCGCGCAGACGGGTGCCGAGATGATTTTCACCTCGAACCGCGTGCATGGCCTCGGGTCCACGCTGACGCCGTTCTTCGGCGGGCGCGCGGTCGCCTGACTTTTCGCAGGCCCGGAGCGCTGCTAGGCTTCGCGCATCGTCATCTCGCGAAGGTCATGCCATGTCGGTCCCCGCAACGCCGCTCAACCGCCTCCGCCAGATGTGGCGCGAGGGCCGCCCCGCCTTCGGCGCGATCGCAACGATTCCGAGCGTGCAGACGGTGCAGATCATGGCGCGCTCGCTCGACTGGATCATCGTCGATCTCGAGCACGGGCCTATCGGCCTCACCGAAGCGCATGCGATGATCGCGGCGACGACGGGCACGCCGTGTACGCCCCTGGTGCGGATCGCGGCGAACGAGCCGTGGCTTGCGAAGGCGCCGATGGACATCGGCGCCTTCGGCATCAACTTTCCGATGATCACCAACTCTGCGGAAGCGGAGAAAGCAGTGCGCAGCGTGCGCTATCCGCCGCGCGGCGACCGGCTCTGGGGCCCCTTCCACGCCCCGTTCCGCTGGGGCCAGTCGATGCCTGACTACATGGCGTCCGCCGATGACGAGATGATCTGCATGATCACGATCGAGCATGTCGATGCCGTCAACCGCATCGACGAGATCATGGCAACGCCCGGCATCGACGTTGCCGTCATCGGCCCCGGCGATCTCGCCACCTCCATCAACAGGCGCGGACAGATGGACGATCCGGAACTGCTCGCATTGATCGCGCGGGCCGAGGCCGGCATTCTCAAAAGCGGCGTGCCGATCGGCGGCGTGGCGCGCACCGCCGAGCAGGCCAACCAGCTGATCGACCGCGGCTACCGCGCGATCGCGCTCGGCTTTGACTGGTCGCTGTTCCAGCGCGGCATCATGGCGGCGTTCGACGGGATCAAGCGCTGAACGGCGGCCTGAGCTCTTGAGGCTTGCCGCGAACGGCAGTGCTGCTAGGTTCGGCGACCTTTTCGCCGTCCCTTATGTCAGCCCGCGGGAACCGGAGAACGATGCGCGGTCAACCCAAGAACATCTCGCTCCCGCGCCGGCTGATTATCGACCTCATGCACGCCTCGACGGGCGTGCCTTTCGTCTCTCTCGCCCGATCGCTCAAGATTGGTCCCCTGCTGGAGGCCCGCGCGGGAGCTATGACGCCTGCCGGCTGGGCGGCGATGTTCGTCAAGGCCTTTGCCCTGGTGGCCAGGGACGAGCCGGTCCTGCGCACCGTCTATGCCAAATGGCCCTGGCCGTCGCTCTACGAACTCCCCAATAGCGTGGCGTCGGTGGCCATCGCCCGGGTCGAGGCCGGCGAGGAATGCGTCATGCCGCAGCGAATCGCGGCTCCGGAGACCATGACGCTGGCCGCCGTCGACGCCGAAATCCGGCGCGCCAAGACGGCCCCGATCGACGACGTTCCCATGTTCCGCAAGATCATGCGGGTCACCCGGCTGCCGCTGCCGTTGCGGCGCCTGTCCTGGGCGGTGGGGTTGAATTTCGGCCGGCAGCGCGGCAACTGGTTCGGCAGCTTCGCGGTGAGCTCGGTGGCCGCCTAT
Organism: Bradyrhizobium manausense; assembly: GCF_018129685.1. Lineage (GTDB taxonomy): Bacteria > Pseudomonadota > Alphaproteobacteria > Rhizobiales > Xanthobacteraceae > Bradyrhizobium > Bradyrhizobium manausense_D. The sequence goes on from NZ_JAFCLG010000017.1 coordinate 89,254, forward strand.
GGCGGCGGCGAACTCCACCCGATCACGCCCGGCCCCTTTATCGTCAGTTATGGGCTGGTCGAGCCCGACCAGACCATCCATGTCGTGATCCGCTGGGACCATCGGGTCACAGACGCGGCCCCCATGGCGCGGGTCCTGACGCGGCTGGAACGGGCCCTGAACACTGAAATCGCTGCCGAATTACAGGCCGTCGGCCCCAAGCCGATTCGGGCTGTCGGGACGTGAATCCGGGCTATTCGCATTGACAGCGAACCCCAAACTCCCCTAAAAGCCGCCTGCTCGCGGGCCGATTTCGGCCCGCGAAGCGTTTCGCGACCCGTGGTCGGCTCCCTCCAGCTTTGGGGATCGGACCTGTCGGTGCCGGGATGTCCCGTCACACAGGAGGGCGCGTTTCCTCAAACCATGCAACCGAAGAGGACGCGATGACTAAGCGCAGTGAGGCGAAGTACAAGATCGATCGCCGTATGGGCCAGAACATCTGGGGCCGCCCCAAGAGCCCCGTGAACCGCAGGGAATACGGCCCCGGCCAGCACGGCCAGCGCCGCAAGGGCAAGCTCTCGGACTTCGGCGTGCAGCTGCGCGCCAAGCAGAAGCTGAAGGGCTATTACGCCAACATCAGCGAACGCCAGTTCCACGGCATCTATGTCGAGGCGAGCCGCCTCAAGGGTGACACCGGCGAGAACCTGATCGGCCTGCTGGAGCGTCGTCTCGACGCGGTCGTGTACCGCGCCAAGTTCGTCTCGACGATCTTCGCCGCGCGCCAGTTCATCAACCACGGCCACGTCAAGGTGAACGGCCGCAAGGTCAACATCTCGAGCTACCAGGTGAAGGTCGGCGACGTCGTCGAGGTCAAGGAAGCCTCCAAGCAGCTCGCGCACGTTCTCGAAGCCAGCCAGCTCCCCGAGCGTGATACCCCCGACTATCTCGAAGTCGACCACGGCAAGATGACGGCAAAATACGTGCGCATTCCCGCCCTCTCCGACGTGCCGTTCCCGGTGCAGATGGAGCCCCATCTGGTCGTCGAATTCTATTCGCGCTGATCATATCGGCAGAACGACATTCAAAGGCCCCGGTTCTCCGGGGCCTTTTTGTTTGGTAGCATGCCATCGATGTCTCGCATGGCCGACCAATTCGCCAATACTCTGCCTTCGGCAGCGCCGACTGAAGCAGGTCTTCGAGCGTGGAAGACTCTCTCGCGCGGCGAGCAGGTCCGCCTCTATCGGGGGCTGTTTGCTCACCCCGATTGCAATACCTTCACACCGGACACGGCAAACGACATCCTCTTCGCCGCGCGACAGCGCGTCGCTGAACGTTCTCGTGGCTAGTGCAGGCCCCGCACGAAATACGTCGCAATTGTTCGACTAGATGAAATGACGAGACCAGCCATGCTCTACACCCCTCCTCCCGTTGATCCCAAGGCGCCGCCGGTGCGCATCAATCTGCTCTCGGACACGCAGACCAGGCCGACGGCCGCGATGCGCGAGGCGATGGCGCGGGCCGAAGTCGGCGACGAGCAGGTCGGCGACGATCCGACCGTGAATGCGCTGTGCGAGCGCGTCGCCGCGCTGATGGGCAAGGAGGCTGCCGTCTACATGCCCTCGGGGACGATGTGCAACGTCACCGCGACGCTGGTGCATTGCCGTCCCGGCGACGAGATGCTCGCGCATGAGACCGCGCACATCATCGCCCGCGAAGGCGGTGCGCATGCTGCGATCGGCGGCTTTCAGGTGACGCAGCTCAAGGGCGCCGACGGCCAGTTCACGCCGGAGACGTTCCGGAAAGCCCTGCATCCACGCACGCGCTATCAACCACCGCAGACCGTCGTCAGCGTCGAGCAGACCGCCAATATCGGTGGCGGCACCATCTGGAAGAAGGCCGCACTCGACGAGATCGTCGCGATCGCCAGGCAGCACGGCCTCGTCACCCACATGGACGGCGCGCGCCTGCTCAATGCGACCGTCGCGACCGGCATCTCGGCGCGCGACATGACCGCGGGCTGGGATTCGGCCTGGATCGACTTCTCCAAGGGCCTGGGCGCACCGATCGGCGCCGTGCTCGCAGGCACGCGCGAATTCATCGACGCGGTCTGGCAGTGGAAGCAGCGCCTCGGCGGCTCGATGCGGCAGGCCGGAATCTGTGCGGCCGCCTGCATCTACGCGCTCGACCATCACGTCGACCGCCTCGCCGACGATCACGCCAACGCGCGCGCGCTCGCCCGCGGGCTGTCGCAGATCGATGGCATCGAAGTGCAGGAGCCCGAGACCAACCTCGTGTTCTTCAAGCCCGACGGCGCCGGCATTCCCGGTGACAAGATGGTCGCGGCCCTGCGCCAGCGCGGCGTGACGCTGGCGATGATGGACGGCCGTATTCGCGCCTGCACCCATCTCGACGTCAATGCGAGCCAGGTCGAGGAAACGCTCGGCTACATCAGAGAGATCGTGCGCGGGGCGTAACTACCGCCCGATCGCCCGAGAAACCAAGGTCTTCCCACGCCGACCTTCATGCCGGCAAAGGCGGGAATGTCTTTTGAGACCGGATCACCGAGCGCGAGCCTCGCAGCGGCGCGCGCGGCGCCCGAACATGTCAATTCTCCATGGCTTCATAGACCAGTTGCTTCAATGTCCGCTGGACCCGCTGCCGCTCGGTCGGGGTCTGCTCAAGCAGCACGAAGAACATGTCCTGCTTGCGATCGATCACCAAATAGCAACCGCTGGCGCCGTCCCACTTCAATTCCCCGAGATCGCCGGGCGGCGGCGGCTTGGCGTTACCGGGATCGGTGCGGACGGCAAACCCAAGTCCCATGCCAAAACCGTCACCGGGAAAATAGAAGTAGTCCCGCTCAACGCCGGAGTCCTTGCCGACATGGTCCGATGCCATCAGCTCGAACGTCTTGGGGCTGAGATAGGTCTTGCCCTCGAACGTTCCTCCATTGACCAGCATCTGCCCAAAGCGCGAAAAGTCCGCCATGGTCGAGACCATGCCGCCGCTGGCGGATTCCCACTTCTGGCGAACCTCGGTCCTGTACTCGCGGCCGACCCGGAAATTGCTGTCGTTAGGCAGCGGCTGGGCGAGCCGTTTCAGCCTCTCCGGTTCGGTGACGAAGAAGCCTGTGTCGGTCATACCGAGCGGATCGAGCAGCTTTTCCTTCTCGAGTTCGAACAATGTCTTTCCGGACACGATCTCCATGATCCGCGCCAGAATGTCGGTGGAATGGCCGTACTGCCAGAGCGCACCGGGTTGATTGTGCAGCGGCAGCTTGGCGATTCGCTCGGCGAACTCGGCGAGATCGAATTCGCCCGCGTAGATGTTGGCGTCGCGATAGGCCTTGCGAACCAGACTGTCGCCGTAGAAGCCGTAGGTGATCCCGGAGGTATGGCGCATCAGGTCGAGAATGGTAATGGGCCGGACCAATGGTACCAGCTCGAGCGTCTTGGTGCCGTCCTCGGCCTTCTTCTCCTCACCGACCTTCACATTGGCGAAGGACGGGATGTATTTGGAGACGGGATCGTCGAGCTTGATCTTTCCGTCCTGGATCAATTGCATCGCCACAACGGAGGTGACCGCCTTGGTTAGCGACGACAGACGGAAGATCGTCTTGTCCGTGATCGGCGCCTTGCTGACCACGTCCTGCACACCGAAGGCCTCGTGGTAGACCGGCTTGCCGTGCTGCTTGATCAGCACGGTTGCGCCGGCGATCTTGCCGGTCGCGACCTCATTCTTGAAGAACTCGCTGACCTTGGCGAGCTTGTCCTGATTGAAATGCGCACCGGCCGGAATCTCGTAGGTGCCCTCCGCGCGCGCGAGCGATATCGTCCCAAACGAGACGAGCGCGCCGCAGGCCAAGGCAAATCGTGCAAATCGTAAAATCATATCCCCTCCCCGGAACATGGCGGGCGGAGTGTACTGACCGGGTCAGTCAGCACAAGGGCTACCGTACCGCGCCAAAACGTCCGAGTGCAGGGCGGCGCTTGCTTCCGAAAAACAACAGAATATGACCTGGCCGACCAACGGCGCGGTCGGCAGGGCGTCGATGGTCGTATCGATGGCAATCTTGGCGGCCCGGTCGGCGGGAAAGCGGAAAATGCCGGTCGAAATCGCGGGGAATGCCACTGAGGCCAGCTCGCGTGTCCCGCACAATTCCAGTGAGCGGCGATAACAGGAGGCGAGCTGGTCGTCCTCGCCCAGCGTACCGCCGTTCCAGACCGGTCCCACTGTGTGGATCACGTGCGAGGCCTTGAGCCGGTAGCCTTTGGTGATCTTGGCGTCGCCCGTCTTGCAGCCGTGGAGCATGCGGCATTCGGCAACCAGCTCGGGCCCGGCCGCCCGATGGATCGCACCATCGACACCGCCTCCACCGAGAAGCGACGAATTCGCGGCGTTGACGATGGCGTCAACGCTCAGCGTGGTGATGTCGGCAACGACGATGTCGAGCTGGACGCCGCCGATCCGGCGCGTCAGCACCGTCACGGATCAGGCCGCGACGACGACGCCCTTCTCGGACAAGAGCTGCTGCAATTCGCCGGCCTGGAACATCTCGCGGACGATGTCGCAACCGCCGACGAACTCGCCCTTCACGTAGAGCTGAGGGATGGTCGGCCAGTTCGAATATTCCTTGATGCCGTTGCGCAGCTCGGCGGATTCGAGCACGTTCAGGCCCTTGTAGCCGACGCCGACGTGGTCGAGAATCTGCACGACCTGGCCGGAGAAACCGCACTGCGGAAATTGCGGCGTACCCTTCATGAACAGAACCACGTCGTTCGACTTCACTTCGTTGTCGATGAATTCCGCGATGCTCATATCCGTGTCCTTTTGGGGCTCGAGCCCTCACCTATCAATCCGGGCCGGCTCAGCCGATCTAACCCGATACCTGCCCATATATGTAGCCCAAACCGTTGTGCATCCAAAGTAAAATGGCGGCGAACCGCCCTGGACATCAGGCCGGGGCGGCCCTGCGCCATTGCATGATGGCATGAATATCATAGCCGGGGAGGACTTTCATACCGTAACGGAGCCCCTATCTAGGACGAACCTCGGGTTTGGAACCTGAGATCGCCAACAACGTTCTTTTGTCCTGTCTGGAGAAAAACGTGACGAAACAAGCCTCCGCTACGGCCACGCCGCCGCTTTCGTCACCAACGGCCGCGCAGGGCAGCCTTGCGCAGGCGCTGGAGGCTGCATTCGTGGCCGTCCGTACCGAGACCGAGCGCCGAGCCGCGCCGCTGTCGCCCGAGGACCAGCAGATCCAGTCCATGCCGGACGCGAGCCCTGCGAAATGGCATCGGGCGCATACCACCTGGTTCTGGGAGCAGTTTCTGCTGGGTGAGCACGCGCCCGGCTATCGGCCCTTCCACCCCGACTTCGCGTTCCTGTTCAATTCCTATTACGTCAGCGCCGGCCCGCGCCATGCCCGCAATCATCGCGGCGACATCACCCGGCCCAGCGCCGCCGAGGTCGGCGCCTACCGTCGCCATGTCGATGCAGCCGTCGTCACATTCTTCCGCGAGGCCGGCGAGGACAAGATTCGCGAGATCGCGCCGCTGGTCGAGGTCGGGCTGAACCACGAGCAGCAGCATCAGGAATTGATGCTCACCGACATCCTGCACGCCTTTGCGCAGAACCCGGTCTATCCGGCTTACGACGCAGATTGGCGCTTTCCGTCTGCGACGCGCACCGGCGACGACTGGCTGACGCTCAACGAAGGTATCCACACCGTCGGCCATGTCGACGACAGCTTTCATTTCGACAACGAGAAGCCCGCACATCGCGCGCTCGTCGGCCCCGTGAAGATCGCGCGCAATCTCGTCAGCAATCGCGAATGGCTGGCCTTCATGCGCGACGGTGGCTACCGGACGGCAACACTCTGGTTGATGGACGGCTTCGCCGCGGCCGGCAAGGAAGACTGGCAGGCCCCCGGCCATTGGCGCGAGATCGATGGCCAGTGGCACGTCATGACGCTCGGCGGCGTCAAGCCGGTCGATCCTGACGCGCCGGTCTGCCACATCAGCTATTACGAGGCCGATGCGTTTGCGCGTTGGGCGGGAAAGCATCTGCCGACCGAGATGGAGTGGGAGGTCGCGGCCCGCACCAGGCAACTCAACGACGCCTTCGGCATTGTCTGGCAGTGGACGCGTTCGTCGTATTCGCCCTACCCCGGCTACCGCGCCATCGAAGGTGCGCTCGGCGAATACAACGGCAAGTTCATGGTCAACCAGCTGGTGCTGCGCGGTTCGTCACTTGCGACGCCGGACGGTCATAGCCGTGTCACATACCGCAACTTCTTCTATCCGCACCACCGCTGGCAGTTCACGGGGTTGCGGCTCGCTGACTATTTCTAGTTCTCATCCGACGACACATACGCGCCGGACAGCGCGTTCAGGAGAGTATCATGAATGTGCACGCCAGCGCTTTGGCCGAAGCCCATCTTCCCGACGAGCAGACCACTGCCTTCGCGCGCGAGGCCATCGAGGACCTCTCGCAGCAGCCGAAAAAGCTGTCGCCGAAATATTTCTATGACGCGACCGGATCGGAGCTGTTCGAGGCGATCACGCGCCTGCCGGAATATTATCCGACGCGCACCGAGCTTGCGATCCTGAAGGAGCGCGGCAGCGAGATCGCGAAGATCATCCCGGAGCATGCGGCCCTGGTCGAGTTCGGCGCCGGCGCGACGACGAAGGTCCGCCTGCTGCTCAATCAGTGCAAGTTCGCCGCCTATGTGCCGGTCGATATCTCCGGCGACTTCCTGCGGGCCCAGGCCAACGGACTCAAGCGCGACTTCCCCTCGCTCAGCATCTATCCGGTGGCCGCCGACTTCACCACGCCGTTCGAGCTGCCGAAGGCGGTCGCCTCGATGCCGAAAGTCGGTTTCTTCCCGGGATCGACCATCGGCAATTTCGAGCCGCATGAAGCCCAGGCCTTCCTCAGGAGCGCGCGCCAGATCCTGGGCAAGGGCGCGCAGATGATCATCGGCGCCGACCTCGAGAAGGACGAGCGCCTGCTCCACGCCGCCTATAACGATGCGGCCGGCGTCACCGCGCGCTTCAATCTCAATGTGCTGGTGCGGATCAACCGCGAGCTCGGCGGCAATTTCGACCTCTCCGCCTTCACCCATGGTGCGATCTACAATCACGAGCGACACCGGATCGAGATGCATCTGATCAGCCGGAAGAACCAGACCGTGCGCCTGCTCGGCACCAGCTTCTCGTTCCGGCCGGGCGAAACCATTCACACCGAGAACAGCTACAAATACAGTATCGAGCGTTTTGCCGCGCTGGCGCAGGGCGCCGGGTGGCGCGTGCGCGAGAGCTGGACGGACGCGGCGAAGATGTTCTCGGTGCACGCGCTGGAGGCGGCGGAGTAAAAGCTCCGGCGCCTCAGTGCTCATCGACCTCTTTTGGTTTCGACCCCAGCGACACCGACTCCCACACTGCGACCGCGATCATGATCGCGCTCGTCGCGACCGATAGCCAGAGCGGCGACAGATCGGCGGCGAACCACCACAGCGCCAGCAGCAGGATGATGCCGATGCCGTGGGAGAGCTGGAGGAAGCCGCGGATCGAGTGCTTGAACAGGATGGTGCCGACCAGGAACACCAGCGGCCCGCCGATCGTGCTGACGATGGTGCGGACATCGGAATGGCCGCTCGGGTGCTTCAGCACGAGTTCGTCCGAGACCGCGGTGAGAATGATTCCGGCGACGATCGGCATGTGCAGATAGGTGTAGGCGAGCCGCGCGACGCGGCCGGATTCGGCGGCCTTCGAGATCACCTCGGAGCCGGCTTCAGCGCCCTTGTGGAAATAGATCCACCACATCGCGATGCTGCCGACGAGGCACGAGACGAACGCCAGAATGTTGTCCGCGGTCCAGTCGAGTTCGGCGAAGGTCGCACCGTTGACGACCACGGCCTCGCCGAGCGCAATGATGATGAAGCCGGCGCAGCGCTCGGCCATGTGGCCGCCATCGACGGCCCAGGCCTCGACCGACGAGAAGCCCAGCTTCGGCACCCAGAAGCGCACCGCGGGCGAGACGTATTCAATCGTCAGCGCCACGATCCAGAACCACAGTCTCGCCTGGCCATGGGCGAGGCCGCCAAGAATCCAGAACACCGCGGAGCCGCAGAGCCAGACCAGGATGCGGATCGCATTGTGCCGGACTGCAGTGCGATGGCGCGGAGTTGCGAGCAGCCAGAAGGCGGTGCGTCCGACCTGCATGGCCGCATAGGCGATCGCAAACCAGAGGCCGCGGCCATCGAAGGCGGTTGGAATCGTGGTCGACAGCACGAGACCGCCCAGCATCATCAGGAAGATCAGGATGCGGACCGGCGTCAGGTCGGGGTTGAGCCAGTTGGTGACCCAGGCGGTGTAGACCCACACCCACCACACGGCCAGGAACAGCAGCGTGACCTGAACTGCACCCAGCGGCGTGAAATGGTGCAGCAGCGTGTGCGAGACTTGCGTGACGGCGAAGACGAAGACGAGGTCGAAGAACAGCTCGGCATTGGTGACGCGGCTGGGCTGGTTCGGCACGATGACGCGAAACATCGCGCCGCGTGGATTGTCCGCAGCCATCAGCGTCCCCGTTGCGCGATCAGGTCAGGTACAATTTCGTCAAGTACCTGGTACGCCGGTTTGCAGCGCCAGCGCGTGCAGCACGCCGCCCATCTGGCCCTGGAGGGACCGGTAGACGATCTGGTGCTGCTGGACGCGGGACTTGCCCCGGAAGGATTCCGAGATCACGGTTGCGGCATAGTGGTCGCCATCGCCGGCGAGGTCACGGATGGTCACCTCGGCATCGGGGATCGCTGCCTTGATCATCGCCTCGATATCGTGGGCGTCCATGGGCATTCGGGTCTTGCTCCTGTGTCGGCTTACAGCCTCGGCATCGAATCGCTTGCCGGGGTCCGGATCTGTCAGGCCAAACTTGCCGGCAGGGCGAAACTTAGCGTGAACGGACTTCTACGTCACGCCTTCAGGCACTATATCCCTGATCCCATCAGGATAAAGGCACGACAAAGTGCCGCGCGCGGCAGATCGAACGAAAAGGCGTGAAATCATGAAACTTCCAGGGCCCGACCACCCGATCACAATCACCCCAAACCCCCGGCGCGTCCGCGTGACGGCGGGCGATATCGTGATTGCCGAGAGCACCCGGGCGCTGACGCTGAAAGAGGCCAGGTATCCGGCGGTGCAATATCTGCCGCGGGAGGATGCCAACATGGCGCTGCTGGAGCGCACCGGGCGTACCACCCACTGCCCGTACAAGGGCGACGCCAGCTACTTCAGCGTCAAGGCCGACGGCAAGACGCTCGACAACGCGATCTGGACCTATGAGACGCCCTTCCCCGCGATGACCGAGATTTCAGGTCACCTCGCGTTCTATCCGGACAAGGTGAAGATCGAGGAAGTGGGCTGATCGATCACCGCTCAGTTCCTGGCCGCCTGCTCGATATCGATCCGGGCCCAATTGCCTGCTTCGGCGATCCATAGTGCGGTGGTGCCGGCTTCCTGTTTCCCGTAACTGGCGGACATGGTTGTCGTTGCGTAAGCGATGACACCATCGTTCTCGGCAAGGTGCGCCCAGTGCTCACCTTCCGAGGGTCCATATGGAGAATCGAGAACCTTCGTCCATCCCTTTGGGCCTAGCGCAAAGACCCCTGCGCCGACAAAGCTCGCGATCAACTTGTCGGCAGACGTCCGTGCAATGGCCTCGCACTGCCCTGGTGTTTCAAGCACGACGGCACCCTCGTCATCGAGCCGGACGAGTCCGCCCTTGCCGCCTCTCGCGAAAATTCCATCCGCTGTTCCCAAAACCTGCCTCAGCCGCGCCAGCGGCAAGGTCCTGCCTTCGCTCCAGCCATTTCCCTTTCGCCAGTAGAATGCATAGTCGCAGGGGTCCGGCCCTCCGATGCAAAACCCCAAGCGCATGATGCGCACTTCCCGACCGCGAAAAAAAGCCACGCCTACGGACCCGCTATATTGCGGTGCCGCCGGCGACGATTCCATGGACCACTGGTCGGGTGAATTCCAGGCCCAGACATGATCAGCACCAATCAGGCGCAGCCCGGTTGCATCGGATATTGCGCGGAAGCCTTCGGCCATGTCGCCACGACTGTAATAACCATTCGGCGGGGCCGGAAGAGCGACACGATGCCAACCGGTGCCGTCAAGCCGTTGGAGGACGCCATCGTGGGCGTGTTGAATCCACAGGCTGGTTTCATCGGCCCACGGCCCTTCAACGACATCGTCTCCCGGATACCAAGTATGCAAAGACTTGATACTGGTGCCCTGCAGCTCGATGAGCCCGATGTTGGTCGCGACGTAGAGCTGGCCTGCATCAAATGCGACGCCCGAGAAGCCAAAATGAGCGTAGTCAGGAAGAGACGCGATGCGCCTGACGATTTCCGTCGGCGGCAGCGTCTTGGCGACCGCGCCGCGCTGATCAGCCGCCTCACCGCAGCCCGCCAATACGACGGCAACAAGACTCGCTACGCCGAAGCATAATCGGAAGCGTTCGGACAAGGCCGCCCGAGTCGATGAAAATATCCGCCCCATCGGGTTTCGTTGGGCCCATTCCGGAAAAACACGCAACCAGAGGTTACCTGGATTTGTGTCTCCTTGCCCAGCAACAAAACGTGGTATCCTCACCAACCGTGCGGTGGACCTGCCCGGGCTACGCCCTGAAGATCGTGAGCCCGAGGACAAGTAACACCAGGAAGATCACGACGAAGACGTAGAACAGGAAGCGGGCAATGTCGGCGGAGGCGGCGGAGATGCCGGTGAAGCCGAGCACGCCGGCCACGATCGAGATCAGCAGGAATATCAATGCCCATTTCAAGATCGTCATTGCCAGCTCCGCAACTTCGGCCACTGCAGGCGATGGCCCCTCAGCCGTGTCGGAAACGCTAACCGCTTCGTAGGGAACAGGTTCCCAAAGGCACGGCAGAGAGTTGTTGCGGCGCAAACTGCGCTTGCTGAATCGGGTTCCCGGCGGCACAGTCCGGCCGGGACGGGAGCACTATCGGGGGCGACCATGAGCACAATGTCACATACCGCAACCGCCGGCGCCGAAGCGCATGCCGCGCCGAAGGCCAAGACGCGCAATATGTCGCTCGACCGCGCCCGCACCTTCCTGACGCTGGTGGTGCTGCTGCACCACGCCGTGATCCCCTATACCTATTTCGGCCACACCGACCCGACGTCCTTCTTCGGCTTCGACATGATCGTGCTGGCGACCGACAGCTTCTTCATGGCGATGTTCTTCTTCCTGTCGGGACTGTTCGCGTGGTCGGGAATCGCGCGCAAGGGGCCGGCGAGCTATCTGGCGGACCGCATCCGCCGGCTCGGCATACCGTTCGTGATCTGTGCATTCACGGTCATTCCGATCGCCTACTACGCCATCTCGCTGCGGAATGATCCCGAGATCGGCTTTTCGCAATTCTGGTGGACCACGATCACGAAAGGTCCGTGGCCATCAGGACCGATCTGGTTCCTCTGGGTCCTGTTCGCGTTCGACCTGATCGCATGCCTTCTGTACAGCCTGCGGCCCAACCTGCTCGATCCCATCAACCGTCTCTCGGTGCGCGGGCGGCGCCGACCCGCCGAGTTCTTCGCGGTCATGCTGGCCGTCAGCGCCGCGTTCTATGTCCCCGGGCTGATGTATTTCGGACCCAGCAGCTGGTTCGAGTTCGGGCCGTTTTCGGTCCAGCATGGGCGCGTGATGCTCTATGCGACCTACTTCTTTTTCGGCGCCGGCATCGGCGTTGCGAATATGGATCGCGGACTGCTCTCGGCTGAAGGCAGAATGGCGAAGGTGAGCTGGGAGTGGTTGGTCCTGGCGATCGTGCCGTACTGCCTGCTCTGGGTGCTGATCTTCATCAAGCGAGAGATCCTGGGCAATCCGTCGCCACTGCCGAACTGGTATGAAGGAACCTACGCCGCCTGCGTCACCGTCTTCAGCGTGGCCATCATGTTTCTGATCCTGGCCTTCTTCCAGCGGTTCAAACAATCGGGTTCGGCAAGGCTGCTCGATCCGATGCAGGCGGACGCCTTTGGCATGTTTTTGGTGCACTACCCGATCGCGCTTTGGCTGCAATACTGGCTGTTCGACTATGACCTGCCAGCGATCGTCAAGGCGATGGTCGGATTCGTGCTGACGGTCGCGCTCAGTTGGGCGCTGACACGCGCCTTGCGCCAGATTCCCGGGGCAACGAAGGTGCTGTGAGTTGGGGAAGGCGGCCTTACGCCGCCTTGCCGCCCATGTACTCCGGCAGCCAGCGCTCGTGCGACGTGCGCAAGCTGTCGATCGACACGGGCGGCTCGCCCGCGATCGCAATGGCATCACCGCCGGTGGTGCCGATCCGCACGCAGGGCACCTCGCAGCCGCGCATCTTGGCGAGCACGCGGCCGGCTTCGGTTTCCGGCACGGTGACGAGATAGCGCGCCTGGTCCTCGCCGAACCAATAGGCGTGTGACACGAGCGACGTCGGCGCAGCCAGAAGCTTCGCGCCGATGCCGCCCGCCATCGCCATCTCGGCGAGCGCGATCAAGAGGCCGCCATCGGAGAGATCGTGCACGGCGGTTGCCGTACCCGCATGGATCATGCCGCGCACGCAATCGCCATTGCGCTTCTCGGCGGCAAGATCGACCGGCGGCGGCGCGCCCTCCTCGCGACCGCAGATGTCGCGCAGGTACACCGACTGGCCAAGCCAGCCATGGGTCTCGCCGATCAAGAGGATCGCCTCGCCTTCGGCCTTGAAGGCAAGCGACGCCGACTTGGTGAAATCGTCGAGCAGGCCGACGCCACCAATCGACGGCGTAGGGAGGATCGCGCGGCCGTTGGTCTCGTTGTAGAGCGAGACGTTGCCGGACACGACCGGGAAGTCGAGCGTACGACAGGCTTCCGAAATGCCCTTCAGACACCCGACGAACTGGCCCATGATCTCGGGCCGTTCAGGGTTGCCGAAATTCAGGTTGTCCGTGATCGCAAGCGGCTTGCCGCCGACCGCCGTGATGTTGCGCCAGGCTTCCGCCACCGCCTGCATGCCGCCCTGATAGGGATCGGCCTCGCAATAGCGCGGGGTGACGTCGACGGTGAGGGCGAGGCCCTTCGGCCCGTCCTGCACGCGCACGACGGCGGCATCGCCGCCGGGGCGCTGTAGGGTGTTGCCGAGGATGACGTGGTCGTACTGCTCCCAGACCCAGCGCTTGCTGCACATGTCGGGCGTGCCGATCAGCTTCTCCAACGCAGCCCCCAGCCCCATCGGCGCCGGCACCTCGCGCGCATGCACGACCGGCAGCGCTGCGGAGGGAACGTGCGGCCGGTCATAGAGCGGCGCCTCGTCGCCGAGCTCCTTGATCGGCAGGTCGGCCATGACGTCGCCGCCATGCTTGACCACGAAGCGCTTGCTCGGCGTGGTGTACCCGACCACCGCGAAGTCGAGCCCCCACTTCTTGAAGATCGCCTCGGCTTCCTTTTCCTTCTCGGGCTTGAGCACCATGAGCATGCGCTCCTGGCTTTCAGAGAGCATCATCTCGTAGGCGCTCATGCCGGTCTCGCGGGTCGGCACCGCGTCGAGATCGAGATCGACGCCGAGATCGCCCTTGGCGCCCATTTCCACCGCCGAGCAGGTCAGCCCCGCCGCGCCCATGTCCTGGATCGCGATGACGCAACCCTTCTCCATGATCTCGAGACAGGCCTCGAGCAGCAGCTTCTCAGCGAAGGGATCGCCGACCTGCACCGTGGGGCGCTTCTCCTCGGACTTGTCGTCGAACTCGGCCGACGCCATCGAGGCGCCGTGAATGCCGTCGCGGCCGGTCTTGGAGCCGAGATAGACGATCGGCATGTTCACGCCGGAGGCCGCCGCATAGAAGATCTTGTCGGCGTCGGCGAGGCCGACCGCCATCGCATTGACGAGGATGTTGCCGTCATAGCGGGTGTGGAAGCGCACCTGGCCGCCGACCGTCGGCACGCCGAAGGAATTGCCGTAGCCGCCGACACCGGCGACGACGCCGGAGACGAGATGCCGCGTCCTGGCATGCTCGGGCGCGCCGAAGCTCAGCGCATTGAGGCAGGCGATCGGGCGCGCGCCCATGGTGAAGACGTCGCGCAGGATGCCGCCGACGCCGGTCGTCGCGCCCTGATAGGGCTCGATGTAGCTCGGATGGTTGTGGCTCTCCATCTTGAAGACCACGGCCTGGCCATCGCCGATATCGATCACGCCGGCATTCTCGCCGGGACCCTGGATCACCCAGGGCGCCTTGGTCGGCAGGCCGCGCAAATGGATACGCGAGGATTTGTACGAGCAGTGCTCGTTCCACATCGCCGAGAAGATGCCGAGCTCGGTGAAGGTCGGCTCCCGCCCGATCAGCTTCAGGATGCGCTCGTATTCGTCGGGCTTGAGCCCGTGGGCGGCAACCAGCTCGGGGGTGATCTTGGGTTCGTTCGTCATGGCTTCAGGGGCTTTCGGCGTGCGTTTGGCCGTTCTTAGGAAGATCGGACGGCTTCGAAAAGCCCTTTATGGCTCATTTTCCCGCTGTCCCGCGTTTTGCACGGTGGGCCGGCGGGAACGGGAATTGCAAGGCGCTGACGGATCGGATTTAAGGGCTCAAGACCCGTAATTGAAGGCCCATGTTTTAAGGTCCATGTCCTTGCACGAATTGACCAAAGTCCCCGCAACCCGCCGCCCCGACCTGCATGTCGCCACCGAGGGCGAATTCACGGGCTGGCGGACCTGGATTCGCGACAGCTTCGAGAGCCATATCGGCCCCTTCTGGCACAAGGTCGAAGACGATGGCAGCGTCCGTTGCGCCTTCCGTGTCGAGAAAAAGCACCTGAACGGCGCCAAAAACGTCCACGGCGGCTGCTTCATGGCCTTCGCCGATTATTGCCTGTTTGCGATCGCCACAAACGAGCTGGACGGGCCGGCGGTGACCACCAATTTCGCCTGCGATTTCCTCGACGCGGCCCGCGAGGGCGAGCTGATCGAATGCACCGGCGAAGTCTCCCGCGCCGGCGGCTCGCTGATCTTCCTGCGCGGCAAGCTGACCTCGGCCGGCCGGCCGCTGTTCACCTTCTCCGGCACGATCAAGCGGGTGAAGCGGAAGCCGTAGCGCCCCGCTCAAGCCGATATCTGCTTCTCCGCGATCGACAGCCACTCGGCCTGCGCATTGCGCAGATATTTCGGCGCGCGCCGCATCTGGATCAGCAGCTCGTTGAACACCATGCGCGCCTCGGCGGTGCGGCCGACCGTTTGCAGCAGCATGCCGTAGCGCACCCGCGCTTCGGCACCGGGGAAGTAGCCTGCGACGGCGTGAAATTCCTCGAGGGCCTCATCGAGGCGGCCGACCTCGGCGAGCGCGCGGGCATACAAAAGATGCGCGTCGGCGGAATCGAAGTCGGGCCATTGCTTCTGGAGATCGTCGAGCGTTGCCAGCGCATCGGCCGGGCGTTTGGCCGAAAACTGGGCCTGTGCCTTTCGAAGCGCATAGTTGGGATCGTGCCCCATCGGCAGCTTCAGGATGTGGTCATAATGCTGCTCGGCTTCGCTGTAACGGCCAATAATCGCGCACTCTTCGGCGAGCGCCGCGCGGTTGGCGATGGTGTCGGTGCCCGCCAGGTGGTCGCACAGCTCGCGGTAGCGCTTCTCCGGATCGAGCCTGTTGGCGACGCGTTGGCGCGCCTGCCGCGCGCCCGGGCTGGACAACCATTCCGGGACAAGTTCGACGGCGATGTAAGCGAGCGCGCCGACCAGCGGGACCATCAGGATGATGAAGGCCCAGGGCTGCAGCCGCCCGGTGCGCGAGGCGTGATAGATCAGCGAGATATCGAGCAGCAGTACGACCAAAGCGACGGGCATGTGACATCCACGAGCACAGCGGGAGCGCAGGCCTCCTGATATCGCAACTGATGCAATGAGACAACCTTGAGTTGCCCAACCTCCGCAATCAGCGATCGAGGACCATGCGCCTTGATGGCGACGAGGAGTCAGTCGCCTCGAACGCGATGCAGGTTCACAAGCCCCGCTGCCGCGAGCGCGACGAGCGCACGCTTCACCACCGCAGAAATCACGCGGCCTTTTCCAGATGCGCGGTGAGGCCCGCAAACAGGCCGCGGCCGTCGGTGCAGCCCATGATGTCTTCGACGTGGTTTTCGGGATGCGGCATCATGCCGAGCACGTTGCCCTTGTCGTTGACGAGGCCCGCGATCGAATGCGCAGCGCCGTTGATGTTGTGGCTTTCGTCGACCACGCCATCAGCCGAACAGTAGCGATAGAGCACGCGCCCCTCGCCTTCGATCCGTTTGATGGTCTCTTCATCCGCTTCGTAATTGCCCTCGCCATGGGCGACCGGCACGCGGATCACCTGGCCGGCATTGTAGCCGCGGGTGAACGGCGTGTCGGAGCGCTCGACGCGCAGATGAACGTCCTTGCAGATGAATTTCAGCCGCGCATTGCGCATCAGCACGCCCGGCAAAAGACCGGACTCGCAGAGGATCTGGAAGCCATTGCAGACGCCGAGCACGAGGCCACCCTTCGCCGCATAGTCGCGCACCGCATCCATGACCGGCGCCCGCGCCGCAATCGCCCCACAACGCAGATAATCGCCGTAGGAGAAGCCGCCTGGCACCACGACGAGGTCGGTGCCGGCAGGCAACGACGTCTCGGCGTGCCACACCATCGCAGGCTCATGGCCCGAGACCAGCCTCAGCGCCCGCGCCATGTCGCGCTCGCGGTTGATGCCGGGGAAGACGAGGATGGCGGCTTTCATCAGAGCAGCTCGACCCGATAGTTCTCGATCACGGTATTCGCGAGCAGCTTGTCGGCAGCATCCTTCAGCGCGGCTTCCGCCTTGGCCTTGTCGGCGCCGGCCAGCTCGATGTCGAACACCTTGCCCTGACGCACGCTGGCAACGCCATCGACGCCGAGCGACTTCAGCGCGCCTTCGATGGCCTTGCCTTGCGGATCGAGGATACCCGCCTTCAGGGTAACGGTCACACGTGCCTTCACGTCCAGATCCCTCTTAGCTCTTCACCAGCACCGGGCCAGTGCCCTGCGGACGCTCGTTCTCCATGAGGATGCCGAGGCGTTTTGCAACTTCCGTGTAAGCCTCGAGCAGGCCACCGAGGTCACGACGGAAACGATCCTTGTCGAGCTTCTCGTTCGACTTGATATCCCACAGCCGGCACGAATCGGGCGAGATCTCGTCGGCGACGATGATGCGCATCATCTCGTTCTCGAACAGCCGGCCGCACTCCATCTTGAAGTCGACGAGGCGGATGCCGATGCCGAGGAAGAGGCCGGTGAGGAAGTCGTTGACGCGAATGGCAAGCGCCATGATGTCGTCGATCTCCTGGGGCGTGGCCCAGCCGAACGCGGTGATGTGCTCTTCGGACACCATGGGGTCGTTGAGCTGGTCGTTCTTGTAGTAGAATTCGATGATCGAACGGGGCAGCTGGGTGCCCTCCTCGATGCCGAGGCGCTGCGACAGCGAGCCGGCGGCAACGTTCCGCACCACCACCTCGAGCGGCACGATCTCGACCTCGCGAATCAACTGCTCGCGCATGTTGAGGCGGCGGATGAAGTGGGTCGGCACCCCGATGTCGTTGAGGTGCTGAAACAGGTACTCCGAGATCCGGTTGTTGAGGACGCCCTTGCCCTCGATCACCTGATGCTTTTTGGCATTGAACGCGGTGGCATCGTCCTTGAAGTGCTGGATCAAGGTACCGGGTTCCGGACCTTCGTACAGAACCTTTGCCTTGCCTTCATAAATGCGACGCCGACGGCTCATTGGGATGTACCGTGTTTTGTTGAAATCCATGTATTTGGTGTGCTCCGGTTACCAGGTTACGACCCACAGCGGAGCTGCCGTGAACGGTCCGGAACCGATCTGAACCCAAGGAACGTCAAAGGAAACTCCGAGGAAACAGAACGGGAACCAAGCCTTCAGGCAACCTATCCGATTGGTTGTCCGAGCACAATCGATCCGGCCCGTCCGACGCTGACTTATACCGCCTTGCCTG
Source organism: Bradyrhizobium manausense (assembly GCF_018129685.1). GTDB lineage: Bacteria > Pseudomonadota > Alphaproteobacteria > Rhizobiales > Xanthobacteraceae > Bradyrhizobium > Bradyrhizobium manausense_D. Next base: position 107,266 of record NZ_JAFCLG010000017.1, read on the forward strand.
CGGCCTTACGGCTCGTTGTTTCGCCCGTCGTGCCCTCTATCTAGGCATGGACGGGGGTCCTCGCAACGAGGGCCGCACGTCCGGTCAGCCCCAGGGGGAGACGCATGAGCGAATTCGACAAGCGTGAAGAAGGCTTTGAGAAGAAGTTTGCCCTCGACGAGGAGCAGAAGTTCAAGGCTGAAGCCCGCCGCGACCGGCTGCTGGGCTTGTGGGCGGCCGAAAAGCTCGGAATGTCGGGCGAAGCCGCCGCCGCCTATGCCAAGGAGGTGGTCGCGGCCGATTTCGGGGAGGCCGGCGAGGGCGGCGCCTTGCGCAAGGTCATGGGCGATTTCGCCGCCAAGAACGTCGCCGTCACCGAACAGGCGATTCGGGGCAAGATGAGCGAACTGATGGCGGTCGCCGCCGCCGAGGTGAAGGCCGGAAAGTAAGCTTAACATCGAGCGGCGGACGGCCACGGCAGGCCCGGCGCGGCCCGCCCTCTCGGGCTTGCAGCCGGCCCCGCGCAATGCCAAATGGGCGGCATGTCACAGGATCACATCTCGAACGTCCTCGCCCAGCGCTATGCCTCGCCCGCCATGCGCGCGATCTGGAGCGGCGAAGGCAAGGTCCGCCTCGAACGTGACTACTGGATCGCCGTGCTGAAAGGCCAGCGCGATCTCGGTATTCCCGTGCCCGATGGCGTGATCGAGGCTTACGAGCGCGTCAAGGATCAGGTCGACCTCGACTCCATCATGCGCCGCGAGCGCATCACCCGCCACGACGTCAAGGCGCGGATCGAGGAGTTCTGCGAGCTCGCCGGTCACGAACACCTGCACAAGGGCATGACCAGCCGCGACCTCACCGAGAACGTCGAGCAGCTGCAGGTCTATCGCGGGCTGCAGCTGATCGAGACCAAGAGCATCGCCGCGCTGATCCGCTTTGCCAGGCACGCCAGGCAATTGCGCGACATGCCGTTCACGGCGCGCACGCACAACGTCGCCGCGCAGGTCACGACGCTCGGCAAGCGCATCGCCATGTTCGGCGAAGAGATGCTGGTCGGGCATCAGAGCCTCGTCAATGTGCTCGATACTTATCCGGCGCGCGGCCTGAAGGGCGCGGTCGGCACGCGGCTCGACCAGATCACGCTGTTCAACGGCGATGCCGGCAAGGCGCGCGCGCTCGAACAGCAAATTCTCAAGCACCTCGGCCTGCCCAGGAGCTTCGATGCGGTCGGCCAAGTCTATCCGCGCAGCCTCGATTTCCGCGCGGTCAGCGTGCTGACCGAGCTTGCCAGCGGTCCCGGCAATTTCGCCAAGACACTTCGCCTCATGGCGGGCCACGAGCTCGCCAGCGAAGGCTTTGCCAAGGGCCAGGTCGGCTCGTCCGCGATGCCGCACAAGATGAACAGCCGCTCCTGCGAGCGCATCAACGGCCTGCATGTCGTCTTGAAGGGTTATCTCGCAATGGCTGCGGGCCTTGCCGGCGATCAATGGAACGAGGGCGACGTCTCCTGCTCCGTCGTTCGCCGCGTCATGCTGCCCGATGCCTTCCTCGCCATGGACGGCCTGCTCGAGACGCTGCTCTCGGTGCTCGACCAGATGGAGATCTTCGACGCGGTCGTCGCGACTGAGCTGGGCCGCTACCTGCCGTTCCTGCTGACCACGACGGTCATGATGGAGGCGGTGAAGAAGGGCGCGGGCCGCGAAGGCGCGCATGAGGCGATCAAGGAGCATGCGGTCGCAGCCATCAGAGACCTGCGCACCGGCAAGATCGTGCAGAATGATTTGCTGAAGCGTCTCGCCGCCGACCAGCGCCTCGGCCTCGGCGAAGCCGAGCTCGCCCAAGTGCTCGATCACGGCCGCGCCAATTCCGGCGACGCCGGAGCTCAGGTCGATTACTTCGCCGAGCAGGTCGACGCGCTGGCGAAGGCGAAGCCCGAGGCGGCCAAATACAAGCCGGGCGCGATTCTCTGATAGGTCTCGCCGTCATTGCGAGGAGCCCGCGACAAGATTGCGGAGCAATTTTGCGCTGGCGACGAAGCAATCCAGACTGCCGCGGCGGAAAGATTCTGGATTGCTTCGCTTCGCTCGCAATGACGAAAGGGCCTCACCCCTCCTTGAAACCGTATTCCGGCACGTTGCCGCTGGCGCCGTAATATTTGTACGGCAGGAATTTGCCTGACATGGTGATCTTGACGCGATCGCCCTTCGGGTTGGCGACGCGTTCGATTCCCATGTCGAAATCGATCGCCGACATGATGCCGTCGCCGAATTCTTCCTCGATCAGCGCTTTCCAGGCCGGTCCGTTCACCATCACCATCTCGTAGAAGCGGTAGATCAGGGGATCGGTCGGCGGCATCGGCGTGCCGGTGCCACGCATCGGCACCTCGTTGAGCATCGCGGTCTCGGTCTTCGACAGGCCGAACAACTCGCCGGCATTTGCGGCCTGCGGTTTTGTCAGCTTCATCTGGCCCAGGATCGCGCCAACGATCAGAACCTCTGAATAGCCACCGATTTTTTCGCAGATGTGTTTCCAGCTCCAGCCCTTCTCGCGCTTGATGTCGAGCAGCTTTTCGGTGAGGTCTTCGCGTTTCATGTCAGGGTCTCCCTTGGCAAGGCAATGTGATGGGCCTGCCACTTTGGGAGGCACAAAACGTGCCAATAAATGAGGCTTATGGCTTCAGACGCTCCGCAAATTGTTTGATCGCCTCCAGGACCGGCCGCTGATCACCGGCAAAGAACCAATGATCATGGCCGTCGAGTTCAACGAACTTGGCGCCAGCGATCCGGCTCGCAACGTCGCGGCCGGCCGCGATGCGCACGGCCTTGTCGTCGCGCCGGTGCAGCACCAGGGTCGGCACGGTGATCTGCGGCAACAGGGCTCGCACGTCTGCGTCGCGAAACGCTTCCAGCACGGCCGAGATGCCGCCCGGACTGGAGGCTGCGCGGAGCAGCCCGGCCCACCAGGCGCGGGCTTGCGGATCATCGGCAAGGCTCGGCGCAAAGGCTTCGATCCCGACCGGGCCGCCCCATTGCGTGACGAGATGCTTGCTCCAGGCATCATACTGGCTGGCGCGCAGCGCATGCGGATAGTCCTCCGCCCAGCACCCCTTGGCCAGCGCGCCAAACAGAATGAGCCCGGCGACACGACCGGGCTGATCGACCGCAAACTTGACGCAGGCAGGCCCGCATTCCGAGGCGCCGAACAGCACGACGTGGCGCGACTGCGCAGCTCTCAGCACCGTGCCGATATCCTGCGCGGTGACGTCGATGTTCGGGGCCGAGCCGACCCGGTCGGACAGTCCGATACCGCGGCGATCGAACACGATCAGGCGCCCGAGCTTCATCAATGCCGCCAGGAACGTCCGGCTCGCGGGATGCTCCCAGACGCGCTCCACGTGCGAGACGAAGCCGGGCATGACCAGGATATCCAATGGACCGCTGCCATAGGTCTGATACGCCAGATGCACGCCGGCGCCTTTGACGTAGCGCGTGGTCGGCACTGCCTGCGGCGCCAGAGCGGGGTTCATCAGCGCCTCGGTCTCGGCTTCCGGTGTGACGCCAAGCTCGTCGCGCAGGCGCTGCGTCAACGCCGCATGATGCCGCTCGGCCGTGCTGCGATCACCTGACAGCAGCAGGCTGCGGATCAGATGCCGGCCATACACCTCGCTGAGCGGATCGAGCTCGACCAGACGCCCCGCATGCACGGTCGCCGCGAAATGGTCGCCGGCGGCATTCTTGTCCTGCACGAGGCGCTCGAGTGCGTGCACGAGCCGTCCCCGGAGCGCTTCGCGGCGAAAGAACGCCCAATCGTCGAACTCAGGGGAGTCCTCCGGCGAGAAGCCGGCGAGGAAGTCGGCCCGATAAATCTGACTGGCCTCTTCAAACGCGCCGCGGTCGCACGCGCCGTCGAACTGATGCGAGTCGACCGAGAGCCCGACCGCGGGCGACCAGCGCACGCTGGTGCGGTCGGTCTCGAACACCGGCTCGCCGAGCGCGAGTTCGACGCGGTGCAGCAGGCGGCGCAAGCGTGCGAGGCCCGTTTCGCGGTCGGCCTCGGGCCACAGCCGCGTGGCGATCACGTCCCGCGCAACGGCACCCCGGGCGTCCGCGAGAAAGACCAGCAGCGCAAGCCCCTTGCGCAAGGCGAGCTTGATCGGGCGGCCGTCGGCATGGACCTCGGGGAACCCGAACGTCCCCAGCGAGAAAGCCGTCATGAAGTCCTTCCTCCGCTCAGGGGACGCACAGGGGACGGTCGCGCGGTAGCCATCGGAGCAGACCGAGCCTGCTCGCCAGCGAGCGATTCAGGCTTCCGCATGCGGCACCGCCGTATCAGGCACAACAGGAGAAACCATGGTCTTGCGCCTTCTGATCCTGCTCTACGCCCTCGTGAGCTACGCCTTGTTCACGATCTCATTTCTCTATGCGCTCGGTTTCGTCGGCAATTATGTCGTGCCGAAGTCGATCGACATCGGCAACGCGTCGAATTTGATCGAAGCCATCGTCGTTGACCTGCTGTTGATGAGCCTGTTCGCGATCCAGCATAGTGTCATGGCGCGACCCGCATTCAAACGCTGGTCGGCTAAATTCCTCGCCGCGGCATGCCAGCGTAGCACCTACGTGCTGCTCTCCAGCCTGATCCTCCTCCTGGTGTTCTGGCAGTGGCGCCCGATCCCGACTGTGATCTGGCAGACGGACGGGCTTGCCGCCTGGCTGCTCATCACATTGCATTGGCTGGGCTGGCTGATCGCATTCGCCTCGACGCACATGATCGATCATTTCGATCTGTTCGGCGTGCGCCAGGCGTTGGTCGCGTGGCGCGGGGCCGAGATGCCCAGTCAATCGTTCCGGACACCGCTGCTTTACAAGATCGTGCGGCATCCGCTGATGCTGGGCTTCCTGCTCGCGTTCTGGGCCACGCCCGTAATGACCGCCGGCCATCTGCTGTTCGCGCTCGCGAACACCGCCTACATCCTGGTCGCGCTGCAGTTCGAGGAGCGCGATCTGATCGCCGAGTTCGGCGCGACTTATCAGGACTATCGGCGGCGCGTTCCCATGCTGCTGCCGCGCCTGTTCGCGCGTCGCCAGACGGAAGCGCGACGATGACGCGACGCGCAGCTCTGGCGCTAGGCGCACGGGTCGATTGGGCGAATTCGCAATCCACCGCCCCAAGTCGTGGATCGCAAGACTAGCGGAAGGCGCGATCGAGATATGAATCCAGTCGTGACTGCGTCACCGCGTCAAGCGCGCTCTGCTCCGTCGGAGAGCGAACGCCTCCTCTCTGCAAGGCAGATCTCCCCAGCCCCCCAGGGACAATTGCCGCAACTGCTCGCCCGGAGGTTCCCTTTGGCGCATCCAAAGACAAACCGATAATCAGTGCGTGTTTGTCGAGGCGCGATCCGCCGGCTGTGATGCTTGCCGGACTCAGGAGCCCCCATCCGTTGCCGGCAGGCGCGACGATGACATGAGGGGATACCGACCCGGACAGGGTCGTTGTAAACGTCAGCTGATCGGCGAACACCGTTGAATTGGACTTGTCGATTGAGAGATTCCTGATCTCGTTCAAGTCAAAGAATGTCGAGATCAACTCGTCGATTCCGATCTTGCCCGCAATCGGATAGGCATAGTTCGGAGATCTGTAGTCCGAGCCGCAACCGCGTTGCCCGTCTTCCATGGGATAACCGATATCCCTGTTCTCCAGCAGATCCTTGGCCGTCTCGCTGACGACGAAGTGTCGGATATTCTGACGTTTGAAGTCTCCGCTCGCCGATAAACCGATGCCGGCCGATCCATTCGTTATGAACTTGACGGGGTCAGCCCCGCCGGATGCGCCATTGTCCTCCGTGATGTCGAATGAAAAATCGTAGGCGATGCCGGTCTGAACATACTTGTCGTAGATCGCCCGTTCGACGCCTTGCAATCGCGCTCTTACACCAGGCGGCCATGGGCGTCCGCGAACTGCCCTAAGCTCTTCGATGAACGGATTCGACGGATTTTCATCGGCAAGAAGCTGGATCGCCTTGTCTTGAATGGCAAGCCGCGTTTCGCAGCGAATGTACTGCACGAGAATTGGTGTCGGAACGCCCGTGGCTTCCTGTTGGACCGGATGGATCGAACATCCGCTCGACGCGACGGCAAGCACCGACACCAGCCACCTGATCGCTCTCCACCTATGTCCGATCACCCCAAAGCGAGCGGAGGCACGATCTCCAATTGCGTAAAAAAGCAGATGCATGTCGTCCCCCAACAATCTGTGTCGGGGTGAGCTGCGCGCGCGGATGAAAATCTCAGTTCGAAGTAAGTCGACCAAACGAGGAAAAGATGACCACCCCATCAGCGACGATAGCGCAGGCAATTCAACCCCAAATATGTATGCTGGACATGCTATACTTCAGGTAAGGCAAATCAATATAAAACTGCAGCCGAGTTGGCGGGCTATTTCGCATTATCCGTAAGAGCCTGCAGCCGCACGAGCTCCGCCTCGATATCGCGCTCCACGTCAGCCGCGCGGATTTCCAGCACGCGGTAGTCGCGCGCTTCGAGCCACGCCCGCCTTGACGCGCGATCCGCGGCAATCGTCTCCCCCTCGCCCGGATTCACAAGCTCGATCGCGATCCGGTGCGGGAACGAGACGAAGTCCGGGATGTGGCGGCCGACCGGGGTCTGGCGCTTGAACTGCCCAGCGAAGCGGCGGTCGCGGGTGAGCGCCTGCCAGAGCAGGCGCTCGGCGTCGGTGGGGTTGCGGCGGAGCAGACGGGCGAGCCCCCGCACCGTCGAGCCGCTGTCGGGCACACCGCCGCCCTGCCCGTGCTCGGCCAGCAGCGCACGCAGGCGCGTCGCCTGCTCACCGTCGAGCACGCCACCCTTGGCCGGGCCCTTGCGTCCCTCGGCGATCGCCATGACCACACCGTGCAGCGTGTGCATGTCCTGCTTGGTCGGCTCCATCCGGGTGAAGATGTTGCGCAGGTTCACCAGCATGGTGTCGCGCTTCTCGGCCGGGCGAAGGAATTCGACCCGGTCGAGCTCGCGCACAAGATTGTCGAAGAAGGCCTGCATCTGGTGCTGCGAGGCGCGCTCGGAGCGCTCGGGCATGCCGTGCGGCAACGCGCCCGCCGTCGCCTGCTTGAACCATTCATAGCCGACCAGCAGCACGGCCTGGGCGAGGTTGAGCGAGGCGAAGCCCGGATTGACCGGGAAGGTGATGATGCGGTTGGAGAGCCCGACCTCCTCGTTGGTCAGCCCCCAGCGTTCGCGGCCGAACAGGATGCCGCACCTGCCGCCGGTCGCAACGTGCCCGGCGATCTCGCGTGCTGCCGCCTCCGGCCCGACCACGGGCTTGGCCTGGTCGTGCGGGCGTGCGGTGGTGGCGAACAGCAAATCGAGGTCGGCGACCGCCTGCTCCACCGTGTCGAACAGTTCGACCTTTTCCAGAATGTGGTCGGCGCCGGCCGCGGCCCGCTGTGCCGCGATGTTCGGCCAGCCATCGCGGGGGTTGACGATGCGCAAGGCGCCAAGCGCGAAATTACCCATGGCGCGCGCGGCCATGCCGATGTTTTCGCCGAGCTGCGGCTCGACCAGGATCACGATCGGACCGTCGAGGGAAAGGCCCGCCTTGCTCTTGTCAGTCCCCGACATGTTCGTTTCGCTTTCACACTGGTTCTCAAGGCCTTGTTCTCAAGGCTTTGGCAAGGCGCACTCAGGAATAGCCACAAGCGCCGCAATACCGGCGCGGCCCTGTCCGCCTGTCGTTTGCCTGTCCTGACGAAATTCTCAAGGGAAATAACGGGTTGGATTCGACTTTTGGATCTCTCCCGGAGCCTTAGGACGTCCCCCGCCGGACCGGCCTGTCCCGCCCCTCACCTGCGGAAGCTGGATGAGCTAAAAGTGCATAATCCCTTGGCTTTCGCCCGCCGCGTCCGGGTGCTATGACGCCGCGGATATTCACGTGGCGCGCCGCAAGCGCCGTTCCCAAGAGGGCATCCCCGATCATGGCAAAAATCAAGGTATCCAATCCCGTCGTCGAGCTCGATGGCGACGAGATGACCCGGATCATCTGGCAGTACATCAAGGACAAGCTGATCAACCCGTTCCTGGATGTCGAGCTGCTCTATTTCGACCTGGGCATGGAATACCGCGACCAGACCAACGATCAGGTGACCATCGACGCCGCCGAGGCGATCAAGAAGGTCGGCGTCGGCGTCAAGTGCGCCACCATCACCCCGGACGAGGCCCGGGTGAAGGAGTTTGGCCTCAAGCAGATGTGGAAGTCGCCGAACGGCACCATCCGCAACATCCTCGGCGGCGTGATCTTCCGCGAGCCGATCATCTGCAAGAACGTGCCGCGCCTGGTTCCCGGCTGGACCAAGCCGATCATCATCGGCCGCCACGCCTATGGCGACCAGTACCGCGCCACCGACATCAAGTTCCCGGGCAAGGGCACCCTGTCGATGAAGTTCGTCGGCGAGGACGGCACCGTGATCGAGAAGGAAGTATTCAAGGCGCCGGGCGCCGGCGTCGCCATGGAGATGTACAATCTCGACGATTCCATCATCGACTTCGCCCGCGCCTCGCTGAACTACGGCCTGCTGCGCAACTACCCGGTCTACCTGTCGACCAAGAACACCATCCTCAAGGTCTATGACGGCCGCTTCAAGGACATCTTCCAGGACATCTACGACCGCGAATTCAAGAAGGAATTCGAGGCCAAGGGCCTGACCTACGAGCACCGGCTGATCGACGACATGGTGGCCTCGGCGCTGAAGTGGTCCGGCGGCTATGTCTGGGCCTGCAAGAACTACGACGGCGACGTGCAGTCCGACACGGTCGCACAGGGCTACGGCTCGCTCGGCCTGATGACCTCGGTGCTGCTCACCCCGGATGGCAAGACGGTGGAAGCCGAAGCTGCCCACGGCACCGTGACCCGCCACTACCGCGAGCACCAGAAGGGCAAGGAGACCTCGACCAATTCGATCGCGTCGATCTTCGCCTGGACCCGTGGCCTCGCCCACCGCGCCAAGCTCGACAACAACGCCGAGCTCGCCAAGTTCGCGACCACGCTGGAGAAGGTCTGCGTCGACACCGTCGAGGAAGGCTACATGACCAAGGACCTCGCGCTCCTGGTCGGCGCCGACCAGCGCTGGCTCTCGACCACCGGCTTCCTCGACAAGGTCGCCGACAACCTGGCGAAGGCGCTGGCGGCGTAAGCTGCCATCCGCATTTTCGCCCGACTGGGCCAGACGTCATCACGGGCTGCGTCTTTGAGCGCGGCCCGTTGCTTTTATGACAGCCATTTACGGAGATGCGACCCATGTCGATCAAGCTTGTCGTTCCCTGCTTGATGTTGCTTGCGGCCGCGGCTGCTCCAGCAAGGGCTGCCGAGCCGGCACCGGCCGAGGCCCCGCGCGGAGCAATTCGGCCTGTCGGCTTTCCGGAGGCCATCCAGGCCCCCGGCGAGCAACTGGTGACGGCCCTGCACGCTGAAGGGGCGCAGATCTACGAATGCAAGACGGCGGCAGACGGCAAACTCACATGGAGCTTTCGCGAGCCGATCGCGACCCTGCTCGAGAACAGCAAGACGGTCGGCAGACACTACGCGGGCCCGAACTGGGAGTATCAGGACGGCAGCGCCGTGACCGGCAAGGTCGCCGGCACTGCTCCGGGCGAAACTGAGAACGATATTCCCTGGCTCAAGCTGGACGTCGCAGCGCGACGCGGCAATGGCCTGCTTTCAGACGTTACGACGGTTCAGCGCGTCCTCACACATGGCGGCAAGCTCGCAGGCGCCTGCGACAAGGCCGGCGAGTTCAGAAGCGCGCCCTACTCGGCCGATTACATCTTCCTCAAGAAGAGCTGACCGCTCAGCGATCGGTGCCCTCGCGCTCGGCCTGCGCGAGCTCGGCCGCGGCGAGATCGCCGGTCTCCTCCAGCCGCGCCTTGGCGGTCCTGTGGACGTGCGCGGCGAGAGTCGGCATCCGCTCGATCAGGGCGTGAAAATGCTGCGCGTCCAGCACCAGCAGCCGCGTCTTGCGCGTCGCCGTCACCGTGCCGCTGCGTTTGGTCTTGTGCAGCAGCGCGATCTCGCCGAAGAAGGTGCCGTCGGTGAGCCGCACCTGCTGGTTCGGCAACACGATCTCGACCTCGCCGGCGGTGATGAAATACATCGACGAGGCGGGATCCCCTCGCCGCACCAGGATTTCGCCCTGCTCGACGGTGCGTGCCCGCAACAGCTGCATGATGTCGGCGATCTCGGACGCGGACAGATGCGAGAACAGCGGCACCCGCGCCAGCATGCCCCAGGTGACGACGAAGTCGCGCCGCTTCACCTCTTCCGCAAAAGCCGTGGAGATGATCGCGACCGGCAGCGCGATCATGGCAAAGCCCGAGATGATGGTGAAGACCGAGATGACCTTGCCGAGCGCCGTCACCGGTACGACGTCGCCATAGCCGACGGTGCCGAGCGTCACGATCGCCCACCACATCGCGTCCGGAATGGTGCCGAGCCTGGTCGGCTGCACGTCGCGCTCGACGGCGTAGAGCAGCGAGGCGAAGGTCAACACCGCCCCGGTCAGGATGACGAGACAGCCGATCAACGCGCGCCGCTCGGCATGAACTGCCGCGAGCAACGAGCGCATCGCCGGCGAGTACCGTATCAGCTTGAAGAACGGCAGCACGCCGAGCGCGGCGAGCGTGGCGTGCCGGCCCATCATCAGCACGATCGCGGCCGGCAGGAACGCCATGAGGTCGATGATACCGAGCGCCGAGAAGGCGTAGCCGAGCCGGTCGGACAGCGCCGAGGCCTTGCGCGGTGTGTGTCCCGCCACGGTCCAGAGCCGCGCCCCATATTCCAACGCGAACACGACGACGCAGAGAATGGTGATCGCCGAAAACAGCGTGCCGAACTCCGCGTCAAGCTCCGGCACCGAAGCCAGGACCATCGCGACGACGTCAAGCACGATGACGCTGATGACCAGCTGGATGAAGCGCGACCCGATCGAATAGGCGAGCGGATCGTGCTCAAGCAATTCGTAGAGGCGATCCCTCAAGTTGGGATCGCGGAGGCCACGTCCTCGCGGAACGAGCCGCATTGTGTTTACGCAGCCCCCATCGCTTTTTCGATCGCCGCCAGCGCCTCGGACGCCTTGGCCCCATCAGGGCCGCCGGCCTGCGCCATGTCGGGCCGGCCGCCGCCGCCCTTGCCGCCGAGCGCCTCGGAGGCGACGCGCACCAGATTCACGGCGTTGAAGCGCGCGGTCAGGTCCGCGGTGACGCCGACCACGACACCGGCCTTGCCGTCCTCGGTAACGCCGATGATGGCGACCACGCCCGAGCCGATCTGCTTCTTGGCCTCGTCGGCGAGGCCTTTGAGATCCTTCATCTCGATGCCTTCGACCGCGCGCGCCATCAGCTTGACGCCGCCGACCTCGCGCACGCCGCTTGCTGCGCCACCGCCCGCCGCCGCGCCACCGCCCATTGCGAGCTTCTTGCGGGCGTCGGAGAGCTCGCGCTCGAGCTTCTTGCGCTCCTCCATCAGCGCGGTGATGCGCGCGGGAACATCGTCGATCGAGGTGCGCAGCTCGTTCGCCGCGGTCTTCGCCAGCGCCATGGTCTCGTTGGCATGTTTTCGCGCGTAATTGCCGGTCAGCGCCTCGATGCGGCGGACGCCCGAAGCGACCGCGCTCTCGCCGGTCAGCGTGATCAGGCCGATATCGCCGGTGCGCCGCACATGGGTGCCGCCGCAGAGCTCGACCGACCAGCCGAGCGCATTGGCGCCGCGCTCGCGCGCGGTCTTGCCCATCGAGACGACGCGAACCTCGTCGCCGTATTTCTCGCCGAACAGCGCGCGAGCACCGGCTTCACGAGCCTCGTCGACGCCCATCACGCGGGTAGTGACCTCGTCGTTCTCCAGCACGACGTCGTTGGCGATGTCCTCGACGCGGGCGAGCTCCTCCGCCGTGATCGGCTTCGGATGCACGAAGTCGAAGCGCAAACGATCGGGCGCGACCATCGAGCCGCGCTGGGCGATGTGATCGCCGAGCACCTGGCGCAGCGCCTCGTGAATGAGGTGCGTCGCCGAATGATGCGCGCGGATCGACGAGCGCCTGCCATGATCGACCTCGAGCTGCAGCGCGGTGCCGACCTTCAGCTCGCCGCTCTCCACGTTGCCGACATGCACGAAGAAATCGCCGAGCTTCTTCTGCGTGTCGGTGACGCTGAATTTTGTGCCGCCCTCACCGGTCAAAACGCCGGTGTCGCCGACCTGGCCGCCGGATTCCGCATAGAACGGTGTCTGGTTCAGCACGATCGCGCCAGTCTCACCAGCCTTGAGGCTGGCAACTTCCTTGCCGTCCTTCACCAGCGCGGCGACCACGCCCTCGGCGCTCTCGGTCTCGTAACCCAGAAATTCCGTGGCCCCCAGCTTCTCGCGCAGCGGGAACCAGATCGCTTCGGAAGCCGCCTCGCCCGAGCCCTTCCAGGACTCGCGCGCCTTGGCCTTCTGCCGCTCCATCGCGTCGGTGAACGAGGCCTGGTCGACGCCGATGCCGCGCGACTTCAGCGCGTCCTGCGTCAGGTCGAGCGGAAAGCCATAGGTGTCGTACAGCGTGAAGGCGACGTCGCCGTCGAACATGTCGCCCTTCTTCAAGGACGCGCTCTTCTCGTCGAGAATGGCAAGGCCGCGCACCAGCGTCTTGCGGAAGCGGGTCTCTTCCAGCCGCAGCGTTTCCTCGATCAGGTTCTCCGCGCGCATCAGATCGGGATAGGCCTGGCCCATCTCGCGCACCAGCGCCCAGACCAGCCGATGCATCAGCGGCTCCTTGGCCCCGAGCAGTTGCGCATGGCGCATCGCGCGGCGCATGATCCGGCGCAGCACATAGCCGCGGCCTTCATTCGAAGGCAGCACGCCATCGGCGACCAGGAAGGCGGAGGAGCGCAGATGGTCGGCGATGACGCGGAACGAGGCGACCGTCTGCTCGGTCGGCCCGCTGCCGAGCGCGGACGCGGTCGCGTCGATCAGATGGCGGAACAGGTCGGTCTCGAACACGCTGTCGACGCCCTGCATGATGCAGGCCATGCGTTCCAGGCCCATGCCGGTGTCGATCGAGGGACGCGGCAGATCCACGCGCTCCTCCTTCGTCACCTGCTCGTATTGCATGAACACGAGATTCCAGAATTCGAGGAAGCGGTCGCCGTCCTCTTCCGGCGAGCCCGGAGGGCCGCCCCAGATGTGGTCGCCGCGATCGATGAAGATCTCCGAGCAGGGGCCGCACGGACCGGTGTCGCCCATCGCCCAGAAATTGTCCGAGGTCGGGATGCGGATGATGCGGTCTTCCGAGAAGCCCGCGATCTTCTTCCACAGGCCGGCCGCCTCGTCGTCGGTGTGGTAGACGGTGACGAGCAGCTTGTCCTTCTTCAGCCCAAAGTCGCGGGTGATCAGGGTCCAGGCGAGCTCGATCGCGCGTTCCTTGAAATAGTCGCCGAACGAGAAATTGCCGAGCATCTCGAAGAAGGTGAGATGGCGCGCGGTGTAGCCGACATTGTCGAGGTCGTTGTGCTTGCCGCCGGCGCGCACGCATTTTTGCGAGGTGGTGGCGCGCTGGTACGGCCGCTTCTCGACGCCGGTAAAGACGTTCTTGAACTGCACCATGCCGGCATTGGTGAACATCAATGTCGGGTCGTTGCGCGGCACCAATGGCGAGGACGACACGATCTCGTGGCCGTTCTCGGCAAAGAAGTTCAGAAAGGTCGACCTGATCTCGTTGACGCCGCTCATGTTCATCCAATCGGGTGTGCTGGAGCATGATCCGGAAAGGTGTGAAGCGGTTTTCCGGAAAGATCATGCTCAAACAAAGAGCTAAAGCGCGATGACTCTCAATCGCGCTTTAGGACCCGCTTCCGTACCGTCCAAACCTTGGGATTTGGACTGTTATCTGCAGGCCAAAGCGCTTTTAGACAAGGCCAGTCTCGCTGTCCAGAAACTGTGCAGAGAGATCAAAGTGTTGCCGCAGGCGCGTAATCCCGTTGAAAGCCGGAAAGGGCGCGTTGACAGGCTTGGCTGGCCTGTGGTCTTTACCCGTCTGTATCGTACGGCCACGTCGGGAGAGACCGGCTTTGGATAGCCGGCGCCGAAGGAGCAACCGCCCCGGAAACTCTCAGGCAAAAGGACCGCGTGGCTTTGACGACATCTGGAAAGAGGCGCCGACGGGCAAATACCTTTTAACAAGGGTTGGCCCGGACCGCGTCCGCCGACGGGATAATACTCTCAGGCACAGCGACAGATGGGGCTTCGACTGGTGTCCACCGGGGAATCATCCCCGGGGAACCGCCGAGGGCCCCCGTGATGTCCGTGCGTGACGACAAAGCTTCCCTGAAACGTACCCCCCTTTACGACCTGCACGTGTCGCTCGGCGGCAAGATGGTGCCTTTCGCGGGCTATGACATGCCCGTGCAGTATCCTGCGGGCGTGCTGAAAGAGCACCTTCATACCCGCAACGAGGCCGGCCTGTTCGACGTCTCCCATATGGGCCAGCTCGCGCTCCGGCCGAAGTCGGGCAAGGTCGAGGACGCCGCCCGCGCGCTGGAACGGCTGGTGCCGCAGGACATCGCGGCGATTGCGCCGGGGCGGCAGCGCTACGCCCAGTTCACCAATGAAAATGGCGGGATCCTCGACGATTTGATGGCCGCCAATTTCGGCGATCACCTGTTCCTGGTCGTCAACGCCGCTTGCAAGGCCGACGACGAAGCGCATCTGCGCGCGAACCTCTCCGACACCTGCATCATCGATTCGCTTGAAGACCGCGCCCTGATCGCGCTGCAGGGCCCGAAGGCCGAGTCGGCGCTGGCGAAACTATGTGCGGAAGCGCCTGCCATGAAGTTCATGGACGCCGGTCCGTACGAGGTCGCCGGCATCAAGTGCTTCGTCTCGCGCTCGGGCTACACCGGCGAGGACGGTTTTGAAATCTCGGTCCCCGCCGCCGATGCGGAGCGTCTCGCCAGGACTCTCCTTGAAAACTCCGACGTGATGCCGATCGGCTTGGGTGCCCGCGACAGCCTGCGCCTGGAAGCCGGGCTCTGCCTCTACGGCCACGACATCGACACCGAGACGACGCCGGTCGAAGCCGCGCTGGAATGGTCGGTGCAGAAGAGCCGCCGCACCGGCGGCGCCCGCGCCGGCGGCTTTCCCGGCGCCGACAAGATTCTCGCCCATTTCGATCACGGCGCATCCCGCCGCCGCGTCGGCCTGCTCGCCCTCGGCCGCGCGCCGGTGCGTGAAGGCGCGCCGCTGTTTGCGGATGACGCGGGCGGCGATCCGATCGGAAGAGTCACATCGGGCGGGTTCGGCCCGAGCCTGAATGCGCCGGTCGCGATGGGCTACGTGCCGACGAGGCTGAGCGCGCTCGGCACAACTCTCTTCGCCGAGGTGCGCGGGCAATTTCTGCCGCTCACCATCGCCGCCATGCCTTTCGTGAAGAACACCTACAAACGCTGACGCATGATGAGATCGATCACAAGTGCCGGCCCCACGGTCACCTCTCCCCGGAGGGGTGGTGCATCGCGTATGGATTTCACGAGGACCGCGGGCTTGCTTCGCCTCTCCCGTTTGCGGGAGAGGCCGACGCGCTCGCAGAGCGCGGCGGGTGAGGGTTCTCACCACTCGGGGACACTCTCGACAACTCTCGACAATCCCAATGCGGAGACAGCCCCCACCCCAGCCCTCCCAGCGCGAGCGCAGCTCGTCGCGCCCCGCATCCGCCTTCGCCAAGGCTTCGGCGGACAAGAGCGGGAGAGGGAGCCCACTGCCGATGCCGCCGCATCGCGCATACCAGATGCGATAGCGCTGCCCCGGATGGGAGAGGTGAACCCAGCCCGCGGCTTTCAATCAAGCCTCACCACTTCAGGAAACTGACAATGACCACGACGCTGTACACTTCCGACCATGAATGGCTCGCGATCGACGGCGATGTCGCCACCGTCGGCATCACCGATTACGCGCAGTCCCAGCTCGGCGACGTCGTGTTCGTCGAGCTGCCCAAGCTCGGCCGCGTGCTGAAGAAGGCGGAAGCCGCCGCCGTCGTGGAATCGGTGAAGGCTGCTTCCGACGTCTACGCGCCGATATCAGGCGAAGTGCTCGCGACCAACCCCGACCTCGCCGCCGAGCCGGCGCTGGTGAACTCGGACGCGCAAGGCAAGGCCTGGTTCTTCAAGATCAAGATTGCCGACAAGAGCGAGCTCGGCGGCCTCATGGATGAAGCCGCCTACAAGGCACACACGGCTTGAAAACGATGGAGCAAGCGATGACAGCGCACCGTAAATCCAGCGGCGAGGCCGCCGCCAGTTTCGTTCGCCGCCACATCGGCCCCTCGGCGCGCGATGTCACCGCGATGCTGGAAACCGTCGGCGCGAAAAGCGTCGACGCGCTGATGGCGGAAACGCTGCCGGCCTCGATCCGGCAGGCCGCGCCGCTCGATCTCGGCAAGCCGCTGAGCGAGACCGAGGCCATCGCGCACATGGCCGAGCTTGCTGCGCAGAACCAGGTCTTCACCTCGCTGATCGGCCAAGGCTATTCCGGCACGATCCTGCCCGCGGTGATCCAGCGCAACATCCTGGAGAACCCGGCCTGGTACACGGCCTATACGCCCTACCAGCCCGAGATCAGCCAGGGCCGGCTGGAGGCGCTGTTCAACTTCCAGTCCATGATCTGCGACCTCACCGGGCTCGACGTCGCCAACGCCTCGTTGCTCGACGAGGCAACGGCTGCGGCCGAAGCCATGGCGCTTGCCGAGCGGCACTCGAAGGTCGAGGCAAAGGCCTTCTTCGTCGACAAGGACGTGCATCCGCAGACATTGGCCGTGATGCGCACGCGCGCCGAGCCTCTTGGCTGGAATTTGGTCGTCGGCGATCCCCTCACCGATCTCGACCAGGCAGACGTGCTGGGCGCGCTGCTGCAATATCCGGGAACTTCGGGCGCGGTGCGCGACCTCAGGCCCGCGATCGCGTCGCTGAAGGCCAAGGGTGCGCTCGCGATCGTTGCCGCGGACCTGCTGGCACTGACGCTGCTCGCATCGCCCGGCGAGTTAGGGGCCGACATCGCCATCGGATCGGCGCAGCGCTTTGGCGTGCCGATGGGTTATGGCGGTCCGCACGCGGCCTATATGGCGGTGCGCGACGCACTGAAGCGCTCACTGCCCGGCCGCATCGTCGGCCTCTCCGTGGACTCGCGCGGCGCGCCAGCCTATCGCCTCGCGCTGCAGACCCGCGAGCAGCACATCCGCCGCGAGAAGGCGACTTCCAACATCTGCACCGCGCAGGTGCTGCTCGCCGTGATCGCGGCGATGTATGCGGTCTATCATGGCCCCGAGGGGCTTATCCAGATCGCGCGCAACGTGCATCGCCGCGCCGCCGTGCTCGCGAGCGGCCTTCGCAAGCTCGGCTTTGCGCCCGACAGCGAAAGCTTCTTCGACACGCTCAGCGTGGACGCCGGCGCAAAGCGAGCCGAGATCGTCGCGCGCGCCGCGGCCGAGAGGATCAATCTCGGCGTCGGCGAAAGCGCTTTGCGCATCGCGCTGGACGAGACCACGACGCCCGCTACGGTCGAAGCGGTGTGGCGCGCCTTCGGCGGCCAGCTGTCCTACGCCGAGATCGACGCCACCACCCGCGAGGCGCTGCCGGAAACGCTGAAGCGCACGACCGCGTTCCTGACCCATCCCGTGTTCCACGCGCATCGCTCGGAGACCGAGATGCTGCGCTACATGCGCAAGCTCTCGGACCGCGACCTCGCGCTCGACCGCGCGATGATCCCGCTCGGCTCCTGCACCATGAAGCTGAACGCGACCACCGAGATGATGCCGTTGACCTGGCCGGAGTTCGGGTCCTTGCACCCGTTCGCCCCGCGCGAGCAGGCCATGGGTTATCACGCGCTGTTCGCGCGGCTGGAGAAGTGGCTGTGCGACATCACCGGCTATGACGCGATTTCGCTGCAGCCGAATTCCGGCGCGCAAGGCGAATATGCCGGCCTGCTCGCGATCCGTGGCTATCATGCCGCGCGTGGAGAAAGCCATCGCAGGATCTGCCTGATCCCCTCCTCCGCCCATGGCACCAACCCGGCCTCGGCTGCGATGGCCGGCATGGACGTGGTGGTGGTTGCCTGCGAGGCCAACGGCGACGTCGACGTCGATGATCTCCGCGCCAAGGCCGAGAAGCATTCGGCGAATCTGGCCGCGGTCATGATCACCTATCCCTCGACCCATGGCGTGTTTGAGGAGCATATCCGCGAGATCTGCGACATCGTGCACGGCCATGGCGGCCAGGTGTATCTTGACGGCGCCAACCTCAACGCGCAGGTCGGTCTTTCCAGGCCCGGCGATTACGGCGCCGATGTCAGCCATCTCAACCTGCACAAGACGTTCTGCATCCCGCATGGCGGCGGCGGCCCCGGCATGGGCCCGATCGGCGTAAGAGCGCATCTCGCCCCATTCCTGCCGGGCCATCCGGCGACGCGGGCGGATGCCCCGGTCGGTCCGGTCTCGGCCGCGCCGTTCGGCTCGGCCTCGATCCTCACCATCTCCTACATCTACATCCTGATGATGGGGGGCGAGGGCTTGAAGCGCGCGACCGAGATCGCGATCCTCAACGCCAACTACATTGCGGCGAAGCTCGATGCCCATTTCCCGGTGCTCTACAGGAACGAGAAGGGCCGCGTCGCGCATGAGTGCATCGTCGACCCGCGTCCGCTGAAAGCGACCTCGGGCGTCACCGTCGACGACATCGCAAAACGCCTGATCGATTACGGCTTCCACGCGCCGACCATGAGCTTCCCGGTGCCGGGCACGCTGATGATCGAGCCGACCGAGTCGGAATCCAAGGCCGAGCTGGATCGTTTCTGTGACGCCATGATCGCGATCCGGAAAGAAATCGCCGAGGTCGAGGCCGGCCGCTTCAAGATCGAGGCGTCCCCGCTGCGTCACGCCCCGCACACCGTGCACGACATCGCCGACGACGACTGGAAGCGCGCCTATACCCGCAGCGAAGGCTGCTTCCCATCAGGCACCTCGCGCACCGACAAGTACTGGTGCCCCGTCGGCCGCGTCGACAACGTCTACGGCGATCGCAACCTGGTGTGCTCCTGCCCGCCGGTGAGCGATTACGCGGAAGCGGCGGAGTAAGACACGACGGAGGTTTCGTAGCAACCATTAAAGCGACGTCCGATTGCCATTGAGCATGACGCCTTGCTTGCGGCCGTCAAGGCGTGGCCTGGC
>NZ_JAFCLG010000018.1 GCF_018129685.1 Bradyrhizobium manausense
GCCCTCATTGCTGTCGCCAGGAAGCTGCTGACCATCCTCAACGCCATGCTGCGCGACCGAAAAATCTATAAGGTCGAACCATCAACATAACAGTTGCCGGATCGGCGCGCGCTTTAAGCGCGCTTGTCCGGGACGACACCGATTCTGATAGCCGCGTCCGAGACTACCCCGCGATCTTCTCGACCGCCGCCTGATCCAGCCCGAACTTCTTCCCCGCCTCGAGAATCTCCTGCCAGGTGGTCGGATCGACCGGGATGCCTTCGGCGAGACGCTTCTTCCTGGTCTCGCGCTCGGGCTCGCCGGCGATCTTCACCTTGTCGACGCCGGGGGCGGGCGGCGAGCCGGTGTGCCAGGCGATGAAGCTCTCGACTTCGCGCGCCAGGTTCTCGCCCGTGCCGAGCTTGCCTGGATCGATGACGATCGAGAGCATGCCGTTGAGGACGTTGTACTTGCCGTCGGAGGGGCCCTTGACGACCTGGCCGCCGGAGAGTGCGCCGCCGAGGATTTCGCACACCAGTGCAAGCCCCGACCCCTTGTGCTCGCCGAACGGCAGAATGGCGCCGTGCGGCGGGATCACGGTGTAGCGCGGGTTGGTGGTCGGCTTGCCCTCGTTGTCGATGATGGTGCCGGGCTCGAGCTCGACGCCCTTGTTGTGGGCGACGCGGGTCTTGCCCTGCGCGATCCGGCTCGTGGCGAAGTCGAGCACGATCGGCTCCTTGCCCCGGCGCGGGATGCCGACGCAGAACGGGTTGGTGCCGTGGCGCGCATCGCTGCCGCCCCAGGGCGCAACGATCGGGCGCGAGATCACGTTGACGAAGTGGATCGACACCAGCCCGTGGTCGATGCACTGCTCGGCCCAGTGACCGATACGGCCGATGTGATGCGCGTTGGACAGACCAACGAGGCACACGCCGTTCTTCTTGGCGCGCTCGGCTGCCAGCTCCATCGCTTCATGGCCGATCACCTGGCCGTAACCGGTCAGGCCGTCGAGGGTGAGCAGCGGACCGGTGTCGAGCACGGTCTTGACGTGCTGGTTCACGGCGAGGCCGCCATTGACGACGCTCTGGACATAGCGTGGGATCATGCCGACGCCGTGGGAGTCGTGTCCCCTGAGATTGGCCTCGACAAGATTGGTGGAGACGAGCTCGGCTTCGCGGTCCGAGGAGCCACCGGCCTTGACGATTGCGCGGACGGCGTTCGTGAGCGGCTCCGCCTTGATGGTGCGATAGTCGGCCATTGTTGTTGCTCTTATCCTTTCACGATCCGGCGGCAATGGACCCATGCCGCTTCAATCAGGTTCTCGCTCGCTTCCGGCGTGCGGAAGGCGGAATGCGCCGACAGCGTCACGTTTGGAATTTTCGTCAGTGGATGGTCCGCCGGCAGCGGCTCGATGTTGAAGACGTCGAGGCCGGCGTGGCGGATGTGTCCCGACTTCAGCGCGTCGATCATCGCCTGCTCGTCGACGATGGCGCCGCGGGCGGTGTTGATGAAGACGACGCCGGGTTTCATCTTGCCGATTGTTTCGCGCGTGATCATGCCGCGCGTCTCGTCGTTGAGGAGCAGGTGCAGCGACACGACATCGCTGCGCGCCAGCAATGCGTCGAGATCGGTGAATTCGACCCCCGGATGACTCTTTGGCGAGCGGTTCCATGCGATCACCTTCATGCCGCCGCCGGACGCGATGCGCGCGACCTCGGCGGCGATGCCGCCGAAGCCGATCAGGCCCAGCGTCTTGCCGGTGAGCTGCATGCCGTCCTCGCGCAGCCAGTTCCCGGCGCGCATCTCGCGATCCATCATCGCGATGACGCGGGCCGAGGACCACATCAACGCGATGGCCGACTCCGCGACGGCGGTGTCGCCATAGCCCTTGATCAGATGCACGGAGATGCCGAGCTCGGCGAGCTCCTCCGGGTTCATGTAGCTGCGCGCGCCGGTGCCGAGGAACACGACGTGCTTGAGGCCCGCGCACTTCTTCGCGACTTCGGTCGGGAGCGCCGTGTGGTCGACGATGGCGATCTCGGCGCCGTCGAGGATTTCAGGATATTGCTCGGGTTTGATATCGGGGTCCCGGTGGATCCGTATCTTGGGATCACCCGGCTTCTCCAGCCGCTCCATGATCACGGCAAGCGCTTCATTGGCGTCGACGAAAACTCCGCGCATGGCGCTACTCCCACTCACGATGCGACGCCGGCGATCGCCAGCACGGTGTGCATCAGCACGTTGGTGCCCGCGGCGCAGTCGCCCTGCGTCGCATCTTCCAGCTCGTTGTGGCTGATGCCGTCCTTGCAAGGCACGAACACCATCGCCGCCGGCATGACGGTATTGAGATTGCAGGCGTCGTGGCCGGCGCCGGAGGTGATGCGGCGCGAGGAATAGCCGAGCGTCTTGGCTGCGTTCTCCACCGCTGCGATCAGCTTGGGATCGAAGTGCGTTGGCGGCTTGCGCCAGACGAGGTCAATTTTCACATCGACCTTGCGACGCGCGGCGATCTCGGCAATTGCGGCGCGCAAATCACGATCGAGCGCATCCATGATCGCGCCGTCGGCGCTGCGGCAATCCATGGTGAAGGCGATCTCGCCGGGAATGACGTTGCGCGAGGGATTGGCGATCACGGCCTCGCCGATGGTGCCGACCGCGTTCGGGCCGTGCTTGCTGGCAATGGCTTCCATCGCCAGCACGATCTCGGAGAGCGTCGCCAGCGCATCGCGGCGGAGCGGCATGGGGGTTGATCCCGCATGGCTCTCGAAGCCGGAAATCTTGCCGTCGTACCAGAGCACGCCCTGGCCGGAATCGACCACGCCAATGGTCTTGCCCTCGGCTTCGAGGATCGGGCCCTGCTCGATGTGGAGTTCGACGAAGCACCCGAGCTTCTGGAAACCGACCGGCTTGTCGCCGCGATAGCCGATGCTGTCGAGTGCCTGGCCGACGGTGGTGCCGTCGATGTCCTTGCGCGAGAGGATATCGTCGGTGGTGAAATCGCCGACATAGGCTGCGGATGCCATCATCGCCGGCGCGAAGCGCGAGCCCTCTTCATTGGTCCAGTTGACCACGCAGATCGGCGCCTCTGTCTCGATGCCGGCGTCGTTCAGCGTGCGGATCACTTCGAGCGCGCCGAGCGTTCCCAGAATGCCGTCATACTTGCCGCCGGTCGGCTGGGTGTCGAGGTGCGAGCCGATGCCGACGGGCAGCTTCGACATATCGCGTCCCTTGCGCAGGCCGAATTGCGAGCCGAGTGCATCGGTGTGCACCTCAAGCCCGGCGTCCTCGCAGGCCTTTCGAAACCAGTCGCGGACCTGCTTGTCTTCGCGGCTGAGCGTCAGCCGCCGCACACCGCCCTTGGCCGTCGCGCCGAATTGCGCGGTCTCGTGGATGGAGCCCCAGAGGCGGGCGGAATCGATTTGCAGGTTGGTCGCGGCTCGGCTCATGCGTCGGTCTCTTGTTGGTCCGGCACCTTTTTCAATGACGCGCCAGCGCGGACGCGTCAACTGCGAGGCTGCTCTGCGCAATCTGACATGCAAGCTCGGCGACGCGCTGCACCGCGACGACGTCGGGCGAGGCGAGCCAGCTCGCCGTGAATGTCAGCGGTGCGATCTCCAGGTCGGTGTCGAGCAATTGCAGCCGGCCGTCGGCGAGTTCGCTCTCGACGATGGCGTCGGGGATCACGGCGATGCCGAGGCCTTCCACCGCCATGTGGATCACGGTCGCAAGCGAGGCGGAGGCGTGCAGGCGGATCGGCGGCAGCTCCGGACGGTCGAATACCTCCCGGACAACTTCATAGGGCCTGGTCTTGCGCGGGAAGGTGATGATCGGAAAACGCGCGATATCGGCCGGAGTGACGGGGCCGTGGCCGAGCCCGAGTGAGGGACTTGCGAGAAAGCCGATCGGATAGTCGGCGAGCTTGCGGTTGTGCACGCCCGAAGCGGAGAGGGGCCCCACCACGAAAGCGAGTTCGATCTCCTGCGCAAGCAGGCGCGCGGTGAGGTTCGGCGTGATGTCGACCTCGATCTCCAGCGACAGGTTCGGATAGATTTCGTTGACGCTCTTCACCAGCCGCGGCAGCCAGGTGTGCACAATGGTCTCGGCCACACCGAGCCGCATCACGCCGCGCATCGCGGAAGCGTCGCCGATCTCCGCCATCATGGCCGCGCGCAGGCCGATCAGCTTTTCAGCATAGACCATCATCTGCCGTCCGCTCGGGGTGGGAGACGCAACGCGATGATCGCGGTTCAGCAGCTTGACCCCCATCTCGCGCTCGAGCTGCGCGATACGCTGGGAGATCGCCGGCTGGGTCGTATTGAGCCGTGCTGCGGCGCCCCGAAAGCTGCCGAGCTTGACAACCCAGAGGAAGGTTTCGATCGACCTGAAGTCCAGCATCGGAAGAATTTTCCTCTTCGATAAACCAAATTTATCGATATCGATTAGAAAGGAAGATTAGACTTTATAGCACGCTTGGTGTTGGCTGTCTTTGTCGAGTTTATAGGCAGGTCAATCACATGACTGTTTTGGTGGCAGCGCAGCAAACTGAAACGTCTGACATCCTCCCGAGCCGTCAGGCACGGCTCGCCTATCGCGGCGGCAGGGTCGGTTCGACCGCGGGGGTCGCCCCCGGCTTCGTCCAGGGCAATCTGGCGATCCTGCCGGCGGAATACGCCAGTGCCTTCCACCGATTCTGCCAGCTCAATCCGAAACCCTGCCCGATCATCGGCATGTCCGACGTCGGCAGTCCCCACATTCCCGCGCTCGGCGCCGATCTCGACATCCGCACCGACGTGCCGCGCTACCGCGTCTGGCGCGATGGCGAAGTCGTGGACGAGCCGACCGATGTGACGAAGCATTGGCGCGATGACCTCGTGACCTTCGTGCTCGGCTGCTCGTTCTCGTTCGAGGAGGCGCTGCTCGACGAGGGCATGCCGATCCGTCACATCGAGCAGAACGTGCGCGTGCCGATGTACCGCACCAACATCGCTTGCGGCGAGGCCGGTCCGTTCGCGGGGCCGATGGTGGTGTCGATGCGCCCGTTCAAACCGGCCGATGCGATCCGCGCGGTGCAGATCACCTCGCGCTATCCCGCCGTGCACGGCGCGCCTGTGCATCTTGGCCATCCGCACCTGATCGGCATCAACGACCTTGCCAAGCCGGACTATGGTGATCCCGTACCAGTCGCCCAGGACGAGATCCCGGTGTTCTGGGCGTGCGGCGTGACGCCGCAATCGGTGATCAACGCCGCCAAGGTACCATTCGCAATCACGCATTCGCCTGGCTTGATGCTGGTGACCGATCTGAAAAACAGGAACATGGCCGTGATTTAGTAGGCAGCGTTTGCTGCTTCTTCGGGCTTTACGCAGTTTGCCAATCGTTTCATTCGATACGCGCAAAATTCGAATAACAGGGGACTTTGCCAATGACGATCACTCGCCGCGACGTTCTGCTCGGAGCCACCGCCGCTGCCGCGCTGCTGCCGCTAGCTGCGCGCGGACAGACTTCCGAGGTGCTGATCGGCGCGACCTATCCCCTGTCGGGTGCGGGCGCCCAGGTCGGTGTCGATGCGCAGCGCGCGTTCGAGACCGCAATCGACATCATCAACAATGATCAGGACTTCGACCTTCCGCTGGCAAAGGGCGTCGGCTTGCCCGGTCTCGGCGGCGCCAAGATCCGCATCGTGTACGCCGACCACCAGGGCGACCCGCAAAAAGGCCGCGCCGAAGCCGAGCGACTGATCACCCAGGAGAAGGCCTGCGCCGTGCTCGGCTCCTATCAGAGCGCGGTCGCGGTCACCGTCAGCCAGATCTGCGAGCGTTACCAGATCCCGTTCCTGTCGGCCGACAACTCCTCGCCGAGCCTGCATCGCCGCGGACTGAAGTATTATTTCCGCGCATCGCCGCATGACGAGATGTTCTCGGCCGCGATGTTCGATTTCCTCGACGCGATGAAGAAGAAGGGCGTCAAGGCCGACACGCTGGCGCTGTTCCACGAAGACACGATCTTCGGCACCGACTCCGCAAACGCCCAGACCAAGCTCGCGACCGAGCGAGGCTACAAGATCGTCTCCGACATCAAGTATCGCGCCAACTCGCCGTCCTTGTCCGCCGAAGTCCAGCAGCTCAAGGCTGCCAACGCGGACGTGCTGCTGCCCTCGAGCTACACCACGGACGGCATCCTGCTGGTCAAGACGATGGCCGAGCTCGGCTACAAGCCGAACGCGATCCTCGCCCAGGCAGCCGGCTTCTCCGAAAAGGCGCTTTACGACGCCGTCGGCGACAAGCTCGAAGGCGCGATCACGCGCGGCAGCTTCTCGCTCGATCTCGCCGCCAAGCGGCCGATGGTCGGCAAGATCAACGATCTGTTCAAGGCGAAGTCGGGCAAGGACCTCAACGACAACACGTCGCGGCAGTTCATGGCGATGATCGTGATCGCGGACGCCATCAACCGCGCCAAGTCGACCGACGGCGAGAAGATTCGCGATGCGATGGCCGCAACCGACATTCCGGGCGAGCAGACCATCATGCCCTGGAAGCGGGTCAAGTTCGACGACATGGGCCAGAACAACGACGCCGATCCGGTGCTGCTGCAATATATCGGCGGCAAGTTCGTCACCATCTTCCCGTCGCAGGCGGCGGTGGCCGACGCTGTCTGGCCGATGAAGTGAGCATGGCTCGGGAGTTCTGACAGCTCCCGATCCTGATCTTGCGATGTAAGACGGAGCCCGCGTCGGGAAAGACGAGGGCGGGCTAGTCCTTTGCGATGCGCGTTCGATGATACCCCTCGGGCCGAGGGCTTTTTCTGGGGGACAAGTTGCTGACAGTCGAAACAATTGTCCAAAGTCTCGCGAGCGGCCTGCTGATGGGCCTGCTCTACGGCCTGATCGCCGTCGGCCTCGCGCTGATCTTCGGCCTGATGGACGTCACGAACTTTGCCCATGGCGAGTTCCTGATGATCGCGATGTACGCGTCCTTTTTCCTGTTCACGTTCTTCGCCATCGACCCCTTGCTTTCGGCGCCATTGGTTGCCGCGGCGATGTTCGTGTTCGGAGCGATCGTCTATCTGTTGATTGTACGGTTCGCCATGCGAGCCAAGGCCAACGCGGGCATGGTGCAGATCTTCACGACCTTTGGCCTCGCCATCGTCATGCGAGGCCTCGCCCAGCTGTTCTTCACGCCGGACTATCGCAGCATTCCGCAATCCTGGCTTGCCGGCAAAACCATCTCGGTTGCAGGCATCTTCCTTCCGGAGCCGCAATTGGTCGGTGCGCTGGTCTCGATCGCGGCTTTTGCCGGCCTCTACTTCTTCATCCATCGCACCGATTTCGGCCGCGCCTTGGAGGCCACCCGTGAAGATCCCGGCGCCGTCGCGCTCGTCGGCATCGACAAGAACCGCGTGTTCGCGTTCGGCTGGGGCCTTGGGGCCGCACTGGTCGGTCTCGCCGGCGCGATCATGGCGGTGTTCTTCTACATCTATCCCGACGTCGGCGCCTCCTTTGCGCTGATTGCCTATGTCACGGTGGCGCTCGGCGGCTTCGGCAGCGTGTTCGGCGCCTTTGCCGGGGGCATCATCGTCGGCCTAGTGGAAGCGGTGACCGCCCTGATGCTGCCGCCCTCGCTGAAGTCGGTCGGCATCTATGCGGTGTACCTGCTCGTCGTCTTCATCCGGCCGCGTGGCCTGTTCGGGTCGATGTGATGGACAAGCATTTTGCCGCGCGGCGCCGCCGCGATCTCATCATTGCCGCAGTGCTGGCCGCTCTTGCCGCGCTCGCGCCGCTCTTCGTCAAGAACGTCTACATCCAGAACATCATGGTCCTGACGTTGATGTATGCGGCGCTGTCGCAGAGCTGGAACATCCTCTCCGGCTATTGCGGACAGATCTCGCTGGGCCACGCGCTCTATTTCGGCATCGGCGCCTACACCACCGAGCTTCTGTTCACGAAGTTCGGCGTGTTGCCCTGGTTCGGGATGCTCGCCGGCGGCGGGATCGCGGCTGTTATCGCGATGGGGCTCGGCTATCCCTTCTTCCGCCTGCGCGGCCATTACTTCGTGATTGCGACCATCGTGATCGCGGAAATCGGCTTGCTGCTGTTCCAGAACTGGGAATGGGCGGGAGCCGCGATGGGGATCACCATTCCCGTGCGCGGCGACAGCTGGCTGAAATTCCAGTTCATGCGCAGCAAGCTGCCGTACTTCTACTTCGCGCTGGCGCTGTGCTGCCTCGCTTGGTTCGTCACCTGGTGGCTTGAGGATTCCAAATGGGGTTTCTGGTGGCGCGCGGTGAAGGACAATCCGGAAGCGGCCGAGAGTCTGGGCGTCGTCGTGTTCAACTCCAAGATGGGCGCGGCGGCGGTGTCTGCGTTCCTCGTTGCCGTCGGGGGTGCCTTCTACGCACAGTTCCTCGCCTATATCGATCCTGAAAGCGTCATGGGTTTCCAGTTCTCGCTGCTGATGGCACTGCCGGCCGTGCTCGGCGGTATCGGCACGCTCTGGGGGCCGGTGTTAGGGGCGGCCATCCTGATCCCAATGACGGAGCTAACGCGCTCCTATATCGGCGGCTCCGGCCGCGGCGTTGATCTCATCGTCTACGGCACGCTAATCGTGTTGATATCGCTCGCCCTGCCGCAGGGCCTCGTGAGCCTGCTCTCCCGCTCCAAGGCAAGAGGAGCCACGCGATGACCGCGCTCCTTGAAACCCGCGGCGTCTGGCAGCGGTTCGGCGGCCTCGTCGCCAACAGCGACGTTTCGATCTCGGTCGGCCGCGGCGAGATCGTCGGCCTGATCGGCCCCAACGGCGCCGGCAAGTCGACGCTGTTCAATCTCATCGCCGGCGTCCTGCCGCCGACGCAGGGCTCGATCTGGTTCGACGGTGAGAATGTCACCAATTTGCCGGCGGCCGAGCGCTGCCAGCTCGGCGTCGGCCGCACCTTCCAGGTGGTCAAGAGCTTCGAGACCATGACTGTCATCGACAACGTCATCGTCGGTGCGCTCGTTCGCAACACCGTGATGCGCGTGGCACGCCGCAAGGCCTATGAGGTGCTGGAATTCACTGGCCTTGCCGCGCGCGCCGACGTGCTCGCGAGCGACCTCGTGCCGGCCGAGAAGCGCCGGCTCGAAGTCGCCCGCGCGCTCGCGACCGAGCCGAAATTGCTGCTGCTCGACGAAGTCCTCACCGGCCTCACGCCGACCGAGGCGCAGACCGGCGTCGCGTTGGTGCGCAAGGTTCGCGATGCCGGCATCACTGTGCTGATGGTCGAGCATGTCATGGAGATCGTGATGCCGCTGGTCGATCGCGCCATCGTGCTCGACCTCGGCAAGGTTCTGGTCGAGGGTAAGCCTGCCGACGTCGTCCGCGATCCCAAGGTGATCAAGGCATATCTGGGAGATCGTCATGCTGTCGGTGCATGAAGTCACGACTGCCTATCAGGGCCTGGTCGCGATCTCCGCGGTCTCGATCGAGGTCCAGAAGGGCGAAATCGTCTGCGTTGCCGGCGCCAATGGCGCGGGCAAGTCGACGCTGCTCAAAACGATCGCCGGCGCCGAGCGTCCGCGTTCGGGCACTGTGACGTTCGACGGCAAGCGCCTCGACGGCATGGCGCAGCATCACGTTACCGCGACCGGTATTGCCTATGTGCCGGAGAACCGCCGCCTGTTTCCGCGCCTGTCGGTGCGCGACAATCTGCGCCTCGGCAGCTATCTCTATCGCGGCGAGGCGGATCGCGAGGCACCGCTGGATCTCGTTTTCAAGCTGTTTCCACGCCTCTCCGAACGCCTCGAGCAGCGCGCCGAAACGCTCTCCGGCGGCGAGCAGCAGATGCTGGCGATCGGCCGCGCGCTGATGACGCGCCCGCGGCTGTTGATGCTGGACGAGCCCTCGCAGGGCATCATGCCCAAACTGGTCGATGAGATCTTCCAGGCGGTGAAAACGATCCGCGAGGCCGGCATGACCGTGCTGATCGTCGAGCAGCGCATGGCCGAGTGCCTGGAGATCGCCGACCGCGCCTACATCCTGCAAACCGGCCGCG
Organism: Bradyrhizobium manausense; assembly: GCF_018129685.1. Taxonomy (GTDB): domain Bacteria; phylum Pseudomonadota; class Alphaproteobacteria; order Rhizobiales; family Xanthobacteraceae; genus Bradyrhizobium; species Bradyrhizobium manausense_D. The sequence continues at coordinate 10,003 of NZ_JAFCLG010000018.1, forward strand.
TGCTGATGCAAGGGCCGGCGGCGGAGATCAGGGGCAACCCGGATGTGCGCAAGGCGTATCTGGGGCTGTAGGTACGCTTCGCCATAACGGACGTGTCGAAACCGGATGCCCCTCAACGTCGTCCTGGCGAAAGCCAGGACCCATTATCCCAACTGGGTGTTTTGAGACGACATTGGTTGCCAGAATCTGCCAACAACTACTCCCTGTGGTAATGGGTCCTGGCTTTCGCCAGGACGACATCGGAAGAATTGTGATCTCAATGCTCGTGCCCATGCTCCGGCAACGTCACCCCGAACACCTTCACCAGATCGCTCACCTGCTCCGGTGACAAGTACCGCGGGTTCATGCCCCGCAGCAGCAGATACAGCTTCGCCGTCTCCTCCAGCTCCTCGGTCGCGAACACCGCTGCTTCCAGCGTGTCGCCGGCCACGACCGGGCCGTGATTGGCGAGCAGCACGGAGGAATATTTCCCCGCCAGCCCCTTGATCGCATCGGCGACGGCGGGATCGCCAGGGCGGTAATAGGGCACGAGCGCGGTGGCGCCGCATTTCATCAGGTAATAGGCCGTCATCGGCGGCAGTGCGGCGCGTGGGTCGATCTCGGGCAGCATCGAGAGCGCGACCGAATGCGTGGAATGCAGATGCACGATCGCCCGCGCGCTTGCGCGCGTGTCGTAGAGCGCGGTGTGCAGGGGAACTTCCTTGGTCGGCGCATCGCCTGAAACGAGGCGGCCTTGCTCATCCAGCCGCGACAACTTGGCCGGATCGAGGAAGCCGAGCGAGGCGTTGGTCGGCGTCACGAGCCAGCCGCCGCCGTCCAGCCGGACGCTGATATTGCCTGACGACCCCGGCGTCAGCCCGCGCTCGAATAGCGACCGTCCGAAGCGGCAGATATCCTCACGCAGCCTTGTCTCGTTGCTTGTCTCAGTTCTCATGGCCGTCATGCTCGCTTGTCTCACGCTTTGGCAGCGCGGCCAAGCCGTGTTATTCGAGGTCACGAGCCCCCGCAAAGGGTGGCCGTCCGGGAAACGTTCGCAAGAACAAGAAGGGTCAGTTGCATGTCAGCCTCCACGTCACAGAACCAGCGCATCGCCGTCATCGGGCTCGGCTCGATGGGATACGGCATGGCGACGTCGCTGAAGCGCGCTGGCCATAGCGTGACCGGTTGCGACGTTTCAGCTGATGCGGTCGCGCGGTTTGTCGGGGATGGCGGCGCTGGCGCTGCGACTCCGGCCGAGGCGGCCAAAGGCGCCGATATCGTCGTCAGCGTCGTCGTCAATGCTGCCCAGACCGAGACGATCCTGTTCGGCAAGGACGGCGTCGCCGAAACCTTGCCGAGGGATAGCGTTTTCATCTCCTCCGCGACCATGGATCCCGACGTGGCGCGGCGCCTCGCCAAACAGCTCGAGGCGACGGGCCGTCATTATCTGGATGCGCCGATCTCTGGTGGCGCGCAGCGTGCCGCGCAAGGCGAGCTGACGATTCTCGCGTCGGGCAGCGCGGCCGCCTTTGCAAAAGCGCGTCCGGCGCTCGACGCCATGGCGGCAAAACTCTACGAACTTGGCGATGCCGCCGGCCAGGGCGCGGCCTTCAAGATGATCAACCAGCTGCTCGCCGGCGTGCATATCGCGGCGGCCAGTGAAGCGATGGCGTTCGCCGCCAAGCAGGGCCTCGACATCCGCAAGGTCTATGAGGTGATTACGGCCTCCGCCGGCAATTCCTGGATGTTCGAGAACCGCATGCCGCATGTGCTCGACGGCGACTACACGCCGCGCAGCGCAGTGGAGATTTTCGTGAAAGACCTCGGCATCATCCAGGACATGGCGCGTACCGCAAGATTTCCAGTACCGGTCTCCGCCGCAGCCCTCCAGATGTTCCTGATGACGTCGGCTGCCGGCATGGGCCGCGACGACGATGCATCGGTGGCGCGGATGTATGCCCAGGTCACCGGCGTCAAGCTTCCCGGCGACAAGTAGAAGAGGATTCCAATGCCCCGTTTTGCCGCCAACCTCTCGATGATGTTCACCGAGGTGCCGTTCCTCGATCGTTTCGACGCTGCCGCTTCAGCCGGCTTCACCGCCGTCGAATTTCTCTTTCCCTACGAGCATCCGGTCGAAGCGGTTGGCGAACGGCTCAAGCGCAACGGCCTCACCCAGGCGCTGTTCAACCTGCCACCAGGCGACTGGAATGCCGGCGAGAAAGGATTTGCAGCGCTGCCTGCACGCTTCAATGATCTCAAGGCGAGCCTTGAGACAGCGCTGCCTTATGCACAGGCGACCGGCGTCAAGCGCCTGCATTTGATGGCGGGCATCGCCAACCGCGGCGAGCGCATCGCGATCGAGGCCTTCTACAAATCGGTGGCCTGGGCGGCCGAATTCTTCGCGCCGCATGGCATCGACATCGTGATCGAGCCGATCAATGCGCGCAACGTGCCCGGCTACTTCCTCAACGATTTCGGCTTCGCACGCGATCTGATCCAGGAGTTGAGGCTGCCCAATCTGAAACTCCAGTTCGACATCTACCACTGCGGGATCATCCACGGCGACGTCGCCATGCGGCTGCGCGAGATGATGCCGATCATCGGCCATGTCCAGATCGCCAGCATCCCCTCGCGCAACGAGCCCGATGGCGAGGAGCTGAACTATCCGTTCCTGTTCGACGAGCTCGATCGTCTCGGCTATGCCGGCTTCGTCGGTTGCGAATACAATCCGCGCGGCAAGACCACCGACGGCCTCGCCTGGTTCAAGCCCTACGCCGGAGTGAAGCCGTGACACTTGCATTGGGCTGCATCGCCGACGACTACACCGGCGCCTCCGACCTCGCCAACACGCTGACGCGCGCCGGCCTGCGCACGGTGCAGACCATCGGCGTGCCCGCCGATGATCTGAAACTGCCCGAGGTCGACGCCGTCGTGGTGTCGCTCAAGAGCCGGTCGATCGAGCCGGGGCTCGCGGTGTCGCGCTCGCGCGCCGCGGAGACATGGCTGCGCAGCCGCGGCGCGAGCCATGTGCTGTTCAAGATCTGCTCGACCTTCGATTCCACCGATGCCGGCAACATCGGCCCGGTGATGGATGCGCTCCGCGCCGATTGCGGCGAGGCTATCGTGCTGGTGACGCCGGCTTTCCCGGAGACCGGCCGCACCGTCTATCAGGGCAATCTGTTCGTCGGGGCCGTGCCGCTGAACGAGAGTCCGCTGAAAGATCACCCGCTCAACCCGATGCACGATTCCAATCTGGTGCGTGTGCTGGCGCGCCAGAGCAAGACGCAGGTCGGTCTTGTCGATCTCGCGACGCTCGCGCGCGGGGTGGACGCCGTCCGGGCCCGGCTTGCCGAGCTCTCCGGCAAAGGCATTGGAGCTGCGGTTGTCGACGCCGTATTCGACCGCGACCTCGAGACCATCGGCCTTGTTGCCGCCGATCATCGGCTGTCGGTCGGCGCCTCAGGCATCGGCCTCGGGCTGGCGCGAGCGCTGGTCTCGACCGGCAGGGTCAAGTCGGCGGCAGCCGGCAGCGAGCAGGGCGCTGCCGTCGGCGGACAGGTGGCATGCCTTGCCGGCAGCTGCTCGCAGGCCACCCTGCAGCAGATCGCCAACGCCGAACGCGTCATGCCGGTGTTACATCTCGATACCGACCGTATTCTTACGGGCGCGAACGAAGCGCAGCGTGCGTTCGATTGGGCGAAGGAGCTGATGGCCCAAGGTCCGGTGCTGATTGCATCGAGCGCGACGCCTGCGGACGTCGCAGCGCTTCAGGCGCGTCACGGCCGCGACGCCGCAGGGCACGCCATTGAGCAGACGATGGCCGACATCGCCGAAAGCCTCGTAAAATCAGGCGTGCGGCGCTTGATCGTGGCCGGTGGCGAGACCTCCGGCGCCGTCGTCGACCGCCTCGGGATCCCCGGTTTCCTGGTCGGCACGGAGATCGCCGCGGGAGTGCCGGTGCTTCGTGCCGTCGGCGCGGCCGCGGGCGACATGCTGCTCGCCTTGAAGTCAGGCAATTTCGGCGGACCGGAGTTTTTCGCGGACGCGATGAGGCTCATGCGCTGAGCGCAGAGCATTTTTAGTTCCTCATTCACTTCTTTAAGGTTCCGTACTCGTACGGAGTCGTAGTTAACAACTGCTCAGTCGCTTTGTTGTTGGATATCGGCGCCGACGCCTTCGGTTGATCGATTTTTGGACGCGCCACTGCGTCAACGCAAAGAGACCCATTATGCTCGCTACCATCTCCATTCGTGCCAAGATCATCAGTGTCGTGGCGTTTCTGCTGATTGCGATGACCGGCATGGGGCTGCTCGCCGTCATGAAAATGCGGGCGATCAATGCCAACACGACCGACATCAGCACGAACTGGATGCCGAGCGTGCGCGTGCTCGGCGATCTACGCGCCGGCGTCATTACCTATCGCAACGTCATCCGAGAGCACATGCTGGCCGAAACGCTGGAAGAGAAGCTCGCGGCCGAAAAGACGCTGGCGACCGTCGTCGAGGCCAACACCAAGTTTCGCAAGTCCTATGAGGGAATGATCACCTCGCCCGAGGAGCGCGCTCTCTACAGCCAGTGGTCCCAGACCTGGGATAACTACAAGAAGGGCACACAGCAGGTCATGGCGCTGTCGCGTCAGGAAGCCGGCAAGACTCCGCATGAGGCGCACGAGCTCAACACCAAGACCGTCAACAAAATCGGGCTCGAAGCCGACGCCATCCTGGCCAAGGACATCGAGCTCAACACCAATGGCGGCAATCAGGCTGCCGTGGATGCCGGTGACACCTTCTACTACGCTTTCATGCTGGTCGCGATCATCCTCGGTGCCGCCGTCATCGCCGGCATCGGCGTCAGCTTCTATCTGGTCCACGATGTCTCCAGCGGCATCAATTCGATCATTCAGCCGATGCAGGCGCTGGGCCGTGGCGATCTCTACGCCGAAGTCCCGCACCGCGGCGAGAAGACCGAGATCGGCTCCATGGCCGATGTGCTCCAGGTCTTCAAGGAAGCGCTGATCGCCAAGAAGGCGGCCGACGAGGCCGCTGCGGCCGACGCCGAAGCCAAGATCGAGCGCGGCCGCCGCGTCGACGGCATCACCCGCGAATTCGAGACCATGATCGGCGAGATCGTCCAGACCGTGTCGTCGGCCTCGACCCAGTTGGAGGCCTCCGCCTCGACGCTGACCTCGACCGCCGACCGCTCGCAGCGGCTGGCGACCACGGTTGCTGCGGCTTCGGAAGAAGCCTCCACCAACGTCCAGTCGGTGGCTTCGGCGACCGAAGAGATGGCCTCCTCGGTCGGCGAGATCAGCCGACAGGTGCAGGAATCGGCGCGGATGGCGGGCGACGCCGTCGGCCAGGCCCGTGCCACCACCGAGCGCGTCAGCGAGCTCTCGAAGGCCGCCTCCCGTATCGGCGATGTCGTCGAGCTGATCAACACCATCGCCGGCCAGACCAACCTGCTGGCGCTGAACGCGACCATCGAGGCGGCGCGCGCCGGTGAAGCCGGCCGCGGCTTCGCGGTTGTCGCCTCCGAGGTGAAGGCGCTGGCCGAGCAGACTGCCAAGGCGACCGGCGAGATCGGTCAGCAGATCTCCGGCATCCAGGCGGCGACCAACGACTCGGTCGGCGCGATCAAGGAAATCTCCTCGACCATCGAGCGGCTCTCGGAAATCTCCTCGGCGATCGCAGCCGCGGTGGAAGAGCAGGGCGCCGCGACCCAGGAAATCGCCCGCAACGTGCAACAGGCGGCCCAGGGCACCCAGCAGGTCTCCTCCAACATCACCGACGTGCAGCGCGGCGCGACCGAGACCGGCACCGCCTCCTCGCAGGTGCTGTCGGCCGCGCAGATGTTGTCCAACGACTCGAGCCGGCTGAAGACCGAGGTCGGCAGGTTCCTGACCAACGTCCGCGCGGCTTAAGACTCAAGTCGATGTGAGTTCTGAAAGCGGCGCCGTCCGGCGCCGCTTTTTGACGTGGCTGAAAGCTGCCCCGGCCATATTCGAGGCTGAGACTGCATATCTGGAATGCGATTTCGCAGTGCGATAGCAGGGAAGTGACCGCGCGTGAGCCGCTGGGGTTGGCCATTTCAGTGCTGTTCGGGTAAATCGACGCCGGGAAACCGTGGGGGCGTGTTCCCTGTCCCCCTATTTGGAATCACCTGACGAATGATTGCTCTGGTCCGTATTGCCCTGAGCCGGCCCTACACGTTTGTCGTGCTCGCGCTCCTGCTGCTGATCATCGGGCCGCTCGCGGCGCTGCGGACGCCGACCGACATCTTTCCGGATATCCGGATTCCCGTGATCGGCGTGGTCTGGCAGTACACGGGCCTTCCGCCCGACCAGATGTCCGGCCGCATCACCACGCCGTTCCAGCGCGCGCTGACGACGACCGTCAACGACATCGAGCACATCACCGCCAATTCCTATAACGGCTTTGGCATCATCAAGATCTTCTTCCAGCCCAGTGTCGACATCCGCACCGCCAATGCGCAGGTGACGGCGATCTCACAGACGCTGATCAAGCAGATGCCGCCGGGCGCGACACCGCCGTTGATCCTGAACTACTCCGCCTCGACCGTGCCGATCATCCAGGTAGCGCTGTCGGGCGATGGCCTGACCGAGCAGAACCTTGCCGACATCGGCATCAACCAGTTGCGCACGCCGCTGGTCACCGTGCCAGGCGCGGCGATCCCGTATCCGTTCGGCGGCAAGCAGCGCCAGGTCCAGATCGACCTCGACCCGACCGCGCTCCAGGCCCGCGGCCTGTCCGGCCAGGACGTCGCCAATGCGCTCGCCGCGCAAAACCTGATCACGCCGGTCGGTACCCAGAAGATCGGCCAGTTCGAATACAACATCCAGCTCAACAACTCGCCGCTCAAGATCGACGAGCTCGGCAATCTGCCGATCAGGACCGTCAACGGTGCGATGGTCTATGTCCGCGACGTCGCCACGGTGCGCGACGGGAATCCGCCGCAGACCAACATCGTCCATGTCGACGGCAACCGCTCGGTGCTGATGATGGTGCTGAAGGCCGGCGCGACCTCGACCCTCGACATCATCTCCGGCATCAAGCAGAAGGTGATCGACGTCAAGGATCAGCTGCCGGACGCGCTGAAGATCGGCTTCATCGGCGACCAGTCGGTGTTCGTTCGCGGCGCGATCCAGGGCGTCGCCTTCGAAGGCGTGATCGCGGCGCTGCTCACCAGCGTGATGATCCTCTTGTTCCTCGGCAGCTGGCGCTCGACCGTCATCATCGCGGTCTCGATCCCGCTGTCCGTGCTCGGCGCCATCGTCATGCTGTCGGCGATCGGCGAGACTCTCAACATCATGACGCTCGGCGGCCTTGCGCTGGCGGTCGGCATCCTCGTCGACGACGCCACGGTGACCATCGAGAACATCAACTACCACCTCGAACAGGGCAAGCCGGTCGAGCAGTCGATCCTCGACGGCGCCAACCAGATCGTGACACCGGCCTTCGTTTCGCTGCTCTGTATCTGCATCGTGTTCGTGCCGATGTTCTTTCTCACCGGCGTCGCGCGCTTCCTGTTCGTGCCGATGGCGGAAGCGGTGATGTTCGCGATGATGTGGTCGTTCATCCTGTCGCGCACGCTGGTGCCGACCATGGCGAATTACCTGCTGCAGGCGCATCAGCATCATGAGGGCGGACCGCCGAAATCGCGCAATCCGCTGGTCTGGTTCCAGCGCGGTTTCGAGCAGCGATTCGAGCGCATTCGCGGCGGCTATCACAATCTCCTGGAGCTCGCGCTGGCGCACCGCATAGTGTTTGTCGCCGTATTCCTCTGCGTGGTCGGCGCGTCCTTCGCGCTGGTGCCTTTCCTGGGTCGCAATTTCTTCCCCGCGGTCGACGCTGGCAACATCCTGATGCATGTCCGCACCCAGGTCGGCACGCGCGTCGAGGAGACCGCCAACCAGCTCGCCGACGTGCAGAAGGCCGTCCGCAAGCTGATTCCGGGTGAGATCGAGACCATGACCGACAACATCGGCATGCCGATCTCCGGCATCAACATGACCTACAACAACACCGGCGTGATCGGTCCGCAGGATGGCGACATCCAGATCAAGCTGAGGGAAGGCCACAAGCCGACCGAGGAACATGTGCGTGTGCTGCGTGAGCAATTGCCGCGGCTGTTCCCCGGCGTCAGCTTCGCCTTCCTGCCCGCAGACATCGTCAGCCAGATCCTGAATTTCGGCGCGCCGGCGCCGATCGATCTGCAGATCCGCGGCGCCAATCTCGCCGCCAACTTCGCCTACGCCAACAGCCTGCTGGCCAAGGTCCGGCGAATTCCCGGCGTTGCCGATGCGCGCATCCAGCAATCGCCGAGCAACCCGACCTTCAACATCGATGTCGACCGGACGCGTGCGCAATATGTCGGTCTGACCGAGCGCGACGTCACCAACAGCCTCGTGGTCAATCTTGCCGGCTCCTCGCAGGTCGCGCCGACTTACTATCTCAACCCCGACAACGGCGTGTCCTATTCGATCGTGATGCAGACGCCGCAATACCAGATCGACTCGCTCAGCGCACTGCAGACGCTGCCGATCACGGCGGCCGGCAATTCGCAGTCCCCGATCCTCGGCGGTATCGCCGACATCAAGCGTTCGGTATCGAGCGCGGTGGTGTCGCAATACGACATCCAGTCGATGGTGCAGATCTTCGCGACGACCTCGGGCCGCGATCTCGGCGCGGTGTCCAATGACATCCGTCAGATCATCGCCGACACGGCCAAGCAGGTGCCAAAGGGCTCGTCCGTCGTGCTGCTCGGCCAGGTGCAGACCATGAACAGCGCCTTCACGGGCCTCTTGTTCGGCCTGTTGGGCGCCGTCGTGCTGATCTACTTCCTCATCGTCGTGAACTTCCAGTCCTGGTCGGATCCATTCGTGATCATCACCGCGCTGCCGGCCGCGCTCGCCGGTATCGTCTGGATGCTGTTCACGACGCAGACGACGCTGTCGGTACCGGCACTGACAGGCGCCATCATGTGCATGGGCGTTGCTACCGCAAACAGCGTGCTGGTGATCTCGTTTGCGCGCGAGCGCTATGAGGAACTCGGTGACCCCATCGCGGCGGCGCTCGAAGCCGGTTTCGTCCGGTTCCGCCCGGTGCTGATGACTGCGCTCGCCATGATCATCGGCATGGCGCCGATGGCGCTCGGGCTCGGCGAGGGTGGCGAGCAGAATGCGCCCCTTGGCCGCGCCGTGATCGGCGGGCTGATTTTCGCGACGTTTGCCACGCTGATGTTTGTTCCCGTGGTGTTCAGTATGGTACACAAGAAGCAAGGCGCCAAAGTCGCCGCCCCATTGGAGGCTCCGCATGTCGCCCACTGAACCCCGCTCCCCGGTGTCGCGCCGGAAACTGGGCATTTTCGGCGTGGTGGCGCTGATTGCGGCTGGCCTCGTGGTCGGTACTGGCATCCGGGCCCGCGAAGACCAGAGCTCCAGGCTGAAGGAATGGACCGACGACCAGGCCATTCCGAGCGTTGCGGTGACGTTGCCCAACGCCAAGGCGCTCAATTCCACCATCGACCTGCCGGGCCGGCTCGAGGCCTATTATCGCGCCCCGATCTTCGCGCGGGTCTCCGGCTATCTCAAAAGCTGGAGCGCCGATATCGGTGCGCGCGTCAAGGCCGGGCAGGTGATCGCCGAGATCGAGGCGCCTGATCTCGACCAGCAGCTTCTGCAGGCCCGCGCCGACCTCGCCAGCCAGCAGGCCAGCGCCAGGCTATCGGAAGCGACCCTCAACCGGCGCAAGACGCTGGTCGCCTCCAATTTCGTCTCGGCGCAGGAGATCGACGAGCGCACCGCCGATCTCTCCAACAAGAACGCTGCGGTTCATTCAGGCCAAGCCAATGTCGAGCGCCTCGAGGCGCTGGCCGGCTACAAGAAGATCACCGTGCCGTTCGACGGCGTGGTCACGGCGCGCGATACCGATGTCGGCGCGCTGATCAATGCCGGCGGTGGCTCGGGCCCGGCGATGTTCGTCGTCTCCGACATCACCAAGCTGCGCGTCTACGTCAACGTCCCCCAGAACTACGTGCCGGCGATCAAGATCGGCGCCAAGGCGACCATGGTGATGCCGGAGTATCCGAACCGGACTTTCACCGCGACGGTGGAGGCCTCCTCGCAGGCCGTCGACGTCGCCTCCGGCACCACGCGCATGCAACTCGGGCTCGACAATTCCTCAGGCGAGCTGATGCCCGGCGGCTATGCCAGCGTGAAGCTGAGCCTGCAGCGCGATTCCGCGCCGCTCAGCATTCCCGCCAGCGCCCTGATCTTCAATGGCAGCGGCCTGCGTGTCGCAACCGTCGGTGCGGACGACAAGGTGCAGTTCAAGACGGTGACCATCGCCCGTGACCTCGGCCGCGAGATCGAGCTCGCTTCGGGCCTCGCGCCCGACGATCGCGTCATCACCGCGCCGCCGGACGGCCTGTCCGACGGCGATCAGGTGCGCGTGGTCGGTGCCGGCGGCAAGCCGGCGACGGCGTCGGAAAAGCAGGCGCCGAAAAGCTAAGCCACTCGCCACTCCGGCACGCCATCCGCAGCCATCGCGATCTCGCCATTCGAACCGACTGGCGTCTTATCCATGTTCAACAAGTGCGCCAGCGTTGCGGTATCCCCGGCCGGAATCCGCCCCAACGTGCGACGGTCATCCTCCGTGCGCAGCATCACCACGCCGTGCTCGATATCGCCGCCGCGGCCATATAGCACCGTAAAGCTCTCCACCTTGCCCTTGCCATTGGCCTGATCGACGAAGTCAGGCACTGCGCGCTTGTTGCGGTTCGCCTCGCTCTGCACGCTCGTCTCCTGCGCCAGCGCCTCTCGCGGCGCTGTCTTCGACACGACCAGGGCGTGATGCTTGGTGACGAAGCCGCCCTGGCCGTAGAGCAGGCCGAGTTTGTCGCCACCGCGCAAACGCCGCACCATCGCGCAGGCGGCGTGCGTCATGTAAGTGTTGAGCGGTGCGCCAAAGAAGGTGAGGCCGCCGTTCACGGTGGGCTGCACGTCGGCGCCGAGGCCCAGCGTTCGCCGCGCCATCTTGGGCACGCAGGGAAAGCAGCTGTAGAGTTCGATTGCGTCGAATGTCTTGCCGTCCCCGCCGGCGAGATCCATCACCGCTTTCAGCACGGCATTCTGCGGATGGCTCTCGTAGAACTGGTCGCGCAAGAGATAGTCGCGCGGCTCCTCGGCTGAGGCGCCGCCGAGCGGGTAGACCAGCTTGTCCTCCGCGATTCCAGCCGCGCGTGCCTTGGCGAGGCTGGTGAGCAGCAGTGCGCCGCCCATGTTGACGCTGGGGTTGGCAACCATCAGCTTGTTGTAGGGCCAGGCGATGAGCCGGTTGTCCGCGGTCGGCGTCGTGATTTCCTCCGGCGCATAGCGCCGCTTCAGCCAGGCGTTTGGATTTTGCGCGGCGACCTCGGAGTAACGAGACCACAGCGTTCCTGATTCAGCCATCGCTTCGCGCGGCGTCTGGCCCCAATGCGCGGAGGATGCGGCCTCATAGAACGGATAGACCGTAACGGGTCGGAACACCCCGAGTTTGACGGCGAGCGGCTTCTGGAATGCAGCGCCCCGTTTCGGCTCCTCGACATCATGGGCGAACGGCGTCCATGGCAGCTTTGCGCCCGCGCGCTCGGCCTTGGTCGCAGTCGACTGCGCCTCCGCGCCGCAGACCGCGGCCACGGAGCATTCGCCGCGCGCGATACGCTTGGCGGCCTCGTGGATGTAACGGATCGGGCTCTCGCCGCCGACCGGGCCGTAGTAGCAATGCGCCGGCGTGATGCCGAGCCGCTGTGCCAGCAGCTTCTCGGGATCGCGATAGCGCCAGCTCAGGAAGTTGACGACGTCGAGCGATTGCACCTCGCCAAGCAGCCTTGCACCGGCGTCGGCCTCGGCGCGCTGCAACGCCTGTTCGAGCAGATCGAGCGGCTCGAGGCCCGCGGTGATCTCTTTGGGGCGATCGACGATCTCGCCGATGCCGACGATGACGGGGATGCGGTCTTCGGGGATAGGGGAGTTGGTCATCTTTTCTTGCTTCAGTGTTAGATCTTGGGCACGCCGTCGTCCTTCGAGGGCCGCTGAAGAAGCGGCCACCTCAGGATGACGGCTACGGGTACAGCGTCATCCCCGCGCGATGGCAAAGTCATCGTCGCAGGAGGTGCGAGGTCGGCGGCGCAACGCGCCGTCGGGCGAGCCTCGAAGGATGGGCCACAAACACATCACTCCGCCACCAGCGCATTCATGTGCTCGACGGCTTCGGCGAACTCTTCCTTGAACTCCTGCACCACGGCGCCAGCGGACTTCACACTGTCGATCAAGCCGACGCCCTGGCCGACGAAGTAGCTGACGAGATCGCGTGCCCTGGCGTTGCCGGCGGCCGCGGCACGGTCGATCGAGTTGAAGGCGTCGCGGCTGACGATGCTCTGCAGCGGCATCGGCAGTGCGCCCGGGCTCTCCGGCGCGCGGTCCCACGCATCGGTCCAGACCGAACGGAGCTGGCGCGCCGGTTTTCCGGTCCGGCCCCTGGAGCGGATTGCGTCGCGCGAGGATGCGGCGATCATCTTCTCCCGGAAGATCTCGCTGGTTTCGGACTCGACGGTGGCAAGCCACACCGAGCCGGTCCAGACGCCGGCTGCGCCCATCGCCATGCAGGCCGCCATCTGCCGCCCCGTCATGATGCCGCCGGCTGCGAGCACCGGCACGTCGCGGACCGTTTTGATCGCCTTGATCACTTCAGGCACCAGCACCATGGTCGAGACCTCGCCGCAATGGCCGCCGGCTTCGGTGCCCTGCACGACCAGGATATCGACACCCGCTGCGACCTGGCGCAGCGCGTGCTCCTTGGCGCCGACGAGGGCTGCGACCGGCACGTTGTGCGTCTTGCCCATGTCGATCATTGCCTTCGGCGGAACGCCGAGCGCATTCGCGATCAGCCGGATAGGATGATTGAAGGAGACTCTGAGCAGCTCCAGCGCGGTCTCGGCATCGAATGGCTGCGGCTGGTCGTCGGCCACCTCGGTGGTGGTCAGCTCGATATCGTATTTCTTCAGGAGTTCACGCGTGTATTTGCGGTGCTCCTGCGGCACACGCGCCTCCAGGCTCTTCCAGGTCACGTCCTTCTCGCCTGATGTGGAGATGTTTTCGGGGATCAGGACGTCGATGCCATAGGGCTTGCCGTCGACGTGATCGTCGATCCATTTCAGCTCGCGTTCGAGCGTGGCGGGCGTGTGCACGGTGGCGCCGAGCACGCCAAAACCGCCGGCACGGCTGACGGCGGCGACGACATCGCGGCAATGGCTGAAGGCGAGCAGCGGGAATTCGATGCCCAGCATGTCGCAGATCGGCGATTTCATGGTCTTCTCCCGGCGGCCTCTGGCGACGCTAGCCCTTCGTTGCCGGGGATGCCACGCCGGATTCGCGCGAGCATCTTGTGCGCAGGCGTTGCGGCGTGGACGAACCATTCCGCCGCAGAAACAAAACTGAGAGCGCCTACGGATGTCGCCAGGTCGGGCCAAATCATCATCAGGAGCAGGCTGGCGACTGACCAGCCTGCATGACGTTCGCCCGAGGCCCGCGCCGGACGCAGAGCCGTCAGGGCTTGTCATTGGCCGTCCACGGGCTAATTAATGCAGGCGCATCTTTCCGCCGGAGCCTTCGCATGACCGACGCCCCCTACGTGCCGCCCAAAGTCTGGACCTGGAACAAGGAGAATGGCGGGCAGTTCGCCAGCATCAACCGGCCGATCGCAGGTGCGACGCACGACAAGGAGCTGCCGGTCGGCAAGCATCCATTCCAGCTCTACTCGCTGGCGACGCCGAATGGCGTCAAGGTCACGGTCATGCTGGAGGAGCTTCTGGCCCTCGGCCACAAGGGCGCCGAATACGATGCCTGGCTCATCAAGATCGGCAATGGCGACCAGTTCGGCAGCGGCTTTGTCGACATCAACCCGAACTCGAAAATCCCGGCCCTGATGGACCGTTCCGGTCCGGAGCCAATCCGGATCTTTGAATCGGGCTCGATCCTGTTCTATCTCGCGGAAAAGTTCGGCGCCTTCCTGCCGAAGGAGATCAAGGCCCGCACCGAGGCGATGTCCTGGCTGTTCTGGCAGATGGGCAGCGCGCCCTATCTCGGCGGTGGCTTCGGTCATTTCTACGCCTACGCGCCGTTCAAGATCGAATACGCCATCGATCGCTTTGCCATGGAGGTCAAGCGTCAGCTCGACGTGCTCGACCGGCGCCTTGCCGACAACGAATATCTCGCGGGCAAGGAGTACACGATCGCCGACATGGCCGTGTGGCCTTGGTACGGCGCGCTCGCCAAGGGGCTGGTCTATGGCGCCGGCGAATTCCTGTCGGTGCAGGACTACAAGAACGTGCAGCGCTGGACCGATGAGATCGCCAGGCGCCCGGCGGTAAAGCGCGGCCGCATGGTCAACCGTGTCTCGGGCGATCCCGCCAGCCAGCTCCACGAGCGCCACGACGCATCAGATTTCGAGACCAAGACGCAGGACAAGGTCGCGCCCGCGACGTAGGCGGTCTTCGCCTCTCCCCGCTTGCGGGGAGAGGCCGGAATGCGCGCTGAAAGCGCGGATTTCGGGTGAGGGGGGTCGCCGCGAGTTCAACTGTCACCGTCCTCGCGGGGACTCCCCCTCACCCTGACCCTCTCAGCGCGAGCGAAGCTCGTCGCGGCCCCGCAAGCGGGGAGAGGGGAAAGAGAAGGCGGACTACGCCATGCTCAGCTCGTGCCGACCCACCACCATCCAGTGCACCTCGTCCGGACCATCGGCAAAGCGCAGATGGCGCACGTCTTGGTACATCTCGGCAAGCGGGGTCCAGTGCGAGATGCCGGTGGCGCCGTGCATCTGGATCGACTGGTCGATGATCTTGCAGGCGCGCTCGGGCACCATGGCCTTCACCATGGAGACCCAGACGCGGGCCTCCTTGTTGCCGAGCACGTCCATGGCCTTGGCGGCCTTCAGGACCATCAGCCGCATCGCCTCGATCTCGCAGCGCGCCTGCGCGATGATCTGCATGTTGCCGCCGAGATGGGCGATCTTCTTGCCGAAGGCTTCGCGGGTGAGGCCACGCTGCACCATCAGGTCCAGCGCCTTTTCGGCCTTGCCGATCGTGCGCATGCAGTGATGGATGCGACCGGGTCCAAGGCGGAGTTGCGAGATTTCGAAACCGCGGCCTTCGCCGAGCAGGATGTTCTCCTTCGGCACCCGCACGTTGTTGAAGCGCATGTGCATGTGGCCGCGCGGCGCGTGGTCCTGGCCGAACACGTACATGGGGCCGAGCACCTCGACGCCGGGCGTGTCGCGCGGCACCAGGATCTGCGACTGCTGCTTGCTCGGCGCGGCGTCCGGATTCGTCTTCACCATCACGATGAGGATCTTGCAGCGGGGATCGCCGACGCCGGAGATGTAGTACTTCTCGCCGTTGATGACCCATTCGTCGCCGACGAGCTTGGCGGTGGTCGAGATGTTCTTGGCGTCGGACGAAGCGACGTTCGGCTCGGTCATGACGTAGGCCGAGCGGATCTCTCCGTTCATCAGCGGCTTCAGCCACTTTTCCTTCTGCTCCTTGGTGCCGACGCGCTCCAGCACCTCCATGTTGCCGGTGTCGGGCGCCGAGCAGTTCATCGTCTCCGACGCCAGTGGGCTCTTGCCGAGCTCGGCGGCGATATAGGCGTAGTCGAGATTCTTCAGGCCCTGGCCGGTCTCGTCGTCGGGCAGGAAGAAGTTCCAGAGGCCTTCCTTCTTGGCCTTGTTCTTGGCGACCTCGAGTACCTCGAGCTGCTTCGGCGTAAAGCTCCAGCGATCCTGCTTGCCTTCGCCGGCCTTGGCGAACTCGATCGACATCGGCTCGACGGTGTCTCGGATGAACTTCTTCACGTGATCGTAGAGCGGCCGGACCTGGTCCGACATGCGCAGGTCATTGAGCTCATCGCCGGGATTGAGCGTGTAGTTGGTGGTGCGGGGAATGTAGGCGTGCTTTGTCATTGTTCCTCCCGAGGTCGCTGAGATCGTGTTGGCCGGGAGAATAGTCGTAGCGCCGCGAAAGAGCGAGCACGTATTTTTCTCACGCGAGCCCTGCCATGCGATGGAATTTCGCGGGACGTTTGAAATGTTGTTTGAATGGTTGATCTGTACCCGCATGTCGTCCCGGACAAGCGAAGCGCAGATCCGGGATCCATAACCACAGGGAGGAGTTCGGCGAAGACTCGGAGTTACGAGTTTGCGCTACAACAACTCCCTGTGGTTATGGGTCCCGGCCTTCGCCGGGACGACACCGAGTGTGTGGCCGCAGCTCAGCTCGGCATCCGATGCATCGCGCAGATCTTGTTGCCGTCGAGGTCGCGCAAGTAGGCGAGATACAGCTTGTTGCCCGCGCCCTCGCGGATGCCGGGCGGATTCTCGATCGGCGTTCCGCCTGCGGCGACGCCGGCTGCGTGCCACTTGTCGACCTGCTCGGGCGAGTTGGCGGCAAAACCGATCGTGCCGCCGTTCGCGCAGGTCGCCGGCTCGCCGTTGATCGGCTTCGTCACCGAGAAGACGCCGGTCTTGGTGAAATAGAAAATGCGGTGGCCATCGACCTTGGCAGGCCGCACGTCGAGCGTGCTGAGCAAATTGTCGTAGAAGGCCTTGGCCTTGTCGAGGTCGTTGGTGCCGATCATGATGTGCGAGAACATTGCTTCCCCCTCAGCGTTTGTAGCCCGGATGGAGCGTAGCGAAATCCGGGTTTGTTGCTTGTGGCAGTCCCGGATTGCGCTTCGCTCCATCCGGGCTACGAGATCAGAACGCCGTATAGCCGCCGTCGATCACGAACGTATCGGCGGTGTGATATGACGACGCCTTGCTCATCAGATACACGGCAATGCCGCCAAAATCGCTGGCCTCGCCGAAGCGGCGCATCGGAATGCGCGGCATGACATTGGCGACGAACTTTTCGTTGGCCATGATGCCCGCGGTCATGTCGCTCTTGATCCAGCCGGGCAGGATCGCGTTCGCGGTGACGCCGTGGCGGGCAAGCTCGACGCCGAGCGCGCGCACCAGCGCATTGATGGCGGCCTTCGTCGCGGCATAATGTTCATTGCGGGCCGTGCCGAAGATCGAGGCAAGGCTCGAGGTCGCGACCAGCCGGCCGAAGGGATCGCCGGCATTGGCGCGCTCGGTCATGTGTCTCGCGGCGGCCTGGAAGGCGTGGAACACGCCGTCGAGATTGGTCGCGAACATCGTTCGCCATTCCTCTTCGGTGCGCTCGATGAAGGACCTGCGGCCGCCGCCGCCGATGCCGGCATTGGCGAAACACCCGTCGACCCGGCCGAACGTGTCCAGCGTCGCCTTCATCGCGGCGTTGACGGAAGCAGGGTCGGTGACGTCGCAGACGCGGCTGTCGACCTTGCCTGATAGCTCCGCCATGCTCGCGGCAGCAGCCTTGTTCTTGTCAGCATTGCGGCCCCAGATCGAGACGTTGCAGCCCTGGCCGGCGAGCGCCTGCGCGATGCCGAGCCCGATACCGCCGTTGCCGCCGGTGATCACGGCGACGCGGCCTGTGAGGTCGAAAAGGTTCATGGCGCGTTTCCTGTTTTTGGCACGCCGCGCGTCAGCCGGTGCGCGCAAGATCATGCGATATGACGGTGGGGTATGCTTTGGCCACCATGGACAAGACCGCGCCAAAAATCAAATATGCATCCCGGCAAAACTAAATTCCGATCTGCGAAACATCGCGGCGGCAACTGACGAGGACACCATGCAGTTCAAACACGTCACGCTCGATTTCGATGGTTCGGTCGCGATCCTCAAGCTCGACCATCAGGAGGTGATGAACGCCGTCTCCGTGGACATGCTGGGCGGGCTCTCCGACGCGCTCGATGCGATCGAGGAGAAAAAGGACGAGGTGCGCTGCGTCGTGCTGACCGGTGCCGGGCGGGCATTCTGCACTGGCGCCAATCTCCAGGGCCGCAACGACCAGTCGAAGAAAACCAAGGCCGGCCTGACACTCGAGACCGGCTTTCATCCGTTCCTGCGCCGCATCCGTCATCTGCACTGCCCGATCGTCACCGCCGTGAACGGCCCGGCCGCCGGCGCGGGCATGAGCTTCGCGCTGCTCGGCGACATGATCTTGTGCGCGCGTTCCGCCTATTTTCTGCAGGCGTTCCGGCGCATCGGCCTCGTTCCGGACTGCGGCTCGACCTGGCTCTTGCCGCGTCTGATCGGCAAGGCGCGCTCGGTCGAATTGTCGCTGATGGGTGAGCGTCTGCCGGCCGAGAAGGCGCTTGAATGGGGCCTCATCAATCGCGTCTACGACGACGGCGTGCTGATGGAGGAGGCGATGAAGCTCGCGCGCGATCTCGCCAGTGGCCCCACGGTCGCGCTGTCGCTGATCCGCAAGCTCTATTGGGACAGCCCGGAAAATTCCTTCGAGGATCAGCTCAATCTCGAATTCCAGTGCCAGTTGCGCGCGGGCGATACCCAGGATTTCCGTGAGGGTGTCGGCGCGTTCCTGGAGAAGCGGCCCGCGCAGTTCAAAGGCAAATGATCGAGGCGGAGCTTTCCCGCAGCGTCCAGCGCTGGTGTCCCGGCGCAACCGGCGTCACCGGCGCGGCAAAGCTTTCGGGTGGTGCCAGTCAGGAAACCTGGCGCTTCGACATCACGCATCCCGATGGGCCGATCGGCGCGATCCTGCGCCGGTCCCCGAAAGGCTATGGCGCGGCGCCAACGCGTGCAGCCGGTCTTGCGGCCGAAGCGCAGCTGATGCAGCTGGCTTTCGAGGCAGGTGTACCATCGCCACGCGTGATGCATGTGTTAACTCCGGACGAAGATCTGGGCACCGGCTTCATCATGCAGCGTGTCGAGGGCGAGACCATCGCCCGCAAGATACTTCGCGATGATGAATTTGCGGCGGCGCGGCCACTGCTGGCGCGACAGATCGGCGGCGTGCTTGCGGGCCTGCACCGGCTGCCGCAGGACAAATTGCCCGAGCTGCGCAGCAGGTCGGCGACCCAGGAGATCGCGGAGTTCGATCGCGACTATCGCAGCCTGAATTGGCCGAAGCCGGTGTTCGAGCTGGCGCTGCGCTGGCTGCGCGACCATGATCCCGGCCCGTCGGCTGAGACGACGCTGGTGCACGGCGACTTCCGCAACGGCAACCTCATCATCGGCGCCGACGGGTTGCGCGCCGTGCTCGACTGGGAGCTCGCCCATCTCGGCGATCCCATGGAGGATCTCGGCTGGGTCTGCGTCAACTCCTGGCGATTTGGCGAGATCGACAAACCCGTCGGCGGCTTTGGTTCGCGTGAAGAGCTGTTCGCCGGCTATGAAGCCGCGGGGCGCAAGGTCGATCCTGCGCGCGTAAAATTCTGGGAAGTGATGGGCACGCTGCGCTGGGGCATCATGTGCGGCGGCATGATGCAGCGGTTCCGCGAGGGGCCGGACCATTCCATGGAACGTGCGATGATCGGCCGCCGGGCCTCCGAGACCGAGATCGATCTGTTGCGGCTGCTCGCGCCGCGGGGAGGCTAGGGCATGCAGGACGAACCGACACCCGTCGAGCTGACCAAATCAGTCGCCGATTTCCTCCGCAACGACATCACGCCGCTGATATCAGGTCACCAGGCGTTCAAGCTGCGGGTCGCGATCAACATCCTCGATCTCGTCACGCGGCAGCTGATGCAGGAAGAGGGGAGCGAAGCGAAGGAAGTCGAGCGTTTGCGCGCGCTGCTCGGCATGGACGGCTCGGTAGCGGACCTTAATCGCGCGCTCGCGGACCGCATCGCCAAGGGCGAGGTCGATCTCGCAACGCCAGGCCTCGCCGAACATTTGTGGCAGACCACGATGGACAAGCTCGCAGTCGATCAGCCGAACTACGCATCCTACAAGCGGGAGCTGTCGCGAGGCGGGTAGGCGCGACTTTCTCGGCTGTCATTCCGGGCTCGCGCCCAAGCCGGCGCGCCCCGGAATGACCGCGCAAGGCGCGGTCACTTCCCCACCCATTTCGGCGGCCGCTTTTCCGCAAACGCCTTCGGGCCCTCGATGTAATCCTGCGAGGCCACCATCGCCTTCACCGCCGGATACTCCCGCTGCTCCTCGATCGCCTGTTCCAGCGACACGGCAAGCCCCTTCTGAATGGTCTGCTTCGAGGCCCGGATCGACATCGGCGAATTCTCGGTGATCATCTCGGCCCAGCGCAGCGCGGCCGCGAGCGCCTCGCCTTGCGGCACCACCTCGTTGACGAAGCCGAGCTCATGGCCCTCCTTGGCGCTGACATGGCGTGCGGTGAGGATCATGCCCATGGCGCGCTTCAGGCCAATCTGGCGCGGCAACCGGTGCAGGCCGCCGGCGAGTGCGGCAAGGCCGACGCGCGGTTCAGGGAGTGCGAAGGTCGCGTTCTCCGACGCAATGATCAGGTCACAGGCGAGCGCGATCTCGAAGCCGCCGCCCATGGCAACGCCGTTCACCGCGGCGATGATGGGCTTGTCGCAGTCGAAGCGCGAGGTGAGGCCGGCGAAGCCGCCCTTGTCCCAGCCGCGCTTGCCGCCCGCCGCCTGCCACTTGAGATCGTTGCCGGCGCAGAACGCCTTGTCGCCGGCGCCGGTGACGATCGCGACCCATTGCTCGGGATCGCCAGAAAAATCGTCGAACACCTTCTGCAGTTCGAAATGCGCGTCGGTGTGCAGCGCGTTGTAGACCTCGGGCCGCGACAACGTGACTGTTGTGATCGGCCCCTTGCGTTCCACCTTTGCGAATTTCAGCTCCATCGCGCGCTCCCGCATTTTCTTCCCTGAGAGTATTGGCGTGATATTACCGCGTGCCCGCGCACGAGCGCCATCAAATTGCGCGTGCGCGCATTGCGTATGTCACACGCCTCGCCTTGCTTGACTTCATGCGGCTCTTCTCACCTTAATCGTGCGAAGCAAAACGCGCCTAGCGCCTTAACGCAAAAGCGATCAAATCATCCGGGAGAGAGCCTGTGGATTTCTCATTGCCTGCCGATCTCGTCGCCTATCTCGGAGAGCTCGACCGTTTCATCGAACGCGAGATCAAGCCACTCGAGCAAGCCGATGACAACATCCGCTTCTTTGATCATCGCCGCGAATGGGCGCGCACCGATTTCGAGAATGGCGGTCTGCCGCGGCACGAATGGGAGGCGCTGTTGCGCAAGGCAAAGGATCTCGCCGATGCCGCCGGTCATCTGCGTTTTCCGGTGCCGAAGCAATATGGCGGCAAGGATGGCTCGAACCTCTGGATGGCCGTCATCCGTGAGCATTTTGCCGCGAAGGGCCTCGGCCTGCACAACGATCTGCAGAACGAGCATTCGATCGTCGGCAATTTCCCGGTCGTCACGATGCTCGACCGTTACGGCCGCGACGACCAGAAGGCGATGATCGACGGTTCGATCAGGGGCAAGTACCGCATCACTTTTGGTTTGACCGAGCCGCATCACGGCTCGGACGCGACCCACATGGAGACGCGCGCGGTGCCGGCGACCCGCGACAACGTCAAGGGCTGGATCATCAACGGCGAGAAGATGTGGACTACAGGCATGCACGTCGCCACCCATTGCGCACTGTTCGCGCGCACCTCGGGCAATGACGGCGATGCCCGTGGCATCACCTGCTTCCTGGTGCCGGCCAAGAGCCCCGGCGTCAGGATCGAGGAATACATGTGGACCTTCAACATGCCGACCGACCATCCGCGTGTCAGTTTCACCGACGTGTTCGTGCCTGAGGATGCACAGTTCGGCGAGGTCGGCCGCGGCCTGTCGCTGGCGCAATGCTTTGTTCATCAGAACCGCATCCGTCAGGCCGCGAGCTCGCTGGGCGCCGCCGTCTACTGCATCAACGAGAGCGTCAAATACGCGCGTGAGCGAAAGCCGTTCGGCAGGGCGCTGGCCGAGAACCAGGCGATCCAGTTCCCGCTGGTCGAGCTCGCCACGCAAGCCGAGATGCTGCGCCTGCTGATCCGCAAGACCGCCTGGGAGATGGACAAGCTCACCGAGGAGCAGATCGAGCGCACGCTCTCCGACCGCGTCTCGATGTGCAACTATTGGGCAAACCGTCTCTGCTGCGAATCCGCCGACCGCGCCATGCAGGTCCACGGTGGCATGGGCTACTCACGCCACAAGCCGTTCGAGCACATCTACCGCCACCACCGCCGCTATCGGATCACCGAGGGCAGCGAGGAGATCCAGATGCGCAAGGTGGCGGGGTTCCTGTTCGGGTATATGGGGCCGGGGAAGCATTAGCTTTCGGCGGCGCTCTCTCCGAGTCGTCCTGGCGAAAGCCAGGACCCATTACCCCAGGAAGGAGTTCGCGGCAGGCGGGTAACCACCAATTTTCGCCAAACTCAATTCGGTGGCAATGGGTCCTGGATCAGCGCTCCGCTTCGCTACGCTTGTCCAGGACGACGATGTCGATGGAGGGAGTCCTAATTCACCCGCCGATCCTTCCCTGCCCAATACGGCTCGCGAAGTTGCCGCCTCAGAATCTTCCCTGACGGATTCCTGGGCAGTGCCGGCAAGAACTCCACGCTCTTCGGTGTCTTGAAGCCGGCGATGCGCTCCCGGGTGAAGTTGATGATGTCGGTGGCGGTCGCCTCCTTGCCCGGTTTCATCACCACCACGGCCTTCACCGCCTCGCCCCATTTGTCGTCGGGCACGCCGATCACGGCGGCTTCCGCGACGTCAGGGTGATCGCACAGCGCGCTCTCCACCTCGGCCGGGTAGATGTTCTCGCCGCCGGAGATGATCATGTCCTTGATGCGGTCGTGGATGTAGAGATAGCCGTCCTCGTCCATGTAACCGGCATCGCCCGTGCGCAGCCAGCCATCGCTGCGTAGCGTTGCGGCCGTGGCCTCCGGCAAGTTCCAGTAGCCTGCCATGTTGGAGCCCGAGCGCGTTGCGATCTCGCCGACCTGTCGCGGCGGCAGCGGTTTGCCGTCGACGTCCAGAATCGCGATCTCGACGCCGGGCAGCGCCTTGCCGGCCGAGCGCATCCGCTCGAGGCCCTCGACGTGATCCTCGGGCGGCAGTGCGACGATCGTGCCTGTCGTCTCGGTCATGCCGTACATCTGCACGAAGCCGCATTTGAAGACCTCGATGCATTCCTTCAACAGCGCAGCGGGAATCGGCGAGGCGCCATACAGCATGTATTTCAGCCGCGAGAAGTCGACGGTTCTCGCGCGCGGCTGCCGGACCACGAACTGCATCGCCGCCGGCACCATGAAGAGTTTCGTGATGCCCGACTGCTCGAAGAAATCCAGCACCTTGGTCGGATCGAATTCGCGCGCGATTACGCCGCGGGCCCCGTGATACAGCCCCATCACGCCCCAGCCCGAGCCGCCGATATGGAAGATCGGCATCGCGACCAGCGAGACGTCGTCGGTCGACCACCGGTTCCATTCCGGCTTGTCCTCGGCATTGCCCGTCTGCACCAGATTGAGGAAGTTCGCGTGGCTCAGCATCGCGCCCTTCGGCTTGCCCGTCGTGCCTGACGTGTAGAGCTGGATGGCGATGTCCTTGGTGTCGATCGGAACCTTCGGGTCATTTCCGCTCTGCGCATCGCGCCACGCCGTAAAGTCCTGCCATTCCGACGCGCCGCCTTCGGTGGTGATGACGGTGCGCACGCCGGGCAGCTGATCCTTGATCTGACGAACAAGCGTGATGAACTCAGGTCCCACGAACAGCACCGGCGCCTTGCAATCCGTGACGATGAAGGCGACCTCGGGTCCCGCCAGCCGCCAGTTCACTGGCGCCATCACCACACCGGCCTTCATCGCCCCCATCAGCAGCTCGAAATAGACATCGCTGTTCTTGCCGAGATAGGCGATGCGGTCGCCCTTTTTCACGCCCATCGCGAGGAGCGCATTGGCGACCTTGTTGGTCTTGGTGTCGAATTCGGCAAAGCTGGTGACGCGGCCCTCGAACTCATAGGCAATGGCATTGCCGCGGCTCGCCGCGCGCTCGCGCACCATGTCGGCGAGGTCAGCCAATGGCTGTGTGGTCATGTTTCTCCCGTGGGCGATTTGTTGTTATGCTTGGGAGTGTGGCGTCATCCGGGGAGGAAGACAAGGTGGTGGAGGGCGCCACTGCTTCAACACCGTCGTCCTGGCGAAGGCCAGGACCCATAGCCACAAAACGCAATTTGGCGAAGACTGATCATGACCAATCTTCGCCAAACAGGATTCGGTGGTAATGGGTCCTGGCGTTCGCCAGGACGACGGCAGAGAGATTATCCTCTTTTCGCCCGATCCTTCTCGTTCTGCGCCATGATGCTCTCGCGCGCGGTCTTCCAGTCGTCGTCGCTCCAGTCGCGGAGCTGGTAGAAATTGCCGCCCATGGCGAGCGCCTGCGCGCCGTCCATGGCGATGGTCTCGCCATTGATCCAGTTGCAGCCGCCCGAGATCAGGAACACCGCGAGGTTCTGCAACTCCTCCATGGTGCCGACGCGGCCCATCGGGTTCATCGCCTTGGTGCGCGCTCCGGCCTCGTCGCCCGGCTTGATGCGCTTGCTCATGCCCTCGGTCGGGATCTCGCCCGGTGCGATGGTGTTGAGGCGGATGCCGTAGCGGCCCCATTCGGTCGCCAGCGACATCGTCATGGCGTGGATCGCCGATTTGCTCATTGCCGACGGCACCACATAAGGCGAGCCGTTACGGACCCAGGTCACGGTGATCGAGACCACGTTGCCGGGCTGTTTCAGCGCGATCCAGCGTTTGCCGACCGCATGCGTCACGTAGAACGTGCCGTGCATGACGATATTGGCGACGGCATCGAAGCCGCGCGGCGAAAGCTCTTCCGTTCGCGAGATGAAATTGCCGGCGGCATTGTTGATGAGATCGGTGAGCGGTGCATCGCGAAAGATGTTCTCGACCATCTCCTCGACCGCGAGCGCGTTGCGGATGTCGACGCCGTGGCTGGTGACGCGGCCGCCATATTCGCCCATCAGCTCGATCGCGGTCTCGTCGCAGACGATCTTGCGCCGGCCGCAGATATGAACCTCGGCGCCGAGCTCGAGAAAGCGGGCCGCCATGGATTTGCCGAGCCCGGTCCCACCGCCGGTCACGAGAATGCGCCGCCCAGCCAGAAGATTTTCCTTGAACATGGATGTTTCTCCCTTAGGGATTGTCAGTTAATTGGTCGATTGACTAAATCCGGCCGTCAGCTTCCTGTAAAGCGGCACCGAACAAGAACAGGGGAGAATTCATCCATGGAAGAGCGCGTCTCGATTTCGATCTCGGAAGGCGTCGCCGATGTGCGGCTGGTGCGCGCGGACAAGATGAATGCGCTCGATCAGGCCATGTTCGAGGCCCTTGTCGCGGCAACCGAACGGCTTTCGAAGGAAAAAGGCGTGCGCGTCGTCGTGCTCTCCGGCGAGGGCCGCGCGTTCTGCGCCGGTCTCGACATGGGGCGTTTTGCCGCCATGAAGGATAAGGGCGGCAACGGAATTCCGGGTGGCGAAAATCGTGATCTCACCAAGCGGACTCACGGCCAGGCGAACTTTCCGCAACAGGCGGTATGGGGATGGCGCCAGCTTCCGGTTCCCGTGATCGCGGCCGTGCATGGCGTCGCCTTCGGCGGCGGCTTCCAGCTCTCGCTCGGTGCCGACATGCGCTTTCTCAGCCCCGATGCGCGCATGTCGATCATGGAAATCAAATGGGGCCTCGTCCCCGATATGGCGGGCACGCCGATCCTCGCCTCGCTGGTGCGAGACGACATCCTGCGTGATCTCACTTACACCGGCCGCATCTTCTCCGCGCAGGAGGCGATGACGTACGGCCTCGCCACGCGCATCTGCGATGACCCGCGAGCGGCGGCGCTCGAAGTCGCACGTGAGATCGCCGGCAAGAGCCCCGACGCGATCCGTGCTGCGAAGCGCTTGCTCAACAATCTCTCGGTCGATCCGGGCCCGGCACTGCTCGCGGAATCCGTCGAGCAACAGAAGCTGATCGGCAGCGCCAACCAGACCGAAGCCGTGCGCTCCAATCTGGAGAAGCGCGCGGCGAAGTATGTGGACTGATGGTCGCCGTCATGGCCGGGCCTGTCCCGGCCATCCACGTTCTTGGTCCCAAGGCGGCGAAACAAGAACGTGGATCACCGGGACAAGCCCGGTGATGACGACTAACTGGCACCGCCGTTATTCAACAAGAAAAACAAAAATGAGCGAAACGCCCCCATTCCTCGGCATCGTCTCCGGCGACCGCCAGCGTACCCATGCAGAAGTCGCAGCCCGCGCCGACCGCATCGCGTCAGGACTCGCCACAATCGGCGTCCGCCAGGGCGATTGCGTCTGCATGCTGATGCGCAACGACATTGCCTTCCTGGAGGCCGCCTACGCAGCAATGCGTCTCGGGGCCTATGGCGTGCCAATCAACTGGCATTTCAAGCCGGAGGAGATCAACTACATCCTCAACGACACCGGCACGTCCGTGCTGATCGGCCATGCCGACATGCTGCATGCCTTGCGCGATGCGATCCCCGCTGGTGTCACCGTGCTCAGCGTGCCGACGCCGCCGGAGATCCTGAAGAACTACAAGATCGATCCCGATCATCTGAAGACGCCGGACTTCGCGATCGATTTCGAATCCTGGCTTGCGCCGTTTCAGCCCTATGACGGCCCCGTCGTGCCGCAGCCGATGAACATGATCTACACCTCGGGGACGACGGGCCATCCCAAGGGCGTGCGTCGCAACGCGCCGACGCTGGAGCAGCAGGCGGCCGGCGAACGCATGCGCGCGATGATCTACGGCCTAAAGCCCGGAGCCCGCGCGATCCTGCCGGGGCCACTCTATCATTCCGCCCCCAACTCGTTCGGCATCCGCGCCGGCAAGCTCGGCGGCGCGCTGGTGCTGATGCCGCGTTTCGAGGCGGAGGAGTTTCTGGAGCTGATCGAGCGCTACCGAATCGACACCATCTTCATGGTGCCGACCATGTTCATCCGATTGATGAAGCTGCCGGAGGAGGTGCGCAAGAAATACGACGTCTCGTCCTTGCGCCACATCATCCACGCCGCGGCGCCCTGTCCGGCGGACGTCAAGCGCGCCATGATCGAATGGTGGGGGCCGGTGATCTACGAATTCTACGGCTCGACCGAATCCAGCGCGGTCACCTTCGCGACGTCGGAGGATGCGCTGAAAAAGCCGGGCACTGTCGGCAAGATTTCGCCCGGCGCCGAGCTGCGCTTCATCGGCGATGACGGCCGCGTGCTGGGCGTCGGCGAAATCGGCGAGATCTATTCCCGTATGGCCGGGACGGCCGACTTCACCTATCACAACAAGCCGGAGAAGCGCGCCGAGATCGATCGCGACGGGTTCATCACCTCGGGCGACGTCGGCTATATCGACGAGGACGGCTACGTCTTCATCTGCGACCGCAAGCGCGACATGGTGATCTCAGGCGGCGTCAACATCTATCCGGCCGAGATCGAGTCCGTGCTGCATGCCGTGCCCGGCGTGCATGATTGCGCGGTGTTCGGCATTCCCGATGCCGAGTTCGGCGAGGCGCTGATGGCGGTGGTCGAGCCGCAACCGGGCGTCGCGCTTGATACGGCCGCCATCCGTGCGCGGCTGAAGGGCTCGCTCGCCGATTACAAGGTCCCAAAACACATCGAAATCCGCACCGGACTGCCGCGCGAGGACTCCGGAAAAATCTTCAAGCGCCGCCTGCGCGACCCCTATTGGGAGCAGGCGGGGCGCAAGATCTGACGTCGCAGGCTGGCACACGCGGGAGTAGAAATCATCGGTCGGCTCGGCTAGGTTGGCGGCCCGTTTCCCGCCGCCTGCGATCACCGATGCCTTCATTTCGTGCCAGTTTCTTCGAAATCCCTCATGCGGCCGTTTACGCGCTGATGACGGTGACCGTCCTCGCATCGGGATTCTGCTTCATCCAGGCGGGCGGTCCGGCGGCGCCCGCGGAGCTGCTGTATCGCTACGGCGGCATGTATTCGACCGCAATTGCACGGCATGAATATTGGCGCCTGCTCGCCTACGGCTTCCTGCACGTCAATTTCATCCACCTCACCATGAACATGTTGTGCCTGGTGCTGTGGGGCGGACATCTCGAGCGGCGGATCGGGCCGGCCTACTTCCTCATCATCTATCTCTGCGCGATGGTGTTCGGCGCCGTCATCGGCAACGGCATCCATTCCACCCCCTATTTGACGGTCGGTGCGTCCGGCGCCACGTCGGGCATCCTGGGCGCGCTGCTTTGTCTGTGGATTCTCGGCAAGCTCGATGTCAGCTTCGACTTCTTCGCGATCAACATCGGATTGAACATCGCGTTTGCGTTCGGCAATTCGCGGATCGATTGGGGCGTCCACCTCGGCGGTTTTGCTGCCGGCTTGATTGTCTGCGCGCTGCTGGACCTCGTCGAGAAGGCGAATGCTTATGCGCTTCGCTGCAAGTTTCCCGAAGTCGTGAAGGTCAACCTGACCCTGCTTGCCTGTGTCGCGGCGCTATGGACCTGGAGCGGCCAGGCTCAGGCCTTCGCCGCCGGAGTTTCAGGATGGGCTTTGACCGTCGTCGCCGCGGTCGCCTTCTGTGCCGCCGTAAAGCTGGTCGATCTCGCGCTTTCCATGAAGAAGGGTCTTGCGATCGTCGTGACAATGCTGGCGGCAGCGAACGCGATCGCCGCGATGCTGTCCGGTTGGGCGCTGGCATTATCCTGCACGCCGCGCTGGCCGACAGGGTCCATTCCACTCGATAATCTTCTTGTCACATTCTGTCCCAATGCTGTTCTTGTCTCGGGACTGGTCGCGGTCGGGGCCGCCGCGGTGACGCTTTGGCTCTGTTCGAAGGAGATGTCGCGCGGTCTCGATGATGTCGGATTTGTCGGCACATCGCTGCGCGCCGAACGTAACAGGCGTCATGGACTATGACCTCGCCGGTCGTGCTATAAGAGGGCTCGTTGTCCTCCGGATGATCCCAAGGTTCCTGAATCCAATGTCCCCAGTTTCCATCCTGCTCAACCTGATCTGGATTCTCATCGGCGGGGCCTGGATGGCTTTCGGCTGGCTGGTGGCCTCCGTCATCATGGCTGTCACCATCATCGGGCTGCCCTGGGCGCGGGCGGCGTTCAACATCGCCATTTACACGCTCCTCCCGTTCGGTTCGCGGGCCGTCAACCGCGATGAGGTCACCGGCATGAGCGATATCGGCACGGGCGCCCTGGGGGTGATCGGCAACATCATCTGGTTCGTGCTGGCCGGCTGGTGGCTGGCGCTCGGCCACCTCCTGACCGCCGTGCTCTATGCCATCACCATCATCGGCCTTCCCTTCGCCTGGGCCCATCTGAAGCTCGCCGGCATCGCGCTCTGGCCGATCGGCAAGGTAATCGTGCCGGCTTAAGGCGCGCGCCCCGTAACGTAGGCCTCCTACGGCAGAGCGGAAGTCGGTAATCCCGCGATCCGATCCGACTAGCCGCCGGACAGGGGCACCTCTGCCGCGACATCGTCATTGCGAGCGCAGCGAAGCCGCGAGACCATTGGATTGCTTCGCTGCGCTCGCAACGACGAAGTTGAGTGTGCGTCGCCCCCAAGTTCGTCTTGCACTGCGGCAGAAAAATATCGCACACTCGGCAGGCCGGGGAGCCATTGGGAGCTCTAGAAGGGGAGCGAGCCATGTCCCTCCAGACATTACCATCCGATGCCGCCGATCCTCGCTCAAACCGGCCTGAGGACGTCCAGGCGCTGGAGGCCGATGCGCGGCTGCGCGACGACATTCGCCTGCTTGGACGCATCCTGGGCGACACGGTGCGCGACCAGGAGGGGGCCGAGTTGTTCGATCTGGTCGAGCGTATCCGGCAGACCTCCATCCGGTTTCACCGCGACGAGGACCGGCTCGCCCGCCGCGAGCTCGAGCAGATCCTCGACAGTATGTCGACCTCCGACACGGTGCGGGTCGTCCGCGCCTTCAGCTATTTCTCCCACCTCGCCAACATCGCCGAGGACCAGAACAACATCCGCCAGATGCGCACCCGCAGCGCCGCCAGCGGCTCCGGCGTGCTTGTGGAGACCTTGGCCAAGGCCAAGGCAGCGGGTATCGGCTCGGACGCGCTGCGCAATTTCTTCAAGACGGCGCTGGTTAGCCCGGTGCTGACCGCGCACCCGACCGAGGTCCGCCGCAAGAGCACCATGGACCGCGAGATGGAGGTTGCCGCGCTGCTCGACCGTCGCGAGCGCGTCGCTTTGACCGCGGACGAGGCTGCCGCCAGCGACGAGCAGCTTCGCCGCGAGGTTCTGACGCTGTGGCAGACCAATCTGCTCCGCCGGACCAAGCTTACCGTGCTCGACGAGGTCGCCAACGGCCTGTCGTTCTACGATTACACCTTCCTTCGCGAGGTGCCGCGGCTGGTCAATGCGCTTGAGGACCGGCTGGAGGAGGGCGGCGAGCAGGCCGCCAGCGAGCTTGCCTCGTTCCTGCGCATGGGCAGCTGGATCGGCGGCGACCGCGACGGCAATCCCTTCGTCACCGCCGACGTGATGCGCGGCACGCTTCGGCTGCAGTCGAGCCGGGTGATGCAGTTCTATCTGGAGGAACTGCACGTGCTTGGCTCGGAACTGTCGATCGCGGCCCATCTCGCCGACGTCTCCGAGGAGCTGCGCACGCTGGCGGAGCGCTCGCCCGACACCTCGCCGCACCGGAGCGGCGAGCCCTATCGCCTCGCGGTGTCAGGCATCTATGCGCGTTTGACCGCGACGGCTGAAAAACTCGAGGTCGAGATCACCCGCCGTCCCGTCGGCAAGGGCGCGCCCTATGAGAGCGTTAGGGAGCTGCAGGCCGATCTCGACGTGCTGCATCGCTCGCTGATTGCCAACAATGCCCGCGTCATCGCGCGCGGCCGGCTGCGGCTCTTGCGGCGCGCCGTGGATTGCTTCGGCTTCCACCTGGCGCGGCTCGACATCCGCCAGAATTCGGCCGTGCACGAACGCACCGTCGCCGAGCTGATCGATGCCGCCAACCCCGGCATGTCCTATCTCGCCCTCGGCGAGGAGGCGCGCATTTCGCTGCTCACCAACGAATTGCGCAGCACACGCGCGTTGGTGTCGCCGTTCATCAAGTATAGCGACGAGACCATGGGCGAGCTCAACGTCTTCCATGCGGCTGCCGAGGCGCATGCGAAGTTCGGCTCGGACGCGATCCCCCAATGCATCATCTCGATGTGCAAGGGCATGTCCGACATGCTCGAGGTTGCGGTGCTGCTCAAGGAGGTCGGCCTCGTTCATCCCTCCGGCCGCAGCGCCATCAACATCGTGCCCCTGTTCGAGACCATCGAGGATCTGCAGGCCTCCTCAGGCATCATGGATCGCATGCTGTCGCTGCACGATTACCGCCGCCTCGTCGACAGCCGCGGCAGCGTGCAGGAGGTCATGCTCGGCTATTCCGATAGCAACAAGGATGGCGGCTTCGTCACCTCGGGCTGGGAGCTCTACAAGGCCGAGATCGGCCTCGTCGAGGTGTTCGAGCGCCACCATGTGCGCCTGCGCCTTTTCCACGGCCGCGGCGGCTCCGTCGGCCGCGGCGGCGGCCCGAGCTATGACGCCATCATCGCGCAGCCGGGCGGCGCGGTGAACGGCCAGATCCGCATCACCGAGCAGGGCGAGATCATCTCGTCGAAATATTCCAACGCAGAGGTCGGCCGCAACAATCTGGAGATTCTGGCGGCGGCGACGCTGGAGGCGAGCCTGCTGCACCCGCGCCAGAGCGCGCCGCGCCGCGAGTACCTGACGGCGATGGACGAGCTCTCGAATCTCGCCTTCAAGGCCTATCGCGGCCTCGTCTACGAGACCGACGGTTTTGTCGACTATTTCTGGTCCTCGACCGTGATCAACGAGATCGCGACGCTCAACATCGGCAGCCGTCCGGCCTCGCGCAAGAAGACCCGCGCCATCGAGGACCTGCGCGCGATCCCCTGGGTGTTCTCATGGGCGCAGTGCCGCCTGATGCTGCCGGGCTGGTACGGCTTCGGCAGTGCGGTCGAGCAATGGATCTCCGAGCATCCCGACAAGGGCATGCCGTTCCTGAAAGAGCTCTACAAGGAATGGCCGTTCTTCCGCATGCTGCTGTCGAACATGGACATGGTGCTGGCAAAAAGCTCGATCGCGATCGCCTCGCGCTATGCCGAACTGGTGCCTGATGAGGCCCTGCGCGAAAAGATCTTCGGCCGCATCCGCCGCGAATGGCATTCCTGCATTGAGACACTGCTCGATATCATGGGGCAGGACCGGCTGCTGCAGGGCAACCCGCTGCTGGAGCGCTCCGTGCGTCACCGCTTCCCCTATCTCGACCCACTCAACCACGTTCAGGTCGAGCTGTTGCGGGAGCACCGCGCGCAGAACCCGGACGAGCAGGTGCTGCGCGGGATTCAGTTGACGATCAACGGTATCTCAGCGGGGTTGAGGAATACGGGGTAGAGGTCTGACTGCAGGCTCAGCCGTCATGCCCGGGCTTGACCCGGGCATCCACGTCTTTCTGCGTGCGCGGTAACGCGTGGATGGCCGGGACAAGCCCGGCCATGACGTGTGGAGAGAGCGCGATCGTTACACCGGATCCCACGGGAAGATATCCGCCGACCGATCCAGCTTGTAGAACGAGCCCTTCAGCGCCGGCATGCCGTGTTCCGCGATCGATTGCGGTGTCCAGCCTTCGCTGCGATGGACCGAGCGCAGCGGGCGGTTCTGGCTGAACAGGAACAGCTCGTTCATGCGCGCGCCGAAGATCTGCCCGGTGACGTCCTTGGCGGCATCGGACAGCAGATAGGCGCAGATCGGCGCGATCTTCTCGGGGCCCATCTGCTTGATCTTGTCGACGCGCGCCTTCTCGGCTTCGGTCTCGGTCGGGATGGTGCCGATCATGCGGGTCCAGGCGAACGGCGAGACGCAGTTCGAGCGAACGTTGAACCGGCCCATGTCGAGCGCGATCGACTTTGAGAGGCCGATGATGCCGAGCTTGGCGGCAGCGTAATTGGCCTGGCCGAAATTGCCGATCAGGCCCGAGGTCGAGGTGAAGTGCACGAAGGAGCCGCTCTCCTGCTCGCGGAAGATGCGCGCGGCGGCGTGGCTGACGTAGAACGAGCCCATCAGATGCACCTTGATGACGGCCTCGAAGGCCTCCACGCTCATCTTGTGGAAAATCATGTCGCGCAGGATGCCGGCATTGTTGACGACGCCGTCGAGCTTGCCGAAATGGTCGGTCGCGGTCTTCACGATCTTGCTGGCGGGCACGGCCTCCGCCACCGACTCGAAGTTGGGCACCGCGATGCCGCCGCGCTTCTTGATCTCCTCGACCACCTCCTCGGCAGGCGAAGCGCTCGAGCCGGCGCCGTCGGCGGCAACACCGGGATCGTTGACGACGACCTTGGCGCCTTCGGCCGCACAGAGCAGCGCGATCTCGCGCCCGATGCCACGGCCTGCGCCGGTGACGATGATGACCTTGTCCTGCAGTGATTTGCTCATGTGGGTTACCTCTCGTTCGTAAACACGATGGTGCCCGATGCGGCGAACATCCCGCCGACGCCGTGGCACACGGAAATCTTCGCATCGGCGACCTGCGCCGGCGCGATGCCGCGCATCTGCCGCACGCTCTCCTGGAGCGCGTACATGCCGTACATGCCCGAATGCATGTAGGAGAGCCCGCCGCCATTGGTGTTGAGCGGCAGCCTGCCGCCGGGGCGCGTGTTGCCGTCGGCGATGAATTTGCCGGTCTCCTCATGCGGCATGAAGCCGAGATCGCCGAGGCCGAACAGCGGCAGATGCGCAAAGGCGTCGTAGATCATGAGATGATCGACATCCTTGTGGGCGATGCCGGCCTCCTGGAAGGCGAGAGGTCCCGCCGTCTTGAACGCGCGCGAGGAGTTGAACGTCTCCATCTGGCTGACCATCGGCGTTTCCACGCTCTCGCCGGTCCCCATGATGTAGACGGGCTTGCGCGGAAAGTCCCTGGCCCGGTCGGCCGAGGTCAGGATGAGCGCGCCGCCGCCGTCGGTGACGAGGCAGCACTGCAGGAGCCGGAACGGATAGGCGATCATGCGCGAGTTGAGGACATCGTTGACCGTGATCGGGTCCTTCATCATGGCGCGCGGGTTCTTCGCCGCCCATTCCCGCTGCACCACCGCGACCGACGCAAGCTGTTCGTGTGTGATGCCATAGGTCTTCATGAAGCGCAGCACGGGGATGGGGAACATGCTGGGCGGGCCGTAGACACCAAAGGGCGCCTCGAACTGGCCGTTGAGACTGTCCGCCGCTGTGAAGCGCGGCTGCTTGCCGATCATAGACTTGCCGCTTTCGGCATGCGTGATCAGCACGGTCTTGCACAGGCCAGCCTCGATCGCGGCCGCTGCATGCCGAACATGCAGCATGAACGAGCAGCCGCCGACCGAGGTGCCGTCGACCCAGGTCGGCTTGATGCCGAGATAGTGGCAGACCTGCTGCGGCGTTTCGACCGCGGTGGCAAAGCCGTCGATATCGGATAGTTTTAGTCCAGCGTCCGCGATGGCGTTGAGCGCCGCATCCGCGTGAAGCTGGAGCTGCGACATGTTGGGGACGACGCCGAGCTCGGTGGTCTCGGCCGCGCCGACGACGGCAACCTGGTTCTTGCGCATGGTCTACCCCTTGGCCGGACGGAAGAGGGGGAGGGTGATCCTGTCGTCCAGCTGCTGGAACGCGACCTCGAGCTTCATGTCGAGCTCGAGCGCCTCCGGCGTCTGCGGGCAGTCGATGATGTTGCTCATCATCCGCGGCCCTTCGTCCAGCTCGACCACGGCGATCGCGTAAGGCGGCGTGAAGCCGGGCGCGGCGGGGCGGTGGTTGATCACGTAGCTGTAGAGGAAACCCTTGCCGCTCGCCTTGAAGACAGACACCTTGCGCGAGGCGCAGGATGGGCAGAACGGGCGCGGCGGAAAGTAGACATGCGCGCAGGCGTCGCATCGTTGCAGGCGTAGCTCACCTGCTTTGGTGCCATCCCAGAAATGCTGGGTTTCCGGCGTCGGTTTCGGTCGCGCGCGCTGCGGTTCGGCCATCTCGGAAAACCTCCCAAAACGGGCTTGACGCCCGCCTGTTTCGATCTTGATGCGACAATCGACCATGACGCGTCAACAATCCAGCAGTCAGCATGCATGACATCATGCGCACAATGCTTGTGTCGAACTGAGCCGGCGCTGTAGATTGCGCGCGCAATATTCCGTGAGACAGACATGCCCGATTTTCCGACACTGGCGAGCCTCGCCGCGGACCTCGAAAGCGGCCGCACCACCTCCCGCAAGCTGGTCGAGGCCTGCCTCGCAAGGATCACGGATCCCGCGGGCGAGGGTCAGCGCACCTTCATCCATGTCGACAAGGACGGCGCGCTCGCAACGGCGGATGCGATGGACACCTTGCGCAAGGCCAAGGCCGCACCGTCGCGCTATGCCGGTATCCCGGTCTCGATCAAGGATCTGTTCGACATCAAGGGCCAGGTGACGCGCGCCGGCTCCCGCGCGCTCGACGATTCTCCGCCGGCCGAGCAGGATGCCGCCACCGTGGCGCGGCTGCGCAAGGCGGGCTTCGTCGTGATCGGGCGCACCAACATGACCGAGTTCGCCTATTCCGGTATCGGCATCAATCCGCACTATGGGACACCCAAAGGCGCCTGGAACCGGGCCGAGGGTCATGTGCCCGGCGGCTCGTCCTCGGGCGCGGCGGTCTCCGTGATCGACGGCATGGCGCATGGCGCGCTCGGCACCGACACCGGCGGCTCCTGCCGCATTCCGGCGGCCTTCAACGGCATCGTCGGCTACAAGCCGACGCAGCGCCGCGTGCCGCTCGACGGCTCGGTGCCGCTGTCGTTCTCGCTCGACAGTATCGGGCCGCTGGCGCGATCGGTCAGCTGCTGTGCCA
Source organism: Bradyrhizobium manausense (assembly GCF_018129685.1). Taxonomy (GTDB): domain Bacteria; phylum Pseudomonadota; class Alphaproteobacteria; order Rhizobiales; family Xanthobacteraceae; genus Bradyrhizobium; species Bradyrhizobium manausense_D. The sequence goes on from NZ_JAFCLG010000018.1 coordinate 45,863, forward strand.
TACTTGACGCGGTCCTTGCCAACGAACCGATCGTTGCGCTGAAGCCGCGGCCTGTAAAGGGTATGCGGCTCGCGGTGCCGACCACGATCGCACTGGACGATCTGGACGCCGCGGTCTCCGAGACCTTCGAGCGCGCGCTGAAGTCGCTGGCCGATCACGGCGCCATCATCGAGCGCATCGAGATGGCCGAATTCCACGACATCGGCCCGATGAACGCCAAGGGCGGCTTTGCGGCCTCCGAGAGCTACGCCTGGCATCGCTATCTCATCACCGCCAAGGGCGACGTCTACGACCCCAGGGTCTCCGTGCGCATCCTGCGCGGCGAGGCGCAGAGCGCGGCCGACTACATCGATCTCCTCAACGAGCGCCGCTCGCTGATCGCCCGCGTCAATGCGCGCATCGCGCCCTATGACGCGCTGGTGCTGCCGACCACGGCCAACACGCCGCCCAAGATTCTGGATTTGGCCGACGACAAGGCGTTCACGACCCAGAACCTGCGCGCGCTGCGCAATTGCACATTCATCAACATGATCGACGGCTGCGCCATCTCGGTCCCTGCGCATCGCGAAGGCGATGTTCCTGTCGGCCTGATGCTTGCAGGGGCGGGCGGCTCGGACCGCCGTATCTTTGAACTTGCTGCCGGCATGGAGGCCGTCATTCGTGTTTGACCTGACTTTCACCGTCGACGCCCAGGACACCACCACGCCGCTGGCGCTCGCTATCGACCAGATGGTGATCGCCGGCTGGACCGGCCGCGACGCGATCGCGCGCGACAAGCACATCGACGAGCTCGAGGCGATGGGCATCGCCCGGCCGGCCTCGACGCCGATCTACTACCGCGCCTCGGCGCGGCGGCTGACGCAGGAAGACAGCATCGAATGCACAGGCGGGGATTCTAGCGGCGAGGTCGAGTTCGTGCTGATCGGCTGGCAGGGCCGGATCTTCGTTGGCTGCGGCTCCGATCACACCGACCGCAAGGTCGAGGCCTACAACGTCACCGTCTCCAAGCAAATGTGCGACAAGCCGATCGCATCGACGCTGTGGGAGCTCGAAGACGTCATCGGCCATTGGGACAAGATGATCCTGCGTTCCTGGGCCACGATCAAAGGCGAGCGCGTGCTCTACCAGGAGGGCACATTGGATGCGATGCTGCCGGTTGCCGATTTGATCGCGCGCGGCTTCGAAGGCGGAAAATTCCCTGATGGCTGCGCCATGTTCGGCGGCACCTTCGCCGCCAAAGGCGGCATCCGCCCCGCCGAGCGCTTCGACTTCGAACTGGAAGATCCGGTGCTCAAGCGCATAATCAAGCATGGCTATGATGTGGTGACGCTGCCGGTGCGGGGCTGAGGTTCTCACACGGAAATCGGGTGGTTGCGGCCGTCAAAACTTGCGACACACTCTCCGTCATTCCGGGGCTCGCCCCTCGGCGCGAGCCCGGAATCCATCGTGCAGAATAGTCGGTGGATGAATGGATTCCGGGTTCGCGACTTTGTCGCGCCCCGGAATGACGGAGAGATAGGATGATCGCTATGGCTATCGCCAAACGTGTTGCCTCACCTGACTCTGCATCTGACCTCGCCGCCCGTGTCGACTCCCTCGACTGGTCCCAACTCACCGCCGAACTCGACGCCCAGGGCTGCGCTGTCCTCAAAGGCCTGCTCACGCCGGACCAATGCCGCGCCATCACCGCCCTCTATCGCGACGACGCGCACTTCCGCAGCCGCATCGTCATGGGCCGCCACGGCTTTGGCCGCGGCGAATACAAATATTTCTCCTATCCGCTGCCCGGCTTGGTCGCGGAGCTGCGCCCGGTGCTCTATGCGCACCTCCAGGGCGTCGCTAACCGCTGGAACGAGGCGATGGGGATCGACATCCGCTACCCCACAGCACATGCCGCGTTCCTGAAGCGCTGCCATGACGCGGGGCAGGCGCGGCCGACGCCGCTGCTGCTGCAATATGAGGCTGGCGACTTCAACTGCCTGCATCAGGACCTCTATGGCGAGCACGTGTTCCCGCTTCAGGTGGCGATCCTGCTCTCCGAGCCTGGTCGCGATTTCACCGGCGGCGAGTTCGTGCTGACCGAGCAACGCCCGCGCATGCAGTCGCGCGCCGAGGTGGTTCCACTGGCGCAGGGCGATGCGGTCGCCTTCGCTGTGCATCATCGCCCGGTGCAGGGGACACGCGGCACCTACCGCGTTAATCTCCGCCACGGCGTCAGCCGGATCAGGTCCGGCCGGCGCCACACGCTGGGTGTGATCTTTCACGATGCAAAATGAGCGCAGGCGTTGACGGCTGATCTGTTCGATAGCGTTGCAGAGGCGCAGCCGTCGCGCGAGGAGATCGCCGACGGCGCCGTGCTGCTGCGCGGTTTCGTCAGGCCGATCGAGAGCGAGCTGATCCACGCCGTGCGCGCCATCGTGGCGCAATCGCCGTTCCGCCGGATGACGACGCCTGGCGGCCACCAGATGTCGGTCGCCATGACCAATTGCGGCGAGCGCGGCTGGATCACCGATCACACCGGGTATCGCTACGATCCCATCGATCCGCGAATCGGGGATCCGTGGCCCGCGATGCCGCCAGTGCTGCGCGATCTCGCCCGCCGCGCGGCGGAGCATGGCGGCTTCCGGAACTTCGCGCCGGATGCCTGCCTCGTCAACCGCTACGAGCCCGGCACGCGGCTGTCGCTGCATCAGGACAAGGACGAGCTGGATTATTCGGCGCCGATTGTTTCGGTCTCACTTGGACTGCCCGCGACCTTCCTGTTCGGCGGCCTCGCGCGCGGCGACAAGCCGCGCCGCTTCCGGCTGGTCCATGGCGACGTCGTCGTGTGGGGTGGCCCGTCGCGCCTTGCTTATCACGGCGTCGCGCCGCTCGCCGATGGCGAGCATGCGCTGCTCGGCCGCATCAGGATCAATCTGACCTTTCGCCGGACCCGTTGATGCCTAAGGCTTCGGCGGATGGATGAACGCCCAAGGGCTGACTTCGGAATCCCTGGTCACTTCCACCGAGATCAGATACGGCCCGCCGTGGCTAAGCGCCTTCTCCATCGCCGCCTTGAACTGGTCCGGCGCCGTGACGCGCGCAGAGGCGACGCCGAAGGATTCTGCCAGCTTGACGAAGTCGGGATTGACGAGGTCGGACGCCACCACGCGGCCGTCGAAGCGTTCGCGCTGGTCGCGGCGGACATTGCCATAGGCGTTGTTGTTGAACACCAGCGTCACCACGCCGATGTTGAACTGCACCGCGGTGGCAAGCTCCTGCACGCCGAACATGAAGCCGCCATCGCCGGTGATCGCCACCACCGGCTTGTCGGGATTGGCGACCTTGGCGCCCAGCGCGGTCGGGAAGCCCGAGCCGAGCGTGCCCTGATAGCCTGAGGTGATGAAGGTGCGTGGCTCATAGATCGGAAAGCCGTACCAGGAGGCAAAGCCGAACTGCGACAGTTCATCGGTGACGATCGCGTTCGCCGGCAGCACCTCGCGCAAGATGTTCAGATACGCCATCTGCGGCTGGATGCGCTGGATCTCCTGCTGCGCAGTCGCGGTGGCGTCTCGGATCGCGGCGCGACGGCCAGCGGTCTTGCTGTAGCCGGCCTTGCTGACGGCGGCGGCAAGATCCGCGGTCGCGGCTTTGGCATCTGCGACAATCGCCGTGTTCGGGGGATAGCGCCGCATCTCGACCGGATCGATGTCGATGCGGATGCTCTTGAGACCGTCGGGCTGGTACGGCCAGCGCGACATCGTCGGCAGCTCCAGCCGCGTGCCGATGCCGATCATCAGATCGGTCTTGGCCCACAGCTTGTAGGCGGCGGCCATGGTGAGGCCAAGCTCGTGCGCATTGGAGACGATGCCGCGGCCGCTGCGGAAGGCGACGACTGGCGCATCGATCATCTCGGCGAGTTCGAGGATTTCGTCACGTGCGTCGATCGCACCGCTGCCGACGAAGATCATCGGTGCCCTGCTGTTCTTGATCAGCGCCGCGGCCTGCTTGATCAAATCAGGGTCAGGCCGCGGCGCGGGCAGGGGCTCCAGCACCTGTGCGGCGGCGGTGTCGGCGCGCTGCGTAAAGATGTCCCAGGGCATTTCGACCGAGGCAGGACCAGGTCGTCCCGACATCATCTCCTGGAAAGCGCGCGCGACGGTGGTCGGTGCATTGCCGGGATGTTCGATTCGATCGGCCCATTTCACATAGGTGCGCAAGGTCGCGAGCTGGTCCGGCATCTCGTGCAGATGACCGCGGCCCCTGCCGAGAAACTGCGTCGGCACCTGGCCGGTGACGCACAGCACCGGCTCGTTGCAGCCGAACGCGGTCAGCAGCGCCGCGCTGGCGTTGAGCACGCCGGGGCCGGGCACCACGCTGAACACGCCGGGCTTGCCGCTGGAGCGCGCATAGCCGAAAGCCATGTAACCGCAGGCCTGCTCGTGCCGTGCACCGATCACCTTGAGCTGGGCCTGGTGGAAGGCGTCGAACAGGCCGTAGACCTGCGCGCCGGGCAGGCCGAACACGGTGTCGACACCATGGGCGACAAGCCCGCTTACGATTGCTTCGCCGCCGGTGAGGGTGGTCATTGCATCATTCCATTTCGATTGTTGTCTTCAGACTTCGTCGACGACACCGTTGCGCAACGTGCCGATGCCCTCGGCCGCGACGTCGATGACGTCGCCGGGCTTCAGATAGCGCGGCGGATCGAACCGCGCACCCGCACCCGTCGGCGTACCCGTGACGATGACGTCGCCGGGGACGAGCGTTGCGAAGGTCGAGATATAGCTGATGAGATAGCGAAACGGAAACATCAGGCGGCTGGTGCGATCGTCCTGCCGCAACTCGCCATTGACATGCGTGGTCAACCTGATGTCGGCGATCTGCGCTTCCCGGATGTACGGCACGAGCCACGGCCCAAGGCTGCCGCTGGAATCGAAGTTCTTGCCCTGCGTCACGTTGAACTTGGCGTGCCGCAGCCAGTCGCGCACCGAGCCTTCGTTGCAGAGCGTGAGCGCTGCGATGTGGTCGAGCGCGGTACTTTCCTTGATGTGCCGGCCGGGCTTACCGATCACCAGTACGATCTCGCCCTCGTAGTCGAGCTGCTCGGACGCGCGCGGACGTACCAGCGGCGTGCCATGCCCGACGAAAGAGCGTGGGCTCCGCATGAACATGCTCGGATATTTCGGCGCCTCCTGGCCGTCCTTGTATTCGGCGTTGCGATCGGGATAGTTGACGCCGATGCAAATGATCTTCTCCGGCGCAGGCACGGGCGGCAGCCAGGTGATCTCGTCGAGAGCATGAACCGGCGTGCGGCTGGCGGCTTCTTCGGCAAAGCTCACGAGCTTGCCGGCGGCGATCACCTCGCGCAGCGTCGGATAGTCTTTTGCGTGGCGCGCGGAGAGATCGACGATGCCGCCCTCGAGGACGGCGCCGTAGCGGGTTTCACCCTTGATGGAATAGGTGGCGAGGCGAGGGAGCTTCATTGGCGAGATTTTCCTGTCGTCCCGGCGAAGGCCGGGACCCATACCGCGAAATCTATCAATTGTATCCGGTAGGAGTACCGAACAACGTGTCTTGGCCAAACGTCTCCCTGCGGTGATGGGTCCCGGCCTTCGCCGGGGCGACGGGGAAAGAGTTCTGGCCGGTAACGGCATCAATCGGCCACCAGCACGTCGGCCACAAACTTCGGGTCGCGCACGGCCTGGCCCGAGAACGGCGAGCCCTGCTCGAACCAGGATCGCGGCGCTGGTGCGCCCCACAACGTCTGGCGCCGCGGATCTCGCAGCGACCAGCGCAGCGGCTCGTGGTCGTGATCGCCGGTGAAGTAGTCGCTGGTGTAGAGCTCCAGGCGATGTCCGTCGGGATCGCGCACATAGAGGAAGAACGCGTTTGAAATGCCGTGGCGTCCGGGGCCGCGCTCGATGTTCTTGACAAAGCCCTGGGACGCCATGACGTCGCAGAGATGGATGATGTTCATCGCCGTCGGTGTCCAATACGCGAAATGGTGCAGCCGCGGGCCCTTGCCGTTGGTGATGGCGAAGTCGTGGACGTTGCCCTTGCGATGCATCCAGGCCGCCGCGATGCGTCCGTTCGGTCCATCCTCCTCGGCATATTCGGTGAGGCGGAAGCCGAGACGTGCATAGAAGTCGATGGTGTCCTGGACCTCGGCGGCGAACACGTTGAAATGGTCGAGCCGCTGCGGATGGCATCCCCTGTAGAGGTCATAGCGGCGCAGCAGATGCGGCCGCCGGTCCATCGACGCATAGAGCTCGATCTGGAAGCCGAACGGATCGGTGAATTGCAGCGTGCGGCCCTGGAAGGGCTGGTCGACGAAGGCGGAGGCGAGGCCGCTCTCGGAGAGGAATTTCGCGGCCTTGTCGAGATCGCCGTCATTGCCGACCTTGAAGCCGAGTCTCTTGCAGGCGGGCACGGCCGCCTTGCGCAGCACGAGCGAGTGATGCTGATGCTCCTCGGCGGCACGCAGGTAAACGACCTTGTCGTCGGCGTCCTCGACATGCAGGCCTACGACGGTCTCGTAGAACTCGCGGCTCAGCTTCAGGTCGGTGACCTCGAGCACGACGTGGCTGGAGCGGATGATGTTGAACGGCGGCTCGAAGACATGTTGCGGTACCGGCATTTGCGTTTCCCCTCTTTGGGCCCCGTCATTCCGGGGCGGTCCGTCAGGACCGAACCCGGAATCTCGAGGTTCCGGGTTCGCTTCGCGCCCGGAACGACGGTGCTTCTAGATTCCCAGTTTCTGAATCTTGTGCGTGCCGCGCGCCAGCGAGACATGCTTGGTTTCCATGTAGAAGTCGAACGAGTAATCGCCGCCGTCGCGGCCGATGCCCGAGGCCTTCATGCCGCCGAACGGTGTCGGCAGATGGCGGACGTTTTCCGAGTTCAGCCAGATCATGCCGGCCTCGAGCGCGTCTGCAACGCGCAGCGCCCGCCCGACATCGTTGGTCCAGACATAGCCGGTGAGGCCATAACGGATGTCGTTGGCGATCTCGATTGCGTCGGCCTCGTCCCTGAAAGGCAGCACGGTCAGGAAGGGGCCGAACACCTCTTCCTGCGCCACGCGCATCTTGCCGTTCGCGTCTGTCACCAGCGTCGGCTCCACATAGTGTCCGCCGCCCGGCCCGTCATAGGCCTTGCCGCCGACCGCGATGGTGGCGCCGTCTTGACGCGCGACGTCGAAATAGGAGCAGACTTTCGCCAGATGTCGCTCGTGGATCAAGGGTCCGATCTCGGTGGCGGGATCGAGGGGATGGCCGACCTTCAGCGCCTTGACGCGCGCGATCAGCTTCTCGATGAACTTCTCGGCAATGTTTTGCTGGATCAGCAGGCGGCTTGACGAGGTGCAACGTTCGCCGTTGAGCGAGTAGATCATGAACACGACGGCATCGAGCGCGCGGTCCATGTCCGCATCGTCGAACACGATCACAGGGTTCTTGCCGCCGAGTTCGAAGTGCACGCGCTTCAGCGTCGGCGCGCCCTGAACCATGATCGCGGAGCCCGTCGCACTTTCGCCAACGAAGCCGATCGCCTTGATCGCGGGATGCTCGGTCAGTGCCTTGCCGGCTTCCTCACCGAAGCCGTGCACGGTGTTGAGCACGCCGTCGGGCACGCCGGCCTCCTTGACGAGCTTCGACAAGATGGCGGCCGTAACCGGCGACCATTCGGCCGGCTTGTGCACGACGGTGCAGCCCGCGGCGAGAGCAGGGGCGATCTTCCACGTCGAGAGCATGAACGGCGTGTTCCACGGCGTGATCACGCCGACCGGGCCGATCGGCACGCGCGTCGAGACATTCCAGTGCTCGTCGCTCGGTGTGTTGAGGCCATCCCGGGCCTCCGCGCACTTGTCGGCGAAGAAGCGGAAATTCTCGGCCGCGCGGATCGCCGCCTTGGCCATGAAGCGATAAGCCTGGCCGGTGTCGATGCATTCGAGCACGGCGATGTCTTCGGCATTGTCCTCGATCGCGTCGGCGACGCGATGCAGCAGCTTGCGCCGCATCGCGGGCCCCATATCACGCCAGGACTTGAAGGCGAGGGAAGCCGACGTCGCAGCGGCGTCGATGTCCTCCGCATTGCCGCGGGCGACGCTTGCGAGCACAGAGCCGTCGACCGGGGACTTTGTCTCGAACGTCCGGCCGGAGATCGACGGCACGATCTTGCCGTCGATCATGTGACCGATGCCATCGGCGCTCAACTTCTTCAGCAGCGGCGCAACGCGGTCGCGGTTGGCCTGGAACACATCGGCTTTGGGCGTCGGCTTATCCATGGGCGGCTTCCACTTTCAGGGCGTCGTGGATGTTGTTGCGCTTCCAGCTGGTGTCCTTGTCGTTGATCTGCATGTCGAACGACAAAGCGAACTTGCTGGCGGCGAAGACGGGATCGAGATGCTTCGAGAGCGCCTGGAAGACGTGCTCACCGGCCTTCTGACGGGTGGCGAGATCGCGGCCTTCGCCGATGCGCAGCACCATGTCGAGGAAGCCGTAATCGTGCCGGCTGTCTGCAATCGCATAGTGCTCGCACCTGACGGCGCGAACGCGGATGCCGCCAAGCGGGAAGACGCCGGTCTCGACGGCAGCTTTGCGCACGACTTCGCAGACGGCGCCGATGTCGAGACGGCCATCGAGATTGGCCGAATATTCGATCGTGAAATGCGGCATGGCGGTTTCACTCCCTGTGTCTTCTTATTGCATTCTAAGCAAAGTAGCAGCTGACCGAGCCATAGGCGCCATAATCGGCTTGAATTGTGTCGCCCTTGCGGGTCTCGATCGGACGGATGAAAGAGCCGGCGAGCACGACCTGGCCGGGCTCCAGCGCAAGCCCGAGCGGCGCGATCTTTTTGGCGAGCCAGGCGACTGCGGTGGCGGGATGATTGAGCACGCCGGCGGCAAGGCCAGTCTCTTCCAGCTGGCCGTTCTTGAAGCACAACGCACCGATCCAGCGCAGGTCCGCGTCCAGCGGACGGATCGGCCGTCCGCCGAGCACGATGCCGGCATTCGCGGCATTGTCGGCGATGGTGTCGTGGATTTTTCGCGTGGCCTTGGTCTGGGGATCGACACGCTCGATCCGCGTATCCAGGATCTCCAGCGCCGGCACGACGAAATCGGTGGCATTGAGCACGTCGAACAGCGTGCAGTCGGGACCTTCGAGCCGCTTGCTCATGACGAAGGCGAGCTCGGCCTCGACGCGAGTTGCGATGAAGCGCTCGGTCGGCACCAGGCCGCCATCGGCGAAGAACATGTCGTCGAGCAGCACGCCGGAATCCGGCTCGTCGATGTTGAGCGCGCTCTGCATCGCCTTCGAGGTCAGGCCGATCTTGTGGCCTTTGACGAGGCGACCCTCGGCGATCTTGATGTCGACCCACGCCTTCTGAATCGCGTAGGCATGGGCAATGGTGATGTCGGGGAAGTCCTGCGAGAGCTGCCGGATCTGCACGCGGGTCTTTTCCGCCTGGTGCAGACGTTTCGCGCAGGCTTGGATATCGTCGTTCGAAAGCGGCATCGGTGAACTGCCAAATCGTGGTGCCGGGAGATACTTAACATGTTAAGTGAATGCGTCAATCACGATTCGGGTTTGCTGCACTGCAAACGTTTTGCGGTCTGAGCGGGCGGCTTTGAAAGAGCGTTATGGCCAAGAAGTCCACTGATCCGACCAACACAAGCGCGGCTGCCGCGCGGCAAGTGCCGATGCGCGACTTCTCGCGCTCGCTGCCGATGTCGCTGCTGAGGGCTCGCGAGGCGGTGATGCGGCAATTTCGCCCATCGCTGCGCGAGCATGGCTTGACCGAGCAGCAATGGCGCATCCTGCGCGCGCTCGCGGCGATCGAGGCCGCCGAGGTCACGGAACTCGCGCGCACGGCATTTCTCCTCGGCCCGAGCCTGTCGCGCATCCTGCGCGATCTCGAGGCGCGCAATTTGATCGATCGCAAGACGGCGAAGACGGACCAGCGCCGCAGCATGGTGTCGATCTCGAAAGAGGGGGTGAAGCTGATGGCGGCGGTCGCGCCGTCGTCGGAAGCAATTTATGCCGAGATCACGCAGCGTTTCGGCGCGCGCAAGCTGGCCGAGCTGCAGGAGATGCTGGGCGAGCTCGAGCGGAGCCTCGCAGGGCTTGGCGCCGGCGATGAGGCAAATGCCGAGGAGTGAAAGCAGATATGCGCATGGGCGCGGCAACAGCCATGGACATTGCCGCGTTTTTTAGCTCAAAGTGCCGCCCAAGCTGATCCGTCCAAAATCGGCATCGGAAGGCAGGATCGCGCTGTTGCGGCGCTCGTCATGGTGGCGAAGATCCAGGCAAAAAAGAAGGAAGGCAACGTGGCGAACAAGGTCAAGGAAATCTGGAAGTCGGGCAAGGCCGTGGTCAACGCGTGGCTGGCCATTCCCTCCGGCTTCTCGGCTGAGATGATCGCGCAGTGCGGCTTCGACAGCGTCACCGTCGATATCCAGCATGGCGTGCAGGACTATCAGTCGATGGTGCAGTGCTTCCAGGCCATGGACAAGCACCCGGTCGTCCCGATGGTCCGCGTGCCCTGGAACGAGCCCGGCATCATCGGCAAGGTGCTCGATGGCGGCGCCTATGGCGTGATCTGCCCGATGGTCAACACGGCGCAGGAAGCCAGGAACCTCGTCTCCTATTCCAAATATCCGCCGCAGGGCGTCCGTTCCAACGGGCCGATCCGCGCCGGCATGTACGGCACCGCCGGCTCGTATCAGAAGACCGCGAATGCCGACACCATCCTGCTGCCGATGATGGAGACCAAGACGGCGGTCGAGAACATGGAAGCGATCCTCGATGTCGAGGGCATCGACGGCGTTTATATCGGTCCGTCCGACCTCGGCTTCTCCTACGGCCTCGAGCCCAAGCTCGATCGCTCCGAGCCCGAGATCCTCGCGATCTACGACAAGATCATCAAGGAATGCGGCAAGCGCGGTCTCAACCCCGGTATTCATTGCAGCGGCGCCGAAGGCGCGGCGCGTGCCATCAACATGGGCTTCAAGCTGGTGACGCTCTCGAACGAGGTCGGCATGATGACGACCTACGCCAAGATGCAGGTCAACGCGACCCGCAAGGATTCGGGCGGCAAGGCCTGATCTCAGGCGAATGGCGAATAGGGAGTAGCGAATAGCGCTGCTCCCTTTTCCATTCGCTACTCACCATTTGCCACTCGCCTCCCAAGGAGACCTTCCATGACCATCAGCCCCGTCATCCGCCTGCATCCCGATGATGGCGTGCTGATTGCGCGCGCCAGCCTGCCGCCGGGGACGGTGGTGGCCGACGGCGTGACCACGGTCGAGCGCATTCCCTCCGGCCACAAGGTTGCGATCAAGCCGATCGCGGTGGGCGAGCCTGTCGTCCGCTACGGCCAGATCATCGGCTTTGCGACCCAGGGCATATCGCCGGGCCAGCACGTGCACGTGCAGAACATCGGCATGGGCGATTTCGCCAAGGACTACGCCTATTGCGCCGACGTCAAGCCGACGCCGAACTTCGATCTGCCGGCGACGTTCGAGGGCATCCGTCGCCCGGACGGCCGCGTCGCCACGCGCAACTATATCGGCATCCTCACCTCGGTGAATTGCAGCGCGCATGTGGCCAGCCTTGTCGCTGACGTCTTCAAGAAGAATCCCTTCACCGGCGACAATCCGCTGGCCGAATTCCCCAATGTCGACGGCGTCGTCGCGCTGACCCACAAGACCGGCTGCGGCATGACGCAGAACGAGCCGCTGGCGCTGCTTCGCCGCACGCTCGGCGGCTATGCGCGCCACGTGAACTTCTCTCACGTGATCGTGCTGGGCCTCGGCTGCGAGGTGAACCAGATCGGCGGCCTGATGGAAGAGCAGAAGCTCGCGGGCCGGCTGCGGGCCATGGACATCCAGGAGGTTGGCGGCACCCGGAAGACCGTGGAAGCCGGCATCGCCTTCGTGCGCGAGGCCCTTGCCGACGCCAACAAGGTCAAGCGCGAGAGCGTTCCCGCGAGCGAACTGATCGTGGCGCTGCAGTGTGGCGGCTCGGACGGCTATTCCGGCGTGTCGGCCAATCCGGCGCTGGGCGCGGCCAGCGACCTGATCGTCCGTCACGGTGGCACCGTGATCCTGTCGGAGACGCCGGAGACCTACGGCGCCGAGCATCTCTTGACGCGCCGCGCCGTCAGTCGCGAGGTCGGCGAGAAGCTGGTCGATCTCATGCGCTGGTGGGACGAGTACACGACGCGCGAAGGCGCCGAGATGAACGCCAATCCAAGCCCCGGCAACAAGGCCGGCGGCCTCACCACCATCCTCGAGAAGTCCCTTGGTGCGATGGCGAAGGCCGGCACCACCAATCTCGTCGAGGTCTTGCGTTATGCCGAGCCGGTGACCAAGCGCGGCTTCGTGTTCATGGATACGCCCGGCTATGATCCGGTCGCCGCGACCGGCCAGGTCGCGGGCGGCGCCAATCTCGTCTGCTTTACCACCGGTCGTGGCAGCGTGTTCGGCTGCAAGCCCGCCCCCTCGATCAAGCTCGCAACCAACACGCCCATGTACAAGCGCATGGAAGACGACATGGACGTCAATTGCGGCACCATCCTCGAAGGCGAGGAAAGCGTTCAGCAGTGCGGCGAACGCATCTTCGATCTCATCCTCAAGACCGCATCCGGCCAGCCGACCAAGAGCGAGAGCTTCGATTTCGGCGGCGCCGAGTTCGCGCCCTGGGTGCTCGGCGCAACGATGTAATCTCATGTCGGCGGTATCAGACCACGGCGCTGGCGCCTTCCTAAGTAGTGATACGGAGGCGTCATTTGATCGCGCGGGTCCCGGTGCTCACGCCTGATTAATATTTTCTGCCGTAATTCTTGAGTCGATGCGGACTCCATTTCTACGAGGCGTTCGCCTTGGCCAAGGATTGGATGAGATGACGCGCGCGATACGGCCGACCGGCGTTGAGAGTTTCCTCGGCGAGGAGGAACTGATCGTATCGAAGACCGATCTGAAGGGCCGCATCACCTACGCCAACGACGTCTTCGTGCGCATGGCCAAATATACCTATGCGGAACTGATGGGTGCGCCCCACAGCCTGATCCGCCATCCCGATATGCCGCGCGCCGTCTTCAAGCTGCTGTGGGACACGCTGCAGTCCAAGCAGGAGATCTTCGCCTATGTCGTCAATCTGGCGAAGGACGGCAGCCATTACTGGGTGTTCGCCCACGTCACGCCGACCTTCGACGAGCGCGGCAACATCGTCGGCTATCACTCCAACCGTCGCAAGCCGGATCCCCTCCAGATCGAACGCATCAAGCCGATCTACAAGACGCTGTGCGCCGAAGAGGCGCGGCACGCCAATGCCAAGGACGGCATGCATGCAAGCTTCGATGCGATGGTCGGACTGCTAAAGCAACAGGGTGTGGGTTACGATGAATTTGTGCTCTCTATCTAAGGCGCAGGGAGCGACCGCGCTCGCGCTTGCTCTTGCTGTCGTTGCGTTCGCGCTTTCGCTTCTCGGCGTGACCGGCCTTTCCGCTGCGGCATTGCTGGGCGTGACGGTCGCGCTGCTCGCCTACGCCGTCTGGTGCCAGCATCGCACGGCAATGGTGGTCGATGAGGTCGCCGATGTCTGCCGCAAGGCATCGCATGGCGATCTGGAAGCGCGTATCCTGAGCGTTCGCCAGGCCGGCCGGATCGGCTCGATCCAGAAATCGGTCAACGACATGCTCGACATCACCGATGCATTCCAGCGCGAGGCCTCGGCCTCGATGGACTATGCCAGCCGCGGCAAGTATTTTCGCAAGATTCTCGCGCGCGGTCTGCCCGGCTCGTTCCGCCGCTCCGCCACGGTCATCAATTCCGGCACCGACAGCCTCGGCCGCCGCGTGGTCGAGATCGCCGATCTCGCCCGGCAGTTCGGCACGCATCTTGACGGCGTCGCCGGCACGCTGATGGGGGCAGCCACCGATCTCGAAACCGATGCCGGCCGGATGGCGGCTGCAGCCGAGAAGACCAGCCAGCAAACGTCAGGTGTGCTCAGCGCCTCCGATCAGGCCTCGCGCAACGTCGCGACCGTCGCCAGCGCCGCCGAGCAACTCGCTTCATCGATCGCCGAAATCGGCCGCCAGGTCACCGGCTCGACCGCGAGCACGGGCCGCGCGGTGACCGAGGCCAACCGCGCCGGCAGCGAAATTCGCACGCTTGCGGATGCGGCGCTGCGGATCGGCGACGTGGTCAAGCTGATCAGCGAGATCGCCTCGCAGACCAATCTGCTGGCGCTCAACGCCACCATCGAGGCGGCGCGGGCAGGCGAGGCCGGCCGAGGTTTTGCGGTCGTAGCCTCCGAAGTCAAGAGCCTGGCCAACCAGACCGCCAAGGCGACCGAGGAGATCAGCGCCAAGGTCGGCGAGATGCAGCAGTCGACCACAAATTCGGTCGCGGCCGTCGAGGCGATCGCGCAGACCATCAGCGAGATCGACGGCATCACCGCCTCGATCGCAACTTCGATCGAGCAGCAGGGCCTCGCCACCCGCGAGATCGCCCGCAACGTCCAGGAAGCCTCGGCTGGCACCTTGCAGGTCTCTTCCAACGTCACCGGCATCAGCGAAGCTGCCGCCGATACGGGCCGCGTCGCCAGCCGGGTCAACAGCGCCTCCGAGCGCGTCCATGGCGAGGTCGAGACGCTCAGGCGCGAGGTGACGCAGTTCCTGCAGCGGCTGACCTCGGCTGCTTAACTCCGTCCACAAGAAGTCGTCATGCCCGGGCTTGTCCCGGGCATCCACGTTCTTCGTGCCGCGGCAAGGTCGTGGATGGCCGGGACAAGCCCGGCCATGACGGGCAGCTGAGCACCAAACTTTCGCGGCTCAAGCGATTGCTCTCGGTCGACCCGCACCTTGCATAGGCACGGTCTGCCCGTTGTTAGTGCTTGATCGCATTGACGTCAGGTGTTCTGCTCAAAAAAGCTGCTGGAGCACCGTACCCCGTGTCGATCTACGTCGCATTACACCACGTCACGCATTACAAATACGACCGCCCGATCGATCTTGGCCCGCAGACCATCCGCCTGCGGCCGGCGCCACATACGCGCACGCCGATCCTGAGCTATTCGCTCAAGGTCACGCCATCCAATCACTTCGTGAACTGGCAGCAGGACCCGCAGGGCAACTGGCTTGCCCGCTACGTCTTCCCGGAGAAGACCACCGAGCTGAAATTCGAGGTCGATTTCACGGCGCAGATGACGACCGTGAATCCGTTCGACTTCTTCGTCGAGCCCTACGCCGACAGCTTTCCATTCGAGTATACCAAGGATCTCAAGACCGAGCTGGCGCCGTATCTCGAGACCATCAAGCCGGATACCGCATTCGCAAAATATCTCGCGTCGATCCCGCGCGAGGCACCAAACACGGTCAACTTCCTGGTCGATCTCAATCGCGAGCTGCAGAAGAAGATCAGCTACATCATCCGCATGGAGCCCGGCGTGCAGACGCCGGAGGAAACGCTCACCTCCTGCGCCGGCTCGTGCCGCGATTCCGCCTGGCTCCTGATCCAGACCTTCCGCCATCTCGGGCTCGCCGCGCGCTTCGTCTCTGGCTACCTGATCCAGATCCGCCCCGACATCGATCCGATCGAGGGCCCGCCTGAGGTCGAGAATGACTTCACCGATCTGCACGCCTGGGCCGAGGTTTATCTCCCGGGCGCCGGCTGGATCGGCTTCGATGCGACCTCGGGCATGCTGGCGGGCGAGGGGCATATCCCGGTCGCCGCCACGCCGCATTATCGCTCGGCCGCTCCGATCTCGGGCGGCGCCGGCTTCGCCGAGGTCGAGTTCGCCTTCGACATGAGCGTGAAGCGCATCCGCGAGGCGCCGCGCATCACAAAACCGTTCTCCGACGACTCCTGGGCGCGGCTCAACGAACTTGGCGAGCAGGTCGACGGCGATCTATCCGCGCAGGACGTGCGGCTGACCATGGGCGGCGAGCCGACCTTCGTCTCGGTCGATGATCTCGAAGCGCCGGAATGGAATACGGAAGCCGTCGGTCCGACCAAGCGCGCGCTTGGCGACGAGTTGATCCGCCGCCTGCGCAATCGCTTCGCGCCGGGCGGCCTCCTGCATTACGGCCAGGGCAAATGGTATCCGGGCGAGAGCCTGCCGCGCTGGGCCTTCGGCCTGTACTGGCGCAAGGACGGCGTGCCGATCTGGAAAAATGCCGACCTCATCGCAAAAATCGAAAATCCCAGGCCCGCCCAGACCGAGGACGCCGAGGATTTCATGGAGGGCACGGCGGCCCGGCTCGGGCTCGATCCCGGCTACATCATCCCGGCCTATGAGGACACGGTCTACTGGCTGCAGAAGGAAGCCGAGCTTCCGATCAACGTCGATCCCTCCAACTCGCAATTGTCCGATCCGGAGGCGCGCGCACGCATGGCGCGGGTGTTCAATCAGGGCCTGCGCGCGCCGCGCGGCTTTGTGCTGCCGGTGCAGCGCTGGAACGCGCCGCCGCGCTGGCGCAGCGAACGCTGGCAGCTCCGGCGCGGTCATCTGTTCCTGTCGCCGGGCGATTCACCGCTCGGCCTGCGCCTGCCGCTCGGCTCGCTCGGTTACGTGCCGCCCAATCAATATCCCTACATCGTCGAGCAGGACCCGATGGAGCCGCGCGGCAAGCTGCCGGTGTTCACGCTTCCGGAGCGGCCGAAATCGCCGGAGCGGGTCGCGCCCGAGAAGCTCAATACCTCCGTCCCGGTCCGCACTGCGCTGTCGGTCGAAGTCCGCGATGGCGTGATCTGCGCCTTCATGCCGCCGGTCGAGCGTATCGAGGATTATCTCGAGCTGGTCGCCGCGCTGGAAGCCACCGCCGAGGAGATGCAGCTTCAGGTCCATGTCGAGGGCTACGCGCCGCCGTTCGATCCGCGCATCGAGGTCATCAAGGTGACGCCCGATCCCGGCGTGATCGAGGTCAACATCCAGCCGGCGCAGAGCTGGCGCGATGCGGTCGAGATCACCTCGGGTCTCTATGAGGACGCCGGCAAGGTTCGTCTCGGCGCTAACAGGTTTCTGCTCGATGGACGTCACACCGGCACTGGCGGCGGCAATCACGTCGTGATCGGCGGCTCGAGCCCGCAGGATTCGCCGTTCCTGCGCCGGCCCGATCTGCTCAAGAGCCTCGTGCTGTACTGGCAGCGGCATCCATCGCTGTCCTATTTCTTCTCCGGCCTTTTCATTGGCCCGACCAGCCAGGCGCCGCGCATCGACGAAGCGCGGCACGACAGCATTTACGAGCTCGAGATCGCGCTCTCGCACGTGCCGCCCCCGGGCTACCAGGCGCCGTTGTGGCTGGTGGACCGCTTGTTCCGGCATCTGCTCGTCGACATCACCGGCAACACCCATCGCTCCGAGATCTGCATCGACAAGCTCTATTCGCCTGACGGGCCCACCGGCCGGCTCGGCCTCGTCGAATTCCGCGCCCTCGAAATGCCGCCGGATCCGCGCATGTCGCTGGCGCAGCAGCTCCTGATCCGCGCGCTGATCGCAAAATTCTGGCGCGAGCCCCAGCAAGGCAAGTTCGTGCGTTGGGGCACGGCGCTGCATGACCGCTTCATGCTGCCGCATTTCATCTGGGAGGATTTCCAGGACGTGCTCTCCGAGCTGAAAAGCTCCGGCTATGCGTTCGAGCCGGAATGGTATCTGGCCCAGCTCGAATTCCGTTTCCCCGCCTTTGGCCGCGTCCACCATGGCGGCGTGACGATGGAGCTGCGGCAGGCGCTGGAGCCGTGGCACGTGCTCGGCGAGGAAGGCTCGGCCGGCGGCACCGTGCGCTATGTCGATTCCTCCGTGGAGCGCCTCCAGGTCAAGGCCGATGGCTTCATCGAGGGCCGCCACGTCATCGCCTGCAACGGCCGTCGCCTGCCGATGACCTCGACCGGCCGCTCGGGCGAGGCCGTGGCCGGGGTCCGCTTCAAGGCCTGGCAGCCGGCCTCCGGCCTGCATCCGACCATCCCGGTCCACGCGCCGCTGACGTTCGACCTGATCGACACCTGGAACGGCCGCTCGATCGGCGGCTGCGTTTATCACGTCGCTCATCCCGGCGGCCGCAACTACGAAACCAAGCCGGTCAACACCTACGAGGCCGAGGCGCGGCGGCTGGCGCGCTTCCAGGACCACGGCCATACGCCGGGGCCAATGCAGCCGCCGCCCGAGGAACGCACAAATGAATTCCCGCTGACCCTCGACTTGCGGACACCGCTCCTGCAATGAGTAAGATGGTGGGGCAGGGAGAGGCGCATGGGCGAGGGCGCAGCCGAAGGGGACAGGGCAGGTAAGACGCAAGGCCAGCGCGAAGGCGAGCGCCGCCTCGCGCAATGGGTCCGCGACTATCGCCGCCTGCCCGGCATTCCCGACGAGTTCCTGGGTCCCGACGGCGCCCCGCGCGCGGTCTGGAGCCGGTTCTTCGACGCTTTTGGCGCTCTGGCGCCCGACGAGGTCGAGCGTCGTTTCGGCATGGCCGACCGTCACCTCCGCGAGGCCGGCGTCACCTACCGCGCGCCTGGCGACAGTGCCGACCGTCCCTGGATGCTCAGTCATCTGCCGCTGCTGGTCGACGAGGCCGACTGGAAGCAGCTCTGTGCCGGCATCACCCAGCGCGCCGAGCTTCTGGAACTCGTGCTGCGGGACATCTATGGCGAGGGCCGGCTGGTCGCCGATGGCCGGTTGCCGGCTGGCGCGATCGCCGGCAGCCCCGAATATCTCCGCCCCGTCTGTGGCGTGCCGCCGCCGGGCGGACGCTATCTCTCGCTCTATGCCGCCGATGTCGGCCGCGGGCCCGATGGCCGCTGGTGGGTGCTCAGCGATCGCACCCAGGCGCCGTCAGGCGCGGGCTATGCGCTGGAGAACCGCCTCGTGCTCTCGCGCGCCTTTTCCGATCTCTACAAGTCGATGAACGTGCCGCGCGTCGCGCCGTTCTTCGAGGCGTTTCGCGACAGCCTTCGCGCGCGCGCCGATCGCGACGAGCCGCGCATCGGCGTGCTCTCGCCCGGCAGCTTCAGCGAGACCTATTTCGAGCACGCGACGCTGGCGCGCTATCTCGGCTTCCTGCTGGTCGAAGGCGACGATCTCGCCGTCAGCGACAACCGCGTTCATATCCGCACCGTGGCCGGCTTGAAGCGGCTCGACGTGCTTTTGCGCCGTGTCGATTCCAATTCGCTCGATCCGCTCGAGCTCGACGCATCCTCGCATCTCGGCGTGCCCGGCCTGATCGACGTGCTGCGCAAGGACGGCGTCGTCGTCGCCAACATGCCGGGCTCGGGCGTGCTCGAGGCGAGGGCGCTGCTTGGCTTCCTGCCGGCCCTGAGCCGCCGCCTGCTCGGCGAAGAGCTGAAGATGCCGCATATCGCGACCTGGTGGTGCGGCCAGAAATCGGCGCGTGACGAGGTGTTGTCGCGGCTCGATCAGGTCGCGATCGAAGGCGCCTACCGGCGCGGGGTTCCCGGCTTCGACTCGAGCGGCCCGGTGCTCGCAAGCGAGCTCGATGCGGCCGAACGTCAGCGCCTGATCGATGCCATCAGCGCGCGCGGCATGGACTATGTCGGCCAGGAGGTGGTGCGTCTGTCCACCATGCCGGTGTGGGAGCAGGGCCAGCTGACGCCGCGTCCCTTCGTGCTGCGCGTGTTTGCCGCCGCGACGCCGGACGGCTGGGCCATCATGCCCGGCGGCTTCTGCCGGATCGCCGAGCAGCCGGATGCGCGCGCCGTGTCGATGGGCGATGGCGCGCGCGCCGCCGACGTCTGGGTGGTCTCGGAAAAGAAGGTCTCGACCGCATCGCTGCTGCCGGCGGTCGACAAGGTCCGCATCCGCCGCATCGCCGGTGTGCTGCCCAGTCGTGCTGCCGACAATCTGTTCTGGCTCGGCCGCTATCTCGAACGTGCCGAGGCGACATTGCGCCTGGTGCGTGCGCTGGGTTCGCCGAGCGGACCCAACAAGGGCACCGCGGCCTCGCTGCAATCGGCCGAACGAATCCAGCGTCTGCTGGTGACCTGGGGCGCGATCTCGCAGACCTCGCGCGCGGCGCCGGGGCGCATCGTCGCCGAAGCGTTGCAGAGCGAGGCGCGTTTCGGCTCGGCGCTGTCGCTGGTGCGCTCGGCGCTACGCACGGCGACCTCCTTGCGCGAGCGGCTGTCGCCCGATGCCTGGCAGGTCATCACCGAGATGGCCGAGCGTCTTTCCGTCGAGGTCGAGGACGACGACAGCGTGCTCAGCGCGGCCGAGCTGACCTTGCAGGAGCTTGCGAGCTTTGCCGGCCTTGCGCAGGAGAACATGAACCGCGCCGCCGGCTGGCGCTTCCTCGATATCGGTCGTCGCACGGAGCGCGCGATCAACACCGCGCGCTTTGCCCGGCAGTTCGCCTATGACGAGGCCGGTGACGAGGATCTCGATATCCTGCTGACGCTGGTGGACTCCCAGATCACCTATCGCTCGCGCTATCTGCTGGCGCCGATCCTGGCGCCGGTGCGCGACCTCGCCGTGCTCGACCCCTACAATCCGCGTTCGGTGGCGTTTCAGGTGGCGACACTGAACGAACATATCGAGGCACTTCCCAGCCTGAAGGAGCATGGCCTGATCGAGCAGCCGCAGCGGCTTGCGGTGGCGGTTCGGGCGATGCTGGCAACAGCGGAGGCCGAAAAACTCGAGGTCAAAACCCTGTTCGCGCTGGAGCAGGATCTGCTCAGCCTCGCCGAAGCGATCGGGCTGCACTACTTTCCGCACGGAACGAATGCAAGCCGGCCGGAAAAGCTGACGGGGCTGGCGTGATCTACGACATCAGGCACGTCACCACCTACGAGTATGAGAGCCCGGTCAGCTTCGCCCGCTGCACGCTGCGGCTCGAACCGAACAGCGGTCACGGGCAGGAATTGATCTCGCACAAGGTCGAGATCCGCCCGCGTCCGTCGGAGCGGACCGTTCGCCGCGACTTCTTCGGCACGTTGACCGAAAGCATCGTGATCGAGGCCGCGCATCGCAATTTGCGCATCGACTCGCGTTCGCGCGTCTCCGTCGAGCGCAAGCCTCCGGCACGCGACGCCGCCAGCCCATCGTGGGAGAGTATCCGCGACATTGCCTTCGAGGCCACCAGTCTCGGTCCGTCCTCGCCGGTCGGCTATGTCTTTGCCAGCCCACTGGTGCCGGTCTTGCGTCCCGTCAGTGCCTATGCTGCGGAGAGCTTCAAGCCCGAAACGGGAATCCTCGCCGGCGCGGTCGATCTGATGCACCGTATCCGCACCGAGTTTCGCTACGACCCCAAGGCCACCGTGATCTCGACGCCGCTCAACGAGGTCTTCGACAAGCGCCATGGCGTCTGCCAGGATTTTGCTCATGTCATGATCGCAGGCCTTCGCGGGCTCGGACTGCCTGCGGCCTATGTCAGCGGCTATCTCCGTACCATTCCAGCGCCGGGCCAGGCGCGCCTCCAGGGCGCGGACGCCACGCACGCCTGGGTGTCACTCTGGTGTGGAGCGGAGCTCGGCTGGATCGATTTCGATCCGACCAACGATCTCCTGGTCGCGAACGATCACATCGTGCTGGCGGTCGGCCGCGACTTCTCGGATGTGTCTCCGGTGGACGGCATCATCGTCGGCTCGCCGAAGCAGAAGCTCGGCGTCGCCGTGGACGTGCTGCTGGTGGAATGACCTTAGTTTCGGCCATCGGCCGGGCTGGATGAGCCCCCGCAAGCGCTGGCGATCGGCTTTGCCGAACTGTGACGGCACGTGATGTTGCGCGGCGGCACAGGATCATATTTACGTTTTTTTGTTTCGGGATTTGGTCAGCCGCCCCGGATTGGGCTATGCTGAGCCTCGCGTCGAGGGCGACAATCAGAGTTAGACGTCGGGAGTTTGCGTGGGACACCAGCGACAGACGGGGCTGCATCCATGATGACGTTGCCGAGACTGGCGGCTGAGACCCTGGAGAAGTTGCTGGGCTCGTTCATGCGCCGCCGGTTCGACGAGTCCTATGCCAGGGTGCTGGAGGCGTCGACCCGCACCGCGCTCGAATGCATCGGCAACAGCGACGCGCTCTACCACAACATCGAGCATACGATGCTGGTGACGTTGGCCGCCCAGTCGATCCTGATGGGGCGCAACCTCCACGCTCATCTCGATGCGGAAGACTACCTCCACGTCCTCATCGCCTGCCTCGCCCACGATATCGGCTACGTGCGGGGCCTGTTCGAGGAGGACGACGAAGACGGCTTTCTGGTCGACGAGGCCGGCACCAAGGTGTCACTGCCCCGCGGTGCATCCGATGCCAGCCTGATGATGTACCACGTTGACCGGTCGAAGCTTTTCGTGAGGCGGCGGCTGCCATCGATCCGCGGCGTGGACTCCGAGCGTGTCGCCCGCGCCATCGAGGGGACGCGTTTTCCCGCCCGCCAGGGCCAGGAATACGACGACGAGGCCTCGATCCTGCGCGCCGCCGACTTCATCGGCCAGCTCGGCGATCCCAACTATCTGCGCAAGGCCAACGCACTCTATTACGAGTTCGAGGAAGTCGGCATGAATCGACAGCTCGGCTACGACTCGCCCGCCGACATCGTGAACCGCTACCCGCAATTCTATTGGAACAGCGTGGCACCGCACATCCAGACCGAGATCGGCTATCTCAACAAGACCGAGATCGGCCGGCAGTGGATCGCCAATCTCTACAGCAACGTCTTCCGCGCCGAACGCGATATTACGCTGTCGGGGCCGCAGAAATAGGCACGTGATCCAAAGCGGATGCTGCCGCGTTGATGCGGGATGACAGGTCCCTTTCAAGTGGTCGTGGCGGTATGCGCGGATCTTTGACGACCCATATTGTTTTCGCACTCCTCGTGGTCGGGATCGGCTTCGCCATCGGCAGCACGAACCTGCCGGGCGAGTGGTACGGCGCGCTGATCAAGCCGCCGTTCAACCCGCCGAACTGGGTCTTCGCGCCGGCGTGGTCCGTGATCTATTTGCTGATCGCGCTCGCCGGCGCGCGGACCTGGCGCCAGGCGCCTGATGGCAGGGCCATGCTGCTCTGGGCTGCGCAGATGCTGCTCAACTTCGCCTGGTCGCCGGTTTTCTTTACCTGGCACCGCACCGGCCTCGCACTCGGCATCATCGTCGCGATGCTGCTGGCGATTATCGGCTTCATCGTCGAGTGCTGGCCGACGGACCGGACGGCGGCATTGCTGTTCGTTCCTTATTCCGCCTGGGTCGCATTCGCCACCCTGCTCAACGCCAGCATCTTCATTCTCAATTGAGCCGGCGATCAGGTCGCTGCGTCCACGATCTTCGTTGCCTGCCGCCGTATCGCACGCAATTCCCCAGCGTCCTTGCGATCGAGATTGGCATATTGATTGTTCATCCGGCCATTGCGGGCGAAGCGTTTGCGGTGCCTGTCCAGGAAGTTCCAGTACAGCGTGGTGAACGGGCATGCGTTCTCGCCGGTCGCCTGCTTGGGATCGAAACGGCAATGCCGGCAATGGTCGCTCATGCGGTTGATGTAGTGGCCCGACGCGGCGTAGGGCTTCGTGCCGACGATCCCGCCATCACCATGCTGGCTCATGCCGAGCGTGTTCGGCAACGAGACCCAGTCGACCGCGTCCCAGAACATCGACATATGCCAGCGATGGACATCGTAGGGCCTGACGCCGAGCAGCATGGCGAACAGGCCCAGCACCATCAGCCGCTCGATGTGGTGAGCGTAGGCATGGTCAATGGTATGGCCGATCGCTTCGGCGAGGCAGCGCATCTCGGTCTCGCCGGTCCAGTAGAATTTCGGCATCGGCAGTTCGGCGCCCAGCGCGTTCGCTTCGGCGTAGTGCGGCATGCGCTGCCAGTAGATGCCGCGGACGAATTCGCGCCAGCCGATGACCTGGCGTACAAACCCTTCCAGCGCGTTCAGTGGTGCCGACGGGCTCCGCAACGCCGACTGCACAACCTCCAACGGGCGCAGCTGGTGCAGGTTCAGCGGCCCCGACAGAACCGAGTGGTAGAGGAAAGGCTCGCCGGAGCGCATTGCATCCTGATAGGTTCCGAACAGGGGGAGCCGATTTGCGACGAAGTCCTCCAATTGCATCAGCGCCTGCGCGCGCGTGACCGGGAGGTCGAAATCGTCGAGCTTGCCGGGGCTGTCGGCAAAACGCAGCGCAACCAGCCGCAGCACCTCCGTCGTGAGCGCGTCCGGCGCGCAGGTCGGCCGAGAAGGGACCCCAGGGCTGGCCTTGCCGAATGATTTTCGGTTTTCGGCATCGAAGTTCCACGCACCGCCGACAGGCCGTCCCCCGTCATCCATCAGCAGTCCGGTCTTCCGGCGCATGGCGCGATAGAACGTCTCCAGGATCGGCCGGGGATGTCGTTCGGAAAAGGTCGCGAACTCGTCGCGCGAACACAGGAAATGGCGGTCGATGCGAAGCTCCGGCGGCTGGACCAGCCGGCGGAGCTTTTCGGCGACCCGCCAGTCGCCAGGCTCGACCACGATCGTGCGCGATGGCCTCAGCACATGCTGGGCCCGGGCGATCTCGGTTTCGAATCGGCCGGTGTTTTCCGGGGCGTCGATCTCGACATAGTGCACGCGCCGCCCGCGCGCGGCGAGTTCATCCCTGAAATGGCGCATCGATGCGAGAAAGTAAGCGATGCGTTTTTTGTGCTGCGGGATGTAGGAGGTTTCTTCCATCACCTCCATTTGCAGCACAACGTCCCGGTCGGCCTCGAAGCCGTCGAATGCGGCGCTGTCGAGGTCGAGCTGGTCGCCGAGCACCAGCACCAGATTCCTGACCTGCTGCTCCGGCTTGCCGGATCTGGCCACGTGCCGGCTCACGGATGCGGCGCCATCACGTTCGGGGTGCACGACAGGCATTCCTCGCGCAGCGACACCACCGTCCGCCGCAGCCAGGTCTTGATCGTACCGACCGGCACGCCGTAGCGCTGCGCCAGCATCAAGCGGCTTTCACCTTCGAGATAGGCCCGCGAGAGCAACTGTCGGCGTTCATCGGGAAGCCGCTCGATGGCGCGGGCTGCGATCGGCTGCGCGAGGTCGTAGTCGAATTCGTCTCCTGAATCGGCGGCGTCAGGCACCGCCAGCGCTTCATCGAGATCCGCCGTCGGCACTTGCTTGAGCCGTACGGCGTCGATCGCGGTGTTCCGCATGATCGCGCACATCCAGGTGATCGGCGATGAACGGCTCGGATCGAAGTGGGCAGCGTGCTTCCAGATCTTCAGATAAGCGTCCTGGAGCAGATCGTCGAGGTCCGCATTGACTGGCGCAATCGGGCGCGCGGTCTTGCGCAGCTTGTTGCGAGTCGCGGCGAAGAGCTCGGCGAACGCGCGCTGATCGCCGCGTCCGACGCGGGCGAGAAGATCGCTCAGACGCTCGATCATCGGGTCCCGGGCCGTCAGCCTGCCGCAGCTCATTTCCTCGTCCTCCAGCGTAACCTGACAAGAGAACGACGGCGCGGCGCGACTGGATCAGGTGAGGGTGCTCAAAGCCGCACGAAGGGCGATATCAGGCGGCCGAGCCAGCCGTGCAGCTGCAAATCGCCGCGCATGGCGACGAGGCAAAGGCACGGCCTGTCGCCGCCGACGATCGGCTGATGATCGACCTCGCCGTCGCCGAAATCGAAATCGCCCGCCCGGTAGTCGCCGCCTTCATGGCTGAAGCTGCCTTTGAGCACCAGGGTCAGCTCCGTTCCGGTGTGCGAATGCTCCAGCATGCGCGTGCCGGGTGCCGACCACAGCAGGAACGCGCGCGACTTATCGGCGCCGGGCAGGATGATCGGTTGCATCTTGACGCCGGGCGCGACGCGCCGGCTTTTGCCGAACCGGCAGCGGAGCAGAATCTCCGGCAGATCGTCGTCAAGGGGCGGCACCGGCTGCGAAACGTCCGGAGCCGGCACCGATGCCATCTCCGGCGCGTCGATCGCAGCAATCACCGTCGCGAACGCGTCGTCCGCCATGGCGACCGGAGCGGCTTGCTCGAGCGCAGCACCGGCAAGCTGCTCGATCGCGGCAATGAAGCGCCGGCAGCGCGGGCATTGCGCGGCATGGACGCCGACGACGAGGCGGTCGGCCTCGTCGAGCCGGCCGGCGGCGAAATCCGCCAGGAGATCTTCAGGGGGATGATGTTTGATGGTCATGTCAGTCGTCCAAGAGATCCCTGAGCCGCGCCATGGCAAGCCTGATGCGAGATTTGACCGTTCCGAGCGGAATACCGAGCGTTTCAGCTATCTCGCCGTGCGGCCGTTCCTCGATAAACGACATCCGGATCACTTTGGATTGCTCCTCGGACAATCGCTCCAGGGCGGCTGCCACGCGCGAGACATCGTCGCGCCTAGCCATCATGGTCTCCGGCGAGTCCACGACCTCAGGCGTCTCATCCCGTTCAGCGCTCACCGCGGCCTTGGCCCGCCGTGCCGCCTGCCGTGCGGAATCGATGCGCAGGTTGCGCGCGATGGTGAAGATCCATGCGGCAGCGCCCGCCGACGCGGGGTCGAACTGGGCGGCTTTCCGCCATACGGTCAGCAGTGTTGTCTGCGCAATTTCCTCCGCAGCGTCGGCGTTCATCCCGGTCTTGACCAGGAATCCCTTCACGCGCGGAGCAAAATGCTCGAACAAAAGCTTGAACGCCGCCCGATCGCCATGGGCCGCGACGCGTCCGATCAGTTCAGCCCATTCCACTGTCGCCTTGGGCCTTTCGCCTATGAATCCTCGAGGCCGTTCCCGCCGCGGAGCCGCGGCAGGGGTGATGCGCCACAAGGGCCTGCTCACAGCGCGAAGACCGGCGGTCATGAAGCCTCGGTTGACATGTTTTGTCCATAACGACCGATGCCGCCCTCCGGATCACCTCCATGAGCTCTTTCGTTGTAGGTGCCCGGCCAGGCGGCGACAAGCGGCGATATTCCGGTGGCCAGGTTCCCGTTTGCGGCAAAACCTCGGCATTCGCGCACCGTTTCTTCATCGTGCCGTCCTTCGGTCCGGCCGATTTCTCCTGCCTAAACCTGCATTTAATACGCCGCATGGTTGGATCGGCCGCTCGGCCTTGGTCGGGCGAGGCGGCGTTCATCTGCCGCTAACCCTGTAAGAACCCGTCCTGATCCAATCGCAAACCTGCCTCGTATCTGCTTTCCGGGAGAAAGAATTCGCATGTGGCAAGCCCTGACCTGTCTGCCCGCCGAGCACGACCTGCGCTACGTCACGGTCGCGGTGCTGGTTTGCATGCTGGGGTCGCTGCTATCCATGCGGCTGCTCGCGCGCGTCCGGCGCAACTCCGGCGCGCGGCGCTTCAACCTGCTGTTCCTGTCCGGCCTCGTCGCCGGGGGCACGGTATGGACCACGCATTTTGCGGCGATGCTCGGCTACAACGCCCCGGTCGCGCGCGCCTTCGAACCCGGGCTGACCTTCGTATCGCTGATGATCACCGTGATCTTCGCCTGGGTCGGCTTCTTCATCACCACCCGCACCCGGCTCGGGCCCGCGATCGAGGGCGGCGGCGCGATCTTCGGTCTCGGCATCGCGGCGATGCATTACACCGGCATGGCGGCGTTCGAAGTGCCCGGCGTGCTCGGCTGGAATTATCCGCTCGTCGTGTTGTCCGTCGTGTTCGCGGCCGGCTTTGGTGCGGTCGCAGCAAACCGCATCGCACGGCCGGTCACGCGTTTCTGCAAATATGGCGGCGCGCTCTCGATGATCCTGGCGATCGTGTCGCTGCATTTCACCGGCATGGCCGCGGTCACCGTGTACCCGGTGTTCGACGTCGCGGTGCCGCCCCAGGCCCTGTCCGATACCTTCATGATCACCAGCGTCATCGTCGGCATCAGCCTGATGATGGCGATGGCGGCGTCTGCTTACGCGATCGACCTGCAGGCCGCCCACGAGGCCACCGAGAGCTACAAGAAGCAGGCGCTGCACGATCCCTTGACCGGCTTGCCGAACCGCAACGGATTGGCCCAACAACTGCACGAGCTGCTCGTCGGACGCGGCGATGACACCGCCCGCGTGATCGTGCTGGCGATCGATCTCGACCGCTTCAAGGACATCAACGACGTTCACGGCCATGTCGGAGGCGACCACCTGCTGCGGCAGGTCGCCCAGCGTATCGCCGGCCAGCTGCAGTCGGGTGAATTTCTGGCGCGCACCGGCGGCGACGAATTCGTCGCCGTGAAGAGCGACGTCTTCGCCCGCGGCGAGGCCGTCAAATTCGCCGAGCGCCTGCGCAACATCGTGATCGATCCGGTCGAGTGGCAGCACCAGACGCTTGCAGTCGGTTGCAGCATCGGCATTGCCTTGTTTCCCGAGCACGGGCAGGCCGGCGACCTGCTCATCCAGCGCGCCGATCTGGCGATGTATCGCGCCAAGAGCCTTGGGCGCGGCAAGATCTGTACCTATGAGCCGTCGATGGACGAGGCGAGCCGCGCCCGCGCCGAGCTTGCGATCGACCTCAAGCGTGCGCTCGCTGGCAACGAATTCGAGCTCTACTACCAGGTGCAAAATGACACCAACACCGGCGGCATCGTCGGCTTTGAGGCGCTGATCCGCTGGAATCATCCGCAGAAGGGACGCATTCCGCCGGATGCCTTCATCCCGATCGCCGAAGAGAACGGCCTGATCATCGAGATCGGCGACTGGGTGATGCGCACGGCCTGCACCACCGCCGCGCAATGGCGCCAGCCTTTCAAGGTCGCGGTCAACGTCGCGCCGATGCAGCTCAATCACGATCTGCCGCGGCGCGTGAGGGAAATCCTGAACGAGACGGGCCTGTCGCCGTCGCGGCTCGAGATCGAGCTGACCGAGAGCGGCATCATCGCCGACCGCCAGCACGCGCTGCAGATCGTGCTGGCGCTCAAGGCGATCGGCGTCACCGTAGCCATGGACGATTTCGGCACCGGCTATTCCTCGCTCTCGACGCTGCAGGCGTTTCCGTTCGACAAGATCAAGGTCGACAAGAGCTTTGTCCAGGCGGTCGAGACCAGCGTGCATGCGGCCGCGATCGTCAAGGCGACGCTGCTGCTCGGTCGCAGTCTCAACATCCCCGTGCTGGCTGAAGGCGTCGAGACAACGCGTCATCTCGACTTCCTGCGCCATGAGGGCTGCGACAGCGTGCAAGGCTACCTGTTCGGCCGGCCGATGCCGGTCGAGGTGGTGACTCGCATGATCGACGACGAGAAGGCGTCGCGGCCAGCGGCGGCCGATGCGCGCAGGTCGGTCGAGGCCGCCTGAGACTCAAACCTCCCGGCCGTGCAGCTTCCAAAGCTCGTAGACAGTGTCCCAATCCGGAACCTCGTCGGGCGCATAGCGGAAGATTTTGCCGGTCCCGAGCGTCCGGAAGTTCTTCATCGCCTTGAGGTGCGCGCCGCTCGCAACGAAGGCGCGCATGCTGACGAGATCCGACCAGGCTGTCAGCGTGTGATAGGTCCCGCCGACGATCTTGGCTTCGACCGCGACAACTCCGGAGGCATTGCGTGCCTGCGCCAGCGATCGGAACGTCCGCCACCAGAACCTCGGCAATTGCGCAATGCCGCGCGGGCGGAAGCCGGTCATGGAGACATAGACCATGCTGAACCTTCATTGTGATGCTGCAGGAACGTTGCGCAAAAGGGGTTGGATCACCGACAGGCGCGGGTTAGGCTCTTGCGCCAGGTCGAGTGCGTAGCATGCAACACAAATCCGTCACGACTGACGTTCTGGACATCGCCTATCTCGACTACGGCGCGCCTGATGGCTGGCCCTGCATCATGGGCCACGGCTTCCCCTACGACGTGAACGCCTATGCCGCGGCCGCGCCGCTGATCGCGCAGGCCGGCGCGCGAGTGCTGGTACCGTGGCTGCGCGGCTACGGGCCGACGCGGTTCCGGTCGGCTCGGACGCTGCGCTCAGGCGAGCAGGCGGCGCTCGGTGCAGATCTCCTGGCGTTCATGGATGCCCTCGGCATTCAGCGCGCCGTCGTCGGCGGCTATGATTGGGGTGGGCGCGCGGCCTGCGTCGTGTCGGTGCTGTACCCCGAGCGCGTCGTCGGGCTCGTTTCCGGCAATTCCTACAACATCCAGAACATCGCCCGTTCCATGGAGCCGGCCTCACCGCCGGAAGAGGCGGCGCTGTGGTACCAATACCTGTTTCACAACGAGCGCGGCCGCCGCGCGCTGGAGCGCAATCGCCGCGGTTTCGCCCGCCAGCTGTGGGCGATGTGGTCGCCGACATGGCAATTCGACGATGCCACTTTCGAGCAGAGCGCGGCGTCGTTCGACAATCCTGATTTCGTCGATGTCGTGATCCATTCCTATCGCCACCGCTATGCGCTGGTCGAAGGCGATCCTGCCTACGCTGCCATTGAGGCGAAGCTCGCCGAGCAGCCTCAGGTGCGTGTCCCCACCATCGCAATCGACGGCGATAGCGATGGTGTCAATCCCGGCACCGCGCATCATGCGAAGAAGTTCGAGGGTTTCTTCGAACGGCGCGTTTTCACCGGCGCCGGCCACAATCTGCCGCAGGAGCAGCCGGCCGAATGGGCGCAGGCCGTGCTCGACCTGCGCAACGCGGCCGCGCGAAACTGAGCCTTCGCACGCGACGTTGATTTGCGTCAACGCTGACGGCCGCCGGGACTGCTCTGCTGGCTGGCGCCCCGGCACCATGCTATCCCGAGATGTGCTCTGGGGCGTCACATGCAGGAGGCGCGTCATGACAAGTGCTTCGGATACATCTCAACATTTGGGTCTCGGCTCCGGCATCGCCGCGTTGCATGCCAAATGGGGCTGGATCGTTGCCCTTGGCGTCGTCTACCTCATCGCCGGCTTCGTCGCGCTCGGCAGCGTGGTGATGGCGACGGTGGCGAGCGTGCTCGTGGTCGGCGCGATGATGATCGTTGCCGGTGCTGCCGAGATCATCGGCGCATTCCAGATGAAGAGCTGGGGCAAGTTCCTGATCTGGGCGCTGCTCGGCGTGCTCTATGTCATCGCGGGCTTCCTCACCTTCGACAACCCGCTGTTCGCGGCAGTCCTGCTGACGCTGTTCCTGGGCGCGTCCCTGATCGCCTCAGGCGCCGTCAGGCTGTTCCTCGCCTTCAGCATGAAGCGCGAGAGCCCGTGGGTGTGGGTGGCGCTGTCAGGCGCCATCACGCTGCTGCTCGGTCTGTTGATCGTCGCGCGCTGGCCGGTGAACAGCGTCTACATCCTCGGCCTGTTCCTCGGCATCGACCTGGTCATGGCGGGCGCCGGCTGGATCAGCCTGGGCCTCGCCTTGAAGCAGCGCCGCTGATCAATCCAGCGGCATCTCGTCGAGCGGCCAGATCGGGCGGCGAACCTTGCGATAGGTGAGGGTCGTGTAGTCGTTCGTGGCAAGGCCGCCGCTGTCGGCCAGAATCACCTGCTTG
This sequence comes from Bradyrhizobium manausense, assembly GCF_018129685.1. GTDB lineage: Bacteria > Pseudomonadota > Alphaproteobacteria > Rhizobiales > Xanthobacteraceae > Bradyrhizobium > Bradyrhizobium manausense_D. The sequence continues at coordinate 77,186 of NZ_JAFCLG010000018.1, forward strand.
GCCATCGGCCCGAAAGCGGCGCGGAAGTGGTGGGCGGACTTGACCGCGACGACCCGAAACTGCGCCGGCTCCGCGCCGAGAATGCGGAACATTTCCTGATCATAGGTTTGCAGCGTGTTGGTCGACAGGGCGATCGAGATGCCGTTCACCTCGAGCAGGGCGGAGGGGCCGAGCGTCATGGGCTGACCGGCATTCATCGGTCCCTCGCAGACGAAGGCACCATCCGACAGCGCGGCAACGCGCCCGGTCAGCGTGAGTGGCGGCCCGTAGCTTACGGGATCGCGTTTGGCGCCGAGGACGAGGTCGAGGCTGGCGCCGAGGCCTGCGGCATGACAGTGGGCGGCGGCTTCGGGATCGCCGAGCACACCGAGCAGCACGCCTTTGACGTCGGCCTGCAGCAGCGCCTCCAACAGGCGGACGCCGTCGCCATAGGCACCCGAACCCGGGTTGTCGCTGTAGTCGGCAATGACAAGGGGGCGGGTGTCGGCGACATCGGCTGCGGCCTCGGCGGCAAGCCTGGTCGCGGTCGGCAGATCATGCACCGCGACGGTGACCTCGGCGCGGCGACGGACCATCTCGTCATAGAGCGCCGCCGCAGCCTGCCGCGCCGCCGTCTCGGCGGCGTTGTGCGAGGCATCGTAGGTCACCTGCACGCTGGGGCCGACCTCGGCAATGTCCGAGCGGCTGAAGCCCGCGCAGACGTCGACCGACAACAGGCCAGGCGTCCGTGCTTCCATGCCCGCAGCGCGCGCCAGCAGATCGCTCATCACGCCGCCCTGGGTTCGTCCGTGATTGCATCCGTCGAGCAGCGGTCCCTGCAGGTGGGCGACCTTCGGACGGATCTTGCCGTCCATCGCCGCTTGCAGCAGATCGGCCGCGCGAAGTGCCGTCTCGTACTGGTCGATGTGCGGATAGGTCCGGTAGGGCAGCATGATGTTGGCCAGCCGGCCCATGCGTTCGGTGACGTTGGCATGCAGGTCGAGCGTCACCGCGATCGGGATCGTCTCGCCGAGCCGTTTGCGCAAACCTTCCAGCAACGCACCCTCGGCATCGTCCTCGGTTTCGGTCACCATCGCGCCATGCAGTGCGAGGATGACGCCGTCGAGCGGGCCCGTCTCGCAGGCCGCGTAGAGCAGGCGTTGCAGTTCGGCCCAGCAGTCGGCCGTCACCTTGCCGGACGGCGTGGCCGAGGCTGCAATCGGCTGAACCAGCGTCCAGCCGTAGCGCTTGGCCGCAGCCAGATGCCCGGCGATCTCCATCCTGGTGGTGCCGAGCGCCGGGGCGATCTCGGCTCCCAGGAGAAACAGCCGCTTGCGATAATCATCGAGCGTGGTGGGAACGATCGAGAAAGTGTTGGTCTCGTGGGCGATCTGCGCAGAGAGCACACGTCGCGTCCGGCTCATGGGCGCTCCTCCTTGTCCATCGAGGCCGCGGGGCCGACCTCGCATCCTCGCAAACCACTTCGCTAGCATCGAATCGGGCCGCCCCACCAGCCGGTTGACGCAAGACCGTTATGCCGAACTCCGCTGGTCTGACACACAGCAAAACGGCGCCGCTTAGCGCGTACGACAAAGCTCCGGGAGAAACCATGAAAGCCGCCTTGGTCCTGGCCGCAGCGCTGGCAGCCACCTGCCTGTCCGCGCCCGTCTCCGCCCAGAAATCCTATGGTCCCGGCGTCACCGATACCGAGATCAAGATCGGCAACACCATGCCCTATAGCGGGCCGGCCTCGCCGCTCGGCATCACCGGCCGGGTGCTCGCGGCCTATTTCGACGAGATCAACGAGAAGGGCGGCGTCAACGGCCGCAAGCTGAATCTCCTGTCGCTCGACGATGCCTTCTCGCCGCCGAAGACCATGGAAGCCGCGCGGCGCCTGGTCGAAGGCGACGGCGTCGCCTTCATCTTCGCAACCATGGGAACGGCGCCGAGTTCGGCGATCGCGAAATATCTCAACAGCAACAAGGTGCCGCAGCTGTTCCTGATCAGCTCGGCCTCGAAGTGGAACGATCCCGCCAATATGCCGTGGTCGATGGCGCTGCCCTGGGCGCCCAACTACACCAGCGAGGCCGCGATCGACGTAGCCTATGCCCGCGCGAAAAATCCCAATGCGCGCTTCGCCGTGCTCTACCAGAACGACGATGCCGGCAAGGAATATCTTCGCGGCGTGAAGGAAGCGCTCGGCGCTGATGCCGACAAGGCGATCGCGATGGCCTCGAGCTTCGAGGTCAGCGACCCCACCGTCGACTCCCAGGTGCTGACGCTCGCCAACACCAAGGCCGACGTCTTCATGATCTACTCGGTGACGCCGCGCGCTTGCGCGCAGGCGATCCGAAAAGCGCATGAGGTCGGCTGGCAGCCGACGCGCTTCCTCGCGAGCGGTTGTGCCAACAAGGCGACCGTGATGGCGCCCGCCGGTCTCGATGCCGGCAAGGGCGTGCTGTCGCTCGGCTCGCTGAAGCCGTTCACGGCGGAACCGAAGGACGATCCGGCGATGTCGGCCTATATCGACTTCATGAAGCGGCGCCTGCCGAATGCCGACATCAACAACGTCGCCGCGCTGTACGGCTACACCGTCGCCGAGGCGCTGGTCGTGGTGCTCAAGCAATGCAAGGACAATCTGACACGCGAAAACATCATGGCGCAGGCCTCGAACCTGAAGAACGTGCCGCTGTCGCTGCTCCTGCCCGGCATCACCCTCAACACCACGCCGCAGGATTTCCGCCCGATCAAGGACGGCTACATGCTCCAGTTCGACGGCAACGACTGGGTCGTCGCGAGCGAGCTGTTGAAGGGGACGTGAGCGGGGGAGCGGCTCTCTCTGCACGTTCGGTACCGTAGGGTGGGCAAAGGCGCGCTTGCGCCGTACCCACCACCTGTCAATGATCGAGAGAGATGGTGGGCACGCTCCGCTTTGCCCACCCTACGAGACCGACGCAAGGGGCGCGACCGGGAGGATTAAGATGGACTTTCAACACTCCGCCCGTTCGCTGGAGCTTCAGGCCCGCGTCCGCCGGTTTATGCGCGATCATGTCGAACCGGTCGAGGAACTCTATTACGAGCAGGTGAAGCCGGAAGCCGCGCGCTACAAGACACCGCCGGTCCTGCAGGACCTGAAGCGGCTGGCGCGGGAGCAGGGGCTCTGGAATCTGTTTCTCTCCGGCGAGCACGGTCCGGGCCTCACCAATCTCGAATACGCGCCGGTCAAGGAGATCATGGGCCGCATCCTCTGGGCGCCGGAAGTGTTCAATTGCTCGGCCCCCGATGTCGGCAACATGGAGGTGCTGGCGAACTACGGCACCAGGGCGCAGCAGGAGCGCTGGCTGAAGCCGCTGCTGGAGGGGCGCATCCGCTCCGGCTTCTCGATGACCGAGCCGCAGGTCGCCTCCAGCGATGCCACCAACATCCAGTGCGCGATCACGCGCGATGGCGACGACTACGTCATCAACGGCCGCAAGTGGTTCACCTCGGGCGCGATGAACGAGGATTGCGAGATCCTGATCGTGATGGGCAAGACCGCCCCTGATGATCCCGACCGCCATCGCCAGCAATCCATGATCCTGGTGCCGCGAAATACGCCCGGGGTCCGCATCATCAGGGACATGCTCACCTACGGCTATGACGACGCGCCCGTCGGCCACCCCGAGATCGTCTATGACAACGTCCGTGTGCCGGCCGAGAACATGTTGCTCGGCGAAGGTCGTGGCTTCGAGATCGCGCAAGGAAGACTGGGCCCAGGCCGCATCCATCACTGCATGCGACTGATCGGCTGCGCGCAGCGCGCGCTGGAACTGATGTGCCGGCGCTCGGTCTCGCGCGTCGCCTTCGGCAAGCCGCTCGCCGAGCAGGGCTCGGTGCGTGAGGACATCGCGCACTCCTTCTGCGAGATCGCGCAAGCGCGGCTGCTCACGCTGCAGGCCGCCGACAGGATGGACCGCGAGGGCAACAAGGCCGCGCGCGATCTGATCGCCGCCGCCAAGATCGTGGTCCCGAGCATGGCCGCCCGCGTCATCGACCGCGCCATCCAGATCCACGGCGCCGCAGGCGTCTCGCAGGATACGTTCCTCGCCCGCGCCTATGTCTACGCCCGCTTCATCCGCATCGGCGATGGTCCGGATCAAGTGCATCTTGCCGCGGTCGGCAAGGAACTGATCAAGCGTGGCGGCGTGATGGCGTAGCGGAGGCTGGCGCCTCCCTTGCCGAACAACGACTGCAACATGTTTGCCGTCTGGCGCGATTGCGGCTTTCGCGGGTGTTGCGCCACACGGCTCGATCGCCGGCCACGTAAGATTCCGGGAAGTCGAGACGCATGACTCCCGGAGTCATGTTGCTGACGCAATCCCTGTCTTAGACGGCGACAACCAAGCACGTGCGGGAATCACTCTGGTTCCCCCACCGGTTCCGCTGCCAACGCTGGCGCGATTTCCGCAAAGGACTGGCGCAAGTTCGCAAAACGCGTCCGCGTTTGCCTGCCCATGCTCTGCGGCATCGAGAACCGAACGAACAATCAAAGGAGAAGTAATGGAGTTCCGCTCGAGCGCCGCGATGTGCGGCGCCCTGGTTGCGCTTGCCGTGTCTGCGACTTCCGCCCGTTGTGAAACAGATGAGGTTCGATCAGGCGCCGTTGTCGAAGCTGCCTGTGAGGAAGCGATCGTCGGCGCGGCATCCTCGTACAATCCGCTCAAGCCCGGCAAGGAGGAGGGCGGTCCGAGCACAGCCTCCGGCGAGCGTTATGATCCCGAGGTGTGGACGGCCGCCATCAAGACGAGCCTGCGCGAGAAGTTTGGCGGCGTCCAATTTGGGGCAAGGCCGAAATTCGCGCTGGTCGAGGCCGTCGGCAAGAAGGTGATCGTCAAGATCAACGACGTGGGGCCGCTCAAGCCTGGCCGCATCATCGATCTCAACGAGCGGACGATGCGCCATTTCGATCCGAGCATGGAGCTTGGCGTCATTCCCGCCGTCACGGTCAGGCCGCTGTCGGGAGACGATTGGACGCCGGGGCCTGTTGGCTGAACGCTGTCGTCGGCGTAACGGCTCGCGCGTTGCGAACTCTACACCGAGCAGTCCCTGACCTCACCGGCAGCGGGCGGAGACGCGGACGTCCGACATTGCCGGCCTCCAACTGCCGACCTGGAGGACATCGTCACCAGGCATTACGAAGCCTGGGATCGAGACCATCTGGTGCTCGATACCGCCAGCGCGTCGCTTGATCATCTGCTCGGACGGGTGGAGATGTATCTTCGCGACGCGATCGGGTGATGGCGTTTCGCCAGGCGCGACATTTTGTTGACGCCGAGTTTCGTCATCATCCGTTCAAAATTCGTAGCTAGTCTTTCCTGCGACGGTTGGTTCGCCGGATGTACGCGAACTGAATCGCAAGCCTCGGCGCGCGTGCCGGGGCTTTTCGTTGTCGAGCACGGGCTTGCAACCAGCCTACGTGCTCGGAAGAAGATCATCGCGGGAAGACCGCGAAGCCGATCTTGGCACTTGAAGCCGATCGTACCCCTTCGGGTCTGCTGCCGTCACAGACCGCGCACCCTCATCCCGCCCTGGCGGCGCGGTTCTCCGCCGCGCCCGAACGCAGGTTCTGGAAGAACTTCTCCACCTCGCGCGACAGCGTGTCCGCGGTCGCGGTCAGGCTGCTCGCCGCCGTCAGCACCGAAGATGCCGCCGTGTCGGTCTCGCCGATGGCGTCGCGCAGCGAGGTAATGTTGGCGACCAGCGTCTCGTTGCCCTGCGCGGCCGATTGCGCATTGGAGGAAATCTCGCGCGTGGCCTGGTCCTGCTGCCCGACGGCGCCCGCGATCGCGGAGGTGACCTCGTTGATCTCCCGCACCGCGCCGCCGATCTCGCGGACGGCGTCGACGGCGTTGCGGGTGGAGGACTGGATCATCGCGACGTTCTCGCTGATGTCGGCCGTCGCCTTCGCGGTCTGGCCGGCCAGCGCCTTGACCTCGTGGGCGACGACGGCAAAGCCGCGGCCGGCGTCTCCGGCGCGTGCGGCCTCGATGGTGGCGTTGAGCGCGAGCAGATTGGTCTGCTCGGCGATTGCCTGGATCAGGCTGAGCACGCCGTCGATGCGTTGCGTGGCGGCGGCGAGGCTCTCGATCTCGGCGATCGATTTTTCGGTGCGCTGGCCGGTCTGCTCGACCGCGCTTGCGCTCTGCCGCACCTGGCGGCCGATCTCCTCGACGGAGGCAGAGAGCTCTTCGGCGGCGCCCGCGACCGCCGTGACGTTGTGCGAGGCCTGCTTGCTGGCATTCGCCGCCGTGCCGGCGCGGCCATTCGCGTCCGCGGTGATGCGCGTGATGGTCTGCGCCGTCTCGCGCATGACACCGGCGTTGTCGCTGAGGCCGCGCATGATCGCGCCGATCGCCTCGCCAAACGCCTCGACGGATTGCTCGATGTGGCGCGCGCGCTGTCCGCGCGCGGCGGAATCCTGCGAAACCTGCGAGGCGAGGTTGCGGTTGCGGCTCATCGCGTCCTGGAACACCTCGATGGCGCGGGCGAGTGCGCCGATCTCGTCGGCACGGCCGGCGTGCGGCACCACGACGTTCTCCGCGCCGTCGGCGACCTGCTTGATGGTCGCGGTGATCGCGGCGAGCGGCCGGGCGATCGAGCGGGCGATGATGACGATGCCGATCACGACCAGCGCCAGCGCCACGCCGCCGAGGCAGGTCAGCGCGAACGACAGCGTGCGGTTGGTCTCGGTCTGAAGCGCGATCTGCCTGGCGCGCTCGGCATAGACTTTGGACAGCGCCTCGAGATCCTTGTTCAGCGCCGATCGCACGGCGCGGTTGGCGTCGTTGTCGCCCCATTCGCGCCCGGCAGCCGCATTGATCTCGACGCCGCGGCGGACCAGCTCCTTGCGGAACTCGACGAACTGCTCGATGCGCTTCTTGAAGCTCGCGAACTGCTCGGCGTCGTCGGCCTTGACGATGGTCTCCCAGCGCTTGACGACGTTCAGGATCTGGTCGTTGAACTTGAGCAGGCCTTCACCGAATTTCTTAACCAATGCCGGTTCGGTCGACATGTAGACGCCGCGGGATTCCATCACGACCGCATAGACCAGCGAGTTGACGCGCTCGACATTCAGCGCGGCCGCATTCGCCGTCTCGATCGCGCTGGTCAGCTCGGCGCCGCGGCGGCTGTTGTAATCGGACAACATCGCGATTCCCGCGGTCAGCAGGGCGAACAGCGCGAAGATCGCGTAGAGCCTGGCGGCCAGCGTGAAACGGCCTGCCGGGCCGCCAGCATTCCCAGATCGGTCTGACGTCATGTTGTTCGAAACCCGAATGGCCTGCGAGGCCGGTAAGTGCTCTCGGTCGCGTATAATGTATACAACGCTATACCGAACTAAGGTGGACGTGGCGTTAACGCGCAGCCATCCTTGGGCGCTAAGCTGCTTTGGAGCCGGCCAGAGGTCTATGAGACACGGAGAGCGTTTTGGTCTACCGCCACGCCATTGACGCCACGACTTACACCTTCCCGGACCTGCGCGACCTGCTCGCCAAGGCAACGCCGCCGCGCTCTGGCGACCGGCTGGCCGGCATTGCCGCTGGCAGCTCCGAGCAGATGATCGCCGCGCGGATGGCTTTGGCGGACGTCCCCCTCGGCCGGTTCCTCCAGGAAGTCGTCGTTCCCTACGAGACCGACGAGGTCACCCGCCTCATCATCGACAGCCATGACGCCGGGGCCTTTGCGCCGGTCTCCTCCCTCACGGTCGGCGCCTTCCGCGACTGGCTGCTCTCGGACGCCGCGACGCCCGAGGTCTTGCGCAAGCTTGCGCCTGGCATCACCCCGGAAATGGCGGCCGCGGTCTCAAAGCTGATGCGCAACCAGGACCTGATCCTGGCGGCGCGGAAGTGCCAGGTCACGACCGCCTTCCGCAACACCATCGGCCTGAAGGGCCGGATGAGCACGCGGCTCCAGCCCAATCACCCTTTCGACGATGCCAGGGGCATCACCGCCTCGATCCTCGACGGCTTGCTGCTCGGGGCGGGCGATGCCTGCATCGGCATCAATCCGGCGAGCGACGATCCGGCGGTGATCGGGCAATTGCTGCGGCTGCTGGATGAAATCATCGCGCGGCTGAAAATTCCGACGCAAGGCTGCGTGCTGACCCATGTCACCACGACCCTGTCGCTGATCGGGCAGGGCGCGCCCGTTGACCTCGTCTTCCAGTCGGTCGCCGGCACCGAGGCCGCCAACCGCTCCTTCGGCATCGACCTCGCGCTGCTGACGGAGGCGCAGGCGGCCGGGCTGTCGCAGAAGCGCGGCACGGTCGGCGACAACGTGATGTATTTCGAGACCGGGCAAGGCTCGGCGCTCTCGGCCAATGCGCATCACGGCGTCGACCAGCAGACCTGCGAGGCACGGGCCTATGCGGTCGCCCGGGCGTTTGCGCCATTGCTGGTCAACAGCGTCGTCGGCTTCATCGGTCCGGAATATCTTTACGACGGCAAGGAGATCATCCGGGCGGGGCTGGAGGACCATTTCTGCGGCAAGTTGCTCGGCCTGCCGCTCGGCGTCGACATCTGCTACACCAACCATGCCGAAGCGGACCAGGACGACATGGACAATCTCCTGACGCTGCTTGCCGCGGCCGGCGTCACCTTCATCATGGGGGTGCCTGGCGCCGACGACGTCATGCTGAACTACCAGTCCACCTCCTTCCACGACGCGCTCTATGTCCGTGACGTCTTCGGCGTGGCCCGCGCGCCCGAATTCGACGACTGGCTGGTGCGATCAGGTATTGCCGGCGCCGACTTCCGGCTTGCCGGTGGCGCCGGCCTCTTGCCCGATTTTGCCTCGCGGCTGATCGCGTGATGCGAGAAATCTCGCGAAAACCCCGCCCATCGGCGTGATCAGGGGAAACCATTGGCGCGCCTTGCGAATTAGTTCGATGCCACAATATTGAGGAATTCCGGTCGCAGCATTACGCTATGTTTCTGGTGACCTCGTCAGTACCGTTGGAAGAACGTGGTTGGGGGAAGTTTGATGCGCGCTGAAAGCAACGGCACGATCCGGCATATTCTCTGTGTTTTCCCACGCTACACGTCGTCCTTCGGCACGTTCGAGCATGCCTATCCGCTGACCGACGGCGTCCGCGCCTTCATGCCGCCGCAGGGCCTGTTGCTGCTCGCGGCCTATCTGCCCAAGGAGTGGCAGGTCAAATTCGTCGACGAGAATCTCCGCCCCACCGCGAAGGAAGAGTTCGAATGGGCGGAGGCCGTCTTCGTCAGCGGCATGCACATCCAGCGCCAGCAGATGAACGACATCTGCCGCCGCGCCCATGAGTTCGACCTGCCGGTCGCGCTGGGCGGTCCCTCGGTGAGCGCCTGCCCGGACTACTATCCGTCGTTCGACTATCTCCACGTCGGCGAGCTCGGCGACGCCACCAATCGGTTGATCGAGATCCTGTCGCGCGATACGTCGCGCCCCGAGAGCCAAGTCGTGCTCACGACCAAGGACCGCGTGCCGATGACGGAGTTTCCGATCCCGGCCTACGAGCTTGCTGACGTGAAGCGCTATTTTCTCGGCAGCATCCAGTATTCCAGCGGCTGTCCGTATGAGTGCGAGTTCTGCGACATCCCCGGCCTCTATGGCCGCAACCCGCGAATCAAGACGCCGGAACAGATCATCGCGGAGCTCGATCGGCTGCGGGAATGCGGCATGACCGACACGGTCTACTTCGTCGACGACAATTTCATCGGCAACCGCAAGGCGGCGCTGGATCTCCTGCCGCATCTGATCGAATGGCAGAAGAAGACCGGCTATGTGATGCGGCTTGCCTGCGAGGCGACCCTCAACATCGCCAAACGTCCCGAGATCCTCAAAAAGATGCGTGAGGCCTATTTCATCACCATCTTCTGCGGCATCGAGACGCCCGACCCGGACGCGCTGAAGGCGATGAACAAGGACCACAACATGATGGTCCCGATTCTCGAGGGCGTGCGCACCATCAACTCCTACGGCATGGAGGTGGTCTCGGGCATCATCATGGGGCTCGACACCGACAAGCCGAACACCTCGGAGGCGCTGCTCGCCTTCGTCGAGGAGTCCCGGATTCCGCTGCTCACCATCAACCTGCTCCAGGCACTGCCGAAGACGCCTTTATGGGACCGATTGGAGAAGGAAGGGCGGTTGGTCCATGACGAGGGACGCGATTCCAACGTCGACTTCCTGCTGCCCTATGACGAGGTCGTAGCGTCCTGGAAGCACGCCATGAGCGTCGCCTATGAGCCCGAGAAGGTCTACGCGCGCTTCCAGTATCAGTGCGATGAGGTCTATCCGCATCGCCTGAAGATGCCGGTGCCGGACGAGATGAAGACCTGGGCCAACATCAAGCGCGGCCTTGTCATGCTGCGCAACATCTTCTGGAAGGTCGGCGTGCTCGGCGACTACAGGCGCGTGTTCTGGAAGTTCGCGCTGGGACGGATACGCCGTGGTGACATGGAAGGCCTGATCGGCTGCACCATGATCGCGCATCATCTCATCACCTTTGCCCGCGCGGCCACCAGTGGCAAGCAGAACGCGTCGAACTATTCGATCCGGCTGCGCGAAGCCTCCGTTCCCGCCGAATGAGCGACGAGCCCGTTCCGGCGCGCCCGACCGTCGACCTCAGATCGTTCACGCCCGCGCGTGTCGCACTCGGGAGGAGCGGTGCGAGCCTGCCGACGAGGCCGCTGCTCGACTTCACGCTGGCCCATGCCCGGGCTCGCGACGCCGTGCATGCCGTCTTCGATGCGCCGCATCTGGTTGCCGAGGTGAGGGCGCTCGGGCTTGCCGTCACCGAGGTCAGGAGCCGGGCCTCCGATCGCAGGGATTATCTGCGCCGGCCGGATCTCGGACGGCAGCTCGATGCCGGCTCCGCTGCGGCGCTGGCGGAGCGCGCCACCGCGCCGTGCCAGCTTGCGATCGTCATCGGCGATGGATTGTCGGCCGCCGCCGTCCACGCCCATGCCTTGGCGCTGCTGCAAAGCCTGCTACCTCTGCTGGGCGAGCGCGACGCCGTCGCAGTCGGTCACGTCGTCGTCGCCTCAGGCGTGCGCGTCGCGCTTGGCGACGAGATCGGGGCTATCATCGGCGCCCGCATGGTTTTGATGCTGATCGGCGAGCGGCCGGGGCTATCAGCGCCCGACAGCCTGGGCGCCTATCTAACCTTCGCACCGAAGCCCGGCCTGACCGATGCCGAGCGCAATTGCGTCTCGAACATCCACAAGGCTGGGTTGAGCTATGACGAGGCGGCCCTCAAGATCGACTGGCTGGTCCGCGAGGGGCTGGCGCGACAGGTCACGGGTGTGGCGCTCAAGGACGAGAGCGCCGATCGCGCGCCGCGTCGAATCGGCACGGCTGTGCCAGAATGACGGGCATTCCGGCAAAATCGCCGCATCTTGATCGATTCGGACACCGTTGGTGCGCTTGCGAGAAGGGCCATTGACCTGCTAAACCGCTGCCGGCGATTTTCCGCGCATTTTCAAAGGGCAAGCCTCCCATTGGTATGGCGTTTTCAAGCCGTTCGCGGGGCGCAATAAGCTCACTGACCGAACCGATTTAGGAACTGGACAAGGCATGCTCGAAAAGCACAGCGAGAGTGAGGTTCATGTCGACAAGGTCGAGCAGGGGCCTGCGTCCTCAATTGCGTTCGGGCTGGAGCGTCTCGGACTGATTGCGGTCCGGGCGCCGATCGTCTCCTGCATCGTCCTGATCGCGTTGCTCGTCGGCGCCGTGTTCGGCATCTACAGGATCAAGATCGACGATTCGCTGTCGCAGCTGTTCCGCTCCAACACCGCGGAATTCCGCCAGTATGAAGCGGTGACCAAGAAGTTCCCGGCTGAGGAATTCGACGTCCTCGTCGTCGTCGAGGGCCAGAAACTCCTGGCGCGAAATAACCTCGAGAAGTTGCGCGACTTCATCACCGACCTGCAGCTGGTCGAAGGCACGCGTGGTCTGGTCTCGCTGTTTTCGGCGCGCCAGGCGCCGGCGCCGGGCAAGCTGCCGGCCGCACTATTCCCGGCCGAATTGCCCGAGGGCGCGGCCTATGACCAGTTCATCGAGACGGTCAAGAACAACGAGATCATCCGCGGCAAGCTCTTGTCCGAGGACGGCACGCTCGCGCTGATCGTGCTGTCGCTCGATCCGGAGGTGGTCGCCTCCAACAAGCTCACCAAGACCGTCGGCGACATCCGCGCGCTGATGAAGGAGGATCTCGGCGACACCGGGCTCAGCGTGCAGCTCTCCGGCGTGCCGGTGATGCAGCTCGAGATCCGCAACGCGGTCGAGCGCGACGGCCTCACCTACAACATCCTCGGCATTCTCGCCGGCTGCATCATCGCCATCATCTTCTTCCGCAAGATCTCGTTCATGGTGGTGGCGGCGTTCCCGCCGATGATCGCGATCCTGATCGCGCTCGGCGCGCTCGGCTGGGCCAATTTCAATCTCAACATGTTCCTGAACGTGATGACGCCGCTCATCATGGTGATCTCGTTCTCGGACTCGATGCAGCTCACCTTCGCCGCGCGCGACCGGCTGATCGCGGGCCAGGACAAGTTCACCGCGTTCAAGAACGCGGTGCTGGTGGTGGGCCCGGCCTGCGTGCTGACGCACGGCACCGCCGGAATTTCCTTCATCGCGCTCCAGTTCTCCGACTCCGATTTGATCCGCAAATTCGGTGAGGCGGGCCTCGCTGCGACCATCATTGCGCTCGTCACGGTGCTGTCGCTGGTGCCGGTGTTCGGCGTGCTGTTCGTGCGCAACGAGAAGATCTTTGCGGTCAAGTTCCAGAGCGCGGATGCCGGCGTGCAGGCGCTGCGCAATTTCTGCTACTGGATCGCGGTGCGCATGGTCGGCCGGCCCGGCCTGTTCAGCCTTATCGCGCTGCTGTTCGTCGCCAGCCTTGGCGTTGTCTACGCCAATCTGCAGCCGCGCTACCGGCTCGCCGACCAGGTGCCGGACAAGCGTCAGGCCGTTGCCGCCAGCAACCGGCTCGATGCCAAGCTCACCGGCGCCAATCCGGTCAACGTGCTGATCCAGTTCCCCAAGGGGGAATCGCTCTACTCGCCGGAGACGCTGCAAACCATCGCTGATGTCCACGCGACCGTGGAGAAGGCGGCCGGCGTCGGCAACGTCTGGTCGCTGGAAACGCTGCGCCGCTGGCTCGCCGAAAAGGCCGGCAGCGACGACGTCGCGACTCTGAAGGAATATGTCAACGTCATTCCCGAGCATCTGGTGCGGCGCTTCATCGATGCCGAGCAGGATGCGGTGGTCGTGGCCGGCCGCGTGCCGGACAAGGACTCCAGCCAACTGCTGCCGATCGTCGACAAGCTCGATTCCGAGCTCGACGCCGTCCGCAAGAAGCATCCCGGCTACGAGGTTGCCGTCACCGGTCTTGCCGCCATCGCCGCGCGCAACTCGGCCGGCATGATCGAAAAGCTGAACCGCGGTCTCACCGTCGAATTCGCGCTGGTCGCGATCTTCATCGGTCTTGCGTTCCGTTCCTGGGTGGTGATGTTCGCCTGCATCCTGCCGGGCATCTTCCCGGTGGTGATGTCGGGAACGGTGCTGTGGGCGATGGGCGAAGGGCTGCAGTTCGCCAGCGTCGTCGCGCTCACCGTCTCATTCGGCCTGGGTCTCTCCGCAACGATCCACTTCCTCAATCGCTTGCGATTGGAGAGCAAGCCGGGCGTCGGCTCGGCGCTCGCGGTGGAACGCGCGACCGTGCTGGTCGGCCCGGCGCTGATCCTGACCACGGTGGTGCTGGCCTGCGGCCTCGTCGTCACCGTGTTCTCGGATCTGCCGTCGCTGCGGCTGTTCGGCTGGCTCAGCGCCTTCTCGATGGTCGCGGCGCTGGTCGCCGACCTCTTCATCCTGCGGCCGACGGCGATGTGGCTGATCAATCTGCACGGCAAGTTGCAGGGCCCGGACAAGCCGGCGATCTGAGCGGGGTCATCAGGCGGCCACTGAATCGCAGCACACTGGCTGCGGTTCGGGAGCTTTCATGCGGCACGACAGCTCGATCACGGCATTTCAGCAGAAGCGGGGTGGCGAGGCAGCCGCCTTCTTCGCCCCGTTCCTGGCGCCTGGCATGAGGCTGCTCGACATCGGCTGCGGCCCGGGAACCATCACGGCCGCGCTTGCGGAGATTGTCGGCACCGCCATGGGCGTCGATATCGAGCCGAACGCCATCGCGGCGGCCCGGCAGCTTGCCGCGCAATCGGGGGCGACCAATCTTTCGTTTGTCGAGGCCGACATGACCGCGCTTCCGTTCGAGGACGCTGCGTTCGATGCGGTGTTCTTTCATGCGGTGCTCTATCATCAGGGCCCGGCGGCGCTGACGCGAACGCTTGCCGAAGCGCGACGCGTGCTGAAGCCGGGCGGGATGCTCGGCACGCGTGACGCCGATGTCGGCGGCAACGTTCTTTATCCCGAGCTCGATGGCGTGCGCCTTGCGCTCGAGCTCTGGCAGCGCTGGTATGAGCACGACGATCCGGACGCGCTTCGCTTCGGCCGCCGTCAGAGCGCCATTCTTCGCGCGCACGGCTTCACACCGATCTGGGGCGGCGCGAGCTATGTCAATCACAGCGCCGATAGCGTGAGCCGGGCCGAGGCGGTCTCGGATGCGAGGCGTAGCCTGCTCGGCCTCGGGCCGCAGCTGGTGAGCAAGTCGCTTGCGACCGCCGACGAAATTGAGACCGCGCTTGCCGGCTGGGATGCCTGGGGATGCAATCCCGACGCGGTTTATTTCAGATGCCGCTGCGAATGCGTCGCGCGCAGGCCGTGATCCCTCGCTTTCACGCGTCGATGCGGACGATCCCGTACGGGTTGAACTTGAAATCGTCCTCGGCGTAGTTGGTCTCCCGCGAGAGGCTGAGCTTGCGCTCGCTCAACGTCGCCTCGATCCCGCCTTCGGCCATCGCGTCGGCGATCTCGTCCATGATCGTCACCGCGTCGCGATCGCCAGCGCGCGCGTTTGCGACATAGATCTCCGGCAATCCGACGAGATGGAAGCCGACGCTCTCATGATAGGCGGTGCCGCCGAGCGGGCGCTTGGCGAAGGCGAGGCGACAGGTCCGGCTCATCGCGGCCGACAGGGCGAAACCCTGGTTCGTCTTCGCGGCCGCCTTGCATTGCGATGCCAACTGCATCCATCGCTTCAGGCCGTGGGCAACGCCGGCGCTTTCGCCTTTCACCGCGGTCGCTCCAGCCTCGATCATCGTCTCGACGATGCGCAAGGCTGCGGCCGAATAGGCGACCGCCTTCGGCCGCTCCATCGGCGGGCTCAGCACGTAGAGCACGGATTTGTGGTTCGCGACGGCCGCCTCGTCAGCGGCGGACCAGGCATTGGGAAAGACGCGGTCCCAGCAGACGCCAAACGACTGCTCCATGTGCGGATCGGGTTTCGCTTGCGAATAGGTACGGTCGATCTCGAAACCGAAATCGGCGATCGTCTTTTTCACTCCCGCCGACGGATGCAGCAGGCTCTCGTCCTTGCCGAGAAAACAGAGCACATGGCGTGGCTGCACTGACGACGGCTGCATGTCCGTGCCTTGCTGGATTGGCGGCCGATCATTTGCCCACGCGGGAGCGGCGGCAAACAGTCCGATGGCCCTGAGCAGGTATCTGCGGTTCATCTCGGCAAAAGGCCCCCGGCTCGCGAGAACCGGGGGCCGTATCCTTTCGACCCTGGAAGGGCGATCAGCCCTTCGTCATGGTGATGTTCACGCCGCGGATCTCGCCCTTGGATGAGATCTGCACCGTCTGCTTGGAGCCGTTGGTGCGCAGCGACAGATTGGCGGCAAAGCCGTTGGCCTCGACGAACACGTCGATCTGGCCGCCGCCGGCGGTGCCTTGCAGATTCCCGAAGATGTTGCGGTTGGACTCGCTCCAGTTGCCGGAGATCCGGTCACCCTGACTCGTCACGTCGCTGGTGAGGTCGAACTTGTAGCTGTCGGACGCGCAGTGCAGGGCCTGCTTGAGGTTGAGACCGGTGCCGGCGACCTTGTAGTCCGCCTTGCAGCGGATGCGCTCGGTCGAGCCGTCGGACAGCGACACCGTACCGGTGCCGGTCCACGCGCCGTCGAAGCCGGCGAACGGCCCGGACGACTGAGCGTGGCTCGCCGCGACCGAGAAGAGCAGCGCCGCACCGATGCCCGCCGCCTTGATCGCCAGTTCGGATCGCCCGAAGAATTTCATCATCAATATCCCGTTTTTGAAACGACGCCTGCGCACGGCAGCGCGTCTCGCCACATCGAAGGTTTAGTGTTGCGAGCCTGTGTCAGGTTCAAGAGTTCGTGTCCGGCTCGAAGCCTATCCGCCCGCGATGTCAGGCTCGCGAAGCCGTCTTGTCATGGCCTGGACCCGGATTCTCTCTGTTTCGCTGTGTTTCCAGCCCAAATGGCCGATCGGACAGATGCAACGCTGCAACAGGTATGCAGTAAAGCGCCGCATGCCAGAATTATGACGTAGTATCAACCTCTTACATCTGCCAATGAAGACCCAGGGGAGACCTGATTTGGTCGGTGCGGCAGCAATTTGGCCGCATTTGCCAGCGCTTGTGGCCTTCTCCGGTACCGCTCTCTGTCCCGCGGTTACTTGCCATCAGAACAAACCGTTCCGGTCGTCCGCCCTGTGCTGCCCGGGACTGGTGCGATTCTGCCGTCAGAATGAAGGAATACAATGCGTAAGCTTCTCATCGCTCTCACCGTGGCGTCGGCAACCCTCTCCACGACCGCTTTCGCCCAGCAGGGCGGGCGCGGCACGGATGCCGAGCAGAAGGCCTGCACGCGCGATGTGCAGAAGTTCTGCCGTCCGGTGATCGACCAGGGCGATTTCACCGTGCTGGCCTGCCTCAAGGAGAACCGGGCCAAGATCTCTCAGGCTTGCGACCAGGTCCTGAAGAACCACAACCAGTAACCTCGGCCACTGGCCCACAAAGGCGGCCGCAAGCAAGATCCGGAAAAGTGCGAAGCGGTTTTCCGAAAAGATCATGCGCAAACAACGACCTAAAGCGCCGTCGCGCTTTAGGTCGGCCGCCTTTTCAGGCCGGGCCCAGCGGGGCTGCCATCGCGCGACAGGATTGGTTTTGCGGCCGTATTCCCCTATATGGGGGCCGCGGCCGCGTCGCCGGCACGAGCCCGCGCGACCGAAAAAGCCCTTCCTGTCCAAACGATTGTTGATCAGCCCTCGATGACCTCTGCGAGCGAATTGCGATCCGGCAAGGGTGACCGCGACGAGAATTTTCCCGTCGCGTCCTGGATCATTCATCCGCGTCATCGTGCCCTGATCCTGGCCTATTACAATTTCGTCCGCACCGCCGACGACATCGCCGATCACGCGACCTTGCCGGCGGACGAGAAGCTTCGCTATCTCGACCTGCTCGAGGCGGAACTGCTTGGCAAGGGCGAGACCCAGGCCGAGGCCGTCATCTTGCGCCGTGCGCTCGCCGAACGCGGCATGGCGCCGCGCCATGCGCTCGACGTGCTGATCGCGTTCCGCATGGACGTGACCAAGCTGCGCTATGAGACCTGGGACGAGGTCATCCACTATTGCCGCTATTCGGCAATGCCGGTGGGCCGCTTCATGCTCGACGTCCATGGCGAGAGCACCGCGACCTGGGCCGCGTCGGATGCGCTTTGCGCGGGCCTCCAGATCAACAATCACCTGCAGGATTGCGGCAAGGACTATCGCGAGCTCAACCGCGTCTACCTGCCTCGCGACGCGCTGGCCGCGAGCGGCGCCTCGGTCGAGCAGCTTGGGTTGGCGGAGGCGCCGCCGGCGATGCTGGCCTGCCTTCAGGGGCTTGCGGTGCGCAACGAGGCCCTGCTCAATGAGGGCAGGTCGCTGGCTGCGGAGATCCGGGACGTTCGCCTTGGGCTGGACGTCGCGGTGATCCAGGCCTATGCCGACCGCATCGTGCGTCTCTTGAAGGTGCGCGATCCCTTGCGCGAGCGCGTGCATCTGAACAAGTTCGAACTGCTTGTTTTCAGCCTTGCCGGCATGCTCGGCGAACTCGGCCGCCGTGCGATCGGCCGCAAAGCGATCTCGAACCCGGGGACCGCCCATGACGCTTGAGGCGACCGCGCCCAGCGCCAATTATGGCTCGTCCGCGTCGAACAGCTCGTTTTACGCTGCGATGCGCATCCTGCCGCGCGACCAGCGCGAGGCGATGTTCCAGATCTACAGCTTCTGCCGCCAGGTCGACGACATCGCCGATTCCGATGGCCCGCGTGACGAGCGGCTCGCCGCGCTCCAGGAATGGCGCAACGACATCGATGCGCTCTACCAGGGCCACCCGCCGCCGCGGCTGAAGGACTATGTCGCCTCGGTGAAGACGTTCGGGCTCAGGCGCGAGGATTTCCTTGCCATCGTCGACGGCATGGAGATGGATGTGCCGCAGGACATCCGCGCGCCCGACATGGCGACGCTGGATTTGTATTGTGATCGTGTCGCCAGCGCTGTCGGGCGTTTGTCGGTGCGCGTGTTCGGCCTGCCGGAAGGGGACGGCATCCTGCTCGCCTATCATCTCGGCCGCGCGCTGCAGCTCACCAACATCCTGCGCGACATCGACGAGGACGCAACGCTCGGCCGGCTTTACCTGCCGCGCGAGGCGCTGCTGCATGCCGGCATCACCTCCAACGATCCCAACCGTGTGATCGCCGAGCGCGCGCTGCCGAAAGTCTGCCTGCCGCTGGCACAGCGCGCGAAAACGCATTTCGAGAAGTCGGACGAGATCATGAACCGCAACAGGCGCCGCGCCGTGCGTGCGCCGCGGATCATGTCGAAGTACTACCGTTCCATTCTGAACCTCCTGATCGCGCGCGGCTTCAACGCGCCGCGCTATCAGGTGCGTGTGTCGAAAGTCACACGCATCCTGATCCTGCTCCGCTACGCTTTCATCTGATGCAAAACACAGCTCACATCATCGGCGCTGGAATTTCCGGCCTCTCCGCCGCTGTGCGGCTCGCCAACGCCGGCTACAAGGTCGCCGTGCACGAGGCGACGCACCAGGCCGGCGGCCGCTGCCGCTCCTATTTCGACGGTGCAACCAACCTGACCATCGACAACGGCAATCATCTGCTGCTGTCCGGCAACGGCCACGCGCGCGCCTATGCGCGCTCGATCGGCACCGAGGCCGGCCTGGTCGGCCCTGAGAGCGCGCAGTTTCCCTTCGTCGACATCAAGACCGGGCAGCGCTGGCAGATCGATCTCGGCAACGGCCGGCTGCCGACCTGGGTGTTCGACGAGAGCCGCCGCGTCCCCGATACGGGGCTCACCGATTATCTCAAGCTGGCGCCGCTGATCTGGGCGTCGGAACAGACGCTGGTCGGCAAGTCCATTCCGTGCGAGGGCACGCTCTATCATCGTCTGGTGCAGCCGCTGCTGCTCGCAGCGCTCAACGTCGATCCGCCCGAGGGCTCCGCCGGGCTCGCCGGCGCAATCGTGCGCGAGACGCTGCTGGCGGGCGGGCAGGCCTGTCGTCCGCTGATCGCGCGCGACGGTTTGAGCGCCGTGCTGATCGAGCCCGCCGTGAAATTCCTCACCGAGCGCGGCCACAATGTTCAGCTCGGTCACGAGCTCCGCTCCTTCGTCACCGCTGACGGCAAGGTCAGCGCGCTGAACTTTGGCGGCGAGGATGTCATCCAGCTTGCCGCTGGCGATGTGATCGTGATGGCGGTGCCGCCGCGTGCCGCGACGAGCCTGCTGCCGGGCCTGACCGCGCCGACCGAATTCCGCGCCATCGTGAACGCCCATTTCCGCTTTGAACCGCCGCCCGGTTCAGCGCCGATCCTGGGCGTGATCGGCGGGACGGTCGAATGGCTGTTCGCGTTCCCGAACCGGCTGTCCGTCACCATCAGCAATGGGGATCGCCTCGTCGACCTCCAGCGCGAGGAGCTCGCGCAGGAAATCTGGAACGACGTCTGCAAGGCCGGCGGCGTCTCCGGCGAGCTGCCGCCTTGGCAGATCGTGCGCGAGCGCCGTGCCACATTTGCGGCAACACCGGCCCAGAATGCCCTGCGTCCCGGGCCGGTCACCGCGCTCAAAAACCTGTTCCTTGCCGGCGACTGGACTGCTACGGGATTGCCGGCAACCATCGAGGGGTCGGTCCGGTCAGGTGACCGCGCCGCCGATCTGGTTCTGGCCGCAAAGCGGGCCTGACAGGCAATGTCCCGGTCACTTTTCAATCGACGCCAGGAGCAATCGAGCGATATGGATTCCGTGAACGCGACCAGCGGCGAAGCTTTGGAATCGAGCATTGCGTCAGCGACGCAAGGCGTGCTCGGCTTCCAGCAATCCGATGGCCATTGGGTCTTCGAGCTCGAGGCCGACTGCACGATTCCGGCCGAATACGTCCTGCTGCGCCACTATCTTGCCGAGCCTGTCGATGCCGTGCTCGAAGCCAAGATCGGCAACTATCTGCGCCGCGTCCAGGGCGCCCATGGCGGCTGGCCGCTGGTGCATGACGGCGATTTCGACATGAGCGCCAGCGTGAAGGCCTATTTCGCGCTGAAGATGATCGGCGATTCCACTGACAGCCCGCATATGGTGCGCGCGCGCGAGGCCATCCATGCCCGCGGCGGCGCCATTCACAGCAACGTCTTCACGCGCTTCATGCTCGCGATGTTCGGCGTCATGACCTGGCGCGCGGTGCCGGTGCTGCCGATCGAAATCATGCTGCTGCCGTTCTGGTCGCCATTCCACATCAACAAGATCTCGTACTGGGCGCGCACCACGATGGTGCCGTTGATGGTGCTGGCCGCGCTCAAGCCGCGCGCGAAAAATCCGAAGGGGGTCGGCATCGACGAGCTGTTCCTGCAGGATCCGCGCTCGATCGGCATGACCGCCAAGGCGCCGCACCAGAGCATGGCCTGGTTCCTGCTGTTTCGTTCGCTCGATGCGATTTTGCGCGTGGTCGAACCGCTGTTTCCCAAGAGCCTGCGCAAGCGCGCGATCGACGCCGCGCTCGCCTTCACCGAGGAGCGGCTCAACGGCGAGGATGGCATGGGCGCGATCTATCCGCCCATGGCCAACATCGTCATGATGTACGACGCGCTCGGCAAGGATGAGAACTATCCGCCGCGCGCGACCACGCGCAGGGGTCTCGACAAGCTGCTCGTGATCGGCGACGACGAGGCGTATTGCCAGCCCTGTGTCTCGCCGGTGTGGGACACGACGCTGACGGCGCATGCGCTGCTGGAGGCCGGTGGCGACAAGGCGGTGCCTGCGGCCAGGCAGGGCCTCGACTGGCTGATCCCGAAGCAGGAGCTCGAGCTCAAGGGCGACTGGGCGGTGAAGCGGCCCGACGTGCGTCCCGGCGGCTGGGCGTTCCAGTACAACAATGCCCATTACCCCGATCTCGACGACACCGCCGTCGTGGTGATGTCCATGGACCGCATGCGCCGCGAGCACGGTGTGACCGGCTACGACGCCGCGATCGACCGCGGCCGCGAGTGGATCGAGGGCATGCAGAGCGACGACGGCGGCTGGGCCGCCTTCGACGTCAACAATCTCGAATATTATCTCAACAACATCCCGTTCTCGGACCATGGCGCGCTGCTCGATCCGCCGACCGAGGACGTCACGGCGCGCTGCATCTCGATGCTGGCCCAGCTCGGCGAGACCGAAAAGACCAGCAAGCATGTCGCCGCCGGCATCGCCTATTTGCGCAAGACCCAGCACCCGGAGGGGTCCTGGTACGGCCGCTGGGGCATGAACTTCATCTACGGCACCTGGTCGGTGCTGTGCGCCCTCAACATGGCCGGCGTCCGCCACGACGACCCCATGATGCGCAAGGCCGCCGCCTGGCTGGCCTCGATCCAGAACAAGGACGGCGGCTGGGGCGAGGACGCCGTCAGTTACCGGCTGGACTACAAGGGCTGGGAAGCCGCCCCCTCGACCGCCTCGCAAACGGCATGGGCCTTGCTTGCCCTGATGGCTGCTGGCGAGGTTGATCACCCGGCCGTCGCCCGCGGGGTGGAGTACCTGATTGCAACACAGAACGAAAAAGGACTGTGGGACGAGCAGCGCTATACTGCCACAGGCTTCCCCCGCGTGTTCTATCTACGTTATCATGGTTACCCAAAGTTCTTTCCGCTATGGGCGCTGGCGCGGTATCGGAACTTGCGGAACACCAACAGCAGGGTGGTAGGGGTCGGGATGTGACTTTGGGGATGGGGGACTATGTGACCGCGGGCCAGGCGATCGACCCGCGACCGATACTCATTGTGACCGGTCTGGTTCAGGAGGCCCGCATCGCGGCTGGGCCCGGAATGGCGGTCATCTGCTCCTCCAGCAGCCCGACGCAATTGCGGGCGCTGCTGACCGTGGTGGATCCCGAGACAATTCGCGGCGTGATCTCCTTTGGCGTGGCCGGCGGGCTCGACCCGACGCTGCGCTCCGGCGACGTCGTGGTGGCAACCGAAGTGCTCGCGGGCGACACCCGCTGGGCCGCAGGCCTGTCGCTCAGCGACGACCTCATCGACAAGCTGACCTCCGGCCGCCGCCGCGTCGTGCGCGGCAGCCTTGCCGGTGCCGAGGAAGTGGTCACGGCCAGTTCGGGCAAGGCGGCGCTGCATTCCGAGACCGGTGCCTCCGCGGTCGACATGGAGAGCCACATCGCGGCCGCTTACGCCGCCGAGGCTGGTTTGCCCTTCGCCGCGGTCCGCGTCATCAGCGACCCCGCCCACCGCGCGCTGCCGGCGCTCGCCCGCGCCGCGATCAAGCCCAACGGCCAGATCGACCTCGCCGCCGTCCTGCGCGGCATCGTCCGCAACCCGGCCGCGCTGCATGCCCTGGTCTCCACCGGCATCGACTTCAACCGCGCGCTGCGCTCGCTTCGCGGCTGCCGGGATTTCCTGATCGGGACGGAGCTTGTGGGCGCCGAGGCGCTGGTGGCGGAGACGATCTGAGGGGCTGCTCGATTCGACGAGACGAAAAGGCCCGGTCGCCAATGGCGATCGGGCCTTTTCATTTGGGTGGTGCAATCAGTCGCGGACGAGGTCGCGTTCGCTCAATGAGATCTCAGCACCGTCACCCATGGCTTGAATGAGAGCCCGCCCGAATGTATCTTACATTCGTCTTACATCATGAAGGTCGAGCCCATGGCCGGCGCGAAAAATCTCACCACGACCGTTTCCACCAAGGGCCAGGTCATCCTGCCCAGCGCCATTCGTCAGCGGCGGGAATGGAGGGCGGGAACGCGGCTCACGGTCGAGGACACGCCGGAGGGCGTGTTGTTGAAACCGGCGCCGGCCTTTGCCGAAACGCGGCCGGAGGACGTGTTCGGCGTCCTGGCCTACAAGGGAAAGCCGAAGACGCTGGACGAGATGGATGCAGGCGTGCTCGCCGAAGCGAGGCGGCATGCTCGCGATTGATACCAATCTGATCGTCCGCTACCTGACCAAGGACCACGCCAAACAGTCCGCTCGTGCACGCGCGTTGATCGACGGCGAGCCTGTCTTCGTCGCCGTCACGGTGATCCTCGAAGTCGAATGGGTGCTGCGCAGCGCCTACGACTACCCTGCTTCGGACGTCGCGCGCGCGCTTCGCATCTTCGCGGGGCTTCCGACCGTGACGGTTGAGGACGGCGCGATGGTTGCAGCGGCGCTCGATCTTGCCGAGAGAGGATTGGATTTTGCCGACGCGCTGCATCTGACGCGATCCGGACATTGCGAAGGTTTCGTCACCTTCGATCGCAAGCTCGTCAGGGCGGCGAAAGCGGCTGGCTTTGAAGGGGCGCGCGAAGCGTGACACTTCCGGTGACACCGCTGGATCGCACCTTAGTCGCGTAGGGCGGATTAGCGCCAGCGTAATCCGCCATTCACTCCGCGAGCATCGCCTGCGTGATGGCAGGTCAGCGCCTCCTTCCTTGCCGGCGGCCATGTCGCCACCGTAGAGAACCAGCAGCCGCCGGCAACAAACGCGCGACGATAGTTGGGCATGTTGGGTACGATAGCGCAGGAGCCGGCCATGTCGTAGTTTGTCATGGCGGATTACGCTGACGCTAATCCGCCCTACGGGCCGAGCGTCATCTCGTCGCATATTGGCGGATCATGTGGCCGCCATCGACGTCGAGAACCTGACCGGTCAGGAAGGTGTTGGTCGCAGCGAAGAGCACCGCGTGGGCGATCTCGCGCGCTTCGCCGACGCGGCCGAGCGGCAGGCTTTCGCCGGTGCTGCGGAACATGGCTTGGCGAGCGTCATCAGGCATCCCGGCATAGACTTCGGTGCGTACCATGCCCGGCGAGATGCAGTTGACCCGTATCCGAGGTCCGAGCTCGAGGGCGAGCGCCCGCGTCAATCCCTCGACGGCCGAATTGACCGCCCCGAGTCCCGAGCAGTTCAGGCCGGGGCGCCGGCTCAGCACGCCCGAGAAGAAGGTGATCGATCCGCCGGCGATGATGCGCGGCAGGCAGGCCTGCGCCACGGCATAGGGACCGAAGAATTTGCCGTCGAACATGCGGCGAACATCGCTCAGGGGCATGTCGGCGAAGCGCCCATGGCTGGACGACGCGGCGGTGATGACGAGATGGTCGAACGCATCGAGCGTCTCGGTCCATTTCGCTACGGCGGACTGGTCCGTCATATCGACGCTGGCCCAGGGCACGCCGCCCAATTCGTCCGCGACGCGTGCCAGCTTGCTGGCATCGCGGGCCACCAGCATCACGCCAAGCCCGGCCGCCACGGCCGCCTCCGCCGTCGCCCGCCCGATCCCGCTCGAACCGCCGACGATGACCATGCGCTGCGGCTTCGCGGCATCGCCACGATCCGGATTGTTCGCACTCATGATGCGTCTCCCTGCAATGCAGTCTAATCCCGGCGCAGCCGGGCGAAAGCCATCTCGCGCGGGTGACCGTGCTTGATGACGAGGTCGATCCACAGCATGGCG
The DNA here is from genome assembly GCF_018129685.1 of Bradyrhizobium manausense. Taxonomy (GTDB): domain Bacteria; phylum Pseudomonadota; class Alphaproteobacteria; order Rhizobiales; family Xanthobacteraceae; genus Bradyrhizobium; species Bradyrhizobium manausense_D. The sequence goes on from NZ_JAFCLG010000018.1 coordinate 102,069, forward strand.
AGCGGCTCGAGCAGCCGGGCGGCGCGAAGCGGACCGGCATCGATCGACTCGAAGCCGAGATCGGCGACGAGCTCCATCACGATGGGCTTGCGGGCCTCGTCGTCGCCGGCGACGAACATCATCGATCTGGGCTGGAACGCGGCGGCATGGGCCATGTTTTCGGCGCCGGTCTGGTTGAGCGTCTTGAACACGCTTGCACCCGGGGCAAATCTGGCGATTTCCTCTCCGCCCGAGGTGTCAAATCCGACGGTGAGATGCAGGCCCTCCGGTCCCATGCCGAGCGGGTTGGTGCAGTCGATCACGATCGCGCCGGACAGATCGCCCAGCGCCTCCAGGGCGGATCGGGCCGCGGGGTAGGGGGTCGCAAGCACCACGACCTCTGCGTCGCGCCGCTCACGGGCGGATTGCAGCCGCTCCCGCGGCAGGCCCGCATGTTTGGGATCGTCTGGATTGGAAACGCCGTAGCGGACGTCATGTCCGCAGGCGAGCCACGCCGTGCCAAGCGAAGCGCCGACTTGGCCGGCGCCGATGATGAGAATCTTTCTGGTCATCGCAGCCATTCGACCCCCGTATCGGCGTAATGGCGCATCTCGACGATCTCATCGACGAACGCCTTGATGGCGGCAAAGAAGGGCGGGAAGTGCGGCCCCTTTCGAAATTTTTGGAGATGGTCGGCGGTCGATGTCCAGTGGATGCGCAGGATGTAGCTTCCCGGATCTTCTTCACAGCGGGTGAGGTCGAAGGCGAGGCATTCGGGCGATGCCCGAAGGTGCTCGCCTGCCGTGCGATATGCGGCGACGAGATCGTCTCCGCTGTGCTTGGTCAGGGAATAACGAACATATTCGATTGTCACGGAACAGCCTGAAGCGATGGACGGCCCTGCACTTGGTCGAGCCCGCCCGAAGGGGATATCTGGCCGGACGATAGCCTTTGCCCCCACATGCATGGAAATGATATCCGTTCATTATGGATATCGATAAGAACAATATCAGGCGCCTCGACTTTTCGCTGCTCCTGATCTTTGACGAGTTGGTTCGTCACAAGCGAACGACCGTCGTGGCCGACCGGCTCGGTCTCAGCCAATCGGCGGTCAGCCACGCATTGACGCGGCTGCGCGACCTCTTCGACGATCCGTTGTTCTCCCGGCGCCCCGACGGCCTGACGCCGACGCGGCGCGCGCTCGAGCTCGCGCCGAAAGTCCGGGAGCTGATGCAGCGGGCGCAGGAGGTCGTCGGCGGCGCCGCCGCGTTCGATCCCGCCGTGTCCGACCGGCAGTTCAGGCTGGCCGCGAACGATTTCGTGGCGACGTCGATCGGGCCGCTGCTGCTGGAAAAGCTGGCGACCGAAGCTCCGGCGACGCGACTGGTCAGCCGTTTTGCCGTCGGGCAGGCCGCGTTCGAAGCGCTGCGCAAGCATGAGCTCGACCTCGCGATCGGCCGCTTCTACGAGATCCCCGACGAATTCGAGACGGATATCCTGTTGCAGGAAAGCTTCTCCGTGATCGCGCGCCATCGTCACCCGCGGCTCGCCGAGACGCTCGACCTTGCAACCTATCTCGACGTCGATCATCTGCTGGTGTCGTTCCAGGGCAGGCTGGCAGGCGTCGTGGATGAGACGCTCGCCAGGCAGGGATTGAAGCGCCGCGTCCGTGCCAGCGTGCCGATGTTCCTGACCGCGTTCGCCGCGGTCGCCGGCAGCGATCTCGTCGCAACGGTGCCTGCCCGGCTGGCGCAGCGCTTCGCGCCCGTCTTCGGCTTGCGCGTCCTGCCGCCGCCTCTGGACATCGACAGCTTTCCGGTCAGCCTCGTGCGACTTGCCGCGACGAAGTCCGATCCCGGACTCGCTTGGCTCGTCAGCCGCGTGCGGCAGATCGCGGACGCGCTGGGCTGAGAAGGGCTGAAATCAAACGGCTCGATCGCCAACGCGATCTGGCCTTTTTGGTTATGCGAAGGTTTTGATTGCGCCGCGCGTTCTCAGAGCGCAGAGCGGAGCAGCGCCAGCGTAATCCGCCATTCACTCCGCAAGCATCAACTGCGTGATGGCAGATCACCGCTTTCCTCTTTGCCATCGGCTGCGGCGGCCCTAGGGGCTTCATTGGATTTCGAGTTGATGGGGCGTAGCTGCCGCAACCCTTCGCAACTCAAGAAGCGGGGGTATCAATCTCTCGTCCAATCCTCCAACTGCAATCCGGCAATACGCCGGAATTCCGCAGTGTTATTGCTGACGAGCGGCAGGCCGCGCGCCATCGCCTGCCCGCGATCAGGATGTCGTAGGGGCCGATGGGTGTGCCGCGCCGCGCGAGCTCTGCCCGGATCTCGCCGGCGGCTCGCGCGTCCTCCCGTTCCAGATCGAGGATCTCGAGGTCGGCGAACAGAAGGCGAAGTGTTTCCAGGTTGAATTCGACTCTCTGGCTGCGATAGGCGCCGAAGTAAAGTTCGTGGGCCACGATGGACGACATCGCGATCGCGCCAGCTTCGGTTGATTCGATTCGGCGCAGGAGAGGCTCCGAGCGACGTGTGACCAGCGCTATGACGGCGTTGGTATCGCCATTTCGTCATCGAAACGCTCGATCGAGATCGGGGTGCACCTGCTCTTGAGGCTCGCGACCGTCGGCCATGAAGTCCGGGCTGAAGCCGCGCGCAACCGCCGCGCGAAGCGAGGTCCAGGGTCCGGAGGCGTTCCGCCTCGGGCGCAGGATCACGGCGTCGCCTTCACGCGACACCTCGACCTCATCGACCGAGAAACGAAAGTCCTTCGGTAGCCGGACGGCTTGAGAGTTGCCGGATTTGAAGACCTTGGCGATGTCGGGCATGGGCTGCGTCCTGGAGATACATTTTCGCGTATACACTCTCGGGTCACATACGAGGCCATTCAGCCTGCGGCGTGCTGGCCCACGGAGGCAAGCCGAAGACGCTGGACGAGATCGATGCAGGCGTTCTGGCCGAAGCCAGGCGGCGGCATGCGCGCAAGTTATGCCAAGCTGATTGTCGCTAGTCCGCAGACCAAGCGGTGGTACTCGCGAAAGGGCCACGATGGCATACTGCCACTGTTTTGCCCGACGCGTCAAACCAAATTCGCAAAATTCGAATTTATTGCCTGCCTGCAATGTCGCTCGCCCGAACGGAGGGCCTCGAATCGCGGTGCAGCTCCGCAGATTCCCCGGCCGTTGCTCCTTTGCCGCCGATTGGCTCGACGCGGCAAGGGCTTACCGAAACGGACATCGTGCCGTTCGACCAACGCGTTGCTACTGTGCATGGGGTTGTTTTCCACCTTTGCCGGAGCGCGAGCCGGCCTGAACAAAAAAATGGCCCGGTCGCCATGGCGATCGGGCCGTTTCTGTTTTGGGGTGTCCGTAGCCCGGATGGAGCGAAAGCGTAAATCCGGGGCTTGCAACGCGGAGAGACTGTCCCGGATCTCGCTTTCGCTCCATCCGGGCTACGGGGCGCGCGCTTACGCGGCCGTCGAAGCCTTCCGTGCGGCCTTGGCCGCGGCAGCCTCGGCCTCGTCCTTGCGGATCTCCGACAGGCGCTTCTGCACTTCGGCCGAGAAGATGTATTGCGCCGGACGCTGCTTGCTCATGTCGATCTCCGGCGCCATCGGGCCTGTGGTCCTGATGCCGCGCAGGGACACCCACATCGCCTTCAGCGGGTTGTTGAGGGCTGCGGTCGCCGCCGTCGGCTCGTAGCCGCAATGGGCCATGCAGTCGGCGCACTTCTCGTAACGGCCGGTGCCGTAGGAATCCCAGTCGGTGGTCTCCATCAGCTCCTTGAAGGTTTTGGCGTAGCCTTCGCCGAGCAGGTAGCAGGGCTTCTGCCAGCCGAAGATGTTGCGCGCGGGCATGCCCCACGGCGTGCACTCGTATTCCTGGTTGCCGGCGAGGAAGTCCAGGAACAGGCCGGAATGCATGAAGTTCCACTTCTTGCCCTTGCCGAGCGCAAAGACGTCGCGGAACAGCTTCTTGGTCTTGGTGCGGTTGAGGAAGTGCTCCTGGTCCGGCGCGCGCTCATAGGCATAGCCCGGCGACATCGAGACGCCGACGCCGAGCTCGACGGTGAGGTCGAGGAATTTTGCGATCTCCTCGGCCGGGTGGCCGTCGAAGATGGTGGCGTTGACGTTGACGGTGAAGCCGCGCGCCTTGGCCGCCTTGATCGCGGAGACGGCGCGGTCGAACACGCCCTGCTGCGACACGGCCTTGTCGTGGTGCTCACGCAGGCCGTCGAGATGGACGGAGAAGAACAAATACGGGGAGGGCTCGAACAAATCGAGCTTCTTCTCGAGCAGCAGCGCGTTGGTGCAGAGCGAGACGAACTTCTTGCGCGCAACGAGGCCGCGCACGATCTCGCCGATCTCCTTGTGGATCAGCGGCTCGCCGCCGGGAATCGCGACCATCGGCGCGCCGCACTCGTCGGCCGCGTCCCAGCACTCCTGTGCGGTCATGCGGCGGTTGAGGATCGCATCCGGATAGTCGATCTTGCCGCAGCCGACGCAGGCGAGGTTGCAGCGGAACAGCGGCTCCAGCATCAGCACGAGCGGATAGCGTTTGCGGCCAAGCAGTTTCTGCTTGAGCAAATAGCCGCCGATACGCATTTCCTTGAAGAAGGGGATTGCCATTACACGTTTCTTTCTGGGCTTGAAATTCGGGTAGGTCAGCTTGCAGCCAGTTCGGCCGGAAGCCGGAATTCGATGTTTTCCTCGCGGCCCGGGAGCACCGAGACCGTCACCGGTCCGATCCGCCGCAGCGCTTCGATCACGTCATCCACCAGCACCTCGGGCGCCGAGGCGCCGGCCGTGAGGCCGACTGACCTGGCACCTTTCAACCACTCCGGATTGAGCTCGCGGCCATCGGCGATCAGATAACTCGCGACACCGGCCTCAGTGCCGATCTCGCGGAGCCGGTTCGAGTTCGAGCTATTGGCAGCGCCCACCACCAAAATCACGTCGACCAGCTTGCTCAAGTCCCTTACCGCAGATTGGCGGTTCTGTGTCGCATAGCAGATATCCCGGATGTCCGGGCCTTGAATATCTGTAAATTTCGCCTGCAGGACCCCGATGATGTCCCTGGTGTCGTCGACCGACAGCGTGGTCTGGGTGATGTAGGCCACTGGCGTATCCGCCGGCAAGGTCAGCGCCTTCGCCTCTTCGACGCTCTGGACCAGCACCACGGGCCCCGGAACCTGGCCCATCGTGCCCTCGACCTCCGGATGGCCCGCATGGCCGACCAGGATCAGGGTGCGGCCCTTGGTGATGTAGCGCTTCCCCTGATTGTGAACTTTCGTGACCAGCGGGCAGGTGGCATTTAGTACTGGAAGGTCGCGCTCCGCCGCTTCCTCCTCGACGCTGCGGGCGACGCCATGGGCGCTGAAAACGGTCACGGCCTTCGGCGGAACTTCCGACAGTTCCTCGACGAAGATCGCGCCCTTGTTCTTGAGGCTCTCGACGACGTATTTGTTATGCACGATCTCATGGCGCACGTAGACGGGCGAGCCGTATTTCTCCAGCGCCCGCTCCACGATCTCGATGGCGCGCACCACGCCCGCGCAGAAGCCGCGCGGCTGCGCTAGATAAACTTCCATTGGACGCCCATCACGCAAGTTGCACCCATCCGCTCATTGTCCCCGGCGGCTGACCGCTACGGCCAATGCTGCAATATCCGCACCATTGGCACCGCAGCTGCGGTAACCGCCCACCCCGTCCGGGCCCCGGCGCATGCAGGCACAGCACTTTGTGTCAAAAAATCGGCAAAAAGAAAAGGTGGGATGCGCCGCGGGTTCCCCGGGGAACCGATGCTAGGTATTATCATCCCGCCATTTGTGTGAGCAAGGCGTCGACATTTCTGCTCACCCCTTCGCCACTTTACCGCCTCAAGTCCCCAGCTATACCGGCCGTCCCGCATGATTTTGCCTTGGTCTGCCGCCGTTTACCTCGAACCTTGTTCCCCTCAGAACGACCCAAAACGGCAATAGGTTTCGCCCGGGAACTCCGCTAAACAGCGGGCGTTTCCGGCAGGCTGTTAACACTAGAAAGAAAAGATGCTGCAAAGCGTAGTCGTTGCCATTGTCAGGGCCTGCACCCGGTTTGCCCCCCTTGTCGTCGTTCTTGGGCTCCTGCTGGCGGTGGGCGCGGGCTACTACGCATCGCAGCACTTCGCCATCAACACCGACATCAATTCGCTGATTGCCCAGAACCTGGACTGGCGCCAGCGCGACCAGCAGTTCGACCGTGCTTTCGACCGCGACGCGACGATTCTGGCGGTCGTCGAGGCCAGGACGCCGGAGATGGCGACCGCAGCGGCTGACGCGCTCTATGCCAAGTTGAAGGACGACAAGACCAACTTCCAGTCGATGCAGCAGCTCGGCACGGGTGAGTTCTTCGAGAAGAATGGCCTGCTGTTCCTGCCGACCGAGGAAGTCGGCAAGATCACCGGCGAGTTCGAGTCCGCCGCACCCCTGATCGAGATCATGGCCGGCGATCCCTCGATCCGCGGTCTGACCGGCGCGCTGGAGACCGGGCTCGCGGGCGTCAAGCGTGGTCAGGTCAGGCTCGACAGCACCGCCCGGCCGTTCAACCAGATCGCCGAGACGGTCGAGACCGTGCTCAACAAAGGTCATGCGAGCTTCTCCTGGCGCGAGCTCGTCAGCGACAAGCCGCTGTCGGATTCGGACAGGCGGGCCTTCATCGAGTTCAAGCCGATCCTCGACTACAACGCGCTGGAGCCCGGCAAGGGTGCGACCAACGCGATCCGCAAGGCCGCGCTGGATCTCGATTTTGCGACAAAGTACCAGGCGCGCGTGCGGCTGACAGGTCCGGTCCCGATCGCCAATGAGGAATACGCGACCGTCCAGGAGGGCGCCGTCGTCAACGGCATCGGCACGGTGGTCGTCGTGCTCCTGATCCTGTGGCTTGCGCTGCACTCCGCGAAGATCATTTTCGCGGTCTTCGTCAATCTCTTCGTCGGCCTTGCGCTGACGACTGCGGCGGGCCTGATGATGGTCGGCTCGCTCAACCTCCTGTCGATCGCCTTCGCAGTGCTGTTCGTCGGCCTCGGCGTCGATTTCGGCATTCAGTACAGCGTTCGCTACCGCTCGGAGCGCTTCAAGCACGACGATCTCACCGGTGCGCTGGTGCTGGCAGCGAAACGCTCGGCGGTGCCGCTGTCGCTCGCGGCGATGGCGACCGCGGCGGGCTTTCTGTGCTTCCTGCCGACCGCCTATAAGGGAATCTCGGAGCTCGGCCAGATCGCCGGTGTCGGCATGCTGGTGGCTTTCATTTCCTCGATCACCATCTTGCCGGCGCTGTTGAAGCTTCTGAATCCGCCCGGCGAGAAGGAGCCGGTCGGTTATGCCTTCCTGGCGCCGCTCGACCATTTCCTGGAGAAGCACCGTGTTCTGGTCGTCGGCGGTACGCTGTTGCTCGCGGTCGCCGGCCTGCCGCTGCTTTACTTCATGAAATTCGACTTCAACCCGATGAACCTGCGCAATCCGAAGGCGGAGTCGATCGCGACCTTCCTCGACCTGCGCAAGGACCCCAACACCGGCGCCAACGCGATCAACGTGATGGTCACGTCCGAAGACCAGGCCAGGCAGGTCGAGGCGAAGCTGGAGAAGGTGCCGGAAGTGTTGCGCGTGATGTCGCTCGACAGTTTCGTGCCCGAGGACCAGCAGCCGAAACTGAAGCTGATCGCGCAGGGCGCCAAGACGCTGAACCCCGCGCTCAATCCTGATCAGGTCGATGCGGCGCCGTCGGACCAGGAGAACGTCGAGTCGCTGAAATCCGCGGTCGAGAATCTTCGACGGACGGCGGGTGACGCGAAGGGGCCGGGCGCAGTTGCCTCGCGCCGACTCGCGGACGCCCTGGAAAGGCTCGCAAACTCCGACGAGGCGACCCGCAACAGGGCGCAGGACGTGTTCGTGACGCCCATGAAGATCGTGTTCGACCAGCTCAGGAATGCGATGCAGGCCGGGCCGGTCACTCTGAGCTCACTGCCGCCGGATCTCGTCAACGCCTGGAAGAGCAAGGACGGCATCATCCGCGTCGAAGCTCAGCCGAAGGGCGACCCGAACGACAACGATACGCTGCGCAAGTTCGCGGCGGCTATGCTCGAGGCCGAGCCGACCGCGATCGGCGGACCGGTCTCGATCCTGAAATCCGGCGATACCGTGGTGAACGCATTCATCCATGCCGGCATCTATGCGCTGCTCGTGATCGGGCTGCTGTTGTGGATCACCCTCCGCCGCATCGTCGACGTGCTGATGACGCTGGTGCCGCTTCTGGTTGCGGGCGCAGTGACGCTCGAGATCTGCGTGTTGATCGGCCTGCCGCTCAACTTTGCCAACATCGTCGCGTTCCCGCTGCTGCTCGGCATCGGCGTCGCGTTCAAGATCTACTATGTCGTGGCGTGGCGCTCCGGCAGGACGAACCTGCTTCAGACCAGCCTTACACGTGCGATCTTTTTCAGCGCGCTGACGACGGCGACCGCGTTCGGCAGCCTGTGGCTGTCGAGCCATCCCGGTACGTCCAGCATGGGCAAGCTGCTCGCACTTTCGCTGGTGACGACGCTTGCCGCAGTGCTGCTGTTTCAGCCGGCCCTAATGGGCAAACCCCGCAATCTCAGGGAGTAGGCAGATGTCGCCGACGGTGTCGGCGGGGCCTTTCTGACCCGACTTGGTCGCGGCGGCGCTCTTCGGAGCTGCCGTCGTGGTTGCCGGTGCGGCGGTAGACGGCGCCGGAGCGGCCTTGGGCGCTGCTGCAGTGCTTTTGGGTGCACTCTTGGCCATGGCGTTGGCGGTGCTGAGGGGGATTGGCGGTCCGACGCGGGTCCACGTCTCGCCGCCGCACAGGAAGCCCAGCACACAGCCCTTGATCTCGAGCTGGTCGGTGCCGACAGGCGTAATGGTCGCGCTGTACATTTGACCATCCTTCGCGTTGTAGACCTGACCTTCCCACTGGTCGGCGCCAGCCGTCTTCTTCATATTGATCAGGGTTACCATGCCCAGCGTCGGCCTGTTCTTTTTTGAGACATCCGGATTGTTCTCGTCACGGCCGCCGGGCTGTTTTTCCCAGGAAACCGCGCCCCACATGCTGCCGTTGCATTGGGCGACACGGATATTGGCGACGCCGTCGGCGACCCGCCAGTCGCCCGTGGGATCGGCGGCGAGCGCCGGTGTCAGGCTGGCGTAACTGCCTGCCAGTATTATACCGGTGAAAATGGCTAAACGCATGAGTGTTCCTCGGCGGTGCAACATGGTCTAAAGCTGTGCTTGCGAAGATGGTCCGAAAAAGGGCAAAAGGCCGCACAGACCCTTTTCCGTTGGCTGACCGTTTTCAGTTGACGAAGCGGCCCTCAACCGAAGTATGTAGCGGATGAACAGTCCAAATCCAGACATGTCCCAATTGTTCGCGGACCGTCAGGCCCAGCGCAGCGCCCTGCATAATCGGTACCTGAACGAACAGTTCGTTCGGGTTCTCAAGACCATCGGCTACGATGTCGGGTTCCAGAAAGGGCATGGACAGTACCTCTACGATCGCGAGGGGGCGCGCTATCTCGACCTGTTGTCCGGATTTGGCGTGTTCGCGATCGGGCGCAACCATCCTGTCATGCGTGAGGCGCTGAAGAGCGTGCTCGACGCCGATCTGCCCAATCTCGTCCAGTTCGACGTCTCCGTGCTCGCCGGCGTGCTCGCCGAGCGGCTGTTGAAATACGTTCCCTATCTCGACAAGGCGTTCTTCGCCAATTCCGGTGCCGAATGCGTCGAAGCCGCGATCAAGTTCGCGCGTGGCGCCACCGGCCGTCCCGGTATCGTCTACTGCGCCCACGGCTATCATGGCCTGACCTATGGCGCGCTGTCGTTGACGGGCGATTCGAACTTCCGCACCGGCTTCGAGCCGCTGCTGCCGGGCTGCACCTCGGTTCCGTTCAACGATCTTGCCGCGCTCGAGAAGGCGCTGGCCTCGCGCGAGGTCGCGGCCTTCGTCGTCGAGCCGATCCAGGGCAAGGGCGTCAACATGCCCACCGACGAGTTCCTGCCCGGCGCGGCCGCGCTCTGCAAGAAATACGGCACGCTGTTCGTCGCCGACGAGATCCAGACCGGCATGGGCCGCACCGGCCGCTTCCTCGCGGTCGAGCACTGGAACGTCGAGCCCGACATGGTGCTGCTGTCGAAGTCGCTGTCGGGCGGCCATGTGCCTGTCGGCGCGGTGCTGACGCGCAAGGGTATCTTCGACAAGATCTTTAACCAGATGGACCGCGCCGTCGTGCACGGTTCGACCTTCTCCAAGAACGATCTCGCGATGGCCGCCGGCATTGCCACGCTCGATGTCATGGAGTCCGAGAAGCTGATCGAGGCTGCCGCCAAGCGCGGCGCCGAGCTTCGTCTCGCGCTGACGCGCATGGTGCCCGGTTACGAGCTGCTGAAGGAAGTGCGCGGCAAGGGCCTGATGATCGGCATCGAGTTCGGCCCGCCGAAATCGCTGCGGCTGCGGGCGTCCTGGAACGTGCTGGAGGCCGCCAACAAGGGGCTGTTCTGTCAGCTCATCACCGTGCCGCTGTTCAAGGATCACAAGATCCTGACGCAGGTCGCTGGCCACGGCAGCCACACGATCAAGCTGCTGCCGCCGCTCACCATCACCGAAGAAGACTGCAACTGGATCGAGCGCGCCTTCGACGACGTCATCGCCGGCAGCCACAAGGTCCCGGGCGCGATCTGGTCGCTCGGCAAGACGCTGGTGGACAACGCGGTGCGACGGTCGGCGTAAGCCGTCGGCTTCCAATCAAATGACATCGTCATGTCTTTTCGTTTGGCCCTTCTTTCCAAGCAACGTCGGGTCTTGGCGTCCTATGCCTGTCTGTGTGCTTTCGCGCTATTAAGTGGATCGCTCGCGCCGAGGGACGCCACAGCGCAAACCGTCGACAAGAGCGCAGATAACCTGATGGTCGTCATCAGGGAGACGCCCGGTGCCAACAAACAGGACGAGGCGTTGGAGCCTATGGGCAAGCTGCGCGCCCGACTGGCCGATGGCAAGGAGGTCGAGCTCGAATTGGCGACCTTCAAATTTCTCGGGGACATGCAAATAAGGTTCGTGTTCGACGGACCGGTTTCCATGTTGAACGCAATTCCGCAGGATCTCGCGCGACTGCACCTTAGTCCGGAGCAAGCGCTTCGATTGGCGGTCGACAATCTCAAGCGCGTCTACGGTGCCCCCGTCGCAACGCCCTGGACGGGGGGACTGATGCAGGTCCAAGGTAAGTCGTCTGATCTCGACAGCAGCTATTTTCTCGATCGAGAGTTCTGGCGAGCGCGTCTTCGCGAACATCCCGAAGGGATATTGGTTGCCGTGCCAAAGCGCGGCGGGCTGGTGTTTGTGCCGTTGAGCGACGGACAGGCGGTGGACACTTTGCGCAGGGGCGTCACGTACCTCTATTCGAGCAGTGAATACTTGCGGGTATCGTCAGCGCTCTATCTGTTTAAGGATGATCACTGGGCCGTCTTTCAACCGCCTCACAAGCCATGATGCCGGACTTGCGAGCAGAGACGCCATTCGGTCTACCCTTCCACATTCGCCTTCATCGCCACCTCGAACTTGTCGACGAACTCGGCGAGCTCGTCGTTGCCGATGTCGCTGACGGCCCAGAAGTTCAGGCCGCGCTCGCCCCAGCGGCGGCAGTTGAAGCCCTGCATGGTCTGCGTCTTCGGCGGCCGATGCTCGGTGCTCGCAGTCTGCGACACGAACAGGTTGATGATGTGCTGCCGGCGCTTGTAGACGACGGCGCCGATGGCGCGCGCGTCGATATAGTCGAGCCGGCCGCCGACCAGCGTAAAGCCCTGCGCGGTGAGGTCGATCACGGGCGGGGCGACGTCGAGCTTGCCGTTGAACCAGGGCTTGACCGTGTGCTGGTCGGTCGAGACGACGTCGATGAGATGACCGGCCTGGAGCGAGCGCAGATGCGCGGAGACCACCTCCGAAAGGATGCGCTGCTGGTCGTCCTGGCGCAGCACGACGGCGACGACGCCGGAGGCGGCGAGCGCCGAGACCGCCGAGCCCATCGCGAACCCGCGCAGCACGGAACGCCGGCTCGGCTGCGGCCGCGCTTGCGGCATCGACGCCTCGATCCGGGCGCGCAACGTCGCAGGCGCGCTGTAGCGCAGACTGGCGTCGGCCAGCACCCGTTTCATCTCTTGTTGGGCCGCGAACTCGGCCTTGCAAGTCGGGCAGGTGGCGATATGGGCTTCGACCTCGCGCGCGTGGCCGGCATCGAGCTCGTTGTCGAGCAGCGCGTGAAGCAGGATTTTTGCTTCGTCGCAGGTCATTTCGAATGCTCCTCTTCCGCCATCCAGGCCGCGCGCAGCATGGCGCGGGCGCGGGCGAGGCGGGACATCACGGTGCCGACGGGGGCGCCGACGGCTTCTGCAATTTCACGGTAGGACAGGTTGTTGATCTCCCGCAGCACGAAGGTTTCCTTGAACGGCTCGGCGAGCGCGTCGATCATCTTGCGAATGGCGCCGGCGTCGCGGCTGCGCAGCACCTCGGTCTCCGGGCTCGCATCGCCCTCCTGCCAGATCGGCGTCTGGTCGGCAGCGCCAGGCGTGTCCTCGATCGCGGCATGCGAGTGCGCGCGTCTGGCGTATTCGGCGTTGCAGACATTGCGCAGGATCGCGAACAGCCACGGCTTCATCGCCGGGCCGCGATAACTGTCGAAATGCTTCAGCGCCCGCAAATAGCACTCCTGCACCGCGTCCTCCGCGTCGGAGGCGTCGCGCAGCAAATAACGTGCGAGCGTGTAGACGTCGTCGAGATAGGGCAACGCCGCCTCGCGGAAGCGCTGCGCCTTCTGGAAATCGTCGCTGACCGGCATCGCCTCTCGCTTTGCCTCTTGCTGCGTTTGGTCCATCGTTGCGTGCTTCGCGTCATCCCCGGGTCTGAGCGAAGGCACGCGAGCCCGGCCGGCGTGGGACCACCGGCCGGGCAAGACAGAGATGCCTTGGTTGGAGACGTTACTCAACCTTGATCATCCCGGTCATGTGCGGGTGCAACGAACAAAAATACTTGTAGTCGCCCGCATCGGTGAAGGTGAATGAGAACTTGTCGTCGGTATCCAGGGCCTTGGACCGGAACTTGCCGGCCGACACCACCGTGTGCGGGATGTCGTCCCGGTTGGTCCAGGTCACGGTCGTGCCGACCTTGATCTTGAGCTCCGCCGGCTGGAAGACGAAATTGTCGATATGCACCTCCATGGCGTTGTCGTCGGCACGGGCGGTCGTGACGGGGAGCAGGATGGCCGCGGCCACAGCGACGGAGAAGTCGCGGCGATTGAGTATCTTCATGGTCAGCTTCTCTCCAGCCCTGCATCAACTCTGGAGCGGCGTGTCGATGATGGCGAGCCGCTGCTCGTTCTGCTTGAAATTGATGCTGGCGACTCCGAGCATCGAGCGGAGCTTGGCGTCCTCCACCTTCATCGGACCGGGCGAGGGAGCGGTGCCCGGCGCCGGCTGCGGGAAGGCCGTCGAGCGCGCGGTGTGGAAGGTGACGTTGCCCTCGACCTTCTGCATCACCTGATGGATGTGCCCGTTGAGCACGGTGACCGAGCCAAAGCCCTTGACGTATTCGAGCGCGCGGCCGCCATCCTCGGTGCCCCAGCCCCATTCCGGATAGACGGTCCAGAGCGGGATGTGGGCGAACAGCACGACCGGGGTCGATTTCGACTTGCCGCGCAGGTCGTCCTCCAGCCAGGCGAGCTGTTCGGCGCCGAGATTGCCGAGGCCGCCGCCCTTGAGGTCGACGACGTTGACGAGGCCGATGAAATGCACGCCGCCGGCGTCGAAGGAGTACCAGCCCTGACCCTTGGTGCCGCGGCCGTAGCGCTCGCGATAGAACTTCACCTCTTCGTCGAGGAAGTCATGCTCCCCGGGCACGTAATGCACGTCCAGCTTGGACTGCGAGATGATGCGATCGGCATTGTCGAATTCGGACGCCTTGGACAGATGGGTGATGTCGCCGGTGTGGATCATGAACGACGGCTTGGTCGGCATGGCATTGATCTTGCCCACGGCCTCTTCCAGCGTTCCCAGCGCGTTGGGGTTGGCCGGCTTGTCGAAGCCGACGTGGCTGTCGCTGATCTGGAGGAAGGTCATGCCCGGCGCCGCTGCGGTCGCAGCCTCGGCGGAATCGATGATGCCGAGCGAGCGCGGCACGCCGCCCGTGATGGTCCAGAGCACCCCGGTTCCGGCCCATGTCATGCATTCCAGCACGTTGCGGCGGCTGACGCCGTCTTCCCCGTGATCGTGTCCGCTCATCGCACGTCTCCTTTGGCCCGGAATTGGGCTTCGGGGAGGTGATTGGGGGAGGGGTGGGCTTATTCCCGCATGTAATGACGATTTCGTGAGGGGCGCACTTGCCCGAACGGGAGAGATATCCGGATCCGGTTCAAAAATTCCCGGATGGCCCGAAGCACATGGCGATCTCTGCGCCGGCCGAGGCGATGGAAACGCGCTGGCTGATGGTGGGCCAGGATGCTATTTCTTATCCTCCAAAATCATCGCAGCCCCCTTCTCGGCGATCATCGCGGTCGGCGTGTTGGTATTGCCCGAGGTAATCGTCGGCATGATCGAGGCGTCGACGACGCGGAGACCGCTGAGGCCGTAGCAGCGAAGACGCTCGTCGACGACGGCCATGGGATCATTCGCCGATCCCATTTTCGCGGTGCCGACGGGATGAAAGATGGTGGTGCCGATATCGCCGGCGGCTTTTGCCAGGGAAGCATCGTCGTCGCCGACGGTGGGCCCGGGCAAATATTCGCTCGGGCGATATCTTGCCAGCGCCTTCTGCCGCATCAGCCGGCGGGTGGTGCGGATCGCGTCGGCGGCGACCTGACGGTCGTCGTCGGTCGACAGATAATTCGGCGCGATGATCGGCTTCTCCTCCGGGCTCGCCGAGCGCAGGCGGATTGTGCCGCGCGAGGTCGGCTGCAGATTGCACGCGCTGACCGTTATCGCAGGAAATCGATGCAGGGGATCGCCGAATTTGTCGAGCGACAGCGGCTGCACGTGAAACTGGATGTTGGCGCGCGCGCGCGTTGCGTCGGAGCGTGTGAAGATGCCGAGCTGCGACGGTGCCATCGTCAATGGCCCGCGCCGGCGGAAAGCGTAGTCGAGGCCCATCAGGCCGCGGCGGAACAGGTTGTAGTACGTCTCGTTCAGCGTGCGCACGCCCTCGACCTTGTAGATCGCGCGCTGCTGCAGATGGTCCTGCAGATTGCGGCCGACGCCTGGCTTGTCCATCACGATGTCGATGCCGAGCGGCGACAGCCAGTCGGCCGGGCCGATGCCGGAGCGATGCAGCACCTGCACCGATCCGATCGAGCCGGCCGAGAGGATCACCTCGCGTTTCGCACGCGCTTCGATGATCTCGCCGTTCTGGATGAAGCGCGCGCCGACGGCGCGGCCCTGCTCGATGATGATGCGGTCAACCAGCACGTTCTTCTCGAGCCGCAGGTTGGGACGGTTCAGCGCCGGCTTGAGAAAGCCGCGCGCCGACGACCAGCGCCGGCCCCGCTTCTGGTTGACATGGAAATAGCTGGTGCCTTCGTTGTCGCCGGTGTTGAAGTCGGGGATGCGCTTGATGCCCATCTCCTCGGCGGCGTCGCCGACGGCATCGAGAACCTCCCAGGACAGCCGCGGCGCCTCGATGCGCCAGCCGCCGCCGGTGCCGTGATGCTCGCTAGGCCCGAGGAAGTGATCCTCCAGCCGCTTGAACAACGGCAGCACATCGTCATAGCCCCAACCGGTCATGCCGAGCTGGCGCCAGTGATCGTAGTCGGCGGCCTGGCCGCGCATCGAGATCATGGCGTTGATGGCCGACGAGCCGCCGATCACCTTGCCGCGGGGATAGGATAGCGAACGGCCGTTGAGGCCGGGCTCGGCCTCGGTCTTGAACATCCAGTCGGAGCGCGGATTGCCGATCGCGAAGAGATAGCCGACCGGGATGTGGAACCAGATCCAGTTGTCGTCGCCACCCGCTTCGAGGATCAGCACGCGGTTTTTGGGATCGGCCGACAGCCGGTTGGCGATGATGCAGCCGGCCGTGCCGGCACCGACGACGATATAGTCAAAATCACCTTCAAGCCGCCTTGGCATTCTGCTTCCACCCGGATGGTCACCTGACGTTGCGTCCTAATAGGCAGACGCAATCGATCGGGACAAGCCCGGCCATCACGACAGGACAGGGCTACCCTCGATCCCCGGGAGTTGGGTGGACTGGCGCTTGCATGGTAGACAGTCCTGTATTCCTCCAAAGTTTGAGATCCCTCCATGCCCATCGTAAATCGCGTCGCCGACCTTCAACCCGATATCCAGGCCTGGCGGCGGGACATCCACCAGCATCCCGAGCTGCTGTACGACGTCCACCGCACCGCAGCATTCGTCGCGGACCGCCTGCGCGAGTTCGGCTGCGACGAGGTCGTGACCGGCATCGGCCAGACCGGCGTGGTCGGCGTGATCAAGGGCAATAAGCCGGCCGGCGAGGGCTTGAAGGTGATCGGCCTGCGCGCCGACATGGACGCGCTGCCCGTCGAGGAGCAGACCAACCTGCCTTATGCCTCGAAGACTCCAGGCAAGATGCACGCCTGCGGTCATGACGGCCACACCGCGATGCTGCTTGGCGCTGCGCGCTACCTTGCCGAGACGCGCAATTTCGCCGGCGACGCGATCGTGATTTTCCAGCCGGCAGAGGAGGGCGGCGCCGGTGGCGCGGCGATGGTCAAGGACGGCATGATGGAGCGCTTCGGCATCGAGCAGGTCTACGGCATGCACAACGGTCCCGGCATCCCGATCGGCTCGTTTGCAATCCGGCCGGGCCCGATCATGGCGGCGACCGACGAGGTCGACATCAAGATCGAGGGCCTCGGCGGCCACGCCGCGCGTCCGCACAAATGCATCGACTCCGTTCTGGTCGGGGCGCAGGTGATCACGGCGTTGCAGTCCATCGTCGCGCGCAGCGTCGATCCCCTGGAATCGGCGGTGATCTCGATCTGCGAATTCCACGCCGGCAACGCTCGCAACGTCATCCCGCAGACCGCGGAGCTGCGCGGCACCATCCGAACGCTTTCGGCGGATGTGCGCAAGCTCGTCGAGAAGCGCGTGCACGAAGTGGTGGCGGGCGTGGCGCAGATCACCGGCGCGAAGATCGATCTGCACTACAAGCGCAACTATCCGGTCGTGAACAACCACGCCGCGGAGACCGAGGTGGCGACGCGCATCGCGAGGCAGGTTGCCGGCGATGCCAACGTGCACGAGATGCCGCCGCTGATGGGTGGCGAGGACTTCGCCTATATGCTGGAAGCGCGCCCCGGTGCGTTCATCTTCTGCGGCAACGGCGACAGCGCCGGCCTGCATCACCCCGCCTACAATTTCAACGATGAGGCGATCGTGTTCGGCACATCATACTGGGTCAAGCTGGTCGAGGAGCAGCTCGCAGCGTCATGACGCGCTGGAGCATGATCCGGAAAAGTGTGAAGCGGTTTTCCGAAGAGATCATGCGCAAACAAAGAGCTAAAGCGCGATGACGATTCAACCCAATCTCATCGCGCTTTAGGGTCTGTACTCAATAGGGATTCCATCTGAAATTAGATTGTGATTCAAGCTTCTCAACGGAAGGGAGGCTTGAATGGCAAAGCAGGTCTACTGGCTCAGCGATGCGGAA
>NZ_JAFCLG010000019.1 GCF_018129685.1 Bradyrhizobium manausense
GCCCTCATTGCTGTCGCCAGGAAGCTGCTGACCATCCTCAACGCCATGCTGCGCGACCGAAAAATCTATAAGGTCGAACCATCAACATAACAGTTGCCGGTTCGAACTAGTCAGTTCATGACACATCACTTGGTCGACACAGCCAATCCGTCCTGTCGGATTTCCGCGATGCGCATCGATTTTCCGCCAGACGGCGGATATGCGCGCGCTGCATTCCACCCCAGCCGGACACTCCGGCGCGTCGACCGCGCAAATCGGATTGCCTGCAGCCGCCACAACCTCCGTCATTGCGAGCGCAGCGAAGCAATCCAGAATCTTTCCGCAGCGGCAGTCTGGATTGCTTCGCTGCGCTCGCAATGACGGGGCTGAGAGCGTGCGCTACATCAACCGAATGGTGTAAAGGCCGGCCGCATTGAATCGCCGGATTAATCCTTCAATCGCACTTCGCTGTGGAGCCATGATTGTAGATTGCCGATGCCTTCGATCCGATCGGAATCGGAAAGCACTTTCAATCGCGCAGCAATCACTTCACCTTCGATCGCGAATCCAAGCTCTCTGCAGCGATCCATCACGCAGGTGACCATCATCACGGTTTTCCGCCACGTCGGCTTCAGGACCGAGAAAATGATCTCATCGAATTGCTGCTCAGTCAGCGATGACGGAAGCTGCACCTGATCCCACGCGAGCTCGCAGACAAACCTAAGTGGTTCCCGGTTGGACTTGGGGGCTCAAGATCCGGATACTGATCGTAAATCGGCTGGAGCAATTCGTCCTCTAAAACGCCGACGACTTCGTCGAGCCAGTCTCCCAACTCGATCCTCTCGGCCTTGGCAAGCCCCGCGATAGCCATTCGGGCCTGATCAAGCGCCTTGTAGGCAGCAAGGAGATGATGATTGATCCGGACCGCCTGCTCGTGTTTCATGTTCCTGCCCCCCGCGTTTACCCCTATTTCTTCGCGTAAATGTCCTTGTACGTATCCCGCAGCACGTTCTTCTGCACCTTGCCCATGGTATTGCGCGGCAGCTCGTCGACGACAAAGACGCGCTTGGGCATCTTGAATTTCGCCAGCCGCCCGTCGAGCGCCTTCAGCACGGCAGCTTCGGTGACATCGGCGCCCTTGTTGCAGACAAGCACCGCCGTGACGCCCTCGCCGAAATCGGCATGCGGCACGCCGATCACGGCGGATTCGATCACGCCCGGCATGGCGTCGATCTCTGTCTCGATCTCTTTCGGGTAGACGTTGAATCCGCCTGATATGACCAGATCCTTGCCGCGGCCGAGGATGTGGACGTAGCCCTTGTCGTCGATTTTGCCGAGGTCGCCGGTGATGAAGAAGCCGTCGGGCCGGAATTCAGACCTGGTCTTCTCGGGCATGCGCCAATAGCCCTTGAACACGTTGGGGCCCTTGACCTCGATCATGCCGATTTCTTCGCGCGGCAATTCCTTGCCGGTCTCTGGCTCGGTCACGCGCACGGAGACGCCGGGGAGGGGAAAGCCGACCGCCCCGGGCACGCGCTCGCCGTCGTAAGGGTTCGACGTGTTCATGTTGGTCTCGGTCATGCCGTAGCGCTCCAGCACGGCGTGGCCCGTGCGCGCCGACCATTCGCGATGGGTCTCGGCGAGCAGCGGCGCCGAGCCCGAGATGAACAGCCGCATATGCCTCGTCGTCTCCTTCGACAGCGCAGGATTCTGTAGCAAGCGCGTGTAGAAGGTCGGCACGCCCATCAGCACGGTCGCGCGCGCCATCAGCTTGATGATGAGGTCAGGATCGAGCTTGGGCAGGAAGATCATCGACGCGCGCGAGAACAGCGTCACGTTGGTCGCCACGAACAGGCCATGGGTGTGGTAGATCGGCAGCGCGTGGATCAGCACGTCCTTGTCGGTGAAGCGCCAATAATCGACCAGCGAGAGCGAGTTCGACGCCAGATTGTCGTGGCTGAGCATCGCGCCCTTGGAACGCCCGGTCGTACCCGAGGTGTAGAGGATCGCGGCGAGATCGTCGTTTTCGCGCGGCACAGTGGCAAAGTCGCTGCTGGCCTTCTCGGCGGCCTCGGTCAGCGAACCCTTGCCATCAGCACCTAATGTCTCGACCTTGGCCTTCACCTTGGCGGCGATCGGAGCAAGGCCTTCGGCTTTCGAGGGATCGCAGACCACGAGTGCCGGCTCGGCGTCGCCGATGAAGTAATCAAGCTCGTTCAGCGTATAGGCGGTGTTGAGCGGCAGATAGACCGCGCCGGCCCTGACAGTGCCGAGATACAGCACGATATTGGCCACCGATTTCTCGACCTGCACCGCGACGCGGTCGCCGGGCTTCACGCCGCGCGCCACCAGCACATTCGCCATCTGGCCTGCCCGCGCGATCAGATCGCCATAGCTGATATGGGCGCCATCCTGCGTCTCGATGGCGAGGCGTTTGGGCTCGTCGAGGCCGTCGAACAGGCGGGAAAACAGATTGGCGTTGGCGGCAGGGTTCATGCAAGATTTCCTCGACCGCAAGGCTCGTAGGACAAGGTCGGTCAAAACCGAGGGCTGGATTAGCAAAAACCGCCCCAATGAAGCAACGGAGACAGTTTGCATGACCAAAAATGGGAAACGCGTAGCCTGGGTCACCGGCGGCGGCAGCGGGATCGGGGAGGCCGGCGCCGAGGCGCTTGCGGCCGACGGTTGGACAGTGGTGGTTTCCGGCCGCCGCAAGGACGCCCTCGAGACCGTGGTTGCGAAGATTGCCAGGGCGGGCGGGACCGCCGAGGCTATCGCGTTAGACGTGTCCGACGCGGCTGCGGCCCAGAAGGCCGCCGATCAGATCGTTGCGAAGCACGGCCGGATCGACCTGCTCGTGAACAATGCCGGCATCAATGTCCCCAGGCGCAGCTGGAAGGACATGGACCTCGACGGCTGGGACAAGCTCGTCCAGGTCAATCTCAACGGCGTGCTCTATTGCATGCGCGCGGTATTGCCGACGATGCGCAGGCAGCAGGACGGCTCGATCATCAACGTCTCGTCCTGGGCCGGCCGCCACGTCTCGAAGATGCCGGGCCCGGCCTACACCACCACCAAACATGCGGTGCTCGCGCTGACCCATTCCTTCAACATGGACGAATGCGTCAACGGCCTGCGCGCCTGCTGCCTGATGCCGGGCGAGGTCGCGACGCCGATCCTGAAGCTGCGCCCGGTGGTGCCGAGCGAGGAAGAGCAGGCGAAGATGCTGCAATCCGAAGATCTGGGGCGCACCATCGCGTTCATCGCCAGCATGCCGCCGCGCGTCTGCATCAACGAGCTGCTGATCAGCCCGACGCACAATCGCGGCTTCATTCAGACGCCGAACAACAGGGATTGAGGGCTCTCGTCGTCCTGGACAAGCGCAGCCTTGGCGACGCGGAGCGTTGGCCAGGGCGGAGCGCAGATCCAGGACCCATTGTCCCAGGGCGTAGTTTGGCGAAGACCCTTGGTGACCAGCCTCGCGCAACAAATCCTTTTTGGGGTAATGGGTCCTGGCTTTCGCCAGGACGACAGCGGCGTTTGTAGTGAGCGCCCGCGCGCACCCCACGAACACCCCGCGATATAGTTTCACGCATCACAATAAATTATTCCTCGAAACCCCATCGCAAACCCTCCCGTAGTTCGGTCCAACGACGCGCTGCTGCTTCACGTCAAACTGTCGCAGACGCCGTTGTTGCCCCAACGCAAATGCCGGCGAGCGCCGGTCACAATCCAATCGGGAGTATCTCCATGTCGAAGCGCATTGCTTACCTCACCGCTGCTGCCTTCAGCGCGCTGGCCGTCACTGCAACCGTCGTCGCGCCCGCCCGCGCTGAGGAAAAGACCGTCATGGTCGGCGGCGCCGCGATGTTCCCGTCGAAGAACATCGTCCAGAACGCCGTCAACTCGAAGGACCACACCACGCTGGTTGCGGCGGTGAAGGCGGCCGGTCTCGTCCCCACTCTGGAAGGCAAGGGCCCGTTCACCGTGTTCGCGCCGACCAACGCCGCCTTCGGCAAGCTGCCGGCCGGCACCGTCGACACCCTGGTCAAGCCCGAGAACAAGGCGACCCTGACCAAGATCCTCACCTATCACGTGGTGCCCGGCAAGCTCGAAGCGTCCGACCTCAAGGACGGCCAGAAGCTCAAGACCGTCGAGGGCGAGGAACTGACCGTCAAGAAGTCCGGCGGCACTGTCATGATCGTCGACGCCAAGGGCGGGTCGTCCACCGTCACGATCCCCAACGTCAACCAGTCCAACGGCGTCATCCATGTGGTCGACACCGTGCTGATGCCGGCGACCTAACACCGCGCACCCCCGTTTCATCCCCGACAGGATGCGGCAAAACAGCGAGCCGGGGAGACCCCTCGGCTCGCTTTATTGTGACTATCATAGCCCGCAGGCATCGATTCGATCGCAGCCAGGGCGTAACGAAACTGGCACGACCGGCGTATGATGTTCTGACACACGATCCCGAAGACGAAACCAGCACGGAACCACCATGTCGAGCCTGACCGTGACCGACGAGCAAATTAGCGCCAAACCTAAGGTGATCCAGCCGGCCTGGGTCAGGGTGATGCACTGGACCAATGCCGTCGCCATGATCCTGATGATCATGTCCGGCTGGCAGATCTACAACGCCTCGCCGCTGTTCGATTTCCGCTTCTCCCACGACATCACGCTCGGCGGCTGGCTCGGCGGCGCGCTGCTCTGGCACTTTGCCGCGATGTGGCTGTTGATGGTTAACGGCCTCGCCTATCTCGTGACCGGTCTTGCCTCCGGCCGTTTCGCCAGGAAGCTGCTGCCGATCACGCCGGCGGGCGTGCTCCACGACGTCAAGGCGGCGCTGACCTTCAAGCTCAGCCATGACGATCTCAGCGTCTACAATTACGTGCAGCGCACGCTCTATGCCGGCATCATCGTCGTCGGCGTGCTGATCGTGCTGTCCGGCCTGTCGATCTGGAAGCCGGTGCAATTGCATTGGCTGGTGACGCTGTTCGGCGATTATCCGACCGCGCGCTACGTCCATTTCTTCTGCATGGCCGCGATCTGCGCCTTCCTGGTCGTTCACGTCCTGCTTGCGCTGCTGGTGCCGAAGAGCCTGCGCGCGATGGTCATCGGTCGCTGAGCATGATCCGGAAAAGTGGGAACCGGTTTTCCGATAAGATCATGCTCAAAACGAAAGAATAGGAAGGAGAGCTGATATGGCCAAGCGTTCATTCCTGATCCCCGGCGTCGACAAACGGCTGCTGATCAAGGACTCTCTCAAGGTGATGCCTGATGTGACCCGCCGCCGCTTCATCGCGGGCGGCGCCAGCCTCGGTGCGCTGACCCTGCTCACCGGCTGCGATGTGGTCGACTCGTCTTCGGCTGACGCCCTTCTCGCGAGGATCTCGAAGTTCAACGACGCGGTGCAGGACTTCATCTTCAATCCTGACGCCTTGGCGCCGACTTTTGCGGAGAGCGCGATTACAAAGCCGTTCCCGTTCAACGCCTATTACGATCTCGACGATGCGCCGGAGGTCGACGGCAAGGCCTGGAAGCTCGAGGTGCGCGGCCTCGTCGACAACAAGAAGTCCTGGACGCTGGACGAGCTCACCAAACTGCCGCAGTTCACGCAAATCACCCGTCACATCTGCGTCGAAGGCTGGAGCGCGATCGGAAGCTGGACCGGCACGCCGCTGCGCGATTTCCTCAAGCTCGTCGGCGCCGACACGCGCGCGAAATATGTCTGGTTCCAGTGCGCCGACAAGGACGGCTACAATTCGCCGCTCGACATGCGCACCGCGCTGCATCCGCAGACGCAGATGACGTTCAAGTTCGGCAACGACATCCTGCCGCGCGCCTATGGTTTTCCGATGAAGATCCGCGTGCCGACAAAGCTCGGCTTCAAGAACCCGAAATACGTGATGTCGATGGAAGTCACCAACGACTACAAGGGCGGCTATTGGGAAGATCAGGGCTACAATTCGTTCAGCGGCAGCTAAAGCGTGAGGCTCAGCCGTTCCCGGTGACGCCGGTCGCACACCATTCGCGCCACATGGTGCGATAGGCGGCTTCGAGCTGATGGGTGAATCTCGGGCCGTCACACAGGGGTGACGCCGCGACCCGCTCACGAAGACTTGCCCGCAGCGCAGCGAGTGCCGGCACGTCGGCGGCGAGCCGCGCGGCGGCCGCGACGTAATCCTGCGATCGCTCGGTCACGATGTCCTGCAATCCGACCCGGCTCAGCATGCTGGCCCCGACCCGGGCTGCGTGCCGGTCGCCGGCGAGCGTCACGACGGGAACACCCATCCACAGCGCTTCGCATGTCGTCGTCGCGCCATTGTAGGGAAACGTGTCGAGCGCAATGTCGACCTCGCCATAGGCGGCGAGATGGTCCGCCATCGTCGGCAATTTGCCGATCAATTTCAAACGGTCGCGGGCAATCCCTCGCTGCTCGAACAGCCTCTCGATCCGCTTGCGCATCTCGGCATCGACCAGCCACTTCGATTTGAGAACCAGGTGAGAGCCGGCGACCCGCTGCAGAACGCCGGCCCAGGCGTCGAGCACCTGATGGTTCACCTTGACGAGATTGTTGAAGGACCCAAACGTCACGAAACCATTGCGCTCGGCGGGCAGCTTGCTCACGTCCGGCGCCGCAACGGGCGCGGTGTAGCAATGAAAACCGTCGGGCAGCCGAAACAGCCTTTCGGAGGATGTGGTGTCGGCCGTCCCCGGAGGATCGACGATCGCATCGGTGAGCCGGTAGTCGATGTCGGACAGGCCCGTCGTGTCGGGATATCCGAGCCAGGTCACCTGCAGCGGGGCGGGTTTGCGGGCAAAAACGCCGAGCCGATGGCCATAAGTATGGCCGGACAGGTCGACGAGAATGTCGATCGCGTCGGCGCGAATCCGGGCGGCGAGCTCCCTGTCGTCAATCCCGATGGTCGAGCGCCAATGCGCTGCGCGAGACCTGAAGAAAGCGGTTTGCTCGTCCTCGTCCGTCGTTCCCGAGTAACAGATGGTTTCGACGGATGCATCGTCGTGGTTGAGCAAAATCGCGGAGAGAAAATATCCGACCGAGTGCGTCCTGAAATCCGCAGACACATAGCCGATGCGCAGCCGGCGTTCCGGATCGCGCAGGTTCTGCCAGCCGCTGAAGCGCGGCGTTTGGGCATGGAAGCGCGCCACCTCGCGCGGGCCTTCCCGTAACATGCCTGGCGCGAATTCGCGGTCGTAATGCATTTGCAGCAGCATCGATGAAAGATGATCGCTGAAACTCGCGCGAAGCTGCGCCGCGAACCGAAATCGCTCGGCGGTGTCGGGGTCGCACCCGGCAGGCGGCCGTTCGTCCCTCCCGCACGCCAGATAGGCTTCGGCCAGCCGCGGATCGCGGGCCGTGGTGGCCTCGATGGTCGTCACCATCTTTGAAAACTGGCGCTGGATTTCGCGCAACGCGATCTCTGCAGGCGACGATGAGGCATCCAGGCTGGAATCCAGTGCGAGTGCCCGGTCGAAGCATTGTTGTGCTTCGTCCAGCACACCTGTTTCCGCCAGACAGTCACCAAGGTTGCGCCACGCGGTGGCGTAGTCGGGCTGCAGCGCCACCGCCTTTCGGTAATGCGCGATGGCCGACGCCCGGTCTCCGAGCGAATGCAGGGAGTCTCCGAGGTTGTTCCATATCTGGGCAAGATCGGGCCGCAGGACCAGCGCTTTCCGATATTCCGTCACCGCGGCGCTAAAGCGGTTCTGATCCTTGAGCGCGATGCCGAGATTGTTCAGCGCTTCGGGAAAATCGGGATGGATCGCGATGGCATCCCGATAACGGCCGACCGCGGCGTCGAGCCGTCCTGCCTGATGGTGCTGAAACGCCTCGAACAACGCTGTTTCGGCTTCGGGCGGCGCCCCCCGGGCATCCTGCTTAGCTGTTGCCTTCATCGCCTCTGCACCGCCACGAGAATTGCTCCAGGGATTGGCTTGCGACGCCCACGCGCTGTCCAGGCCGGAACCTGGCTTCGCTGCCGCCGAAACCGTTCGAATTTATCCTGATGACGCGATTGCCTTATGACAGTCCGGAGTCGGGCGGCCGCCGGACGCGGCGCCGGCGTCGCCCGTGCGATTCGCCGGCTATCGCGCCAGCCGACCCTGAAACGCCGCCAGAATGGCACCGAGCGCCAGCATCGCCGCCGAGAGGTTCAGCGCGTAGGAAAGGCTCCCCAGCGCATCGGTGATCGCGCCGACCACGATCGGCCCGAGCGTCTGTCCGAGGCCGAACGAGATCGTCATCGCCGCGATCGCGCGCGGCCACACCTGCGGCGGATAGTTGAAGCGCACGAAGGCGGTGGTCGAGCCGACCACGGCGAAGAAGGCGACGCCGAACACCACCGCCGAAGTCGCAAGCCACGCAGTGGAATGTCCGAGCATCGGCAGGCCGGCGCCAATCGCGTTGGTGCCGAGGATGATCGTGGTGGAAAGACCGCCGCGGTCGAGCGCGAGCACGCGTCGCCAGACCCAGGGCGTCACGAATGCGCTCATGCCGATCAGGCCCCAGAAGCCGGCCTGCGCCGCCGCACCGCCGCCGCTGTCGCGCACATAGGCGATCATGAAGGTCATGTAGGCGATGTAGCCGGCGCCGAACAGGAAGTAGGCGGCGAGGTAGATCAGCACGGGACGAACAGCGAAGGCGGCGTGGCTGCCTTCGCTGAAGCGCGCGCCGCTTTCGATCCGAACCAGAAACAGCGGCGCGGTCATCACGGCCGAGAGCAGCGTCAGCGCCCACCACACGATCCACCACGAGCCCGGTCCGAAATGCTGCAGCGTGAACGGCGCGATCAGCCCGGAGGCGAGAATGCCGATGCCGGGCCCGGCATAGAAGAGACTCAGCAGGAAATTGGCCCGCTCGGGACGCGACTGCGCGACGGTCGCGGCCAGCGCGCCGCCGGCGACGAAGCCGGCCGCGGCCCCGAGACCAAGCACGAGGCGCGCAAGGCTCAGCGCGATGAAATTCCCCGTCAGCGCGCAGGTGGCAAGCGCGGCAAGGCAGGCCAGCGTTCCGCCGCGGATCGCCGCCGACCATCCGACGCGCTGGATCAGCCGGGACGCAAACAGCGCGCCCACGAGATAGCCGACGGCGTTGATGGTGTTCATGAAACCGGCCGCCGAGTAGGACCAGCCGAGGTCCTCCCGCATGTCGGGCAGCACCAGCGCATAGGCAAAGCGGCCGATGCCGAGCCCGACCGTCGCGGCCAGCGACAGGGTCAGGATCAGCCGCGCAGGGCGCGCGTCGGGCGGGGGACGATCTGGGGCGAGCAAGGGATACTCCGGCGCGCGCAGTGTGGCAGGCCCTGCCCGCCTTGCACAGCCGCAGCGCGGCAATGGTGTCTTGCCAAGCGCGCAACGCCGCTCTAGCACTCCGGCCGAAATTCACGAGATGCCGTCATGCCCGGCCTTGTGCCGGGCATCCACGTTCTTCGCGCTGCAGGCAGGACGTGGATGGCCGGGTCAAGCCCGGCCATGACGAAACGGAGGAAGGACGACCATGGCGACCCACAAATTGCTGCTGCTCCCCGGCGACGGTATCGGCCCCGAGGTGATGGGCGAGGTGAAGCGGCTGATTGATTGGCTCAATTCGGCCGGGATCGCCAAATTCGAGACCGATACCGGCCTTGTCGGCGGCTCCGCCTACGACGCCCACAAGGTGTCGATCTCCGAGGGAGACATGGCCAAGGCGATGGATGCCGACGCCATCATCTTCGGCGCGGTCGGCGGTCCGAAGTGGGACGCCGTGCCTTACGAGGTGCGCCCCGAAGCCGGCCTGTTGCGCCTGCGCAAGGATCTCGCTTTGTTCGCCAATCTGCGCCCGGCCGTCTGCTATCCGGCGTTGGCGGATGCCTCGAGCCTGAAGCGCGAGGCCGTCGAAGGTCTCGACATCGTCATCGTGCGCGAGCTCACCGGCGGCGTCTATTTCGGCGAGCCCAAGACCATCACCGATCTCGGCAACGGCCAGAAGCGCGCGATCGACACCCAGGTCTACGACACCTATGAGATCGAGCGCATCGGCCGCGTCGCCTTCGAGCTTGCCCGCAAGCGCAAGAACAAGGTGACGTCGATGGAGAAGCGCAACGTCATGAAGTCGGGCGTTCTCTGGAACGAGGTCATGACTCAGGTCCACAAGCGCGAATATCCCGACGTCACGCTCGAGCATCAGCTCGCGGACTCCGGCGGCATGATGCTGGTGAAGTGGCCGAAGCAGTTCGACGTCATCGTCACGGACAATCTGTTCGGCGACATGCTCTCCGACATCGCGGCGATGCTGACCGGCTCGCTCGGCATGCTGCCCTCGGCTTCCCTCGGCGAAGTCGACGTCAAGAGCAGGAAGCGCAAGGCGCTGTACGAGCCCGTGCACGGTTCGGCGCCCGACATCGCCGGCAAGGGCCTCGCCAATCCGATCGCGATGATCTCGTCCTTTGGCATGGCGCTGCGCTATTCCTTCGACATGGGCGATCTCGCCGACAAGGTCGACGCCGCGATCGCAGCGGTGCTCGCCAGCGGTCTTCGCACCGCCGACATCAAGTCGGAAGGCACGACCGCGGCCTCGACCACGCAGATGGGCGAAGCGATTCTGAAGGAACTGCAGAAGCTGCATGCGTAAGGCGGCAGAGAATCGTAGGGTGGGTTAGCCAAGCAGATGCGCAAAGCGCATCTGCTTGGCATAACCCACCTCTTCTGTCTCCGCGGAAACCAAAGTGGTGGGTTACGCCTTCGGCTAACCCACCCTACGATCTGTCATCGGATCCACCTCATGGACACCTTACCCCGCCCCAAGATCGCGGAAACCTTCATCCATGAAACCGTGCGCCAGCGCGAGGCGCAGATCGGGCGGCGCTGCGAAATTCTCAGCCATAGCCGCATCGAATACGCCTCGCTCGGCGACTACTCCTATCTCGGCGAATATTGCGACGTTGCCGGTGCGGTGATCGGCAAGTTCTGCGCCATCGCCAATTCGGTGCGGATCGGCGCGCCCAATCATCCGATGGGCCGCGCGTCCCAGCATCGTTTCACCTACGTTCCCGAATATTACGAGGCGAGTGCGACCCGCGACCGCGACTTCTTCGCGCATCGCCGCGGCGATCGCGTCGTTGTCGGCAATGATGTCTGGATCGGCCATGCCGCGATCCTGCTGCCGGGCGTCACGGTCGGCGACGGCGCCGTGATCGGCGCGGGCGCGGTCGTCAGCCGCGATGTCGCGCCTTACACGATCGTCGGCGGCGTTCCCGCGCGTCCCATCCGCACGCGCTTTGATGATTCCGTGGCGGCAAGCCTGCAGCGCATCGCCTGGTGGGACTGGCCGGATGAGCTGATCTTCGAGCGCCTCGCCGATTTCCGCTCCGAGGCGATCGAGGAATTTTGCCGGCGCTATGACCCGGCGGCCAATTCGTAAAACGGATATCGAAAAAAACAAAAAGGCCGGGCGCAAAGCCCGGCCTTTTGATTCGGTCAGTTGGTCCGCTCAGTACAGCGGGAAATTCTGCGGATAGCCGCCGACATCGGCCGGGGTCGCCAGCGGCTGACGATCGATCGGGCGGTTGTTGTTCTCGCGGGCGAAGGACGGATAGCCCACGGCCGGCGGGAAGGCGTAGTCGGTGAACTTGCGGTCGCCCGGATTGACCTCGGTGCCGCCGTCGAGCCAGGAGCGCTTGCTCACGTAAATACGGGTCCGGCCCTGCTGGTAGACGGCGTTGGGTCCACCAGGGCCGTAGATCGGCCGGCCGCGATCGTCATAGCGCTGCTTGACCTTGGTGTCGGCCGAAGCCGGCGCCGCGAAGGCCATCGCAACCGCGGCGCCCGCCGCCAGCAAGATGGCCAATTTGTTCGCGGCAGAGAAATTGAAGCTCATCACGTCCCCTTCAGGCGGCAAGCCGCCAGTCGATTTCACCCCATACTAGCCCGGCCGGGGTGGCCACAACTAGGTCAATTCAGTCACACCGCGGCGGAATAATTGTTTCCGTCGGCAAAAGTTGCATGAATACCAGCGACTTGAGCTTGATACGCCTCAAAGCGCGCCGCGCAATTGCGCATTCGCCGCGCCCAGCAGCCAGTCGGCCGCGCCTTGGGAATCGCAGGAGCGGCGCTTCAGCTCGGCATGGGCGAACATCTCCGCAAGCTTCGGCTCGTTGCCCGAGGTCAGCAGCGTCAGGCGGTTGAGCGTGCAGGCGATCGCCGCGCGCCGGGCCGGCATGGTGCCGCCCTGGCAGGAGAAGCCTGAGATCTGCAGCGCCGGCTCCTCGTTGCGCTTGAGGTAGCCGAGGCAGGAGGATGCCCCCTCGGCTATGCCGGTCGGCTGAAACAGGGCGACGGGGCCGAACTTCGTGTCGATGAGGCCGGCCTGCTCGAGCGCGGTGGCCTCACCCAGGCCCATCCGGGCGGCGAGGCCTGATGTCGCCGGACGCGTGACGTCGAATTCGCCGCCTTCCCGGTAGATCTCGAGTTCGGCCACCGGTCTGTCGGCTGGCCTGCCGGCATCGCCGGCCCAGCGCATGACGTCGCGGCGGCCGCCTCCGGAGTGTCGCAGGACGGTATAAGAGGCTGTTGTTTCTGACGAATCGAGCTTGGCGACGGCGAAGGCCGGGCGCGAGCGGGAGGCCTCGGACCACTGCGGCTTCTCCGCGGCCTCGTCGGCGCGCAGATCAGGCAGCTGGCCGAGCCCGGCAAGCGCGAGGATGGCAAACAGAGCGAGCGTCCCCACATACAGAAACAGGCGCGCCAGCGTGCCGACGACCTCGTCGGCGAAATTGGCGAGCGTTAGATGGATCTGGGTGGGGCTAACGGCCGTGCTGGCCTCGGGCGACTGCATCCACGTCCCTAAGGCATGGTCCAACGTTGTCTTGAGGGCGGTTCTCGCATAGAAGCGCTGCTCTTCCTGTTTAAGCGTCAGCTTCAGGAACGGGCTTTTTCATCGGAGAGTGAACGATGGGTTACAAAGTCGCAGTCGTCGGCGCGACCGGCAATGTCGGACGGGAAATGCTCAACATTCTCGATGAGCGCAAATTCCCCGCGGACGAAGTCGTGGCCCTGGCGTCACGCCGCAGCATCGGCGTCGAGGTCTCCTATGGCGACCGCACGCTGAAGTGCAAGGCGCTCGAGCACTATGATTTCTCCGATGTCGACATCTGCCTGATGTCGGCGGGCGGCGAGGTGTCGAAGGAATGGTCGCCGAAGATCGGCGCCGCTGGCGCGGTCGTGATCGACAATTCCTCGGCCTGGCGCATGGATCCGGACGTGCCGCTGATCGTGCCTGAGGTGAACGCGGCCGCGACGGAAGGCTTCAAGAAGAAGAACATCATCGCGAATCCGAACTGCTCCACCGCGCAGCTCGTCGTCGCGCTGAAGCCCCTGCACGACAAGGCGACCATCAAGCGCGTCGTCGTCTCGACCTATCAATCGGTCTCGGGCGCCGGCAAGGACGGCATGGACGAATTGTTCTCGCAGACCAAGGCCGTCTACACCAACCAGGAGCTGGTCAACAAGAAGTTCCCCAAGCGCATCGCCTTCAACGTCATCCCCCACATCGACGTCTTCATGGAGGACGGCTACACCAAGGAAGAGTGGAAGATGATGGCGGAGACCAAGAAGATTCTTGATCCCAAGATCAAGCTGTCCGCGACCTGCGTGCGCGTGCCTGTCTTCGTCGGCCACTCCGAAGCCGTCAACATCGAGTTCGAGAATCCGATCAGCGCCGATGAAGCACGCAACATCCTGCGCACGGCGCCAGGCTGCCTCGTCATCGACAAGCATGAGCCCGGCGGCTACGCCACGCCGTATGAATCGGCCGGCGAGGACGCGACCTATATCAGCCGCATCCGCGAGGACGCGACGGTGGAGAACGGTCTCGTGCTCTGGTGTGTGTCGGACAACCTCCGCAAGGGCGCGGCCCTCAACGCGATCCAGATCGCGGAAGTCCTGATCAACCGCAAGCTGATCAGCGCGAAGAAGAAGGCGGCGTGACGAATTCTCTCCCGTCATCCCGGACAAGCGCGCCCCCGGCAACGCGTAGCGTTGTCCGGTAGCGCGCGCAGATCCGGGATCCATAACCACAGGAAGTGGTATGGTGCGAAGCTGGTCACTGCGGGTCTTCGCAAAATTATTGCTGCGGCGTATGGGTCCCGGATCTGCGCTGGCGCTTGTCCGGGACGACGACCTCGTTGACTTGGCAGTCTACGAAATAGCCTACACCACGCTATTCGCCCTCTTGAATTCCTTGGTCGCCTTGTCGAGCAAGAACAGCGTTCCCTCGGCGACGCCGAAATAGGCGCCGTGCAATTGCATCTGGCCGCTCTCGACGGCCTTGCGCACGAACGGGAACGTCATCAGGTTTTCCAGGCTACGGAACACCGCCGCCTTCTCGATGCGCTCGACGAATTGCGCCATGGTCTCGTGGTCGCGCTGCTCGACCACTTCGCCTGGCTTGATGAACATCTGCATCCATTTGCCGATGAAGTCGCCGGGCGTGAGCGGCTCGATCTTGTCGACGAAAGCGCGGATGCCGCCGCATTGGGCGTGGCCGAGGATGACGATGTGCTTCACCTTCAGCACGGTCACGGCATATTCGAGCGCAGCCGAGACGCCATGCGCGTTGCCGTCGGGCTGGTACACCGGCACGAGGTTGGCGATGTTGCGGACCACGAACAATTCGCCGGGCCCGACGTCGAAGATGACCTCGGGCGAGACGCGGCTGTCGCAACAGCCGATCACCATCACTTCCGGGAACTGCCCCTTCACTGACAGCTCGCGATAGCGATTCTGCTCGGTCGGCAGCCGCTGCGTGGCGAAGGCTTGGTAGCCTTCCAGCAAATGCGTCGGAAATGTCGTCATGGGCTATGCCTAATCATAGACCGCCGGGGCGAACAAGCCTTTCGAATGGGCAGGCCAGATGCTATTCGGCTTCGGTCAGCAAAGGGACGAGGAACCCGGAAGGAACGCTTGCATGACCCGCCCGCGCCGCAGCCATCTGTTCATGCCCGGCTCCAATCCCCGCGCACTGGAAAAGGCGCGGAACCTGGCCGCCGACGGCCTGATCCTGGATCTCGAAGATTCCGTCGCCCCGGACGCCAAGGCCGCAGCGCGTGATGGCATCGCCGCCGCGATCGCGGCCAAGGGTTTCGGCAAGCGCGAGATCCTGATCCGGACCAACGGTCTCGACACGCAATGGTGGGCCGAAGATGCCGCGATGGCCGCCAAGGCCTCGCCCGACGGCATCCTCGTTCCAAAAGTTTCGAGCATCGAGGACCTCAAGACCATCGGCCGCGACCTTGCGGGGCTCGGCGCCGCGCCGACCGTGAAGGTCTGGGCGATGATCGAGACCGCGCGCGCGGTGCTGCATGCCGAGGAACTGGCCGAAGCCGGGCGCGATCCATCCAGCCGCCTCGCCGGCTTCGTGTTCGGCCCCAACGACATCTCGCGCGAGACGCGGATCAAGATGCTGCCCGGCCGCGCCGCGATGATCCCGATGATCACCCATTGCATCCTGGCGACGCGCGCCGCCGGCCTCGAAATCCTCGACGGCCCCTACAGCGACATCGCCAATCCCGACGGCTTCGCCACCGAATGCGCGCAGGCGCGCGACCTCGGCTTCGACGGCAAGACGCTGATCCATCCCTCGCAAATCGAGGCCTGCAACGCAATCTTCACTCCACCCGAGGAGGAAGTGGCACGCGCGCGAAAGATCATCGCGGCGTTCGAGCTGCCGGAAAACGTCTCGCGCGGCGCGATCCGCCTCGATGGTGCGATGGTGGAACGCCTGCACGCCGACATGGCCCGGCGCACGATCGCGATCGCGGATGCGATCGCGGCGGTGGGGAAGGGCTAGAGGTTGTAGTCGGGCGCCTGCCGGGCAGGGCGAAGGCTGGATGTTCGGCGGGATGCTGCTGCCGCGTGCGCTTATCGCCTGCGTCGCGCATTCTTCAGGGTCTCGGAAGGCAACTCGCCGATTTCCCGACGATATTCGGATGCGAATCGCCCGAGATTGTGAAAGCCGCATTTGAACGCAACAGCAAGGACGGTTGTCTGCTCGTCAGGCCGTCGCAACAGCTCGGCTGCGCGACGAACCCGGACGCGCCGTGCGAACTGGCCTGGCGATCCCCGTCCGGATTCCGAGAATTCGCGGAAAACGGTTCGCACGCTCACCTTGGCGACCTCGGCGATCCGCTCCAGATCGAGTGGCTGGTCCCAATACGTCTCAATGTAGGACTCCACGAGGCTGACCACGGATCGGCTGGCTCTCGGTGCTGCGCGCTGGAGCCGGTCGGAGAAATTGTGTCGGTGCGCTAGAAGCACTCTGACCATCATGGCGCGTTCGAGTTCGGCGAGGGCGATGGGCGAATAATCCTGTCCGAATCTTTCCAGTTCCTCGGCCAGTCTGAAAACGTCCTGGCGCATATGGGTCATCATCACTGGGTCCGCTTCGCCCGAGTCGAAACGCAGGGTTGCGTCGCTGGCGTCGCCGAGCAGGCTTCCCAACAGGCGGGTGATCGCCGAGGCGTCTATTCTCAGGACCAGCTGGCGGTAAGCGGGGGCGAAATCCAGGTCCAGCCTGGCGTCGCCGGAGATGATCGGACTCCAGGTCTCGATAGGTCCACTCTTCCCACCAGTCTTGAAAGCGGCAGCTCCCTGGACGGAGAAGAACTGGCGGAACATTTGCGATTCGGGAAATGACAGTGATGCTGCCCCTTCATAGGCACAGAACGCCAGCCCGACGGACTGCAGGCGAATGAAATTGGCATGTATGCCAAATTCACGACCGCGCTTGTCGAATCGAACCGCGCCGTACTCCGTGAAAAGCCGTTCGCGCGCGACTTCGCTGTCGCGCGACTGAATCAACGGATAGCGGTCAAGATATGAAACGGCGCCCACAGCTGATTCCCCGGTACAATCAAACTACCGAACCGCCATCCGAGCGCTAGCAATTTCGGATTGCATCGAATGGGAGGGCCTGGGTAACCGATTCGGTGTCGACGACGAACAACGGTTGCGGAGACTGAGCGCGGTCGTGCAGACGTTCGGCCCAGCCGGATGGATCAGATATTTCGCGAGCACGTCGGCCAAGGGGACGAAGATGTGAACGGCCCATGCGACCTGTCGACGCCGGGCTTCTGCCAAATATCGATAGTGTTCTCAGCAGGACGTCGCACGCCAGGGCCCAGGGGGCCGCCGAGATGGCGCCGTGTGGCTTTCAGGTTAATCGCCGTGGCGAAATACGGCCATAGTGTCTGCGATCGGACAAATACTCTGATAATTCGATTCAGTTATTCAGACATACGCCCGGCCCCCTCCTCCCCCTTGGGTCGCGGCAATTCGATGAATAGTGAACGCAGGTTTCGGGCAGATGCTGCGAACCCGGCGTCTATTGCGGAGTGAGAAAATGTTTGGTCGCAAGTCCCCGGTTGATGCAGCAGCAAGGCTCGACGCAATCGGCCGTTCGCAGGCGATGATCGAATTCAACCCGGACGGCACGATCATTACGGCCAACAAGAATTTCCTCGACTCCCTTGGCTATCGGCTCGACGAGATTCAGGGCAAGCACCATTCCATGTTCGTGCCGGCCGACCAGCGCGACAGCGCGGAGTACAAGGCGTTCTGGGCCGCCCTGAACCGTGGTGAGTATCAGGCACGCGAGTTCAGGCGTATCGCGAAGGGCGGCCGCGAGGTCTGGATCGAGGCGTCCTACAATCCGGTACTCGACGGCAAAGGCAAGACGGTGATGGTTGCCAAGATTGCGACGGACATTACCGAGAAGAAGATCCGGAGCATGGCTGACGCTTCCAAGATCGCCGCCATCGGCCGCGCCCAGGCCGTGATCGAATTCAAGCTCGACGGCACGATCGTCACGGCGAACGAGAATTTCTGCAAAGCGCTCGGCTATTCGTTGTCCGAAATCGAGGGCAAGCATCACGGTATGTTCGTCACCGAGGCCGAGCGGAATGGCCATGCCTATCGCGAATTCTGGGCCGGGCTCAACCGCGGCGAGTACCAGTCCGGGGAATTCAAGCGCATCGGCAAGGGCGGCCGCGAGGTCTGGATTCTCGCCAGCTACAACCCGCTACTGGACGAGGACGGCAAGCCGTTCGGCGTCGTCAAGTTCGCAACCGACGTCACCACCGAGAAGCTCAAGAGCGCGGATTTCGCCGGCCAGCTTGCGGCGATCGACAAGGCGCAGGCCGTGATCGAATTCAACATGGACGGTACGATCATCACCGCCAACGAGAACTTCCTGCACACGGTCGGCTATTCGCTGGCTGAAATCAAGGGCAGGCACCACAGCATGTTCGTCGAGCCGAGCGAGCGCGACGGCTCCGCCTATCGTGAGTTCTGGGCCGCGCTGAACCGCGGTCAGTACCAGGCGGCCGAATACAAGCGCATCGGTAAGGGCGGCAAGGAGGTCTACATCCAGGCGTCCTACAATCCAATCCTCGACCTCAACGGCAAGCCGTTCAAGGTCGTGAAATACGCCACGGACACCACCAAGCAGGTGCTGGTCCGCATGGGCAACGAGCGCGTCCGCGGCATGATGGAATCCGTGGCCGCAGGCTCGGAGGAACTCAACGCCTCGGTGCGGGAGATTTCGGAAGCCATGACCAAGTCGCGCGAGACCGCAAGCCGCGCGGTAGACCAGGTCTCGGCCGCCGACGCGCAGGCCCAGCGCCTCACCGAAGCCGCGCAGGCCATGAGCGGCATCGTCGAACTCATCAACAACATCACCGGGCAGATCAACCTGCTGGCGCTCAACGCCACGATCGAATCGGCCCGCGCGGGTGAAGCCGGTCGGGGTTTTGCCGTGGTGGCTTCCGAAGTGAAGAGCCTCGCCAACCAGGCCAAGCAGGCCACCGACAAGATCGGCGCGGAGATCGGCAGCCTCAACGGTATCTCCGGCGACGTCGTCACCGCCCTGGCTTCGATCAAGACGGCCATCAACAACGTCAGCGAATACGTGACATCGACGGCCGCCGCGATCGAGGAACAGAGCACGGTGACCAACGAGATGTCGACCAGCATGCAGCGTGCCGCAGCCGAAGCCGCCGCAATCGCTGGCCGCTTGTGACCCCGGCAAACAGATCGGCGCGCCGTCTCAGTGCGGCGCGACCTCGGCGCGATCGAGCGATTCCAGCGTGGCGGCATTGCCGCAATAGCCGTGATAACTCTCCGCGGCGGTGCCGTGGGCCAGCTCGCGGTCGCATTCCGCCTTGTGAGCGCAGAGCGCGCAGACCCGCTCCATGTCGCGCAGCAACAGTGGTTGCACCTGTCCAAGCCGCTCTCCATCGATGCCGAGCTGCTCCAGCATCTTCGGCAACTCGTCGGCAGCGTGACGGCCGTGACGGACCAGTTCTTCGAGGTCGTCAGGCGCGATCTTGAGATCGCTCGCGATCCGGTCGAATTCCGAGCGGTCGAGCTGCCGCATCTCGTTCAGCTCGCGGCGATGCTTCAGCCAGGCGGCAAACGACTCGATGAGGTCCTGGACGATGGGATAAGGCCTGCTTGCGGTGCTCATGGCGCAGCTCCATTGATCGTGCGATGGAGCGACACTAGGCAAAATGATGCAGGACCGCGTTGCGCTGGATCAAATTGAGAAGCGGTCGAGAATTTCGTGTCCCGGACGCCGTGCGGCGCGAAACGTCGCTTCGCAGACCCGGACCCATCTTGCCTCCGTCCGGGCCCGGCTCTGCAGCGCTGCGACTGCGTCCGGGGCAGAGAGTGCGGGCCTCGCGGAGAGACCTCAGCCAAACCGCTCCGTTGCCCAGGCATACAGACTGCCGTGGATCGGTGGCTGCCCGCCCCGCCCCTTGGGCGAGATGTGCAGGCCGATGATCTCGGGGTTGGTGACGAGGCCGAGATAGCTCGAGGGATCGAAGAACAGCTTTGGTTCGGCATGCACGGCGTAGAACGACTGCTTCGGCAGCGCGTTGTGCAAGGCGCCGGTGCGGCGGGCGAGCGCGGTGAGCGCGGCCGGCCCGTAGATCGCGACGCGAATATCGGAGAGACGGTTCGAGCCGCCGCGCAGCCGGCGCATCATGAAGGTGATGCGGTGTCTCACCGACAGCCATTTCGGCGTCAGCTCCTCCTGCTCCATCAATTCTTCGAACGCCGTGACGATGCCGTGCTTGGGCGGCAGATAGATCACGGAGTTGCCGAGCTGGCGCGGCCGCTCCCAGGCGAAGTAAGGCTTTGCCGGATCGATCTCGACGGGCTTCAGCAGCAACACGTCGGCATCGAGCCAGAGGCCGAGATTCTTCGCCATCAGCTTCATGCGGAAGAAGTCGCTGAACTGAAGCGTGGTCCAGTCGCGCCAGCTGCCGTCCGGCTGCGGCGGCCGCAATCGTTCGGAGAAGGCGTGCGGCAGGATCGCTTCGGCGTCGGCATTGTCGACGCCCGCAGGCAGGCCCGGGATGGTGTCAAAGCTGTAGACCGTGACCTTGTGGCCCGCAGCCAGCTGCGAGCGCAGACAGGTCTGGCGCAGTGCGTCCATCGGGCCATGCCAGAAGGTGACGATCTCGGGCAGCATGCGTGCAGCTATACGGGATATTTTGGCCAAAGAAAAAGCCCCGGCGCCTGTGGCACCGGGGCTTTGAATAGGACTTGAGTTCAGGCCCAGGCGCGCTCGCGCTTGAGCTTCTCCTCATAGGTGTCGATCGAGGCCTTCTTCTCCATCGTGAGACCGATGTCGTCGAGTCCGTTCATCAGGCAGTGCTTGCGGAACGGGTCGATCTCGAACTTGACCTTGCCGCCGTCGGGACCGCGGATCTCCTGGTTCGGCAGGTCGATCGTCAGCGTCGCATTGGCGCCGCGCTCGGCGTCGTCGAACAGCTTGTCGAGGTCTTCCTGCGACACACGGATCGGCAGAATGCCGTTCTTGAAGCAGTTGTTGTAGAAGATGTCGCCGAACGAGGTCGAGATCACGCAGCGAATGCCGAAATCGAGCAGCGCCCAGGGCGCGTGCTCGCGGCTCGAGCCGCAGCCGAAATTGTCGCCGGCGACCAGCACCTTCGTGTTGCGATAGGCGGGCTGGTTGAGGACGAAATCCGGATTTTCGCTGCCGTCGTCCTTGTAGCGCTGCTCGGAGAAGAGCCCCTTGCCAAGGCCGGTGCGCTTGATGGTCTTGAGGTACTGCTTGGGAATGATCATATCGGTGTCGACATTGATGATCTTCAGCGGCGCCGCGACGCCTTCCAGCGTGGTGAACTTGTCCATTGTTGCGCTTCCCGAGGGGATGGTTAGGGACCGCGTATTTATCGCGATCGGGGCCTGAATCCTAGGCCGAATTCGGCAGGTCTCATCTGCTTGGCGGGTCTGGTGCGGCGTCGGCAGTCCACCTCTTTCCGCTGGGGAGAGGCGAACCGAGTCCGCGTCAGCCTTCCTGTGCCTCGATCGCTTCCATATCGTCGTCCGAGAGGCCGAAATGGTGGCCGATCTCGTGAATCAGGACGTGGCGGACGATATGGCCGAGGCTCTCGTCGTGCTCGGCCCAGTAGTCCAGGATCGGCCGGCGGTAGAGCCAGACCATGTTGGGCAGCCGCGCCACGTCCCCCAGGCTCTGCTGGGGCAGGCCGACGCCCTGGAACAGGCCGAGCAGGTCGAACTCGCTCTCGCATTGCATCTCGTCGAGGATCTCCTCGGTGGGGAAGTCGTCGACGCGGATGATCAGGCCTTCGCACAGGCTGCGAAATTCTGCCGGCAGGCGCTCGAAAATGTCGTGCGCCGTCACTTCCATCTCGGCCAGCGAGGGCGCTTTCAGATCCGTCCACATGGCCCCCCTCTTAGCGCGGGTTTCGCAGCGATGCATCCGGCTTTATAAGGGCTGCGAGGTTGACGGGCGCCGCCAAAACGGGGAGCGTGGGCCTCGATGGGGACGATTGAGGTGGGCCAGTAAAATGCGAGCAAAAACAGCGCTGACGCTACTGTGCATGGGGTTGTTTTCGCAAGCTGGCGGCGGCGCATATGCGCAGACGGCTGGCACGGCAGTTCGCGCGGCCCAGGCGACCACCCCTGACGCCCCGCCGCCGCGCAAGCGGCCCCAGACGCGCCTGCGCGTCACGCCCTACTACACCCCCGACGGCGTCTATCCGCGCTACAATCCGGGCCCGGATGCGGTCCGCGAATGCAACGCCACCTATGTTCAGGAATACCGGCCGAGCGGCACGGTGATCGTGCCGCATATGAGCTGCTACTGGCGTCGCGGCTGACGGACGGCCTCAGCGCCGGCGCAGCGCGCCGATCAGGCCGGCGCCGACCACGACTGCGGACACGCCATAGACCAGGATCGCCATCACG
Organism: Bradyrhizobium manausense; assembly: GCF_018129685.1. Lineage (GTDB taxonomy): Bacteria > Pseudomonadota > Alphaproteobacteria > Rhizobiales > Xanthobacteraceae > Bradyrhizobium > Bradyrhizobium manausense_D. The sequence goes on from NZ_JAFCLG010000019.1 coordinate 22,279, forward strand.
AGCTGCGTCAGCGGGCTTGCCGTGCCGCCCGCTGCGCCCGGCCCTTGCGAGGCCAGCGCTGAACCTGCGCCGAGCAGGACGCTCGCCGCGATCGCCAGGCACGATATCCGCAATCCCTGTAGCTGTGGCATGACCATCTCCTGCATGCACCGACCACAAGATACGCGGGTCGCTGACATCTGGTTTTGGCCGCGTCTGAAATGTAGCGCCGGTGTTCGCTTTCATCCATCAGAGATTGAGGCCCGGCGTTCCAGTTCGGGTGCTTTTGACTTGCAGGCGGCCGCGCGATCCTCTCATGATGCGTGTGGAGGTTGTCATGACGAGATGGATCGCATTGGCCGTTGCCGTCGGGCTTTCCGCAAGCCTGCCTCACGCTTCCGCCGCGCAGAAGCTGACGAAGCTGCCTGATGCCTCCGCGGGACGCGCGGTGTTCGATGGGCGACGGCATGTTCGATACGACAGCGCGCGCTATGTTCCGCGGCCGGATCCGCATTATTACGCGCGGCCGGTCTATTATCGCCCTTACCCCTATGGCGTGCCCGCGCCGTTCGTGATCGGCTACGGGCCGTTCTGGTGATGCGCGCGCAGCGTCGTTCATTCATGGCGCGTTCACGTCATCGTCTCTAGTTTAATCTCGGGAGCGACTGCAAATGAACAGCGACGGCGCGAGGCGCTGCGCCGCGATGCTGCTGTCCGCATTCAGGGAGACACTCCATGCTGAGGATATTGCGTCCCGGGACGAGCTCGCTGCGCTTGCTCGGGCTTGCCGCATTTGCCGTTCTGATGCTGTCATCAGGGACAGCGCGCCGCGCTGAAGCGATGACGCCGATCAACCCGACGGCGCTGCCCGCGGCGCAGGCTGCAAGCGATGACACGATGATCCAGGTCCGCCATGGCGGCGGCGGTGGTGGCGGCTTCCACGGCGGCGGAGGCTTCCATGGTGGTGGCGGCTTCCATGGTGGCGGAGGTCACTTTGGTGGCTTCCACGGCGGTGGCTTCCATGCCGCGCCGGCGTTCCATGGCGGCGGCTATCGTTATGGCGGCGTCCGCTACGGCGGATATGGCGGCTACCATCGTCATTGGGGTGGCGGCTACTATCGCCCGTATTACGGCTATCGCCACGTCCACCGGCGCTATTATTACGGCGGATACTATCCCTACTATTCCTACTACCACTATCCGCGCCGCTGCCGGATCATCTGGACCTACTACGGTCCGCGCCGCATCTGCCGCTGGCACCGCTGGCACTACCCGTACCGCTATTGGTGATGTTAGCCTTTGCTGGCATGACGGAGAACTAGTCCTTCAGCCTCCATGATGCCGATTTCCACGGCATCAAATTTTCGATCTTCCATTGCCGAAACATGGCCGGCGGCCAGCGGCTCAGCTTCGAGGTCTCCTCGACCTCGGGTCTGGCGACGATCCGAAGCGGCGTTGCGCGGCGCCGGTGCTGACGCGTGGCGTCGCTGATCAGATCGACATATTCAGGCTTGTTGGCCATGAGGCGTGTCCTCGCGAACCGTCGCGAGGACACAATGTGCGTGACGCCGATTAACGGCGGTTTGCCCCAATCGCTACAATTGCAGGGAGCGGCTCAGCGCCAGTCCCTGATATCGACGAAGTGACCGGCGATTGCGGCTGCTGCAGCCATCGCCGGCGACACCAGATGCGTGCGGCCCTTGAAGCCCTGGCGGCCCTCGAAATTGCGGTTCGAGGTCGAGGCGCAGCGCTCTTCCGGAGCCAGCTTGTCCGGGTTCATCGCGAGGCACATCGAGCAACCCGGCTCGCGCCATTCGAAGCCGGCCTTGATGAAGATCTTGTCCAGACCCTCGGCCTCGGCCTGCTCCTTCACGATGCCGGAGCCCGGCACGACCATGGCGTTGACGCTGCCTGCGACCTGCCTGCCTTCCGCGATCTTGGCGGCGGCGCGCAGATCCTCGATGCGGCCGTTGGTGCAGGAGCCGATGAAGACGCGGTCGAGCTTGATGTCGGTGATCTTCGTTCCTGCCGTCAGGCCCATGTACTTCAAGGCGCGATGCTTGGAGAGACGCTTGGCCTCATCGGCGATCTTATCAGGATCGGGCACGATGCCCGTCACCGAGATCACGTCTTCAGGGCTGGTGCCCCAGGTCACGATCGGCGGCAGCTTGGCGGCATCGAGGCGCAGTTCGTGGTCGAAATGTGCGCCTTCGTCGGAGCGCAGTTTCTCCCAGTAGCGCATCGCCGCATCCCAGTCCGCGCCCTTCGGCGACTTCGGACGGCCGCGCAGGAAGTCGAACGCCTTCTGGTCGGGCGCGACGAGGCCCGCTCGCGCGCCGCCTTCGATCGACATGTTGCAGACCGTCATGCGGCCTTCCATCGAGAGCGAACGGATCGCCTCGCCGGCGTATTCCAGCACGTAGCCGGTACCGCCTGCGGTGCCGATCTCGCCGATGATGGCCAAAATAATATCCTTGCCCGTCACGCCGTCCGGCAGCTTGCCGTCGACGGTGACGCGCATGTTCTTCGCCTTCTTCTGGATCAGCGTCTGCGTCGCCAGAACGTGCTCGACTTCGGAGGTGCCGATGCCGTGCGCGAGCGCACCGAACGCGCCATGCGTCGAGGTGTGGCTGTCACCGCAGACGATGGTGGTGCCCGGCAGCGTGAAACCCTGCTCGGGGCCGATCACGTGGACGATGCCCTGGCGCTTATCGAACTCGTTGTAATATTCGATGCCGAATTCCCTGGCGTTCTCGGCCAGCGCCTTGATCTGCTCGATGCTTTCAGGATCCGGATTCGGCTTGGTGCGATCGGTGGTCGGCACGTTGTGGTCGACGACCGCGAGCGTCTTCTCGGGCGCGTGGACCTTGCGCCCCGTCGCACGCAGACCTTCGAACGCCTGAGGTGAGGTCACCTCGTGCACCAGATGGCGGTCGATATAGAGCAGGCAGGTGCCGTCCTCGGCTTCGTGCACCAGATGGTCGTTCCAGATCTTGTCGTACAGGGTGGTCGGCTTGGACATGAGCTTAAGCTCCGAACAATGTTGGTAACGGAAATGCGCGGTCACGCGCGGGCCACAGAGAAGTGTTCAGCGCAGCCTTCAGGCTGCGGGACTAAGCTCTGACGTTGCCGAGGTCGCGAAGCGTCCGAAGAACCGGCCAGGCAGCCGCGAACGATCGTCGATGACGATGCGCTGGGGCGACACGAGGCTGGTCAGATCTGGAAACATTCCAGGAGTATATAGCAGGGAGATTTGGAAGCGCGAGGGCTTTGACGCGCACGGCTGAGGCAACAAAAAAGCGCGGGGCGTTTGGCCCCGCGCTTTTCGAAACTCGACTGTCTGCGACAGCTTACTCGTTGACGGCGGCCTTGGCGTGCTCAGTCTTCTCGACGATGCGGGCCGACTTGCCGCGAAGGTTGCGGAGGTAATAGAGCTTGGCGCGACGCACCTTGCCGCGACGCACCACCTTGATCGAGTCGATCATCGGCGACATCACCGGGAACACGCGCTCGACGCCCTCGCCGTAGGAGATCTTGCGGACGGTAAAGCTCTCGTTGAGGCCACCGCCGGAACGGCCGATGCAAACGCCTTCATAGGCCTGCACGCGGGTGCGGTCGCCTTCGACGACCTTCACGTTGACGATCACGGTGTCGCCGGGACCGAATTCCGGAATGTCCTTGCCGGCGGACAGCTTGTCGAATTGCTCTTGCTCGAGCTGCTTGATCAGGTTCATGGGTAAATCTCCATCGGCGCGCCCAGCCTTGCGAAACGGGGGCTGCGCGAAATTCGTCTATCCAGCCATTGCGGATGTGGCCGCTCCTATAAGGCAAGCCGGAGCGTTTGTCACCCGTCTGTCTTGTTTTTTGGCGTTTTTTGGCGTCCCGGCCGATTCGGCGGTTTGGGCGGGATTTTGGCCCATAAGTCAGGTCGCCGGGCCTCCGTCAGGGCCTCGGATTGCGCCCGCCGCCAGGCCGCGACCTTGGCGTGGTCGCCGGAGGTCAGGACCTCGGGGATCGGAACCCCCTCGAACAGCTGCGGGCGGGTGTATTGGGGGTATTCGAGCAGGCCGTCGGAAAAGCTTTCCTCGGCTCCCGAGGCTTCCTTGCCCATCACGCCCGGCAGCAGCCGGACGCAGGCGTCGATCAGGGCCATAGCGGCGATTTCGCCCCCCGAGAGCACGTAGTCGCCGATCGAGACCTCCTCCAGGCCGCGTCCATCAATCACCCGTTGGTCGATCCCCTCGAACCGCCCGCAGACGATCAGGGGGCCGGGGCCCAGAGCCAGCTCTCTGACGCGGGCCTGGGTCAATGGCCGACCGCGCGGGCTCATCAGCAGGCGGGGTCGGTCGGGGCCGATCTCCGCGGCATCGATGGCCGCCGCCAGAACGTCGGCCCGCAGCACCATGCCCGGGCCGCCGCCGGCAGGGGTGTCGTCGACGCTGCGGTGACGGTCGGTCGCGGAGGCCCTGATGTCCCGCGCCTCGATCTCCCAGAGCCCTGTGGCCAGCGCCCGGCCGGCGAGGCTCAGGCCGAGCGGCCCCGGAAACATCTCCGGAAACAGCGTCAGCACCGTCGCGCGCCAGGGGGAGGGATTGGTCATTCGATTTCAGTTCTCGTCGTCCCGGACAAGCGCGCCACAAGCGCGCGCAGATCCGGGATCCATAACCACCGCAGCCAGTTTTGCGATGGCTGGAGCTACCAGCTTACCCAAAACCACGGCCTGTGGTTATGGGTCCCCGCCTTCGCGGGGACGACTCGCGGAGGGAGCTTCGCCACGATCCTCCCCCTCGATCTCCCGCGGCAGCGCGATCACGACGCGGCCGCCGGCGATGTCGACCTCGGGCACGACCGCGTTGGTGAACGGCAGCAGCATCGTCGCGCCCTTGAGCGGTGCGATCTCGATGATGTCGCCGGCGCCGAAATTATGGATCGCGAGCACGCGGCCGAGCGCATCGCCATCGGTGTTGACGGCGGCGAGCCCGATCAGATCGGCGTGGTAATATTCGTCCTCGTCGGTCGCGGGCAGCTTTTCGCGCGCGACGTAGAGTTCGATGCCGTTGAGGCGCTCGGCCTCATCGCGGGTCGCGACGCCCTTGAACGTCGCGACCAGATGGTCCTTGGCTTCGCGGACCTGCGCCAGTTCGAACTGGCGCTTGCCGTCCTTGGCAAGCAGCGGACCGTAGCGCTTCACGGCAAAGGGATCTTCGGTGAAGGTCCACAATTTGACCGCACCGCGCACGCCATGCGCGGCGCCGATCCGCGCGACGCAGATCAGCGCCGACATAATCTAGCCTTAGCCCTTCGCGGCGGCTTCGGCCTGCGCCTTGCGCTCCTTGCGCGGCACGGCCTTCTCGGGGTTGTTGCGCTGCTCGCGCTTCTTGACGCCGGCGGCATCGAGGAAGCGGGACACGCGGTCCGACGGCTGCGCGCCCTTGGCGAGCCAGGCCTTCACCTTGTCCATGTCGAGCTTCAGGCGGGTCTCGTTGTCCTTCGGCAGCAGCGGATTGAAATGGCCGAGACGCTCGATGAAGCGGCCATCGCGGGGAAAGCGCGAATCGGCGACGACGACGTGATAGACGGGACGCTTCTTGGTGCCTGCGCGGGCGAGGCGGATAACGACGGACATTTAGTTCTCCTTCAAAGCACGTTTTGTTCGGTTGATTGGTATTCCGCGTTGCGCGGGACCGATGCGATCCCGTGCGACGAATTCCTCATTTCTTCTTGCCCGGGAAACCGCCGAGGCCCGGCAGCGTCGGCTTGCCGCTCAGTCCGGTCAGTCCCGGAAGGTTCGGCAGGCCGGTGCGAAGACCGGCCGGCAAATCCTTCGGCAGGCTCGGCAGACCCTGTCCGCCGCCGCTCTGCATCTTCTCCTGCATTGCCTTCATGTCTTCCGGTGACGGCATCTTCATGCCACCGCCAAAGCCCATCGCCTGCGCGATGCCGGCGAGCGGGCCGCGCTTGCCCGAGCCCATGGCCTTCATCACGTCCGCCATGTTCCGGTGCATCTTCAGCAGCTTGTTGACGTGCTCGACGCTCTGGCCGCTGCCTGCCGCAATGCGCTTCTTGCGGCTGGCCTTGAGCAGATCGGGATGACGGCGCTCGTCGCGCGTCATGGAATCGATGATGGCGACCTGGCGCTTCAAAATCTTGTCGTCGATGCCGGCGGCCGCGATCTGGTTCTTCATCTTGGAGATGCCGGGCATCATGCCCATCAGGCCGCTGATGCCGCCCATATTCGCCATCTGCAGCAGCTGCTCGCGCATGTCGTTGAGGTCGAACTGACCCTTGCGCATGCGCTCGGCGGTACGCGCGGCCTTCTCGGCGTCGATATTGGCGGCGGCGCGTTCGACCAGCGAGACGACGTCGCCCATGCCGAGGATGCGGCCGGCGATACGGTCAGGATGGAAGTCTTCGAGCGCATCGGTCTTTTCGCCGGTACCGATCAGCTTGATCGGCTTGCCGGTGACCGCGCGCATCGACAGCGCGGCGCCGCCGCGGCCATCGCCGTCGACGCGTGTCAGCACGATGCCGGTGAGGCCGACACGCTGATCGAACGCGCGCGCCAGATTCACGGCGTCCTGGCCGGTGAGGCTATCCGCAACCAGCAGCACTTCATGCGGATTCGCGGCGGCTTTGATTGCGGCTGCTTCCGCCATCATGTCTTCGTCGAGCGTGGTGCGGCCGGCGGTGTCGAGCAGCACGACATCGTAGCCGCCGAGCTTGCCGGCCTCGAGCGCGCGCTTGGCAATCTGCGGTGGCTGCTGTCCTGCGACGATGGGCAGCGTCGGAATGTCGAGATCGCGGCCGAGCACGGCCAGCTGCTCCATCGCCGCCGGCCGGTAGACGTCGAGCGAGGCCATCAGCACCTTGCGCTTGTCGCGCTGGACCAGACGGCGGGCGAGCTTGGCGGTGGTGGTGGTCTTGCCCGAGCCCTGCAGACCGACCATCATGATCGGCACCGGCGGCACGGAGTTGACGTCGATGGTCTGGCTTTCGGCGCCGAGCGTGTTGATCAGCTCGTCATGGACGATCTTGACCACCATCTGGCCTGGCGTCACCGACTTGACGACGGTGGCGCCGATCGCCTGCTCGCGGACCCGTTCGGTGAAGCTGCGGACGACCTCGAGCGCGACGTCGGCCTCGAGCAGCGCGCGGCGCACCTCGCGCATCGCGGCGTCGACGTCCTTTTCGGTCAGCGCCCCGCGCCCCGTCAGGCGATCGAGAATGCCACCAAGCCGTTCCGACAGATTGTCGAACAATGCACTTGTCCTGTTGCTGTCCCCTGGTAAGGGGCGCGCCGTTATTCTCCGCTGTCATGCCCCGGCTCGACCGGGGCATCCAGTACGCCGCGGCGCCTCGATTCTAGCCGAGCCGACTCGGAGTACTGGATCCCCGCCTTCGCGGGGGATGACCACTTCCGTGGGTAAGCGATCGTCCAAACACCTTTGCGCCCGAGGGCGCACAGCGCTGTCGGGCGTTGGCCTCTGGCCTCCAGGGCCAGTGGGCGGGTCGAAAAGAAAGCCTTTCCGAGAAAGTGGCGGGGTTAAACGCTGCCGATGCCCAAAAGTCAAGGAAAGTTAGGGGGTCGAAGCTCATTTGGACGGGCAACGCGTTGAAAATGCAGCCCTTCCGGCTCCGGGTTCCTTTTTCTCCGGCTCCGCCCATATAGCCGGTGATGTCTTACCTCCGGATCCTCCGCATGAAAACCTATGACGGCCCCGTCTCCGACCATTTCAACGGCCTCAATTTCTTCGATCCGGACGGCTCGCCGCCAAAATCGCTCCGTGAGGTCCTGCGCTGGCAATTCGGCCGCGGACGGGAGCGCGCGACATGGCCGGATTGGGCCCCGAGCCCTCACGCCGACACCCCGCCGGAGCGTGTCGAAGGCGGCAAGGTGCGGCTCTCCTTCGTCGGGCACGCCAGCTGGCTGATCCAGACCGGCGGGCTCAACATCCTCGTCGATCCCGTCTGGTCGATGCGTGTCTCTCCCGTCAGCTTCGCCGGGCCGAAGCGCCGCAACGATCCCGGCATCGCCTTCGAGAAGTTGCCGAAGATCGACGTCGTGCTGGTCTCGCATGGTCACTACGATCATCTCGACATGGCGACGCTGTCGCGGCTCGCCAAGAATTTTGCCCCGCGCGTGGTCACCCCGCTCGGCAATGACGTGACGATGCGAAGCTATGATTCGACGATCAAGGCGAAGGCGTTCGACTGGCACGAGCGCGTCCAGCTCGGTAACGGCGTCGCCGCGACGCTGGTGCCGACACGGCACTGGACGGCGCGTGGCCTGTTCGATCGCAACAAGGCGCTGTGGGCGAGCTTCGTGCTGGAGACGCCGGTCGGCAAAATCTACGTCGTCTGCGATTCCGGTTACGGCGATGGCAGTCATTTCCGCCGCGTTGCCGAGCAGCATGGGTCGCTGCGCCTGGCGATCCTCCCCATCGGCGCCTACGAGCCGCGCTGGTTCATGCGCGATCAGCACATGAACCCGGAAGATGCGGTCAAGGCGCTATTGGACTGCGGCGCAGAGCAAGCGCTCGGGCATCATCACGGCACGTTCCAGCTGACGGACGAGGCGATTGATGCGCCGGCGAAGGCGCTGCTGGAAGCGCTCGATGCCGCAAGGATTCCGCAGGAGCGGTTCGTCGCGATGAAGCCGGGGCAGGTGGTGGAGATTTAACTCCGGCGTCTCCACACACTCAGCACGTCGTCCCGGACAAGCGCGCCCCAAGCGCGCGCAGATCAGGGACCCATACGCCGCAGCCGAAATTTGGCGAAGATAGGCAATGATCATCTTGCGCGGCATCGACGGCTGCGGCGTATGGGTCCGGGCCTTCGCCGGGACGACACTGTTGTTGTAGCGGCCGCGTGCCTCTTCCGGCGCTTACTGCGCCGGCTTGATCGCCCAGCTCACATTCACCGTCACCGAAAGCGTCTCCTCGCCCGGCGCCACCGCTGCGGGTGCGGCGGCCATCGGTGCTACGGCCATGCGGCTCTTGAACAGCGGCATCGGAGCGCCGCCCTCGGCGACGCTGAGCGGCGCGCCCAGCGTGACGCCGGCGGCCTTGGCGTAGATCTCGGCCTTGCGGCGGGCATCGGCGACCGCCTGCTCGCGCGCGTCATCGAGCAGCTTCGAGGCTTGCGTGACCTCGAACGAGATGTTGCCGACATCGTTCGCACCGGCGCCGACCAGCGTGTCGATGATGCCGGCGACCTTGGTCACGTCGCGGATCTTCACGGTGACGCGATTGGAGGCGCGGAAGCCCACCACAGGCGAGGCGCCGGTCGTGCGGTTCGGCGCATATTGCGGCTGCAGCGACAGGCGCGAGGTCTGATAATCCTTCTCCGGGATGCCGGCGCCCTTCAGCGCCAGCAGCACCTTGCCCATCGCGGCGTTGTTAGCATCGGAGGCTTCCTTCGCCGATTTGGCGTCGCTGGCGACACCGGCATCGATCTGCGCGAGATCCGGGGCGGCGGAGACTGTTGCCTCGCCGCTCACCGAGATGGCGGACGGAATTTCGTCGGCGATTGCGGGCGCGGCCAGCAGTGTGGCGGCGAGGATTGCGGCGAGGGCAGCAGGCGTTTTCATCATTCTCACTTCAGCGGCACGAACACGTTGATTACGAGCTTGTCCTCGGCCGTCTTGAGGGGATCGGTGAGGTACTCTTCGATGAAGGTGTCCTTGGCTTCCAGCTTCTTGTCGTCGAGGTGATTGGTGATCGCCTCGTAGGTGTTGTCCATGTTGTCATAGGAGCCGCGATGGACGAATTTGAGCGCCTTGCCCTCGGGCGATTTGCCGATGCTCATGTCCTTGGTCAGGTTCTTCGGGTCCTGCTCGACCGGGATCTCGGCGAGGAAGGTGAATCCGGTGTCATCCGTCGAGGTGTAGACGATCATCGCATTGCCGGCATGCTTGATGCCCTGCTTGTCGAGCAGCGTGTTCAGCGCCTTGAAGGCGTCGACCAGGGTGTCGAAGGCGGAGTCCCAATTGGCGGTGCCCTTGACCATCACGACCTTCTTGGCCTCGAGCGTGGTCTCCAGGCCAAAGGGGTCGGCGGTCTGCACCGGAGCCGGCGTGGCGGCCGCGGCGGGCGGCGGTGCGGCCGGACTGGGTGACGCGCTGGCTGCGGGCGAGGGCGATGCTGCAGGAGCAGGCGAGGCGCTGGCCGCCGGCGATGGCGTTGCCGCGGGCGCGGGCGAAGCGCTCGCGGCGGGGGACGGGGACGCCGACGGGGCCGGCGAGGGGCTTGCCGAGGCGGCGGGCGCGGGGCTCGGGGTCTGAGCCAAAGCGCCTGACAACCCCAGCGACAGGGCCGCTGCCGGGATCAGCGCGGCCAGAGCAAGACGACGAAACCCAATCATTTTGTTCTCCCCAAGAAACTTCCGGATCAAGGCCTTGGCGCCCAGGCCCACATCCGGCCGCGCATCCCGGATCGCGCGAACTGCGCCGTTCTAACACGCGAGCGCCAAATTCGTCCCATGACAGATGCGTCATGGCGGACGTGCAGGCGCCCGGGCGGCAAATCACTGGCCAAGCCGGCCAGGATCGCCATATAAGGCAGGCGAAATTCGGGAATTTTCATGAGCGCGCTCGCCAATCACGCATTTGCCAAGATGAACGGCATCGGCAACGAGATCGTCGTTATCGACATGCGCGATTCCACGGGCAAGGTCACGCCGGACGACGCCCGCGCGGTGGCCTCCGCGGATGGCGGTGTGCCCTATGACCAGCTGATGGTGCTTCAGAAGCCCCGGCTCGACGGCACCGAAGCCTTCATCAGCATCTACAACAGCGACGGCTCCGAAGCCGGTGCGTGCGGCAACGGCATGCGCTGCGTGGTTCGCCGCATCTTCGAGAAGAGCGGGCAGACCACGGCCACCTTCCAGACGGCAGCCGGCCTGCTCAATGCCTGGCAGGGCCCTGCGCCGGATCTCTACACGGTCGACATGGGCGCACCGAAGTTCGGCTGGCGGGACATTCCCCTGGCGGAGGAGTTTCGCGACACCCGTTACATCGAATTGCAGATCGGGCCGATCGACAATCCGATCCTGCATTCGCCCTCCGTGGTCAGCATGGGCAATCCGCACGCGATCTTCTGGGTCGACGACGTCGATGCCTATGATCTCGGTCGCGTCGGGCCGCTGCTGGAAAATCATCCGATCTTCCCCGAGCGCGCCAACATCACGCTCGCGCATATCGTCGACCGCGAGCATATCACGATGCGCACCTGGGAACGCGGCGCCGGGCTCACCCGTGCGTGCGGCTCGGCGGCCTGCGCGACCGCCGTTGCGGCTGCGCGGCTGAAGCGCACCGAGCGCAAGGTGGAGATGACGCTGCCCGGCGGCAAGCTCGTCATCGAATGGCGCGAGCGCGACGACCACGTGTTGATGACGGGCACCGCGACCTTCGAATATGAAGGCCATTTCGATCCGGCGCTGTTCGCGCCGGCCGGCTGATGGCCGTCGAAATCGTCACCTTCGGCTGCCGCCTCAACGCCTTCGAGGCCGAGGTGATCCGCCGCGAGGCGGAAGGGGCGGGGCTTTCCGACACCATCGTCATCAATAGCTGCGCCGTCACCAACGAAGCGGTGGCGCAGGCGCGGCAGTCGATCCGCAAATTGAAGCGTGAACGGCCCGGCGCGCGCATCGTCGTCACAGGTTGCGCGGCGCAGACGCAGAGCGGCATGTTCGCCGACATGGCCGAGGTCGATCGCGTCGTCGGCAATGACGACAAGATGCGCGGTGATGCCTGGCGCGCGGCCCGCGCCGCCTTCGATCTCGGCGCCGGCGAGAAGATCGCCGTCAGCGACATCATGGCCGTGAAGGAGATGGCCCCGCATCTCGTCGACGGCTATGCCAGCGGCCTGCCGCGCGTGTTCGTTCAGGTGCAGAACGGCTGCGATCATCGTTGCACCTTCTGCATCATTCCCTATGGCCGCGGCAATTCGCGCTCGGTGCCGATGGGCGCGGTGGTCGATCAGGTGCGGGCGCTGGTGGAGCGCGGCCATGCCGAGATCGTGCTGACCGGCGTCGACCTCACCAGCTACGGCACCGATCTGCCGGGCGCGCCGAAGCTCGGCATGCTGACCAGGCAGATTTTGCGGCACGTGCCGGAGTTGAAGCGGCTGCGCATCTCCTCGATCGATTCGATCGAGGCAGACGCTGATCTGCTCGATGCAATCGCCGACGATATCAGGCTGATGCCGCATCTGCATCTGTCGCTGCAGTCGGGTGACGACATGATCCTGAAGCGCATGAAGCGGCGGCATTCGCGGAAGGATGCGATTGCATTCTGCGATCAGGTGCGGCGGCTGCGGCCTGATATCGTGTTCGGCGCCGATATCATCGCGGGTTTTCCGACCGAGACCGACGAGATGTTTGCGCGCTCGCTCGATCTCGTCGAGGCGTGCGGGCTCACCTTCCTCCACGTCTTCCCCTATTCGCCGCGTCCCGGCACGCCGGCCGCGAAGATGCCGCAGGTCGCGGGCGGTACGATCAAGGAACGCGCGAAGCGGCTGCGTGCGGCTGGCGAGGCGGCGCTGCGACGTCGCCTCCAAGCCGAGATCGGTGCGACGCGTGAGGTGCTGATCGAGAGCGATGCTCAGGGGCGTACGGAGCACTATCTGCCGGTGGCGATTGCGGGCGAGCGGGTCGGCAGCATCGTGCCGCTTAAGATTGCCGGCAGCGATGGTGCGCGGCTGACGGTCTAGTTGTTAAGGCGCTCTGCTTACCCCATCGTCGTCCTGGCGAAAGCCAGGATCCATTACCCCATGGCGAAGTTGTCGGACGTGATTGCCAACCACGAATCTTCATCAAACTGAATTCGGTGGTTATGGGTCCTGGCTTTCGCCAGGACGACAGTGGGGGGCTTGGCGCGCAGCGAGGACCCTACGACGCCCGCACCTGCCAGAAGCGCAGCGTGCGCCTGGCATTCTCGGTCGACATGCGCGCAAAATTGCTTTTCGCCCTCGCAATGTCCGCCGGCTTCATCGCACCACTGGCAAAGCGGCTTTCGAGCACGGCGGCCGTGGTTTCCCAGCTCAGCTGCGCCGCCTTGCACGGCACCAGCAAGCCGTCTTCGCGCAGGCTCTGCATCAGCGGACGAATCACTTCGACGGTCGATCCGGACAGCGCCGCCAGCGCGGCCACGGCCTCTTCGTAGCGCCGGTGTCGCGCGAAGCCGAGCAGCGTCGCCTCGTTGAGCTGGCCGGCGGCCTTGAGATTGGCGATGGCGCGCTTGGCGCCCTCGAAATCGCGCACGCCCGACATCTCGCGCTCGACGCCGACGGTGACGGCGGCGATCGCATTCTGGATTTCCTCGAACAGATGCGGCGGCGCGCGCGACAGCAATCGCGTGCGAACCGCGTCCGTTGCCGAGCGCAGCAATTGGCGGCGCAGATCCGACGGCATGTCGACGCGAACGCCGACGCTGACCGCGAGCTCCGGATCGGACTCGGCCTGGCGGACGATGATGGCAAAGCCGTTGCCCGAGACGCGCGCGCCGGGATTGGCGGCGAGACGGCGGCTGACGCTGGGATAGCGGCGCGCCAGCAGCGCGTCGGTGACGATCTCCTTCAGCCACCAGCGGCCGGCGACGGCGAGCAAATGCGGCTCGCCCTTGCTGGATGCGATCTTCACCAGATCGCCGTCATCGAGGCGCGCGGATTCCTGCAGCACGGGTCCGGCGATGCGGATCTCGTCATTGTTGGCGAGGCGGCGGATCACCGAGGGCGGCGCCTGCGTGATCGGCGCGAGTTGGGCGCTGATTTCGGCGAGCGCAATCCGCGCGCCCATGTCGGCGATGGCCCGCAGCTCGATGGTGCCGATCAGGCGTTCGAGCACGTCGTCGAACAGCGCGATCTGCTCGTCGTTGAAGCTTCCGGCGGAGGAGAGGAACAGGTTGGTGACGCGCCGGGCGGTCTCCAGGCCCTTTTCTGCCGAGCCGGCCCGGATCGCGGACTCGACCTCGTCGATGATCGAAAATTGGGCCGTAGACATGACGCGATGCTCGTCCTGAGCGGGATGACGGAAGCTTGTTCTAAGCAACCGCTATCATTAGAGGCGAGCACTGAACGTTTCGTAAACCATGCCTCCGTTGTCGCCACTATTCCCCGGTCCAGCCGCAGGCGCGGAGCTTGTCGTGCATGTGGGGCGGCGCCGGGGCGACCACGCGGACCGGCTCCTTGTTCCGGGAGATCGGCACCACGATCTCGCGGGAATGCAGGTGCAGCTTCGGCTCGCCGAAGCGCGGGCCGTTGCCGTAAATGTTATCGCCGAAGATCGGCCAGCCGGTCGCCGACGAATGCACCCGCAATTGATGGGTCCGCCCGGTCACCGGTTCCATGGCAAGCCAGGTGAAACCCTCGCCCCGGCCCATCACCTTCCAGTTGGTGACCGCCTTCTGTCCCTCGGGGTCGGGCTTCTGCCACCAGCCGCGCTCGGCATTGAGCCGGCCGAGCGGCATGTCGATGGTGCCTTCGTCCTCGGCAGGGCCGCCCTCGACCACGGTCCAATAGGTCTTGCCGATCTTGCCATGCTTGAACAGCAGGCCGAGCGAGGCGGTGGCCTTACGATGGCGGCCGAGCACGAGGCAGCCGGAGGTGTCCTTGTCCAGCCGGTGGGCCAGCACTGGCGGTCGCGGCAGGCCGAAGCAGAGCGCGGCGAAGGAGTCCTCCAGATTGGCGCCGCCCTTGGGGCCGCGATGGACCGGCAGGCCGGATGGCTTGTCGATGACCAGCATCAGCCCGTCGCGGTGGAGCACGCGCGCCTGGATCTCCTCGGCGGTCAATTCGGGAACATCGAGCAATGGCAGGACTTTCGGACAAGACTTTCGTTTGAGGGCGGGAACGGCTAACACACCCCCGCCATGAACGATACCACGTCAGATCCCCCCAAGCTGAGCTGGTGGCGCCGCCTGTCCGACGGGCTGAAGCGCACCTCGTCCTCGCTCGGGACCGCGGTCGCCGACCTCGTCACCAAGCGCAAGCTCGACCGCGCCATGCTCGACGACATCGAGGACGTGCTGCTGCGCGCCGACCTCGGCACCAATGTCGCGGTGCGGATCGCGGACGCCGTCGGCACCGGGCGCTACGACAAGGCGATCTCGGCCGACGAGGTCAAGGACGTCGTCGCGACCGAGGTCGAGAAGGTGCTGGCCCCGGTGGCGAAGCCGCTCGAGATCGACGCGGGCAAGAAGCCGTTCGTCATCCTCGTGGTCGGCGTCAACGGCTCCGGCAAGACCACGACCATCGGCAAGCTCTCGCAGAAATTCGCCTCCGAAGGCCGCAAGGTAATGCTGGCCGCCGGCGACACGTTTCGCGCCGCCGCGATCGAGCAGCTCAAGGTGTGGGGCGAGCGCACCAAAACTCCCGTGATCGCCGGCGCGCAGGGCTCGGATTCGGCGAGCCTCGCCTTCAACGCGCTGACCGCCGCGAAGGAGCAGGCCATCGACGTACTGCTGATCGACACCGCCGGCCGCCTGCAGAACAAGTCCGAGCTGATGAACGAGCTCGAGAAGGTCGTCCGCGTCATCCGCAAGGTCGACGCTTCGGCACCGCATGCGGTGCTGCTCGTGCTCGACGCCACCGTCGGCCAGAACGCGCTGTCGCAGGTCGAGGCCTTCCATCGCACGGCGGGCGTGACGGGCCTCGTGATGACCAAGCTCGATGGCACCGCGCGCGGCGGCATTCTGGTGGCGCTCGCGGAGAAATTCAAACTGCCGGTGCATTTCATCGGCGTCGGCGAAGGCGTCGACGATCTCGCGCCGTTTACCGCGCGCGATTTCGCCCGCGCCATCGCCGGAATCGAAAGCTAGAGAATGGACAAGACCCAGCCGCATCCGCTGTTCAAGCTTGCGACCGAGCTCGGTCCGCTGCTCGTGTTCTTCTTCGTCAACGCGAAGTTCAACCTGTTCGCCGCGACCGGCGCCTTCATGGTCGCGATCGTCGCAGCGATGATCGCCTCCTATGTGGTGACGCGCCACATCCCGATCATGGCGATCGTCACGGGCGTGATCGTGCTGGTGTTCGGCACGCTCACCCTGGTGCTGCACGACGAGACCTTCATCAAGGTCAAGCCGACCATCATCTACGGCCTGTTCGCCGCGATCCTCGGCGGCGGCCTGTTGTTCGGCCGCTCCTTCATCGCCGTCATGTTCGACCAGATGTTCAATCTGACGCCGCAGGGCTGGCGCATCCTGACGATGCGCTGGGCGCTGTTCTTCGCCGGCATGGCCGTCCTGAACGAGATCGTCTGGCGCACCCAGAGCACGGACTTCTGGGTGAACTTCAAGGTTTTCGGCGTCACGCCCCTCACCATGATCTTCGCCATCGCCCAGATGCCGCTGACCAAGCGCTACGGCGTCGAGCCGGTGTCGCTGGAGACCAGCGAGGCCGAGGCCGGGGATATCAGGAAGGGCTGAGCTCTCTCGACTCGTCATTTCGAGCCGAGGCGTCGCCACACACTCAACTGTCATCGTCCGACTTGATCGGGCGATCCAGTATTCCAGAGACGGCCCTGAGATACGGAGAAGCCGCGGCGGACTGGATGCCCCGGTCAAGCCGGGGCATGACAGCGGTGTTTGCGGCTGGCTTGTCGGCTCGCGCTGACAATCGTGATCAGCTCCCCGCCTTCAACGCCTTCACCATCTGCGGCAGCAACACGCTGCGGTAATTTTCCGGCGTGATCGGGCCGACCAGCTTGTAGACGATGGTGCCTTCGGGCCCGACCACGAACGTCTCCGGCACGCCATAGACGCCCCACTCGATCGAGGCGCGGCCATTGGCGTCGGTGCCGACGCGGCCGAACGGATTGCCGTAGCGGCCGAGGAAACGACGCGCGTTGTCGGGCGCGTCCTTGTAGTTGATGCCGACCATCTGGAAGCGCTTGTCCGCGGCGAGTTCGGTCAGCAGCGGCGCTTCGTCATGGCACGGCACGCACCAGGAGGCCCAGACATTGACGAGGCTGACCTTGCCCTTGAACGCGGCGGGATCGAGGCCGGGCACCTGCGCGCCGGCCGTCTGCAGTCCTTCGAGCGGCGGCAGCGTGAGCTGCGGCGCGGGCTTTCCGATCAGCGCCGAGGGTATCCGTGAGTGATCGCCACCGCTGAGCCCGAACCAGAACAGCGCGGCAAGCGCGCTGAAGGCGAGCAGCGGCAGCACCATCAGGAAGGTGCGGCGCTGCGCCGGTGCGGAGGTTGATTGATCGCTCATGGCGTATCCGTCGCGCTGCGCCCCGAGCGGCGGGTGACGCCGCTGCGGTCGAGCTCGCGCAGCCGCGCTGTCTGGTTGCGATAGTCGATGACGACCCAGCCGATCAGCATCACCACCACAATGGCCGCCGCGGCATAGGACGTCACGATGAAGGACGCGTAAGGACCGAGCGACATCATGCGGCTTTCTGGCTCGCCTGCATCATCTGCAGCGACCGTACACGTCGGCGTAGGATTTCGTTGCGCATGGCAGCCAGGTGAAGCGTGACGAACAGCAGCGTGAAGGCGACCGCCATCACCAGCAGCGGCACCAGAAACGCCTTGTCGAGCGTCGAGCCGCCCATGCGCATCACCGAGGCCGGCTGATGCAGCGTGTTCCACCAGTCGACGGAGAACTTGATGATCGGCAGATTGAGCGCGCCGACCAGGGTCAGCACCGCTGCCGCACGCGCCGCGCGCGAGGGATCTTCCACGGCGCGCCACAGCGCCATCAGGCCGAGATACATCAGGAACAGGATCAGCACCGACGTCAGCCGCGCATCCCATTCCCAATAGGTGCCCCACATCGGCCGGCCCCACAGCGAGCCCGTGAGCAACGCGAGGAAGGTGAAGCTGGCGCCGATCGGGGCGGCGGCCTTGGCGGCGACGTCGGCGAGCGGATGCCGCCACACCAGCGTGCCGAGCGAGGCGAGGCTCATCACGCCCCAGACGAACATCGACAGCCACGCATTGGGCACGTGGATGAACATGATCTTCACGGTCGCGCCCTGCTGATAATCGTCGGGCGCGGACGCGGATTGATAGAGGCCGATCGTGAGCAGGATGACGGTCGCGGCCGCGAGCCACGGCAGCACCCGCGCCGATAGCGCGAGGAACCGTGTGGGGTTGGCGAGGTCGATCAGCGACATGGTATCCTGATAATCACCGGGAGCTGCTCACGCAATCAGCATGAAAGCGCGCAGCGAAAGTTGATCGGGGTCAAGGCTTCAGACCCATTTCAGTCCAGCCCTTGTCAGTCCAGTCCATGTTTCAGGCTTGCCGCCGCCGCGAACGGGCCGATCACCAGACTGACCAGCGACAGCGCGCACAGGATCGAGAACGGCGCGCCGAATGACAGCGGTCCCGCGATCGCGGCCTGCGAGGCCGCGACCCCGAAGATCAGCACCGGAATCGACAGCGGCAGCACCAGCACGGCCATCAACAGGCCGCCCCGGTGCAGCGTCACCGCCAGCGCCGCGCCGATCATGCCGGTGAAAGTCAGGGCCGGGGTGCCGGCCAGCAGTGTCAGCGCCACCGCGCCGGTCGCGACCATGTCGAGGTTGAGCAGGAGGCCAAGCACGGGGGTGGCGACGACGAGCGGCAGGCCCGCAGCCAGCCAATGCGCCAGCGCCTTGGCCGCGCAGGCCAGTTCCAGCGGCGTCCGGCTCATCGCGATCAAGTCGAGCGAGCCGTCTTCATGGTCGGCCATGAACAGCCGGTCGAGCGTCAGCAGGCTGGCCAGCAGCGCCCCGAGCCACAGGATCGCCGGCCCGAGCCGCGACAGCAGCGCCAGGTCCGGCCCGACCGCGAATGGCATCAGCACGACCACGGTCAGAAAGAACAGCACGCCAATCAGCGCCCCGCCGCCAACGCGGAGCGCGATGCGGATGTCGCGGCGGATCAGGGCGGCGAGGGCGGTCATGGGCTGTCTCTTCCGCTTGCGGCATGGCGGCCGTGAGAGCCCGGCTCCGACCTCCGGCAAACTGCGCTCCCTCCCCCCTTGTGGGGGAGGGCTAGGGAGAGGGGTAGCCCCGGGCGAGATGGTTGTAGGAGGCGAGCTTGCCCGACGCTTGATCCGACAGAGCGCGCCGTGTGGCACCCCCCTCCCTGACCCTCCCCCACAAGGGGGGCGGGAACGGAGAGAGCTGGGCTTTGCCGCTCGAAAAGCTGAGGGTCCGCCGGAATCATACCCCGCCCCCGATCCGCAGCTCCCGCGCATCGATCCCCAGCGGCGCATGGGTCGCTGCGATGATCATTCCGCCCCTGGCGAGGTGCGCCCGCATGAGCCCGCCGAACATCTCCTGGCCGGCAGCATCCAGCGCATTGGTTGGCTCGTCCAGAAGCCAGACCGGGCGGCGGACCGTCAGCAGCCGGGCCAGCGAGAGCCGTCGGCGCTGGCCGGCGGACAGGAAGGCGGCGGGCAAAAGAGCTGCATGGTCGAGGCCGACGGTGGTGAGGCTCGCGGCCGCGTCACACCGCTCGCCGCCCAGGAAATCAGCCCAGAATGACAGATTCTCGACCACGCTCAGCGCGGGCTTCAGGGCATCGCGGTGGCCGAGATAGTGGCACTGCTCGGGCAGCGTCATGTCGGCGTCGCCCCCGTCCAGTACGATCGTGCCGCCAGCCGGAATGAGCAAGCCCGCAAGCAGCCGCAGCAGCGAGGTCTTGCCCGATCCGTTACGGCCGACGACCGCCACGGCCTCGCCGGAAGCGGCCTGGAAATCGAGCCTGGAAAACACCTCGCGGCCGCCGCGCACGCAAGTCACCCCGCGTCCGGTCAGCTGCATCTGGCCTTGTACCAATCCGTTCACAGCCGGGCCTCAGGAAATCTTGGGGTAGCGCATCAGAATTTTTGGCTCGCGACTTGCTCGGTACTGTTGTGGCTGTGGCGGCGCGGTTAGAAAACTTCTATAAGCCCGGAACTACTTGATGCAGCAACTCAACCTGCCCCTGCAAGCGACCCCCAGACGGATTCGCTGACGGTGTTAAAATACCCTGTGCCGGGTATGTCTAACAATTGGGATTTCCTACATGACCTCGCTCGACAGCTTCAAATGCAAAAAGACCCTCAAGGTCGGCGCCAAGACCTATGTCTATTACAGCTTGCCTACGGCGGAGAAGAACGGTCTGAAGGGAATCTCGAAGCTTCCCTATTCGATGAAGGTCCTGCTCGAGAACCTCCTCCGCAACGAGGACGGCCGCACGGTCAAGAAAGAGGACATCGTCGCGGTCTCGAAGTGGCTGCGCAAGAAGTCGCTGGAGCATGAGATCGCGTTCCGCCCGGCCCGCGTGCTGATGCAGGATTTCACCGGCGTTCCGGCGGTGGTGGATCTCGCCGCGATGCGCAACGCGATGCAGAAGCTCGGCGGCGATGCCGAGAAGATCAACCCGCTGGTGCCCGTCGATCTCGTTATCGACCACTCGGTGATCGTGAACTTCTTCGGCGACAACAAGGCCTTCGGCAAGAACGTCGCCGAGGAATACAAGCAGAACCAGGAGCGCTACGAGTTCCTGAAGTGGGGCCAGAAGGCGTTCTCGAACTTCTCGGTCGTGCCGCCCGGCACCGGCATCTGCCACCAGGTCAATCTCGAATATCTCTCCCAGACGGTGTGGACCAAGAAGGAGAAGATGACGGTCGGCAAGAAAACCGGCACCTTCGAGGTCGCTTATCCCGATTCGCTGGTCGGCACCGACTCGCACACCACCATGGTCAACGGTCTGGCCGTGCTCGGCTGGGGCGTCGGCGGCATCGAGGCGGAAGCCTGCATGCTCGGCCAGCCGCTGTCGATGCTGCTGCCGAACGTCGTCGGCTTCAAGCTGAAGGGCGCGATGAAGGAAGGCGTCACCGCCACCGACCTCGTGCTCACCGTGACGCAGATGCTGCGCAAGTTAGGGGTGGTCGGCAAGTTCGTCGAGTTCTTCGGCCCCGGCCTCGACAACCTCTCCGTCGCCGACAAGGCGACCATCGCCAACATGGCGCCTGAGTATGGCGCGACCTGCGGCTTCTTCCCGGTTGACGCTGCCGCGATCGACTATCTCAAGACCTCCGGCCGCGCCGCACCGCGCGTCGCGCTGGTGCAGGCCTATGCGAAGGCGCAAGGGCTGTTCCGCACCGCCAAGTCGGCTGACCCGGTGTTCACGGAAACGCTGACGCTCGATCTCGCCGACGTCGTGCCGTCGATGGCCGGTCCGAAGCGTCCCGAAGGCCGCATCGCGCTGCCGTCGGTCGCCGAAGGTTTTTCGCTGGCGCTCGGCAGCGAGTACAAGAAGGGCGAGGAGCCCAACAAGCGCTTCCCGGTTGAAGGCAAGAATTTCGATCTCGGCCATGGCGACGTCGTCATCGCCGCCATCACCTCCTGCACCAACACGTCGAACCCGAGCGTGCTGATCGGCGCCGGCCTCTTGGCGCGCAACGCCGCCGCGAAGGGTCTCAAGGCCAAGCCGTGGGTGAAGACCTCGCTCGCCCCGGGCAGCCAGGTGGTCGCCGGCTATCTTGCCGATTCCGGCCTCCAGAAAGATCTCGACAAGGTCGGATTCAACCTGGTTGGTTTCGGCTGCACCACCTGCATCGGCAATTCCGGTCCGCTGCCGGAAGAGATCTCGAAGTCGATCAACGACAACGGCATCGTCGCCGCTGCCGTGCTCTCCGGTAACCGCAACTTCGAAGGCCGCGTATCGCCGGACGTGCAGGCGAACTATCTGGCCTCACCGCCGCTGGTCGTCGCCCACGCGCTCGCCGGCAGCGTCACCAAGAATCTTGCCGTCGAGCCGCTCGGCGAAGGCAAGGACGGCAAGCCGGTGTACCTCAAGGACATCTGGCCGACGTCGAAGGAGATCAACGCCTTCATGAAGAAGTTCGTGACCGCGTCGATCTTCAAGAAGAAGTATGCCGACGTGTTCAAGGGCGACACCAACTGGCGCAAGATCAAGACTGTCGAGAGCGAGACCTATCGCTGGAACATGTCGTCGACCTATGTGCAGAACCCGCCCTATTTCGAAGGCATGAAGAAGGAGCCGGAGCCCGTCACCGATATCGTCGAGGCGCGCATCCTCGCCATGTTCGGCGACAAGATCACCACCGATCACATCTCGCCGGCCGGTTCGATCAAGCTCACCTCGCCCGCCGGCAAATATCTCAGCGAGCACCAGGTGCGTCCCGCCGACTTCAACCAGTACGGCACGCGCCGCGGCAACCATGAAGTCATGATGCGCGGCACCTTCGCCAACATCCGCATCAAGAATTTCATGCTGAAGGGCGCGGACGGAAATATCCCCGAGGGCGGTCTCACAAAACACTGGCCCGACGGCGAGCAGATGTCGATCTACGACGCTGCGATGAAGTATCAGCAGGAGCAGGTGCCGCTGGTGGTGTTCGCCGGCGCCGAATACGGCAACGGCTCATCGCGCGACTGGGCCGCGAAGGGCACGCGTCTGCTCGGCGTTCGCGCCGTGATCTGCCAGAGCTTCGAGCGCATCCATCGCTCCAACCTGGTCGGCATGGGCGTGCTGCCGCTGACCTTCGAGGAAGGCACCTCGTGGTCGTCGCTCGGCCTGAAGGGCGACGAGAAGGTCACGCTGCGTGGCCTCGTCGGCGACCTCAAGCCGCGCCAGAAGCTGACCGCGGAAATCGTTTCCGGTGATGGTTCGCTGCAGCGCGTTTCGCTGCTCTGCCGCATCGATACGCTGGACGAGCTCGATTACTACCGGAACGGCGGTATTCTTCACTATGTGCTGCGCAAACTCGCGGCCTAGCATGATCCGGACCCGAAGGCCGCGAGGGCGCAAAGTGCGCAGCGGTATTCCGGAACGATCATGCTCTGCCAGCCAGACAAAGTGCGCTCGGCGCACTTTGGCGCGCGAATTTGTGAACGGTGGCTCACCGCGACGTGAGTAGAACGTTAAACGAAGGCGGCCTATCACAAGGCCGCCTTCGTTCGTTTGCGGTATGTTTCGATGGGCCCGCTCTGCAAATTCCCGCCTTGGATGTACCGCGCCCGTAGGACTACGGTGACCATCAGGCGATAAGCGATCCCCCAAACGAGCTGTGACATTCGACATGACTGGCATGATGGCTTCCAATTTCGTTTCCCGATGGTCCGGAGCATTCTGGTCGGGAGCACTCGGCATCTGCGCTATCGTCGCCGTCATCCGCCCCGCCGAGGCCGATCCCCGCGCCGTGGTCGAGCTGTTCACCTCGCAGGGTTGCTCGTCCTGCCCGCCCGCCGACAAGGTCATCGGCGACCTCGCCAAGGACCCCTCGATCATCGCGCTGAGCATGCCGATCGACTATTGGGATTATCTCGGTTGGAAGGACACGCTGGCGGACTCACGCTTCTCGGCGCGGCAGCGCGCCTATTCGCGGATGCGCGGTGACCGCGAGGTCTATACCCCGCAGGTGGTCGTCAACGGCGCCGCGCATGTCATCGGCAGCGATCGGCCCGGCATCGAGAATGCGATCGACAGGACCGAGGCGGGCACGGGCGTCATGAGTGTACCGGTGACGATGTCGATCGCGGGCAAGCAGATCAACGTGTCGGTCGCCGCGAGCAAGGAGCCGACGGTCTCGCATGGCGAGGTCTGGATCTGCTCCATCATGAAATCGGTGCCGATCGAGATCAGCCGCGGCGAGAACCGCGGGCAGCAGATCACGTACCACAACGTCGTGCGCAATCTGCTCAAGGTCGGCGACTGGAACGGACATCAGGAAACCTGGACGGTACCGATCGAGAATCTGACCTCGCGCGAAGGTGTCGACGGCGCGGTGGTCTATGTCCAGGACGGCAGCCGCGACAAACCCGGTCCGATGCTGGGGGCGGCGTATACGTCGCTGCATTGAAGCGCACGTCAATCGACTCGGCAAAATCAGTCTTCGTCATTCCGGGGCGCGCGAAGCGCGAGCCCGGAATCCATTTCACCGCGTGTACCGCCGCCCAATGGATTCCGGGTTCGCGCCAAGGGGCGCGCCCCGGAATGACAGCGAGATTGAAACACCCCGCCACAAACAAAAAAGGACCAACTCGCGTTGGCCCTCCTTGTCATGCGCACAGACCCGATCCTGTTCGACCCCGGGGGGCTGGGGGCTGAGGAATCCGGAACCGAAAGGACCGGGTCAACGCACACAGATCTTTTCGCAATGCAGGGCGGCGCGCCGTGGGCGGAAAAGCGGCGATCCTGTGATTCCTGCTAACGATCCCGTGACGGTTTGTCGCTGACAAGTTCCACCGTTGCGTGTGTCATGAATCGCTCCGGGTCAGCGAAGCGAGCCAGTGGTCCCTTGAGGCTTCCTCGCTGAGCCTCTTGCAGCGGGGAACGGTTGGCGCAATCATGCAATTGTCATGATCCGCGGCTCCGAGGACGGTCTTCGCGGACGGGGTCATGCTGCGCGAAGAGGAGGCGCCCCATGAGTCTGACGTCGGAGGATGCCGAACCGAGCGAGCAGCGCGCAGCGGCGCGCCCCGCCGCTGCGAATGCACAGCCTGGCCGGGTGACGTTCAACCGGCTCGAGCTGCACCGAATTCTCAATCTCTATGGCCGCATGGTCGCCGACGGCGAATGGCGCGACTATGCGATCGATTTCCTGAAAGACCGCGCGGTGTTCTCGGTGTATCGCCGCGCCTCGGAAGTGCCGATCTACCGCATCGAGAAAGATCCGCGGCTTGCACGCAAGCAGGGCATGTACAGCGTGATCTCCGCGACCGGCCTGATCCTGCGCCGCGGCCACGAGCTCGAGCGCGTGCTGCTGGCGATCGACCGGAAGCTGGCGGTGGTGTAGCGGCACGAACGGTGCCGTAGGGTGGGTTAGCCGAAGGCGTAACCCACCACTTCTGTTGACTTGGAAACACGAGAGGTGGCTTACGCCTGGCGGTTTGCGCTTCGCGCAATCCGCGGGGCTAACCCACCCTACGAGACCGAGCTTATTTCGGCACCGTCGTCGCACCCTCGCCGAGATCGCGCTGCATCATCACCGTATCCAGCCAGCGGCCGAATTTCAGGCCGACATTCGGATGCGTGCCGATCATCTTGAAGCCGCCCCTGGTGTGCACGCCGATCGAGCCGGCATTGGCGGAATCGCCGATCACGGCGATCATCTGCCGGAAGCCGCGCGCCTCGCATTCGCCGATCAGCCGCTCCAGCAGCAGCGAGCCGATGCCGCGGCGGTGGAACGAGGGATCGAGATAGATCGAGTTCTCGACGGTGAAGCGGTAGGCCGGGCGCGGCCGGTAGGCGCCGGCATAGGCGTAGCCGGCGACGCGGCCGTCAATGATGGCGACGAAATAGGGATAGCCGCCGTCGATGAGCGCGCGATAGCGGCGCGTCATCTCGGCAAGATCAGGCGGGTCCAGCTCGAACGTCGCGGTGCCCTCGCGGACGGCCTGCTGGTAGATGGCGGTGATGGCGGGGAGGTCGGCCTCAAGGGTGGGCCTGATTTCGGGTGCGGACATGAGGGAAGATTAGAATCTTCCCGGGACGGCTGGAAGAGGGGCTACGGGACCTCGGCTCCGGCCCCAAACAAAAACCCCGGCCTTTCGGCCGGGGTTCGTGTCCGTTCTCCCGGGTCTGGCGCTTAGTCGCGCTGGCCGAGGAGCTGCAGCAGGAAGGTGAAGATATTGATGAAGTTCAGGTACAGCGACAGCGCGCCGGTAATCGCCGCGCGCTCGGCGATGTCACCGCCGGCCGCGGCGTAGCCGTAGATGTAGTCGTTCTTCAGCCGCTGGGTGTCGTAGGCGGTCATGCCGGCGAACACCAGAACGCCCACGATCGAGATGATGAACTGCATCATCGTGCTGACCAGGAACATATTGACCAGCAGGGCGATCGCGACGCCGATCATGCCCATGAACAGGAACGAGCCGAAGCCGCTCAGGTCACGCCGCGTGGTGTAACCGTACAGGCTCAGCGCGCCGAAGGTGGCCGCCGCGATGAAGAACACCCGCACGATCGAGTCATGCGTGTAGACCAGGAAGATGGTCGACAGCGAGACGCCCATCAGCGCCGAGAACACCCAGAACAGGATCTGGGCCGTCGAGGGGGCCAGGCGGTTGATGCCGGCCGAGATCACGAACACCATGGCGAGCGGTGCCAGCATGAACAGATATTTCAGCGGGCTCACGAACATCGCGACGCCGAACGGCGTCAGGAACAGCTTGCCGACACGGACGGCTTCCGGGGTCGGAACGTCAGTGACGGCAGCCATGTAGACACCGAGCGCGGCAAGGCCCGTGATGGCGAGGCCAATGCTCATGTAATTGTAGATGCGCAGCATGTAGGCGCGCAGACCGGCGTCGACCGTCGCGGCGTCAACACGCCCGGCGGCCCGGCCGAAAGGAGAAGCGTAATTGCGGTCTAGGTCCGACATGGTCGAATTCCCGTTGGTTGCCCGGTCCGGCATGGGGGGTGCCATGCCGCCGGTTCGTCAATTCTATCTCGGATACCGATGTCTGCCGACATTAATTTTGGCTAACAATCGGGGCTCCGAACCCATCCGATATGTGGGAAACTAACACATTCGGTGCAACGGTCCATGCGCGGCCGAATGTCGCCCTCGTCGCACGATCCTGACGCGAGCCTGACGAGCAAATGTGGTTAATTGCGGAAATCGCGCGATTCCGGCCCCGCGTGCGGCGGCCGCTACCTTTTGTCACAAATTCCGCAACACCGTGGCGGGCTTTTTGTTCAACGCCAGCAGCGTGCCGGCAAGACCAAGCCCGACGGTGACGACCAGGGCGGCCGCAACCACGCCGGCTGCGCTTGCAGCCTGCCAGACGAAAGTCAGCGTCATCAGCCGCGTTACGATCATCCAGGCGGCGAGGCTGCCGGCGATCACGCCGAACACCGCGGTGGCAAGGCCGATCAGCAGATATTCGAGCGCATAGGCCCCGAGCAGCCGCAGCCGCGTCGCGCCCAGCGTCTTCAGGATCACCGCATCATAGACCCTGTGACGATGCCCGGCGGCGAGCGCGCCGCCCAGCACCAGGATCGCCGAGATCAGCGTCACGGAACTGGCGCCGCGGATCGCCAGCGCGAGATTGGTCACCACCGCGCCGACCGTCTCCATCACCTCGCGCACGCGCACGCTCGTCACCATTGGGTAAGCGTCCGCGACCTGCTTGATGATCTTGCCGTCGCCGGTCGCATCGCCCGAAGCTTCGGTCAGCGTCGCGATATGGGTATGCGGCGCGCCCTTGAACGCGTTCGGCGAAAACACCAGCACGAAATTGATGCCGAGCCCCTGCCAGTCGATGGTGCGCAAATTGCCGATTTTCGCCGGGATGTCGCGGCCGAGCACGTTGACCACGATCTCGTCGCCGAGCTTCAAGCCGAGCCCGTCGGCGATCTTCTTCTCCATCGAGACCAGCGGCGGGCCGGAATAGTCGGCGCCCCACCATTCGCCCTCCACCACCTTGGAGCCCTTCGGCAGTTCGCCGGTATAGGTCAGGCCGCGATCGCTCTGCAGCACCCATTCGGAATCGGTTGACGGCTTGAGATCCTCGGCGCGGACGCCGCGGGCGGCGACGATACGCCCGCGCAGCATGGGCACGTCCTCGACCTTCGCGCCCGGCGCAATCTGGCGCAGATAATCGTCGAAGGGGGCCGCCTGCGTGCTCGGAATGTCGATGAAGTAGAATGACGGCGCCCGGTCGGGCAGCGCGGCGAGGAACTGCCGGCGCAGATTGCCGTCGATCTGGGTGATGGTGACGAGCACGGCGAGGCCGAGGCCAAGCGACAGCACGACCGAGGGCGTCAGCGCCCCCGGCCGGTGGATGTTGGCGATCGCCAACCGCAGCATGGTGAAGCGCGTGCGCGGCAGTTTTCGCGCGATGGCCATCAGCAAGGCGGCAACACCGCGCAGAACCGCGAATACGACGACGGATGAGGCCACGAACACCGCGGCGATGCGCTTGTCGAAGGAGAGGCCGATCACGACGGCGACGAGTAGCGCGACGACGGCGCCCATGAACACGACATAGCTGAGGCGCGGCCGGTGCCATTCGGCGGCGACGGTGTCGCGGAACAGCGCGGCGACCGGCACGTCATGAACGCGCCCGAGCGGCCACAGGCCGAACGCAAGTGCGGTGAGCAGGCCATAGAGGAAGGACAGCGCGAGCTCGTCGGCATGCACGGCCGGCACCACCGGGAGCGGCAGCAGCTTGCCGAACAGGCCGACGATGGCGAATGGCGTTGCCGCGCCGAGCGCGAGACCAATCACCGATCCGATCGCGGCGAGCAGGACGACTTGTGCGAGATAAATGCCGAACACGTCGCGCCCCGTGGCGCCGACGGCCTTGAAGGCCGCGATCACTTCGAGCCGGCGGTCGATATGGCTCTTCACGGCATTGGCCACACCGACGCCGCCGACCAAAAGCGCGGCGAGTCCCACCAGCGTCAGGAACTGCGTGAAGCGGCTGATATTGCGCTCGAGCTGCGGCGAGGCGTTGGAGCGGCTGCGGACCTCCCAGCCGGCCTGCGGCGCGGCGTCGCGCGCATCGGCGATGAAGGCGTCGGTGGCGCGGTCGCTGTTGGCGGTGTCAGGCAGCTTCACGCGATAGACCCAGCGCACCAGGCTGCCGGGCTGAATGAGGCCGGTCGCGCGCAGGCCCGCCTCGCTGATCAGGAAGCGGGGGCCGAAGCCGAGGCCGCCGGCGAGCTTGTCGGGCTCGGCCTCGACGCTGCTGCGGATCTGGAAGGTGGCCGAGCCGATGGTGACGCGGTCGCCTGTTTTCAGCGACAGCCGCGCCAGCAGCGTCGGATCGGCAGCCGCGCCGAATGCACCGTCACGCTCCGCGACCAGGTCGGACATCGGCAGCTGCGGCGCCAGCGTGAGCTGTCCCAGCAACGGATAGGTGTCGTCGACCGCCTTCATCTCGACCAGTGCCAGCTTGCCGTCCGCCGAGCGCGCCATGCCGCGCAGGGTCGAGGCGACGGAGACGGTGCCGCGCGAGCGCAGAAAGGCGACTTCCTCAGGCTTCGCCTCGCGCTGGAACAGCACGAAGGAAACGTCGCCGCCGAGCAGCGTGCGACCTTCGCGCGCAAGCCCATCGCTCAAGCTCGCCGACACCGAGCCGACACCTGATATCGCCATCACGCCGAGGGCGATGCAGGCGATGAAGACGTAGAAGCCGCGCAAGCCGCCGCGCAATTCGCGCAAGGCATAACGCAGCGACAGCGCGACGCCGTTCGGCTTCGCAAATGGTTCGACGGCTGCGCTCATGCGTTGGTCGTCTGGGTGTCGATGCGACCCGAACGCAGGCGGATCACGCGATCGCAGCGATGCGCGAGCGAGGAATCGTGTGTCACCAGCACCAGCGTCATGCCGCGCTCGGCATGTTTGGTGAAGAGCAGGTCGACGATCTGTTTTCCGGTGGCCTCGTCGAGATTGCCGGTCGGCTCGTCGGCGACGAGGATGGCGGGATCGGGCGCCAGCGCGCGCGCAAGCGCGACGCGCTGCTGTTCGCCGCCGGAGAGCTGTGTCGGATAATGATGCAGGCGATCGCCGAGCCCGACCGATTGCAGCTCCTCGGCCGCGCGCTTGCTGGCATCGGGATTGCCGGCAAGCTCGAGCGGCACGGCGACATTCTCCAGCGCCGTCATGGTCGGGATCAGGTGGAAGGACTGGAAGACGATGCCGACCTGGCGGCCGCGGAAGCGGGCCAGCGCGTCTTCGTCGAGGGCATTGAAAGGCGTGCCTGACACCACCACTTCTCCGCTATCAGGACGCTCCAGCCCCGCCATCACCATCAGCAGCGTGGATTTGCCCGAGCCTGACGGGCCGATCAGGCCGATCGTCTCGCCCGAGCCGACGCGCAGGCTGATATCCTTGAGGATGTGAACGCGTGCCGCCCCCGACCCCAATGAGAGATTGACGTTGGAGATGGAGATGGTGTCCGGCGCAGTGCCGGCGAGCGAAGAGGGAGAGATGCTGATGTCCATGGTCCGGTCATATGGCAACTCCGATGCCGCGGTCGAGAGGCGTTACGGATTGTTCATGCACATAGCCGTGTTGATGCTCGCTTTGATGACGCTCGCCGGTCCCGCTCGGGCGGACGCGACAAAACCGATCAAGCTTGTCGTGCTCGGCGATTCCCTGAGTGCCGGTCTTGGCCTCCCTGCGCAGGACGCGTTTCCGGCGAAACTTCAAAAAGCCTTGCAGACCAAAGGCATAATGGTCGACATGATCAATGCCGGGGTGTCGGGCGACACCTCGTCCGGCGGCCGCGACAGGCTCGACTGGTCGGTCTCCGACGGAACCGAGGGCGTCATTGTCGAGCTCGGCGCCAACGATGCGATGCGCGGCATCGACCCCGACTTGACGCGGGCGTCGCTGACCGACATCGTCCAGCGTCTCAAGGCGCGCAAGATCGCCGTGATGCTGTGTGGCATGCTGGCGCCGCCGAATTTCGGCGCGGATTATGGCGCGCGCTTCAATTCGATTTATCCGGATCTGGCGAAACGATTCGACGTGCCGCTCTATCCATTCTTCCTCGACGGTGTCGCCGCCGACGCCAGGCTCAATCAAGCCGACGGCATTCATCCGACCGCTGAAGGCGTCGACATCATCGTCGGCAGGATGCTGCCCACGGTGGAGGCATTCGTGCGCACGATCGGCGAGCAACGCCGATGAAAAGCAGGCAATGCTAACCCTAACAACCGGGGTTTTCCCGGTGTAGCCTTGGCAACTCTTCGCAGAGTCACACAACTGCGATAGGAATCAGGGTACCGGTGATTCGTCACCGGCTCTAAAATTTGGATATGATCCTTCCCAGGGATCATGCCCAAGCATCGGGAGTGCGAAACGATGCCGCGTTTGTTCACTGGTCTGGAAATTCCGGCCGAGATCGGCCAGTCGCTTTCCAACTTAAGGGGCGGCCTTCCCGGCGCCCGGTGGATCGATCCCGAAAATTATCACGTCACGTTACGTTTCATCGGCGACATCGACGGCGCCTCCGCCAACGAGATCGCATCGATGCTGTTTCGCGTCGATCGCAAGCCTTTCGAGGTGAAGGTGCAGGGCTTGCAAAGCTTCGGTGGCCGCAAGCCGCGCGCGGTGGTCGCCACCATCGCGCCGAGCAAACCGCTGATGGATCTGCAGGCCGAGCTCGAACGCATGATGCAGCGGATCGGCCTCGATCCGGAAGGGCGCAAATTCATTCCCCACGTCACGCTGGCCCGGCTGCATGACGCAACCGACCGCGACGTCGCCGACTATCTCTCGATCCGAGGCTACTTTCCGAGCAAGGTGTTCATGGCCGAGCGGTTCGTGCTGTTCTCGTCGCGCGCATCGACGGGCGGCGGACCGTACGTGGTCGAGGACGCTTACGAACTGTGCGAGTGAGCTTGGCTCTCGTGCCCCGGCCTCTGAGCCGGGGCCCAGTCTTTCCGTGAAGCATGAACGAAACAGTGGGTCCCGGACGCGCAGCATCGCAAGAGCGCTGCAGCGCGTCCGGGACACCAGCGCATAGCGCCCCGCACCAATTCACGGCTTGCAATTTCCGCCGGTCTCTGGCGGTAAAGGGCGATGCTCTCCACCCAGAATTCTTCCTTCAGCGAAGCCTACCAGACCCGGATCGCCTCCGGCGCGATCGAGCCCGATGCCGCGCAGGCCGAGGTCGCCGAGGCCTATGCGGCGCTGGACCTGCGGCTCGCGAACTACAGCCCCAGGCGCAAGCAGGGCCTGCTCGCCCGTCTGTTCAGCAACGGCGACAAGGATGGGGCGCCGCACGGGCTCTATGTTCACGGCGAGGTCGGCCGCGGCAAGACGATGCTGATGGATCTGTTCTTCCAGCACTCCAATGTCGAGCACAAGCGCCGCGCGCATTTCCACGAATTCATGGCCGATGTGCATGAGCGCATCTACGACTATCGCCAGAGCATCGCGCGCGGACAGATCCCTGATGGCGACGTCATCGCGCTGACGGCGCACGCGATCTTCGAGGAGAGCTGGCTGCTCTGCTTCGACGAATTCCACGTCACCGACATCGCCGATGCAATGATCCTCGGACGCTTGTTCGCAAAACTGTTCGAGCTCGGCACCGTCGTGGTCGCAACCTCCAACGTTGCGCCGGAAGATCTCTACAAGGGCGGCTTGAACCGCGCGCTGTTCCTGCCCTTCATCAAGCAGATCACCGACCACATGGATGTGCGACGGCTGGATGCGCGGACGGATTTCCGGCTGGAAAAACTTCAGGGCGTGCCGATGTGGCTGACGCCGGCGGATGGCGATGCGGATGCCGCCCTCGACAAGGCCTGGGTGAAGATGACCGGCAACGCCAGGTGCAAGTCGCGCGACATCCTGATCAAGGGCCGCACCCTGCACGTACCGTGCTCGGCCCATGGCGTGGCGCGCTTTGCCTTCGCCGATCTTTGCGAGAGACCGCTCGGCGCATCCGACTACCTCAGGCTGGCGCACGATTATCACACCATCCTGGTCGACCATATTCCAGTGATGGACCTCTCCCAGCGCAACGCCGCCAAGCGTTTCATCACGCTGATCGACACGCTCTATGACAATGCCGTGAAGCTGATGGCCTCGGCCGATGCCAACCCGATCTCGCTCTACCTCGCCCATGAGGGCACCGAGGCGATGGAGTTCAAGCGGACGTCGTCGCGGCTGATCGAGATGAGTTCGGAATCCTATCTGGCGCTGCCTCACGGCCGCAAGGATTCCACCGCCAGCGGCTCGACCAAGGGCCTGGTCGAGACTTAAGTCCTATTTGCCGGCGCCGTCATTCCGGGGCGCGACGAAAGTCGCGAGCCCAAAATCCATTGCGCCACCCACTCTGCCGCCCGATGGATTCCGGGCCTGCGCCTGTTGGCGCATCCCGGAATGACGACCGGGTATGTTGATTGCTATCGCGCCAAGCCCGACAATTGGGCATCCACCGACTTGAACGGGGGAGGCGAAAGGGATAACCACCCTCTCAGTTTTCCCCTCTTCACGTGTCTAAAGGACAGGTTCACATGGCGCGCGACAAGATTGCTTTGATTGGCTCCGGTCAGATCGGCGGAACGCTGGCTCACCTCATCGGCCTGAAAGAACTCGGCGACGTCGTGATGTTCGACATCGCCGAGGGCGTGCCGCAGGGCAAGGCGCTCGACATCGCGCAGTCCTCGCCGGTCGACGGTTTCGACGCGCACTACACCGGCGCGAACTCCTACGAGGCCCTCGACAACGCCAAGGTCTGCATTGTCACCGCCGGCGTGCCGCGCAAGCCCGGCATGAGCCGCGACGACCTCCTCTCCATCAACCTCAAGGTCATGGAGCAGGTCGGTGCGGGCATCAAGAAGTACGCCCCCGACGCGTTCGTCATCTGCATCACCAACCCGCTCGACGCCATGGTCTGGGCGCTGCAGAAGGCCTCGGGCCTGCCGCACAAGAAGGTCGTCGGCATGGCCGGCGTGCTCGACTCCGCGCGCTTCCGCTACTTCCTGGCCGACGAGTTCAACGTCTCCGTTGAAGACGTCACCGCCTTCGTGCTCGGCGGCCATGGCGACACCATGGTGCCGCTGGTGAAGTACTCCACCGTTGCCGGTATCCCGCTGCCCGACCTCGTCAAGATGGGCTGGACCTCGCAGGCGCGCCTCGACGAGATCGTCGACCGCACCCGCAACGGCGGCGCCGAGATCGTGAACCTGCTCAAGACCGGTTCGGCCTTCTACGCGCCGGCCGCGTCCGCCATTGCGATGGCCGAGAGCTATCTGCGCGACAAGAAGCGCGTGCTGCCGTCGGCCGCCTACCTCAACGGCGAATACGGCGTGAAGGACATGTATGTCGGCGTGCCCGTCGTGATCGGCTCCAAGGGCGTCGAGCGCGTCGTCGAGATCGAGCTCGCCGGCAAGGACCGCGAGGCCTTCGACAAGTCGGTCGGCGCCGTGCAGGGCCTGGTCGATGCCTGCAAGAAGATCGCACCCGATCTTCTCGGCCGCTAACGGCAAGCCATTCCCGCCGAAGATCGAAACCCGGTCTTCGGCGGTTTCATTTCCGGACCCCTGCTGACCGGAGTGGGGTCCGGGTCCAAGATCTCGATGTCAAAGAATCCGGGTTTGCAGTCTCTGTGGTATATGGTATGCCAGGCACAAGACTGAGGTGGGCCCCTAGGGGTCACCGCCCGCGGGTTCAGGGAGCGACCATATGAATATCCATGAATATCAGGCCAAGGCGCTGCTGGGCGAGTTCGGCGTACCGATCTCCAAGGGCGTTCCGGTCCTCAAAGCGAGCGACGCGGACGCCGCCGCCAAGGCGCTGCCCGGTCCGGTCTATGTGGTGAAGAGCCAGATCCACGCCGGCGGCCGCGGCAAGGGCAAGTTCAAGGAAGCTAGCGCCGGCGACAAGGGCGGCGTCCGCATCGCCAAGTCGGCCGCGGAGGTCTCCGAATTCGCCAAGCAGATGCTCGGCGCCACGCTGGTGACCGTGCAGACCGGTCCCGCCGGCAAGCAGGTCAACCGCCTCTACATCGAGGACGGCTCCGACATCGACAAGGAATTCTATCTCTCGATCCTGGTCGACCGCGAGACCTCGCGCGTGTCCTTCGTCGTCTCGACCGAAGGCGGCGTCAACATCGAGGACGTCGCGCACAACACGCCCGAGAAGATCGTGACCTTCTCGGTCGATCCGGCCACCGGCATCATGGGCCATCACGGCCGCACCGTCGCCAATGCCCTGAAGCTCACCGGCGATCTCGCCAAGCAGGCGGAAAAGCTCACCGCGCAGCTCTTTGCCGCGTTCGTCGCCAAGGACATGTCGATGCTGGAGATCAACCCGCTGGTCGTGACCAAGCAGGGCCAGCTCCGCGTGCTCGACGCCAAGGTGTCGTTCGACGACAACGCGCTGTTCCGTCACCCCGAGGTGCTCGCGCTGCGCGACGAGACCGAGGAAGACGCCAAGGAAATCGAGGCGTCCAAATACGACCTCAACTACGTCACCCTCGACGGCAATATCGGCTGCATGGTCAACGGCGCCGGTCTTGCCATGGCGACGATGGACATCATCAAGCTCTACGGCATGGCGCCGGCGAACTTCCTCGACGTCGGCGGCAGCGCCAGCAAGGAAAAGGTCGCGGCCGCGTTCAAGATCATCACCGCGGATCCCAACGTGAAGGGCATCCTGGTCAACATCTTCGGTGGTATCATGAAGTGCGACGTGATCGCCGAAGGCGTCACGGCTGCGGTTCGTGAGGTCGGCCTCAGCGTGCCGCTGGTGGTTCGTCTCGAAGGCACCAATGTCGAGCTCGGCAAGAAGATCATCCGCGAATCCGGTCTGAACGTGGTGCCGGCCGACAATCTCGACGACGCCGCGCAGAAGATCGTGAAGGCCGTCAAGGGAGGCTAACGCCATGGCCCAGGACCATCTCGCCGCATCATCCCCGCTTGCAGAGCATGCGCGTCTTGCCGCGTTCGCCGGCGAATGGACTGGCGAAGAGATGGTCTTCCCGTCGCGCTGGACGGCGGGCGGGCCGGCGACCTCGCACACCGTCGCGCGCATGGATCTCAACGGCTTCTACTTGATCCAGGACTCGGTCCAGATGCGCGACGGCAAGCAGGTGTTCGCCACCCACGGCCTCTTCACTTACGACCGCGAGGACCGGACCTACAAATTGTTCTGGTACGATTCGCTCGGCTACACGCCGCCCTCGCCCGCCTCCGGCGGCTGGGTCGGCAACACCCTGACGCTGGTGCGCGGCTCGCTCCGCGGCAATGCGCGCCATGTGTACGAGATCATCGACGACGCCTCGTACTCGTTGAAGATCCAGTTCTCGCCGGACGCGGAAGGCTGGGCTGACGTGCTCACCGGCGTCTACCGTCGTGTTCATTAGGACGAAACCATGGGTGCTCATCCATATTGGTATTTCGTTCCGTATGAGGACGATTTTGGCGCAGCATTACAGAAATTGCGGGAGCGGGAATTCCAGGCAGGGCGTTACAACCCTGTGACGCCCTTTCCGACCTTTCCAATCGACTTCTCTGCGCTCGCGCCGGGTGCGAGGCATGCTTCGATCGAGCAGCTCATGGAGCAGTGCGACGAATCTGGTACCCGGTCCATTCTCGATATCGCGCAAGTCGCGCCCGCGCCTTTCGATGGAAGCGGAATGCCGTTCATGACGGCCTTCCCGTTGGCTCCGCACGACGTGGAACGTCTGTTCGGATCATCGCGGCCGACGCGCGCGCAGGTCGAGACCAACAAGCAAATGTGGGATCGCATCGAGCGCGGATCGGCGGTCTACACAGTCATTTTCGAAAACGGTCAACCGCACGAAATCTTTTTCGGTGGTTACTCTTTCGATTGAACAGTCACGTTGAACAGCCGTCATCCGGCCAGGTAAAAGTTATCCACGAAAGCAGGCTCGCCTCATGTCCATCCTGATCGACAAGAACACCAAGGTCATCTGCCAGGGCTTCACCGGCAAGAACGGCACCTTCCATTCCGAAGCCGCGATTGCCTACGGCACCAAGATGGTCGGCGGCACCTCGCCCGGCAAAGGCGGTTCGACTCATCTGAACCTGCCGGTGTTCGACACGGTGCGTGAGGCGCGCGAGAAGACCGGCGCCGATGCCTCGGTGATCTACGTGCCGCCGCCGGGCGCGGCGGACGCGATCTGCGAGGCCATCGACGCGGAGATCCCGCTGATCGTCTGCATCACCGAAGGCATTCCGGTCCTCGACATGGTGCGCGTGAAGCGTTCGCTGGCCGGCTCGAAGTCGCGCCTGATCGGGCCGAACTGCCCGGGTGTGATGACCGCCGGCGAATGCAAGATCGGCATCATGCCCGCCAACATCTTCAAGACCGGCTCGGTCGGCATCGTCTCGCGCTCCGGCACGCTGACTTACGAAGCCGTGTTCCAGACCTCCCAGGAAGGCCTCGGCCAGACCACCGCGGTCGGCATCGGCGGCGACCCGGTCAAGGGCACCGAATTCATCGACGTGCTGGAAATGCTGCTCGCCGATCCCAAGACCCAATCCATCATCATGATCGGCGAGATCGGCGGTTCCGCCGAGGAGGACGCCGCCCAGTTCCTCAAGGACGAGGCCAAGCGCGGCCGCAAGAAGCCGATGGTCGGTTTCATCGCCGGCGTGACCGCACCTCCCGGCCGCCGCATGGGTCATGCCGGCGCGATCATTTCGGGCGGCAAGGGCGACGCCGGTTCCAAGACCGAGGCGATGAAATCCGCAGGGATTACAGTGTCGCCGTCGCCGGCGCGCCTCGGCCATACGCTTGCCGAAAAGTTGAAAGCCTAATTCACTTCTTCGTGCTTTTCCGGGCGAAGTTTCGCAGCAAATAGGGTAAATGGTGCCTGTCGCGTCGAGCCTCTGCCGGGGAGCTCGGCGCTAGCGCCGTTTGTTATGCGCGAACCGAAATCGCCAGGAACCCAGTATGTCTCGCCAGGACGCGAACGCAGCCTTTGCCCTCTCCTCCTTTTTGCAGGGCACCAACGCCACCTACATCGACGAAATCTACGCCCGCTACGAGAAGGATCCGTCCTCGGTCGACGCCGAGTGGCAGGACTTCTTCAAGAGCCTCAACGACCAGCCCGCTGATATCAGCAAGAACGCCGAGGGCCCGTCCTGGGAGCGCGACAACTGGCCGCTGACCCCGAAGGACGACCTGACATCCGCTCTCGACGGCAACTGGGCCGAGGTCGAGAAGGCGGTCGGCACCAAGATCGCCGCCAAGGCGCAGGCCAAGGGCGGGGACAAGGGCGGGGATATCTCCTCCTCTGACCTGCTCCAGGCGACGCGCGATTCCGTCCGCGCGTTGATGCTGATCCGCTCCTATCGCATGCGTGGCCACTTCCACGCCAAGCTCGATCCGCTCGGCATCGAAGCCCCGCGCAATCGCGAAGAGCTCGATCCGCGCACCTACGGCTTCAGCGAAGCCGATTTCGACCGCAAGATCTTCCTCGATCACGTGCTCGGCCTCGAATACGGCACTTTGCGCGAGATCACCGCGATCTGCGAGCGCACCTACTGCCAGACGCTCGGCGTCGAGTTCATGCATATCAGCAATGCCGCGCAGAAGGCGTGGATCCAGGAGCGCATCGAGGGACCGGACAAGGAAATCTCGTTCACCCGCGAAGGCCGCCGCGCCATCCTGATGAAGCTGGTCGAGGCCGAGGGCTTCGAGAAGTTCTGCGACACCAAGTTCACCGGCACCAAGCGCTTCGGCCTCGACGGCGGTGAATCGCTGATTCCCGCGCTCGAGCAGATCATCAAGCGTGGCGGCAATCTCGGCGTGAAGGAGATCGTGGTCGGCATGCCGCATCGCGGCCGCCTCAACGTGCTGACGCAGGTGATGGGCAAGGCCCACCGTGCGCTGTTCCACGAGTTCAAGGGCGGCTCGGCCAATCCCGACGCGGTCGAAGGCTCGGGCGACGTCAAGTATCACCTCGGCGCCTCTTCGGACCGCGAGTTCGACGGCAACCGCATCCATCTGTCGCTGACCGCCAACCCCTCGCATCTCGAGATCGTCGATCCCGTCGTGCTCGGCAAGGTGCGCGCGAAGCAGGACCAGCACGGCGATCCGCCGGACCAGCGCATCTCGGTGATGCCGCTATTGATGCATGGCGACGCGGCGTTCGCGGGCCAGGGCGTGGTCGCCGAGTGCTTTGGTCTGTCGGACCTGAAGGGCTACCGCACCGGCGGCTCCGTGCACTTCATCGTCAACAACCAGATCGGCTTCACCACCTATCCGCGTTACTCGCGCTCCTCGCCCTATCCGTCCGACGTGGCGAAGATGATCGACGCGCCGATCTTCCACGTGAACGGCGACGATCCGGAAGCGGTGGTGTTCGCCGCCAAGGTCGCGACCGAATTCCGCCAGAAGTTCCACAAGCCCGTCGTCATCGACATGTTCTGCTACCGCAGGCATGGCCATAACGAGGGCGACGAGCCGGCGTTCACCCAGCCGGTGATGTACAAGAAGATCGCGGCGCATCCCTCGACGCTCGAGCTCTACGCCCGCCGCCTGATCAGCGAAGGCGTGATGACCGAGGGCGAGGTCGAGAAGGCCAAGGCCGACTGGCGCGCGCGTCTCGATGCCGAGTTCGAAGCCGGCACCTCCTACAAGCCGAACAAGGCCGACTGGCTCGACGGCAAGTGGGCGGGCTTCAAGATCGCCGACCAGGAAGAGGACGCCCGTCGCGGCGTCACCGGCGTCGATCTCACCGAGCTGAAGGAGATCGGTCGCAAGATCACCAAGGTGCCGGACGGTTTCCGCGTTCACCGCACCATCCAGCGCTTCCTGGAGAACCGCGCCAAGGCGATCGACAGCGGCACCGGCATCGACTGGGCGACCGGCGAAGCGCTGGCGTTCTGCACGCTGCTCGCTGAGAACCATCACGTTCGCCTGTCCGGACAGGACTCCGAGCGCGGCACCTTCTCGCAGCGTCACTCGGTCCTGATCGACCAGGAAGACGAGAGCCGCTACACGCCGTTCAATCATCTCGGCAGCGAGCAGGGCCATTACGAGGTCATCAACTCGCTGCTGTCGGAAGAAGCCGTGCTCGGCTTCGAATACGGCTATTCGCTCGCCGAGCCGAACACGCTGACGCTGTGGGAAGCCCAGTTCGGCGACTTCGCCAACGGCGCGCAGGTCGTGTTCGACCAGTTCATCTCCTCGGGTGAGCGCAAATGGCTGCGCATGTCCGGCCTCGTCTGCCTCCTGCCGCACGGCTATGAGGGCCAGGGACCGGAGCATTCCTCGGCGCGTCTGGAGCGCTATCTTCAGATGTGCGCCGAAGACAACATGCAGGTGGTCTATCCGACCACGCCGGCGAACTACTTCCACGTGCTGCGTCGCCAGCTTCATCGCGAGATCCGCAAGCCGCTGATCCTGATGACGCCGAAGTCGCTGCTGCGTCACAAGCGGGCGGTCTCGCGTCTCGAGGAACTCGCGAAGGGTACGACCTTCCACCGCATCCTGTATGATGACGCCCAGATGCTGCCGAACGAGGCGATCAAGCTCGTTCCGGACGAGAAGATCCGCCGCATCGTGCTGTGCTCGGGCAAGGTCTATTACGACCTGTACGAGGAGCGCGAGAAGCGTGGCATCGACGACATCTACCTGATGCGCGTCGAGCAGCTCTATCCGGTGCCGCTGAAGGCGCTGGTGGCCGAGCTGTCCCGCTTCAAGAAGGCCGAAGTGATCTGGTGCCAGGAAGAGCCCCGCAACATGGGTGCCTGGCACTTCATCGAGCCCTATCTGGAATGGGTGCTGAACCAGGTGAACGGCGTGAGCCGGCGTCCGCGTTATGTCGGCCGCGCCGCTTCCGCTGCGACCGCCACTGGTCTGATGTCCAAGCATCAGGCGCAGCTGAAGGCGTTCCTGGACGAAGCACTGAGCTGAACTTCTTCGAACTGCGTCATGCCCCGCCTTGTGCGCATTTGTGCACGAGAGCGGGGCATCCGGTAAGTCGTGACGTCCTCGTGCATGCGATGCGTCCCGGCCTGCTGGATAGCCTGCTTTTCGCTGGCCCATGACACCT
Source organism: Bradyrhizobium manausense (assembly GCF_018129685.1). Lineage (GTDB taxonomy): Bacteria > Pseudomonadota > Alphaproteobacteria > Rhizobiales > Xanthobacteraceae > Bradyrhizobium > Bradyrhizobium manausense_D. The sequence goes on from NZ_JAFCLG010000019.1 coordinate 62,698, forward strand.
GACCTTCACGACCGCATTGGCGATCTCCTTGAGGAAAAGACCATGACTGAAATTCGTGTGCCGACGCTCGGCGAATCCGTCACCGAGGCCACCATCGGCCGCTGGTTCAAGAAGGCTGGCGATGCCGTCGCCGTCGACGAGCCCCTGGTGGAGCTCGAGACCGACAAGGTCACGATCGAAGTACCGGCGCCGTCCGCGGGCACGCTGAGCGAAATCATCGCGGCAGATGGCACGACCGTCGCGGTCGGCGCGCTGCTCGGCCAGATCACCGACGGTGCCGGCGCTGCAAAGCCCGCCCCTGCGCCCGCCAAGCCCGCTGCCGCTGCTCCGGCGCCCGCCGCTGCGGCTCCGGCTGCCGCAGCCGCCGCAAAGGCGCCGCCGGCCGATGCGCCGCTCGCCCCCTCCGTGCGAAAACTCTCGGCCGAGACCGGCGTCGATGCCTCGACCGTTCCGGGCTCAGGCAAGGACGGCCGCGTCACCAAGGGCGACATGCTGGCTGCGATCGAGCGTGCGGCCTCCGCGCCGACCCCGGTCAACCAGCCTGCCGCTGCCGTGCAGGTGCGCGCACCGTCGCCGGCCGATGACGCCGCCCGCGAAGAGCGCATCAAGATGACGCGCCTGCGCCAGACCATCGCGCGCCGCCTCAAGGACGTGCAGAACACCGCGGCCATGCTCACGACCTTCAACGAGGTCGACATGACCAACGTGATGGCGTTGCGCGCGCACTACAAGGATGCGTTCGAGAAGAAGCACGGCTCGAAGCTCGGCTTCATGGGCTTCTTCACCAAGGCCGTCGTGCAGGCGCTGAAGGACATCCCGGCCGTCAACGCCGAGATCGACGGCACCGACCTGATCTACAAGAATTACTATCACATCGGCGTCGCCGTCGGCACCGACAAGGGTCTCGTCGTGCCCGTCGTGCGCGACTGCGACAACAAGTCGATCGCCGACATCGAGAAGAGCATCGCCGATTTCGGCCGCCGCGCCCGCGATGGCCAGCTCAAGATCGACGAGATGCAGGGCGGCACCTTCACCATCACCAATGGCGGCATCTACGGCTCGCTGATGTCGACCCCGATCCTGAACGCGCCGCAATCCGGCATTCTCGGCATGCACAAGATCCAGGAGCGGCCGATGGTCGTCGGCGGCAAGATCGAGGTCCGCCCGATGATGTATCTGGCGCTGTCCTACGATCACCGCGTCATCGACGGCAAGGAAGCCGTCACCTTCCTGGTTCGCGTCAAGGAGAGCCTTGAAGATCCCGCGCGCCTGGTGCTCGATCTCTGATTCCTAGTGCGTTACGAGCGCCGCCGCGCTTTTGCGCGACGGCGCGTGTCGAACCATGGAGGGGGCCGTGACGGATAAAGTCGTTGTCATCACCGGCGGCAGCCGCGGCATCGGGCGGGCGACTGCAATTGCGGCGGCCGCGCGCGGCTATCGCGTCGTGGTTGGCTATGCCAGCAACAAGCAAGCCGCGGACGAGGTGGTCAGCCAGATCGAGGCCGGCAACGGCAAGGCGATCGCGGTGAAGTGCGATGTCGCCGAGGAGCGCGACATCATCGATCTTTTCAAGGCGGCCGACGACCTCGGCACGCTGGCCGCGCTCGTCAACAATGGCGGCATCGTCGGCAAGAGCGGCGTGCGTGTCGACGAGATGTCGGCCGAGCGCATTCAGCGCGTCCTGGCCGTCAACGTCACCGGCTCCATTCTCTGCGCGCGCGAGGCGGTGAAGCGGATGTCGACCAGGCATGGCGGCAAGGGCGGCGTCATCGTCAATCTGTCATCGGTTGCTGCCAAGTTAGGTGCGCCCAACACTTATGTCGATTACGCCGCGTCGAAGGGCGCGATCGATTCCTTCACCACCGGCCTCGGCTATGAGGTCGCGGGCGAAGGCATTCGCGTCGCGGGCATTCGCCCCGGCCTCATCGACACCGAAATCCACGCCTCCGGCGGCGAGCCTGACCGGCATCATCGCCTGGCCCACATGGTGCCGATGAAGCGCGTCGGCACCGCGGATGAAATCGCCAACGCCATCGTCTGGCTGATGTCGGACGAGGCCTCCTACGTGACTGCAGCCACTCTCGATGTGTCCGGCGGACGCTGACGCGCCGCGCGGACGCCGACATAACCTCACAACGCGAAACCTACGGGACTTTCTCTCATGGCTACCTACGATCTCGTCGTCATCGGCACCGGACCTGGCGGTTATGTCTGCGCGGTGCGCGCCAGCCAGCTCGGCATGAAAGTCGCCGTGGTCGAAAAGAACGCCACGCTCGGCGGGACCTGTCTCAATGTCGGCTGCATGCCGTCCAAGGCGCTGCTGCACGCCTCCGAAATGTTCGAGGAAGCCGGGCATTCCTTCGCCAAGATGGGCGTGTCCGTCTCAGCGCCGAAGCTCGAATTGCCGGCGATGATGAATTTCAAGCAGCAGGGCATCGACGGCAACGTCAAGGGCGTCGAGTTCCTGATGAAGAAGAACAAGGTCGACGTGCTCAAGGGCACCGGCAAGATACTGGGCACCGGCAAGGTCGAAGTCTCCGCCGACGGCAAGTCGCAGGTGGTGGAGACCAAGAACATCGTCATCGCCACGGGCTCGGACATCGCGCGCCTGAAGGGCATCGAGATCGACGAGAAGCGCATCGTATCGTCCACCGGCGCGCTGTCGTTGGACAAGGTCCCCGGCAAGCTGCTGATCGTCGGCGCCGGCGTGATCGGCCTCGAGCTCGGCTCGGTGTGGAAGCGTCTCGGCGCTGACGTCGTCGTCGTCGAATTCCTCGATCGCATCCTGCCCGGCATGGACGGCGAGATCGCAAAACAATTCCAGCGCATCCTCGAGAAGCAGGGTTTTGCGTTCAAGCTCGGCGCCAAGGTCACCGCTGTCGACACCTCGGGCAAGACGCTGAAGGCGACGGTTGAGCCCGCCGCCGGCGGCGCCGCCGAATCCCTCGAAGCCGACGTCGTGCTCGTCTGCATCGGCCGCGTGCCCTACACCGACGGGCTTGGCCTGAAGGAAGCCGGCGTCGCGCTCGATCCGCGCGGCCGCGTGCAGATCGATCCGCATTTCGCCACCAGCCTGAAGGGCGTCTATGCGATCGGCGACGTCGTCGCCGGTCCCATGCTGGCGCACAAGGCCGAGGATGAAGCCGTTGCCGTCGCGGAGATCCTCGCCGGCCAGGCCGGCCACGTGAACTACGACATTATCCCAGGCGTCGTGTATACCACTCCGGAAGTGTCCTCCGTCGGCAAGACCGAGGAAGAGCTGAAGCAGGCGGGCGTTGCTTATACTGTCGGGAAGTTTCCCTTTACCGCCAACGGGCGCTCCAAGGTCAACCAGACGACTGACGGCTTCGTGAAGATTCTCGCAGATGCGAAGACCGATCGCGTGTTCGGCGTGCACATCATCGGCCGCGAAGCCGGCGAAATGATCCACGAGGCCTGCGTGCTCATGGAGTTTGGCGGCAGCGCCGAAGATCTCGCCCGCACCTGCCACGCCCACCCGACCCGTTCCGAGGCCGTCAAGGAAGCCGCGCTTGCAGTCGGCAAGCGGGCCATCCATATGTAAAGCTGCCCAGAGCCGAATCGGGCGGGAAACATATGCTGCGCCGCCTTCTTCAACCGGTCTGGGTCCTGCTGGCGATCATCTTCCTGATCGAGGCCTGGCTGTGGGACCACTGCGAGCCGCTCGTCGCGCGGGTGGTCGCACTGATTCCGCTGGCGCGCCTGAAGCAATGGCTGGCGGACCGCGTCGATGCGTTGTCGCCGGCGATGACGTTGATCGTCTTCGCCGTGCCGATCATTCCGCTGTTTCCGCTCAAGCTGGTCGGCCTGTGGCTGCTGACGCATGAATACTGGCTGACCGGCGTCTCCACCTTCCTGTTCGCCAAGATGCTCGGCGTCGGCGTCACCGCCTTCCTGTTCGACGTCACGCGCGAAAAGCTGCTGGAGATGCACTGGTTCGAGCGGGTCTATGAATGGGTGCTGCGGCTGCGCGCCAAGGCGACCGAGATCGTCGAACCGGTCAAGCAGCGCATCCGGGAGCTGGTCAGGGGCAACGGCGAAGGCTGGTCCTCGCGCACGCTCCGCCTGATCCAGCGCTTCCGCAAGAGCGTGCACGAGGCGCGTTGAGCGCTGTTGTTTGGCTTGCGCTCCCGCCAAACCCTCAGGTGTCGTCCCGGCGAAGGCCGGGACCCATAACCCCAGGGAGAAGTTTGGCGAAGACTCGGAGCTCGGTACTCCTACCAACCGCAATCGATAAATCACGCGCTATCGGTCCCGGCCTTCGCCGCGACGACAGCGGAGTAAAAGTCGCGCTCACCCGTGCAAATGCAGCAGATGCGGCGCGAAGGCGCCGAGCACGGTCATGCCGAGTCCGGCGAGCGTCAACAGGCCGGCGATCCAGGCGAGCGGCAACATGCCGGTGATGATCGTCGCCGACGCCAGCACGATGCCGATCTGGAAGGCGGCCGACGCCAGCTCGAAGTGGTGATATTTCGCGGTCGCCTCGTCGCGCTGGTGCTCGGCCTCCTTGGCCTTTTCGGCGAGCTGCTCGGTGCCTTCGCCGGTCTCGGGCTCGGAGCGATAGCGCGCCGCGGTCTTCTGCCAGTCGTCGATCTGCTTTTGCACCGCGGCCTTCGTGGCCTCGTCGGTGGCGCCGCCCAGCGTCAGCTTGCCCTGCTCGGCGGCGGTCTGGACGACCGTGCGGCGAATGCTCTTGGCCTGGAAGAACGCCCAGAGATTGGAGGCCTCGACGTTCTTGCTGATCGATTCGGTCTGGGCACCCTTGCCGAGCGTCTCCGAGATCGCCAGGAACAGCGCCAGCACCGCGATCAGAAGGGCGATCTTCTTGTTCTCGCCCGATGCGTGCTCGGCATGCTCGGCGTGCTCCATGCTTTCGTGTGCGCTCATGAATCCCCTCCTGTTCGGTCCGCCACGATTGACCGAACCGCGCGGCCTGCGCAAGAGGCATGGAAGCCAGGGAGCTCTGGATGACAGCTTGATGTCAGGAATGATCGATTTCTAGCGCCGTGGATGCGCGCTCGCATAGACTTCCAGCAGCCGCTCGGAATCGATGCCGGTATAGATTTGCGTGGTCGAGAGCGAGGAATGGCCGAGCAATTCCTGGATCGCGCGCAGATCGCCGCCGCGCGAGAGCAGATGCGTGGCGAAGGAATGCCGCAGCGCGTGCGGCGTGGCACTGTCGGGCAGGCCGAGCGCGCCGCGCAGGCGCTCCATCGCGAGCTGGATGATGCGCGGGCTCAAAGGCCCGCCGCGCGCGCCGACGAAGATCGGTCCCTCGGGCGGCAGCACGTGCGGGCACATCGCAACGTAGTCCTGCACCAGCGTCAGCACGTTTTGCAGCACCGGCACCATGCGGGTCTTGTTGCCCTTGCCCGTCACGACGAGCACGTCGCCTTCGCCCGGCTTCGGCACCTCGCGGCGCTTCAGGCTCAGCGCTTCGGAGATGCGCAAGCCCGAGCCATAGAGCAGCGCCATCACCGCGGCGTCGCGGGCCAGAATCCAGGTCTCGCGATCTTCGCCGGCGCGCTCGTCGGCGTCGGCGAGGCGCTTTGCCGATGCCATCGGCAACGGCTTCGGCAAGGTCTTTGCGACCTTCGGCGCGCGGATCGCCGAGAGCGCGCCGACCTTGCCCTTGCCCTCGCGCTCGAGGAAACGGCCGAACGAGCGCAGGCCTGCGAGCGCGCGCATCAGTGAACGGCCGGCAATGTCGTCGGCGCGACGCATCGCCATGAAGGCGCGCACGTCGGTTGCTTCAAGCGCGGCGAATCGCTCCAGCGTCACGCGCTCGCCCCAATGGCTGCACAGGAAATCCAGGCACTGCCTGAGGTCGCGGCCATAGGCCTCGAGCGTCTTGGGCGACAGCCGCCGCTCGGCGCCGAGATGCGAAAGCCAGCGCGACATCTCCCGCGCGATCGAGGGATCGGCGCTGGCGAGCTCGATGGGTGGGGCGGCGGCTTTGCTCATGCGCTCTGGACGAGATGATTCCGCACAGTATATCGCATCACACTCGTTTACTGTTCGCTAAGGCCGCTTCGGGGCGCTAGCCTGAAGGCCCCAAGAGACCTCAAAAGGTTCCGATTCTCCCGGCATGGATCACACCTCGCGCAGCGCCGCCGTCCCCGCCAACGCGACCCGCATGGTCGACGTGCTGGTGCCTGTCGCGCTCGACCAGACCTATTCCTACAAGGTGCCTGTGGGCATGGAGCTGAAGGCCGGCGATCTCGTCGGTGTGCCGCTCGGGCCGCGCGAGGTGCTGGCCGTGGTCTGGGGCGAAAACGCCAATCCGGATCCACGCCTGCACAACCGCCTCAAGGAGGTCAGCGAAAAGATCGACGTCGCGCCGCTGAAGGGCGAACTGCGTTCGGTCGTCGACTGGGTCGCCAATTACACGCTGAGCCCGCGCGGCATGGTGCTGCGCATGTGCCTGCGCATGGGCGAGAACCTCGGCCCCGAGCGCGTCCGCGCCGGCGTGCGGCTCACGGGCGATCCCCCGCGGCGGCTGACGCCGGCGCGGCAGCGCGTGATCGAGGTGCTGTCGGACCGGCTGCTGCACGGCAAGTCCGAGGCGGCGAAGGAGGCGGGCGTCTCGGCCGGCGTGATCGACGGCCTCGTCGACGAAGGCACGCTCACGGTCGAGCCGATGCCGCCGCAGCCCCCGCCGCCGGCGCCCGATCCCGAATTTGGCCGGCCGGACTTTTCGCCGCTGCAGCGCGCCGGCGTGGATGCGATGCGCGCGCTCGCGGCCAACGGCACCTTTCATGTCGCGCTGCTCGACGGCGTCACGGGCTCCGGCAAGACCGAGGTCTATTTCGAAGCCGTTGCCGAAACCATTCGTCGCGGCAGGCAATCGCTGATCCTGATGCCGGAGATCGCGCTGACCGGCCAGTTCCTCGATCGTTTCGCGCAGCGTTTTGGCGTGCGTCCGATCGAATGGCATTCGGAGCTGACGCCGCGCACGCGCGCGCGCAATTGGGCGGCGATCTCGGAAGGCACCGCGCCCGTCGTGGTCGGCGCGCGCTCGGCGCTGTTTCTGCCTTACGCCAATCTCGGTCTCATCGTGGTCGACGAGGAGCACGACCAGGCCTACAAGCAGGACGAGGGCGTGCATTATCATGCCCGCGACATGGCGGTGGTGCGTGCGCATATCGCAAAAATCCCGATCGTGCTGGCGTCCGCGACGCCGTCGGTGGAATCCGAGGTCAATGCGCGCAAGAACCGCTATCAGCGCATCGCGCTGCCCTCGCGCTTCGGCGGCCAGCACATGCCGCATATCGAGGCCATCGACATGCGCCGCGAGCCGCCCGCGCGCGGCCGCTACATCTCGCCGCGACTGGCCGGCGAGATCAGGGGTGCGATCGAGAAGCGCGAGCAGGCGCTGCTGTTCCTCAATCGCCGCGGCTATGCGCCGCTGACGCTGTGCCGCGCTTGCGGCCATCGCTTCGCCTGCACCATCTGCGATGCCTGGCTGGTCGATCATCGCTTTCGCCAGCGCCTGGTCTGTCACCATTGCGGCTTCTCGATGCCGCGCCCGCCGACCTGCCCGCACTGCGCCGCCGAGGAATCGCTGGTCGCGGTCGGCCCCGGCGTCGAGCGCCTGCAGGAGGAGGCGGCTGCGCTGTTTCCGGCAGCGCGCACCATGGTGCTGTCGAGCGATCTCATCACCTCGATCGAGACGATGCGCAGCGAGCTCAACGAGATCGCGGAAGGCCGCGTCGACATCATCATCGGCACGCAGCTCGTCGCCAAGGGCCACAATTTCCCGCGGCTCAATCTCGTCGGCGTGGTCGATGCGGACCTCGGCCTGTCCAACGGCGACCCGCGCGCGGCGGAGCGCACCTGGCAATTGCTCAACCAGGTGATCGGCCGCGCCGGCCGCGAGCAGGGCCGCGGCGTCGGCTATCTCCAGACCCATCAGCCCGATCATCCCGTCATGAAGGCGCTGATCGCCTGCGATCGCGAGGCCTTCTACGACAGCGAGATCGAGTTGCGCGAGAAGACGCTCTATCCGCCGTTCGGGCGCCTTGCGAGCCTGATCATTTCGGCCGGCGATCGTCCGAGCGCCGAGGGCCTCGGCCGCAAGCTCGTTGCGCTCGCGCCGCGCGACGAGCGCGTCGTGGTGCTGGGCCCGGCGGAAGCCCCGCTCGCCGTGATCAAGGGCCGCTACCGCTTCCGCATCCTGGTCAAATCGGCGCGCGGCTTTGACCTGTCGGATTATTTGCGCAACTGGCTCGCGGTCTGCCCGAAGCCGACCGGCAATCAGAAGCTCGAGGTCGACGTCGATCCGCAGAGCTTTTTGTAAGGCTGGCCCCAACTCTCTCCCCGTCATTGCGAGGAGCCCTTGCGACGAAGCAATCCAGGGTCTTTCCGCGGAAAGATTCTGGATTGCTTCGCTTCGCTCGCAATGACGAAGAGAATAAAAAAAGCCCGTGGTCCCCCAAAGATTATGGGCAAGACCACGGGCTTGTTTCACGCGCGCATCAAACTGCTCATGTCCGTTCGGACGATGATGAAAACTGCGCGTGTGGGGTGAGGCGCTGTTCGCGCTCTTACGAGACCACTTCCGCGGTGACGCGGCCGACGCCGGCACCGGTGAGGCCGATGGCGCGGGCTGCGCCCGTGGAGAGGTCGAGCACGCGGCCGCGCACGAACGGGCCACGGTCATTGATGGTGACGATGACGCTCTGGCCGCCATGGGTCACGCGGACCTTGGTGCCGAACGGCAGCGAACGGTGCGCCGCGGTCAGGGCGTTCTGATTGAAGCGCTGGCCCGATGCGGTCCGGCTGCCGGACTCGTTGCCGTAATAGGAAGCCATGCCCGAGAAGGTGTGTCCGCTGCCCGACGACGGGGTCATGGACGCATTGGCATTGCGCCAGTCGGAGCTGGGATTGGCGTCATTGTTGGCGAGGTGGTGGTGGCGGTGATGCCTGGATTTGGCGGAAGCTTCGGTGGCAGTTCCACCGACGAGGAGAGTTGCGGCGACGAAAGCGATCGCCGTACGAGGCCGGGTCACAGTGCCCAGCATCTTCAAAGACAGCATTTAGTGGTCCCTAAGCTAGTATTGCCACATATGTGGCTAGTGAAGCCCCCATCAGTTTGTGAGCGGGTTGGCGTTTCCTTTCGCAATGAGGCATGAATTGGGCAGTAATTCTGTTCCGTGTCGTCATGAAATATCTTGTGATCCGAATCGATATTCAGGTGATGTTCCGTAATCTTCCCCTTTAACGGTTCGTTAACTTACTGATTACTTGGCAATACTGTAAAACAAAGTTGTTATTCTTCGGATTTAGAATTGGGTAAGTATTCGGCGGACGCGGTCTGCGTGTCGCAGGTCACGCCTCAGCGAGTCGTGTTCATGGCCGCTATGCGCTGGGGGCAGGAACGAACGGCCGATGGCCGACGGAACGCGCGTGGCAATTCCGTGTCGTGGGAGGTTCGTGGCAGGCTCGGAGATCGCGCATCCCGATGTGCGACGAACTGGCGATGAAACGCGGCGCCTTTAATTTGGCGTCATGTTGCACGTGCGCGCCTGCTATGTTAGCAAAGCCGCGATTTTAACGGATCCGGCACGTCCCGTGTCGGCCGAGAATCAAAGTCCCGCTTGAATTCCAAGGGCTTGGATCGCTAGGCGCCGCTTCGTGGCGACGGTTTTTCCCTTGCGAGTTTGACAGCACAAAGAGCGCGTCTGTGGCTGCAGAAGATACGTCCGTTTCAGGTGTGTCCGGCCGTTATGCAACGGCCTTGTTTGAACTGGCCCGCGACCAGAAAGTGGTCGACGAGGTCAAAGCCGATCTCGAGAAATTCGAGGGGCTGTTGACCGAAAGCGCTGATCTCAAGCGCCTCGTCCGCAGTCCGGTTTTCGCGGCTGACGCCCAGTCCAGGGCCCTCTCGGCCGTGCTGGACAAGGCGGGCATCGGCGGCATCTCCGCCAATTTCCTCAAAGTGCTGACCGCCAACCGTCGCCTCTTCGTGGTGGCAGACGTCATTCGCGGCTATCGCGCCCTCGTCGCCAAGTTCAAGGGCGAGGCGACCGCGGACGTCACGGTCGCGGAAGCGCTGTCGGACAAGAATCTCGACGCCCTCAAGGTTGCCCTGAAGTCGGTGACCGGCAAGGACGTCGCGCTCAACGTGAAGATCGATCCCTCGATCATCGGTGGCCTCGTCGTGAAGCTTGGCAGCCGCATGGTCGATAGTTCGCTTCGCACCAAACTCAATTCGATCAAGCACGCGATGAAAGAGGCAGGCTGATGGACATCCGCGCCGCGGAAATTTCCGCGATCCTCAAGGACCAGATCAAGAATTTCGGCCAGGAAGCTGAAGTCTCCGAAGTCGGACAGGTGCTGTCCGTCGGCGACGGTATCGCCCGCGTCTACGGTCTGGACAACGTCCAGGCCGGTGAAATGGTCGAGTTCGAGAACGGCACCCGCGGCATGGCGCTGAACCTCGAAACCGACAACGTCGGTGTCGTCATCTTCGGTGCCGACCGCGAGATCAAGGAAGGCCAGACCGTCAAGCGCACCCGCGCCATCGTGGACGCGCCGGTCGGCAAGGGCCTGCTCGGCCGCGTCGTCGACGCGCTCGGCAATCCCATCGACGGCAAGGGCCCGATCCAGGCCGACAAGCGCATGCGCGTCGACGTCAAGGCGCCCGGCATCATTCCGCGCAAATCGGTGAACGAGCCGATGGCGACCGGCCTCAAGGCGATCGACGCCCTGATCCCGATCGGCCGCGGCCAGCGCGAGCTGATCATCGGCGACCGTCAGACCGGCAAGACCGCGATCGCGCTCGACACCATTCTGAACCAGAAGCCGCTCAACGCGCAGCCCGACGAGAACATCAAGCTGTACTGCGTCTACGTCGCAGTCGGTCAGAAGCGTTCGACCGTCGCCCAGTTCGTGAAGGTGCTGGAAGAGCAGGGCGCGCTCGAATATTCGATCGTCGTCGCCGCCACCGCGTCGGATCCGGCGCCGATGCAGTACATCGCGCCCTTTACCGCCTGCACCATGGGCGAATTCTTCCGCGACAACGGCATGCACGCCGTCATCATCTATGACGATCTGTCCAAGCAGGCCGTCGCTTACCGCCAGATGTCGCTGCTGCTGCGCCGCCCGCCGGGCCGCGAAGCCTACCCGGGCGACGTCTTCTATCTGCACTCCCGCCTGCTCGAGCGCGCGGCGAAGCTCAGCAAGGACCATGGCTCGGGCTCGCTCACCGCGCTGCCGGTCATCGAAACCCAGGCCAACGACGTGTCGGCCTATATTCCGACCAACGTCATCTCGATCACCGACGGCCAGATCTTCCTGGAAACCGACCTGTTCTTCCAGGGCATCCGTCCCGCGGTGAACGTCGGTCTGTCGGTGTCGCGCGTGGGTTCGTCGGCGCAGACCAAGGCCACCAAGAAGGTCGCCGGCAAGATCAAGGGTGAGCTCGCGCAATACCGCGAAATGGCGGCGTTCGCGCAATTCGGCTCCGACCTCGACGCCTCGACCCAGCGCCTCTTGAACCGCGGCTCGCGCCTGACCGAACTCCTGAAGCAGCCGCAGTTCTCGCCGCTGAAGATGGAAGAGCAGGTCTGCGTGATCTGGGCCGGCACCAACGGCTATCTCGATCCGCTTCCGGTCAACAAGGTGCGCGCGTTCGAGGACGGTCTGCTCTCGCTGCTGCGCGGCAAGAACGTCGACATCCTCAATGCGATCCGCGACAGCCGCGACCTCACCGACGACACCGCTGCCAAGCTGAAGTCGGTGGTCGAAGGTTTTGCGAAGTCGTTTGCATAAGAAGCGCCGTCATGGCCGGGCTTGTCCCGGCCATCCACGCCTCGCGGCGTGGAGGCAGGTACGTGGATGCCCGGGACACGCCCGGGCATGACGACAGGATAGGGTCGCGGTCCAGCCACAGGCTGATCGCCGGGGTGAACGAAGAATGGCGTCACTTAAAGACATGCGCGTCCGCATCGCCTCCACCAAGGCGACGCAAAAGATCACCAAGGCCATGCAGATGGTCGCGGCCTCGAAGCTGCGCCGCGCGCAGACCGCCGCGGAAGCTGCGCGTCCCTATGCCGACAAGATGAGCGCGGTGATCTCCAACATCGCAAGCGCCGCCGCAGGTTCGCCCGGCGCACCGGCGCTCATGGCCGGCACCGGCCGCGATCAGGTTCACCTGCTGCTGGTCTGCACCGGCGAGCGCGGACTATCAGGCGCGTTCAACTCGTCGATCGTGCGTCTCGCCCGCGAGCGCGCGCTGGCCCTGATGAACCAGGGCAAGGAAGTGAAATTCTTCTGTGTCGGCCGCAAGGGCTATGAGCAGCTCCGCCGCCAGTTCGACAAGCAGATCGTCGAGCACCTCGATCTTCGCAGCGTGCGCCAGCTCGGCTTCGTCAACGCCGAAGACATCGCCAAGAAGGTTCTGGCGCGTTTCGACAACGGCGAGTTCGACGTCTGCACGTTGTTCTACTCGCGTTTCAAGTCGGTGATCGCGCAGATCCCGACCGCCCAGCAGATCATTCCGCTGGTGGTCGAAGAGGGCGCCGGTGCCAGCACGACATCTTATGAATACGAGCCGGAAGAGGACGAGATCCTCACCCGCCTGCTGCCGCGCAACCTCGCGATCCAGATCTTCCGCGCGCTGCTCGAGAACAACGCCTCGTTCTACGGCGCTCAGATGAGCGCGATGGACAATGCGACGCGCAACGCCGGTGAGATGATCCGCAAGCAGACGCTGGTCTACAACCGCACGCGTCAGGCGCAGATCACCAAGGAACTGATCGAAATCATCTCGGGTGCCGAGGCCGTCTGATCAAGGCGCTTCAGCACCCGTCAAACGCAACATCCCGGTCAGATTGACCGCGGTTCAGAAGTTCGGATCGAAGGAGACATTCAATGGCAGCCCAGTCCGGTCGCGTCACCCAGGTCATCGGCGCCGTCGTCGACGTGCAGTTCGAAGGCCATCTGCCGGCCATTCTCAATTCGCTCGAGACCAAGAACGGCGGCAACCGCCTGGTGCTCGAAGTCGCCCAGCATCTCGGTGAATCGACCGTCCGCACCATCGCGATGGACACCACCGAAGGTCTGGTCCGCGGCCAGGAGGTGATCGACACCGGTTCGCCGATCCGCGTCCCCGTCGGCGAGGGCACGCTCGGCCGCATCATCAACGTCATCGGCGAGCCGATCGACGAAGCCGGTCCGGTCAAGTCGGAAGGCCTGCGTGCGATCCACCAGGAAGCACCGACCTACACCGACCAGTCCACCGAAGCCGAAATTCTCGTCACCGGCATCAAGGTCGTCGACCTCCTCGCGCCTTACGCCAAGGGCGGCAAGATCGGCCTGTTCGGCGGCGCCGGCGTCGGCAAGACCGTGCTGATTCAGGAGCTGATCAACAACGTCGCGAAGGCGCACGGCGGTTACTCGGTGTTCGCCGGCGTCGGCGAGCGTACCCGCGAGGGCAACGATCTCTATCACGAGTTCATCGAGTCCAAGGTCAACGCGGATCCGCACAATCCGGATCCGAGCGTCAAGTCGAAGTGCGCGCTGGTGTTCGGTCAGATGAACGAACCGCCGGGCGCCCGCGCCCGCGTCGCGCTCACGGGTCTGACCATCGCGGAAGACTTCCGCGACAAGGGCCAGGACGTGCTGTTCTTCGTCGACAACATCTTCCGCTTCACCCAGGCCGGCTCCGAAGTGTCGGCGCTGCTCGGCCGTATTCCTTCGGCGGTGGGTTATCAGCCGACGCTCGCGACCGACATGGGCGCGCTGCAGGAGCGCATCACCACCACGCAGAAGGGCTCGATCACCTCGGTGCAGGCCATCTACGTTCCGGCCGACGACTTGACCGACCCGGCGCCCGCGACCTCGTTCGCGCATCTTGACGCGACCACCACGCTGTCGCGCTCGATCGCCGAAAAGGGCATCTATCCGGCGGTGGATCCGCTCGACTCGACCTCGCGCATGCTCTCCCCGCTGGTCGTCGGCGAAGAGCACTACGCGGTCGCCCGCCAGGTCCAGCAGGTGCTGCAGCGCTACAAGGCGCTCCAGGACATCATCGCCATTCTCGGCATGGACGAGCTTTCGGAAGAGGACAAGCTGACCGTGGCCCGCGCCCGCAAGGTCGAGCGCTTCATGTCGCAGCCGTTCCACGTCGCCGAAATCTTCACCGGCTCGCCGGGCAAGTTCGTCGACCTCGCCGACACCATCAAGGGCTTCAAGGGCCTGGTGGAAGGCAAGTACGACCACCTGCCGGAAGCCGCCTTCTACATGGTCGGCACCATCGAAGAAGCGGTCGAGAAGGGCAAGAAACTGGCGGCCGAGGCGGCCTGAGAGGCGAATAGCGAATAGGGAGTGGCGAGTAGAATCTATTCGCCATTCGCCATTCGCCACTCGCCCGTTCGCTACTCACCATTCGCAAGGCGTTCCCCATGGCCACCTTCCACTTCGATCTCGTTTCTCCGGAAAAGCTCGCCTTCTCGGGCGAAGTCGACCAGGTCGACATTCCCGGCGTCGAGGGTGATTTCGGCGTGCTGGCCGGTCATGCGCCGGTCGTGGCCGCGATCCGCCCGGGCATTCTCACCATCACCACCGCTGGCAAGCACGAAAAGGTCATCGTGCTCGGAGGTCTCGCCGAAGTCTCCGAAAAGGGCCTGACCGTGCTGGCCGACGTTGCGACCTCGCTGGACGAACTCGACCGGGCCCAGTTCGCCGAGACCATCTCGGAGATGGAAGAGGGCCTGAAGGAAAAGGAAGGCGACGAGCTGGACAACGCGATTGCGCGGCTCGACCACTACAAGAGCATCCAGCAGCAGGTCTCCTCGACGGCGATGCACTAATCGCCGCATCGCGCTTGCGATCGCGTTGCGCACCGTGGCTCTTCTCAAAAACTGCAATGAATTCAGCGCTCGTCACCACCGTGGCGGGCGCTGAAACTTTGTTGCACCGCGCCGGAGATAGCGGCATTCTGCGGCCGCAAAAAGTTCCAGGGCAGGTCGCAGATGAAGCGCAAGATCGCGGCGATTTTCGCGGCCGATATTGCCGGTTATTCGAGGCTCGTTGCGGAAGACGAGGAAGAGACGCTGCGGCGCCTGGCCTCCTATCGTCTGGTCATTGACGATTTCATCGCCAAGGCCAGCGGGCGCATCTTCAACACCGCCGGTGACGCCGTGCTCGCCGAGTTCCCGAGCGCGGTGGAAGCGGTGCGCTGCGCGATCGACATCCAGGAGAGCCTCCGAACCCGCAACATGGCCTATCCGCCGAGCCGGCAGATGTCGTTCCGCATCGGCATCACCATCGGCGATGTGGTCGAGCGCGATGGCGATCTGCTGGGTGACGGCGTCAACATCGCAGCAAGGCTCGAAGGCCTCGCCGAGGTCGGCGGCATCTGCGTCTCCCGTGCCGTGCACGAGCAGGTCGCCAACAAGCTGTCGGTGCAGTTCGCCGACATCGGCGCGCAGGAGGTCAAGAACATCCCGACGCCGGTGCACGCCTACATGGTGGCGATGCGGCGCGAGGACGGGACCTACGCCACGCCGCAGGTGAAGAAAGTTGCCAAGGCATCGCCCGCGCCGAACTGGATGTGGCCGCTGGTGGTCGGCGTCGTCTCCATCGTCGCGATCGGCGTCGGCGGCTTCCTCTATTTCACCAAGCTCGAGCTGGCGCCCGGCGCAAAGCAAATCGCCTCGGATGCGACGGCCTCCCCGGTACCGTCGCCTTCCTCGGCACCGCCGCCCGCCGTCACCGCGAGCCCGTCGCCGAGCCCAACGCAATCCGCGAGCGCGCCGCCCGCGCCACTCCCCGGCCCAGGCGGCGAAAAACTGGTTGCGAACGCCGTGCCGTTCGTCGGCGAGCGGGTCCATGCGGCTCTCGAGAAGGAATATCTTGCGGCGGCGGACTACAAGGCCTTTGCCCTGAACGTCAACGGCAACAATGCCTATGTCGCTGGGCAGACCAGCGAGGATGCCGCCAGGAACGCCGCGTTGGAGCAGTGCCAGAAGCGTGCAGACGCCGTGCAATCGCCGCGTCGCTGCGAGGTGTATGCCGTCGGCAATATCGTGGTCTACGCGCATGGCAAACCGCCGATGCCGCCGACACCATGGGTTCGTCGCGATTCCACGACGGAGCGGCCGTTTGTCGCCAAGGACATGCCGATGGTGCGCGATCAGGGTAAGGGACGGCTGGAAGGCGGGTATCTTTCGAGCCGGAAGTCCCGTTCGATCGCGCTCGGACCGGGAGGACAATTCATCTTCAATGTCGCGAGCGACTCGGTCGAGGAATCGACGCGCCGTTCGCTGGAGTCCTGCGGCGCCCTGGCCGGAGTTGCCTGCATGGTCGTTGCGGTCGACGATGTCTTCGTCGTGCCGGTGCCGATGCTGATGAAGGCGACTGGATTCTTCAAGGCCGCGAGTAATTCATCCATCGTCGCAACCGAGCGCGACGAGGTGGCGCGCCAGCTTGCCGATGCTGCTTCTGGCTGGAATGCCGTGGCGGTGGGGACCGCGGGCCGCGCAGGCATCGCGGTGAAGGCTGCTTCCGAGCAGAGCGCCGTCAATGACGCTCTCGGCAATTGCGCCAAGCGCGACAGCGATTGCCACGTGATCGCGATCGGTCCGTTCACGGTGGGGCCGGCGAATTAGCGCGGCACTCAGATTTCCGACGAAAACTCTCTCATCATTTCAGCCCCCTCCCTACTGTGCATGGGGTTGTTTTCACGGCCTACCCGGCAAAGGACGCAAACTGCTCCGCCACCGCGCGATAGACCTCGCGGCGGAACGGCACCACGAGGTCGGCGACGCGGTCGAGGCGCTCCCACCGCCATGCATCGAACTCCGCGGGCTGGCCGTTGCGCGGCGTCAGCGGGTCGATCTCGTCATCTCTGCCCGTGAAGCGCAACGCGAACCATTTCTGGCGCTGGCCGCGAAATTTCGCGAGCCGATGCGTCTGCGGTCCGTCATAGGGCGGGAATTCGTAGGTGAGCCAGTCGGTCTCGCCGAGATAACAGGCGCTTCTGACGTTGGTCTCTTCCCACAGCTCGCGCATGGCGGCATCGCGCAGGTTCTCACCCTCGTCGACGCCGCCTTGCGGCATCTGCCAGTCGAGTCCGGGCAGGATGATCTCGGGGCCGTCGCCCTTGAAGCGATGCCCGATCAGCACGCGGCCGTCGGCATTGAACAGCGCGATGCCGACATTGGGACGGTAGGGTTTTTCGTTGGTCACGCGGAATCCCTCATTGCCAGCCCGAGCGATGCCTTAGCACCGAACCCCGGGTGACAATTTGAATTAGTCATGCGCAAGCGCGGAAAATTCCTTCACCACGCGCTCATAGACCGGGCGCTTGAACGGGATGATCAGTGAGGGGAGATTCTTCATCGGTTCCCAGCGCCAGCTGACGAACTCGGCCTTGTGGCCGCCGCCGCCGGGCTTCTCGACATTGATCTCGCTGTCCTTGCCGGTGAAGCGCACCGCGAACCATTTCTGCCGCTGTCCGCGGTAGCGGCCCTTCCAGGCGCGGCCCGCAACAGTGCGCGGGATGTCGTAGATCAGCCAGTCCGGCACCTCGCCGAGCCGTTCGATCGAACGCACGCTGGTCTCTTCATAGAGCTCGCGCTTGGCGGCGTCCCAATTGTCCTCGCCGGGATCGACGCCGCCCTGCGGCATCTGCCAGACATGGCTGTCGTCGACATGCTCGATCCCGCCGGCGCGCCGGCCGATGAACACCAGGCCCTTCGTGTTGATCAGCATCACCCCGACGCAGGTTCGGTAGGGCAGATCCTCATAACGCGCCATTCCGCCAAACCCCTCGCGTACTGACGGTCCACTCCCGGGCGCGCGCCCGTGGCGGACCAATTCGTTGATTTAGCTGGATTTTGATTTCAGCATCGCGGTTGTCAATGGCACCAATAGGATACCCCGGTCGCTCAAGGTCTTGATCCAGGCGCTGATCCGTTCGATCGAGACCGGCAGCGCCGAGGCGGTGCCGATGGCGACACCGCGCTCCCGTGCGGTCGATTCCAGCTTGTTCAGGGCGCGGTCGATCTCGGTCGGGGTCGGCACCGCATCCAGCGCGATATCCCCCTTGCCGAAAGGTACGGCGAAGCTCCCGGCCGCCTGGGCTGCGATGCTGCGGGGCGAGGAGCCGTCGTCGAAGAAGCCGAGCCCGCGCTTGGACGCCTCGCGGATGATGGGCTGCATCGCGGCATCCGTCGCGATGAAGCGGGCACCCATGAAATTGGCAAGGCCGGCATAACCCTGCATCCGGCTGAGGTGCCAATAGAGGCGGTCTGCGTTCTGGTCGGGGGTAAGCGAGGTCAGCAGCGTCTGCGGGCCAGGGTCGTTGTCCGGGAAGTCGTAGGGCTCCATCGGGATCTGCAGGAAGATCTCGTGGCGCTGGGCGCGGGCGCGCTCTGCGAGCTTGCCGGGGTCGGCGCCATAGGGCGTGAAAGCCAGCGTTATCGCGCCCGGCAGCTTCATGATCGCTTCGGTGGTCTTGGCAGCGCCGACGCCGAGGCCGCCGATCACGATCGCGACCACAGGCATTTTGGCTGCCTTGGCCCGGTCGGCTTCGGCTGCGTAGACGTTGAACGGCTTGAGGTCGCCTGACATCGCGGGGATCATGCCGTAGCGGGACTTCTCCAGCAGTTTTGGATCGATTCCGGCCATGACCGCCGGTGCTGCGGACGCTTCGCCCTTGTCGGCGGCCTCGCCCGCGCCAATCAGCACGTCGCGGCGCTCACCGGTCGAACCGTCGATCATGGTGACGGTCTTGTGCTCGCCGGAGACCGCCTGTTTCGGCGTCTCCTTGGTCGCATGCTTGCCCTCTTGAGCCTGCTCCTCGCCGTGGCCGGCGGCAGGCTTCTCATCGGTGGCTTTGGGATCGCGAATCGCGATCCGCGTCATCGGCTCGCCGCCGAGCGGGTCCTTGTTGAAAATGGCAAAGCCGGCGAAGGCGACCAGGAACAGGCCGAGCATGACCGCCAGCGCCTGCGTGGCGGTGAACGGCAGCCGCAGCCGCCGCTTCCGGCGCGGCTTGTCCTGTCCGAGCGGGGCGCTCAGATCATCGGCCGTTTCAGTCATGCGAGATCCCGAATCACTCGAACCGACGATACCACGGCGCGGTCAAGCGGCGGCAGGCCGGGATAGGCCGGGGACGCCAGGAGTTCCCAAGCAAAAAGGGCGGCTCCTGGAGCCGCCCTTTTCGTTTGATCGGATGGTGCGCTTGGTTCGCCGCCTTAGTTTGCCGCCTTAGTTTGCGGCCTTGGGCTTGTCCGCGGGCGCCGCCTTGTTGTCGCTGCCGGGCGTCGGCGCTGCGGAGGCGCTGTTCTTGATGCCGTGGAGCAGGTCATCGGCCATCTTGAGCGCCTTGTCGTCCTTGGCGTCCGGCGGGACGTAGGACTGCGAACCGGTCTTCTCGTCGCCGTCGTTCTTGAGATGGCCGCGCAGCGAAGCTTCGCCCTTGGTGTCGGTGCGCGACTTCAGCTCGTCCGGCACGTCCTGCAGCACTTCGATATCGGGCACGATGCCCTTGGCCTGGATCGACTTGCCCGACGGCGTGTAGTAGCGCGCCGTGGTGAGGCGCAGCGCGCCGTTGCCCGAGCCAAGCGGGATGATGGTCTGAACCGAGCCCTTGCCGAACGAGCGCGTGCCGACGATGGTCGCGCGCTTGTGATCCTGCAGCGCGCCGGCGACGATTTCCGACGCGGAGGCCGAACCGCCGTTGACGAGCACGATGACCGGCTTGCCCTTGGTGAGGTCGCCCGCATGCGCGGTGCGGCGCTGGGTTTCCTCGGCGTTGCGGCCGCGGGTCGAGACGATCTCGCCCTTCTCCAGGAACGAGTCGGACACGGTGACGGCTTCCTCGAGCAGGCCGCCCGGATTGTTGCGGAGGTCGATGATGTAGCCCTTGAGCTTGTCGCCGATCTGGGTCGAGAGGTTGGCGACCTCCTTCTTCAGGCCTTCGGTGGTCTGCTCGTTGAAGGTCGTGATGCGGATATAGGCGATGTCGTCGGCCTCGACGCGCGCGCGCACCGAGCGGACGCGGATGTTGTCGCGCACCAGGGTGACGTCGATCGGATTGTCCTGGCCCTTGCGAATGATCTTGAGCTTGATCTTGGTGTTGACCGGGCCGCGCATCTTCTCGACCGCCTGGTTCAGGGTCAGGCCCTGCACCGCTTCGTCGTCGAGATTGGTGATGATGTCGTTGGCCATGACGCCGGCGCGCGACGCGGGCGTGTCGTCGATCGGCGAGACCACCTTGATCAGGCCGTCTTCCATCGTGACCTCGATGCCGAGACCGCCGAACTCGCCGCGGGTCTGAACCTGCATGTCGCGGAAGCTCTTGGCATCCATGTAGCTCGAATGCGGGTCGAGGCCGGAGAGCATGCCGCTGATGGCGGATTCGATCAGCTTGGTGTCGTCGGGCTTCTCGACATAGTCGGAGCGCACGCGCTCGAAGACATCACCGAACAGATTGAGCTGGCGATAGGTGTCGGCGGTCGCGGCTCGCGCGCTGGAGCCCATGAACACCGCGCGCGGCTGGGTCACGAACAGCGTCAGCGCTGCGCCGGTGGCCGCGCTGAGGAGGATAACTGAAGTCTTGCGCATCATCCGCGAACCTTCTCGCCTTCATTTGCGGCCCACCATGGGCCTGGATCGATTGGAGTGCCGTCTTTGCGGAACTCGACATACAGCACAGGTTGGCTCGCGTTGGTCGCGAGAATGGAGGCGACTTGAGATGTCGACCCCATGGTCGCGACCGGTTCCCCCGTGAGCACAAACTGTCCGATGTTTACCGAAATGCGCTCCATCCCGGCGATCAGGACATGATACCCGCCACCGGCATTGAGGATCAAGAGTTGTCCATAGCTGCGGAAGGGGCCGGCATAGACCACCCAGCCGTCGCACGGCGTCGTGACCTGGGAGCCGGGCTTGGTTGCCAGCGAAATGCCCTTCTGGACCCCGCCGACGCCGTCGGAACCGCCAAAGTCCCTGATCTTGTTACCGTTAACCGGCAAGGGCAGGAGCCCCTTGGCCGACGCGAACAGGATCGCCGGGCTGGTCCGGGAACGATCCTTGAAGACGGCGGGGCCCGGTTTGACATTGGCGGCCGCGCCGGCCGCCGCCTCCTTGGCTGTTTTGGCCTCCTGAGCCGCGGCCTGCTTTGCGGCCTCGGCGGCCTTCTCAGCCGCCTTGGCGGCGCTTTGCAGGTCCTGCTCCATCTTGGCGATCAGCCCCTGGAGGTCGCCGACCTGCCGCGACAACGCGATGGCGCGCGAATTCTCGGCGTCGAGGTCCTTCTCTCGCGAGGCCTGCTGGCGCTGCCGTTCGTCGACCAAAGCGGCGAGCCGGGCCTGGTCGTTGCGGATCTTGTCACGGTCGGAGGCGAGCTGGTCGCGTTCGCTCGCGATGCTCTTGCGCAAGGCCACGAGATCGCCGAGCTCGGCAGCGATCTTCTCGGCGCGGCCGCGCAAATCGGGCACGACGGCGCCGAGCAGCATCGCAGTCCGCAGCGATTGCAGCGCATCTTCGGGCCGCACCAGCAGGGCCGGCGGCGTGCGCCGTCCGGCGCGCTGCAGGGCCGCCAGAACCTCGACGATGTCGGCGCGGCGCGAATCGAGCGAGGCACGCATCTCCTGCTCGCGGCCGTTCAGCGTCTTCAGCCTCGCCTCGGCCTCGTCGATCTTGGTCTCCACAGTGCGGACATTGGCGGCAGTGTCGATCAATTGCTGATTGAGCTGGGTGCGGTCCTGCCCGAGTGAGAAGATCTCGGCTTTGAGCTTGGCCTGCGCTTCTTCCGCGCTTTTCTTGCTGGCGCGCGCAGCCTCGAGTTCCTGCTCGCGCTGCTTGATGGCGTCGGGCGAGATCGCCGCGGTCTGTGGCGCCGGTGCCGCCGTCTGGGCTTGCGCGAGGCTTTCCTCAGCGAACAGGCTTGCGCCGGCGCAGCTTGCAATCAGCAGCAGATTGAGAATCGGCGCTCGCATCTGTTGGGCCAGTTTCTTGCGCAAGGTGCTCGTTGTGGCGCGATTCACGCGCGATGATAGGGATGGCCGGCCAAAATGGTGGCGGCCCGGTACAGCTGTTCCAGAAGCATGACGCGGACCATTTGATGCGGCCAGGTCGCTGAGCCGAACGCGATCGCGAGCTTGGCCTTACGGCGCAATTCGGGCGAAAGTCCGTCCGCCCCTCCGATCACGAAGATAGTATGACCGGCGCCCTCGTCGCGCCAGCGGCCGAGATTCCGTGCGAATACGGTGGAATCGAGATTCTGGCCGCGCTCGTCCATCGCCACCAGAATCGATTTTTCGGGAATGTGCGCGGAGATCGCCGCAGCCTCTTCGGACATGCGTGTCGCTGTGTCGCGCGCGCGGCTCTCGGGGATTTCATGGATGACGAGCTCGCGGAATCCGAGCTTGCGGCCGGCCTCGTCGAACCGCTCGAAATAGCGGTCGGCAAGCTCCCGTTCGGGGCCCTGCTTCAGCCGGCCCACCGCAATGACAGCAACACGCATGAGGTTTCGGGGTCGCGTTTCCAGATCGCGCGCATTGTGCGCGCGCACGACGCTAGCATGCGCGTCGGCCGATTCGAAATCGGCCAGCAGCCTTCAAGGACGCGGTTAGATCGCCTTCGCCGCCCCTGGGCCCTGCGTGTACAATCTCTCGAGATTGTAGAACTCACGGACCTCGGGTCTGAACACGTGCACGATCACATCGCCGGAATCGATCAGCACCCAGTCGCAATTGGGCAAGCCCTCGACGTGGATGTTCTTGATGCCGTTTTCCCTGAGGCCCTTGGCAACGTTCTCCGCGATCGCGCCGACGTGCCGGTTCACACGGCCCGTGGTGACGATCATGTAGTCGGAGTATGCCGATTTGCCGCGAAGGTCGATGGTGACCGTCTCTTCCGCCTTCATGTCCTCGAGGCGGGAGAGGATCAGGTTCAGCGTCTTGTCGGCGTCGGGTTGCGCCATCAAGGCCGCAGCTTGGGTCGATGTTTTACGCGCCGGTTTCGTAGCCTTGGGTAAAACAGACTTTGTCGAAGCTGACTTGGACAATACAGACGTGGCCAGGGACCATTCCTTTCACTGTATCGCGAAGACCGAATCCGGCCCTCGCTGGTTACACTACATCATGTGGGGTTAAGGGTTTCAATATGCCAGAGAGCCCGTAAATCCCCACACTCCGTCTCACTTCGTACCTTTCCAGCTCCCGTCCGGGTTCCGTAAGCCGGTCGAGGAGAGGCTCAGTTTCATGCCGGTCAGGAAGACCCAGGCCGGCGCCGGCTGATCCGCAAGCAAGGCTGCCTTGTTCTCCGGCAGGCGATAGCGCGCCAGCGCCTGGGCGGCGGGCGAGGCAAGGGCTCGAAAACTCTGCGGCGGGCGATCGATGACCGCCATCGGCACCTGCTCGGCGATCCGCCGCCAGTGCTGCCAACGATGGAATTGAGCGAGGTTGTCGGCGCCCATAATCCAGACAAAGCGCAAGCCACTGAGACGGCGGCGCAAGGTGTTGATCGTGTCGATAGTATAGCGGGTACGAATGACGGATTCGAGACAGCTCACCTCGATCCGGGAATCGTTGGCAACGTCGCGCGCCGCCTGCATGCGCTCGCCAAGCTCATGCAGTGTACCGTTCTCCTTGAGTGGATTGCCCGGCGTCACCAGCCACCAAACGCGATCGAGCTGGAGTCGCTTCAAAGCGAACTGGCTGATCGCGCGATGGGCCTGGTGCGGCGGGTTGAACGAGCCACCGAGCAGGCCGATGCGCATGCCTTCGGTATAGGGCGGGATGGCCTGCGCGAAGAATCGTGGCGCGACGAAATTGCTGCTCAATGCCCCACGCCTCGCGCCATG
The DNA here is from genome assembly GCF_018129685.1 of Bradyrhizobium manausense. GTDB lineage: Bacteria > Pseudomonadota > Alphaproteobacteria > Rhizobiales > Xanthobacteraceae > Bradyrhizobium > Bradyrhizobium manausense_D. Next base: position 86,540 of record NZ_JAFCLG010000019.1, read on the forward strand.
CCTTACGGCCGCGTCTGCCCCGTGCCGTGAACGCGATATTTGAAGCTGGTCAGCTGCTCGGCGCCAACAGGACCACGGGCGTGGAAGCGGCCGGTCGCAATCCCGATCTCGGCGCCGAAGCCGAACTCGCCGCCATCGGCGAATTGCGTCGAGGCGTTGTGAAGCACGATCGCGGAATCGACTTCGCTGAGGAAACGCTTCGCCACGGCCTTATCCTCGCTCACGATCGCATCGGTGTGCTGCGAGCCGTGGGCCTGGATGTGCGCGATCGCGCCGTCGACGCCGTCCACCACCTTCGCCGCGATGATCGCGTCGAGATATTCGGTGTCCCAATCGTCTTCGCTGGCAGCTTTTACGCGCGCATCAGTTCCTTGCACGACCTCGTCGCCGCGCACTTCGCAGCCGGCGTCGAGCAGCATCTCGACCAGCGGCTTCAGATTTTTTCCCGCCGCGGCGCGATCGACCAGCAGCGTCTCGGCTGCTCCGCAGACGCCGGTGCGCCGCATCTTGGCGTTGAGCACGATCGACTTCGCCATGGCGAGGTCGGCGCTACCGTCGACATAGACGTGGTTGACGCCTTCGAGATGCGCGAACACGGGCACGCGGGCTTCCTGCTCGACGCGTGCGACGAGGCTCTTGCCGCCGCGCGGCACGATCACGTCAATCGAGCCGTTCAAGCCTGACAGCATCATGCCGACGGCCGCACGGTCGCGCGTGGGCACCAGCGTGATGGCGGCCTCGGGCAGGCCGGCTTCGCGCAGGCCCCGCACCAGGCAGTCATGAATCGCACGACAGGAGCGGAAACTGTCCGAGCCGCCGCGCAGGATCACGGCATTGCCTGATTTCAGGCAGAGCACGCCGGCATCCGCCGCAACGTTCGGCCTGCTCTCGAAAATCACGCCGACGACGCCGAGCGGCACGCGCACGCGCTCGATGGTCATGCCGTTCGGACGCTGCCAGCTCTCGGTGACGACCCCGACGGGATCGGCGATGCCACGCACGACGGCGATGCCTTCGGCCATCGACTCAACGCGCGCCGGCGTCAGCGTCAGGCGGTCGATGAACGAGGCGATCATGTTGCTGGAGGCGCGGGCCTCGGCGACATCTTCGGCATTGGCGGCGAGAATGGCGGCCGCGTTGGCGCGGATCGCGCGCTCCATGGCTTCCAGCGCCCGGTTCTTCTGCTCCGGCGGCGCCAGCGCCAGCACGCGCGCGGCGGCGCGGGCTTTGGCTGCGAGATCGGACATCAGCGCCGCAAGATCGGCATTGCCGTCAACGGCTTTCAGGGGGGCGGCCATGGAAGTTCAACCTTCTGCTAAGGCAGCGTCCTAGCACGGAAATCCCGCATTTGCGAAGGGCGGGGCGGGTATGGCAGGGGCCCGATTGGCGCTGCGAGGTCGGCCAATGGCCTGGTTGTGTCGAAGCCCGACAAATCCTTGCGGGCGGCCCAAATATCAATAAATATCATTATTTGATAGTGGAGCCTTCCCATGGCGAGCAGCTACAGCATTGGCAAACATTTCGAGGACTTGATCGACAATCTGGTCGAGAGCGGCCGTTACGCCACCGCGAGCGAGGTGATGCGCGAAGGCCTTCGCCTGGTCGAGGAGCGCGAAGAGCAGCGTCAGGCCAAGCTGCAGGCGCTACGGGAGGAAATTCAAAAGGGCTTTGACAGTGGGCCGATGGAGGAGGTCGATGTCCAGGAGTGGATGAGCGACATCAAGGCGCGGGGACGGCAGCGACTGGCCGCGCGTAAACGTGGCGAATAGATTCCGCAAGGCTCCACAAGCCGACCAAGATATCGATTCGATCTGGGACTTCATCGCGGCGGACAGCGTTCGGGCTGCGGACAAGCAGATCGGGCGTATCGGCGAAATTTTTGAGATGTTGATGGAGAACCCGCTGGCGGGACGAGAGAGGCGGGAATTGCGCGCGGGCTTGCGCAGCTTTCCGGTTGGAAACTACGTCATCTTTTATTTGCCGTTGCCCGATGGCGTGGAAATCATCCGAGTTATGCACGGCCGACATGATGTCGATCCCGACGACATGCGGTAGCAGGGTGCTTTCCTCCCTCTACCCGCCCACCACCAGATCGTCGCGGTGGATCATCTCGGACCGCCCGCTGATGCCCAGAATGGTCATCACCTCTGGGGAGGAGCGGCCCTTGATCCGCTCGGCGACCTCGGCGTCGTAGGCGATCAGGCCGCGGCCGACCTCGCTGGTATCGGGACCGCGCACGATCACGGCGTCGCCGCGGGCGAACTGGCCCTCGACCTTGATGACGCCGGCCGGCAGCAGGCTGGCGCCGGCGCGCAGCGCGGTCACCGCACCGGCATCGATCGTCAGTGTCCCCTTCGGCTCCAGCGTGCCGGCAATCCAGCGCTTGCGCGAGGTGATGGGATTGGCGGGAGTCAGGAACCAGGTGCAGCGGCCGCCATTGGCGATCGCCTGCAACGGGTGTTCGATCTTGCCTGATGCAATCAGCATGTGCGTGCCGCCTGTCGTGGCGATCTTGGCCGCCTCGACCTTGGTGCGCATGCCGCCGCGCGACAGCTCGGATTCGGCGTCGCCCGCAACCGCCTCGATCTCCGAGGAGATGCTCTCGACCACCGGGATCAGTTTAGCGTTCGGATTGTTCTTCGGCGGGGCGTCGTAAAGGCCGTCGATGTCGGAGAGCAGCACCAGGAGATCGGCGCTCGCCATGGTGGCGACGCGCGCGGCGAGGCGGTCATTGTCGCCGTAACGGATCTCGTTGGTCGCGACCGTATCGTTCTCGTTGATGACAGGGATCGCGCGCCACTCCAGCAGCTTGCCGATGGTGGATCGCGCATTGAGATAGCGGCGCCGTTCCTCGGTATCCCCCGGCGTCACCAGGATCTGTCCGGCGCCGATGCCATGAGCCCCAAGGACCTCCGACCAGATCCGTGCCAGTTCGATCTGTCCGACGGCAGCGGCCGCCTGGCTTTCCTCCAGCTTCAGCGGACCGCGCGGCAGCTTGAGCCTGCTACGACCGAGCGCGATCGAGCCGGAGGAGACGACCAGGACGTCGCGTCCCTGCGCGTGCAGCTTGGCCATGTCGTCGGCGAGCGCGGCGAGCCAGGATGCGCGCACCTCGCCCTTGTCGGAATCGACCAGCAGCGCGGAGCCGACCTTGACGACGATGCGGCGGAATTGACTGAGTTCGGGACTGGCCATGGCGCTGACGGGACGAGATTGTTCTGAAAAGGGCGGAGCGACGGGCGCGCCGGTTGAGGTCTGCTTTTGCAGCAGGACGATGGCCGGCGCAAGGCGGGCGGACAAGGCGGGCGGATTGGTGAACGGCGAAGGTCGGTCTTGTCTTGCCCGCTGGCCCGGTTCTAATGCCGCCAACCAACAACGGGCTGGATGAGGAAACGAATGGATCGCCGTAAATTCATGGCTGGATGTCTCGGTTGGCCGCTGCTGGCGCAAATTGGCGATGCGCACGCGCAGGCTGGCCTCACAAAGATCATCTTTCCTTTCGCGGCGGGGGCGGGCGGCGACACGCTGTGCCGGCTGATCGCGCAGGAGATGGCTCCGGTGCTGCAGCGGACCATCGTGGTCGAGAACCGCACCGGCGGCGACGGCCTGATCGGCATCAAATCTGTGAAGGGCGCCAGCCCCGACGGCAGCATGGTGCTGGTGACGACGGGGCCGACCATGTACCTGCTGCCGATGGTGGAGACGACGCCGAGCTTCGACACGGCGAAGGATTTCATGCCGGTGTCGCTGCTCGCACGGTTCGAGTTCGCGTTGGTGGTTGGCCGGGCCATGGACGTCGCCGATTTCAAGGGCTTCGTCGCCTGGCTGAAGGCACATCCCGACAAGACGTCGTTCGGGGTACCGAGCAACGGCACGGTCCCGCATTTCATGGGCTCCAGGCTCGAGAAGGATCTCGGCATTCCCCTGACGCGCGTGCCCTATCGCGGCAGCGCGCCGATCCTCAACGACATCATCGGCGGCCACATCTCGTTCGGGATCACGACACTGGCCGATGCGCTGCCGCAGCATCGCGCCAAGGGCGTGACCATCATTGCGGTCTCGAGCGCGGACCGTTCGCCGTTCGCGCCTGAAGTGCCGACACTGAAGGAGAGCGGCATCGATCTCGTCGCGGATGCCTGGTACGGCATGTGGCTTCCCGCCGGCAGCCCGCCGGACTTCGCGAGCAAGTTGGGTGCCGCGGCGAGCGCCGCGCTGGCCAAGCCCGAGGTGAAGGAGAAGCTCACGGCGATCGGGCTCATTCCGGTCGGCAGCGATGCTGGTGGATTGTCAAAGGAACTCGCCGCGAACACGGCGTTCTGGCAGCCGATCGTAAGGGCGACGGGGTACAAGATCGAAAATTAGACGTCGGAAGCACGACACACGCGGTCGTCATGGCCGGGCTTGTCCGGCCCATCAACGCGTATCCGCGATTGGGGTAAGACGTGGATGCCCGGGACAAGCCCGGGCATGAGGAAGCTGTGCTCTCCTACTTACATCTTCGCGCGCTGTGCGATCCCGTCCTTGATGGCGGCCAGCTCCTTCTCGTCCCAGATGCCGATCAGGATACCGCCCTTTACCTGCAACTGGTTGTCCGCATAGTTCGCGATCTTTTCGAGCGGCGTGGTGATGTGGCTGCTTGGATGCAGCGCCCAGTCGAACAGCTCGGCCTTGAGCCGCGCGATGACGTCCGCGCATTCGGGATCATCGCCGCGATCGACGTACTCGTCCGGATCGGTTTCGAGGTCGTACAGCATCGGGCGGAAGCCTGATGCATGAATGTATTTCCAGCGGCCGTCGAACACCATGAACAGGCGGCAACGCTCGATCGGCTGGTTCAGCTTCAGGCGCACGTCCTGCATGGCATAATCGTATTCTGAGAACGCCACCTTGCGCCAATCGCTCGGCGTCGGCCCCCGCAGCAGCGGCAGCAGCGAGCGCCCTTCGAGGATGTGGCCGGGCACCTTGCCGCCGAAATAATCGACGAAGGTCGGCGCCAGATCGATGCCTTCCACCAGCGCGTCGCTGCGCGTGCCGCGCGTGGCGTCAGCTTCTTTCGACGGATCGATGATGATCAGCGGGATCTTCGCCGATTGTTCGTGGAACAGATCCTTCTCGCCCATCCAGTGATCGCCGAGATAGTCGCCATGATCGGAGGTGAACACGATCATGGTGGTGTCCAAGAGGCCGCGTTCCTCCAGGAACGTCATCAGTACGCCCATCTGATCGTCGATCTGGGTGATCAGGCCCATATAGGTCGGGATCACCTTCTCCCGCGCTTCGTCGCGCGCCATGTTGCGGGAGTAGCGCATGTCCATATAGGCGCCGAACACCGGATGCGGATTTTGCCGCTCGCGCATCGAGCGGATCACCGGGATCATGTCATCGGTCGAATACATGCTGGCATAGGGTTCGGGCGCCATGTAGGGCCAGTGCGGCTTGATGTAGGACAGATGCAGGCACCATGGCCGACCGTCGGTCTCGGCCTCGCGGATGAAGTCCATCGCGCGCCGCGTCATGTAGGGGGTCTCGGAATGCTCGTCCGGCACGCGGGCGGCCTTGTCGGCATGGACCAGCAGCCAGCCGTTCTGCAAGGAGCCGTCATCGGCCGCTCCCGAATTGGCCCAGTGCTCCCAGGGGTTGGTGGCTTCAAAACCCTGCTGGCGCAGATACTCATCGTATTTCGGGCGTGGGCGACCCGTCGGATGCAGGCCGTCGTCGCGCTCATAGGGCTCGAAGCCGCACTCTGCGACATGCACGCCAATCATCGACTCAGGCGGGATGCCGAGCGCCTTCATGCCTTCGAGATCGGGTGCCATGTGGGTCTTGCCGACCAGCACGTTGCGCACGCCGATCTTCTTCAGGTGATCGCCGAGCGTGGGCTCGCCGACGCGCAGCGGCCAGCCGTTCCAGTGCGAGCCGTGCGAGCGCATGTAGCGGCCGGTGTAGAACGACATCCGCGACGGGCCGCAGATCGGCGATTGCACATAGGCCTTCGAGAACAGCACGCCGCGCGTGGCCATGGCGTCGATGTTCGGCGTCTTCAGCGTGGGATGGCCGGTGCAGCCGAGATAATCATAGCGAAGCTGGTCGCACATGATCCAGAGAACGTTCCTTGCGCGCGCCATGCGTCATCCCTGCCGTTTCTTGATTTGTTGATGCTGCGCTATCGAGGGCGAGAAGACAAGTCGCGGTCAGTGATGCGTGTGCGAGCAGCAACACACTCCAATGTCGTCCCGGCGAAGGCCGGGACCCATACTCCTCAGAAGAGGTTATGGCGCGAGACGACAATGACGAGTCTTCGCCAAATCGAGTTCGGTGGTTATGGGTCCCGGCCTTCGCCGGGACGACATCGGGGGATAGTCTACGCCGACCACGGCTCCGCTTCGGCCGCGCTCTTGGCCTTGGCGGAGACCGGGGCCTCGCCGATCACGTCGACGAGCGCGCGCAGCGCTTCCTTGACGCCCTCGCCCGTGATGCCGGACATCAAGAGCGGCGTCTTCTTCGCGGCGCGCTTGAGCCGGTCCTTCTGCTTCTTCAGCTCGTCCGGGTCGACCGCGTCGATCTTGTTCAGCGCGACGATCTCGATCTTGTCGGTGAGCATGCCGCCATAGGCGTCGAGCTCGTTGCGCACGGTCTTGTAGGCCTTGCCGGCGTGTTCGCAGGTGGCGTCGATCAGATGCAGCAGCACGCGGCAGCGCTCGACATGGCCGAGGAAGCGGTCGCCGAGGCCGGTGCCTTCATGCGCGCCCTCGATCAGGCCGGGAATGTCGGCGAGCACGAATTCGCGGCCGTCGGAATTCACGACGCCGAGCTGCGGATGCAGCGTGGTGAAGGGATAGTCGGCGATCTTCGGCTTGGCCGCGCTGACCTTGGACAGGAACGTCGACTTGCCGGCGTTGGGCATGCCGATCAGGCCGGCGTCGGCGATCAGCTTCAGCCGCAGCCAGATCCAGCGCTCTTCGCCGGGCTGGCCGGGATTGGCGTTGCGCGGCGCGCGGTTGGTCGAGGTCTTGAAATGCGCGTTGCCGAAGCCGCCATTGCCGCCTTCGGCGAGCACGAACTTTTCGCCGACATTGGTGAAGTCGTGGATCAGCGTCTCGCGATCCTCATCGAAGATCTGCGTGCCCAGCGGGACCTTCAGCACGATGTTCTTGCCGTTGGCGCCGTGGCGGTCCGAGCCGGAGCCGTTCTCGCCCTTCTGGGCCTTGAAGTGCTGCTGGTAGCGATAGTCGATCAGCGTGTTGAGGCCGTCGGCGACCTCGATGATGACATTGCCGCCGCGGCCGCCATTGCCCCCGGAGGGACCGCCGAACTCGATGAACTTCTCGCGGCGGAACGCCACGCAGCCGTTCCCGCCGTCACCGGAGCGGATATAGACCTTTGCTTCGTCGAGGAATTTCATGGGCCATAGGTAGGCCAGCCTGACACCCGCGGCAACCCGGATTGGCCGCAAATCGGCGGTCATTCCGCGAATTTGGCCCCGTGCTTAACCGGCCGGCCGTCGCCGGATCAGGAATTTCTGCATGCCTTCCAGCACCAGCTCCTTGCGCTGGTTGTAGATGGTGCTTTTGAGCGTCACCGTGCCGGTGGTGCGGCCCGGCACCAACTCGATGACTTCGAGGGCCGGATAGATCGTGTCGTCGGCATAGACAGGCTTGAGGAACCGGCTCGACTGCTCGAGGAAGCCGACCAGGGAGTCCTCGACCATGAACGGAAACAGGCCGGCGCCGGGCGCGGTGTGGATCAGCGTCTGGAAGCCGTGCGCGAGCAGATGCGGCATGCCGCGGCTGCGGCAATATTCCACATCGTAATGCACCGGATGGGTGTCGCCGCTCGCGGTCTGGAAGGCCGCGAACACCGCCGAGGTCTGGGTGCGGCTCGGCAGCACGAAGCGCTCGCCGACCACGAAATCCTCAAACCAGCGTTGCGCCGATATCATGCGATGCCGGGCCGGGTCGAAGTCGGTCATATCGATCCTCTGTGTTCGCGGGCCGCCCATCGCTACCGCGCCGCGAAGAGTGCGACAATCCGTTCAATTCGGCTTGCGCGGGCTTGCCGCGGCAGCCTGCTTCATTAAAACGGCGCTCAATGCCCTTCTTCAAGAATCTCTCCGCCTATGACGACCGCTCGGCGCGCCTCGCCGGCATCGCGCTCATGGTGCTGTCGATCTTCATGTTCTCGTTCGGCGACGCCATGGGCAAGTTCCTGGTCGGCACCTATTCGGTCGGGCAGCTGCTGTTCCTGCGCGCCTGCGCGGCGCTGCTGCTGCTCTCGCCGATGATCTGGCGGCAGCGTCACCAGTTCCTGCAGCTGGAGCGGCCGCTTCTGCAGCTGTTTCGCGTCGTGCTGTCGACGCTGGAGGTCGCGGCATTCTTTCTCGCGACGGTCTATCTGCCGCTCGCGGACGTGATCACCTACTATCTCGCCGGTCCGATTTTCGTGACTGCGATGTCGGCGGTCTTTCTGGGCGAGAAGGTCGGCTGGCGGCGCTGGACGGCGATCCTGGTCGGCTTCTGCGGCGTGCTGATCGCGCTGCGGCCGTCGGCGCAGACGGTGAGCCTGCCGGCGCTGATCGCGCTTGGCGGCAGTCTGTCCTTCGCAACCCTGATGCTGATCACCCGCAGCCTGCGCAAGACGCCCGATATCGTGATGGCATCATCGCAATTCATCGGCACGTTTTCGCTGGGTGCCGTGCTGTCGGCATTCCACTGGGTGCCGCCGACCCCGCGCAGTCTCGTGTTCTTCGCGCTGGCCGGATGCATCTCGGTGACGGCGCTGTTCTGCGTCAACCGCTCGCTCAAGCTTGCACCCGCGAGCGTGGTCGTGCCCTACCAATATTCGATGATCGTCTGGGCCGTGATCTTCGGCTTCGTCGTGTTCGGCGACGTGCCGCAGGTCGCAACCCTCGTCGGCGCCGCGATCATCATCGGCGCCGGGTTCTATATCTACTTGCGTGAGCGCGATTTGGGACGTGCGAGCGAAGAGGTGACACCGCCGGTGTAGCCGCGCCGTCGTCCCGGCGAAGGCCGGGACCCATACCCACAGGGAGTAGGTTTGCGAAGACTCAGAGTGGGAGCCTTCGCGCCACGAGCATTCGTGGTTATGGGTCCCGGCCTTCGCCGGGACGACACGCGGTGAAAGTTGGACCTACCTCATCCGTCTTGCGCTGCTCCAGCTCTTCAGCGACGACCACACGCCGCGCGACAACCGAAAGCAGTCCACCGGCGTGGACGAGCCCAGCGCCAGGAAGCGGTGCAGCTGCACGCCGCTCCACTGGAAGCCGCACTTCTCCAGCACGTTGCGCGACGCCGGATTGGTGACGCGTGCGCCCGCATGGAGATGGTCGTCCTCGAATTCCTCGAAGAAGAAGTCGATGGCGCCGCGTGCGGCCTCGGTGGCGAAGCCCCGGCCCCAATGCTCGACGCCGAGCCAGTAGCCGAGTTCGGCATTGTCAGGCGTGGAGCGGTCGATGCCGACCATGCCGACCGGCCCGCTGTCGTGCTCGATCAGGAACACGGTCTCGGCACCGCGCGCCGCGGTGGCGCGGATGAAGGCGACGGCGTCGTCCTGCGAATAGGGATGAGGGAGGCGGCGGGTGTTTTCCGCGACACGGCGGTCATTGGCGAGGCGGGCGATGGCCTTGACGTCGGCCAGCGTCGGCCGCCGCAAGGTCAGCCGCTCGGTGGCGACGACGCTCGGTCTCGCCTCGGCCAGGGTCACGCCTGAGAAGTCCTGCAACATGTCCGGCTCCGCTAGAAGTCACTAAGTGAAAAGTGAACGCGACAAACGAAAAGGGAGGCCGGTTTCCCTGCCTCCCCTGGAGCCTTGATCTTTCGATCTTTAGGACTCCGCCGGTTCGGTCAAGGACCCGGCGGACTCCAAATGATCCACCGTCTATTCAGCAGCCTCTGCGAGCGGGAGTACCGCTACGAAGGTGCGTCCGTTGGCTTTGGCCTGGAACTCGACATGACCCTCGATCTTGGCGAACAGAGTGTGGTCCGTGCCCATGCCGACATTAAGGCCGGGATGCCAGGTGGTGCCGCGCTGACGCGCAATGATGTTGCCGGGAATCACGCGTTCCCCGCCGAACACCTTGATGCCAAGGCGCTTGCCCTTTGAATCGCGACCGTTGCGCGATGAACCGCCTGCTTTTTTGTGAGCCATGGCTCGTCTCCGAAATCCTGCGTATCTCTAGATCAATTCCCTGACGGAATCATTTCACGATTTCTCACGCATCAATTCCTGGGAATTGACGCGATCAAATCATGCGGCGGCTGCTTCTTCCTTCACGACCTTTTCCCGCTTCGGACGCGGGCCCTTGGTGGGCTTCGCATTGTCCGTCAGGATCTCGCTGACGCGCACGACCGTGATCTCGTCGCGGTAGCCACGCTTGCGGCGCGAATTCTTGCGGCGGCGCTTCTTGAAGGCGATGACCTTCGGCCCGCGCTTGTGGTCGAGCACCTCGACGGCCACCGACGCGCCGGCCACATTGGGCAGGCCCAGCACCGGCGTGTCGCCGCCGACCAGGAGGACTTCGCTCAGCTGCACGATCGTGCCGACTTCGCCTTCGATCTTGCCAATTTCCAGGACATCATCCGGAACGACGCGGTACTGCCGGCCACCGGTTTTGATGACTGCGAACATCGTTGTTTTCCTTCGTGTTCAATCCCGGCCTCACGACTGTCACGTCAGGGGCCGGCTTTTTGTCAGTCGCTATGGGTTTATGCGCGTTTTGTGCGGGCAAGGACTATCCCTTTGAAAAGAGCTATCCCTTTGAAAACCCACGCAAAAACAAGCGGCGCGAGATCAGCCCCGCGCCGGTTGAGCGGACTTATAGCCGCATGGGGCGAAGAGTCAAGGATATCAGCCCAAAACAGCCCCGATTTGAAGCATTTGGGCCATGTCTGGCCTTAAGCGGAATCTCGGCCCGCGTTGCAACCAACGGGTTCCCGCGCGGTTAGTCCGCCGCAACATTTTCGCGGGCAGGGCTTCTCATGGCAACGGACGAGTTGGTCAAAACCACGGGCATCGCTCATCACGGCGCCGAGCGGCTGCCGTCGGTGGATGTCGACAGCTTCAACATCGAGATCAAGGACGAGGACGGCTTCCTTGGCGACCGCGCCAGCAAGGGCGCCTTCCGCGAGATTCTCGACCGCTGGCGCAAGCCGCTGCGCAAATCGGGCGAGGATCCGTTCGGCAAGGAGCCGTCGGAGAACATCAGCAAGAAGACCCTGGATTCGATCCTGGTCAGCGACGACGTCGAGGCCTCGGCTGTCGTGCACAGCGCCATCGAGGAGTTCGCCCAGGAGCTTGCCTACGTCACGCGACGTTTCCTGAAGACGAAGGCCTGGGCCAAGACCGAACGCATCGTGGTCGGCGGCGGCTTTCGCGACTCCCGGCTCGGGGAGCTCGCGATCGCGCGCACCCAGATCATCCTCAAGGCGGAGGACTTCAGGATCGACATGGTTCCGATCCGCCACGACCCCGATGAGGCCGGCCTGATCGGCGCGCTGCATCTGGCGCCATCCTGGATTTTCGAGGCCCATGACAGCATCCTCGCGGTCGATATCGGCGGCACCAACATCCGCTGCGGCGTCGTGGTGACGAACTGGAAGAAGGCGAAGGATCTGTCGAAGGCGTCGATCTGGAAATCCGAGCTGTGGCGTCATGCCGACGACGAGCCGACGCGCGAAGGCGCGGTGAAGCGGCTCGTCAAGATGCTGAAAGGGCTGATCACGGAGGCCGAGACCGAGGGCCTCAAGCTCGCGCCCTTCATCGGCATCGCCTGTCCCGGCGTGATCAACGCGGACGGGTCGATCGAGAAGGGCGCGCAGAATCTGCCGGGCAATTGGGAGAGCAGCAAGTTCAACCTGCCGGCGAGCCTGATCGAGGGCATCCCCGTCATCGGCGAGCACGACACCGCGATCCTGATGCACAATGACGGCGTGGTTCAGGGCCTGTCCGAGGTGCCGTTCATGCAGGATGTCGACCGCTGGGGCGTGCTCACCATCGGCACCGGCCTTGGCAATGCGCGCTTCACCAACCGCCACAAGGACAGCGGCAAGGACTCTGCGGACAACGGCAAGGACAAGAAAAAGGGCAAGGACAGCAGCAAGGACAGCAGCAAGGACAGCAACAAGGAAGCCGGCAAGTCCGACAAGGAGTAACCTTGACCGGTTAGGTTAAGGACCGGATTGCGTTGCGACGCGGCGGATGCCCGCTAGGGTCGAGACGTCGTCTCACGCAGGCCTGCGAAGCCGCCCTTCCTGGCCGGCATTTCGATGAGCGGCACGGGACCGCCAGTGTTTACCGCGTCTGGCGGTCCCACCCCGTTTTTTCTTGCTTCGCCTCTCCCGCTTGCGGGAGAGGCCGACGCGCCCCGGGCGATGCGCAGCATCGTCCCGCGCGCGGCGGGTGAGGGTTCTCACCTCTTGGGGATTGCCCCCGTTACGGGCTCCTCAGGATGAGGACCAAGTGCCCGGCAGCCGTCTCGGCGCGCACCGATGCCGATGAGCCTCATCCTGAGGAGACCGCGAAAGCGGTCGTCTCGAAGGACGAGGCGCGCGCGCAAGGCTGCCCAAAGGGTCATACGCGATTGCTAGGGGCCCCTCAGCCTTGTCGCTGCCGCCAAACTCCGCAGATCGGGCGCGACATCAGCGAATCGCCCGGCCGCCCCAGACATCACCGGCTCCCAGGTCAGCCATAACTCCGGCCAATGCAGCAAAAGCCGCGGTTGTCCGCCTCCGGCGCGGACCACATGCCCGTTCCGAACAGGCCCCAGGCTGGTGCGTGGCTGAAACAGGCAGCGGATTTTCCCCTTTCGCGCCTTGTCTGGCCCGCCATCCTCGCCTATTAACGCCCCCAACCACAGGGGCCCAGCTCCTACCATGGCGCCTTCAGGAGAGGTGGCAGAGTGGTTGAATGCACCGCACTCGAAATGCGGCATAGGTGCAAGCCTATCGGGGGTTCGAATCCCTCCCTCTCCGCCATAGCGACGATTTGTCGTTTATCCATTTTGCCCATGGCTCATCTGCAGCCTTCAACCTACAGTATGGTAGGCGGCCCACATGCGCTCGAATTGCGTGCATCCTGCAGGGCCGTGATAATTTCGGGGCGGACCAAGGAAATTGAGTAGTTTTTACGATCGGCCGATTCTGAACTCGCCGTACCGGGCGCCGGAACTGCACCATCCCTTGGACGACAACGGCCAGCCTCTCGAAGGCGAACCGAGGCGTGGGCGGCGGCCGTCCCGCTTCATTGTGCCCGTTCCGGCTTCGCGGAAAAAAGTGGCGAGCGACCAAGCCTCGCTCGATCTGGAGACCTATACCGAAAATGCGCTGATCAACGAGATCCGCGGCTATCTCGACAGCTGGCGACAGTTGCGCAATCCGGCCGACTGGGGCGTGACCGGAGTGACGCAGCGGCTGCTCGAACACTGGCGCCATCACAAATTCAATGGCCCGACGCCGTTCTTCTGTCAGGTGGAAGCGGTCGAAACCATCATTTGGCTGACGGAAGTCGCGCCGAAACGTGCGGCGACAAAGGGCCTGCTCGATCAGCTTGCCAAGGCCAACGCCGAAGCCAATCCGGAACTGTTTCGTCTGGCAATGAAGATGGCGACCGGCAGCGGCAAGACGACCGTGATGGCGATGCTGATCGCCTGGCAGGCGGTGAACGCGGCCCGCAAGGACTCGAAGGATTTCTCCCGCGCGTTCCTGATCATCGTTCCGGGTATTACCATCCGCGACCGTCTGCGCGTGCTGTTGCCGAGCGAGCCGGACAATTATTATGAGACCCGGGAGATCGTGCCGCCTGAGATGCTGCCGGAAGTCCGCCGCGCCGAGATCGTCATCACCAACTACCACGCGTTCCAGCACCGTGAGACTTTGCCGTTGCCCAAGGTTGCGCGCAGCTTCCTTCAGGGCAATGCGCCCGAGCCGATCAAGACCACCGAAACCGATGCGGAGATGCTCGACAGGGCGTGTGGCAAGCTGCTGAACTACGACCGCGTCAATGTGATCAACGACGAGGCGCATCATTGCTATCGTCACAAGGTTGGTGACGATTCCGAAGGCCCTTTGACCGGTGATGACAAGAAGGAGGCTGCGGAGAACGAGGAAGCCGCAAGGCTCTGGATCAACGGAATCGAGGCGCTGGGCCGGAAATTGTCGAAGGGCGTGCGGGCCGTCTATGATCTCTCCGCCACTCCTTTCTTCCTGCGCGGCTCGGGTTATCCTGAAGGCTATCTCTTCCCGTGGGTCGTATCTGATTTCAGCCTGATGGACGCCATCGAAAGCGGCATCGTCAAGCTGCCGCGCGTGCCTGTGACCGACAATCTGGTGCAGACCGATACGGTCGTCTATCGCGATCTGTGGAAACACATTGGCAAAAGCCTGCCGAAGACTGCCGCAGGCGCCAGCAAGTTGAGCTCCCTCCAGCTGCCCAACATGTTGCAAACCGCGCTCAACGCGCTCTACAGCCATTACGAAGGCGAGTTCGACCGTTGGGAGCGCGCCGTCATCGGCGTGCCGCCGGTGTTCATTGTCGTGTGCCAGAATACTGCGATCTCCAAGCTGGTGTTCGAATGGATCGCCGGTTTCGAGCGCGGCGACGCTGACGCGGGCGAGCGCGCGGGATTCCAGCCCGGTAATCTGAAGCTGTTTCGAAACTACGACGATCAAGGCGCCCGCTTTGCCCGCCCGCGCACGCTTCTGATCGACTCGCGCCAGATCGAATCCGGCGATGCCCTGGACAAGGGTTTTCGAGAGGCCGCGGGGCCGGAGATCGAACTGTTCCGGCGCGAGCGCAGGAATCGTGAGGGCGCGGGCTCACAGGGCGAGGAGAGCGAAAGCGAGCTGTTGCGCGAGGTCATGAACACGGTCGGCCGCGTTGGCCGGCTTGGCGAACAGATTCGCTGTGTCGTCTCGGTTTCGATGCTGACCGAAGGGTGGGACACCAATACCGTGACTCACATTCTCGGTGTTCGCGCCTTCGGCACCCAACTTTTGTGCGAACAGGTCATCGGCCGCGGTCTGCGTCGTCAGTCCTACGATCTCAATCCCAAGACCGGACTGTTCGACGTCGAATATGCCGACATCATGGGCATCCCCTTCGACTTCGCCTCGTCCCCGCAAAAGGCAACCCCGACCGCGCCGAAGCCTGTCACGCGTGTCTACGCGATCAAGGAGAGAAGCGAGCTTGAAATCGCTTTCCCCCGTGTGAGCGGTTACCGCCGTGACTTGCCGTCGGACAAACTGGAAGCCAAGTTCACCCCCGACAGCCGGCTCGAGATCACGCCACTCGACATCGGCCCGACGTCCGTGGTGATGGAGGGCATCGTCGGCGCGGGTGTGACGATCACGCCGCAGGTGCTGGAGCGGTTGCGGCCTTCCGAGATCAGTTTCAATCTGGCCAAGAACCTGCTCTACACCCAATTCCTTGACGACGAGGGCTTCCCTAAACAGCACCTCTTTCCACAGATCCAGCGGATCGCCCGGAAATGGCTCGACGAGGGCTATCTCGTCACGCGAGGCGTGCCGATCGGTGCGATCCTCTATCAGGACCAGCTTGCCCGCGCCGCGGAAAAGATCAACATCGCCCTGACGCGCGGCAGCGAGGGCCGACTCCTGGCAGTGCTCGATCCCTACAACCCCAAGGGATCGACCCGCTTCGTCAACTTCATCACGTCGAAGCCGGTATGGAAGACGGGGGCACAGCCGCCCAAGTGCCAGATCAGCCATGTCGTGCTCGACTCAAGTTGGGAAGAACAGCTCGCGCTGACCCTTGAAAACAATCCCCGCGTGGTTGCATACGCCAAGAATCAGGCGATGGGTTTCGACATCCCCTATCTCGACGCCGGCGTCATGCGGCGCTACGTGCCCGATTTTCTCGTCCGGCTCGATATCGGCGATGATGAGCCGCTGAACCTGATCCTCGAAGTCAAGGGTGTCAGGGACGAAAGCGACAAGGCCAAAGCGCAGACCACGCGCGATCTCTGGGTACCGGGCGTCAATGCGCTCGGTGGCTTTGGACGGTGGGCGTTCGCCGAATTTCGCGACTGGGCAGCGATGGATGAGGACTTCGCCGCACTGGTCAACCGACTGATGAAAAAGGTTCCTGCCTGATGGCCCGTTCGCCGAAATCGCCCAACAAATCGTCCAAGCAAGTCGATGCGCTCAAGCACGCCGCCGCGAGCCGCCGCAACATTCCGACCGCGGAAATGGAGAGCTTCTTCCGGCGTGACGAAGATGCTTCCCCGATGCCGCCCAAGCACTATCCGCGTACTCGCCCGCTGGCCGAGGGCAAGACGCGTACCGCCGAGGAGCCGCGCACGCCCGAGCTGATCTGGAACGGCGCGAAGATCACCATCACAAAAGACCAGATGAAGGAGCTGGCCGAGACCGGCACGCTGACGCTGTCGGACGCGCAACTAGTCTGGCGCGGCAAGGACAGGCAGGACTGGTCCGATCTCGTCGTCAACGTGCCGCCGCTTTACATCCAGGAAAAGATACAGCCGCAGGCAATCATTGCCGATCTCAGGCGTCGCACTGCCGAGACGCGTGAGGCGCAAACTGAAGCGCCGGACATGTTTGCTGATTTCAATGGGCTGCCGAAAGACTGGGTCGAGGACGGATTCTACAAGCACGATGGACATTGGTCTAACCGCATGATCCTGGGCGACAGCCTGCAAGTCATGGCGAGCCTCGCCGAGCGGGAGAGCCTGAAAGGTAAGGTGCAGTGCATCTATTTCGATCCGCCTTACGGCATCAAGTTCAACTCGAACTGGCAGGTCTCGACCCAGTCGCGCGACGTCAAGGACGGCAAGCAGGCGGATATCAGCCGCGAGCCAGAGCAAGTGAAAGCCTTTCGCGATACCTGGAAAGACGGCATCCACAGCTACCTGACGTACCTCCGCGACCGTCTGACTGCGATGCGCGATCTCTTGACCGAGAGCGGTTCAGTTTTCGTGCAGATCAGTGATGAAAATGTGCACCGAGTGCGTGCGGTTCTGGATGAGGTGTTCGGCGCAGAGAACTTTGTAAGCGAGATCGTTCTCAAAACAACAAGCGGCGCAGGAAGCCCGAGCGGAGGGACGGTTACTCTTGCTGGAGTCCACGATTTTGTACTCTGGTACGCTCGATCTAAGTCGGTAGTCAAGTATAGGCAGCTCTACTTTGAGAAGTCTGATATGCAGACTGCCTATCTATATCGAAGAGTAATCTCACCGGACGGCCTTGATCGTGCAGCAAGTCCAGCCGAATTGACCGGCGAGCATCCCTTAGCCGAAGGAGAGTATCTTTTTCGGCCAGATAATCTGACGAGTCAGAGTTCGCCGGAAAGTGCGACATTCAAGGTGGAGTACCGTGGCCTGCAGATTGGCCCAGGTAAAGGCGGATGGAAAACCAATGAAATTGGAATGAGGCGGCTCAAAGAGGCGAGCCGTCTTTACTTGACAGCGAATAAGTCTTTGCAATTCCAACGCCAGCTAACCGACTTTAACGTCGCGCCAATTAACGACGTGTGGACGGACGTCGGCACTGGGTCATTTACGACCGAAAAAGTGTACGCAGTCCAGACGAACATAAAGGTGGTGCAACGCTGCATCCTCATGGCGACAGATCCCGGCGACCTTGTACTAGATTCCAACCTGTGGTTCGGGCACAACCGCTTATGTTGCTGAACAATGGGGCCGTCGCTGGATCACTATCGATACCAGCCGTGTCGCTCTGGCGTTAGCACGCACCAGGCTTATGGCGACACGATACCCTTGGTATCTGCTCGCCGACAGCCGCGATGGCCGCGCCAAGGAAGCTGAGCTTACCCAGAAAGCGCCTGCCGAAACACCGGTTCACAACGATATCCGTCAAGGGTTCGTCTATGAACGCGTGCCGCACATCATGCTGAAGTCGATCGCCAACAACCCACTAATAGATGACATCTGGGAAAAATGGCAGTTAGTGCTCGAGCCGCTGCGCGCCACCCTCAATCAGGCAACTGAAAGGAAATGGGAAGAATGGCAGGTACCGCGCGAGCTGCCCGCCGGCACGCCGGCTTCCGCCGTAGGACCGCATGCCAAATGGTGGGAGGCACGGATCGCGCGGCAACGTGAGATCGACGCCAGTATCGCCGCGCGTGCCGATGTCGAATATCTCTACGACAAGCCCTACACAGACGCTTCCCGCGTTCGCGTCGCAGGTCCGTTTACGGTCGAGAGCCTGTCGCCGCATCGTGTGCTTCCAGCCAGCGAGGAGGAACTGATCGACCTGCTCGACGCCGAGGAGGGCAAGCGCTCTGCCGTCGACGCCGATCTTGCCGGTCACGATTTCGCGGCCATTGTGATTGACTATCTCAAATCTGAGGGCGTCAAGCAGCAGGCTAAGGGTGACCGCATCATTTTCGAGAGCCTGACACCGTGGCCGGGTAATTTCATCGGTGCCAGCGGCACGTTCATCGAAGGCGATAACGGCCCCGAACGCCGCGCCGCAATTCTGATCGGCCCAGAATACGGCACAGTCGGCCGCCAGGACATCGTTGCAGCTGCGCGCGAAGCTGTCGATGCGCGCTTCGATGTGCTGATCGCCTGTGCCTTCAATTTCGACGCACATTCCTCCGAGCTTGGCAGCCTCGGCAGCCTCAAGATTCTGAAGGCGCGTATCAATCCCGACATGCACATGTCGGACGAATTGAAGAACACCGGTCGCGGCAACATGTTCGTCGTGTTCGGCGAGCCCGACGTAGAAATCCTCGATGACGGCGGGCCCGAAATCCGGGTGAAGGTGCATGGCGTCGACGTGTTTGATCCCAACACCGGAGATATCCGCTCCAACGACACCAAGGGTATCGCCGCGTGGTTCATTGATACCGACTATAACGAAGAAAGCTTCTTCGTCCGCCATGCCTATTTTCTCGGCGCGAACGATCCCTACAAGAGCCTGAAGACTGCACTCCAGGCCGAGATCGACGAAGATGCCTGGGCAACGCTCTACTCCGACACCTCGCGCCCGTTCCCGCGGCCCGCGGGTCGCCGCATTGCAGTGAAGGTCATCAATCACTTCGGCGACGAGGTGATGAAGGTTTTCGGAGTGTAAAATGGCAGGTTACACGCTTGAAGAACTGCAGACAGATGGCCTTGCTCCTACAATGGAGTTGCTCATCTCCGCTGCCAAAACAGGCGATCTGGTGACCTACGGCAACGTGGCCAAACGTTTGGAATTGAAGCTCAGCAAGTCGAGCGTGAATCCGCGCCAAATGGGGTCGGTCGCAGGCCCGCTGATGGACCATCTGCTATCGATCGATCCGGAAGCGCCTCTCCTCAACGTGTTGGTGGTCCGCGGTGACAGCGATCAGCCCGGCGTAGGCGCAGATCATTATCTCCGAAATCGATTCAACATAAGCGGCCGGATCAGTCCAAAACAGCGTAAGGAGTTGGTACAGACGGCATTAAATGAGGTTTGGAGTTACAAAGGTTGGGACCAACTCTTTCAGCGTTCATTCTCGCGGGCCCCTGAGGCGTTAGAGCCGACGACGGATAGCTTCGAAGAAGATGGACAGGGCGATAATCCGCGCTACGGCGGATTGCCAGAATCGCGGGAGCACAAGTTTCTGAAGGACTACGTGCTCGGGAACCCGGCTTGTTTGCGTTTGGGGTTGAGGTCGCCAACCGGAGCTATCGAGCGGCGTCTTCTTTCGGGAGATGAGTTGGATGTTGAGTTTGTTGATGGAGCGAGACGCATCGGTGTGGAAGTCAAGTCCATCCGCTCCGGAAGGCCAGACTTACTTCGCGGCATCTATCAGTGCGTAAAATATAGAGCGGTGATGATCGCTCAATCAGGTTTCGACGCTGAATATGCAGAGTGTGAAGTCGTTCTGGTAAGCGAGGTAGGTTTACCGAGTGAGTTGCAGGCGCTTGCGAAGCGACTTGAGGTGCCTGTTCGCATTGTGCGAGTGAACGGGGTCTAATGAACTTCCTCATCGCCGACACATTCACCGCCTCGTTCAATCGTCTCTCCGGCGTGGACCAGAAGGCGGTGAAGGCGAGCGTCTTCGACCTGCAGATGGATCGCACCGGCAACGGTCTCCAGTTGCATCGGATCGACAAGAGCAAGGACCCGAATTTTTGGTCGGCACGGGTCAATCGCGATATCCGGTTGATCGTTCATAAAACGGCCGAAAGTCTGCTCGTCGCCTATGTCGATCATCACGACGCCGCCTATGCCTGGGCGGAACGGCGGCGGATCGAGGCGCATCCCCGGACCGGCGCGATCCAGATTGTTGAAGTCCGCGAGCAGGTGGCGGAGGTCGCGCCGCCGGCGACATTTGATTTTGTGTTTCCCGAGCCTGCCAAGAACGATACGATCAAGCCCGCGTTGTTTTCGTCACTGGATGACAATGCGCTCCTCTCGGTCGGCGTGCCCGCTGATTGGCTGGCCGACGTCCGCGCCGCCGATGAAGACGGTTTCTTCACGCTGGCGGCTCATCTGCCCGCCGAGGCCTCCGAAGCGCTGCTCGAATTCGCTACGACCGGAAGGTTGGCGCTGCCGGCTCCGCCGACTGCCGATCCCTTCAAACATCCCGACGCGCTGCGCCGCATCCGCCCGATCGCAGATCAGGAGGAGCTGGAGCTGGCGCTGGCCTTTCCGTGGGAGAAATGGGGCGTCTTCCTTCACCCGTCGCAACGTTCGTTGGTCGAACGTTCCTTCTCGGGGCCGGCTCGCGTGGCGGGATCAGCGGGAACCGGCAAGACCATCGTTGCGATCCATCGCGCGGTGCGGCTCGCCCGCGAGAATCCAGCAGCCAAAATACTCGTGGCGAGCTTTTCGCAGCCTTTGGCCGATGCATTGGCGAAGAAACTCCTGGTGCTTGCCCCTGAGACGGGCGGCGT
Source organism: Bradyrhizobium manausense (assembly GCF_018129685.1). Classification (GTDB taxonomy): domain Bacteria; phylum Pseudomonadota; class Alphaproteobacteria; order Rhizobiales; family Xanthobacteraceae; genus Bradyrhizobium; species Bradyrhizobium manausense_D. The sequence goes on from NZ_JAFCLG010000019.1 coordinate 107,421, forward strand.
CGTGCCCCGGATCACGACCGCGTCGTTTCGCGGGATTGCCGAGCAGATGTATCAGCTCGAACACGGGGTGCGCCCGCGCATTGCATCCGACGTCGTCCTGCGCGAGCGGCTGCGTGCCGCCGCTGCCACGACCGGGCTCAAAGGCTTCTCGGAACGCTTCCTGCTGTCCGAATGGACCAACGTCGTTGACGCTTGGGGCCTGTCTTCGCTCGAAGCCTATTCGACCGTCGAGCGAATGGGCCGCAAGAGCCGGCTGGGCCCCAATCAGCGCGCGCGCCTTTGGCCCGTCTTCGCGGCGGTCCGCGAGGTGCTGGCGGCGGAGCGCTATACGACCTGGGCAAACGTTTTCACCAGCCTGGCGGAGGCTCTCGAAGGCCGCGCGTCCAAGCCATTCGACTATATCGTGATCGACGAGGCTCAGGACCTGGCCCCTGCGGAGCTGCGGTTCTTCGCGGCGCTCGCTCCGGCGGGACCAAACGGCCTGTTCCTGTCCGGGGACATCGGCCAGCGCATTTTCCAGCATCCTTTTTCGTGGGCGAGCCTCGGCGTCGACGTGCGAGGCCGATCGCACACCCTCAAGGTTTGCTACCGTACCTCGCAGCAGATTCGTCGGGCCGCTGACCGGCTTCTGCCGACAGTCCTGCGCGATAGCGACGGCTTGGACGATGAGCGCCGTGGAATTATTTCTGTGTTCGATGGGCCCCCGCCCGAGGTCAGATCGTTCGCCACCATTGCGGCGGAGGCCGAAGCTGTCCGAGAGGCGATCGAAAGCTGGCTTAGCGAAGGAATCGCAGCTCATGAAATAGGCCTTTTTGTTCGCACGCCGGAGCTTGTCGTGCGTGCGCGAGGTGCGGTTGACGGTTTACCCGGCGCAGCCGAGATGGTGACCGCTCAAATGAGCTTGGCTAAAGGTCTGGAGTTTCGTGCAGTCGCCGTGATGGCCTGCGATGAAGGTGTCCTGCCGCTCGACGAGCGTATTGCCGATGCCGCAGACGAGGCAGAACTCGACGATATCTATGAAACCGAAAGGCGACTTCTCTACGTCGCCTGTACGCGGGCGCGCGAGCACTTGCTGCTTACGGGCGTGACGCCGGTTTCCGAATATTTGGCCGATCTGAATGCAAAGAGCGATAACGTGCGGGCGACTTGACCCCGCATCGCGGATCTTGCGTTAGACACTCTGCAACGTTGCCATCATGCCACTGTTTTGCCCGACGAGTCAACGCAATTTCGGAACTTCCGCAATCGCTCCGCGTAAGCCCTTGTTCTGCCGGCGTTCGGCTGCTGTGCATGGGGTTGTTTTCGAGCCTATTGTTGTCCGGCGATCAAAGCCTCCCAGAGCGGTGCCAGCTTGAACCTGTCACCGGCGCGGTCCGACCAATAGTCCGCCGCCGTCCGGCAGTCAGGTGATCCACCACGATGTTCGACAAGACCTACCGCCAGCGCCTCGAGGCTGACCTCACGCAATGGGAAGCCGATGGCGTGATCGCGCCGGCGGCGGCCAGCTCCATCCGCCATGCGCTGCCGCCGCTCTCGGCGGGCATCAACATATCAGTGGTCGTCGGCATCGTCGGCGGCCTGTTGATTGCGGCCGCATTCCTCGCCTTTGTCGCCGCGCACTGGACCGAGATCGCGCGGCTGGCGCGGTTTGCGATCCTGCTGGCCGGCATGGTCGTCGCCGGCGGCCTCGGTGCGTGGTTCGCCTCCACCGGCCGCACTGTTCTTGCCGATCTCTGCGCCGGCATCGGCGCCATCATCTTCGGCGCGGGTATCGCGCTGGTCGGCCAGATGTATCATCTCGGCGACGATTTTGCCGGCGGCATGCTGCTGTGGTCGACAGGCGCCTTCGCCGCGGCGCTGCTCACCGGCTCGCGCGGCGCACTCGCGGTCGGCCTTGCGGCGGCCTGCATCTGGACCTGCATGCGCCTCTATGACGCGCCTGACAGCCCTCACCTCCCGTTCGTCGGGCTCTGGCTCATCGCCGCCGCGATCGCGTTCGCGTGGAATTCCTCCGTCGCCGCCCATCTCGTCGCGGTCGCGGCCATTCCGTGGTGGATCGCAACCTCGCTTCGTCTCGACCTCGATGGTGCCCAGCCGTCCTTCATCCTCGCGAACGGGGCGGCCCTGTTGTTCGGCGCCGGGCTCGCCATCGCCGCCGCGCCATCGCCGCGGGCGCAGCGGCTCGGGTCGGTTCTGTCGATCTACGGCGCGTTGTCGCTCGCGGTCGTCGCCTTCCTGGAGGTGACGACGGTCGACGATCTGTTCCGCCTTCGCACATCCGCGCTGGCGGGCCAGCCGCCATGGGCTGTAACGTGCGGCGTCGCGGGCGTCGTGCTGGCTCTTCTGTCCGCCGGGCTCACGCGGCGCACCGGCGAGATTCTCGCCGCATGTTCGATCGGCCTCGTGCTGGTCGCGGCGCCGATCTGGCCGGCTGAAGCCGCCGGCGAATCCTGGTTCGCCTATGCCGCGCTGCTCTGCGCCATGCTGGGCCTCGTCGTCTCAGGCGTGCTCGATGACGTGCGTCCGCGCATCGTGGCCGGCTGGCTCGGCATCGCCGGCGTCATCGGCGGCATCACCTGGGCGGTGAAGGGCTCGCTGCTGAGGCGTTCGGCCTTCCTCGCATTGGCAGGAATCATTGCCGTCGTCTTTGCCAGCGCGCTCAATCGCGCGCTGCCGAGGGCCGGGCGATGATCGAGACCTTTGCAAAAGTCTGGCAGCGCATTCCGAAAGCCGTGCTGTTCGGCGTCGCCATCCTCGTGCAATGCGCGCTGCTGATCCTGATGGTCGCCGATCGCATGCAGATCCTGCGCGAAGGGCGCGAGGTGACCCTGCAGACGCGGCCGCTCGATCCGCGCGATCTGTTGCGCGGCGACTATGTCACGCTCGGCTACGACATCTCGCAACCGCCGGCCGGTGCGCTCGCGGGCCAGCCGTCCGCGGAGCGTAATCCGATCGTGTTCGTCAGGCTCGCGCCTGATGGAAACGGCCTCTATCAGGCGGTTTCCGTGCATGCGGCGCCCGTCGCGGTCACGGCGCCCGACGTGCTGATCCGCGGCCGTGTCAGCTATTCCTGCGGTTCAGACATGCGCAGGTTCTGCGACACGCTCACCATCAGGTACGGTCTCGAAAGCTATTTCGTGCCGGAAGGCGAGGGCGGCAAGCTCGAGCAGGCCCGCAACGAGCAGAAGCTGCGCGTCGTCGCCGCCGTGCTCCCCTCAGGCCGCGCCGCCATCAAGCGCCTGCTGCTCGACGGCGAGCCGGTGTACGAGGAGCCGTGGTACTAGCGCATGTGCCGCAACAGGACGCGCTCCCTCCCCCGCAAGCGCAGGGCAATCGCATATGGTGCGTACGATGCGGCGGCATTGGCAGTCGGCTCCCTCTCCCGCTTGCGGGGCGCGACGAGCTGCGCTCGCGCTGAGAGGGCTGGGGTGGGGGCTGTCTCCGCATTGGGATTGTCGAGAATTGCGGAGAATGTCCCCCAGTGGTGAGAACCCTCACCCGCCGCGCTCGGGACGATGCTTCGCATCGCCCGGGACGCGTCGGCCTCTCCCGCGCGCGGGAGAGGCGGAGCAAGCCCGCCGCGCAGACGCCCTGTCCCCCCTTCCGCAAGTCATTGATTTTGCATCGCCCCTCTACTGTGCATGGGGTTGTTTTCGCAGCCCCGGCGTTGGACGGTAGGCGGCACGCGGTTCATTCCAACCCGAAATACCATCCAACACGCGAGACGACCATGCACTCTTCAGGCGGCGGCTGGGGCAATGGCCTGCCGAACGGACTTTTGGGCGTCATCATCTTCAGCGGCTCGCTGCCGGCGACGCGCGTTGCGGTCGGCGGCTTCTCGGCGCTGTTCCTGACCTCGGCGCGCGCCATCATCGCGGCGCTGATCGGTGCGGCCGTGCTCGGCCTGCTGCGCCAGGCCTGGCCGGAGCGGAAGGATCTCGCCTCGCTCGCCATCGTCTCGCTCGGCGTCGTGGTCGGCTTCCCCCTGCTGACGGCGCTTGCGCTCCAGCACATCACCTCGGCGCATTCGATCGTCTTCATCGGCCTGTTGCCGCTGTCGACCGCGATCTTCGCCGTGCTGCGCGGCGGCGAGCGGCCGCGGCCGCTGTTCTGGCTGTTCGCCATTCTCGGCAGCGCCACCGTTGCGGTCTTCGCGCTGTCGAATGACGGCACGGCGTCGGTCACCGGCGATCTCTTGATGGTGGCCGCCATCGTGCTGTGCGGGCTCGGCTATGCCGAGGGGGCCGCGCTGTCACGCCGGCTCGGCGGCTGGCAGGTGATCTCCTGGGCGCTGCTGCTGGCGCTGCCGCTGATGCTGCCCGTCATGGTCTGGACATGGCCGTCCGCCTGGAGCGGCGTCGGCCTGCCTGCCTGGATCGGGCTCGCTTACGTCTCGATCTTCAGCATGTTCGTCGGTTTCATCTTCTGGTATCGCGGCCTTGCGATCGGCGGCATCGCGCGCATCGGCCAGCTGCAGCAGCTGCAGCCGTTCTTCGGGCTCGCACTGGCAGGCTTCCTGCTGCGCGAGCCGGTCGCCTGGAGCATGGTCGCCGCGACCGGCCTGGTCGTCGTCTGCGTGTTCTTCGCGCGGCGATATGCGTGAGCATGGTTCTGCGACCGCGCGTCGGTCCGTCGGAAAGACGAGTGTGAAGCAGCTCACACGAGGATTGCTGCGCCTGCGCTATTGATCGGCGGAGCCGGTGATGGGCTGTCAGGGATTACAGCTATGACGACGCGGCGATTGATCTATTGGTGGTTCTGGATCGTGATGTCGGGGCGGTTTCTCGACCGCTTCCTGTGCATGCCGAACGCGCCCGAATAGAGCGGGGGAAGACTCACGTCGCCCCGATCAATTTGCGAAACGCCGCGGCGCCGTCCTGGACCGCGTCGCGGCCCTTCCAGGCCAGATAGCTCAGCTTGCCGCCGAGCGAGTCCTGGCTGCGCAGCCGCCGCGATCCCAGGATATGACCGACATTGGCGGGGAAGCGGCTGACCTCGGCCGCCACCAGCGCCGCAATCGCATCCATCAATTGCTGCAGCCGCACGCCCCATTCGCATTTCTCGATGCCGTCGATGCGAAGCTTGAGCGAATGTTCGGCGTCGTAGATTTCGGTGAGCAGCTCGCGCGCGACGAGGAACCGGTTGTGGCGGAGTGCGATGCGCAGGGCTAGGCGCTTGTCGTCGAGCCTGTCGAGCACCATGGGAACGACGCAGGCATAGGGCGCCGCTGCGACCTCGGCGGCGCTCTTGCTCGCAGCCGCCTTGGTTGCAAGGTAGATGAGCCGCCAGAACGTCTTCATGCGCCTCGCCACCAGCGCAAGCGCAAAGGGCAGCGCATCGAGATTGGTCTTCTTGAAAGCGTCGAGTTGGGCGGTGATCTGCGCGACCTGGCCGTCGTCGAATTTCGTGATGGTCTCGGGTAGCTTCTCGTTGAACTTCGGCAGCGCGTCGCCGGCGCGCAGAACCTGCAGCATCTTCTTCACGTCGTCGAAGGCGGTGCGCGAGGCCGTGTATTGCGCGAGCTTGGCGCGCGCGAACTCGGTGCTCTCCGCTGACGCCAGCGTGTTCTCGAGCACCTTGACGACCTTGCCCTGAAAGATCGTCGCGATCTTCAGCAGTTCCTTGGGATTGTTGGCCGTGACCTGGTCGTCGATCGCCTTGACGTAGTCACGCGCCATGGTCGGCAGCAGGTCGCGGCAGATCCACTCCCAGATCGGGGTGAGCGTGTTGCGCGAGATCCGTCCCGCATTGGCGTGCTCGGGCGCGCCGTCGATCAGCAGCAGTTCGAGCGGTGCGAAGAAATAGCGGGAGGGATTGGCGGCGCGCGCCTGGGTCGATCCGTCCTTGCGAAATTCGGCGCGCAGCCTGGCCTGGACGCTGGCCGAGCCCGGCATGTCGATGCCGCACAGTTCGAGCCGTTCGAGTTCGCTGAGCAGACAGCTACGCGACAAAGGCGTCAGCTTCTGCAGGAACTCCGTGAGTTGGTCGATCTCGTCCATGGCACGCAGTCTCTTGCAACGTTTCCAGCGAGCCCGTCGGCCCGGTGCATGGAGGCATTTGCGCGCTCTCAATTGTGAACAGAGAAGCAAGGCGCCGTTAATATATCGGTAAAATGAGAGGGCCCTGAGATCGGCCGAGTCGCCTCTGGTTAAGGATGACTCGGGTGCCTGCATGAGATTTGGGCGGATTCATCACCCTGGCGTGGTCCGGAGCGGGTCTGCGCAAGCACAAATTGTGCCGATGCCAGTATTTCCGCACAAAACTGACAAAATCACCGTAGTCTTACGGGGCAAAAAGTTAACTACAGGACGCCCCGGGTTCCGCTAAACGAGTCACATGGGGTCACAGAACGATACGGCTGCTGATTCGCGGTCGTCGGAATGGTTCGAAAGCAGCGCGTCTGCGCCTGAAGAGCTCGATCTCGCCCGTCTGAATGCCGCCCGCGCCAAGGCGGCCGACGAGATGGCGGCGGGCATCGCCCGCGAGCTCAACGGCCCCCTCACTGCGTTGCTGCTCTACATGGGCGAAATCAAGCATCACAGCGATCAGCTCGCGCCTGTAACCGCGGACCGTGCCTATTTGCAGCAGGTCGTGGAGAATGCGCTGGCGCAGACCGAGCGCGTCTGTGGTCTCGTGAAGCAGCTCGCCGGGACGCAGAAGGCAGGTCTGCCCACGCCGTCCACGACCGAGCATGCCGAGTCGAAGGCCGGCCGCGCATTGCCTGCGCCGCGCGAGAAGTCCTCCGAACTGTCGGGCCTGGCGGGCAAGCGACTGACCAAGCGCGAGCGTGAGGTGCTGCGGCTGATCAGCGAGGGATTTTCGAACAAGCAGGGTGCGCTGCGCATGCAGATCAGCCCGCGCACTTTCGAGAGCCATCGGGCCGAAGCGATGCGCAAGCTCGGCGCGCGCAACACCGCCGACCTCGTCAGGGCAGCGCTGCTGCATTCTATCGATTAGGGCTGTTGCTTTGCGGCGGCGCGCGGGCAGACGGATCGCGCTTCAGAAATAATCTTCAGCGAAGGGGCGCACGCGCGAATTGGGCCGCAGCGCCTTGGGCTCGTCCTTCGGTGCGCTCGGGATGATGGTGATGGTCCAGCGCGGCGGGACGGTCGATTCCTGCTCCAGCACCGAGCGGACGAAACCCGTCACCGTGGACTCTCCCGCCTTCACCGTAGCCATCCGGCCGTTGAACTGGGCGATGCGGAAGCGACGGACCTCTTTCTGGTCCGCAGTCTCATAGGTGAACATGGAAACCCTCCTGGTTTCCGGCGACTATCGCCACCTATGATTAGTCATCCGTGAAAATTGGAAACCGTATAAGTACGGCGGGGCAGCTGCGGGACCGTTAATCCTGCGATTCCTGTGCCTTGGCAGCAGCGAAGGCCGTATCCATCCGCTGCAGCAGATCGTCGAATTCGGCATCCTCGAGCGCGTCGGCCGTGCTTTCCAGCAGCAAGGCCAGCCTCGCGAGCCGGACATAGCCGAACGTCCTGGCCGTGCTCTTCAGCGAATGCGCGTCGCGCGCGATCCTGGCCCGGTGCTGGTCGAGCGCGAGGTTGCGAAACAGTTCGAGCCGCGCGCTGGTCTCGTTCCAGAACACCGCGCGCACTTCGCTCGCGCCATCCTCGCCGATCTCGCGCACCAGCAGGTCGAAGGCGCCAGGCTCGCGCAGCGGATCAAGGTCGCGCGGCGCTGCGGTATCGGGCGCTCCCTGCGCGGGCGCGAAAGCGGCGTCGGTCATCATTGTCCCGTTTCCCGTTGCGGGCCTCGGCCATGGCGCGGCGAGGCGTCCGGGAAGGCCTACGCCACTCCGATTTCAGTTCTGGTCGCCAGATGCGCCGTGTTTGCAGGCCGCCGTCAGCATTTGCTTTACTATGCGATGCCATGCATGCGCCGTCAGGGCCCGAGCAGCCGGTCGTACTGCGCCTTGACGGTGGCGTAGCATTCGCACGCCGCCTGGCGCAGACCGTCCAGATTGAGGATCTGGATTTGTCCGCGGCTGTAGTGGATGAAATTCGCCTGCTGCAAGGTGTTGGCGACCAGCGACACGCTGTTGCGCCGTGCCCCGATCATTTGCGCCATGACCTCCTGCGTCAGCAGCAGCCGATAGTCGCCCGACAGATCATGGGTGTGCAGCAGGCAGCGGGACAGCCGCGACTCCACCGGATGCGCCGCATTGCAGCCCGCGGTCTGCTGAACCTGCGCATAGACCGCGAGCCCGTGGCGCGTCAGCAACGTTCGCAGGGTGGAACTATGTTCGGCCGCCATGCGCAGCCGGTCCAGGTCCATCACCGATGCGACGCCGGGAACCAGCACGACCGCGGTGTTCAGCGCGCAAGCATCCCCCATGGTGGAGAGTGTTCCGAGCAGGCTGTCGCGGCCGATCATGGCGACCTGCACATGCTCGCCCTTGGCGAGTTTCACGATCAGCGAGATCACGCCGCGATGTGGGAAATAAGCTCGCTTGAGTGTCTCGCCGGCCTCGACCAGCACGGCGTCATGCGGCAGATCGACCGTGCGCAGATGTGGACGGAGCAATTCATAGTCGTCTGTCGACAGCGCCGACAGGAAACCGTTGGACGGCCGTACGATCGTTTCCAAAGCTGCCTCCCGTCTCGTCAATAAATAAATCTCGGTGATGAATTCATTCCTCTCGGGTGCAATCGGGTTCCATCTTGTTGCCGGCAGGATAAGTTGGCAATTGCGAACATTACGGATCGTCTCGGTCTTTCGCTATTTTGATCTCGCCTCGCGCGCATTCCGGACGACCACCGGCGATGATAGCGCTCACATCATGGCCGTGGCTTCAGCAGGCGCGTGCAGTGTGCCTTGACGGTCGAATGGCACGCGCATGAGGTAGCCTCGAGAGCGCGCAGATCGGTGATCTCGATCTGGCCCCGGCTGTAGCGGATAATACCGGCGCGTTGCAGCGCATGCGCGACCAGCGAAACGGCGTTACGCCGGACGCCCATCATTTGAGCAAGAGTCTCCTGCGTCAGTGCGAGGGTTTCCGTGTCGGAGAGATCCCGGGCCCGCAGCAGCCAGCGCGCCAGCCGCGCCTCGACAGAATGCAGCGTGTTGCAGAGCAGGGATTGCTGCGCACGTGCGAGCAGGGCTTGCTCATGCCTGACGACCAGGCTGCGGAACGGGCCGCTCCCAGCAGCCATATTGCGAAACGCCGGGATTTCCACTGCGGATGCGGTGCCGGAAAACAGCACGATGGCGTCCGATGCCGCGATGCCGTCGGCGAGCGCCGCGCCGCCGCCAACGATACTGTCGCGTCCAAGCATCGCCACTTCGATGTTCTGGCCTTCGGTGAGGCCCACGGTGATCGAAACAGTTCCGTGGTGCGGGAAGAACACGTGTCGCAGTGCCGATCCCGCTTCACTCAAGACAGTCTCTCTGACCAATTCAACCGGGATGAGATGAGGCCGCAACAGCTCGAAGTTTGTTGCGTCGAGCATCCGCAGCAACTGGTTGGGCGTTGAGCCGCTCGCGGTCATGCGGGATCAATCCAGCGCGTTCAATGAGGCCGATGAGTATCGATGAGACGTGAGATTTATGACTCGTGATCCAGTTGTACGAATTCAGAATAATATTGTAATGGTTGTGTTGTTGTCCATATACCCGTTGGGAGGCAGACAGCCTGCCACATTTGCGGCGGAAATAAGAACTGCGCGCTGATTCGTTCGCGTGCCCGGCGAGCTGGTCCAGCGTCGTCCACCGGGAAGGAATGGCAAGAGGGACCCTTATGAGCCGGAGCCGTTGCTCTCGGAATGGACTGCATAGGCTTCGCGCGTCGCACGTGCCTTCATCGACCGCTTGGCGTCATGGTGCCCTGCGGGCGCGGATATCCTGTTCCCTGCGCTCGCATTCCCTCACGCCGTCATACCTACTCGCGCCAATCGATATTTCGATCCAGATCACAGGAGACCGGCGTGTCCCATGCTCCCATCCTTGAATCGCCGATAACGAAAGCTCAAACGGGGGCGTCAGACCAGCACCATATTCTCGTCGTCGACGACGACGCGATGATGTGCATGGCCATCGAGGCCGCGCTTCAGCGAAGCAATTTCAAGGTGACGATTGCTTCGGGCGGAGAAGCCGGGCGCCGCGCACTGGAGCGACACCACTTCGACCTGATGCTGGTCGACATATTCATGGCGCACATGCGCGGCTTCGAATCGATCCGGGTGTTTCTCGAGATCGCGCCGACCGTGCCGTTGATCGCGATGTCCGGCTACGTCTTCGCGGACCTCGACGGTTCGGCGCCTGACTTCCTGCGCATGGCGCTCGAACTTGGCGCCGCGCGTTGCCTGCGCAAGCCGTTCACGCCTGACGCCCTGCTCGCCACCATCAACAAATGCCTGAGCGAGCGTGACGCCTGCCGCAGGGGTCCCTTGGCTGCCGGCCTGCGTTAGGGGATCGCGACGCTCGCGGCCGCCGGCGTAAGCATTCGTTCACTCTGTGTGGGGCTTGCATGCATGCTGCGCTTCAGATGCGAGAGAGCGCGTGGTCATCGCCGATTGCGCGTGATTTGATCCAATTCGCGCGAGCCGTGCAAACTCTCCGAGATCGGCAAGCTTTTTTTGCGCGCATCGCAGCGCCGTTATCCGTGCGTTTACCTGTCGCGCGTCCGGCCTCGCGTCGCCCAACGGAATTGCCGAAAACCGCGGACCAGTGTGCTCGAACGGCAAACTTCTCTTCAATATCCGTATTAGGACGGAGGATGAAATTAACGGGACTGTGAAATGGCTTGTCTAACGATTTAGGAGCGGACCTCCGCCGATTCCAAGCGCGGCGCAGGCACCGAGGTTCAGCTCAGTCAAGGCCGTTTTCATGGATGATCTGTTGCGGGAGTTTCTGACGGAGACCAGCGAGAGCCTGGACACCGTGGACAATCAGTTGGT
>NZ_JAFCLG010000002.1:0-160000 GCF_018129685.1 Bradyrhizobium manausense
TTCCGCATCGCTGAGCCAGTAGACCTGCTTTGCCATTCAAGCCTCCCTTCCGTTGAGAAGCTTGAATCACAATCTAATTTCAGATGGAATCCCTATTGAGTACAGACCCTAAAGCAGCACCATCATCTCGATGGCCAGGATGCAAATCAGGACAGCGCAGCCGATCAGATAGCCCTGCCGAAAGCCGGAAAGCTCGCCCGAGCCTTCCGGGTCAATATGCTTGAAGCACAAAGCGTCCTCCGGATCATGCGCAATCGAAATGCTTTGAGTATCAATCCGTCGTCCGACCCGGCCATTGAATTGCCGGACCGGAGCCGACAGGCGCCGAACAATGGCCACGAGCCTAACCGCAGCGCATCCCGAGCGAATGGAAAACTTTGCGCCGATCGATCGTCATCTCCGGAGAGCGCCGGTTGACAGCAGGGCCGGCCCGTCTTTCTGGCGATGGCTTTTTCGGGCGGCCGGCCGCGAGGAACGGGCACGGTTCGGCGGAGTTGACGATCATGACACGCGTCAGCGCACTTGAAGGATCGTTCGAGATCGCCTGGAGCTTTCTGGAGAAGTCCGGCGAGCTGAGAGGGGCGACCGAGTCCGCGAACATCATCATGGACGCGATCGAGCAGCAGCTGCGCGCAGGCGAGCGCAGAACGCTCATGCTCGCCAACAGGGCGATTTCTTCCTATCGGGAGCAGGTTGCGAAAGCCCCATTTGTCGATACTCGAGACCGGGACATCATATGGCTCTATTGACCAGGCGCGCGCAACCGGATCGCAGCAAGATCAACATGGACAGGGATGAAGAGGTCAAATCCTGGTCCCGCGAGTTCGGCATCACACGCGCGAAGCTGCAGGAGATCGTCGAAAAAGTGGGCAACTCCGCCGCCGCAGTCCGCAAGGAATTGACGAGGTGAGGCCAGACAGGAGTACCCTCGTCGGGCTGCTTCTCGTCGACGTTGCGCTCGCGATTGGCCTAGTCTGAGAGACAGGCGAGCTACAGCATCGTCAGCACGATTATGCCGTCTTCGAGCTCGCCCGAGGCAAGCCGCGCCCGCGCGATCTGCTCGAACTGGGTCCGGTATCGATGGAGATAGCTGAAAGCCTGCTTGTCGGTCTGGAACGTCGTCGTCAGTCTGCAAAGCTGGCGCGCCGCGCCTAGCGCAAGCGTGAATGTAATCGTTCCTTTGCCGTCCGACTTTGCTCTGGGCACGATCAACACTCTCTTGCTTGAGACCAGGCTTCTGCTTAAGACTAGGCTTCGGCGTTCGTCGCACCGGGCTATCGCCCCGACTTCCTCGTCCGCTTCTTTGGCGCCGGCTCGGTCGCCGCGCGAGCCGCGTCCGCAGCTTCCCTGGCTTCGCGCAACTGGCGCAGTCGCGCCATGTTCTTGCGGACCTCGATGGCCTGTCGTTCGACATCCGCAATCGCACGCACACCTTCTTCGGCTGCCAGGCGCTGACGACCGGCGCGCGCGATTGCCTCAGGTGACGGTACCGCCGACTTTCGGGTGCTCATCCTTCACCTCGTTTGGCAACAGGCAAAACCCGCTCAATCCTGGGATCGAGCGGGCAACAGGCCGTTTCAGTACATCCGTGAAACGGCGCGACGAGATCAAGCCAGCGAGAGGTTTTCTGCGCTGACCTTACCGCGCATCTTGTCGGTCTTGAGCTCGTAATTGACCTTCTGGCCTTCGGCGAGACCGCCGAGACCAGCGCGTTCGACCGCGCTGATGTGAACAAACACGTCGCTGCTGCCATCGTCCGGCTGGATGAATCCGAAGCCCTTCTGGCCATTGAACCACTTCACGGTACCTGTCGTCATTCTCTTCTCCAAAGCGCACACGCGCGTTCCGCGCGACAATCACGCGGCAGTTTCAACTTCGTCGATGTCTTTGGAAAAGGAGCCCGCGGGCACGATCAACAAGGCACAGCGGCTAATCGAATGCGGGGAATATACACATTGTTCGCCGTTTTACAAGGAAAGGCGCCAGTTTGTTTTCGGGCCGGCGATCCCGGGTGCCGGCGGGGGCAGCTCGAGACCTGATTTGCCGGGTCGGGGCAATGCCCTTATCGATTGACTTGGCCGCACGGGGGTGGTCACCTCGCCGCCACTGAGCCGCGCATCGCCGTGACGGGCAAACCTGCTCGTTCGAACCGACGAAGATATCCGCGGTTGCTCCCATTCTCCCATTCGCAACGAGTTCCCTGCGCAACCGGCTGCGTGCAGGGTTGTCCCCTTTCGCAGCCCAGCAAGGAGTTTCGATGCAGGTAATGGTCCGCGACAACAATGTCGATCAGGCCCTTCGTGTCCTGAAGAAGAAGATGCAGCGCGAAGGCGTGTTTCGCGAAATGAAGCAGCGTCGCGCCTACGAGAAGCCTTCGGAGCGAAAGACGCGCGAGAAATCCGAGGCGATCCGCCGCGCCCGCAAGCTTGCGCGCAAGCAGGCGATCAGGGAAGGCTTGCTGCCCGCGCCGCCGAAGAAGAAGCTCCCCGAACGCAAGGCGCCTCTGCCGCAGCTCTCCAGGCCGGCGTAGCGGCACGGCTTGGTCGCTCGGAAACAACGAAGCGACCGAGCGTCACATTCCGCCGATCACGCTTGCGGTGGCCGACACCCGCTGTGCTCTGGTAAGCTGACGTCCTGTGCACTCCCCCAAACGGGGTTCCTGTAACCGCAAGGGCCGGGAAGGACAGTCGATGAAGTTCAAAGCCGTCGTCTTCGATGCCTATGGGACACTCTACGACGTCCAGTCGGTCGCTGAAATCACCGAGGATGCGTTTCCGGGCTATGGCGAGATCATCACGCAGGTCTGGCGGATCAAGCAACTCGAATACACCTGGTTGCGCTCGCTGATGCGGCGCTACCAGGATTTTGCGATCGTGACGCGCGACTCGCTGGCCTATACGTTGCGCGTGCTCGGGCTGGCCTATGAGAACGAGGCGTTCGAGCGCGTCATCGCGAAGTACCTGGATCTCGATCTTTATCCCGACGCGACCACGGCGCTCGCGGCCTTGCGGCCGCAAAAGCTTGCCATCCTCTCCAATGGCAGCCCGGACATGCTGAATGCGCTGGCGCGCAGCTCCGGTCTCGACCGCCTGCTCGATGCCACCATCAGCGTCGATGCCAGGAAGATCTTCAAGCCGAGCCCGGAGGCCTATGCGCTGATCGGCGAGGTGCTCGGCACCGCGCCCGAGGACGTCCTGTTCGTCTCCTCCAATCCCTGGGACGTCGCCGGCGCCAAATCGTTCGGGCTGAACGTCGCCTGGATCGAACGGGTCACGCCGGAGGCCATGGCGCTGGCTTGCGTCGAGACCGAACTCGTGGCACCGCTGACCATGTTCAAGGCGATCCGCACCCAGATGGACGAGCTCGGCTTTGCGCCGGATCATCGCGTTCGCTCGCTCGCGGAGCTGCCTGAGATCATTGCCCGCCCGTAAGTCCGGAACGATTGGAATGAGCCTGGAATCCGTTCGCGCCTACTTCGCCGAAAAAGCCCCCGACATTTCAGTCATGGAATCGCCGATCAGCTCCGCCACGGTGGCGCTGGCTGCCGAGGCCTATGGCGTCGAACCCGGCATGATCGCCAAGACGCTGTCGCTGCGTGTCGGCGAGCGCGTGATCCTGATCGTCGCAGCCGGCACCTCGCGCATGGACAACAAGAAGGTGAAGGCGCAGTTCGGCGGCAAGCCGAAGATGCTGGGGCTGGAAGAGGTCGCGGAGATCACCGGCCACGAGGTCGGCGGCGTCTGCCCGTTCGGGCTGAAGTCGCCATTGCCGGTTTATTGCGACGTCTCGCTGAAGGCATTCGACGTGGTAGTGCCGGCTGCGGGCTCGACCCACAGCGCCGTGCGCATCACGCCCGAGCGGTTGGCCGAGCTCACCGCGGCCGAGTGGGTCGATGTCTGCGAACACCGGCCGTAAGGCGGCAAGGCCGGCTTAGAGGGCGGCCATTGAGGGGCGGGCGCAAATTGTGCGCGTCTGACATCCGCTCCAAGTGCGACAGCCGGTCTCCCGCCAGATCGGGAGCTTGGCGAAGCCCCGGCTGCCGCGCGCTCCCGGCAGCGATTTCGACCCGGTCGCTGACCGCCCCGACTCCGCAAAATTTTCCGGCCGGATGTCGATTGCCGTCCCGGCACCGCGTCTCCATTGCAAGCGAACCATGGCGGCTCGCTGATGCAGGGCAGAGGCGGACCATGAGCGGGCGTCGCAGTGGCAGGGCTGTCATTCAACTGTTGTATTTCGTCGCGCGGGCATGGCTCGCCTTGACCACGCCGTGCGGCGCCCAGACCGAGGGCGCTCACCTGCAAGGCGGCGTCGCCGTCGAGCGCCAGCTGGTCGCAACCCGGACCGGTGTCTCGGCCTCGCAAAAATTCTTTCAGCCGATGTCGATCCGTCCAGACACGGCGCGTCTCCGTGATGGTGTCGCCAGATGCGGCACGCTGATGTAACTTCAACATGAGGAGCAAAACATGAAATATGCGCTGCTGATCTATGAAGACGAGGCCCTCTACGGTCCCGACAAATCCGGCCCGAAGATCGCCGAGATCGTGGGCAAGCACATGACCTTTACGCAAGAGCTCGGTGCCAGGCGCATCGGTGGCAGCGGCCTGAGAGCGACCTCGGCGGCGACCACCATACGAACCGTGGCCGGCAAAAAGACCGTACATGACGGCCCCTTCGCCGAAGCCAAGGAACAGCTCGGTGGCTTCTATCTGATCGAGGCGGCCGACCTCGACGAGGCCATCGCGATCGCCAAGCGCGTTCCCGTGCTGCAGGACGGGTCGATCGAGATTCGCCCGCTGCTTGAGCCGTGAACGGCTCCGCCATCGAGCGCGTTTTCCGGGCCGCGGGCGGGCGTATCATTGCCGCGCTCGCGGGCCGGTTTCGCGATCTGTCGCTTGCCGAGGACGCGTTTTCGGAAAGCTGCGTGCGGGCGCTCACGGCCTGGCGGGAGCGCGGCATGCCGGACGACCCGGCGGCGTGGCTCTATCAAGTCGCCGGCCGGGTCGCTCTCGACATGCTGCGCCGACAGCGCACGCGACGGCAACTCGCTCCGGAGCAGCCGCCCGCCGAGGCCGATGCGGAGGACGTCATGACCGCCGATAGCTACGTGATTCCCGACGACCGTCTGCGGCTGATCTTCATCTGCTGTCATCCGGCCGTGGCGCCGGACTCGCGCGCGGCGCTGACGCTGCGTCTGGTCTGCGGCCTGACCGTGACCGAGATTGCGCGCGCCTTTCTGGTCGAGGACACCGCACTCGCACAACGGCTGGTTCGCGCGAAGCGCAAGATCGCAGATGCCGCAATTCCGTTCGAGCTGCCGTCGCCCGAAGACTGGCCCGAGCGGATCGAGGCGATCCTTTCCACCATCGAGGTCGCCTATGCCAAGGCCCATGAGGACGCGGCGGGCCTGAGCCCACACGCCGGCTTTGCCGCCGAGATGCTGCACCTGGCGTCCATGCTGGCCGAGCTGGTGCCCGATGCCGGCGAAGTGCACGCGCTCGCGGCGCTGCTTCATTACGCAGAGGCCCGCCGGCCGGCACGCGTGGACGCCGCTGGCGTGATGGTCCCACTCTCCGCGCAGGATCCCGCGCTATGGCGCCGCGATCTGATCCGGCGCGCAGATTCCCTCCTGGCAGCGGCCGTCCGTCTGGCGCCGGACGCTGTCCGCACGCTTCAGGCGCGGCTCCAGGCCTGCTGGTGCGCGCGCTCCAGTCTGTCTGACCCCGCCCCCTGGCGCCGCATCCGCGACATCTACGACGAATTGTTGCTGGTTCGTGACGACCCGATCGTCAGGCTCAATCGAGCCGTGGCCGTGGCGGAGCTGGAAGGTGCCGAGGCGGCGCTGGCCGAGCTCGAAGGGCTGGATGGCGAGCGGCTCGCGCAGTTTGGCCCCTATCACGCCGTCCGGGCCGACCTGCTCACGCGCACCGGGCGAATAGAGGAGGCGCGCCTGGCGTATGCCGTCCTCCTCGCGCTCGATCCTCCACCTGCAGAACGGCAATGGCTCTCCGGCCGGCTTGGGGAGCTGACCTCGAGGTTGCATTGACGCCAGCCCGGCTGTTCGGCCCGGCCACGATGGCACCCCGCTGTCGCCAGGACACTGCCCGCTCTCGTCAAACCGATGGGCTGCTGCAATCCGTCGCGCGGCTATGACGGTTTTGAGGCAGGTGCCCGCCGCGGCAGCGAAAATGATCCTGATGCATTTGCCGGTCAGGAAGGCTAGCATGGCGATCATGACCGAAGACAAGGTGAAACGACGACTGACCACCGTGCTGTGCGCCGACGTGCACGGCTATTCTCGCCTCATGGAAGCCGACGAGACGGGAACGCTGGAGACGCTGCGCCGCTCCCGCGCCGCCATGGCGCGTTTGGTCGAGCGTCACGACGGCCGCATCGTCAATACCTGGGGCGATGCCGTGATCGCCGAATTCGCCAGCGTCGTCGAGGCCGTGCAATGCGCGATCGAAATCCAGCAGGAAGTTTCCAATCAGGAGTCGGACCCGCCCCAGGCGAACCCGACGATGAGCCCGATGCGATTTCGCATCGGCATCAACCTCGGCGACGTCATGGTGGACGGCACCAATATCTATGGTGACGGCGTCAATATCGCATCCCGCCTGCAAGAGCTTGCCGACCCCGGCGGCGTCGTGATCTCGAGCTCGGTCTACGATCAGGTGCACAACAAATTGTCGGTTGGCTTCGACTGTCTCGGCCAGCGCCCCATGAAGAACATCGCTCCCCTGACCAGCTATCGGTTGACCTTGGGTGGCCAAACCACGGGACGAGGGAGCGCCCCGAGCGAAGGGGGCCCACCCCTCCGGGAGCCAGTTCGTGCCACGTGGAGTGGCGACAGGCATGAGCCGTCCGCTCCGACGAATGTGGTCTCGGAGTGGCTGGGGAAGCTACCCCGCCCGGTCGCGGCGGCCGTCACGGTCTCGGCCTTTTTGATTGTGATCAATCTGCTCACGGGCGCGCACAAGATCTGGTTCCACTGGCCAGTCGCGGTCATTCTGTTCGGCGCCATCTTGCGGACGGTGCTTGGACATCGACCCGAGTCGGACAGCAGGGGCGAACGCTGAAAGGGCGGCACGACCGCCATGTCACGCCCATCGCCGCGCGCTTTTCCCGATCGTGTTCTCCTCAGCGCCTAATCATCGTCGTCGTCATAGGGCCGCGGCTGCGCCTGTGGCGGTGGAAGCGGCGCATTGTTGTAGCGTGGCGGCGCAACGCGGTTTCGCGGGACCGGCTGCGGAGGCGGAGCCTGGTTGTTCGACTGAAACACCGCGCGACATGCGCTCGATAATTGCAGAGTGTTCTGCTGCAGGCAGGCCACGATGCGGTTCTCGTCGGGAATCTGACTGCTGCACAGTCGCCACACATCCGGCGTGCAGGCCATCTGCTGTTCCAGTGTGCCGCGATGCTCCTGCGCGAACGCCGCGCCCGGCGCGACGATGCCGGCGATCGAAAGTGCAACACTGAGCGCGATCTGCCCTGTCCGCATATGTCTGTCCTTCTCAATCCCGCCAATTGTCCTCAATCAATGAGGCACGAGAAGGTTTCTTGACGGACAACAAGATGTGAAGGCGCGCACGAACTTAGCGGGAACCTATTCGACCCGTCCGATCTTCTTGACCGCCGCGATCAGCCGCGCGCTATCGGTCGCCACGAAGTCAGCGAATGCGGGCGCGTCCTGATAGGCGACGAGACTACCCGAGGCTTCGAATGTCCTCAGCACATCCGGGCTCGTCATCACCTGCGCCATCGCCTCGCGCAGACGTGCCGCGATCGGCGCAGGGAGCGCGCTCTGCGCAAACAGTCCGGCCCAGATGTACATCTCGACATCCTTGTAGCCGAGCTCCCGGAAGGTGGGCACGTCAGGAAAGCTCGCGATGCGCTGCGCGCCGCAATTGCCGAGTACGCGCAGCTTGCCGTCATCGACCTGCGGTTTCAGCGTGCCCGGCGCCGCCGCAATCGCCTGCACGGTGCCGCCGAGCAGCGCAGTCAATGCCGGCCCCGCACCGCGGAACGGCACATGCAATAACTTGATATCGGCGCTGCTGGCGAACATCTCCATCGCGACATGCAGCGTGCCGTAGGGACCGGACGAGCCATAGGTGATCTGCCCCGGGTGTTTCTTTGCGTCCTCGACAAAGTCCTGCGCCGTCTTCCAGGGTGCCGAAGCCGGTACCGCGAGCAACGTGGGATCGGCCAGCACGCGCGCGATCGGCATGAACTGCGACACTTCGTAGGCGACGGGCCGGTCGAACAGCCGGTCGGCCTCGGGCAGCACCGCCAGCGAGGACAATGTCATCAGCAGCGTGTAGCCGTCGGGCTCGGCGCGCGCGGCCGCGGCATTGCCGACCGATCCGCCCGCTCCGCCGGCGCGGTTGTCGACGATGACAGACTTACCGAGAATCCGCTCCAGCGCCTGCGCGACGGGACGCGCGGCAAGGTCGGCCTGGCCACCGGCCGGGAACGGCACGATCATGGTGATGTTGCGGACGGGATAGGTTTGCGCGAGCGCCGGTCGCGAGATGATTGTTTGCGTCAGCGGCAGGGCAGCCGCGGCGCGCAGCAGGTCACGGCGGTTCATCGGCAGCCTCCCCCGATATCATTTTGTTGTTTGTTCGAGGAGAGTAGCGGCTCGCGGCGAGCACGCAAAGCGGCTTGTGAGCGATGCCGTCTCAAAGGGCTCCGTCATTGCGAGGGCAGCAAAGCAATCCAGAGTCTTTCCGCGGAGGGATTCTGGATTGCTTCGCTGCGCTCGCAATGACGGGTTGACGGAGCGTGCTCGCCTTACAAGCTACCCCGCTTTCCCGCTCTTCTTCGGCTTCCGCTTGCAGGTGCCCGGCAGCTTGGCCGCGAGGAAATCGCCGAGTGCTTCGACGCGCGCGGGGCGCGGGCCGCCGGGTGGGGTTACCAGGTGTACGGCGCCTTCGGCCTGCTTCCAGTCTTTCAGGATCACTTCGACTTCACCCGATGAAATCGCCTCGCCGACGATGAATTCGGGCAGCTCGGCGATGCCGAGGCCCGCGATCAGCGACGGCATCACCGCTTCGCCATTGTTGACGCGGAGCTGGCCGCCGGGGCGGACACTCGCCTGCTCGCCGGCCGCGTTGGTGTAGTGCCAGACGTTGGGCGTCGAAAGATAGGCGTAGCTGAAGCATTTGTGCTCGGCGAGGTGCATCGGATGCGTCGGCCGGCCGTGCTTCTTCAGATAGGACGGCGCGGCCACCGTGAAACGCGGCATGGTGAAGAGGCGCCGCGCGATCAGCGAGGAGTCCGCCAGCCGTGCGATCCGCACCGCGATGTCAAAACCTTCGCCGATGAGATCGACGGTCGCATCGCTCAAATGCAGATCGACCGAGACCTCCGGATAGGTCTCGAAAAACTCCGGCAAGAGCGGCGCCACCGCCTTGATGCCGAACGTCATGGGCACCGCGAGCCGCACCAGGCCGCGCGGCGCCACCGATTGCGCGAGCGCCTCGTTCTCGGCCGCTTCCCCGTCGGCGAGCAGCCGCGTCGCGCGGTCGGCCAGCTTGTGCCCGGCGTCGGTGAGCGCGAGCCGGCGCGAGGTGCGGTTGAACAGCCTGGCGCCGAGCCGCTCCTCCAGCCGGGTGACCGCCTTGGAGACAGTCGCCTTGGACATTGCGAGCTCGCTCGCGGCCCCCGCAAACGACCGTAATTCCACGACTTTTGCGAAGATCGCGAGCGCCTCGAAGTCGGGGAGTTTTGCCATGGCCCGGTCCCGTAATGCTATTTAGGGAAACAATGTGTTTCGACAGTTTCTATTTCTATACCACAGACGGAGGCTTATCCAAGCTTCATCAGGACTTCAGGACTGGAGAGATTCCCATGATCGAACTCAGACCTTTCGCAAAACTCGGCGGCGCCGATCACGGCTGGCTCAAGGCCAGGCATCATTTCTCCTTCGCGGACCACTACGATCCGAACAACATGGGTCATGGGTCCTTGCGGGTGTGGAACGACGACGAGATCGCGCCGAATACCGGCTTTCCCGCCCACCCCCACGCCAACATGGAAATCATCACCTATGTGCGCGAGGGTGCGATCACCCATCAGGACAGCCTTGGCAACAAGGGCCGCACCGAAGCGGGCGACGTGCAGGTGATGAGCGCCGGCAGCGGCATCCGCCACTCCGAGTACAATCTCGAGCCGACCAGGACCCGTATCTTCCAGATCTGGATCGAGCCGACCGCGCGCGGCGGCCAGCCAACCTGGGGATCGAAGCCGTTCCCGAAGGCGGACCGTTCCGGCAAGCTCGTCACCATCGCGAGCGGCGTTGCAGGCGACACCGACGCGCTGCCGATCCGCGCCGATGCGCGGGTGCTCGCCACCACGCTGAAGGCCGGCGAGAGCGCCGAGTACGAGCCACAGAAGGCGCGGCACCTCTACCTCGTGCCGGCCGCCGGCGCGGTCGAGATCAACGGCGTGCGCGTCAACGCCCGCGACGGCGCTGCGATCCAGGGCGAGAGCAAGCTGACGATAACCGCCCTCGAAGACTCCGAGCTCGTGCTCGTCGACGCCGCGTAACACCCGACAACCATCCATCACATCCAACTCGAACGGAGACCACCATGACCAAAGTTCTCGTCCTGTATTATTCCGCCTATGGCCATATCGAAGCGATGGCGAATGCCGTTGCCGAGGGCGCACGCGAAGCCGGCGCAACCGTCGACATCAAGCGCGTGCCCGAGCTGGTGCCGGCCGAGGTCGCCAAAGCCTCGTATTACAAGGTCGACCAGGCTGCCCCCGTCGCCAAGGTCGAGGATCTCGCGAACTACGACGCGATCATCGTCGGCACCGGTACCCGCTTCGGCCGGATGGCTTCGCAGATGGCGAACTTCCTCGACCAGGCCGGCGGGCTCTGGGCCAAGGGGGCGCTGCATGGCAAGGTCGGCGGCGCCTTCACCGCGACCGCGACCCAGCATGGCGGCCAGGAGACGACGCTGTTCTCGATCATTACCAATCTCCTGCATTTCGGCATGGTGATCGTCGGCATGAACTACGGCTTTGCCGGCCAGATGAAGCTCGACGAAGTCACCGGCGGTGCGCCCTATGGCGCCACCACGATCACCGGCGGCGACGGCAGCCGCCACCCCAGCGCCAACGAGCTGGCCGGCGCGCGTTATCAAGGGCGCGTGATCGCGGAGACCGCGAAAAAGCTGCACGGTTAAGCTTAGGCCTCATAGCCAGCTGCATGGCTGATGCGACGGGGGCGGCATTCTCTGAAGGGAATGCCGCCCCATCTTATGTAAGCAGGAACGACAGCGCTTACGACACGCAAGGCTTACGAGACCAATGGCTTTCGAACTTCTCCTGATCGCACAGATGATCCGCAAGCCGGCCCAGGCGCTCGCGCGCCGCTGGTATTGTCGCAGCCTGTTCCGTGCCTCGCGCGGCCGGTTTCACTGCGCCGAGTGCGGGGGATCGTGACCGTCACGCCTGTGTGATGTCGCCGTGCGCCGGGATGCTCGCTGCCGGCGCGGATGCGGGCGCTGTTGACAGCCACCAACCGTCGCCGGCGAACCAGCAGGTGTCGTCAGGCACCTCCCCTCGCCGAAACGATTGCACGACCTCCCATCCCCTCGCGAATGCCTCGGCCAATCGCCGGCCCGCCTCCGCGTCCTGAAGCCCCGCGCAACCGATGAACTGGGCCCGGCTCAGGAATTTGGCGGGCCAGGCCGCCCCCTGCTCCGGACGCGTGATCATCAGCATGCCGCCGAGCATGCCCTCGGGCGCGAGCGGAAACACCAGCCGGCCGCCGGGGCGCAACGCCTCGAGCCATTCCGTGGCCGGCTGCGCCGCGCCCGCGCAGACATAGATCACGTCGACGCTGGGCAGATCGGACGCGATGCCCGAGCGCTCACGCAGCTCGACGGTGGCGATATCCTTCAAATTCTCGCGCGCAAGCCCCGCCAGGCGCGCGTCGATCTCATAGGCATAGACGCGGCCCTTGGGCCCGGCGAGTTCGGCGAGAATGGCGGTGTAGTAGCCGGTGCCCGCACCGATCTGCAGCACGGTCTCGCCTTCCCTGACACCTGTGCCGCTCAGCCAGTAAGCGTGCGCGCCGGGCATGCCGATGTTGACGCCGCGCGCCGGATCGAGCGCGAGAAGCGCGTTCTGATAGAGAAAGGCGGGATCGTCATCGGGCGTCACGACATAGGGATGGCCGCCGAAGGAGATCGACCACGGTCCTGGGCCGGCGAAGGGCTCGCGCCTCACGTTGCGAAAGGCCCGCTCGAGACGAGGGTCCGTGGCCTTGGCCGCAGTGCAGATCAATTGCGCAAAGAAAGCACGATATTTCGCCGACCGGTCGTCCATGCCGCCTCCTGCTTGCGGAGGCAACGATAGCACAACGATTGCGATATTCGAGTGACCTTGCAACCCGCGAGCGACGAGCGCTCCAGCGCGTTCCCTTTTTAGCGCGCTCCCTTGCCGATCGCCCGCGCCGCAAGGGCTGCGAGCTTCGGATGGCGGCGCAGACCCTGCGCGGCATGGTCACGCAGGACGTAAGGCAGCCCGCGCCAGGACAGGGCGACGCTGGCATCGGTCAGGGCGACCTGTTCGGCGCCGAAGCGACGCTTGTAGTCGTGATTGCCGATGCTGAGATCGAAACGCCGCACGCCCTGCGCATGCAGCGCCGCCATGGTGCGCTCGGTGACGAGCAGTCCCGGAGAGCAATTCGCCCATCGCCTGCCGGCATGGCCGATGCGCAGCAGGAAATAGGTCGCGCCATGTCTGACGCCGAGCGTGGTGGCGACGACGCCCTCGTCGCAGACGAGCGCCGAGATCACCGCGTAGCCTTCCGCAACACCCTGCCGGGCGACGTCGCGGTAGAAGCCGGCATGGGCCGCATCATTGAGCACGAACCGCGAGCCGAGCTGGTGCATACGCTCCTGCTGCTGGGCGTCCATCACGTCGAGCAGTTCGTGCGCGCGCTCAATGTCCGTGGCGATCTCGAACCGCGCGCCGGGGTTGCGGTTGAACACGCGCCAGCAGCGCGGCATCTGCATGCGCTTGATCGAGGCCTGGTACTGCCCGTAGTCGTCGCCCATCATCACCAGATTGCCGTTGAGCGATGACGATCCCGGCCGGCCGAGCGACACCAGTGGGTTCGGCCGGGCGCCGACATGGGACGGCATTTTTTTCAAACGCAGCACGTCGAAACGATCGGGCAAGGCGCGCAAGGCATCGACCAGCGCCGCGCCGATCGCTTGTGCGCCCGCCGCGTCGAACGTCGCATCAACGGCCAGGATCGGGGCGTTGTTGTCGGAGACACCGAGATCGGCAAACTCGACGACGCGGATGCCGCGCCTCGTGTGGCTGAACATCGGCACGATCGCGATATCCCTGGCCGTCGCCGTATCGGTGATGATTGCGATCAGCGGCGCGACGTCGTGAAAGGCCTTGTACCAGGCGTCGAGCCAGTAACCATGCTGGAACGCGGTGCGATGGCCGGCGTTCAGGCGCAATGCGGCCCTGTGCCAGTCACGCATGAAATCGACCGAGATTCCCGACGTGCTGGACGACACCCGACCGTCTAAGTGCTCAACGCTGAGAAACGCCATTTGCGAGGCATACAGTTACAATACATGTCCAGATAGATTATGTTTTGCCGCAGACCTCAAGTTACGTCGCAGCTTATCGTTAAGCCGTTACCGTCAGGCCGAGCGCTCTCCCGTGTCCCGATATGGAACGCGCGTCTGCGACAACTTGTCAGCGACCGGGTTCCGGCCGCTCGACACATTGAAATCTCGCCAGGAAATGCAGGCCGGCCACGGCGAGAGCGAACATGAACCAGACCGGATTTTGACGCTCGAGCAGGAAGGTCTCGGTCGCCCCGAAATACAGGCCGAACAGCCAGATGGTGAGGAACAGCTTGCCGAGCGCGTTGCTGCGGCTGTGAGCCTGGGCCTCATGGAAATTGCGCAGCGGCGCGAGAACGAAGATGAGGATGACGAGCAGCAGGCCCGGCAGGCCTATCGTGACGGCGAGATCGAGATAGCTGTTGTGGCTGTGCGCCGCGCTCACCGCCCACTCCGCGCCCTGGGTGGTCTGTCGCTCCGTCACGCCGTCCCAGAACGCCGCATAGCCATGGCCGGTGACCGGCTTTTCCGCAACGGCTCTGAGCGCAAACTCCCAGATCTCGGCACGGCCAGTGAAGGTGGGATCGATCGGAAGCGCGCCCGTGATGCTGCCGAGCGCCGGACTGAGGACACTGCCGACCGTCAGCAGGTTCAGCACGACCAGTGGCGCGAAGCAGATGATCCGCTTCAGCCACAGGCTCCGCGTGAGGTAGACCAGCGATGCCAGGGCATAGATCGCAAGGCACAGTACCGACGATGTCTTGCCGCCGGTGAAGACCAGGAAGACGCCGGCAAGCAGCGCGATCGCAGGTCCCATCACGAAGGAGCCGACGGCTGCCAGGTAAATGCCTGTATAAACCAGGATGGTCATGACGGGCGAGGCGACGTTCTTGTGGCCGAAGCTGCCGCGCCAGTCGCCGGCGAGCTGCGGCTCTGTGACATCGAGCGCGCTGTGGATCGAAAATTGCGGGGCAAAGAAGACGCCGAGATAGCACAGCGCCAGCAGCACCAGCGCGGCGCCGCCAAGGCACAGATTGAAGCTCCGCAGCGTCGGCGGCAACAGCGGCAGCAGGACGGCGAGCGTCGTCACGCTGGTCGCGACCACGAAGCGCTGCATCGAGATCCCGCGGCTCTCGGAGAAGGCGAGATTGATCAGCATCCAGCCGATCAGGCAGACATGCAGCGGCGTGACCAGGCTTCTGAGCGAGGGCGCATCCGTCGAGAGCGTAAACAACACCGCGACCGTGGCCAGCAATCCGAATGAAATGTAGCTTGTCGCCAACCGTCCGCCGACGACGTTGGCAATGTCGGGATTGCGCAAATCCGGAAACGGATCGAGCGTGATCAGGACCAGCAGCAGGGTGGTGACGGCAACGAGACAACGCGCCACGTTCGCGACGTCCAGCCGTGCAAGCACGCCACGCAGCGCGTGGCCGAACGAGCCGGCCTCGACGTCGGTCATGTCTGCGGCGCTACGATCCATGCCTCTCGGCCTGACGGGACGATGGAGAACCCTGAGGGTCTAACCCATCCCCGTTAACCATCCGTCAACCAGCATGCCGGAGGCGGCAGAAACCCGGCTCTGCCGCGCAACGCCGCGCGCGATCTCGTAATATTGCAGCGCGCGCTGCTCCAGCGTCAGATTGTCCATGATGTAGCCGCGCGGATCGAACTTGCCCGTGCTGCAGCCGGCCCAGAAATCGGTCCAGCGTTCCTCGAAGCCGGCGCTGTCCGTGAATTTGAGGCCGCAGCGATCGTCCCAATAGGGCACCGACGAGACCGGCGCGAACCGGACGCGGTGCGGATAATAGTCGGGATCGGGCCACGGGCCGCCGGGATCCCAGGCGAACACCGGCACGCCGCTGGACAGGGCCTGCTGATAGGCGATTCCCTGGCTCTCGTTCTGGCACAGGAAGATCATCGCGCGCGAACGCGCCAGCGCCGCTTGATAGTCTTCCTCCCTGTAGCTGCCATAACGCAGCTCCGTGAAGGAGCGGCCCTCCTTGATCAGCCGCTCGCGAACCGGCTCGACCAGCTCCGGCACGTAGCGATCGCGATCCCAGCTGACCTTGTCGTACAGAAGGACATCGACGGTCTTGTCACGCGGGCGCGACGGCGCCCACATATCCGTGTCGATGCCGACCGGCCACGCCTCTGTCTCCGGCCAATGCGGCCGGTACATCTCGGCATACCAGGGGCCGGGCACCACGACCTTCTTGACTGGAAGGCGCTTGAACAGATCGGGGTCGTCGATCGGGTGATTATGCGCGGCGACGCCGAGCAGGATCGGATTCTTCCAGGCGAACTTGTCGAGCAGGAAGGTGCGGCCGATGATGCAGGCGACCTCGTCCGGATGCTGCGCGATGTAGCCGTAATCGTTGACGCGGTAACGGATGCCGAGCCGATCGAGTCCGGCGCAGAGATTGAGGAACACGCGTAGCTGTCCGCTCATGCGCGGCTCGCCGAACAGCATCTTGCGCGCCATGCGCCGCAGATGGCGGTCTCCTGGAAACCAGCGATCGTCCTTGTCCTCGTAGAACAGGTTGAGGACCATGTCGTCGGGATCGTAGTCGAATGTCTTGGCGGGCACTGGATCCATCCGCGGCATCAAGGCCTCGCATCCTCGCATGAGGCCGGCTGTCGCACCTCTCGAAATCAGGGACAGACTTAACGCCACAGGTTTAACGCTAATCTACGAAACCGGCGGCGCCGGCGCCTTCGCAACAACGATTTGATCGTTATGTGATTATGATCTGCATCGACTTGAACAGCCACCTGGTTAACGAATCCTTAAACACCGCGAGCCCTCGCTTGACCCTTGCCGACGCCATGCTCGAAGCACCGGTCACCGCGCCCGCGGTGACGTATGCACGCGCGATAACGCCTACGGTCTCGGTCATCATCCCCGCGAAGAACGCCGCCGCCTATATCGGCGAGACCATCGCCAGCGCGCTGGCCCAGAGCGAGGTCACCGAGGTCATCGTCGTCGACGATGGCTCGACCGACGACACATTGGCGATGGTGCGGGCCATCCGCGATCCGCGACTGCGGCTCATGACCAACGACGCAAGCGGCGTGTCGGCCGCGCGCAACCTCGGCGCATATCACGCGCGTGGGGACTGGCTGGTCTTCCTCGACGCGGACGATCGGCTGCGGCCCGGCGCTGTCGCGACGCTGCTGACGGCCGCGAGGACGGCCCCGAATGCCGTGCTAGTCTATGGCGACTACAATACGATCGACAGTGCGGGCCGGACGATTGGCCGCCGCGACCTGCTGAAGGGACGGCACAAGCCGTCGGGCCATGTGCTGGAGCGGCTCGCAAGGGGCAATTTCATCGTCAATGGCGGCATCATGCTCGTCAGCGCCGCTGCTTTCCGTGCCAGCGGCGGCTTCGACGTCTCGCTCCGCTATTGCGAGGATTGGCATTGCTGGTGCCGATTGGCTGCGCTCGGCGAGTTCGCCTATGTGCCAGAGCTTCTGCTCGATTATCGCCTGCACGCGACCAACACCATGAACGCCGCGCTACGGACGCCGCAGGATTTCTTCCCGGCGGTCGCGCGCGTGTTCGACGATCCGTTGATCCTCGGTAAGCTGCCGCCAGGCGCGGCAGCAAGGTTGCGCCAGGCGGCCGAAATCCATCTCGTGACTTATTCTGCGATGCAGGCCGTGCGCTTCGGGAGATATCGCGAGGCGCTCGGCTATCTCGGCACGATCGGCCAGCGCTCGCTCAAGGCGACGCCGCGGGCCACGATCAAGATTGCGCTGTCCTGGTTCGGAATCTAGCCGGTCTTCGAGGCCTTATAGGGCTTCGGATCGAATCCAAAGGCCGCAAGCGCAGAACCGACGGCCACCAGCACCGGGTGCATCGCCACGATCGCTTTCGATGACGTCAGCAGGCGAACCGAGCGAACCAGCGACAGCGGCAGCCGGCCGAGCACCTGCGCGAACACCTTCGCTCGCGCCGCCGCGCCCTCTGCGGCCTTGAGCTGCACGCGATAGTTGATCGCGCCAATGCGCAGGCTCCGCTTGGCGATCCAGCCGAGACTGGTACGGCTTTGCGGTACGGTCTCGGTGATGACGGCCTCCGCCGTCCAGTGGAAAATCATGCCGGCATTGCGGCCGCGATAGAAGAAATCGCAATCGCCGCCGCCGAGGAAATTGAAGTTCAGGTCGAAGGCGGGGCTGCCGAGCCGGTCGAACGCCGCACGCGTGATCAGGCAATTGCCGCAACCATAGATCAGCGGCACCGCGCCGGTGTAATCATAGGCAGGGCAGAAGGCGGGATGCCGCGCGAGCCAGGGCCGGCTGTCGTCCTCGAATACCGGGAGCACCGGTCCGCCGACCATATCGGCGCCCGTCGCCTCCGCGGTGCGAACCATCAGCTCAAGCCAGTCTGGCGACGCGATCTCGTCGTCGTCAATCATCAGGAAGCGCGTCGCCGCGGGAAACAGCGCCTGCGCCGTCTCGAACGCAGCGTTGATCGCCTGGCAATTGCCCTGACGCGTCTCGACCAGGCAGACGCCCTGGAGCTTGCCGGCGGCGAGATATTCGGCAGCGACCGGTGCACTGGCACGCCCGCTTGCGTCGTTCTCGACCATCACCACCGCGAAGGAGCGTGGGGTGCGCTGGTTGACGAGCGAGTCCAGCGTCAGCCGCAGATGGGCGGGGCGGCGGAAGCAGGGAATGCAGACGACGATGCCGACGGAAAGGTCGATGACGCGCGAGCTCGCGGCGATCTGCCGGAAGGGATCGCGCAACATTTCCGAAATCCGGCTGGTGGACAAGTCTGTCGGGATCAGCGTCATCGCGTTCTCAATGCCTGAGATATGTTGAAAAAGCCCTGCATCCACTGCCTCGCAGCGGGACGCCGGCGCGGGACAGAAGCGTCCCATAATGAACGTCTGCTTCGCTCTCGAAACCGCGCCGCGACGCCGACATCGCGACCATGGAGCGTCCTATCATGCGCTTAACCGCTTTTGCGTGTTTTCCCAGCGAAATCCCTTGCGCATGCTACTGCAATTGGCGGTCCATCACGCGCTGGCGGCGCAACATGGACAATGCCGTAGTTAACGCGGGGTCTGATTAACCCGCCCGTAAGCACCGCGACCGGTGACGTCGCGCGGCACTGGATTTGCTCTTCGAGGTCGAGAGATTTTTCCTGTAAATTTGAATCGAACAAGCGCGGTCAGAGAACATGAACAAGAAAGCCACGATCGATTTCACGACAGCGACCAATGCTCCCGCACAGAGCCAGGCGCTCCTGGAGCTGGTCGCCGGTGAGGCCCGCGACAGCCTGCTCGGCGTTCACGAGGTGCTGCGCCGCGAGCTGCCACAAGGCCGTCTCGCGATCTACGAGGCCGGCGGCGGCTCCTCCAGCTTCCTGCCCATGGATGTGCTCAGCCGCAGCCACGTCACCGTCGTCGACATCGACGAGGATCAGGTCCGCAACAACACCTATGCGGACGAGGCGATTCTCGGCGACGTCCAGACCTATCGCTTCGGGCCCGAGACCTTCGACGTCGTGATCTGCTACAACGTGATCGAGCACCTGCCCGACGTCGAGGCGGCGCTCCTGAACTTCCGCGATGCGCTCAAGCACGGCGGCATGATCCTGATCGGCGCGCCCAATCCGCACTCGCTCTCCGGCGTCGTCACCAAATATTCGCCGCACTGGTTCCATGTCTGGTTCTACCGGAACATCCGCGGCATCAAGAACGCCGGCCAACCGGGCGAACCGCCGTTCCCGACCTACTTCCATCCGCTGGTGACGCTGTCGAAGCTCGAGGCGTTTGCGGCCGCCCACGGTCTCGATATGATCTACCGCCGTGAGGTCGAGAGCCCGCGCTACCCCGAGATGCGCCTGCGCAAGCCGCTGTTCGCCGCCCTTGTCGACGCCGCCGCAGCGGCGATGAACGCCGCGCTTCCGCGCGGCACTGATGTCCGCCGCGGCGATTATCACGTCATCCTGCGAAAGCGCTGAGGACCATGCGCGCGCAGACTGGCCGGCACGCTGGAAAGCCGCCTGCGCGCCCGCCAAAAGGCCGGCACGGTAACGAACTGTTAATCACTGAGGAACCGGCGCGCGGAGAGCGTCACAACGACACGGCACGAGGCCCTGCGCTTAAACGCTTTGTTTGCCATTTCGGTGAATAGTCCCTCAATGAGTATGGTTAATTTTCCCTGTTGCGTTGATGGCGCACCCATATCCCGGGTGCGAGGCGTAAAGCGAAGAGTAACCCCTCAGCCCGCGACCGTTGGAATGAAAGCTGGGGACTATGCTTGACTACAACCAGCCGATAGAGCGGGCCAGATCGGAGGCCCCGCAGCGGAGATCCGAGGCCAGCTTCAACGTGCTGGAGCTCGTCAATCTGCTGTGGCGGCACAAGATTGCGATTGCCTCCGCGGCGCTGATCGGCGCGTGTCTCGCCGTCAGCGCCGGCAAGAGCCTGACGCCCCGCTACACCGCGACGGCCCAGCTCTACGTCGACCCGCGAGAGCTTCAGCTCGTCGATCGCGAGCTCACGCCGCGCGCGCAGGACGTCTCCGGCATGTCCATGGTGGTGGAGAGCCAAGCGCGCCTGATCACCTCCAACAGCGTGCTGCTTCAGGTGATCCAGCAGACAGGGCTCGACAAGGATCCGGAATTCGGCGGAGGAGGCGATGGCAAGACCCTGACATCGTCACTGCTCGGCCTCTTCGGCCTCCAATTCCGCGCACCTTCCACCACCGAGGCCAAGGAGGTGCAGCTCGCTGCCCTCGACGCGCTGAACAAGCACATCACCATCCGCAAGACCGAAAAGAGCTTCATCGTCGACATCGAGGTCTGGTCGATCGATCCGGCCAAAGCGGCGATGCTCGCCAACACCCTGACCAACACCTACCTCGCGGAATCCCGCAACTCGCAGGCCGTGGCGGCGCGGCGTGCGACCAGCGAATTGTCGGGCCGGTTGAAGGAGCTGCGCGAGCGGCTGCGCACCGCTGAAACTGCGCTCGCTACCTACAAGGCCCAGAACAATTTCGTCGGCACCCAGGACTCGCTGATCTCCGATCAGCAGCTCTCCTCCAGCAATCAGCGCCTCTCCGCGGCCCGCGCAGCAACCATGGATGCGCAGGCGCGGCTGGACCAGATCGAGGCGAATAAGCGGACGGCGGCGGATGCCGGCGCCATCCCCGAGGCGCTGCAATCGCCGACGATCGCCAACCTGCGCGCGCAATATGCCGACGCCCGCAAGAAATACGCCGAGCAGACCGCCGAGCTCGGCCCGCGGCACCCGGCCCTGCGCCAGACCGAAAAGCAGGTCGAGGACCTCAAGCGGACCATCAGCGAGGAGATCGAGCGCTTCGCGCAGTCCGCCAAGAACGACTTGACGCGCGCCCGCGATTTCGAAGCTTCGCTCAACCGCGCGCTGGAGGTGCAGAAGCGGCAGAGCGTGCAGCTCAGCCAAGCCGCCGTGCGCCTGCGGGAGCTTGAGCGGGAGGCCGATGCCAGCCGCGACGTCTATCAATCCTTCCTCAAGCGCTCGCGCGAAACCGAGGAGCAGGAGACCCTGAACACCTCGGCCGCCCGAGTCATCGGCGAAGCCACGGTGCCGCAACGTCGCTCGTTCCCGCCGGCGATGAGCCTGTTCGCGATGATCGGCTTCCTCTTCGGTGGACTTGCCGCCGCCTGCTGGTTCGTCGCGGCCGAGCATCTGTTCAACGATACGGCGACGCCCGAACCCAACCGCCGCGAGCGCAGGCCGGCACCGGAGAGTACGAAGTCCCAGCCCGAAACCGCCGCGCCTGCGCCGGCGCTCGCGCTGGTCGAGAAGCCGCTGATCGCCAGGCTTCAGGAGGCCGACGTGATCCGCACGCTCGGCGCTATTCTCGCCACCGGCGGCGGGGTCGATCTGACGCGCATCGGCTGGCCGACGCTGCGTCCCGGATTTCCGCTGACCACGCTGCTCAACGCCTTGCGCGACATGCGCGCGGCGATGGTCCGCCGCGCCGGCGGCAAGACCATGCCGGTGATGGCCCTGGTCGGCGCCGGAGACGCCGCGCGGCGCAGCATGGTCACACTGAACGTCGCGCTTGCGGCGGCGCGCGACGGCAGCCGCGTCCTGCTGATCGATGCCGACCACCAAGCGCACCTGCTCTCAAACAAGGTCAGGCGCCCCACCAAGACGGATCCCGGCAAGATCAGCTGGCTCCCGGTCGGCCATAAGGCCCCGCGCGAGATCAAGACCGTCAACGGCATCTCGGTCCTGCCGGCGATCGAGAGCGATGCCGGCAAAGCCACCGATGCCATCCGCAAGGCGATCGCACAGGCACGCGCGGCCGGCGGCTATGACCTCGTGATTATCGACGGGCCCGCGCTGCCGCTGTCGGCCGCCGGCCGCAAATTGCTCGACAGCGCCGATGCGCTGGTGGCGGTGCTGCCGATCAGCCTCGGCATCAACGACAGCATGGAAGACATCCTGGCCGCGCTCGGTGGCGCCCAACGCAAGCTCGTTGGCGTCGTGCTCGACGAGCTCGCCCCTGCCACTCAAACGTGCCAGCGAGGCAAACAATATGCTTGAGCGCCGCGTCAATCTGGACGGGCGGGCCGCGACCGCCGACGTGCCACGAACCACCGTCGGCGGCCTTCGCATGGCCGTGCTCGACCTCGAAGCGACCGCCGATTTCATGATCGAAGCCACCGACCCGAGTCATCGCATCGGCCGCCCACTGTATCTGACGTCGGCCAATGGCGAAGTGCTGGCGCGCTGCTCGACCGAGCCGCAGACCGAACGCCTGTTTCGTGCCGCCGATCTGATCAATGCCGACGGTCAACCGCTGGTGGCAGCCTCGCGGCTGCAGTCCTGGTTTCCATTGCCGGAACGCGTCGCCACCACGGACCTGTTCCATATCGTCGCGCGAAAGGCGCAGGAGACCGGCCGCACCTTCTACATGCTCGGCGCCAGCGAGGAAGAGAACGCCACGGCGGTCAGACGCGTCCAGAATATGTACCCGAACCTCAAGATCGTCGGATACAGCCACGGCTACCTCCGTGGCGATGCGCTGCGCGCCAAGGTCGAGGAGATCAACGCACTGGCGCCGGATTTCCTCTGGGTCGCGCTCGGCGTGCCCTCGGAGCAGGCCTTCGTGGAGGAATACACGCCGCTGCTGACCAATGTCGGCGTCATCAAGACGTCCGGCGGTCTGTTCAACTTTCTGTCGGGCAGTCGTTCCCGTGCGCCGAAATGGATGCAGAAGGTCGGACTTGAATGGGCCTGGCGCACGTGGCTCGAGCCGCGCCGCCTGTTCTGGCGCTATTTGACCACGAACCCCCGCGCGATCTATCTTCTCTTCAGCCGCAACCGGCCTTCCAATCGCTGAAAGAGTAGAAAAGCGACATGACCGATCGACCGACTGTCCTTGTCACGGGAGGCGCGGGCTATATCGGCTCGCACGCCTGCCGCGCCCTCACTGCGGCCGGCTATCGCCCCGTCGTTTATGACAATCTCACGACCGGTCATCGCAGCTTCGTCGCCGGGGAGTTGGTGACGGGCGATCTACTCGATGGCGCGACGCTTGCGCGCGCCTTTGCCGACCACAAGGTCACGTCGGTGATGCATTTCGCGGCAGCCAGCCTCGTCGGCGAGTCCATGACCGACCCGCAGAAATACTACATCAACAACGTCCAGGGCACGCTGTCGCTGCTCCAGGCGATGCGCAACGCGGGCTGCCACCGCATCGTGTTCTCCTCGACCGGTGCGGTCTATGGCAATGCCGATTCCAAGGCGCTGCCCGAGGATTTTCCCTGCGCGCCGATCAACCCCTACGGGGCTTCGAAGTGGATGATCGAGCGCATGCTCGGCGACTACCGCGCGGCATACGGCTTCGGTGCATTCTGTCTGCGCTATTTCAATGCCAGCGGCGCCGATCCGGCCGGCGGCATCGGCGAATTGCGTGACAACGAGACGCATCTCATTCCGCGCGCCATGATGGCGCTGCAGGGCCATGTCGAATTCGCCGTGTTCGGCGACGATTACGACACGCCCGACGGCACCGCGATCCGCGACTACATCCACGTCACCGACCTCGCGGCGGCGCATGTCGCGGCGCTGAAGCTGCTCGAAACCGGACATGCCGGCGGCAGCTTCAATCTCGGCACCGGCGCGGGCTTCTCGGTGCGCGAGATTCTCACCGCGATCAAGCAGGAGACCGGGCGCGAAGTGCCGCACACCGTCAAGCCCCGCCGCGCCGGCGATCCGACCTATCTCGTTGCCGATCCCTCGGCTGCGCGAAAGGTGCTGGACTTCGTGCCGCGCCATTCCGACCTCGCCACGGTGATCCGCACCGCCTGGGCCTGGCACCAGAAAGCCCATCCGTTCAAATCGCGTTAGGCGATCGCAGCCGTCAGACGACGGCGCGCTTGCGCGGCGGAGCGTCGGCTTCAGCCTCGACCACATCGGTCTCCGGCTGGAGGGGCGGCGCGACGGGCAGTTCAACCGGCCGCAACAGTTCGGCCATCTGCTTCGCCGGCAACGGCTTGGCGATCAGAAAGCCCTGCATCTCGTCACAGCCATGGGTACGCAGGAATGCCTCCTGCTCGGCGTTCTCGACGCCCTCGGCCACCACGGTCATGCCGAGCGCCTTGCCCATGCTGATGATCGCCTGTGCAATCGCCTGGTCCTCCGAATCGTGCGGCAGGTCGCGTACGAACGAGCGGTCGATCTTGATCGTGTCGATCGGGAAATGCTTCATCAGCGACATCGACGAATAGCCGGTGCCGAAATCGTCGATGGCAAGCCTGATACCGCGGCTCTGAATGGCGTCGAGCACCTTCAGCGCGCGTCCGACATTGCGCATCATCATACTCTCGGTGACCTCGAGTTGGAGCAGCACCGGCGACATGCCGGAGGCCGCCAGGGCTTCGTCGACATCCCGCAACAAATGCTCGTCGGCAAACTGGCGGGGCGACAGGTTCACCGCCATAGACACTGGCAGCAGGCCGCGGCGCTGCCAGGCCATCGCCTGCGCGCAGGCCTCGTTCAACACCCAGCGGCCGATCGGCACGATCAGGCCGGTCTCTTCCGCGAGCGGAATGAACTGCGCCGGCGAGACGCTACCGAGATCGGGATGGTTCCAGCGCAACAGCGCCTCGACGCCGGTGATCTGGCCCGTCTCCATGTCGACCTTGGGCTGATAGTTCAGCGAGAACTGCTCCCGTTCGAGCGCCCGGCGCAACGCGCTTTCGAGCGACAAACGCTCGATCGACTGCGTCTTCACTTCCTTGGAGAAGAAGCGATAACCGTTCTTGCCGTCTTCCTTGGCCAGATACATCGCCATGTCGGCATTCTTGGTCAGCGTCTGCGCGTCGGCACCGTTGGCCGGATACATCGCGATGCCGATCGACGCCGTGGTGTGGCACTCGTGGCCGGCGAGTTCCATGGGCTCGGAGAGCGCCTTCAACAAGCCGGTCGCGATGCGCTGGACGTCGTCGATCTCGCCGCACCGGTCGAGAATGACAACGAATTCGTCGCCTCCGAGGCGCGCCACAACGTCGCGGGCCCGCAGCGTACCGCGCAGGCGGTTGGCCACTTCGAGCAGCAGCAGGTCTCCGGCCTCATGACCCAACGAATCGTTGATGACCTTGAAACGATCGAGATCGATGAACAGCACGGCAAATTGGCGATCGTGGCGCTGGGCTTCCTCGATCGCCTCTCGCAGCAGCCCGTTGAAGGTCTCGCGATTGGGCAGATCGGTCAAGCTGTCGTGCGAGGCGAGATATTCGATGCGCTCGTCCGCCTCGTTTTTTGCGTCGGCACGATCGAAATTCTCCATCGCAAAGGAGACGTTGTCGGCAAGACGCTGCAGCAGTTCGACGAATTCCGGCGTGAAGGTCTCCTGTTCGGTCGACATGTAAATCATGACACCGACGGCCTGATCATGCGTGACGAGCGGGAATGCGGCGCCGGAGCGCGCGCCGTCACCCTGCACAAGGGCGTGGAATATGCGAACACGGTCATCGCTCAGGTAGTCATTGATGATGCAGGGCTGGCGCGTCCGAAACGCGGTACCGCTCATACCGCGTCCTTCGGGACGCCCGGCATCGATGGACAGACGGACGTTGCGCGTGGTGTCGGCGGACGGACCGGCAGACGCGACGATCTCGAGATGGTCGCTGCCGGCCTTGAGCAGTGCAACCGTGGTCGAGGTGAACTTGGCCCCACTGGAGACGGCGCGGCAGACAAGGTCGAACAGATCGGCACGCGACTTCGCGCGCATGATCGCCTCGTTCGTGGCGCTCAATGCCGCGAACATGCGGGTCAGCCGCTCCTTCTGCGCCTCGGTGCGCGCCTTTTCCTCGGCACGATCAAAATTGTCGAGGGCGAACGATACGTTCTCGGCCAGGCGCCCGAGCAGCTCGACCAGATCGGGCGTAAACGTGTCTTCTTCCGGCGCGAGGAAGAGCAGAATGCCGATCGGCTCCTGGCCCGCCCGCAGCAGCGGGAAACTGGCCGCCGCCCGGGTCTCGTCCTCCGCGGCCTTGGCGTGCCAGTTCGCCGCTCGCTGGTCATGGAGATAGTCGTTGATCACGCTGGGTCGTCGCGTGCGCAGCGACATCCCGATCACTCCCTGCCCGTCGGGATGATCGGCAGAAACATTGCAATAACGTCCCGCCATGCGCTCCTGGAGCCGCCCCTTGACCGCGACGACACGAACGAGCTCGCGCTTTTCGTCCAAAAGCCCGATCGTGGCGGACGCAAAGACACCACCGAGCACGGCCGCCTTGCACGCCACTTCGAACAGCTCTTCGCGGCTCTTGGCACGCATGATGGCTTCGTTCGTGGCGCTCAGCGCCTCGAACATGCCACTGAGCCGGTTGCGCTGCTTGTCGGCCTTCGCCTTCTCGTCGGCGCGGTCGAAGTTTTCGAGAGCAAAGGCAACGTTGGCCTGGAGCTTTCGCAGCAGCTCGACGAATTCATCCGTAAATGTGCCGCGCTCCGCGGAGTTGAACAGGAACACGCCCTCGACCCGGTCCCCATTGAGCAGGGGCAGCGCCGCCGATGACGCGATGCCGTTGCGGCGAGCGCTGGCATGCCATGGCGCGATGCGGTCGTCGGCCAGCACGTCGTTGCTGATCGCAGGCTGGCGTGTGCGGAACGCGGTGCCGGTGAGCCCGCGACCTTCGGGCACCTGATCCGACGTCGCGAATTTTAAGTTGCGAACCTGGTCCGCGTTCGGCCCATAGCTGGCGACGACGCGCAGCTGCTCGGCGCCTTGATCGACCAACGCGATGTTGGCCGAGGTGAACTTGGCACCCTTCGCTGTTGCCTCGCAAACGAGGTCGAACAGTTCCGATCGCGACCGCGCGTGCAGGATAGCCTCGTTTGTTGCGCTGAGCGCTGCATACATGCGCGCCAGGCGCTCTTCTTCTGCCGTGATCCTGGCTTTTTCTGCCTCCCGGGCGAAATTGTCGATGGCGAAGCATACGTTCTCGGCGA
Source organism: Bradyrhizobium manausense (assembly GCF_018129685.1). GTDB lineage: Bacteria > Pseudomonadota > Alphaproteobacteria > Rhizobiales > Xanthobacteraceae > Bradyrhizobium > Bradyrhizobium manausense_D. The sequence continues at coordinate 27,080 of NZ_JAFCLG010000002.1, forward strand.
TGCGCAGCATGAGCGCAACGATCTCCTCGTCCTTGGCCCATGAACGACTGAGGAAAGACAGGATGACGCCGATGCTCTGGCCCTGCCTGATCAACGGAGCCGCAATGCACGCCGATACACCGGTCACCAGGTTCACTTGCTCCCAAGGCGTTCCCTTGGTGCGGCTGACGAGATCGCGCTCGACCCAGGGCTGCTGCGACCGGAAAACCTGGCCCGCGATGCCGCGGCCGAAGGGATCATCAGCGTCGGCGGAGTAGCGTGCCTGGGCCACGAGATCGAGGTTCTGACCGGTTCCCGCAACCGGTTTGAGCCAGTTGGAATCGGCCTCCTTGAGCAGGACGTACGTCGCGAGCGACTTGCCGCCATGCACGGAGGCGTCGCACACCATCTGATACATCTCGCGCTCCGTCTTGGCGCGCAGGATCGCCTCGTTGGTCGCGCTCAGCGCACCGAACATGCGGTTCAGGCGGCGCGTCGCGCGCTCGCCAGCCTGGCGCGCGGTTTCGCGGGCGAAGTTCTCGATCGCGTATGAGATGTTGGCCGACATGCGCTCGAACAGCGAGACCATTTGCGCGGCGAGCGAGCCGGCCTCGCGGCGAGTGACGAGCAATATGCCGATACTCTTGCCGTCGCGGAGGAGCGGCAGCGCTGCAGCCGCGCCGATACCCGCCTTCGCCGCCCCTTCGCGCCATGCCAGCGAGCGCGGATCGTTCAGGTAATCGTTGCTGATGCAGAGCTTTTGGCTCCGGAAGGCCTCGCCGCCGACGCCTGAGCCTTCCGGCGTTCCCTCAACCGTTGTGATGTCGATTGTACTCAGCCGCTTGACGTCGTCGCCGCACCCGGCGGCAAAGCGCAGCCGTCGGCCGTCCGGCTCCACGAGGAACACGGCAACGGCCATGAAGTCCCCGCTCGAAAACCCGGCGTCGCAGACCTTCTGGTACAGCTCTTCCGGCGATTTCGCGTAGAGGATCGCTTCATTAATGGCGCTCAACGCCGCAAAGGTGCGCGCGAGTGTCGTCGACACGATCTCAACTCCCGGGCATTTCTGCCGATCTATCCCGGGCGCTTTATGAACGGAGATCGCCTAAGTGGTCGTTATTGCACCTTGGAAACCAGCGATCAGAGTGAACGAGCTGCGAATGATCGGAACAAAACAGCCGAGAATACCGCTGGGCGGGACGAATCTACGACCAAAGGCGCGCTCTCTTAACGAATTTGCAGCCCTGTATTGGTTTACGGGAGATTGATATCGCAGCCCCGCTTTGAAACGATGGCCCAACGAACGGCCCATTGAGGGCACCAAAGCCGAGGGAACGCCATGCCGATCGTCAGGGCCGACCGCCTCACGCGCGTCAGCGCTGCGCTGCTCCGTGCCGCCGGCGCTTCGGAGGAAGAAGCCGACGCCGTCGCCATCGGCTGCGTCAACGCCAATCTCGCCGGCCATGACTCCCACGGCGTAATCGCCATTCCGACCTATATCGACCGCATCAAGGCCGGCCACATCGTCCCCGGCGCGACATGGACCATTGTCCAGGAATCCCCGACCACGACGGTGATCGACGGCCATTGGGGCTTTGGCTTCCACGTCAACGCGAAGGCGATGGCGCTGACCATCGAGAAGGCAAAGACGTCGAATGTCGCCGCCTGCACCGTATTCCGACAAAGCCATGTCGGCCGCCTCGCCGCCTATCCGCTGATGGCGATGCAGGAAGGCATGATCGGAATTGCGACAGCCGATTCCGGGCGCTCGCCAAAACACGTCGCGCCGTTCGGCGGCAAGGAAGCACGACTCGGCACCAACCCGATCTCGATTGCGGTGCCGTCCGATCTCGATGCGCCCTTCTACCTGGACATGGCGACCTCGGCGGTCGCGGCCGGCAAGATCCAGCTCGCGGTGGCGCGCGGCGAGGAGATCCCCACCGGGTGGATCATCGATGCCGAGGGACGGCACACCACCGATCCGACGCAATATCGCAAGGGCGGCGCGCTGCTGCCGCTCGGCGGCACCGAGGGCTACAAGGGCAGCGGTCTTGCCGCGATGGTCGAGATACTCTGCGGCCTGCTCACCGGGCTCGGCTTCGGCGTCGAGCCGACGGGGCGGCACAACGACGGATGCTTCATGGCGGTGTTCAACGTCGCCGCCTTCCGCCCGCTGAAGGAGTTCAAGCGCGAGGTCGCGGAATTTGCGCGATACCTGAAATCGACGCCGCCGTCCGAGGGCAGCAAGGGCGTCTACTATCCCGGCGAGCTCGAAGGCCTGCGCGAGCAGCAGCGCCTGCGCGACGGCATCGAGGTCGAGGATGCGACCTGGGAGAAGCTGCGCGCGCTGGCGCGCGAATACCGGCTCGATACCGTCCTCGATCTGTCCTGAAGCAATCCGGAGAACACCAGTATGAACAGGCAGATGGTCCTGGTCGGCTTCCTTCAGGCGCAGAACTGCACGAACTTGCCGAGCTCGTGGCGACATCCGGACTCGCGCCCGGATTCCATGTCGGCGGACTATTACCAGGAGATAGCCCGGATCCTGGAAGCCGGCAAATTCCACATGGCGTTCTTCGACGATCGCCTGGCGATGCCGGACCGCTACGGCAACGACCACGCTCACACTGTCGAATACGGCATCCGGTGCGTGAAGATGGACCCGCTGATCGTGCTGACCACGATGGGCCTGGTCACCGACAAGCTTGGCCTAGGGGCAACCTGCTCGACCACCTATTACGAGCCGTTCGATGTCGCGCGCCGTTTTGCGACGCTGGATTTGATGTCGGGCGGTCGCGCGGGCTGGAACGTCGTGACCTCCCTCAATGACGGCGAAGCCCTCAACATGGGGCGAGACTCCCATCCCGAACATGATTCCCGCTACGACAAGGCCGACGAGTTCATGGAGGTCGTGCTCGGCCATTGGGACACCTGGGAGGACGGCGCGCTCATCATGGACAAGACGAGCGGCCGCTTTGCCGATCCGACCAAGGTGAAGCGGCTCGACCACAAGGGCCCGTCCTACAAGTCGCGCGGACCGTTCACCGTGCCGCGTTCGGACCAGGGGCACCCCGTCATCATCCAGGCCGGCGCGTCCGGCCGCGGGCAGCGTTTTGCCGGACGCTGGGGCGAGGTGATCTTCACCGCCGCGCGCAATCTTCAGGGCGCCAAGGAAGGCTATGCGTCCGTGCGCAACGAGGCCGCGAAGGTCGGCCGCGACCCTGACCAGATGTTCCTGTGCAATCTGACGACGCCCGTGTGCGCCGCGACCAAATCCGAAGCCGAAGACAAGATGGCGCTGATCAACAAGCTGCCGCTGGAGATCGACGCACTGTCGCTGCTCGCCGAAGCGCTCAACTACGACTTCGCGTCCAAGCATCTCGACGAGCCGCTGACGACGGAGGAATTGAAGAGCATGCAGGGTATTCTCGGCATCCGCGACGGCGTGCTGAAAAATTCCGGCAAGAGCAATCCCAGCGCACGCGACTTCGTCACCTTCTCCGGCCGCGGCCAGGTGCACGACGCCATGGTCGGCGGTCCCAAGGAGATCGCGGACAGGCTGGAAGAGATGTTCGTCGAGCGCGGCTGCGACGGCTTTGTCATCGCGGCCACTTACGTGCCCGGCTCCTACGCAGACTTCGTGCGACATGTTGTGCCGGAATTGCAGCGGCGCGGCCTGTTCCAGAAGGAGTATCGCGGCAAGACGCTGCGGGAAAATCTCGGCTTGAAGCGTCCGGCCGCCGGCGCCTGGAAAATAAAGCCGCGCGATGCCGCTAGATAACAACGAGGACAGAATATGCGCTGGCTGAAATTCACCGCCTCCGGCAAAACCTGCTGGGGACTCATTGAAGGCGACCAGGTGATCGCGGTCGAAGGCGATCCCTTCGGCCAATGGCGGCGGACGTCGCATACGCATCCGCTGTCGCAGGTCAAGATCGAGCTGCCGTTGATCCCACGCACCTTTTATTGCGTCGGCCTGAATTACCTCAAGCATCTGAAGGAAGCCGCCGACAAGGCCGGTACCGTGCCGGCCGTGCCTGACCGCCCCGAGATCGGCTACCGCGCGCAGAACGCGCTGATCGCGCACGACGAGGATGTCGTGATCCCGTCCTTCGCGACCGAGAAGGTCCATTACGAGGGCGAGCTTGCCGTCGTCATCGGCAAGAAGGTGAAGCATCTGACCGAAGCGAACGCGCTGGATTGCGTGTTCGGCTACACCATCGGCAACGACGTCAGCGAACGCAGCTGGCAGAAAGCCGACCGCAGCCTGTGGCGCTCGAAGAACGCCGATACATTCAAGCCGATGGGACCGTGGATCGAGACCGAGGCCGATCTCGCCACGATGGAGACAATCGTCCGCGTCAACGGCACGGAGACCAACCGCTTCGCGACCGGCGACATGATCTTTGGCGTGGTGCCGTTCCTGGTCGAGCTGACCAGATATTTCACGCTGTGGCCGGGCGATGTGATCTGGATGGGCACCGATGGCGCCTCGCCCGACATCAAGCACGGCGACGTCGTGGAGATCGAGATCACCGGCGTCGGCACCTTGCGCAACAGATTTGTGCGGGAGGGGCAGTAAGCACGTCTCAAAACGGCAGCGCCACGCTGGTCTTGATCTCCTTCAGCACCACGTTGCTGCGGACGTAGCGGATGCCCGGAATGCGGAACATGAACTCGTCGAGGAAGCGGTTGTAGGCCGCCATGTCCTGCACGACGACACGCAAGTGGTAGTCAGCGTCACCCGTTGTTGCAAAACACTCCAGCACCTCGCGACGCTTGGTGACGCGCGAGACGAACTCATCAACGAACTTGGCGTCGTGCCGCTCGAGCGAGACATGGAGGATGGCCGACATGGCAAATCCGGCCTGCTCGCGCGCCACCAGTGCCGCATACCCGCGGATGACGCCGCTTTCCTCCAGCGCACGCACCCGGCGCCAGCAGGCCGAGGTGGACATGCCGACCTCGTCGGCGAGCTGCTGGTTGGTGGCGCGGCCATCCTTCTGGAGGTGGGCAAGAATCCGCGTGTCCTGGTCTTCAATCATCGAGAGCCCTCAAATTGATTGATTCTACCATAATTATATCTTTATCGCAAAAATCTACCGTATTTCGCATCCTGATGGGATAAATAGGTAGATCTTACCAGCGCCTCAGGCTTACCCTTCGCCTCTCGGCAAGGATGCCGCGCGAGGTCCACCATGGACGCCATTCCGTCACTCGACGCCTACGAGCTTTCCGACCGCTACGACCGCGAGGAGGGCCGCGTCTTCCTCACAGGCACGCAAGCGATCGTCCGGATCGTGCTCGACCAGGTCAGGCGCGACCGCGCCGCAGGGCTCGACACCGCCGGCTTCATCTCCGGTTATCGCGGCTCGCCGCTCGGCGGCATTGATCTCGAACTCTGGCGCATCCAGGAGCGGCTGCAGCGGGACCGCATCGAATTTCTCCCCGCCGTCAACGAAGATCTCGCCGCCACCGCGGTGCTCGGCTCGCAGCAGGTCGAGACGCAGACCGAGCGCGAAGTCGATGGCGTTTTCGGGCTCTGGTACGGCAAGGGCCCCGGCGTCGACCGATCCGGCGATGCGCTCAAGCACGGCAACGCCTATGGTTCCTCGCCGCACGGCGGCGTGCTGGTGGTCGCCGGCGACGACCATGGCTGCGTATCGTCGTCGATGCCGCACCAGTCCGATGTTGCGTTCATGAGCTGGTTCATGCCGACGCTGCATCCTGCCAGCGTCGATGAATATCTGGCGTTCGGCGAATATGGCTACGCGCTGAGCCGCTTCTCCGGCATGTGGGTCGGCTTCAAGGCGATCTCGGAGATCGTGGAGTCAGGAGCCTCCGTCGCGTTGCACCCGCCGCGCCTCTTCCGCACACCTGACTTCACGCCCCCGCCCGGCGGACTGCACTATCGCTGGCCCGATCTGCCGGGTCCGCAAATCGAGGAACGGCTGGAGGCGAAGAAGCACGCCGTCTACGCGTTCGCCAAGGCCAATCCGATCGATCGCCACATCTACGATATTCCAAACGCCACCTACGGCATCGTCACGACCGGCAAGGCGCATCTCGATTTGATGGAAGCTCTGCGGCTGATGGACCTCGATGAGGCCGCCTGTCGCAGCCTCGGTATCGACATCTACAAGGTCGGCATGGTCTGGCCGCTGGCGCTTCATGACGCGATGGACTTCGTGAAGGGCAAACGCGAGATCCTCGTGGTCGAGGAGAAGCGCGGCATCATCGAGAGCCAGTTCAAGGAGTATTTCTACGATTATCCCGGCGCCAAGCCCGAGCGCATGGTCGGCAAGCACGATGAGCGAGGAGCGCGGCTGATCTCGTGGATCGGCGAATTATCGCCGCGCGCACTCGCGTCCGTGCTGGCGCGCCGTCTTGATCCTATGTTTCCGGGCCTCGATCTTGCCGCGCGCGCCGCGGCGCTTCTGCCGGAGGCCGAGCGCACCATCAACGTCGCAGGCGCGACGCGCACGCCCTATTTCTGCTCCGGCTGTCCGCACAATACCTCCACCAAAGTGCCCGAGGGATCGAAGGCGTTGGCCGGCATCGGCTGCCATTTCATGGCGAGCTGGATGGACCGCGAGACTTCCTCGCTGATCCAGATGGGCGGTGAGGGCGTGAACTGGGCCGCATCGTCGCGTTTCACCGGCCACAAGCACGTGTTCCAGAATCTCGGCGAAGGCACCTACTATCACTCCGGCTCGATGGCGATCCGGCAGGCGATCGCCGCCAGGGCCAACATCACCTACAAGATTCTGTTCAACGACGCGGTCGCCATGACCGGCGGCCAGCCGGTCGACGGTCCCGTCAGCGTGCATGCCATCGCGCACAGCGTGCGCGCGGAGGGCGTGGCCCGCATCGCCCTGGTGTCTGACGATCCCGCGCAGTTTTCTCCTGCGGACCTGCCCAGCGGCGTCACCATCCATCCGCGCGAAGAGATGGACGCCGTACAGCGCGAACTGCGTGACGTCTCCGGCGTCTCTGTGCTGATCTACCAGCAGACCTGCGCCACAGAGAAGCGACGCCGCCGCAAGCGCGGGCAGATGGCCGACCCAAAGCGCTTTGCTTACATCAACGACCTCGTCTGCGAAGGCTGCGGCGATTGCTCGGTCGAATCCAATTGCCTCAGCGTCGAGCCGAAGGAGACGCCGTTCGGCCGCAAGCGCCAGATCAATCTGTCAGCCTGCAACAAGGATTTTTCCTGCCTCAACGGCTTCTGCCCGAGTTTCGTCACCGTCGAAGGTGCGACGCGCCGCAAGAAGAACGCGAGCCAGATCGACGCAGTCGGCCGCGCCGCAACGCTTTCTCTCCCAGCGCTTGCAACGCTCGACCGTCCCTATGATCTGCTGGTGACCGGCGTCGGCGGTACCGGCGTGATCACCGTCGGCGCGCTGATCGGCATGGCCGCACATCTGGAACGCCGCGGTGTCTCGGTGCTGGACTTTACCGGCTTTGCCCAGAAGTTCGGACCAGTCCTGAGCTACATCCGCCTGGCCGCATCACCCGAAACGCTCCACCAGGTCCGCATCGACCAGGGCGCGGCCGATGCGCTGATCGGCTGCGACCTCGTCGTCAGCTCCTCGCCGAAGGCATCCGGCACCTATCGCCGCGGCACGCGGGCAGCCGTCAACAGCGCCCAGATGCCGACCGGCGATGTCGTGCGTTTTCGCGACGCCGATCTCGCCGCCCCTGCCCGCCTGCGCGCGATCCGCCAGGTTGTCGGCAACGACAATCTCGACACCATCAACGCGAATGCGCTGGCCGAACGGCTGCTTGGCGACGCGGTCTATGCCAACATCATCATGCTGGGCTTTGCCTGGCAGCGCGGATTGGTTCCGGTCTCGCTATCGGCCCTGCTGCGTGCGATCGAGCTCAATGGCGTCGCGGTCGACCGCAACAAGCAGGCCTTTGCATGGGGCCGGATCGCCGCCGCCGATCCCGACTTCCTGCCGAAGACGGACGAGGCTGCCAAGGCCGAGACGCTCGACCAGTTGATCAACCGCCGCGCCGATTTCCTGGCGTCCTATCAGGACAAGGCCTACGCAGCGCGCTATCGGTCAACGGTCGAGAAGGTCCGCAATGCCGAAGCTGCCCTCAACAGCGAGGCGCTGACCGAAGCGGTCGCACGGTCCCTGTTCAAGCTGATGGCTTACAAGGACGAATACGAAGTGGCCCGCCTGCACATGCGGAGCGGCTTCCTCGATGAGCTGAGGCGTGAATTCGAGGACGGCTTCAGCGTCCAGTATCACCTCGCGCCGCCCTTCCTGCCGTCCGGCCGCGATGCCCGCGGTCGGCCGCGCAAGCGCGCTTTCGGCCAGTGGATCCAGATGCCCCTCGCGATGCTGGCGCGGCTCAAGGTTTTGCGCGGAACGGTGTTCGATCCGTTCAGCTACATGGCCGAGCGTCGCACCGAGCGCGAGCTGATCGCCTGGTATGAGGAACTGATCGCCACCATCCTTCGTCGGTTGGACGCGGCCACCCTGCCCGATCTCCTCGCGCTTGCGAAGGCCCCGATGGAGATCCGTGGTTATGGGCCGGTCAAGGATGCGGCCATCGCCAAGGTGAAGTCGGATATCGAGGCCCGACTGGCCGAGCCGAAGTCGGCCCGGGCGGCCTGAAGGCCCTACATCCCCGAAAATGAGGACAGGCGCGGCAACCGGATCGCGATAAGCTCGGCTGTCATCTTCACCGACGGGGAAGCCCCATGGAACGTCGACCATTCCCGCTGAATTCAGCTATCGCAAGCCTCGTTCTCTCTGCCGCCGCGCTGCCCACCTCCGCGCCGGCACAGGGCGCGATCAATCTCGACCAGATGACCGCGACCCAGGCCGCGGCCGATCTGTGCGCCGGCAAGATCACCAGCAAGGCGCTGACTTCAGCGGCCATCGCACGCGCCAAAGCGAGCACCAATCTCAACGCCTTCATCACGCTGGATGAAGCGGGCGCGATGAAGGCCGCGGAGACCTTCGACGCGCGGCGTAAGAAAGGCGGCTGCCTGCCGCTCGGCGGCGTGCCTGTCGTGATCAAGGACAACATCGAGGTTGCCGGGCTCCCCGCAAGCGCGGGCACGCCGGCGCTGAAAGCCTTCGTGCCGAAGCAGGATGCGCCTGTTGCGGCGAAGCTCCGCGCGGCCGGTGCGGTGATCATCGGCAAGACCAACATGCACGAACTCGCCTTCGGTATCTCCGGCTATAACGCGGGCTTCAAGACCGGCACCGAAAGCGGTGTCCGCAACGCCTATGACGCCAGCAAGATCGCGGGCGGCTCCTCGTCCGGTACGGCCGCCGCGATCGGCGCGCGCATCGTGACCGCCGGCCTCGGGACCGACACCGGCGGATCGGTCCGGATTCCCTGTTCATTCAACGGCTGCGCCTCGCTGCGGCCGACGGTGGGGCGTTATCCGCAAGCCGGCATCGCGCCGATCTCGCACACCCGTGACACCGCAGGTCCCATGGCCGCGACCATGACCGACGTCGCCGCGCTCGACCGCGTCATCGCCGGTGGTGGCGCAATTGCGCCGGCAAACCTGAAACAGGTCCGCCTCGGCATCGTGAAGAGCATGCTCGCCAATCTCGACGCCGACACCGATGCGGCATTCCGCGCCGCCATCGACAAGCTCAAATCGCAGGGCGTCACCGTGATCGATGTCGAGATGCCGCAGCTTGCCGAGATCAACGGCAAGGTGAGTTTTCCGGTCGCGATCTATGAGGCCAATGACGATATGGTCGCCTGGCTCAAGCACACCGGCACCGGCATCACGATCGACGCACTGGCGAGGGATATTGCAAGTCCCGATGTCAAGGGCACCTATGACGGGCTGGTGATCCCGCACAAGCTGCCGGGCCCGAACAACACGGTCGTCGACGGCAAGCCCGCCTATGATGCCGCGATAAAGACCGAACGCCCGGCGCTGCAGGCGCTCTATCGCGACACCTTTGCCAGGAACAAGCTCGACGCGATCGCCTTTCCGACCACGCCAAAGGTTGCGATCGCCGCGACCCCCGAGTCCAGCAGCCTGGAGAACTTCCTGTTGTTCATCCAGAACACCGATCCGGGCAGCAATGCCGGCGTTCCCGGCATCCAGGTCCCGATCGCGCTGGGAGCCTCGAGCAAGCTGCCCGTCGGTCTCGAGCTCGACGGTCCCGCAGGCAGCGACCGCCGCCTGCTCGCGATCGGCATGGCCATGGACAAGGTATTCGGACGGCTGCCGGCTCCGACGCGTTAGTGCCTTGACAGCAGGCTGGCGACGCCGCTGCGGCGACGAACGCCCAGCTTTTCGAAGATGCGTTTCAAATGGGTGCGCACCGTCGAGACCTCGACGCAAAGCCGGTGCGCGATCTCCTTGTCACTGAGATCGTCCGAGATCATCCGCGCGATCTCGAACTCGCGGACGGAGAGCTTGAGCACCGGCGAGGTATCGGCCTCGGCCGGGCCGCCGGCAGCGCGAACCAGCGCGCCGGTGAAGGCCGGCTCGATCAGCCGCAGCAACTCCAGCGTATGCGCGTCGAAGTTCTCGCGATGACGACCGCGCCAGATCCTGACGTCGCCGATGTTGCGGTCGCCGACAAAACTGTAGGCATTGACGCCCCAGTGGAGCCCATCGCGCGCCAGGAAATCGTTGAAGAACTCCGTCCGCATCAGTTCGCGTTGCGGCATGACCTGCGTTACCAGCGTCGCCTCTCGCCGCGCCTGGAGCTTGAAGGTGATGGGATCGTGGTGCTGGTAATAGGCGTCGTATCTGGCGAGGTTGTTCGGATCCATGTTGAGGAACACGGCCTTGCCGAAGGTTTTGGTGGCCTCCTCCCAGACGAACGAAGCGTAATAGTCGGCCTGCAGCAATTCCAGCAGATGATCTCCAACCGCCTTGCGAACGTCGCGTTCGGCCATGTCCTCGGACAGGAGCCCGAAGACGCGGGCCAGAACCCGGCTTTCAGCGGCGGTGACATACATGGCGCCCGCAAGCCTAGCGGACAATCGCCTGCCTGGGAACCGGCGAAAATCGCTTAAACCGCCGTCGCCTTCGCGAACTCCACGTAGATCTCGCGCAGCCGCGTCGCCATGGGACCGGGCTTGCCGTCGCCGACCTTTTTGCCGTCGATCGCGATCACCGGCTGCACGAACTGGGACGCGGAGGTGATGAACGCCTCCTTCGCGGCCAGCGCCTCTTCGACCGTAAAAGAACGCTCCTCGACCCGGAGCTGGCGCTCTTCGGCGAGCGCGACGACTGCCTTGCGGGTGCAGCCCGGCAGGATTGCGTTGGAGTTCTTGCGGGTGACGATGACGTCGTCCTTGGTCAGGATGAACGCCGACGACGAACCGCCCTCGGTGACGTAGCCGTCTTCCAGCATCCAGGCTTCGCCCGCGCCGGCTTCGGCGGCGGCCTGCTTCGCCAGCACCTGCGCCAGCAGCGCCACGCTCTTGATGTCGCGGCGCTCCCAGCGGATGTCGGGCACCGTGATGACGTTGATGCCGGTCTTGGCCGAGGCGGCGTTGATGATGTCCTTTTCGGAGGTGAACATCACCAGGCTCGACTTGACGTCAGCCTTGGGGAAGGCGAAGTCGCGGCCCTTGTCGGCGCCGCGCGTGACCTGGAGATAGACGAGACCGCTCTCGATCTTGTTGCGAGCGATCAGCTCCTTCTGGATCTCGGTGATGCGATCGAGCGTCTCCGGCAGCTTCAGCTTGATCTCGCCGACCGAGCGCTCCAGCCGCGCCAGATGCGAGGCGTTGTCGACCAGCTTGCCACCGAGCACAGCCGAGACCTCGTAGATACCGTCGGCGAACAGGAAGCCGCGGTCGAGCACCGAGATTTTCGCGTCCGAGAGCGGGACGAATGAGCCGTTGACGTAGGCGATCGAATCCAAGGCTGGTCTCCTGGTGGGAACGGGGATTTGGCGCGGTTATACGCCGATTGAGAGGAGCAATCATCCCTCGTTTCGTCATTCCGGGGCGGCGCGTAGCGACGAGCCCGGAATCCATAACCACCATCGTGAGTATGGATTCCGGGCCCGCGCCAAAGAGGCGCGTCCCGGAATGACGACGGTGGCTAATGCGACAGAATCTTCGACAAGAACTTTTGCGCGCGATCGCTGCGCGGCTGGCCGAAGAAGTCCTCCTTCGGCGCGTCCTCGACGATCTCGCCGCGGTCCATGAAGATGACGCGGTTGGCGACCTTGCGGGCAAAGCCCATCTCGTGGGTAACAACCATCATGGTCATGCCCTCATGGGCGAGGTCGACCATGACGTCGAGCACTTCGCTCACCATTTCCGGATCGAGCGCCGAGGTCGGCTCGTCAAACAGCATGACAATGGGGTCCATCGCGAGTGCGCGCGCGATCGCGACGCGCTGCTGCTGGCCGCCGGAGAGCTGCGCGGGAAACTTCTGCGCCTGTTCCTTGAGGCCGACGCGCTCTAGCAGCTGCATGCCCTTCGCGACCGCCTGTTCGGACGACCGTCCCAACACCTTCTGCTGAGCGAGGCAGAGATTGTCGATGATCTTCAGATGCGGAAACAGCTCGAAGTGCTGAAACACCATGCCGACCCGCGAGCGCAGCTTCGGCAGATTGGTCTTGGGATCGTTGACCTTGGTGCCATCGACGCTGATGTCGCCGCTCTGGAACGGCTCCAGTGCGTTGACGCATTTGATCAGGGTCGACTTGCCCGAGCCCGAGGGCCCGCAGACCACGACGACCTCGCCCTTGGTGACGCTCGTGGTGCAGTCGGTCAGCACCTGGAAGGTCGGGCTGTACCATTTGTTGACGTGGCTGATTTCGATCATGTGTCTCAAGCCCTGCGGCAAATTCGGTTCACCTCTCCCATCGGGAGAGGTCGGCGCGAAGCGCCGGGTGAGGGGGTCAGGTCAATCGTCGGAGCGAAGCCCCTCAACCGGATCGCCAAGGCGATCCGACCTCTCCCGATGGGAGAGGTGAGGGGAAGCGCGTGGTGATAAATCAAACCCAAGCTTCACCTAGCGGATGATGGCGATGCGCGCCTGGAGACGGCGCACGCCAAAGGACGCGATACAGGAAATGGTGAAGTAGACGATTGCGGCAAACAGATACATCTCGACCAGACGGCCGTCGCGCTGCGCGACCTTGCTCGCGGCGCCGAGGAAATCGGTGATCGACAGCACGTAGACCAGCGAGGTGTCCTGGAACAGCACGATGGTCTGCGTGATCAGCACCGGCAGCATGTTGCGGAAGGCCTGCGGCAGCACGATGTAGCGCATGGTCTGTGCGTAGGTCAGGCCGAGCGCGCTGGCCGCGGCCGGCTGGCCACGCGAGATCGACTGGATGCCGGCGCGCATGATCTCGGAGAAATACGCCGCCTCGAACATGATGAAGGTGATGAGCGAGGACGCGAACGCGCCGACGCTGATGGGGCGCGATGCCCCGGTCACCCACTGTCCGATATAGGGCACCAGAAAGTAGAACCAGAAGATCACCAGCACCAGCGGCAGCGAGCGCATGAAGTCGACATAGACACCGGCGATGCGCCCGAGCACCTTGTAGCCGGACAGCCGCATCAGCGCGATCGCCGTGCCGAAGACGAGACCGCCGAGTGCTGCGAGGCCCGTCAGCATCAGCGTGAACGTCATGCCCTCGTAGAACAGATAGGGCAGCGCGCGGATGATGACCCCGAAATCGAAATTGCTGAACATCGCGCTATTTCCCCGTGATGTAGCCGGGGATCGCGACCCAGCGCTCGAGGAAGCGCATCGCGGTCACGACGACGGCGTTGACGAGGAGATAGAGGATGGTGGCCGCGGTGAAGGCCTCGAACACCTGGAACGAGAATTCCTGCATCGAGCGGGCCTGTCCGGTCAGCTCGATCAGGCCGATGGTGATGGCGACCGCCGTGTTCTTGATGGTGTTGAGAAACTCCGAGGTCAGAGGCGGCAGGATGATGCGGAACGCCATCGGCAGCAGGATGTAGCGATAGCCCTGCATCGTGGTCAGCCCGAGCGCGGTTGCCGCCATCTTCTGGCCGCGCGGCAGCGAGCCGATGCCGGCCTGCAATTGTATCGCGACGCGCGCTGACATGAAGAAGCCGATGCCGATCGCTGCCGTCCAGAACGGCGCGTTCGGCAATTGCTTCAGCCATAGTCCGGCGGACTTCGGCAGCAGCTCCGGCAGCACGAAGAACCACAGGAACAGCTGCACCAGCAGCGGCATGTTGCGGAAAAACTCGACCCAGCAGAAGCCGAACCAACCTGCAGCCTTGGACGGCAGCGTCCGCAGGACGCCGACGATCGAGCCGAAGACCAGCGCGATGATCCAGGCGAGTGCGGCCGTCTTCAGGGTCAGCACCAGTCCCGACAGCAGCATGTCGAGATAGGTGCCGGTCCCCATCGGGTTCGGCTCGAAGAAAATTCCCCAGTTCCAGTGGTAGTTCACGTGTCCCCCGCGCGAACGCGCCAATCAAAAACGTGTTGGATAGGTCTTCTGATAAGGTCTTGGTCGCCTATGCAAATGTCCGGCCACTCTCCTTCGGAATTCCCTCTCCCCGCTTGCGGAGAGAGGGAATAGCTCATCTTACTTATAGTCGTCCGGATTCGGCGAGTCCGAGGGCTTGGCGAACTCGTGCTTCAGCTCATCGGAGATCGGTGTGTTGAGGTTCAGGCCCTTCGGCGGAATCTTCTGGGTGAACCACTTGTCGTAGATCTTCTGACCTTCACCCGAGGTGTAGAGCGCAGCGGTTGCCGCATCGACCACCTTCTTGAAGGGCGCATCGTCCTTGCGCAGCATGATGCCGTAGGGCTCGGGCTTGGAGAAGGCATCCTTGGAGATGACGTAGTCGTCCGGCGACTTCGAGCCGGCCACGAGACTTGCGAGCAGGATGTCGTCCATCACGAAGGCGACCGCGCGATCGGTCTCGACCATCAGGAAAGCTTCGGCATGATCCTTGGCCGGGATGATGTTGGCGCCGAGGCCCTTGGCGACATTGGCCTCGGTGAGCTGCTTGATGTTGGTGGTGCCGGCGGTGGAGACCACCGTCTTGCCCTTGAGATCGTCGATCGACTTGAGGCCGCTCGACTTCTTGAAGACGTAGCGGCTGGCGGTCAGATAGTGGGTATTGGTGAAGGCGACCTGCTTCTGGCGCTCGGCATTGTTGGTGGTCGAGCCGCATTCGAGATCGATCGTACCGTTGGCCATCAGCGGAATACGCGTGGCAGAAGTCACCGGATTGAGCTTCACCTCGAGCTTGTCGAGCTTGAGCTCCTTCTTCACGGCGTCGACGATCTTGTAGCAGATGTCCATCGCGAACCCGACGGGCTTCTGGTTGTCGTCGAGATAGGAGAACGGGATCGAGGAATCGCGGAAGCCGAGCGTGATGGCGCCGGTGTCCTTGATGTTCTTGAGCGTCCCGGTGAGCTCTTCGGCGCCCGCCTGGCTGACGGCGAAAGTCGCGGCGAGCGCGAGTCCGATGCTACGGAAATGTTTCACTTTTTTGTTCCCCTTTCAGGATGATGCGGCGGGATGCAAGCACAAATCCGGCCGGATTAGAATGTGACTTTTGGCTGGCTGACGGCTCAAATTAACGCTCAGGCGAGCGGCTTTGGCAATTCCCCGAGATCCCAGAACAAGCCGGCCATCACCGTCAAGGCCTCTTCAGTCAGTGGCAGCAGGATGTGCTCATTGGGCGCATGCTGGGAGCAGCCGGGATAGGAGTGCGGGACCCAGATCGTCGGCAGGCCCAGAACTTCCGAAAACACGTCGTTCGGCAGCGAGCCGCCGAAGTTCGGCAGCACCGCAGGCGCCTTGCCGGTGGTGTTTTGGACTGAGTCAGCGGCCCATTTGATCCAGGGGCTGTCGAAATCGGTGCGCGAGGCGGCAAAGCTCTGCGCCGCCTTGACCTCGACCATCGGAAAACCCTTCTCGACCAGATGGGCCTTGACGGCATCGATCAGGCCATCGACCTTGGTGCCGACCACGAAGCGCAATTGCAGCACGGCATTGGCGTGCCCAGGAATGGCGTTCGCGGGCTTTGCGATATTGCCCGACGACATCGCCAGAATTTCCAGCGTGTTCCAGGCATAGAGCCGCTCGGCCGCGGACAGGCCGTCCTCGCCCCAATTCTCCGCAAGGGCGGGCTCGCCCTCGGTCGGAATCACCTGCACGTCGGCAAGATAGCTGCGGATCTGGTTGGTGAGCCGCGGCGGCTTCAAGGCGTCGAGCTGAAGCCGGCCGTGACCGTCGACCAGCGTCGAAATCGCGTTGACCAGGATGGTCGCGGGGTTGGCGAGCACGCCGCCCCAATTGCCGGAATGATGGCCGCCGTCGCGCAAGACCACATCGAGATGAATGCGGATGCCGCCGCGGCATCCCAGGAACAGCGTCGGCCGATCCGCCGACAGCCGCGGCCCATCGGAAGCCATGAACAGGTCGGCCTTGAGCGCATCGCGGTTGAGGTCGCAGACCTTGCCGAGATCTGGCGAGCCGATCTCCTCGCCCATCTCGACGATGAATTTCGCGTTGAAGCCGAGCTTGCCGCCGCGGGCCTCGCGCACGGCGCGGAGCGCGGCCATGTTGATGCTGTGCTGGCCCTTGTTGTCAGCAGTGCCGCGGCCATAGAGACGAATGCCTGACGCCGTCGTGCGCCAGGGATCGCGGCCGTCGCGCCACTCGCCCTCCATGCCGTCGACGACGTCGCCATGGCCGTAGATCAGAACGGTCGGCGCAGATGCACTCTCGTGATGTTCGGCAAACAGGAACGGCGACTTGCCGCTCGGGGATTCGACGATACGGCTGGTGAAATCGAGTGCCGCGAAGGCCGGCACCATCTCCTGTTCCAAATAGGCACGCAGCTCGGGGCCGCGCGAAGCGTTCTGGCTTTCGGTCTTGTAGGCGACGCGGCGGTCGAGTTCGGCGAGAAACGCACCGGATTGGAAGTCGTCCCGGGCACGGGCGATGGCGTCGGCTCTGGTCATCAGGATCGTCTTCAACGTCTGGAACGAGGCAGCGTAGCGGACCACGCGGACGCTCGAAAGTGGCGGGGACTTGCGATTTCGTTCTTGCTCTCTTGAGCCCGGCTTGCCAAGGGCAGGCGTGCTGCCGATTTTGGCCTTGCCAAGCGCAAGCGATATGCAAGAACTTCGCCAAGTTCGGGCGCACGTTTATCATTTGAAGAGCGCTCGGTACAGGGCGCCGGGGGACCAGCATGGCCAAAGAGATCAGGCTCAACGCATTTGCGATGAATTGCGTCGCACATCAATCGCCGGGGTTGTGGACGCATCCGCGCGACCGCACCGCCGAATATAACCGCCTGCCCTACTGGATCGACCTCGCCAAGACGCTGGAACGCGGCCGTTTCGACGGATTGTTCCTGGCCGACGTGCTCGGCGTCTACGACGTCTACGGCAACAGCCCTGACGCGGCCTTGCGCAATGCAGCACAAACGCCCTCGAACGAGCCGCTGCTGCTGCTCTCGGCGATGGCCGCTGTCACCAAGAACCTCGGCTTCGGCGTCACCAGCAATCTCTCGTTCGAGCCGCCCTACCCGTTCGCACGGCGAATGTCGACGCTCGACCACCTCACCGAGGGCCGGATCGGCTGGAACGTCGTCACCGGCTATCTGGACAGCGCCGCGCGCGGCGCCGGCAAGGACAAGCAGACCGGACACGACGACCGTTACGATATCGCCGACGAATATATGGAAGTCGTCTACAAGCTCTGGGAAGGCAGCTGGGAGGACGATGCGGTGCTGCGCGACCGCAAGCGCGGCATCTTCACGGATCCCTCGAAAGTTCACCGCATCAATCATGAGAGCGCGAACTACCGCATCAACAACACCATTCATTTGAGCGAGCCCTCGCCGCAGCGCACGCCCGTACTGTATCAGGCCGGCACTTCGCCGCGCGGGCGGCAGTTCGCAGCCAAGCACGCCGAATGCGTGTTCATGTCGGGACCATCGGCCAAGATCATTGCCCCGCGCGTCGCCGCGATCCGCCAGGAGGCCGCCGCACTCGGCCGCAACCCGGCAGAAATCCTGATGTTCAACATGATGACGATCATCCTCGGCAACACCGAAGCTGAAGCCGCAGCCAAATATGCCGACTACCGGTCGCACATCAATCCGGAGGGCGCGCTCGCTTTGATGTCGGGTTGGACCGGCATCGACTTCTCCGGCTACGAGTTCGATCAGCAGGTCCGTCACGTCCAGAACGATGCCGGCCGCAGCGCGCTCGACAACGTCACCCGCGGCGATCCTGACCGGGTCTGGACCGTGCGCGACGTCATCGAGCATGTCGGCATCGGCGGCGCCGGCCCCGTCGTGGTCGGCACGCCCGAGAGCGTCGCCGACAAGATCGAGGACTGGTTCGAGAAGACCGACGTCGACGGGCTCAATGTGGCCTTTGCGATTTCGCCTGGCGATTTCGAGGACATCTCCGACATGCTGGTGCCCGAGCTGACCAAGCGCGGCCGCTACAAGCCGGAATATGCGAAAGGCACGCTGCGGGAGAAGCTGTTCGGCGACGGCCGGGCGCGGCTCGACGCGCCGCATCCGGCGGCGGGGTATCGGGTGGGGAAGGCGGGGTAGCGTTCCCTTCACGTCCGTCATCCTGAGGCGCGACTGGCGCGATGCGCAGCATCGTGCCGGGAGCCTCGAAGGATGAACGGCCCCGTTGCAGCCGGGCCGTCGCCCTTCGAGGCTCACTCTGCGTCGCCTTGCGCCGCAGAGTGAGCGCCTCAGGGTGACGGTCTGAGCTTTGAGCGAAATGCAGCCACTCCATCATCGCGAACGGGCTACACCTTCCCGTCCACCATCACCTCGATCAGCTTCGTTCCCGGCCGGTTGAACGCCGACGTGAGCGTTGCCCTCAACTCCCTGACATCGCTGATCTTGATCGCCTCACAACCGAGCGCCCTGGCCACACCGGCAAAATCCACGGGCGGATCGACAAAATCCATGCCGACATAATTGTCATCGCCATGGAAGGCGAGCAGGCGCTGCTTGATGATGCGATAGCCGCCATTGTTGGCGATGACGACGTTGAGCGGCAGCTTGTGATGCGCCGCGGTCCACAGCGACTGGATCGAATACATCGCGCTGCCGTCGCCCGAGAAGCACACGACGGGCCGATCCGGATTGGCAATGCTGGCGCCGACCGAGGCCGGCAGGCCCCAGCCGATGCCACCTGAGGCAAGGCCGTGATAGCCAAAACGGTCGCGATGCGGTCGCAGTGCGGTGATCTGGCGGCTGGACGTGAGACCTTCGTCGACGAGGATCGCATGGTCGGGCATGGCTTCGACCATCTGCAGCACGAGATAATCAGGATCGATGGGGCTGCGGCCCGCGTTCTTGCCGATCTGCTCGATCAACGTTGTCCGGCGCGCGGTCCAGTTCCTCGGTGCAAGCTCGGCGATGCGCTGCTTTGCGCGGCTGGCGAGCGCAGCACCGCCCATCTCCTTCAGCACCGGGATCAGCGCGCGCAGCGTTTCCTTGACATCTGCTTTCAGCGCAATCTCGGCGCCGTAATTCTTGGCGATCTCCCAATCGACCAGGCCGATCTGCACGATGCCGAGGCCTTCCGGCAACGCATCGACCTCGCTATAGACGGACATCCGCAGGGGATCGCCGCCGAGCGCGATCAGCAGATCGTAGGGCGCCAGTGTATCGCGCGCGACCTTCTGCATGCGCGCCAGCGTGCCGACGAAGCTCGGGCTCTGCGAGAGGAAGTGCGCGCCATAGGGCGTCGAGGATTGGTAGGCGGCCGCGCCAAGCAGCTCGGCGAGCTCGGCGGCTTCCTTCAACGCATCGCTCTTGACCACCTCATCCATGGTGACGATGACGGGACGCTCGGCTTTCAGCAAGCGTGCGGCGAATGCCCTCACCGCCTCGTCCGACGGCCTTGTCCGCGCGTCGATGCGGGTGGAACGACCAAGATCGATGCCGGCTTCGCTATTGAGGATGTCACCGGGCAGCGAGATGAACACCGGCCCGGTCGGCGGCGTCATCGCCACCTTCGCCGCGCGGCGCACGATGCGCGGCAGGTCTTCAAGCCGCGTCACCTCGACCGCCCATTTCACCAGCGGCTCGGCCATCCGAACCAAGGGACCATAGAGCACCGGCTCCATCAGGCCGTGACCCTGCTCCTGCTGGCCCGCGGTCAGGATCATCGGCGTGCCGGTAAACTGGGCATTGTAGAGCGAGCCCATCGCATTGCCGAGGCCGGGCGCGACGTGGACGTTGCAGGCAACGAGTTTTCCGGAGGCGCGGCTGTAGCCGTCTGCGATCGCCACCACCAGGCTCTCCTGCATCGCCATCACATAGGTGAGATCAGGATGGTCCTTCAGCGCATGCATGATCGGCAGCTCGGTAGTGCCGGGGTTGCCGAACAGGTGCGTGATGCCCTCGTCCTTGAGCAGCGCGAGAAAGGCGGAACGGCCGGTGATCCTGTTTTTCAATGCTTCCTCCGTGCCCCGGACGTTACCGGAGGCCGGCCGCATGATGGCCGAAGTCTTGGGGAACGCGCAAGGAAGCGCGCTCATGGCTGCGCCATGGGCGCGGCGGCTACTGGCGGAATGGTCGTGCCAAGCCCAGCGCGCAGGGACGTCGATCTCGAACGTGACCTTGCCGCAGAGGCAATGGCCGGTGGCGGTTCCTGCGGCGACTGCGGCTTTGGCCATGGAAGTCTCTCCGTCGTCATTGCGAAGACGACAATACACGATCGTCATTCCAGGGCGCGACCAGCGGGTCGCTAGCCCGGAATCCATTGGGCGGCAAGCCAGGATGTGAAATGGATTCCGGACCCGATGCTGCGCATCGCCCCGGAATGACGGGGAGAGAGCTCACGCCGGCGTCAGCTCGTCATACACTGGGTAATCCGTGTATCCCTTCTCCTCGCCGCCATAGAACGTTGCGCGGTTGTAGGGCGTGATCGGGTAATCGTGCGCGAGCCGCCGCGGCAGATCGGGGTTGGAGATGAAGATGCGGCCGAAGGCGATGATGTCGGCGTGGCCATCGACAATCGCAGCATTCGCTGTCTCGCCGGTGAAGCCGCCGGCAGTCATCAACACGCCGCTGTAATGCGGGCGGAACAGCGCCATGGCGGAAGGCACGTTCTCCCAATGAACGTCAGCACGCCCGGCGCCGCTGGAGCGCGGCTCGATGAAGTGCAGATAGGCAAGACCAAGCTTATCGAGGGCCTTCACGACATAAGTGTAGAGCGGCATCGGATCCGGCTCGCCGGAATCATTGGCGATGCCGTGCGGCGACAGGCGGACGCCGACGCGGTTGGCACCCCAGACGTCGATCGCGGCTTGTGTGACCTCGAGCAGAAGCCGCGCGCGGTTCTCGATCGAGCCGCCATATTGATCGGTGCGCTGGTTGCTGCGTGATTGCAGGAACTGCTCGAGCAGATAGCCGTTGGCGCCGTGGATCTCGACGCCGTCGAAACCGGCGGCGAGCGCATTCCTGGCGGCCTGCCGGAATGCCTCGACGATCCCCTTGACCTCGTCGGTCTCCAGCGCGCGCGGCGTCTCGTAATCGGCAATCTTGCCGTCGGCCGTCATCGCCTTCATGCCCTCGGCCTTGATCGCGATCGCGGAGGCCGAGACCGGCAGTTGGCCACCATGATAGGAGGAATGCGAGACGCGGCCGACGTGCCAGAGCTGGAGGAAGATGATGCCGCCCTTGGCGTGGACGGCATCGACGACCTTGCGCCAGCCTGCGACTTGCGCCTCCGAATAGATGCCCGGCGTCGCCGGATTGCCGCGGCCATGCGGCAACACCGGCGATGCTTCGGCGATGATCAGGCCGCCCTTTGTCGCGCGCTGGCCGTAATATTCAGCGTTGAGCGGCCGCGGCGAAAAGCTTTCGCGCTCCGCGCGCATGCGCGTCAGCGGCGCCATCGCAACGCGATGGGCAAGCTTGTACGGACCAACCTGCAGCGGTCTAAACAACGCCTCGAATTTCATGTGGGCCCCGGATGTCTTTGAAAGGATGCGGATCATATAGCGGGGGGCGGCCACCGCAAAAGGCACCGCCCCCTCCGAAAATCAGATATTCCCTCGCACGGAACGCGGGGGAGAACAGACCTCAGGCCGTCTTGATCCAGACGGCCTTCACGTTGAGATATTCCTCAACATGCTGCTTGCCGGACTCGCGGCCATAGCCGCTCATCTTGTAGCCGCCGAACGGCACGGCCGGATCCATCGCCTGGTAGCAATTCACCCACACCGAGCCGGCACGCAGGCTCTTCGCAACCGCATGGGCCTTGCTGACGTCGCGCGTCCACAGGCCGGAGCCGAGACCGAAGGTGGTGTTGTTGGCGCGCTTGACCAGTTCGTCCATGTCCTTGAACGCGATCGCGGAGATGACGGGACCGAAGATCTCCTCCTGCGCGATACGCATATTGTCCTGGACGCCGGCGAACACCGTGGGCGAGACGAAGAAGCCCTTTGACAGCGCACCTTCCGTGACGCGACCGCCGCCGGCGAGCGCACGCGCGCCCTCCTTCTGGCCGATGTCGAGATAGCCGGTGACGCGCTTGAGTTGCTCCTCGGACACCAGCGGGCCGATCTGCACGTTCGGATCGAGGCCGTTGCCGACCTGCAGCTTCTTGCCGAACTCGGCGACGCGGCCGACGAACTCCTCGTAGATCGACTGTTCGACGAACAGGCGCGTACCGGCGCTGCAGATCTGGCCCGAATTGGCGAACACCGCCATCGCCGCGCCGGGAACGGCAGCATCGAGATCGGCATCGGCGAAGACGATGTCCGGCGACTTGCCGCCGAGCTCGAGCGAGACGCGCTTCAGGTTGCCGGCCGAGGCGCGAATGATCGACTGGCCCGTGACGTGCGAGCCGGTGAAGGCAACCTTGTCGACGTCATGATGCGAGGCCAGCGCGGCACCGGCGGTCTCGCCATAGCCGGGCACCACGTTGACGACACCGGGCGGGATGCCGGCTTCCATCGCAAGCTCGGCGATCCGCAGCGAGGTCAGCGGCGCCTCTTCGGCGGGCTTGAGCACCACGGTGCAGCCGGTTGCGATTGCAGGTCCGATCTTCCAGATGGTCGCGGTCAGCGGACCGTTCCAGGGAATGATGGCGCCGACGACACCGATCGGCTCCTTCAGCGTGTAGGAGAAGATCTCGCCAGGCAGCGAGTTCTCGATGGTCTCGCCATGGATCGCGGTGGTCTGGCCGGCGTAATAACGCAGCATTCCGACGGCACGCAGGCGATAGGCGCGGGTGCGGCTGAGCGGTGCGCCCATGTCCATTGTGTCGAGCTGCGACAATTCGTCAAAATTCTTCTCGACGAGATCGGCAAGCCTGAGCAGCAGGTTCTGCCGCTCGAACGGCTTGACCCTGCTCCAGGGACCCTCGAAAGCACGGCGGGCGGCAGCGACCGCACGATCGATGTCTTCCTTGTCGCCTTCGGCGACGGTTGCGAGCAACTCGCCGGTGGCGGGGTTATGGGTCTCGAAGCGCTTGCCGGAGGCGGCGTCGACCCATTTCCCGTCGATCAGCATCTGCTTGTAGGACCCGTTGGCGAACGGATGGCGCGCGATCGGAATCGCCTGCGACACAGCCATGGCTGCACTCCCTGGATAGGTGATTGATTGGGTTCGATCTGGGCGGGATCGTTAAGTCGAAGAGGATACAGCGGCGCTGGAAAGGCGTAAAGTCGGCGTGGAACGAAGCCCTGCCATGCCGACTTGTGCAGGGTCGTATCAATGCCGTGTTATAGCTCGGCGAAGAGTGAAGCCGGGAGAAAAGCCATGTCACATCCTGTCATTGCAAAAGGCAACGTCGCCGTGATCACCGGGGGTGCGTCGGGCATCGGTCTTGCCGCGGCCATGGCGTTCGCACGGGCCGGGATGAAGGTGTGCATCGCCGACGTTGATGAGGATCGGCTGGCAGCAGCCGCAACAAAACTGTCATCGATTGCGGGCCGCGCGAATGTGATGACATCCGTGGTGGATGTCAGCCGGATCGACAGCTTGACAGAACTGGAACGCGCCGTCGGCGCGCATTTCGGCGGCACGGATCTGCTGATGAACAATGCGGGTATCCAGCCGGGCAGCTCGCTGTTCGGCGAACCCGACAATTGGCAGCGCATCATCGGCGTCAACATGTGGGGCATCATCAACGGCTCACGCATTTTCGCGCCGCAGATGATTGCGCGCGGCAACGCCGGCCTGATCATCAACACCGGCTCCAAGCAAGGCATCACCACCCCGCCCGGCGATCCCGCCTACAATGTCTCCAAGGCCGGCGTGAAGGCGTTTACGGAGGCGCTGCAGCACGAACTGCGCAACACCAAAGACTGCCACATCACGGCCCACCTGCTGATCCCCGGCTTCGTATTCACCGGGCTCACGGCAAAGGGCCGCACCGAGAAGCCGGCCGCGGCGTGGACGCCGGAGCAGACCGTGGATTTCATGCTGACGCGGCTTGAAGCCGGCGATTTCTACATCCTCTGCCCGGACAATGACGTGCCCCGCGCGCTCGACGAGAAGCGCATGCAATGGGCCGCCGGAGACATCGTCGAGAACCGCCCGCCGCTGTCGCGCTGGCACCCGGACTATGCGGATGCGTTCGCGAAGTTCGTGAAGAAGGAGTAGGCTGGACGCCTACAGCGTCTCTTGCTTCTGCCCGCAGTTCTTGCAAGCGAACTTGACGCGGGTCTGGCCTTTTTCCGCCTGGACCCGGTTCGGCGCGCCGCATTTGCCGCAGACCGCCTCGATGCGGGTGGACCCCTGCTTCACGACGATGGTCTTTTTCTCCATCGATTCGCGGATCAGGCGCTCGGCCTCTTCACGCAGGGATTGTTTCGACAAAGCTCGTCTCCGCCTTAAGAAAGCGCGAGAGCCATATCGCACCTGCGCTCAAATCACAATCGGCAAAGCCGGCTTGAATCTCGATCACACAACAACCCTTCACGGCTGCTGGAACCGCGACATACGCCCAACCTGCACATGGTCGCGGCGCGTCATGGCTCCGTTGCATGCCTCCATGCCGCTGCAAGAGCTCAGGCGGGCGCGCCTGCGTCCGCCATGATCAGGATCCGCTGCACCAGCGCAATCGCGGTCTCGGTGGCGGGATCGGCGGAGATCACGGGGACGGCGAGCGCGAGAACGTCAACGGGATCCGACGAGAGTACCACGAGATGCGTCGCGTTTCCCGCGGCCAGCAGCGACACCAGACGCTCGACGGCGGGATCTGCCGATGGATGCCCCCAGGGCGCGTCCGATCTCCTGAGCACGCGATGCGTCGCGAGCCGGTTGCGCAGGAGAAGCGGATCGTAGGCCGCAAGATCAATCTCGCGAAGCCGCTGCGCGCTCTCGAACAGGGGATGGCGCAGCAACTCGGCGATCAACTGGTCGCGCGTGGCGGCCGACGACGCCGCGACGGAGCTCAACATGCCGGGCGTGCGGGATTCGAGGTAGGCCCGCAGCGTGTCGGTCATCAGGCCGATGGTCAGCACGCCTGCGACGGCCACACCGCAGAAACGGACGATCTGCGCCGCATCGGCATCGGACGCGACGAAGGCCGCAGCGAGCCCGAGCAACACCGAGCTCCCCAGCCGCAGCACGGTCAGCAGCACGGCATGCCAACGTGCTTCAGCGCTGCTGCCGGCGATCAGAACGGCGGTCACAACAAGCAACGCCCCGAGCGCGCCGAGCCTGACCGGCATATCAGGCATCAAGGCCGCAAAATCGGTGATGATGAAAGGCAGCACGATGATCGCGCCGATCGTCATGCGGTCGATGCCGCGATTTTCGGAGACCATCAGCGAGGCCCGATCACGCGTCGCCAGCAGGAATGCGCAAGCCGCGAAGCCGCCGAGCTGGAACAATGCCAGTGCAATGGCGTACGGCGTATCGAAGTGCCCGAGGCCAACGGCGCCGCCGAGGCCGAGCACGACGGCGCCGATGATCACGGCAAGCTTGATGGCGCGGGGCGCGTGCCGTCGCAACATTCCCTCTGTCACGATCAGCGCGCCGAATGGTATGGCGGCGGCCGGGATCACCGAGAGGTCGTCGAGCAGGCTGCTCCCGGTCAGCCATGCCGCGCTTCGCACGAGAAACAGCAGCGCGACGATGCCGAGCGCGATCACGAGTCGCACCGTCAGCGGACTGCGCGCATCACGGCGGTAGAGCGCGAGCATGGCGACAGCGAGCCCGATCACGGCACAGACATTGACGATCGCGGAAGCAATGACAGCTGATGTCATCGGCCGTTGCCTTGCCGCGGCCGCAGCGTACCAAAGCTCTTGCTGTCGTCGAGCCAGTGGACGACCGGCAGCACGAGCCTTTGCAGGCCGAGAAAAAGCGACGCCACGAACAGGCCGGGCAGCGACCGGTGCGGCACCTGCTCGAACAGGTAGGCGCGCGCGGCCGCAAGGTCGATGCGGCCGATCTGCAGCACATCATCGCCGCGCTCGTAATTCAGCTCGCGGGCACAGAATTCCGCATATTGCGGATCTCGGTGCTTCGGCGCCTCGTCGAAGGTCTTCTTCAGCGCGTCGGACCCGCCGGTATAGGCATCCGTGATGACGAAGCGGCTCTCGTCGAAGCCGGCATCGGTGCCGACACCGAACACGCCGCGATGCTGGCGCATGATGCCGCGGGCGAGTTGCAGATGGGCAAAGCTCTGTCGCGCTTCGGGGCGCGGCGACGGATAGACGTCGGAGAAGGTCTCGGTGACCATGCCGACGACCGACGGAACCTGGGTGACGTTGGAGATCCAGCGCGGACGCAGGCCATCGCGCAGAAACAGCACCAGCGTGGTCAGGCCGTAGAGCACCCAGGACAACCCCCGCCCGCGCGCGTCGGGATCGACCATCACGAGCCCGAGATGGGTGACGTCGACGGGCGCGCCATCGAGTTCGACCTGCATCACCGAGAGCGCGTTAAACGCGATCGGACGTCCGCTGTCCTCCTCGGAAATCAGGGTCACGATGGCGCGTACAAGACGCTCGCGCTCGCCGGAGAAGATACCATAGGTCAGCTCATCGGCCGGCAGCGTCTTGGCTGCGACGCTGCGGAGCTGCGCGACCAATTGCTCCAACTCGTCATGCGACAGCCACAAGCCGGGGCTCTCGACAATTCGGGTCACGTGCCCGGGATGGGTCCGCAAGGAGAGGTCGATGGCCGGCTGGGCGAAGGCCTTGAACCAAAACGCGGCATAGCTGCTCAGCCGCCGGATAACGCTCCGGCCTCGTCCTGTACCTTGGTCGCTGCCAGATGCCACCATCTCGATTGCCCGTAGTCCGAGCCGTTCTTCGCGCGAGGCTGTTAAGGAGCGATGAGTACAGCCTGCTGCGGCGCAGGCAGGGTAAAGGAATTGTTGCGGGCCTGCGGCAAACCGGCACAAGCGCGATGAAGCGGCGGATGCCTTGGCGTCCGCCGCTCAGATCGCAAACCTGGTCGCGTGGCGTTACGCCGCACGCGAGCCGCGCTCGACCTCCATCAGCAGACGCTCGGCCTTGGCGTCTTCGATACGGTTCACCAACCGGCCGCTCTCGTGATTGTCGCGCATCGTCTTGGTCATGGTGATGCAGGACTGCGTCAGCATCAGAAAGCCCATCGCGAGGTAGCCTTTGACCGAGAGATCGAGCGGCAAGAAGAAGATGCCCATTCCGACCATGAAGGCCGAGGCGGCGAACGAGACATAGGTGAAAGTGACCCAGGCTTGGCTGTGGGACGGGGTGGTCGGGTTCATGTTGGTCTCCTGTTGCTTGGCGTTGAGTTGAATCGTCTTCGTTGGTTCAGGCAGTCGGTGAGCGCTTGGACTTCAACCGCGCCAGCACGTCGTCCGCGGTTGTCTTGAGCCGGGGGCCAAAGCCCTGCTCGGCAAGTTTCTCGGCGGTAGCGAGCGGACCGGTAGCCGCATCAAGCTCGACCAGGGCGTCATCGGCGGCCTGGGCCTCGATTTGGCGATCGCGCAGGCGCCGCAAGGTGTTCTCGGCTTCCGGCAGCGTTGATTCGTAAGGGCGAGCTGCCTCGATTCCGCTGCGACGAAGCGAACGCACCGCCTCCGAGGCGCGGGCGACCCGGCGGCCGCGATCGAGCTCGGTGATGCGCGCCTGCGCGCTTGCGACATGGCGCTTCAACCGTGTGATCTCGGTCGCGAACAGCGCCCGCGCCGTCAGCGCCGCGTCGCGGTCGGCCTCGAGACCTGCCATGGCTTCGGCGGCCTCCCTGGCGAGATCCTCGCGGCCACCATCGAGCGCCGCAACCGCGCGGGTCTCGAGATCGGCGAGGCGGGCGATGGTCGCCTCGAGCTTGCGGCCCTCCTGCTGGTCCTGCGCGATCGCCAGCGCCAGCGTCCGCTTGCTGCGCTCAACGGCTGCGGCCGCATCGCGCATCTGCTGGTCGAGGATCAGAAGGGCCGTGCGGTCTTCCAGCTCCTCGCCGGCGGCGGCCATGCTGCCGCGGAAAAGTGTGACGACGGTCTTGAACATTGCTTGCTCCCTGTTATGAGCATTGCTCACGGATGCTTTGTAGCATATCTTGAGCGACGCTCAAGATAATTTTGAGCAACGCTCAAGAATTTGGTTAAGATATGTCTAAAGCCTCGGAACGTCGAGAGAAACTCCGGGAGGACCTGATCCTGGCGGCGGAGCGAATGATCGCCGAACGGGGATTGGCCGGCCTGAAGACGCGCGATCTCGCCCGCGAGATCGGCTGCGCCAACGGCGCGGTTTACAATCTCGTCGCCGATGTCGACGAGCTCATCCTGCGGGTCGGCTCGCGTACGCTGTCGCGGCTCGATGCGGCGCTGAGCGCAGCGGAGAGCGCCGGAGCTCCGTCTCCGCAGGAGACGCTGGTTCGCATCGCCATTGGCTATTGCGATTTCGCCGCGGAAAATCTCCAGCTCTGGCGCGCTCTGTTCGAGCATCGCATGGAGGCCGACAAGATCGTGCCCGACTGGTCGATCGACGACCAGATGCAGCTGTTCCGGCACATCTATGTGCCGCTCGCCGCGCTGTTTCCAAAGCGAGGTACGGAGGAGCTCGGCATCACCGCGCGCAGCCTGTTCTCGGCGGTGCACGGCATGGTCGCGCTCGGACTGGAGCAGAAGCTGGTCGCCGTGCCGCTGCCGGCGCTGCGCAAGGAGATCGCGGGCCTCGTGCGTGCCATGATCGACGGATTGACCGCGCGGGCGGCGCCCCGGCCAGGAGAGCGCAGCTGACTAAAATTTCGCCTGTTGTAACGCGACCGGCGCGCTTAGCTTTCGCTACGTTCCTTCCTTGGCCTCTCCTCCGGAGTTCCCATGTCCCTCCTCATCCGCGGCGGCACCGTCGTCAATCATGATCATTCGCGCCGTGCGGACGTGCTGATCGAGGGCGACACCATCGCAGCAATCGGCGCATCGATCGCGGCGCCAACGGGGGCGGAGATCATCGACGCCGGCGGCGCCTACATCATTCCTGGCGGCATTGATCCCCATACCCATCTCGAAATGCCGTTCATGGGCACCGTCACCGCCGACGATTTCGAATCCGGCACCAAAGCCGCGCTGACCGGCGGCACCACGATGGTGGTGGATTTCTGCCTGCCAGACCCCGGCCAGTCGATGCTCGCGGCCTATCAGGAATGGCGGCACAAATCCGAGAAGGCGGCGACCGACTACGGCTTCCACATGGCGGTGACTTCGTGGTCGAAGCAGATCCATGACGAGATGGAGACCGTGGTCAAAACCTACGGCATCAACACCTTCAAGCACTTCATGGCCTACAAGGGCGCGTTGATGGTGAATGATGACGAGCTCTACAATTCGTTCGCCCGCTGCGCCCATCTCGGCGCCATGCCGGTGGTCCACGCGGAGAATGGCGACGTCGTCGCGCTGATGCAGGAAGCCTTGATCGCCCGCGGCGTCACCGGCCCCGAAGGGCACGCCTATTCACGGCCGCCGGAGGTCGAGGGCGAAGCCACCAACCGCGCCATCATGATCGCCGACATGACGGGCACGCCGGTCTACATCGTCCACACGAGCTGCCGCGAGGCGCATGAAGCGATCGCTCGCGCCCGCGCCGCGGGAAAGCGCGTCTATGGCGAGCCGCTGATCCAGCATCTCTTGCTCGATGAACGCGAATATCAGAACAAGGACTGGGATCATTCCGCGCAGCGCGTGATGTCACCACCATTCCGCGACAAGTCGCATCAGGACAGCCTTTGGGCCGGCCTGCAGTCCGGCTCGCTGCAAGTGGTCGCGACCGACCATTGTGCCTTCACTACCGAGCAGAAGCGGTTCGGCCTCGGCGACTTCAGGAAGATCCCGAACGGCACGGGCGGCCTCGAAGATCGCCTGGCGCTGCTCTGGACGGCGGGCGTCGCCACGGGGCGGCTGACGAAAGAGGAATTTGTCGCGGTGACGTCAGCGAACATCGCCCGCATTCTCAACATCTATCCGCGCAAGGGTGCGGTCGCCGTCGGCTCGGATGCCGATCTCGTGGTGTGGGACCCGAAGGCGAGCAAGACCGTCAGCGCAAAGCGGCAGATGAGCAAGATCGACTACAACGTGTTCGAAGGTTTTGCCTGCACCGGCGGCGCGGCGGCAACGCTCTCGCGCGGCCGCATCGTGTGGAAGGATGGCGATCTGCGCGCCGAAGCCGGCGACGGGCACTATGTCGAGCGTCCGGCATTCTCGCCGGTGCATGTCGCCAATTCCACCTGGAAGGAGCTGACCACCCCGCGCGCAGTCGCGCGCGGCGCAGTGACGCCCTAGCAGCGCCGCTCGCACAACATGCGACGTCATGAAGCGCAGCAAATGGCATGCGCTTTGCCTCTTTGACTAGCAAATCGCTCTCAAGGAGGCATTCATGCGCCCATCGTCGTTTGATCTCAACCGCCGCAACATCCTCCTCGGCGGTCTCGGCGCGGCTGGGATGACGGCGCTCCCGCGTTTCGCCCAGGCCCAGGCACGCAGCGAGACACTGCTGGTGGTGCAGGAGCTCGGACCGAACTCGCTCGACATGCAGGGGGTCGGCTCCAACCAGACCGTGAACGGCCTGTCCTGGAATTGCTACGACCGCCTGCTCTCCTACGCATCGAAAACGCTACCCGACGGCACACTGTCTTACGACCGCGAGAAGCTCGCGCCTGAGCTTGCCGAGAGTTGGGAAGTTGCCGCCGACGGGATGTCCTGCACCTTCAAACTTCGCAAGGACGCCAAATTCCATGACGGCACGCCCGTTACGGCCAGAGACGTCAAATGGTCGTTCGACCGCGCCGTGACGGTCGGCGGCTTTCCGACCTTCCAGATGTCGGCCGGATCGCTGGAAAAGCCCGAGCAGTTCGTCGTCGTCGACGACCACACCTTTCGCATCGACTATGTCCGCAAGGACAAGCTGCTTCTGTTCAACGTCGCTGTCGTCGTTCCCTTCATCATCAATTCCGAGCTCGCCAAGAAGAACGCGACGGCCGAAGACCCCTGGGCGCTGGCCTGGCTCAGAAACAACGAAGCCGGCGGCGGCGCCTACAAGATCGAAAGCTGGAAGCCCGGCAGCGAGACCGTGCTAGCGCGGTTCGACGACTGGACGAGCGGGCCGTTGCCGAAAGTGAAGCGCGTGATCGCACGCGACGTCCCCTCGGCCGGTACGCGCCGTGCCATGCTCGAGAGAGGCGATGCGGATATCTCCAGCGGTTTCGCCCCGCGTGATTTCGAGCAAATCATTAAGGAGGGCAAGGTCAAGGTTTCCGGCGTGCCTATCCCCAACGCGCTCTGGTATGTCGCGCTGAACACGGCAAAGCCGCCGTTCGACAATGCCAGGCTTCGTCGGGCCATTGCCTGGGCGATGCCTTACGAGCAGATCCAGAGCAGCGCCTTCTTCGGCCGTGCCGTTCCGATGTATGGCGGCTCCGCCGACGTCTCAAAGCCGGTCTGGCCGCAACCGTCGCCTTACGTCACCGATCTCGACAAGGCCAAGGCGCTGATGAAAGAAGCCGGCCTCGAATCCGGGCTGGAGACGACGCTGTCGATCGACACGGGCACGGCCACCGTTGGCGAGCCAACCGCGGTCCTGATCCAGGAGAGCCTCGCAAAAATCGGCATCAAGGCATCGATCGAAAAGATCCCCGGCGCCAACTGGCGCACGACGCTGAACAAGAAGGAGCTGCCGCTCGCGCTCAACCGCTTCAGCGGCTGGCTGGATTATCCCGAGTATTACTTCTACTGGAACTTCCACGGCAATAATTCGATCTTCAACATCTCCTCCTACCAGAACAAGGAGATGGATGCCTTGATCGACAAGGCGCGTTTCACCACGGATGCAGCCGAATACGACAAGACTGTAAAGGATTTCATCGCGCTCTGCATGCGCGATGTGCCTGTCATCCCGCTCAATCAGCCGATCCACGACGTCGCGATGCAGAAGAGCGTCACGGGCTACGAATTCTGGTTTCACCGCGAACCGGACTACCGCCAATTCGCCAAGGGCTGATTTTTATCGACGACGCGGACGGTGACTGACGTCGTTCGCGCCTGCTCGATCGAAAAGCTCCCCTCCAGCCGCGCCTCGCTCAGCCGCAGCATGGCCGTATCGAGCTTGCCCCGCCGCGATGCATCGAGGGCGCATCCAAAAATCCGGTAGAATTGCGCGCCGTCATACGCGACCAGCAAGAGATCGACACCCGCATTGATGGCCTCGACCACGGCCTTGCAGATGTCATGCTGGTAGATCGCGCCCATCACGAGATCGTCGGTCATCACCACGCCCTGATAGTTCCACTTGTTCCGGATGATGCCATCAACGACGCGTTTCGAATGCGACGCCGCGCGATCGGGATCGACGGCTGTGAGCGTGACATGGCCGACCATGAGCGTGCTGTGCGACTGCGACAGCACCTCGCGGAACGGCAGCCAGTCGGTCGCCTCCAACTCCCTGACCGGCGTATTGAGGTCAGCACTGAAATGGTGCGTGTCGGTGCGCACCCGCCCAATGCCCGGAAAATGCTTCAGCGTCGCGCCGACGCCAGACTCCTCCAGCCCACGCACATAGGCACTTGCGATCGTGCTGACCACGACGGGATCGGTCGCGATCGCGCGCTGGCCGATCAGCGTGTGAAAGTCGAGGCGATTGCGCCGCTGCGGCGGCTTGAGGTCGAGCACCGGCGCGAGATTGAGGTTGACGCCAAGGTCGGCAAGCTCGCGGCCATGGATACGGCCGAACTCTTCCGCTTTGGCCTGCTGTTCGTCCGGGGCGAGCCCGGAGAGCGTCGCCAGCGCCGGCACCCTTGTCAGCGGCGGCGCCAGATGCGCGACGATGCCGCCCTCCTGGTCCGCGGCGACGATCAGAGGTCGCAGGTCCGCGGCGCGCCTGATGTCCTGGAGCGCCGCGATTTCGGCGCGCAGCGCATCAGCAGTCCGGCCGCGGATGTTGTGCCGGGTCACGTAGATGCCGCCGATCAATCCTTGCTCGGCCAGGCGCGCCACTTCTGCATACGACGAATAGCCCACCATGAAATGAGGCCCGAGCGAGCGGGCCTCAGTCACGCTCGCACTGAGCACATCGTGCTCGCGCAGCTCGAAGCCGAAATGTGCTGTCGCCATCAGCACCGGCGGCAGGCACCAGAGCATGACGAGCAGCCTGCCGGCGAGACCCTGCCAATGTCCTCTGCGCAGCAGGGCGACGACGATCGCAATGCTTGCGGCGACGAGCGCGACGTTTCCGGCACCGCGCAGCGGGACCAGATAGGGATCGTTCTTGTTCGCGGCGGCGAATGCAACGAGGGGTGCGGCAAGCCAAAGCAGGATGAGGCCGATACGGCGGAGGAATTGCATGATGCATCACGTCCGGGCAGTGGCGGATGCTTCGCACCTATCAAGCCGATCTGCGCTGCGCGAGAGCCAAGAGTGGACCTGCACGAAATCTGCAAAAGACTCCTGAAGCCGTGCAGACGATGATCCCGGCTTCTGCACGAGCGCGGTGCAGATTTCGTGATCCCACCCATCACGAAAGGTGCTTTGGACATGACGAGCCTGGCTTCGACGATCGCGACGGACCTCCGGCCGATCAGGCATTCCTCAATTCCAGCCAAGCTTGGCTGCGCGCTGGCGCTGGCTGCGCTTGCGGACTGGCTGTTCTATGGCGAGCGGATCGGGCTGTCGCTCTCACTCTTCGCGATCGCAATCGTCTGCGTCTGCGTGCTCTTCAATCACGCGACCCTGGATCCGCGCCGCGCGACCATCGCTGCCGTCATTCTCATCGCGGGGCTCGTGCCAGCCGTCGAGGAGCTCAACACGCTTTCGTTCCTGGTCCTCGTCACTGCATTGCTCGTGGCCCTGCTGCTCGCGACCAATCCCGAGACGACCGGCCTCGCGGACCGCTGGCGCGCACTGCGCAACCTCGTCCTGTTCGGCCCCTTCAGGTTCTTCCTCGAAGTGCTTCAGATCTTCAACATGTCGGCGTTCACCCGCGGCGTTGCACTCTGGCTGCTGCCGGTGGTGCTCGGTACGGTCTTTGTCGCACTCTTCGCCGCAGCCAACCCGGTGATAGAGCAGTGGGTATCCCTGCTCAATCCGAAGGTCATTCTCGACTATATCAGCATTCCGCGCGCGCTGTTCTGGACGATGATGCTGGCGCTGGTCTGGCCGTTCGTCCATGTGCGCTGGCGGCGCAGGACTGCCGCGATCCCGGCCGTCGCCGATGTCACCGAACCGGAGACCGTCCCGCCCCTGATCTCCGCTGAGTTCCTGGGACCGTCCACCATTCTGCGCTCGCTGATCCTGTTCAATGTTCTGTTCGCGGCGCAGTCCGTTCTCGACGGCCTCTATCTCTGGGGCCATGTGGCATTGCCAGCCAACATGACCTACGCAGCTTACGCGCATCGCGGCGCCTATCCGCTGATCGCGACCGCCGTCCTCGCCGCCGCCTTCGTGCTGGTCGCGATGCGTCCGGGTGAACCGGCCGAGAAGTCCCAAGTGATCCGAGCGCTTGTCTATCTCTGGGTCGGGCAGAACGTCCTGCTGGTCGCGTCCTCGATCCTTCGCCTCGATCTCTATGTCGACATCTACATGCTGACCTACTGGCGCATCGCGGCCTTCATCTGGATGGGGCTGGTGGCGCTGGGTCTGATCCTGATCGTGACACGCATCCTGCTCAACCGGTCCAACCGGTGGCTCATCGGCGCCAATATGATCGCGTTAACGATCATTCTTTATATCTGTGCGCTGGTGAACTTCGACGCGTTCATTGCCGACTATAATGTGGCCCACAGCCGGGAAGTCTCCGGCAAGGGCGCGCAGATCGATGTCGCCTACCTCGCGCAGCTCGGACCACAGGCGTTGCCGGCAATCGAGAAGATGTTGCAGATTCGCGCCGATCATACTCTTATCGGATGGCACGATCGTCTTGCAGACACGCAGCGCATGGACATGGTCTGGCGGGCCTGGGGCTTTCGCAGCTGGCGGTTGCAACGCAGGTTGGACGACGAGGCCAAAGGCCAACCCGGCAACCGGCCGGCCGGCTGAGCGGAGAAGCCCTTGGCGCATCGCATTCTCATCGTCGACGACGAGGGCCATATCCGCGAGGTCATCCGCGTCGCCCTGAAGAAGGCCGGCATGGACGTGGTCGAGGCCCGCGACGGCAGGGAGGCGCTTCTGCGCTTTGCCGCCGACAGGCCCGACCTGATCGTGCTCGACATCGGCATGCCCGAGTTCGACGGCCTCGACGTCTGCCGCGAGATCCGCAAGAGCTCCGACGTACCGATCCTGTTTCTGTCGGCGCGCGACGAGGAGATCGACCGCATCCTCGGCCTCGAGATCGGCGGCGACGACTATGTGACAAAACCGTTCAGCCCGCGCGAGCTGGTGGCGCGGGTCAATGTCATTCTGCGCAGGCTCAGCCCACGCAGCGGCGAGGCCAAGGCCGAGCCGGGCGCGCTGTCGCAGGGTGGCCTGCTGATCGATCCCGAACAGCATGTTGCGACCTTTGCCGGCGCGCCGCTGAAGCTGACCGCGATCGAATTCGGCATCCTGCGCGCATTCCTGACCCGGCCGACATCGGTCTTCAGCCGCGAGCAGCTGATGCGGGCAGCCTACCAGCTCAACATCCAGGTTTCCGACCGTACCATCGACAGCCACATCCGCAACATCCGCGCCAAGCTTGCGGCGCTCGCCTGCGACAACGTGATCGAGACCATCCACGGCGTCGGCTTCAAGCTCGGGCGCTGCGAGAAAGAGGCATGAGTGCGGCACCCGACAAATGGCGGCCGTCGCTCGGCCTCGTGATCTTCGCGGTGCTCGCAACCGTCGCCGTGCTGCCGCTGGTCGGCCTGTTCTTCTTCCGCCTCTACGACAACCAGTTGATCCGCCAGACCCAGGCCGAGCTGATCGCGCAGAGCCGCGTGCTCGCAACGATCTACGCGCAGGAGGTCGAAGCCCGGCTCGGCAGCGGCCTCACGCTCGGCGCCGAAGTGCCGCCGAACGTGCTGCCGGATCCCGGCGACCAGTTCACGCCGATCCGGCCCGCGCTGGACCTCACCGCCAACGACCTGTTGCGGCGCCGGCCCGATGCGCAAGTCGCGCCCCGGCCCGCGCAAGCCGCTTATGTCGAGATCGGCGCAAAGCTGGCGCCGATCATCCGCGAGACGCAGAAGGTGACGCTGGCGGGCTTTCGCATCCTCGATCCGCAGGGCGTGGTGATCGCCGGGCGGCAGGAGGTCGGGCAGTCGCTCGCCCATATCGAGGAGGTCGCGGACGCGCTGCACGGCCAATACCGCGCCACGTTGCGCAACCGCGTGCCGGACAAGCCGCCGCCGCCGATCTATTCCTTCAGCCGCGGGCTTGGCGTGCATGTGTTTTCGGCGATGCCTGTCATCGTCGACAACCGCGTCGCAGGCGTGATCTACACCACGCGGACGCCGAGCAACATCTTCGACCATCTTTATCAGGAGCGCGCGAAATTCGTGCTGGCGGGGCTTGCCGTGATCCTCGGCACGATCGCGATCGGGCTCGTGTTCTCGCGCACCATCACGCTGCCGATGCGCGCGCTGATCGACCGGGCGGCCCGGATTCGAAGCGGCGACCGCGAGGCGTTCCAGCCGCTGAAACATTACGGCACGCGCGAGTTCGCGCAGCTCTCGCACAGCTTTCTCGGTATGGCCGAGCAGCTGGCGCGGCGCTCCGATTACATCGCGACGTTCTCGGCACATCTCACCCATGAGCTGAAATCACCGCTGACCTCGATCAAGGGCGCGGCCGAGCTGTTGCAGGATTCCTACCAAGGCAAGCCCGAAGGCCTCACGCCATCAGAGCAGCGGACGTTCATCGCCAACATCCTGTCGGACACAAAGCGGCTGGAGGCAATGGCGCAACGGCTGCGGGAGCTGGCGCGCGCCGAGAGCCCGCCGCAGAACGAGCGCACGGAGCTCGCGCCCGTGATCGCCGACCTGCGGAGCCGGTTTCCGGCTGGTACCATCGAGGCCAGCGGCAGTCTTGAGCGGGCGATCGGCATGTCCGGCGAGAAGGCGCTGATCGTGCTGTCGCACCTCGCCGATAACGCGATGCGGCACAAGGCCGGGACAATCAGGCTGGAGGCGGTGGACGAGCGCACGACGGTGCTGCTGACAGTGAGCAATGACGGCGAGCCGATCTCGGCGCCGAACCGCGACAGGATCTTCGACGCGTTCTTCACGACCCGGCGCGATCAGGGCGGCACCGGCATGGGGCTGGCGATCGCGCGCGCGGTGATGGCGAGCCATGGCGGCTCGATCAGGCTGAAGCCCTCCGAGGAGGGCGTCGCCTTCGAGCTTCAGTTTCCTGTCGCCTAGATCGCAAACACCCAGGCGGCGACGATGGTGCCGATGGTGACCAGCCCGGCGATGGTCCAACCGGCGGCGTATTCCAGCTCGGGATGACCGGTCGCCCGCATGATCTCTGCCGGATCGGCGGTATGTTTGTCTGCCATGACAGCCTCGCACGTGTTTCCCCGTGTCATGGATAAGTCGCATCAGCCGGCAAAAGGTTCCGTCACGGACGCGCGAATAGCAAAAAGTCGAAAAAACAACCCCATGCAAAGTAGAACGACCCTGCCGCGGCAGGCCGGGGCCGCGCTCGCCAACCATTTGAACCGACGCGGCAAAACCGCCGACCCGCGCAAATCGCCACCCGCGCTTCATCTTGCGCCGCAAAATCCGATTGCATGCTAGACTGCATGCCGCAGATCCCAGGGCAGGAGACAAGCATGGCCGACGACAAGACCAAGCGGGGCGGAGCGGACCGCAAGCTGATTGCGCTCACGGAGAAGTACGAAGTCGCCTACTGGTCGAAGAAATTCAAGGTGACTCCCGCCAAGTTGAAATACGCGGTCAAGAAAGTCGGCCACTCCGCGAAGAAGGTCGAAGAGTACATCAAGCTGCAGAAGCACCGCGCTGCCGACAAGAAGCTGATCGCGCTCGGCGAAGCCTATGAAGTCCGCTACTGGTCGAAGAAGTTCAAGATCACGCCAGCCAGGCTGAAGGCCGCCGTCGCTGCCGCTGGCCATTCTTCCAAGAAGGTCGAGGCCTACCTGGCCGCCCAGAAGGCGGCGAAAAAGGCGGCCAAGAAGACAACGAAGAAGACAGCGAAGAAGGCCACCAAGAAGAAGACATCTGCCTCGCGCAAGATGGCCGCCTGAACCGTCGAACAGCTGTCCCCTCGCCGGACGCATCAGCCGGCGTGCATCGCCGGCTCGCACACGCGCCGCGACAGCACGACAGTCCAACTACGTCAGCTCGATTGGCGCATCGGTGCAGCGTGCCTGCGATCGACTGACGCGATTGTGAGACGCGCATCGTGCGATCGGCTTTGCCGCATCGGCATCCCGCTGTTAGGATGCATCGCTTCGTTTTGCTATTTTAGGTTTTATTCATTTTACGCGCCGGCTTTGTGGCCGGCACACAACGATTCATTTTCAAACACCTGAATACTTTCGAACGCCAGAACCCGCGTTCGCAAATCGATGTTTCCCGGTTCGTCCGCCACCCGTGCAAGGAGGAAATACTATGTCCCCGAGTGCAACACCCCACATGGTCGAACTTCCCAACTCTGTCCATCAACTGCCGACAGGCTCGAAGGCGATGCGCCGGACCAACGGCCAGCGCTGGATCGAGCTGACGCTTGGCGTCAAGCGCTCCGCCGATCTGCCCGATCTGTCCGACCTCGACAACAAGCTTCCCAAGGCGCGCAAATACATGACGCGCGAGCAGCTCGAGAGCCGCTACGGCTCCGATCCCAAAGCCATCAAGTCGATCGAGGATTTTGCCAAGGCGCACAAGCTCGTCGTCACCCGCAACGAGCCTGCCGCGGCGCGGCTCGGCATCGCCGGGACCGTCGACGACGTCAGCGACGCCTTCGGCGTCACGCTGTTCGACTATTCCCATCCGCATCTCGGCGACTTCCACGCACGCACCGGCCCGGTGCACGTCCCGAGCGACGTCGGCGATGCCATCACCGGCGTGTTCGGCCTGAACAACCACCGTGTGCTCCGCCGCTCGCGCCATTCGGCAAGCAGCGCGAAGCCGGATTTCGCAAGCTCGGTGCGGCACTGGTTCATTCCGACCGAGCTCGCGGGGATCTACAAATTCCCGCAAGCCGATGCGAGCAAGCAATGCATCGGCCTGCTCGAATTCGGCGGTGGCGTCGAGACCCCCGATGTCGCGGCCTATTTCAGCAAGATCGGCGTTCCGGCGCCGAACGTTGCCGTCGTCGCCGTCGACGGCGTCTCGACAGATCCCGCCGGCGATCCCGATTCGACCGGTGAGGTGATGCTGGATGTCGACGTCGCCGGCGCGCTCGGCGGCGGCGCCAGGATCGCCACCTATTTCTCGACGTTCGACGAGAAGGGCCTGGTCGATTGCCTCGCCAAGGTCGTCAGCGATTCCGTCAACGATCCCTCGGTCGTCTCGATCAGCTGGGGCTGGGACGAGAACCAGGCTTTCAACAATGCCGGCGTGATCTGGTCACCTGCGGCGATCGACCATTGCAACCACAGCTTCCTCGCGGCGGCCCATCTCGGCATCACGTTCTGCGTGTCCACCGGCGACGACGGTTCGGAAGCGCAGATGCAGGACGGCCGTGCCCATGTGAACTTCCCCGCCACCAGTCCCTATGTGCTGGCGGTGGGCGGCACGACCCTGCATGCGCGCGCAAATGCCAGGAAGCACGTGCAGCTGACCGAGACCGTCTGGAACGACGGACCGGGCAGCGGCACCGGCGGCGGCGTCAGCGACATCACGCCGGTCCCGAGTTGGCAGAACGGCATCGTGCCGAAGTCGATCAACCCTGGTCACTTCGCCGGACGCGCGATCCCCGACGTCGCGGCCAACGCCGATCCGGCCACGGGCTATCTGACCATGTCGGGCGGCAAGCTCGGCATCGTCGGCGGCACCAGCGCCTCCGCGCCGCTGTGGGCCAGCCTGATCGCCAGGATCAACGCCGCGCTCGGCGCCCGGTCCGGCAACTTCAATGCCCTGCTCTATTCCAAGTTCGGTCCGGCCGGCGTGCTGCGCGACATCACCGTCGGCAACAACGACACCGACGGTCTGCTTGGCGGACAATACCAGGCAGGTCCGGGATGGGACGCCTGCACCGGCTGGGGCGTGCCTGATGGCGGCAAGCTGCTCACCGCACTCCAGGGCGGCCCGATCAGCTAGCCGATCCGCGTTTGCGCAGGCGGGCGATCCGCCTGCCTGCGCAGGACCTAGATAACAGGCCGCGTCCGCCTGACGCAGCCGCGGCCTCGTCCTCGTCCTCGCGGCGCCAGAACAAGCGTGAAATCGAAAGCAACCGGCTCAGATCACCTTTGGCGTCCGCTTGTTACGCGTCCTCCCGCAACTTTGAGCGCAATTCCGCCAATGAACGCATAACTCGTTCGAATGTCTCGGCAGCGCGCTGTCTGTCGCGTCCCCGCGACAAGAGAAGGCTGATGTCCTTCAGCAGAATGCTGGCCTTCTCAATACGCGCCAGACGCTGGGCATACCCGTCTTCCCCGCCGGAAAGTGCCGATGCCAACTCGCCCGTGAGCTTTGTGACCTCGCAAGCGAACTCCTCCGATGACAGGCCGTGATCGGGACACGGAAATTGCAGGAGATTGTCGCGCTCCATCTGGACCTCCGCCAGATATACGACGGCGGAGCGGCTCAGGATCAGTGCAATGACCAAATATCTGCCAGGAGGTGGAACCCAGGAATCTGCAACGATGCATCTCGGGGAGCTTTTTCCGTCCAGGAACATTCTCCCAGGCCTGACGTTGGTTGAGCCCGTCCTTTGAGTTTCCATGGTATGAAAACGACCGCTGCAGCGGGCGCCCTAAGCCTCGAATTGCTGATCAATTCCATCGTCGATTACGCCATCTTCATGCTCGACGCTGACGGCGTGGTCAGAATCTGGAACAAGGGGGCAGAGCGCCTCAAAGGCTATGCTGCCGAGGAAATCATCGGGAAATCCTTCTCGACCTTTTACACACCGGAAGATCGAGAGAAGGATTTGCCGAGAATGGCATTGGCGACGGCCGCCGCGACGGGGCGTTTCGCCTCCGAGGGCTGGCGTGTGCGGAAGGATGGCAGCCGCTTCTGGGCCCTCGTCGTTCTGGACGCGATCCGCGACGAAGACGGCCGGGTGATCGGATTCGCGAAGGTCACGCGGGACATTACCGAGCGGCAGCAGGCCCATAATGATCTCGTGGAAAGCGAAAGGCGCTATCGCCGGCTCGTCGAAGCCGTCGTGGACTACGCCATTTTCCAGCTGGATCCCACGGGCCATGTCGCAACCTGGAATCCCGGGGCCGAGCGCATCAAGGGGTATCGGCCGGAAGAGATTATCGGCCGGCATTTCAGCACGTTCTACACGCCCGAGGATCTTGAAAAAGGAGTGCCAACGGCAGCTCTGGCAGAGGCCGCCGAAAAAGGCCGGTTCGAAGCCGAGGGCTGGCGCATGCGCAAAGACGGCACGCGGTTCTGGGCCTCGGTGGTCATCGATCGGATCACCGACGAAAGCGGTGCGATCATCGGCTTTGCAAAGGTCACGCGCGATCTCACCGAGCGCAAGCGGGCACAGGACGAGCTTCAACGCGTCCAGGAG
Organism: Bradyrhizobium manausense; assembly: GCF_018129685.1. GTDB lineage: Bacteria > Pseudomonadota > Alphaproteobacteria > Rhizobiales > Xanthobacteraceae > Bradyrhizobium > Bradyrhizobium manausense_D. Next base: position 69,084 of record NZ_JAFCLG010000002.1, read on the forward strand.
CAGCTTGTTGCGTCGCAGAAGCTCGAAGCGGTTGGACAGTTGAGCGGCGGCATCGCGCACGACTTCAACAATCTGCTCATGATCGTCCTCGGCAATCTCGAGAACGCGGAGCGCAGCAGCCGCAATGCAGGAGGGCCCAACCTCCATCGCGCGCTGGCGAACGCGAAGCGCGGCGCCCAGCGGGCTGCGGCGCTGACAAGCCGGTTGCTCGCCTTCTCGCGCCGCCAGGCCCTTGATCCCAAGCCGCTCAACCTCAACGGCTTCCTCAGTAGCCTTCAGGAATTTCTCCAGCGCACGCTGGGCGAACGCGTCGAGGTGCAGTCAGTCGGCGGTGCCGGTCTCTGGCAAATCGAAGCGGACGTGAACCATCTGGAATCGACGATCGTGAATTTGGCGATCAATGCCCGTGACGCGATGCCGAATGGCGGAAAGCTGACCATCGAGGCGGCAAACGTCGCCGTCGACGAGAATTATTCACGTGCCAACCCGGAGCTCGCCGTCGGCCAGTATGTCGTCATCTGCGTGCGTGACACGGGCTCGGGCATGGCGCCGGAAGTCCTGCAGCATGCATTCGAGCCGTTCTTCACGACCAAGGAGCCGGGCCAGGGAACCGGTCTTGGACTAAGCCAGGTCTATGGCTTCGTCAAACAGTCAGGCGGCCATGTGAAGATCTACAGCGAGGTGGGAGAAGGCACGAGCATCAAGATGTATTTTCCCCGCTATGCGGGGAGTGCGCAGCTCAATTCGGACGATGCGGAAGAGCTCATCTCGGAAGGCACCTCTGTCGAAACCATTCTCGTCGTTGAAGATGATGCCGATCTCAGGGGCTACGTGTCGGACGTGCTGCGGGACCTCAATTATCGCGTTCTGTCTGCCGGCAGCGCGCAGGCAGCTTTGACAATTCTGTTGCAGCAAAACCAGCATATTGATCTTCTTCTCACCGATGTGGTCATGCCCGGTATCAACGGACGCGAGCTGGGAAGGCGCGCACAGGAGATCAGGCCGGATCTCAGGGTTCTCTACATGACGGGTTACTCGCGCAACGCAGTCATCCACCAGGGTCGGCTTGATGAGGGCGTCGATCTTCTGGAAAAGCCGGTCACTCAGGCAAGACTGGCGCTGAAGGTCCGCGAAATTCTGGATCGAAACTGAACGAACAAGGGCGCAGCCTGCGCGCCTCGATTGAGTTCGTCTTGAAATAGGGTCTTGGTCGGTTTTCGGGCCCAATGGCCGAAGAATTCGCGTGAGCACAGCTCATTCACCGCGCGCCCGGAAGCCGACGTCCGTCCGGACCCCACACCGTGCTTGCGCACCCAGCGACTTCGCGGCGCTCGGCTCTGCCGGGACTCTTGACCAAAGCCCTCCCCCTGCCCGGAAATCTGTCATAGGCTTGCGAGCTGTGACCGGAGAGGGAAAGCACGCATGAAGCTCACGATTTCGACTTGCCTCGCCGGTGCCCTGCTCGTGGCCGGCGCCACTCATGTCGTGGGCGCCTCCGGCGCCACGCCATCGAAAATATCCGGCTCGACCGCGCTGGCGCTGGCAGGCGTGATCGCGCCGCTGTCGCCAACCCTGTCCGGCGCGGAGAAGAAGGCGGTGGCGACGCTGTTCGCCGCCAATGCCGACATTTCCTACAAGAAGCCGGTTGTCGTGACCGCCGACAAGATCGTCTGCCGCACCGGCAATGTCGACATCACCGTGCGCAATTGCGAGGTGACCTTCGGCAAGACGGTCAGAAACGTGAACGGGCCGACGGCCAACGAGATCTACGCGACCGAGGCCCTGGCGGGAATTCCGCCCGATGGCGCGGCGGGATCGAATTTCGAGAGCCTGAGCAAGCTGAGCTGCACGATCGACCCCAATGCCATCAGGCAGAAGGACGGCAGCGGGGCGGATTGTACGTTCCAGCCGGGCAGCTGATCCAGGGGCGAGGAACCGAATTGGGGGTGCCGTGAAATCGCCGCAAGATCAAACAACAACAGCAAAACGTCAGGCGAATTGAAAAGACAGGCCAAACCGGCGCCCCAATATGGAGCGCGCAAGGCCGGCACCCTCATGATGAAGAATTGTCTCGCATTTTTGTTTCTCCTGACCGCAACGGTCGCCTCCGCGCACGGCCCCTTGGCGGTGCGCTCCGCCGCGCCGTCTGACCTTGTCCTGACGGGTCTTACCGACAACGACACCACCGCTGGCGGCGTCGCACGGCTGTGCGAGCAGGTCACCTTCTCGCGCGGCCTGCGCTATGGCGACAGCGAGGCCAATGTCGTCGACGTCGCGACCAGCGAGATCACCAAGTCGGACACGCCGCGGCCCGTGCTGCTGTTCGTCGCCGGCGACACCTTCACCGGCGACCGCGGCGCGCCGGAGCTGTCCCGCGACGTCCAGGACGAAGCGATGTGCTTTGCCGCGCGCAACGGCATGATCGGCGTGCGCGTCAACTATCGCCTGGCGCCGACCGCGACCTGGCCGATGGGCGCGACCGACGTGGCGGCGGCGCTGTCGTGGGTTCACGGCAATATCGACCTGTTCAACGGCGATGCCCGCGAGATCGTCGCGGTCGGCTATGGCGCCGGCGCCTTCCACGTCGCCAGCCTCCTGGCGCATCCCGAGCTCCAGACCGACCGCGCCGATGTCGCGGCGGTCGTGCTGGTCTCCGGCATCTACCGCGCCGGCAAGGACGCCAGCGACAGCGAGAAGGCCTATTTCGGCACGGACGTCACCCAGTACGACAAGCGTTCGGTATTTCCCGGCATTCTCAATGTCGATGCACCGATCGTGCTGGCCTGGGCGGCGAACGATCCGGCAAACATCGTGGCGCAGGGCGAGACGCTGAAGAAGACATTGTGCGGCGCCGGCCATTGCCCGCGTGCCACGCTGCTGCGCAGCCGCGACGGCATCGCGGCGGCGTTCGGGTTGGATGGCTCGGGTGACAGTCTGGCGGAGCCGACGCTGCTGCTGGTGAAGCAGCTCGAGGCGCGTGGGCTGCCGTAAGGAGGGACGATTACCCTCACCTTTTGCTGGGGCACCCTCCAACTGCGCACCGCCTCACGCCGGCTTGAGCGACGCCAGCGCGCTTTCGAGCAGCGAGCGCACCCTTGCCGCATCGCCTGACTTCACCACGGCCGGATCGAGATAGAGCTCCAGCCCCGGCGCACGCTCGGTGATGACGCCGCGGTTCGCCGCCACCGCATCGTTCAACGCATCGACCGAATACGGAATCACCTCGCGGCTGATGCCCTTCATCGTGATTGCCGGCAGCGCGTGCGCGCGGACGATGTCGCTGACGAGGGCGAAGCTCTCATAGCTCAGCACGATGCCGCCGGGCTCGGCGATCGACTGCAGGCGCGCGGCGAGGTTCGCTTCCGCGCCGATGATGGTGTAGTCCATGCGGTCGCTGCTGCCGAAATTGCCGACATTGCAATAGCCGGAATTGATGCCCATGCGCGAGCGGAAAGGCTGCTCGATTCCGGACGATCGCCATTTCGCATTGAGCTCGGTGAGACGCTGCTGCATGCGCCAGGCCATCTGCAGGCAGGCCTGCGCATCGGCACGATCGCCCTTGGTCTCGGGGTCGCCGAAGAAGATCAGCATGGCGTCGCCGATGAACTTGTCGACGGTGCCGCCGTGCTCATGCGCGATCGCCGACATCTCGGTGAAGTACTCGTTGAGCAGCTGGGTCAGCAGCTCCGGCTGCAACCGCTCGGCGGTCGCGGTGAAATTCTGGATGTCGGAGAAGAAGATCGTGAGCTTCTTGCGCTCGGTGTGGATGGTGACGTCCTTCTGGCCGGAGAAGATGCTCTTGTAGACCTGGGGCGGGATATAGCGCGAAATCTTCATCGACAGCGAAGCCAGGAAGTCGTTGGCGGATTCGAGCTCCTTGTTCATGCCCTTGATGCGGCTGGCCTGGCGGCGCTGCAGCGACAGGAACGACAGGCCACAGCCGGCGGCGATGAAGAAATAGGCCAGCAGGAATTTGAACGAGAAGATGTTGGCCGCGATCGGCTGGGCGATAATCACCTCCTGGATGCCTCTGACATCGCCGACCTTCCAGTCCTTTTTCGGGCTCTCGGGATGGCTGTTGTGGCAGCTGACGCAGGCCGGCCCCATGGTGACGGGCGCGACCAGACGGACCTTGTCCGAGAACAGCGAGGTTTCGGTGTCGATGATCTTCTGCTCCGGATCGGCGCGGAGCGCGGCCAGCGCATCCTTCTCGAACTTGTCGAGTTGGTGCGGCGCGCGGTTCTGGAACGGGAAATCGGAGACGAAGCGGTAGGCGATGTTTTCCTGCTGCGCGCCGATGACGCGGCCAAGTTCCAGCGACAGCGTCGCCGGGATGGGGATCGCGCCGGGGACGGATTCGTAGTTGTGAACGACCCTGGTGGTACCATCGGGATGGGCCAGGACGCGGCCGACCACGTTGGATGCATAGTAGCTGCGCACGCTCGATATGACGGAGTTGAGATCGACGGCCTGGCGGCGCAGCGCATTCTTGCTGAGCTCGGTCAGGTCCAGCCAGACCGCCAGCGGCAGCGCCAGCAGGAGAAAGGCAATCACAGCTCCGATCAGGATGCCGTTCTTGCGCTGCTCTTCGGCGATCTCTTGTTTCACTTGACGGCTCCGTTGTGTGCGCTTTTGTCGCAAGTTCTGGTGATTTGCGGCACAGCATGCGGCCCGCACAGAGCCAATAAACGCGCGACGGCGCAACCCCATTTTATGGTGGTCGCAGCAAGGCGCTTTTCGTTTCACAACGAATGCTTAAGATCGCGCATGAACCTGCATTCATTCCGCCGGGAGATCCCATGACCTCTAGCATCCGCATCGTCCGCTTCAGAGCGCGCGCCGTGATCGTGCCGATGAATTTGCCGCTTCAGACCTCGACCGGCGCGGTGGCGAAGGCACCGCTGGTGCTGATCGACTGCGAGACCGACCAGGGCGTAACAGGGCATGCCTATCTGTTCTCGATCACGCCGTCGGCATTGAAGCCGCTGACCATGATGGTCACGGAAATGTCGGAGCTGCTCGCCGGCGACGAGCTGCTGCCGTTCGAGATCGAGCGGAAGCTGACGCAACGCTTCACACTGCTCGGGCTCGCCGGCCTGCAGCGGCTGGCACAATCCGGCATCGACATGGCGGCGTGGGATGCCCTGGCCCGAGCCCGCGGCCTGCCTCTTGCCCGCCTGCTCGGTGGCGCGCCGAAGCCGGTGAAGGCCTACAACTCGAAAGGCCTCGGCATCATGGCTGCGGGCGCCGCGGTGGAGGAAGCGCACAAGCTGCTGGCCGAGGGCTTTCACGCCGCCAAGATCCGCGTCGGCCGCCCGGACGCGCGCGAGGATCTGGCCGTGGTGCGCGCGGTGCGGAAAGCGGTCGGCGACGACGTGACGCTGACGTGCGACTACAATCAGGCGCTGACGGTGACGGAAGCGATCCGCCGCGGCGAGATGCTCGACGACGAGGGGCTGACCTGGATCGAGGAGCCGGTCCGCCACGACGATTACGAGGGCTGCGCCCGCATCGCGGATGCGCTTCGCACGCCGGTCCAGATCGGCGAGAATTTCGACAGCGCGTTCTCGATGCAGGCCGCGCTCTCGGCCGAGGCCTGCGACTACGTGATGCCCGACGTGCAGCGCATCGGCGGCGTCACCGGCTGGATGCGCGCGGCGTCGCTCGCGCATGCCGCTGGCATCGAGATGTCGACGCACCTGTTCTCGGAGGTGAGCGCGCATCTGCTCTGCGTGACGCCGACGGCGCACTGGCTGGAATATGTCGACTGGGCCGACGCGGTGCTGGCGACCCGACTGAAAATCAAGGACGGGTATGCGCTTCCGAGCGAGGCGCCTGGCAACGGGATCGAGTGGGATGAGGCGGCGGTGAAGAAATATCTGGTGGAGTGATTTAGAGCGGAGCCGGTTTCTTCACCTCGCCCCGCTTGGTCATCTGGATGATGCAGCCGTTCTTCGACACCGTCCCGGTCTCGCTGGAAGAGGCCACCATCGCCACCCTGCGGGTCGTAATCTGCCTCCTCATTGCGGGATCGACCAAAGCCGACTAACGATGCCTCCATGACCACATGGCGCCCGCATCAGCACATTCGCGTCGTCGCGATCGGCCTTCACTGGCGCGACGGGCGGCTGCTCGCGGCCGAGGTGCGCGACGATGCGGCGCGGATCAAGGGCGTGCGCCCGCTCGGTGGCGAGATCGAGTTCGGCGAGAGCTGGCGCGCGGCCCTCTTGCGTGAATTCACGGAGGAACTCGGCATCGACGTCACCATCATCGGCGAGCCGCTGACGATGGAAAACATCTTTGTGCACGAAGGCGCGACCGGACACGAGGTGATGTTCATCGTCGAGGTCGCGTTTCCGCCAGGTGCGTTCGATGGTCAGGATCGCATTGAATTTCGCGAGGACAACGGCGAGGAGATCACCGCCCGCTGGTTCGATCTTGCGGAACTCGATGAGCCCGATGGACCGAGCCTCTATCCGACCGGACTGAAGGACTTGCTGCTGGCGTGGAAGAACCGGCGCAGCTGAATAGACCTGTTACCACGTCTCCGCGCCGGGGATTTTCTTGCGCACCGCCATGCGCTGGATCCAGATGCAGCGACGGACGGACCTGTTGGAGCGGCCGATGGCGGATATCCCCTCGCCGGCCGCAAGCAGCGGCGCAACGCTCGCGCGCACCGCGCGGCAGCGCTCCATTTCAGCCTGCCAGTCGACAGTTGCAGCATGCGCACTTGACGCCGTCAGCGCCGAGACCGCCAAAGCAAAACAGATCGTCCGCATCATTCGCATTCCGTTGATTGGAGTCCAGTATCGCGCCGACGTTTTCCTCACGCGCTCCAGCACCTGTGAAATGAAACACACTTGAAGCGACGCCTAGGTTGTATCATACTAAAGATGTAACCAAGACGAACGGGGCGCACGAACCCCGTATCATTTCTCGACTATTTCATTTTCGAACATCGAGTTCGAGTCCCGCGGGGCGAGACAGACGACCCTGCGACGAGTGACGACCCGACAGATCGCGAGCAGTGCCGAAAATGCCTGACGTCTCGCCGAACCCGGCGATGCGACGGCTGCCTCGTGCGTGCACCCATGATCCGCCCGGAGCGCCGGCCCGGGACAGCGCCGGCATCGACCATTGCGCTTGCCGCCATCGAAAGGAACGCTCCATGGACGAACCCAAGCCGCTCACCAGCGCCTTCAGCAAGACCGCCAACTTTTCCATCCATCAGGTCGATTCCGTGTTCAGGGCTGCCGCACGCGCCACCGCCGCTCCCGCTGCGGTGCCTGTCACCCTGCCGCCGACGCTTGGTCCGCTGTCGGCCTTCACCGGCACATTCACCGGACAGGGGTTCAACACGATCTTCCGGCCGGACAGCGCAACGACACCGACCCAGATGCCCGGACCGATCACCACCACAGACCCGCCAGACAACGTGCTGGAGCTGAACCTCACCGACGAGACGCTGTCGTTCTCGAACAATCTCGGCTCGATTCCCAATCGCGGCTCCGGGCCGCAGGCGGATGCCTTCCTCAACGGCGTGCCATATCTTCAGACCATCAACGACGTGACCACTGGAACGCCCGTTGGCATCCACTTCGAGCCCGGCATCTGGCTCGCGGTGCCTGCCAGCGCCAATCCGCACGAACCGTTCACCGTCGCCCGCATGGCCTCGATCCCGCACGGTACGACGATCACTGCACAGGGCGCCGCGCTGCCGGCCATCGCCGGCAAGCCTGCAATCGCGGCGGTCGACATCACGCCGTTCCTGGGCGGGAATCCTGCCAACAAGATCACGTTCCAGAATCAGACCGCGACCAACAAGGCCACACGCAGGCTGCCGCAGGATCTCACTGCGCTGATCGCGTCCGGAAAGCTGACGCAGGCCATGATCACCGATCCGAACACGGTGCTGCGCAACCAGATCGCGCATCAGACCATCAGCCAGACCATCGTCATCGAGACCTCGACCAGGCCCGGCTCGCCGCTATCGGGAGGTCCGTTGCCGGCCGTTGCCTCGGCGGGGCCGCATCCACAGGCACCGAGCTTTGCCGGCGGCACCTCGAACATCGCGTTCCTCCAGGGCGTGCCGGCTCCAGCGCCCGGCGGCAACGGCGCCAACGCCAACGCATTCCAGATGGACGCCGTGTTCTGGATCGAGACTGTCATCTACGACATCGACGTGCCGCGCATCGCATCGGGCGAGCCGCCGATCATCCTGCAGACGTTGCAGAGCGGCACGGTGCCGCTGGTGCCAAGCTTCGTCGCCACGCTGCCGTTCGTGCCGGGGAAGGCTTTTGCCGGCGGTCGCGTCCGGGTGTCGACGACACAGATCCAATATTCGCAGAAGGTGATGCTGGATTTCAACGGCCTGACCTGGCCGCACGTCTCCGTCGCCTCGCTGGTGCCGTCAGCCCCGATACCGATTCCGGAGCATCTGTTACCGCTGACGTGAAGTGAAGAAGGACAGCGCAGCAAGATGCAACGGTCCGTCTTCGCTCTACGAGCTACGCCGGACACGCTTCGCCTGTTATTGGGCGTGGCTGCGCCACGCGAAGCCGAAGCGTGGTGGGCGCGACAGGGATCGAACCTGTGACCCCTACCATGTCAAGGTAGTGCTCTCCCGCTGAGCTACGCGCCCTAATAAGTCCACTTGCGTCGGGTGGGGTCCCTATAACGGCTCGGGGGAGCCGGTGCAAGGACGGAAGGGGGCCAATTTAGGCCGCCAGCATCTTGTTCACTTCGCTCACCAATTCGCGCAGGTGAACGGGTTTCGACAACACCTTGGCGTTCTTGGGGGCGTCCGAATCCGAGTTCAGGGCGACCGCGGCGAAACCGGTGATGAACATGATCTTGATGTCGGGGTCGAGTTCCGAGGCCCGGCGGGCGAGCTCGATACCGTCCATCTCCGGCATCACGATGTCGGTGAGCAGCATCTCGAACGGCTCTTCCCGCAACCGCTGATAGGCGGCCATGCCGTTGTCGTGGGACGAAACCTGAAAACCGGCGTTTTCCAGCGCCTTGACCAGGAAACGGCGCATATCGTTGTCGTCTTCGGCGAGCAGGATTTTTGGCATGGCAGAACGTCGATTCCCCAGAGGATATCAGCAGAGGTCACTAAGCCCGACAGAGGGTAAATTTGGGGTGAAAATCTTTACCCTGGGACGGCCGTGCTGCCGGCTCCTTGTGAACCCGAATGGCCTGCGAATCAATCGAGCAGCGCGCGGTGAACCCCGCCTTGATGCCCGCACGGTTAAGACGTGTTCCAGCGCGGATCACATCTTTTCGCTTGGCAGAATGGTTGCGATTCCGGACAATGACGACACATAAGAGCCGCTCGACCGGCCGAATCACTCGATCTGCACCCATGCTGGATCGCGCGGCGTGAAGGGACGAAGCCTGAGAAGATGACCCGGTTTGACGGCGACGCGTCGCCAGCATTCGAGATCGTGGAGCCCGCCGAATGGCGCGCGCCTGTTATCTTCAACTCGCCACATTCCGGATCGACCTACCCGGACGATTTCCTGAGCGCCTCGCGCATCGACCTGCCGCAATTGCGGCGGTCCGAAGATTCCTTCATGGACGAGCTGATCGGCCATTTGAGCGATCACGGCTTTCCGACCGTACGCGTCAACTTTCCCCGCTCCTATGTCGACGTCAATCGCGAGCCCTATGAGCTCGACCCTCGCATGTTCACCGGCCGGCTGCCGAGCTTTGCCAACACCCGTTCGATGCGGGTCGCAGGTGGCCTCGGCACGATTCCGCGTGTGGTCGGCGACGGCCAGGAGATCTATCGCGACCGCATCGCGGTCGACGACGCGCTGGCCAGAATCGAGACGCTGTACAAGCCCTATCACCGCGCGCTGCGCCGGCTGATCAACAAGGTGCACCAGATGTTCGGCACAGTGGTGTTGGTCGACTGCCACTCGATGCCCTCGGTCGGCGTCAGCAGGGACGAGCCGCGCCGGCCCGACGTCGTGATCGGCGACCGTTACGGCACCAGCTGCACGCCGCTGCTGCCTGACCGGGTCGAGGAGACCATGACCGGGCTCGGCTATTCCGTCGGCCGCAACAAGCCCTATGCCGGCGGTTTCATCACCGAGCATTACGGCAACCCGGCCAGCGGCTTGCATGCGGTGCAGCTGGAGTTCAACCGGGCGATCTACATGGACGAGCGCCGCCGCGAACGCGGGCCGCGCTTCGCGCAAGTCGCAAACGACTTTGGCGTTCTCGCCGACGTGCTGGCGACCACCATCCCCTTCGGTGATCTCGGCCCGTTCCAGGCCGCGGCGGAATAGACGCGCTCCGAAATCGATCTGCGATGGGCGCGAACGTGTTTCGTTTCGCAATCAATCGCGCGCTAAACTGAAAACAGGCGACACAAGAAAAAAGGGCCGCTCGCGAATGACGCAAGCGGCCCAAGTCTAGGGAGGAAACGCCCAAGGAGGGCAGCGGTAACGCAGAGCGCTACCGCACCGCAACAATATGCCGCCGCGCCGCACAAAGTGCAAGGGCTTTTGAGCGGTTTCCCATGCAAAAACACATGGCTCATTTGCTCTCAGAGAAACCCAGATTCAGTTTCTTTGATAAGTAAATTCAATGGGTTGATAGTCATTTGCATACGAACAAGGCATATTCGGAACTAAGTTTTCAACTCGGTGATCGATATTTGGCCGGCATATGGCTCGCCGCATCGTTTCCCTGGCCCGCCGGTAACCGGGTCCAAAATACCAGGGTGCAAATCAAGACAGCGCTGCCCGCGCGCGGCGATTTGAGCTAGGCAGATGCGAACTTCACCCAACTTTCGTTTTGAGGATGCGCCGTGACGGTGATCGATTTCTCAGCCTTCATCGGACGGCTCGCCACCGCCTCCGGCGAGACCATCCTGCCGTTCTTCCGCACCTCGCTGTCGATCGACGACAAGAGCAAGACCAAGGATTTCGATCCGGTGACCGAGGCCGACCGCGCCGCTGAAGCGGTGATGCGGCGGCTGATCAAGGCGAGCTTCCCCCAGCACGGCATCGTCGGCGAGGAATTCGGCAATGAGCGCGAGGACGCCGACTATGTCTGGGTGCTCGACCCCATCGACGGCACGAAGTCCTTCATCGGCGGCTTTCCGATCTGGGGCACGCTGATCGCGCTGCTTCACAAGGGCGCGCCTGTCTACGGCATGATGCATCAGCCCTTCATCGGCGAGCGCTTTTCCGGCGACAACGGCTCGGCCACCTATAAAGGCCCCTCCGGCGAGCGCCGGCTCCAGGTCCGCCGCTGCGCCTCGCTGTCGGAGGCCACGACCTACACCACCTCTCCCTTGCTCATGAACGAGCGCGACCGCGCCATTTTCGGCCGGATCGAGCAGGGCGCACGCCTGTCGCGCTATGGCGGCGATTGCTACTCCTATTGCATGCTGGCGGCCGGCCATGTCGATCTCGTGGTCGAGACCGAGTTGAAACCTTACGACATCGCAGCCCTGATCCCGATCGTGACCGGCGCCGGCGGCGTCGTCACCACCTGGGAAGGCGAGCCGGCCCAGGGCGGCGGCCGCATCGTCGCGGCTGGCGACGCACGCGTGCACGAAGAAGCACTGAAACTGCTCAATGCATAGGCGAGCGAGGAGCTTGCATGAAAAGCTCGCGTAAGCTCGTTCTCGCCGTCCTGCTGCTGTTTCCGACGCTGGCAACCGCCCAGAATTTTCCTGCAAAGCCGATCAAGCTGATCGTGCCGTTCCCGGCCGGCGGCCCGAACGACATCATCGCCCGCGTCATCGGCCAGCGCATGTCGGAACTGGCAGGGCAGCCCGTGCTGATCGACAATCGCGGTGGCCAGGGCGGCGTGCTCGGCACTGACGCGGTCGCCAAGGCCGTGCCCGACGGCTACACCGTCGCGATCTCCTCTGCCGGTGCGCTCGCTATCAGCCCCAGCATGGAGAAGGTCGCCTACGACGCGCTCAATGACCTGACCCCGGTGACGCTGGTCGCGACCGTGCCTGAAATGCTGGTCGTGGCGACGAACGTGCCGGCCAGGGACATCGGCGAATTGGTCGCGCTCGCTAAGGCGCAGCCGGGAAAACTCAACTTCGCCTCCTCAGGCCCCGGCAGCCTGCCGCATCTCGCCGGCGAATTGCTCAAGCTGACCGCCGGGATCGATATCGTCCACGTGCCTTATCGCGGCGCGGCTCCTGCCGTGAATGATCTGCTGGGTCAGCAGGTCCAGATGACTTTCCTCGATCTCCCGGTGCTGCTGCCGCAGGTGAAGGCCGGCGCGCTGAGGCCGATCGTGGTCGGATCGGTGGAGCGCGCCCCGACCGCGCCCGACGTGCCGACCACGAAGGAAGCCGGCTTTCCCGATCTGCGCATCGAGAACTGGTACGGCATGGTCGCGCCAAAGGGTACGCCGAAGGAGATCGTCGCCGCGCTGCATGATCTGGCGACCAAGGCCATGGCGGATCCCGCGGTGAAGGACAAGCTGGCCCAGCAGGGCGCGACGCTTGTCGGCGACGAGCCGGAGCATTTTCGCGCGTTCATCGCGGACGAGACCGCGAAATGGGCGAAGGTGATCAAGGATGCCGGCGTGGAAACGGCGAAGTAAGGCCTCACATCGCCGCCGCCCTTAGATGCTCCACCAGCATCTTCGCCGGCCTTGGCAGCGCCTTGAAGCTGCGCGCGCAGATGACCAGCTTGCGGTTGGCGAAGGCATCGCGCAGGCGGACCATGGCGAGCGGCATCAGTTTTGCGCAGCGGCGGGCGGCGGATTCCGGCACCAGGGCGACGCCGACATCGGCGGCGACCATCTGGCAGATCGCGTCGAAATCGCGCAGGCGCGCGCGAAAATGCGGACGCATGCCGAGCCGCGCGGCATGCTTTGAGATATGCATCTGAAGCGCCGTGGCGCTGGTCAGGCCGACGAACTCGCAGGCATTCGCCTCCTTGAAATCGATTTGGCGGCGGCCGGCGAACGGGCCGCGTTTGGACGTCACCAGCGTCAGGCGATCCTCGCTGAACACGAAACGCTCGATATGATCGGGCAGCGCGTGCTCGGCGGCGAAGCCGAGATCGGCGGCGCCCGCGGTGATCGCGGCCGCAATGTCGGTGCTCTCGCGCTCCTCGATGTCGATGGCGACGTCACGATGCTCGCGCAGGAAACCGGCCAGCGCCTTCGGCAGATGCTCCGACAGGCCCGAGGTGTTGGCGAGGAAATGCACGCTGGCGCGCACGCCGCTGGCAAAGCCGGCGAGATCGCCGCGCATGGCATCGACCTGGTGGATCACGAGCCGCGCATGGTCGAGCAGGTTCTCGCCGGCTGCAGTCAGTTCCACGCCGCGCCGCCCGCGCTTGAGCAGGCCGACACCAAGCGCGTCCTCGAGCCCCTTGATCCGCGCGCTGGCCGAGGCCAGGGCCAGATGTGAACGCTCGGCGCCGCGGGTGATGCTGCGCTGGTCGGCGACCGCGATGAAGAGCTGGAGATCGACCAGGTCGAAGCGCACTTCGTGTCCTCCAAGATCAGACTTCGCCATTTGCGAAGGCTGTCTCCGTAACCTCCAGATTGTGCCCGCGCGCGGCTTCGGTCAATGTGCAGGCATGATTGACCCGCTTCTCATTCTCATCGCCGCCGTCTTCCTCGTGGCCGGTTTCGTCAAGGGCGTCGTCGGGCTCGGGCTGCCGACCGTGTCGATGGGCCTGCTCGCCGTGAACATGGCGCCGAGCCGCGCGATCGCCATCGTGATCGTGCCCGCCATCGTCACCAACATCTGGCAGACCTTCGTCGGCCCCTATCTGCGCGACATTCTCAAGCGATTGTGGCCGCTGATGATCGGCACTGTCATCGGATGCTGGCTCAATGCCGGCGCGCTGACCGGCCCCTATGGCCGCTACGGCACCGTGGTGCTCGGCGTGCTGCTGGTGATCTACGCGATCCTCGGCCTCAGCAAATTCAAGTTCCATGTCGCGCCGCAGAACGAGAAATGGGTCGGTGGCGTGGTCGGACTCATCACCGGCGTGATCTCGGCCTCGACCGGCGTGCAGGTGATCCCCTCGATGCCGTTCATGCAGGCGATCGGGATGGAGAAGGACGAACTGGTGCAGGCGCTCGGCGTGTTCTTCACGACGGCGACGCTTGCGCTCGCCTTCAACCTCACGGCCGGTGGCCTGCTGACGCCGGCCAATGCCGTGCCCGGCGCAGTGGCCATGGCGATGGCATTTGCCGGCATGTATGTCGGCCAGTCTGTGCGGCAGCGGATGCCGGCGGAGGCTTTCCGCCGCTGGTTCCTGGTCGCGATGATCCTGCTCGGCGTTTATCTGGCCGGCAGCGCGCTGCTGAAGGAGTTCGCCTGACGAGAGACCCTCTCATCCGTTCGGATGGGTTACCGCGTCTGCAGCATGGCGACGCGGATGCCGAGATAGATGAAGAGGCCGCCGAGGGCACGGTTGACCCAGGCGATCACGCCCTCGGACTGCCGCAACCGGTGAGCGGCCTTGGCCGCGAACGCCGCCAGCACCAGGCACCACAGTGTCCCCGTGCAGATGAAGATCAGGCCGAGCGTCAGGAAGGCCAGCGGCTTGTGGGGCGCATCGGCTGCGACGAATTGAGGCAGGAAGGCCAGGAAGAACAGCGCGACCTTGGGATTAAGCGCGTTGGTGAAGACGCCCTGGAGGAAGACCCGCCGCAGCGGGCTCCGCTCGGCCTCATCCTTGACCGCCACCAGCGCCGGCCGCGACCACAGCATCTGGAGGCCGGTCAAGACAAGATAGGCCGCGCCGACCAGCTTCAGGATCAAGAACGCGGTGGATGAGGCCATCAAAAGCGCGGAAAGGCCGATGGCCGCGCCTGCCACGTGGAAAAAACAGCCGCAACTGATGCCGAAAGCCGCAGCCGCCCCGCCGCGCCAGCCCATCTGCAGGCTGCGCCCGATGACATAGACCGTGTCGGGACCCGGCGTGATGTTGAGCAGCACGCCCGACAGGACGAACAGCCAGATTTCGTGAATGCCCAGCATCAGAAAGGCCTTAGTTGGTTCTCACGGCGACGTCCACCGTCCGAAATGCGCAGGATTTGCGTCGAATCTGCAATGCGGATCATACTTTCGCTTGGCGACATCTGCTCTATAAGGGCTGGGTTCTTGAAATGCGGGATTCGCGGCGACGGCCACGCGGTGGCAGTCCCTCTCCCTTGGAGTTCCGAGGATATGGAAAGACGTCTGGCCGCCATTGTCTGCGCCGATGTCGCCGGCTATTCGCGGATGATGGGCAGTGACGAGGCCGGTACTCATGCCGCCTTCAAGGCCCATCGCAACGCGATCCACCCCATCATTCTCAATCACGGCGGCCGTGTCGTCAAAAACACCGGCGACGGCTTCCTGCTGGAATTCCCCTCGATCGTCGGTGCCACTGAAGCCGCGATCGCGATGCAAACGCTGATGGCCGAGCGCAACGACCACCTGCCCGCCGACCGCGCCATGCAGTTTCGGCTCGGGATCCACATGGGCGACGTCATCGCCGACGAGGACGAGGTGTTCGGCGACGACGTCAACATTGCCGTCCGCCTCGAATCGGTGGCGAACCCCGGCGGATTCGCGATCTCGGCCAAGGCCCACAAGGAAGCGAGCAAGCATCTCAGCGTGCCGCTGGTCGATGCCGGGCATCATCGTTTCAAGAACATCAAGGATCCGATCGGCGTCTGGACCTGGAATCCCGACGGCGGGCCGACGCTGGTGCCCGAGGCGAAGGAGTCCCCGGCGCAGCAGTCGCGGACCGCGATCGTCGGCGTGCTGCCGTTTGCCAATCTCAGCGACGCCCAGGACGAATATTTCTCCGACGGGCTGACCGAGGATCTGATCCACGCGCTGTCGCTGCAATCGTTCTACCGGGTGCTGAGCCGCAACTCGACCTTCGCGTTCAAGGGCAAGAATGCGAGCACCCGCGTGATCGCGCGCGAAATCGACGCCACCTATCTGATCCAGGGCTCGGTGCGGCGCGCCGGCGCCAAGATCCGCGTCACCGCCGAACTGATCGCGCCGGAGACCGGCGAGCAGCTCTGGACCGGCCGTTACGACCGCGACATCGGCGACCTCTTCGCCATGCAGGACGAGATCACCACGAGCCTGTCCGCGGCGATCGCCACCGAGATCGTCCGGGCCGAAGCCTCCGCGCCCGCGCGCCCGACCAACGACGTCACGGCCTGGGACCGCTTCCTGAAAGGCCTGTCGCATTATTACCGGCAGACCAAGGAAGACCTGAGCACCGCTGTCGAGCTGTTCCGGCAGGCCATCGCGCTCGATCCAAAGCTGTCGATCGCGCATGCCTATCTCGCCACGATCCAGATCCAGAGCATCCAGTTCGGCTGGGTCAAGGGCACGCGCGAGATGTGGGCGGAGGCGATGCAGCTTGCCGAAACCAGCGTGCGGCTCGACCCGCGTTCGTCCTTTGCGTTCTCGATCCTGTCCTGGGCGCATGCGATGGAAGGCCATGACGAGGCGGCGATGGACGCCGCCAAGCGCGCCGTCGCGCTCAATCCCTACGACATGGGTGCGCGCGGCGTGCTCGGCATCTGCCACTTCGTCATCGGCGAGCACCGCCGGGCGATCGAGTTGTTCTCGATGGCCGCCCAGCGCGACAACAGCGACCCGCGGTATCAATGGGCCGCATTGAACGCCTTCAGCCACTATCTCGTCCGCCAATACGACGCGACGCTGTCCTGGGCCCGCGAACAGCTCTACGTCAACCCGAACCACATGCAGGCCTTGGCAATCCGCGCCGCGGCACTGGCGCAATTGGGCCGCACCGCCGAGGCTGCCGAGGCGACCGGCGTGCTGATGAGCAACTACCCAACCTTGAATGTCGACCGCCATTTGCGGAATTTTCACTGGAAGCGGCCCGAGGACATCGCGCATTATCGCGACGGGCTGTTGAAGGCGGGCGTCCCCGCCAGCAAGCTCACTTTGGTCCAGAGCGACCTCAGGCGCGCCGCCGAATCCTGACGGCGGGATTCTGCCGCGCATGCGCTGCGGCCTCACCGCGGCATTCTTGACAGCCAAGAGAAATCAGCCACACTTCGTCACAGCCTGAAGTAGCAAAGTCGCGCCGCTTCCGCTGTTCGTCAGGACTTTGCGCGCTTGATCGGCGCGCTTCTTTTCGCGATTTGTTTGTTTCAGGACTTTGCCGATGGATGACTCCAGCAAGAAGCCCTTTGATCCTTCGATCGACGTCTCCCCGAACAATCCCTGCCCGTTCCTGCGTGGTCTCGTCGGCGAAGGTTTCGTCGATGGCGGCACCGTGCCGCTGCGGTCGCTGTCGCAGACCATCGCAAATGCAAGCGGCGAGACCGGGCTGAAGAAGATTTCGGCCCGCATCCAGGTCCGCGGCGTCGCGCTGATCGCCAACGGCGCCTGCCACATCCTGCAAAGCATCTTCTGGGGCGCGCAGCTTAATGGCTTGCGCGGCGGCCCGCTCGACAAGCTCGGTGCCGGCTCGCGCATCCTTGGCGTCGACGGCAAGGTCAACGAGGACGAGATCGCGCGGCTCGCCAGTTTCGGCAGCCTCTATGCCGATCCCGATGGCGGCACCGAGACCGGGCTCAACGCCGCGCAGATCCAGACCTTCATGGACGACAATCTCAAGCGCGCCGGCAATCAAGCGCGCTGGTATTACCCGCTCCTGATGAAGTTCGAATGGCCGATCCTGCTCAAGATCATGGGCAAGGGTCAGGGTGATGACCGCTATCTCAGCGTCGCCGAGGTGAGGACATTGTTCAACGAGCGCAAATTCCCGGAGAGGATCACCCAGCGGATGGTCAGCCAGCCGGTGACCCCGCCCTCGCTGATCTTGCGCGCGGCCGGGGGGCTCATCGCCGCGCTGCTCGTCTTCGGCATCGTGGCGCTGCGCTTTCCCGATCAATTCCAACCGATGCTGCCCAGAGTCATCGGCCAGCTCGTCGCCCCGCCATTGCCGAAACTGGTCGAAGCGCGGGCCGCGTACTGGCTCGAGCAGAACTGGGCGCTGGAAGACCGGCACTGGTTTCATCACGCCAGCCAGGGCACCGCGACCTTTCCGGTGCCCTACAGCTGGTTCATGGCGCTGGAGCAGCCGCGGCTGCATTTCTTCGCCAAGCCCGGAATGCTGCACGACAGCGACCATCTGCAGCGCTTCGGCTTCATCCCGAGCCCGCAGACGATCAACACAGACGAAGCGACGCTGCGCCGCTTCGGCTACGCCAATGTCTACGACAAGACGAAGCCGGTGCCCGCTCGACTTTGGAATCCGCCGGTCGACTGGGGCGCGCAGGCCGAAAACGTCGACGGCCTGCCCGTCGGCTTTGCGCGCATGACCGGCGTGCCTGATCCGGCGACCGGCAAGGTCGGCGAGGACCGGATCGGCCTGACTTGCGCCGCCTGCCACACCGGCCAGATCCACTACAAAGGCATCGACGTCAGGTTCGACGGCGGCCCGGCGATGACCGACCTCCGGAAGCTCGAGATCACGACCGGCCTGTCGATCGCCTACACGGTCCTCGTGCCGGGTCGCTTCACGCGCTTCGCCGACCGCGTGCTCGGCCCCTCCGCCAGCGATGCGGATCGCGACGCGCTGAAGCAGAAGCTGAGTGCGATCGGCACGTTCCTGAAAGACTGGGAAACGACCTACGACAAGACCATCGCGGGCAAGACAAGGCTCAACGAGAAGACGAAGCAGAACGAGCAGCAGCAGGACACCGAGGAAGGCTACGGCCGTCTCGACGCGCTCAACCGGATCGGCAATCAGGTCTTCGCCCAGGACATGACGCTCAGCGGCCTCAGCGGCTTCGAGAAGAATCTGCATGCCAAGGACGCGCCGGTCAGCTTCCCGCCGATCTGGACCGTGCCCTGGCTCAAATTCGCGCAATATGACGCGTCGATCGAACAGCCGCTGATCCGCAATGCCGGCGAAGCGCTCGGCGTGACCGCGCTGCTCAATCTGTCCGCCAATGCGCCGGAGGGCACGCTGTTCCGCTCGTCGATGGACATCAGGAATCTGAACTGGATCGAGGATCTGCTGAAGGGCTCGGCGCCCTATCCGAACAAGCAGCTGTCGGGACTGACGTCGCCGAAATGGCCGTCGGATATCTTCGGCGACGCGGCGTGGAAGATCGATGAGGACCGCGTCAAGCGCGGCCGCAAGCTTTACGCGCAAATCTGCGTCGAATGCCATCTCGGTCCGGTCAACGATCCCGTGTTCGACGCCGAATTTCCCGAAAAGAGCATCTGGTCCTCGGACCGCTGGGAGACCATCGGCGACGACAAATTCCTGAACGAGGTGCAGAAAAGCGTCAGAGGCATGGGGACCGACCACGCTCAGGCCAGCGTGCTGGCGACGCGCACGGTTCAGGTGCCGGGCTTTCTCAAGCTCAATCCCTCGCAGAACCTCAACAAGTGGTGGGACTGCAAGCTGCCCGAGGTTTCTTCGACCGACATGCCGTATTCGCTCGGCCTGATGGCGATCGTCGACATCGTCAGCCGCAAGGCGATGAAGGACGCCGATATCAGCTCGGAAGAGCAGGACGACTGGTGGGGCAAGCGCAAGAATTGCCCCAATCCCGGTCCGCAGCCGCCCGACAAGCCGGAGCCGCCGCCATGGTACCGCGCGCGCCCGCTCAACGGCGTGTGGGCCACCGCGCCTTACCTGCACAACGGATCGGTGCCCTCGCTCTACTGGATGCTGAGCCCGGCGGCCGAGCGCCCCAAGTCCTTCTGCATGGGCGGTGGTCGCGACTACGATCCGAAGCAGGTCGGCTTCGCGGTCTCTGACGGCGAAAGCTGCAAGACCGGACAGTCGCGCTTCTCGACGCGCGCCTCTGACGGCACCGAGCAATACGGCAACAGCAATCTCGGCCACTCGTTCGAGGGCAAGGGGCCGCCACACGAGGACGGCGTCGTCGGCCGCCTGCTCGAGGACGAGGAGCGCAAGGACCTGATCGAATATCTGAAGACGCTGTAGCTGCCTTACCTCTCCCCGCAAGCGGGGCCAGGGAGCGTACCGCCTTCGCGGACCGCCTCTTACCCGAACAGTGGCGTGCCCGGCACGAACGCGTCGAACGCGGCCCAGAACTGGGAGCGATAGCGGTCCTGCTCCTGGAGAATCTCGTGCTTGGAGCCGGCGATCACCAGATGCGAGCCGGCACGCAAATGGTAGGCGAACTCCTCGATCGCGGCCGTGGAAACGACCGTGTCGTTGGAGGCCGCCAGCATCAGGATCGGCTGGCGGATCTGCGACGGGTAGTTCACGCCCTTGAAGGTATGCATCGCGCGGAAGGCGGTATCGGCCCAGGCCACCGTCGGCGACGCAAGGCCAAGTGTCGGGTCCTCCTCCAGGATCGCGACGTTGCGCGCATAGCGCACGGGATCGCTGGTCAGCGGATTGTTGATGAAGGGCGACAGCCCGGTCAGCTGGTCGCTGCCGCCGGGCACATAAGCGCCGCCCCGCCCCAGCAGTCGCATCGTCTTCAACAGCGCCCGGACAGGAAGCGAGGTGGCGCGGCCGGGTAGGTCGATCATCGGGGCGGACAGCACCATGCGGTCGAACCAGCGCTTCTGCGCATGCGCCAGCCTCAGCAGGACCGCGCCGCCCATCGAATGGGCCAGCGCGAAGAACGGCGGCGGGCAATCCGGCAGCACCACCTGCTGCACGAATGCCTCGACGTCGATCTCGTAATCGGCGAAGTTGCGGACATAGCCCTTGCGCGGATCGCGCAGACGCCGCGCCGAATGGCCCTGCCCGCGCCAGTCGACCATCGCCACCGCAAACCCGCGGTCGCGCAGATCGCGCACCGTCTCGAAATATTTCTCGATCTGCTCGCTGCGCCCGGTGAAGACGCAAACCGTGCCCTTGCGGTTCGCCGGCGGCGCCCAGCGCGCAAAGCGCAGCTCGACGCCATCAGGCGTCTTGATGGTGCCGCTGACGACATCTTCGGGAACGGGGTTGGACGGGATCGAAACCAGCGTCATGATCGGGAGTGCTTGGGCGCCAAGTTCTGTAAATCCAAGTGCGGTAAATCCAAGAGCTGTAAATCAAGGGGCAGGAGCGCCGAAAAGGCGCCAATGCCGCCCTCTTGAACGCCGTCTGGACTCACCCATATCACCATGGTGCAGGCCGCTACCAGTGTTTCGGAACCGGAACATCAGGCTGCACACAGACGAAAGCCCGGCCCGATCGGCGGGCGGGTTAAAGCAGTCGCTCAATGGAGGACTTGACCATGCGTACCTACGATCTCACCCCGTTCTATCGTTCCACCGTCGGCTTCGACCGCCTCTTCAACCTGCTCGACCAGGCAGGCTCTGACGGCAGCCCCGGTTATCCCCCCTACAACATCGAGCGTACCGGCGAGAACGCCTACCGCATCACCGTTGCGGTCTCGGGCTTCTCCAAGGACGAGCTCTCCCTCGTCGCGAAGGAAAACACGCTGACGATCAAGGGCGAAAAAGTCGCCAACGAGAACTCGAAAGCCGAAGTGCTCTATCGCGGCATCGCCGCGCGTGCCTTCGAGCGCGCCTTCCAACTTGCCGATTTCGTGCAGGTGAAGGACGCCTCGCTCGAGAACGGCCTGCTCCATGTCGACCTCGTGCGCGAGATTCCCGAAGCCAAGAAGCCGCGCCAGATCGCGATCAACACCGGCGCTGCGAAGGCGCAGGTGATCGAGAACTCGGTCGCCGCCTAAGCCGTTCGAGCGATTTCCAGGTTGCGAAGACGCCCCGGTGCCCCCGGGGCGTTTTTCGCATTTTACGCTTCGCGAAACTGGGTCACCGCCGCTGTGACGCCGAGATCCTCGGGCGCTCCTTGTCTTGCTCTGGCCTAAAGCGCGATGGAGTCAGGTTCGATCGGCGTCCGGGATCACCTCTCCCCGACGGGGAGAGGTGATCTGAGCTCTCGGTTCGCATCGATTCAACCAAAACACATCACGCTTTAATCCAGCCCCTGCGCAGCCGGCATCTCCTGCGTCGGCAGAATCGTCGGAGCCGGCTTGGCCTGAGCGACGGTTGACGCGGCTGCCTGTGGTGCGGCCTCTGCTGGCTTGGCCTGCACGGCCGCCTGCTGCGTCGTCGGCTCGGCAGGCTTCGCGGCCGGGACTGGTGTCTCGGCCCGCTGCGGCGACGCTTTCGGCACCGGAACGGTCCGGCTCGCGACATGCGGGATCGAGGCCGGCGGGCGCGGCGGGCCACCGCGGACCATGGTCGGCGGCGGCAGCGCGCTTTGCGGCCGGTAAGGCGCAGCCGACGGCTCCTCATAGGCGGGCGCCATGCCATAGGCGTCCGCGACCGGCATGAAGCGGATGATCCGGCCGTCGCGGGCGTCGATCACGAGCCGGCCGTCATCGCCACGGCGGTCGATCACCGCGATGGAGTAGACGGCGCCGCGCAGGCGCGGGATGCCGAGCGGCGAGAAGCCGTTCTCGCGCAGCACCGCATAGACCTCGGTCGGCGGCAGCAGCGCCGGCGCCGGGCCGCGCTCCTCATAGCCGTAGCCGTATCCATAGCGCGGCGGGGGCGCCGCGACCGGCGGCGCGTAGGGCCCGTCGAAATCGGACACAGCGACAAAGGCCCCACCTGAAATGCCGCGCGCTGGTACCTGTGCCTGGGCAGCGGTTGCAGCCAGCACCAGCGTGGCAGCAGCCACACATCCTGTGAAAAACTTCATGGTCGACACGCTCCTGTCAGGCCCCGAACGACCGGCGCTCTTTCGCTTCTTGTGGCGTGGCGCGCCTTTCGAAGGGCTGAGGTGAAGCTTCATCCGGGATTTCGGCGGCGCTTGGGCCGGATCGGGGCGCGTTTGCTTCAAAACCGGGGCCGCGCAACTTTCGGAAAGCGATTGATTGACATATCGGCAATCGGGACTTCCGCACGCTTGTGTGGTAGACAAAAATTTGGCAAGGTGGCAGTTAGGACAGGAAGACTGTCTCAATTTTGCTTGCGGTTCCGGCATAGGGATTGCAACGAAAGTCGGTGCTTTCGAGCGCCATAAGGCAAGCAGGAAAAGCCGTTCTCGGGGACGAAGAACGCCTTGGCCTGAATTTAAGAAAATGCGGCTCGCAGCGGACGAGCGGTGACCCAGAGGCGGGTGCCGCGGAACGCCCAAGGTGCGCCGAAGATGGCGGTGAGGCGGCTTGCCGCATGGAGAGGATTGGAACAATGAACGGGTCGCAATTCGAGCGCGCAAACATCGTGGCAGAACAGCTGTCGGCGACGGTCGCCTCGAAAACGGCCGATCCGATTCAGGAACACAATTCACGCCCGCCGGCCGAGGGCCTGTACGATCCGAGCCTGGAGAAAGACTCCTGCGGCGTCGGCTTCATCGCCAACATCAAGGGCAAGAAGTCGCACGAGATCGTCTCGGACGCGCTGAGCATCCTCTGCAACCTCGAGCATCGCGGCGCCGTCGGCGCCGACCCGCGCGCCGGTGACGGTGCCGGCATCCTGGTGCAGATCCCGCACGCCTTCTTCAGCCGCAAGGCCAAGGAGAACAAGTTCGAGCTGCCGGCGCCCGGCGAATACGCCATTGGTGCGCTGTTCATGCCGCGTGACACCGCCTGGCGCAACGTCATCAAGAGCATCATCGCCGACCAGATCAAGGCGGAAGGCCTGACGCTGCTCGGCTGGCGCGACGTGCCAACCGACAATTCCTCGCTCGGCGTCACCGTGAAGCCGACCGAGCCCGCCTGCATGCAGGTGTTCATCGGCCGCAACGGCACCGCGAAGACCGAGGACGAGTTCGAGCGCAGGCTCTACATCCTGCGCAAGTCGATCTCGCAGGCGATCTACCAGCGCCGCGACCGCGGGCTTGCGGGCTATTACCCCTGCTCGATGTCCTGCCGCACGGTGATCTACAAGGGTATGTTCCTCGCCGACCAGCTCGGCAAGTACTATCGCGACCTGCACGAGAAGGATTTTGAGAGCGCGCTCGCGCTCGTTCACCAGCGCTTCTCGACCAACACCTTCCCGGCCTGGTCGCTGGCGCATCCCTATCGCATGATCGCGCATAACGGCGAGATCAACACGCTGCGCGGCAACACCAACTGGATGGCGGCGCGCCAGGCTTCGGTGAGCTCCGAGCTCTATGGCAAGGACATCAACCGGCTCTGGCCGATCTCCTACGAAGGCCAGTCGGACACCGCCTGCTTCGACAACGCGCTCGAATTCCTGGTGCAGGGCGGCTATTCGCTGCCGCACGCCGTCATGATGATGATTCCGGAGGCATGGGCCGGCAATCCCTTGATGGATGAGAAGCGCCGCGCATTCTACGAGTATCACGCCGCGCTGATGGAGCCGTGGGACGGCCCCGCCGCGATCGCCTTCACCGACGGCCGTCAGATCGGCGCCACGCTCGACCGCAACGGTTTGCGGCCGGCGCGCTATCTCGTGACCAAGGACGACCGCATCGTGATGGCGTCCGAGATGGGCGTGCTGACGATTCCCGAGGACCAGATCATCACCAAGTGGCGCCTGCAGCCCGGCAAGATGCTGCTGGTCGACCTCGAGCAGGGTCGCCTGATCCCTGACGACGAGATCAAGGCCGAGCTGGCGCGCAGCCATCCCTACAAGGAGTGGCTGGAGCGGACCCAGATCGTGCTGGAAGAGCTGCCGAAGGTGGCGACAACGGGCGTGCGCTCCAACTTGTCGCTTTTGGATCGCCAGCAGGCGTTCGGCTACAGCCAGGAAGACATCACCATCCTGATGACTCCGATGGCGGCGACGGGTGAGGAAGCCGCGGGCTCGATGGGCAACGACACGCCGATCTCGGCGCTGTCGGACAAGGCCAAGCCGCTGTTCACCTACTTCAAGCAGAACTTCGCGCAGGTCACCAACCCGCCGATCGACCCGATCCGCGAGGAGCTGGTGATGAGCCTCGTCTCCATCATCGGCCCCCGGCCGAACCTGTTCGACCTGCAGGGCCTTGCCACCACCAAGCGCCTGGAAGCGCGCCAGCCGATCCTCACCGACGCGGATCTGGAGAAGATCCGCTCGATCTCGGACGTTGCAGACACCCACTTCAAGTCGCGCACGCTGGACACCACCTTCCACGCCGGCCTCGGTGCGGCCGGCATGGACCAGGTGCTCGATGAGCTCTGCGCGCGCGCCGAGGCCGCCGTGCGCGAGGGCGTCAACATCATCATCCTGTCCGACCGCATGGTCGGCACCGATCGGGTTCCGATCCCGTCGCTGCTGGCCTGCGCCTCCGTGCATCATCATTTGATCCGCACCGGCCTGCGCACCTCGGTCGGCCTCGTCGTCGAATCCGGTGAGCCGCGCGAAGTGCATCACTTCGCCTGCCTGGCCGGCTACGGCGCCGAAGCGATCAACCCCTATCTCGCGTTCGAGACCATCATCGCGATGAAGGACCGCCTGCCCGGCTCGCTCGACGATTACGAGATCGTCAAGCGCTACATCAAGTCGATCGGCAAGGGCCTGCTCAAGGTGATGTCCAAGATGGGCATCTCGACCTACCAGTCCTATTGCGGCGCGCAGATCTTCGACGCAGTCGGCCTCAAGGCTGATTTCGTCGCCAAGTTCTTTGCCGGCACGCACACCCGTGTCGAGGGTGTCGGTCTTGCCGAGATCGCTGAAGAAGCCGTGCGCCGCCACGCCGACGCATTCGGCGATGCGCTGGTCTACAAGACCGCGCTCGATGTCGGCGGCGAATACGCCTATCGCAGCCGCGGCGAGGACCATGCCTGGACCGCGGAGTCGGTGTCGCTGCTGCAGCATGCCGCCCGCGGCAATTCGCTGGAGCGCTATCGCGCCTTCGCAAAAATCCTCAACGAGCAGTCGGAGCGTCTCTTGACGCTGCGCGGCCTGTTCCGGATCAAGAGCGCCGAGGAAGAGAAGCGCAAGCCGGTGCCGCTCGACCAGGTCGAGCCGGCCAAGGACATCGTCAGGCGTTTCGCCACCGGTGCGATGAGCTTCGGCTCGATCTCGCGCGAGGCGCATACGACCTTGGCGATCGCCATGAACCGGATCGGCGGCAAGTCGAACACCGGCGAAGGCGGCGAGGAAGCCGACCGCTTCAAGCCGATGCCGAACGGCGATTCCATGCGCTCGGCGATCAAGCAGGTCGCCTCCGGCCGCTTCGGCGTCACCACGGAGTATCTCGTCAACTCCGACATGATGCAGATCAAGATGGCACAGGGTGCCAAGCCCGGCGAAGGCGGTCAGTTGCCCGGCCACAAGGTCGACGCTGTTATCGCCAAGGTGCGTCACTCCACGCCGGGCGTCGGGCTGATCTCGCCGCCGCCGCACCACGACATCTACTCGATCGAGGATCTGGCGCAGCTGATCTACGACCTCAAGAACGTCAATCCGACGGGCGACGTTTCGGTCAAGCTGGTCTCGGAAATCGGCGTCGGCACGGTGGCCGCGGGCGTCGCCAAGGCGCGCGCCGACCATGTCACCATCGCGGGCTTCGAGGGCGGCACCGGCGCTTCGCCGCTGACCTCGATCAAGCATGCCGGCTCGCCGTGGGAGATTGGCCTTGCCGAAACCCACCAGACGCTGGTGCGCGAGCGGCTGCGCAGCCGCATCGTAGTCCAGGTCGACGGCGGCTTCCGCACCGGCCGTGACGTCGTGATCGGCGCACTTCTGGGCGCCGACGAGTTCGGCTTCGCCACCGCGCCCTTGATCGCGGCCGGCTGCATCATGATGCGCAAGTGCCATCTCAACACCTGCCCGGTCGGCGTCGCCACGCAGGACCCCGTCCTGCGCAAGCGCTTCACCGGCCAGCCCGAGCACGTGATCAACTACTTCTTCTTCGTCGCGGAGGAAGTCCGCGAGATCATGGCCTCGCTCGGCTTCCGCACCTTCAACGAGATGATCGGCCAGGTTCAGCTGCTCGACCAGACCAAGCTGGTCGCGCACTGGAAGGCCAAGGGCCTCGACTTCTCCAAGCTGTTCGTCAAGCAGAAGGAGGAGAAGGGCCAGAAGATCTATCACTCCGAGCGCCAGAACCATCACCTGGAGGCCGTGCTCGACCGCTCGCTGATCGAGAAGGCGCAGCCCGCGCTCGACCGCGGCGCGCCGGTCAGAATCGAGGCTGCGATCAACAGCACCAACCGCTCCGCGGGCGCGATGCTGTCAGGCGCGGTCGCCAAGATCTACGGCCATGCCGGCCTGCCGCACGACACGATCCATGTCAGCCTCAAGGGCACCGCCGGCCAGGCCTTCGGTGCGTGGCTCGCCAATGGCGTCACTTTCGAGCTCGAGGGTGAAGCGAACGACTATGTCGGCAAGGGCCTTTCCGGCGGCAAGATCATCGTCAAGCCGCCGGCCAACAGCAGCATCGTGCCGGAAGAGAGCATCATCGTCGGCAACACGGTGATGTACGGCGCCATTCAGGGCGAGTGCTACTTCCGCGGCGTCGCCGGCGAGCGCTTCGCCGTGCGCAACTCGGGTGCGGTCGCCGTCGTCGAAGGCGCGGGCGATCATTGCTGCGAATACATGACCGGCGGCATCGTGGTCGTGCTCGGCAAGACCGGACGCAATTTCGCGGCCGGCATGTCCGGCGGCATCGCCTATGTGCTCGACGAGACCGGTGAGTTCGACAAGCTGTGCAACATGGCGATGGTCGAGCTCGAACCGGTGCTGTCGGAAGAGATGATCAATGCCGACACCTATCACGCCAGCGGCGATCTCGAGGCGCATGGCCGGGTCGACGTGTTCAAGAACCTGCTCGCCTCCGACGTCGAGCGGCTGCACGTCCTGATCACGCGCCACGCGAAGGCAACCGGCTCCAAGCGCGCTGCCGACATCCTTGCCAATTGGAAGGAATGGCTGCCAAAATTCCGCAAGGTGATGCCGGTCGAGTACCGGCGCGCACTGCGCGAATTGGCCGCCAACGCGGACGCCGAGCCGAAAATCGCGATCGGGGCGTAAAGCATCACACCCCGTCATTGCGAGCGAAGCGAAGCAATCCAGACTTTCTTCTCGGATACACTGGATTGCTTCGTCGCTTCAGTGCAAAATTGCGTAGCAATTTTGTCACGAGCTCCTCGCAATGACGACGAGAAGCAACAAACGAATTAAGCGGCAGGGACTTCGGGTTTAATGGGCAAGATCACGGGTTTTCTGGAAATCGAACGGCACGATCGCAAGTACGCACCGGTCGCCGAGCGCGTGAAGCATTTCCACGAGTTCGTCGTTCCCTTGAGCGAGAAGGAAACGCGCGACCAGGCTGCGCGCTGCATGAATTGCGGCATTCCCTATTGCCACGGCACCGGCTCGGTTGCGCCGGGCACGCCCGGCTGCCCGGTCAACAACCAGATCCCCGATTTCAACGACCTCGTCTATCAGGGCAATTGGGAAGAAGCCTCGCGCAATCTGCACTCGACCAACAACTTCCCTGAATTCACCGGCCGCATCTGTCCTGCGCCGTGCGAAGCGTCCTGCACGCTCAACATCGACGACAACCCTGTCACCATCAAGACCATCGAATGCGCGATCGTCGACCGCGCCTGGGACAATGGCTGGCTGAAGCCTGAGGTCGCGGCCCACAAGACCGGCAAGAAGGTCGCGGTGATCGGCTCGGGTCCCGCCGGCATGGCCTGCGCGCAGCAGCTCGCGCGCGCCGGACACGACGTCCATCTGTTCGAGAAGTACGCCAAGGCCGGCGGCCTGCTGCGCTACGGCATCCCCGACTTCAAGATGGAGAAGGGTATCATCGACCGCCGCGTGGCGCAGATGGAAGGCGAAGGCGTCACCTTCCACTACAACAGCCATGTCGGTGTCGATGGCAATGTCGACCCGCGCGAGATGCTCAACGAATACGACGCCATCGCGCTGACCGGCGGTGCCGAAGCCCCGCGCGACCTGCCGATCCCCGGCCGCGAGCTCGACGGCATCCACTACGCCATGGATTTCCTGCCGCAGCAGAACCGCCGCGTCTCCGAGGAGCCGCTGAACGGCGTCACCGAGATTCTCGCCGGCGGCAAGCATGTCGTCGTCATCGGCGGCGGCGACACCGGATCGGACTGCATCGGCACCTCGCTGCGCCAGGGCGCGCTGTCGGTGACCCAGCTCGAGATCATGCCCGCCCCGCCCGAGCGCGAGAACAAGGGCCTGACCTGGCCAAACTGGCCGCTGAAGATGCGAACGTCGTCGAGCCAGGCCGAAGGCGCAATCCGCGAATACGCCGTGCTGACGCAGAAATTTTCCGGCGAGAACGGAAAGGTCAAGAAGCTGCACTGCGTGCGCGTCGACGACAAGTTCAAGCCGATCGAAGGCACCGAGTTCGAGCTCGATGCCGAGCTCGTCCTGCTCGCGATGGGTTTTGTGCACCCCGTGCACGAGGGCCTCTTGAAGCAGCTTGCCGTCGATCTCGACCCGCGCGGCAACGTCAAGGCCAACACGCTCGACTACCAGACTTCGCGCCCGAACGTGTTCTCCGCCGGCGACATGCGCCGCGGCCAGTCGCTGGTGGTGTGGGCGATCCGTGAAGGCCGGCTGTGCGCAAGGTCGATCGATACGTTCCTGATGGGGAAGACGGATCTGCCGCGGTAGCTGCTCGGCTCGCTGCCAGACTTACGAAAGGTGTCATCGCCCGCGAAAGCGGGCGATCCAGTATTCCAGAGACGTCAAACGTATACGGATAGGCCGCAGCGTACTGGATGCCCCGCCTTCGCGGGGCATGACGACGGAAATAGTGGCGCCTCTGGACCCGCACATGCCCAAATATCACGCCATCGAACAGCCCCTTGCGATCAAGACGAGCTTGAGTGATCTCATCGCCTTGACTTGGGAAGCCCTGGGTATACGCGCCGACTTTGCGGTTCCGGAGGACGAATTGCGGGCTATCACGGTTCGGTTCGACAGGACTCACGTCGTTCGAATTTTGGACGAAATGGCGCTTAGCACCGAAGCCGAGGATACGCCGTCTGAGGGACTGCTCGCCGAGCACTTCGCATATCTGGTCGAGGACTCATCGTTCTGGAAGTCACAATCTGAAGCGCTCAAGCTCGTTCACAGCAATGCTCGCCACTATCGCTTTGTCACCGGCTGGACATGCCTTGACGTCGTTTCAGACGAAGAGCCAGTCATCACAGTGACCACGCGAAAGCCGGACCGTAGCTAGCTAATTAGCAACGAAGACGCGCTTTAATTCTGCAGCCTCACCCCGACCATCACCACCGTCCCCTGCGAGCTCGACCCCGGCTGGTTCGAGTCCAGGATGTCGTGACGCAGCGAGCCCTTGATCCAGATGTTGCGGTTGAGCTTGTAGATCAAATCGCCTTCGATCGAGTAGGTCTTGTCGTTGCGATTCTGGCCCTGATAGTCGTAGGTGCCGTAGGTGAACTTGCCGATCGCCGTGAGCCAGCGGCGGAAGTCGTGGTCGACTTCGGCCGCGTAGGTGTGCACCAGCACGCCGGAGGAGCCGGGGATGGTGGTTTCCGCGATCTGGGTGTCGGTGTTGAATTTCACCGTCGTCAGCCCGCTCGCGTTCCAGATCAGCGAGCCCGAGGTCAGGAAGCCCGAGAGCTGGCTGAGGCGCGGATCGACATAGTTGCGTGCGGAATAGCCTATCGAGACTTCGCCGGTGAGGATGCGGGTGAACTCGAAGGACGAGCCGACCTTGGCGTAGCCGCCGGTTGAATCGCGCAAATAGCCGTTGCGATCGGCGGCCTGGTCGTGAATGCGGTTGTCGCCCTGGATCTCGACGAAGGGCTTCAGGCCCGGCTTCAGGTCGTAAGAGAATCGTCCGACACCGCCATACTGGTTGAAGTCGCGGTCGTCGTTGCTGAAGGTCGAGCCGTCGGTGAGCTTGGAGTCGGTATAGGCGGTGCGATCGATCGTCGCGCCGGCCGCGACCTGGAAGCGGTTGAAGGTCTGGTCGAAGCCGAAGGTGCCGCCATAGGTGGCGTAGATGGGATATTTTTGCAGGCCGGCCTGCACGTTCGGGCTGCCGGGATTGTCGGTGGCGAGCCGCAGCCGGAATTGCGAGGTCAGCTTGAGATCGCGATCGACGTCGAAGCGGCCGTCGACATGGCCGGTGAAATCGGGGCGATTGATCTCGACAGGCGACGGCGAGGCAAGGCCGTCGATGGTCGCCGGCATGTTGTTGGTGTAGCCGTTGAACGAGCCGCGCAAATCGGCGACCAGCGCGTGGCGTTCCCAATCGGACATCACGAGGAGATCAGGCGCGACGACAACGACCGGCGAGCCGACCGGCTTTTGCAGGCGCGCGGGGTTGGTGTCGTAACCGGTGGAGAGTTCGAGCCCGCCCTTGATCAGGAAGCTGCCGGCGTAATCGCCGACCGCGCCGAAAGCGTCGTCGTCGGCCTTGAGGCGACGGCGCTGCGGCTGGCCGGGCACAGTGCCCGCCATGGCCGGCGGCACCGGCGTCTTGTTCGCGGTCTCCGACGGCGGCGGCGCGATGCGCGGCGGACCAAGCGTGGAGACGGGCGGCGTTGCGGGCGGCACCGGCGAGCCGGGGCCGGCGGCCTTCTTCGGCTTCGGCTGGCCGGGGTAGAGCTTGGGCTGCTGGCGCTTGCGATTGAGCGAGTCGTAGCCGGAACTGCTCGCGCCGTTGGCGGCGGGCAGGCCATAGGTTGGGACCTGACCGATGCGTGACGCCGCGGGTGTGTCGCTTTTCCTGCGCGGATCGTCGTTGGGATCCGGCGGCTGCGGGATCGCGTCCGACGGAGCCTGCAGCACACCGGCCGTGCGGCGCGTGGGAAGCGTGTCAGGCGAGACGAAGCCGCCGCGGTTGGGATTGAACAGGTCGGGCGTGACGCTCTGGGCCGCCGCCGGAGCGTTCTCAAGCGCGATCAGCAGCAGGCATGGCAAAGCGGCGCGAAAGACGTACGCGCGACGGCTCCGGCCCCTACCTGGAGGCGACCCCACGATGGAATAACTCCAACGAAATCAAACACTTCGTCGATGACCTCCGCGACCTCGCGGGAACCATCGTTAATGGAGTTAAAACAATTATGGTTAATGACCCGTTGAGGGCGATGGCGGTCGCGTCGCCTCAACCGCCGGGGCGTGCTAAGGAGGCGTCAAAGGGCCGACGCCCCTCCTCCCTGGATCCAGACATGCCGAGTTCGAAACCGCTGATGACCTCATCATCCGGCCCCACCCCCGCCAGCGTCGAATCCGCGCTCCGCACGCTGGAGACGGAGAGCGGCGGCATCAACGCGCTCGCAGCCGCCCTGCGCGGCCCGCTGGGCGAGTCCTTTGCCAAAGCGGTCGACCTGATCCGCAACGCCAAGGGCCGGGTCATCGTCACGGGCCTCGGCAAATCAGGCCACATGGCGCGCAAGATCGCGGCGACCCTGGCCTCGACGGGTACGCCGGCCTTCTTCGTTCACACCGCTGAAGCCGCCCATGGCGACCTCGGGATGATCACCACCGACGACGTCATCATGGCGCTGTCCTGGTCCGGCGAGCAGCCGGAGATGAAGACGCTGGTGAACTATTCGGCGCGCTTTGCGATCCCGATGATCGCGGTGACGTCGAATGCGGCCTCGTCGCTTGGCCAAGCCGCCGACATCGTGATCGAGTTGCCGAAGGCGCGCGAGGCGTGTCCGCACAATCTGGCGCCGACCACCTCGACCATGATGCAGGTTGCGATCGGCGATGCCATTGCGATCGCGCTGCTCGAAGGCCGCGGCTTCACGGCGCTGGAGTTCGCGCATTTCCACCCCGGCGGCAAGCTGGGGGCGATGCTCAAATACGTCCGCGACTACATGCGTACCGGCGCGGAGATCCCGGTCAAGCCGCTCGGCACCAAAATGTCGGACGCGATCATGGAGATGTCGGCGAAGGGGCTCGGCTGCGTCTGCATCGTCAACGATGCGAACGCGGCGGTCGGGATCATCACCGACGGCGATCTGCGCCGCCACATGCGGCCTGACCTGCTGACAGTGTCGGTCGACGACATCATGACGAAGCAGCCGAAGACCGTGCCCCCCTCGATGCTGGCGACCGAGATGATCGAGGTGCTGAACACCCGCAAGATCACGACGCTGGTCGTGACCGAGGCGGACGAGGTGGTGGGGATCGTGCACCTGCACGATCTTTTGCGCGCCGGTGTGGCGTAGTTTCAAGCACAGTCATTCCGGGGCGATGCGAAGCATCGAACCCGGAATCTCGAGATTCCGGGTTCACGCTTTGCGTGCTCCGGAATGACAGCGAGCACTACCCCGGAAACCGCGCGGCCTTCTCTTCCAGCGGCAGCTTCAGCCCGTTGGCCAGATACGACACCGTGCGATAGAACCCGCACAGCAGCATGATCTCCAGGATCTGCGCCTCGTCGTAATGCGCCGAGAGCGCGGCGAACTCGTCGTCGGTGAACGTCGCTCTTGTGTGCAGCGCGTCCACCGCAGCGATCAGGGCCTGCTCGGCCAGCGACCAGCAAGCCGAAGTCGCATCGCCCTCGACCGTCGCGCGGACCTCGTCCTCGCTGAGCCTGGCCGGGCCCGCGAAGATCGCGACATGGACGCCCCATTCATATTCGCATTTATTCAGCGCGCAGGTGCGGTTGATGACGATCTCGCGCTGGCGCAGCGGCAACGGACCCGGATCGAGGAGGCCGCCGGCGCGAAATTTCTCCCAGGCGCGGGTGTGGCCGGCCATCACCCGGAACAGCACCAGCGGCGGTGCGCCGCGCATGATGCGGTCGAACTGCGCCTGGATCTCCTGGGTATAAGGCGGCGCGAGCGGGGCGATACGCGGCGTCGGGGATGACATGGGCGTCCTTTTTGCTACAATTATTGTAGCATTACGCTACATTATCCGTAGCAAGACGCAAGAGGGTTGCGATGGCGAAGCAGGCAGCATCAGGGAAAGTCCGCGGCTCGCGGTCCGGCCGGCCAGTCATGGCGCTGCTCGACCTGCTCGGCCGGCGCTGGGCCTTGCGAATCCTGTGGGAGCTGCGCGAGGAGCCCCTCACCTCGCGCGCGCTGCGCACGGCCTGCGACGAAGCTTCGCCGACGGTGCTGCAGGCTCGGCTGACGGAATTGCGCGGGGCGGGGTTCGTGGAGCTCGGCGAAGGCGGCGGCTATGCGCTGACGGCGCTTGGGCGGGAGCTGTGCGAGATGGTCATGCCGCTGCTCCGGTTTGCGGAGCGGTGGAAGAGGTAGGGCCTCGCTTACCCTCCCCTGGAGGGTTGAAAGCTACGCCGCCGCCACCGTCAGATTGGCGCCATCCACCTGCACCACCTTCACCCTTGTCCCCGCCGGCGTGTCCGGACCCGCGACGCGCCACACCGTGTCGCCGATGCGCATGGTGCCGTTGCCGTCGATGATCGGCTTCTCCAGCGTGAATTCGCGGCCGAGCAGCGCCTCGGTGCGCTTGTTGAGGAAGGGGCTGGCGTTTTCATCCGGCTTCGACCGGGCGAGCCGACGCCAGACTGGCACGGCGGCAGCGGCGAACACCGCGAACATCACGAGCTGGATCTGCCAGGAGATGACGGTCGCGAACGAGATCAGGCCGACCAGCAATGCCGCAAGCCCGAGCCAGAACAGGAACACGCCCGGCGCGATCACCTCCAGCGCCATCAGGATGAAGCCGAAGATCAGCCAGTTCCAGGTGCCGAGCGATACGAACATGTCGGTCATGACACGACCTCTTTATAGTGGCGCATGCCCTTGCCGGAAAACCGGTCTCCGCTTTTCCGGCGCATGCGCTTGATAGTGCCGCATGACCTTATCAGAAGATCATGCGCCGTTCCTTATCCCTGCCGCGGCGGGACCGTTGGAGGCGTGCCGCCGGCCGGCGGCACCGAGCCGGTACGGCGCGCCGCCGCGGACGCGGACGCCGCGCTTTCGCCGAACGTCGCCTTCGCGATCTCGCCGATGCCGGCGAGCGAACCGAGCATGCTGGTCGCTTCCATCGGCAACATGATGAGCTTCTGGTTCGGCGCATCCGCGAACTGGCCGAACGCCTTGATATATTTGTCCGCGATGAAGTAATTCAGCGCCGCGACGTCGCCCTTGGCGATGGCCTCGCTGACCATCTGCGTCGCCTTGGCCTCGGCTTCGGCGGACCGCTCGCGCGCTTCGGCATCGCGGAACGCAGCTTCCTTGCGGCCCTCGGCCTGAAGGATCTGGCCCTGCTTGGCGCCTTCGGCGCGCAGGATCTCGGACTGGCGCTGGCCTTCCGCGGCCAGAATGTCGGCGCGCTTGACGCGCTCGGCCTTCATCTGCCGGCCCATGGCTTCGACGAGGTCGGCCGGCGGCACGATGTCCTTGATCTCGATGCGGTTGACCTTCAGGCCCCACGGCGAGACCGCAGCGTCGACGACGCGCAACAGGCGCTCGTTGATCTCGTCGCGGTGCGACAGCACCTGGTCGAGATCCATCGCGCCCATCACCGAGCGGATGTTGGTCATGGTCAGGACGGTGATGGCCTGGGTGAGGTTGGAGACCTCGTAGCTCGCCTTCGCTGCATCGAACACCTGATAGAAGGCAACGCCGTCCACGGTCACGGTGGCGTTGTCCTTGGTGATCACCTCCTGCTCGGGGATGTCGATCACCTGCTCCATCATGTTGATCTTGCGTCCGACGCGATCGAAATAGGGCACGATCAGATTGAGCCCGGGGCTCAGCGTCTGGGTGTACTTGCCGAACCGTTCGATGGTCCAGTCATAGCCCTGCGGCACCGTCTTCACGCCGGCAATCAGCGTGACGATGACGAGCAGCACCAGCACAATCGCGAAAATATCGAAACCGCTCATATATCCTCCAAGGCGGGAAACAGGCCTTTACCGCGCAGTCATTGGTCGGGACCACGACCCTACCGGTTCAGCGGTCGCTTTTCACGTCAGCATTCGCGCGTTTCTGAACAAGGCGCACGGAGCGAGAACGGTCACGATTATGTATTCGCGAAGGGCTCTTGAAAGCGTAGGGACGCAGTCCCAACGGCAAACGTTAAGATTTGCGCCCTACTCGACGACGTCGTGTGCGATTGCGAGCAGGCTCGCCGGGATCGTGATACCCATGGCCCTGGCGCTCTTCAGGTTGATGACGAGCTCGAACCTGGTGGGATTAGGAGCGCCCATCAGATCCAGCCCTGCAACTCGCGCAACACCAGGGTGCGGATCACGTCCATGCCGGGATCGCTGTCATTGAGGCAGGGGATGGCGGCAAAATGCTCGCCGCCGTTTTCCTCGAAGATCTCGGCATTCTCCTGCGCGATTTCCTCCAGCGTTTCCAGGCAGTCGGCGGAAAAGCCCGGCGTGACCACCGCAATGCGACGCACCCCTTCCTTGGCAAGACGCTCCATGGTCTTGTCGGTGTAGGGCTGCAGCCACTCGGAGAATCCGAATCTGGACTGGAAGGTCAGCAGCAATTTCGTCTCGTCCATGCCGAGCCGGCGGCGCAGCG
Source organism: Bradyrhizobium manausense (assembly GCF_018129685.1). Classification (GTDB taxonomy): domain Bacteria; phylum Pseudomonadota; class Alphaproteobacteria; order Rhizobiales; family Xanthobacteraceae; genus Bradyrhizobium; species Bradyrhizobium manausense_D. Next base: position 105,411 of record NZ_JAFCLG010000002.1, read on the forward strand.
CCTCGGTGGTGGCGACGCAATGGCTCTGGTAGGGATCGCCCTTGTCGACATAGGATTTCGGCATGCCGTGGAACGAGGCAACGATCAGCTCGGGCTTGAACGAGAGCGAGGCGAGGTGCGTCTCGATCGAGGTGGCGAGCGCTTCGATATAGGCCTCGTCGACGTAGTAGGGCGGCGTCACCCGGATCGTCGGCTGCGCGCGCATGCGGGCGAGCACCCGGAACACCTCGTCACACACGGTGGCCGAGGTCGAGGCGGAATATTGCGGATAGAGCGGAACGATGAGGATGCGGTCGCACCCCCTGGCGATCAGTCCGTCGATGCCCGACTGGATCGAGGGATTGCCGTAGCGCATTGCCCAATCGACCACGACGTGGGGGCGATCGGACAGCGCGGCGGCGAGCTTGTCGCTCTGCGACCGCGTGATGGTCTTCAGCGGCGACTCGTTCTTCTCGGTGTTCCAGATCTTCAGATAGTCGCGTGCCTTGGCGCGGGGCCGGGTGCGCAGGATGATGCCGTTGAGCACCAGCTTCCAGATCAGGCCCTGATCCTCGATGACGCGGGCGTCGGACAGGAATTCCTTCAGATAGACCCGCACGCCGGGCGCATCGGCCGTGTCGGGCGTGCCGAGATTGACCAAGAGCACGCCGACGCGAAGCTGGGCCGGCGGCAAGGCCGGTTTCGTGGTCTCGATGGGGGTGACGATCGTCATGATCCGTTGCGTCGCGCGTTGCTCCGAACTTGTCAAGATAAGCCCGGTTTCGCTAGGGTCGCCCCCAAGCGGGGGGAGGGAATGTGACACTCGCCGAATGGGGCGTTCTCGGAGCGCTGCTGCTCTATCTCATAACGATCGCGTCGATCAAATGGATCAGGTTTCGCGGATTCGACAATTCCCGGCCGCGCGATCCCGTCTTTTACCAAGACGCCATCGCGCAGCGTGCGCTTGGCGCCCACCAGAACGGGATCGAGACCTTCCCGTTCTTCGCCTTCGCCGTGCTGCTCGCCGAATTCCGCGACTCGCCGCAGCGCCTGATCGACGAGCTCGCCGTGCTGTTCCTGATCGTCCGGATCGCCTACGTGCTGACCTATCTCGGCAACCGCCCGACCCTGCGTTCCATTCTCTGGAGCATCGGCTTTGCGATCAATCTGGCGATCTTCTTCATGCCGATGTTGAAGCGGCTGCTGCCGGTGTGACCTTTACCCTCCCCTGGAGGGGGAGGGTAGGCTCAAAAACACGTCGTCCGCTCGGCCGCGATGTAGCCGAACAAAAGGCCCGCTCCGAACAGCAGGACCAGAGCCGCCGCGCCGAACTCGATGTCGCGCATAAAGAGCGCACCACCGCCATCCCGCCCGGCGCTCAGCCGGCCGGCGATGTCCTTGGCGGAGACGGCAATCACCGCGATGGCAGCCACCGTGATCGCGGTGCCCAGCCCCATCAGGAAGGTCGCGGCAATGCCGGCCCAGAACAGGCCCTGGGCAAGCGCAAACACCAGCACGAGGATCGCGCCTGAGCAGGGGCGGATGCCGACAGTCAGGATCGCGGCAAACCCGCGCCGCCAGCCGCCCGGACCAGCAAGCTCGCGCGGGGTGGGCCCATGAGAATGGCCGCAATGCTCGTCGTGGACATGGTCATGGGTGTGGTGGTGGGCGTGGTGGTGGGCCTGCGCGCGATCGTGGTGATCATCATGGCTGTGGTGTTGGTCACGGTGGTCATGCGCATCGTGATGGTGATGACCGTGATCATGATGGTCATGCGGCACGCCTGCGAGCGCCGGTACCGGCTGCGTCGCCTCGAGCGCGCGGATGAAGGTGCGGCCCTTGACCCAGACCAGCCGCAGGCCGAACAGCGCGATCAGGGCATAGCTTGCGATCTCGATCGCGCCCTCCGCCTTGCACATGGTCTTGGCGGTGGCATTGAGGATCCAGGCCGAAATACCGACGATCAGGATCGCCACCAGCGACTGCATCAGCGCGGAGGCAAACGACAGCGCAATGCCACGCCGCGCGGTCTCGCGATTGGCAACGAGATAGGAGGCGATCACCGCCTTGCCATGGCCGGGACCTGCGGCATGAAAGATGCCATAAGCGAACGAGATGAAGAGCAGCGTCCACACCGCGGAGCCGTCGGATTTGGCGGCGCGGATGGTCGATGACATCTGGCGATAGAATTCCGACTGCTTAGCCAGGAGCCAGCCGATGAGGCCGCTGGCCTCGGGCTCCGCCGCTGCTGCCTGCTTCGGCGCGCCGAACGGATTTTGCGCGAGGACATCATGAAGCGCGGCGTCGGCCACACCGACGGCGAGGAGGACAGCAGCGCTGGCAAGCAGCGCACGCGCGAGCGGCGAGAGATGCGGCTTCATGGGCAATCCACCGTGATCTTGTTGGCGAACATCATGCCGAAATTGGCGTTCGGCCCATCCATGAAAGTCTGCTCGTTGAGCTTCTGCGCGGTCGCGGTGCCATCGCTGGGACGGTCGAGCTTCATCTGGCAGTCGGCGGGCGCACCGACCAGCTTGACCGGATTGTCCTTGGCCATCTGGAAATCGATGAAGAAGGAGCGGTCGAATACTTCGAGCACCAGCTGCTTGGGCTTGACCGGATTCTTCAGCGGCAGCGTGAAGTGCAGGGTCAGCACCGTGTCCTTGTAGTCCAGGAAGTAGTCGACCGGCTCGTTAAAGCGCTCCTTCTTGCCGTCGGCTTTCGCGAAGGTGAAATAGGCGTATTCCTTCAGCGACTCGACATTGGTCTGCGCCAGCGGCCCCAGCTCTTCGCGTGTGTAGGCTCCCTTTTTCTTGCTCTCGAGCCCTTGTACTGCATAGGCCGAAAACATGTCGTCAAAGGTCCAGGCGTGGCGAACGCCCGTGATCGAGCCGTCCTCGGCGTAGAGCAATTCGCTGGAAGCGGTGATCCAGACATGCGGATGCGCCTGCGCCGCGCCGGATGCGAGCATCATTGCGGCGGCGAGCACCAGTCCCAGCCAGGCGCGCATGCCGGTCAGGCCGCCTTTTCGTCGAGCAGGCCGCGGCGGCGCAGCAGCGCGTCGGGCTCGGGCGGGCGGCCGCGGAAGGCCTCGTAGGCGGCCTCCGGATCGACCGAGCCACCGCTCGAATAGATGTCGTCATGCAGGCGCTTGGCGACCGCCGGATCGAAGATATTGCCGGCCTCTTCAAAGGCGCCGAAGGCGTCCGCGTCCATCACCTCCGACCACATGTAGCTGTAATAGCCGGCCGCGTAGTGGTCGCCGGAGAAGATGTGGCCGAATTGCGTGGGCCGGTGCCGCATCGAGATTTCCTCGGGCATGCCGATCTTCTCGAGCTCGCGTCGCTCAAAGGCGCGGACATCCTGCGCAGCGGCGGACGGCTGGGAGTGGAACTCGAGGTCGAGCAGCGCCGAGGAGACGAACTCGACCGTGGCAAAGCCCTGGTTGAATTTGCGCGCAGCAAGGAAGCGCTTCAGCAGGTCGTCCGGCAGCGGCTCGCCGGTCTGGTAGTGGCGGGCGAACCGCTGCAGCACCTCGGGCCGCTCCTGCCAATGTTCGTAGAGCTGCGACGGCAGCTCGACGAAATCGGTGAACACCGATGTGCCGGACAGCGACGGATAGGTCACGTTGGAGAGCATGCCGTGCAGGCCGTGGCCGAACTCGTGGAACAGGGTGCGGGCATCGTCGGGCGACAGCAGCGAGGGCTCGGTGCCGGTGCCCTTGGCGAAGTTGCAGACATTGATGACGAGCGGGGCGATCTCGCCGTCCAGTTTTTGCTGGTCGCGCAGCGATGTCATCCAGGCGCCGGAGCGTTTTGACGGCCGCGCGTAGTAGTCGCCGTAGAACAGCGCCTTGTGCTTGCCGTCGGGACCCTTCACCTCCCAGACCCGGACGTCGGGGTGCCAGACCGGCACATCCTTGCGCTCTTCGAAGGTGATGCCGAACAGGCGCGTGGCACAGTCGAAGGCGGCCGCGATCATGTGGTCGAGGGCCAAATACGGCTTGATTGCGGCATCATCGAAATTGGCCCGCTGAAGGCGGAGCTTCTCGGCGTAGAAGCGCCAATCCCAGGGCGCGAGCTTGAAATTGCCGCCCTCCGCCGTGATCAGCGCCTGCATCTCGTCGCGGTCGGCGAGCGCGCGGGCGCGGGCCGGCTTCCAGACCCGCTCCAGGAGGCCGCGCACCGCCTCGGGCGTCTTGGCCATGGAATCCTCCAGCCGGTAGGCCGCGAAGGTCGGGTAGCCAAGGAGCTTGGCGCTCTCCTCGCGCAGCTTCAGGATCTCACCGATGGTGGTGTTGTTGTCGTTGGCATTGCCGTTGTCGCCACGCGCGGTGAAGGCCTTGTAGACTTTCTCGCGCAGGTCGCGCCGCGCCGAGCTCTTCAGGAATGGCTCGGCCGAGGAGCGCGACAGCGTCACGATGGCCTTGCCCGCCATGCCGCGATCTTCTGCCGCAGCCTTGGCCGCAGCGACAAAGCTCTCCGGCAGACCCTGGCGGTCGGCCTCCCCGAGCTCCATGAACCAGTCCTGCTCGTCGCCGAGCAAATGATGGCTGAAACCGGTCGCCAGCTGGGCCAGCTTTTCGTTGATCTCGGCCATCCGCGTCTTGGCCTCGTCGGAGAGGCCGGCGCCGGCACGGTGGAATCGGGTGTAGGTACGCTCCAGCAGGCGGAGCTGCTCCGGGTCGAGCCCGAGATCGGCGCGGTTCTCGTGCAGCTGGGCGATGCGGCCAAACAGCACAGCGTTCATCATGATGGGATTCCAGTGCCGCGCCATCCGCAAGGAGACGTCCTTGTCGATCTCGAGGATGGCCGGGTTGGAATGCGCCGAGACCAGGTCGTAGAAGACGGACGCGACCTTGTTCAGCAGCTTGCCGGAGCGCTCCAGCGCCGTGATGGTGTTGGCGAAGTCGGGCGCAGCGGGATCGTTGGTGATCGCGGCGATCTCGGCGGAATGGTCGGCGAAGGCCTGCTCGAAGGCCGGCAGGAAGTGCTCCGGCATGATCTCGTCGAAGGGCGGGGTCGCAAACGGCGTCACCCAGGCCTTCAGCAGCGGATTGGTCTCGGAGTCCGTAGTCTGGCGGGGGTCTGACATCGCTTGTCCCGTTTTTTGAGCGGATTTGTTGGGGCCAGCTATAGCACGCGATGGGGCTTTTTTGGGCCATTTGGCCTTGCTCCCGCCCGCCTTTTCGAGGAGATTGCGGCCCTCGAAACACCGGACCCCAACGCCCATGAACGCGCCCTCCTCATCTTCCCGTCAGATCGTCTGGCCGAGCGTCATCACCGTCATCAGCGCCGCCATCCTGATCGGCGCGGAGGTGTTCGGCGCAGCGTTTGCCGGCGGCTGGGCGCTCGCGATTCTTCTCGGGCTCGGTGACCAGGGCGCGCACATCCTTCAGGCCGTGCTGTTCGCACTCGGCGTGCTGGTCATGACTGCCTTCATCCGCGCAGCTCAGCGCGTCGAGCCGTTCTTCAAGCGCGGCTGACGCTTCACGCGCGTGCTGGTCACGCGCACGACACAGAAAACTTAACGCACGTTCATCTTCCGCGTCGCTCGCGCAACACCGCGCAAGCAGATGTTAGGCAAATTTGTCCTCAGCCTAAAAAAATTCTTGCGAAGCTGAGTCAAAACCCTTATGTGCGTTTTTGCCCAATTTCGCACGTGCCTGTGGTCGTGTGTCAGTCGGTAGGTATCCGGACAAGAGGCCGGACAGCCGCCAAGGGGTGAAGAAGCCGAGGGGCTCTTCGGAAGTGCCGAAGCCGGAAGGTTGGAGCAGACTCCGAAGCGTCCAGCATCTCTCTCAAAGAGATGCCTTGTCGAAGGTGACTTCACTTTTTGCAACCGTGACTGGCAGCCGGAGGCGAACCGGCGCACCCCGCTCTCAACGGGGGACGCGACTTAAAGCAACGACGGATCGGGCTTTTTTGGTCTCTACCGGCAGTCCAACGCCGGCGCGGGCTACTGAAAAGGCTTGTCCTTCATTGCCAGGTGTGCGGGCGGGAAGCTCTCCCAACCAATCCACGGCAGCACAGTCTGGTTTGAGTCTTTTGGCTTCAGCGCGCCTCCATCGCGCGATGTGGCCGGAGCACTCCTATCCGACGTCACGTTGATGCGGATCCCGTCGCTGGGACCGTTGGAGAGTGCCATGACCGAACGTATCCAGGAATTCCTGCGTAACCGCCGCAAGGAAGGTCTCGACACCGAGCCGTGCCTCGTCGTCGACCTCGAGGTCGTGCGTGACAATTACCAGAGCTTCGCCAAGGCGCTGCCCGACAGCCGCGTGTTCTATGCCGTCAAGGCGAACCCGGCTCCGGAAGTGCTGGCGCTGCTGGCCTCCATGGGCTCCTGCTTCGACACCGCGACCGTCGCCGAGATCGAAATGGCGCTGGCCGCTGGAGCTACGCCCGACCGCATCTCCTTCGGCAACACCATCAAGAAGGAGCGCGACATCGCGCGCGCCTTCGCGCTCGGTATTCGCCTGTTCGCAGTGGACTGCGTTGCCGAAGTCGAGAAGATCGCCCGTGCCGCTCCCGGCGCGAAGGTGTTCTGCCGCATCCTCTATGACTGCGCCGGCGCCGAGTGGCCGCTGTCGCGCAAGTTCGGCTGCGACCCGGAAATGGCCGTCGAGGTGCTCGACGTCGCCAAGCGTCTGGGCCTCGAGCCGTGCGGCATCTCCTTCCATGTCGGCTCGCAGCAGCGCAAGGTGAAGGCGTGGGACCGCGCGCTGGCGATGGCCTCGCAGGTGTTCCGCGACTGCGCCGAGCGCGGCATCAACCTGACCATGGTCAACATGGGCGGCGGCTTCCCGACCAAATACCTGAAGGACGTGCCGCCGGTGCTGACCTACGGCCGCTCGATCTTCCGCGCGCTGCGCAAGCACTTCGGCAACCAGATTCCGGAGACCATCATCGAGCCGGGTCGCGGCATGGTCGGCAACGCCGGCATCATCGAATCCGAGGTCGTGCTCATCTCGAAGAAGAGCGACGAGGACGAGGTGCGCTGGGTATACCTGGACATCGGCAAGTTCGGCGGCCTCGCCGAGACGATGGACGAGTCGATCCGCTACGCCATCCGCACACCGCATGACGGCGCGGACATGACGCCGTGCGTGCTCGCTGGGCCCACCTGCGACAGCGCCGACGTGCTGTACGAGAAGAACCCGTATCCGCTTCCCGTCACGCTCGAGATCGGCGACAAGCTGCTGATCGAAGGCACCGGGGCCTATACGTCGACCTACTCGGCGGTGGCGTTCAACGGCATCCCGCCGTTGAAGACCTACCACATCTAAGCGGCCTCTCGTTCCGAGGCCCGACGAACCCGGGAGCCGGCTTGCCGGCTCCTTAACCCATCATCTCTGATTTCTGACGACGCCTTGGACCGGTGTGCTGTGCGCACGCAGGTCTCAAGCGGGGACTGATGCGCCATGACTGCTTTTCGGAAGCCACAAGTCGCCCTCACCTCGAAGGCCGCTCCGTTCGCGATCCGCAGCGAACGTGCTGCCGACGTCGCCGCCCGTGAAGCGCTGCTGGATGCCTGTTTTGGCGATGACCGCCATGACCGCACCTGCCAGCGCCTGCGCGACGGACGCGCCCCTGCCGCCGGCCTCGCGCTGGCTGCCGTGCGCGAGGGAAAGCTCGTGGGAACCGTGCGGCTGTGGCACGTCAGCGCCGGCGGCAGGCCCGCTTTGGTCCTCGGACCACTGGCGGTGGACCCTGCCTGCCGCGAGCTCGGGATCGGCGCCGCGCTGATGCAACAAGCGCTGGCCGCCGCCCGGGCGCGCGGGCATGAAGCCGTGATCCTGCTCGGCGATGCGCCTTACTATGTTCGTTTCGGCTTCTCGGCCGAGAAGACGGGCGCGTTGATGCTGCCTGGCCCGTTCGCGCGCGACCGCCTGCTGGCGATCGAATTTACCGACGGCGCACTTGAAGGCGCCGAGGGGATGATTGTCCCCACAGGCACCGCCCTGCCTAAACGGAGGGTGGTTCGTGCCCTCGAGGCGCACGCGGCCTAAGGGATAGCCATGATGGCGACGACCGAAGCCGCATGCAGCGGCAACGCGCGGCCGCGCCTGCTCAGCCCGTTTCCAAGCCAGCTCCTTTGGGGTTGCGCGAGCCCCGGAAACGCCCTTTAAACCCACGCAATTCCCCCTTCAGTCGAGGCCGAACCCCATGTCCCGTCGCCTGATTTCCACCGGCTCCCCCTTCGAGAAGACCGCCGGCTACAGCCGTGCCGTGATCGACGGCGAGTTCGCCTTCGTCGCGGGAACCACCGGCTATGATTACACGACGATGACGATGCCACCGGATGTCACGAACCAGTCACGCAACTGCTTCAAGACCATCGCAGCGGCCCTGAAGGAGGGCGGATTCGAGATGGCCGACATCGTCCGCGCGACCTACTACCTCACGGATGCCAAGGACGCCGACGCCCATTTCGCTGTCTGCGGCGAAGTCCTCGGCGAGATCCGCCCGGCCGCAACGCTTCTCATCGTATCGGCGCTGCTCAAGCCCGAGATGAAGGTCGAGATCGAAGTCACCGCCAAGCGCCGCAGCCTCTAACAAGCGCCGCAGCGCCTGATCAACTCCCACCCATTGTCCACAAGCACGTTCCGGAGAACCATCCCATGAGCCCTCCCTCGCAGATCTACGCGAAGATCACTGGTCCCATCGTCATGGTCGGCTTCGGCTCCATCGGCAAAGGCACTTTGCCGATGATCGAGCGGCATCTCGATTACGACAAGTCGCGCGTCACCGTGATCGATCCCAAGGACGAGGGTCGCAGGGCGCATTGCGAGAAGCAGAACGTGCGCTTCATCCAGAAGGCCGTGACCAAGGACAATTATCGCGAATTGCTGACCCCGCTGCTCACCGAAGGCGGCGGCCAGGGCTTTTGCGTCAACCTGTCGGTCGACACCGGCTCGACCGACATCATGGAGCTCTGCAACGAGCTCGGCGCGCTCTATATCGACACCGTCAACGAGCCCTGGCTCGGCTTCTATTTCGACAAATCGAAGGGCCCCGAGGCGCGTTCGAACTACGCGTTGCGCGAAGTGACGCTGGCTGCCAAGCGGGCGCGCCCCAAGGGCTCGACCACGGCCGTGTCCTGCTGCGGTGCCAATCCCGGCATGGTCTCCTTCTTCGTCAAGCAGGCGCTGCTCAACGTCGCCGCCGACCTGAAGCTCAACGCGCCGCGTCCGAAGACCAAGGCTGAATGGGCTGATCTGATGCGCCAGGCCGGCATCAAGGGCATCCACATCGCCGAGCGCGATACCCAGCGCGCCAAGAAGCCGAAGGAGCCCGACGTGTTCGTCAACACCTGGTCGGTGGAGGGTTTCCTGTCTGAGGGCATGCAGCCGTCCGAGCTCGGCTGGGGCACCCATGAGAAATGGATGCCCGAGAATGCGCATACCCACGAAGCCGGCTGTGGCGCCGCCATCTATCTGATGCAGCCCGGCGCCAACACGCGCGTGCGCACCTGGTGCCCGACCCGCGGCGCGCAATACGGCTTCCTCGTCACCCACAACGAGTCGATCTCGATCTCCGATTACTTCACGGTGCGCGACGCCTCGGGCAAGGCGGTCTACCGGCCGACCTGCCACTATGCCTATCATCCGGCCGACGACGCCGTGCTGTCGCTGCACGAACTGTTCGGCCGCGCCGGGAAGATGCAGGAAAAGCACCATATCCTCGAAGAGGACGAGATCGTCGACGGCATCGACGAGCTCGGCGTGCTGCTGTTCGGCCATGACAACAACGCCTATTGGTACGGCTCGCAGCTCTCGATCGAGGAGACCCGTGCGCTGGCGCCCTATCAGAACGCCACCGCCCTGCAGGTGACCTCCGCCGTGCTCGGCGGCATGGTGTGGGCGCTGGAAAACCCGAACGAGGGCATCGTCGAAGCCGACGAAATGGATTTCGATCGCCTGCTGGAAATCCAGCTGCCCTATCTCGGCCCGGTGAAGGGTTTCTACACCGACTGGACGCCGCTGACGGATCGTCCGGGCCTGTTTCCCGAGGACATCGACACCAGCGACCCCTGGCAGTTCAAGAATATCCTGGTGCGGTGAGGGGCTCGCTGCAAAAACGGCGAAAACAACCCCATGCACAGTAGACGGCGCAATGGCATTCCATTGCGCGCGTGCGACAAAAAGTCGTGTGCCGTCTACGGCTTGTCCTTGATCGGCGGGGCGATCTTCTCGGCCGGGGCCGGCGGCAATGCCGGCTGGGCAGAACCGGCTGCACCTTGCGTCTGCGGATCGGGGCGCGCGGGCTCCGGGGCCGGCGTGGTCGGACGCATCCCGCCGGGCTTGGCTTCCGCAGGCGCCTTGCCCTGATCGCCGGACGGCGTGCCCTGGAGCGGCTGCGTCGCCTGTGCCAGCTCCAGCCGGCTCTCCGCGCGGATCTGCGCGAGCGACATCACCGACACCGCAACCCCTGCCGCGAACAGCGAGCCGGCGATTGCAAAGTTGAGCTTCAGTCTGCGCGTGTCATCCTGGCCGGGCATGTCGATCACCGCCTTTGTCCACGGGATCAACGAAGTTGCACCATTGCGGTTCCGTCGCGCCGAGGCGGGAACAGTGGCTCGCGGCGAAGCAGGCGCGTTCAATCCGTGGTGCTGACTTCCCAGGTGGCGTGACGCACACCTGGCAGGTGCTGGAGCTCGGTCGCCACCGCGTTGAGCTCGTTCGGATCGACCGCGGTCGCAACCAGCTCGGCGACGATTTCGATCAGATCGTCGCCGGTCTCGACAATCTCGACATCGGCCACCGGATATTTTGCGTCTTCGAGCCTGTCGATGAGCCGGTCGCGCATGTCGGGCAAGGCGTCCAGCGCAACCGCAAGCTTGAAATAGTAGGTCGCCTCGATCGACTTCTCGTCCAGCGGAATGCGGTTGATGGCGTTGACCAGTGGGCGCAGCAGCGTGTTGCCGGCGATGACGAACACGGTGAGTGCGACCGCCTGCGCAACCATGTCGGCTCCGGCGCAGGAGCCGACCGCGGCCGAAGACCACAGCGTCGCCGCGGTGTTGAGGCCGCGCACGTCCATGCCCTGCTTCATGATGACGCCGGCCCCCAGGAAGCCGATGCCGGAGACGACATAGGCGATCACCCGCACGGCACCACCGGCACCATCCAGATGCATGGCAAGATCGACAAAGGCCGCGGCGCCAACGGCGACCAGCACGTTGGTGCGCAGGCCCGCAGTGCGCTGCCGGTATTGCCGCTCGGCCCCGATCAGCGTGCCCAGCACGAAGGCCGTGAACAGGCTGATCAGCGTGTCGGCGAAATCAGCAAGCTGGAAGGTCGTGAGAAATCGCATGAATGTGAGCTGCCGTAGGATGGGCAAAGCGAAGCGTGCCCACGACTCCCGTCAACGCAAACAGATCGTGGGCACGGCGCAAGAGCGCCTTTGCCACCCTACGGCCTCGAGGATGACAATTTAAAGCTCCAGCAGGCCGCCGTCCCCATTTTCGTCGGCGAAGGCGAGCAGCGTCCCCTTGGCGTTCCAGGCGAGGCCGGCGACCGGCGGCGTGCCGTTGCGGCGGACCAGGATCTCGGCGCCGTCCTCCATCCGCACCATCAGCACGGTGCCGTCGCTGTAGCCGCAGGCCAGAATGTCGTTCCTGGGGTGGCACGCGACCACCGTGACGCGCGCCTGCAGCGGCGCGAGCATCGCGGGCTCCTTGCCCATCGGGCCGTCCTTGCTGGCGAACGGCCAGATGATGACGGTGTCGGCACCCGAGGTCGCGAGCCCCTTGCCGCCTGCGCTCCAGGACATCGAACGGACGCGGCCGGGATAGCCGGTCATCCGCATGTGCCTGTTATCGGCGAGCCGCCAGCCATGCAGCGCCGACTCGTGCATCGAGGTCACCAGGAACTTGTTATCAGGGCTGAAGGTAACGCCGAGATGGGAGCCGGCCCAAGGCAGGAATTCAGCCGATCCTTCCATATTCGGAAACCACAGCGTCGCGCCGTTGTAATGCGCGATCGCGAGCCGCAGGCCTTTCGGCGCGAACGCAAGCCCGCCGACGGTCGAGGGCACGTCGAGCGACTTTTCCTCGGTCTTGCCGCTTTTGACGGTCGCCGTCTTGCCGGCCGACCACGCATAGGCACCATCCGGATGCAGCGCCACCGCATCGATCCAGCGCCGCTTGGGATCGGTCGCGAGCAGCGTCACCTCTCCTTTCGCATCGAGCGAGACGACCTTGCCGTCGTCGCCGCCCATGATGAGGCGCTTGCCGTCGGAGGCGGCCGAGAGAATGCCGCCGCTGTGCACGGCCACGGAGGCGATCTCACCCTTGTCGTCGACGAACGCGACGTTCTCCTCGCCGCCGACGAAGGCGGCGCGGGGCCCGAGGAAATGCACCGATGTCACGCCCATACCGAGCGTCACAGGCTTGACGCGGTCGGTGACGGAGACGATCGAGGCGGAATCGGGCGCCGGCGTAAACTCTTTCATCACGAGACGATGCAGCTCTCGAAGCCCGAACGAATGAGATCTTCGGGCAATTCGCGGCCAATGAAGACGAGGCGGCTCTCGCGCGGCTCGCCGTCCTTCCATTTGCGCTGGTGGTTGCCCTCCAGCATCATGTGGACGCCCTGGAACACGTAGCGGTCGTCGTCGTCGTGGAAGGCGAGGATGCCCTTGGAGCGCAGGATCTTGCCGCCCTCGACCTGCACCAGATTCTGGAGCCAGGGCATGAACACGTTCGGATCGAGCGGCTTGTCGGTCTTGAGCGACAGCGACTGCATGTCCTCGTCGTGATAGTGCTTCAGGCCGTGGCCGTGATCATGATGGTCGTGGCCGTGATGGTGGTGATGATCATGATCGTGGTCGTGATCGTCGGCCACGAGGAAATCCGGCTCGATGTCGAGGATGCGGTCGAGGTCGAACGCGCCGCGGTCGAGCACGTCGGCCAGCGCGACCGAGCAGCGCTCGGTGCGATGCAGCTTGGCATAGGGGTTGATGGCGCGGATGCGGGCCTCGACCTCGGCGAGCTCCGGCTTGGTGACGAGATCGGTCTTGTTCAGCACGATGACGTCGGCAAACGCAATCTGGTTCTTGGCCTCGGGCGCGTCCTTCAAACGGTCGGACAGCCATTTGGCATCGGCGACCGTGACGACCGCGTCGAGGCGCGCGTTCTTCTGCACGTCCTCGTCGACGAAGAAGGTCTGGGCGACCGGCGCGGGATCGGCAAGGCCCGTCGTCTCGACGATGATGGCGTCGAACTTGCCCTTGCGCTTCATCAAGCCGTCCATGATGCGCACGAGGTCGCCGCGCACGGTGCAGCAGATGCAGCCGTTGTTCATCTCGAACACTTCCTCATCGGCACCGATGATGAGGTCGTTGTCGATGCCGATCTCGCCGAATTCGTTGACGATCACGGCGTATTTCTTGCCGTGGTTTTCCGACAGGATGCGGTTGAGCAGCGTGGTCTTGCCGGCACCGAGATAGCCGGTCAGGACGGTCACGGGAATTTTGGCGGCGGTCGCTTCAGACATGAGAACTCCGGACATAGGCTGGTCGCGCGACGCGAGGCGGGGTGGCCCCCTGCCCTAATGGTCAAGCGCGCTCGTCAGGGCCTTTATATTGTGCCTGACCATGTCAATGTAAGTGGGTGCAGGCCCCTTTTCGCCGGTCAAACCGTCCGAAATCAGGGTCCCGCCGACCTTGGCGCCGGTCTCGGCCGCGATCCGCCGGATCAGGCGGTCGTCGCTGATATTTTCGAGGAAAACGGCCGGGATCTTCTGGGCCTTGATCTGGCCGATGATGGCCGCGATGTCCCGCGCGCTGGGCTCGGTTTCGGTCGAAACGCCCAAGGGGGCGATGAACTGGATACCGTATTCGGCAGCAAAATAGCCGAACGCGTCGTGGGTCGAGATCACCTTGCGCCGCTCGGGCGGGATGGTGGCAACGGACTCGCGAACCTCGCGGTCGAGCGCATCGAGCTTGTCCAGATAGGCTTTGGCCTGGGTACGAAAGACGTCGGCGCCGTCAGGATCGGCCGCAGCAAGCGCGTTGGCTATGTCGGTCACGTAGACCCTGGCATTCGGCACCGATTGCCAGGCATGCGGATCGGCGCCCGAGCCGAGCTTGTGCGGGGCAATGCCGGCGCTCGCGGTCACGACCGTTGCCTTGGCTCCGGATGACTGCACGAGACGGGGCAGCCAGCCCTCCAGCCCAAGCCCGTTGACGATGACGAGTTTCGCGTCCGCGATCCGCTTCGCATCGGATGGCGCCGGGGTGTAGACATGGACGTCGCTGTCGGGACCGACCAGCGTCGTGACGTTGACCCGGTCGCCGCCAACGTTGCGGACGAAATCGCCGAGGATCGAAAAGCTCGCGACGACATTGAGCCGTTCGGCGGCGTGCAGCGGCGATGCGATCAGCAGGAGCACGCAAAGCAGGAGACGCCGCATCGTCACGCCTCCAGATGCCGGCCGGGAAACATCTGCCTGATGATGCCGCCGACACGGCCGAACAGGACGGAGACGATATAGAGCCCCGTCGCGACCAGAATGATCGCAGGACCCGAGGGCACACGGGTCTGGAACGACAGCACGAGACCGGCGTAGCCCGAGAGAGCCGCTGCGACGACCGCGATGCAGATCATGACGGTGAGATCGCGCGACCAGAACCGCGCAATGCCGGCCGGCAGGATCATCAGGCCGACCGCCAGGAGCGTGCCGAGCGCCTGAAAGCCGTTGACGAGGTTGATCACGACGAGCGCGAGAAAGGCGAGATGCGCGGGGCCGCCGGCGCGGCTGACGGTGCGCAGGAATAACGGATCGACGCTCTCGATCACCAGCGGGCGATAGATCACCGCGAGCACCAGCAGCGTGACCGTGGCGTTGAAGGCAACCACCAGCAGCGTCTGGTCGTCCATCGCGAGGATGTTGCCGAACAGCACGTGCAGCAGGTCGATATTGGTGCCCTTGATCGAGACGATGGTGACGCCGAGCGCCAGCGAGGCCAGATAGAAGGTCGCGAGCGAGGCGTCCTCCTTCAGCCCGGTCGAGCGGGCGACCACGCCGGCGAGAATCGCCACCGCAAAGCCCGCGATCAGGCCGCCGGCGGTCATCGCGAACAGATTGAGGCCGGAGAGCAGGAAGCCGACGGCGGCGCCGGGCAGGATCGCGTGCGCCATGGCATCGCCGACGAGGCTCATCCGTCGCAGCATCAGGAACACGCCGATCGGCGCCCCCGCCAGCGACAGCGCGATCACGGCGGCAAGGGCCCGCCGCATGAACTCGAATTCGGTGAAAGGACCGATCAGCGCGTCATGGATCATCTGCAATCACGCCGCCCGCGAGCGTCCGTCCTCGGCACAGGCCGCGGCACTGTCGTCGAAGGCCTCGCACATCCGCATCGCGACCATCAGGTTCTCGGGCGTCAGCACCTCTGATGTCGGGCCCCAGGCCACCGGGCCGCGCGCCAGCACCAGCGTCTCGCTGAAATGGGTCCGCACCGTCTCCATGTCGTGCAGCGCGGCGAGCACGGTGCGGCCCTCGCCATGCCATTGCTTCACCAATGCGAGCAGATCGGCCGTGGTCTTGCTGTCGATGGCGTTGAAGGGCTCGTCGAGCACGATCAGGCGCGCATCCTGCAGCAGCACGCGCGCAAACAGCACGCGCTGCATCTGCCCGCCCGAGAGCGTGCCGATGGGGCGGTTCTCGAAACCGTTGAGGCCGACCGCGGCGATCGCGCGCAGGATCTTGCCTCGCGCGGCCTTGCCGATGCCGCCGAACAGGGAGGTCGCCCGCCACAGGCCGGTGCCGACGAAATCGAACACCGAGATCGGGAAGCTGCGGTCGATGTCCGCGCTCTGCGGCAGATAGGCGATGTCGCGGGCATCCAGCCCGCCGAGATGGATGCTGCCGCCAAGCGGCTTCAGGATGCCGACGATGCCACGCAGCAGGGTCGATTTGCCGGCGCCGTTCGGGCCGACCACCGCGACGAGCGCGCCGGATGCGACCTCGCCGCTCAGATGGTGCACGGCCGGATGGCGGTCGTAGCCAAGCGTGACGTTGCGGAATGCGAGCTGGGCCATCGTCACCTCATCGCCAGCCAGACGATGCCCCAGAGCACGGTGCAGACGGCGACGGCGGCCGCCAGGCGCCCGGCCATGGTCATGCGCAGGATCGACCAGGGCGCGTCCTGGGCCGGATGCGGCGAGGCTGCATCGTGGACGTGAGCGTGGGTGTGGTCGTGCCCGTGCGAATGCCCGTGGTCGTGGGCATGGCCGTGGGAGTGACCACCAGCCTTGTCGTCATGATGGGCGTGGGACGCGGCGGGAACCATGGCAAGGACGTTATATTATAACATTACAGATGTCCACGGCCGGTTCGGGGCTGGAGATCGGGCCAACCGGCGCGGCAGCGGGACTTCACCTCTCCCTTGGGAGAGGTCGGATTGCTTTGGCGCGCAATCGCGCGCCTGAGCAATCCGGGTGAGGGTTTACGGTCTTCGTGTGGCACAGCGCCCCCTCACCCGATTTGCGCCGGACGATGCTTCGCATCGCCGGGGGCAAATCGACCTCTCACCGCTGGGGAGAGGTGGACCGCCCCAGCCCGCCCACTGCATGAATGTAATGTCGAAATTCCGCGCAGCAAAAAGGCGGCCGCGTGAGCGACCGCCTATTTGTCATTCCGGGGCGGCGCGTCTGCGCCGAGCTATGGTGCGCAATTGCGCACCTGAGAATCCATCGGGCGTCAACCCGAATGGATAAATGGATTCCGGGCTCGCGCTAAGCGCGCCCCGGAATGACGGCTTACGCCTTGTCGAACAGGGACTCGACGTATTCCCAGTTCACGAGGTTCTCGACGAACGCCTTGAGATAGTCGGGGCGGCGGTTGCGATAGTCGATGTAGTAGGAGTGCTCCCAGACGTCGCAGCCGAGGATCGGGGTGGCGCCGTGCACCAGCGGATTCTCGCCGTTCGGGGTCTTGGAGATCTCAAGCTTGCCGTTCTTGACCTGGAGCCAGCACCAGCCGGAGCCGAACTGGCCGACGCCAGCCGCCTGGAAGTCGGTCTTGAACTTCTCGAAGCCGCCGAGGTCTTCGTTGATCTTCTTTTCGAGCTTGCCCGGCAGCTTGGTGCCGCCGCCATTGGGCTTCATCCAGCTCCAGAAGTGGATGTGGTTGTAGTGCTGGCCGGCATTGTTGAACACCGCGGGGTTCTTACCGAACGAGCCCTTGACGATCTCCTCAAGGGATTTGCCTTCCCATTCGGTGCCCTTGAGCGCGTTGTTGCCGTTGGTGACGTAGGCCTGATGATGCTTGTCGTGGTGGAATTCCAGCGTCTCCTTGGACATGAACTGGCCGAGGGCGTCATAGGCGTAAGGGAGGGGGGGCAGCGTGAATGTCATGGGTTCTTGTCCGCAACTGGTGGGGAACGTGTTCTAACGGTCACCCCTTATAGAAGGTTCCGGCGCCGTTAAATACCGCCAATTTGCGAAAAGCCGCGATGCGGTCGCGGGGGCTGATTGCATAAAATCGACGCATCAGGCAGGGCGATTCGACCTGCCGCAAAATATCATTGCCTTTGAGGCGGTTATGGCAGAACGAACGCACCACGACGCGGAGATACGGAAGAGCGCGCGATGAGCATCGAGATCGACATCCTGAACGGCGACGCCTCGTGGCGAATCGCGGAGCCGCTGCATCAGGCGGTCTGGGGCCCGCAGCAGATTGCGGGCAAGCCCTGGGCTCACGTCAAATGGGCCAATGCCGATCTGCGCGTGCTGATCGAGACGCCCGAGGACGGTCTCGTCTGCCATGTCGGCATCTATTTCCGCACCATCACCTGGAATGGACAGAAAGTGCATGCCGGCGGGATCGGCGGTGTCTGCACGCGCGAGGATCGTCGTGGCCGCGGCTATGCGACCATGGCGATCGACGCGGCGGTGCACACCATGCGCGCCAACGAGGCGGTTCGTTTTGCGATCCTGTTCTGCGAGCCGCACAATTTCGCTTTCTACCAGGCCCGCAGCTGGCTGCCCTTCAATGGCGAGGTCTATTGCGAGCAGCCGGAGGGGCGAATCCGCTTCGATCACATGGCGCCCTACGTCTTCAACATCGTTCGCGCACCGACGCTCGGCACCATCGACCTGTGCGGCCTGCCCTGGTGAGGTTCACCGGACAGATCAGCGCAGGAATTTGATTCCATCAGGCGTTGCACGATCGTAATTTGCTGCTATGGAGACGCCTCCAGTTCGAGGTCCTCCCATGTCCCGCAGACTTGCCGTTCTCACCGTCCTTCTGGCTGCCTTGCTTGGCGCGACGACTGCCCATGCGCAGAGCGCCGAGGCGAGCGGCACCTGGCTGACCCAGGCGGGCGATGCCCGCGTGAAAATCAGCAAATGCGGCGGCGGCATCTGCGGCGTGATCGTCTGGCTCAAGGAGCCCATGGACACCGCCACCGGCAAGCCGGCGACCGACAGCAAGAATCCCAATCCCGCGCTCGCCAAGCGACCGATGATCGGACTGCCGCTGTTCTCCGGCATGAAGCCCGCGGGGCCGAACAAATGGTCGGGCCAGATCTACAATGCGGACGACGGCAGCACCTATGCGAGCAGCATCACGTTGACGGGCGCAGAGACGCTGCGGGTCGAAGGCTGCGTCGGCGCGCTCTGCGGCGGCGAGACCTGGACGCGGGCGGGCCGCTAAAGCGCGATGAAATCAAGTTCGATCGGCAGCTTACCTCTCCCCAGCGGGGAGAGGTAATCCGAGTTCGGGGCTCGCAGCGATTCAACCAAGAGTCATCCGACTCTAATTTAGCCCGCGGCCTTCAGCGCCGTCGCCGCCGAGGCGTAGCCGCCCCGCGCGCCGTCGATGAAGTGCACGTGGTCGCTGCGCAGCGCCGAGGGCGTGAAGCAGGTCATCATCGCAGCGTCCTGCTGATGAAGCCCGTAGCGCACGATGCCGTCGCGCGCGGCGGCCGCGAGGCGATCGCTCAAGGCGCGCTCGAGCTCGCTCGTGCAGTCGAGGATCATGCGCAGGCCGTCGTCATATTTGCGGAAGTCGGAATTCTCGACCACCTGACGCTTGTAGACCTTCGGCAGGAAGCCACCGGCCTTGATATCGAAGCGCATCAGGACATAGGCGAAAAACGTAAAGGCGAGCAGGCTGACGCGGCGCTTGAACAAGGAGCCACCACGCATCGCCCGTGCCTCATAGTCCAGCCCCCGCGGCGGCCATTTCAGCGGCGGCCCCTGTGGCGGCACGGGACGCCCCGCATCCGGACTGCGCTCGACGAGATGGATGATGTCCTCGATCACCTTGCGGAAGGCCAGCGGGTCGGCGCCAGCAGCCGGCATCACCAGCACCGAGAGGATCAAGCCGCGCGAGGCCGGAATCACTTCGAAGCGGCAGGACAGGCCGGAAAGATCGGGCTGCGTGCCGGCCGGCGCCTCGGTCACCGCGAACTCGCCGCGCTTCATCGCCGCGTCGGCGAAGGCCAGCCCGCCGCCGGAGAACATCGCATAGGACAGATTGGCGGACGGGCCGAAGCGCGCGACGCGCACGTCGAGTCCTTTGGCGCGGATGGCGCTGACGGGCACCAACGCGACGCGCATTTTCAGATCAAGGTCTTCCCGCACCCAGGTCGCGGTCGCGGCCAGGGCTTCGCGCGCCAATTCGAGATCATCAGGCGCAACAGCAAAACTCGCGCCGTCGCCGCCGAAAACGAACGGAAACTCACGTCCCTCCAGCGCATTCGTGACCGCTGCGATCACCGCGGCCCCGGCCATGTTGACCGCCTTGTAGCGCTGCGCCGCAATCGCTTTGGTGGAATCGACGATGTCGGCGACGCCGATGCTCCAGTCCTCCGGTAGCGGCGAATAGAGCTCGGGGTCCATCAGGCTGGTGAAGCCGCGGAAGACAGGGATGCTGCCGTAAAAGGATTCACCTGAGATCATCTGACGATGCCGGATGGTTGGGACGCGTCCGAACGAGATACGGGGCAGGATCGATCGGGGTTCGCGTGGGTGTCCCCCTTTGGGTCCCCCCTTTGGCTCCCCCTTGGGCGTCCCGTTCGAGGCCTCGATCTTTGGCCGAAATGACACCGGACGACAAGGTCGCGCCGCGCCGCAATGCCGGCCCCCGTCATTGATCGGCATCAAACTGCCGGCCGGGGATCACGCTTATGGTTTGGATCACTTTTGGGTACGCGGGACGATCGGGGTGTCTGACTTCGGCAAAGAGGATTCCACAGCTCCGGTGCCCCCGCGCACGGGAGGCGATATCGTCAGCGCGGTGAGGATGCCGGAGCCGCTGACCGCGGCCGTGGACGCCTGGGGCAGGGCGCATCATCTGTCGCGCGCCGACGCGATCTGCAGGCTGGTCGACCTTGGCCTCAAGATTGCGCCCGCGGCGCCGGCATCAACGCGCGCGATCGCGTCGGACGCCACGCGGATCGAACAAATCGCGGTGCATGAAATCGAGAGCCTGCTCGATCCCGCTCTGACCGCGGACGAGCGCGAGCGCCGCATCCGCCGCCTGACCGAGGGACCTCCGGAATTCTCGCACGAGCGGATTGACCTGCCAAAACATCAGCCGTGAGCACCGGCTGCGTCAGTGCAGCTTCTCGTCCTGACGCTTGCGCACGCCTGGCGACGGCGCGCCATGACAGCCGACCAGCCGCACGAATTGCTGCGGATACATTTCGTGGCCGTGGCTGCCTGAGTTTTGATGCGACATTGGCGGGCAGCGGATATCGTCCAGTTTTGCGGACGATGGCTCCGTCAAGGTCTGACCCTTGCGCGCAATGTCGATGTTCGGCGTTGCCATAGTTTGAGAGGCCATGGACTGCTCCCTTTAGGGCAGCTCGATTGACGTAACTCAATCGATCAGGCGACATCTTACGACCAAACCCGCCTGGATGTCATTGCGCCGGATCAACGGAATTGTGGCGGCTGTTTCCGCCCTAGGCGGTATTCCCCGCGTCGATGGTGAACACCGTGCCGGTCACGTTACGGCCGCCCTCGCCGAGCAGATATTCCACCATGCGCGCGACGTCGTCGGTCTCCGGCAGGCGGCGCAGCGCGCTGCGTCCGGCGATGCGCTTGCGGCCGTCGTCGGAGAGATTGTGCGTGAGCTCGGTGTCGATGAAGCCGGGCGCGATCGCGTTTACGGTGATGCCGAGCTTGCCGACCTCGCGCGCGAGCGAGCGGGTGAAGCCGGTCGCCGCCGCCTTGGTCGCGCCGTAGACGGACAAGCCGTTATAGCCTGTGGTCGCGATGATCGAGGAGATGTTGACGATGCGGCCGGCGCCGTCGGCCATCATCTGGCGCGCGACATATTTGGTGAGGATGATCGGCGACAGCACGTTGAGCCGCACCAGCGCCTCGATCTCGGAATTGTGCATGGTCGCGAGCAGGCCCTCGGTGCCGAGGCCGGCATTGTTGATGAGGCCGTAGGTCGGACCGAACTCGTCGCGGACGAGCTTGGCGAAAGCGGGGAGCGCATCGACCACCGCGAGGTCGCAGGCACGGAAATGCAGGCGCCCCTGGGATTCGGCGATCGCGGCCGTCAGCTCGTCGCTCTCGCGCCGCGCGGCCGCAATGACGTTGTAGCCGGCACCAGCCAGACGCTTGCCGATGGCAAGGCCAATGCCGCGGCTGCCGCCGGTGACGAGGACATTATGCATCGGTGCGCGCCAGTTTGCCGGCCGGGGTGACGTCGAGGGCCTCGACGAAGCGGATCACCGCGGGCACCTTGTGCGAGGCAAGCTGCGCGCGGCACTGATCCAGGATCTGGTCGCGGATCTCCTTCACCCGCGCCTGGTCGGTGCCGTCTGCGAGGATCACGTCGGCGACGACGATGCCGCCGGTGATCGGGCTGCGCCGCGATTTTGCCCGCGACATCCGCACGTCGGGGTGACGGTTGATCGCCGCCTCGATCTCCTCGGGGTGAACCTTGAGCCCGCCGATATTGATGATGCCGCCGCGGCGGCCGACGAAATAATAGCGGTCGCCGCGCAATTCGACGATGTCGCCGCTGTCGACGAAACCGTCGCCATCGGTGAGCGCCGCCGCATTGCGGCCGATATAGGCATGCGCGGTGCGCGTCGAACGGATACGCAGCGAGCCGTCGACGACCTTCATCTCGACGCCATTGCGGTCGCCGAGATAGCTGGCCGGAAAGCCTTCGAGACCGTCATTGACCGCGAAGCCGACGCCGGCCTCGGTCGAGGCATAGGCATGACCGACGGAGGAATTGGGAAAGGCGGCCTTGAGGCCATCGAGCACCGCCTGGTCGGCGATCTCGCCGGAGAGGCGAACGTAACCCGGCGCGAACTGCGCGGCAGAACCGCTCATCAGGAGCTTGCGCCAATGCGAGGGCGTGCCGGAGATATGGGACACACCGCGCGCCTTCAGCCGCGCGACGTGATCGGCGAGCGCTTCATGCGGATCGGACAGCACCATCGAGCCGCCGGAGAGGATGGCGCGGAGAAAGATCTGCAGGCCGCCATAGCGCCGGATGTCGTAGAACGTGGCCCAGACCGGCGCGGGTCCCTGCGCAGGACCTTCGGCGACGATGGCACCGGTGAGCGCCTCCAGCGTGTGGCCGACGATCTTCGGCACACCTGACGTACCCGAGGTGAGCATCAGCCATTCGGTGGCGCGCTCGGTCTTGGCAGGCGCTGCGGCTTGAAGCGGCAATTGCGCGGTGACGACCAGCGACACGCCGGTTTCGGCCCAGGAAGCGGGCGCGTCTGTGACGACCGCATCGATCCCGGCATCCGCGATCAATGCGTCCAGATGCGCCGGGTTGAGATCGGGCGGGCACAGCAGCATGCGACGGGCGATGCCGTCGAGCTCGATCATGGCAATGCCGGAGCGGAGCTGGTCCGACAGTTTCAGCAGGACGGCGCGGCCGGACAGCTCATGCAGCCGGCCACCGAGGACCGTCTGCGACAGGATGCCGGTCAGCGACACGACATCGTGCGCATCCGATAGCGTACGGCCTTTCAGCTCCGCGCCGAGATGGTCGCGGAGCGCGAAGATCTCACGCGGGGACATTTTCGTAGGCCCGCACGAAATCGCCCACGGTGGACGGGAACGCCGCGTCCTCGGCAATGGTGAAGGGGTCGACGCCGGTCTCGTCCTCGAGACGCGCAACGAGGATCGCGAAAGCGAGCGAGTCAAAGCCGGTCTCGTGCAGGGACAGATCGTCCGAGAGCGGCGGAAGCGTGACGTGCTGCTCTTTGGCGATCTGCTGGATCGCTTCGATGACCTTGGACCGTACCGACATGGCTGACTCGCCTCTTGCTTAGTTAATCAATCGTGTTTCTTGCGGCGGCTCTTGATGACCGCCTCCCATGGCCGCTTGCTTACCGGAGAGAAGTAAATGGGCTCTTGGACAATTCAGATAAAATTGGACCTATCTGTCGATTTTGGTTCCGTTACAGCCGGATCGTGCCATCCCCGATCCGCGCAAAGAGCGCGGAATCGAGTGCCACATAGGCACCGGATTTCGGCTCGAGCATGAAGACCGGATCGGCGGACGCGCCGGGGTCAAAGCCTTCGCGCGCGAGCTCTCCCTTCTTTTGCTTGAACGTCTCGGTCGCATCGAGCTCGCGCGAGATGCGGATGAAGACGGGGCGAGCATAGGCCGGCAGGCGCTGCGCGAGGTGCGCGGGCAACGCCTGGATATCAAAACCCTCGTTCACGACGATCGCGCTCATGCCGGCGCGGCCGTCGGCGCCGGGGACGCTGACGCCATAGGTGGTGGCATCGACGACGCCGGTGAAATCGCGCACGGCATCATTGACCTCCGATGTCGCGACGTTTTCGCCCTTCCAGCGGAAGGTATCGCCGATGCGATCGACGAAATGGAAGAAGCCCTTGTCGTCGCGCCGCATCAGGTCGCCGGTGCGAAACCAGGCATCGCCCTTGGCAAACACGTCGCGCAGGATCTTCTTCTCGGTCTCGCCGGCATCGGTATAGCCCTCGAAACGGCCACCGCCTTGATCCGCCGTGCCGATGCGGCCGATCGCCTCGCCCGCCTCGCCGCGCGCGCAGGCAATGCAGAAGCCCTCGTCGTTGCGCAGCGGCACGCCGCTATCGGGATCGAGCTTGACGAGATCGGCCGGGAAACGATGCGCGAGCAGCGGCGGGATGCGGCCGATCGCGCCGGGCTGCCCCTCGACGTTGAACAGCGAGAAATTGCCTTCAGTCGCGGCATAGAATTCGAGAATGCGGGGAATGGCGAAGCGGCCCTGGAAATCCTCCCAGATGTCGCCGCGCAGGCCGTTGCCGCAGACGAGCCGCAGCCGATGACGGTTTTCGTGTTCCGACGGCGGCGCCTTGAGCAGATAGCGACAGAGCTCGCCGATATACTGGAACAGCGTGCAATCGTGCCGCACGACATCGGACCAGAAGTTCGAGGCCGAGAACTTCTCCGCGATCACCACCGAGCCGCCGGCGGCGAGCATGCTGCAGGGCGCGACGATGCCGCCGACCGAATGAAACAGCGGCAGGCAATCATAGAGCCGGTCCTGCGGCGTCGCGCCGGTGAGGCCGGCGAACCAGAAGCCCCAATTGAGGATGCGGCGGTGGCTGATGCTGGCAGCCTTCGGCAATCCGGTCGTGCCTGACGTGTAGATCAGCAAGGCGCGGTCGTCGATGGTGACATCGCCGCGCTGTTCCGGCGACAGCGCCCCGTCATCAAGCGCGGCGAGCGCAACATCAATCGCGCGCTCGCTGCGGGCGTCGCCATGGGTCCAGATTTTTGCCTCGGTCTTCAGATGCGGAGTTGCACCTGCCAGCGTCTGCGCAAGCTCATGCGCGACGATGATATGCGATGGCCCTGCCACATCGATGCAATGCGCGAGCGATTGGCCGACCAGCCTGGTGTTCAGGAGCGCGACCACACCGCCGACGCGGCTGATACCGACCCAGGCCGCGACGTAGTCGATGCCGTTCGGCATGATCAGGCCGACGGTATCACCCTTGGCGATGCCGACCGAGCGCGCCCAGCGCGCATAGCGATTGATGCGCTTCGACAGACCGTCATAGTCGAGGGTTGCGTCATCCATGACCAGCGCGACGCGGTCCGGCTGGCGCCTTGCCCAATCGTCGACGACGTCGGCGAACAGGCGCCGGGGCAAAGTCTCGATCCGCGCCGTCAGCTCGATGGCCTTCAGCCAGATCTTTGAAGCCGACGGCGCGCGCACGGCTTGGGCTTGGGCTTGGGCTTGGGCTTGGGCTTGGTCGACGACGCCGGTGGTCATGCCGTTGATGCTTTCGAGCGGTATCTGCTTGTTGCGGGCAGCTTAGCCCGCGGGCCCTGCCCAGGTGTTAAGAGACAAGGTAAAACCCGGTTAGCTCTCCATCAACTGCGATCATCCTTTACCAAACAGGCGGGAACGGCGTGCGGCCCGGCGCGATTCTTGCGATAGCAAATCCGGCAATACGGCGCGGCGCGCGCAGCCCCTCGCCTCGCGCGAGATGAATTGGAGGCCACGATGATCACCAGGCGATATTTCCTTCAGACCGCGACTTGCGCCGCGGCCGCGCTCGCGGCGCCGCGTGCCTTTGCGCTCGGCAATACGTCCTACCCCTCGCGCAGCGTGAAATGGGTGGTGCCTTACGCACCCGGTGGCGCCACCGACGTGCTGTCGCGGCTGATCTGCCAGCGGCTCTCCGACCGGCTCGGCCAGACCTTCGTCGTCGAGAACAAGCCCGGCGCCGGCAGCAATATCGGCACGCAGGCGGTGATCGCCTCCGCGCCGGACGGCTACACGCTGCTGCTCACCTCGACTGCAAATGCGATCAACGCCTCATTCGATCCCACGCTGCCGTATGACTTTGCCAAAGGCATCGCACCGGTCGCCGGCGTTGCGCGGATTCCACTGGTGCTGGTCGTCAACACCGATCTGCCGGTGAAAAGCGTCGCTGACTTCATCGCCTACGCCAAGGCCAATGTCGGCAAGATGTCGATCGCATCCTCCGGCATCGGCACGTCGCTGCATCTCTCCGGCGAGCTGTTCAAATCGATGGCCGGCGTGCAGTTCACCCATGTGCCGTATCGCGGCTCCGCGCCGGGCTTGACCGACGTGATGAGCGGCCAGATCCAGGGCATGTTCGACAACGTCACCTCGTCCTTCGAGCTGGTGCGCGCCGGCAAGCTGCGTGCGCTCGGCGTCACCACACGCGAGCGCTCGGACACCCTGCCAGACGTGCCGCCGATCGCGGACACGCTGCCCGGCTACGAGACATCGTCCTTCTACGGCGTCGGCGCGCCCTACGACACGCCGCGCGAAATCGTCGACCTGCTCAATCGCGAGATCGATACGGCGCTATCCGACGCCGAGATCAAGGCGCGCATTGCCGAGCTCGGCGCCATCCCGTTGCACGGCGATGCCGGCGAGTTCGCTCGCATGCTCGCCGCCGAGACCGAACGCTGGCGCAAGGTGGTATCGCTGGCGGGGATCAAGAAGGAATAGCAGGCGGCTCCTGCGCGCAAAAGACCGCGCCGGAAACCTGATCACGCCGGGTCAGTACGCCCTTCTCTGACGCCTGCGCGGCTGGTGCTCGTCGAAAGCGTAGTAGGGATTGACGTCGCAGCTGGCCGCGAGGCCCGATGCCGTGGCGCGGCACTGCTCCAGCGACGTGAAGGAGCAGTCGAAATAGCCGCCGCCACCACCGCCACCCAAGCCGCCACCGCCACCCGAATATCTGTGCATGCAAACCGGGTAGCGCGGATCATAGGTCTGTGCACTGGCATCTGCCGCCGCGAGCAGCGTGGCAACGGCGGCAAGGGTCAGGAGAGGCAGGCGCATCGGACATTTCCTCGCATTCGTGGCGCCGGCGGATCTGCCGCCGACGGCCTCCTATGACACAACACCACAGCGGAAGCGACTGTTCCTGAGGACAATGACGGCAAGGTGAGTGCACTGCACCGGCTAGCCGCCCAGCCCCTGCAGAACGAGACGGTTCAGCCGCGCAGCAAATGCGGCCGGATCCTCCGGCAGTTCGCCATCCAGGATCTGCGCCTGTTCGAGCAGGAGCAGGCTGAGATCGTCGACCGTCTTGGAACCCGCCTGGGCCTTGGTGATCGCCGCAACCATCGGGTGGCGCAGATTGATCTCCAGGATCGGCTTGGTACGCATGCCGCGGTTCTGCTGCGCCAGGATGCGCTCGAGCTCGCGGCTCGGACCCTGGCTGTCGGCGACAAGGCAGGAGGCGGAGCTGGTCAGGCGCGTCGAGGCCTTGACATCGCTGACGCGCTCGCCGAGCGCCGCCTTGATGACGGCGATGGTGGCGGCCTCGTCTGCCGCGGGCTCGTCCTTCTTCGCCTCGTCCTTGTCGTCGACGCGCGGGATCAGGTCGAGATTGAGGTCGCCCTGACTGAGCGACTTCAGCGGCTTGCCCTCGAACTCCGTCGGCATGGAAGTCCAGAAGGCGTCGACCGGATCGGACAGCAGCAGCACCTCGATGCCCCGCGCGGCCGCGGCTTCCAGCCGCGGGCTGGACTTCAGCCGCTCGATGCTCTCACCGACCAGATAATAGATCTCGGTCTGGTTGGGCTTGAAATCGGCGACGACGTCCTTGAGCGCGCGCTTCTCGCCTGAAGTGGTGGTGAAGCGCGACAGCGCCAGCAGCTTCTCGCGGCGCTCGAAATCCTCGTAGATGCCCTCTTTCAGCACGGCACCGAAGGCGTCCCAGATTTTTGTGAAATTCTCGGCGTCCTTCTCGGCGAGGGTTTCGAGCTCGTTGACGACGCGGGTCGCCACCGCCTTGCGGATCTGCGCCAGCTGCGGGTTGTTCTGCAGCATCTCGCGCGAGATGTTGAGCGGAAGGTCCTCGCTGTCGACGACGCCGCGGATGAAACGAAGATAGCCCGGCAAAAGGTCCGCATCGTCGGTTATGAAGACACGGCGGACATAGAGCTTGACGCGGCCCTTGCGGTTCGGCTCGAACAGGTCGAACGGCTTCGTCGACGGCGCAAACAGCAGCACGGCGTAGGAATAACGCCCCTCTGCGCGATAATGCAGCGTCATCGCGGGATCGTCGAAGGCGGAGGCGATCTGCTGATAGGCCTTCTTGTAGTCTTCCGCCGTCAGCTCCGATTTCGAACGCTGCCACAGCGCGCTCGCCGAATTGATCTGGCGCGGCTCGCCCTCTTCCGGCACCAGTTCGATCGGGAAGAGAATGTTGTCGGAATAGGCGCTGACGATGCGCTCGATCTCGTATTTTTCGAGATATTTCTTCGCGTCATCCTTCAGGTGCAGGATGATCTCGGTGCCGCGTGCCACGCGTGCCGCCTCGTCCTCGCCGGCACGCGCGATCTCGAAGCCGGAGCCGCCTGACGACGTCCAGGTCCAGACGTCGCTTTCGCCGGCGCGGCGGCTGATGACGACGATCTTCTCGGCGACCATGAAGGCGGAATAGAAGCCGACGCCGAACTGGCCGATCAGGCCGAGACCGTCCTTGGCCTCCTTCAGCTTCGACACGAAGGCCTTGGTGCCGGAGCGGGCGATGGTGCCGAGATGGTCGATCAGCTCCTGCCGCTCCATGCCGATGCCGTTGTCGGCGATGACAAGCGTCGCAGCTGTCTTGTTCGGGGTAATGCGGATCTTGAGCGCGTCGCCCTCGCCCAGCAGGGCCGGATTGGCGATCGCCTCGTAGCGCAGCTTGTCGCAGGCATCAGAGGCGTTGGAGACGAGCTCACGGAGGAAGATGTCGGTCTCCGAATAGACGGAATGCACCATCAGGTGCAGCAGTTCGGAAACCTCGGCCTGGAAAGGCTGCGTATGCGTGGCCGTATCGGACGTCGTCATGCGTTTACCCGGTCAATCAATGGGAGAAAGCCCGGATATAGCGCGATGGGATAGGGGATCAAGTGGACACGCAAATTCGCCGTCCTCAGGGGAGAGCGCTCTTGCGCGAAGGCCGACGCGGATCAGGTCACGCAGCGGCCGGGCTGCAGCAGTTTTGCCACCTCTGTCAGGGAGCTGACCATCGGCTCGCAGGCGATCGTCGGCTTGCGGCCCGTCTTCAGCAGCGTCGGCGCCGGCTTGGCATTACCGGTCTCGATGGCCCCTTGGACGCGAAGCAGCACCGACGTATCGGGCAGGTCGTTCAGCCGCATCGAGACGGTGCGGGTGGGAACCGCTGAAGGCTTCATCTCGGCAAGGCGGTCGGACTTGCCGGTGCGATTGACGTTATGACTTGCCACATTGCGACCCGAGGTCTGGCCCGGCTGATCAGCCAGCGCTTCCCAGCGGTCGGCCAGATCGTGCCCGGAGGCCAGTTGGACGGCGCCCACCTGAACGGCGCCAAGCGTCGCAGCGATGGCGACGGCACCAAAGAATACCTTTTGAATCTGCAGCATGGTTGTCGGTCCCTCGCCCCATGGCGATCGCGGGAACAACGTGAAGGGAGGCCCCGAGTTTCCCAGGCGTTAAGATCACTTAACCGTGTGCGAAAAAGACACCGCTCCAGAAAAATTTTGCAGGCGCCTGGAACGACTCCCGCGCCCGGGAGTCGTCTCAGCAGCCGGCTATTCCCCCTGCCCCATAAGCCGGCGACGTAGGGCGCGACTGTGGTGATGCCAGTCGCGCCTTACTTTTGTCTGGGGCTCACTTTCCCTTCCCAGCCAGCCACTCCCGCCCCTCGCCGTAGAGCTTCTCGACCTCGGGGCCGATCAGGCCCGGCATGTCGCGCTTGACCTTGTAGCCGATCAGCTCCTGCATATAGGCGAGATGGCGGTAGCCTTCGGGCAGCGCTGCGAGCGCTTGGCTGTCGAGGCGAAGCTCTGCTGCGGGATCGACCGGGTCGATGCGGTCCTTCTCGTAGATCGGCTGGCGGCGGACGATGCCCCATTGGCCAATACCTGATTGGTTCTGCCGCTTCTCCAGGAAATCATAGAAGCGCCCGGTGCAGACAACGTCGCAGAGCACGTCGTGCACCAGGGCCCGCTGCGAGATCGTCATCTTGGTCTGCGCAATGGCCCGCTCCCCTGAAAGGTCAATGCTGGTGCCGCCGAGGAAATGCAGGATGCGCACGCCCTTGGCGAAGCCTTCCTGGCTGACGCGCATGAAATCCCGCGCCGGCCCCTGAAACCAGGTGGCGGACATCCAGCCCTCTTCATGCCAGACGGTGGCAAAGCGCTCCCAGTCACCGGCGTCACGCCACACCGCCCAGTTCTCGACGAGATCGCGAATGGCGAGGCGGTCGAGCAGTTGCTGGTCCATGGGCACATCTCCACGTCGGGGCGATGCGCAAGGTATGAGTGGCGAACGAGACGCCCGTCAAGCGGCTCGAACGGCCAAGAAACGGCCAAGAAACGGCCAAGAAAAATCCGGCGCGCCTTTCAGCACGCCGGATTATCGTTGTCGCAAGATTTGGTTCGCCAGCGCTTTACGCCGCCGGCGCCTTCGGCGCACGGTTGCGCGAGTTGCGCTGGAAGAACAACGCCTGGCTCGCCACCGCCGACACCATCGCGGGCTGGAACGGCTTTGAGATCAGGAATGCCGGCTCGGGGCGCTCGCCGGTGAGGAAGCGCTCGGGATAGGCGGTGATGAACACCACCGGCACCTCGAAGGTGCGCAGCAGCTCGTTGACGGCATCCAGGCCCGAGGAGCCGTCGGCGAGCTGGATGTCGGCGAGGATCAGGCCCGGCCGCTTGTTCTTGGCCAGCGCCACCGCATCAGCGTGGGTGCGCGCGACGCCGACGACATTGTGGCCGAGATTCTTCACCAGACTCTCGAGGTCCATGGCGATGAAGGTCTCGTCCTCGATGATCAGGACGTCGGTAGCGATTTCCGCCGCCATCTCGCGGCCGGCGGCATCGGCAAGCCGGCGCGTCTCGGCAACATCGGTGCCGAGGACAAAGGCGACTTCCTCTTCCGAAAAGCCCTCGAGCGAGAGCAGCAGGAAGGCCTGACGCGGCAGCGGCGTGATGTTCGAGAGCCGCCGCTCCGGCGGCATTGGCAGGGTTGCCACTTCGGCATCGTCATTGACCGAGACCGAATTCCAGATCTGGGTGAACAGCCGGAACAAGCCGGCCCGCGGCCCGTGGCTCTCGTCGAGCACCGAGGGATCTCCCAGCATGGCTTCCAACATGGCTGCGACATAGGCGTCGCCGGAGGCCTGGCTGCCCGTCAGGGCGCGCGCATACCGGCGCAACAATGGCAAGTGTTCAGCAACGAGCTGTGAACGGGACATCCCCACTCCATTCATTTCAGGCCAAACCATCAAAATCAGGAACTGCGAGAGGAGGCCCGGGTTCCCCTACTGGGGCTGATGACGCCCCAGCTCAAGAAAAGTTCCCTGGGTGGGGGAACTTTTTGTCGAAGCTGGAATTGAGATTGTCCAGGGAACGGCTCCCGGTTGAGAAAACTTCTCTATTTTGCAGTCACTTAACTCGGGGAAACGTGGAACAGGTCATGAAAGATCTCAAGTCTCAAGCCAGCAAAAGCACGACCCCCGGCAAGGGAGGCCTCACTCCGGAGATCCAATCCCGGATCGGGCACCAATTGCGCGCCATGTACGACGACGTCGTACGGCAGGGGGTCCCCGACCGGTTCGCGGAACTGATCAAGAAACTTGATGCGCCGGGAGGCGGATCTCAGGATGAAAATGGTGCCGGGGGCTCCAACGACAACAACCATGGGAGGGACTAATGCCTCTCACGAACTCCCTGCGTGACGACATCCTCGCGGCAGTACCGAGCTTGCGCGCGTTCGCGATCTCGCTCAGCGGCAATGCGGACCGCGCCGATGATCTGGTGCAGGAGACTTTGCTCCGCGCGCTCGCCAACATCGACTCGTTTCAGCCCGGCTCCAACCTGCCGGCGTGGCTGTTCACGATCCTGCGCAATCTGTTCCGTTCCGACTATCGCAAGCGTCGGCGCGAAGTCGAGGACGCCGAGGGCAACTACGCCAAGACGCTGAAGACGCAGCCCTCGCAGAACGCCCATCTCGAGTTCGAGGAGTTTCGTACCGCGCTCGAGAAGCTGCCGCAGGACCAGCGCGAAGCGCTCATCCTGGTTGGCGCGTCCGGCTTCTCCTACGAGGACGCGGCGTCGATCTGCGGCTGTGCCGTCGGCACCATCAAGAGCCGCGTCAACCGCGCGCGCTCGAAGCTCGCCGCGCTGCTCTATGTCGACGGCGCCGAGGATTTCGGGCCCGACGAGACCGTGCGCGCCGTGATCGGCGGCAGCGGCGGATAGCGGGTCAATCGACCGAAGGGACAGCTCGCGAAGGCGGCCGTTCGCGCGGCCGCCGTCGCACGCGTGTGGCCAGGCGATGCTCGCCCGGTCATGTCTCGACGAATGTCACCGTGTCGGCGACTGACGCCCGCGAGGTGCGGTAGCTGTTGACCTTATGGGCGTTGTCCGCGTAGCCGAACGAAATGCCGCAGACGACGCGGCGGTCATCGGCCAGATTGAAGTGGCGGCGGATCAGGCCGGAATGGCGCGCGAGCGCGGCCTGCGGAATCGTGCCCAGCCCAAGCGCCTGGGCGGCGAGCATGAAGTTCGACACATAGGCGCCGCAATCGATCGCACCGTAGATGCCGAGCGGCTCGGCGGTATGAATGATCGCGACATGAGGGGCACCGAAGAAATTGTAGTTCTCCAGCGCCTGTTTTGCGTAAGCGCTTCTGTCGCCACGCGCGATACCGAGCGTGTTGTAGAGCTGAAAGCCGCTTTCGCGGCGGCGCTCGAGATAGACCCCAACATATTCGCGCGGCGGCGTGAAATCGTAATCGTCGCCGAGGCCGCCTGACGCCTCCTTGTAGATCAGCTGACGGAAGCGTTCCTTGGCCTCGCCGCTGGCGATGACGACCTGCCAGGGCTGGCTGTTGCACCAGGACGCCGTGCGTTGCGCCGTGGTGAGCACATGCTCGATGGTGGCGCGATCGACCTCCTTGGGGAGGAAGGCGCGAACGGAGTAGCGCTCGTTGAGGAGCTCTTCGAGCACGCCGATGCGGTCTTCGGTTGAGTGAGTGTTGGGCGACTTCGCATCCATGGCGCTGCCTTCTTCGTAGGGTGGGCAAAGCGGAGCGTGCCCACCACCTTGTACATTTTCGAAAGGAGAGGTGGGCACGGCGCGCGAAGAGCGCGCCTTTGCCCACCCTACGAGATCAACGCCCCTTGGTCGGGATCTTGTTGTACGGCACGTCCTTGTCGACCCTGATGTCGCCGGGCAGGCCCAGCACGCGCTCGGCGATGATGTTGCGCAGGATCTCGTCGGTGCCGCCGGCGATGCGCATCGAGGGCGAGGACAACAGCATCTGCTGGAACTGGCCGTGCACCGTCTCCTCGTCGCTGCCTGTGAGAACACCGGCCGCGCCCTGCAGATCCATCGCATAGGCCGCGATGTCCTGCAGCATCATGCCGGAGACCAGCTTGCCGATGGAATTTTCCGGCCCTGGCCGCTCGCCCTTCGACAACGCCGAGATCGCGCGGTAGCTGGTGTATTTCAGCCCGCTCGACTTCACGGCCCAGCTCGCAAGCCTGGAGCGCACGGCGGGATCGTCGATGGCGAGCCCGTCCTCCAGCATCAGGTTCGAGCAGAACTCGAACATCTCGGGCACGCCGGTCGCAAGCCGCGCGCCGATCGACATGCGCTCGTTCATCAGCGTGGTCAGCGACACGCTCCAGCCCTCGCCGACGGCCCCGAGCCGCTGGCTGTCAGGGATCACCACGTCGGTGAAATAGACCTCGTTGAACTCCTGCATGCCGTTGGCCTGCTTGATCGGCCGCACTTCGACCCCCGGGCTTTTCATGTCCAGGAAGAACATGGTGAGGCCCTTGTGCTTGGGCACGTTGGGATCGGTGCGCGCGATCAACAGGCCGTAATCGGAATAATGCGCGCCCGAGGTCCATATCTTCTGGCCGTTGACGACCCAATGATCGCCCTGCTTCTCAGCGCGCGTGCGCAAGCCCGCAACGTCGGAGCCGGCCGAGGGCTCGGAGAACAACTGGCACCAGATTTCCTCGCCCGCAGCCAGCTTCGGTAAGTACCGGCGTTTGGCATCTTCGCTGCCCCAGGCCATCACGGTCGGGCCGCACATGCCCTCGCCGATCTGGAACGGCTGCGTCAGCTTGCCGTAAACGCCCTCTTCCTGCTGCCAGATCACCCGCTCGATCGGCGTCGCGCCGCGGCCGCCATATTCCTTCGGCCAGTGCAGGCAGGCCCAGCCGCCTTCCGCCTTCTTCTTCTGCCAGGCCTTGCCGACCTCGACCATGTCGTGATTGGCGAGCCGGATGCGGCCGAGCGAAGACTTCGACAGTTCCTGCTCGAACTGCTTCGGGGCGTTGGCGGCGATCCATTTGCGCGCGGTTTCGCGGAATGCGGCTTCCTGCGGGGTGTCGTCGAAATTCATGGCGAACCTCTCAATCCTTGCTCGGTACGTAGGGTGGGTTAGCCGAAGGCGTAACCCACCACTTCTGTTGCGCGTCGTTGCAGCCAATGGTGGGTTACGCTTGGTGGATTGCGCTTCGCGCATCCGCGAGGCTAACCCACCCTACGATTCATCTTCCCTTCGTCGGTATCTTGTTGAACGGCACGTCCTTGTCGACCCTGATATCGCCGGGCAGGCCCAGCACCCGCTCGGCGATGATGTTGCGCATGATCTCGTCGGTGCCGCCTTCGACACGCGTGCCCGGCGCGCGCAGCAGCATCGCCTGGAAGCGGCCGGCGAGCTCGGCATCCTCGCCGCTGACCACGCCGCTCGCGCCCTGCAAGTCCAGAGCATAAGCCGCAACATCCTGGATCATCGAACCCGCGACCAGCTTGCCGATGGAATTTTCCGGTCCCGGCCGCTCGCCCTTCGACAACGCGGAGATCGCACGCATGCTGGTGTATTTCAGCCCGCTCGCCTTCACTGCCCAATTCGCCAGCTTCGAGCGCACCGCGCGATCCTCGATCGCCGGGCCGTCGTCGAGCATCAGGCTGGAGCAGTATTCGAACAGCTCCGGGAAACCGGTCGAGACGGCCGCGCCGATCGCGCTGCGCTCGTTCATGAGCGTGGTCAGCGAGACGTTCCAGCCGTCACCGACTTCGCCGAGACGCTGGTGGTCGGGAATGCGGACGTTGGTGAAATACACCTCGTTGAAGTCGGAGGCACCGCTCGCCTGCTTGATCGGCCGCACCTCGACGCCAGGACTCTTCATGTCCAGGAAGAACATGGTGAGGCCCTTGTGCTTGGGGACGGTTGGATCTGTTCGCGTGAGCAGGATGCCGTAATCGGAATAATGCGCGCCCGAGGTCCAGATCTTCTGGCCGTTGATCACCCACTCGTCGCCATCCTTCTCGGCACGCGTGCGCAGGCCCGCGACATCAGAGCCGCCGGCCGGCTCCGAGAACAGCTGGCACCAGACCTTTTCGCCGGATGCGAGCGGCGGCAGATAGGTGCGCTTGTGCTCCTCGCGCGCGAACGCCATCATGGTCGGCCCGCACATCCCGTGGCCGATGATGAACATGCGGGAGAGCTGGCCGTACGGCCCCTCTTCCTGCTGCCAGATCACCCGCTCGATCGGCGACGATCCGCGGCCGCCATATTCCTTCGGCCAGTGCAGGCAGGCCCAGCCGGCGTCGGCCTTCCTCTTCTGCCAGGCCTTTGCCACCTCGAGAATGTCAGCGTTCTTGAGCACGGTGCGGCCGAGCGAGGATTTGCGCAGCTCTTCTTCGTACTGCTTGGGCGCGTTGGCGTCGATCCAGGCGCGCGCAGTGGCACGAAACTCGGCTTCCTGCGGGGTGTCGTCGAAGTTCATGATGCTTCTCTGTCTTCCGTAGGGTGGAGTTGCCGAAGGCGTAATCCACCAATTCTATCGAGCATTGCCGGCCGACGGTGGGTTACGCCAAGCGGTTTGCGCTGCGCGCAATCCGCTCGGCTAACCCACCTTACGCATCTGTCATTACGCCGCGTTCTTCTTGCGCATGCGGTCGATCAGCTGGTCTTCCCAATAGGACAGGCTGCCGAGGCCGAGCGCCATCGCATTGGCGCGGCGATAGTACATATGGCAGTCGAACTCCCAGGTGAAACCCATACCGCCGTGAACCTGGATGTTGTTCTTGGCACAGTGCTGGAACGCCTGCGTCGCGCTGATGCGCGCGGCAGCGGCAGCTTCCGGCAACTCGGCCGCATTGGTCGAAAGCGCCCAGGCGCCGTAATAGCTGTTAGAGCGCGCCAGCGTCGCCGAGACATACATGTCGGCGAGCATGTGCTTGATCGCCTGGAACGAACCGATCTGGCGGCCGAAGGCGATGCGGTCCAGCGCGTAATCGCGGCCCATCTCCAGCGCGCGGTCGGCGCCGCCGACCTGCTCGAAGGCGCAGAGCACCGCAGCACGATCGAGCACCTGCGTGAGGATGCTCCAGCCTTCGCCCGCAGCGCCGAGCGGCTCCGCCTTGCAGTTCGTGAAGGTAATCTCGGCCTGTCCGCGGGTCGGATCGAGATTGGTGAGGCTCTTCACCTCGACACCGCCGGCCTTGAGATCGACCAGGAACAGCGAGATGTCACCGTCGCGTCCGCTCGATCCCGTGCGCGCCGCGACCACCGCGAAGTCGGCGATCGCGCCATCGGCGACCGGCTTCTTGACGCCGTTGAGCACGCCGTTGGCCGCCGTGAGCTTGACGTTCTTGGGCGCCGGATTGCCCTTGCCCTCGAACAGCGCCAGCGTGCCGATCGCTTCGCCCGAGGCGATCGCGGGGAGCCACTTCTTCTTTTGCGCATCGCTGCCGGCGATCAGCAGCGCTTCGGCCGCGAGATAGACGGTGGAAGAGAACGGCACCGCCGCATTCGCCCGCCCCATCTCTTCCGCGATGACGCAGAGCTCGAGGTGGCCGGCGCCCGCGCCGCCAAACTCCTCGGGGATCGCGACACCGAGGAAGCCCATCTCGGCGAGGCCCTTCCAAAGCTCCTTGTCGTAGGGCGCCTTGCCATCGAGCACGACGCGCACCGCCTTGGGCGGGCATTTCTCGGCGAGGAATTTGCGCGCCTGGTCGCGGAGCTGCTTCTGGTCGTCGGAGAAATCGAAGTTCATGGCGGGCTACCTTTTTCTTGCTGTCATTCCGGGGCGTGACGCAGTCGCGAACCCGGAATCTAGAAGTCATTCACTCATCTCGGGATTCCAGGTTCGCCGCTACGCGGCGCCCCGGAATGACGAATTCAGTCGTTTTCATCGCAGCACGATCACATCCTGATCCGGCTTGTCCGCATAAAGCCGCTCCACCAGCGCGGCGCGGCGTTCGAGGCCGGCGCGCTGGTTGATGTAGCCCTTGTCGGTGAGCTCATTGCCGTCGATCGAAGGCGGCTCCGCCATCAGCATCGCGCGGGCGATGATGCGGCTGCTGGCGCCTTCGCATTCTTTGTTGTGGGCCTCCAGCCCGCGCCTGAAGCAGGCGATGACCTCGGGATGCTTCACCGCATCCTCGAAACTCAGCTCGGGATTTCCGACGAGTTGCCGGCAGGCATGCAAATTCGGCCACGCCAAGAGGCCGATGAAGGCGCGATCCTGTCCTGCGACCAGCGCGTCATGCACGACGGGCGTCGCAGCCGCGATCGCGTCGGTGCGGAGCGATCCAACATGGACAAAGGTGCCGGTGGTGAGCTTGAAGTCTTCGACAACGCGACCGGCGAAGATGATGCCCTTCACCGGATCGGTCTCGTCGACGAAGATCCCTGCATCGCCGATGCAGTAGAAGCCTTCCTCGTCGAACATCTTCTTGGTCAGATCGGGCTGGCCGAAATAGCCGGGCGTGACGTTGACGCCGCGCAGCCGCAGCTCGTATTTCGTGCCGCACGGCACCATCTTCAACTCGACGCCGGGGAACGGCAGGCCGATCAGCCCGACGCGCTCGGTGTCCCAGTAAGTGCCTGTTGAGGTCGGCGCGGTCTCGGTCGAGCCCCAGCCGGTGTAGAACACGATGCGCTCACCCGTGGTCTTCACGGCGAGCGCCTGCATGCGGTCGTAGAGATCGTCGGGCAATCGCGCACCGCCATAGGCCATGATCGCGAGGTTCCTGAAGAAGGAACGGCACAGCGCGTCATCCTTCTCCATCGCGGCCGCAAGCGCGGCGTAGCCGGCCGGCACGTTGGCGTAATAGGTCGGCGATATCTCGCGCAGATTCCTGATGGTCTCTTCGAGCTGGCCCGGCATCGGCCGGCCGTCGTCGATGTAAAGCGTGCCGCCGTCGACCAGCACCGGATGGAATGCGGCGTTGCCGCCCATGGTGTGATTCCACGGCATCCAATCGAGCACCACCGGCAGCGGGCCGCCAGGCGTGCGCGGCCGCACCTGCATCATCATCGCCGCATTGGCGCACATCATGCGTTGCGTGTTGATGACGGCCTTGGGCATGCCGGTCGAGCCCGACGTGAACAGTAGCTTGCCGACGGTGTCGGGCGTGATCCTCGCGATCGACTCCTCAACGTCGTTGGTCACCTGCGTCGCCGCCAGATCGGCAAAGCTGACGCTCTTGATGCCATCGCAGGGCCGAACCACGTGAACGACGGTGACGCCGGTGAGATCGAGCGCCTTCAGCGCCTTCTCGAAGGTCGGGCCGTCCTGCACCATCACCACGGCCGGCTTGATCAGATCAAAGAGATACTTCAGCTTGACGTGATCGTGGCTCATCAAGGAGTAGGCCGGCGACACCGGCGCCGCCGGGACACGCGCCTGCATCGCAGCCTGCGTCATCAGCGCGTGCTCGATCGAATTGCCGGAGAGGATCGCGACCGGACGCCCGTCGAGTTTGAGATTGAGCAGCGCCTGCGTCAGCGCATCCACGGCGCGCTTGGCGTCGCCATAGGACACCTTGCGCCATTCGCGGTTGGGACCGCCGCGCTGTGCAAGCCAGATGCGCTCAGGCGCTTGCCTGGCCCATTTCGCGAGCGAAGCCGGAAGATGCCTCTCATATGCCTGCAGGGGAATGCGCGACTTCAGCACCACCGTGCCATCAGCGCGCCGCGCGACATCGATGTCGCGCGCGAGCCACTCGACCTTGCGAAAGGCGGGCTTCGCCATCACCGCCGCCGCGCTTCCACTCATTTTGCGTCTCCCGGAATTAGTGTCCTTTGCGGATCTTCGTTGTTCAGCGCTTGATATAGACAGGCTTTCGCTTCTCAAGGAAGGCCCTGATGCCTTCAGAAAATTCCTCGGAGCGGCTGCACAGGACCTGGTTGCGGTCCTCCATCGCGATAACGGCTTCCAGCGACCCCGCATCGACGCTGATGTTGAGACATTCCTTTGACAGGCGCAGTCCCACGGGCGAGGCCGTCATCATTGCGTCGACATAGGGCTCGGCAGCTTCGTCGAGCCTGTCTTCGTCGACAACTTCGGAGACAAGCCCGACCGCAAGCGCGCGCTCGGCGCCGATGAAGCGCCCGGTGAGGATCAGTTCGGAGGCCACGGAGACGCCGACGAGCCGCGGCAGAAAGTAGCTGGTGCCGATGTCGCAGCCGCCAAGGCCGAGCTTGATGAAGGCACAATTCATCCGCGCCGACCTCGTGGCAATGCGAATGTCGGAAGCAAGCGCCAGCGCAAAACCGCCGCCGGCCGCCGCGCCCTGCACCAGCGACAGGATCGGCTGCGGACAGCGCCGCATCAGCATGACGATGTCGGCGATGCGACGTTGTGAATCGAGCGACTCGGTCACGCCTGGCGGCTCCTGCTGCCCGGCCCGGCGCGCCATCGCGGCCTTGAGGTCGAGACCTGCGCAAAAATTCCTGCCGGCCCCCTTCAACACGACAACGCGCGTATCGCGGTTGCGCTGGAGGCCCTGGAAATAAGCGTTGAGCGCATCGATCAGCGCAGGATCGAGCGCATTGAGGCTGTCAGGGCGATTGAGCGTCACCCGGTCGACGCCGTCGTGATGCTCGATCAGCAGCGGTTGGGACATGCGAGCGTCCTTTATGCGAGTCTGGCGCCGGTCTTTCACCCTCCCCTGGAGGGGGAGGGTCGATCGCGCGCAGCGCGAGCGGGGTGGGGTGACGGTGTTTCCCCATCGAACAGTGCCCGAGTGGAGAGATCACCCCACCACGGCGCTTCGCGCCGACCCTCCCCCTCCAGGGGAGGGTGAAAAGCCACCGCCTACCGCGGAGCCATACGAATCGCGCCGTCGAGGCGGATGGTCTCGCCGTTGAGCATTGCGTTCTCGACGATGTGCACGGCGAGCGCGCCGTATTCCTTGGCATCGCCGAGACGCGAAGGATGCGGCACCTGGGCCCCCAGGCTCTTGCGGGCTTCCTCGTTGAGACCCATCAGCAGCGGCGTGAAGAACAGGCCGGGCGCGATGGTGTTGACGCGGATCTTCTGGCTGGCGAGGTCTCGCGCGGCCGGCAGGGTCAGGCCGACGACGCCCCCCTTGGAGGCCGAATAGGCGATCTGGCCGATCTGACCTTCGTAGGCGGCGACCGAAGCGGTGTTGATGATGACGCCGCGCTCTTCGCCGACAGGCTCGATGGTGACGAGACGCTCGGCGAACAGACGCAGGCAGTTGAACGTGCCGATCAGGTTGACGTTGATGATGCGCGCGAACTTTTCGAGCGGATAGACGCCATCGCGGCCGACGATGCGCTGCGAGCCGCCGATGCCGGCGCAGTTCATCAGCACGCGGGCAACACCATGCGCGCCTTCCGCCTTGGCGATCGCGGCCTTGATCTGCTCTTCGCTGGTGACATCGGCGTGAAGCGCGATGCCCTTCACTTCGGCGGCGACCTTCTCGGCATTCTCCTTGTTCTGATCGATCACACCGATCTTGGCGCCCTTGGCGGCCATGGCGCGGGCGGTGGCTTCACCGAGGCCCGAACCACCACCGGTGATGAGAACGGCTACGTCTTTCAATTCCATCGCTTCAACCTTTCCTTGGGCGTTTCTTCTCTAGACTTGTAGTGCTTCGGCCGGATTATCCGGCCACGACGGCGTCCTCGGCTTGCGCGAGGATGCCGCCGCAGATCAGCGTTTCCATGTGCTTGATGTATTGCCGGCAGACTTCGTCGGTGACCGGGCCGACGCCGGTCGCGCGAGACATTGCGTGCCGGCCGAAGAACAGGTGATCGCAGG
Organism: Bradyrhizobium manausense; assembly: GCF_018129685.1. Classification (GTDB taxonomy): domain Bacteria; phylum Pseudomonadota; class Alphaproteobacteria; order Rhizobiales; family Xanthobacteraceae; genus Bradyrhizobium; species Bradyrhizobium manausense_D. The sequence goes on from NZ_JAFCLG010000002.1 coordinate 146,413, forward strand.
CGCCGATCAGGCTGGTGTAAAACAGTACCGGATCGGTCTGGCGGAACTCGCCGCGGCTGACGCCTTCGGCAAGCAGACGGCGATGAAAGTCGAGCAGCGGCGCGACGAAGAACTTCGAGACTTCGTCCGCCGAGCCCGCAACGCTCTCGTGCAGGAGATAGTGGATCAGCCGGTTCATGTAGGGGAACCGGTGATAGGCGCGGATGATGCCCGCGATGTGAAGCTTCAGCTTCGCGGTCGACGTGATCGGCTGCGCCAGCAGATATTCGAGGTTGGACATTTCGGTCGCAGCATCCCGCGCGAGCAGCGCCAGCAGCAGCCCGTCCTTGTTGCCGAAATGATATTTGACCAGCGCAGCGTTGGCGCCCGACTTCTGGGCGATGTCGGAGAGCGAAATCTCGATCGAGGAGCGTTCGATCATCAGCTCACTCGCGGCCACGAGCAATTTCTCTGCCGTGGAATTCTTTCCGCTGGGGAGCCGGTTCGGTACGCTGGTCGTCACGGATATCCCTTGTTCTCGCCTTGAAGCGGCTCGCAGATAAGCCCAAGCAGCGCCTCCCCACAAGAGTTAATTGATCGATTGACTAAACGATATCCAGGCCCTTAAAACTCCGACAACCCAATTCAGAACAATCATGGGAGAGACCGAAATGGCCGAGGCTTATATCGTCGCCGCTGCGCGCACCGCGGGCGGGCGCAAGGGGGGCCGCCTCGCCGGCTGGCATCCGGCCGATCTCGCCGCGAAGGTGCTGGACGAGCTGGTTGATCGCACCAAGGTCGATCCCGCGTTGGTCGAGGACGTGATCATGGGCTGCGTGATGCAAGTCGGTGAACAGTCCAACAACGTCGCGCGCAACGCGATCATGGCATCGAAACTGCCCGAGAGCGTGCCGGGCACCTCGATCGACCGCCAGTGCGGCTCCTCGCAGCAGGCGCTGCACTTCGCGGCACAAGCCGTCATGTCAGGCACGATGGACGTGGTGATCGCCGCCGGCGTGGAATCGATGACGCGCGTGCCGATGGGACTGTCCTCGCAATTGCCCGCCAAGAACGGTTTCGGCACCTACAAGAGCCCGGGCATCGAGGCGAAGTATCCCAATATCGTGTTCAGCCAATTCACCGGCGCCGAGATGATGGCGGAGAAGTATGGCCTGTCAAAGGACGACCTCGACGAATACTCCTACAACAGCCATCAGCGTGCGATCGCGGCGACGCAGGCCGGCCACTTCAAGAAGGAGATCGTGCCGCTCGAGATCGTCAGGGCCGACGGCAGCAAGGACACCCACCACATCGACGAGGGCATCCGCTTCGACGTCACGCTCGACGGCATCAAGGGCGTCAAGCTGATCGCCGAGAACGGCAAGCTCACTGCTGCCAGCGCCAGCCAGATCTGCGACGGCGCTTCCGGCGTGATGGTCGTCAACGAGCGCGGCCTCAAGCAGCTCGGCGTGAAGCCGCTCGCGCGCATTCACCACATGACCATGACCGGCGGCGACCCCGTCATCATGCTCGACGCTCCCCTGCAAGCCACCAAGAAGGCGCTGGAGAAGGCCGGCATGAAGATCGACGACATCGACCTGTTCGAGGTCAACGAGGCCTTCGCCTCGGTGCCGACCGGCTGGCTGAAGACCACCGGCGCCGATCCCAGCAGGCTCAACGTCAATGGCGGCGCCATCGCGCTCGGCCATCCGCTCGGCGGCTCCGGCACCAAGCTGATGACGACGCTGGTCCACGCCCTGCACCAGCGCGGCAAGCGCTACGGCCTTCAGACCATGTGCGAAGGCGGCGGCATGGCCAACGTGACGATCGTGGAGCGGCTGTAGGCTGTCGTTGCATCGCACAGGCGTTGCCACACTGAAGGTGTCGTCCCGGCGAAGGCCGGGATCCATAGCCACAAATGTTTGTGGTTAGGGCGAGCTGGGGCGACATCGCATTTCAACAATCCGACTCGGTGGTTATGGATCCCGGCCTTCGCCGGGATGACACCTTTGGTTTTGCGAGACCAACTTTCATGACCCACCCCTCTATCCACGCCCGCACCACGCCCGACAAGATCGCCTACCAGATGGCCGGGACCGGCAAGGCGATCAGCTATCGCGAGCTCGATGAGCTCTCCAACCAGGGCGCAAACCTGTTTCGTTCGCTTGGCCTGAAGGCCGGCGATCACATCGCGCTGCTGATGGAGAACCGCCTTGCCTTCATGGAGATCTGCTGGGCCGCACAACGCAGCGGGCTCTATTACACCGCGATCAGCCGCTATCTGAAGCAGGACGAGATCGACTACATCATCGGCGATTGCGGCGCCAAGGTCGTGATCACCACGCCGAAATGCGCCGACCAGATCAAGGACCTGGTCAAGGGCGCGCCGGACGAGCCGATCTTCTACATGGTCGATGAACCTCTGCCCGGCTTCCGCTCCTACGACAAGGAAGCTGCCGCCCAGCCGACAACGCCAATCGCGGACGAGGTCGCCGGCTACGACATGCTGTATTCGTCAGGCACCACCGGCCGTCCCAAGGGAATCAAGAAGGCGTTCGAAGGCAACGCCATCGACGTGCCGAACGCGTTCCTGCGCGTGCTCTGCGCCGACATGTGCGGAATGAACGCCGAGAGCATCTATCTGTCGCCGGCGCCGCTCTATCACGCGGCCCCGCTGCGCTTCAACATGATGGCGATCGTGCTCGGTGGCACATCCATCATCATGGAGCATTTTGACGCCGAGGATTTCCTGAGGCTGGTTGAAAAGCACAAGGTCACCCAGTCCCAGCTCGTACCGACCATGTTCGTGCGCATGCTGAAGCTGCCGGACGAGGTCCGCAGCCGTTACGACGTCTCGACGCTGAAAGGCGCGATCCACGCCGCCGCGCCCTGCCCGGTCGATGTGAAAGCAAAAATGATCGAATGGTGGGGGCCGATCCTGATCGAGTATTACGCGGGCTCCGAGGGCAACGGCGTCACCGTCTGCAACTCGCAGCAATGGCTGGAGCATCGTGGCAGCGTCGGCCGCGCCGTGGTCGGCAAGATCAAAATCCTGGACGAGAATGACGAGGAGCAGCCCGTCGGCGAGATCGGTACCGTGTACTTCGCCGATGCGCCTGCCTTCACCTATCACAACGATCCTGAAAAGACGAAGAAGGCCTACAACGCCAAGGGCTGGTCGACGCTCGGCGATGTCGGCTATCTCGACAAGGACGGCTTTCTGTTCCTCACCGACCGCAAGTCCTACATGATCATTTCGGGCGGCGTGAACATCTACCCGCAGGAGACCGAGGACGTGCTGATCACCCACCCCGAGATCGCCGACGTCGCCGTGTTCGGCGTGCCGAACGAGGAGATGGGCGAAGAAGTGAAAGCGGTGGTGCAGCCGCACGACATGAAGCGCGCCGGCAAGGCTCTGGAAGCGGACCTGATCGCCTACTGCAAGACGCGGCTGTCAGCGATCAAGTGTCCCCGCTCGATCGATTTCGAAGCGGAGTTGCCGCGTACGCCGACCGGCAAGCTGGTGAAGCGGCATCTGCGCGACAGATATTGGCCGAAGACGGCGGCGAAGATTTAAGGCCTCAATCAAACAAGCTCGGCGTGTGGTTCACCAGCGCACCCTCGATCTCGAGCATTTTCAGCTTGGTCACCACGCCGCCATTCGCCGAGAAGCCACCGGGCTTGTTGCCGGCTGCAAGCACGCGATGGCAGGGCACGACGATCGGGCACGGGTTGCGGCCGAGCGCCTGGCCGACGTCGCGCGAGAGCTGGACGCCGCCGAGCTGTTTTGCAATATCACCATAGGTGATGGTCTTGCCGGGCGGAATCGCGCGCGCGATCTCGTAGACGCCGCGGTTGAACGCGGGCACGCCGTCGAGATCGAGCGGGATATCGGTGAGGTCATCGGGCTCGCCCGCAAGCAGCTTGACGATGCGATCGATCGCCTGCTGCACCTCGGGTGTCGGCTCGGCCTCGGTCGCGTCGGCATGGCGCTGGCTGATGCGGGTGCGGATCTTCTGCTCGCCGCCCATCGGCAGCTGCGTGCCGTTGATGCCGCGCGGGCCCCAGGCGATGGCGCAGAGGCCGATCCTGGTGTCGAACAGGGCAAAATGCTGGTCGGTCATGACTGGGTTCCTGGACTGGCGCCTTCGCATGCCCCCATTGTGATCTCGGTGCAAATCTAGGCTTGGAAATAGTTGCGATCCACCCGGTTTCCGGGAATCTTGCACAGGAGTTCCGCACACCTTTCCGCGATCCAATACTTCCGAGAGCCAAGAATGCAAAGCCTCCACGTCAATGGATACGACATGCGCTATCTCGACGTGGGCGAAGACCGGGGCCGCCCGCCGCTGGTCTGCGTGCACGGCTCGCTCAATGATTTCCGCGTCTGGGGCTGCCTGCTCGGGCCGCTGTCGCAGCGGCACCGGATGATCGTCCCGAGCCTCCGGCACTTCTTCCCGGCGCAGTGGGACGGTGTCGGCGACACCTATTCGATCGCACAGCATGTCAGCGACGTCATCGCCTTCATCGAGAAGCTCGACTTCGGTCCGGTCGATTTGATGGGACATTCCCGCGGCGGGCACGTCAGCTTCCGCGTCGCGCAGCAGCGACCGGACCTGCTCCGCCGGCTCATCCTTGCCGAGCCCGGCGGCGAGCTCGATGCGAGCCTCGATCCGGATTATGTTGGCGGCCCCTCGCCGCTGCTGGCCCGGTTCACGGCCTCGGCCGAAAAAATCGCGGCAGGCGATGTCGATGGCGGGCTTGCCGTCTTCGTCGACACGTTGGAAGGCGCCGGCACATGGCCGCGGCTGCCGGCGATGGTGAAGCAGAACCTGCGCGACAACGCCACCACCCTGATCGGTCAGGTCCGCGACAACCGTCCGCCGTTCTCGAAGTCGGATGCGGAAGCGATCAAGATGCCGACGCTGTTCATCCTGGGCGAGCGGACCAAGGGCCTGCTGCCGAAGGTGTTGCATGCGCTGGCCGCGCACGTACCCTATTCCAGGACGGCGATCATCCCGAACGCGACGCATCCGATGTTCGAGCAGGCGCCGCAGAAATATTCCGAAGTGGTGCTGGATTTCCTGGCGAGCTGATCATGCAGAGCTTTCGCGTCAACGGTTACGACATGGCCTATCTCGAAATCGGCGAGGGCGATCCGCTGGTCTGCGTGCACGGCACGTTAGGTGATTTCCGCACCTGGTATTCGGTGCTCGGCCCGCTCTCGAAGAACCATCGCGTGATCTCGGTCAGCCTGCGGCACTTCTTCCCCGAACATTGGGACGCCATCGGTGACGACTACAAAATGGCGCAGCACGTCGCCGACACGATCGCCTTCATCGCGCAGGTCACGCCCGGGCCGGTCAACCTGATGGGCCACTCGCGCGGCGGCCACATCGCGTTTCGCGTCGCGCAGGCGCGGCCGGATCTGCTGCGCAAGCTGGTGCTGGCAGAGCCGGGCGGCGATCTCGATGCCAGCCTGCCGCTGCCGGAGGGCACGCCGTCGCATCCTCCGCTCGCCGCAAAGACGATCCGCGCGGTCGAGCTGATCCGCGCCGGCGATGTCGAGGGCGCGCTGCGGACCTTCTACGAGGGCATCGAGGGCGACGGCGCGTGGCGGCGCGTGCCGGCCGCGGCCAAGCAGCAGTTGCGCGACAACACGCTCACCTTCCTCGGCCAGATCAACGAGCAGCGGCGGCCCTACACGCTGGCGGATGCGCAAGCGATCAAGACGCCGACGCTGTTGATCGGCGGCGGCGCGACCACTGGCAGCCTCTCGGTGATCTGGCGCGTGCTCGCGCAGCACATCGCCGGCAGCAGGACGGCGGTGATCGAGAATGCCGGACACTGGATGTTCGAGCAGGCGCCGCAGGAGTTCGGCGAGGTCGTGAACCGGTTCCTGGCGGAGTAGCTGGCCGGGTGCCTGCCTCACATCAGCGAAAACAACCCCATGCACAGTAGCCGGCCTGAGCAATATCAATGGCTTAGGCCGCTCGAACCTAGAGTGGCCTAACGGTACTTGAGTAGTTCTTGACCCATCAGGCGCATCGCCATAGCGTCGAATACGGAATTCCGTATTCTCTTTTCGGAGCTGCCGGCGTGATCCCTCTCGACCCGCTGCCGAACCTGATCGACCAGGTCTATGCCCGGATCCTGGAGGCGATCTCCGATCGCACGTTGCAGCCCGGCCAGCGCATCCGGCAGAACGAGCTCGCCGACAAGCTCGGCGTGTCGCGCCAGCCGGTGTCGCACGCGCTGCACCTGTTGCACCGTCAGGGTCTGGTGGCCGAAAGCGGCAAGCGCGGCTTTGAAGTCACCCAGCTCGATCCCGCGCGCATCCGTCAGCTCTACGAGGTGCGCGGCGCCATCGATGCGCTCGCGGCGCGGCTCGCCGCCATGCGTGCCGCAACCGATGCGGCTGGACGCGCGCGGCTCGAGGCGGCGCTCGCCGCGGGCCGTCGCATCGATCGCAAGACCGCGCTCGCTGATCTGATTGCGCTCGATGTCGAATTTCACTGCGCCATCTACCACCTCGCCGGCAATCCCGTGATCGAGGAAACGATCACGCCGCAATGGCCGCATATGCGCCGTTCGATGGCGACGGTGCTCTCCGAGCTCGACTATCGCGGCAGCGCCTGGGCCGAGCACGCCGATATCGCAAAGCACATTCTCGCCGGCAACGCCGATGCTGCCGAGCGCGCCGCGCTGGTCCATGCGCAGACGGCCGGACGGATGACTGAGGAGAGATTGAGGGCGACGGACGAGGTGGCGGCTTAATCGTTTGCGCCCGCGCCGTCATGGCCGGGCTTGACCCGGCCATCCACGTCTCTATTCGACGCTCGAAGAACGTGGATGCCCGGGACAAGCCCGGGCATGACGAGAGAGAAGACAAAACAAACAAACCGAGGAGGACGACCCATGAAACTGTCTCAGGAGCAATTGGAGTTCTTTCATCGCGAGGGCTGGCTGTTCCTCCCCGAGTTGTTTGCCCAAGAGGAGGTCGACCTCCTCGCGCGCGAGGCGGTCGGCATCTATGACGCCAACCGGCCGGAAGTCTGGCGCGAGAAGAGCGGCGCGCCGCGCACGGCCTTTGCCGCGCATCTCTACAACGAGGCCTTCGGCATTCTCGGCGCGCATCCGCGCATGATCGAGCCGGTCGAGCAGCTGTTCGGCGAGCCCGTCTACATGCATCAGTTCAAGATCAACGCGAAATCGGCTTTCACCGGCGACGTCTGGCAGTGGCACCAGGATTACGGCACCTGGAAGCGCGACGACGGCATGCCGGAGCCGCGCGCGATGAACATCGCGATCTTCCTCGACGAGGTGATGCCGATCAACGGCCCCCTGATGCTGGTGCCGCGCAGCCAGAATGCCGGCGACCTCCAGGCCTCGCATGACCTCTCGACGACGTCGTATCCGTTGTGGACGCTGGACGAAGACACGGTGACGCGTCTCGTCAAGCAGGGCGGCATCGTCGCGCCGACCGGTAAGCCCGGCGGCATGCTGATGTTCCATGGCAATCTGGTGCACGGCTCGGCCGGCAACATCACGCCCTATCCGCGCAAGATCGTGTATCTGACCTTGAACGCGGTCTCGAATTACATCCGCACCCCGACGCGCCCCGAATATATCGCGCATCGCGATTTCACGCCGATCAAGACCGTGGATGATGATGCGCTGCTGCGGCTCGCGCGGGCGCCGCGGCAGGCGGCGGAGTAAGACAGGTCTCGTGCCCCGGACGCGGTCCACCTCTCCCATTGGGAGAGGTCGGCGCGTAGCGCCGGGTGAGGGATTATGGTCCCTCGTCGGAGCTGCGGCCCCTCACCCGGTTTGCTCCGGACGATGCTTTGCATCTCCGAGCGCAAACCGACCTCTCCCCTCCGGGGAGAGGTGAACGCAAGCCGCATCAGCAACGCTGGATTACGGACATCCCCATGAATCTCTTCCGTCTCCTTCAGGCCCGCGCCTCCGCCGGAAAGCCCGTTCGTGTCGCGCTGATCGGCGCGGGCAAATTCGGCTCGATGTTCCTGGCGCAGGTGCCGCACACGCCGGGGCTCGAGGTCCCCATCATCGTCGACATCGACCGCGACCGGGCGCGCGAGGCCTGCCGCACCGTCGGATGGAGCGCCGAGCGGATCGCCGCCACCGTCTTCACCGATGACGGCGCACGCGCCATCGCGGGCGGCGCGATGGATGTGGTGGTGGAGGCGACCGGCAATCCGGCCGTCGGCATCCGCCACGCGCGCGCCGCGATCGCGGCCGGCAAGCATGTGGTGATGGTCAATGTCGAGGCCGACGTGCTGGCGGGCCCCCTGCTCGCCGAGGAGGCGCGCAAGGCGGGCGTGGTCTATTCGCTCGCCTATGGCGACCAGCCGGCGCTGACGGCCGAGATGGTGGACTGGGCCCGCGCCACCGGCTTTCGCGTCGTTGCCGCCGGCAAGGGCACGAAATATCTGCCTGGATATCACGACGTGACGCCTGACGGCGTCTGGCAGCATTACGGGCTCACCGCCGGCGAAGCGCAGTCGGCCGGCATGAATCCGCAGATGTTCAACTCCTTCCTCGACGGCACCAAATCCGCGATCGAGATGGCGGCGATCGCGAATGCCTGCGGGCTCGACGTGCCTGCGGAGGGCCTGCTGTTTCCGCCCTGCGGCGTCGACGACCTGCCGCACATCATGCGGCCGCGCAGCAGAGGCGGCGTGCTGGAACGGTCGGGTGTCGTCGAAGTCGTCTCCTCGCTCGAACGCGATGGCCGGCCGGTGTTTCGCGACTTGCGCTGGGGCGTCTATGTCGTGCTGGAGGCGCCGAACGACTACGCCGCCGACTGCTTCAAGCAATACGGCTTGAAGACCGATGCAAGCGGCTGTTTCGCCGCGATGTACAAGCCCTATCATCTGATCGGGCTCGAGCTGAACATCTCGATCCTGTCGGCCGCATTGCGCGGCGAGCCGACCGGCCAGCCCCACGGCTTCCGCGGCGACGTCGCCTCCGTGGCCAAGCGAAATCTGCGCGCCGGCGAGATGCTCGACGGCGAAGGCGGCTACACCGTGTGGGGCAGACTGGTGCCGGCGGCCGCGAGCCTGAAGGCCGGCGCCCTGCCGATCGGCCTCGCCCATCGCGTCAAGCTGAAGCACGACATCGCCCATGGCGAGATCGTGCGCTGGAGCGATGTGGAGTTCGACGCGAACGACGAGACGATCAGGACAAGAAAGGCGATGGAGGCGGCATTCGCGACATAGCAACCAGGCATCCACAGTTCGGGACGCTGCGGCTCGGCCGAAGTTTGATGTCGGCCAGGCCGCCATTTACATGGACGGGGTTCGAGGCAACGAGCGCATGCCAGAGATCGCTTCGATCCAACGGGGAGCGACTGTCGCCCTTCAACCTGGAAAAATAGCGGCGAGCGTCGCGTCGGCCGCCGTCTATTTGTGGTATGCGTACTCGTGTGATTGACGTCGATCGACGCTCGTTTCTGCACCTGCGAATATTCCAATTGTCGTCAAGAATTCTTTGTGCATTGCGGGCGATCAGGGTTGCGGTTCGGCAATGGAAGCTACTTCAGAGCGGAAGTCGGCGGAAACGCCCGAGGCAGCTGGGAGCGCCGATCACGAACCGGCATTCTCCAGGACCATCAATCTTGCCCTCCAAGGGGGCGGAGCTCACGGGGCGTTTACCTGGGGGGTACTCGACCGACTCCTGGACGAGAACGGCCTTGCCTTCGAGGGGCTCAGCGCGACCAGCGCCGGGGCGATGAATGCGGCGGTGTTTGCCTATGGGCTTGCGATCGGCGGTCGCGATGGGGCACGCAAGGCGCTCGCCGACTACTGGAAGCGCGTCAGCGACGCGGCCAGGCTGGGCCCGTTGCAACCAAGTCCCATCGACAGAATGCTCGGGGACCACAAGCTGGCATGGTCGCCGGTGTTCTCCCTCATGGGCTTCGTTACGCGCGTGCTATCGCCATACGAGTTCAACCCCACCGACTATAATCCACTTCGTGAAGTCGTCGAGCAATCGATCGATTTTGACGTGCTGAGGCGCCCGGACTCTCCGGTCAAGCTCTTTCTCTCTGCGACAAACGTCCGTACTGGCAAGGTAAAGGTCTTCGCCGGGAAGGAAATTTCAATCTCTGCCGTGATGGCTTCGGCATGCCTTCCCACGATGTTTCACGCGGTCGAGATCGACGGCGAAGCGTATTGGGACGGCGGCTATATGGGAAACCCGGCGCTCTTCCCGCTGATCTACGACTGCAAGAGCACCGACATTGTCGTCGTTCATATCAATCCGTTGTTTCGTAACGAGGTGCCGCGCACCGCCGTCGATATCTTGAATCGCATCAACGAGATCAGCTTCAATTCGTCGCTCATGCGGGAGATGCGGGCAGTCAGTTTCGTCACCAATCTCGTCACGCAAAAACGCCTCGTCGATGGAGGGCTGAAACATGTGCTGATCCACAGCATCGCCGACGACGAATTCATGGGTGCACTTAGTCCCACCAGCAAGTACAACGCCGATTGGGAATTTCTGATGTTTCTTCGCGACCAGGGGCGAAAATGCGCGGACGACTGGCTCGCGAAAAACTTCGCCAAATTGGGCGTCGAGTCGTCGGTTGACATCCATAAATTTTACCTCTGAATCTGGGCGCTTGGCACGAGGTCGATCAAGCCCAGATCCACCAGCGTGCGATGGAAGCGACGCTTTCGTTCGGAGGCTGACGCGAAGTAGGCTTCTCTGCAATCGTCCAGCAGGCTCGCGCGGGTGGCAAAGATCGGATCCAGCGCAATGCCCGCCCGCTGCAGAGCAACAGTGCCGAGGAAGGCGATATCGAGGTCGGCGCTCCTTCCGGGGCTGAAGTCGGGGATATTCAAGGCCTCTATCGCGTAGAATGTACGGAACGGGCGCCGCCCATCGCTTGGTCGCTTCAACTGCCGATCGATCCGTTTCGTCAGCACCGGTTGATGGTCCCCGTAGTGCACGATGAGAACGGGCCGTTCGGGGAAGCTGCTTGCCAGCCTGGCCCTCAGCCTTTGCCAGGTGGACGCAGTCTCTGCCAGCCGCGCGTAGTACTCGGCGTATCCAGCATCGGGAAAGCCGGCCATGGCAAAGGCGCGCTCCTTCTCGAATTGACCCGATGGCACGAGCTGCCTGTCATGCGGACCGTGGTTGAAGTTGGTCAGCGCATAAAGAAATCTCGGGGCCGCGTCGTGGGCCACCCTTTTGGCATAGGCATTGACGACCGCATCCAGAAACACGGCGTCGGAGTTCGTTGCCTCGAAGCGCCTGAGATCGAATGGCGGAGGAAGTTCGTCGGCAAAGATACGCTCCTCGATGCCGATGGAGCCATAGAATTTATCGTAGCTGAGAAAGGCGCGGCGGCAGCTGGAGATGAGCGTCGTCTTGTAGCCGAGCGACGCAAGCGAACGCGGCAGGCTGCTGTGAAAACGGCCGGCGCCCTTCTGGAAGAGGTAGTAGGCGCTCGAACCGAAGCTGGCGCTCGAAAGACCGGTCAGCAGGCTGAATTCGGATTGCCACGAACCTCCGCCAAAGATGTCGACGTTCAGGCACCCGAATTCCCCTGACGACGGGGACAGGAAGGCTTCGACGACAGGCTCGATCGGCAGGCCGAAAATGCGCGGGTCGAACACGGACTCGTGCTGGATCACGATAATGTCTGGAAAAACAGCGGAACGCGCAGGCGTGGCTTCCCGCAGTGGCAGCGGTTCGCTCGCGATGTCGCTCAAAGCCAGCCCGCCGAACTGCCGCCAGCAGACCGGATCGACCAGCGAGGCGATGAAGGTCGCGTAGAAGCACCGCCCCTGCGACAAAGTCTGCGGCAAAGACCTGACGCCCTCTGATGCGGACGCCTTTACAAGGCCAAAGAGCGCAAGAAGGAACACGGAAATTCGAAGCGCGACGGGGATCGGAGGGCCGGCAGCGTAAAGCACAACTGCGCTACAAGCGCAGGCGAACAACGCGGTTCCTGCCAGAACACCCAGCATCATGCGCGGGTATTGCAGCACGAAAAAGGGCACGGTGCCCGCAAACGCCAGAGGCAAATCTGGAACGGTCAGCTTGAGCGCGCTGTGATTGAATTTGACTGACGATAGGCTGGCGATGGCGACGGCCAGCATTCCGGACAGCAGGATCGCCCGCTCGAGATCGCCGAGGAACAGCAGCAGCAAAGCGGCATTGACGAGAAGAGCTGCGACCGCAAACGGCAGATGTTCAACGCTCCGTTCGGTCAGCGCGAGGGCGGAAATGGCTGCCGCAAGAATACAAATCAAAATCATGCAATCAGGATGCCCCAGGCGTTAGGATAATTCAATTTGGGGCGGGTCGCGCGGAGGGGCCGAAACGACGAAAGCCCCGGAGGGGTTCTCCGGGGCTTTTTTGTTTGGGGCAAGCGGTTCAAGCACCCCCCTTGCGGTCGTCCTGGACAAGCGCGCGAAGCGGAGCGCCGATCCGGGATCCATGACCACAGGGAGCAGTTTGGCGAAGACTCGGGGTTACCACTTCGCGTGACGACTGCTCCCTAAAGCGCGGTGGAGTGAGGTTCGATCGGCGTCCGGGATCACCTCTCCCCGACGGGGAGAGGTCGGATTGCTATGGCGCGCAATTGCGCGCCTGAGCAATCCGGGTGAGGGGCCGCGGCACCCAGTGAGACCGAAACCCCTCACCCGGATCGCATCTTCGATGCGATCCGACCTCTCCCTGCGGGAGAGGTGAACCGAGTTCGCGGCTCGCATCGATTCCACCAAAACACATCATGCTTTAGGGTCATGGATCCTGGCTTCCGCCAGGACGACACCTTTGTGAGCAAGGCGCGGGTCGGCCTACCACGCGAAGACCTTAGTTCTGATCGTCGCCCAGCGCGGCAATCAGCTTGTCGTAGTACTTGCCGACGAGATCGATGTTGGCCTTGTTCTCGATCGCGGGCGCCGGGTTCTTCAGCGCCTCGTTGAGCTCGTCGAGCGCTTCCTTCTTGTCCTTGGCCGGCATCTTCTTGTCGGCCTCGACCTGCGCGATCTGCGATTTGAGAACGGCTTCGTTGCCGACATATTTCTTGGTCGCGGGATCGAAGCCGCCGAGCACGAGGCTGATGTTGTCGACGACGTTGTTGTACTCGTCATAGCTGGCGAAGCCGTGCTTCTTGGCGACGCCGTCGAGCTGGGCGATCACCTTCGCATCGGGCGCGGTGTTCTCCGGCAGCTTCTCGGTGATCGCATCCATGTCCTTTTGCGCGGCGAGCACGCCGTCGAGCTGCTTGTCGGTCAGCGCGATCTGCTTGAGCGCGGGCGCCTGCGCAGGTGCAGCCTGTTGCGCGGGCGCCGGCTGCTGCTTGGCCTGCGCGAACGCGGCGCCGGAGGAGCCGAGCGCGGTGATGGACACGAGGCACGCGACGCCGAACGCGGTGAGGGCGGGACGAAGCAATGCGGGCATGGAAGTCTCCTCCAAAGGGGGATTGCTGGTTTTGGTGGCGGACGATTGGGCGTGAAAGATCCGGACGCTCACGAAACTAGGGAACTCGAAATGAACTCCGTATGAACTCCGCGCGTCCCTGCTAGCGGGCGATCATGGCCGAATGATCACAACCCGGTGGGAGCGTGGT
>NZ_JAFCLG010000002.1:162500-562217 GCF_018129685.1 Bradyrhizobium manausense
TGCGGACTACACCCTAAGCTTCGGCTCGTGGCTTGAGCCCCGTTACATCTTCGGCGCAGAAACCCTTATTTAGACCAGTGAGCTGTTACGCTTTCTTTAAAGGATGGCTGCTTCTAAGCCAACCTCCTGGTTGTTTTGGGATTTCCACATCCTTTCCCACTTAGCCACGAATTAGGGGCCTTAGCTGTAGGTCCGGGTTGTTTCCCTCTCCACGACGGACGTTAGCACCCGCCGTGTGACTCCCGGATAGTACTCTCAGGTATTCGGAGTTTGGTTGGGTTTGGTAAGACGGTAAGTCCCCCTAGCCCATCCAGTGCTCTACCCCCTGAGGTATTCATCCGAGGCGATACCTAAATATCTTTCGCGGAGAACCAGCTATTTCCCAGTTTGATTGGCCTTTCACCCCTAACCACAAGTCATCGGAGCCTTTTTCAACAGGCACCCGTTCGGTCCTCCAGTGAGTGTTACCTCACCTTCAACCTGCTCATGGCTAGATCACTAGGTTTCGGGTCTAATACAACGAACTTGGCGCCCTATTCAGACTCGCTTTCGCTACGCCTTCGCCTATCGGCTTAAGCTTGCTCGTTAAATTAAGTCGCTGGCCCATAATACAAAAGGTACGATGTCACCCAGAACGTATCTTGGGCTCCATCTGTTTGTAGGTGTCCGGTTTCAGGTCTATTTCACTCCCCTCGTCGGGGTGCTTTTCACCTTTCCCTCACGGTACTGGTTCACTATCGGTCGCTGAGGAGTACTTAGGCTTGGAGGGTGGTCCCCCCGTGTTCAGACAGGATTGCACGTGTCCCGCCTTACTCGTGGATACATCATCGCATTACTCGTACGGGGCTATCACCCTCTGAGGCCCAGCTTTCCTGACTGGTTCCGATTGTCTTTGATGTATCACTGGCCTGGTCCGCGTTCGCTCGCCACTACTAACGGAGTCTCTGTTGATGTCCTTTCCTCCAGGTACTTAGATGTTTCAGTTCCCTGGGTTTGCTTGAAACCTCCTATGTATTCAGAAGTCTCATACCTTCTCTTGATAACCGGAAATCCAAAACCTCGCGGTCATGGTCCCGATCATTTCTGGTCGAACACCAAGACCAGAGGTCTTGGAGTTCCGGCTATCGAAGGTGGGTTTCCCCATTCGGAAATCCGCGGATCAAAGCTTCTTCGCAGCTCCCCACGGCTTATCGCAGCGTAGCACGTCCTTCATCGCCTCTCAGCGCCAAGGCATCCACCGAACACCCTTAAGGCACTTGATTGCTCTCATTATCAATGTCCACACACTCGGCAGAATGTTGTCTGTACGATTGCCTTGCGGCGCGCGCCCTCGATGAACGCTACGTACAGCCGGACAATGATTAGAAAGACCAGCTTGCTTCGTAAGATCGTTCCGATAGCGAGGCGGTCAAGCTTCGCTAAAAGGATCATTTTACAACCCACATGTCTTTCAAGTTTGACCTTGAAGGACGCGCGAGCGCCGAAAATGATCCGGAGATAATGAAGGATTCGCGCAACAATCTGCTGCACGACCCAACTCGGATCGATCTCCTCTTTACGATGTCAGAAAACACGCATCTTGCTGTCTATCCAGACGAGCAGGATGCGAAGCGATGTTTCGCGGACGATTCAGGTGCACGATCAGTCGATGATCAAACCATCTGGTGGAGCCAGACGGGATCGAACCGACGACCTCATGCTTGCAAAGCACGCGCTCTCCCAGCTGAGCTATGGCCCCGTAACCAGAAGACGAATGCTCTTTTGATTAGCCCGCCTTCGCCAAAGCTACGGCGCGGCAGCCTTCGTCTCGAAGGGATTGCCTAGCCGAAGCAGCGAAGCGCGAAGGCTGGTGGGCCTGGGAAGACTTGAACTTCCGACCTCACGCTTATCAAGCGCGCGCTCTAACCAACTGAGCTACAAGCCCCTAACGCATATCCCGTCAAGGACCCCGGATCCTGCTGCGTGCAGGCCCAGCGCGTGTTCGTCCGCGAAGAAAGAGAAACGTAGACGGCGAAATCCCGCCAATGGAGCTCAACGATCTGGCGATCTGTTGGCCCCTGATGTTTCTAAAACAGCTCGATAGAAGCAAGCTTCTGAAGAGCCATCCTTAGAAAGGAGGTGATCCAGCCGCAGGTTCCCCTACGGCTACCTTGTTACGACTTCACCCCAGTCGCTGACCCTACCGTGGCCGGCTGCCTCCTTGCGGTTAGCGCACCGTCTTCAGGTAAAACCAACTCCCATGGTGTGACGGGCGGTGTGTACAAGGCCCGGGAACGTATTCACCGTGGCGTGCTGATCCACGATTACTAGCGATTCCAACTTCATGGGCTCGAGTTGCAGAGCCCAATCCGAACTGAGACGGCTTTTTGAGATTTGCGAAGGGTCGCCCCTTAGCATCCCATTGTCACCGCCATTGTAGCACGTGTGTAGCCCAGCCCGTAAGGGCCATGAGGACTTGACGTCATCCCCACCTTCCTCGCGGCTTATCACCGGCAGTCTCCTTAGAGTGCTCAACTAAATGGTAGCAACTAAGGACGGGGGTTGCGCTCGTTGCGGGACTTAACCCAACATCTCACGACACGAGCTGACGACAGCCATGCAGCACCTGTGTTCCAGGCTCCGAAGAGAGGGTCACATCTCTGCGACCGGTCCTGGACATGTCAAGGGCTGGTAAGGTTCTGCGCGTTGCGTCGAATTAAACCACATGCTCCACCGCTTGTGCGGGCCCCCGTCAATTCCTTTGAGTTTTAATCTTGCGACCGTACTCCCCAGGCGGAATGCTTAAAGCGTTAGCTGCGCCACTAGTGAGTAAACCCACTAACGGCTGGCATTCATCGTTTACGGCGTGGACTACCAGGGTATCTAATCCTGTTTGCTCCCCACGCTTTCGTGCCTCAGCGTCAGTACCGGGCCAGTGAGCCGCCTTCGCCACTGGTGTTCTTGCGAATATCTACGAATTTCACCTCTACACTCGCAGTTCCACTCACCTCTCCCGGACTCAAGATCTTCAGTATCAAAGGCAGTTCTGGAGTTGAGCTCCAGGATTTCACCCCTGACTTAAAAACCCGCCTACGCACCCTTTACGCCCAGTGATTCCGAGCAACGCTAGCCCCCTTCGTATTACCGCGGCTGCTGGCACGAAGTTAGCCGGGGCTTATTCTTGCGGTACCGTCATTATCTTCCCGCACAAAAGAGCTTTACAACCCTAGGGCCTTCATCACTCACGCGGCATGGCTGGATCAGGGTTGCCCCCATTGTCCAATATTCCCCACTGCTGCCTCCCGTAGGAGTTTGGGCCGTGTCTCAGTCCCAATGTGGCTGATCATCCTCTCAGACCAGCTACTGATCGTCGCCTTGGTAGGCCATTACCCTACCAACTAGCTAATCAGACGCGGGCCGATCTTTCGGCGATAAATCTTTCCCCGTAAGGGCTTATCCGGTATTAGCACAAGTTTCCCTGTGTTGTTCCGAACCAAAAGGTACGTTCCCACGCGTTACTCACCCGTCTGCCGCTGACGTATTGCTACGCCCGCTCGACTTGCATGTGTTAAGCCTGCCGCCAGCGTTCGCTCTGAGCCAGGATCAAACTCTCAAGTTGGACTTGAACTTTGAACCGGCTGATCACAACGTTTGACGAGGTCCCACCATTGTCGACCGAAATCGACGAGCTGCCTGCGATTCACATCGCGGGCAACGATGGTGTTTCCTTTAAAACGTGTACCGCCGAAGTCTTTCGTCCCCTCTCAGAACTCAAAAGCCGAAGCTCTCAAGTAGTCCGAGAGGCGCAAGGACTCCGCCGTCCACGTTTCTCTTTCTTCATCTTCACTTGTCAAACAGCCCGGGACCAGGAGGCCCCAACCTTCCAGAGTGGAAGGGTTCCGACACCCTTACCGACGCCGAATGACTCCAACCGATGGTGTCGGTTGTTGTGTCACTCAACAAGGTGAGGAGCATCAGTGGCGCGTTCGCTCGCCTTGGTCAGTGACCCGGCGGCGCCGCGCTCAGTGGTTGGGGTTATAGGCCCCACCTTCCGGGCTGTCAACGCCAATCGTCAACAAATCGTCGCACAGTGGATTGTCGAAAAAGATACAGCGATTCCAATCGATTAGAAGGCCGTCGGCGGCGCGAGGCGGAGGCGCACGGCAAAAATTCTGAAAAAAAATTGGGCCCCGGAGGGCTCGGAAGGGGGCCCAGGAGAGGCTCTTGAGGGGTCCCTCAAGGGGATGCGAATGGGGCCGATGCGGGCCGGGGCGCCTCTCCTGCCGCCCGTTCCTAAGCCCCGTCGTTCAGGAAACTTTTTCCATACTGTGCGCCGTACTAGAGCCACAATCCCGCGGCGTTCTGGTATGACACAAGCTTGAATCGCGGGGACGCCAGTGGGGGCTGCCAGCGATTTTCGTGGGGTTCAGAGAAGGCGATCTGACAATGACGCGACCTTCTTCGGACATTCGAAAGACATCGAGAGACCTTCACCTGCCTTGCTGTTCGTAATTTCGGCCGGGCCCTGTCTTGGGGCCTTCTGAGCGCGAGCACCTGTGCGGTTATGACTTTTCCTGCGATGCCCCTTCAAGAGGGCGACCTGGGAAGGTTTGAGGCGAAGGGGCTCGGGTCGTTGATTGGGGGACTTGGGTTGAACCAGAGGACGTCACGCGGCGCTTACGGGCGTGAGACCGGGATCATCGATCTCGGCCACGAGCCGCCGCTATCCGTCGATGGTTCGGAAGCTGCCGTCATCGATCGCCGCCGCGTCTCGGTGCAATGGTTCAGCGGAACAATTCTGACCGGACTCTGCGGCGCAGCCCTGATCGGCGGCGCCGTTTTCGCGTCTCTCGACGGCGAAATGACCTTCGCCAAGGTGCCCGAGCGGGTCGAGGGCGCGCTGCGTGGTGCCTTCGGCGCGGCCGATCGCACGGCGACGCTGCACAAGAGCGACCGTCTGCCGCCGCCGAACGACTCGACCGCTTCGCGCAATATCGTGCGCGTCTCGACGGTCGCCCGCGTCGGCAACCGCGACGTGATGCGGGTGCGCCCCTTCGTGCGGATCGCCGGCAATCTGTCGATGACGACGAGTGATCTGTCGGCGAAAATTCCGCCGTTCAACGCGCAGCGCATGCTCACCGATGTCGGCTCCGATCCGAAGACCGCGACCGACGATCCCAACAACCCCGAGGCCGTCGAGCCCGACGCCGAGGTTTCCTTCGTCACCAAGGATCTCTCGCCGGTGCTGCCGAAGGCCAAGATTGCCGCGGTGGTGGCGCTCGACGACATCCTGATGCGGGTGCGCGATGCCGCCAATTGGCGCGGCAATGGCGGGGTGCGCTACGCTTCGCTCGCCAATGCGGCTGCCGACGTCTCCGGCGCGACCGGCAGGCCTGATCCCAACAGGTCCGAGATGAAGATGGCCTACGCCACCGAGGTGTCGCCGTCCGATCCGTACGCGGGTTTCGAGACGCGCGTGGTGCCGGAAAACGTCACGCTGCTGCCGAAGACCAAGGAGCAGATCACCGGCGGCAATCCCACCGGCGAGCGTGTCCACGTCGTCAAGAAGGGCGACTCGGTCTCCTCCGTGCTGCGCGATCTCGGCGCCACGCCTGACGAAATCAAATCGATCGCCGCAACCCTCGGTCCGCGCGGCCGCGATGGTGGCCTCAAGGACGGCGAAAAGCTTCGCATCCTGATGGCGCCCGCAAGCCCCGGCGCGAGGCTGCAGCCCTATCGCGTCGTCGTCGCCAACGACACCGTGGTCGAGGCGATCGCGGCGCTGTCCGATCTCGGCAAATACGTCGCGGTCGACGTTTCCAGCATGAACACCGTCGCCGATGCTGCGGCCAACACCAGCAGCGAAGACGATGACGATGATGACGGCAGCGGCGTGAGGCTCTACCAGAGCATCTACGAGACCGCGATGCGCAACAAAGTGCCGATGCCGGTCATCGACGACATGATCAAGATCTACTCCTACGACGTCGATTTCCAGCGCAAGGTTCAGCCTGGCGACTCGTTCGACGTGTTCTACGCCGGCGAAGACGAAGGCTCGGCGGCGGTCGACAAGAGCGAAGTGCTGTTCGCCTCGCTCACCGTCGGCGGCGAAACCAAGAAATATTATCGCTACCAGAGCCCCGACGACGGCGTCGTCGACTACTACGACGAGACCGGCAAGAGCGCGAAGAAGTTCCTGGTCCGCAAGCCCGTCAACAGCGCGATCATGCGTTCCGGCTTCGGCGGCCGCCGCCATCCGATTCTCGGCTACGTGAAGATGCACACCGGCGTCGACTGGGCCACCACCTACGGCACGCCGATTTTCGCCGCCGGCAACGGCGTGATCGAAAAGGCCCAGCTCGAAGGCGGCTACGGCAAATACGTCCGCATCAAGCACAACAACGGCTACGAGACGGCCTACGGCCATATGTCGGCCTTCGCCAAGGGCATGGAGCCCGGCAAGAAGGTGCGCCAGGGCCAGGTGATCGGCTTCGTCGGCTCGACCGGCCAGTCGACCGGCCCGCATGTCCACTACGAAATCCTGGTCAACGGCCGCTTCGTCGACCCGATGCGCGTGAAGCTGCCGCGCGGCCGTTCGCTGGAAGGCCCGATGCTCGCTGGCTTCGAGAAGGAGCGCGACCGGCTCGACGGCATGATGAGCGGCCGGGGCGGCGCCATCGCCCGCATGTCGGACGCCACCGGCGGCCCGCTCCAGGTCACCAACCGCTAGATTTTCCGACGACGCTGAACGAAACGCCCCGGAGTGGACATCCTCTCCGGGGCGTTTTTCACTTCACGTCGGCAATCGGGGCTCAGTTCAGCTTGCGCTTTGGCACCGGCGCCTCGAACTGGGCAATCTCCGCGGTCTGCGGCGCCTTGCCGTTGAAGGTCAGCACATTGCCTTCGGACGAGATCGCAACATGATCGCCGTCCTTGACGTCGCCCGCCAGGATCATCTCGGCGAGCGGATCCTGCAGATAACGCTGGATCACCCGCTTGAGCGGCCTTGCGCCGTAGGCGGGATCCCAGCCTTTGGCGGCGAGCCAGTCGCGGCCCGCAGCATCGAGCGTCAGCACGATCTTCCGATCGGTCAACAGCTTCTGCAGCCGTGCGAACTGGATCTCGACGATCCGGCCCATCTCGCTCTTCTGCAAGCGGTGGAACAGGATGATCTCGTCGACGCGGTTCAGGAATTCGGGGCGGAAATGTCCCCGCACCATCCCCATCACCTGCTCACGCACGGCCGAGGTGTCCTCGCCCTCGGGTTGATTCACCAGATACTCCGAACCGAGGTTCGAGGTCATGATGATCAGCGTGTTGCGGAAATCGACGGTCCGGCCCTGGCCATCGGTCAGTCGGCCGTCGTCGAGCACCTGCAACAGGACGTTGAAGACGTCGGGATGCGCTTTCTCGATCTCGTCGAACAGCACGACCTGATAAGGCCGGCGCCGCACCGCTTCGGTGAGAGCGCCGCCCTCATCATAACCGACATAGCCCGGAGGCGCGCCGATCAGCCGCGAGACCGAATGCTTCTCCATGTACTCGGACATGTCGAGGCGGACCATGGCGGTCTCGTCGTTGAAGAGATATTCGGCGAGCGCCTTGGTCAGCTCGGTCTTGCCGACGCCCGTCGGCCCCAGGAACATGAACGAGCCGGTCGGCCGGTGCGGGTCCTGCAGGCCTGCACGCGAGCGGCGCACGGCGGTTGCGACCGCACGGACGGCCTCGGCCTGGCCGACGACGCGTTGTCCGAGTTGCTCCTCCATCTTCAGGAGCTTCTCTTTCTCACCCTCCAGCATCTTGTCGACCGGCACGCCGGTCCAGCGCGAGACCACCTGCGCGATGTGGTTGGCGGTCACAGCCTCCTCCATCATCTCGCCGGAATTCTCCTTCGCCTCGATCTCGGCCAGTTGCTTTTCGAGCTGCGGGATCCGGCCATAGGCCAGTTCGCCGGCCTTCTGGAATTCGCCGCGCCGCTGGGCGTTGGCCAACTCGACACGTAGTCCATCGAGCTCGGCCTTCAGCTTCTGGGCGTCGGAGAGCTTGCTCTTCTCTGCGCTCCAGCGCGCCGTCAGTGCGGCCGACTTCTCCTCGAGCTCGGCAAGGTCCTTCTCCAGCGTCTGGAGCCGGGACTTGGACCCGAGGTCGCTTTCCTTCTTGAGCGCCTCCTGCTCGATCTTGAGCCGGATGATCTCACGATCGAGCGAATCCAGCTCCTCGGGCTTGGAATCGACCTGCATCTTCAGCCGCGCCGCGGCCTCGTCCATCAGGTCGATCGCCTTGTCCGGCAGGAAGCGGTCGGTGATGTAGCGGTTGGACAGGGTCGTCGCCGCCACCAGCGCGGAATCGGTGATCCGCACGCCATGGTGCTGCTCGTACTTGTCCTTCAGGCCGCGCAGGATCGAGATCGTGTCCTCGACCGAGGGTTCGCTGACAAAGATCGGCTGGAAGCGCCGCGCCAGCGCCGCATCCTTCTCGACGTGCTTCTGGTACTCGTCGAGCGTGGTCGCGCCGATACAGTGCAGTTCGCCACGCGCCAGCGCCGGCTTGAGCAGGTTGGACGCGTCCATCGCGCCATCGCCCTTGCCGGCACCGATCAGCGTGTGCATCTCGTCGATGAACAGGATCATGCCGCCTTCGGAAGACGTGACCTCCTGCAACACGGCCTTCAGCCGTTCCTCGAACTCACCGCGATATTTCGCACCCGCAATCAGCGAGCCGAGGTCGAGCGACAGCAGCTTCTTGTCCTTGAGGCTCTCCGGCACGTCGCCGTTGACGATGCGCAGCGCGAGGCCCTCGGCGATGGCGGTCTTGCCGACGCCGGGCTCACCGATCAGGACGGGATTGTTCTTGGTCCGGCGCGAGAGCACTTGAATCGTTCGGCGGATTTCCTCGTCGCGGCCGATGACGGGGTCGAGCTTGCCGTCGCGCGCAGCCTGCGTCAGGTCGCGGGCATATTTCTTCAGCGCGTCATAGGCGTTCTCTGCCGTCGCCGAATCGGCTGTGCGGCCCTTGCGCAGCGCCTCGATCGCCGCGTTGAGATTTTGCGGGGTGACACCGCCCTTGCTCAGGATCGCGCCGGCCTCGCTGGTCTTCTCCAGCGTGAGGCCAAGCAGCAGCCGCTCGACGGTGACGAAGCTGTCGCCGGCCTTCTCGCCGGCCTTTTCAGCGGCATCGAAAGTGCGCGCGAGCTCGGGCGCCAGATAAATCTGGCCGGCACCGCCGCCAGAGACCTTCGGCACCTTGCCGAGGGCCTCCTCGGTCGCCTTCAGAATTGCACGGGAATTGCCGCCGGCGCGGTCGATCAGGCCGGAAGCCAGGCCCTCATTGTCGTCCAGCAGCACTTTCAGCACGTGAAGCGTCGAAAACTGCTGATGCCCCTCGCGCACCGCAAGCGACTGCGCGGACTGGATGAAGCCCCTGGAGCGTTCGGTATATTTATCGATGTTCATTTCGTTGTCTTTCCCTCGGCCTGCCCTTGGGGCCCTCTCAGGCACCCCAAACAGCATCTTCACTGGGTTTCCCGCTCGATACGTTGACGTTCCTCAACGCATCAGACGGTCGTTATCAGCCGGCGCTGGCGCCGGCCTGACCGAGATGTGGGAAGCATTCTCTCGGATCGGAAGAGGTGCGTTCACAATTTCGTGCGCCGATCAGCATGCTTGGCGGACGCGGTCAGAATCTCCTAAGTAGGCCCATGAACCTCAACGCAAAGCCATCGAGCCAGACGGCCGAAATCACCGGCCTTTACCGCTACCCGATCAAGGGCCTGACGCCGGAACCCCTGCCTCGGGTTGCCCTGCGAACCGGCCAGACCTTCCCAGCCGACCGCCGCTATGCGATCGAGAACGGCCCGAGCGGTTTCGATCCGGAGGCTCCCGAGTGGAAGCCGAAGATCCAGTTTCTGATGCTGGCCCGCTATGAGCGGCTGGCCTCCCTCGAGAGCCGTTTCGAGGACGCGACCAACCGCCTGACCATCCGCAAGGACGGCCAGATCGTCGCCAGTGGCGATCTCGAGACCGCCGCCGGGCGCGCCGCGATCGAGGACTACTTCACGAAGAACTTTCAACCGGAGCTGAAGGGGCCGCCCAAAGTGCTGTCCGGCCGCGACCACAGCTTCTCCGACGTCGCCCGCAAGGTCGTTTCGATCATCAATATCAACAGCGTCCGTGCCATCGAAACCATGCTCGGCGGCACTGCCGTGCATCCGCTGCGCTTCCGCGGCAATCTCTACGTGACGGGGTGGCCGGCCTGGTCCGAGCTCGACCTCGTCGGCCAGACGCTTGCGATCGGGCAGGCCCGGCTCAAAGTGGTCAAGCGCATCGTCCGTTGCCCGGCCACCAATGTCGATCCGGAGACCGCAAAGCGCGACCTCGATATACCGCCGACGCTGTCGCGCCATCTCGGCCATATGGACTGCGGCATCTATGCCGAAGTTACCGCCGACGGCGAGATCGGTGTGGGCGATGCGGTGGCCGTGGAAGCGCCGAAGCTGGTGTGAGCCGCAAGGCCCGTCTCATTTTGCGGATTGTTCCCGTCCCGGTCGTCTAACGTTGAGAACCCAATCAACGTTGGCCAACGGTGCGCATGCTTCCTTCGTACCTGCGAGACTGCAAGATCGCTGCTACGCCGACCCGGTCGCGGCGCTGGCCATTGGCGCCAGCCGTTGGCCTGCTGGCATTGAGCCTGCCGTCGTGGGCGCAGGATGCCGGCAAAGCGCCGCCTGACGATGACCTGCCGCCACCGCCGGCGATCGGCAAGCCTCTCGCCGAACCCAGCCATCGGTCTCCGGACCAACCACCACCGCTCAACCTTGGCGGTTCGGACAATCCGGCTCAGTCTGATGCGCCGAGGTCACGTGGCAATCGCTGGGGAGCCTATGCCAGCGCCGTCCAGAGCGCGCTGGAGGCGGGGATGAAAGCGAACGCCAGGACCCGCGGCAAATCCTTTGAGGTCCGGTGCGAGATATGGGTCGATCCGAAGGGACACGTCACCCGGGTTGAGCTGGCCAAACCATCCGGCGACGCCGACATCGACGCCGCCCTGCGGAACGAAGTCCTGCCCAGATTGGCGCTGCCGGCACCGGCAAGCGACATGCCGATGCCCGTCAAAGGCCACATCACCGCACGCCTTCAACAATAGCGTCGCAACATCAGGGCCAGGCTGCCGCAATGGGCACAGCAAACGCGCGCCCACCACGCTTGCTCTCGAGCGTCGACACGCCACAGGTGGGCACGGCGGTTCTTGCCTCTGCCCGCCCTGCGGCGACCTCGTCGCTAGTTCGGCATCACATACGCATAGATCCGGCCGCGCGAGATCGGCGCTTCGCGGACGCGGTTGCCGTTGTTGCCGGAGATCATGATCGGATTTCCCTGCGCGTCGATGCCGGTGATGATGCCGACATGGCCGCCGCGGCCGCCACGCGACATCACCGCGATGGCGCCGACCTGCGGACCCGAGACACGCGTGCCGTAATGCGCGAACGAATTCGCCATGTCCGATCCGGTGCCGTGGTGGCCGGTTTTCTCAAGCACCATGTTCATGAAGCGCGCGCACCACAGGCTGCCGCGCCCGGTGGGGTTGCCGCCGAGATAGCGGCGCGCCTCGGAGACGAGGCCCGACCCGCCGCCGAAGCCACCGCCCATGCTCGCGCCGGCATTGGCGCTCGGATCATAGCTGGCCTGCGTGTTCATGAATCCGCCGGCCTGCAACGCCGCCGCGCTGCGCTCGAAGCGCGAGCCGCTCGCCGTATGCCTGACGTGATGATATCTGCTGGCGTGATGCACGTAAGCGTGCCGCTCTGCGCTATGACGATGATGCGGCCGCGCTGAGGCCGGAGAAACGAACGCGACAAAAGCCGCGAGGAACAGCGCCGGCGCGATACCACAACGCGACAGGCGCGACGCAAACAACTCAACCATTCTTCATCCTTCGTTGACACCCCCACTTCCCAAGTCGGCCCGTGCGATGGCCAACATCGATAGGGCCGTTAAGCCGCCCCATGTGGCGAGAAAAAGACGCGGCGAGCGCGAATAGCTGCGATGATTTTGCGGCAATGCTGGTTCGATGCTGCCTCATTGCGGACATCAGCATTAACTGCGATCCTGAGGCCACGGCTTGCAGAGAGGGAAACAATCAATGCCCCACGCCACGACCAGGGACGGCGTCCGCATCTATTTCGAAGAAGCGGGTCAGGGAACGCCGATCATTTTTCTTCACGAGTTCGCGGCCGATTACACCAATTGGGAGCCGCAGATGCGTTACTTCTCGCGCGGTCACCGCTGCATCACCTATTCCGCACGCGGCTACGCGCCGTCGGACGTGCCGGCGGGCGACGTTTACAGCTATACGCGCTTCTATACCGATGCGCTTGCCGTGCTCGATCATCTCCGAATCGAGCGCGCGCATCTCGTCGGCCTCTCGATGGGCGCCTACTCATCGCTGCAGATCGGACTGAACGCCCCGGAGCGCGCGCTGTCGATGACGCTCGCCGGCGTCGGCTCAGGCTCGGAGCTTCAGAACCTGGAAGCCTGGCGCAAGCAATGTCACGCCAATGCCGAGCAGTTCGAGACGCTGGGCGCCGCCGAAGTCGCAAAGGTCACGCGCGAGGCGCCGAGCCGGATTCCCTTCCTGGTGAAGGACCCGCGCGGCCACGCCGATTTCTACGCCGCCCTGGCGCGGCACGATTCCAAGGGATCGGCAAACACGATGCGCGGCTTTCAGGGCGGCCGTCCGTCGATCTACACGCTGACAGATGCAATCAGGAAGGTGGCAACGCCCGCGCTGATCATCTGCGGCGACGAGGATGATCCTTGCGTCGGGGCGAGCCTGTTCTTGAAGAAGCATCTGCCCGCCGCTGGCCTTGCGATGTTTCCGAAGTCGGGCCACGTGCTCAATCTCGAAGAGCCGGCTCTGTTCAACGAGAGCGTGGAGCGGTTCGTGACGCTGGTGGAAGCCGGCCGCTGGCCGGTACGCGATCCGCGCTCGCTGGCGGGAGGCTAAAAGCATGATGGAGTCAGGTTCGATCGGCGTCCGGGTGAGGGGCCGCGGCACCCAGTGAGACCGAAACCCCTCACCCGGATCGCATCTTCGATGCGATCCGACCTCTCCCCGCGGGAGAGGTGATCTGAGCTCTCGGTTCGCGTCGATTCAACCAAAACAACATCGTGCTTTAGGGATATTCCCTAAGCGGCCCGGACCGTATTCAGAAACTTGGAAACCTCTGCTCGCAACAACTCGGATTGCTGCGAAAGCTCGCCCGCGGCGGTCAGCACGTGCGCCGAGGTCGCTCCGGCATCACCTGCGGCTCGCTTCACCTGCTCGACGCTCTGCGATACGCTCAGCGTTCCACTGGCGGCAAGCTGCGCATTGCGGGAGATCTCGCCCGTAGCGGCGCTCTGCTCCTCCACCGCCGACGCGATCGCGGTCGAGACTTCAGACATGGACCGGATCACCTCGTTGATCTCGGAAATTGCCTTCACCGAATCCGTCGTCGAACTCTGGATGTCTCCGACCTGGCTTGCGATGTCCGCCGTTGCCTTGGCGGTTTGCTCGGCCAGCCCCTTGACCTCGGATGCGACGACGGCAAAGCCCCGCCCCGCCTCTCCCGCCCGGGCGGCCTCGATCGTGGCATTCAATGCCAGCAGATTGGTCTGCGATGCGATATTCGTAATGAGGTCGACGATCGTTCCGATCTTCTGGCCGGCTGCGGACAGCATGTCGATCTTATGCGCCGCCTGCTCTGCCCCCTCGGCCGCCTTGCTGACGATGACAGACGATTCGTTGACCCGCCTGCTGATCTCCGAGATCGAACTGGAGAGTTGTTCGGAAGCCGCGGCCACGGCGTTGACGTTGGCCATGGAATCGCCGGACGCGGCGGCCGCCGCGCCCGATCCGCTCGAGGTCAGGTCGGTTGCCGCCTGCAGGCTCCGGGCTGAAGCTTCCAGTTCGGTGGCGGCCGATGCCACGATCGACACGACGCTGCCAACCGCCGATTCGAATTCAATCGCCAGCCTGTTCAGCAGCGCCTTTCGATCGCGTCGTCCGGCCTCGATGTAGACCGAGATTGCGATGTCCATGTCGAGCATCGCCGCTTTCACGATGGCGCGTTGCAACGTCACCTTCCTGATCTGCCCCTGTCGATCAAACCAGCGAACGGACATGCGCTCCGCAATGGCGGCAATCAGGCTGGACACGAGCGCATTGTATCCGCCGATGTACCAGCGTGGCTCGAGGCCGAGCTTGTTGTGCACTTCACCGATCCGCGTCACCGAAGTCTCGTAGGCATCGTCGAATCCACCGTCCAGAATGATTCCCCAATGCTTAAGCTGCATCTCCTTGGCATGAGCCATGTGCTCGCGATTGCGAAAGAACCTGACGGTTTCGGGATACTGACCGACGTGCTGGTAGAATTCGTCCAGTATTCCCGGCAGAACCTGCAAAACGAATGGCTTGGCCGCGCGCAGCGCGTCGATCGCATCCGCGTCGATTCGATGGAATGAAAGCCGCTTTGCAATGCTGGAATCCGACATGATCTTCACTCCCAAATTTTCCGAGCGGCAGAGCAAAGCCGACGATCGGAGCGCTTGCCCATCCGCCATGAGGCCATTCGAAAACCGATTCGAACTGCGCCATGCTACGGCAGATACGACTAAAGGCTCCGATCCAGGCCACGAAGCTCATGCAAATGATTTCATGATCTGACTCCATCACGTTTACACTTCCGGCCTTGCAGATTGGCTAAGAAGAATTTAGTCGATTGAGCGGCTGCGAGATCAATTTTTGATCCTGCGTGATCGGCCATACCGCGACCCGCAATCGTCTCGCGCCGCCACGTCACCTCGGCCGCAGCCCCGGCTTTCCGTCCCTGGCAAACACGAACTCGATGCCGGAATTGGACAGCACTTGTTCGAGCCTTTGCAGTTCGGGACGATCGTTCGGGGATTGTCCGTCAAATTCCTCGAGACGTCTGATGGTGCCGGGCCGAACCCCGCTCTCTTGCGCCAGGCGCTCGACCGACCAACTGAGAATTCCGCGCGCGCCCCGCAATTGCGCTCCCGACAGAAATCCCCGATCCGCCACGAGAAGTTCGTCGGGATCGTCGAGCCTTCGTAAAATTCCGTTCCATTCGATGATAGCGCCTGACGAATCGAGACTGGGCGCCCCCAGGAGCCAACAAACAAAGGAAGCACCGTCCGTGCCGAGCATTCTGAACTCGATCGACAACCGGGTTCGGCGTTCAATGCCGCGTCGCCATGCCTCCTGAAATGTCTCGACGTCCTCGGGATGAACCAATCTGGTCCAATCGGGAGACGTGCCGAGTCCGGCGAAATGACCCCGCTCCGACGCGTTCAGAAAATCGACCAGATTGCCGTCTGGTTTCGCCACCCAACACAGCACGTTCGCCAGGTTCGCGATTGATTGAAGCCGCAGCTGATTTTGCTGCAGCAGCAGAACATCCTCGCGGTGGCGCGTCACATCCCAGCAGACGCCGACCGCCCATCTCAAGGTGCGATCCGGGCCGACGAGCGGCTCGCATTTGAGCATGATCCATCGCAGCCGGCCGCCGGCGCCGACGATCCGGAATTCCCGCTCGACGGCGATCGATCGCAGCAGCAACTGCTCCATGCCGACAAACAGATGCCTGTCGTCAGGATATATAGCTCGTTCGAGTTGCTCGATGCGCGGCTCTGCGCCTGCGGCATCAAGCCCCAACAATGCGAAAAGACCGCGGGACCATCGCACGCTGCCGCTATTCAGGTCCCAGGAAAAATGCCCCGCGCCGAGCAATTCCTCGACGAGTTGCCGTACCCCAAATTCCTGCTCGAAAGCCATCGGCATCGACCGTGTTCCGACAATGATGCCAGACGCCCGCTGGCCGATCTGGCCCGCAAAGACGCTTCACAGAATCCCCAATTGCAAGTGGACCTGTGGTCGAAACGCGACCTCAAAGAAATTCAAAGTCTAGTCCTGCAAACGCCGTGCGAGTTGATGCACATCAAGAGCAAAACACGAATCGCTCTCAAGATTTTAGCGACGCGAGGCGCCCGACGCAAAAAAATCGGCTCGCAACTCCATTGAGCCCGTAGTTTTGCGGGCTTGCCGGCCTTCGCATCGTCCGAACTCCAGGGACGGCAACGCTGGATCACTTCCCCTGCCCGCGGCTCAGCAGAAAAACGCCCTGCTCGCCGAACAGGTTCCACACCCACCATGGCAAGCGCAGTCGCAGCGGGCGGCCGTAGAGGTCGAGCGCTTCGGCGCGCTCCATCTTGACGCCGATCGCGTCGCAGAGCTCGACGAAATCCTTGATGGTGCAGAAATGGATGTTGGCGGTGTCGTACCAACTCGCCGGCAGATTCTCCGTGCGCGGCATGTGACCGCCGACCAGGAGCTGGAGCCGCATCCGCCAGAAACCGAAATTGGGGAACGAGACGATGGCGCGACGACCGATGCGCAGGAGATTCTCCAGCACGACCTTGGGCTGCCGCGTCGCCTGCAGCGTCTGCGACAGGATCACGTAGTCGAAAGCATCGTCCGGATAATTGACGAGGTCGGTGTCGGCATCGCCCTGCACCACCGCCAGGCCCTTGGCCACGCAGCGGTTGACGCCCTCGCGCGACAGTTCGATGCCGCGGCCGTCGATGCCGCGGGTCTCCAGCAGTTGAAGCAGATCGCCGTCGCCGCAGCCAACGTCGAGCACTTTCGAGCCCGGCTTGACCATTTCGGCGACCAGCAGATGGTCGGCGCGAAACGACCCCGACGGCTCGGACACGAGGCCCTCGAGCGGCAGCACTTCCTGCACAGACATCGCTAGCCGTCCTTGTTGGTGAGCCCGCGCGCCTTGCCAGCCGATTGCAGGAAGGCGCGGGAGATGTCGAAGAATTCGGGCACGTCGAGCAGGAAGGCGTCGTGGCCGCGATCGGTCTCGATCTCGGCGAACGAGACTCGCGCGCTCGACGCGTTCAGCGCGTGCACCAGCGCGCGCGATTCCGCGGTCGGGAACAGCCAGTCGCTGGTGAAGGAGACCACGCAGAACCGGGTCTGGATGCCCGCGAACGCCTTCGCCAGCACACCGCCATGGTCGGCGGCGATGTCGAAATAGTCCATCGCGCGCGTCAGATAGAGATAGGAATTGGCGTCGAAGCGCTCGACGAAGGACGAGCCCTGATAACGCAGATAGGACTCGACCTGGAAATCGGCGTCGAACGAGAAGGTCGGCAGTTCGCGGTCCTGCATGCGGCGGCCGAATTTGCGATGCAGCGCGGCGTCCGACAGGTAGGTGATGTGCGCGGCCATGCGCGCGACCGCGAGGCCGCGATGCGGATGGATACCCCGATCGGCATAGGCGCCATTGTGCCAGTCGGGATCGGCCATCACGGCCTGGCGGCCGAGTTCGTGGAACGCGATGTTCTGCGCGGAGTGGCGCGTCGAGCAGGCGATCGCCAGCGCAGAGTACACGCGCTTCGGATAGGCGGCGGTCCATTGCAGCACCTGCATGCCACCCATCGAGCCGCCCACGACGGCGAACAGCGTGTCGATGCCGAGCCGATCGATCAGCATCGCCTGAGCGCGCACCATGTCGGGGATGGTGATGACGGGGAAATCCAGACCCCATACCTTGCCGGTCGCCGGATTGATCGAGGCAGGTCCCGTCGAGCCCATGCAGCCCCCGATCACGTTGGAGCAGACGATGAAGTATTTGGCGGGATCGAGCGGCCGGCCGGGGCCGACCAGCGTGTCCCACCAGCCTGATTTGCCGGTGACCGGATGCACATTGGCGACGTGCTGGTCGCCGGTCAGCGCATGGCAGATCAGGACCGCGTTGGAGCGGTCGGCGCTGAGCTCGCCGTAGGTTTTGTAGGCGATCTGGAACGGGGTGAGATCGATGCCGCAGTCGAGCCGCAGCGGCTGGTCGGCGCCGAACCGCGCGACCTCCGAACTCGGATGATCGACCTCATGCGACCGATCGTCGGCACTGATCGCGGGACTGGGTACGGACTTGACGCCAACCATCTCTGACCATCGACCTCGTTTGCGATCGGACTTTCCGATCGCGACTGACATCAGGCCATGAAAAACCCGGCCTGAA
Organism: Bradyrhizobium manausense; assembly: GCF_018129685.1. Classification (GTDB taxonomy): domain Bacteria; phylum Pseudomonadota; class Alphaproteobacteria; order Rhizobiales; family Xanthobacteraceae; genus Bradyrhizobium; species Bradyrhizobium manausense_D. Next base: position 180,568 of record NZ_JAFCLG010000002.1, read on the forward strand.
CGATAGGTTCGGCCGGGATCGGAAGCGTCCCCGGCCTGTTTAGCGAGTTTTTTAACGTGGCTGCAAGCCGGCCGGCTCAAATGACCACGGAACAGGCAAAAACCTACCGGCTTGGGCTGATTTCGTCAAGTCGTGGTCCGGATTAACCAAAATCGCCTGTTTGCGGGCGGCACGGCAGGTTCGTCATTTCTCTTTGCTTTCGCCGCCCATCCTGCCTAATCAGAACCCAGCCCTCAGCCCCGCAACAGCTCCTTTCAGATATGTCCCAACGTCCGCCCGCGCCACCATCGCTCCAGGAATTGCGCAAGGAGATCGACGCGATCGACGCGGACATGCACCGCCTCCTGATGCAGCGCGGCGACATCATCGACCGCCTGATCCAGGTGAAGCAGACCCAGGAGGTCGGTTCGGCGTTCCGCCCGGCGCGCGAGGCTGCGATGATGCGCGACATCGTGCGGCGCCATCGCGGCATCCTGCCGCTCGACACGGTCGAGAGCATCTGGCGCGTCATCATCTCGACCTTCACCTATGTCCAGGCGCCGTTCTCCGTGCATGCCGACATCTCGGTGAGCGAACCTGCCATGCGCGATTCCGTGCGCTTCCATTTCGGCTTCACGGTGCCTTACGTCGCGCATTTCAGCGCGCAGGCCGCGGTCGAGGCGGTGGCGAAATCCAAGGGCGATCTGGCGCTGGTCTCGGCGACATCGAGCCGCACGCCGTGGTGGCTGGAGCTCGAAGCGAAAGGCGCGCCGAAGATCATCGCGCGCATGCCGTTCGTCGAGCGCGCCGACCATCCGGCGGCGCTGCCCGTGTTCGCGATCTCGCGTGTTGCCGACAGCGCCGTGGTGACGGAGGTCGAGACCTTCAGCGTGCGCGTGTCGGGGTGGAACGCCGACGTTGCGCGCGCGCTGTCGCCGCTCGCCGAGATCGTGGCGGTGCCCGATACCGCCTTCGACGGCGCGGCGCTGCTGGTCTCGGTCACGTCAGCCACCAGTATCGACAAGATCAAGGCTGCCCTGATCGAAGCGGGGGCCTCGGTGCGGTCCACGGCCCTCGTCGGCAGCCACGCAACGCGCTATACGGTGCCCCAGACCGGGCCGAAATCGTAAATCGCGTACCGCCTGAGCCACTTTCGGAGTTGAAGATGTCCCGCCCCGTGCCGAATCCCGGCATTCTCGATATTGCGCCCTACACGCCCGGCAAGACCCCGGTGCCGGAACCGGGCCGCAAGGTGTTCAAGCTCTCGGCCAACGAGACGCCGTTCGGACCCTCGCCCAAGGCGATCGAGGCCTTCAAGCGCGTCGCGGATCATCTGGAGGATTATCCGGAGGGGACCTCGCGCGTGCTGCGCGAGGCGATCGGCCGCCACTACGGCCTCGATCCAAATCGCATCATCTGCGGCGCCGGCTCGGACGAGATCCTCAATCTGCTCGCCCACACCTATCTCAGCCACGGCGATGAGGCGATCTCGACCACGCACGGCTTCCTGGTCTACCCGATCGCGACCATGGCGGTCGGCGCCAGGAACGTGATCGCAGCCGAGAAGAACCTGACCTGCGACGTCGACGCGATCCTGAAAGCGGTGACGCCGAAAACGAAGCTGGTCTGGCTCGCCAACCCCAACAACCCGACCGGCACCTACATCCCGTTCGACGAGGTCAAGCGCCTGCGCGCCGGCCTGCCCTCGCATGTGCTGCTGGTGCTGGACGCCGCCTATTGCGACTACGTCTCGCGCAACGATTACGAGATGGGGATCGAGCTGGTCGCCACCACGGAGAATACGGTGGTGACGCACACCTTCTCCAAGATCCACGGCCTCGCCGCGCTGCGCGTCGGCTGGATGTTCGGCCCCGAGCACATCATCGACGCCGTCAACCGCATTCGCGGCCCCTTCAACGTGTCGACGCCGGCAATGTACGCCGCAGTCGCCGCGATCGAGGACACCGCGCACCAGGCGATGTCGAAGCAGTTCACCGAGACCTGGCGCAACTGGCTCGCCGAGGAGATCACCAAGCTCGGGCTGAAGGTGACGCCTGGCGTCGCCAATTTCGTGCTGATCCACTTCCCGGAAACCGGCAAGACGTCGGATGCCGCCGATGCCTATCTCACCAGGCGCGGCCTGGTGCTGCGCGCGCTGAAGAACTATGGCCTGCACCATCAGCTGCGCATGACCATCGGCACCGAGGAGGCCAACCGCCTCGTCGTCGAGGCCCTGCGCGACTTCATGGCCGGCAAATGAGCGTGGACCCGCATTTCCAGCGCGTCGCGCTGATCGGCTTCGGCCTGATCGGCGGCTCGATCGCGCGCGCCGCGAAGCTCCAGGGCCTGGCTGGCGAGATCGTCACCACCGCGCGCTCGGAGAAGACGCGCGCGCGCGTGCTCGAGCTCGGCATCGTCGACCGGGTCGTCGCGACCAATGCGGAAGCGGTGAAGGATGCCGATCTCGTCATCCTCTGCATTCCCGTCGGCGCCTGCGGCGAGGTCGCGCAGGAGATATCCGCGCATCTGAAGCCCGGCGCCGTCATCTCCGACGTCGGCTCGGTCAAGGGCGCGGTCATCAAGGACATGGCGCCGCATCTGCCGAAGAGCGTTCATTTCGTGCCTGCGCACCCGGTGGCGGGCACCGAGCATTCGGGACCCGACTCCGGCTTCGCCGAGCTCTTCATCAACCGCTGGTGCATCCTGACACCGCCGGAAGGCGTCGATGCCGACGCTGTCGCGCATCTGCGCGCCTTCTGGGCGGCGATGGGCGCCAAGGTCGAGGTGATGACGCCGGATCATCATGATCTCGTGCTCGCGATCACCAGCCATCTGCCGCATCTGATCGCCTACACCATCGTCGGCACCGCCGACGAGCTGCAGCAGGTGACCGAGTCGGAAGTCATCAAATTCTCCGCCGGCGGTTTTCGCGATTTCACCCGTATCGCGGCCTCCGATCCGACCATGTGGCGCGACGTGTTCCTTGCCAACAAGGACGCCGTATTGGAGATGCTCGGCACTTTCACCGAGGATCTGGCCAAGCTCACCCGCGCCATCCGCCGCAGTGATGGCGAGGCGCTGTTCGACCATTTCACCCGGACCCGCGCCATTCGCCGCGGCATCGTCGAGATCGGCCAGGATTCGGCCGCGCCCGACTTCGGCCGACAGCACGGGCAGCTCGACAAGAAGTCGAGCTAGCCGTCTTTGACCTGCGCGATACGGCGGCGACCGATCAGGCCGGCGCCGATCTGCATGGATACGCCCAGCATCCAGGTTGCGCCAAACAACAAATTGCCGGCGGGATCGGACGTCTCATCGAACACGAAGGCATAGAGCGCGAGCAGACCCGCGCCAGCCGCTAGGAACGTGCCGGTCGCGCCGGCAAGACCGATTGCAGGCGATCGATGGGCCGGTCCGGCCTGAAGCTGCGGCCAGCGCGGGATGTCGGTCCCGAGACAGGCGCCGATCATTCCGAGCACGATCAGAAGCACCGTGAATTCGACGGTGTCGAACCAGGGCAGCTCGGCCCGCATCAGCAAGGCGGCAACGAAGGTGGCGCCGACCGCGCCCGTCATCGCCAGGCCAAGCCGGGCGACGACATGCGCGAGCCGAAGCATCAGAACACCGCCGGACAATTGCCACTCACAGGAGATCAGAACGGATAATAGCGGATCTGCGTCATGACGATGTTGTCGTCGGTCTTGGGCGCGCCGCCGACACCGGCGAAGGCGAGCCGCTGCGTGTAGGAGTACTGCACGCCGGCTTTGAGCGTGCCGTAATTGCCCTGGTAGATGGTGTCGTAGATGCCGGCGGTGACTTGCCGCACTTCCCTGGTGTTGCCGTTGCAGGTCGCGGCCGGCGTGTTCTCGGTGAAGCAGCCGGTGTTGTTGTAGAGCGGATTGCCGTAGCCAAATGGCACGGTGCCGACATTGGCGAAATTGGCCTTGGCTTTTTCGAGACCCGCGTAGCTGTAGACGTCGAGGCTCGGCGTTGCGTGCCAGATCAGGCCGACGGCGGCCGCCGTGATCGTCAGCGGCAGCACCGTGCCGTCCTGCGCCACGGCGGCATCGGGGAACGGCGTCGCCGTGAAGCGACCAAGCACGCCATGCGCGCCATAGAGCTGCAGGTCGAGGGTCTTCGGAATCAGCTCCGCGAAGACGTGGCCGCCGAAGCTGCCGGTGTCGTAGGTGTGGTTGGCGCCGTTGAAGCGGTCGAACAGCTGGCGATAGAGCGCCCAGGCTTCGACATGCAGCTTGTAGGGCCCGAGCCGCGGATCCCACGCCGCCTTCGCGGTGACGTCAGGCACCTGGTTCAGGCTGACATTGTTGAGGTTGTTGAAGAAGCTGCCGCCCGGCCCGGTGAGGTTGACCTGGAGGTTCGGGTTGAGCACGCCTTGCGGGCCCACCGCGGGCGTACCGACCGTCGGCGTGTTGCCGCCGAAGAACGCGGTCTGCGGATTTTCGACCGATGCCGCGATCTTGAATTCGGGCCCGATATCCTGCCAGACGCGCAAGCCGGGCTGCCGTGCCGCCAAAAATCCCGGAACGGATTCGAAATCGATCACGCCGGGCGCGTCGACGCCGCGTGGATCGATGCCCGTCTTGGTCGGCGCGTTCAGCGACCAGGATTGGCCGGCGAGGAAGTGCAGGCCGAGATCGGTGCGGTCGAGCTCGAGGCTGAGCTGCCGCATGCGCGGATTGAAGGAGTTCGTCGCAACCGAGCTTGCCGTCTGCGCCGCGCCCTCGAAATCGATTTCGCCGTAACCGGCGAGATGCGTATCGGGATCGGCGTTGCCTTCGGCGAGCACGGAGAACCGGCTCTGGCGCGCGGAGAACCGTGTCTCCGGGACATAGAAATTGTGGGCCTGCTGGTAGGGGATGAAATTGTAGACCGAGCCGGTGTCGGAGGCGATGTTGCGCGAGCGGTAGATGCCGGTGAGATCGACCCAGCCGCCGAATGTCAGCGTGATGCCCTTGTAGCAGATCTTGCCTGACGCGCAGGGATCGACGGGCAGCGCCTTGTAGGTCGCCGGCACCGGCACGGACCTCGACTGCGCCGCCTCGACCTGGCGCGTCTTACGCGCCTCCGAATCCACCTTCTGTTGCAGCTCCCTGAGCTTCGCCTTCAACGCCTGGATTTCCGACGTGACATTGTCGTCGGCACGCGCCTGTCCCGAACAGGCAGCGAGTAGTCCCAGCATCAGTCCGTAGTTGATGATCCGCACGTAAGCCTCCCTCCACTGGGGAAGCAGGTTCTGGTCGTCGCGCCCCCGGCGCGTGCGTGCTTCCCTGGTGTGGAGTGATGCGAATAAGCGTGCTGTTATTCTCGGCGAGGCGCATCTTCTGCATCACGTTTTCCTGACGATCATGTTCGGAATATTTTTGCGGCTTCCCCGATCCGCACGCGCGCGATCGTTGCGCATCTGACGCAACGCGCGTTGGGCCCGACCGGGACATGGCCGGGCCCAACTCCGCGATGCGCGTCTCAAGGGATGGCGGCTAGTGGCCCTTGGTCGTGCGGATCACCGTGGGGCGCGGTGATGTCGCGGAAGGCGCATAGGCGATGGAATCGCGTGTTGCCGGGCTCGCGTGATTGCGATCAGAAGCGGCCGGCTGCCGCGGCTGCCACTGCGCGAACGCAGGCGTCGCGAACGCGGCCGTGGCGCCGATGGCGGCAACGAACAGTTTTGATGTGGTCAAGAATGTCTCTCCTGCCTGAGGAGCCCGCGGCATCATGCGGGCGGCATGGAGAGAGAACGGGCGTTGCGGCTTCGCATTCCCGATGCGTGATCACGATCTGGCGAAGAGATCGTGACGTGCGTTCAGAGGTTCGTAGCCCGGATGGGGCGAAGCGCAATCCGGGCTACGGGAATCAGTACAGCGGCGGAATCTCGCCGACCTTGATCGGGCCGAGCAGGACAGCGCCGTCGACAAATTTCAGCGGGAAGCTTCGCGCCTTCCTGCCCTCGAGCGTGCTCTCGGTGCCGATCGAGTTGATGCCGGCGGCAACACCCGCGTTGGCGTTCTGCTTGATCACCTTGCCAAGGCCGGGGACGGCGCGATCGAGCGCACCGAACAGATTGTTGAGGTCCTTCGTCTTCACACCGGGCGCAACACGATCGAGCGTTGCCTGAGGCACGCCGTCTTCGAGCATCTTCTCGATGCCGAGCGCCGGGATGACGCGCTCGAGGCCGGTCACCGTCATCTGCAATTCGCCGTCCAGTCGGCCATTGGCCGAGAGGCCGAGCGTGCCGGCCGCGACCGCGATCATCTCGCCCTGCTGGATCCGCGACTGCACGATCTCGATATGACCGCCGGCAGCCTGGATCTCACGGAAACGCTGCGGCCACGGCTTTGGCGTGAGATCCGACAGGCCCGTGATCTTCGCGCGCGTATCCGCCTCGAACGGCTCGGCGAGCAGCGGATGGACGCCCTGGATGCTGGCTTGCGAGACCTGGAGCACGGTTTCGATCACCGGATGATCGGCCGGTGATCCATCGGCGAGACGTCCGTGCAGTTCGATCTGCCTGGCTCGCGCGAGCGGCACCTGCACGGAGCCGTCAAGCCTGTTGAGGCTGGGATCGTCGAACACGATCGAGGCGCGCTCCGGGATGGCCGGCAAGCCGATCACGCTGCTGCGGCCCTTGCTCCAGTTCACCACGAAGGTGTTTTGCGTGACGCCGTCGACCAGCGTTGCCGGCGCGGAGAATTCGGCGATGACGTGCCTGGGGTCATAGACCTGGGCGACGACGAGGATGTTGTCGAGCCGCGCCGTGAACGGCGTCTTGCTCGCGTTCTGCGAGACCAGGGCAACGCTGGCGCCGGAGCACTGGACCTCGAAGCGGAACGGGAAACCCGCGACCGATCGCTTGGCGCAGTCATAGATGCGGCCGGATTTGGCCTCCTGCGCGCGCCAGGCATCGACCGCGATTTCGGCCTGCGAGGCCGCATAGAACCAGAAGCCGCTCCAGGCGGCTGCGAGGATCAGGAGGAGGACGGGAGCGATGAAGAGCCCCCGGCGGGAGCGCCGGCCTGCGGCAACGGTCATATCGGACATGCGGCGACCCTTTGACCCCAGATTTTGTCAAATGTAAGCGGGCTTTGCCCCCAACAAAAGGCGGAGAATTCGCTTCGCTTGGAGGGCTGGTTCTGGTAGCCGTGCCCGAAATGTCTGAAATCACCCTCCCCAACGTGGCCACCGCCAAGGGCGACCTCTGGGTGTTCGGCTACGGTTCGCTGATGTGGCGACCGGGCTTCGCATTCGAGGAGCGCGTCCCGGCCCGGCTGGTCGGCGAGCATCGCGCGCTTTGCGTCTATTCCTTCGTGCATCGTGGCACGCCGGAGCAGCCTGGTCTGGTGCTGGGACTCGACCGCGGCGGCGCCTGCCGCGGCATCGCCTTCCGCGTCGCCGAGAAGAACCGCGCCGACGTTGTCGCTTATCTGCGCGCGCGCGAGCAGGTGACCTCGGTCTATCGCGAGGTGATGCGCTCGGTGTGGCTGGAGAACGAGGCGCGCGAGCGCGTCTCGGCGCTCGCCTATGTCGTCGACCGGGGTCACGTGCAATATGCCGGCCGGCTGTCGCTCGCCGATCAGCATCGCCATGTGCTGCAGGGTCACGGCCAGTCCGGTGCCAACAGGGACTATGTGACGGCGACCGTGAAGGCGATCGAGGCCGAAGGCTTTCGCGACACGCAGCTGCATCAGCTCGCAACGATGCTGCATGGCGAGGCGCATCCGGTGCACGCCCAGGCTCCGGACGAGACCCGAGAGAGCCGCTAACGTCCCGACGACGCGTAGCTCGGCGCGCGTCCGATCAACTGCTCCTGCTCTTTGCGTCCCGCTTCGACGAGCGGCCCGGTCGCACCCTCGATCGCGGCTTGCGCGCGCGTGAGAAACTGGTCCTTTGGCAGGCCGGGCGGCAGCGGATCGAGGAACTCCACCACCAACGTGCCGGGATAGCGCATGAACGTCCGGCGCGGCCAGAACAGGCCGGAATTGAGCGCGATCGGCAGGCATTGCACCCCACAGGACGAATAGATCTGCGCAAAGCCGGTCTTGTAGTCCGGCGGCGCCCCAGGCGCGCGGCGGGTGCCTTCCGGGAAAATGACGAGCTGGCGGCCGGCGCGAACCGCCTCTCGCGCGCGACGCGTCATGTCCAGCAGCGCCTTCACGCCTGCATTGCGATCAATCGCGATCATCCCGGTCTTGACCAGGAACTGGCCGAACACCGGGATCTGCATGAGCTGGCGCTTGAGGATGAAGATCGGATGATGAAAGAAGCCCGGCAACACGAACGTTTCCCAGAACGACTGATGCTTCGCGATGACCACCAGCGGCCCCTGCGGGATCTTCTCGACCCCGCGGAACTCCACCTTGATGTTGCAGACCACGCGCATCAGGACCAGCGTGACGTTCGCCCACCACTTGGCGACCGTCAACGTGGTGCGCGGCGGCAGGGCGAAGGTCGGCAGCGCCACGATGATCAGGCACACCAGCACGGCGTAGAACAGCACGTTGAAGACGAGCGAGCGCAGGAAAATCAGGAACATCAGGAATCCGATCAATTGGCCTGTGCCGTGGCAGGCCGCCTGGATTGCAGACCCGCAGGCTGCTCCGACATCTCGGGGGAAAGGTCAATCCCGAAATCTTCCAGCCGCACCCTGACCTCCGCGGCGATGTACTTGACATATTCGGACATGAGCAGCCTCAGCGTCGAGGCCGAGGTCCACCATGGCTCCTCGCGCCATTTGTCGCCGACCACCGCGAAGGGAACGAGCGTCGTCTCCGGCATCGCGTGCGAGAACTCCACCAGCGCGCGCGGCATGTGATAGTTCGAGGTGACCACGATCAGCGATTTGAAGCCGCGCCCCTCGGCCCAGCGCCGCGCCTCCGCCGCGTTGCCGCGGGTGGTGAGCGCGGTGCGATCGAGATCGACGCAGCAGGTCATGAAGGACTGGTTCTCCGGCAGTGTCCGGGAGATGTCGCTTGCGGTCGAGGTCGGGTGCACGCCCGAGATCAGCAGCCGCTTGCCGTAGCCGGCCGCAAGCAGCTCCATCGCGTCCGAGACCCGCGAGGAGCCGCCCGTCAGCACCACGATGCCGTCCGCCTTGCGGCCAGGGGCGATCTCGGCGCCGCGCAATTGCGTCAAGAACGCAACAAAGCCCGCCGCCACGCCGACGAACACGAACGCGACCGTCGAGACGATGGTCGCGCGCAGCCAGCCGCGCGGCAGGTTCGGCGATTGATCGTCGGTCGGCGAGGTCATGCGATATCGGTGATCCCTTCCCCGGATGATTTTAAGACGTTTTGAGGCGATGTGGAGTCCGGTTTGTCGGGCTCTCCCCTTGTGGGAGAGGGTGGCTCGCCGCGAAGCGGCGAGACGGGTGAGGGGTTCTCTCCGCAAGTGAAGCTCGCAGTGAGCTCGTGGATAGATACCCCTCATCCGGCGCCATAGCCGAAGCTTCGCTTCGGCGTTCTCTAAGAACGGCGGCCGAAGGCCGCCTATGCCACCTTCTCCCACAAGGGGAGAAGGAAGAAAGGAACTCAATCCACATCATTTAGCGTGGCGAAAAGCGTCTGACGCGAGGCGACCGCCGTGATCGCGCCGATCAGGACGGCCTGCACCGCGAGCACGACATAACCTGAGGGCCGCAGCGAGAAGGTGCCGAGCAGCGCGGCGAACTGGTCGCCGACCGGCGTGCCGGAGAACCAGCCGGCGATCGACTCGGAGAAGCCGAACAGCAGCATGGCGACGCCCCCGCCAATGACGCCGCCTTCGAGACCGAGCCTGAGGAAGTGCCGCAGGAAGTGATTGGCGATGTAGCGGTCACCGGCGCCGACGAAATGCAGCACTTCGACGATCGGGCGGTTCGCCGCCATGGCGCCGCGCGTTGCGAACGACACCGAAATGATCGTCGCGACGATGACGAGCGCGAGGATGCCGATGCCGGAGAGCACGGTGGCATTGGTCATCGAGCGCATCCGTTCGATCCAGGCGCGGTGATCGTCGACGCTGGCACTCGGCGCCGCTTGCGTCACGCGAGCGCGCAAGGCACCGAGATCGAGCACCGTTCCCGGCTGCACGCGCGCGATGATCATGCGCGGCACCGGCAGATCGTCCATCGACAGGCCGGTACCGAGCCACGGCTCGAGCAGCTTGCCGCTTTCGTCCTTGCTGAACGGCCTGACCTCGACGACGCCGGCCTGCGCGCGCAGCGCCTCGGTGACGGCAGCCGTATCGCGCTCGATGTCGCGTCCGGATTGCGGACGGACCTGGATGGTGATCTCGCTTGCGACATCCGATTGCCATTCCGCAGCCGAGGCGCTGACCAGCAGCACCGCGCCCGTCGTCATCGAGGCGAGGAAGGTCATGATGGCGACGACGGCGACCAGCGCGCGGCCGTGGATCGAGGCGCGCGGCACGATCGGCGACATGTTGCGCGCCCGCGCGGGAAGCTGCGGACGCTCCTGTCCGAGATCGACCAATACGCCGCGATCGTCGGTTCTACTCATAGACGTGCAGCCGTCCCTGATGCAGCACGAAGCGGCGCGCGTCGTACTGGTCCATCAGCGCGATGTCGTGGGTTGCGATGATGACGGCGGTGCCTGACTTGTTGAGCTCGATGAACAGCCGAAGCAGGCGTCGCCCGAGCGTCGGATCGACGCTGCCGGTCGGCTCGTCCGCGAGCAGCAGTTGCGGCCGCGAGATCACCGCGCGCGCGATCGCCGCGCGTTGCTTCTCGCCGCCCGACAGGATCGGCGGCAGCGCGTCCATGCGGTCGCCGAGGCCGACCCAGCGCAGGAGGTCGATGACCTCCTTGCGATAGCTCGATTCGCTGCGACCCATGACGCGGAACGGCAGCGCCACGTTCTCGTAGGTCGTCATGTGGTCCAGCAGGCGGAAATCCTGGAGCACGATGCCGATGCGCTTGCGCAGGTCCGCGATCTCGTCCTTGCCGAGCTGGGAGATGTCGTGCCCGAACAGATTGACGAGGCCGCGCGTCGGCCGGTGCGACAGGAACAACAGGCGCAGCAGCGACGTCTTGCCGGCGCCCGACGGGCCGGTGAGGAACTGGAAGGAATGCGCCGGGATCTGGAAATTGAGGTCGCGCAGGATCTCCGGCCCCAGACCGTAACGCAATCCGACATTTTCGAACCGAACCACGTTCAGCTCCGTTCGAGGGGCGTAGGCCGCACGCCAGCGAAGTTTCGCCACGTGCGATCAGGGGGTTGTGCGACCGTTATGGTTTCCGGTTCGTTAACGGTCGCCCTGTAGCATCCCCGGCAGCATCCTTTGAAGTACCCTTCATGGAGTACCATTGGCGCCCAGTTCCGGGCGACAAGGTCATCGTCGAGGCCGTCCATGCATATCGTCTGCCCCCATTGTACGACATCCTACGCCATCAAGCTTGCCAGCCTTGGGGCTAACGGCCGGACGGTCCGCTGCTCCCGCTGCAAGGAGACATGGATGGCGCATCCCGAGGATGCCATCGAGGAGGCGGCCGTTCCGGCCATGGCCGCGGCCGGCCAGGCCGACGACCAGTCCGACCTTGCCGCGCAGTGGAACACCTACGCCCAGGACGAGGCCGCCGAGACCCCGGTGGTCGAAAGTCCCTCGATCGCCAGCGACTGGCCGACGGAGGACACTGCCGAGCCCGAAGACGAATGGTCGGCGGCGGCCCGGGCCGCGGAAGAGGACGTCGTCGGCGTCCAGCACCAATCCTGGTTCCGTAGCCTGTTCAGCCGTCGCGGGGCCAAGGTGAGCCGGCCGAAGCCCGCCATCGCCTCGCGCAAATCCCATTACGGCCTGCCGACCGCGTGCGCCGCCATGGGCGCGCTGGTCCTGGCGCTGGTGATCTGGCGCGGCGACATGGTCCGCCTGCTGCCGCAGACCGCGGCGTTCTACAAGATGGTCGGGCTGGAGGTGAACCTGCGCGGGCTCTCCTTCAAGGACGTCAAGCTCTCGACCGAGACCGTGGACGGTAAGCAGGTGCTGGTGATCGAGGGCGTGATCGTCGGCCAGGGCAAGAAGCCGGTCGATATTCCGCGGCTCCGTTTTGCGGTGCGCGACGCGCAAGGCGCCGAGATCTACGCCTGGAATTCGGTGCTGGAGCAGACCGTGCTGCAACCCGGCGAACGCGCCTTCTTCCGCTCGCGGCTGGCCTCGCCGCCGCCGGAAGGCCGCAATATCGACGTTCGCTTCTTCAACCGGCGCGACATTGCCGGCGGCAGCGTATAGTCAGGCTTGATGGAGTCCGCACGGGAGGTTGGTCCCAAGGTTGCTGTCATGCCAAAAGTGTTGATCGCCGATGACGAGGATTCGATGCGCCAGCTGGTGGCGCGCGCCATCGCCATGGACGGCCACGAGACCGTCACCGCACAGGACGGTGCCGAGGCGCTTGAGATCCTGACCCGCGAGGACGGCGCGTTCGACCTCTTGCTCACCGATATCCAGATGCCGGTCATGGACGGCATCGCGCTCGCGCTCTCCGTCGCGCGCGACTTTCCCCAGCTGACCATCCTGCTGATGACGGGCTTTGCCGATCAGCGCGAACGCGCATCGAATTTGAATGCGCTGGTGCATGATGTCGTGACCAAGCCATTCTCGATCGCCGATATCCGCACGGCGGTTGCGGACGCGCTTGCAGCGAAGAAGGCCTGACGCCGCAAGCAGCGCAAGCTCGTGATCCGTCATCCTGAGGTGCGAGGAGCGCAGTGCGATCTGCACTGTGCTCAGAGCCTCGAAGGATGAACGGCCCAGATGCAGATGGGCCGTCGCCCTTCGAGGGCCGCTGAAGAAGCGGCCACCTCAGGGTGACGGAGATGGAATCTTTCCGCAGAGAGATTCTGGATTGCTTCGCTGCACTCGCAATGACGGAGGATGAGGTGAGGGCCTGCCCTCAAAAATCCTTCAGCAGCCGCTCGATATAGTCGAGCTCGATCTGCGGGCGCGAAGGGTCGCCGAGGCGGCGGCGGAGTTCTTCGAGGATGCGGCGAACACGTTGCACGTCGATCTCGCCCGGGATCTTGACCGTGTAATCGTCGAGTTCGCGGCCGTGCATCGGACGGCCAAGCGGGTCGGTCTGGTTGGCACCGCTTTGCTGGCGGCCGGTGCGATTGCCGGGACCGTCACCCTGACCGTCGCCATCGCCCTGCTGCATCGCCTCGGCCATCTTCTGCGCACCCTTGCGCATCGCCTCCAGCGCCTTGCCCTGGGAGTCCACGGCGCCGTCGGCATTGCCTTCGCCGAGCTTCGAACCCGCATCGCCCATGGCGTTGTCGGCGGAATCGAGCCCGCCTTCGTCATCACCCTGGTCGGCATCCTGATCGCCGTCCTGGCCCTGGTCGCCAGGCTGCCCCTTCTGGCCTTTCTGTCCCTGCTGGCCCTTCTGCGAAAGGCCGCGCTTGGCCATTTCGTCCTGAAGCTTCTTCAGGCGGTCGCGCAGCGCCTGCTGGTCCTGCTGCAGATCCGACATCGACTGGTCGCCCTGCTGCTTGCCGCGCATGCGATCGCGCCGGGAGTCCTGGCCCTGCTTGTAGGTCTTGTCGCGCAATTGCTGCTGCTTGCGGATCATGTCGCCGAGCTCGTTGAGCGCCTGCTCCATGTCGCTCTCGCCGGACTGTCCGGGCTGCGCCATCTGCAGGCCCTCCAGCATCTGCTGGAGCTGGTCGAGCAACTGCTTGGCCGCATCCTTGTCGCCGGAGCGCGACAGGCGCTCCATGCGGTCGATCATGTTCTGCAGGTCCTGCTGGCGCAGGATTTTCGTGTTTGGATCGAGCGGCCGCGCGAGATTCTGCGCGTCCTTGTTGTTGCGGAACTGCTCGGCGAGCTGGCGCATGAAATTGTCGAGCGCCGCGCGCAGATCCTGGGTCAGCTTCTTGATTTCCTCGTCGCTGGCGCCGCGCTCCAGCGCCTGCTTCAGCGCCTCCTGCGCCGCGCGCAACGCCTTCTCGACGTCGGAGATGTTGCCATCCTCGATCGTCACCGCGAGTGCCCACAGGCTTGCCACGACCTCGCGCAATGCATCGTCGGTGCGCGCCGCCTCGAGCTGGCGGGTGACGCTGTAGAGGCCGAGATATTGCCCGGTCTCCTGCGTGAACAGTTCGGGCGCGATCATCAGCGCGTCGAGCGCCGTGTAGACGTCGGAATTCCTGTTGGCATCGAGCGCGAGGATGCGGCGCTGCTCGATCAGCGCGCGTGCGAGCGGCTTGGTGAACAGCCGCTCGGGCAGGCGCATGTTGAAGGGTTCGCTTCGAGCCTCGTTGCCGGCCTCGTCCTTGGCGGTCAGCGTCAGCGTGACGTCGGCGCCGGCATAGGGATCCTCGCTGAGATCCTTCACCGTCTGACCGACACCGTTACGGGTGCGCGCGTTCGGCAGCACGAGCGGGAATTGCGGCGGCTGGAACAGCGGCCGCGCCGCGGTTCGTCCATCGCCGTCCTTGCCGGCATCATTGCTGCGCGCGGCGACCTGCGCTTCGGCGCCGGTGACGCCGTAATCGTCCTCGATCTTGTAGACGAGCTGGAGCGCACCGCGCGCCTGGCGCTCCGGGTCCTTGGCGAGCGCGATCGTCGGCGGACGATCCGGGCTCGCCGCAAACGCCCATTGCGGCTGACCCGAGGGCGCACGGACATGCGCAGTGCCGTCGCCTGTGATGGTGAAATGCTTCTCGTTGGTGCCCTTCGGCGCAGCCTCCTTCGGCTCGGCCTCCTTGAGGCCACCGGAGACGACGACATCCAGGCTGCCGCCGGAGGAGCGCACGATCAGGGTCGAGCCCGCGGGAACCGAGAGCGGGCCGGAGGACGGAAGGGCCGCGGCTTCCTTGTTGGCCGCCGACAGGATCACCGGCGGCTTGCCGGTGTAGAGCGGCGGCGTGACCCAGGCATCAACGCGGATGTTGGTCGGCGCCAGCACTCCGTTCCAGTCGAAGGCTGCGCCCAGCCGCATCGCGCGCTCGTCGCCGGCGGCAAAGAAGGTCGCGACCAGCATGATCATGACCAGCGCACGCAGCGCCCAGGGATCGTGGATGGCAAGGCGCGGACGCGGCAAACCGGCGCGGATGCGCTTGAGCGAGGCCAGCGTGCGCTCGCGCTGGGCCTGCCAGAGCGCCTGCGCGACAGGGTCCTGCGACGTCAGCGTGTCCGTGAGCGTGGTGGCCGGGCGGTGACGGATGCCCGAACCGCGATCGAGCCGGGCGAGCGCCTCTGCGCGGCTCGGCCAGCGAAACCGAATCAGGGGGAACAGGGCGGCGGCCGCAAGGCCTGCGAAAAGGACGAGGCCGATCGCACGCGCGACGGAGGGCAGCGCCAGCCAGATGCCAGCCCAGGACACCACCAGGAACAGGCCGATAACGGTGAAAACACGCGCCAGACCGGGCCAGGCACGCTCCCACGCGATGGCATAGGTGGACCGCTCGAGGGCCTGCGCCAGCTTCAGCCGCGACAGAGCATCGCCATCGCGGATCGGGTCTGACGGGTCGGGGGTGACGCCGTTCAATCAACTCTCCAGGTTACCCGGCGGAGAGGAGCGTACCACAACGGCAGCACTGAGGCATCCGTTCCTGTACGGGAGACACCCCTTTTCCCGCATAACACGAGGACGTGACTGGCAAGGGGCAACCCCGTAATTTCCGCGGCGCCATCCCAAGAGAAAACCTGAGGGGAATAAGGAAACGCCATGGACAAGAAGATGCACGACAAGGGCCTGGAGGTCCGCAAAGCGGTGCTGGGCGAAGCCTATGTCAACAACGCGCTGAAGAACGTCGACGACTTCAACCGGCCGTTCCAGGAGATGCTCAACGAATATTGCTGGGGCACGGTGTGGGGCCGCGAGGAGCTGCCGCGCAAGACCCGGAGCATGCTCAACATCGCGATGATCGCGATCCTGAACCGCCAGCACGAGTTCCGCGCGCATCTGAAGGGCGCGCTGACCAACGGCGTCAGCCGCGACGAGATCCGCGAGATCCTGATGCAGGTCGCGATCTATGGCGGCATGCCGGCCGCCGTCGACAGCTTCCGCATCGCGCGCGAGGTGTTCGCGGAGATCGATGGGAAGGCGTGAGGGACGATGAGAGTGAGGGACCCAGCATCCCTCCCCCTCGTCGTCCTGGCGAAAGCCAGGACCCATAGCCACCGGCGGATGTGGTTATGGGGACTCGGAGTGACCACTTCGCGCCACAACTTCTCCCTGGGGTAATGGGTCCTGGCTTTCGCCAGGACGACACCGAGAGTTGCGCGGGGTCGTTCGACAAAATAATGAAGACAAGAACACAAGGAAACACCATGGACATCGGATTCATCGGCCTCGGAAACATGGGTTTCCCGATGGCGCGGCGGCTGATCGAGGCCGGGCACAAGCTCGTCGTGTTCGACACCCGCAAGGAGGCCGTCGACATGCTTGTCGCGCGCGGCGCAACCGCTGCGACGTCGCCGAAGGACGTTGCCGACAAGGTCGAGACGGTGATGGCGAGCCTGCCGTCGCTGCAGGCCTCGCTCGAGGTGGCCACAGGCGCCAGCGGCGTGATCGAGGGCAGCCGCGCCAAACGCTTCATCGATCTGTCGACCGTCGGCTCGGCGATGGCCGCGAAGATTCACGGCCTGCTGGCGAAACGAAACATCGTGCAGATCGACTGCCCGGTCTCGGGAGGCGTCGGGGGCGCCGAGAAGGGGACGCTCGCGGTGATGGTGTCAGGGCCAAGAGCGGAGTTCGAGCTGCTCAAGCCCGCGCTCGACGTGATCGGAAAGGTGTTCTTCATCGGCGAGAAGCCGGGCGCTGCGCAGACCATGAAGCTCGCCAACAATTTCCTCTCGGCCACCGCGATCGTGGCGACCTCGGAGGCCGTGGTGATGGGCGTGAAGGCCGGGCTTGATCCCGCCGTCATGATCGACGTCATCAATGCGGGCTCCGGCATGAACACGGCGAGCCGCGACAAGTTTCCGCGCTCGGTGCTGCCGCGGACCTTCGACTTCGGCTTCGCCACCGGATTGATGGTGAAGGACGTCCGGCTGGCGCTGGAGGAGATGAAACAGCTCGGCCTGTCGATGGAGGTTGCGGACGCCGTTGGTCGACTCTGGGAGACCGTGATCGCCGCGGAGGGCGCGGGATCCGATTTCACCGCGGCGATCAAGCCGATCGAGCAGAAGGCCGGGGTCGTCGTGGGCCGAAAAAGCTAGCGATTGCGCCGAGGCGGCCGATTCGCGTGGCCTATCAAGCAGTTTCGCAGGACCACCCGGCGTCAGGCGGGTCTCCCAAGGCTACTGTGCATGGGGTTGTTTTCGCGTTTTGAGTTGGCCGCGCGAACCGGCGCGGCGCCGGCTCACAGCCACGGCGCCGGCGTATCCATCGCAATGAGCTGCTCGACCTCGATGCGCGGGCGCACGACCGCGTATTGATCGCCCTTCACCATCACCTCCGGCACCAGCGGCCGCGTGTTGTAGGTGCCGGCCTGGACGGCGCCGTAAGCGCCTGCGGTCATGATGGCGATGAGATCGCCCGGCTTGGGCGTCGGCAGCGTGCGGTCGAGCGCGAGGTAGTCGCCGGTCTCGCACACCGGTCCGACGACGTCGGCCATGATGGTCGCTGCGCCCTTCGCCGGCTCCGTCACCGGCAGGATGTCGTGATGCGCCTCGTACAGCGTCGGACGAATGAGGTCGTTCATCGCGGCGTCGATGATGACGAAGTTCTTGCCGTCGCCATGCTTCACATAGATCACCTTGGCGACCAGGATGCCGGCATTGCCGACGATCATGCGGCCCGGCTCGAACATCAGCGTGCAGCCGAGATTGTGGCTGACGCGCTTGACCATCGCGGCATAGGCATCCGGCGCCGGCGGCGCCTCGCGGTCCATGTCATAGGGAATGCCGAGCCCGCCGCCGAAATCGACGTGGCTGATGTTGTGGCCGTCGGCGCGCAGCGTCTGCACGAATTCGGACAGGATGCGGAACGCCGTCTCCATCTTGGACAGATCGGTGATCTGGCTGCCGATGTGAACGTCGGTGCCGGTCACCTGAATGCCGGGCAGCTTCGCAGCGCGCGCATAGACCTCGCGGGCGTGCACGATCGGGATGCCGAACTTGTTCTCGGACTTGCCGGTCGAAATCTTGGCATGCGTGCCGGCATCGACGTCCGGATTGACGCGGATGGAAATGCGCGCGGTCTTGCCCGTCTCGGTGGCGAGGCGCGACAGCAATTCGAGCTCGGGCTCGGATTCGACGTTGAGACAGAGGATGTCGGCGGCGAGCGCCGCGCGCAGCTCGGTCTCGGTCTTGCCGACGCCCGAGAACACGATCTTGCTGGCGGGAATACCGGCGGCCAGCGCGCGCTTCAGCTCACCGCCCGAGACGACGTCAGCGCCCGCACCAAGCTTCGCAAGCGTGCGCAGCACCGATTGGTTGGAGTTCGCCTTCATCGCGTAGCAAATCAGCACCTTCTCGCCGGCAAAGGCATCGGCGAAGACGCGGTAGTGCCGCTCCAGCGTCGCGGTCGAATAGCAATAGAACGGCGTGCCTGTTGTCGCGGCCAGCTCGGACAGGTTCACCGCCTCGGCGTGCAGCACGCCGTTGCGATAGTCGAAATGGTTCATGGCGTTGGCTCAGTTACCCCAGCCTATCGGCTGGGCTTTTCGTCCAGGAGCGGATCGAGGATAAACGGTTTCTTCTTGCCCTTGGTCGCCGCCGGCGGGGCATCCGCACCATAGGTCGGATTGAACACGCTCGGCGTCTTCTGGGCTTCGGTCTCGGTATCGGCAGGCGCGGCGATATTGGCCGTGGACGCGTTGGAGGCGGTCGGCGGCAGGTCGAGCGGGCCCTTGCGGCCACAGCCGGCGAGCGCAAGCGCGCTCAGGCTCAAGACAATGATGGCCCAACCCGAGCCGGCCGGGCGAAACTTTGACGTCACGACGAAATCCCCACTACGCGGGGCGCACCATACAGAGATTGGCGCGCTCTGGCGAGAGCCGGATGATCATGAAACATAAGCGAAATTTTGCCTTCAGCCCAATTTTCGCTCTTTTTCCAGCCGCTTCGCCCAGGCCTTCGCCTGCGACGTCACGTTCTTCGGCGCGGTGCCGCCGAAGCTAGTGCGGCTCTTCACCGACGATTCGACCGAGAGCACACCGAGCGCGTCCTTGGTGATCCTGGGCTCGATCGCCTGCATCTCCCTCAGCGGCAGCTCGTGCAGCACCACGCCGCCCTCGGCGGCCTTGGCGACGATGCGGCCGGTGACGTGGTGGGCCTCGCGGAACGGCATCTTCAGCGTCCGCACCAGCCAGTCGGCAAGATCGGTCGCGGTGGCATAGCCCTCGCCGGCAGCAAGCTTCATCCTGGCCTCATCAGGCACGAGGTCACGGACCATGCCGGTCATGGCGCGGATCGCGAGCGACAGCGCGGCAAAGCCCTCCATGGCGCCCTGCTTGTCCTCCTGCATGTCCTTTTGATAGGCGAGCGGCAGGCCCTTCATCACGATCAGGAGACCATTGAGCGCGCCGATGACGCGGCCGGTCTTGGCGCGCACCAGCTCGGCGGCGTCGGGATTGCGCTTCTGCGGCATGATCGAGGAGCCGGTGGTGAACTTGTCGCTGAGGCGGATCATGCCGACCAGCGGCGAGGTCCAGATCACAATCTCCTCGGCAAAGCGCGACATGTGCACGGCGCAGATTGATGCGGCTGACAGCGTCTCCAACACAAAGTCGCGGTCGGAGACCGCGTCGAGCGAGTTCGCCATCGGACGATCGAAGCCGAGCGCTTTGGCCGTGGCGTGGCGGTCGATCGGGAACGAGGTGCCGGCGAGCGCAGCGGCACCCAGCGGCGATTCATTGAGCCGCTTGCGCGCATCCTGGAAACGGCCGCGGTCGCGCGCTGCCATCTCGACATAGGCCATCAGATGGTGGCCGAAGGTCACGGGCTGCGCGGTCTGCAGATGCGTGAAGCCGGGCATGACCGTGCCGGCATGCTCGAGCGCGCGCTCCACCAGCGCCTGCTGGAATGCGGCGAGCGCGGCATCGGTCTCATCGAGAACGTCGCGGACATAGAGACGGAAATCGGTCGCGACCTGGTCGTTGCGCGAGCGAGCGGTGTGCAGACGGCCGGCAGCGGGGCCGATCAGCTCCGACAGGCGGCTCTCGACATTCATATGAATGTCCTCGAGCGCGCGCTTGAACTCGAAGCGGCCGTTGCCGATCTCTGACAAAATCGTGTCTAGACCCTTGCCGATATTTTTCGCATCAGAGGCCGTGATGATGCCTTGGCTGGCAAGCATCGCGGCGTGGGCCTTGGACGCGGCAATGTCCTGGGCAAACAGGTGACGATCGACGTCGATGGAGACGTTGATCTCTTCCATGATCTCATCGGGACGTTCCGAGAACCGGCCGCCCCACATCTTGTTGCTCATGATCCCCTGCTCACGCCTTGCTTTGCCGCATGTTTGCTGGCGGAGGCCAGCCGTATTAAGAGGCCCCTGATAGCCATATCTGCGACCGGATGACAAACGATATGCTGGACCAGAAGCCCTCCGCCACGCGCCGGATCCCCATCGTCATCGCCACCGTGGTGGTCGGCGGGTTGGCCGGTTTCGCCGCGCTGTACGGGCTCGGCCTGAGCCGGGCTCCGTCAGGCGACCCGGCCTGCCGGGCGGCGGTGGCCACGGCCCGGAAGATCGCCCCGCTCGCCCATGGCGAGGTGGCGGCGCTGACCATGGCGAGCGCGCCCTTGAAGCTGCCGGACCTGACCTTCGAGGATGCCGAGGGCAAACCGAAGAAGCTGTCCGATTTCCGCGGCAAGACCCTGCTGGTCAACCTCTGGGCCACATGGTGCGTGCCCTGCCGAAAAGAGATGCCGGCGCTGGACCAGCTCCAGACCAAGCTGTCGGGGCCAAATTTCGAGGTGGTGGCGATCAATATCGACACCCGCGACCCCGAGAAGCCGAAGAACTTCCTGAAAGATGCCAATCTGACCAGGCTCGGCTATTTTACCGACCAGAAAGCCAAAGTTTTCCAGGATCTTAAGTCGATAGGTCGGGCGCTGGGCATGCCGACCTCGGTGCTGGTCGACCCGCAGGGTTGCGAGATCGCGACGATCGCGGGACCAGCCGAATGGGCGAGCGAAGATGCGCTCAAGCTGCTTCGGGCGGCCTTAGGCCCGGCTGCCGCGTCGCTTTGATTCCTTAAGCCGAGATATTGAGATTGCCGCCGACGCCAGGGCCGACATTGGCGAGCGAGGGCTGACCGGCGCCCAGCAGCGTCAGGACGGCGGATTTCTCCGCATCCGCGTTCTGCTTCATGAGCGTCGCCGAGATGTTCGACTGCAGCGCGCCTTGCTGAGAGGCCAGCATGGTGCTGACCATCGCCATCGTGTCCATTACGAAAAACCCTCGTACCGGCGGCAGCCTAGGCGCGATGGGTTAACGCGACATGAATTGTCACATGGATCAGCGGGTCGGAACCGGCTTGGCGCCGCGGTAGTCGTAGAAGCCGCGCTGGGTCTTGCGGCCGAGCCAGCCGGCCTCGACGTATTTCACCAGCAGCGGGCACGGGCGGTACTTGGAGTCGGCAAGCCCCTCATGCAGCACCTGCATGATCGACAGGCAAGTATCGAGGCCGATGAAATCGGCAAGCTCCAGCGGGCCCATCGGATGGTGCGCACCGAGCTTCATCGCCGCATCGATCGCCTCGACATTGCCGACGCCTTCGTACAGCGTGTAGATCGCCTCATTTATCATCGGCAACAAAATGCGGTTGACGATGAAGGCCGGGAAATCCTCGGAGACGGCGACCTGCTTGCCGAGCTTGGCAACGAACTCCTTGGACGCCTCGAATGTCGAATCGTCGGTGGCGATGCCGCGGATCAACTCGACCAGCTCCATCAGCGGCACCGGATTCATGAAGTGAATGCCGATGAAACGTTCGGGCCGATCAGTCGCGGCCGCAAGGCGGGTAATCGAGATCGACGACGTATCGGAGGCGACGATCGCCTCCGGCTTCAGGATCGCACAGAGGTCGTGGAAGATCTTGCGCTTGACCTCTTCCTTCTCGACCGCGGTCTCGATCACGAGATCGCAATCGGCGAGGTCATCGAGCTTCTCGGCGAGCTTGATCCGCGCGATCGCCTTGGCCTTGTCGTCCTCGGTGACGCCCTTCTTGGAGACCTGGCGCGCCAGATTGCCGTTGATGGTGGCCATGCCCGACTTGAGGCGGTCGGCCGAGACGTCGTTGAGCACCACATCGAAGCCGGCCAGGGCCGCGACATGCGCGATTCCATTGCCCATCTGACCCGCGCCGATCACGCCGACCTTCTTGATTACTGCCGCCATCATGTCATCCACCGGAACGGCGCGCATATCGCGCCCTGCCTATCCCCCGAGCCGGGAGGTCTGATTTAATCAGAACCCTGGCTCGAAACCTAGATTGGATCGCTCCCCCAGCGCGCCCCACGCCAAAGAAAACGCCTCGAAAAAGAAAAACCGGCCGGAGTGTATACCTCCGGCCGGTGTTTTGAACGCGTTTTACTTGCCGAGCTTGCCGAGTTCGGCCGTCAGCTCCGGAACCGCCTGGTAGAGGTCGGCGACCAGGCCGTAATCGGCGACCTGAAAGATCGGCGCGTCCTCATCCTTGTTGATCGCGACGATCACCTTGGAGTCCTTCATGCCGGCCAGATGCTGGATCGCGCCGGAAATACCGACCGCGACATAGAGCTCAGGAGCCACGACCTTGCCGGTCTGGCCGACCTGCCAGTCGTTCGGCGCATAGCCGGCGTCCACCGCCGCGCGCGAGGCACCGACACCGGCCCCCAACTTGTCGGCGAGCGGCTCGATATACTTGGCGAAGTTCTCGCGGCTCTGCATGGCGCGGCCACCGGAGACGATGATCTTGGCCGAGGTCAGCTCGGGACGGTCGCTCTTGGCGACTTCCTCGCCGACGAAGGTCGACAGGCCGGGATCAGCCACTGCGGCGACGCTCTCGACCGGCGCACTGCCACCGGCAGCGGCCGCCGCGAAGGTCGAGGTGCGGACCGTGATGACCTTCTTGGCGTCCTTCGATTTCACCGTCTGAATGGCGTTGCCGGCATAGATCGGGCGCTCATAGGTGTCGGGCGCGACCACCTTGGTGATCTCCGAAACCTGCATGACGTCGAGCAGCGCGGCGACGCGCGGCATCACGTTCTTGAAGCGCGAGGTCGCAGGCGCAACGATCGCGTCATAGGACGGCGCCAGCGAGACGATCAGCGCGGCCAGCGGCTCGGCGAGGTCGTGCGCGTAAGGCTCGCCTTCGGCGAGCAGCACCTTGGCAACACCTGCGAGCTTCGAGGCCGCCTCGGCCGCCGCTTTGGTGCCCTGCCCGCCGCCGGCGACCAGCACATGGACGTCACCGCCGAGCTGGGACGCTGCGGTCAACGCCTTGTTGGTGGAGTCCTTGAGGACTTCGTGTTCATGTTCGGCGATCAACAGCGTCGTCATCAGAGCACCCCGGCTTCGTTCTTGAGTTTCGACACCAGCTCGGCGACGTCCTTGACCTTGACGCCAGCCTTGCGGCCTGCCGGTTCAGTCGTCTTCAGAACCTCGAGACGTGCGGTAACATCGACGCCGTAATCCGCGACGGTCTTCTCGGCGATCGGCTTCTTCTTGGCCTTCATGATGTTGGGCAACGAGGCATAGCGCGGCTCGTTGAGACGAAGATCGGTGGTGACGATTGCCGGTCCCTTCAGCTTGACGGTCTGCAAGCCGCCGTCGACTTCGCGGGTGACCTTGAAGTCGGCGCCTTCGACCTCGAGCTTCGAGGCGAAAGTCGCCTGCGACCAGCCGAGCAGCGCGGCCAGCATCTGGCCGGTCTGATTGCTGTCGTCGTCGATCGCCTGCTTGCCGAGAATGATCAGGCCCGGCTGCTCTTCTTCAGCGACCTTCTTCAGGATCTTGGCGACAGCGAGCGGCTCGACGGTGCCCTCGGCCTTCACCAGGATGCCGCGATCGGCGCCCATGGCAAGACCAGTGCGGATTGTCTCCGATGCCTGCGCAGCTCCAATGGACACCACCACGACTTCGGTTGCCTTGCCGGCTTCCTTGAGGCGCAGCGCTTCCTCGACCGCGATTTCGTCGAACGGGTTCATCGACATCTTGACGTTGGCGAGTTCAACGCCCGATCCATCGCCCTTGACGCGGACCTTGACGTTGTAATCGACCACCCGCTTTACCGGCACTAAGACCTTCATCGATCCTCTTTCACTCAATTTGGGAGGGGGGTATTTCAACTGGCGCGGAACCTAAAGGCCTGATCCGGCCTGGTCAACGCGCGAAGGGAGCTAATTTTAGCCCCCTGAAATGCTGATCTCAATGGGGTCAGCGATTCTGGCCTGGAACCCAAAGCACATCGCCCGCGCCATTATGATTGGCGGTGCGGCTGGCCACGAACAGGAAGTCCGACAGGCGGTTCATATATTGGATGCCAGCGGCGCCGACCGTCTCGCCGGGCTGGGCTGCCAGTTCCACCATCACACGTTCCGCCCTGCGGCAAATCGTGCGGGCGACGTGGAGGTAGGCGGCGGCCGGCGTGCCGCCCGGGAGTACGAAGGAGGTCAGCGGCGCGAGCTTGTCGTTCAGTGCGTCGATGTCATGCTCGAGCCGCTCGACCTGACTTGCCACCACCCGCAGCCGTTCCGCCTTGCCGTCCCGCTCGGGCACCGCAAGATCGGCGCCGAGATCGAACAGATCGTTCTGGATGCGGGCGAGCATCGCATCGAGCTCCACGGCGTCCCTGGTATGAAGGCGCACCACGCCGATCGCGGCATTGGTCTCGTCGACGGTGCCATAGGCCGTGATGCGCAGATCGTATTTCGGACGGCGCTCGCCGGTTCCAAGCGCTGTCGTGCCGTCGTCACCGGTCTTGGTATAGATGCGGTTGAGCAGGACCATGTTAGCGCCCCATCGCCCACACAGCGGTCATGGCAATGACGATCGCGATGAACTGAAGCAGCACGCGCCAGCGCATCAATCTCTGCGAGGTGTTGGGCGAGCCGCCGCGCATCATGTTGACGAGGCCGAGCAGCAGCACGACCGCGACGGCGGCCACGGCGATCGGCAGGATGAAAGTACTCAGGAGAGGTGCCATTTGGGGGTGATAACACCGTGTGCGGCGCTCCGCCATGGCGTTCCCAATCTGGCTTTTAGGCCAATAATATCAGAAGCTCTTGAGATGATTTCCAATTTGCGCTCGCCGCCGGCCCTCTTCGCCTCTCCCCGCCTGCGGGGAGAGGCCGACGCGCGGAACGCGCGGCGGGTGAGGGGGGCTCGCCGCGAGGACGGAGATCGAGGGATTCGCGGAAGCTCCCCCTCACCCGGAATCCGCGCTACGCGCGCATTCCGGCCTCTCCCCGCAAGCGGGGAGAGGCGGATCCGGAGCAAGCTGTGAAAGCAATCCGCTACATCTATGTCGTCGTGGAAGACGCCTTCTACACGTTTCTGGCCGATGACGGCTGGGCGATCGCGAGCCACATCGCGCTGTCGACGCTGATGGCGCTGTTCCCGTTCCTGATCGTGCTGACGTCTCTGGCTGGATTCTTCGGCTCCAAGGAGCTCGCCGACCAGGCGGCCGGACTGATGCTCCAGGTCTGGCCGCGGCAAGTTGCAGATTCGCTCTCCGGCGAGATCCACGACGTGCTGACGACCACCCGCTCCGGTGTGCTGACGATCGGCGCCGTGCTCTCGGTCTACTTCGCCTCCAACGGCGTCGAGGCATTGCGGGTCGCACTGAACCGCGCTTACGCAGTGGTGGAGATGCGGCGCTGGTACTGGCTGCGGCTGGAATCGATCGGCTATACGCTGGTTGCAGCTTTCACCGCGCTTGCCATGGCGTTCCTCATCGTGCTCGGTCCGCTCTTTATCGAGGCGGCTCGGCGCCACATTCCGCTGTTCGTCGAATCCAACGAGAGCATCCTCAACTGGCTACGCTACGGCATCACCATCGGCGCGCTGGTGGTGGCGTTGCTCATCCTGCACGCCTGGCTGCCTGCCGGGCGGCGCGGCTTCTTCCAGATCCTTCCCGGCATCGTCTTCACGATCGTGGCGTCGCTGATCTCGGGCATCGTGTTCGGCCAGTACCTGGCGCGCTTCGCCAATAATTACGTCACGATGTATGCGGGGCTCGCTTCGGTGATCATCGCGCTGGTGTTTCTGTATTTCATCGCCGCGATCTTCGTTTTCGGCGGCGAGCTCAACGCCGCGATCATCAAGTTTCGGCTTCCTCACGGCGTCTCGCTTCAAGCAGCGCAGTCGCTAAAGCGCGCGGAGACACAGGCTTGACCAGAAAGGCATCGGCGCCGGCCTCGCGCGACGCAGCCTCGTCCTCGCCGCGGCCGGATACACCGATGATCGGGATCTGAGCCAGCGGCGCCGGCATCGTCCGGATTCGCCTGATGGCCTCGACCCCGTCGATGCCGGGCAACACCATGTCCATCAGCACCGCATCGAAACCGCCCTGCGCGAGCCTGTTCACCGCGTCCTCGCCGCGGCCGATGAACTCGGCCTGATGGCCGAGTTCGGTCAGGATCGTGTTGAGCACGACGCGGCCGAACGGATTGTCCTCGACGCTGAGCACACGCAGCGCCGACAGCGCACCCACCTCGCCATCGTCGGGCTTGTGCGATTTCGCCGGCCCCGCCGCATCGAGCGTGACAGTCAGCGTGAAGGTGGCGCCGCCACCACGCCGCGGCGCGACCGTGATGTCGCCGCCCATCGCGCGCGCCAGTTGCTTCACTGAAGACAGACCGAGCCCGGCGCCGCCGAAGCGCGAGGCGATGGTGACATTGGCCTGGGTGAACGGGCGGAACAGCCGCTTGATCTCGGCCACGGTCAGACCGATGCCGCTGTCGGAGATCGAGAAGGCGACGCCAATCCGGCGCTTGTCCCTCTCTCCGCCCGTTCCGCCTGCCTTGCCCTTGGCGGAACGCCAGGGCGCGGCAGAGATCGCCACGCCGCCCCGCTCGGTGAACTTCACCGCATTGTCGATCAGGTTCTCGAGCGCAGCACGGAGGCGCACGGGATCTCCGACCACGAGCCCCGCGAGCTTGTCGGATATCTCGACCGTAGCCTGCAGACCTTTGGCGGCGGCGCGGCCAGCGAGCGAATCACCGGTGCTGCGGGCAAGCGCCCGCAGGTCGAACAAATCCTGCCGCAGCATGCCGGCGCTCTTGCCCTTGCCGGTCTTGGCGGCATCGACGAACAGCGTGGCGAGGTTGGCCAGATGCTCGGCGCCGGCCTTGATGGTGTCGGCCCAGCGACGCTCCCGCTCGCCGAGATCGGAGGTCGCAAGCAGGTCGCTGATCGCGAGAATACCGGTCAGAGGCGTGCGAACCTCGTGAGCAAAGGCGGCGAGCGCCGCCTGGATCACGTCGGGTGCGACGTCCCCGGTGCTGCGCTTGCGCACTTTGCCGACCGCCCCGGACCGCTTCCGGGGCGGCTGCCTGGACTTTCGCGTGGTGCGCGCTAGGCGCGTTTTCGCCGCCATAAATCCCCTTCGGAGTACCTCTTCGAACCCCGGACTCGACCGCGAGAATGGCACGGCATAGCCCCCGGAGTCACGGCGGCGTATTGCTAACCCCCAGAGAAACTTAGCCTAATCCCACGGACATGCGGATACCGGTGGGCGAAGCACCCGCGGCGCGCAAGTCACGGAGGCCGGTCGCGCGATCTGATTTCGACAGCTTTCGGCCATCCACGCCGAGAATCAGGGCGTGGTGACGGTAAGCGGGCTCGGGCAGATCGAGCAGGATCTGGAGCAGACGGTGGACCGAGCTGGCGTAAAACAGGTCCTGGCCGCGGACGATCTCGCTCACGCCCTGAAGCGCGTCGTCGACCACCACGGACAGATGGTAGCTCGTCGGGGTCTCCTTGCGGGCCAGGATCACGTCCCCCCAGGCTTCGGGCCGCGCGGTAACCGGGCCGCGCTCGCCATCGGGCCCCTCGCCCAATTCGTTCCAGCTGAGGCCGGAGACCCGCCGGCAGGCCGCCGCCATGTCGAGCCGCAGCGCGTAAGGCAAGCCGGACTCGATCAAACGCGACCTTTCGTCGGCCGGCAGCGATTTCGCATCCCCAGGATAGAGCGGCGCACCATCGGGATCGCGCGGCCATGGCCCATTGGTCTCGCGCGCGGCGATGAGCCTTGCGATCTCGGCGCGGCTTTCGAAGGCGGGATAGACGAGACCGAGTTCGGAGAGCTTGTCCAGCGCGGCGCGATAACAGGCAAGATGTTCCGACTGGCGACGCACCGGCATCTCCCATTCGATCCCGAGCCAGGCGAGGTCCTCGTAGATGGCGGTCTCATATTCCGGCCGGCAGCGCGTCGCGTCGATGTCTTCGATGCGCAGCAGCAGCCGCCCTCCGCTCTCGCGTGCGCGGTCGAAATTGAGCAGCGCGGAATAGGCGTGGCCGAGATGCAAATGGCCGTTCGGGCTGGGAGCAAATCGGAAAACGGGTGGCATCATGCAGCAGATCTGGTCATGGCCGGGCTTGACCGCAGCGGCCGTCGTTCCGGGGCGGTCCGCAGGACCGAACCCGGAATCTCGAGAATCCGGGTTCGATGCTTCGCATCGCCCCGGAATGACGGAGTAAGATATTCGACACCGGGTCAAGCCCGGCCATGACGCCGGAGAGAGTTTGCCAAATCACCATGACCATCCACCTCGAAGCCCAGTCCGACCTTGAAGAAGCTGTTCACACGCTGGTCAAGCGCGATCCGCGGCTCAAGCCCGTGCTGGAGATTGCGGGCATGCCGGCATTGCGACGGCGCGAGCCGGGCTTTGCGGGCCTGGCGCACATCGTCTGCGGGCAGCAGCTTTCGACCGCGAGCGCGGCGGCGATCTGGGGACGGCTGTCCGCGGCGTTCGATCCGTTCGACCACGAGGCGGTGCGCCGCGCCCGCACCGACCGGCTGGGACGGCTTGGTCTTTCCGCCGCAAAGATCAAGACGCTGAAACACCTCGCGCGCGAAATCACCGCGGAGCGACTGAACCTCGACGTGCTTGCGGAGGAGGACGCGGATGCCGCGCATCACACGCTGATCTCGTTGCCCGGCATTGGGCCTTGGACCGCCGATGTCTATCTGCTGTTCTGCCTCGGCCATGGCGATGCCTGGCCCGCCGGCGACCTCGCGGTGCAGGAGGGCGTCAAAATCGGCCTTGGCCTGAAGGCGCGACCGACGGAAAAGCAGATGGCACCGCTTGCCGAACCCTGGCGCCCCCTGCGCGGCGCCGCTGCACATCTGTGGTGGAGCTACTACCGCGCGGTGAAGAAGCGCGAGGGCGCGCTCTCGGCGTAACGCTGTCGCATTCCGCCTGAGCACGGCCACATGCTCTCAGCGCTCGGGCAAATCGCTTTGGACGACGGTCGAACCGGTATAGCTTCGATCTTTATGATGGGAGCATGATCGCTTCGGAAAACGGCCCTGCACGTTTACGGATCATGTTCGAGAGGAAACGCCGCGAAGACGGCACGAGGTCGAGCATGCTGGACAGGACGAAGGATATTTCCGTCTCCGTACAAGCCTGGCTCGACGAGTTCGAGCGCACGCTGGGCCAGCCCGATCGCGCATCGCTGGACCGCCTCTTCCTCACCGACAGCTTTTGGCGCGATGTGCTGGCGCTGAGCTGGAACCTGCAGACGCTCGCCGGCCGCGATGCCGTCACACAGGCCCTGGCGACGTTCGCGCCCAAGGCGGTGCCGACGAAGTTCAGGATCGCGCCAACCCGCGCGGCGCCGCGCTGGGTCACGCGCGCCGGCACGAACTCCATCGAGGCCATCTTCAATTTCGAAACCGCGCTCGGCCGAGGCAGCGGTATCGTACGGCTTGCGCCCGATACCGCGGACGGTGACAGTCTGAAGGCCTGGACACTGCTGACGGCGCTCGAAGAGCTCAAAGGGTTCGAAGAGCAGCTCGGCATGTCACGACCGCGGGGACAAGCCTATTCGCGCGATTTCCGCGGGCCGAACTGGCT
Organism: Bradyrhizobium manausense; assembly: GCF_018129685.1. Taxonomy (GTDB): domain Bacteria; phylum Pseudomonadota; class Alphaproteobacteria; order Rhizobiales; family Xanthobacteraceae; genus Bradyrhizobium; species Bradyrhizobium manausense_D. Next base: position 210,514 of record NZ_JAFCLG010000002.1, read on the forward strand.
CGACCTGCGCAACGCCTCGCGCGACTATGCCGACCGCGACCCCAACGTGCTGGTGGTCGGCGGCGGCCAGGCCGGGCTTGCGGTGGCGGCGCGGTTGAAGCAGTTGCAGATCGACACGCTGATCGTCGATCGCGGGGCGCGGATCGGCGATGTCTGGCGCAAGCGCTATCACGCGCTGACCCTGCACAACCAGGTGCAGGTCAATCACATGCCCTACATGCCGTTCCCGCCGAGCTGGCCGACCTACATCCCCAAGGACAAGCTCGCGAACTGGTTCGAAGCCTATGTCGACGCCATGGAGCTGAATTTCTGGACCGGCACCGAGTTCGAAGGCGGCGCCTATGACGAGGTCAAGGGGCAATGGACGGTGACGCTGCGCCGTGCCGACGGGAACAGGCGCACGATGCATCCGCGCCATGTGATCATGGCGACCGGCGTCAGCGGGATCGCGAACATCCCCGACATTCCGACGCTCGATCGTTTCAGGGGCACGCTCGTGCACTCGAGCCGCTACGAGGATGGCGAGAACTGGCGCGGTCGGCGCGCGATCGTCATCGGCACCGGCAATAGCGGCCACGACATCGCGCAGGATCTCTATTCCAGCGGCGCCGACGTGACGCTGGTCCAGCGTTCGCCGACGCTGGTCACCAATATCGAGCCGTCGGCACAGCTGGCCTACGCGACCTACAATGAGGGCACGCTGGACGACAACGATCTGATCGCCGCCTCGATGCCGACGCCGCTCGCGAAGAAGACCCATGTGATGCTGACGGAGCAATCGAAAGAGCTCGACAAGGAGCTGCTCGACGGCCTGCGCCGCGTCGGCTTCAGGCTCGACTTCGGCGAGGCCGGCACCGGCTGGCAGTTCAAATATCTCACCCGCGGCGGCGGCTACTATTTCAACGTCGGCTGCTCCAACCTGATCGTCGAGGGCGCGATCAAGCTGAAGCAATTCGAGGACATCGAAGGCTTCACGGCCGACGGCGCGCAGATGAAGGACGGCACGGCCGTTCCGGCCGACCTGATCGTGCTCGCCACCGGCTACAAGCCGCAGGAATATCTCGTGCGAAACCTGTTCGGCGATGCCGTCGCCGACCGCCTCGGCCCGGTCTGGGGTTTTGGCGACGGCTATGAGCTGCGCAACATGTACGTACGCACGAACCAGCCCGGCCTGTGGTTCATCGCCGGCAGCCTCGCACAGTGCCGGATCAACTCGAAATTCCTCGCACTTCAGATCAAGGCGATCGAGGAAGGGATTTTGGGGCGTGAGGTAGGCACAGCTTAAGCCTCGCGTCATTGCGAGCGCAGCGAAGCAATCCAGACTGCCTCCGCGGAAAGACCCTGGATTGCTTCGCTGCGCTCGCAATGACGACGCGGATACTGATGAGCTCTACAGAGAGTTAAATGAAGGGACCACCCATGCCAGCCATCCTCGGCAGCGGCGAGCACCGCTACCGCGTCGTCGACGACTTCGCAAAGCTTCCCGACGGCTGGCAGCTCACCGACGTCGCCTCCGTCGCGGTCGACAGCAAGGACCGGGTCTACGTCTTCAACCGCGGCGAACATCCAATGGTGGTGCTCGACCGCGCGGGCAATTTCCTGCGCAGCTTTGGCGAGGGCCTGTTCTCGCGCGCACATGGCCTGCATATCGACGCCGACGACAATCTCTATTGCACCGACGACGGCGACCATACCGTGCGCAAATGCACCACCGACGGCAAGGTGCTGCTGACGATCGGTATCCCCAGGAAGCCGGCGCCGTTCATGAGCGGCGAACCCTTTCACCGCTGCACCCACACCGCGCTGTCGCCGAAGGGCGAGATCTACGTGTCCGACGGCTACGGCAATGCCCGGGTGCACAAATACACGCCGGACGGCAAGCTGATTAAAAGCTGGGGCGAGCCCGGCACCGATCCCGGCCAGTTCAACATCGTGCACAACATCGCCACCGATGCCGAAGGCTGGGTCTATGTCGCCGATCGCGAAAACCACCGCGTGCAGGTGTTCGACGGCGAAGGACAATACGAGACGCAGTGGAACAATCTGCACCGCCCCTGCGCGCTGTGCTGCTGCGGTGAGGGCAGGAGCCCGACCTTCGTGATCGGCGAGCTCGGTCCTGGTCTCGACATCAACCGCAACGTGCCCAATCTCGGCCCGCGGCTTTCGATCGTGGACGCCACGGGCAACCGCATCGCCCGGCTCGGCGGCGAGAACGGCCCCGGCGTTGCCAGCGGCAGGTTCCTCGCGCCACACGGCATCGCGCTGGATTCGAAGGGCGACATCTATGTCGGCGAAGTCGGCGTCACCAATTGGACGACCAGCTTCCCCAACGAGGAGATGCCGGCCGTGGTGCGCGCGACGCGATGCTTGCAGAAGCTGGAACGGGTGCGGGATTAGTCAGCCCAGCGAATCGGCATGGTGCCAAATACGGCCGCGAGCGGCACAGCGAGGCAAGGCGCAAGCGGCCCCCGCCCCCAACTCCAAGCTCCCCAATCGCGGCGTTTTTGAGCTTCTGCCACCCCGCCGCCGTATTGCTTGCGCCTGAATAAGTCGCTCAACGGGCTTCACAATCCCGTCACGCTGCATGTAGTATGTCAGTACTTGCTGCTTCGCAGCGTATGTTGGAGGCCGGGAGCGTTACTTGAACGCACATGTCTCGCAAGGCAGTTGGCCGGTGCTGGTCCTGAACGCGGACTTCCGGCCGCTGAGTTACTACCCACTGTCTCTTTGGTCGTGGCAGGACGCGATCAAGGCGGTGTTCCTCGACCGCGTCAATATCGTTGCCCATTACGATCAGGCGGTTCACAGTCCCACGCTGCAAATGCAGCTGCCGAGCGTGGTCTCGCTCAAATCCTTCGTCAAGCCGACCACCCACCCCGCCTTCACCCGGTTCAACGTCTTTCTGCGCGATCGTTTCGCCTGCCAATATTGCGGCTCGCCGGAAGACCTCACCTTCGATCACATCATCCCGCGCAGCAAAGGCGGCCAGACCACGTGGGAGAACGTGGTCGCGGCGTGCTCGCCCTGTAACCTGCGCAAGGGCAATCTGACGCCGGCGCAGGCCAAGATGTTTCCGCGGCAGAGCGCGTTTGCACCGACCGTGCACCAGCTCCACCGCAACGGCCGGCTGTTCCCGCCGAACTACCTCCACGACAGCTGGCTGGACTACCTCTACTGGGATACGGAGCTGGATCCGTAGGAGCGGCGCGACGACGTCCTCCAATTCGTTCCGAGCCGGCTTGGCGCGATCCCAGTCGATGTAGAAGCTGAGCGGCCAGAAGCGCCGGCGTTTGAAAATCTTCTTCACCCGTCGATCTGGGAACCTCGGCGGAGACGAGGGGAAACGCCGCGCCGACAAGGGCACGGATCGGCTTTCCCATCGCGAATGGAAGCACCTTATGCCTTCGTTACCGTCCCTTAAGGCTCGCTCGGCAATCTGGGCGGCCGAGGCGCAAGGCCAGCCATCTCCGTCCCAAGGTCGTCACCGATGCTCACCGCAACGTTGGAGCAGATCCAGGCCTCGCCGAAGAAACGCACGATCTATGTCTGCGTCATTCTCCTGCTGCTGATCGCGATTCTCGGTTTCAAGACCTTCCGCTTCTTCGAAGGCGGCCTCTGGTACGGCGGCCAGACCGCGGATTTCTCTGCCTTCCATATTGTCGCACAGCGGATCTGGCTCGGCGGTCTCGACCTGACGTACCAGTTCGCCGCGTTCACGAAGATGCAGATGGCAGCTGCCGGCGGCACCACCGGCGTCATGCCCTGGACCTACCCGCCGCAATTCGATCTGCTGCTGGCGCCATTGGCATTCCTGCCGGGCTGGGCGGCCTATTTTGTCTTCACGGCTGTCACCCTCATTGCCTATCTGATGACGCTTCGCGCCATCGCCGGAAACAATTTCGCGCTCGTGCTCGTCGTCTTCTTTCCGGCCATCGCAATCACGATCAGCACCGGCCAGAACGGCCTCCTGACCGGCGCGCTGATTGGTCTGATCTGCATCGCCGCGGAACGGCGTCCTGTGCTGGCCGGCATCGCGCTCGGCGTCATGGTCGTCAAGCCGCATCTGGCGGTCGCAGCAGGCATCTACATGCTGCTGACCCGTCGCTGGCCGGCGGTGCTGAGCGCCGCGATCGTTGTGGTCGCGAGCTCGCTCGTCTGCACGCTCGCTTTCGGCCCGCAGATCTGGATGGCGTGGCTCGGCAGCGTCCGGGAAGCCGCGGGCTATCTGGAGGACGGCCGCTATCAGCTGTTCCGGATGATCTCGGCCTATGCCGCCTTGTTCAATGCCGGACTACCCCCGGCCGGAGCGTTCTGGGGACAGATGGCGATGGCAGCGTTGGCGCTTGTCGCCGTTGCACTCGCGGTTGCCCGCGGACCGTCCCCCCGCTTCTCGCTCGGCATTGTCGCGGTCGCCTCCGTGATGATCAGCCCCTACGCCTACGACTACGACTTGCCAATCGTGGGAATCGGCCTCGCGCTGCTGCTTCCGGACCTTGTCAGCCTGGCGAGCCCGCGTGAACGTGGTGCGATCTACGCCCTCCTGCTGCTGGCCAACGCCTACGGGCTGCTGCAATCAGCGCGGCTGTCCACGGGGAGCGTCGGTGCGAGCGGTCTGGATCGCTATGTGGCGCCGGCGGTCGGCGGCTTCGCGCTCATGGCCGTGCTGGTGATGCTGCTCTGGATCTTGCTGCGCGAAGTCAGGTCCGCCGAAGTCCGCCTGCGCCGCGAACCCGCGTAGTTTCACGCGCACACGGAACCCGAGAGCACCGAGGCCCGTTCTGTTCAACGTCCACACGGCGGTCGACGCCACGACGTAACCGAGGGAGGCCATGATGCCCGCAGCCGAGAACGACCATGTCTACAAGATCCTGGAACTGGTCGGATCGTCCGAGACCTCGATCGAGGATGCCATCAAGAATGCGGTCAGGCGCGCCTCCAAGACCATCCGCGAGATGAAATGGTTCGAGGTCGTGCAGACGCGCGGCCACATCGAGAACGGCACAGTCCGCCATTACCAGGTGACGCTGCGTGTCGGGTTCACGCTGGAAGGCTAGGGCACGGATCTCGTAGAGCCACTACGCCAGATGACATGCCACGGCATGACCCGCCGACCCTTCCCTGAGCTCGGGCGCAACCTCAGCACAACGCGGCTGGGCGATCGGGCAGCGGGTGTGGAAGTGGCAGCCTGACGGTGGTTTCATCGGGCTCGGCACATCGCCCTTGAGGCGGATGCGGTTGCGCTTCAGCTTGGGATCCGGCACCGGCACCGCGGAGAGCAGCGCCTTGGTATAGGGGTGCTGCGGATTGCGGTAGAGGTCGCTCGCCTTCGCCATCTCGACGATGCGGCCGAGATACATCACGGCGACACGGTCGGAAATGTGCTCGACCACAGAGAGGTCGTGCGCGACGAACAGATAGGTGAGGTTCAGTTCGGCCTGGAGATCCTCCAGGAGGTTGATGACCTGCGCCTGGATCGAGACGTCGAGCGCGGACACCGGCTCGTCGCAGACGATCAGCTTCGGCTCGACCGCGAGCGCACGCGCGATCACGATGCGCTGGCGCTGACCGCCGGAGAATTCGTGGGGATAGCGGCGCATGTGCTCGGCCTTGAGGCCGACCTTGACGAGCAGGCTGGCGACACGCTCCTCGCGCTCCTTGGCAGATGAGCCGAGCTTATGGATGACGAGCGCCTCGCCGAGGATGGTACCGACCGTCATGCGGGGATTGAGCGAGGCGAACGGGTCCTGGAACACGAGCTGCATGTTCCGCCGCATCGCGCGCAGATCGTTGCCGCCAAGGCTACGAACGTCCTGGCCGTCGAAGGTGACTTCGCCGTCGGTCGGCTCGATCAGGCGCAGCACGCAGCGCCCGGTCGTCGACTTGCCGCAACCGGATTCGCCGACGAGACCAAGCGTCTCGCCGCGATTGACGGAGAACGACACGCCGTCGACCGCATAGACGGTGCTGACCTGACGCGACAAAAGGCCGCCCAGCACGGGAAAATATTTCTTCAGGCCGCTGACGCGGAGCAAGGGCTCGCTCATGCCGCGCCTCCCACTTGCGTATCGCCGAGATGACAGGCCATGCGATGGCCGGGCGTGACCTCGCGCAGCAGCGGCTCCTTCTCGGTGCAGATGCTCATGGCATGACGGCAACGTGGAGCAAAGCGGCAGCCGACCGGCGGATTGATCAGGATCGGCACCGTGCCAGCGATCGCCTCGAGCCGCGTTTTGTGCTCGCTGTCGAGATCGATGCGCGGGATCGAGCGGATCAGGCCCTGCGTGTAGGGATGGCGCGGATCGGCGAAGAGATCGTCGACACCGGCCTCCTCCACCACCTTGCCGGCATACATCACGACGACGCGCTGCGCCGTTTCGGCGACGACGCCCATGGCATGGGTGATCAGCATCACCGCCATGCCGAAGCGTTCCTTCATATCCTGGAGCAGGTCAAGGATCTGCGCCTGGATGGTGACGTCGAGCGCGGTGGTCGGCTCGTCGGCGATGATCAGCTTGGGCTTGCAGGCCAGCGCCATCGCAATCATCACCCGCTGGCGCATGCCGCCGGAGAACTGGTGGGGATAGTTGTACACACGGCCTTCGGCGTTGGGAATCTGCACCAGCTTCAGCATCTCGATGGTGCGCTCGAGCGCCTGCTTCCTGGTGACATTCTCATGACGGCGCAGGCTTTCGGCGATCTGCTCGCCGATTGTGAGCACGGGATTGAGCGAGGTCATCGGCTCCTGGAAGATGAAGCCGATCTCCTTGGCGCGGATTTCGTCGAGCTGGTTGCTCGTCAGCGGCACCAGGTCGCGGCCCTCGAAGATGATCTCGCCCGCCGCAATGCGGCCCGGCGGCATCGCGATCAGCTTCAGGATCGACATCGCGGTGACGGTCTTGCCGCAGCCGGACTCGCCGACGACACAGAGGGTTTCGCCCTTGTTGATGGTGATGTCGACGCCGTCGACGGCCTGGAGGATGCCGTCGTCGGTGGAGAAGTGAGTCTTGAGACCTTTGATCTCGAGCAGCGGCGCCATCAGATCACCCGCCGCGCATCGAGCGCATCACGCAGGCCGTCGCCGATGAAGTTGATGGCCACCACCGCGATGAAAATGGCAGCCCCGGGAAACAGTGCCCAGTGCGGGCCGATGTCGAGGAAATCCTTGGCGTCGTAGAGCAGCCGCCCCCAGGTCGGGGTGTCGGGCGGAAAACCAAGACCGAGGAAGGACAGCGTCGATTCCGCGATGATCGCGGCGGCAACGTCGATGGTGCCGGCGATGATTACCGGACCCAGCGCATTGGGCAGGATGTGCTTCACCACCTGCCGCACCGGGCTCGCGCCAAGCGCGCGCGCCGCCTCGACGAACTCCTTTTCGCGGATCGACAGAAACTGCGCGCGGACGAGACGCGCGACGGGCATCCACCGCAGGCCACCGATCACGAGCACGATCAGGATGAAGATGCCGCCTTCAGGACCGAACACCTGTTTCAACCCGTCGCGAAAAAGATAAATCAGCATCAGGAGCAGCGGCAGCTGCGGCAGCGACAGAAAGAGGTCGGTGAGCCACATTAGACCGTGTCCGACCGCACCACGTGACATGCCGGCAAGCGCGCCCACCAGCGTGCCGATGACCACCGAGACCAACATCGCCGCGAGCCCGACCGCAAGCGAGATCCGCCCGCCATAGATCATGCGCGCCAGGATGTCCTGGCCGAGATCGTCGGTGCCGAAGGGGTGCGCCAGCGAAGGCCCCTGCATGCCGGCCAGGATGTCGATGTCGTTGATCTTGACGCGCCAGATGAAGGGGCCGACGACCACCGCCAAAATCAGAATGAGAAGCAGGAACGCGCTGACCACGGCGAGCTTGTGGCGGCTATAGCGCCGCCACGTCTCGCGCCAGGGCGAGTAGACGCCCCGCTCAGCGGAGGGAGATGCGAGGGTCAAGCCAGCCATACAGGACGTCCGCAATGAGATTGAACAGCACCACGAGGCACGCGAACACGAAGGTCACGGCCATCACCACCGGCGTGTCGTTGGAAAGGATGGAAGTGATCAGAAGGGAACCGATGCCGGGGATGCGAAAGATCTGCTCGGTGACGATGGCACCGCCGAACACAGCCGGCATCTGCAGCGCGATCAGCGTGACGACCGGGATCATGGCGTTGCGCATCACATGCTTGACGATGACCGTGGCCTGTCCCAGGCCCTTGGCGCGCGCCGTGGTGACGTAGTCGAGCCTGATGACGTCGAGCATCGCCGAACGCACGAAGCGCGTCATCGAGGCCGCCTGGAACAGGCCGAGCACCGCTACTGGCATGATCGCCTGCCGGATCATTTCGAGCACCCAATGGACCCCGGTGCCCTTGACGTCGGTGGAATAGACGAACGGCAGCCAGTCCAGCGTGACCGAGAAGATCAGAATGAACAGGATGCCGGTGAAGAAGGTCGGCAGAGAGAAGCCGACAAAGGCGAGCGTGTTGGCGACCTGGTCGAACAGAGAATACGGCTTCGTCGCCGCATAGACCCCGACTGGGATCGCGATCAGCAACGCCAGGATCTGCGCCGAACCGATCACATACAGCGTTGTCGGAAGACGCTGGAGGATCAGTGTGTCGACGTTCATGCGGCTGACGAACGAAAAACCCCAGTCGCCGTGCAACATGGCCGACAGCCAGTGCAGGTAGCGAAGGTAGATCGGATCATCCAGGCCGAACCGGGCCCGAAGCGCAGCTTGCACTTCGGGTGGCACGTTCGGATTGGTCGCCAGTTCGGAAAACGGATCCCCGGGAGCCAGCGCCAGCACGAAGAACAGCACTGCCGAGATGCCGAGCAGGCTCGGAATCGCGATCAGCAAGCGACGCAGGACATACTGACTCATCCGGGAAGGATCCTTCTAGCGGCCATCCCTCATGCCGTTCGGTACCAGTCCTGAATGTTGTCGGTGCGGTTGGCCCAGCCCGAGATGACCGGCTGCAGCGTGTTGGCGCAGGCATCCACTACAAGGCGGTGCATCACCGGGATGAACACGGTGTCCTGCCACAACATGTCGTTGCACTTGATGTACAGCGTCGCGCGCTTGACCGGATCGATCTCCGTCTCCGCCGCCTCGATCGCGGCATCATAGTCCTTGTTGACATAGCGCGGGAAGTTCTGCCCCTGCCACTTGTTTTCCTTGCTGGCAACCTGGCTCGAAATGTAGCGCTTCATGTGAAGGGCCGGATCCGGCTGGGTCATCGGGATCTGGAATTCCTCGATGTCGGCGTAGAACTTGGGGTAGGTGTCGGGGTTGGCGACGTCCGACGAGAAGAAGACCGAGGCGACAACCGATTTCAGTTCGACGTCGATGCCGGCCTTCTGGCAGGCCTGCTTGACGATGGCCTGGGTCTTCTGACGGGGGCCGTTGGTCGAGGTCTGGTACAGCAGCTTCATCTTCTTGCCGTCCTTCTCGCGGATGCCGTCAGCCCCGAGCTTCCAGCCGGCCTCGTCCAGCAGCTTCGACGCCTTGTCGATGTCGAACTCCCACGACGTGTTCTTGGAAACGAACTTCTCTGGGCCATTGAGATAATTGGCGGTGGTGCGGCCGGCGCGGCCGTAGATCGCCTTCTTGACCGAATCGCGATCGACGAGCAGCGACATCGCCTTGCGCACTTTCGGATCTGAGAAGAATGGGTGCTTGGTCTTGATCGATGAGCGTTCGCCGTCGATCTCGACGTTCGGGTCGGTAAAGTTGATTGCAATGAACTCGATGTCGCCGCCGGTGGCGTAGGTGGTCTTGCCCTTGCCGCCTTTTTCGAGGCGCAGCAGCACGTCGTCTTCGACCTGCATGTTCCAGGCGAAATCGAATTCGCCGGTCTGGATCACCGCGCGCGCCGCGGAAACGGCATCGCCGCCGCCCTTCATATCGATAGTGTCGAAATGCGGCCGGTTCGGCATGTGATAGTCGGGATTGAGAACGCCGCGCACCAGATCGCCTGGCTTGAACTCGACGAACTTGTAAGGGCCGGTGCCGACCGGGGCCAGATTGGTCGGCGCCTCGCGGGATTTCGCCCCCTTGTAGTCGGCAAACAGATGTTTTGGAATCACGCAACCGTAAGCGCCGACGAACGCATTGGCCCAGAACGGCGTGGGGTTCTTGAACAGGATGCGGATAGTGAGGTCATCCACCTTTTCGACCGTCATGTCGGAGTAGGCGCTGATGGACACGGCCGCCGTGGCGGGGTCGCTGGCATAGGCCCAGGTGAAGACGAAATCGTCGGCCGTCAGGGGCTTGCCGTCATGCCATTTGACGCCCGGCTTGATCTTCCAGGTGACGGATTTGCCGTCGGCAGTGAGGCCGCCATTGGCGAGCGATGGAATTTCGGCAGCGAGAATTGGGTTGAGATTGCCACCGACGTCCCAACTTGCCAGCGGCTCGTAGAACAGACGCGAGCCGTCCTGATCCTTGGTGCCAGTCGCGAAATGCGGATTGAGCAGCGTCGGTCCCTGCCACCACAACAGCTTGAGCGGCCCGCCACCGCCGCGCTTGGTCGGCGGATAGGGCGACGGGCTCTGGGCCATGGCGACGCCACCGATGGCAAGAAGCTGGTTCGCCATCGGCGCAGTCAGGCCGATCGCTGCCAAACGCCGGATGAAGGCGCGGCGATCCATCCGCCCGTCCTTCACATCAACGATCATCGAACGCATTTCTTTGTCCAGCATGGTTGTCCCCCGTCTGGTTCTCGTATGCATGCAGGCCGCCGCGGGGCGGCCGCCGGGTTTATGCTGGCGGTAGATGGCACACTGAATAGGCCGCCCGTCAACTGCGACCGTGCGTATGCAAACGGTCTTGTGGCTGTCCGTTGGGCAAAACTGCGGTCCGCAGCCCAAGGCTTCGGCATTCCGTCGTCAAAATACGCCGGAAACCAAGTTGCAGTGCGGAAAATTTGTTCTCTGGATCAGACGAAGTATCGAGATGGAATTCTACGCCACGGACATAGTGAGCGGCGGCTCCACATGGTCCGGCAGCGGGCAGACGTAAGGCGTCCTGGTCGTCCGCTTCGTCAGATCCGCCTTCGCTGCCTTGATCAGTTCCGGTTCGGTCAACGCCTTGATGCCGAGACCGGCCATGGCCTTGGCCGCCTGCACCATGGCCTTGTGGGCGTGCGGGCTCTTGCCCTGCGCCACGACCTGCCAGGTGTGGAACGGCGTTCCGATTGCAACCGTTGGTGCGTGAACCTGTACGGTCGGCACCACCCAGCTCACATCGCCGACGTCGGTCGAACCGACCAGCGGGTTGCGCTTGGCATCGAGCGGCACCAGGAAGTCGGCCAGCGGCCGATCGGTCGGCTCCATGCCGATCGCGTAATAGACAGACGCGATGTCCTTGTCGGTCAACGTCGCGCGGATCTGGCTCGCGAACCCCTTGTCGGCGTCGTCGAAATGCGGCGGTCCGAGCTCTTCCATGACCCGATGCAACGCCTGCTCCAGCGGCGTGTTCGGCAGGATGTTCGAGACGGCCGAGATAATCTTCATCTCGACCTTGGTCTCGGTCATCAAGGCCGCGCCCTCCGCGATCTTGCTGACACGGCCGACCAGTTCGTTCATGCCGGGAAGGTCGCGGGCGCGAATGGAATAGCGCACGCGGGCATGAGCCTGCACCACGTTCGGCGCGATCCCGCCGGTGTCGAGCAGCGCATAGTGCACGCGCGCGTCGCTCGGCATGTGCTCGCGCATATAGTTCACGCCGACATTCATCAGTTCTACGGCATCGAGCGCGGAGCGGCCAAGATGGGGCGAGGCCGCCGCATGTGAGGTGCGGCCGGTGAAGATGAAGTCGGCACGGGTGTTGGCGAGCGAGGGCGTCACCGCGACTTCCCAGAAGCTGTGCGGATGCCAGGTGATGGCGATATCGGCATCCTCGAACGCGCCGGAGCGCACCATGAAGGCCTTGGCCGCGCCGCCCTCTTCCGCCGGGCAGCCGTAGTAGCGGACGCGACCGGGAACCTTGTTCTCGGCGAGCCAGTCCTTGACCGCCGTCGCGGCGAGCAGCGCCGCGGACCCGAGCAGATTGTGACCACAGCCATGGCCATGACCGCCGGTCTCGACCGGACGGTGCTCGGCAACTCCAGCCTCCTGGCTGAGGCCCGGCAGCGCGTCGTATTCGCCCATGAAGGCGATGACCGGACCGCCCTGGCCCCATTCGCCCATGACCGCCGTCGGAATTCCCGCCACCTTCTCGGTGATACGGAAACCCTGGTGGCGGAGTTCGGCGAGATGCTCGGCGGCGGAACGCGCCTCGGTGTAGCAGACTTCCGGCATGCCCCACACCTTGTCGCTAAGGTCGATGAAACGTCCCTTGATCGCGTCGATGCCACGCCAGATGTCGCTGCGATTGTCCATGGTTCGGTCCGTGATCTCTTGGTCAAACGAAGCGCCAATGGTTAGCAGCTTCATCGAAGCCCGCCTAGCACCTCGCGGGACACCAGCCATGCGACCGCAGCCGAATGGGGCAGCAGCCGCCGATTGCAGGCGAACAATTTCTGTCATCTTCGGAATTTGGCGTCACGACATCTGGAATAGTTGCGGTCAAGTCTTTCAAGACGGCCTGCTCCGGCCTAAATTATGCTTGCTTCGCGCGTCGTTCCGCAGTCACGGCGGAGCGATGCTGTCAGCCAGGAGAACTCCATGCCCGCTCTGACCGAATGGAGGGTGCCGCCAGCCAATCAGCCGCGTGCGAGCGACTACAGCTTCGACCTGGACCGCGCGCTCGCCTCCGTCGTTGGCCTTCACGCCATCATTTCGCCGGACGCCTTCAGCGCCGAAACGCTCGGCACCGAGCGGGCCGGCAACGGCGTCGTCATCGATGACGGTCTGGTGCTCACGATCGGCTATCTCATCACCGAGGCGGAATCGGTTTGGCTTCATCTCGGCGACGGACGCGTGGTGGAAGGACATGTGCTCGGTTTCGACGCCGTCACCGGTTTCGGCCTGGTGCAGTCGCTCGGCCGGCTCGACATCGAGCCGCTGCCGCTCGGCTCCTCGGCGGACGTCAGGCTCGGCGACCGCGTCGTGGTCGGCGGCGCCGGGGGGCGAACGCGATCGGTCGCGAGCCAGATCGTCGCCAAGCAGGAATTCGCAGGTTACTGGGAATATCTGCTCGACGAAGCCTTGTTCACCTATCCCGCCCATCCGAATTGGGGCGGCACGGGGCTGATCAACGAGCGCGGCGAATTGATCGGAATCGGCTCGCTCCAGCTCGAGCGCGAACGCGACGGCAAGGCCGAGCATGTCAACATGATCGTGCCGATCGATCTGCTGAAGCCGATCCTCGACGATCTCCGCAGGTTCGGCCGCGTCAACAAGCCGGCACGGCCATGGCTTGGGCTCTATTCGACCGAGATCGACAACCGCGTGGTGGTGATCGGGATCTCCGCCAACGGTCCCGCCGCCCGCGCCGAGCTCAAGACCGGCGACGTCATCCTCGCGGTGGACGGCGAGAAGGTCACGAGCCAGACGGCGTTCTACAGGAAGATGTGGGGGCTCGGGGCGGCTGGCGTCGATGTGCCGCTCACCGTGCATCATCAGGGCAGCGCGCATCATGAGGGCGTCACCTTCGACGTCACGGTGACGTCGACCGACCGTTTCAAGCTTCTGAAGGCGCCAAAGCTGCACTGACTGAGCCAAAGGAAGCGGCAATGACCGAGGCCGTCGTTGACGACATCGTGGCCGTGCTGCCGCCATTGCTGAACGCGCTGGAAGCGCTCGGCTATGTCGCCCGGCACTTGCACCCGCCGGCTTTCGGCTCGGTGATGCAGGCGATCGGCGCGCCGGATGATGCACTCCATTCCGCGCATTCAACGACCGGCGCGTGGCCGGAGCGGTTCGCCGGATTGCGCGAACGGCTCGATGTCGCCTGCAACGAGACACTATCGGCCTTTGCCGGCATCCGCGAGGTCGAGCGTGGCAATGGCGATCTCGTCGCGGTGTTCCGCGCACTGCGCCACTTCCCGCGCGCGCAGGAGGCGCTTTATCCGCTGTCGGCGCAGTTTCCGCCGGTCAGCAGCTTCTTTCTCGACGCTCACAACCGCGACAATGAGGAGTTGCTGGCACGGCTCGAAATCGGCGCAAGCCAAGACACCGGCATCTTCCACGATCATAACGAACCCGGCAGCCGCGGCGGCTTCTCAGTGTATGTCCCCGAATATTACACGCCCGATCGAAGCTGGCCGCTGGTGATGGCGCTGCATGGCGGCAGCGGCAATGGCCGCGGTTTCCTGTGGAGCTGGCTGCGGGATGCGCGCAGCAATGGCGCCATCCTGGTGGCGCCGACCGCGACCGGGCAGACCTGGGCGCTGATGGGCGACGACGCCGACACGCCGAACCTGATGCGCATCCTCGAGGCCGTGCGCGGCCGCTGGACAATTGACGCCTCGCGCATGCTGCTGACCGGCATGAGCGACGGTGGCACCTTCTGCTATGTCAGCGGGCTCGACGGTGCCTCGCCCTTTACACACCTCGCACCGGTCTCCGCGACCTTCCATCCGCTGATGGCGGAGATGGCCGACCACACGCGCCTGCAACGCCTGCCTGTTTTCATCACCCACGGCAAGCTCGATTGGATGTTTCCGGTGCAGACCGCGCGGCAGACTCAGGGCGCGCTCGCTGCTGCCGGCGCCGATGTCACCTACCGCGAAATCGACGATCTCAGTCACACCTATCCACGCGAGATCAACGCGGAGCTGCTGAAGTGGCTGAACGGGGCGTGAACGAACCGACCTTACCTGCGCCGCACTGTCGCGGAACCATCACTCCGGGCCGACGTTATCCGCCCGACACACCGGAGGGTTGCCATGCAGACTTTTTTTGGAATGATTTTGGGTGCGCTGCTGCTCGGCTGCGGCGTGTATGTCTATGACTCCATGCAGACCTCGTCGGTCGCCAATGGCGAGGTCGCGACCGCCAATCGCACCATCGTGAACTGGGATGTCGCAAAGGCCGACTGGATCGCGTTGCAGGATCGCGCGCACAAGGACTGGGTCCGGATCTCGTCGAAGTAATCTCGATCGACCAAACATGAACAAGGCGCCGTCGCGGGTCCGCGGCGGCGCCTTCGTCTTGAGCATGATCCGTTGCGAACCCGCGTCAGTTCATCTTGGCCTTGCGGGCGTCGGCAATAACCTGCTCGAACTGCGCCATGCTGAGCACGCCCGGCACGCGGTACTTGCCGACAATGAAGGATGGCGTGCCGTTGAAGCCGAAGGCTTCAGCCTGCTCGTTGTTGCGCTTGAGGATCGCGTCGATGTCCTTGCCGTGCGAGGTGAGGTCGCTCTTGAGACGGTCCATGTCGACGCCGGCGGCGGCGAGCAGCTCGTTGATGCGCGACTCGGTCAGGCGCGAGCTGACGCCCATCATGGCATCGTGGGCCTTGTGATACTTGTCCTGGTACTTCGCCGCGAGGGCGATCCGCGCGGCCGTCACCGAGACCGGCCCGAGGATCGGCCAGTCCTTCAACACCAGCCTGACCTTGCCGTCGTCCTGGATGACCTGGCGCAGCTCCGGCTCGAGCTTGCGGCAATAGGGGCAGTTATAGTCCGACCACTCGATGATGCTGATGTTGCCATTGGGATTGCCGGCAACGGGGACATCGGGATCGCGCAGCACCTTGGCTTCGGTCAGCACCTCGTCGTCGCCGGTGGCTGCGCGCGCCAAAGTGATGCCACCGGCCGCGAGGGCGCTGGCCCCAATCAATGTCAGAGCCGCACGGCGCGTCGGCACAAAGCCGTTAGTCCTGAACTTAGTCATATCTTGTCCCGTTTCGGTCCCATCGCAGCAAATACGGCTCGGAACCGGGAAATGTTACCGACCATATAGAGTGTCGCGGGCGCGATGTCATCGCGCCAGAAGCGTCCCCGCTATCGGCACCGGAAACGAGGTCACCATCGCGTTCAGGCTCATGGCGATGCCTGAGCGCCGCGAGGCTTGTCAATTGCCGCTAGGCGCGGGACGCGCGCGGCTCGTGCGAGACCGCAACGCGCGGCAGCATCGCCATCAGCGTGCCGGTCATGGTGGCGATGAGCGTGATCTTGCCGCCATGCTCGGCATAGGCCCTGGCTTCGCAGAACGTGAGCGTTCGGCCAGGCTTGACCACCTCGGCCTTGAACACAAAACGCTCGCCCCGGGCAGGTGCGAGCAGCGTGGTCTTGAATTCGACGGTGAGGATATCGGCCTCGGAGGGCATCAGCGTGAACGCGGCCACACCGCAGGCGTTGTCGAGCCCGGCGGTGACGATGCCGGCATGGACAAAGCCGTTCTGCTGGGTCAACGCCGGCGAATGCAGCATGGCGAGTTCGACCTCGCCCGGCGCCAGGCGAACGAGGACGATGCCAAGCGCCCGCATCGCCGGCTGTCCGTCCAACAACGCGACCGCCGCCGCGCGATAGCCTGGATTTTTAGGCACGAATGCGGCCATGCCTCAGGCTCCGATCGGTTCGATGAGATATTTCAGCGCGGCCACGCGGATCGCATCCGGGAACGGCGCGGATTTTCGCAAGCCGCGGTCCATATGCACGCCCGTGATTTCGCAAAATGCAGCCGTCTCGCCGTTCTCGGCATTCGCCATGTCATGGCGGAACCGGATCGATTTGTCGCGAATTTCGAGCAAGTGGCTGCGGATCTCGACGATATCGCCTGCGAGAAGCTCGCGGTTGTAGGTGATGTTCTGCTGCACCGCCGCCATGCCGCGGCCGGACAAGCGCAGATAGCTTGGTGTCAGCCCGAGCCGGGCGAAAAAATTCCAGTTGGCTTCGTCGAACTTGCCGACATACCACATGATGTTCATGTGGCCGACGTGATCGCAGTGCCACGGATAGACCGTCCCGCGATAGGTCACTTCCTGCTCCATCGCCATTCCCTGCCCGTCTGTCAGATCTTTTATCCTGATACGGTAGCGTATCAGGCGCGGGACGCGTTAGCAATACGGCACCGTATCAAGAACTGGTGAGACCTTCTTCATGAATGACGGCAGGGGCGATGCCTGGATCGAGGCCGGGTTCAAGCAGCTGGCCCGCACGGGCATCGATGGCGTGCGGGTCGAGGTGCTCGCGAAAAATTTGGGCGTCACCAAGGGCGGCTTCTACCGCCGCTTCGCCGATCGCGGCGCGCTGCTCGAGGCGATGCTGCTGCATTGGCGGGAGGGACGTTCGGCGTCAATCGCAGAGCAAACCAGCCTCGACGGCCAAGACCCCCGCGAGCGGCTCAGGGCGGTGATCCAGCTCTATTCCGAACGGCTCAATCCGGAAGGCATGGCGATCGAGCTTGCAATCCGACAGTGGGCCCGCTCCGACGAGAGCGCTGCGGCGGCTGCAGCAAGTGTCGATGCGGCGCGACTCAAGCACGTCGCCGAACTCTACCGCGCGACCGGCTTCGCCGCCGAGGAGGCCGAGGCGCAGGCCTTCCTGTTCTACTGCTTTATCTTCGGCCAGAGCCTGCTGTTCGTCGAGCGAGGCCCGCGCAAGCGGTCACAGCTCGTGGCGAAATCGGCCGAGAAACTGCTCGACTGAGCAAAATGGCCGGAGCTACAGCTCCGGCCGTCGCATCAGATCGAAGCTCAGGCGGCGCCCTTCAGCTTCTTGTTGCATTCGCTGTAATAGCCGCCGCCCTTCTCGATCCACTTCATGCCGCCATTGCCGTTGGTGGTCTTGTTGGCATTGTACTGATCGACGCAGGTGTGCATGCGTGCCTTGCCAGCAGTTTCCTTGGCGTATTTCGGATCGACCGCGTTCGGAAAGATCGCGGGGCCGGCCGGCAGGGTCGGCGCCGGGGCAGCTGCTGGGGCGGCTTCCTTCTTCGCCGTCGCGGTCGGTGCGGGAGCAGGCGGGGGTGCCGCCGGAGCAGCCGCGGTCGGTGCGGCCGCGGGCGTCGCGTCGGCGCCGCACTGGGCCTTGCGGAAGTCATTCCACTTCATGGTGCCGAGCGAGCCGTCCTTCTTGGCGGCCTGGTATTTCGCGCTGCACTCCTGCGAGGTCAACGCCTGGGCCGGTGCGCTCGCCACCAGCGCGGCAAATCCCGACACCGCAATTGCACACAACAATTTGGCTTGAATGGTCATCCTTGGTCTCCCTCAGGGAAGCAAAACGAGGATTGCTATCCTAGCGTGCCGGCGACTTACGACAAGAAAGCGATGGCGGTTGGGGCAAAAATATAGTGGCCCCGCCGTTCAGGTTATTCATGTCGCGTTCAGCAATGCGGGCCGAGGTTTGCGCCCCTTCGCAATTCTCGCAAGAAGAGTGGAACACCATGACCCTCGCCTCCCGCCTCGCTGTCGTCGCCATTGCCTCCCTGTTCGCCGCCGGCAACGCCTTCGCCCAGACCGCGGCGCCCGCCGCCAAGACTGATACTGCCATGACCGCCGACAAGAAGGCGCCGAAGGAGCACTCGGCCGAGTCGCTTGAATGCTCGAAGCAGGCGGATGCCAAGGGTCTGCACGGCAAGGAGCGCAAGAAATTCCGCTCCGATTGCATCAAGACCGCGAAGGGCGGCGCTGCGCCGGCCCCCGCTGCCGCCGACAAGAAGTAAATCCGTCACAATTCGCCGCTCGCCTTTGGCGGGAGGTGCACGCATTGCGGCATGACGAGCCCGCAATTGTGCGCCTCTCGCCGATTTGCAATAAGGTGGTGTGAAGCAAATCACCGCCTCCCTGTCGTTTGAATGGCCGAGCCGTGCCAAGGTTTTGAGCACCTTGGAGACGCTCGTCATCGGCGCCGCCGGCGGCCTGGCATTCCTGGCTGCGGGCTTGCCGGGCGGGTTGATCTCGGGATCGATGATCGCGGTTGGGATCGCCGCGATCGCCGGACGCCAGCTTTCGGTCCCACCGCTCCTGACACAAACCGTGCTTGTGCTGCTCGGCATCTCGCTGGGCTCCGTGATTTCGCGCCATTTGATCGAGCAGGTCAGCGCCTATCCGCTGACAATCGGGCTGCTGGCGCTCGCCACCTTCTGTTCGACCTTCGGCTCGAGCTATTACCTCCAGCGCGTTCACGGCTGGGACCGCACCTCGGCCTTCCTCGCCGGCAGCCCCGGTGCCTTGTCGCAGATCTCGATTTTGGCGGTCGAGCGCGGCGCCGACCTGCCGGGCATCGCCGTGGTGCAGACGATGCGCGTCATCATCCTCACCGCGGCGCTACCGATGGTTCTGGCAATCGCAGGCGTCGCGCCCTCCGTTGCACCTTCGCTGACGACGACGATTGCCTCGCCGCTCGACCTTCTTGAATTGACCGCCGCCTCGCTGGCTGCATCGCTTGTGCTGCGGCTGATCAAGTTTCCGGCGAGCTGGATGTTCGGGGCGATGATCGCCTCCAGCGTGATGCATGGCGCGGGCTGGGTCGAAGGCGGCCTGCCGAACTGGGTGCGCGGCGTGGCACTGGTGGGTATCGGTGCATTGATCGGCAGCCGCTTCGCCCGGATGCGGATCAAGACGCTGGCCGGCCACATCAATGCCGCGCTGGGCTCCTTTGCCGTGGCGATCGCCGTCTCCGCCATCTTCGTCGGCATCGTCGCGCTCACCACGCAAGTGAGAATCTCCGACGTCGTCGTGGCCTTTGCGCCCGGCGCGATGGACGCGATGCTGGCGCTGGCGCTCACTCTCCATATCGACCCGATCTTCGTCGGCGCCCACCACCTCTCGCGCTTCGTGTTCGTGACCATCGCGACGCCCGGCATCGTCCACCTGTTTGGCCGCACACAGGACGACGTGGACGACTAAAGCATGATGTGTTTTGGTTGAATCGATGCGAACCGAGAGCTCAGATCACCTCTCCCGCAGGGAGAGGTGATCCCGACGCCGATCGAACCTGACTCCATCGCGCTTTAGCCGCCCTCCGCCGTCGGCGGCCCCTTCAGCGCCGCAAGCTGCGCCTCGAGCTCCGTGATCCGCTGATCTCTTGCGGCCAGCGCCGCCGCCACATCCGGAGCGTCGAACTTCTGCGGTATGTGCTGCGGACAGTTGGTGTCCCAGGCCGCGATCTTGAACAGGATGACCTGCTCGGGCCGCGCCCGGTAACCCTTCGGCATCAGCGCGTCCGTCAGCGCATCGTCGTCCTCGACCACGCGCCCCTCGCCCCAGATCTTCACCCGACGGCGATGGGCGTAGTCCATCACAAAGATGTAGGCCTTGGGGTTCTCGGAGAGATTGCCCTGGGTCAGATATTGCTGGTTGCCGGCATAGTCGGCAAAGGCAAGCGTCTGCTTGTCCAGCACCTTCAGAAAGCCCTTCGGGCCACCGCGGTGCTGGATATAAGGCTGTCCGTCTGCCGAGGCGGTCGCAAGATAGAAGCTGTTGGCATCGGCGAGGAAGGCTTCGAGGTTCTCGTCGACCTCGGTACGCCAGCCGCGCTGCTCGACGCGGCCATAGGCCTCGCGTGAGCCCTTGCGCGCCTGGATCGCTTTCACCGCGGGGGTGAAGGCAACATCGCTGGCGTAGGTGTGAACTGCGGTCATCGGAACATCTCCTGAAAAATCCGGCGCATTGCTGCGTGTTTTCAACCGACAAGATGGACCTTCCAGCCTTCAAAACAATCAGCCCCCTTGACACTTCATCATTGCACTATATGCAATAATGCAATGGACCGCCTCGAAGCCATGCATGTCTTCGTCACCGTCGCCGATTTGCGCGGCTTTGCGCCGGCGGCGCGCAAGCTGCGGCTGTCACCTTCGGCGGTGACGCGGCTGATCGCAGCGCTTGAAGACCATCTCGGCGCGCGGCTGCTGCAGCGGACGACGCGGCAGGTGAGATTGACCGACGTCGGCACGCGCTATCTGGAGCGCGCCCGGCGGATCCTCGCCGACGTCGAGGAGGCCGATGGCTCGGCGCGGGAGGAGCGCAACCGGCCGAGCGGGCGTCTCGTGGTATCGGCGCCGGTCGGCTTCGGCCGGCTGCACGTCGGCCCTGTGATGACCGACTATCTCAAGCGCTATCCCGAAGTGGCCTGTGAACTCAGGCTGTCCGACAACCTCGTCAGCCTTGTGGAGGACGCTGTCGATGCCGCGGTGCGGATCGGCCATCTCGCCGATTCCTCATTGGTCGCGCGCCAGGTCGGGGAGATGCGGCGGATCACGGTGGCAGCGCCAGGCTATTTGAAGCGCCATGGCGAGCCGAAGACGCCGGAGGCGCTGGCCGAGCATCTGACGATCCTGTTCGGTCCCGCGACAGCGTGGCGCTTCACGCAGGACGGACGCGATATCGAGGTGACGCCGTCTCCGCGCTTCACCAGCAACAGTGCCGACGCGGCGCTGCAATATGCCGAGGCCGGGGGCGGCATCACGCGCGTGCTGGCCTATCAGGCCGCCGAGGGCCTGAAGCGCGGGCGGCTCAAGATTCTGCTGGCAAGATACGAGCAGCCGGCGCTGCCGATCCACATCGTCTATCCGACCTCGCGCCTGCTCTCGGCCAAGGTGCGCGCGTTCATTGATCTCGTGGTGGAGACGACGGAGTGGAGGTTTGGGTAACTCTCGTGTCCCGGACGCGGCGCGGCATGAAATGACGCGACGCAGAGCCGGGTGACGAGAGCGAGCTAACTCTTCTTCGGCACCACGCGGAACGTGCCACTGGCGCGCGCGATCACGACACCGTCAGCCTTGATCAGGCTCTGAGCGAAGCAGATCGTCTTGCCGGTCTTGATCACATCGCTCTCGATCGAACACCACTGCCCGATCTCGGCCGAGCCGACGAAATCGATCGACAAGGAAATCGTGACGTACGACGTGGTCCAGCCTGTCGCCTGCGCGCAGCTATAGCCCATGGCATTGTCGGCGAGCGCGGCAATGAGGCCGCCATGGATCAAGCCACGGCCGTTGGTGTGCGGCTTTGCCAGCCGCAGACCGATGATGACGGCGCGGTCGGTTTTCTTTGCGTAGAGCGGCTCCCAGGGTTCGGTCATGGGGCTCTTGCGCGACAACGGCTCGAAGCCCTCGGGGATGGTACTGTCGGTCATGCGTATCTCGCGTCCGTTGCAATTGTTATCGCCATTGAACGCGATGGACGTGACGGGCGCATCAATTACAAAGTTTTAAACGGGATTTGCGCGGATGTTAAAAACGGGCGGGCCGCAATGACAGAGCCGTAGGGTGGGCAAAGCGGAGCGTGCCCACCAACTCTCTCAATGGTGAAGAGATGGTGGGCACGGCGCTCAGCGCCTTTGCCCACCCTACGGCACCGTCACCGCCGTTCTAAAACGGCAACCCCACATAATTTTCCGACAGCGACGTCATCGCCGCCTGCGATTGCGTAACGTAGTCGAGCTCGGCGACCTGGATACGCGCGCCGATGCTGCCATTGTCGGGGAATTTGTGCAGCATCGAGGTCATCCACCAGGAGAAGCGCACGGCCTTCCAGACGCGCGCCAGCGCCTTGGCGGAATAGGCATCGATGCCGGCGCTGGATTTCTCGTCGTAGAATTCGCGCAGCGCGCTCGACAGGTAATGTGCATCGCTCGCAGCGAGATTGAGCCCCTTGGCGCCGGTCGGCGGCACGATGTGGGCAGCATCGCCGCACAGGGACAGCTTGCCGAAGCGCATCGGCTCGGCGACGAAGCTGCGCAACGGCGCAATGCTCTTCTCGATCGAGGGCCCGGCGATGAGGGTGTCGGCGGCCTGCTGATCGAGCCGTCGCTTCAGCTCGTCCCAGAAACGGTCGTCTGGCCATTGGTCGACATGGTCGTCGAGAGAACATTGCACGTAATGCCGGCTGCGCTTCATCGACCGCATGGTGCACAGCGCAAATCCGCGGGCGTGGTTGGAATAGATCAGCTCGTGGCTTACCGGCGGCGTCTCGGAGAGGATGCCGAGCCAACCGAACGGATAGACCCGCTCGAACTCTTCGATGGCCGAAGCCGGGACGCTGGCGCGGCTGACGCCGTGAAAACCGTCGCAGCCGGCAATGAAATCGCAATCGAGCGTGTGGGTGACACCGTCCTTGACCCAGGTTACGCGCGGGTGACCACCATCGAAATCATGCGGCTGCACATCCCTGGCTTCATAGACCGTGGTGAGACCGGCTGCTTTCCGCGCATTCATCAGGTCGAGCGTGACCTCGGTCTGGCCATAGATCATGACCGTCTTGCCGGTGGCAGCCTTCATGTCGATGCGATGACGCCGGCCGTCAAAGGCGAGTTCGATGCCTTCATGGATCAGGCCTTCGGCATGGGCCCGTGCGCCGGCGCCGATCTGATCGAGCAGTCCGACCGTTCCTTCCTCCAGGAGCCCGGCGCGAATGCGGCTGAGCACGTAATCCGGGCTTTGCCGCTCGAGAATGAAATTGTCGATGCCGTATTTGTGCAGAAGTTGCCCAAGCAACAATCCGGCCGGCCCGGCCCCGATGATTGCGACCTTTGTCCGCAATACTTGCCCCTCCCGATCGTATAGGCTTTGGTCGCGGCTTGCTTGTCGCGTTGATCCGCGCAGGATAATTATATCATATAACGGTTGGGCAAAAGGGGGAGCCGGTCGCCGGGGCGGCGACAAATCCATGCAACATCGCTGGCATAGACGACGCACCTGTTCCAGCTTGAACGCGCCGACAAATTAGATAACATGTTAAATAACGAGGCCGGGCCATCGAAGCCCGCCGTCACAAAGAGGGAGAGACACGTGATGAGGAAAGCCTGTCTGGCTTTGCTGCTGGCAGCAAGCGTGACACCTGCATTCGCGCAGGACAAGACCGTCGACCTGAAGGTCTCGCACTGGGTACCGGCATCGCACCCGCTGCAAAAGTCCCTGGAAGACTGGGTGGCCGCGGTGAACAAGGATTCCGGCGGCACCATCACGGGCAAGGTGTTTCCGGCCCAGCAACTCGGCAAGGCTTTCGACCACTACGACATGGCGCGCGACGGCATCGCCGACGTCACCTACGTCAATCCCGGCTACCAGCCCGGCCGCTTCCCGATCATCGGCGCCGGCGAATTGCCGTTCCTGATCTCGGACGCCAAGGGCGGTTCGGAGGGTCTTGACGCCTGGTACCGCAAATATGCCGAGAAGGAGATGAAGGACGTCAAATATTGCCTCGCCTTCGTCCACTCGCCCTCCTCGTTCCATTCAAAGGCCAAGAAGATCGCGATGCCGGAAGACGTGAAGGGCATGAAGATCCGCCCGGCCCACGCCACCATGGCCAACTTCGTCACCGCGCTCGGCGGCACCAACGTGCAATCCTCCGCGCCCGAAGTGCGCGACATCATCGAGCGCGGCGTCGCCGACGGCGTGACGTTCCCCTGGGGCTCGCTGGTGCTGTTCGGCATCGACAAGGTGACGAAGTACCATATGGAAGCCCCGCTCTACACCACGACGTTCGTGTTCGTGATGAACAAGGACAAGTACAATGCGATGTCCGACAAGCAGAAGGCCGCGATCGACAAGAACTGCTCGACCGAGATGTCCGGCGTGGTCGGCGAGCACTGGGGCAAGTTCGAGGATGCGGGCGTCGACAAGGTGAAGGCGGAAGAGGGCCACGAGGTCTACAAGCTGACGCCGGACCAGACCGCCGCCTGGAAGAAGGCGGCCGAACCGCTGGTCAAGACCTGGGGTGACGGCGCCAAAAAGGCCGGCGTCGATCCGGACGCAACGCTCAGCGAGCTGAAGGCGTCGCTGAAGAAGTACAACGCGCTGGCGGAGTGACGGCGCGACGCGATCGGTCTCTCCTCCCCTCTGCCCGTCCTTAGGGGAGAGGGTTGGGGTGAGGGGCTGCTTCCGCAAGAATGGTGACAGATGGACTCGCGGAGAGTCCCCCTCACCCGCATCGCATCTCCGATGCGATGCGGCCTCTCCCCGCACGCGGGGAGAGGCCAAGAACCGCAGCCCGGTCGAGAACGAGAATGACATCACTTAGGACACACCCATGAAGCGCTCCTGGATGGACCGCGTCATCGATTCGATCGAATGGATCGCCGCCGCGTTCGTCGGCATCGTCGCGCTCGACATCTTCCTGTCGGTGTTGCTGCGCAACACGCTGAACTATTCGATCCCCGACTCATTCGACATCGGTCGCATGCTGCTCGGGATCCTGATATTCTGGGGCATTGCCGCGACCTCCTATCGTGGCACGCACATCACGGTCGACCTGGTCTGGGGCAATGTCGGGCCGCGATATCAACGCTGGATCGACGTGTTCGCGACGCTTGTGCTGCTGTTCGTCGTCACCGTGCAAACCTGGACGCTGTTCGACAAGGTGCGCGGCACTTACAACGACAACGTCCAGACTTTTGATATGCACATGCCGACCTGGCCGTTCTTCGCGATCGCCTGGATCGGCGACGTCTCCGCCGTGCTGCTGATCGCGATCCGCACCTACCGATTGATCTTCCATCCCGAAGACATGCACGACCCCGAGCTGAAGGCGACGGAGTAATCATGAGCACCGATGCCGTCGCCGTTATCGGCTTCCTTTCCCTGTTCGGCCTGATGTTGCTGCGCGTGCCGGTCGGCATGGCCATGGGCCTCGTCGGCGTCTCCGGCTTCTCTTACCTCGTCGGTGCAACGCCGGCGCTGAAGCTGGTCGGTCAGACCTCGATGCGCACGGTCACCGACTACACGTTCGGCGTCATTCCGATGTTCCTGCTGATGGGCTCCTTCGTCAGCAATTCCGGCATGAGCCGCGAGCTGTTCCGCGCCGCCAACGGCTTTGTCGGACATTTGCGCGGCGGGCTTGGCATTGCCACCGTCGGCGCCTGCGGCGGCTTTGCCGCGATCTGCGGCTCGTCGGTCGCGACCGCCGCGACCTTCTCCGCCGTGGCCTATCCCGAGATGCGCCGCTTCGGATATCCGCAGTCCTTTGCAACCGGCGTGATCGCGGCCGGCGGCACGCTGGGGGCGATGCTGCCGCCGTCTACCGTGCTTGCGGTCTACGGCATCATCACCGAGCAGGACATCGGAAAACTCTTCATCGCCGGCATCATCCCGGGCCTGCTGGCGATGACCATGTACATGATCACGATCTTCCTGATCGGCTATTTCCGGCCCAACTTCCTGCCCAAGGGCAAGGTGCTGCCGTGGCGCGAGCGCTTTGCCGGCCTGAAAGACATCTGGGCTCCGGTGCTGCTGTTCGTGTTCGTGATCGGCGGCCTTTACGGCCTGCCGTTCCTGCCGCGCTTCACGCCGACCGAGGCCGGCGGGGTCGGCGCCACCGGCGCGTTCATCATCGGCGTCGTTACCGGCAGGCTCGATCGCGAGAAGATTTTGGCCTCGCTGCTGCAGGCGACGCGCACTGCGGCGGCGGTGTTTACCGTGCTGATCGGCGCGCTGATATTTGGCTACTTCCTGACGGTGACGCAGACGCCGCAAAAGGTGACGGAGTTCCTCACCGGGCTCGGCCTCGGCCCCTACGGCGTGCTGGCGCTGATCATGGTGATGTATCTCGTGCTCGGCTGCCTGATGGACGCGATGGCGATGATCATCCTGACCGTGCCGATCATCTTTCCGGTCATCACGCATCTGGGTTTTGACCCGATCTGGTTCGGCGTCATCATCGTGATGACCGTCGAGCTCGGCCTGATCCATCCGCC
The DNA here is from genome assembly GCF_018129685.1 of Bradyrhizobium manausense. Lineage (GTDB taxonomy): Bacteria > Pseudomonadota > Alphaproteobacteria > Rhizobiales > Xanthobacteraceae > Bradyrhizobium > Bradyrhizobium manausense_D. The sequence goes on from NZ_JAFCLG010000002.1 coordinate 237,036, forward strand.
GGTCGGCATGAACGTCTTTGTCATCAAGAGCGTGGTCAAGGACGTGTCCTTCTCCACGATCTTCAAGGGCGTGATCCCGTTCGTGGCGACCGACCTGGTGCGCCTCGTGATCCTGATCGCCTTCCCGTTGCTGGCGACCTGGCTGCCGACGCGGATGATGGCGCATTAAAGAGGTGAAGCGATGACCACACCGATGCTCGAGACGAAATACGTCTTCACCATCACCGCGAAAATCGGCGACGTCATCACTGCCGGCGAAACCGGCATCGGCGTCCGCCGCATCATCCCGATCATCGGCGGCGAGGTGAAGGGTGCGATATCAGGCAAGGTGCTGCCGTTCGGCGCCGACTTCCAGACCATCCGCCCCAATGAGCTGATCGACCTCGAGGCGAAATACGCATTCGAGACCGACGACGGCGCGACCGTCTATGTCGAGAACAAGGGCATGCGCTTCGGCCCGGTCGAACTGCTGCAGAAGCTCAAGCGCGGCGAGCCCGTTGACCCCAAGCTGATCTATTTCCGCACCGTGCCGAAATTCGAGACGGGGCACGAGACGTACCGCTGGCTGATGGAGCACATCTTTGTCGGCTCCGCGGCGCGGCATGCCGACCGGGTCGTGATCGACGTGCATCAGGTGGTGTGAACTTCGGATTGACCAATCCACGCCAATGTGTATAAATACACATCATGAATAGCCGGGATATCATTTCGGCCCTTCAGGGAGACGGCTAGGCCCAAGTGGCTCAAAAAGGCAGCCACGTCCAATTCAAGCACCCGAGGAAACCAGGCCGCGTCACGGTCCCTCATCCAAAGCGGGACATCCCGCTCGGGACGCTGAAGAGCATCGAGCGGCAATCCGGCCTGAAGCTGAGGTAAAGCGCCATGCGCCATTACATTGCGTTGATTCACAAGGATGCCGATAGTGATTTCGGCGTATCGTTTCCCGATCTGCCGGGTGTCGTGACCGCAGGAACCACGCTCGACGAAGCGCGCGACATGGCCGAGGAAGCGCTGGCGCTTCATCTCGAAGGCATGGCTGAAGACGGAGGAGCTATTCCCGAACCGTCGTCGCTTGAAGAAATCATGTCCGATCCGCAGAACCGGTCAGGCGTCGCCATTCTGGTGTCGGTGAAAAACCAGCAGCCAAAGATCGTGCGCGTCAATGTCACCCTGCCCGGCGACGTCCTGGAGCAAATCGACAAATATGCGGAGGCCCACGGCTACACGCGATCGGGCCTGCTTGCTCAGGCCGCCAGGAAACTGATCACCGACGCCGCGTGACGCGCTCAACCTGTCGCGAAGGAGCCGGACCAGATGACCTGGCGTTCGGTGCGGCCTCGGGAGTCCCTACCTTGACTCCCGCAGAATTCGTTATAGAACATAACTATTCTGACAAGGACGCAAATGACACAGGGAAACGCCGAAACCGCTGCCGCGGGTGCCTCCGGGCTGCTTCAGATCGAGAGGGTGGATCGGGTTCTGACCGTGGGTCTGAACCGGCCGGCCAAGCGCAATGCGCTCAACGACGGTATTATCCTTGAGATCGGCGAATGCTTTGCGTCCCTGCCTGACGACATCGGCGCGGTCGTCATCCACGGCATGGGCGACCATTTCTCCAGCGGTCTCGACCTTTCCGAACTCCAGGATCACGACGCAACCGGCGGGCTTCTCCATTCTCAGATGTGGCACCGCGTGTTCGATCGCATCCAGTACAGCCGCGTTCCTGTGATCGCAGCGCTCAAAGGCGCGGTGATCGGCGGCGGGCTGGAGCTGGCCTGCTCCGCCCACATTCGGGTCGCCGAGCCCACAGCCTATTTCGCGCTGCCCGAGGGACAGCGCGGCATCTTCGTCGGAGGCGGCGGCTCGGTGCGGCTGCCGCGCCTGATCGGCGTTGCCCGGATGATGGACATGATGCTGACCGGGCGCGTCTATAGCGCGACCGAAGGCGCGTCCTACGGCTTTGCGCAATATGTGACGGACGCAGGCAACGGCCTAGCTAAGGCTTTGGAGCTCGCCACCAAGATCGCCTCCAACGCGCCGCTGACCAATTTCGCCGTGCTCCAGGCGCTGCCGATGATCGCCGAGGCCAATCCGCAGACCGGTCTTCTGATGGAATCGCTGATGGCGACCGTTGCGCAGAGCGACAAGGAGGCAAAACGCAGGATCCGCGAATTCCTCGAGCACAAGACCGCCAAGGTAAAGCCAAAGTCATGAGCGCACAGCCGTCCTCTTCCAGCACAGAGCGCGGCGCGAGCAATTCTCCGCTGCGGCCGATCTCGTTTGGCGATCCCGTCGTCGACATCGAACGTCGTCCCGACGGCACGATCTATCTGCGGCCGAAGCAGCCGCTCGGCGATTATCCCGCCCGCATCACCGACCGCCTGCATCACTGGGCCGCGGCGACACCAGACCGCGTGTTCATGGCGGAGCGCGAGGGCGGCCGCGGCTGGCGCAGGATCACCTATGCCGAGCTGCTTACCGCGAGCCGGCATATCGCCTCCGGGCTGATCCGGCGCGGCCTGTCGGCGGAGCGGCCGGTCGTCATCCTCTCCGGCAATTCGATCGACCACGCCCTGCTCGCCTTCGGCGCATTCTATGCCGGCGTTCCATTCTGCCCGGTGTCGCCGGCCTATTCGCTGGTGTCGAAGGACTACGGCAAGCTGTCCTACCTGATGAAGCTGCTGACGCCCGGCCTCGTCTTCGCCGAGGACGCCGACAAGTTCGCGGACGCGCTGGCTGCCAATGTCTCGCTCGGCACCGAGATCGCCGCGTCCTATGGCCACGTGCCGGGCCGCGACGTCACCCTGCTCGCCGACCTGATGGCAACGCCTGTTCGCAGCGACCTCGACGCGCTGCATGGCAAGATCGGCCCGGACACCATCGCAAAATTCCTGCTGACGTCGGGCTCGACTGGTAATCCCAAGGCCGTCATCAACACCCAGCGCATGATCTGCGCCAACCAGGTGATGCTGCGCGAGACACTCGCCTTCCTCAAGGACGAGCCGCCGGTGATCATCGACTGGCTGCCCTGGAATCACACCTTCGGCGGCAACCACAATATCGGGCTGACGCTCTACAACGGCGGCTCGATGTATCTGGACGCCGGCAAGCCGATGCCCGGCGGCATCGAGGAGACCGTGCGCAATCTCCAGGAGATTTCGCCGACGGTGTATTTCAACGTTCCGAAGGGTTACGAGTCGCTCCTGCCCTATTTGCGCGACGACCAGGGCCTGCGCGCCAAATTCTTCGACCGGCTGCACGCGATGTTCTTCTCGGGTGCCGCGCTGTCGCCATTCGTCTGGAACAGCCTGGACGAGCTCGCAGTGAAGGAAAAAGGCTATCGCGTCCCGATGCTGACCGGCCTCGGCGCGACCGAGACCGCGCCGTTCTTCATGTCGGTCAATCCGCGCACCAGCCGTTCCGGTCATGTCGGCCTTCCCGTTTCGGGCAATGATGCCAAGCTGGTGCCGAACAACGGCAAGCTCGAGGTGCGCGCCAAGGGACCGAACGTCATGCCCGGTTACTGGCGCCAACCCGACATCAGCGCGAACTCCTTCGACGAGGAGGGATTCTACAAGCTCGGCGACGCGCTCAAGCCCGCCGATCCCGACGACTTCAACGCGGGCTTCGATTTCGATGGCCGAATCGGCGAGGACTTCAAGCTTGCGAGCGGCACATGGGTCAGCGTCGGCCCGCTGCGCGCGCGCCTCACTGCGGCCTGCGCGCCGCTGGTGCGCGATGTCGTCATCGCCGGCATCAACCGCGACGAGGTCTCCGCGCTCATCATCCTCGACCTCGACGGCTGCCGCCTGATCAACCCGACGCTGCCGACCGACGATCTCGCCGTGACAGCGCGCGATCGCCTGGTGAGAGAGGCTTTTCGCGAGCGCCTGACGCGCTTCCTCAGCCAGGCCACCGGCTCGTCGACGCGGGTCACGCGCGCGATCCTGATGGACACGCCGCTGTCGATCGACAAGGGCGAGGTCACCGACAAGGGCTCGATCAACCAGCGCGCCGTGCTTGAGCATCGCACCGCCTTGATCGACGAGCTCTACGCTGCCAATCCATCGGACCGTGTGATATCGGTCGGCTAAGAAATCAAAGGAGAACGCCATGTTGTTGAAGGATCAGGCAGCCATCGTCACCGGCGGCGCATCGGGACTGGGCGCGGCAACTGCGCGAAAGCTGGCGGCGCAGGGCGCCAAGGTCGCGGTGTTCGATCTCAATACCAAGCTTGCGGAAGCCGTCGCCGCCGAGATCAAGGGTGTGGCGGTCACTTGCGACGTGTCGGATGCAGCCTCCGCCGAAGCCGCGATCGCGCAGGCGACCAAAGCCCACGGCCCGGCGCGCGTGCTGGTCAACTGCGCAGGCATCGGCGTTGCCAAGCGCGTGGTCGGCCGTGACGGCCCGATGGCACTTGCCGATTTCGACAAGGTGATCAAGGTCAACCTGATCGGCACTTTCAACATGCTCCGCCTTGCCGCGACCGAGATGTCCAAGCTCGAGCCGCAGGCATCAGGCGAGCGCGGCGTCATCATCAACACAGCTTCCGTTGCTGCCTATGATGGCCAGATCGGCCAGTCCGCGTATTCGGCTTCGAAGGGCGGCATCGTCGGCATGACGCTGCCGATCGCACGCGAACTGGCTCAGTTCGGCGTCCGCGTGCTCACCATTGCACCCGGCCTGTTCCTCACGCCCCTGCTCGCCAACCTGCCGCAGGAAGCGCAGGACTCGCTCGCCGCCGCTATTCCCTTCCCGCGCCGGCTCGGCCATGCCGACGAGTTCGCGGCGCTCGCGCTGCACATGGTCGAGAATTCGTACTTGAACGGCGAAGTGGTTCGCCTCGATGGCTCGCTGCGCATGGCGCCCAAGTAACTTTGTAGAGTAACTCTGTAGAGCAAGGCGCTCAACGCATGTTCGTGAACCGGCGCGACGTCCAGATCCAGTGGGGTGACTGCGACCCCGCCAACATCGTCTACTATCCGCGTTATTTCGCGATGTTCGACGATTCGACGTCGACCCTGTTCGAGGTCGCCGGCTTCTCCAAGCAGGACCTGGTCCGCAAATACGGGCTCGTGGGCATTCCCATGGTCGACACGCGGTCCAAGTTCTACATTCCCTCGACCTATGGCGACTGGATCACCATCGAGACGACGATCGAAAGCATCAAGCGCTCGAGCTTCGAAGTGAAGCACAATGTCTACAAGGGCGAGGCGCTGGCGATCGAAGGCTTTGAGACCCGCGTCCTCGTCGGCCGCGATCCCGTTAACCCCGACAGACTGAAATCGGCACCATTCCCTCCGGAAATGGTAGCCAAATTCACAGGAAGCCAGGTCCGGAGCTAACCAGGTCCGGAGCTAAATCGCCGCATCGCCAAAAGACGGGGCTGAATTCATCCCCGATTTCTGCTTTCAAAGAAAAACGTCAAGGGAGGAATCAATGAAACGCTTTTATCTGACCGCCGCCGTCGCGGCGGCAGCGCTGGTGCTGCCGGCCTTGCCGGCGCTGGCCCAGACCGCTGAAATCACCATCGGCATCACCACCACCACCACCGGCCCGGGCGCCGCACTCGGTATCCCGGAGCGAAATGCGCTGGAATTCGTGCCGAAGGAGATTGGCGGCGTGCCGCTGAAGGTGATCGTGCTCGACGATGGCGGCGACCCGACAACCGCGACCACCAACGCTCGCCGCTTCGTCACCGAATCCAAGGCCGACGTCATCATGGGCTCGGCGGTGACACCGCCGACGATCGCCGTGTCGAACGTCGCCAACGAGGCCGGCATTCCGCATTTCGGCCTCTCGCCCTTCCCGATCACGCCGGAACGCATGAAGTGGTCGGTCGCCATGCCGCAGCCGATTCCGATCATGGGCAAGGTGCTCTATGAGCACATGAAGGCGCACAACGTGAAGACGGTCGGCTATATCGGCTACTCCGATTCCTATGGCGACCTCTGGTTCAACGACTTCAAGGCCCAGGGCGTGCCGATGGGCCTTGCTCTCGCGGATGAAGAGCGGTTTGCACGTCCCGACACGTCCGTGACAGGACAGGTGCTAAAGCTCGTCGCAGCCAATCCCGACGCGATCCTGGTCGGCGCGTCCGGCACGGCCGCGGCGCTGCCGCAGACCGAGCTGCGCGAGCGCGGCTATCAGGGCCTGATCTACCAGACCCACGGCGCGGCCAGCATGGACTTCATCCGCATTGCCGGTAAGGCCGCCGAAGGCGTGCTGATGGCGTCGGGCCCCGTCATGGACCCCGAAGATCAGCCCGACAGCGCCCTCACCAAGAAGCCCGGCATGGCGCTGAACTCCGCCTATGAGGCCAAGTACGGCCCGAACAGCCGCAGCCAGTTCGCCGGTCACTCCTACGATGCCTTCGACATTCTCAAGCGCGTCATCCCGGTCGCGCTGAAGACCGCCAAGCCCGGCACGCCGGAATTCCGCGAGGCGATCCGCCAGGCGCTGCTGTCGGAGCGCGAAATCGCCGCGAGCCAGGGCGTCTACAACTTCACCGAAAAGGATCGCTACGGCCTCGACGACCGCTCGCGCATCCTGCTCACGGTCAAGGACGGCAAGTACACGCTCGCCAAGTGAACCGCGGCAGCTTCGAAGACGAGAGCCGGCTCACTGGGCCGGCTCTTTTCTTTTGGGCTTCACGCGGCGTCAGGCCGCCTGCCGCAGCGGCGTCCAGGCGAATTCCGGATAGTAGGTGTCCATCATCCGGTCGACATAGTCGGTGAGGTTTGGAAATCCCTCGGCGCGCTCGCGTAGGCTTGATTCAAAGAACGGCGTGAGAATTCCGGCGAGCGCGCCGAACGCGGTGGCATCGACCCCACTGGGCTTGTTGCCCATCAGATAGGACTTGTCACCGAGCTGCACGGACAATGCAAACAGCGAGCGTACCGCCAGGTCGACATCATCATCGGGTGCATGGCGGCCGAGACCGGAGAGCAGATAATTCTCGGCGACACGAAACTGCGCGTCCTCGCGCAGCTTCTCCCTGGCGTGCTCGGGCGCGCCGTCAAAGAAATGCGCCGGTCCCTTGGCGAAATTGGCAGCATCGACCCAGCGCGCACCGACCAGCGCCCAGTAGACATGATGTTCGATCATCCGCTCGAATGCCCAGGCCTGCGCGCGCTCCTGCAAGGAAAGGCCGGCGTCGAAATCGAAACCGTAACGGCGCTCGATATGGGCGCGGATAAAGGTGGAGTCGGCCACCGCCTCGCCGCCATCATCGATGAAAGGCAGCTGCCCCTTGGGCGATGCCGGCGGCATCGCCCGCTCCTTCCGGTAGGGCAGTCCCGCCATCTTGAGCTGCACCTCGGTCTTGGTGACGAAGGGGCTGATTTCCGGCAGGCCGAAGCCGGCGCCAAAGCCAAAAAGCGTGATCATACGAGCTCTCCTGAACCTACCCAAAGAGTTGACGGAACCTAGTGACGGGCTGCTGCCACCATGGTGGCAGCAGCCGTGATATCTTCTGCGAAACGGGCCCCGCGCCAGGCGCGCCCCATGACATGGCGGACCAGCGCGTCCGCAGCCTGGATCAGCAAGCGGGTCATCACCGTTGCAAGCGCAAGGCGGAGGTCGACGGCGGTGAGTTCGAAAAACGTGAGACGGCCGAAGACTCTGGCATGCAACGAGGCCGGCGCCCGCAACAACGGACCGGCCAGGCCAAGATGGATTGGAATGATCATGGACAAATCCTCTTCAGTCGATGTGTTGTCCCGGTATAGAACTCCCCTGCTGCCAACATCCTGTCAGCAGCCACACGCCGTTTTCTGATCCGCCCCCGACGAGAGAATTGTCATGAGACGCGCCGATCGGCTGTTTCAGATCATCCAGGTGCTGAGGCGCACCCGTAAGCCGCTGACGGCGGATGCGATTGCGGCCGAGCTCGAGACATCGAAACGCACCATCTATCGCGATATCGCGACGCTGATGGGCCAGCGCGTACCGATCCGTGGCGAAGCCGGCATGGGCTACATCCTGGAAAAGGGCTTTGACCTGCCGCCCTTGATGCTGACACCCGACGAGATTGAGGCCGCCGTGCTGGGCGCACAATGGGTCGCAGGCCATGCCGATTCCGCGCTCGCGCGCGCGGCGGAAGATCTGATGGCGAAGATCGCCGACACCGTACCCGAGCGGCTGCGGCCCTTCGTGCTGGAGCCGGCGAGCCGCGCGCGGCCGAGCTGGAACAGGGAGCCTGACCGCCTCGACATGGCGCGTACGCGCACGCAGATTCACGAAGGCAAGAAGATCATGCTGCGCTATCGCGACGAGCAGGGTCGCCCAAGCGAGCGCATGATCTGGCCGATCTCGGTCGGCTATCTCGAAGCCGTGCGCCTGCTCGCGGCCTGGTGCGAGCTACGCAGCGACTTCCGCAGCTTCCGTACCGACCGCGTGGTCGATGCGACTTATCTCGACGAAAGATATCCTGAAAGGCGCGACGTGCTGCGCGCGAAATGGCGGCAAAGCCTGGTCTGGGGCCCGCCAAAAGACAATTGAAGGATACGTGACGCGAATGAGAGAGATCGATCTGTCCAGTTGCTGTCAGAGCTGCGGCGCCTGCTGCGGCTATTCGCAGAACTGGCCGCGCTTTTCGATCGAGAGCGACGATGAGCTTGCGTTGATCCCGCAAGCACTCGTCAACAAGCGCCAATCCGGCATGCGCTGTGAGGGCGATCGCTGTTCTGCGTTGCAAGGAGAGATCGGCACGGCGACCGCGTGCGGCATCTATGCCGTGCGGCCGGAGGTGTGCCGGACCTGCATGCCTGGAGACGCCGAATGCGCGATGGCGCGGCGGAAGTTCGGGCTGCCGATGATAGAGACCGCCTAAAGCATGGTCCGGAAAAGTGCGCAGCGGTTTTCCGAAAAGATCATGCTTACACAACAACCTGAAGCGCGATGATGATTCAGCCTGATCTCATCGCGCTTCAGGCCGGAATGGCTTCGCTGATCTCGTCATCGAGCTCGTCGTCGAGCGGTGCGAGCACCGAAAGCGGCTTGGTCGACAGCGTGATCGGCTTGCGGCCCCCCGACAGCGACGGTGACGATTTGGCTGCGCCTTCGCGCGACAGCGCGTAGAGCGTCGAGCCGACACGGCCCCCGTTCTCGATCAGGTCGCGTTCGCTGCAGCTCGCTGCGATCGCGACAGCCAACGAATGAAGATGGCTGCGGCGATAGCAGAACAGCGCCAGCCTGGCGCGGGCATCAGGGGAAACACTCTCAACCAATCTCGGCAGGCCACTCTCGCTGGCGCGATACATCTCGCCAAGGAGCTCGTCGCGAACCGGGCAGAAATCGCTTTCATAGGCGTCGCGGCTTGAAAACATTGCAGTTCTCCCTCGTGTAGGGAAGATGCCGCGTAATTCTCTAATGAAAGGTTAACCACGGCGGCCGGTAGTCACCCGGGGTGATTGCGCGCTCGCCGCGAATCAGACCGGGCGCAGTGCCGCAATGGCGTCATGGCCGGGCCTGTCCCGACCATCCACGGAGAGCCAATCGGCACAAAGAACGTGGATGCCCGGGGCAAGCCCGGGTATGACGACCTTTCGTGATGCAAGCGATTGCCGCCAGCCGGAGGCCGCAGGACGGCCGCCCTCAGTTCGCCGCCATGAAAATCGAAAGGCCGAAGCCGGTCAGGTGATGCAAGGCCTGGTCGACGCCGATCAGGGTCCAGAACCAGGGGTGCTCCTGGTTGACGCCGAAATTGGCCGAGACCAATCCCTTCGCGCGGTCGACCGTGATGTGGATGACGAAGTCGATCAACGCCACGAACCAGAATTTCGGCGCCACGATCAGGATCAGCGGCAACGCAACCGCAAAGTGAATCAGGCAATGCACAAGGAGCGGCAAAGCCCAGCCATGCTTCTGGTCCTTGCCGTGCGCCATCCAGGCGGTCTGCAGAACGAAATCGGCGATGATGTGCTTGAACGTAAGCAACACCATCCAGCCAATGAGCGCTTCGACCGGAACCGCCGATGACATGGGTGGAAACGACAAAGCTGACGCCCTCGTTGACTCGAAAAGGAAAAATGGAGCGTTCAGCGCAACTTCTTCTTGGACCCGTCAGATCGTCGGGACCGACGATTTATGACATCTCCCGCGCCAGAATGCAGCGGGGGAAACCGGAAAATCGCCAAGTGTGGCTAAACGGTGATAGGATGACCAAGCCACCCGGGACCGCCCGAGTAAGGTTACCTCCGGCGCGGAATTTGCATTCTGACACTGGAGCGCTATCGTCCTGACGTAGAGGATTATCGTTCTTTTTTCAGACGCTTACGAAATTTTAGCGCGGGCCGCCAGCGATGGTCGTGCCCCCCGCCCTCCAAGGAAATAAGGCCAGGTGCTGCCATGAGTGCTGAAGGCCCGACCTCGTCGACCGAACTCCGGCCGCCACGGCGTCCCACGGTGATCAAGACGAATCAGCAGCAGGTCCTGCTGTATGTCGTGCTGACCCTGCTGCTGTCGCTGGCGACCGTCTGGGCGGGCCGCACCTGGCTGCACAATTCGGAGACGCTGACCTTTGCCGTCGGTACGCCCAACAGCGACGAGGCGCTGTTCGCGAACAAGCTCGCCACGCTGCTGAAGAACAACGGCTCGCGTTTCCGGATCAAGATCGTCAACAATCCTGACAGCGCCAAGGCGATCGCGCAATTCGATCGCAAGCAGGCCGACCTTGCCATCCTGCGCACCGACGCCAAGGTGCCTGGGCGAGCGCGCGCGCTGGCGCTGCTGGAGCATGATCTCGTGCTCCTGCTCGGCCCCGGCAACAAGAAGATCAAGTCGCTGGCCGAGCTGAAGAAGAAGAAGGTCGCGGTTCTCGCCGACAGCGATGCCTCGCTCGTCTTCGTCCGCAACCTCCTCGATATCGCACCTGACAGCCCTGACGCCGCGAAGATTCAAATGGCGCCGCAGGGCACGACGCTGGACAAGCTGCTCGCACCGGCCAGCAGCTTCAGTGCGGTGATCGCCATCGTCCACACCTCCAAGGCCGTACGCGACAAGGCCTATGAGCAGGTCGCCAAGCGCGGCGGCTTCACGCTGAATGCGATCGACGAGGCCAAGGCGCTGGCGCGCAAATTCCCGGGCATTTCCGATGAGACGTTGACGGCGGGCACACTGTCCGCCTCGCCCGAGATTCCCGACGACGATCTCGACACAATCGGCCTCGAATGGCTGCTGGTCGCGCAATCCAAGATGTCGGGAACCACTGCCGGCGATATTGCGCGCATCGTCTACGAGAACAAATCCGCGCTCGGGCTCGACAACGGTTTTGCGACCCACATCGAGCCGGCCTCCGTCGAGAAGGATGCCTTCGTGATGGCGCATCAGGGCGCGGCCGACTATATCAACGACGACACCAAGTCGTTCATGGATAAATACAGCGACATGATGTATCTGGGCGCCGCCGCGCTCAGCGTCATCGGCTCGATCTTTGCCGCGATCTACGCCAAAATCACCCGCATCGCGCCGGAAAAGGCCAGCGAACTCTCCACCGCCATCCTCTGCATCGGCGAAAGGATCGAGCATGCTACTTCTCTGGACCAGCTCGAATCTCTCCAGGACGAGCTCGAGAGCATCTTGCGGGGCGCGGTGATCGGCTTGCGTGACGGCACGATCAGTACCGACGGACTCGACACGTTCAAGCTCGGCTACGAATTTGTCCGTGACGACATCGGGATGCGTCGTGACTACCTGAAGCGCCATGCCGGCGAAATCGAGAAGCTCGCGCTTCCGCCGCCAGAAGACAGCAAGGTCGTGGTGGTTAAGACAGCTCAGAGTGCCTGATCTATCGATCCGCCCCTCAGAATTGGGCCCACGCGGCTTTTTAGGCGATCGCCGCCCCGGCTACGGAACCCGCTTCGGCCACGCAACCGTTGGGCTCTCAGCCACAATGGGAGAACGCACCCATGCGTATGCTCTCTTTCATCGTCCTGCTGGGAATGCTGGCTGCGGTTGGTTACTTCGCCTACTCGGCCATGGCGATCGGGGATGACCCGATCCCGACCGGACGTTACGTGGCACTGGCGTCGGGAGCGAGGTTTCTCCGTAGTTGTTGGCATCGGCTTGATGATGCTGCTGTTTTTGCACAGCCGCCGCGCCTATGACGAGCCGCCAAATTTCAAGTGACGGCTTGGCCTGCCCCGAAATTATCCACCTGAAACGAAGGCCAACGCCCATCGTTGACGGCCCCGGTGCGGGCATGCACTTTGGCGCGCAAGTCCCAGCCCGGGACCGCAAGAGCCTAGACTGAACCGTCATCCCGCATGCCCAAGCCGATGTTTCCCGCTCTGGCCCAGTTCGTGGCCGCTACAGCCGGCCGCAACATGACCAAGGCGGCCTATGTGGCCGTGACCCTCGGCGTGTTCAGCATGGCGCTTTTGACGCTCGACCCGGCCTATGAGACGGCGCACCGCTGGGTCGATTTCCTCCTGTGGGCGAGCCTCGTCTATTTCGTGTTCGAATGGCTGGTCCGGCTGCGCCATATGGCGCGGCAGGGACGGCTGGGGCTCTATATGTCCTCTTCCGCCGGGCTGGTCGACACCGTCGGAGCGCTGGCCGTGCCGGTCGCATTGATCCTCGGCGCCGAGCCCAAGACGGCCTGGCTGCTGAGTGTGCTCTGGGTGCTGAAGGTCGTGCCGGGCATTCCCGGCCTGCGCCAGCTCCGCCGCGTTCTCGTGCTGGAATCGGGGCCGCTGCTCAGCGTGCTCGTGATTTTCCTGATGGTGGTCTTCCTCGCCTCCGTCGCCGAATATTTCCTGGAGCGGGATGTTCAGCCGCAAACATTTGGCAGCGTGCCTGCCGCGCTGTGGTGGGCGGTCGTCACGCTGACCACGACAGGCTATGGCGACGTCGTGCCGGTCACGCCGCTCGGCCGCATGGTGGCAGCACTGGTGATGATCTCCGGCCTCGGCGTGTTCGGCCTGTGGACCGGTATTTTGGCGACCGGATTCGCCGCCGAAACCCGGCGCGACAATTTCCTCAAGACCTGGGAATCCGTCAGCAAGGTGCCGTTCTTCGCAGCGCTGGGCCCTGCGGCCATCGCCGACGTTACCCACATGCTGCGCACCATGGAGCTGCCGGCACGCACCATGGTCATCCGCAAGGGTATGCAGGGCGACTGCATGTATTTCATCGCGGCCGGGGGAGTCGAGGTCGACCTGCCCGGCAAGAAGGTGCAGCTCGGCGAGGGCGCTTTCTTCGGCGAGATGGCGCTGCTCGGCAACAACATGCGCGGCGCCAATGTCTCGACGACGAAAGTCTCGCGCCTGCTGGTGCTCGACCTCGTCGACTTCCGCGTGCTGATGGCGCGGCATCCCGATCTCGCCGAGACCATCGATGCCGAAGCGAAACGACGCACGCTCGAAAACAAATAGGTGGAGACGAGAATGTCGGACACAGCCGACACCGCAAGCAGCCCCGTGCTCGACATCAGTGGTGCACGCGCCACCATCCGTCTCAACCGGCCAAAGCATCTCAACCGGCTCCAGGCTGAGGATCTCGGCGAGTTGCTAAAACTGTTTGACCAGGTCGAGGCCGATCCTGCCATCCGCGTGCTGGTGCTGACAGGCACGGGACGAGCGTTCTCCGCCGGCTACGATCTCAATTCGGTCGCCGAGCGGGCGGTCAGCGCCAACGAGCAGCAGAGCGCAGGCTCGGCATTCGAAGTCGTCGTCAACCGCCTCGAGGATCTCGGCTTGCCGACGATCTGCCGGCTCAATGGCGGCGTTTATGGCGGGTCGACCGATCTCGCGCTCGCCTGCGATTTCCGGATTGGCGTCGATACCGCCGAGATGTTCATGCCAGCGGCACGGCTCGGGCTCCACTATTACAGCAGCGGCATCAAACGCTACGTGACGCGGCTCGGCGTGGACAACGCCAAGAAGCTGTTCTTGACGGCGCAGAAGATCACCGCGCCGGAGATGCTGCGGATCGGCTATCTCACTGCCATGGTCGCGGTGGAATTTCTCGACGAGGAAATCGACAGGCTCGCGGACATCCTCGCCGGCAACGCGCCGATCGCCATGCGCGGCATGAAGCGCGCGATCAACGAATTCGCCCGCGGTGAACTAGACGAGCGAGCTGCCGATCAGCGCCACCGCGACAGCATGCGCGGCGACGAGATCAAGGAAGGCATCAAGGCTTTTGCGGAGAAAAGGCCGCCGAGGTTTTGAAGATCGTGTGCAGCGGTTTGCTCATGCGCGACGCGGCCTCCCTACCTGCCCGCGACTGCAGCATGCTGCGCAGCCATTTCGTCATCAGCCGCACTGATGCGCTGGAACCCCGGTCGCGAGGTGATGCGCTCGGAATAGCGGACGAACACGTCCTTCTTGGGCACGATACCGAACATCATCGTCCAGGCGAACGCGACACCCCAAAGAATGTCCGCAGCCGTCATCCGTTCGCCGAGCAGATACGGCCCTTTCGACAGCTGCGCTTCGAGCGCGCCCAGCATGGTGTCGTAGTCGGCATACGGCGACTGCGTGATCGGCGCAGGCTCGCGCTTCATGAACTTGTCGATCAGCGCGGGCTCAAAGGAGGATCCGTAATAGGCAATCCAGCGCAGATAAGGACCGCGCAGCGGATCATTGAGTGCCGGCGTGAGCCCCGCCTGCGGGAACAGATCGGCAAGATAGATGAAAATTGCGACCTGCTCGGTCACGAGAGCCTCGCGATGCCTGACGGCCGGCACCTTGCCGAGCGGATTGATGGCGAGATAGGCCGGCTGCCGCTGTTCCCCGGCCTTCATGTTGAGGACGTGAAGATCATAGGGCGCCCCGAGCTCATCCAGCAGCAGCCGCGTGCCCATGGCCCGGCTCTGCGGCGAATAATACAGCGTGATGCGGTTGGGATCGGTCATCGTGGGTCTCCATCTGGCCAGCTGGCGATGGCCCGTCTTGTAACGGACCATACCTGACATCCTGTGTCAGGTATGGTCTAAGAGGCCATGCGCGCGAGCCGGATGTTATCGATCCTCACCACCCTCCAGGCCAAGGGGCAGGTCACTGCACCCCAGCTTGCCGAAGCCTGCGAGGTCTCGGTGCGCACGATCTATCGCGACATTGATGCGCTGGCGGCGTCCGGCGTCCCCGTCTATGCCGATCGTGGCGCGGAGGGCGGTTACCGCCTGCTCGATGGCTATCGCGTGCGGCTGAACGGCTTGTCGCAGAGCGAAGCGGGGGCGCTGTTCCTGGCCGGATTGCCAGGTCCGGCGGCAGCACTGGGGCTGGACGCCGCGATGATCGCCGCGCAGAACAAGCTGATGGCGGCGCTTCCAGCAAACCTGCGCGAAGACGCCGGCAGGATGCAGGAGCGGTTTCATCTCGACGCGCCGGGCTGGTTCGGCGAGCCGGAAGAACCAAAGCATTTGCGTATGATTGCCGGCGCAGCTCTCCGCGGCACGCTGATCAAGATCCGCTACCGGAGCTGGCGTGCCGAGAAGCAGCGTCGTGTCGCGCCGCTGGGCCTGGTACTGAAGGGCGGCAGCTGGTATCTCGCCGGTCAGGTCGACGGCAGCGTACGCACCTATCGCATCGCGCGTGTGCTCGACTGCACAGCGCTCGACGAAGGCTTCGATCGTCCCGCGGATTTCGATCTCGCCACCTATTGGCAAGACGCGACGCTGCGCCTCGAAGCCGAGATGCACCCCAATGTCGCGATCGTGCGGCTATCGCCGCTCGGCGTAAAACTGCTCGATGCGCTGAGCCAGCCTTACGTCAGGGCGCGCACGCAGATCGAAGACGTCGCCGATGGGGACGGTTGGCGCATTGCCAGAGTGCCGACCGGCAAGACCTCGTGGCACGCGGCGTCCGAGCTGCTCAGGTTAGGCGCCGAAGCCGAAGTGCTCGAGCCTGCCGATCTCCGCGAGAAGATGGCGCAGATGACGCAAGCGATGGCAGCGCGCTATCGCGCGGCGCGTAAAGCGCGATAGCGGCGCGTCCCACCGCAACCCGCGAAACAATCCTGAAACACGATTCTCGGCTCGCCGTGTGAACGCAATCACGCTTTGGCTCGACCGAGAAGCAGGGACAAAACAACGGCTACGCGCCACACTGGAGAATGAGAATGTTTCGTAAGCTTGCACTTGGTCTGATCGCCGCCGGTTCGCTCGGCGTTGCCGCTCTCGCGCCCACCGCCGCATCGGCCCACGGCTTCCACCACTATTGGGGTCCCGGCTGGGGCTTTGGTGGCATCTACGTCAACACCGGCATCAACAATTGCTACCAGGAACGCCTCATCCAGACCCGCCACGGCATGCGCGTCCGCGTCGTGAATGTCTGCGCCTACGGCATCTACTGAGAGCTCGCCTGAACCGACGAGCCCCGGCCGCTCCGCGACCGGGGCCTGTCGTTTCGAATTGAGCAGTCGCGTCGCGCGAAGGCTGCAAGCCGCCCCCGTGCGACAACCAACAGTCTCGCTACCAGCGCGCTGGTCGCACCGATTGTGCTGTTCCTTCTCATGGTCCGCGCTTGCGGCCATTGACCCCCGCGAACAGGGGCGTTTACCACCGCGTCCCAATTCAAGCGTTTCGCACGTTCGATCTCAATAATATCCTCCAACACAGCGGCCACATCTCACGCGAGCAGCGTCGGCAGATTTGCTGCAAGCGCCGGTCTCATTTGCGACCGCTGGTCCATCCAGGTTGTTCGCGCAGACACACACTCATTGCGTTGCGACACCCAGCTCTCGGCGCGCGCAAGTCTCAACGACGGACTGAAGAAATATCCCTGACCAGTGTCGCATCCGGCACGGCGGATTGCCGCAAGTGTATCGGCTGTCTCGACACCTTCAGCGACGACCTTCATGTTGAAGGCACGTCCCAATCCGACCGAAGCCTCGATGATCTTCATCATGTCTTCGTCCGCTTCGCAGCCGTGGACGAATGAGCGGTCGATCTTCAGCTCGCTGAATGGCAGCTTGGCCAAGGCAGCAAGCGAGGAGTAACCGGTTCCGAAATCGTCGAGGGCGGCGCCGATGTTCTTGAGACGCAGTCGCACCAGGATATCAGTGGCCAGGTCCACATCCGCCATGGCGGCGGTTTCGGTAATCTCGACGATGAGCGCATGCGCCGGCACCTGCTCCCGGCGAAGAACCTCCTCGATCCGTTCAGGCACCGTCAGGTCGGTTAATAGTAGTCCGGAGACGTTCACCGCGATCGTGAAACCGGGATAGCGATCAATCAGCGTACGTCCCTGCGAGATCGCAGATGCCAGGACGACCTCGGTCAATTCAGGCATCAGTCCGCTTTGCTCGGCGACAGGAATGAACGCGGTCGGAGAGATGATACCGAATTCACGCGTACGCCAGCGCGCGAGCGCCTCCGCTCCAACCGCCCTACCGCTTCCCAGTTCGACCTTCGGCTGGAATTCGGCGGCGAACTCGCCCTGCCGGATGCCAGCGGCAATCCGCTCCGGCGAGACATCGATCGCTGCGGAAGGAACGTCCGCCGCTACGCGCTGCCGCCGCGGCAACACCAAAATGTCCTTCAATTCATCCAGGTTCAGCGGCTTGCCGAGCGCGCCGACAACAGAAAGCCCTAACCCCTCCGCGACGCGCCTTGTGGATTTCAGAACGCGGCCATCACAGCCGCTAATGATAACAATCGACATGTCATGAAGCCCGCGTTCGGCAACGAACCGAAGCAGCTCGATGCCGTCGCGCCCGCCGAGCGAGAGGTCAACGGTCATCACGTCGAATACCTCTCGCGAGAGCATCGATTCGGCGAGCTCCAGCGACTGCACGACCAGGCAATCGTAACCATTCCTGGCAGCGATCTTGCCGATGACAGTCCGCTGCACCAGATCGTCGTCCACGACCAGCAACCGTCCGAGCGATTCGTCCGTCTGGCGGGAAAATCCACGCATCACGCAATCTCCATGTTCCTGGCCAGCAGGACTGATCTGGCAAACTCGGCGGTTTCATCAAATACCATCCTGAGCGTCACGCTCGCACTCCCGAGCTGCTCTGGTGTCATGCGTAACGCGTTCTGCTCGATACTAAACGCCAACTCCGACAATTCACGGAAGCCAAATGTCCCGGCGGAACTCTTAATGGAATGAGCCTCCTGCCGGACCAGCGCGGGATTCGGGGGCAAAGCACCGAGCGTGCAAATTTTGCCTTCCGTATCTTCCAGGAACGCCTTCAGCACCTCTGCTGCATCCTCCGCTCCGAGCTCGGAGACCAGCAGGCGGAGCGTGTCCTTCTCAAATGCCAAGTCTGCGGTCATGCGATGAGCTTCCTTTCGTCCGTAACGGGTCTTCGCCGCAGAGCCGCGGCGAGCTGATCACGTGTCACCGGCTTGGTGACGAAATCGTTCATGCCAGCGGCGAGACAGGCGAGTTCGTCCTGCCTCGTCGCATTGGCGGTGAGCGCAATGATGTGAATGTCTCGCGCCGGCGAGGATAGCCGTCGGATCGCGCGAGCTGCAGCGAGTCCGTCCATTTCCGGCATCATCATGTCCATGAAGACCAAGTCGTACCCCCCGCCTTCGACCGCTGCCACCGCTTTTGAGCCGGTATCGACGATATCTGGCTTCGAACCCAGCTTCTCGAGGAGCTTGCTGATCACGAACTGGTTCGTGATGTTATCCTCGGCGACGAGTACGCGCATCGATGCGACCCGCGGACCGAGCACAGCGACGGCCGATTCACAGCCGCTGGTCCGACCAACATCCGCTCTGCTCCGCACGGCTACCTCGACGGTGAATGAAAACGTGCTGCCGATCCCAACGGCGCTTTCGACCGAGATTTCCCCGCCCATGCAGGTCACGAGCCGCTTGCAAATTGCCAGCCCCAATCCAGTTCCGCCGAAGCGCCTTGAAATCGAGCTGTCGAGCTGCGAAAACTCCCTGAACAACATGCCGATGCAATCGGAGGGTATTCCGACGCCGGTGTCGCGGACAGCGAACTCCAATTTCAGCCGTCCTGATCCGGCTGGAAGCGCTCGCACCATCACCTCCACACTTCCTGTTTCAGTGAACTTGATGGCGTTTCCAATCAGATTGAACAGGACCTGACGAATGCGCGCCGGGTCACCCGTAATCATCGGCGGCACCAATTCACCGATCGTACAGGTCAAGCGCAGGCCCTTTTCCTTGGCGCGCAGCGCAAGCAGATCCACCACGGTGGATACAGACTTGCGGATGTCGAACTCGATGTGCTCCAGCTCGAGCTGATCCGCATCGAGCTTGGAGAAGTCAAGCACGTCGTTGAGAATCTGCAGCAGATAGTCCGCCGAGTCACGCAGTGTCGACGCGATCTGCTTCTGGTCGCGATCCAGATCTGTCGAGAGCAGGATATCCGCCATCCCGATGACGCCATTCATCGGCGTCCGGATCTCGTGGCTCATCATGGCGAGGAATTCAGACCGGGTGCGCGAACCGGCCTCGGCAGCATCGCGCGATTTCGCAAGACCGGTTTGGTAGCGCATGATCAGGATTGTCACGAGACATATCACCATGCTCAGCAAGACACCCGCGATGATGTCCTTGTCGCGATCGCGGCGATAATTCGCGTAGATCTCAGCCGTCGCCTGGCCGATCACGACCGCGAGCGGATATCCATCGACCTTGCGAAATGATAGCAGACGCTCGACGCCGTCCGCCTTGCTGGTTGCGACGTACGAGCCGCTCGAACGCTGGGCGAGAAATCCCAGCAACGGCCCTCCGCTGATCGACAACCCGATGGCGGATGGCCCACCAGCGCCGCGGGCACGCACGATGCCATCGAGCCCAACCAAGGATGCGGAGCCATCTCGTCCTATGTCGATCGAGTTGTAGAAGCGAGACAAATAGTCGGGGTCGAGCGAGACAACGACGACGCCATCGAAGCTGCCGTCTCTGGCGGTGATCCGGCGCGTCAGCTGGATCGACCACTTGTTCGAAACGCGCCCAAAGATCGGCTTGCTGATGAACAGGAAATCTTCCTGGCTGTCGGCGTGAACACGGAAATGCTCCCGATCATGCAGGTCGAGGCCCTTGATGGCGGGATCGATGTTGCTCGTGCGCATGATCCCGTTCTTGTCGATCAACACGACCTGAAAGGAAAAATCCGTCAGAAACTGGCTGTTCTTTGTCCAGAGCGAGAAATCGAAATTTGCGGGATCGCGTACGTAAGAGTCCCTCACGTAGAGCAGCGTCTGGTCGGCCGCGCGGATCGAGCGGATGATTTGCTCCTCGAAAGCGCGAGCCAGATTCGACCCATTTTGCAGGGCCGCCCGCTCCGTGCGCGACCGGTCTGCATCCGCGTTGTAGAGAATGCCCATCCAGACCAGCGCGATCGCCGCGCCGCCGAAGAGTGCGCTGCCATAGCGGCCGACCTGACGCGCGAATTGCTCGAGCATCTTGAGGCGCAACCGTTGTACCGCTGTGTCGGGGCTGGGCATGCCGTCTCCTTGCTGGAGACGTTAGGAAGGATGCCTAGACTTGTCGTGAAAAGCTTCTGCAAAAAGAGCGAGATTTTTTAAGAGCTCGCTAACCAGCGGCCATGCGTGCCGGGGTCAACCTCCAACTCATTGACGTTGCTGAGTTTATTTTCCCCGATTTTGCGGCCCTGGCTTGTCAGGGTATCCGAATGCGCGCCGCGACAGCATTTCGCGCTTAGCGTAATGTAAAGCTGCCTATCGAAAATGTGCAGCCCACGCGCGCAATGACCCGCGCCGATACGGGGACCGCAGACGGACCATTGCAAAGGGGGGCATGGCCCGTTAACGCGCCTCCAGATCCCGGCGAAACCAGGCCCAGGTCTCGCGCGTCGTTCTGATGTAGCCACGACCGCGATAGACGATCTCGCCGTCGACGATCTCGTTCAGCTTCGGCAATGCGTGGAACGGGATCGAAGGATAGGCGTGATGCTCGACGTGGTAGGGCATGTTCCACGCAATCCATTTGACGATCGCGCCGGTATAGGTGGTGCGGGTGTTCTGGAAAGCGCTGCGCGTGCGATCGCAGCCGGTGTGCTCGGCATAGAGATAGGGCCGCAGGAAGAACTGCCCGATCATCAGCGGCACGATCCAGACCCACAGCAAAAGAGCCGAGGAAAACCACAGCGAAAGCGCGAACATCGGCGCGTAGAGCGCAACATAGGCCCGCGCTTCTGCGACGATCACGGAGCGCTTGTTCTCGGGGATCCAGGGCACCACGACCTTGCCGGTGACGGCGTGGCCTAGCATCAGCCGCAGACGGCCGGCGACCTGGAGCAGGCCGCTATAGGCGATGGCGAGCTGCGTGTCGGATTTGGGCTTCACGCCGACGATCAGCTCCGGGTCTTTCGCCGGATCCTGGGTATAGCGGTGGTGGTCCCAGTGAAACAGGCAGTAATATTCGTAAGGCAATCCGATGATGAAGGCCGAGAGATAGCCGACGGCGAGATTGAGGCCACGGCTCCTGAACGCCGTCTTGTGCGCGGTCTCATGCACCGCCATGAAGAGGAAGGCGACGAGATAGCCCTGCATCACCATCAGCGGCACCGCCCAAAGCACACCGTAGCGTGAGGATACCATCCAGATCAGCGCGCCCATCAGCAGGATCAGGCCGTAGTGACCGAGGCTCTGCGCCGCGCCCCTGAGATTGGAGCGCGCGGACAATTCGCGCAGCAAGGCCGGGCTCAGCGGCTTGAGGCGATGGCCATGCTCGGAAACGGTCGCGTCAGTCATGACTGGGAACCTGCACTATTTGCCGAGAAGCGCCGCGACCTCGGCCTTGAGGAAGGCGTGGTCGGGCGGATTGTTGACGGGGTTGCCGGCGCGATGGCCGTGCAGCGACGGGATCGGATGCAGCGCCGCCGATTTCGCGTTGGTCAGCTTGCCGAGCTCGTCCTCGTTGTCGCGGACGTCGAAATAGCGATCGGTCGCGCCCGGCATCAGCAGGATATGCGCCTTGATCGCCGCCAGCGCGCGATCGAGATCGTCGCCGAACGCTTTGCAGCGGCTAATATCGCCGCGCTGCCAGATGCCGACCTGCGCCAGCAGATCATTGGCGTCGCGCCGGGCGAAAGCCCCGTCCCAGGCGCGGGCGAGATAGTCCTCCAGCGAGGTAAAGCCGGCTTCGCGCCAGAGCTCGTCACGATAGAAACCGTGCGACATCGCCCAGCCGGCATAGACGCGTCCCATGGCGCGATAGCCGGCGGTCGGTCTTTCAACGAAGCGGCCGTCGCGGAAGGCGGGGTCGCCTGACAGTGCGGCCTTTACACTTTCGAGGAACACGTAATTGTATGGCGCGCAACGCGCGCTGCCGCAAACGACCGCCACACGCTCGACCATATCAGGGTGCAGTGCCGCCCAGTGATAGGCCTGCATGCCGCCCATCGACCAGCCGTAGACCAACGCGAGCTTTGTGATGCCGAAGCGCTCGACGAGCAGCCGGTGCTGGATGGCGATCGCGTCGTGATAGCTAAGCTCCGGGAATGGCGCATCGCCAGAGTTCGATGGCGAGGAGGACAGGCCATTGCCGAACAGGTTCGGGATGATGATGAAATAACGCGTGGGATCGAGCACGCCTTCGGGCCCGATCAGCCATTCAGTGTCGAAATGCTGTGCGCTGAACGAGGTCGGATAGAGGATGACGTTGTCCTTCGCCGGACTCAGCGTGCCGTAAGTCTGGTAGGCCAGCTTCATCGCAGGGAACGCTGCGCCGGATTGAAGCGTGACCTCGCCAGCCTCGAAGACCTCATAGTCGCGCTGCCCGGTCATGCGTCCAACTCCCGCTTAGGCGGCCGCAGAAAACGCCCGCGGCGACAACGATGCATCGATCGTGCCGCGATCAATAACTGGACTACTAGTACACTTATTAGGAAGAAACAACGGCGATTTTGGCGGTCGCGCGGCTCAGGCGATCGCGGCGATGTATCGCTCCACCGATGCTGCGAACGCGGCCTTGGCGCCCGAGGCAACATTGCGGCCCCACCAGGCACCATAGATTCGGTCGAAGGCGAGCGGCTCAACCGCCGCAGCAATCCGCCGTACCGCCGCGGCATTGAGCGGCATGTAGTTCGGGTAGGAGTACATGAAGCTGACAAAGCGGCGGTCCATCGTCACCTGCGCGATATCGCCGGTGAGCAACGCGCCCTTGCCATCGGCACCATGCGCATCGTGCAACATGGTGGCCCCGGCGAAATGGCCGCCAGTGCGGAGCAGCCGCACATCATCCGAGAAACGATGGCTATCTCCTGTCCAGTGCACGATCGAAGCGTGCGGGCGCGTCACCCATTGGCGATCGTCCGCGTGCAGATATACCGGAATGCCGCCGAACGCTTCGCTCCAATCCGCGAGCGCACCATAGTAGTGGGGATGCGAGATCGCGATCGCTTTCAGCCCTCCAAGCGAGCCGACATGTGCGACCGCCTCCGGCGTTGCGAGCGGAATGCAGTCCCACATCAAATAGCCATCGCCGAGCGGCACCAGCAGCGCGCGTTGACCGATGGCAAAGCCCGGCTCGAGCGCGATGCCGGTCAAACCAAGATCGTCACGCCAGCTCAGACGGTGCTTGCCCGCTAACGCCTCGCGGGTGAGAAAGGTTTGCCCGTTCCACCCCACATATTGCCGTTCGTCCTCGCAGATCGGACACGAATGGGGCGGCTTCTCGCTATGCGGAAATTGCGCGCCGCAGGTTTCGCAGGTCCAGAGGGGCATGGGAGACTCCGTAGCGGGATACGGCACCCTATTGCCTCAAGCGCGTCGTTGCGAGTGCCACGACGCAACCCTGCGATGCGGCCGACGCCTTAGGGAAACTCCACCACGATCTTGCCGAAATGACCGCCCCGCTGCATCAGCCGCAGCGCGTCGGGCACCGCGTCGAAGCCGAACACCCGATCGATAACCGGCTTCATGGCGTTGCGCCCGATCGCGGCAGTCATGCTCTCGAACATCCGACGGCTCCCGACGGAGAGGCCGATGACATGCAAATTCTTGGAGAACAAGGTCGGCATCGCGATCTGCTGCGAGAAGCCGGAGAGCACGCCAATCACCAGTATAGTGCCGCCGACGCGCGCTGCCTCGAGCGATTGCGAGAACGTGTCCTTGCCGCCGACCTCGACGATATGGTCGACGCCGCCACCGCTCCACTCCGCCGCGGCCTTGCCCCACTCCTGCACCGAGCGATAGTTGATGGTGTGATCAGCGCCGAGCGCTCGGGCGCGTTCGAGCTTCTCGTCGCTCGACGACGTCACGATCACGCTCGCGCCGGCGAGCTTTGCGAATTGCAGCGCGAAGATCGAAACGCCGCCTGTGCCCTGTACCAGCACAGTATCGCCAGGCTGCACATTCGCTTCTTCGAACAGCGCTCGCCAAGCCGTGAGGCCGGCGCAGGGCAACGTCGCCGCTTCCGGAAATGACAGTTGCGAAGGAATCCGGCTGACGCCTTCGGCATCGAGCACCATCACCTCCTGCAACACGCCCGGCCGCGTACCGCCGAGCGCATAGCGGCGAGCCGCCGCGGATACTTTTCCGTCGATCCAGGACTGGAAGAACATTGGACAGACGCGATCGCCCAACGCGACGCGGGTAACACCCTCGCCTACGCCGACCACTTCGCCCGCCCCATCCGAGAACGGGATCAGCGGCAATCCGGTGACCCCGCCCTTGCCCTGGATCGTCAGCAGATCGCGATAGTTCAACGACGCTGCCTTGATCCGCACCGCGACCTGGCCGGGGCCGGGTACAGGCTCCGGCACATCCACCTGCTCCATCCCCTCGATCGACCAGTCGCGCGCGACCTGCCAGGCTTTCATGGCGATCCCTCCGCCTCAGGTGCCAAAATTCTTCTGGATCGCCTTGTCGAGCGTCTCGCCGCCGACGAAGCGCTGGCGCAGCTCGCGCTTGAGCAGCTTGCCGCTCGGATTCTTCGGCAGGCTATCTACGAAGATCACGCGCTTGGGGACCTTGAAATGCGCCATCTGACCGGCGCAGTGCTTGATAACGGTATCCTCGTCCAGCTTCTCGCCAGTCTTGACCACGACGATCGCGGTCACGGCCTCGATCCAGCGCGGATCTGGCAGGCCGACGACGGCGACCTCAGAGACCGCGGGAATGCGGTAGACCATCTCCTCGACCTCGCGGCTGGCGACATTCTCGCCGCCGGTCTTGATCATATCCTTGACGCGATCGACAACGGTGATGTGGCCTTCGTCATCGACGGTCGCAAGGTCGCCGGAATGAAACCAGCCGCCGGTGAACGCGGCCGCGGTCTTCACGGGATCGTTGTAATAGCCAGACAGCAGATGCGGCGAGCGATGCACGATTTCGCCGACTTCGCCGACCTTCACATCCTCCATCGAGGCATTGACCACGCGCGTCTCGACATTGAGCACGGGCTTGCCGGCCGATCCCGCCTTGCGCAACTGATCTTCCGGCCGCAGCACGGTCGCAAGCGGCGCGATCTCGGTCTGGCCGTAGAAATTCCAGAATTTCACATTGGGCAGGCGGCGCTGCAGTTCGAGCAACACCTCCACCGGCATGATCGAGGCGCCGTAATAACCCTTCTGCAACGTCGACAGATTGGTCTTGTCAAAGTTCGGCGAGCGCAGCATCGCGATCCAGATCGTCGGAGGTGCGAAGAACGAGGTGATCTCGTGCGCCTCGATCAGCGCCAGAATGTTGTCGGCGGTCGGCTTGCCGGTAATGACACCGGAGGCGCCGAGATACACTTGCGGCCCCAGGAACACGTCGAGCTGCGCGCAATGATAGAGCGGCAACGCATGCAGGAACTTGTCGTGGACGCTCATGCCGCCGTCGATGATACAGCTGACATATTGCCACATCACGGCTTCATGGGTCAGCATCGCGCCCTTTGGCAGGGATTCCGTGCCGCTGGTGTAGACGATCTGCACGAGATCGCGGCTGTCGACGGAGGCCTCCAGGAACGAGCCGTCCGCATGCAGGAGATCATCAAACGTCGTAAGGCCCGCGGGCGCCGTGGCGGGATCTTCGCCCGGCAGCCAGATCATCTTTTCGACCGCGCAGTCCTTGGCCGATGCGGCGCGGGCGGGCTCGACGAATTCCGGGCCAGCCGCGAGCAGCTTGGCGCCGGAGCTTTTCAGGATGAAATTGATCTCATCCGGATTGAGCATGAAATTGATCGGCACCAGCACGGCGCCGATCCGCGCGACCGCGAAGCGCAGTGCGGCGAAGGCGTGGGAATTCCGCGACATCACCGCGAGGCGATCGCCCTTCTTGGCGCCAAGGCCGAGCAGGCCGCGGCCGAGACGGTTACAGATCGCGTCCATCTCGGCGAAGGTCCAGCTCACGCTGCCGCAGCTCACCGCCAGCTTGTTCGGCTCGCGGCCCGCAGATCGGCGCAAGAGATCGCCGATGGAATGCTCGCGCGCTTTCGAGATGGTGGCTCCGATATCGCCCGACATGTTCGCTCCCCGGCAATCTTTCATCCGCGTACATGCCAGCCTTGATCGCCGCCATGCTCTTGCGTTTACGCGCTTTTCGCGTTTGCAAGAAGAGTATTCGGCGCAACTGGCCAGGTCAAATCAGCCAAGGTGCATTGCATCGTACGGAAAAACGAGCGAGCGCTCTCTCGGAAAATTCTGATCCGCCCCCTTTCCGAACTGCCACTCTCTGCGCTAGGAATAACGACAAGGGCGCAAAGCCCACGCCTGGATCAACAACAACGCTAAAACATCCGGGAAGAAATATGGGGAGGCAGCGTGACTCTCGCGCGCCGACGACCTTGGACGAATGCGTTCGCGACGGAAGCGCTGTGCACGCGCATTCTGGAACGTCATCGCGCCTCTATCCGCGTGCAGAAGCCGCGCATTGCCGTCGCAAATCTGACACGCATCATCGGCGCCACTCTCGCACTCGCGAACAAGCAGGGTTTTCACGCCACCACACTGCGCCAGCTTGCGGAAGCCTCGGGCCTCAGCATGGGCGGCCTCTACACCTATATCGACAGCAAGCCCAGGCTGCTCTCGATGATCCTCAGTGAGGTCGCGGCAACGGCGACCGAGGTACTGACCGCGCCTCCCGACGAAGTCAGGAATGACGCCCACAGGCACCTCGAATGGATCATCGCGACCCACATCCGCATGAGCGAGGCGATGCAGCCCTGGTTCGTGTTCGCTTTCATGGAGGCCAAGTCCTTCCCGCCGGCGGAACGGCAGCGCGCCATCGACATGGAAGCCACCACGGAGAGGATCATTGCCGACGTGCTCCGTCAGGGCGTCGCCAGCGGCGCCTTCACGATCGATCATGTCGGGCTCACAGCGTCGCTGATCAAGCCGCTTCTGCAGGACTGGTACGTCAAACGCGCCAAGTATCGCAAACGCGGCACATCGATCGACGGATACATTGATGGCGTCGGCAGTTTCGTGAGTGCCGCCATATCGCGCGGAAACCGCAACAGCGGACGTGCGCCCGCCGGAGCCCGGGCAAGACCAAAGCAGATGGCGCAGCCGTAGATCGCAGGAAAGACCAGACGATGAAGCGTTTCCGGTTTAATCAGCAAGAGATCGTCTTCGCCGTCTTCGCTCTGCTATTTCTTGTGTTCTCGATCTTCCTGAACGGTTTCCTGACGACGGAGAACATGCTGACGCTGCTTCAGAACGTGGCAGTGCTCGGCATCCTCGGCCTCGCCATGGCGATCGTCGTGATCGGCCGCGGCATCGACATCTCTCTGATCGCGGCCCTCGCGGTGCCGCCCGGGCTGGTGCTTCAGATGGTGCAGAACGGCCACTCGCTGCCGTTCTCGCTGCTAATCGCCCTGCTGCTCACGATTGCCTTCGGCCTCGTCAACGGCTGGCTGATCGCCTATGCCGAGGTGCCTTCGCTGTTTGCGACGCTCGCAACAGGCCTGTTGCTGGCCGGACTCGGGCAAGCCGTGCTGTTCCAACTCGACGTGGTGCAATGGAGCCGAGGCATGGACGGCTTCGAGCGGCTCGGACAGGGCACCATCTTCGGCATTCCCACCTCGATCGTGATGTTTGCGATCGCCTGCATCGTGGTCGCCTTCCTGCTGCGCCAAACCCGCTGGGGCGCCTATATCTATGCAATCGGCGACAATCCCTACGCTGCGCGTGTCACCGGCATTCCTTCCCGCCCGATCATCGTGCTGCAATATGTGATCGCCGCGCTGATCGGCTGCTTCGCCGGTCTCGTGATGGCCGCATCGGTCAATTCGATGCCGACCCGAGTTTTCAACTCGACTCTGATCTACGACGTGATCCTGGTAGTCGTCCTCGGCGGTATCGGTTTGTCCGGTGGCCGTGGCGGCGTGCTGAACGTCATCATCGGCACGCTGTTGATCGGCACCATGCTCAACGGCATGACGATCATGGACATTTCTTACGCCGGGCAGAACCTCATCAAAGGCGTAGTCCTGCTGCTCGCCGTCATCACGGACTCCTTCCTGAATCCGCGCAACGAGGAAACGGCACAGCAAGGCGACATCTAAACGACCGACAAGAACGACAACGACAACCAAGGAGGAAGCTATGAAGACACTCGGCCACCCGACCAGAGCGACCCTCGCCGCACTGGCACTCGCGGCACTGACCGGACCGGCTCTCGCGCAGCAGGGCCTCGACGAGCCGTTCCAGAAGCCATTCAAGGACGCACTGGCCGGCAAGACCGTGGCTTATGTTCCGGTGGCGATGAATTTCGACCTCACCGAGGGCTGGTACGCCGGCCTCAAGAAGGAACTCGAGCCATACGGCGTCAAATTCGTGATCCGCGACGCCAACTGGAACACCAATGCCGGCGCCCAGGCCGTGACCTCGCTGATCTCGGAGAAGCCTGCGGTGATGGTCGTGCATAATCCAGACGTGCAGACCTACGCCAAGCTGCTGCAGCGCGCCGAAAACGAGGGAATCTTCGTTATCCAGATCAATATGGGTTCGGCCTACCGCAGTTCCGCCTTCGTCGGGGCCAACTGGGTCGAGATCGGAGAACGCCAGACCGAAGGCGTGGTCAAAGCGTGTGAAGGCAAGTCGAACAAGATCGCAATCATCCAGGGGGCGCTCTCGGCCGCCGCAAGCGCCTATACGCTCAAGGGCGTCGAGAATGTGCTCGCCAAGCATCCCGAGATCAAGGTGGTGTCGAGCCAGGCTGCCGATTGGGATGCTGCCAAGGCCAAGGCGATCACGCAAACGGTGCTGAAGCAGAATCCCGATCTGTGCGGCATCGTCGGCTTCTGGGATGGCATGGACATCGGCACCGCAGCCGCGGTGAAGGAAGCTGGCCTCACCGGCAAGGTGTTCCTGGCGACATCGGGTGGCGGCGAACGCAAGGGCGCGTGCGAGCTGGTCAAGTCCGGCGCATTCGATCTCAACATGAGCTACGACGTGCCGACCCAGGCGGCACAGATGGCGGGCACGATCAAATGGCTGCTGTCGTCGGGTGCCAAGCCAGGCTCGATCAAGGGTTCGGAATACACGACGCTGATTCCGATCACCAAGGAAAACGCCGACAGCCAGACGGCGTGCTGGAATCTCAGCGACCTGAAGAAATAGTCCGCGCTGATGCTCGTGGTCCCCGGGATCAACGTCCCGGGGGCCTCGCTCTCAATCGTTTTATTGCCGAGTTGGAATGCTGATGCGCGACACAATCACAAGCCTGCGTTACCGCTACTGGCCTGATCATCTGCTCGGTGAAATCCTCTCCAAGCGATGGACCGAGACAGCCATCCCGGTCATCCTTCTCCTGATCGTCGGCTTCGCGTTCAGCCGCTCCATCGACAATTTCCTGTCGCCGGCGAGCCTCGCCGACACCGCACGCCAGGCCGGAGAGATCGGCTTCATTGCGCTCGGGCTCGCGCTGGTCGTCATCGTCGGCGGCATCGATCTTTCGGTCGGCTCGATCTTCGCGCTGACGGATTTTTGCGCCCTCTATCTCCTCGACGTCGCGGGCTGGCCGGTTCCGGCGGTCGTGATCGCCACGCTGCTTTGTGGAGCGATGCTCGGGGCCATCAACGGCATTCTTGTCGGTTATCTGCGGCTGCGCGCCTTCATCACCACGCTGATCACGCTGATCATCTACCGCTCGGCCTACGATCTGTTGATCCAGCGTTACTCCAACGCGATCGCCTCCGCCTTCCCCGATATCCCGTCATGGGATTTCATCGGCGCCGGCTCTGTCCTGGGCATCCCGACCGTAGCGCTCGCCTATATCGTCATCGCCATCTTCGGCCACATCTTCATGACCCGGCTGCGGCCGGGATGGCATATCACCGCGATCGGCGGTTCGCGGCGTTCGGCGTATAATTCGGGCATCCCGGTTCGCCGCACCATCGCGTTGTGCTATGTCGCAAGCGGCGCACTGACCAGCGTCGGCGCGTTGTTCTTCGCCTCGCGGCTCGGCACCGTCGGAGGCGATATCGGCGTCGGATTGGAAGTGATCGTGCTGACCGCGACCGTGCTCGGCGGCATCACGCTCGGCGGCGGCAAGGGCTCAGTCGCCAAATCGGCGGTGGGCGTGCTGATCGTGCTCCTGATCACCAACGGCCTCACCACCATGAACGCACGCGGCGGCGTCAATCGCATGGCGCTGGCCGGTATCCTGCTCGTCGCCGCCATGGTGGACATCCGCTGGCAGAAGAACCGGACCCGCATCATCAGCAAGGTCTATGTCGCGCCGACCTACCACGAATTGCCGCCTCCGCCACCGACGGAGATCGGACAGGGCGGGCCGTTCGAGCAGAACGACAAGCTGCGCGACGTCGAGGCGATCGGCCTTGGCCGCATCGAGGCGCCGGAGGACGTCATCCTCGATCGCCACGACAATCTCTACGCCGGCTCTCGTCACGGCGACATCATGCGCTTCCTGGCGCCCGACTATCAAAAGATGGAAGTATTCGCTCATATCGGCGGCCAGCCGCTCGGCATGGCCTTCGACCGCGAGGACAACCTCTATGTCTGTATCGGCGGCATGGGGCTCTATCGCATCAAGCCTGATGGCACGGTCGAGAAGGCAACTGACGAGACTAACCGCAGCATGCGCTCGGTCAACGACGACAGCCGTCTGCGGCTCGCCGATGACCTCGACATCACCGATGACGGCCTGATCTTCTTCTCCGAGGCGACAGTCCGCTACGAGATGGACGAATGGCCGATCGACGGCCTCGAGGCACGCGGCAACGGCCGCATCATCTCCTACGACACAAAGACCGGCACGACTCGCACCGAGCTGCGCGGCCTGAAATTCCCCAACGGCATCTGCGTGGCCAGTGACGGCCAGTCGATCCTGTTCGCCGAAACCTTTGGCTGCTCGATCAAGCGCTATTGGTTTGCGGGCCCGAAGAAGGGCGCGGTCGAGGTCGTCATGGATAATCTGCCGGGTTACCCCGACAACATCAACCTCGCTTCCGACGGCAATTACTGGCTGGCCCTGGTCGGCATGCGCAGCCCGGCGCTCGACCTCGCCTGGAAGATGCCGGGCTTTCGCCGCCGCATGGCCAAGCGCGTGCCGGTCGACGAATGGCTCTTCCCCAACATCAACACCGGCTGCGTGGTCAAGTTCAACGAGCAGGGCAAGATCGTCGAATCGCTCTGGGATCTGCACGGTGAGAACCACCCGATGATCACTTCGATGCGCGAGCATCGCGGCTATCTCTATCTCGGCGGCATCCTCAACAACCGGATCGGCCGCTACAAGCTCGACAAGGCCGATCCGAACTTCGTCCAGTATGACAAGCGATGGGGGAAGGCCTCGTGATTGCAGCCGTCAGGGACTTTACCAATCGTTTCCTCGGGCGGGGCGACGCCACCATCACCGTGCCGTCCTTCGACGGCGCGCTGAAGCCCAACCAGAAGCTGGAAGCGGCTGAAACCTTGTTGACATGCGAGGCGCCGGAAGACCTCGCGACCGATGGAAGCAACCTTTTCATCGCCGATGGCCCGCGGCTGATGCGCCTGAACGGCGCCACGGCATCGCAGGTACGCAGCTTCGAGCAGCCGATATCTGCGTTATGTGCGCTTCCCGGCGGCGGCCTTGCCGTCACGCTTCGAGGGCGCGAGGTTCGGCTATACACAAGCCCTTCGGCGGAGCAGCCGAGCGCGACATTCACCGATGCAGCGTTCAACGCCATCAACGCGCTCGCGCTGGCGGACGACAATACGCTTATTGCAACGGACGGCTCGGCGACGTCAGGCGTCGACGATTGGGCGCGCGACTTGCTCGAGCTGAATCGCAGCGGCCGCGTGTTCAAGCTCGATCCCGGCGCCAAGACCGTGACGCGCCTGGCCGCGGGGCTCGGGCATGCCTTCGGCGCCTGCGCCCATGGCAGCGCCATGCTGGTCAGCGAGAGCTGGCGCCATCGCCTCGTTCTCGTCACGCCCGGCGCATCGCCCAAGATCGTGCTTGCTCATCTTCCCGTCTATCCGTCACGGCTGTCGAAGGCTTCGGGCGGTGGCTATTGGCTCACGGCCTTCACCGCGCGAACCCAGCTCGTCGAGTTCGTGCTGCGCGAGCCCGGCTACCGCCGCCGCATGATGGCCGAGATCGATCCAGCCTATTGGGTTGCGCCTCGGCTGCGATCCGGGCGCTCGTTCAAGGAGCCGATGCAGGGCGCGCACATCAAGACCATGGGCGTCATCAAGCCGTGGGCGCCGCCGCGTTCCTATGGCCTCGTCATCCGTCTCGATGCCGACGGCCAGCCGCTATATTCGCTGCACAGCCGGGTCGACGGAATCAATCACGGCGTCGTCGCGGCTGTCGAGCTGGGCGGCGATCTCGTCCTGATTGCCAAGGGACCGGGCCGCGTCCTGCGACTGCCGCTTGCCGGCCTTGCCGAGGAGTTTCGGACATGAGCGACATCGCACTCTCGCTGCGCAAGGCGACAAAGCTCTATGCCGGCGTACCCGCCATCGACGGAGTGGACTTCGACCTTCGCCGTGGCGAGATCCACGCACTGGTCGGCGAGAACGGTGCCGGCAAGTCCACCCTGACCAAAGTGATGGCGGGCGTGGTGACATTGACCTCGGGAACCATGACGGTGGATGGCGCTGAAGTCGCGCCGAAGACGCCGCTTGAGGCACGTAATCTCGGCATCGCCATGGTGTTTCAGGAGAACAGCCTGGTGCCGACCATGACCGTCGCGCAGAATTTGTTTCTCGGGCAGGAGAAGTTCTACAACCGCCTGCGCGGCATCTACATCGCTGCGCAGCAGTTTCTGCAATCGCTCAATTTCGACGTCACACCGACAGCCACCGTCAGCGGCCTGGGAGCTGCCAAGAAGCAGATGGTCGAGATCGCACGTGCGGTGCTGCACCGCGCCAAGGTCATCATCTTCGACGAGCCGACCGCATCGCTCACGCCCGAGGAAAAGAAATACTTCTTCGACCTCGT
The DNA here is from genome assembly GCF_018129685.1 of Bradyrhizobium manausense. Lineage (GTDB taxonomy): Bacteria > Pseudomonadota > Alphaproteobacteria > Rhizobiales > Xanthobacteraceae > Bradyrhizobium > Bradyrhizobium manausense_D. The sequence continues at coordinate 270,318 of NZ_JAFCLG010000002.1, forward strand.
TCGCGACCTCAAGAAGCGCGGCGTCTCGATCGTCTTCATCTCGCACGCGCTCGAAGAAGCGCTGTTCCTCGCCGACCGCATTACGGTGCTGCGCGACGGCAAGCATGTCGTCACCGACGATGTCGGCAGGTTTGACCGTGCCGCGATCGTGCAGGCGATGGTTGGGCGCGACCTCTCCAACACGCTCTATGGCGCGCGCAAGAGCAGCGTGCGGCCGGCCGGCGAGCGGGTGCTCACGGTGCAGAATCTGAAGATGGCGCCGATGGTGAAGAACAATTCGTTGTCGGTATTCGCGGGCCAAATCACCGGCGTGTTCGGCCTCGTCGGCGCTGGCCGCACCGAGACGTTCAAGATCGTTGCCGGCGTGCTCAAGCGCGACTTCTTCCACGGCGGCGAAATCCTGCTGCGCGACCAGCCGGTGCGTTATCGGGTGCCAGCACCGGCGGTTAAGGCCGGCATCGCCTATGTCACGGAGGATCGCAAGGTCGAGGGCTTCTTCGAGACATCCTCGATCGCGCGCAACATCTATCTCGGCCTGCTATCGAAGTTCCCGCGGGGCCGGATGCTGTTGTCGCGGCGGGAAACGGAGGCTGTCGGCAGGACCTGGGTCGAGCGGCTGAAGGTTCGCGCCATCAGCAACGAGGGCAAGGTGGTCGAGCTGTCGGGCGGCAATCAGCAGAAAGTCGTCATCGCCAAGTCGCTGGTGCAGGAACCCGACCTGATCATCTTCGACGAGCCGACCCGCGGCGTCGACGTCGGCGCCATCGTCGAAATCCACGAACTGATCAATCGGCTCGCCGACGAGGGCAAGGCGGTCGTGGTGATCTCGTCCTATCTGCCGGAAATCATGGCGCTGTCCGACCGAATCCTGGTCTCGCGCCAGGGCAAGGTCGTTGAAGAGTTTTCCGCGCTGGAGGCGACGGAGGAGAAGATCATGTACGCGGCGATCCACTAAAGCGCGATGAGATTGGGTTGAATCGTCATCGCGCTTTGAGTTCTTGCTTGAGCATGATCTTTTCGGAAAATCGCCGCACACTTTTCCGGATCATGCTTTAGAGGCCGCACCTACGGCTTGTGCCCCTTCTGACGCAGCGCTTCGGTGAGGCGCTGTTTCAGTTCGTCGACAGCTTTCTGGTTCGCGTCCTGGCCGATCTGCGCACTCGCTTGCGCCAGCGCATCCGATTTCTCCAAAAGCTTCCGGCCCGCAGGCTGGGTATAGAACGCCTCGATCTGGCGCAACTCGTCCACGGTGAAGCTGGCGGCATAGAGCGCGGCGATCTGGTCGATCATGGCGGCGGCGAAAGGTGCGTAGATCGCGGCTCCCGGCGCAGTCAACGCGTCATAATCTTGCTCGATCTCCGGCCTGTCCTGCGCAACCACGGGTCTCAGTTTGAGCATGAGCTGCGGCAGAGCCGCGCGATACTGATCCGCGATCTTCAGCGTGGCGACGAGTTTGCGCGCGGCATCCATCGCCTCGGGCGACGGCGCCTGCGCCTGCGCCGCGTTGCAGACGAGAAGCAGAAGGGCGCCGGCAATCGTCAACAAGAATCTCGACATGCTTCTCTCCCGAAAAATCGTCCGCGCGACGCGATGGGTTATCATCGGCTCGCCGGAGCTGCTCCGATGACCTTTACCGCTGCGCCTTCGACGGCAGGCTGCTCGTCGACATCGGTCACCTTGACGAAGAGGCTGGGAACCCGCCCGGCGCGGTCGAGCAGCCACGCGGCGCCGACCATGATGGCGAAGCCGGCAAAGGAGACCGCCAGCTGCTCCCAAACGCCACGCGTGTATTGCATCAATATCCAATGAGCCGAGAACGACAGGAACACGCTGAGGCAGAAGATCGGCAGGGAGTGTTGGCCGCACAGGATGACCGGGCGCAGCCATTTCGAATGCAGCGCCTTCCAGTGGCGCGGGATGAAATAGGTCGTCCAGATCGCCAGCGCCAGGAAGTGCGTGAAGCGGAGCATGTCGAGGTCGGTCTTGTCGATCGGATAGATCGCCTTGATCATCCATTTCGGGATCAGCGCCTCGAGCGCTTGGACGTGCCAGGTCATCACGATCAGGAGGGCGAACGCGATCCATGCCGCCGCCAGGCCCATCACCGGCTTCGACCAGATCCATTTGGCGATCTTCCCAATCTCGCCGACGCCGCACCAGGCCGCGGATACAAACATGAGCTGCCAGCAGAACGGATTGAAATACCAGGTCGTGCCGGGCGGATAGGAGGCGATGTTCCAGTCGAACCAGCGCGACAACACATAGAGCACCGCGGACGCCGCGAGCGTCAGGTTCGGCCGGCGGACCAGACACCACACGATGAAGGGCGCAGCCAGCACCAGCGTGATGTAGAGCGGCAGCACGTCGAGATTGACCGGCTTGTAGCGCAGCGTGAGCGCCTGCCCGATCAGGATGTCCGGATGATCGAGAAAGTTGTGAACGTTGAACTCGTCCGCATACATCGGGTTGTCGAATCTCCTGATGGTTCGGGCGATCTGCGCCGTGAACAGCAGGAACAGCATGATGTGCGCGACGTACATCTCGGCGGCGCGGGTCCACAGCCGCTTCAGCGCGGCGACGAACCAGCCGCCGGCAACGATCGGCCCGTAGATCCAGCCGACCAGATAGCCGGAGATGAAGACGAAGAACTCGGCCGCGTCGCTGAAGCCGTAATTGCGCAGCGTCAGCCAGGCCACGACGTCGTGCGGGATGTGATCGAGGAAGATCATCCACAGGCCGATGCCGCGGAACAGATCGAGGCGCAGGTCGCGCTCGACCGGCGCCAAGAGTGCTGCCTGGTCTCGTATGATCATGGCCCCGCCTCGCCCGGTGGACGTCGCGCCTTCGCGGCGCGGATGCAATCGGATGCTAGAAAATATCAATCAAAAGATCACCTAACCCTGCGGTTAGAGCGCCAACGGTAGCCGACCCTCGCGTCCGCGCAAGGGACTTTGTCGTTTCAGCGGGGCAGCCCGCAAAAAGGTCGCGAAAACAACCCCATGCACAGTAGCTAAGCCGTTGTATCACTTGGAAAACTCGCTCCGCCCGTCGGGCAGGCCGTCAGCGGGTGCGTTTCCACCTCGTCGCGAGCGGGCCGACCGCGGCGAGCATGCCTCGGCTTGCTGCAGCAACGCCGGCCCGGAAACAAAAATGGCTCGCGCCATGCGGGCCATTTTCCTGTCGGAGCCGGCAAAGTCCGAACCTGGTTGCGAAGGACGTTGCCACCGAACCCTGCTCGGACCACGGCCTTCTGATCGTCGGGCCGCCAGAGCGCTCGCCTGATCAGCGAAGGCCGCCGGTGACGTGCAGCGTTTCGCCCGTGATGTAGGACGCGTCGTCAGACGCGAAGAAGGCCACCGCGGACGCGATCTCCTCAACCTTGCCGATGCGGGCAAGCGGGGTGGCGGATTCGATCCAGTTGCGCATGTCGCCCTCGTGCAGACCGGCCGACACGACGCCTTCGGTGGCGATCATGCCCGGATTGACGGCGTTGACGCGGATCTTGCGCGGCGCCAGCTCCTTGGCCAGCACCGACGAGATCGCATCCACGGAGGCTTTGGTCGCGGTGTAAACGGCGGTGTTCGGCGGCGCGATGGTCGAGACGCCGGAGCTGATGTTGATGATGCTGCCGCCATTGGCGTTGAAGTGCTTCGACGCTTCACCCGAAACCAGCAGCAGTCCGAGCACATTGAGATCGAAATGCTTGTGGAAATGCTCGGGCGTGATGGCCTCGAGCGGGGCGAATTCGTAGACGCCCGCGTTGTTGACCAGGATATCGATCGCACCGAACGCCTTCACGGTGTCCGCGACCACGCTTTTCACGTCCTTGGCATCGGCCAAATTGCCGCGGACGGCGACGGCTTTGCCGCCCTTGGCGACGATGGCGGCGACCACGCGGTCGGCGGCCTGTTTGCTGGAGCTGTAATTGACGGCAACCGCCGCGCCCTCGGCCGCGAGCCGGGCGGCGATTTCCGCACCAATGCCTTTGGATGCGCCCGTCACGAGCGCAACTTTGCCTTCGAGTCTCTTGGTCATTGCATGTCTTCCGTTGTTCGGCGGGACGCCGATATTTCAATAATTCAATACTAGTGAACTATTGAACCAATTCAAGGGACGTGCTATATTTTGTGCATGGCGCAGTTCGTTCACCCGGCGCGGGAGGAGATTACACTGGCCGGGGTGCTCGGCGCCCTCGCCGATCCCATGCGGCTGCGCATCGTCAAGAGTCTGGCCGCGCAGAACGACTGCATGTCGTGCACCGAGGCGGCGCCCTGCCCTGATATGGCGAAGTCGACCCTGTCGAACCATTTTCGGATTCTGCGGGAGGCCGGCCTGATCCGGACCTCAAAGCAAGGCGTCCAGCACCGCAACGTTTTGCGCGAGGAGGACATCAACGCGCGATTTCCGAAGCTGCTGAAGATGATTTTGAGTTTTCCGGAGTGAGCGCATTCGGGCGCGAAAAATAGATTAGCGCGCAGGCATCGGCTGACATTGCCGCCAGCGTATCCTAAAACAAGATGGCCCGCTTTACTGGGGGCCATTTTCGTATTGGGACCAGTCAATCCGAATTGAGTTGCGGACAAGGATTTGGACCCATGACTCTCAGCTCTTGATCCTGACACGCTACCGGCTGCTCCAGCGACTGGCCTTTATGTCTCCACCCCACCGTCTTGCTCGGCGATCCACAGCGTAAAGGACGTCTGCGCGTCGCCAACTTCGACAACGCGCGTTCCGTGCAAGAGGACGCCGAGACCGTGCTCCTCATCCCACGTGCAGCCAAATTCATACCCGACGTATGGAATGCCGTCCTTCAGCAATTGGAGGACATGCACATTTTGAAGCCCGATCAATTGGCGGAAGTCCTTGCTCGACGATACGTCGGGCATCAACGCTTCGCGGTCCGGGCGCTCATAATCATAAAGTCGTTGAAGCCTGGGATACTCGGCCAGAAGACCTTCCAGAATGGCCGACGCCACCGCGGCCTCATGATCGAGCAACCACTGTACGCTGGCACGGTCTTGCTCGGTCGGCGGGGATTCGTTGCGGTCCGGCGCGTAGATTGTCACCACGCCGTTGGACGGAATGTCCGAACTGATCGAGCCATAGGGGCCATTGCGCGTTTGATAGCCCGCCCAACTGGGGAGTTGCGCTTCTGTCGTCCAGAAAGGTCCGTCCTGCTGAAAATCGAGCATATTTTATCCTACCCCGACCGCGGGCATTTCAGGCTCATACAGCATCGCTACGACTTCAGGTAGCTGATTTGGCCGACCGCGACCCGGTCGCCATGCCACAAAAATCAAAGGCCATGGGAGCGGCCCTCGATTTGCTGGATCGCAGCACCATGCTTGGTTGCAGCTACCCCTCCAAAATCGCAACTGCGCGCGTCCACCCCGCCGAGGCCCGCTCTATCTTCACGGGGAAGCATGACACCTTGAAGCCGGTCGGCGGAAGCAGTTCGAGATTGTGCAGCTTCTCAAGATGGCAATAGCCGATATGGCGGCCGGCCTTGTGACCCTCCCAGATCAGGCTGGCGTCTTTCGTCTCGGCGTATTTCTTCGCGGTGTGAACGAACGGTGCGTCCCAGCTCCAACCGTCGATGCCGGTCAGGCGCACACCGCGCTCGAGCAGGTACATGGTGGCTTCATAACCCATGCCGCAGCCCGACGTGACATAGTCCTGCCGGCCATATTTGGCGCCGGCGCTGGTGTTGACCACGACGATCTCGAGCGGCTTCAGCTCATGGCCGATGCGCTTGAGCTCGGCCTCGACATCCCGGGCCGTTGCGACATAGCCATCAGCCAAGTGCCGGAAGTCGAGCTTCACACCGGGCTGGAAGCACCATTCCAGCGGGACCTCGTCAATGGTCCAGGAACGCTCGCCGCGATTCATGGTCGGGTGAAAATGCCAGGGCGCGTCGAGATGCGTGCCGTTGTGGGTCGAGAGGCTGACCTGCTCGACCGCCCAGCCCTGCCCATCCGGCAGATCCTCGGCCTTCAGTCCGTCGAAGAACTGCAGCATGCGCGGCAGGCCCTGCTGGTGATTGATGTACTGGATCGTCGGATGATTGCCGGGCGGATCGGCCGGCACATCGTTCTGCAGCGGGACCGAGATGTCGATCAGCTTGGTCGTCATGCGATGCCCCCTCACCGTAACACCCGCTCAGCCGATGGGATTTTCCAATGCTCTCGACGCTGGACATTGGCCGAGTTGGCATGGCTCATCCAGATGCAATCGTCTCTGTGATGCTATATTTACACTAGTGTTATGCTATCTTTATAGAGATATCGTTATTCGATCCCCGTCGACAAGCCAGTCAGATTTTGGCTGGCGTTCTCTTCGGCTTCCAACAGAGCCTGATCGTTCGTTGTAAGCACCGTGTGAACCGATGGCGAATTGAGTATTTTTCCATATCGGCCTCGGCCGGGGGACGACGGTGGTGGATCTCGGCCGGATTCCGGCCTGCTTGGCGGTAAGTTTTTTTTTGCGAGCGGCCCGATGAATGTTTCCAGGGTCGTTGCTGGTGAGAGCGATAGATTTCAGCCGAAATTGGTATTGATGACCGTGGCGACCGAGCACGAATTTGTCCGCATGAAGAGACTGGCGGAGGCAGGGTTTGCAAGAGAAGCCCTGCGCAGGGTCACCGACGTCATTCTGCCGCTCAACGATGACGGCACGGGACCGGCCTTTTACTGCGTTCACGACGTGACGGGTGTGGCCACGAGCTTTCGCTTCTTTGCGAAGATGCTCGGACTGCGACAGAGATTTTACGGCATCCAAACACCAACCAAACATCGCAACCCGGAATTCGTCTCATCCATCCGGTCCATCAGCCAACATTACGTCGACGAACTCGTCGAATTTCAACCCGAGGGAAGTTTTCTGCTCGGAGGCTATTCAACGGGAGCGGTTATCGCACTTGAAATGGCGCAGCAGCTTCGTGCCCGAGGCCGCGAAGTCAGCCTCCTGGTCGTCTTCGATGGCGAGCTCTTCAACACCGGTGCCGCGATCGGATCGCGCCATCCATTCTATTGGTTCGAGCCGATATGGAGTCTGCCGCGCTGGACGACACGTGTCGTAAAGGAGCGTTACTCCTTCCAGTTGCTACGCCGAAAGGCCGTCAACAAGGTGAGTGCGGCGCACAGAGCGATCATGACGAAGCTGCGCGGCGAAGTCGTTCGGCGGAAACTCACTGCGGAAAACTTCGTCAGTATCAATTTCAACCATTGTTCGCTCGAACACGCGAACTACATCCATTCGCTCTTTCATACACAGTTCGACTACGTCCCCACTGAGTATTCCGGCCGCGTCCTGGTTTATGCGGCGAAAATACAAGACCCAGCACGCCTGCGCCACCTCACAGCGGCATGGCGCAAGATTGCGCCGGTGTCGGAAATTGTTGAGATCAGATGCACTCATGTCACCATGATGCGGCCACCGGATGGATACGCAGTGGCGAAACATCTCCTCGGGCGTATCGCGGAACTGGGGTCTGTATCTCATTAGCGTTTCCGATTCCCTCGCTCCGAATTGCTTCGGCACGCGAGCGATCGTCGCCTGGGTCCGATAGGGGGCCTCGACGTCGTCAGTCCCGGGCGCATGCTCGACCCGTCGGTGGCGACGCGCCCCAAACAAGAAAGCCGCCCTGGAGGGCGGCTTTTCTAAGACCTCGTATAGTCAGAGACTTATTTGGTTGCGGGGATAGGATTTGAACTTATGACCTTCAGGTTATGAGCCTGACGAGCTACCGGGCTGCGCCACCCCGCGTTAAACCGTTGCGCGCCTTCGTGAAAATGCCGGGGACGGTCGATTGAGGGCCGACGCTGTTCGCGTGGCAGATCGCGGCGAGGTAGCGCGGTGGTAACTTGCGATGACGCTGCAACTGGCCAACGCTCATGCGTCCGGCGGCCCCAATTCACTCAGGAGAGCTGTGACGGCGGCGCACAAAGAGGGCAGCATGGATGTGACGATCTGCCAGACTCGTCCGTCGTCGATAACGCATAGCCGTGGATCAGGAGGTTGCGAAAACTCACGATCTTCCTGAGGTCGGGTACCCGACCGGCGATATCCGGCGCGTCCTTCGACAGCCGGTTCAGCGCCTCGCCGATGATCTCGAACTGTCGCTCCACCGCCGATCGAATCAGCGGGCTCGCCAGATAACCTTTACATCAAGGCCCGCGGTGAACTCGGCAATCGCTTCGCCAGCCTGCTGCACGTCCCATAGAAACGCACGCGGATCACGCGGCATAGATCAATTCTTTCGACCGATTGATCGTTGCGCGCACATAGGGGTTCTTGACGGCCGAAGCCTCGACCAGATCGACGGAACGTCCGAGAAGCCGTTCAAGCGCTTCGGCGAGGCCGAGAAACTGGTCGAGCGGTGGCAGGCCGCTATCCTTGTTGAATTCGACGAGAAAATCCGCGTCGCTTCTCGACGAATCGAAATCGTCGCTGCGCGCTCCCGAGCCGAACAGTTCGAGCCGTACCACGCCATAGTGATCACACAACGCTCTCAGTGCGTCCCGATGCCTTTCGATCTCCGCGTGCATATCCGTCTCCTGCCGGCTCCGTCAGGATACATGTTACAAATCATCCGACCAAATTTGGATGCTCTCCGTCCGCAAGGATCAGGACTGAGGTGGGAGGAGACAGAGCCCAAAACAAGAAAGCCGCCCTGGAGGGCGGCTTTCTAAGACCTCGTATAGTCAGAGGCTTATTTGGTTGCGGGGATAGGATTTGAACCTATGACCTTCAGGTTATGAGTTTTATAAAAGCGGTTTTCGCCACTCTACGAGTGCACCGCACTGTCCACGCCACTCCACGACAACTCATTGAGCAGGCTTGATTTATTATCGCGGTCGCTCCTACCTTATCTGCGAAGCGTTACGCCACGACTTTCGTCGCGCCGCTTCCACGACGCTTCCACGAAACATAAGCCGGCCAGAAACCTGAGGGTCGGAACGTTACGCGAACGGGTGTGGCATGGCGAAGATCAAGATCACCAAGAGGACGGTCGAGGCGCTCAAGGTCGCGGCCAAAGACTACATCGCCTTCGATACCGACCTTCCCGGCTTCGGCGTTCGCGTGATGCCGAGCGGCAAGCGATTCTTCCTGGTGCAATACCGGCGTCACGGGCGGACGCGACGGGTGATGATCGGGCAATTTGGGATCGTCACTGCGGAGTTGGCGCGACGCGAAGCAACGATCAAACTCGGCAGCGTACGGGGCGCCGATGGCGATCCGGCGGCGTTGCGCGATGCGGACCGACAGTCAACGACGATGAAAGAACTCGGACGACGTTTTCTTGACCAGTATGTCCCTGTTCGCTGCAAGCCCTCAACGCAAGCCGAGTATCGGCGGTCGGTCGAATTGTTTCTCGACCCTTTCTTTGCCAAGCAGCGCGCTCGTTCCGTAACCACGGCCGACGTTGCTGAGTTGCACGGCTCCTTGTCGCATATCCCCTATCAGGCAAACCGCACCCTCGGCGTCCTGTCGAAGATGATGAATCTCGCCGAGACATGGGGGATAAGGGACAAGCACACGAATCCTTGCGAGGACGTCGAACGCTATCCCGAACGTAGGCGCGAAAGGTTCCTGTCGCCGACAGAACTGCAACGTCTCGGACAGGCATTAACAACAGCAGAGTTTAGCGGGTCCGAGACCACATATGCGATTGCGGCCTTCCGGATCCTGCTTTTGACAGGATGCCGTCTGTCCGAAATTCAGCGTCTGGAATGGCTCTATGTCGATCTACAGCAGAAAGAATTACGACTGCCAGATAGTAAGACGGGCGCGAAGACCGTGCATCTCGGCGATGCCGCCGTGGCGCTATTGGAGGCGTTGCCTCGTGTGAAGGACAATCCGTTCGTGATCGTGGGAAAGAAGGAGAAGACGCATCTGACAGACCTGCAACATCCATGGCGCCGCATTCGTAAGGCCGCCGGATTGGACGATGTACGCATTCACGATCTCCGCCACACATTTGCGTCCGGCGGATTGCTCGTCGGCGAAGGGTTGGCGATGATCGGAAAACTGCTCGGGCACACGCAGGTTCAGACGACTGCGAGATATGCGCATCTCGCGGCCGATCCGGTGAAGCAGGCTGCGACAAAGATTTCGGACCGCCTAGCTTTGGCCCTGTTAGGTACGCTTGATAAGCCGAACGCTGGGAAGGCCCAGCAATCCATCCAACAATTGGAAGCGGAAGACAATCAAGAAGCGGCAGCCTAATTTTTTCGCGGGAGCTCGGGCGGCGATTGGGTCATTGACGTCCCCTGCGGTGCGCCTCGCCCCGAGAAATCGGGGAGGCATATGTTTGGAATGCATTGAGAAAGGAGGAATTTGACGAGCCTGCTTCCTGCTGTGGGGAAGCATGAGCCCAAGCGGCGGTAACCTGCTGTCAACTGGCAGGGTGACGTAGCCCGCAGGTAAAGGGGATTGAGGCGAAACCGTTACGCCGAGATAATTCCCGAGGCTGAGTATCGGAAGGTTGAGGAACACGAACCGGTTCACCCGCGTCTGTGGGCTGAAATGTCGCCTCCACCTACACGGTTTAACAGGCGGAATGCTGAATGGTGTCGATGGATATGTAGTCGGAGACACCCGAACGCGAGCGCAGATGTATGGCGTCTTGCGGGGGCCGAGGGGAGAACACAGCCAGACCGAGGCAACGGCATCGACTTGTAGCAAGCAAGGAATAAAGACTGCGACCGGCAACCTCACCGATACGCTGTTAGTCCAACATATGAACGAGGGACGGCATGAGCGGAATGGCAAGGGAGTGACCCTGATGTCCATCATGCTGGCAGAGCTTCCGTGGTAGTCCGAGGCCGGGAAAGCCGGCCGCATGGCGAAGGGGAGCAGTTTGAGTTGCTTCGAGTGCACGTGATCTGACCTAATGAGGTGAAGACCTTTGATAATCAGTGAAATGCAACACAAGCTCGCGACATGGGCCGCGGCCGATCAGACCCGCCGGTTTGATCGATTGCTCAGGCTTGTCACCGACAGGAATTGGCTTGCTGAGGCGGCCCGGATCGTACTGGCGTCGAAAGGCGCCAGCACACCGGGTCTTGACGGAATGGACAAGCGACGACTTGCTGCCGATCTGGACCGTCATCTGGAGCGGTTGCGAGTGGCCCTGTTGGACGGCACTTACCGTCCAACACCGGTCAAGCGAATCCATATCCCGAAGGCCAACGGCAAGTTGAGACCACTGGGTATACCGATCCTGCTGGACCGTATTGTCCAGCGGGCGATGCTGATGGCCATGGAGCCGATCTGGGAGAGCGACTTCCACTCCGGCTCCTATGGCTTCCGTCCCGAACGCAGTGTTCACCATGCGGTTCGCACAGTGAGGATGCAGTTGCAGGATGGCTCTGACTCGAAGGGACGCTGGATCATCGAAGGTGATCTGGCGAGCTACTTCGACACTGTCCATGATCGACTGCTCCTGAAATGCGTACGTCGTCGCATCAGGGACCTGCGCTTCATTGATCTGCTCTGGCGATTCCTCAAGGCCGGTCACGTTGACCGTGGCTTGTTCTTCGCAGCCAGTGAAGGCGTTCCGCAAGGCGGCGTTCTGTCGCCACTCCTGTCCAACATCATGCTCCATGAGTTTGATTGCTGGCTGGAGGCGAAATACCTGAACAAGAAGGCGAGGAAGGATCGCTGGGCATGGAACTTCGGCATTCAACAGGGTCGTCCGATCACGGTTCGAGAGAACCGCGAGTGGAAACCTGCTGTAGCCTATTGTCGCTATGCCGATGACTTCGTCGTCATCGTCAAAGGGACGAAGGCCCCTGCTGAGGCCGTCCGCGAGGAGTGCCGTGCCTGTCTGGAAGGCCAGCTGAAGTTGACGTTGAATATGGAGAAAACCCATATCACCCAAGTCAATGAAGGCTTCGTCTTTCTGGGGCATCGGATCATTCGCAAGCGGGGATCAAGCGGACGGATGGCGGTCGTCACAACCATACCCAAAGAGAAGGCCAAGGCGTTCGCGCACAGACTATCAAAGGTCCTCTCTGGTGATCATGATCTTGCTAAGGTCGATATGGTGGACCGCCTGAACCGCCAACTGCGGGGCTGGGCGGCCTTCTACAAGTTACACGGACTTCACTGCGACCACGTTCCGGCACGTCGATCATGTCGTGTTCTGGAAAATGGCGCACTGGCTGGCGAGAAAGTATCGGAGCCGCATCAAACCACTGATGCGGAGCTGGTATCGAGCACCAGTCGCTGGGCAGGCCAAGACCTGGTTTGTCCACGGGGTCAGTGAACGAGGTCATCGTGTCGGGAAAGCACTGCATCGATTGGTATCCAGTCCAAAGGGGCAGTTCCGATGGAGAAATCCGGAAGCAAATCCCTACATCTTCAGGGAGGCGCCCAGGAAGACCATCACCTCGCGATATCGGGATGTCGCAATGGCCATGGGCCAGACTTGAACGGAGAGCCGTATGCGCTGAAAGGTGCCCGTACGGTTCGGGGAGGAGAAGCGCTTATGCGCTTCTTACTCCATTCGAGACCGGTCAGGGCTGGCTCTATCTGGCCGCCATCATGGACTTGTACAGCCGCAGGATCGTGGGCTGGGCGATGGCGGATCATTTGCGCGCCGACCTGCCGTTGGCAGCCTTGCGCATGGCCATCTCGGCGCAGCGGCCCGGTGCCGGCCTGATCCACCATTCAGATCGGGGCGTTCAAGGCCTGAATCCGCCCAATATGTCTCGGCGGAGTATCGCAAGGTGATGCAGTCCGCCGGCTTCTGGGCCTCGATGAGCAGGCCGATTGCTACGACAACGCTCCCATGGAGAGCTTCTTTCACACCCTCAAGACCGAACTGGTCCACCACCAGAATTATGCAACACGGGAGGAAGCCAAAGGTGATATCTTTGCTTACATTGAAGGCTTCTACGATCGCACGCGTCGCCATTCCGCCATCGGCTATATCAGCCCGATCGAGATGGAGCTAAAGGCAGCTTAACCCTGTCCATTTTTTCGGGGGAAGATCAAGGTTCTTGTATCGCGTCTGACCAATGATAGGCGGCCCGTCCACCGTCGTCGCCCGCTATCCATCGCCATCCGTGAGTTGCGGACCCGTCGCGGCACGGGATGATCAGGGCGAATGACGCGCTGAGGTCTTGCGGAGATCAACGTAGGCATCTCTAAGCCTCTCGCTTAGCGGCCGACAAAACGCGCCTTATCTTGCTCAGGAACGCACGGTAACCAATCTGATAGTCTTCGCTGTCGGCAAACGCGTAGACGCGCATCCATTCCTCCGGGGGCACCAGACTGCTGTCCAGCGTCAGCCGCCTGATCTGCTGCTCGTGAGATCGCGAGGCGAGCGGGCTGTTCTCGCAAACGCGCCGCGTGGTAGCGTGCGCTTCCGATGCGAGTTCAGCATCGGGTACGACGCGGGTGATAAGGCCCTCCGCAAAGGCTTCGCGCGCATCGAGGATGCGACCTTCCAGCAGAAGTTCGGCCATCGTCGCCGGCCCGACGATGCGGAACAGCGCCTGCGTCTCTGCAAACGCCAGCGGGAACCGGTGTCGCCCCACCGGCGCGCCGAACCGGGAGGATTCACCGCCGATTCGCAGGTCGCAGACGGCGGCGATTTCCAGCCGCCGCCCATGCAGACGCCGCCGATCGCCGCCACCACCGGGATCGGGCATTCCAAAATCGCGGTCAACGCCCCGCGCACGCAGCTTTCGTGAAATTCGATCACCTGCTCCCGGGTCGAGCGCACCCGCTCGAATTCCGACATGTCGGCGCCCGCCGAAAAGGCTTCGTCGCCGTCTCCGCGCAGCACAATGCAGCGAAGGGTCGCATCGGCGCCAGCTTTCTCGAAGGCCGACTTCAATTCACCCCACATCTCAACCGTCAGCGCGTTGCGCTTACCCGGCTGGCTGATCGTGACGGTCGCAATCTTGCCTTCGAGTGAAACGCTGATTTGTCCGGCCATGGGCGCCTCGTTCAGGGATGTTGCCGCACGACGCCGGCGGCCGCCAGCGCCTCGATACGTTCGGGAGCGATCCCGTATTCGATCAGCACTTCCCGCGTATGTTCACCCAGCAACGGCGGGGCGCGATAGCAGGTGCGCGGCCCGAGTGCATCCATCCGGATCGGCGAAGCAACCTGGCGCAGGGCGCCGATCTCCGGATGGTCGATCTCCTCGACCATGCCGCAATGCCGGACTTGCGGATCGGCGAACACTTCCGCCAGATTGTAGATAGGCCCGGCCGGAACGCCGAGCGCGATCAGCTCCTGCGTCCATTCGATCTTGGAGCGCTGCCTGAGCTTGTCCTCCATCAGCGCCTTTAGCTGATCGCGATTGGCAAACCGCGCGGTATTGTCGATGAAGCGCGGGTCATTGATCAACGCCTCGAGCCCGAGGCATTCGGTCAGCTTGCGCCACATTTCCTGCGTCGCCGTCGCGATATTGAGCGGGCCATCGCGCGTTTGATAGGTGCCGTAGGGCGCGATCACCGGATGGGCGTTGCCGTTCGGCGCGGGAATCTCGCCCAGGGAAAGATGGCGCTGCGCCTGCACGTTGAGGAGACCGATGAGACCCGCCAGCAGCGAGGTTTCGACATGCTGGCCGACGCCGCTGGCGTGGCGCGCGATCACCGCGCCGAGCACGCCGAGCGCGGCCCACATGCCCGCCGTGGAATCGCCGATCGCCACGCCGACCCGCATCGGGCCGGATTCAATGGTGCCGGTCAGGCTCATCAGCCCCGAATATCCCTGTGCGATCTGATCGAATCCCGGCCATTGGCCGGCGGGTCCCGAACTGCCGAAACCCGTGACGCTTGCCATGATCAGGCGCGGGTTCTCCGCGCGCAGCGACCCGTAGCCAATTCCCATCGCTTCCATCGTGCCCGGCTTGAAATTCTCAACCAGCACGTCCGCGCTGCGCATCAGCTCGCGAATGAGGGCGAGCCCCTCCGGCTTTCGAAAGTCTACCGCGATGCCTCGCTTGTTGCGGTTGGTACTGAGAAAGTAGGTGCTCACGCCGTGGTCGAACGGACCCCATGCGCGACTCATCTCGCCGTCCGGCAAGGGTTCGATCTTGACGATATCGGCGCCGAGGTCGGCCAGGATCATGGAGCAGAACGGCCCTGACAATGCGCGCGTCAGGTCGATCACGCGCAGGCCCGCAAGCGGCATCGTCACGAATTGGTTCCTTTCGTCGTCGGCATGACTGCGCCTATCCCATCAGAATCTTCGGCAGCCACATGGCAATACCTGGAAAAAGACAGATCAAAACCACGGCGACGATCATGATGGCGACAAAGGGCAGCGTGCCCCACAGCACATCACGGAACGGAATGTCCGGGGCGATATTCTTGATCACGAATAAATTGAGACCGACAGGCGGATGGATCAGTCCCATCTCCATCACGATGGTCATGACGACGCCAAACCAGATTAGGTCGAAGCCAGCGCTGCGTAACGGCGGAAGGATGATCGGCGCCGTCATCAGGATGATGCTCACCGGCGGCAGGAAGAAGCCAAGCACGACAACCATCATGAGAATGGCCATCAGCAACGACCATGGCGACAGATGGTTGGCGACAATCCATTCGGCGGCGCTCTGGGAGATGTGGAGATAACTCATCACCATCGAATAGAGCAGCGACATGCCGACAATCATCAGCAGCATTGTCGATTCGCGCACAGAGGCAACGAGCAGCGGACGCAGGTCCGAAAAGCGCCAGGCGCCGTAGATGATGGCGATCAACGCGAGCGCCAGAACGGCGCCAAGCCCCGCCGTCTCGCCCGGGCTTGCAAAGCCGCCGTACAGAGCGCCCATCACGCCGAGCAGAAGGATCAGGAACGGCAGAATACGCGGCAGGGCCGAAATGCGCTGGGACATCGTATAAACATCCCTGCGCAGGATCGGATGCTCAGTGTCGGCACGGGCGGCATCGCGATATTCCTTGCGAAAGCGCGCGACGGCGTAGACGGCAAACATCCCGCTCAGCAGCATGCCGGGACCAAGGCCCGCGAGAAACAGCCGGCCGAGCGATTGTTCCGACGCCACGGCATAAAGTATCATGGTGATCGAAGGCGGCAGCAGGATGCCCAGCGTGCCTCCGGCGGCGATGATGCCGGCGGCCAGACCCGGAGAATAACCGCGCCGCCGCATTTCCGGAATGCCGGCGCTGCCGATCGCCGAACAGGTGGCTGCGCTTGATCCCGCCATCGCCGCGAACAGCGTGCAGGCAACGACATTGGCGACGCCGAGACCGCCGGGCACCCGATTGAGCCATACGTAGAGCGCATTGTAGAGATCGGCGCCGGCGCGGGACCGGCCGATCGCCGCGCCCTTGAGGATGAACAGCGGGATCGTCAGCAGCGTAATGTTGGCGATCTCCTGATAGACGTTCTGCGCCACCGTGCCGAGCGAGGCCACCGGCATGAAGCCGATCATGAAAGCGACCGCCACCGCGCCGAGCGCAAACGCGATCGGTACCCCGGCAAACAAGGTCACAAGCGTGACGCCGCCATAAAGCGCGCCGATCGCAAGCGGGCTCATGCGCCGATTCCTCTTCTGCCACCGAACGCCTGGACGACCTGCAGCACAAGACGCAGCGTCAGAATGCTCATGCCCGCCGTCATGATCGAATACGGAATCCAGAGCGGCGGCGCCCAGGCGGAATCCGTTACCCGGCCGTCGTCAATCGCTTCGAGCAGCAGCAGCCACGACTGCCACGCGAAGAACGCGCAGAACAACAGGCAAATAATGTCCGAAAGAATCTCGCGCACCCGCTCGATCCGTTCCGGCAGAAATCCCTCGATCGCCTCGATCGCGATATGCCCGCGCATCGATTGCACGTAGGGCGCCGACAGAAAGGTCGCGCCGACCAGCAGGAATACCGCCATTTCATCCTGCCAGTCGGTCGAGGAGTGCAGCACGTAGCGAACCGCGATCGAATGGGTCAGTACCAGCCCGGCCGCGATCGTCGCCAACGCGCAGGCCGAAATCAGCACGCGGTCGAGCGCGTCGAGAATGCGGACGACTCCACTCAGAAGATTTGAGCCGCGCACGTCCATCCGCTCCGGAAACCCCGTCAAACCTCCTCCGCCATCTTCAGGAACCGCGCCGTATTCGCGGAGCGCGCAGCGAAATCCTTCCATGCGCTCTCGCGCGCCACGGCACGCCACTGGTCGAGCGAGGCCTGATCCATCTCCTTCACGGTCGCGCCAGCCTTGGCGTAGACGTCCGCGAGCCGCTTGTCGTCGGCCTTGGAGCCTTCGAGGCCGAACGGCTCGAGCTCCTCGCCCACCTCGGTGAGCAGCTTCTGCTGGTCCGGCGGCAGCGAGTCGAAGATCGACTTCGACATCAGCAGCGGCTCGAGCACGAAAAAGAAGTTGCGGCCGCCGGCCGCCGTGAGGCCCTTGCTGAGTTCCTCCAGCTTGAACGAGATCAGGCTCGTCGAGCTGGTCGCAGCGGCGTCGATCGCCCCGGTCTGCATGGAAATGTAGATTTCGTTGGACGGCATGTTGCTCGTCGCCGCGCCCGCGGCCTTGAACATCATATCCATCTCGCGGCTGCCGCCCCTGATCTTCAGCCCCTTCGCGTCATCGGGCTTGACGATGGGCGCGCCGCGCGAGGCTATGCCGCCCGACTGCCACATCCAGGTCAGCAATTTCACGCCCTTGGCCTCCAGAATGGCCGTCATCTCCCGGCCAATCGGCGCCTTCTTCCAGCGATATCCCTGCTCATAACTCGTCACGACCGCCGGCATGAACGTGATATTGAGTTCGGGAATCTCGCCGCCGGCGTACGTCGTGGGATACAGGCTGAGGTCGAGCGCCCCCTTTTTCAGCGCGTCGAACTGGGCGAAGGTCTTCATCAGCGACGAATTCGGATAGATCTCGAACTTCAGCGCACCCTTGCTGCGCTTCTCGACTTCCTCCGCAAACTTGCGGCAGACACGGTCGCGAAAATCACCCCCGTCGGCGCCCGAACCAGGAAACTGATGCGATATCTTCAGCGTCCGCGTGTCAGCGCGCGCGCTGCACGTCAGGCCAATGATCGCCGGAGCCACCATGGCGCCAAGCGCCACACGTCGAGTAATGCCATTTGTCATATTTAAGATCCTCCCTATGTTGCCTTTCCGCCGGCAGGTCTTTCACCTGTCTTGCACGGTCGGGTTCCTGCGTTGACGTTCGTTGCTTACGTTCTTCGTCTTCTCCTGTTCACGTCGGCTGCGCCGTCGTTATGCTCTGCGAGGCGACGCACCACTGCCTCGTAGAGCGAGGCGAGCGGCGCGCGGAGAACCTCGGCCGGCAGTTCGTCCAGCACTTCGCTGACGCGCCGCGCCACCAGGCTGCCGACATGCTGTGCGCGGCGACGTTCGAGCCGGCCGCTGGTACCCGGCCTGTTCGCCAGCCACGCCTGGTGCCGGTCGATTTCGGCGGCGAGCGCCTCGATGCTGGCGGGGTCATTGAGCGATGTCGGCACGATCGGCGGCGTCCAGCCCTCGTCATCCTCGCCGCGCTTTTTCACCACTGCCGCAAGTTCGGCGGCCAGTTGCCGCGCGCCGGGCTGGTCGGACTTGTTGACCACGACGATGTCGGCGGTCTCGAGAATGCCGCCCTTCATCGCCTGGATCTGGTCACCCGCGCCGGGCATCAGCACCAGCAGAATCGTATCGACGACATGCCGCACGGCGTATTCGACCTGGCCGACGCCGACGGTTTCGAGGATGGCTTCGGCGAAGCCGGCGCGTTCCACGATCTCCAGCATATCCGGCAGATTGTCGGCGAGGCCGTCGTGACTTCGCCGGCTGGCGAGCGAGCGAATGTAGACGCGCGGGTTCTGCGCGAGGTCCTCCATGCGTATCCGGTCGCCGAGGATGGCGCCGCCGCTGACTGGACTGGTCGGGTCGACCGCCAGGATCGCGATATCGCCCTCCCTCTGAAGGCGGCGGCGGGCGAGCGCTGCGATCAGGGTGCTCTTGCCGGCGCCGGGCGGGCCTGTGACGCCGATGCGACTGCACAGGCCTGCGCTGCCCTGCGCCGTCAGCAGCACGTCCGCGACCGAGGCATTCGCCGCGCGGGTCAGCGCTTTCGACATGGTGCGCCGCTGTTCGCTGGTACGCGCGTTCATGACGTCACGTCCGGTGAAAGGAGGTCGTTGTGTTCGCCAAGCAGCGGCGGCGGCCGGAACGCTTCGGCAGCACCCGTCTTCACGGGATTACCAATAGAACGGATTGTTCCGCCCAGCGTCGCGATTTCGACGACCATGTTACGGGCTTGCGTCTGTTCGCTCCTCAAAGCGTGCTCGAGCGTACTGACTTCGGCGGCCACCACACCAAGCGGCACTAGGCGGCTCATCCAGTCCTGCGCACTAAAACCCTGCAGCACGGCGGCAATCGCCTCGATCACCACGTCGCGATTGGCGCGCCGCGCCTCCATTGAAGCGAATCTTTCGTCCGTCAGCCATTGCGGCTGGCCGGCTTCAAGACTGAACTTGCGCCAGAAGTCGTCGTGCGTGATGAACAGGGTCAGCCAGCCATCGAGCGTCGGAAACACCTGTGCGGGCACCATATAGGGATGTGCTGAATGCGCGTAGCGGCGCGGCTTGACGCCCGAATTGAGCCAGGCGGCGGCGATGTAGTTCAGCTGCGAAAGCATCACATCGTACATTGCAACGTCGACCTGGCCACCCTGCCGTTGCACCAGCTTGGCGACCAACCCGAGCGCACCCATCATGCCCGCGGAATTGTCCACCGCCGAATAGCCGGTCTTGGTCGGCGGACTGTCCGGCTCGCCTGTCAATTCCATCACGCCGGTCATGGCCTGGATGACATAGTCGTAGGCAGGGCGGTCGGCGTAGGGACTGTCAATGCCGAAGCCGGTCAGGGCGACGCAAACCAGCGCCGGATTGACCTCACGCAGGGCATCATAGGTCAGGCCAAGCTTGCGGATCGCCGACGGGCGCAGATTGGTGACCAGTGCATGGGCGTCACGTGCGAGCGCGTGCAGCTGGGACTGTCCCCGCGGCGAGCCGAGATCGATCACCACGCTGCGCTTATTGCGGTTGAGGCAGGCGAAATATTCATTGTGTGGCCCGATGAAATTCGGACTCACCTTGCGCGCAATATCGCCGTCCGGCGGCTCGATCTTGATCACGTCGGCGCCGAGATCCGCGAGCAACAGCCCGCAATAGGGACCCGCCAGCATATGGCCGATCTCGAGAATCCGTATGCCGCGCAACGGACCGCTCATTTGAGCGTCTTTGCTATCGACGCTACGACGTCGGCCAGCGGCATCTCGCTGGTGTAGATCTGCTTCACCCCCAGCGCGTAAAGATCCGGCCAGTCCTCGGCCGGAATCGTGCCGCCGAGAAACAACGGAATGTCGCCGGCCCCGATCGCCTCGAGACTGGCGCGCGTCTGCTGGACCAGATCGCGATGGCTGCCCGACAGCACGCTGAGGCCCACCGCGTCGACATCCTCGTCGACCGCGACCCGGGCGACATAGTCCGGCGTCTTGCGTAGGCCGGTGTAGATCACCTCCGCGCCGGCGTCGCGCAGCGCCAGCGCGATCACCTTCGCTCCGACGTCGTGGCCGTCGAGGCCGGGCTTGGCGATCAGTATGCGCTTTCCCTTGAGCGGCGCGGCGGCTGATATTGTCGTCATAGCCCGACTGGCTCCTGGAAATTGCCCCAGCGGCCCTTCAGCCGCTCGACGATTTCGCCGACCGTCGCGTAGGCGTGCGCACAATCGACAAGATAGGGCATGAGGTTTTCGCGGTCGTTCTCCGCAGCCTTCGACAGTCGCGCGAGTTCGCGCTCGACCGCGCCATTGTCGCGTCGCGCGCGCAGCGCCTCGAATTTCTCGGTCACGCGCCGGGCCGCGGCCGGATCGAGCCGAAATACCTCGCCAGTCGGCGCGCCCTCGCCCGAACGGGCAAACGCGTTGACGCCGACGATGATCGTCTTGCGGCTATCGACGTTCTTCTTTCGCTCGAGCGCGCGCTCGGCGATCTTCGACTGCATCCAGCCATCCTCGATGGCTTTCACGACGCCGCCATAGGCGTCGATCTCGTCCATCACGCGTATCATTTCCTGTTCCATCCGGTCGGTGAGACATTCGACCAGGTGGCTGCCACCCAGCGGGTCGACGGTCTTGGCGATACCGCTTTCATAGGCGACCACCTGCTGCGTACGCAGCGCGAGTTCGGCGGCGAACTCGGTCGGAATCTGGAACGCCTCGTCATAGGCGGCCGTGAAGATCGACTGCGCGCCGCCGAGCACGGCGGCCATGGTCTCGATCGCGACCCGCATCACGTTGTTGTAGGGCTGCGCCGCCGTGAGCGAGGAGCCGCCGCACACGACACCGAAGCGGAACATCAGTGCCTTGTCGTCGGTCACGCCATAGCGCTCCCTGAGCAGCCGCGCCCACAGGCGCCGCCCGGCGCGGAACTTGCAGATCTCTTCGAAGAAATCCATATGCACGTAGAAGAAGAAGCTCAGGCGCTTGGCGAATTTCGCGACGTCGCCGCCGCGTCCGATCAGTTCGTCGACATAGGCGAGCCCGTTGGCGAGCGTATAGGCCATTTCCTCGACCGCCGTAGAGCCGGCGTCGCGCACATGCGCGCCGGCGATCGAGATCGGATTGAACCGCGGCGTCTCATCATTGGCGTAAAGGATCGAATCGGCGATCAGCCGCATCGACGGGCGCACCGGAAAAATCCATGTGCCACGCGCCACATATTCCTTCAGAATGTCGTTCTGGATCGTACCGGTGAGCTTGGAGCGCGGCACGCCCTGCTTGTCGGCACAGGCGACGTACATTGCGTAGATGATCGCGGCCGTACCGTTGATGGTGAAGGACGTCGATATTTTCGAAAGGTCGATGCCATCGAACAGGATCTCCATCTCCGAAAGATTGGAGAGCGACACACCGACCTTGCCGACCTCGGGACGCGCGATCGGGTCGGTCGGGTCGTAACCGCATTGCGTCGGCAGATCGAGCGCCACGGAAAGGCCGGTCTGTCCCTGGTCGAGCAGGAATTTGTAACGCTGGTTGGAATCCTCGGCGCTGCCGAACCCGGCATATTGGCGCATGGTCCACATGCGCCCGCGGAATCCGTCCGGAAAGATACCCCGCGTAAACGGATATTCGCCGGGCAGGCTGTCGTCGGCGGCATGATCGCGCGCGGTCGCGACCAGCGGCAGCTCGATGCCTGATGGCGTCATCGGCGCCACGACCGTCTCATCCCGCGGCGACTGCTGAGTAGTTGAAACGGCCACCGACGCCTCCCGTGATTTCTATTTTTTTGAACCGGCCATCTTCGCCACTGCGGTCCAATGATCATCGTGCACCCATGCACGGGCGAAAAATGCGCCTTCGCGCACCGCCCGCTCTTCCGCCGAGGCGCCGAAACGATGCATGACGGCGAGCGACTTGAAGGCGCGCATCACTTGGGGCCGCTGCGCCATCTGCGCCACATAGGACTTGACGAAATCGTTCGCCGCCGGCTCCTCGGGCGCCACGGCGTCGACCAGCCCCTGCCGCTGCGCGTCCGCCGCACCGAGCACTTCCGCCGTGGCCAGCAGCCTCAGCGCGCGGCTCGGACCCACGATGTTGAACAGATCCGTACCGCCGCCCCACGCCGTCGCGATATTGAGCTTCGCCTGCAGGAAGCCGATGCGCGCATGCGCCATCGCGACGCGCAGGTCGCAGGCCATGGCGAGCTCGGCGCCGCCGCCGAGCGCATCGCCGTTCACCACGGCGACGACGGGAACGGGAAAGCGACGGATCGTATCGAGCGCCGCGCGCGTGCGCGCCGCGAAAGCGACCGCGTCGGCCTCGCCGCGCAGGGATTCCAGTTCCTTCAGGTCGCCTCCCGATGCGAAGGCCTTGTCGCCCGCGCCGGTGAGAACCGCGACGGACACGTCGTCGCGTTCGGACCATTTCGAGAAGGCCGCCCCGATCGCCGCAATCAAGGCATTGCTGAGCGCATTGCGCTTCTCGGGACGCGACAGCGTGACGTGCAGCACGCCATCCTCGAACGCAGTGGCGACCAGCTCGCTCACAAGTCCCCCTGGATCTGTTTGCAGATGTCCGCCAGCCTCCGTTGATGATCAGCTACTTGTTCGGCCATGCGATGCATGGGGCCGGCAACCGCAATTCCGTAGGTGTCGCCGGCGAATTTCAGCGGCATGGCGACCGCCATGACGTCGGCCACGTTCTCGCCGCGCGTGATCGAATAGCCGCGGGCGGCGCTACGTTCGATTTCCTCGGCCAGTCGGGCGCGATCGGTGATGGTCGCATCCGTCATCGCGTCGAGCGACAGTTTGGCCAGCGCGTCGGCCCGTGCACGCGGCTTCATCGTGGCCAGCAGCGTCTTGCCGATCGAGCTGGAATGCAGAGGCTTCAGATCGCCGGGCCGCGCGGTATAGCGGATGTTCTGCGGACCTTCGAGCACGGCGAGGTAGATCACGCGCCCGCCCTGCTCCTTGCCGAGGATGGCGGTCTCCTGCGTCTCGTCACGCAACGCCTCCATCCGCGGCATGATCCGCCGCAGCCAGGGCTCGCTCGCGGCGATCGCCGAGGCGACGTCGTACATCTTGCGGGTTGGGTAGATCTGTCGGCGCGGCCCGACGCCGAACAGAAACCCCCGCCCCTTCAGCGCCCGCACAAGATTGAAACAGCTCGACAAGGGCGCATCGAGCGCTGCCGCGACCTCGGACAGAGTGAGCGGCCGCTGCTCCCGCGCAAACAGCTCGAAGACATCCAAGGTGCGGCTGGCTGATTTCACATCCATGAAATATATTTCACCATATTGTGTAAATCGAGTCAATCCGCTAAGCTGGATGGGCCTTGAATCCGTAGCGGAGGCAAATTTGACGGGATTTCGGAGGTGCGGGGCGGCTGCTGAACTTTGGGTCGCCGATCGCCGGCAACTGCGATTGCGCGTCCACATGCGCGACGCGGCTAAGGGTTAGGCGCGATGGCGCGGGTGGGAGCGGAAGGCAAAGCGCTGATTCTGCTGGTGACGTTTTTTCCGCAATGCGTCGTCTCCATGCTGAGCATGACCCCGCCCGTCATGGCTAGCCAGATCGCCCTCTCTCTCTCGGCCTTTCGCCGCAGATCGCCGGTGTCTATGTCGGGCTTGTCTACGCTGGCGCGATCCTCAGCAGTTCCTTCTCGGCCTCGCTGATCACGCGGCTGGGCCCACTGCGCACCAGTTTTGCCTGCGTGGTGACCGGCGGCGCCGGATTAGCGCTCCTCGCGGTGCCGCATCTCGCCGCGTCCTTGCTCGCGACCGCCATCATCGGACTGAGCTACGGCCCGCTGACGCCGGCGAGCTCGCACGTCCTGGCGCGCTACCGCAGCGGCGCGGGCATGGCCTTCCTGGTTTCGGTGCGCCAGACCAGCGTGCCGATGGGTGGCGTACTCGCCGGCCTCGTCGCACCGCCGCTCGTCCTCGGGTTGGGCTGGAACGCCGCCTGCGTGGCCATCGGCGGGGTAACCGCCGCGCTCGGGGCAGCCGTCTGGGTCGCGGTGTCGATCGTTCGCAACGAGCCGCCGGACAAGCCGCACGGACACAGCGCCAGCCTGTTCGAGCCGGTCCGTTTTATTTTCCGTCGCCCCGGCCTCGCCTCGCTGGCGACGAGTTCGGTCGTCTACGCGGCGATGCAACTGGTCCTGAGCTCCTTTCTCGTCGTCTATCTGACGAGTGCCGCGGGCATGAATCTCCTGCTCGCCGGAGCGCTGCTGAGCGCCAGCCAGCTGGCCGGCGTGGTGGGCCGCCTCGGCTGGGGCTTCGTTGCTGATCGGGTGCCGTCACCTCGCCTGCTGCTGCTTGGCATCGCGCTACTGATGGCAGTAGCCGCAGGGTTGATGAGCCTGTTTACGGAGGCATGGCCGGTGGCCGCGATCGCGGCCGTCGTCATTTTGCTTGGCGCCACGGCAAGCGGATGGAACGGCGTGTTCCTGGCGGAAATCGTGCGCGATGTCAGGCCAGCGGAAGTCGGCCTCGCGACATCGGGAAGCCTGATGTTCACCTATCTTGGCATCGTGCTTGGACCGTCACTGTTCGGCGCGCTGGCGAGCGCTGTCGGTTTCCCGAAAGCATATATCGTCATGGGCGCGGCCGTGCTGCTAGGCGGCATCCTCGGAGCGTTCAGGCGTGCAGGTCCGTCAGGCAATGCGCGAGCCCGACCGTCCGATTCGCTTGGTTGATTTCTTTGAACCCGGCGCGCGAAGGGACCAAATGGCGGAGATTGTCTTCCGCCACCAGATTGTGCGAAAACAGCTTTACACCAGAGGCACGAACCATAAGGGGACTGACGCAATGTCCTTTAGACTCAGTAGCCAAAGCTTTCGCGACGACGACTACCTTTCCGAAGCTCATATACTCTCGAAAGATTTCGGCGCCGGTTGAAGGGCGACAATCAGTCTCCGCATCTGACGTGGTCGGGCGCGCCAAGCGGAACGAAAAGCTTCGCCGTAACCTGCTATGATCCCGATGCTCCGACCGGCAGCGGCTTTTGGCACTGGCTGGTCGTGAACATCCCAGTCACTGCGACCGAATTGCCGCTCGATGCCGGTAACCCGCAGGCTGGCAAACTCCCCGCGGGAGCTCTTCAGACGCCGACGGACTTCGGAAAGCCGGGTTACGGCGGTCCGTGTCCACCGCCGAACGATCATCCGCACTGTTACACCTTTACAATATTTGCGGTTTCGCAAGAGACGCTTCCGGTTACGTCGGATACGTCGGCTGCGGTAGTGGGGTTCAATCTCAACTTCAACACACTCGCGAAGGCTGCATTGATGGGTTTGTTCAAGCGGTGAACCTCATTAGACACAGGCTAAGAGTTAGTTGGCGAGCTTCGAGACGATTCCCGACTTAGTTCAGATCATCGGTCAATTATTGTGTGAGCGGAACGCTGGAGGTGCGCAGATGGCTCCGTCCATATGCGATAAAATGCCCGTCATCATGCGGGACACCTTAAGTCCCGCTGACAGCCCGATAAACGCCCTTCAGATTTGAGGTCGTTGGCATCGACGTCGAGGAGACCGTGATCGAGCCGGTAAGGCGCAATGCGCCGCTTGCGGAATTCCGCACAGGTTCGGCCAGCCAGTTCCCGTCCGCCGACCAGGCTTTCGATGCCGCGATCTTGGTCATTTCGCTGCATCACGTCGAGGTCTTATCAATGGAGCAGGCGCTCTTCCAGGCAGGACGCGTCCTCAAGCCCGGGGGCCATCTGATTGTTGTCGAACCCCTGCCCGAAGGTTCGTTCTTCGAGGCGTTCAAATCGATCGAAGACGAAACCACCGTCCGCCCGGAGGGACAGTCGGCGATCCGCCGTTTTGCGAGACCCGACCTTCGCCACGAGAAACGTATCGAATTCTCGCGTATCGAAGCTTTCGCCGGCTTTGACGCGTTTATCTCGCGGACGACTGCCGCGAATAAGTCTCGTCTTGCCATAGTTGAATGCAAACGAGAGGCGATCAGGCAAGCATTTGAGGCCTACTCGACCAGGACTGAGAACGGATCATACGTGTTCGAGCAGCCCTTTAAGGCCGATATCTGGAACAGAATTTGTTAAACCATATGCGCGCATCCGAATGACCGCCTTGCGCAGATTTTGTTGATTTAGTCGCCGCTTCGTTTCGGACTCCTCCGTTTTCAGGGTCTATTTTTTGGGGTGTTGTCTCAGGATCGGGCCGGGCATCGGCGCCGATTTCTTGGAGCCGTCATGCCGGCACGGGGCAAGCGGCTGGCATCGCTCGAAGCTTTGCGAGCTTCCTCAGATTCTGCGCCGTGGCCGCGAGTAGGAACTCGTCTCGCGCACCGCTCGAACCGCGCAGTCTAAGGCGACCGAGTCTGAGGATGCGCTTGAGATGGGCGAACAACATCTCGATCTTCTTCCGGCGATGTCGCGAACGCTCATAGGCCGGCGTGTTTGCCAAGCTTCGGGCAACATCCCGCGCATCTTCGTCGAGATCACGCGGCACTTTACGTTGTGGCATGTTGGGACAGCACTTTGGCTTGAAGGCGCAGCCTTGGCAATCAGACTTGCTTGAGCGGTATAACCGCGTTCCTTCCTTGGTGATGCCCGAGCGCGGCGTCGCGAATGTCCGCCGGAACTGCACCAGCAGCTTGCCCTGCGGGCAGGTGTAATGGTTGCGTTCAGCATCGAACACGAAGTCGGATCGCGAGAAGGTCCCGTCGGTCCGGTTGGACTTGTCGAACACCGGAATATGCGGCTCGATCTGCCTCTCCTTGACCAGCCAGGCCAGGTTTGCGGCCGAGCCATAGGCGCTGTCAGCGGCAAGGTGCCGGGGCATTATGCCAAAGCGTCTGGCGGTTCGATCGATCATGGTACGTGAGGCGCCGACCTCCGCCTGGCGGATGGCTCGGCTGGCTTCGACATCGAGAATGACAGCATTCTCAGTATCGATCAGATAGTTGGTGGCGTAGGCGAAGAAGGCGTGCCCCTTGTGGGCGCCGGTCCATTGCGCCGCCGGATCCGACGGTGAGACGAACTTCGGCTTCACCTCGCTGGCTGCACCGAAGGCAGCATCGTCCAGCGTTGCCAGATACTCGCGAACGGCCCTGCCGGCATCGGCGCCCAGACTTGCGATCGGCCACTGGTCGCCGGGGACGGACCGCTGCTTGTTGGCGTCGGCAGCGATCAGGCTCGCGTCCACCGCAAACCCTTCCCCGCCGACAAGACCCTCGCGAAGGCACCGCTCCACCACCGTCTCGAACAAGTGCCGCAGCATATCGCTCTGCCGGAACCGACCATGCCGGTTGCGCGAGAATGTGGAGTGGTCCGGAACCCTGCCGTCGAGCCCGAGGTCACAAAACCAGCGATAGGCCAGGTTGAGATGGATCTCCTCGCACAGCCGCCGTTCGGACCGGATGCCCATGCAGTAGCCGACAATCAGCATCCGCATCATCAGTTCGGGATCAATCGAGGGGCGGCCGATGTTGCTGTAGAACGGCTTCAGCTCCGTGCGCACCTTCTCGAGGTCGAGGAACCGGTCAATGCGTCGGAGCAGGTGATCTTCGGGGACATGGTCGTCGAGGCAGAAATCGTAAAATAGCTGCGCAGGCGCCGTCTGCATCCCCATCATCGTCCCGCTCCTCCGCAAATCAATACGAGGATGGAATCACGCCAGCCAATGCCGATCAACGACAGACTTAATCAACAATATCCGCAAGAATCGGTCATTGCGGCTGCTGAAACACTATTCCCCAGTCAAAGTTGCACCGGTGGGCCAGGGCGAACCGTCTGTCTGCAGCGCCGAGATAGGCCCCCCGCGCGGCGACTAACCGCCGAAAAGGATCTTTCTCGCCGCGCGAAGGTGCGGCTTGTCGATCATTTTTCCGTCTAGACGCAACGTGCCAAGATTCGGATTGGCGGCGAAGGCTGCGATCACTTTCCCCGCCCATACACGTTCCTCCGCGCTCGCCTCGAAGGCGGCATTGACGACGTCGACGTGTTTCGGATGAATGAGAGCCTTCGCCGAAAAGCCGTCACGCTTGGCAATTCGTGTCTCCAGTTCCAGCCCGGCCAGATTTTCAATGTCCGTGTAGACCGTATCGATCGCAGTCACATCGGCAGCCGCCGCTCCCATCAGACACAGGTCGCGCGCAAGCCGGTAAGGGCTGTGGAATACTCCGGCTTGGCCGTTTTCGGTAGCCCCCAGTGATGCAGCCAGGTCCTCGGCGCCCCACATCAGACCTTCGAGGCGAGGAGAACTGTCCTTGTAAGTTCCAAGACCGAAGATCGACGCCGCCGTTTCAGTCGCGACAACGACGATCCGTGTCGAGCCCGGCTCCGAGCCGGCCGCCGCTTCAAACGCGTCCAGCCAAAACGCCAGCCGACGGACATCGTCCCCCGATCCCGTCTTCGGCAACACAATGCCATCCGGCGCGGCCGGCAGGACCGCCGCCAGGTCGCGAAGCGTCATATCGGTGTCGAGTGCATTGACCCTTACATAAAGCTGCGGACCATTGCGGCCGCCGCTCAGCATAGCTCGGGTCAAGCCACGCGCCTCTTCTTTCTTGTCGAGAACAACGGAGTCCTCGAGATCTAGGATCAAGGCGCTAGCCTTGCTACGCGAGGCCTTGTCGAACTTTCGCGGGCTGTCGCCCGGAACAAACAACATGGACCGCATCAGACGGGCTTCCGGTGCATCAACGCCATCCGGCGGCATTTTCCTACGATTTCGTCGTTCTGATTGAGGGCGTGATGCTCGAACTCGACGATCCCGGCCTTTGGCCGCGATTTGGAGTCGCGAACCGAAATCACCTTCGTCGTGGCGCGCAGCGTATCGCCATGAAAAACGGGCTTCGGGAAAACAACGTCTGTCATCCCGAGATTGGCCACGGTCGTGCCGAGCGTGGTGTCATAAACGGTCATGCCGATCATGATGCCCAACGTATAAAGACTGTTGAAGATGCGCTGCCCGAATTCCGTCGATGCGGCAAAATGGGCATCGATGTGCAGCGGCTGCGGATTCAGCGTCAGCAGGCTGAACATCGTATTGTCCATCTCGGTGACGGTTCGGGTAAGCGGGTGCTTGAACTCCTGCCCGACCTTGAAGTCCTCGAAATATAGTCCTGCCATGTTGATCCTCCTCTACTATCCAGCCGATATGCCGCCATTGATGCTGATGACTTGTCCGGTGACTTTGGCTGCATCCTTTCCGACGAGAAACTGAATAGCCGCAGCGACGTCGTCTGCATCGACCACGCCAAGGTGGGCTGCCTGCAATGCCTTGCCGAAAAGCTTGGAACTGAACGGGTTCGACATGATGCGGTCATGCGTCAGCGTTTCCCGGACAAGAGAAGGGGTAACGACGTTGACCCGGATCTTGCGGCGTTTGGCTTCCATCGCCAGCGTACGCGAGAACATCGAGATGCCCGCCATCGCGGCGCCGATCACGGACTCGCCGGGGGTCGGGACCTTCCCTGCATCCGAGGCGACATTCACGATCGCTGCTCCATCGTCCAGATGCGGCAGGGCAAGCAGACAGCAATAAATCGTCGAGATCAGCCAGTGCCGGATCACGCGATCGACGATCTCCGGGGTGTTTTCGTGAAAAAGCGTCGGGATGAACTCGCCGCCGGCCGAATTTACCAGGACGTCGATTGGCCCGCCAAACCCATCCATCGCAGCGGCGAGAAGACCGGAGACACCGTCCTGGGTGGAGACGTCCGCTGCAATGAAGCGAACGTTGGCGTCCGGCTTTCTCGCCAGGATCGCCGCGCGGGCTTGCCCTCCGCGTTCGCTGTTGCGGCCATTGATGACGATGGCGCTTTGACTTTCGGCGAGGCGATGCGCGGTGGCAAGCCCGATCCCCGACGTGCCGCCTGTAATGAGAACCCGCTTCATCAAGATCAGCTCTTATGTGTTCGGCTCGACCAGGATCAGTCGCGTCCCGGCCTGCACTGTCTCGCCGGCCGCGCACGCGACGTCTTTCACGGTTCCCCCGACGTCGGCTTCCAGGGAGATGAACAGCTTCATCGATTCGAGGACCGCAACGACTTGCCGGGCCTCGACGATATCACCGACCGCGACCTTGACCTCGGCAACGATGCCGGGCATCGGGCTCAGGATCGCCCCGGATTTCGAGCCTCCACCCTTTGCGGCGGTCTTTTCGGCTTCGGTTGACACGGTGAACGAATAGCGTTCTTCACCAATCGCAATCGCCAGGTTCGCCCCATGCATCTGGAACGTCGCCTGGATGACGCGTCCATCCACCGCGATTTCAAGCAGGCTTCCCTCTCGCTTGAGGTCGAGTTCGAGCGCCTTTCCGTTCTCGGTCGCGCTATATCGGCCGTGGTGAAGCGCCTCGATCGTCAGCGGGTGGTCGGCCTGCTCTTCCCGCACGACGACCCGGCTCGCCGCGAGGCCTCCGGCCGGACCAAGGACGCGAAATCCAGCGAGCCGTTGCCATACGGACTGCGTGCCTTCTGGAGATGGCGCGGTGACAAATACGATGGCAGCGGCGGCACGGGCCAGCGCCGATTCTTTCCGCTGCGGCGTCCAGCCGTCGGGAAAGGCATCTTCGATGAACCGGGTGGTCGCGCGCCCTTCGGCAAAGATAGGATGTTCGACCGCGGCGATCAGGAATGGAGTGGTGGTGGCCGGACCGAAAATGATGAAATCCCGCAGGCCCGCCGCCAGGCCTGCACAACTATCGCTGCGCGTTTCGCCGAAAGCGATCGCCTTCGCCAGCAGCGAATCGTAGAACAGCGTGACGTCACTCCCCTCTCCGACCCCGCTGTCGACCCGAATGACTCGTGGCTCGCGATAGGCACTCACCCGGCCGATATCGGGGCGAAAATCCTGATCGGCGCGCTCGGCGGTGATCCGGGCCTCGATGGCGTGACCGCGCTCGCGGATCTGATCCTGCCGCACCGGCAGCGGCTCGCCAGAAGCGATTCTGATCTGCCACTCGACGAGATCGAATCCGGTGATGGCTTCGGTGACGGGATGCTCGACCTGCAAGCGCGTGTTCATTTCCAGGAACCAGGGTTCGTCCCGGCCTTCCTCCAGAATGAACTCGACCGTCCCAAGATTGTCGTAGGCGATGGCGCGGCCGAGGGCGACCGCGCGCTCCAGCAGCTTGGCGCGGATCGAGGCCGGAAGGTTCGGCGCCGGCGCCTCCTCGAGCAGCTTCTGGTTCTTGCGCTGCACCGAGCAGTCGCGCTCGAACAGATGCACGACGTTGCCGTGCTTGTCTCCGGCGATTTGCACCTCCAGATGGCGCGGCCGGAGCACGAGCTTTTCGATCAGCAAGGATGAATCGCCGAAAGCCGCTTCGGCCTCGCGTCTTGCGATCTCCAGCGCCGGAGCCAGCTCGGCCTCGGAGAACACGCGGCGCATGCCGCGCCCGCCTCCTCCGGCCGACGCCTTGACCATCAAGGGAAACCCGGTCCGCTTCGCTTCTTCGAGCAACCGTGCATCGGACTGGTCGTCGCCGACATAACCCGGCACGCTGGGAACGCCGGCGCGCGCGGCAATCATCTTGGACCCGATCTTCGGGCCCATCGCGGCGATCCGGTCCGCGGACGGTCCGACGAATACAATACCTTCGGTCGCGCACAACGTCGGCAGCTCCGGCTTTTCGGACAAGAAGCCGTATCCCGGATGCACGGCGTCCGCGCCCGCCCGCCGGCAGGCCTCCATAATCGCGTCCGCTCGCAGATAGCTATCGCGGGCGGGCGACGGCCCGATCCGGAACGCTTCGTCGGCGGCTTTCACATGCGGGGCGTCGCGGTCTGCATCCGAGAACACGGCGATCGAGCGGATGCCGAGCCGCCTGCATGTGCGAGCGATTCGAACGGCGATCTCGCCGCGATTTGCAATCAAAAGGGAACGGATCACTATTTCACATCCGGTAGACGGGGCGGTTGCCCGGAAGCTCGATTTCCTGCGATGCAAGGCTGAGACAGAAGCCCAGCACATCACGGGTTTGATCGGGCTCGATGATGCCATCATCCCATAGTCGCGAGGTGGCGTAGTAGGGTGTCGATTGCGCCTCGAACTGCGCGCGTGTTTCGCGATCGACCCTGCCGATTTCCTCCTCATCCGCCGTACCGCGGGTGAGGCTGCCGCGGCGCAGATCCGTGACGACGTTTGCGGCCACCTCGGCGCTCATGGTGGCTATGCGCGCGTTCGGCCACGCGAACAGAAACCGCGGCTGAAAGCCCCGGCCGCACATGCCGTAATTGCCGGCTCCGTAGGATCCCCCAATGATCACGGTGTAACGCGGTACGCGCGCATTTGAGACGGCATAGACGAGTTTCGCCGAGTGCTTGGCGATCCCGCCCCGCTCTGCTTCCGTTCCCACCATGAAGCCGGTGATGTTCTGCAGGAATACAATGGGTGTCCGGCGCTGGTCGCAAAGTTCGATGAAGTGTGCACCTTTCACCGCCGACTCCGAGAAAAGCACGCCGTTGTTGGCCAGGATGCCGACCGGCTCGCCGTGAATGGCCGCAAAGCCGCACACGAGTGATGAACCGTAAGCCGGCTTGAACTCCTGGAATTGGCTGCCGTCGACGATACGCGCAATGACCTGCCGAACATCATAGGGCTGTTTGAGATCCGTCCCGACAATACCCGGTATCTCGGCGGGGTCGTGGACCGGGGCGCCAACCGGGCGCGGCGAACGAACCTCACGCGGCCATTTCAGGGCACCGACGATGTCACGCACTTTCGCGATCGCTTCAAGCTCGCTCTCGGCCAGATAGTCGGAAACGCCCGAAACGGTCGTGTGCATTTCCGCGCCGCCGAGCGTTTCACCATCGACGACTTCCTTGATCGCAGCCTTGACGATCGGCGGCCCGCCGAGATGGATGCGACCCGTGCCCCGCACCATCACGACTTCGTCGGAGAGCGCCGGGATGTAGGCGCCGCCGGCCGTGCATCCGCCGAAGACGGCTGAAATCTGCGGCAGGCCCGCAGCGGACATCCGGCACTGCTGAAAGAACGTCCCGCCGAAATGATCGCGATCAGGAAAGACCCGATCCTGCTCGGGCAGGAAGGCACCACCACAGTCGACAAGGTAGATGCACGGCAGCTTGTTTGCTTCGGCTATTTCCTGTGCCCGAAGATGCTTCTTGACGGTCTCATGAAAGAACGAGCCGCCTTTCACGGTGGCGTCGTTGGCGATGATCATGCATGGCAGGCCGGTGACGATACCGATCCCCGTGACAATGCCGGCCGACGGAACCTCATTTCCATATTGGTCCCAGGCGGCCAGCGCCGACAGTTCCAGGAAGGGCGAGAGTGGATCGACGAGGTGGTCGATGCGTTCGCGGACCGGAATCTTGCCGCGTTCAATATGTCGCGCACGCAGCTTTTCGCCGCCGCCGGCAAGTACCCGGCCATGGCGATCCCGCAGCATTTCGAGCAACACCGAAAAGTCGGAGGCCTTTCGATCGAACTCCGACCCAGCCCGTATGGTATTTTCAATGAGTGGCACTTTTTCCTCTTCAGGCCGCCCGCGAAGCGCTTTGTCAGTGAACGAGCGGACAATTGCCTTCCTTCAGCGGACGGACGGCTTCCTCCGCGGGAATCTCCCTCACCAGCTTGTAATAGTCATAGGGGCCCTTCGATTCCGCGGGCTTCTTGACCTCGAAGAGATAGAAGGGCCGCAGTACCCGGCCATCCTCCCGAAGGGTCGCCGAAGGAAGGATCGCATCTGAGATTTTCATCTCATGCATCGCGGCCGCCACTTTCTCCGAATCATCCGTCCCCGCCAGCTTGATCGCCTTCAGGTAATGCGTCACCGCGCTATAGACGCCGGCATGGACCATTGTCGGCATGCGACCACCCATGCGCTCACCGAAACGCTTCGACCACGCCCGGGTTGCGTCGTTCAGGTCCCAGTAGAAGCTTTCGGTCAGTTGAAGGCCTTGCGCAGCCTGGAGACCCAGTGAGTGCACGTCGGACAGAAAGGTCAGCATGGCCGCGAGCTTCTGGCCGCCCGCCACGATCCCGAACTCGGATGCGCCCTTCAGCGCGTTGATGGTATCGCTGCCGGCGTTCGCAAGACCGATCACCTTCGCCTTCGAGGCCTGCGCCTGCAGCAAGAAGGACGAGAAATCCGTTGTTCCCTGCGGATGGCGAACGCTGCCGAGGACCTGGCCTCCGGCTTCAGCGATATAGCGCCGGGCATCCGCTTCCATCGCGGTGCCAAACGCATAATTGGCAGTGAGGAAGAACCAGGTAGTCCCGCCGGATTTCGTCACCGCGCTGGCCGTGCCCTTCGCGAGCGCAATGCTGTCAAAGGTCCATTGCGTTCCCATCGGCGAACAGGCCTTGCCGGTCAGATCCGAGCTTCCAGCCGCCGAGAACAGCACAATGCGTTTGCGTTCGCGGGCGATCTCCTGAACGGCGAGCGCCACGGACGACACCGGCACGTCGACGATCGCATCGACGCCTTCGGTATCGTACCATCTTGCAGCAATGGCGGAACCGATATCCGGTTTGTTCTGGTGGTCGGCGAAGATGACATCGATCGGCCGGCCCAGCACGGTGCCACCGAAATCCTCGACCGCCATGCGGGCCGCGATGACGGAGCCCTGCCCCGAAAGATCGGCGTAGATTCCCGACTGGTCGTTCAGTACGCCAATACGGACCGGCGTGCCGTTCGATTGGGCGGCAAGCGGTGTCGCCAGAAACATTGCGCCAACCACGGCTAGAATTTTCGGGCACCTCATTGTCGTTTTCTCCTTCTCGGCGGTTCTCGGCTTGCTGCCACCTTTGCGATCCGCTATACCTACCAACCGTTAGGGAGAGACACAAGGATTTATTGCATGGCGCTAGCCGGACGGTCGTACAGGGAAGTTTGCGACAACTTTTCCTGGTCCATACCAGCCACCTTCAACATCGCCCACGCGATATGCGACCGCCATGTCGGCGCGGGTCGAACGGCCTTGATCTATGAAACAGCGGAAGGACGCTCCACCGAATTCACTTTCGAGCACCTTCAGGAGCGTTCGCGGCGACTTGCCAATGCTCTGACTGCGCAGGGTATTGCGCGCGGCGACCGCATCGGCATTCTGCTGCCGCAGTGTCCGGAGGCACTGATCGTCCATCTCGCCGCGTATCGGCTCGGCGCAGTCGCCTTGCCGCTGTTCACGCTCTTTGGGCCTGACGCGATCGAATACCGCCTCAATGACAGCGGCGCGAAGGCCGTCGTCTCGAATGCGGAGGGCATCGAAAAGCTGCTGTTGCTGCGCGACCGTCTCGTGGCGCGGCCGCTGCTGATCGGCATAGAGGATCGTCTCGACGGCTCCGTGCTGGGATTTTCCTCGCTGCTCGAGGCCGCGGCGCCCGATCATGTCCCTGTCGAGACGTCGGCCGAAGACCCCGCCATCATCGTTTACACGTCGGGCACCACGGGCAACCCCAAAGGCGTGTTGTATGCGCACCGCACCTTGCTCGGCCATTTGCCGGGCGTTGAATTCCCCCACGACTTCTTCCCGCAGCCGGGCGATCGCATGTGGACGCCCGCCGACTGGGCCTGGGCCGGCGGCCTGATGGACGTGCTGCTGCCCTCTCTGTTCCACGGCATCCCGGTGCTGGCAAAACGCCTGAGGAAATTCGATCCCGAGGAAGCGTTCGCGCTGATCGGGCGACACGGTATTCGCAACGCCTTCATGCCGCCGACCGCGCTGAAGATGATGCGTCAGGTCGCAAAGCCGCAGACGCGGTTCAGCTATTCCATGCGCTCGATCGCGAGCGGCGGGGAAAGGCTCGGCGAAGAGATGCTGGACTGGGGACGCGACGTGTTCGGCCTGACGATGAACGAGTTTTATGGCCAGACCGAAGCCAACCTCACCGTCGGCAACTGCGCCTCCATCATGCCGCTCAAGGAAGGGTCCATGGGCAAGGCTATTCCCGGCCACTGCCTCGAGGTCGTCGACGACGAAGGCCATCCGGTCAGGTCCGGCGAAACCGGCACGATTGCCGTGAAGGCGCCGGACCCGGTGTTCTTTCTGCGCTACTGGAACAAGCCGGATGCGACGGAAGAAAAATTCTGCAACGGCTGGCTGCTGACCGGCGACACCGGGCACCGGGACCAGGAAGGATATTTCTGGTTCCACGGCCGTAACGACGACGTTATCATTTCCGGCGGTTACCGAATTGGCCCTACCGAGATCGAGGACTGCCTGATGCAGCATCCGGCGGTTGCCATGGTGGCGGTCATCGGCGTGCCCGACAGCGTCCGCGGCGAAGTCGTGAAAGCCTTCATCGTCCCTCGCGACGGAACGGCAGTCGATACCGCGCTGCAGGCCGACGTGCAGAATTTCGTCAAGGCGCGATTGTCCGCCCACGAATATCCGCGCCAGATCGAGTTTCGCGACACGTTGCCAATGACCATCACCGGAAAGATCCGGCGCAAGGATCTCCGCGACGAAATCACCGGGAAAACATCGTGACTTACACCACTCTCATCGCCGATACACCCGCGCTTGGCGTCACGCGCTTGCGCATGAGCCGACCGGACGAAATGAACACGCTCAGCCTGGAATTCCTCGACGAATTCGACCGCGCGATCGATGCCGCAGTTGCGGCGCGAACGCGCGTCCTCGTCGTGACCGGGACCGACCGTGCATTTTGCGCCGGCGCGCATCTGAAATATTTCGCCGGCAAGGACCGGATCTTCACCGAGCGTTTCGATACGCGCGACCGCTATTTCGAACGCATCGCCCGTCTGTTCGACAAGGTCGAGGCGATCGGCATCCCCGTGATCGCAGCTGTCA
The DNA here is from genome assembly GCF_018129685.1 of Bradyrhizobium manausense. Classification (GTDB taxonomy): domain Bacteria; phylum Pseudomonadota; class Alphaproteobacteria; order Rhizobiales; family Xanthobacteraceae; genus Bradyrhizobium; species Bradyrhizobium manausense_D. The sequence continues at coordinate 307,572 of NZ_JAFCLG010000002.1, forward strand.
ACGGTTACGCGATGGGCGGCGGCTTCGAGCTTGCCCTGGCGTGCGACTTCCGCATCCTTGCGACCACCGCGAAGGTTGGCCTGCCCGAAGCGAAGCTCGGCGCCACCCCCGGCGCCGGCGGCGTCCAGAAGCTCGCCCGCCATATCGGTCGCGGCAAGGCGCTCGAGTGGATCATGCTGGCGCGCCATGTCGATGCCGCCGAAGCCAATGCCGCGGGTCTTGCCACCAGGGTTGTCGCGCCGGAGACACTCGAGGCCGCTACCCTCGAGCTCGCGCGCGAATTAATGAGCCTCAGCCCGCAGGCGCTCGCACAGTGCAAGACGTCGATCCATCTCAGCGGAGATGTGGATCTTCGCAGCGCCAGGCGTTTCGGCGTCGAGGCGCTTTCGGCCCTCGTCGGCAGCGCCGACTGGCTGGAAGGCATGAGTGCCTTCGTCGAGAAGCGCGCGCCGGCGTTTGGGCCGCATGAAAGGAAGTCTTGATGGGACGCGTGTTCGGTGAGTTCAAACTGGGCCAACGCTTCGAGACGCCGGGCCGGACCATTACCGAGGCCGACATCGCGGGTTTCGCCGGCATCACCGGCGACTACAATCCGGTTCATACCGACGAGACGTTTGCCAGGGCAACCGGATTCGGCAGCCGCATCGCACACGGCCCGATGGGGATCGGTATCGCCTTTGGGTTGGCATCGCGCCTCGACCTCATCGATGGAACAGTGGTCGCCCTGCTAGGGGTCACTTGGGACTTTAGGGTTCCCATGCGGCCTGGAGATACGATTCGGGCGCTGATCGAGGTGGTGGAAACGCGCGACGTGAAACAGCCGGATCACGGCCTGGTTGGATTAACCTTCATAATCGTCGACGAAACCGGTAAGACCTTGCAGGAGGGTTCGGCGCGCCTTTTGATGCGCCGAAAACAGCATGAAAAAGCCAGATGGGGCCCCGTTGAAAGCACAGACAGCCCAGATCGTTAGCCACCCGGCCGGACGCCGCGCGAAGCCCGCGGGCGCGCCAAAAAACATCGAGCAGCCCGGAGGCGCACGGCAGATTTTGGATGCCGCCGCATGGCTCCTGCGGCATCGGGGCTATGAAGCTACGACGACCCGGGCCATCGCCGAGAGGGTCGGGATAAAGGCAGGAAGTATCTATCATCATTTTTCGTCCAAAGATACGATTGTCGAGCAAGTCGTCAACGAGGGCGTTCGCGTCGTTCACGAATCCGTCACGGCCGCGCTCAACGCGCTGCCCGCCAGGGCCGATCCGCGCAGTCGACTCCAGGCGGCGATCACGGCGCACCTGCGATCATCGCTCGAACACAGCGACTATACGTCCGCGTGCATTCGCGCATTTGCGTTCCTGCCTGCTGAACTTCGAAAGACATGCCGCCTGGAACGCCGGCGCTATGAAGATATCTGGCGGGATATCGTCGTCGACGCAGCGAAAGCCGGTTATATCCCTGAGGATGTCAATCTTGACGCGGCACGATTGATGTTGCTCGGCGCCGTCAACTGGGCCGGCGAATGGTATCGCCCAAATCGCGTACCCATCGACCAGATTTCGGCCAGCTTTGCCAGGCTGACCTTCGGTCCCGATCGCGGATATGAACCGAGGCCGGCCAAGGGCCCGGCGCCCAAAGGTCAGCCTGCTTCTCAGCGAACGGTATCCACCAGGCGGAACCATCGCGCGTAGCGGCAACGGCTATCCACTCTATCGGTTGCATCGGTGAAGAAGGCTTCAAAAGCGCCGTGGGGCTGGCCGAACCGGCGGGCAAGGTCACTCCCCACACGTTGCGCGCAACCACCGATACCGACATTCGTTGATGGTGGTCATCTGAGGTGGAGAGTCGTTCCGGTGCGGCACTTCGCCAGGGCGGTAAGAGGCACGGCAATGCCAGCAGGTCCAATCCATCATTCGGCGCGACAGAAAAGCGTAATCCTTTGATATTGCTTACATTTGAGGTCATTTTAGCCTGTTTTGCGTGTTTTACGCTGTCCCGATTATGCGCTATTTTCCTTCATTTTCGCCTATTTTCAGAGCGCGATGAAGGATGCCTTCGTCGTCACCAATCGCCTCGGCGTTTCGTCGAAGAGCCGCGAGCGCGACCGAAGGCCGACCCTCGACGAACTCGACAAACTCATGGAGCATTTCGGGGCCCGGTTAAAGCGGCGCCCCTCGTCCCTTCCCATGCAGAAGATTATCGCGTTCGCGATTTTCCCAACGCGACGGCAGGAGGAAATGACGCGCATCGGCTGGGTCAATCTCGACACGGAAGGAAGTCGGGTGCTGGTCCGTGACATGAAGAATCCGGGTGAAAAGATTGGAAACGACACTTGGTGCGATCTGCCACCGGAGGCGCTTCAAATTATCCTGTCGATGCCAAGAGCCTCTGACGAGATATTTCCATATAGCACTGACGCGATCGGAGCGGCCTTTACCCGAGCAGTACAACTCCTGGAAATCGACGATCTTCATTTTCATGACCTGCGCCATGATGGCGTTTCTCGCCTGTTTGAAATCGGTCTCAACATACCGCGCGTGGCGTCAGTGTCCGGTCATCGCTCGTGGACCAGCCTCAAGCGCTACACGCACCTTCGCCAGACCGGCGATAAATACGCAAATTGGAAGTGGCTTCCGCTCGTGACGTGAGGCTTTCGGGGCGCTCCTGAATGAAACCCAGCGCGATGTGTTTTTTCGATTTTCCTCGACGTGTGCCTTTCACTCGGGAACATAAGACTTAATCAGGTCCACCCAGTCGAGACCGCGCCGATCGACAACGTACTCTGGACGTCTGTCATCGCCCTCCAGAATACCAATCTCGTCGTAGATGGTATGAAGATTGTATCCCCGGCTAATCAGGTATTGCGCTAATTCGACGACAAGACCGATGGATATCCATAGGAACGCCGGCGTGGAAGCGGCAAGCAAATCCAATGCACGCTCGACGCTAGTGATGACCTCTCAACCTCGCGCGTCGCTCGCGAACGCGAGGAACGTGGCGCGTCACTTCGACAGCCGCTTCGCTGTTGTGCTCGCGCGCAGACACGCGATCACCGCGCTCACTTGGACACGAACGGCGGGCGATCATCGTCAATGGCAGTGGCTTCCCGACGGACTGGTATCAATCTTGCAATTAAGGTATGGTCTCAATGCTGTGCATGTCGATTCACGGCGTGCGCATGCTCATCGAGCGAATTTTTTCGACAGAGGACGACATGGCCAAGAAAGCAAAGAAGGCAAAGAAAACCGCGAAGGCAGCCACCAAGAAGGTGGCAAAGAAGACTTCCAAGAAAAAGAAGTAATCTCGTCCACGACGAACAGATTGCCGCCCCCGGGTCCCCCGAGGCAAGCGAGACCTCTTCAAAGGATCTGAAATCCGGGTTGCGGCCATCCAAGTGTCGCGGCAACAGATAGCAAAGCCGGACCTTTGCGCAGGCGACTGCTGCTCGAAGGTCCGGTTTTTGTTTGAACTTGCCCCATAGTCCGAACCGGTCAGCAGACCCTCAAGTCGATGTCCAGTTGCCTTCCGCGCTTTTGCCCAGCGAAGACCATGAGAATGCGTAGAGGTAACGCGAACCAGGAAGCGACCATCTCCCTGGCGCAGCGTTGCTCAGGGATAGCCAACCGCAGCAGGCCTGGGTCAATAGAACCAAAGTTCCCAAAAACGCCGAGGCTCCGACAACGAACAGCACGAAACAACGCTTCGCAACCGCGTTGCTGTCAACGATGATCTCGAATGAATTCGGCATCGCCCCTCTCCGCCCCTGATCCCGTCAAAGAACACTCTGAGCTATAATCCGAGTCGCAACCCCGCCGCCTCAAGCTTATTTCGCCCCAAATTAGAGCTCGTTTACGACTCAGGGACTGCCGACGTCGGGCGCGGGATTGCCCCCCGCCCGAATCGGTTTCAACCGGCGACAGGCAGAAGGTTAGGAAGGCCTTTGTGGGCGGCGTCGCAGGTTACGAGCGGAAGCTTATTTGTCGGCCGCCATCTTCCTAATGAACGCCGTCAGGTGTTCAAGTCGGGAGAGCGCTACCGCCTTTCCCCCACATCAGTCAAATCTAAGATATTTTCTCCGATCGTCCGCCTAAACTCAGAAACTTGTCGAACGGTAGGTTGAAAGCGCGGAAGCGCTACCGCTTTTGCCCGCATCGGCCGAACCTACGATATTTTCTCCGATCGTCTGCCGGAAAGGACCGGCGGAAAGGCTCCAGAGCTGCGGTATCGGCTATTTCGCGGATTTATGAGGCGCATCACCGAAGACATGCTCTGATGTCGGAAATTGCTTGGTGCGCACCTCAGCCGCGTACGTGGCGATCGCGTGGTCGGCATCACGCCCGAGTTCGGAGTAACGCTTAACGAACTTCGGGCGGAAATCCGTGAAAATCCCAAGCAGGTCGTCCGTGACCAGAATCTGACCGTCGCACGCACCAGATGCGCCAATCCCAATAGTCGGAATGGGGATCTTTCCCGTAATCTGGCGAGCCAATGATTCGGCAACCTTTTCAAGAACGACGGCAAACGCGCCGGCCTCCGAGATAGCGACCGCATCTCGCATGATTCTCTCGCCGTCGCGGCCTCGACCTTGCACCTTGTAACCACCGAATGCATTCACGCTCTGCGGAGTAAGGCCAATATGAGCCATCACCGGAATGCCACGTGCCGTTAGGAAACGAACCGTTCCCGCCATGTTTTCACCGCCCTCAAGCTTAACAGCCGCACACCCGGTTTCAGCCATCACTCGCGCGGCACTCCGGAATGCTTGTTCTCTGCTTTCCTCATATGCTCCAAAGGGCAAATCAACGACCATGAGAGCTCGATTAATTCCGCGGCGGACCGCCTGCCCATGCAAGATCATCATGTCGAGAGTAACGCCGAGCGTCGATGGAAGGCCGTGAAGAGCCATTCCCACGCTATCGCCCACCAGAACCACGTCACAATGCCGATCAACTAACGAAGCGATTGGTGTGGTATAGGCGGTTAAGCAGACGATCGGCAGCTCGCCCTTTCTCGCCAAGATATCCGGCGGCATCAGCGCTTTTTTTGGAAACTCTGAACTCACGTTCTCTCCTCCATGTCCTCGGTTTCATATCCGTTTGTGAGACGATTGCGCGAACTTGAACTCATCGCAGCAATACTCTCACTATAAATCAGGTTGTTCTGCGTCCATCGACGACGACTGAGTTCGCCGCAAAAACGTGGCAGCTGCGTTGCGATAAGTTAAGCTCCCCTAATTCTCTTTCAAACCAGCGCATCGGCTGCATCGCTGATGGCGGCGTAGATTTCATCGAGATCTGCCGCTGTGACGCAATAAGGCGGCATGACATAGATCGTGTTGCCGAGCGGGCGCAGCAAAAGATTACGACTGTTAAAGAAAGCCTGAAGGTTCTGACCGATGCCAGCGAGATAACCGCCATCGCGTGCTTTCAGCTCGAGTGCCGTGATGGTACCGGTCCGGCGGACGTTCTTAAAGCGTGCGTCGGCGCGGAATGGCTCAATTCCCTGCTCCTGCATCGCAGCGACGGAAGCGATGCGCTGTCGAACTTCCCGATTTTGCCAAAGATCCAGGTTCGCCTTTGCGGCAGCGCAGGCCACTGGGTTTGCCGTGTATGAACTCGAATGGAAAAACGTGCGCGTACGGTCTTTCGAATAATGTGCGTCAAAAATGTCGGCGCGGCAGAGCGTCACCGCGAGCGGAAGCGATCCGCCCGTGAGACCTTTGGAATAGCAGGCGATATCTGGCGACACATGCGCCTGCTCGCAAGCGAACAAGGTCCCCGTGCGGCCCCAGCCGGTCATGACCTCGTCGGCAATGAACAGAACGTTCGACATCTCGCAGATCCGCTTCATCGCTTTCAGCACCCAGGCGGGATACATCAGCATCCCGCCCGCACCCAAGATCAGCGGCTCCACGATAAAGGCTGCTGGATTGTCTTTCCGGCACGCAACTTCGAGCGCATGGAGGGTCGCCTGTTCATGACCGCTCGCCGGAAATGGGACTGAGGTAACGTCAAACAGCAGCGGCCCGTACGCCGCGTTGAAGATGCCTCGCGCGCCGACCGACATCGTCCCCACCGTTTCGCCGTGGTAGGAGTGCTGCATCACAACAATGCGTGTTCGCTGCTTGCCGATGTTGTGCCAGTAGCCGAGCGCCATTTTCAGCGCTACTTCCACGCTGGTCGAGCCGCTGTCGGAAAAGAAGACGTGGTCGAGACCAGGGGGTGCAATTTTCAGAAGAAGCGCGGCAACCTCTTCGGCCGGTTCGTGAGTATAGCCGGCAAAGATAGTCTGGTTGAGCTTTTCTGCCTGTTTCTGAATCGCGCTCACGATATATGGATGGCAATGGCCATGGGTCACGACCCACCAGGATGAGATCGCATCAATGAGGCGGCGGCCATCCCTGGTATGGAGATACGCACCTTCTCCGCGCACAATCTCGGTCATCTCGTCTTGAAGCGCGTGCTGCGTGAACGGATGCCAGATCGACGACTTCTTCTTTGGCCTCATCGGCTGAAATCATCGCGGTTGAATGCGGTTGTGAATGCGGCCTGCAGCGTGCTTGTCGTGAGAGGAGAGACCCGCGGCAACCGTCCCAGCCTCCAGACCCGCCCAATCTCGCAAATAGCGCACTCACTGTCGGAATTTCTTTCGCCGATGAAGGCAATTCCGAGAATTTCGATCTTACGATTGCGCAGCGCTTCGATCGACAAGAGCGAATGATTGATGGTGCCCAGCGCAGTGCGCGCGCAAAGCACAACCGGAAGATGCCAGCGCGCAAAGATGTCAATATAAAGTGTGCTACGACTGAGCGGCACCATCAGCCCACCCGCACCCTCAATCACAAGCGGGCGATCGCCGGTATCCGGCACATCGAGCGACTCCGCGTCGATGCGAACTCCGTCAATTTCCGCGGCATGATAGGGAGAAGCGGGCGTTTCCAGGCGGTAACGCTCGGGCACAATGCGATCGTCCGAGAGACCGCCCAGCCGCACGACGAACTGGGAATCGGTCTCTCCTTCGAGGCCGGCTTGAATCGGTTTCCAATAATTCGCGCCGAGGAAATCGGCGAGCCCTGCAGAGAAGACCGTCTTCCCGACCCCGGTGTCGGTGCCAGTCACCACGATCCGGCGGCTCATCTGGCGTCGCCTCTCGTCTCTTCCATCAGGGCATCGAGCATTGCCCGCACGTCGTTCTCGTCGACGTTCAGTGTCAGGGAAATTCGCAACCGTGCCGTGCCCGCCGGCACGGTCGGGGGCCGGATTCCACGGATGTCGAACCCGCGAGCCTGCAGGGCAGACGCCAGCGCCATCGCACGCGCATTGTCGCCAACGATATACGGCACAATCTGCGAATCCGAACGGCTCCGGCCACCGCGCAGGCCGATCTCCCGATGCGTGAACGCAACGAGATTGGCCAGACGCTGCTGCCGGTCGGGTTCCTGCTGCAGGATTGCTAGCGCCTCACGCACTGCGACGGCTGTCAAGGGTGACGGCGCGGTAGCGAAAATAAACGGGCGGCAGCGATTGACCATGAAGTCGCGCAGCACGCGGGTCGCGGTGATGAGCGCACCGGCGGCGCCTAGCGCCTTGCCGCAGGTATGGACGACCACCAGATTTTCGCGCCCCTCATAAGGGGCAGTCAGCCCTCGTCCACGCTCACCATAGACACCCGTGGCATGAGCCTCATCCACCATCAGGAACGCATCATACCGGTCCGCGATTCCGACGAGTTCTTCTAGCGGCGCGAAATCTCCATCCATGCTGTAGAGACTTTCCACCACGATCCAGACGCGCCCCTTTCCGCCTTCCGCTCGCCAGTCGCGAATTGTGTTTTCGACCAACTGGGAGTCGTTGTGTGCGCTTTCGCGAAATTCGGCGCGGCCGGCCCGTGCGCCTTCATGAATACTCGCGTGCAGGAGAGAATCGAGAACGAGCAGGTCACCCCGCTGCGGCAGCGTTGTCAGGACGGCAAAGTTTGCGACATATCCAGAGCCGAAAAAAAGCGCCGTCTCTGCTCCGAAGAACCTAGCGGCTTCTGCTTCAAGGCTTTCGTGCTCCTCGCAGTTTCCGCGCAGAAGCCGCGACCCGCTGGCTCCGATCGGCGTGCCGGCCTCGAGCGCAGCCGAGACAGCCTTTTTCATACGCGGCGCGCGCGCCAGCGCGAGATAATCGTTCGATGCGAAATCGATACCCGCTCGTGGCTTGAGGCCGCGCAGCCGGTCCTCGGCTTTCAGGGCATGGAGGGCCGTGACGTATGTGGCAATCTTGTCCGCATGGACTGGGTTCATTGTACAGCTCCAGACACGCGCTCAGTTGCGCAAAAGCATGACGGCCGCAAAATGCAAAAGTTCTCAGCATCGGCCTCGTCGATTTCAACTTGGTAGGATGCGATTTTGTTCGTCGACCAGCACGACGCGCGGCCTGAATGCTCTCGCTTCGACCTCCTCACATGAGGCATATGCAACGATAATCACCTTATCTCCAATCATCGCTAGTCTCGCAGCCGCACCATTGAGGCCTATCATGCCTGATCCTCTAGGCGCCTCTATCACGTAGGTGGCAAAGCGCGCGCCAGTGTCGATGTTGTAGATTTCGACGCGCTCATTGATCAGAAATCCCGCAGCGTCCAATAGCGTACGATCAATCGATATCGAGCCCTCATAATGCAGATCGGCTTGGGTCACCGAGGCGCGATGGATTTTGCCTTTCATCAAAGTAATTTGCATTTGTTACCTACACTGAAGTTGTGCGCTGGCTGCGCGTTGACCTGTTTCACTTGGTTGAGACAGGATTTGATCCCGAGCCGATCCAGCAAATCCGCATCACGATCGCGCTGCGGGTTCTTGGTGGTCAGGAGCACATCGCCGATGAAGATCGAATTCGCGCCGGCCAGGAAGCACAGCGCCTGCAGTTCATCCGTCATGTATTGCCGGCCGGCGGACAACCGCACGACGCTCTGCGGCATCATGATGCGGGCGATCGCCACCAGGCGCACCAGCGCGATCGGATCGGGACGCTCCGCGATGTCGTTGACCGGCACGCCCTTGACCTCGTTCCACAGGTTGATCGGCACGCTCTCCGGATGGCTGGGGAGATTGGCGAGCAGCACGAGCATGCCTAGCCGGTCCTCGACGCGCTCACCCATGCCGACGATGCCGCCGCAGCAAACCTTGATGCCGGCGTCGCGCACATGCGCGAGCGTATCGATGCGGTCCTGCAAGGTGCGCGTGGTGATGATCTTGTCGTAGAACTCGGGCGATGTATCGACGTTGTGGTTGTAGAAATCGAGGCCGGCGTCGGAGAGCCGCGCGGCCTGAGCAGTCGTCAGCATGCCGAGCGTGACGCAGGTTTCCATGCCGAGACCTTTGACCGCGCGCACCATCTCGCAGACATGGTCGAGGTCGCGGTCTTTTGGATTGCGCCAGGCGGCTGCCATGCAGAAGCGGCTGGCGCCGGCATCCTTGGCGCGCTGCGCGGTGGCGACCACATCGGCCCGATCCATCAGCCGCGTCGCCTTCAGGCCGGTGTCGTAATGCGCGCTCTGCGAGCAGTAACCGCAATCCTCCGGACACCCGCCGGTCTTGATGCTGAGCAGGCTTGCAGTCTCGACGTGGTTCGGATCGAAATTACAGCGATGAATGCTTTGGGCTTCAAAGATCAGGTCGGCGAACGGTAATCCATAGAGCGCCTCGGCCTGGGAGCGCGTCCAGTCGTGGCGGACAAGTTCTGGCTCGTTGCTGCCGTTCTGCCTAGCTCCCCCGGCATGAATCATGAGATTTGCCTTTCTAGATTTTTATAGATAATATAACATATTATCTATAATTCTTGATCCGAATCGATGCTATCCTAGGCAATACACGAACGCACTCCTTTTTATGGTAGATAATCTATGATAGCCGGCGATGAGAATGCGACCACAGCGGGCCGCATTGCGCAGATAATCGGCGAGCGCATTATCAGCGGCACCCTGCACCCCGATGCGCCGCTGCGGCAGGACCATATCGCGCGGGAATTCAGTTCAAGCCACGTCCCGGTGCGTGAGGCATTTCGGCAGCTAGAAGCTCAACATCTTGTTGTCGGCGTGCCCCGTCGCGGCGTACGGGTTGCGCCGCTCGATACCAATTCGGTGAAGGACATCGCCGAGATGCGAGCAGCGCTGGAAGTGGTCGCGTTGAGGAATGCCGCACCGAAGCTGACGTCATCCCATTTGGCACGGATCGAGCTGGCTCTGATTGAAGCAGACAGTGCCGAGACGATTCAGGAATTTGAGGCAGCCAACCGCGCCTTTCACCACGCGCTGGTGGCGCCCTGCGCGATGCCGCGACTGCTGGCCAGCCTGGATGAATTGCAGCTTGCAAATTCTCGATTAGTGTTCGCGATGGCGCGCAATGTCGGCTGGCGACCGCGGTCCAATCAGGATCACCGCTTGATTCTACAAGCATTACGAATGCGCAACGTCGATCAAGCCTGCAGCCTGCTCGCGCGTCACATTCAAACCATTGAGCGCCTCGCCATTCCCGCGTCGTGATGCGGGAAGGGCTGATCTGTCTTGCTGCCGGCACGAAGGCGTCAGTGACGTTGGCGTTGCGTCAGACTTGATCGCAATATAGGCATGCGACCTGGATCACACCCTACTCTACGGCTAGCCATGATTCGTCATATCGTCTTATTCACCGCTAAAGACAAGGCCGACATCGATCAAATGATGGACGGCCTATCGGTTCTCACCACGATCCCAAATGCGCGCCGGCTTGAGGTCGCTCGCAACAGAAAAACCGACCAGCTCGGCAACGACATCGACGTCGTCGTTTATGGTGAGTTCGAGAACGAGACGGAACTCGCAGCGTATAAGGCGCACGATCTATATCAAGAATCGATCAAGCGGGTGCGACCACTTCGGGAATTGCGATTCGCAGCCGGCTACAATGCGTCGGCTGAGTAGGAGGTAAATTCTGACGGTCGAAGTCACGAGTGCACTGGTCCCAGCGGAGAGCTGCCTTCGTTGGAAGGGCAAGCACAACTCGAGGAATCTCCCTCCGCACAGCCGCCATCGTTGGTGACGTAAGCTCGATGCGCGTTCGTGAGGTACATTGGATTGATCCTGTCACGGCGATGCAGCGTCTCGCACATCGGCCGAACCTCACGTTTTTGGATAGCGCAGCCAGGCACGAGGCGCTCGGGCGGTATTCATACATGGCCTGCGACCCGTTCAGCATCTACACGGTTGCCAACGGACAGGCGAGTTGCGGCGGAGAAGCGCTCGAAGGCGATCCATGGAAAGCTCTTCGCACTCTTCTCGCTGCGTATCCACAAGAGCATCGCCCCGATCTTCCCCCGTTTCAGGGGGGCGCGGCCGGGTTTTTTGCTTACGATCTGAACAGGACATTGGAGCGATTGCCGGCCCCAGCAATTGCCGGTCAGGGATTGCCCCAATCGATCCTGCATTTCTATGACGTGGTAATCGCCTACGACCATCGTGACGAGAGATGCTGGATTGTTTCTACCGGATGGCCAGAGCAAGATCCCGCACGTCGCAGCGAGCGCGCGCACCGTCGAGCCGACGAGTTTGCGGCGCTGCTGGCCTGCCCCAAGCCGCTGCAGAATGACTCCTGCAACACAGAAAGCGCATGGCGTTCGAACTTCAGCCGCGAGCATTACATCGCAGCAGTACAGAGCGTCATCGACTTGATTCTGGCGGGAGACGTCTTCCAGACCAACATCGCGCAGCGCTTCACCGCCAGGCTGTCGACCTCGTTCGACCCACTCGCCTTCTACTGTCAGCTGCGATCGGTGAACCCCGCACCCTTTGCAGCCCTCCTGCTCAATGGCAAGCTGACCATTGCATCTAGCTCGCCTGAGCGATTCCTGAAGCTCGATGGGCGTCGGGTTGAGACGCGACCAATCAAGGGCACGATTGCACGCTCTGCCGACCCGAAGGAAGAACAGCGCCGCACTGAATTCCTATTTGCGTCCGAGAAAGACCGTGCTGAGAACATTATGATCGTCGACCTCCTCCGTAATGATCTGTCGCGCGTTTGCACTGCGCATTCGGTCGAGGTCCCCGCGCTGTGTGACCTCGAATCCTATGCCTCGGTGCATCACCTCGTGTCAGTCATTACAGGGAAACTCGTGGGAGAACACGACGCCGTTACCCTGCTACGAGCTTGCTTTCCCGGCGGCTCCGTGACCGGCGCGCCGAAGGTACGATCGATGGAAATCATCGCCGAAATTGAACGCATCGCGCGAGAGGCCTATTGCGGGGCGATCGGCTTCATGGGATTTAACGGGTGCATGGACTCCGAAGACATCTGCCGACGGGAACGCAGGCGTCGTGCAGCTAGTGGTCCAAATCTGACACTTCGATTCGCTTGGGGATTCCCTGAAGAACTCGCGTGTGCGAGTCTGGGGTATGCACAAGCGAACGAATATCCAGTTGAGCCGAGCCGACCGTAGCAAGCTTAAAGCCGTGGTCGCCAACCGCAATAGCCCGCAGAAGCACGTTTGGCGGGCCAAGATCGTCCTTCTGACGGCCGATGGTCGCGGCACGGCTGAGATCATGCAAGCCACCGGTAAGGCCAAGACGGTGATCTGGCGCTGGCAGGAACGTTTCCGCGACGAAGGAGCCGCGGGCCTTTGGCGGGACAAGACGCGGCGGTCGCGCATTCCGCCGCTGAACCCCGAGGTGGCTAAACGTGTGGTCGCCCTGACGTTGGCAGGCCCGCCGCCGGCGGCCAGTCACTGGACCGGTTCGGCGATGGCGAAGGCAGTCGGGATCAGCGTCAGCTCGGTGCAGCGGATATGGCGTGCTCATGGCCTCCAACCGCACAGGGTCCGCCAGTTCAAGCTGTCCAACGATCCGCAGTTTGCCGCTAAACTGCACGAGATTGTCGGCCTCTACATCGATCCGCCCGACCATGCCATTGTCTTGTCGGTCGATGAGAAGAGCCAAATTCAGGCCCTCGATCGCACCCAGCCGGGGCTGCCGATGAAGAAGGGGCGCGCTGGAACCATGACACATGACTACGAGCGCCATGGTGTCACTACCTTGTTCGCGGCGCTCGATGTCCTTGAGGGCAAGGTTATCGGCCAGTGCATGAAGCGCCATCGCCATCAGGAGTTCATCCGGTTTCTGAACGTCATCGAGGCAAGAGCACCGAAGAAAAAGACGATCCACATCATCGTCGACAACTATGCCACCCACAAGCATCCCGACGTCATGCTGTGGCTCGAAAAACATCGGCGGTTTGTCTTCCACTTCACTCCGACATCCGCTTCCTGGCTCAACGCCATTGAGGGCTTCTTTGCCAGGCTCACAAATAAGCGTCTCAAGCGCGGCGTTTTCCGATCCTTGCGGGAACTCAAAGATGCCATCCACCGCTTCCTCGACGACACCAATGCAAACCCAAAACCCTTTACCTGGACCAAGGACCCAAACAAAATCATCGCCGCTGTCAAACGGGGGCACCAAGTGTTAGATTCGATCCACTAGATGCCTTAAAGTTGGCGCGCCTTCAAGCTCTCCACAACACGAGCAAAGGCCTCGCGCAGCGAGCAATCCATTCCCTTCGGATCTTTCGCCAGGATATCGGCGACGCTCCGCGTGAGAAGACTCTTGAGGTGATACTCCCTGCGCACGCGGCGAACGTCGTCTTCGTTCCTCGTCCTCTGCACAAAGGCAAGATGGCGAGAGATCGCCTCGTTCAGGGTCGCGACATCATTGGTCCCCGGCGAGCCCGTCATGATCACCGGCGGCTCCCAATCCGCGGCGAGCCGCTGGCGCAATTTGACGACCGCCTTAAGTTCGCTCGCAACCTTCTGCGCTCCGGGGAGATCCGCCTTGTTGACGACGTAGATGTCGGCCATCTCGAGCATCCCGGCCTTCATTGCCTGGATCTGATCACCGGATTCCGGGACGAGCACCAGGACCAGCGTGTCGGTCAGTGATCGTACGGCATATTCGGCTTGACCTACGCCGACCGTTTCCAGGATCACCTCGTCGAACGGATGGCCGTCCAGCGTCGCCAGCACGTCGGCGATATTGTCGGCAAGGCCATCGTTTGCGCCGCGGCTTGCCAGAGATCGAATAAAGAGCCGGGGGTCGTCCGCGATGGCGTCCATCCGGATGCGATCGCCAAGGATTGCGCCGTGCGTATGGGGGCTCGACGGATCGATCGCCACAACGGCCACCGCCGCGCCATTGTCGAGACGCTGTCGCGCCAGACGGCCGATCAGGGTGCTCTTCCCTGCGCCGGGCGGTCCGGTTATCCCGATCCGTCGAGCGCCGTTCGGACTATCGCGCATGCCGGCAAGCGCGTCGGCAACGGACGCGTTGGCGATACGCGAAAGCGCCCGCCCGAGCGCTCGCCGATCGAGCCGTTCAGCCTGTTTACTCGAAGCGGCCGCCACGCCGACCTACGCAGCCTGCACAGGCGTCAAGGCACGCGCGACCTCGGCAACCACGTCGTCAAGCCGCATTTCGGCGGTGAAGATTGCCATCACGCCCGCGTCCATCAACTCTGCCCGATCAACCGCCGGAATGGTGCCGCCGACAAACACGGGAATGTCGCCAGCATCGAGTTTCCGAAGCTCCTGCATCGTTTCGGCCACCAGTTCCTTGTGGCTCCCGGACAGAAGGGACAGGCCAACCGCATCTACGTCTTCGTCGACTGCGACACGCGCGATAAAGCCCGGTGTCTTACGCAGACCCGTATAGATGACCTCGGCGCCGGCGTCGCGCAGCGCCAGCGCGATGATCTTCGCTCCGATGTCGTGACCGTCAAGACCGGGCTTTGCGATCAAAATTCTCTTTCCCTTGAGATTGCTCATAGTCGGACAGGCTCCTGGAATTCGCCCCAACCCGCCTTCAGGCACGTGACAATCTCTCCCACGGTGGCGTAGGCGTGGCAGCAATCGATCAGATACGGCATAAGATTCTCACCGTCGTTCGCGGCTGCCGCCGCCAGATCGTCGAGACTCTTCTGGACCGCGGCATTGTCGCGACGGGCGCGGATCGCCTCGAACTTCTCAAGCACGCGCGCCGCCCCCTTCGGATCGAGCTTGAACACCTCGCCAAAGTCGTCGGTCTGGTTTTCGCGCCGAAATGCGTTCTGGCCGACAATAATGGTATCGAGCGAGTCGATCTTGCGACGCCGTTCCGTCGCCCTCTCCGCCAGCCGCATCTGCAGCCAGCCGTCCTCGATTGCCTTGACGACACCGCCATAAGCGTCGATGTCATCCATCACTTTCAGAATCTCCTCTTCCATGCGATCCGTCAGGTGCTCGACATAGAAACCTCCGCCGAGCGGGTCGACGGTTTTCGAAATACCGCTCTCATACGCAACGATCTGCTGCGTTCTCAACGCGATTTCAGCCGAGAACTCGGTGGGGATCTGGAACGCTTCGTCATAGGCGCAGGTGAAGATCGATTGCGCGCCGCCGAGTACGGCGGCCATGGTTTCAATTCCGACGCGAACGATGTTGTTGTAGGGCTGCGCTGCGCTCAGCGAGGAGCCACCGCAAACGACGCCGAAGCGGAAATGCAATGCCTTGTCGTCAACGATGCCGTAGCGGGCCCGCAGGAGCTTTGCCCAGACGCGCCGCCCGGCGCGGAACTTTGCAACTTCCTCGAAGAAATCCATATGCACGTAGAAGAAGAAGCTCAGCCGCTTGGCGAACTTCGTGGCATCGCCTCCGCGGCGCAGCAGTTCGTCCACATAGGCAAGACCGTTCGCGAGAGTGTAGGCCATCTCCTCGACCGCGGTCGATCCCGCATCGCGCACATGCGCACCTGCGATCGATATCGGATTGAAGCGGGGCGTGGCATCGTTGGAGAACAGGATGGTGTCGGCGATCAGGCGCATCGAGGGGCGCACCGGGAAGATCCAGGTCCCGCGCGCGACATATTCCTTCAGGATATCGTTCTGGATGGTGCCGGTTAGCTTGGCGCGCGGCACCCCCTTCTTGTCGGCGCAGGCGCAGTACATCGCATAGATGATTGCAGCGGTACCGTTGATGGTGAAAGACGTTGAAATTTTCGAAAGATCGATGCCGTCGAAAAGGATCTCCATCTCTGAGAGATTTGAGATCGATACGCCGACCTTGCCGACCTCGGCCCTCGCCATAGGATCATTGGGATCGTAACCGCACTGCGTGGGCAGATCCAAAGCGACCGAAAGTCCCGTCTGTCCCTGATCGAGCAGAAACCGGTAGCGGGCGTTGGAGTCCTCGGCAGTACCGAAGCCGGAGTATTGCCGGATCGTCCACAAACGTCCGCGGAAACCATCAGGAAAGATCCCGCGCGTGAATGGAAACTGCGCCGGCAGGCCGGGGTCCGGCTCGCGCACCATGTCAGGCGTCGCCAACAACGGTACATCGATGCCCGAGGGCGTTCGGGGCGCGGGAGGCGGAATCGCGAGTTCGTCGAGGGCTGCTGATTTGGCCACCGTTGTCATGCTGTTTCCTTCCTATCGTGCAGGTGCGAGCACTTTTGCCGCGGCGACCCAGTGATCGTCATGCACCCAGCTGGTGACGAAGTGTTCGAGCTCCGCTGCCCGGCACTCCGCGTGGGGCAGACCAAGCCGTTGCGCGAGCGTCACCGCCTTGAACCCACGGAGCACACGCGGCGTCTGCCGGCGCAGCGGGGCCGCGAACTCATCGACGAATGCCGTGAAATCCTGATCCGTATCGGCGACGGCGTCCGCAAGTCCAATCGAGACCGCTTCGGTACCGCCGATGACGGCTGACCGGCTCAGCAGCGACAGCGCGCGTGCATGGCCTACAAGTCGCATCAGGTCCACACCGCCGCCCCAGGATGTCGAAATGTTGATGCGCCCCTGGATAAAGCCAATCCGCGCATGCGCGGCCATCAGGCGAATGTCACAAGCGACGGCGAGCTCCGCTCCTCCGCCGAGCGCATCGCCGTTCAGCGCCGCGATCACGGGTAGCGGGAAACGGCGAATCTCGTCGAGCGCAGCGTAGGCTTCATTGGAGAATTGCCTGGACGCCTCGATCTCGCGAATCGATTCGACTTCCCGCAGGTCGCCGCCCGCGGCAAAGCTCTTGGTTCCGACGGCCGTAACAAGACCAAGCCGCAGTTCCCGGCGGTCTCGGTGGACGCGAAATGCTTCCCCGATCGCCGCCAGGACGGGCCGGCTAAGTGGATTACGCTTCTCCGGACGGTTGATCGTGACGCGCAGCACGTCGTCATCCAGCTGGACCAGAACCTCGCCACTAGTCACGCACGCCTCCCGGATGCTCTGGTCAATGCAGTCGCCCTCGTCATCGCCAGGTCTTCCGCTTCTTCCATCGGCGCACCCCACGCACGCCCTGGTCCTTGATGCCCAGGTAGAATTCCCTGACATCGTCCTTCTGCAGCAAGGCCGCTCCCGTATCGGCCATCACGATGCGTCCGAGTTCCAGGATGTATCCACGGTGCGCAACCTGCAGCGCCACGTTGGCATTCTGCTCGACCAGCACAATCGTGGTCCCGTTCTCACGGTTGATCCGGACGATGATCTCGAAAATCTCCTTCACGAGCTTTGGCGACAGTCCGAGCGAAGGCTCATCGAGCAGGATCATCTTCGGCCGCGCCATGAGCGCGCGCCCGATCGCCACCATCTGCTGCTCTCCGCCGGAAAGCATGCCGGCCGGACGCCCCGCCCGCTCCCTCAGCGAAGGGAAATACTCGAAAATGCGTTCGATGTCGGAGGCGACCGCCGCATGGTCGCGTCGCGTGTAAGCGCCGACCTTCAGGTTGTCCCTTACGCTGAGGAAGGGAAACAACTCGCGGCCCTCCGGCACGAGGCTGATGCCAAGCCCGACGACGCGGTCGGGATCCATCTTCTGGATTTCCCGGCCTTGGTACGACACCGAGCCCTTCTGCGGGTCCATGATCCCGCTGATCGTCTTCAGGATCGTGGTCTTTCCGGCGCCATTGGCTCCCAGGATCGTCACGATCTCCCCCTGGGGCACGTCGAAGCTGGCGCCTCGAATCGCCATCGTCGGACCGTAGTAGGTCTCGATATTGCGCACCTCCATCAAATTCCCCATGGACGTCATCCTCCGAGATATGCTTTGACGACATCGGGATGGCTCTGTACCGCGGCCGGCGATCCGATCGTCAGCAAGCGTCCGGCGTTGACCGCCATCACGCGGTCCGACACGTCGTTCACCAACGAAAGGTCATGCTCGACCATCACGACCGTAATGCCGAGATCGTCGCGGATGTCGCGAATCCAGAACGACAGATCCTCGGTCTCCTCGACGTTCAAGCCGGATGACGGCTCGTCGAGAAGGATCAGCTTGGGCCGGGCGCAGAGGGCGCGCGCGAGTTCGATGATCTTGCGTACGCCATAGGGCAAGTCATGCACCGTCGCGTCGCGGTAGCGCTGCAGATCGAGAAAATCGATCACTTCCTCGACACGGCGGCGAATCTTCCGCTCGGAAGCGCGGACTTTTGGCAGGAACAGCAGTTCCTCCCAAAACCGGGTCTGCCGGTGCGCATGCTGGCCCAACAGCAGGTTCTGCAGCAACGTCGCCTGCTCGAACAGCTCGACATTCTGAAAGGTCCGGGCAATGCCCCGACCCGCTATCTCGTGCGGCGGAACGCGCGTGATGTCGCTGCCCTCGAACAGCAGCCGGCCGCCGGACGCATTGTAGATTCGGCTGATCAGGTTGAAGATGGTCGTCTTGCCGGCGCCGTTGGGCCCGATGATCGTGAAGATCTCTCCCTGCGCCACATCGAACGTAATGCCGTCGACCGCCTTGATGCCGCCAAACCTGATCGCGAGATCGCGCGCCTGGAGGATGCTCACTGCAAGCGCTCCGTCCGCATATAGGTTTTCTGGCGCTTGAAGGTCTCACTCTTGTACATCGGAAATTGCCAGAAGAAGAACTTGATCTTGCGCCACAGGCCGTTGAGGCCGAGCGGTTCGAGCAGCACCACCAGCACGAGGATCACGCCATAGATGCCGGGCTCCAGCGCAGGCTGCTGGGCAATCCCTGCCGGCAGGTAGTCCCGCAGCAGCGCGATGACCGTCGGAAGCAGAACGAGAAAGATTGCGCCGAAGATCGCGCCGTGGATCGACCCCACCCCCCCGACCATCACGAGCATCAGGAGCTGGATAGACAGAACCGGCGTAAAGATGTCGGGCGTAAGATATCCGACCTTGTGGGCGAATAGCGCGCCGGCCAGTCCGGCCAGAAAGGCGCTGACCGCAAAGGCCAGCGTCTTGTATCCGGCGAGGTTGACGCCCATGCTCTGCGCCGCAATCTCGCTGTCGCGAATGGCAATCCAGGCACGCCCCGTCGGCGCGCGCAACAAATTCAGGATCGCCAGAATGCACACCACCAGGACCGACAGGCAGAGATAGTAGAAGCCGACTTCACCCTCGAGGCTCCATCCGAAGAACTGCGCCTTGGGCACGGCAACGCCGCGAGACCCTCCGGTAAGCGCTTCCCATCGTACGAACACCTCCTGCGCGATGGCGCTGAAGGCAAGCGTCGCGATAGCGAGATAGATGCCGCGCATCCGGATCGCCGGAACTCCGATGACGACCCCGGCGGCGGCGGCGGCGGCACCCGCCGAGAGCATCGATGGCAGTAACGGCACGCCTCGGTGGATCAGGTAGACATGCACATAGGCGCCGATCCCGAGGAAGGCGGCGTGCCCAATCGAAATCAGTCCGGCATAGCCCGCAAGCACCATCAGCGAGAGGCCCGCCAGCGACCAGATAAACAGGAAACTGAGTTCGCCGAGATAATACGGGGCGATCAGGAACGGCGCGGCAACCAGCGCGACGGACAGCAGCGAATACCAGAACACTGTCCCGCGATGAGGGAACAGGCCGATGTCCTGGTCGTACCGCGTTTTGAATATGAAGCGCATTTCTTACACCTTCTTGCGTCCGACGGCGCCGAACAGTCCCTGCGGGCACACGACAAGCACGACGAGCAGTACGATGTAGCTCGCGATGTCCTTGAACCCCTGCGGCAGGTAGACACCCGAGAACAGATCGATCAGACCGATCAGGATTCCACCGAGCACCGCCCCAGGTATGGAGCCAAAACCCCCGATTACCGCGGCCGCGAACGCTTTCAGGCCGACCGCACCGAGATTGGTGTCGATCAGGTTGATCGGGGCCAGCAAGACGCCGGCGATTGTCGCAACCGCCGCCGATAGCGCCCAGACGCCGGAGAGCATCCGCTTGACGGGGATACCCATGCAATAGGCAGCAAGCTGGTTCTGCGAAGCCGCCTGCATCGCCGTGCCGACACGGCTGAAGCGGAAAAAGCCGAACAGGATCAGGCCAAGAAGTGCTGTCGTCGCCAGGATCGAGAGATAGACGGCCGACAACACGACGCCTCCGAAGCGAAACGTCGCAGCGTCGAACGGCGTAGGCAGGCTGCGCGTCTCCGGCCCCCAGACCATCGCAGCCGCGCTCCGCATCACGACGCCGATTCCGATCGTCAGCATCACGGTCGAGAATTGCGGCTGCCCAATGATCCGGCGCACCACGATCATGTCGAGAAGTCCGCCAAAGATGGCCATCGTCACCATCGCAAGGGCGAGCCCAACCCAGTAGTTCAGACCAAACTGAACCACAAACGTGAACGCGACAAAGGCGCCAAGCATGACCAACTCGCCCTGCGCGAAGTTCACGACCTCTCCGGCCTTGTAAATGAGGACGAATCCCAACGCGACCAGGCCGTAAATGCAGCCGACCGCCAACCCGTTGACAAAGAGCTGCAAGAACTCAGCCATCGCCCCGCCCCCGCGCAAAGTCGGAACTTGCGCACGGCTGGACGACCGCATTCGCCCGCAACCCAATGCTCAGGAGATAAATTCCGCCCATGAGCCTCCCAACGTCCGCCTATTTTTTTCAGGCCGCGCTTGCGCGCCCCTTCTGGAGAAGGACGGTACGTACAATGATGCTAGTTGAATTATGACTGCCAAGTCAATTTTTATTGCAAACGACAGGCGCTCCACCGCGCGACGCGCGACATTTCGCGCGCCATCGCCAGCCATGCCGGCGTCATCGAGCGCGCGTTGCTGCGCCGCAAGATCTCATCTAGCCCCATGAAAACGCTATTCTATCGCAGCCATTTCCATCGACGACAGTTTCGGTGGAGACCATCCAGGATTACAACACATCTTCATCACGCTTCCGCGAAAAATGATCCTTCAGTCATTTTTGTAGATTCTTTTGTCGACCGCTGGTATCGTTCGCCAAAAGCCAGGACAGGGAGAGAAGCAATGAGCGTCGAAGGAAAGGTTGTCATCGTCACCGGAGCCGCACGCGGCATCGGGCAGGAATACGTTCGCGCGCTTGCCGCCGCAGGCGCCCGGCCGGTGGCGGCCGACGTGAGTGATTGCTCCGAGACGATCGATCTCGCGAAATCCGCCGGTGGCAAAGCCTTGGGCGTCAAATGCGACGTCGCGGATGCATCGTCGACCGACGCTATGGTGGCCGCGGCACTGAAGGCCTTTGGCCGCGTTGACGCACTGATCAACAACGCAGCTCTCTACGGCGGCCTCCGGGGCGGTCGTTTTGAAACAATCACCGAGGCGGACTGGGACGCCGCCATGACCATCAACGTCAAGGGTATCTGGAACTGCTGCAAGTCCGCGGTGCCGGCGTTGCGCGCGGCCGGCGGAGGCAGCATCATCAACATCGCATCATTGGCCGCAACGTTCGGGACGCCGTTCGTTCTGCACTACACGACCTCGAAGGCTGCCGTGATCGGCATGACGCGGGGACTCGCCCGTGAACTCGGACGCGACAATATTCGCGTCAACGCCGTCGCCCCGAGCGCCGTGATTACCGAAGGCACCCGCGAGTTCTTCGCCAACAAGCTCGACAAGGCGCTCGACGTGGTGAAGTCCGGACAGGCGATCCAGCGAAACCTTCAGCCGAGCGACCTGTCTGGAACGATTCTCTGGCTGGTGGCCGACACCTCGGCATTCGTCACCGGGCAGACGATCTCGGTCGATGGCGGCACGGTGATGAACTGAGCAAACGGTCCTTTTGGAGAAACAGCCATGTCGACAACCGCCGCCACCGAACCGAAGCTCGCAACCATTTCGCAAGCCACGCGGGACTTTATCGCCTCACCTCGCACGATGCTGATCGATGGCGAATGGAGGCAGGCCCGATCGGGACGCACGCTGCCCGTGATGGATCCATCGAATGGCCAATGGCTGACGTCGGTGCCCGCGGGTTCCTCTCCGGACGTGGACGACGCGGTGGCCGCCGCGCGTCGCGCCTTCGAGGGCGGCGAATGGCGGAAGTTCCGGCCCGTCGATCGCGAACGGCTGTTGCTGCGCCTGGCCGATGAGGTAGAGGCCCACGGCGACGAACTGGCCGAACTCGAATGCCTTGACAACGGCAAGAGCCTCGCCCTCGCGCGCCGCGTCGACCTGAAGAACACCATCGAATTCCTGCGCTATATCGCGGGTTGGGCGACCAAGATTGAGGGATCAACAGTCGACGTCTCGTTTCCGCGTCCGCGCGACGGTGATTACTTCGCCTACACGCGCAAGGAACCGGTTGGCGTTGTAGGCGCGATCATCCCATGGAATTTTCCGCTGATGATGGCGGCATGGAAGATCGGTCCCGCACTGGCGACCGGCTGCACCGTCGTACTCAAACCCGCCGAGGAGACGTCACTCACCGCGCTGCGCCTCGGCGAATTGCTGTTGAAGGTTGGCTGCCCGAAGGGCGTCGTGAACATCATTACTGGTGAAGGTCCCGACGCCGGCGCCGCGCTGGCCTCTCATCCGGGGATCGATAAGGTCGCATTCACGGGGTCGACCGAGGTCGGCAAGCTCATTGGCAAGGCCGCGATGGAAAACATGACGCGCGCCTCGCTCGAACTCGGCGGCAAGTCCCCCGTCATCGTGCTCGACGACGCCGATCCCGCTGCCGTGATCGGCGGCGCGGCCAGCGCCATCTTCTTCAACCAGGGCCAGGTCTGCACCGCCGGCTCGCGCCTCTACGTGCAGAAGAAGCTGTTCGACCAGGTGGTGGACGGCATCGCTGGCAGTGCCGAGAAGATGAAGCTCGGCTCCGGTCTTGATCCGACGACGCAGATTGCGCCGCTGGTGTCCGCGCGGCATCGCGATCGCGTTTGGGGCTACATCGAGGCCGGCAAGGCGCAGGGTGCCCGCGCGGTGGCCGGCGCTACTCGTCCCGAACAGCCCGGTTACTTCGTCAGGCCGACCGTATTCGTCGACGCGGACAACAGCATGAGCATCGTCCAGGAGGAGATTTTCGGACCTGTGCTGGTCGCCATGCCTTTTGACGATCTCGATGAGATCGCCCGCAAGGCGAACGATACCCCGTTCGGCCTCGGCGCCAGTATCTGGTCACGCGACCTCAGCAAGGTTCATCGCCTGATCCCGAAGATCAAGGCCGGCACGGTCTGGGTCAACTGCCACAACTTGATCGATCCGGCGCTTCCGTTTGGCGGTTACAAGCAGTCCGGCGTGGGCCGGGAGATGGGCCGCTCCGTGCTGGACCTCTACACGGAGAACAAGTCCGTGTGCATGGCAGTCTGATCGGAGGCGGCGTGCAGCGCCTTCTGACCATCGACGAACTCGATCTCGCGGGCGTCATTCGCCCGGGAGACCGCGTGATCTTTAGTCAAGGCACCGGCGAGCCGCGCACCTTGACCGAGCGTCTGGTTGCGCAGAAGGATGCCTTGCCGCCGTTTGAGATCTTTCTCGGCGTACAGTTCTCGGAAACCTTCCATCCCGAGCGCACCGCCGGAATAAGCTTTTCAAGTTATGGCGCCATTGGGAAGGCCGCAGCCCTGGCCAAGGCAGGCCGGCTCAATGTCATACCCTCGCACTATGGATCGCTGTCGCAGGCCTTCTCTCGGGGCGAACGACGAGCCGATGTCGCGCTGCTCCAGCTTGCGCCCCAACCAAAAAGCGGGAGCGGCTACAGCCTTTCCCTCGCGAACGATATCGCGGCCCAGGCTGCTGTTCATGCGCGTGTCATCATCGCGGAGGTCAATCCAGATGCTCCCTGGACGCACGGCGCTGAGCTGCCGTCCAACCTTGTGCCGCACCTGTTTGTCGAGGCCCGGCACAAGCCGATAGAGCTGCCCCCGACGCAAGTCGGACCGACCGAGCTGGCGATCGCGCGGCTCGCGGCAAGCCTCATTCCCAATGACGCTACGCTGCAGCTCGGGGTCGGAACCATTCCGGACGCGGTGTTGTCGCAACTTTCCGCTCATCGCGACATCGGAATCCACTCGGGACAGATCGGCGACAGCGTCGTCCCGCTGATCGAGCATGGCATCATCACCAATGCGAGAAAATCCACTCATCCCGGGGTATCGGTGTGCGGATCGCTTTTCGGGACGCGGCGCCTCTACGATTTCGCTCACCTCAATCCCGCGATCGCGGTCCGTCCGCCCCCGGAAACGCACAGCCTTCGCGTTATGGCGGCGATCGACCGGTTCATTTCCATCAACTCGGCGATTGAAGTCGATCTGACCGGCCAGGTAAACGCCGAGGTAGCCAGCGGGGTATATGTCGGCGGGCTTGGCGGGCAGCTCGACTTCATGCGAGGCGCCAACGCTTCGGCCGGCGGTCGCGCCATCATTGCGCTTCCAGCCACGACCCGCGACGGCACCATCAGCCGGATCGTTCCATCGATGACGACCGTTACCTGTCCCCGTGCGGACGTCGACGCGATCGTGACCGAATTCGGCATCGCCGAACTTCGCGGACTGTCACTCGAAGAGCGACGTCGCCGCATGATCGCGATCGCAGCTCCTCAATTCCGCGATCGTCTCGCGGCCATCCGCGAATAGCAGGCAGGGAAACATCAAAGTGCAACTGGTCCGATTGACAATGATCCATGAACCACCGATCATATTTTTCAACGACAAGGCCGATAGTCGAAACTTGGGAGGCTGACATGAAGGCACGGCATCTTTGCTTGCAGCTTGTCGCGCAGGGCAACTAGCCGATGCTCGCGCCGCTCAACCAAGTGCCCTCCCCGGCCGACGAAGCGTCAATTCACGTTGATGGCTGCGACACGGTCCCCCGGCTGTTCTGGTTGAAGGTGCAACAGCGCGACAGCGCGGTGGCGATGCGTGAAAAGGAATTTGGCATCTGGACGCCGATCACGTGGAAGCAATACGGGGAACGATCCAAACTCGCCGGCCTCGGCCTCAAGAGCCTCGGACTGACCCGTGGCGATGTCGTTTCGATCATCTCCGAGAATCTGCCGGAGTGGCTCTATACCGACATGGGCACGCTCGGTGTCGGCGGTGTCACCAACGGCATCTACACCACCGACTCCGCCAGGCAGGTCGAATATATCGTCAATGACAGCCGGACCAGGTTCTTCTTTGCCGAGAACGAGGAACAGCTCGACAAGATACTTGTCGCCCGCGCGAACTGTCCCTCGCTCGTCAAGATCATCGTCTATGACATGGAAGGGCTACTCCGATTCAGCGACGAACAGGTGATCTCCTTCGACCGGTTGCTGCAGCTCGGCGCCGAATATGAGAGATCCAATCCCGCGGTGTGGGAGCGCGAACTCGCGCTGGCGAGGCCGGCGGATCTGGCGGTGCTTATCTACACATCCGGCACGACCGGGCCGCCGAAAGGCGCGATGATCTGCCATCGCAACATCATGTTTCATATCGCGAGCGCCGACGTCTTCTGCGAGAGCGTGCCGGGAGACGAACTGCTTTCCTTCCTGCCGCTCTGTCACATCGCCGAGCGAAAATTCAGCGTCTTCTATCCGCTCCGGACGGGCGCTGTGGTCAACTTCATCGAAAGCCTGGATGCCGTCCCCGAGAATGCGCGCGAGGTTTCCCCGACGTGGTTCTTCGCGGTGCCCCGCATCTGGGAAAAGTTCTATTCCGACGTCACAATCAGGATGTCGGACGCGACCATCTTCGGAAAGGCCGCGTACGATGCAGCGATCGCCATCGGCAGGACGAGGGCGCGACGCAGCCTGGCGGGAGAAGCAATCCCGTGGCACCTGAACGTCGCATTCCGGGTCGCCGACAAGCTCGTCCTGCACAACATCAAGATCTATCTCGGCTTGCGCCGCACGCGCATCCTCGGGACCGGTGCGGCGCCGATCTCGCCAGATCTCATCAGCTGGTATCTCGCTTTGGGCCTGGAAATGCGCGAGATCTACGGCCAGACCGAAAATACCGGCATCTCCACGGTGATGCCCAAGCGCAAGAAGCTCGGCACGGTAGGCACGGCCCTGCCCGGCACTCAGGTCAAGCTGTCTCCGCAGAACGAGATACTGGTCCGGGGCCCGCACATATTCCTCGGCTATCTCAACAACAGCGCCAAGACAGCCGAGACGGTCGTGGATGGCTGGCTGCACACCGGCGACGTCGGCGAGATCGATGACGACGGTTATGTCAAGATCACCGACCGGATGAAAGACATCATCGTAACCGCCGGCGGCAAGAATATCACGCCCTCGGAGATCGAGAACCAGCTGAAGTTTTCTCCGTTCATCGCGGACGCGGTCGTCATCGGTGACAAACGGAAATATCTGAGCTGCCTCATCATGATCGACCACGACAACGTCGTGAAATATGCGCAGGACCACGCTGTTCCGTTCACGAACTACGCATCATTGTGCGCTGCCAAGGACGTGCAAGGCTTGATCCAGAGCGAGATCGACAAAGTGAACAAGAACTTCGCGCGCGTGGAAACCATCAAGCGGTTCGCCCTTATCGACCAGCTGCTGACGGCCGAGGACGACGAGCTGACACCGACCATGAAGCTGAAGCGAAAATTCGTCAATGAGAAGTACAGAGCGCTCATCGACGCAATGTACTAGCCAAAGCACGGATAGAAAATCGAACGAAACCGACAAAACCCCTGGGAGGAACCGCGATGAGAACAACATCCTTGATCTTAGGACTGGTCACCGTGCTGAACGCTTCCACCGCGCTCCATGCGCAGGAAGTGATCTGGAAAACGCAAGGTGTCACGAAGGACGAAGTCGTGCTCGGAATGCATGCCGACCTGTCCGGCGTCGCTGCCAGCTTCAGCGTCGGCGTGGTCAACGCGATCCGGATGCGCATCGATGAAGTAAACGAAACCGGCGGGATCAACGGACGAAAGCTGCGGCTGGTGGTCGAAGACACCGGCTACCAGGTGCCGAAAGCGGTCCAGGCCGCGAACAAGCTGATCAACCGCGACAGCGTGTTCGCGATGATCGGAAATCTCGGCACGCCGCAGAACAACGCTGTGCTGCCCGAGCAGCTGAAGGCCGGCGTTCCTAACATCTTCCCGATTTCGTGGGCGGATTCGATGTCCAAACCCTTCCACCCGCTGAAATTCGCGATCTACGCGCCGTACTCGGACCAGATCCGGGTGGCTGTGAAATACATGGTGGAGAAGAAGGGGAAGAAGACCGTGTGCGCCATGCACCAGGACACCGACTTCGGCACCGAAGTGTTCAACGGCGCCAAGGCCCAACTTGACGCGATGGGAATGAAATTTGCCGAGGTCACGACACATAAGCCCACTGATCAGGATTTTACCGCTCAACTGACAAAATTGCGTGCGGCCAACTGCGACCTAATCGCGATGGGCACGATCGTGCGGGATACCGTCATTCCCTATTCCGCCGCCCGCAAGATGGGATGGGACGTCGACATGATCGGAACGTCTGCGAGCTACGATCTGGCCATTTCCGGCATTCAGGGCGGCACCACCGAGGGCTACTATACGGCCGGCTTCTTCGACGCCCCCAACCCGGAAACCGCACGGCCGGCGGCAGCCGCGTGGATCGCCCGATACAAGAGCCGCTACAACATCGATCCGACCATTCAAGCCGCGCTCGGCCAGGTTATCATCGACCTGACCGTGAAGGCGATCGAGAACGCCGGGCCGGACCTCACGACGCAGAAACTCGTCGAGGGGATGGAGAAGATCCGCAATTACCAAGACATCTTCAGCGGCCCGCCGCAAGGCTTCTCCGCAACCGAGCATGTTTCCTCGCGTGAGTCGGTGATCTATCGGGTTGAAAAGGGACGTTGGGTGCGACTCCCCGACAGCGTGGCTGTCGCGAAGTAAAGGAAGCTACCCCGGCGACGTCTCAACGAGGAGTTTGCTGTGACTGACGAATCGGGCTTTTGCGCGGTTCGGCAGCCGCGAGAAACATGACCGGCAGTTGGTAAGGCGTCGCCGTGGTACATTATCGATGAAAGAGATGGCGTCGCTTTCGGCGCTCAGCATAGTGTGAGGATCCATGCAACATACAACACAGGTAGAGCTGATCAAACGCGTCTTCGAATTGTTCGATCGAAAGTCCACTTCGATGGGCGACAACATCTATCGCAATCCCATTTCCGACTACACCTGCATGGATCAGGCACGGTTGGAGCAGCAACAGTTTTTCCGGGAAACCCCGCTTGTGATGTGCCTGTCGTCACGCATGCCTAATCCGGGCGACTACGTGACCGACGAGCTTTCCGGTGTGCCGGTCCTGGTTACGCGCAATGCCGAGGGAAAGGTACGGGCCTTTCTCAACGTTTGCCGACATCGTGGTGCTCCGGTCGCTCAGGGCTGCGGGTCGGGCAAGAAGATGTTCGTGTGCCCCTATCACGCCTGGACCTACGATCTCGAGGGGCGGCTACGCTCCCGCGGGCCTGCTGACGCCTTCCCGGACGTCTCGGCCGACAACGGCAGCCTGGTGCCGCTCCCAGCCACGGAGAAGCACGGGATCATCTGGGTCAAGACCTCGCCTGGGCCCGATATCGACGCGGACGATCTCCTTCAGGGCCTCGGCCCCGAACTCGCGTCCTACAAGCTCGAGACTTCCTCCCACTACCAGACATCCAACCTGCACAAACCGATGAACTGGAAGCTTGTGATCGACACGTTCCTCGAAACCTGGCACATCGGCACACTCCACCGCAACACGGTGGCATCGATCTTCCAGCCCAATATCAACGTCTTCGACGCCTTCGGGCTCAATGGTCGCTTCATTCTGCCTCGCCGTAGCATCCTCGAGTTGCGAGACAAACCCGAATCGGAATGGGACCTTCTGAAGCATTCGGCCATCATCTATCTGATATTTCCAAATACCCTGATCGTCTGGCAGGGCGATCATGTCGAAACGTGGCGATCGTTCCCTGAGGATCTCTCGCCGGATAAGTGCATCGCAGAAGCCGCGCTCTACTCGCCCGAGCCGCCGACGACCGAGAAGGCAAGAAAATATTGGGACAAGAACATGGAGTTGCTCCTGGCGACCGTCGAACACGAGGACTTTCCGGTATGCATCGATATGCAGCGCGGCTTCCGGTCCAATGCCCAAAGCTTTATCACGTTCGGCCGCAACGAACCCGGCTTAACGCACTATCACCACGGGATGCGATCGCGTTTGGGTTTGAAAGAAGCCCCGGCCATTCCTGGATAGCCGGCGAAGCCACGGTTCTGCGCCCATTTCGCCGTGCATACCGGCCCGGTGGGCGGCACCAACGTAGCGTTTGAGACGGATGTCAAAGGCCACCGTGGCCGAGCCATCCGCCGCCGCCGCCACAAAAAGCAGCGTTCGGGGCTTTTGCCCGGCGAGCCATTTTGCTGTAGACGGTCGATATCAAATCCGGAGTTCCGACGGTGAAGCCTGAACGGCAGAAACGAAAGCTAACCCTCGTTAAGAAACTGGGAAAGGCGCAGAAACTGACGCGCGCGCAGAAGCAGAGCCAAATCCGCGCGGCGCTGCTAGAGGCTGCTGCGAAGG
Source organism: Bradyrhizobium manausense (assembly GCF_018129685.1). Taxonomy (GTDB): domain Bacteria; phylum Pseudomonadota; class Alphaproteobacteria; order Rhizobiales; family Xanthobacteraceae; genus Bradyrhizobium; species Bradyrhizobium manausense_D. The sequence goes on from NZ_JAFCLG010000002.1 coordinate 337,312, forward strand.
TGGTCGGCGAAGTCGGTTATTCCGCTGCGATGGTGTCCACCATCACGCGGCGGGCCGGCGTTGCCCAAGGCACGTTCTACAACTACTTCCGTTCGCGCCAGGACCTTTTCGATCAGTTGTTGCCGAGCATGAGCGAAGAAATGCTCGGCTTCATCAAGGAGCGCTCATCGCTCGCTCCCAACGACGCGGCGCGCGAGAAGCTGCGGTTCGAAGCCTACTTCGCCTACCTAGTGAAGCGACCGGAATTCTACCGTATCCTCTATGAGTCCGAGCTGTTCTCGCCGGAAGCATTTCAGCAGCACATCGACGTTGTCGCGAACGGCTACCAACGTGTGCTGAAACGCGCCGCTGATGCCGGCGATGCGCACACGGTCGACCCTCGCGAATACGAAGTTCTCGCCTTTATGTTGATGGGAGCTCGAAAGTATCTCTCAAGCCGCTTCGCCCGATCGAACGGCTCCATGCGGGAATTGCCGGACTTCGTCACGAAGGCCTACATGCGCTTCGTTTGCAACGGCTTCTGGGACGAGCACGCCAGCATCGCGAACTCCTCGCCTGCGAGGCAGACCAGGAAGCCGGCGCTGGTCAGCGATCGTGTGCTGCGAGGCGAGAAAGCTTGATTGATCGGAGCGATCTCATGCTGCCACCACCACGCAACATGGTCGGTGCGACGGCGGCCGTATGCCCAAGCTTGGCCGTCACCCCGTTTCAGCCCCGATGCGCCGGGGCAAGTGAGGACGTGGCGCGTTCACGCAGCACCAGGGTCTGAGTCGCAACTCCGATGGGGCCGTGCACGTCGTACAGGCGTGACAGCGTGGTGCCTACACTGCGTGTTTCGCGGGATCGTGAGCATGGATTTCACCGCATCGTGAGCAACGACTTCAGAGGATAGTGAGCAACGATTTCAGGCGATCGTGAGCACCTTTTGGCGGTGCCGGACGCTTCGGCCGACAACTCAACCGGGCTACGGGTTTCTCATTCAACCAATGAGGAAGCCTGATGCCTACCCAGAGATTGTCGATGCGCCGGATCAGAGAAGTTCTACGTTTGAGGCACCAGGGCCTGACCGAGCGCGTCATTGCGCGGACGTTGGGAGTGAGCAATGGGGTCGTGCATGGCTACGTGCGTCGCGCCCGTCTTGCGGGGCTGATCTGGCCTCTACCGGAGGGCCTGGACGACGAGGGCCTGGAGCTGTTGCTGTTCCCGGCGCCGACGGCTGCCTCACAAAGCGACCGGCGCCCGACACCGGATTGGGCTTATGTGGAGAAGGAACTGCGCCGCCGCAGCGTGACCCGCTTGCTGTTGTGGGAAGAGTATCGCGCTGCCAATTCGGACGGCTTTGGCTATACCTGGTTTTGCACGACTTTCGAGGCCTGGAAGCTGCGTGCACGGCCGAGCATGCGTCAGACCCACATCGGTGGGGAGAAGGTGTTCGTCGATTTCGCCGGCGACACCATCGACATCTTCGATCCCATCACGGGCGAAGTGTGCGCCATGAAGCTGTTCGTCGCGGCGATGGGGGCCTCGAACTACACCTACGCCGAGGCTTGCCCAAGCGAGAGCCTATCCGACTGGATCGGCGTGCATACCAATTTGTTCAGATATCTGCGGTGTGCCGAAGTTCGTAGTCTGCGACAATCTCAAGGCCGCCGTGACCAACCTCGATCGTTACGACCCCGGGATCAACCGAACCTATGCCGAGATGGCCAGCCATTACGGCACCGCGATCCTGGCGGCCCGGCCGAGGCGGCCAAAGGATAAGACGATCGCTTCATACTGCACCTTGTTCTGATGATGGCGCGGTGATTGGGACGAGCCGCGCCGGTCGCGCACCTCGACCGCCACACCCCTTGAGGATAGTCTGCTGCACTGGTAATGCCCACAGGCCACGATTCAAAAGATCACTGAAGCACTTCGTAATCAGCCCTTGACGACCCCACTCGTGCACGGCCGTCTCCGAGATGCCGAACTTCGCAGCGACCTCGCGCGTCGTGAGCATGCCGCGGCGGCGCAACCGATCGTATCGGCTTGCCAGTTTGTAGGCGCCGCGAATGAACGCGATCTTCTTCAGGTTGAAGGGCTTGCCCTCCCAGGTGCGCCATCCGTCGCGGTTCAAAATGTCGGCAATCTCGCGGTCGCAATGCTGATCGAGCAACCGGTCGACGGTCGCGACAAGCTCGGGCTTGAACTTGCGCAGCTGGGCGATAGGCAGCGGCCGTTCGAGTTCCAATGTGCGCGTAGCCCCGCCGGACAGACGCACATGGGCGGTAATCTTCTGCGCTTTGATCAACGTCACGTCATCGATGAGCAGGCGCACGATGCGTTTACGCTCACGGAAGTCGACGCGCGAGTCGTTCCAGATTTGTGGCAGCTGCTCGGCAAGACCGAGAATGCGTTGGCGGACCTCGGCGCTGAGTGTCGCAGCCTGCTGCTTGCTGCGGCGTTCGTATTCCTCGGCAGCTTCGGCATGACGGCGCAGCTTGTCGTTCCATTCCGCCTCGAGAGTATCGGCGACGAGTCGATTGTCGGGGTCTACTTTCATGTAGCGTCGGCGGGCAAGCTCGGCGTCATAGCGCAACCGCTCCACATGCTGGCGACGTGCGGTATTTGCCTCGTGAGCGCGCGTCTCAAGTTCGCGCTGGACTTCCAGGGTGACGGCCAGCGTCATCGGCGTCATCATCTCGATCAGCACGCAACAACTGCCGCATCGACGATCTTGCCGGGCACCGTTTGACACGTTTTTCCGGCACGGCGCACCGCGCTCTCCTGACAGATATAAGTCGGGACCGTACTGCCATGCTCGCGGCTGTAACGCACGCCCATCTTGCTGTGCAAACACGGCGGTGGGCAGGGCAGGCTCCGCGGAAGACAGGATATCGGTCATAATGCTCCTTGTGGGGGTGTCTGCGGCGCTCCGTTGCCGGCGTCGGCTCCCAGGAAGTCCAGAATTGCATCGGCGAACGCGTCATTCCTGTCACCTGAAACCATGTGACCCGCACCGCTGACGTCGACCATCTGTGCGCGCGGTACGAGGCTTCGAAAGGCCTCCGCGCTTTCGAGGGAAACAACGTCCGACGACCCACCGCGGACCAGCAGTATCGGCAGCGTAAGATCGCTGGCGACCTGCTCGAGCTGATGCAGCACCGCGTCGCCGGCCCCATCGACGCGGCGTGGTCCATCCAAAAAGCGCGGGTCCCAGTGCCAGTACCAGTGCCAGTGCCAGTACCAGCGCCCGTCTGCACGCTGCTTCAGGTTTTTGCGCGAGCCGTCTGTCGAACGAGGCTTGGCTCGATGCGGCAAATATGCCGCGACCACTTCAGCAGCCTCGTCAAGGCTGATGAATCCCTTCCCTTGCACACGCTTGCATGAAATCGCGGATGTTGGCGACTCCGCTTGCCTCTAGACGTGGCGCAATATCGACGAGGACCAGCGCTGAAAAGCAAGCCGCCTGGCCAAGTGCATAGAGCGACGCGAGCCCACCGAGGGAAGCACCGATCGCAACAGGTTTGGCGCCGAAACGCCGTTCGATCTCCTGGCCGAGCCAGGCCGCCTCCCGGCCATAATCTTCAAGAGCATAGGCACCACTATCGACCCATGCACTATCCCCGTGGCCGCGCTGATCAATGGCAATGGCAGTGAAGCCTCGCCCGGCGAGCTTTTCCGCCGTCGTACGCCAGGCGTGCCGGGTCTGTCCGCCACCATGCAACAGCAACGCCGTACGAGTACCGCAGCCCTAGGCATCCCCTTCGATTTCGTTTCCTTCAGCACCGACGAAGATGATGCGACGTGGCTGAACTGACATGTAACCTCATGACGAACATTGGCTTGCGATTGGCTATGCAGCACACAGCCGGAAATCGCCATAGCCCATTAAGATTCTGCTCTGGCACCACGGACCGCGAGCGCGGACCGCATCTACCCGGCCGTTCAGCTAGGTTCGTGCCTCTCCAGGATCGTTATTGCACAGGCCGCTTCGTCAAAGCCAATCACACCCCCACCATTTTCTGCGAGCGCCAGGCGTGCCTTTTTGGCCTGTCGTTCACCGGCCTCGCCGCGCAACTGCAGCACAAGCTCATGAATCATCGAAAGACCTGTGGCTCCGATCGGATGTCCCTTGGAAACCAGCCCCCCGGAAAGATTTACCGGACGATCTCCTCCGAATGTCGTTGCGCCTGAGGCGACATAAGACCCGCCCTGTCCCTCCGCGCAGAAGCGCAGCATCTCGACTTGATAAATCTCGCAGAACGAGGTCGCGTCATGAACCTCGGCGATATCGATTTCCGACGGCGAAATCCCCGCCATTTTGTAGGCCCTGTCCGCGGCAATACGCGAGAGGCCCGGTTCGTCGAGCGACCGGTATTTGCCGCCCGACATCGTGCTGGCCCTGATCTTCACCGCGCGATCCCGCACCCGGCTCGGCAATGCCGCGAGATAGTCCTTCGAGCAGACAAGAGCGGCGGCGGCGCCATCGCCAACCGGCGCGCACATGCTTCGTGTCAGCGGATAGCTGATCGCACGATCCGCCAGCACGTCATCGGCAGTCATCCTGAAGCGATATTGTGCCAGAGGATTAAGGCTTCCGTGATGGTGATTTTTGGACGCGCCGATCGCGATCTGACGCTGCGTCGTGCCGAAGCGCTTCATGTGATACGCCGCCTGCATGGCGTAGGTATCCATGAAGATGGTGCCACGTTTTTCATCAGGCAGGAAGGGCTTGCCACTGGCCTCACCCGCATCGCGGTAGTAGGCGAGCCATTCGCCGGGATCCAGCTGATCAATCCCTCCGTCGAAGATTTCCTGCGTTCTTGCCGGGTCGTCCGGCACGAAGGTCTTCTCGACCCCAATGGCCAGTGAAAGCTGCGCGTCGCCCGACGCGATGTCCTTCCATGCGCCATGCAAGGCCTGGGACGCGGTGGCGCAACCGCCTTCAACATTCATCGTCGGGACGCGCTCGGGAAACAGACCCTCCCGCACCAACGGAGAGAGGCAGACTTGTCCGCGGATATTGCGCTGTCCGAATGCCCCCATGCCGCAGTTCCCAAACCACGCCATTGCAATGTCGCGCCCATCCTCCATCCCCGCGTCCGCCAGCACCGCAAGGTAGGCCTCTCGGGTCAAAGCCTTGAAGCTGGTCTGCGGCTTTCTACCAAACGGAGTACATGCAGTTCCGATCACATAGACTTCAGAGGCCATCTTTTTCACCAGTATCCAGTATGACGCTTCATGCGCATCAGCGCAGGCGAACCGGGAGCGATTGCATGCCTCGGAGGATGATTGAATCCTTCCACCCCGGGGCGGAATCTGCTGCAAGTGAAATCCCGGGAAACCGCTCGATCAGAGAACGCAAGGCAATCTGCCCTTCGAGTCTGGCGAGCTGAGCGCCGAGGCAAAAGTGGATCCCATGACCGAATGTCAAATGCGGATTCGGCGATCGGCCGAGATCGAAGCGATCCGCATCCCCGAACTGCTCGGGATCGCGGTTGGCCGCATTGATGAAGGCAAACAAGCGTTGCCCCTGCAGCAGCTTTCGGCCACCGAACTCCACATCGGCCGTGATGACACGCACCAAAGCGCCACTTGGCCCATCATACCGCAGCCATTCCTCGACGGCGGATTCGGCCAGTGATGGATCGTCCTTGACGCGCGCCCACTGCTCCGGCGAGCTCATCGTGTAATAGAACCCGTTACCGAGCAGGTTAGTCGTCGTTTCATGCCCTGCGAACAGCAGAAGGATGCAGGTTGCGATCACTTCGTCCTCGGTCAGCGCCTCGCGCTTATCGGGCTCGCTTACGAGCTGGCTGATGATATCACCCTGAGGATCGACCGTTCGCTTGGCAATAATGTCGCGAAAGTAGTCTGCCATGGCCTTCGCCCCGGCCTCTGCGCGGATATACTTGTCTGCCGTCGCGCGCGACGTTCCGATGAACAAGGCGATGTCGTCCGACCAGTCCTTGACGCGATGCAAGTCTTCCCGCGGCACGCCGAGTAGATCCATCATCACGGTTGCCGGCAATGGGTAAGCAAAATCCGCGATCCAGTCGACGACCCCCGTGGAGCGCGCCTTTTTCTCTATCTCGTCCAATAGCAGCGCGACGATCTCCTCAACGTTGGGTTCAAGCGCCTTGATAGATCGCGAGGTGAAAGCCTTGGTGAACAGCCGCCGCAGCCGGGTGTGCTCGGGCGGATCACGGAAAACCATCCATTTGCCGAGGTAGGTCATCAGGTTGGCATAGCCGCCCTGACTCTCGGCGGGCACCGTCGCAAAGAACGGCGCCAGTCGCTCCGCCGACATGTCGGAGTTCGACACCGCCACGCGCCTCACATCGTCATAGCGCGTAATGACCCACGCCTTCAAAGCTGTCGACCAATGCACCGGATCGCTCTCCCGCAACTGCGAGAAAATCGGAAACGGATCGGCATTGGTCTTGGGATCGGCGAAATCGAGATTCAGCATCAACGGAAACTCCCTGTCCTTTCCGCGCGAGCAGCGCGGCGCGCGGGACCCGATCGCCGGGCCCGCCTCAGCGGTCATAGCTCAGCCATCATTTGCGAAATCTGGCCTCGTCGGGCGTCGTCAGCCCACAGACGCCGCGCTCCTCGATGATCCGTGCAATATGCTGCCCCCTCTCCGAACCCTTTTCGAGCTCGCCCAACGCCTCGCGCGGTGTAACCGGCTGTGCGTCAAGCTTAAGATGGGGCGTGTCGAACAGGGCGGGCGGCAGGCTGGCGCAGAACGCGGAAAATCGAGCGAGCGCCGTGACCAAGGAGTCACCCCAGAAGTCCACCAGCGGTGGCTTCAAGGTCTTTCCTGCCGGATTGGCCGGCAGATTGGCTCCGAACACCACATATTCCGGTGTCTCGTACCTGGCGAGATGCTGGGCGCAATGGTCACGAATTTCGTCGGCCGTTGCACCCTCGCCGGGCTTGAGCACCACGACTGCCTTCAATCGCTCCGAGAACACATGATCGGGCACACCGACCACCGCCGCCCGCAGGACCTTCGGGTGCAGGTACAACTTGTTCTCGACCTCGATGCAGTAGACGTTCTGGCCGCCTCGCACGACCATGTCCTTCTTGCGGTCCAACAGCCAGAGATAGCCTTCTTCGTCGATCTTGGCCCAGTCACCGGACAGGACAAAACCGTCGTGGCGGAAGACTTCGGCGGTCTTGCCCGGCTCTTCCCAATATCCGGCATTGGTCTGCTGGCCACGATAGGCAACTTCACCAATCACGTTGGGTTCGAGAACTTCGTTACCCGCATCGTCAAAGATGGCGATGTCGGTATTCGGAGTCGCGAGGCCGCAGCTGGTGATCTTGCGGATCGCGTCTTCGGTGGGCAGCGCGAAACCGAGCGCCGTGCTCTCGGACACCGAGCCGGCGTTCACCATGGCAATCGGTGCAAATTCAAGATTGAGCTGGTTGATGAAGGTCTCCGATGACGCATGGCCGCCAAAGATGATTTTCTTGAGCGTCGAGCAGTCGTGGTTCTTGAATTCCGGATGGTTCATCATCATCCAGAGCATGATCGGCGCTGCGACCGCCCACGTTGCCCGCTCGGCCTCAATCAGCTTGATTGCGTCCAGCGGCGTGAAGGCCGCCATGACGACGCATTTCCCGCCGCTCAGCAGCGCGGGCAGGAAGTCCGCGTAGACCGCGGTGTTGTGGTACAACGGCGGCATGCACAGGTTGACGTCGTCGGTACCTAGCCCCTTGGCCGCGATGACCACGTTCTGAGCGCAACCGAGCGCGTTGATGTGCATGGCCATCGTCCCCTTGGGCACGCCGGTCGTGCCTGACGTGAAGGAGATCGCACACAGATCCCACTCATCGACCGCCTCGTGTTCGACCGGCGGCGTCTCCAGGGAGCTTAGTTCTGAAAAAGCGAGCGTCCCCTGCGGCGCCTCGCCACCGATGACGAACACCCACTCGACACTGTCGAGGCCGCCGCGCACCGAGTCGAGCTTGCTGCTCCAGACTTCGGAAGAGACCACCAGTCCCTTGGCACCGACCTTGTTGATCTGCGCCGCCAATCCTTCAGCGGTCAACCCGAGATTGACCGGCACTGCGACGCCGCCGAGTTGGATGATGGCGAGATAGCTGATGACGTATTCCGGGCAGCCCGCTGTCAGCAGACATAGCCGGTCACGCTTCTTGAAGCCAAATTTCTGCCGGAGTCCAGCAGCGGCGCGATCGACCTGCGCGCCGACGTCGCCCCACGTCATCCTCTCGCCGCCGGGATGGAAAACATAGGCCTCGCGATCGGGCCAGCGCGCAACATTCGCCGCAAGGCACTCCGAAATACTGCGTGGCCGGTCACGATAGGCCCATATCTCGGTGCCTTCCCACGCGATACCGCGCCCGAGTGGTGCCGTGATCCTGGCGACCTGTCCGGCAAGCTCCGGATAAACGTCGCGCCAAGACTTGCAAGTACCCTTCGCAGGGCCTTTGACCTCCCAGGCTCCCATAATCCCTCCTGCTGATCAGATCAGTCGTCGACCTGCACCAAATCTCAGAAGCCATCTTCTAACCAAACAATCGCTTGTTTTGCAAGTCACAATGCTCGACGAGGTGGAACACGTCAGGTAAGAGAGCCCTAGCTCGAACTCCGAACGAACCCGATGATCGCGAAAAGCCGACCCACCCGCCCTACACAGCAAACCCGACGCGCTAAGGTGGCTCGCCCTTCCGCCGCTGGTAAAAAGCGGCAGGTGCTTTCCGGGGATCGTCGACAGGTGCTGATCAGTGAAGCGGCGCGGTTGTTCGGCAACAAGGGCTACGAAAACACTTCAATGCGCGACATCGCAGCAGCGGTCGGTATCCTGCCGGGGTCGCTTTATCACCACTTTTCTTCCAAGGAAGAGCTGTTCGTCGCCGTCTATTCCTTTGCCGTGTCGCAATCGGTGGACGCAGTGAAGACAGCGATCAAGACCCGACCCGACCCGTGGGTTCGCCTGGAAGCGGCTTGCATCGCACATATGCAAGGGCTGCTGGATAAGAATCGATTCGCCGCAGTATTGGTCACTCACCCCTCGGCCTCTGGCCTGCCCGAACAGGTGGTTACGCTTCGCGATAGTTACGAAGCCGTTTTCAAGGACCTGATCGCGGAGCTGCCGCTTCCAGCGGGAATCGATCAGCGCATCTTCAGACTCGGACTACTGGGCGCGATGAACTGGGCGATCACCTGGTACCGCCCCTGCGGCGAGACGCCCGCGAGCATCGCGCGGAAGCTGCTGAGCGCCACCCGCCGCGAATAGGCTGACGCGCACAATCCCACGTTTCGCGGCTGGCCTGGCGATCTCCAGGAGCGGAGCGCGGCGCACGTCTGCATGCCCGATCGCGGGATCCCTCACTCCGACTGATCATTTGGCTAACGCATGCAGCAGCCTCACGCTGCCGATGCACGCTGGCTCTTGCGGAGCATCCATCGTCGGCCCACGCATGGCGCGTGCAAAGCCCTTGAAAAAGAGCTCTGCCAATTTATGATGATAAAATGGGCAAACCGGAGCTTCAGGGCGTCGCCCCTTCGCGGCGCGCGTCGATCAGGCGCAAGTGCTCCGACGCGGTCGCCGACCTCATCCGCAGCCGCATCTTCCAGGCGGGACAACCACCCATTGACCGGCTGCCGCAAAAATCCGCACTGATCGAGATACTCGGCAGCAGCCGCTCTACCATCCGCACGATCTTGACTGCTACCTCAAAGCTTGCTAAACAATCGTTTAGTTAGCTATCGAGGATCCATTGGCAGCAACGATCGCGAAACGCCAGGCAAATCGTCTGCCGGCGCTGCTTGATGCGGCGGCCGCTCATTTTGCAGAGCGGGGCTACCATGCCACGACCATGCGCGACATCGCGCAGGAAGCGGGAGTAACGCCGGGAGCGGTCTATTTTCACGTCCCCACGAAACAAGCCCTGCTCCTGGCCGTCTATGCCCAAGGCGTCGACCGTATCATTGGTCGCTTCGAAAAGGCGCTAGAAGGTCAGCGTGATCCCAACATCCGTCTACGCTGCGCGATCATGGCGCATCTTGAGGCTATTCTCGACGCCAGCGCCTATGCGCGAGTTATAGTCCGCGTGCTGCCTGAGGACATTCCTGAAGCTACCAACGAGCTGAAGTTGCAGCGCGAGCGCTACGAGTCGCGCTTACGCTCCCTCCTGGCTGAGGTCGATCTTCCAGCCGGCCGCGATCCCAAGCTCGCTCGCCTTATGCTGATCGGCGCTCTGAACTGGACGCCGGTCTGGTACCGCAAAAGCGCCGGCAGTCTCGATGGCATCGTGAACGAATACCTTGCGTCCTTCGGGCTCAGCCCTACTCCCTTGGCAGGCAAATAATGAGCACAACTTCAGGCTTCCGGCCAATCCGAGTTCTGGTCACCAAGATTGGCCTCGACGGTCATGATCGCGGCAGCCGGATCGTCGCCGCCTATCTACGCGATGCCGGCATGGAGGTGATCTACACGCCGCCCTGGCAGACCGTGGCCGGGGTCGTGAAGCTCGCGACCGAGGAGGATGTCGAAGTCATAGGGATTAGCTCCCTCGCGACCGATCATCTCATCGTCCCGAAGATGATGACGGCCTTGCGCGCCGCCGGGCTCGATCATGTCCGCGTCATTGTGGGCGGGATTGTACCCGACGAGGAGAAGACCGCCCTCATCGAGGCCGGCGTCAGCAACGTGTTCGGGCCGGGCGCGGCACGCGACGAGATCGTGGCTTGCGTGACATCTCTCGGACAGGATGCGCGCCACGCTCGCATCAACGAATTCTTGGAGGCAAACCCATGACCCATACGGCGATCCAACTTCCCCTTCCCGGCTTCGAGCAGGCCCAAGGGGAATGGCGTGCAGACTATTCGAAGCAGATGGCTGGCGAGCAACCGGTTCGCAACCGCTCTGGCATCGAGGTCCAGCCGCTTTATTCCCCGCGTGACTGGTCGAGCGAACGCTATCTCGACGATCTCGGTTTTCCGGGCCAATTTCCCTATACGCGCGGCGTCTATCCCTCCATGCATCGCGGACGGACCTGGACGCAGCGGCAGCTTATCGGGCTCGGAACACCGGCGGACTACAACAAGCGCGTCCTCCGGATCATCGATGCTGGTGCGAACGCAATCAGCCTGTTGCCGTGCTGTTCAGGCTTCCGCGGCATCGATTGCGACGAGGTCGACCCGGAGTTGCTCGGCACGTGTGGCACGGTCGTGAACACAACCGACCACATGGACGATGCTCTCGCCGGGGTGCCTCTCGGCAAGATCTCGACAGCTATGAACGATCCATCGCCGTTCACCTTGCTCGCATTCACGCTGGGCGTCGCGCGGCGGCGCGGCGTGGACTGGAGCCAGGTCACCGGAACATCAAATCAGAGCGACTACATCTCGCATTTCATTGCCAATCACCAGTTCTACCGCCTGTCGTTGCCGGGATCGCGGCGCATGTTGCTGGATCACATTGAGTTCTGCCGCCGTCACGTTCCGAACTGGAACCCGGTCTCGGTCGTCGGTCAGCATATGCAGCAGGCCGGCGCGACGCCGGCGGAGACGATGGGCTTCACGCTTTCGACCGCCATCCAATATGCCGAGGACTGCATAGCGCGCGGCATGGATATCGACGATGTGCTGCGGCGCTTCACCTTTTTCTTCGACATCTCGATTTCGTTCTTCGAAGAAGTGGCGAAATTCCGGGCCGGCCGCCGGATCTGGGCTCGGATCGCGCGCGACAGGCTAGGGGCGAAGGATCCGGCCTGCTGGCGCTTCAAGTTCCACGGACAGACCTCCGGGGTTGATCTGACGCAACAGCAGCCGCTCAACAACATCGCGCGCGTCTCCGTCCAGGCCATGGCCGGCATCCTGAGCGGCCTACAGTCGCTGCATACCGATGCCTATGATGAGGCGATCGCCTGCCCGAGCGAGGAAACGGCGCGCGTGGCGGTCGCGACGCAGAATATCCTGCGCGAAGAGGCTCGGCTCTGCGACGTGATCGATCCTCTCGGCGGCTCCTACTACGTCGAGCGATTGACCGATCAGATGGAGGCTGAGATCGAGGCCGTGATCGCGAAGATCGATGCGGCAGGCGGCATGTACAAGGCTGCCGAGGCCGGGCTGGTCCAGACCATGATCGGCGATTCCGCGCTCGCCTTCCAGGAGCAGGTCGAGTCGGGCGATCGCAAGATCATCGGGGTCAATTGCTACCAGGTCGACCAGGACCTCACCGTCCCTCCGGCCGAGCGACCCGATCCCGACGCGATGAACCGGCACGTCGAGCGCTTCAAGGCGTTCAAGCAGGAGCGTAGCCAGGAAGCAGTGGCGCGAGCGCTCGATGCCTTGGCGCGCGCCGCCAATAGCAAAGACGAGAACGTCTTCGAGAAGGTTGTGGACGCCACTGAAGCTGGCGTCACTCATGGAGAGATCGTGAGCAGTTTGCGTCGGGAGCTCGGCTTCGGGCATCCCCTGATCGTCGCCTGACAGCATGGCGGGAGCCCGCATCGCACCATCTTTGTCTGAGCGGGTCCGCGCAGGCGATTCGCGCGCCGTTGCCCGGGGCATCACCATCATGGAGGACGGCGGCCCGCTGGCCTCCGCTCTCCACGCCGCGATTCTGCCTTCGACCGGGCGCGCGCTCACGATCGGATTCACGGGTCCGCCGGGTGCGGGCAAATCCACGCTCGTCGACGCTTTCGTGGCGGCGTTGCGCAAGAGCGGACGTACGGTCGCGGTCGCGGCCGTCGATCCTTCGAGCCCCCTCTCGGGAGGCGCGGTACTTGGTGATCGCATCAGGATGGGACGCCACACCGAGGACGAGGGCGTGTTCATCCGCTCGATCGCTTCGCGCGGTCATCTCGGCGGCTTGACCGAAAGCATCCACCACATCGTCGACCTCTTCGATGCCTCGGGCCGCGACGTGGTCGTGATCGAAACCGTAGGAGCCGGACAGTCGGAGGTCGAAGTCGTCGATGTGGCCGATATCCGCGTGGTCGTGAACGCGCCGGGGCTCGGCGACGACGTCCAGGCGATCAAGGCCGGCATCCTCGAGATCGCCAGCATCCTCGTCGTGAACAAGGCCGATCTGCCGCTCGCGGCGCGTACCGTCCGTCAGCTCAGGGCAATGCTGAGCCTGCGCCGCGACGGAGAGAAGGATGTGCCCGTTCTGGAAACCGTTGCCAGCACCGGACAGGGCGTCGCCGAGTTGCTCGCGGCCGTCCTCGCCCTCGGCGCGAGTGCGCCGGGCGATAGACAGGCCCGGCGTCGAGCGCGGATTCGACGCTTAGTCGCGGAAAGCGCTGCGACGCTGATGCGCCGCCGGACCATGGCCCGCCGCGATCCGGCCTTGCTCGACCTCCTGGCGCAGATCGAAGCAGGGCTGATCAGCCTCGACGAGGCGGTGGCGGCCGTGATCTCGGAGGGGACCAAGATGCCAGATCGGATCTCTGACCAAACTCAGGTAGCGGAAAGCACGCATGAACCAGCCGTCTGATAATCCGGGCGCGGTTGCGCAGCATTGCGCTGAATTCATGCTGTCGGGCGACGAGCCTGCTCGTACCTTTGGCTTCATATTACGCCGGGCGGGCCCGGGAGAGGCGCAACTGGAGATGACTGTTCCCGATAACGCCCTCAATGTCTTCGGCACCTGTCATGGCGGGGTGCTCTTCACCTTGGCCGACACGGCGCTCTCGATCGCCTGCAACAGCCACGGGCGTCAGGCCGTCGCCCATCATTGCACCATCACTTTCGTGCGTCCGGTCCAGCCCGGGGATCGGTTGATTGCTCATGCCTTGGAGCGATCGCGGACGACCAAGAGCGCGATCTACGATTGCGCCGTCGTCAATGCGGCGACCGGCAAGGTCGTGGCCGAGTTCCGCGGCCAGTCACGGACCATTGCCGACGCGATGCCGCATAAGGGCTGAGCCTCAGCTCAGCCAGCGCTTGCGGCGCTTATAGGTCTTGACGTTGCGGAAATTCGCACCTCCCGCATCGGCCGCGCCGAGGTAAAATTCCCTGACGTCCTCGTTCTCGCGCATTGTCTCCGCCGGACCGTCCATGACGATCCGGCCGGTCTCAAGGATGTAGCCGTAGGTCGCGTATTTGAGCGCCATGTTAGTGTTCTGCTCTGCGAGCAGAAAGGAGACGCCCTCACGCGTGTTCAGGTCACGTACAATCTCGAAAATTTCTTCGACTACCTGGGGCGCGAGCCCCATCGACGGCTCATCGAGAAGGATCATGCGGGGTTTCGACATCAGGGCGCGGCCGATCGCACACATCTGCTGCTCGCCGCCCGAGACATAGCCGGCGATCGACGCGCGGCGCTGGCGGAGACGCGGAAAAGTCTCGTAGATCTTTTCGAGGTCGCGCCGGATCGCGGCAGCACCGTCCGGGCGCGTATAGGCGCCCGCGAGCAGGTTCTCCTCGATCGTCAGATGGGCAAAACAGCGTCGCCCTTCCAGAACCTGGATGCAACCACGGCGGACGAGGTCATTGGCTGTGAGGCGGTCGACGCGTTCTCCCGCGAACATCACCGAACCCTTGGTGACGTCGCCACGTTCGGCCTTAAGCATGTTGGAGATTGCCCGCAGCGTCGTCGTCTTGCCAGCGCCGTTCGCCCCGAGAAGTGCGACGATGCCGCCTTGCGGCACACTGAAGGAGACGCCCTTCAGAACGAGCGCTATGTGGTCATAGACCACCTCGATGTTGTTCACCGAGAGGATTGGCGGAACCGCCACGCCCTCCCCTTCAACGTTGCTTGCTGCGGGCATCATTCCTTGTCTCCACCGAATCGGGGCGGCGCTCGGGCCGCCCCGGAAGTGCCGGATCAGCTTTCCTTGCTGCAGTCGCGTGGCGTGATGCCCTTCTCCTTGGCATAGCGGGCAGCCGCCTCCTTCAGTAATGGCGCCAGCATCGCCTCGTCGGCGGTGTACCAGTCGGAGATGATGTTCCAGCTTTTGCCATCCCACTGCTGAATACGCGAGGTACGCGTCCCCTCGTGGTCGGCGCAGCTGATCTTGACCGGGCTGATCATGCCTTCGAAGCCGAGTTCCTTGATGCGCTTCTCGTCGAGCGCCAGGTGCTCGATTCCCCAGCGGACCTGCTCTCCCGTCATCGGCTTGTTGCCGTACTTGGCCATGGCCGTACGGATCCCTTCAATGCCGAGCATGACGCCGACCATCCCGCGATTGAACAGAACGCCACCGGTATCGGCCGGCTTCGCTTTGCCGAGGCCCTTGCCGTAGACGTACTTGTCGAGGTCATCATGAACCCGCGCGCGCCCCGCGCCATGCTGAAGCATCAACGCCTTGTAGCCGACGGCTTGGGCGCCGGCCGGCACCACGTCAGGCTCGGCGCCCGCAAACCAGAAGCCGATCATCTTGTCGCGCGGGAAGTTGACGTTGGCAGCCTCCTGAATCGCGGTCGGATTCATGACGCCCCAGCCCCACATCACGACGTAGTCGGGCCGCAATTGGCGAATCTGGAGCCATTGCGACTTCTGCTCGACACCCGGACTCGTGACGGGGATCATCGTGAGCTGGAAGCCGTGTTTCTTGGCCAGCACCTCCAACACCGGCATCGGCTCCTTGCCGAACGGGGAATCGTGATAGAGCAGAACAATCTTGCGGCCGTTCAGCTTGTCGGTTCCGCCAAGCTCCTTGGCGATGTGCTGAATGGCGACGTCGGCCGCGGTCCAATAGGTGCCGATCAGCGGGAAGTTCCAAGGGAATACGCTGCCGTCGCGCGATTCCGACCGGCCGAACCCCGCGGTTATCAGTGGAATCTTGTCAACGAGCGTCTTCTCGGTGAGCGCGAAGGTGATGCCGGTCGAAAGCGGATTGATGAAGGCAGCACCCGTCGGGCCCTTGTTCTTCAGCCGCTCGTAGCATTCGACGCCGCGGTCGGTAGCGTAACCTGTCTCGCATTCCTCGTAGAGGATCTTGACGCCGTTTATGCCGCCGTCACGCTGGTTGACGAGTTCGAGATAGTCGACGATCCCGTCCGCCCAAGGGATGCCATTGGGTGCGTAGGGCCCGGTCCGGTAGGACACGACGGGAATAAATTGGCCATTCTCCTGCGCCTCGGCTGCAGCCGGCAAACAGAGTGCGGCGGAGAGCAAAAGAACGCTCAGTTTGGTAATCCGTATCGACATCAGCATTTCCTCCTGTGGTTTAATGCCAGCTTCATCGCCGGTTCTGGGGTGCGATCTCAGTAAGGGAACGGCCAGCGCCTGAGCTTGTGCTTGGCGATGCCCCAGATGCGGGCCAGTCCATGGGGTTCGAAAATCAGGGTGAGCAGTATCAGCGCGCCGAACACGACGAGCGTAATGTTCGAGCCGGCGCCGGCAGGGACCGGGATCGACAGCCAGCGTGGCACGGCGTCGACGATGAGCGGCAGGAGCAAGATGAAAGCGGCACCGAGGAAGCAGCCGATAATCGAGCCGAGCCCGCCGATGATGACGATGAAGAGTAACTGGAACGAGCGGTCGATCGAGAAGGCATAAGGCTCCCACGACCGCAGATTCGCAAAGGCCCAGAGTGCCCCCGCAAGGCCAAGGACGAACGACGAGATCGCAAAAGCAGTTAGCTTCGATTGTATCGGCCGGATGCCGATGATCTCGGCCGCGATGTCCATGTCCCGGATCGCCATCCATTGCCGGCCGAGATTCCCGCGCACCAGATTCGAAGCGCCCCAGGCCACAACTATCGTAAACACGAGGACCACGAGATAGCGCTCGACAGGCGTATCTGCGTGCCAGCCGGCGAAGACGAGGGGCGGCGCCGAGACCGAGCCCGACGGCGAATAGTTCGTGATCCAGGCCATCCGGAGGAACGCCCAATCGAGGAAGAACTGCGCCGCAAGGGTCGCGACCGCGAGATAGAGACCCTTGATGCGGAGCGACGGAAACCCGAAAGCGAGCCCTGCGAGCGCGCTGACCGCCCCGGCGAGGAGGAAGGTCAGGACCAGCGGCATCTCCGGAATTCGGATCGCGATGTTGTAGGCCGCATAAGCGCCGACGCCCATGAAGGCGCCCGCTCCGAGCGATATCTGACCGCAATAGCCTGCGAGCAGATTAAGTCCGATGGCCGCCATGGCCAAGATCAGGAACGGAATCAGGATGGCGTTGAAGAAATAGTCGCCGGCAAAGGGAGGAATGCCGGCCAAATGCACGAGCGGGATCGCAACGAGCGCGATGAGCAGCAGGGTTATGATGCCGATCCGATCCTCGCGGATCGGAAAGGTCGCCATGTCCGCCCGGTAGTTGTCTTTGAAATGTCCTGCCTCGCGATAGAACATCGTCAGATCCGTTCGATGATGCGGTCACCGAAGAGACCTTGCGGCCTCACGAGCAGGACCACGAGGGCAACGACATAGGCGAACCACTGTTCGATCCCGCCACCGACGCTCGGGCCGAGATAGACTTCTGCGAGCTTTTCGCCGGCTCCGATGAGAAGGCCGCCGACAATCGCGCCGGGTATGGAGGTCAGGCCCCCGAGGATGATGACGGGAAGCGCCTTCAGGGAGACAAAGACGAGTGAGAACTGGACTCCCACCTTTGAACCCCAAATGGAAGCGGCCGCAATGGCCACGAGACCTGCGACTGTCCAGACGACGAACCAGACCCTGGTCAGTGGAATTCCGACCGATTGCGCGGCCGAGTGATCGTCGGCGACGGCGCGCAAAGCCCGGCCCATACGGGTTTTCTGGAAGAAGATAACAAGCGCCGCGACGAGGACGGCCGCCAGAACTGCCGACCAGAGGTCGAGTTTGTTGAGCAGGATGCCGCCGTCGAAGAGGCTCTCAAGTGCAAAGAGATTGTCCCGCGGCAAGCCGAGATCGAGCTTGTACACCTGTGCGCCGAAAATCTGCTGCCCGAGTCCTTCGAGCACGAATGAGATCCCAATCGTCGCCATGAATAGCGTGAGGGCTGTCTGATTGACGAGCTTGCGCAGGACGAAGCGTTCGACAGCCCACGCGATACCCGTCATCACCGCGCCGGCGAAGATGATCGCGAGCGGCAGCGCGAGCCAGAACGGCATTGACGCCTCAAGCCATCCAAAGGCCCGGACAAGAGCCAGCCCCGCGACCAGAACCATGGCGCCCTGCGCGAAATTGAACACGCCCGAGGCCTTGAAGATCAGCACGAAGCCGAGGGCCACGAGCGCATAGAGGACGCCCGACAACAGACCGCTGACAAGAACCTCAGCGAAGAAGGCAATTTTGGTAGGATCGATCCCCAACACCGTCAGCCCCCCACGCCCAGATAGGCTTCGATAACCTGCTGGTTACTCTTGATCTCAGCGGGTGTTCCATCGGCGATCTTGCAGCCGTGATCGAGCACGACAATGCGGTCCGAGAGATTCATGACGACGCCGATATCGTGCTCGATCAGCGTGATCGTCGTGCGATAGGTCCGGTTCACCTCGACAATGAAGCGGCTCATATCCTCTTTTTCCTCGAGATTCATCCCGGCCATCGGCTCGTCGAGGAGAAGTAGCCTCGGCTCCATCGCGAGAGCCCGGCCGAGCTCGACTCTCTTTTGGAGACCATAGGGCAGCTTGCCAACGGGGGTCTTGCGGATGGCCTGGATCTCGAGGAACTCGATGATCTCCTCGACCTTCCGCCTGTGCTCAATCTCCTCGCTCAAGGCTGGTCCGAAGCGGATGAGCTGTTTCAGAATTCCGCTGCGGATCTTGAGGGCGCGGCCCGTCATTATGTTGTCGAGCACCGTCATACCCTTGAAGAGCGCGACGTTCTGGAAGGTGCGGGCGATGCCGCCGCGGGCGGCGATCGATGGCCGCGTGTGCGTTCTGCGCACGCCTTCGAACACGATGTGGCCGCTGCTGGGCCGGTAAAAACCGTTGATGCAGTTGAGCATCGACGTCTTGCCCGCGCCATTGGGTCCGATGATAGCCCTGATCTCACCCGATCGGATATCGAAGGAAACGTCATTCAGCGCCTTGATCCCACCGAAGCGAAGCGAGACGCGGTCGATCTCCAGGAGGCAGCACGCCGCTGCGCCCGCGTGATCGGTGGGAGTGCCTGAGGAGACCGCGTGCGGCGAACACAGCGACGGGACAGCGAAGGTCATTGGTGCAGACATGACGGTCATGCCACGATCGTTTTAGCCGGGATCGATCGCAGGCGATGCTCCCCATTGACGTCGGCGATCCGCAAGGTCGCCTCGATGCGGCCATGCCGACCATCCTCGAAGGCGACATCCGTACTGACGAAGCACTCCGTGGCGCCGCGATAGAGGGCGCTGATGAGACCGGCATATTTCTCGTGGACGAAGGCGCGCCTTACCTTCTGGGTTCGGGTCAGCTCGCCATCATCGGCATCGAGCTCCTTGTGCAGGATGACGAAGCGCGCGATCTCTGCCCCCGCCATGGTCGGCTCGGCGGCCAGATCGCGGTTCACTTGGCGGATATGATTGAGGACGATGTCGTAGACTTGCGGAAGCCCGGCGAGTTCCTGATAGGAAGCGTAGCTGAGACCATTGCGCTCAGCCCAGCTGCCGACCGCCGTGATGTTGATGTTGATGAATACTGTGACGAAGCCGCGATCCGCGCCGAAGGCGACGGCCTCCTTGATGTTCGGGAAAAACTTGAGTTTGTTCTCGATGTATTTTGGCGCGAACAGCGTTCCGTCGGCGAGGCGCCCGACATCCTTTGCACGATCGATAATGCGCAAGTGTCCGTCCGCGCCGAAGAAGCCGGCATCACCCGTGCGCACGAAACCGTCCGGCGTCATCGACTCCTGCGTCCGCACGGGATCGTTGAGATATTCGACGAATTGGCCCGGCGAACGGAACTGCACCTCTCCGCTCTCGGCAATGCGGATTTCCACCCCAGGCGCGGCCGGGCCAACCGTGTCCGATCGGATCTGTCCGTCGGGCTGGGCGCTGATGTAGATGAAGGCTTCCGTCTGGCCGTAAAACTGCTTTAGATTGATTCCGAGCGAACGATAGAACGCGAAGAGGTCGGGGCCGATTGCCTCGCCGGCGGTGTATGCGACCTTGATCCGAGAGAAACCGAGCACGTTCTTGACGGGGCCGTAGATCAGGGCCTCGCCGAGGCGGTAGAGCAGGCGACCATGGAGTGGGACGCCATCTGTGCCGTTCAGGATCGGCTCGCCCCAGCGGCGAGCGACCTTCATGAAGGTGTCGAACAGCCAGCGCTTGGCGCGACTCGCATCCTCCATCCCGATCAGGATCCGGGTCAGGAGGCCCTCAAGGGTGCTGGGTGGCGCGAAGTAGAAGGTCGGTCCGATCTCGACGATGTCTTCCGCGACCGTCTCGGGCTCCTCGGGACAGGACATGCAGAAGCCCGCGACAAGTCCCTGGGCGTAGTTGAGGTAGTGATCGCCGCCCCAAGCGATGGGCAGATAGGCCAGAACCTCGTCATTCTCGTCGAGCTTATCCGCGGCGACGGTCTCGCGCGCGGCCCGGACGGCGCGTCCAGCCAAGATCACCGTGCCCTTGGGACGCCCGGTCGTGCCCGACGTGTAGAGGATGATCGAGGTGGCCGCTCCATCGGTCCGCGCAACAAGATCGACGAAGGCAGAACCCAAGCCCTCGGCGGACGACGCCTCCTGACCTCGAGCCAGAACGGCCTCAAGGCTCATCAGACTTCGGTCGCCGGAATCATAATCGACCATGCCGCGCGGATCGTCATAAACGACAAGGCGGAGCGCGGGTAGTTCCGCCAGAACGCTAAGAACCTTATCGACCTGCTCCTGGTCCTCGACGATCGCTGCCACAACCCCCGCATGCGCGAGGAGATAGGACATCTCGTCGGCAACCGAGTCCGGATAGAGCGGGACCGGTATCGCGCCGAGGCACTGCACGGCCGTGATGGACCAATACAGGCGCGACCGGTTCACGCCAATAACTGCGACCCTCTGGCCCGCTGTGACTCCCGAGGCCCTCAGCCCGAGCGTCAGCGCTTGAACCTCACGCGCGAGCGCCTCCCATGTCCAGGTGGTCCATATCCCGAAGCGCTTCTCGCGCATGGCCGGGCGTTGCGCGCGCACGGCAACATGATGAAGCAGCAGCTTCGGGAACGTGTCCGCGTTACCGGCCTCGTCCAACTATCGCTCTCCCCTCAAGTCCCGTTTACCGGGATTGGATGCCTTTTTGCGCTTCCCGATCCCTATCACTTCAGAATGAGCTAAACAAGTGTTTAGTTAGTTGATCGCTAAAATGTTTCCAGATTTCCCCGGATGCACGACGTTGCAAGATGGGATCACTGGCCTCGGAACAGCAGCCCTTCCACCTCGATCACCGCCTGCTGGGCGTTTCGCCCGGGACGGTACGCATACTGTTCTGGTGGAAGGTCGGCTTCAAAGATCGGTTCCAGCCAGCATTGCTGCTGTCATGCAGACCCGATCCCGCACGGTCGTTCGTCGCAGCACAGAGCTTTCGGACGAAGGCATTCTACGAAGGCCTCTCCGCCAAGATGGACCGGAACACCTTTGCTGGAAAATTCTCGCTGCTGTTCGACGGCATCGCGATACTCGCCGCCGAAATCGCGCGGCGGCATTGGGCGTTGATGATCGCCAGCGGCGACGACGCATTCTATCTTGGTGACAACCCCGCCGTACTACAACGAACGGATAATCCTAGGGACGGAAGCCAACTCGGATTTGACGTCGCCGCGACTCACGAAAGACGCGCCGCGCGAAAGTGAAGTCCCGGCGGTTCGAATAAACCGCGCCACGCCCGTCGGCCGATTGCGGGCGGATCGGTCGGCAAATCGTTGGGCGCGGTCAGACGCGATGCTTCCAAACATCGCTCGCCGAATGCCGGTTGGCCGGAAAGTGCGATGGCGGGAGCGCTGGCACTGGCACTGGCACTGGCCGGCCCGCGCCGCTACGCCGAACACATGGCCGAAGATCCCTTTCTCAATGCCGAAGCGACCCGCCAAGCCGTACCCGACGATATCGGTCGCGCGCTCAACCTTTACACCGCAGCGTGCGTGATCGAAGCGGCAGCCTACGCCGCACTGGCGCTGGTGGTCTGACGGCTTCGTGCAATGCTCAAAATGGCGTCGATATCCAGATGCGCTTCCAGATGATCGGCCAGCGCATCGAGCGCGGACTCGATCTGCGATGCATAAGCGAGCGAAGAAGCAATTCCGAGATGGGCTAGCCACGCTTTTCGAAATGCGTCGCCCGTGAACAGCCCGTGCACATATGTACCCTGCACCCGCCCGTCGGCCGTGCTCGCGCCATCGGGGCGTCCATCGATCGTCACCACGGGTCTTTCGCAGTCGCGGCCTTCGCTGCGGCCAAGATGAATTTCATAACCCTCAATAGCCGTGCCGGTTGCGCAATGGATGCCTCGCACCAGCCTGGTGGATTTGTCCGCGATCATGACCGTGGCGATGTCAAGCAACCCGAGGCCTTCCACCGTCGTGGCGGGTCCCTCGATTCCTTCCGGGTCGGCAATGGTTCGCCCCAGCATCTGGTAGCCGCCGCAAAGACCGAGCACATGACCGCCGCGGCGAACATGGGCCTTGATGTCGATGTCCCAACCCTGCGTCCGCAGAAAGGCGAGATCGCCGACGGTGGATTTGCTGCCCGGCAGGATCTCCGCGCAATCCAGCGTATTCAATCGAATTCGACCGGAAGGGTTCGGACAATGCCGTCGCAGCCGCCCGCCCGGCCGATAGGAAATGACCAACCGACCGGTTTGCGTTAAGCCCCTGTAAGGGTGATCAGAACTGTAACGAGTTGAAGGCGTTCGCAAACCGGCGCGCGCATGACCGAAATTTGACCCACGAGTAAATTAATGTATCCTGTCGTAAATAGCATGCCGCAATTCTGCGGCCTTAATTGCGGATGGGATGCGACCATGAACAAGCATTTCAGCGATACCGGTTCGGAGCCGTTCTTGTCAGAACAGCAGCGCATGGTTCGCAACACGGCGCGCCAACTTGGACGGGATGTCCTTGCCCCAACTGCAGCCGAGCGTGATAGCACCTCGGCGTGGCCGACCGAGGAGCTGAGAGTTCTCGGCGCCCAAGGTTTCATGGGCATGACCGTTTCCGAGGAATACGGCGGCTCGGCATCCGGCTTTCTCGCCTATTGTCTCGCCATCGAGGAACTTTCCGCCGCCGATGCCGGGGTCGGAACGATCGTCCATGTTCACAATCTCGGCGCAGCGCATGTCATTGCAAAAAACGGCACGGCCAAGCAGAAGCAACGCCTGCTTCCGGCGCTGGCCTCCGGCGAAAAAATCGGCGCCTTCATGATTACCGAGCCCCAGGCTGGCTCTGAAACATCGGCACTTCGAACCTCGGCGCGCCGCGACGGCGACGATTTCGTGATCAACGGGACCAAGCAGTTCATCTCAAACGGCAGCGAGGCCGGCGTTGCAATCATCGTCGCACGCACGAATCCAGACGCCGGCAAGCGCGGCTTCACTACGTTCCTAGTCGAGCCGCCTGCCAAAGGTTACGTCGTCAGTCGCGTCGAGGAGAAACTCGGGCAGCGGACCGCGCATACCGCCCAGATCCAGCTTGAGGAGCTCCGCGTTCCCAAGGAAAACATTCTTGGCACGCTCGATGGCGGCTACGGCATCATGATGTCAGGTCTTTCCGACGGGCGTATCGCCGTCGCGGCGCAGGCGGTCGGCATCGCTCAGGCGGCTCTCGAAGCAGCCGTACGGTATGCGCGTGAACGTGAGGTCGCAGGAAAGCCGATCATGGAGTTGCAGGGCGTCAGCTTCGCTCTCGCCGACATGGCGGCGCAGGTCGATATCGCCCGACAGTACTACATTTATGCTGCGCGCTTGCTCGAGGCCGGCCTGCCCTGCATGAAGGAAGCTGCCATCGCGAAGCTATTCGCCAGCGAAATGGCCGAGAAAGTGTGCTCCGAGGCGCTGCAGATTCATGGTGGATACGGCTATCTGCGGGATTTCCCGGTGGAGCGTTACTGTCGCGATGTCCGTGTCTGCAAGATCTACGAGGGCACCAGCAACATCCAGAAACTCATCATCGCCCGCAATCTTTGACTTGCGATGGGTATTCGCGTTGATAAAAGGTGTGCGAATCAACTCAATTGTGCCGGGATTAGCGCTGCTGTTCTCGCAATGAAATTCTAGGAGTGGTGGTGTCTGGCCGTGACCGTCAGCTTGCCGCGTGGAACGACACCGTTCAGACCCGCGACCAGCAATTCAATCTGAAGCGAACCGCCTTGCTGAAAGAGGCGGCGCGCGCATTCAGCTCGCAAGGATATCAGGCGACGTCTCTCGACGATGTCGCCAAGACGCTCGGAGTGACCAAGCCCGCGCTCTATTATTACATCAAGAACAAGCAGGAAATCCTGTTCGAGTGCCATATGCTGTCGCAGGATCTCGGCGATCGCGCGTTCGAGCACGCGTACAAGACCGGCAGGACCGGCCGTGAAATCCTGCTTTCGTTTGCGAACGAATTCATCGAGTCGCACAACAGCGAGATCGGCGATTGCGCCGTCCTCGTCGAATTCCAGGCGCTCGATCCCGCCAACCGCAAGATCGTCGCCGCGCGCCGTGACAAGGCGCAGCATCAGATGCAGGCGATTATCGAGAAGGGCATGGCCGACGGCAGCATACGGCAGGTCGATCCAAAATTGACCGTGTTTTTCTTCATGGGTGCGGTCAACTGGATGGCGCGGTGGTTCGATAAGGACGGACCGAAAAGCGGCGCGGAGATCGCGAAGGTTTTTACAGACCTTCTCGACCACGCCGTTTCGCCCTAGCCTAAGAGCGTATCCCGCGATTGCTGGATATTGCGTATATCCGTGGGATCGGCCCCCACCTTGAGCCGTTAAGGCAAAAGCGGATGAGAGCCGTCCCGCGAGCTATTGACTGCCGACTGAAGCGAACCTGCGCGCGGCCCGTTGCTGGCTTGCTGCGCGCGCCGCATCGTAATCATGCGTCATGCGGTCGATCACGCCCGCAGCCGGCTCGACACGCTCGACATCGCCAACGCCCTGCCCCGCGCTCCAGATATCTCGCCATGCCTTCAGCGTCTCGATCTCCTTCAGGAGATTGAAACCGTCATGCTTCGGCTCCGGCCTGAAGCCGCTGCGTTCGAGGCTTTTGCGGAGCATGTTGGCGGGTATGCCAGTGACTTCGGCCGTCAGCTGAATGTCGTCGGCGTTGCTCTCGATCAGCATTTGCCGGTAATCATCCGCCGCCATGCTCTCCGTCGCCGCGATAAAGGGCGTACCGACATAGGCGAAGTCGGCGCCGAGCTCTTCCGCAACATGGATCAGGTGGCCGTTCGAGATCGCCCCGGCGAGAACAAGGGGCCCGGAGAAGAATTTACGAACGGCGGTGACGAATGCGAAGGGGTTGAGCCAACCGGTGTTGCCGCCGGAGCCGCCACACAACAAAATCAGACCATCAACGCCGGTTTCCGCCGCGCGTTGGGCGTGTTTGAGCGAGGCGACGTCGGAGAAAACCAAGCCGCCGTAGCTCTTTACCGCGGCAACAACACGACCCGGATTTCCGACGCTGGCGATCACCAGCGGCGACTTGTGTTTGACGACCAGATCGACGTCTTCCGCCAGCCTGGTGTTGGTTGGATGGACGATCAGGTTCGCCGCATAGGGAGCCGCGTCCAGCTGCAACTCGGCCGTGATCCTCGCGAGCCATTGATCCAGGATTGCCGTCGACCGCGCATTAAGGGTCGGAAACGAGCCCGCGACGCCGGCCTGGGAACAAGCGATGACAAGGTCGGGACCCGATACGAGAAACATCGGCCCAACCAGAACGGGCAATTTGAACTGGGTACGGAGTTGCACAGCAAGATTGGGGTCGCCCAGCATTCGTTCACGCCGTGAATTGGTCACATGAAAAGCGTCAAAAATCTATTTGACTTACAAGTAAATATTATGCCTGATTGGTCATAACGCAAGAAAAATAACGACGCGCGTGCTTTGAACGACTGCGCGACTACGGAGGAGACATGAGCGCCGAAGCGGCGACCCACGCGGAGCCCAACGTGAGCGGCATGCGGCCGATTCTGACCGCGGACCGCTTGCGAATGTCGTTCGGCGGCGTCGTTGCCCTGAATGAAGTCTCGATCGAGATCAGGCGCGACGAGTTGATCGCAATCATCGGTCCCAATGGCGCCGGCAAAACCTCGCTGATGAACTGCATGAGCGGCTTCTATCGCCCGCAACAAGGCGACATCGTCTTCGGTGGCGAGCAGATTGTCGGCCGAAGCGTTCATCAAATCGCGCGATCCGGGTTGGCGCGGACATTTCAGGGAACGCACATCTTTCCCGGCATGACCGTCATCGAGAATATCTTGATCGGACGGCACATGCATATGCGCAGCTCGATCTTGCAGGCCTTCGTGCATTTTCACTGGGCCCAAAACGAAGAAACGCAGCACCGCGAGGTCGTCGAGGAAATAATTGAATTGCTGGAAATCGAATCCATCCGCCATCAGCTGGTCGGAACGCTGGGATACGGCTTGCGCAAGCGGGTCGACCTCGGCCGCGCGCTCGCGCAGGAACCGAAAATTCTGCTGATGGACGAGCCGATGGCCGGGATGAACAACGAGGAAAAGGAAGACCTCGCCCGTTTCATTCTCGACGTACGTGAGGCGCGCGGCATCCCGGTAGTGCTCGTCGAGCACGATATGGGTGTGGTCATGGATCTCGCGGACCGCATCTACGTGCTGGATTTCGGGAAGATGATCGCGACCGGATCGCCGGCGCAGATCCAGCGCGATCCTTTGGTCATGAAGGCTTACCTGGGCGAAAAATGACCTTAGCCGCCGCAACAATGAAAACATTGCCGCAGGCATTCGTTGCGCGGGCCACTGCGGAGCCGGACCGGCTGATCGCGCGTCACAAATGTCGAGGCATCTGGCGCGAGTTCCGTTACGGCGACGTGCTGGAGCGCGTCCGCAATCTCGCGGTTGGCTTGCAATCGATGTCGTTTGCGCGTGGCGAGACGGTCGCCATCATCGGCGAGAACGAGCCCGAGAATTTCTGGGTCGAATTGGCCGTGCTCTCGCTCGGCGGCAAGGTCGTCTCGCTCTACCCCGACCTCACTGTCGGTGAAATCGAATATCTGCTGAACGACAGTCAGGCGGTTTACTTCGTGGGCCAGGATCAGGAGCAGATCGACAAGGGCCTCGCGGTACTCGGCAGCGTCCCGACACTGCGCCGGCTGATCTACTGGGATGATACCGGCATGTGGTCCTACCGGCAGCCGAGCCTCATGAAGCTCGAGCAAATGGAAGACGAGGGACGCAAACGCAACGTTGCCGAGCCGGGGCTGTTCGATAGCCTTGTCGCATTGGGTCAGCCGGACGACATCGCCATCCTGTCCTACACATCGGGCACGACAGGGCGTCCCAAAGGCGTCGTCATCACGCACCGTTATCTGATCGACAACGCGCATCGATTGGTGAAGGGCACCGACCTGACGCCGGGCATGGATTACCTCACCTACATTGCGCCCGCCTGGGTCACCGAACAATTATTCGGTGTTACGATCGGCGTCACCTTGCCGCTGGTGGTCAACTTTCCGGAGTCGCCGGAGCAGGTTCTGGCCAATCTCCGCGAACTCGCGGTCGAGGCGATGGTGTTCGCACCCCGGCAATGGGAGAGCCTGGCCTCGACGATCCAGGCAAAGATGCTCGACGCGGGGCCAATCCGCCGCCGCATTTACGAATGGGGCGTCGAGATCGGACGCAAGGTCAACGTCGCTCGGCTCGACGGCAAGCCGGTGCCATTGGCAGCCCGCTTGGCATTTCCGATCGCGGAGGCTTTGGTTCTGAAGCCGTTGCGCGACAAGCTCGGCCTGACGCGCGTGAAGGTCGCGCTGAGCGGCGGATCAACCATGGCGCCCGATGTGTTCCGGCTGTTTCACGCCATCGGCGTACCCTTGCGCAATATTTACGGTTCGACCGAGATCGGCATCATGACGATTCACAAGGGCGAACGCTACGACCTCGAAACCGTCGGCCACTGGCTTGAAGCGCACCCCGAGACAGCGGCGCTGGAATGGAAGGTTTCACCGGCAGGCGAGTTGCTGGTACGCGGCGGCTCTTTCTTTCAGGGCTATTTCGGCAAGCCCGAGAAGAGCGCCGAACGAATAGATGGCGGATGGTACTGCACCGGCGACGCTGTATCCGTCACCAGTTCCGGCGAGCTGGTTTTCCTCGAGCGGATCGAGGATCTCGCCAAGCTGAGTTCCGGTCAAAGCTATCCACCGCAATTCATCGAAACGCGGCTGCGCTTCAGTCCGTTCATCAAGGACATCATGACGCTTGGCGACGCGTCGCGGGACTACATCGGAGCGTTGATCAATATCGACATGGGTGTGGTGTCGCGGTGGGCGGAGGAACGCAGGCTGGCTTATTCGACATTCGCCGATCTGTCGCAAATGACGGCGGTGGCCGATCTGATCCGCGAAGAGATCGTCCGCATCAACAAATTCCTGCCGGCTCACGCCCAGGTCCGACGCTTTGCGAACTTTCCCAAGGAACTCGATCCGGACGAGGGCGAATTGACCCGGACGCGCAAGCTACGACGTGAATTTCTGGTGGAGCGCTATGCAGAGTTGATTGACGGCCTCTACACCGGCAAGGATCGCGTGGCGCTTTCGATCCCGGTCACCTACCAGGATGGCCGCCGCGGGACGATGGCAGCCAACGTACTGGTTCATTCCGTGGATGCCGCACCTCTGGTCGTCGCGGCGGTCCAGCCGCGACGCAAAATAACCGGGGTGTCATAATGTTCGACACGATCGACTTTCTGAATTACCTGGTCAACGGTTCGCTGGTAGGGCTCCTTTACGCCCTTATCGCGATGGGCTTCATTGTCATCTACCGCGCGTCGAAGGTGTTCAACTTTGCGCAAGGCGAGCTCGTCGTGTTCGGCGGCTTCATCGTCTGGTGGATGGTCATCCAAACCGGACTGCCACTGTTCGTGGCGCTTCCGCTGGCGATGGCGGTATCGGCGATTTTCGGACTTATCATCGAGCGCATCTTTTTTTCGCGTCTCGTCGGCGAGTCCAGTTTCGCGATGGTGATGGTGACGATCGGCCTGCTGATTCTCATCAGGGGCCTCATCCTGTTGATATTCGGACCGCAGGTCCGGCCGTTTCCGATCATCTTCGCGTTGAAGCCGGTGATCATCGGCGACATCCTGATTCCGCGATCACTGCTGATCGGCGCCGTGATCACGGTGATCGTCGGACTGGGCCTGTCGTGGTTCTTCAACAACACCCGCGCCGGGCTCAAAATGACCGCAGTTGCGGAGGATCATCAGGTCGCGTTGTCGATGGGAATCTCGGTGAAGCGCTCCATCGCATTCGCTTGGGCGCTGGGCGCTGTGTTGTCGACCCTCGGCGCAATCATCTATTTAAGCGGCAAGTCGTTGAACTTCCTGGCTTCCGACATCGGGCTTTCGGCGCTGCCGGTGGCCCTGCTCGCCGGATTCGAGTCGATCGCCGGAGTCTTGTTGGCCGGTCTGATCGTCGGCGCCGTGCAGGGACTTGTGACAGCCTATGTCGACCCGGTGGTCGGCGGAGCGGTTGGCTCGGTATTTCCGTTCGTGATCATGCTTGTCATCTTGTTCATCCGCCCGACCGGAATGTTCGGGTGGAGAACGATCGAGAGGGTTTGAGCGATGGATCCGGCCGGCATTTTCGCCACCAGTTTTGCGCACGATGCGGCGTTGGTGCGGACGCGTCCGCAGCAGATTGCCCTCGCCTTGTTTCTGATTTTCCTGCTGGCGCTGCCGATCCTGTTCGGGCCGCGGCTGCTCGCCATCTCGACACTGATACTGATCTCGTCGGTGATCGTCCTCGGCCTTCAGATCACCACCGGTTATGCCGGCCAGATCAATCTGGGACAGGCCGCCTTTATGGGCGTCGGTGCCTACACGACCGGTTTTCTGGCCACGAAACTGGGGCTGCCGTTCTGGCTGACGATTCCGCTGGGCGGATGTTCCGCCGCTTTGTTCGGCTTCATCTTCGGATTGTCGGCGGTGCGCATCAAGGGGTTCTACCTGGCGCTGACGACGATCGCCGCCCAAGCGCTGTTTCATTTCTTCGTTCTGAACCTGCCCTGGTTTGGCGGTTCGAACGGCCTGACGCTCGACCCTGCCAGCCTGTTCGGATTTGCGTTCGCGACGGATATCTCGATCTATTATCTCTGTCTCGCCGTCGCGGCGCTTATGACCTACGGCGCTTACGGCATCGTGCGGGGCCGGTACGGACGCGCTTTCGTGGCGGTGCGCGACGACGACGTCGCAGCCGGCATTATGGGCATTGATGTCGTGGCCACCAAGGCGACCGCGTTCTTGGTCGGCGCCTTCTATGCCGGCGTCGGCGGCGGGTTGTGGGCTTATTTCGTTCGCTTTGTCGCGGTCGATCAGTTCACGCTGTTCAACTCGATCTGGTTCATTGCGATGGTGATCGTCGGCGGCATGGGGTCGATCACCGGCGCTCTCGTCGGCGTCGTCGTCATCAAATGCATTCAGGAGGGCTTCGTGTCGCTCGGGCCATCCGTCGTCTCGCAATTCCCATCGATCGGCGGCGATGTCGTATTTGCCCTGATGAACGTGTTTCTCGGCAGCGTCATCGCAGCATTTCTGATCTTCGAGCCGCGCGGCCTGATGCATCGCTGGAATATCCTGAAGCGGTCGTATCGGATGTGGCCGTTTCCATACTGAACGTAACGAAGCCACCGCAGGGCGGTGTCCATAAAACAAAATAGTAACGGGAGGACGTAGAGATGAAGAGCAGACTTTCTAAATGGATCGCAGGCGCCGCCGCAGCGGCGGTCGTCGCACTGGCGCTCCCCGCTTCGGCGCAGACGACCTACAACATTGCCTCGATTGCCGACTTTACCGGTCCCTACGCCGATATCATGAAGGATCTTGTCGGCGCGCGCCGTGCCGCCGTCGATTGGTGGAACGACGAAATCGGCAAGGGAATGGGCATCAAGGTCGGGATCAAGGACTATGACGGCCGTTACGACGCGGCGCAGACGGCGAGCCTTTGGCCCGGCATCAAGGCCGAGCTCAATCCGGTGGCCGTTCTCGGCGTCGGTGGACCTGACGTCGCCGCGCTCCAGGGCCGGCTTCCAGCGGACAAGGTGCCGATGTTCATGTCGACCGCAGCTTACGGATTCGCCTGGAAGCCGGATCCCTGGATTTTCAACCCGCGTCCAACTTACGGCCATGAGGCGGCGGCGTTCTTCGAATGGTTCCGCAGTACGCGCGGCATCAAGGGACCGCTGAAGGTTGCCATCATTTCCTCGGAAGCCTCGCCAGCTTATGTCGATATTGCCAAGGGTGCGGAAAAGTTCGCCAAAGACAACCCGGACAAGGCCGAGATCGTCGAGACGATTTATACCGAAGTGCAGCCGACCGATCTGACGACGCAGATTGGCCGCGTGATCCGCAAGGGCGCGCAAGTGATCGATATCCAGACCAACACGGCCGCGGTCGTAGCGACCAAGCGTGCGCTGCAGGCGCTCGGCAAGACTGACATTGCAATCATGATGAGTTCGCACAATGGCTTGATTGCCTCGGGTAAGGCCATCGGTGGGATGAAGGATCTGGAAGGCGATTATGAGGTCTACGGCATGGCCGTGCCAACCGACGAAAAGACCAAGGCCCATGATTTCCAGCAAATGGTTGTCGCAAAATACAAGGCGCAGGTGACATGGTCCGTCGCGAGCGTCATGGGCTTTAATCAGACGCTGGTCGCGCTGCGGGCGATCGAAGCTGCTGCACGCAAGGTCGGCGCCGACAAAGTCACTGGTGAGGCGGTTCGCACGGCGCTGATGGCGACACAACTCCCGAGCGATCAGACCTTCGGCATCCTGCCGAATCTGACCTACACGAATGATGCGCCATTCCCGGTTACGGGCCTGACCGTCAACGTCGCGACAATCAAGGATGGCAAGTATGTTATCGCCGCTGAAAATGTGCCGGTTCCTGCAATTACGAAGTGGTAGCCCTGCTGGATCAGCCGGAGCGCGACAGCGCTCCGGCCGCGGAGTTGCCTATGCTTGAGCTCAGCAATGTCGAAGTTCTCTACAGCGACGTCATCCTTGCGGTGAAGGGCCTTACGCTTGCCGTGCCAAAGGGGTCATGCGTCACGCTCCTGGGCGGCAACGGAGCCGGCAAGTCGACCACGCTCAAATCGATCTCGAACCTCCTCATGACCGAGGACGGCAAGGTGACGTCGGGGACGATTTCGTTCGAGGGCTCGCGGATCGACGGCGGTGATCCGGCAAAAATCGTCCGCAACGGGATCGTCCACGTCATGGAGGGCCGCCGCGTCCTCAGTCACCTGACCGTGGAGCAGAACCTGATTGCCGGCGGTCATATGGAGCCTTCAGCGCCGGCGATGCGGCGGCGGCTCGATGGTGTCTACGACCGGATCAGGCGCCTTGCCTTGCTGAAGTCGCGCACGACCGGGTATTTGTCCGGCGGCGAACAGCAGATGGTGGTGATCGGCCGCGCGCTGATGGCAAATCCGAAGCTCATCATGATCGACGAGCCGTCGCTGGGGCTGGCGCCGATGATGGTCGATGAGGTGTTCGGCGTTCTGCGCTCGTTGAAGGACGACGGCCTGACGCTGCTCATCGTCGAACAGAACACCCGCGTCGCGCTGGACCTCGCCGATTTCGGCTACGTCATGGAAGACGGACGCATCGTGCTGGAAGGTAACGCGGCCGACCTTCGCGCCAACGAGGACATCCGCGAATTCTATCTCGGCCTCAACCTCGAAGGCGAACGCAAGAGCTATCGGAACATCAAGCACTATCGGCGCCGCAAGCGATGGCTCGGGTAATTGAGGCAGAGAGCGTTTCAGCGGCCGATGAACGACGGATTGCGCTTTTCCTCGAATGCGGCAAGCCCCTCTTTCATGTCGTGGCTGTGGACGTGGACTTCGCTTGCGAGCAATTCGAGCCGGAGCGCAACCTCCTTTGGTTGTTCGAGACCGTCGGCGACCAGCGCCTTCATGCGGCGGAGCACCAGCGAGCTCTTTGACCCGAGCTTGGCGACCAGGCGCTCGACGGCCGCCGTCAGTTCGGCGTCATCGACGACCTCGTTGACGAGACCGCAGGCAACCAGATCGTCGGCCGGCACGAAATCGCCAGTAAACAGCAGATATTTCGCACGGGTCGGACCGATTTTTCGAGGCAGTCGCACCGAACTGCCGCCGCCCGGCAGCAGACCGAAATTGGCATGCGCGTCACCAAGCTTCGCTGACCGCGCTGCGATAACCAGATCGCAGCACAGCACCAATTCCAGGCCGCCCGCCAGGGCCAACCCATTGACTGCGGCGATGACCGGCCGCGGACAGGTCTCCAGTCGTGCCATCATGTCGAGGACGGCGTCGAGGAACCGCGTCGCGGCGGGTGCATCGCCCTGCGTCGCGCTATTGACGTATTTCAAATCGGCTCCGGCGCAAAAGGCACGCCCGGTGCCCATCAGCACCACGGCCTTGATCGCCGGATCGTCGGCATGCGTTAGAGCGGTGGTAATTCCCGCCACCATGTCGGGCGTAATTGCGTTGAGCGCCGTCGGCCGATTGAGCGTGATCCATACCGCATCGGCACGAACTTCGACCAGAACGCTTTGCTCCGGCTTGATCTTTTTAGACGTCGTCACTGTTCTCACCTCGACAACAAGTATTTGACTTTTGGGTCAATTAATAATTTAGTCAGTAAAATTATAGACCAACGAATAAAATCTGCAAGCTTAGGCTCTGCACATCCGGGGAAGAGACATCGTCATGTTGCAGCTCGAGGGTATTCGTATTGTCAGCCTGGCTGAGCAATATCCCGGGCCCTACGCGACGCTTCTGATGGCCGATCTTGGGGCCGACGTCATCCTCGTCGAGCGTCCGGGCATCGGAGATCCCGCGCGGCAGTTTCCGGCGTTCCATGCCGCGCTCAATCGCAATAAGCGCTCGGTGGCGCTCGATCTCAAGGCGGACGGCGACAAGCAGCGGTTCCGGGATCTCGTCGCTTCTGCCGACGTCCTGCTGGAAGGGTTTCGGCCCGGCACCATGCAGCGGCTGGGGCTGGGTTATGAGGCGATGGCCTCGATCAATCCCCGTTTGGTCTATGCGTCGATCTCTGGCTTCGGACAGACCGGCCCCTACCGCGACCGACCCGCCCATGATCTCTCCTACCAGGCCCTCGCCGGATTCCTGCACGCCCAGGCCGCAACGCGTTCGACGCAGCTTCCGAGCGATATCGCGGTTGGCGACCTTTCATCGGGGATGTTTGCGGCGCTCGGCGTGCTTGCGGCGCTGCTGGCGCGCGCGCGCACGGGAAAGGGGGCGTATATCGACGTGTCGATGACCGACGGGCTGGTATCGTGGATGTCGGTCATGGTTGGCCCGGCGATGAACGGCGAGCCGCTCGCCGACATCGCGGCAGAGCCCGCTTATGGTCTGTTCGAGTGCCAGGACGGCAAGCTGCTGTCGCTGTCGATCGCGCATGAGGACTGGTTCTGGCGGCCGCTTTGCACGCTGATCCGCATGGAGGACGTTGCCGATCTGAAGCGGGCGCAACGGACCCAACGGGAAATCGAGCTGGTCGCGCGCATCGGCAAGGCTATCGCCGCAGCACCACGGGCGCAGTGGGCCGAAAGGCTCGACGCCGCAGGGATTCCCTGGGGTCCCGTCAATTCCATTGACGAGGTGGCGGCCGATCCGCACTTCAAAGAACGCGGGCTGTTCAACGACGCGGCCGACAGCGATGGCAGACGTCGCCGCTACGTGGCACAGCCCCTGATTATCGACGGCCACCATCCGGGACCGACCCGGGGCGTGCCCGCCCTCGGCGAACACACCGATGAAGTGCTATTAGAACTGTCGCACCGGGCACCAAACAGAACCTGAGAACGGGAGCCGCCAGCATGGAAGACGTTTACGTCGTGGGAGTGGGCATGACGCCGTTCGGCCGCATGCTGGACAAAGACATCAAGACGATGACGAAGGAGGCGGTCAACGCAGCGCTCGCGGATGCCGGCCTCGAGACCACGGCATTGGAAGCCGCCTACTTCGCCAACGCGTCGCAGGGGCACATGGAAAAGCAGCACATGGTGCGCGGTCAGATCGCGCTGCGGTCGATGGGGATCGGGCAGATCCCGGTCGTCAACATCGAGAACGCGTGCGCGAGCGGCAGCTCGGCGCTGAACCTGGCCGTCAACTTCCTGAAAGCAGGCGACGGAGACGTCGCGCTTGCGGTTGGCGCTGAGAAGATGTTCTCGAAGGATCGCGAGCTGATGTTCGGATCATTCGACAGCGCCTGGGACATCAGCCGCAAGGACGAAATCGGCGAGCGGCTGATGCAGCTCGGCGAAGGCATCGATCCGCCGCCTGGCACTACGTCGGACAAGCCCTACAGCGTATTCATGGACGTCTATGCGGCGTTCTCCCGCTATCACATGGCGCGGTTCGGAACGACGCAGCGCCAGATCGCCGCGGTCGCAGCCAAGAACCACCAGCACTCCGTTGAAAATCCGCTGTCGCAGTTTCGCACGCCCTATTCCATTGACGAGGTGCTGGGCGCGCCGCCGATCACGTATCCTTTGACGCTGCCGATGTGCTCGCCGGTGTCGGACGGCGCAGCGGCGGTTGTGGTGGCAACTGCAGCGGGCCTCAAGCGCTACGGCATCGATCGGTCGCGCGCGATCCGGGTGCTGGCATCCGTGGTCCAGACCGGCAGCGACCGTGACCCGTCGGACGTCGAAAACCATTGCACCGCGCGCGCCGCCAGGCGCGCTTACGAAAAGGCGGGCGTCGGTCCGGGCGATATCTCGGTTGCCGAAGTGCATGATGCCACCGCCATGGGCGAGATCATCCAGATCGAAAATCTCGGCCTGTGCGCCTTCGGCGACGGCGGCGCCATCAGCGAACGCGGCGAAACCACCATCGGAGGCCGCGTACCTGTCAATCCGTCGGGAGGACTGGAATCGAAGGGGCATCCGGTGGGCGCCACCGGCCTCGCGCAGGTCCACGAACTGGTCGCGCAGCTGCGCAACGAGGCCGGAGCCCGCCAGGTCGCCGGCGCGCGGATCGCGATCGCCGAAAATGGCGGCGGACTGCACGGTATCGAAGAAGCGGTGGCGTGCGTGACCATCCTGAGCAAATAGAAGACAACGAGGATATTTCATGGAGCTTCATGGCAAGGTTGCCGTAGTGACCGGCGCGGCCTCTGGACTGGGGCTCGCGACCTGCAAGCAGCTCGCCGCGGCCGGCGCGCGGATCGCCGGGTTCGATCGCGACGAGAAAAAGCTGCAGGCACTCAAATCGGACCTCGGCGATGCCTGCCTCACGCGCGTCGTCGATGTCGCTGACGAGATCAGCGTAAAAGACGGGATAGCGGCGGTCGTCGCCGCGTTAGGCGGTGTTCATGTAGCCGTGAATTGCGCCGGGGTTGCCGATGCCGCCAAGACCGTATCAAAAGGCGAGCCGTTCCCGATCGCGACATGGAACAAGGTGATCGCGATCAACCTGACCGGCACCTTCAATATCATCAGGTTTGCTGCGCTCGCCATGACCAGGAACGCTCCTGATGCGGACGGCGGCGAGCGCGGCGTCATCGTCAACACGGCTTCGGGCGCCGCATCCCAAGGGCAGGTCGGTCAAGCGGCCTACAGCGCCAGCAAGGCGGGCGTAATCGGCCTGACGCTTCCAGTTGCCCGCGACTTGGCGCCGCACGGTATCCGCGTCGTCTCGATCGCGCCGGGGCTGTTCGATACTGCAATGGTCGCAGGCATGCCGGACAATGTCTCTCAGTCGATCGTCGATCGCATGATCCTGTATCCGAACCGGATGGGGCAACCGCGGGAATTTGCCCGGCTGGTGCAACATATCGTCGAGAACTCGTACCTGAACGCGACCACGCTCGATCTGGATGCAGGCGCGCGCATGCAGTCGCGCTGACCACGTTTCCTCTGGCAATCGGCATCCGATATGCTACCTGATCGACTGCGATGGCATCTCAAAATTCCGGTGATGGCAGCGCCGATGTTTCTCGTCTCGGGACCGGATCTGGTCGTCGAGACCTGTCAAGCTGGCGTGATCGGCACCTTTCCGGTGCTCAACCAGCGCACGACGGACGGTTTCGAAGCGTGGCTGGCCGACATACGCGGCCGGCTCGCCGGGCAACATTGCGCGCCCTTTGGTGCGCAATTCGTCGTTCACTCCACCAATCCTCGGCACGCGGCAGACTTCGCCGCAGCCATCCGTCATGAGGTTCCCATCGTCATCACGACCCTCGGAATTACGCGAGAGCTGACCGACGCCATACATGCCTATGGCGGGCTGGTGTTCCACGACGCGACCACGATGAAGCATGCCAAGAAGGCGCTCGACGCCAACGCGGACGGGATCATTGCCGTCTGTGCCGGTGCGGGTGGCCCCGCCGGCACGTACAACCCGTTCGCATTCATCACGGAACTGAGGCAGACCGCCGGCGACAAGACGATCATTCTTGCCGGGGCTGTCAGCAACGGTCAGTCCGTTGCCAGCGCCATCGTGTTCGCCGCGCAACGTCGTCGAGCGGTGTGGAAGCGAGCTCCAATGCCGAGCGCCCAAGCGCCCGCCGAACCAGAAACGACCTGCGCCAAACTGCTTCCCGGCGCCAAATCAACGCCTTACAAAATTAGTGTGTGAGATATCCGGGCTAGCTACTTTCCGGCGCAAAATTGACGTTTCCGGATTGAGGTCAGTTGGTTGCCGCAAAATAAAGCCCGCCGGGGTGAGCGGCGGGCCCGAGTTGGCTTAGATTGAGGCGCCTACTGGACGGATTTTTTTCCATTGAGCGACCGATGTTGACGATGTTGTCGGCGATGACGCCGAGCTCAGGGATCGCATCATGGCCGCCATCGACTTCTTCAATCGCGATCCCGTCGTTCACTCTTGGACCTACAAACTCGACAAGGCCGCTTGATATGATTCGAACTTCAAAATCTCTGACCTAGAAGCGCCTCGCGCTTTCGGGCGCGCTCATCGGCAAGTTCGCGATTGCGACACACGATCAGTCGCTCGCCCGGAAAGTCAGGAGAGCTGATCTCGGCCAGATCCCGCTCATCAAAGAGCGAGAGCTGCAGCGGCCCATGGTCTTTGGCCAGCGCTTGAATCTGCGATGCACGCTGGCACGTAATCCAATCCAAGCCTGACGATTTGAGATCCTCGCCGATCCTGGCCGTGGTGATCATGCCGCGGTCGCCGACCAGCAAAACTCGCTTGATGCCGAAGCGGGATTTCAGCTTCTCAATCTTCGATTTCAGCGTGATTGGATCGGCCGTATTCCCCTCAAACACTTCGATAGCGATCGGTAAGCCGTCCTGCGTGCACAGCAGGCCGTAAACGATCTGCAGGCGATCGCTCCGATGATCGCGGCTGTGGCCATAGTGCGCCAGCGGACAATGGCGACCTTCAAAGTAGGATGAACTCACGTCGTAGAGAACCAGGACGCCGTCCTCGAGATGGCGCCACGCCAGACCATTCTCGATCCGCACCTGGCGCTCAAGCAGCCAATCCAGTGCCTCGTAGGCCTCGCGATCCTTCACCCTGCCAAGGTCCAAGACCGCGTCCAGACTCGTTGTTGCCGTCTCCTCGTCGACCGCCCGCACAAAGCCAAGCTTGGAGCGTGGTGCGATCAACCGGTCGACCAGCATTGCCACCACGAGATCGCAACCGCGCCGCGCGTCGGCATCCTTCGCCGTGCTCAGGATCAATCGATCCAGGGCGATCTTGCGGATCATCCCGAGCGCTGCTGCAACATGGCCATGCGGTAGCGAACGCTCGATCTGCAAGTGATCCGGGCCTGTCCCGATCAGTGTACCGCCCCTGAGGATCGCCTTCAGCGCGGCGACCACATGGTCCGGCAGCTTGCTCAAATTCGCCAGTGTCCGCTTCTTAGGCCGCCCGTTCTCGTCGCGATAGCTCTCCCGCAAGACCACCGCCGGTGGTGAATCGCGATTCGGAACTGTCTCAATGAACATTTCCAAATTGAACCACACGCGCGTTGATTTCAAAAGCCCCTTACATGGATACAAATCGAGAGCTGTTCACAACCCAAAACCGCGAAAAGACTCAGTTTTTAAGTCCCGCAAAGTGCAAACTTGGGTTTAGCGGAATTTCTTTCCCGGAATTAATGAAATCGCTGTTCGCGAATTACCGAAATCGGTGTCCGTATAGTGATCCGGTCGGACTGGACCGGATCATGATCGTGTTGTTCGCAGGCTTCGCGATCACGCCGCCGCGGTCGGGAAGCTGTAGCTCTTGAACTGGTCGCGCAGCGCGGTCTTCAGGATCTTTCCTGTCGCGGTGTGCGGAATCGCATGGACGAACGCGACGTCATCCGGCATCCACCATTTGGCGATCTTGCCATCCATGTATTTCAGAATGTCCTCGCGCGACGCGCTCTGGCCCTGCTTGAGCTGCACGATCAGCAGCGGACGCTCGTCCCATTTAGGATGATGGATGCCGATCACGGCTGCTTCCGCAATCGCCGGATGTCCGACCGCGAGATTTTCCAGGTCGATCGAGGAAATCCACTCGCCGCCGGATTTGATCACGTCCTTCGAGCGATCGGTGATCCGCATGTATCCGTACTTGTCGATGGTCGCGACGTCGCCGGTGTCGAAATAGCCTTCCTCATCGAGGATGTTGGCATCGATGCGGAAATAGGCCTTCGATACCGCGGGGCCGCTCACCTTCAGCCGGCCGAACGTCTTGCCGTCCCACGGCAGTTCCTTGCCGGCGTCGTCGGTGATCTTCATCTGCACGCCGAACGGCGGATAGCCCTGGGTCTGGAGAATGTCGAGCCGGGCCTCGCCAGTGA
Organism: Bradyrhizobium manausense; assembly: GCF_018129685.1. GTDB lineage: Bacteria > Pseudomonadota > Alphaproteobacteria > Rhizobiales > Xanthobacteraceae > Bradyrhizobium > Bradyrhizobium manausense_D. The sequence continues at coordinate 377,125 of NZ_JAFCLG010000002.1, forward strand.
GTTCGGAAAACGGAGGTTTCAACGAGGCAAGCGTGCCGATCGGGCTCATCTCGGTCATGCCCCAAGCGTGGCGCGCCGTCACCCCCATGTCGACAAACGCCTTGATCATCGAGCGCGGCATCGCCGAGCCGCCGCACACCACCATTCGCAGGTGCGGCAGTTTCAGATGGTTGGCGGCCATATGATTGAGCAGCATCAGCCACACCGTTGGAACACCCGCGGTGTGGGTCACTTTTTCGCTGTCGAGCAGCTCGAATACCGACGCGCCGTCGAGTTTCGCGCCGGGCAGCACCAGCTTGGTGCCCATCGAGGGGGCCGAGAAGGCGATGCCCCAGCTGTTGGCATGGAACAGCGGAACCACCGGCAGCATCGTGTCGCCCGCGCCTGTGCCAAGGGAATCGCCGGTATTGGCCATCAGCGCATGCAGCACGTTGGAACGATGCGAATACAATACGCCCTTGGGATCGCCCGTGGTTCCGGACGTATAGCACATCGCGGCCGCGGTATTTTCATCGAAGGTCTTCCACCTGAAATCGCCGTCGGCCTCCGCGATCCAGTCCTCATAGGCGACCGCGTTCTTCAGCGTGGTCTGCGGCATATGCGCCTTGTCGGTGAACACGATGTAGCGTTCGACGCTGGGAAGCTTGTCGGCGATCTTTTCCAGCACCGGCACAAAGGTGATATCCGTCATCACCACGCGGTCCTCGGCATGGTTGATGATCCAGGCGATCTGATCGGGGAACAGTCGCGGATTGACGGTGTGGCAGATCGCGCCGATGCCCATGATGCCGTACCAGGCCTCGAGATGGCGCCAGGTGTTCCACGCAATGGTGGCGACGCGGTCGCCGAGCCTGATGCCGTCGCGATCGAGCCGCTGCGATATCTTCAGTGCGCGCTTGTGGATTTCGGCATAATTGGTGCGATGAATGGGGCCCTCGACCGACCGTGTGACGACCTCTTGCGTACCGTGATACTTCGCCGCGTGTTCGATAATCCGATGGCAAAGCAAAGGCCAGTCTTGCATCAATCCGAGCATACGCACTTCCCTCCGATGGTTTGTTTGTTGCCGCACGATCCGCGAACGTTACGGGCGGATCGGGGTTGAGTTTCGTGGACAGGATTGATCCGTCCTGTCCGGTGCGAAAGCGCTGAGAGCGTCGGATGTAGGCTCCCCATCGGAGCCCGCCCGATTGTGGTCACCCCTCCCGGATCGACATCCTTTTGTGGGGTAGCAACCTTGCTGAAATTATACTGCGATTTTCAGCCTTGCACATGGATGTTCCCCAAGATCATGTCAGCGGCATTTTCCGCGATCATCATGGTGGGCGCATTGGTGTTGCCCGCTACCAGCGTCGGCATGATTGAGGCGTCGATCACCCGCAGCCCTTCGATGCCGCGCACCCGAAGCTGCGGATCGACCACCGAGGCCGGGTCGGCGCCCATCCGGCAGGTTCCGACCGGGTGATAGATCGTCTCGGCCCGCTTGCGGATATCGGCGGCGATCTCGTCATCGCTCTGAACCGCGGGGCCGGGCAAAACCTCGCGCCGGGAATGAACAGCCATGGCAGGCGCGTCGAAGATGCGCCTGCCGATCTTGACCCCGGCGATCATGGTTTTCATGTCCTCCGGGTCCTCGAGGTATTGCGGGTCGATCAGCGGATCATCCAGGGGATCGGGGCTTTTCAGACCGATTCTGCCCCGGCTTTTCGGCAGCAGGTCGCAGATGTGCAGGGTATAGCCATAACCATAGGTGATCTTGCGTCCATGGTCGTTCAGATAGGTCGGGAGGAAGTGGAATTGCAGGTTCGGCCGGTCGCGCTCGGGTGTGCTTTTGACGAAGCCGCCCGATTCCGCGACGTTGCTGGTCAGAAACCCCTTGCGGCGGAAGATGTAGGAAAACAGCCCCGCCACCGCGCGCGGCAGGAAGCTCAACGCCACTCCGATCGGTTTGCGCGAAGTGGCCGCGTTCATCAGCGTGATGTCCAGATGGTCCTGCAGGTTCTTGCCCACGGCGGGCAGGTCATGCACCACCGGAATGCCATGTTCCTTCAGCTCCTCCGCCGCGCCGATGCCTGAAAGCATCAACATCTGCGGCGAGTTCACCGCGCCGCCGGACAGCAGGACCTCGCCCCCGGCGTTCAGCCGCGCCTGCTTGTATTCGTTGCCCCGCCTGTAGGACACGCCGGTCGCGCGCCGACCGTCCATCACCACGCGGGTCACCCGCGCATCGGTGACGACCTCCAGATTCGACCGATCCAGCGCGCTTTCCAGAAACGCCTTGGCCGAGCTCCAGCGCCGCCCGCGGTTCTGCGTAACCTGATAAAGGCCCACCCCTTCCTGATGCTCGCCGTTGAAATCATCGTTGTGCTGGATCTGCAATTCGCGCCCCGCCTTGACGAAGGATCGGCTGAGCGGGTTGACCGTCTGCAATTCGCTGACGAACAGTTCACCGCCCGCCCCGTGATATTCGGAACTTCCGAACCGTTGATTGTTTTCCAGTCGCTTGAACAGGGCGCGGACACGGTCCCAGCCCCAGACCGAGGTGTCAGAGGCAGCTTCCCAACCGTCGTAATCCGCCTTGTGGCCGCGCATATAGACCATGGCGTTGATCGAACTGGACCCGCCCAGCGTCTTGCCGCGCGGCCAGAACAGACGGCGGGCGTTCAGATGCCGTTGGGGTTCGGTATTGAAGGCCCAGTTCAGTTTCTTGCTGTTGGCCAGCAGCGCGATGCCGATCGGCGTATGGATCAGCGCGCTTTTGTCTCGCGGTCCCGCCTCCAACAAGAGGATGCGCTTTGCGGGATCTGCGGACAGCCTATTTGCAAGCACGCAGCCCGCCGAACCGGCTCCCACGATGATATAGTCGTACATTCCTTGACTCTCCGATCGTCGCTCTATCGAACCGATCACCCCAGCACCTTGACGACAAGGCTGATGAGCCGCTTCACGAAGCCCGTATAGGGCGGGAACAGCATGTGGACGATCGAGTACCGGTCCTGCAGGACGGGCTTCTCATGCGAAAATGCCCGAAAGCCATAGATTCCGTGCGCCGCACCGATGCCCGAGTTGTTCACCCCGCCAAAGGGCAGGTTGGGATGCAGGAAATGCACGACCGTCAGGTTGATCCCCACCGCGCCCGAACTGGTGCGCGTGATGATGTCCTCGGCAAAAGCCCGGCTATTGTCGAAGACATAAAGCGCCAACGGTTTCGGGTTGGCGTTGATCTGATCAATCACCTTGTCGATATCGTCATATTCGATGATCGGCAGGATCGGGCCGAACAGCTCCTCGCGCGAAATCGCCATCTCGGGGGTGATCTGGCTGATCAGCGTGGGCGCCACGAATTTCTGCGCCGCGTCCGTCTGCCCGCCCAGCAGGATCCGCGCGCTCTTGGCACGGGCATCCTCGATCAGGCCGGCAACTCGGTTGAAATGCCGGTCATTCACAATACGGCAATAGTCGGGTGTCATCTTCTGCGCCTCAGGCGTCTTGCCATAGACGCGGCCGATTTCCGCCATCACCGTCTCGTTGAACTCTTGCGCGATGTCGCGATGCACGAACACGTGGTCGGGCGCAATGCAGGTCTGGCCGTTGTTGGCAAACTTGCCCCAAACAATATTGCGCGCGGCCTTTTTCAGGTTGGCGGTGGGGCCGACGATGGTGGGCGACTTGCCGCCCAATTCCAGCGTGACCGAGGCCAGAGATTTCGCCGCCGCCTCCATCACCAGCTTGCCCACCTGCGGGCTGCCGGTGAAGAAAATGTGGTCGAACGGCATTGCCAGCAATTCCTGCGCGACCGCAGCGTCGCCCTCGACCACCGCCACCAGATCTGGCGAAAAAGTCTCGGCCACGATATCTGCAATCAGGGCGGAGGTCGCGAGCGTCAGTTCCGACGGCTTGATGATCGCGCTGTTGCCCGCTGCCAGTGCCGAGACCAGCGGCCCGAAGGCCAGGTTCAACGGATAGTTCCAGGGCGCAATAATCAGGCAGACACCCTTCGGCTCGGGCCGGATCCTGGCCTTGGTGCCCAGAACACCCAGTGTGGCCGCCGCCCGGCGTGGTCGCATCCAGCCCTTCAGGTGGCGTTTGGTGTGCGCGATCTCCTGCAGCACCGGCAAGATTTCGGTCAGCCTCACCTCGCTCTCGGGCTTGCGGAAATCCGCATAGAGAGCCGCGATGATGTCCGCCTCGCGCCGCTGCAGGACTTCCCTCAGCCGGTTCAGCGCCGCGATGCGTGCCTTGCGGTCGAAATCCGAGCGCCGCGCCCAGCCTGCCTTGCGTTGCTTCACAAAAACATCCGCAAGGGATGATCTGGTATCGCCCAACGATATGTCGCTCGGATGAGCGTGAATATTCACGGTTGACCTCCATAGCAGGCCTGATCGGCCCGATACACTTTGCCGACACGGATTGACTAAGTTTCCTGGCAAAGAACGTAGTCTTTTTTCGTTGCGCCGCAGTCCGGGCAACACCAATCGTCAGGAATATCCTCGAACCGCGTCCCTGCGGCGAAGCCATCGGACGCATCACCAAGCGCCTCGTCATAGATATGGCCGCAGGTGATGCATATCCATTTCGCAAAGGGCTTGCAGCCGGCGGAGGCAGGCTTACCGTCTATGGTGACCCCTGCGGATTGCACAGCCTCCAGGGCTGGGGCGGTGGCCCGCAGTACAGCTGGCGTTCGCACTGCCGGTTTCGACACCGGGCCGGCGGGTTTCTCGATCACTGCGGTGTCAGTGACTGTTGCAGCGCTACGCGTCACGGCGGCAACCTCGACGGCCTGAGCAGCTGACGCGGTGGCGGCGGGCGATCCGCCGATCAATTCGAAATCGACCTTGTCGCGCACTGCGCAATCGGGGCAAGCCCATTCGTCGGGCACGTTGGCCCAAGCAGTGCCTGCAGGAAATCCTTCATGCGGATGGCCCAGCGTTTCGTCATAGGTGTATTTACAATCGGGACACTGGTACCTGGCCATGTTCCTATTTCCTCCCTTTTCCGCCGATCCGGTTTTGCCGGGCCGAATGGCAGCTATCTCTGGTCTTCTCCGTGATCGGCGCGCGGCCCCCTATCCTATCGCACGGCCTGACCGCCCCACATGGCCAGCCGCTGCCGCTCGACGATTGAAACGAGTCGTGCGGCTCGGGGCTGTGGTGTCGGGTGTCCATGCCGCTCGGCAAGCCAGAGCGGCGCGGAAGATGGCGCTTCACTCGGCAGCAACCAGGCCGGGCTTAGCGTCGGTGCCGACCGTGCCAAACTTGCGTTCGTAAAACGCTTGCTTGCCATCCTCGATCTGAATCTTGCTCAGATCGCCATGGGCCCAATCTACCACGCGCGAGTCCATAGCCGACCTGAACCAGCCCGGGATCAGCGCGATGAAGAACATGCCCGGATAGCCCGAGGGCAGCGTCGGCAGATCCTTGAAGTCGCGCAGCGATTGGTAGGACCGCGTCGGATGCGCGTGGTGATCCGAATGGCGCTGCAAATGGAACAGGATCAGGTTCGACACGATGTGGTTCGAGTTCCACGAGTGGTGCGGTTTCTGGTGCTCGTAGCGGCCATTGGGCAGCTTCTCACGCAGCAGGCCATAATGCTCGATGTAGTTGGCGCTAGTCAGCTGCCACCACCCGAACGCCATCTGGATCGGAAGGAAGACCAGCATCAGGGGGCCGAAAAAGGCCAGCAGGCCCGCATAGAGCGCGAAGGTGATCAGCATCGGCTGCAAAATCTCGTTCTCCAGGCTCCAAACGCTTTTGCCCCGGCGCGACAGACGCTCTTCCTCGAGTGCCCAGGCGCGGCGGAAGGCACCGGGGATCTCGCGGGTGGAGAATTGGTAGATACTTTCGCCCATTCGTGAGGTCGCGGGATCCATCGGGGTGGCAACGTCGCGGTGATGGCCCTTGTTGTGCTCGATGAAGAAATGACCGTAACCCGCAACCGCAAGCACCAGCTTGGCCAACCAGCGGTCGAAAGTCTCCTTCTTGTGCCCGAGCTCATGCCCGGTGTTCAGCGCGAGGCCGTTCACGATTCCCAGCGAGAGCGCCAAGGTAATGATTTCGAGCCAAGACATCGCATGGGTACTGACCCACCAGGCCGACACCAGAAGGGCTGCATAATGGATCGGCACGGTCAGATAGGTTAGAACGCGATAGTATCGGTCCTTCTCGAGCATCTCGACGGCCTCTTCCGGCGGGTTGTTGAAATCCTCGCCGAACATCGCGTCCAGAAGCGGCACCATCCCGTACCAGATGATCAGGACCAGGGCGTACCAGATGCTCCAACCGGTCTGCGCCACTAGCCAGAGCCCGATCATCGGCGTTGCGGGCCACAAGGTGGACAGCATCCAAAGATAGCGCTTGTGGTCAACGTACCCCACGGTTGAAGCGGATTGTTCTGGCGTATTGATCATTCGGCATATCCTCCCTTGACCCCACCATTCATCGCGCGGCAGGTGACACCAGTACGCCCTTCCCGGTTCCCGAGCGGGCGACCGAGCAAGCGGAGATCATTGCGTCAGGATCCACAACTACACTTAGGTGTAGTTCTTGTGTTCCAAACGAGTATCCTACGCTCATTCGTGCGTGCTTTGAGACGTCGATGACCATGGATACCAGCGACGACCCGATACATTCGGGACGGCTGCTTGCCGCCCGCATTTCCGCGCGTCTGGAGACGATCGCCAAGGGCTGTATCGCGCGGCCCAGATTTACGTTTTCAGGCCAACCGGAGCTCCGGACACTGATCCTGCGCGCAACGCAGGGTTATGGAAAATCAGTCGTTCTGGCGCAGAACTGGTTGGCCTTCAGGGCGGCTGGAAACAACGCGGCCTGGGTGTCTTTGCGCGACGGATGCGGAACGGAAGGCGCGCTGGCAGAGGCCATCTGCAGCCAACTGCTCGACGCAGCGCCCCGCGAAAACCGGGCGGTCCCGGCGGATCTGGCCGAGTTGGTGTCCACGCTATGGGAAGAATTCGGCGCTGAGCGGCCGGCCAAGGTAATCTGCATCGACGACATCGAACACGCACCCGCTCTGCTGCACGCACTGGAAACCTTCGCGCTGGAAAGTCCGCCGAATGTCCGATTCGCTATCGCCGGGGATACCCGGCGCGGTTTTGCCCGGCTTGGGCTCGAAAGCGGAGTGCGGGAGGTCTATGCCCGCGATCTGGCCTTTACCTTGGATGATGCCGAAGCGTTCTTGAAGGTGCACCCGGTCCCCAACGTAACGGCGCAGCAGATGATCGCGGAGACGCAGGGCTGGCCCGCGCTCTGCCACATCATGTGCCGGACCGAATTGCCGGTCCGGCCCGCGGCAAACTGGCCTGAAACGGTAACCTTCCTCCACGAGGAGATCGAGAGGCGCCTGTCGCGCCAGCAGCTTGAGTTCGTTGAAAACGCAGCGATGATCGACCCGATTTCGGCGGAAAGCTACAATTACGCCTACAAGTCCACCAACGCCGCCGCGCTGATCGAGGAGATCGACCTCGATCATTTGCTGTTTCGCCCCGCCGAAAGCGGCCCGACGCTATTCTCGTTGCACCCGGTTCTACGCGACTACCTTCAGCATCGGTTTTTGGCGCGCAGTGCCGAGCGAAAATCCTATGTCCTGAAACGCGCGGCCTTCTGGCACTGGCGGAGGCGCGAGTTCCAGAGGGCGGTAAACCTTGCGCTGCGGGCGGGCGACCACCGCTGGGCGCTGGGACTGAGCGAGGACATCATGCTCGATCTCGCCCTGCGCCAAGGCGAGATCGAGGCGTTGCGCGAATGGCTTGGCCGGTTCCCAACCCGCGAGTTGCGCAAGCATCCGATCATCTGCCTCAGCTACGCCTGGACCATGTATTTCAGCCAGCAGGCCGACAAGGCCGAAAGGCTGCTGGGCTATCTGCCCGCCCCGCGCACGCCGTCCGGCGCGCATCCTGACCGCGGCTGGCTGCAACTGGTCCGCGCGATCGGTGCTGCGACCCATGACGAATTGCAATTGAGCGAGCGGCTGTGCAACGACTGGATCCGTAACTTCGGCGACGATAATTCCGTCGGTAAGGGTGCGGCGCTCACCTGTCTGGCCTTCATGCTGGCCAGTGAATACCGGTTTGACGAACTGAAGCAGATCCTGGTCATGGCCCATTCGGTCAACAGCGCCGCTCGCCAGCGCTATGCTTTTGGCTGGCTTTATGCCGCCGAGATCCAGGCAGCACTCGCCCGGGGCGACATGCGCGCCACGCTGCAGCTTATCGATACCGCCCGCAATGACAGCGACGTTCAGGTGACGCGCACATCCTTCTCGTCAAAGATGCTGATCGCCCTGGAACTTGAGGTGCTGTTCGAACAAAGGCGGCTTGATATCGCCGAGCACTCCGTCGCCGGGTTGCTTGACTTTGTCGCCAACTACGGCGTTACCGACGTGTTCTACGGGGTCAGCCGCGTCATCGCGACCTGGCATCGGGCCAATGGCAATCTCAAGGGCGCTGCGGCATTACTGGAACGGGTACGCGCCCTTGCGGCGGAAAGGGCATTGCCGCGACTGGGAGTGTTGATCGAGTTGGAACTTGCCGAACTGGCCCTGTTCAGCGGTGCGCGGGACATCGAGCACCTGCTGCCGAGGGACTCTGGTGAGGTCCTGTCCGGGCCCCATGCAAGACCCATGCGTGCTCAAATATCGCTGTTGCGCGCGATGGAAGCCATCCCCAAGGGGCAGCACAGCCTCGCCCGCCGCAATGCCGAGGCGGCTGCCAAGATCGCCCGGTCGATCGGCGCTGGTCGATTGGAAGTGCGCGCGCTGATGTGCGAAGCCGCGGCCCATGCCGCCGCCGGAGCGCTGACACCCGCACGACGAAAGGCGGTCAATGCCTTCGAACTCATCAAGCAGTTGGGAAGCTATCGGACTGGGCTAGACACGCGGGATCTGTTGCTGGCCCTGACCCCGGCATCCGCCGATGCCTTTGTCACGTTCGATTTCGACGGGATCGCCAGGCCAAGGCCAAGGACTGAGCAGCCCTCGCTCCCCCCCGAGCTTACCACGCTGTCCGTCCGGCAGATCAGCGTCCTGCGACTTGCCCGCGATGGACTCTCGAACAAGCGGATCGCCGACCAGCTCCTGGTCAGCGAAGACACGGTGAAATGGCACATGCGCAAGATTTTCGCCGACCTGAAAGCGCGCAACCGCGTGCAGGCCATCAGCGAGGCCGAGCGTCGCAATCTGATCTGATGGGGTATTTCGGGACTTTGGCCGGAACAGAAACGGATGCGCTAATGGAGGAGAGCTGCTGAGCGCGGAAACTGTGGTGCCCTATCAGCGGCCACCACTTTCAAAGGCATTTCTTGCCGCCGGGGCGCGGCGACCCGGCTGAAGCCGGAGCCGTTCTTCGAACAGAACCGAATCCAGCTCGAGACCGGCGCCAAGGTTGTCGAGATCGACCGCGCCCGCAGCAGAGTCGTCACCAGGGAGGCAGGGCGTATCCCTATGAGGCGCTGATCCTGGCAACCGGATCCAGCGCACTGCGCGGGGGCCGGCCTGAACGGCGTCTGCTATCTGCGCAGCCTTTCCGATGCGCGGGGCCTGAAGGAAGCGCTCGCCGGCTGCACCTCATGTCGGTTCCGTTCTCGAGAAGATGCGTTGCGAAGCTGTGGCGTAGCGTGTGCAGCGTGACGCGCTTGGTCAGGCCCGCAGCCTTCACCGCCGAGCGGCAGGCGGCGTGCAACACGGTCGGATCGATCGGGTGATCTTCGTCACGCCCAGGGAACAGATAAAGCCGCGGCCGGGCGAGCCGCCAGTAGGTGCGCAGGATGCCAAGCAGTTGGGGCGACAGCATCACGTTGCGATCCTTCGCGCCTTTGCCGTGGCGCACCTGGATGACACCGCGGGCGCTGTCGATGTCCTCGACCCGCAATCCCGCGACCTCGGAGGCCCTGAGCCCGGCCGCATAGGCGGTGGTGAGCGCGGCGCGGCTCTTCAGGCTCGACACGGCCTCGAGGAACTGCACCACTTCGTCGGCGCTCAGCACGACCGGTAGCTTGCGGGGTTCTCGCGCATAGGGAATGCGCTCGGGGATGAGCGCCTCGCCGAGCGTAACGCCGTAGAAAAACCGTAGCGCACAGACGATCTGGTTCAGCGCCGGCCATGAGATGCCGGTCGAGACCAGATGCACCTGGAAGGCGCGGACGTCTTCCAGCTCTAACCGGTCAGGCGATCGGCCGAAATAGCGGCTGAACTTCGAAACCGCACTGATGTAGGATCGCTGTGTCGCCGGCGATAAATTGCGGACCGTCATGTCCTCGATCATGCGACGGCGCAAAGGGCTCATCGTGGCCATCTGGGAAACCTCCTGTCTGGGGGGTGGGCTGCAACACCCACATCCTCTCAGGCAGGAGGCCCTTCACGCGACCTCGTCGTTCACGCCGCGTTAGCGGCTTCGTTCAATCCCAAACTCGAATTTGCAAGAAAATCGATGCCGAAGCCCCAATTTCCGGCAAATCCAATTGCCGAAAATCGCCGGATTTCCCTTACCGCTCAGGCAGCTTTCAGAATATTTCACGGTCGACTAGCTAGGCGTTCGCATCGGATGCCTCGGGATCGCCGTGGGTCAGGAAGTCCCACATCCGCTCGGCTATGGCGCCCTCCCAGACAGCGCGCGCCCGTGCCGATTCCTCGGAGAAGACCGGCGCGCTTGCTTCGAGGCCGCTCGCCAGCACGGCCAGCTCTATCCGGGCTGCCTCCTCCAAGTTCCACGCCAGGGTGAGCGCGCGCGCCGGCGTCTCGGCGGCCACCACGGCGCCGTTCACGTTCACGATCACAGCAGGCGCCTTTCCCATAAGCCCGATCACCCCTTCCGCAAGGTTGTCGGAACGCACGAGCCGCGGATCGCCCCAGAACGGCACCTGGGGGTGGAAATAGGATCCGAAGCCGTTCCGCGCCCGCACCGTCCGGCCCATAGCGGCCAGCGCGAGCACGCTGGGCGAAAGAAACCGGCAGACGGCCTGCATCTCGGAACGCCGGCGATATATCTGCTGGTGCAGCCGGACCTCGCTTAGGACTCCCTGCGGCAGCGGCCCGGAGACCGGCACGACCGTACCGGGTTCCCCCGACCGGACCAAGCCCATGGGCCGCGCCGCGCAGACCAGGAAGCGGTCCCCGTCCAACCGCATGGAGCAGTGGCCATAGGCGCCGCTCAGCCCAGCGCGCGCCAGAGCGCGAGCCATGACGCGGACTGTTCTCTGCGTATCCTCTAAGGCGTCCATAGGGCCTCCGCGTTTCCGACACCGGCTTCAGTTCTCGAGGCCGGGCAGCCGCGAGCGCCCGCCCCACATGCACAGGCTGAACGGCTCGAAGCCGAACTGGCGCTCGCGATAGGTTTCCTCGTCGATATGCTTCACGCCGACCGAATATTCGAACACCATGCCGTTGGGGCCTTTGAAATAGAGGAATCGGGCCGATGAGGTCGGGTGCCGCCCGGGACCGAAGACGATCGGCACGTTGTGTTGCAGCAGCAGGCTGTGGGAGCGCATGATATCGTCGGTGCTCTCCACCTGGTGGTTGATGTGCTGAATGCCGGAGCGCGGTGCGGGAATGAGCGCCATCGTGTGATGGATCTCGTTGACGCGCAGGAGCGGCACGTCTCCGATCCGGTCGCTGACGCGCGCGTTGCAGACTTGTGTCCAGAAATGCTCGTCGCGCACCGCGTCCTTACTGAAGATGCCGACGTGGCTGAACCCGGTGATGCCCGCGTCGCGCGAGGGAAAGTGCCTGCGGCCGGCCACTTCGGGACGGACGGCCAGCTCGACCGCGGTGCCGTTCGGATCCTCGAAGACGATGAAGTCGGCGACGTGCCGCGACTCACATTCGGAACGCGTGCCGCGCCAGACCGCATGGCCAAGCCCTTCCAGCGTGGCGCCGGCTGCATCGAGCGCGGCGCTGTCGCGGACCTCAAAGCCGATGACATGGTCGGCCGGGTCGCCGTCATGGTAGTAGAGCGTGTGCGCCCGGTCGTCGGAGCGCAGGTACAGGTCGTTGCGACTCGCGCCCGTCACTTGCAGACCGAGGATCCTGGTGGCGAAGTCGCGGCAGAGTTCCAAGTCGTTCGTGCCGAGCCGCGTGTAGCAGACATCCAGAAGCTCAATCATCTCGGTGTCCTTTCCTGTTCGGGAACGACGTTGTGGTCCGGCCGCATGCCGGCCAGGGCTGCCGCGCACCGCCGCCATTGTTCGGGGAGGCTGCTCACATCGCGCCTCCCGACAGTTCGGGGATCAGCGACTGCGATCCCCAATTGCAGTAGGATTCAGGCGCGTCGCTAAACTGGCGCGGCCGGGTGCCGCGCTGCACCGTCTGCATGCCCAGTCCGTAGCGGAAGGCCACGAGTTCGGGACCCTCGAAGGTGACAAAGACTTCGCCGCTGCATGGCAGCTTGCCCGGGCCGTGCAGGATGCGCACCTGATGGTTGGTGAGGAAATAATAGTTCTGCATGATGTTGTTAAGGTCCTCGACCTCGAACGAGATCTGCAACAGCCCTCCCCTGCCGGAAGGGTGCAGCGAAAGCCGGTGATGGCGGTCGTCGAAGCCGAGATAGATGGAGCGACCGACGAAATCGCGGATCTCGGCGCCGAAAATCTCCGTCCAGATCGCGCAGTCGCGGTCGATGTCGGTGCTGCGCAGGGCGGTGTCGGACAGTCCGAGGATTCCTGCGTCGCGGCTCGGGAAATAGCGCGGTGCCTTGTCCTGGTGGCGGATCACGATCTCGAAGCGGTTGCCGCTGAAGTCGGCAAAAGCGATGCCGGCTTTGAAACGGCGGTGCATGCCGAGCTCAGCCGGCACCTCCTCCACGGTCAGACCCATCGCCGCCAGCCTCTGAGCTGCCTCGGCGAGCTGCCGCTCGCTGCGCACCTCGAGCCCGACGACGGGGTCCGACGTCCGGCCGGACGCGTCGTATTCCAGTGCATAGGCCTTGTCGTCGGAGCGGAACCGCGCAAAGTCTTCGCCCTTCTCGGTGAGTTCGAGGCCGATCATCCCGGTCGCGAAGTCCGAGGCCTTGGCCAGCGCGGCGGTCGGCAGGCGCACATATCTTAGTTGCTCAAGCATTCGCTCGTCCTGTTCAGTCTCGGCCCGCAAGAGTGACGGGCACGTCACTCGCCGGCCGGCCTTCAGGCCGGCTCTGCGAGAAGGAAGTCGAGGACCAGCCGGTTGAAGCGGTCCTTCTTCTCGATCTGGGTCCAGTGGCCGCACTGCCCGAACACGTGCAGCTCCGACCTCTCGATAAGGTCGTGCATGTGCAGACTATTGCTCAGCGGGATCACTTGGTCGTCGCGGCCGTGCACGATCAGGGCCCGGTGCGGTAACGCCCGCACGGCCTCGTCCGGCGTGGCGAGCCGCTCCACGTGGCGCTGGCGCGGCGCCGGGAACATCCGGGAATAGGATTCGTGGTAGCCGGGCCGGATGCTCGCCCTGTAGCGCGCCTCGATGAGATCCTCGTTGATCAGCGCCTGATTGTAGGCGAACCGGTCCATGATCCGGCGCATGTTGTCAACCGACGGCTCGTAGCCCCATACCACGTCGAGGGCGTCGGTCAGCTCGAAGCGGACGCCGGCGGCGCCCATCAGCACGAGGCGGTCGACCCGCTCGGGATAGCGCGCGGCGATCGCCAGCGTCAGTGCGCCGCCGAAGGAGTTGCCGACGAAATGGGCCTTCTCGATGCTGAGCGCGTCCATGAAGCCGACGATGTGGCCGACCCAGAAATCGAGAGTGTAGTCCGCATCGGCCCCGCGCTCGGTATAGCCGAAGCCCGCAGCATCAGGGGCGATCGCGCGGAACTTCCCCGCCAGCACCGGCAGCGTGAAGCGCCAGTTGGCATAGCTGGTCACGCCCGGTCCGGAGCCGTGCAGCAGGATGGCCGGGAAGCCTTCGCCTTCCTCGAGATAGTTTGTCTGAAGTCCCGCGGCGACCACGGACTTGCCGATTTCCGGATCCTGGAAAGCGTTCATTTCCTGCAACCTTCCATTGTGGTGATGCTTAGGCGACCTGCGCCGTGCTGAGATAGGCGCGGATGACGCCCTCGTCCCTGAGCACCGTCTTGGGCGCGCCGCCGCCGATCGAGCGGCTGTAATCGAGCACGTGCACGCGGTTGGCGATGGCGTCGACCATCTGCATGTCGTGTTCGATCCAGATCATCGGGATTCCGAGCCTGTCCTTGATGCCGACGATGAAGTGCGCGAGGTCCTCGCGCTCCTCCTGGGTCAGGCCCGCGGATGGCTCGTCCATGAGGAGGCATTTCGGCTCCGCGGCAAGCGCGCGCGAAGCCGACGGGCTTCTGGAGTCCGAAGGGCATGGCGCCGACCACGGTGTCGCGATGCCGCGCCAGGTCGACGAATTCCAGCGCCCGGTCCACCACCTCGAGGTGCTCCCGTTCCTCGCACCGCACCCGCGGCGAGCGCACCATCTGCGCGAGAGGGCCGATCGTCATCAGGCAATGGCGTGCGGCCAGGAGATTGTCGCGCACCGTGAGGCGGCCGGACAGCTCCGCGTGCTGGAAGGTGCGCGCGACGCCCCGTCGCGCGACCTCGTAGGGACGCAGCCCGACCAGTTCCTCGCGGTTGAACAGGATGCTGCCGCAGGCGTTGGGGCCGATCAGCGCCAGCAGCTCGCCCGCGGAGACGCCGAGCGAGACCTTGTTGAGCACCACCAGGCCGCCGAAACGCAGGGCATGCTCGCGCTCCTTCCTGCGACGGATGGCGCCTTCCAAATAGGTATCGCGGTTGCCGCCGCTGCCCAGGTAGAGCTCTGCACCCGGGGGTTGCTCTTCAGCGCTTCGGCGCTGCCCGACAGCAGTCCCGCGGCGCGCTTGCGCAGGCCAGCAATACGCGGGAAGTAGGTGAAGACGGCCTCCTCGATGCGCTGCAGTTCCACCCGCGGTGCCGACGAGACCACGACGGAGAGGTTCTCCTCGACGGTCAGGTTGGGAAAGACCTTGTCGCGCTCCGGCACCAACCCGATGCCGCGTCGGGTGGTGGCGGGCAGGCGCAGATGGCGCAGCTCCTCGCCGCCGTAGCGGATCGAGCCCGCGGTGATGCGGGCGCTGTCGCCACCCATGAATCCGGGGATGGCACGCAGCGTCGTGCTCTTGCCGACCCCATTGGCGCCGAGCAGCGGCACGACCGTTCCCTTCGGCACGTCGAGGTCGGTGCCGTCCAGGGGGAGGATCGAGCGCTGGTAGACGACCTTGAGACCTTCGACCTTCAAGCCCGGTCATCGCACGCCGCCTTTCTGCCCCCGTCGGTAGCGGCCTGGGTACTGACAGCAAGACGCGCTTCCAGATCCCTACCAGCCCATTCGGCTCGTAGACCAAGAAGAGGATCATGATGACGCCGAAGGCGGCGTAGTTGACGAATGAGGCGGCGCCGATGGCGGCCAGGCCCTCGAACAGCATCGAGTTCGCGCCGATGGCAATCAGCTTCGTATCCTTGAAGGTGGCGAGTTCCTCCTCGGATTCGGTGAGTTGCGCGGTGACATAGTGCCCATCCCAGCCGATCTTCCGCAGCGCGTTGTGCATGCCGACCTCAACCGACCATGGTGCCCAACTAAAGATGACATCCGCGCCGGCCTGCTGAAACTTCGTCGCGTAGGCCGTGTAGTCGACCGTTCCGGGCGGGGCGATCTCGGTGCTAACGGTCGCTATGCCGAAGCCCTTGGCGATGCGCTTGGCCTTCTCGACGCCGGCCCGCGAGATGGGGATACCCATGGCCGCGAAGCCGATCTTGATATCGGTACCGTACTGGTCGCGGATGAAGTCCATCATCGCGATGCTGTCATGGACCGAGGAGAACGCCGTCGAACAGAACAGCAGCGGCGTGGCAGGCGGCATGGTCTCCGTCGGGCAGACCGAACCCGCGAAGAAGGGCACCGGCACGCCGGCTCTCGTCGCTTCGGCGATGATGGGCGACACGCTGGCGCTAACAATCAGCACGGCACCATCCTGGTTGAGGAGGCGCCGCACGTTCGAGGCGGCGCGAGCAGGCTGGCCCTGGTCGTCGAGGATCACGAGCTGGACCTGGCGGCTGCTGATGCCGCCCTTGGCGTTGAGGCTGTCGACATACATCTTCATGCCCTTGGCGTGCCCCGCATAGGTGGGTGCCGGCGGCGGGACCGCTCATGGCGGCGCTCACGCCGATGACGTAGGGGTCCACGGCGAGCGCGATGGACGGGGCGACCGTCATAAACGAAAGTGCGGCAAGTGCGCCAGAATTCTGATTGGTCTCTCTCCCTCATTTTTGCTTGGTACATGTTGGACTGTGCTGACCTGCCGGCGCTCAACGCCGCGCGACGGTGTCGGAACGGCTCAGGAGGCGCCTCCCGCCGCAGGGAGGAGCCCGTCCTTCGGCAGGGTTCCGCCGAGCTCGAGGTGGCCGCGCACCATCTCTTTCCAGAGCGCCGTGATGTGGTCGAACTTCCGCCTGTCGTCGTCGAGGAAGGTGCGGGTGGCGAACCCGCGGAACAGGTTGAATGTCATGAAGACGATATCCTCGGCAATTTCCCGCGGCAGGTAGGCGGACAGGCGGTCGGCCCAGGCCTCCTCGACCGGAAGGCGGTTCTTCCTGGATATCTCCAGAACATCCTTGCGAATGTCGGGCTCGTTCGCCGCCGAAACGACGATGTCGATTACGGCGAGGAAGTGCTCGCCCAGGAAGAACTCCCGGGCGTCCTCGATCAGCGCGTCGAATAGGGCGTCGAATTCCGAGATGTCGCGCCCGCGCGCCAAGCTGGTCCGCACCAGCCGCTCGTAGAGATACTCATAGGCGGAGATGATCAGGTCGCGCTTCTTGGGGAAGTGATGGAGCATCGCGCCCCGCGACACGCCGGCGGCTATGGCGACGGCCTCGGTGCGGAACCCGGCATAGCCGCGCTCGCGCAGCACCTGCAGCGCCGCGTCCATGACCTTGCGGCGCGTGGCGTCGCTGCGTTCCGCCTGCGTCCGGCTGGTCGGCGCGCCAGCCTGCTCGATCCGGGAGGACCGGGCGCCGCGGCGGTCGTCGGTGAGAGTGTCGCTCATGAGTTGTACTCGACGTAGATCGTTCCGTCGGCGATGGTGACGGGGTAGGTCTTGAGGGCAATCTCGCAAGGCATCAGGCCAGGCTCACCGTTGGTAACGTCGAAGGTGCCGAAATGCCAGGAGCACTCGACGAACTTGCCGCAGAGCGTCCCGTCCTCGGACAACGAAGCCTCGCCATGCGTGCACCGATCCTGGGTAGCGTAGAAGGCACCGTCGACGTTGTAGACGGCGATCGTCTCTCCGTTGGGCAGCGTCGCCGCCCGGATTTCGCCGGCCGGGACCTCGTCGACGGAGAAGACCGCCACCCGTTCGATCATGTCCAACCTCACAGCATTGTGCTCCCGCCGTTGACGCTAATGACCTGCCCGGTGACGAAGCTACTCTCGGGCGAGGCGAGATAGGCGACCATGGAGGCCACCTCGGTCATCTCCGCCGCACGGCCGAGAGGAATGATGGAGGTGAACTGCGCCGCTAGGGCGGGATCGCGGGCAGCGATCTCCTCCATCTGAGGCGTGTTGGTCGCGCAGGGCGCCACCGTGTTGACCGTGATCCCGTCGCGGGCGAACTCGCGGGCCAGGCCCGTGCCCATTGCGTGGACGCCGCCCTTGGCGGCATTGTAGGCGGCATGGTCCCATAGACCCGAGCGGACGGAATCAGCCCCAACATTGACCACACGGCCGTATCGCTGCCGCTTCATCACCGGGAGTGCGTGCCAAGTGCACCAGATCGCCGTCCACAGGTTGCGGTCGATCGTCGCCCGCAGCGTCTCTGGCGTATGCTCGAGAAACGGCCGGATAATGCCGCCCCCGGCATTGTTGACCAGGATATCGAGCTTGTCGTAGGTATCGACCGCCAGCCGCACCGCAGCGGCGGCCACATCCTCATGCGACAGGTCGCCGACCACCACCGGCGGCAGGTTGCAACCGTGCCGGTCGGCGATGTCGCGCGCCGCCTGCTCGGCCTCGGTCCTGTCCAGATTGGCCAGCACGACCCTGGCGCCGTCGGCGACGAGGCGGTCGGCGATGACGAGGCCGATGCCGCGTCCGCCGCCTGTGACCAGCGCGATATGTCCTTCAAGTACCTTAGGCAAAACCGATCCACTCCCGTTGCCGCGCCTGCCAGAGCGGCAAGCCGATCTGTTGATGCTCGCTCCGGCTGCGCCGGATCAGAGGATGATGCTGAGGCGCCCCTGCTGGCGCAGCCCGTCTGTGTCCAGGAGGACGCGCTTGCAGCGGATGCGCAACTGCCCCTCCGCTTGCACGAGTTGGTACCGGAGCGTGCCGAAGAACAGGTGCGTCGCGCTGTCCTTCGTCCGGTAGGTGACGAAGGAGCAGCTGATGTCCAGCCTGCCGACGTCCCGGCCTCGCAGACTCACGTTGGCCACGATGTGGCGCGTCTTCGAATGCGGGAACTCTGCATGCGCCGCCCGCTTCATCAGCCTCTTCACGCGCTCGCCCAGCCGGAACCTATCGTCGGCGATGTAGAACAGGTTCTCGTCAGAGGACGCATCCGCAGGTAGATTTGTGGTCGGCACCTCGTAGGTCGCGTCCTCAGTGAAAAGTTGGAGCCATTCGGGCAGGCGCCAAGCGTCGAGGAGCTCGGCCTCGTAGTAGAGGAAGTCCTCCACCTCGGCGCGCGAGACGGCATTACTGGCCAAGCCGATCGTTTCCGCGTTCATCGCTCAAGCCCCCGCCTGCATGCCGGTCATGCGCGCATTCCACTGCTTCCAGAAGGCGCGCATTTGCTCCTCGTCGGTCATCGCCGGGGTAGCCTGGCTCATACCCTTCGAGATGTCGTTCCAGCGCACCTCGCGGCTGTTGAGATAGCCGCGTTGGCAATGCTCAAGTGCTTCGACGTCGTCAGGCGTGGCGAAGCCACCCGGTCCCAGGAACTCGAGGAAGTTGAACAGGCGGAACTTGCGCGCCCATCCTGACTCACCCCGTGGAGCAGCGGCCCAGGCGTTGACCTGCATCTCGCTTTCCGATTTGGGGAAGTAGGTCCGCACAGTCAGCGCCATGATGTCGTTGATGATGAGGTTGGGGAAAATGTGCAGGTTACGGTTCTTGTAGGCGATGCGCTCGGCCCGCTCCTTGCCGTGCCTCGCTTCGAGGCGCGCGAGAATCTCGCCGATCTCCTTCTTGCCGGTCTCACCCCACATCGGAATCCACTGCGCCACCGGCCGGCCCCATGGCGCAGCATACTCGATCACCGCGTGGCCATTGCCGAGATCGCGGCCGTAGCCGGTGAGCGCGACGCTGGTGAGGCCGCCATCGGTGCTCTTGAGGTAGTCCATGTAGGTCGCGTGCGTGCTGGCCGCGTGGTAGCCATCGATGCTGTTCTCGGTCAGAAGCTTCCAGTTGGCGTTGATCGCATATTCCTGCGCCCCGCGCACGATCTCCAGGCCGTCTTCCGCCTGGTCGCAGATCAGATCAAGATATTCCTTGGCGTTGCCGAGATAGGTGTCGAGCGAGACCGCATCATCATCGAAACAGATGAAGTAGAGGTCGCGATAGGACTCCATCCGCTTCACCACGCTGAGACTCGAGCTGGGATCGTCCTTGAAGCCCTCCGGATAGGCCTCCTCGCCGGGCTGGCTGCGCAGCTTGCCGTCAAGGCCGAACACCCAGCCGTGATAGAAGCACTGGAACGACTTGGCGTTGCCCGAGCGCTCACGGCACACCTGCGCGCCGCGATGGGGGCAGGTGTTGTACATCGCCCGCACCACACCCTCGCGGTCCTTGGCGAACAGGATGCTGCGGCCGCCGACCTCACGCATCATGAAGTCGCCCGGCTTGTTGAGCTCGGACCCGTGGCCGACATAGAGCCAGCAGTTGCCGAAGATCCGATCCCGCTCGGCTTGCAGCACCTCGGAATCGATGAAGTTGTTCCGCGCTACCTTGAACGTCTTCTTCTGATCGTCGATGAGGATCAGGGGCTCCTTCACACGGGCATTCATGATCTCTCCTCCCGGTACGGACGCGGCCTTACGCGGCCGCGGCTCTCCTCAGATCGAACCGCACGTCCTCCAAGTCCGCTCTCGGCAAGCTGAGGCGTGCTGCGACAAGCCTCCGCAGGGCGCCCATCTCGCGCGGGTCGTTGACGGTGACGCCGCCGACGGCCTCGCCGCCACGCAGGCTGATCACGCTGAACTTGCCGCTCTCGACCGAGCCGCGGACGACATGCTCCTCTGCAACAGCATCGCCGACGACCTGAAGGTTCACCTTGTACTGATCGGACCAGAACCACGCCGGCTCCTCGTAGCTGACGTTGAGCCCGATCATCGCCTTCGCCGCTGCCACGGCCTGGTTCTGGGCGTTGGCCCAGGTGTCAACGCGGATCCATCGGTCGTGCCAGGGGCTGTATTGCAGCGCCGCGTCGCCGGCCGCATGGACGCCGTCGAAGGCCGTCGCCGTTGCGGAATCTACCCTGAAGCTGTCGGCCGCCGGCAGGCCGAACGCCGACACGATCTCGGCAGAGGGCTCGACCCCGATCCCGACGACGATCAGGTCCGCCGGAAGGCGGGTGCCGTCCGAAAGAACGACCGTCCCGCCTTCCACACCGGTGGGCGTGACCCCATAGCGGAACGACACGCCTTCCGCCGTGTGCAGAGCCAGCAGAAAACGGCCCACGACGTCGGGAAGCGCCCGGCCGAGCAGCCGTTGGGCGGCTTCCACCACCGTCACCGTGCAGCCCGCCGCAACCGCGGCGGCGGCGACCTCCAGCCCGATGACACCGCCTCCGACGACGACAATCCTGACGCCCGGCACGAGACGGTCGTGGATGGCCCGCGAATCCCCGATGGTGCGCAGGTAGCCGACTGGAATGGCCGATCCTTCCAGCGCCGCACACCGCCGCGGCGACATCCCGGTTGCCAGAAGCAGCCGGTCGAACCCCGCAGTGCGACCATCGGCGACACCCACCTCGCGACGGTCCGGATCCACGGAGACCACGGCTGTGCCGCACCAGAGATCGATGCCCTGCGCAGCCCAGTGTTCAGCGGATTTGATGAACTGCACCGTCGCACCGGGCTTAGTAAGCAATTCATTGGACAATTGCGGTCGTTCATGGGGCAGATGCGGCTCGGCACCGATCAGCGTGATCGAGCCCTGATGGCCTGCGCTGCGCAGCGCGAGGGCTGCGCGAGCGCCCGCCTGACCGGCGCCGACGATCACGATCCGCACGCTTCCGCCTCCGGTCATCCGGTCACCGTAACGGCAAGGCGGGCGATCGCCGCCCCCAGCGGATGATTGTCAATAGTCATTAGTCATTGCTCCTCCCCCCGAAGCACTTTCCGGATGCGCCTTTTCGGCATCGTCGTCAGGCCCCAAGCCTCGGGCTAGATATAAACAGTCTATCTTGCTTGTAAATAGAAAAATAGGTGGGTAAGATTGGGATCGCTAAAATCGTGATCGGGAATGGACGGCACGCGGCAAGCATCCCGAGCCGGCCACGGGGGGTAAAGCAGGCCGTACGCAAACCGATAGAAATCATGGCTTGTTGGATGCGCGTCGTCCTATCTGTCGCGGAGGTGAGCAATCACGCTGGAACGCGAGGGAGAAACGATGATAGAGTGCTATTCGTGCCGACAGAGTTGCGAGATGGGTCTCGTTCCGCCGCGCACGCCCGGCAGGGCCGATGCCCAGGTGCCCCACAACCCGGCAAGCGGCAAGATCTTCTATGGGCGCATCAGCCATTTCTATTTCTACGAAAGGGGTGCAGCCGACGATCCGGCCTTCGGACTGATCGATATCGAGATCGCGGCGCAATATGCCGCCAGAAACTGTGTGTTGCTAGAAGCCTATTGTATCGGAGACGGGTATCAAAACTGCCGCGGCAGCGGCAAGCATGCGCCTCTCACCATCGAACTGCACGCGCGCAACGGGATCCTGGCCTCAACGCAATGGAAATATGACGATATCCTCTGCGGTCATGCCGATCCCCTCAGCCTGAGTGTTGAATTGAACATGTCCCAAAGCGACTTCGATTCGATCGAACGTGCGGTTCTGCCACCTGTCACAGGAAAGGCTCAGGTCTGCGCTTGAGATGTCATCCTTACGTCCCGAGGCGAAGAGCAACGCAGTAGAACCATTGATGATGATGCCAATGGTGGCAACGATCATTACGGTCTGGCCGGCGACGGGTTCCGGATGAGCAACGAGCTGAACTGCCTCCCAGGCTATTGCACCTACTGCCACCAGCAGAAATATTGCATTGAAGACTGCTGCCCGTGGCGATCCAGACCCTGACGCCGCTCGGAACAGGGATCATTGTCGGCTCAGAAAATCGAGAACCCGTCCCAACGCCTCAGCGTCGACATTCTCATCAACGATGACGCGCTTGCCGTCACCGAGTTCGATCTCGATCAGGCCGCGTCGCTTCCGGGCCGGCATCGCCCCTGGCTTCAATCGATCGGACGCTTTCGACCGAAGGCGCCCGCCTGCAGACTCGCCGAATCGATCCCGGACGCAACGCGAACCGTGGCCGCGCCGATCACGATCTCGATCATGCCTGAAGCAATTGATGCCGCTGGCGCAACCGGCGCCTCCTTCACCAAAAGGCGTTCTTCGACAACAACCGGCGCAAAAGCCGGGCCGCTCTCCTGCGTCTCGTAACGCCTGCCGCCGGGCGTCACCATTTGAGCGCCAGGATCCCCATATTCATGTCGATGTCGGTCTTGGCGGCGCCGACGTGCGCACCTGGTACGCATGCAGCACCTCAAGCTGTGCCCGCCCATGGGAGCGGGCACCCTGCCTCAGCTAAAGGCGAACGCTTCGTAGCGGGCGCTCCTGACGGTATCGAGTTGCTGCCGGTCGCCACCGATGCCGCGATCAGGTAGCGACATAACCGCCGTCAACTACAACTTCCGAGCCGCAGAAGAACGATGACTCGTCCGAAGCGAGGAAGAGTATCGCCTGCGAGACTTCGATGGGCTGGCTGGGGCGGTTCAACAAGGTCGGCCCAAGGATCGCCTTGCGTGTCTCCGGATCGGCGTGAAGAAGATCCTTGGTCATGGGGGTATCGATCACCCCCGGGTGAATCGAATTCACCCGGATGTTGAAGGGCGCAAGGTCCACTGCACAGGACTTGGTCAGAAGCCGGACGGCCCCCTTGGACGCGATGTAGGCGCCCGCCGACGGCGCAGCGATGATCCCGTAGATCGACGAGATGTTGATAATGGACCCGCTACCGGACTCTTTCATCAGCGGCACGCATTCACGGATACCAAGGAAAACACCCCGAACATTGATGTTGAAAATACGATCCCATTCCTCGTTCGTCGTCTCGTGCGCAGGCTTCAGGATCAGGATACCGGCATTGTTCACCAGAACATCCAGCCGACCGGTCTTTGCCTTGACCGACGCAACTGCTGAGTGCCAGTCGGCCTCGCTCGTCACGTCTAGCTTGATGAACTCGGCCGTGCCGCCCCTGCCGCCGATGTCGTCGACCACCTGGCGGCCCTTTTCTGCGTCGATGTCGCAAACGAACACATGTGCGCCCTCGGCGGCCAGAAGCTCGGAATGGGACTTCCCCATTCCCATTGCGCCACCGGTGACCAGTACCACTTTCCCATTGACTCTGCCCATGTAGTTCCTCCCTGGCTTTCTTAGTTCTCTTGACATGGATGGGACAGGGCCGGGCCAGTTGACCCGGCCCTGTCCAGACGTAGTTCGAGGTAGATCAGCGGTCGAACGACAGGGTCGAATAGCCGCTGTCCGCTACCGCCTTCAGTTCATTCCGGTAGCCCCCGATGCCGCCCATGTAGAACATCACGGTGTTCTTCTTGCCGGGGATGTTGGCGCCGAAGATCCACGACTGCACCTTCGGGAAGAGCGTCATGTTGGCGATCTCCTGGCAGGTCTTTGTCCAGCTCTCCTCGGCCTGCCGGGTCGGCTCTACTGTCAAGGCACGTGAACGTTCAGCATGGCCGATGAGGTCGCCGATCCACTCCACCTGCGTCTCGATGCTAGGGGGCAGGTTCGTGAATGGGCCGTTCGGTCCGAGGATCATGAACATATTGGGAAAGCCGTGCGTGGACAGCCCCAGGTAGCTGGTCGGTCCGTCGCCCCAGTGTTCGTTGATGTGCCGCCCGCCGCGTCCGCGCAGGTCCATGGAACGATAGTTGCCGTCGACCGCGTCGAAACCGGTCGCGAAGACGAGCACGTCTAGCTTGTGCTCGACGCTGTCGGCCGTGCGCACCCCGGCGGGCGTGATCGCCTCGATCGGATTCTCCTCGATCGAGACTAGCGTGACATTGTCGCGGTTGAAGGTTTCGTAGTAGCCCTCGTTGCACAGCGGGCGCTTGGCGTACAAGCCGGTCGGGGTGAGCTTGCGCGCGGTCTCCGGGTCCTTGACGATTTCCTTGATCTTCGAGCGGATGAACGCCGCCGCGGCCGCATTGGCCTCCGGGTTGGTGGCGATATCGCAGAACGTGCCGAACATGAACCGGAAGCCGTTGCCCTTGTCCCAGTTCTCCTGGAAGACTCGGCGCCGCTCCTCCTCGGAAACGCTCATCGCCTCGACGCCGCTTTCCTGGAAGCCAAAGGCGACCACCGAGTTGCGCACCTGCTGCCAGATCGCGTCGAAGTTCTTCTTGGTCTCGACGACCTCGGCCCGATCGACCGGGCCGTTGCCGGACGGCACGCAGTATTGTGGCGAGCGCTGGAAGACTGTCAGATGGCCGGCCTGCTTGGCGGCGGCGACGATGAACTGAGTTCCCGTGGAGCCAGTACCGATCACGCCGACCCGCTTGCCGGTGATGTCGAGGTCGCGCGGCCAGGCGTTGGTGTGCACGAGGATGCCGCCGAAGCTGTCTCGTCCGGGAATGTCGGGCATGTTGCTCTTCGCGAGGAGCCCGAGCGCCGTCACCAGGTAGCGGCTCGTGAAGGCTTCGCCCGTGCTCGTGCGCACCTGCCAGAGGTTACGCTGCTCGTTGAATACCGCGCTCGCGATTTCGGTATTCAGCTGGATGTCGCGGCGAAGATCGAACCGATCGACGACGTGGTTAAGGTACTGCTCGATCTCAGATTGCTCCAGGTAACGTGTGGTCCAGTCCCACTCCTGCAGCAGATCCTTGTCAAAGGAGTAGCGGTAGACGAAACCCTCGGTATCCGACTTCGCGCCGGGGTAGCGGTTGAAGTACCAGGTGCCGCCGATGCCGCCGCCCTTTTCGAACGCCCGGACCTTGAGCCCAAGCTCATTGCGCAGCTTGTGAAGCATGTAGATGCCGCCAAATCCGGCGCCGATCACGATAGCGTCGAAGTCAGCTTCCGTTCTGGATTTCCTGGCAAGATTGTTCATTGGCTCTCTCCGTTGTCCACGCGAGGAATGGTGCCGCTGTTCATGATGTTGTGGGGTTGGGTCGCGAACCGGCGTGCCGGTGCGCGTGACCAAATCAGAGGTTCTTGTACCAGGCGGCGATGCGGCCGAGTTCCTGATCTGCCTCGGGTGCGCGGCCGGCCAGCGCGGGAAAGACATGTTGCATGCCGGGGACCACTGACAGCACGGTCTTCACCCCTTGGGCTTTCGCCTTGGCATGAAGCGTTTCGGAATCGCTGAGCAGTGTCTCGTTCCCGCCGGCGTTGATGTAGAGCGGCGGAAAGCCCTTGAAGTCGTTTTCGAGAGGGTTCGCGAGCGGATCGTGCGGATCCGTCTTGCCGCCGAGGAACATGCCAGCCATTGCTTCGAGAATCGGCCGGCCGACCAGCGCGTCGGTAGCTGAATTGGTCTCGAGCGTGGGTCCGCGTAGGGCCATATCGAGCCACGGAGAGAAGGCGATCACGCTGCCGGGCAGTGGCAGGCGAAGATCGCGCATCTTGAGCACGCTCGCGATAGCGAGATTGCCGCCCGCGCTGTCGCCCGCGGTCGAGATCTTCTTTGCATCAAAGCCCTTCTCGAGCAGAGCCTTGTAGGCGGCGACGGCATCCTCGATCTGGGCGGGGAAGGGATGCTCGGGCGCTCGCCGATAGTGGAGCACAACAGCAGTGACATTGAGGGCCTTAGCCAGATGTCCCGCGAGTTTCCGGTGGCTGTCGGCCGAGCCGACTGCAAAGCCGCCGCCATGAGTGTAGACGATTGCGCGCGAGTTATCGGCGCCAACAGGAAGCGCCCAGATGGCCTCGACACCGCCGACGCGATCGCTCTTGTAGCAGACATTCTCTGGTTCCAGCGCCGGCTGACCCCATTCGTCAAACATACTACGCAGGTTCGCGATCGACAAATTCGGATCGGCAACCATGCGGTTGGTCCAATCCTGATAGAGTGCACGCAGAAAATCAGCTTGCTTGCTCGAAGCCATAGGTTTTCCTCCCCTTGAAAGACCTCGGCGTCGCCGCGTGCGCCGGAGATCTCTCTCGCGGAAGATGGCGCTACGGACGGGCCTGTTTTGGTCGTCTTGTCCAGGAAAGATAGCGCAGCGGGGTGAGCCGGTATTGGACCGGCTTGCCCCGCTTCATGGTAGAATCTTGCTGGCGCCTACCAAGGGCGCGCACAGAGAACCATCAGGCGCTGTTGCGGAAATTGTTTGGGGTAACACCCAAGTACTTGCGGAATACGCGGATAAGGTGGCTCTGATCGGTGAAGCCACATTCGGCGGCAATCAATTTCAGCGGGAGGCGGCTGCTCTTCAGCAAGCACTCGGCCCTCTTGATGCGCCGCGAAAGAACATAAGAGTGCGGGGCCACTCCGAGATCAGCCTTGAATTTGCGCGAGAAGTGGTAGCTGCTCAGTCTGGCAAGACCCGCCAGATCGTCGAGCGTGATGTTTTTCGTAAGATTCTGGTCGATGAACTCGGTCATCATTCGCCGTAGGCGAGGACTGAACGAGCCCAGCTTGGGTGGCCTAAACTCCACCTTGGCATAGTGGCGCAACAGATGGATGGCGAGCTGCGTCCGGATCGAGTCAATATAGAGTCTTTCGCCGAGCCCCTCGCCCTGGAGTTCACTCTCCAGCATTTTCAGGTAAAGAGGGATGATCGGGTCCTCCGCCCGGACCCGATCATCCATTCTCACCCGATCGAGATCCTTTTCGAAGACCTGGTTGGCGGTCTGTTCGATAATCTCGTGGCCGATGTAGATGTGCTTCACCCGGATCGGGCGATCCCATCGCCAAACCGACTGTTCGGCACGAGTCAGGAGCGAGATCACTCCCTTTTCTACGGCATCGCTGTGCCAAGGCCCGCCGCTGCTGCGTTGCATGATCGCTTTCGCGCCTTCATAGATAACGATCATGTAGTCGCGCATTAATGGAATCTTCGCTTCCTGGTCAGGATAGTGATACCCCTTGAGCGTTAGGCCGCTCCAGTCAAGATGAGAACTGTCCGCGATCTTCTCGCCGGGTATCCAGTTTGGGATCAGATCCGGCGGCACAAGCGCTGTCATTCTGTATCCTCCCATGCTCGGCGCGCGATCCTCTAACGGGTTCTCTCAGAGCAAATGGCAGATTCTAACATACTGTATTTGCGACTAATAGTTAAGCGCATCGCGCAGCGCCTGAATTGGGCAATGTCTGCGCCTGCCTTGCGTCTCAGGCCTCGACCAGAATGGCTTCGAGGTCATCACGGATTTCGCCCAAGCGTCCGAGCGGTGGTACAAACTTGGTGCAGTGCACCGAAACACAATCCGGCAGCAGCTCAATCGTTCGTGCCAGCCAAGCGACCGCTTCAGCCAAGACTGGTACATGGTGCAGCGCGCCCGCGACAGGACGTTGAAAACTATCGCCCCGATCGGCGATGATCCCGCCGTCAGCCTTCCGGCATCGCCAGCCGACCTGCCCGCAACAGACCGGCAGTCGCGGTGACCTGCCGCCAACTACACCACGCCAAGCGGACACGAATTGCTCAAAAATGTGCGCATCGAAGTCACTAAGAAGAATGATCAGGCGGTCTGTCTTAGCTGCGGTAGTTTGTTTTGTGCTCGCGATGGCAAATTCGCATTTGACGTGATCCCGCGGCGGCCTTAATGCCTTCGTGGGCGTCGGACATCACCAGCTTGATGCCGCGCAGGCCGCGGCGAACGAGCTTGCGCAGGAATGTGCAGAACGTCTCGGCCTCGCAGGGGCCGATATCAAGCCCGAGTATCTCGCGCCGTCCGTCGCTGTTGATGCCGACCAAAACGATCACGGCGACCGAAACAATTCGGCCGGCCTAGCGCACACGCTCTGAGATGTATCGTTGTTGAGACGTGCGAACTCTCCGCTCATGTCGTCAAGGTCGCGTGGAGAGATGCGGTAAGCCGCGGCAAGCGCCCGGCGGTGAATCTTAGAATCGGCTATCGTCTTTTGCGGATGGCAGCACCAGACCGATTACAGGCGTTCCTCGTAGCTCACCAGGGTAGATAGATGGTACCGGACCTAAGAAATCGATTGGTCGGCGATCACCGACGGCGAAGATGCCAGTTGCCAAAAAGCCGGAAAAGGCGACCGCTGCTGCGGTTAATGCCCAAGTTGCGAACAACGGCGAACATGGGGTCTAGCTAGCCGCGCCGTCCACCGGCTTGAGCGCGGAAAGAAAGGCGTGCGCGATGCCTCCTCGATCTTCGGGCCGCGCGACTTTCCCCTGCGGCCTAGCAACGTCATTCTCTGCGGCCGAGCCTCATCGGCGATGTCGCCTGGTCTGGCTTCAGTGCCGCCACCTCAAGCGGCGCGAATCTTCTCGAGGAAGCGGTTGACATCGGTACGCAACGTCTCGGACTGACGGCCGAGCTGCTCGGCGGAGGACAGCACCTGGCTCGCCACGGCGCCGGTCTCTTCGGCGGCGCGGTTGACCCCGGCGATATTGGCTGAGACCTGCTCTGTCCCCTTCGCCGCCTCCTGGGTATTGCGCGCGACCTCCTGCGTCGCGGCCCCCTGCTCCGCCACCGCGCTGGCGATCGCCGTCGAGATCTCTTTGATCAGCCCGATCGTTCCGCCGATCCCCTGGATCGCCGTCACCGCCTCGCC
Source organism: Bradyrhizobium manausense (assembly GCF_018129685.1). Taxonomy (GTDB): domain Bacteria; phylum Pseudomonadota; class Alphaproteobacteria; order Rhizobiales; family Xanthobacteraceae; genus Bradyrhizobium; species Bradyrhizobium manausense_D. The sequence goes on from NZ_JAFCLG010000002.1 coordinate 406,082, forward strand.
CGTCACCGACTGGATGGAATCGATCTGCGCCGCGATGTCCTCAGTCGCCTTCGCTGTCAACGTCGCCAGCGACTTCACCTCCGAGGCCACCACCGCAAAGCCCTTGCCGACATCGCCGGCGCGTGCCGCCTCGATCGTCGCGTTAAGCGCCAGCAGGTTGGTCTGGCTGGCGATGTCCCGGATCAGCTGCACCACCTCCCCGATCTTCTGCGCCGAGTCCGCCAGTGTGTTCACCGTGCCATTCGTCCGCTGCGCGTCCTCCACCGCCTGCCGGGCGATCTGCGACGCGTGCGACACCTGCCGGCTGATCTCGCTGATCGAACTCGACATCTCTTCCGAGGACGCCGCCACTGTCTGCACATTGGCCGAGGTTTCCTTCGAAGCCGCCGCCGCCCCCCTGGTCTGGCGCTGCGTCTCCTCCGCCGTCGCCGACATGCCGGTGGCGGTGGCGCGCAGCTCGGTCGAGGCCGAGGCTATGTTCTCGAGCGCCTGGCGCACCGAGCGATCGAACTCGACAATATAATCCTCGATAACCTTTTGCCGCTGCTCCTTGCTCTCCTGCTCCGCGCGCCGCTCCGCCGCCAGCCGGTCCGCGTCGATCATGCTGCGCTTGAACACCTCGACGGCCCTCGCCATCTCACCGATCTCGTCCTTGTTGTTCAGCGCCGGAACGTCGACGGATTTGTCGCCGCCCGCCAGCTTCTTCATAACCGCGGTCATGCCGGAGATCGGAATGACGATGCCACGGTCGATCACATAACCCAGAAAAATGACGATCAGCACACCGATTCCCACCAACAGGCTCAGTCGCGTCATGGTGTTAGAGACGGCCTCGTCCGTGTCCTGCGCCGTACGAACGAGATCAGCATCGAGCGTCTGCTGTGCCGCGGCTCCGAGCTCCTTGATTTTCAGGAATTGCGGCACAATTGTCTTCTCGTAAAGCTCGTCCCCCTGCAGGGCCGCTTCCGAGGCCACGGCGAAGCTTGCGCTATAAGCATCGAGCGCCGCTTTGACCGCCGGCAGTAAATCGTGAATGCCCGCCGCCGCCGTGTTCTTCTGCAGAGCGCCCAGCGCCGCCATCGCTTTCTCAACATTGGTCCTGACGCTGGCGGGGCCTTTCACGTCATGAGTGGCGAGAAAGCGCCAATTCGCAAGGCGGGCGAGAAGCACCGCCGTCTCCACCTCGTTCGCCTGACGATTGACGGCGATCTCGCCCTGACCGCGTACCGCATCGAGCAACTGCGCCACCGCAGCCGTCAGCTCGTCACCGCGGGAGAACTGCTTGGCTCGTGCCGCGGCAAAGTTGGTGCCGACCGCGACGAGCTTATCGAAATTCTGCTTGGCGGAAGTGATGGCGTCCGAGGTTTCGTCATAGAGGCGACGGCGCTCAGAAGAGACTGACGCTTGCTTCGCCGCGGCCAGCAACTCGATCGCCTTCGTCTGCTCGGCGTCGAACGCCTTGATGGTCGCTTCGTCCTGATCCGTCTGGAACTTGAGGGCGTTTCGCAGCATTTGCCCGGCGACGTTCTGTACCTCGAGATTGCGCGTGGCGTTGCTCGTAATGCCGGCGAACCACGCTATTTGGCGTTCGACGCCAATGAGCTGAAAGACCCCCACGGCGATCAGCCCGCCGGCGATCATCAGCAGTCCACCGAGGCCGGCATAGGCCCTCGACCGGATCCGAAAGTCGCTGAGACGCATCTGTTCGCTCCATCGTGCGCCGTTGGCGAGGCGGAAGGGTTATGCCGGACGAAATCACCCGGCGGCCTGGCCAGCTCGTCATTTTCCTTGCCTCGAATCGCTTGAAATGTACGAGATGCCTGTTAAGACTTAGCTAAACTAGCGCCAAAACGCCTTGGCCGGAAAGCGACGTCCGGATCACTCATGGCGCGTGCTGAGCACATTGCCGGCGCTAACTGTTCGACGTGTTCGAGGCGAAAAAGTCGCCGACCACCCGGAGGGTGATCGTGGAACATCGCTTACGGTCAAAGGGAATCAACCCTTCTTATTCAGCTTGGAAGTTTTCTGATTTTCGCAATGTTTTCGAAAGTCGTTTGGTATCCGACGCCAGCGGCTGAATGGCCGGCTTGAGACACTGCATATCTTCCTGGAATTCACTTGCCGAGCCCCTTACCGCGTCTCTTGGGATCCGGCAGATCCGAAAAATCGCAATATCTGATTTTGCATGGGCGGCCAGTCATTATGCGAGCCGCCTCCCTCACAGTAAACGGTCATCCCGTTGGGTGCGCAACCTTCGAATGCTAGGCAGCCACTGGCTTGCGGTGCGGGCGGTTTTGCGATGTCGCAGGCATTGCAGCGCGCCCACCACAGGGCGGCTTCCTTTCCCCAGCCCGGAAAATGTGTGTCCTGCTTGCCGTGCATGACCATCACCGGAATGGGCTTCGGGCATCGAAAGGCTTCGAGGTCTTTCCGAGAGAAGCCCGCGGCGCTCGGAGCAATTGCCGACACGGTGCCTGTAGTCTCTTCCAGAACGGCGAGCGCAATCGACACCGTTCCGCCATCGGAGTGGCCGGTCGCATACACTCGATTTGGATCGACGCACCAAACGGCGGCAACTTCTTTAGGTAGCTGCGCAAGCTTTTCTATCGTCTTCACCGATAGAGGACGGCTACCGACATAAACCACGACGAAGCCGCTGCGGGTTGCCTCGGTGGTGAGGCGGGTGAGGGATTCGCTCTGTTTCGCATCATAGCCCGCCGGCGCATAGACGACGAGCAGCGGATGCGCATAGGTCGGATCGAGGTTTGCAGGCGCCCTCACGTTATAATGAAAGCCATCGCGCGATGTAAGGCCGTCGGTGGCACCTGGTCCGGCCGGCTTGCTGCCGGGGGAACAGGAGCCGCGGCGCACAGCGTGCGCATAGTCGAAGCTGACGACCGAAGTCCCCTCCGGCGGCTCCGATGATCCGGAGCATCCAGAACACGATGCCACCACAAGCGCAATTACAACGCGCATCCTCAGCTTCGCCTCGCCGGTCGCGCTAGCTCTCCTAGCGAGGTTGGCGGCAAGGCCCGTTCCCCCTCCTGGCCAAACAATCACCGGCCTTATCCCAGCTAGTTTGGTGGTATGCTGAGGCGGGCGTCCAATTTCTTTCTGACACGTGCCGAATAACGATATAAGGCAAATCCTACCAATGGAACTACGATGAAAAGCAGGTATTTCTCGTAGAACGACTTTCCAGAAGCCACACTGAAGGGAAACCGTGAGACGTATTCGCCCTTTGCGCCCGCGGTAACCAGTCCGATAAATTTTCCAGCCTTATCGAACGTATATTCCAAGGCAATGCTGCCAGAGGGGTAAACTTTGGGCTGCAGGTGCACAACGGTGATGGTCTCCAAATTGCTGTTGTCTCCCGTATCCCGCACGATTCGCACCTCGATCGGGATGTCGCGCAGAGCATCATCAACCGCGTCCAGCACCACCACCGTTTTGCCGGTCTCCGGAATGTCTTCGCAGAACTCCCTGCTGCCGGTTGCTTGCGGCTGGTACCCGGTAAAGTGCATGATGTATGCTCCCAATCGGAGCCTACACACGTCATTTTCCATACTGACGCCACCGTGGGAAGAGGCCGGCTGGGACGACAAAACCAGCAGAGGCACTGCAAACGAAAGGCCGCGCAATGCCGATCTGGAGTACCTCCTGATCGTGAGCTTATCGACCATCGCGCAGCTTCGTCCTATTAAACCTGGCTTCAGATCGTCTTTTTGAAGACTGGAACAATGGGCCCGTATACTTCGCTCATGGAGCGGTTGCCTTTCCCGTCATAGAAAAACAGCAATCCGCCCATTCTACTGTCAACGTTAGAAAGAAAGCTCACCAAACGTTCTACTTCCCATGCCGCATCCGTTGTATCCAGGTTCACCAGACGGCTTTCACCAGGTGCAAGCGGCTCCGGATGGTCGATGACAAGGCCGTTCCGGGGGACCAGCTCCTTCGGAAATTTCGAACTGACTGCCGCCACCGCCGCAGGAAGACTCTTATTTATGAAACGCAGGTTAGCGGTGGTGAACTCGCCAACGCTCACGGGTTGATCGGACGTATTGGTCATCTCTACGCTCAGGCGCATGGACCGACCGGGAACGTCGTACTCGGCCCTCTTGAACTTGATTTCAACCGCGTGGGGCGGCTTGGGCAGTGGTGGAGTGGAAAGAGACCCCGATTGAAGCGGAACCAGTTCTGGAAACTCGGACGTCGTTCTGGTGTATCCGACCAGCACCACGATCGCCAAAAGGACCAGCAGGGCCGCCGCAACTTTGTCGTCCATCGGCGTGATGAGAAGGTCCTCTCGCCCCTTCTTGACCACGAGCCAGCGCGAAATGATGAGGGGCCTGCGCAGCCACCATAGGATCCACACCGCGGCAATCAGCCCGAACCCAAACTGCCACATCTGCACGCGTGAAACGCCAAACGTTTGCAGATCGTCGATCTTGTTTCCAGTCAAGGTCGTGAGCGGATCCTTGAAATCCGCTTCGTTGCCGCTGACAGTTATCCATTCTCCCGGCCCAACGACCGCCCCGGCCCCATGGATGTTCATGACCGGATGAAGGTGCCACTGTCCCACCTTACGCGCCTTCATAACGAGTTTGAAGTCATAATCCCGTCCGACGATCAAACCCTTGGTGGACTGCCGTGCGGGAATTTCGTTGATGTACGATTCTACGCGGGTCATGACGGCGCCGGGCGAGCCGTTGGAAAGGAACACCAGATTGGGCAGACTCACCGAATCCGGCCAATCGTTCAATAAGTGAAACTTGCCCTGGACGGTTACTGTATCGTTGACGTTAAGCGCATCGGTTGACCAAGTGACGTCATACCAATGCACAGTGCGCGTTCTGATGTAAGGCTCGGTCGCCCGCTCGCCGTGCGCGAATGCGGCCTGATCCATAAGGGAAAATAGCAATGTCGTCGCGGCCCAAACGAGCAACGTCGCCTTTTTCATTATCTTGCTCATAGAGCACCCGCATCGATTTTAGCGCCATAAAGCTCCTTGAAGCGGTATCCCACCGGTATGTATTTGGGTGTGCAGGCGACCACACCCATCAACCAGAACACCGAGTAGGCGAACATGCAAACGAACGCAGAAAAGAACGCTGAGACCCAGTTGGCGGAGTCGCCGAACGTGCGCAAGGTTCCGCGTTCGATAATTCTTATGTATTCAGGCGTGCCGGAACGAGGGAAGACGTAGCCGATGATATCGGCAACAGACGCCATCTCACCCATATGCTCTGCTGGCTGGAAATATGGCGCCAGATAAATCCAGTTTGTCGGAAAGAACGAGAGACCATAAATAACGCCGCCGAACACGGCCGTTATAACCCAGCTTCGGCTCAGCACAAGGATGAAGTCGAGTGCCATCGCTCCGACTAGACCGGTCGCTGGAACAACGAGACTGAGCGGGAAGTAGGCCATGCCTTCCCAAGCATGGTATCTGACAATCCAGACGCCGATCAGAAACAGAAGTGCGCTAGCTGTCGCTCCGATTGGCAGGCGAAATAGAGTCCAGAAGATCGCCTGAAATGCCGCGGCCGACATTATGGAGACTATCGGCGTTATCAGAATCCAATACTGTCTGTCTTTCCAGTCAATAAAAAAATCCCAGTCCCCAGCGAAAAGGAGAAAATGGATGTGCGTAACGGACCATACAAGGAAGGCAGCTATGACGACAATCAGGTAGTCGAAAGTTCGTGAATAGCGCGCTATTCTTGGCGACATTTCTGCCGCAGCTAAAATTGCTTGATCGTTGTCAGTCATGCTCCCCCCCCCCGGTAATTCGTATTCTTATGATTAGGCAACGGTTCTTTGCCGAAGGCGGTGTCCTACCTGTCAGTCAGTCGATTCAGCAGAGACACCGCCTACAGTCGCATTGTCCGCCATCGCCGGCATCAGCCAAGGCGTCAGGCTTTCGCCAAGTTTGCGCCATCGATCTCTTTGAAAAGCTCCGCCATCCTCATGGTCGCCTGAAGAAGGACGCCGCCAAGAGCAAAGCCGGTCCACCCAAGAACCGGGAAGCCCCAATGGAGCGGATGGCTGAAGATTTCTTCAGTGAGCCAGAACGCGTGGCCCCACTCGTTATAGCCAAGGTTCGGCAGAATGAGCCCGGGCCCGAGCACAGCCATGATGAGCGGCACCGAATAGCCTTTTGAGAATTTGGGAATCCGCGTGGTAGCATATAGAAGGCTGCTAACGCCCAAGATGATATACAGTGGAATACAAGCGTAAAATACGACGATATGGCTGGGAGTAAGCGCGGTGTCGCGAATCACGGTTTGATGCCAAGTGGCATCGCTCTCACCAAAGAAGCTAGCGATCCAAAGAAAAGAAAACGTATACAGCAAGAACCACGCGACGAGGCTAAAGTAGCGGCGCAGTTCCGTTTCGGCGTCGATTTTGTCGAGGTTCTTATCCCGGGTGAGCCAAAGGTAGGCCCAAATGGCGAAGCCCACCCCGAAAATAAGCGGTACCTCGACTTTGAACAGCGTCAGCCAGTAGGTCGCAAATTCGGGGGATGTCGAATCCAGGCCGTACTTGAATGCAAATGCCTGCTGGTAAAGCCGAAGCCCTACGTAGATGGCGAGCAGCACTCCCCAGGAGATGGCCACCGGCACGAGATTGATAAGCTTTTTCGTATGTTGCGGGTCAGCCGCCCGCGGCTCAGATTCTAAGATGGCATGCATAGTCCCGCCTCCTCTCGCTGATGATAACTTAGTCAACTATTGTCCTATGACTTGGGATACGGTCCTTTAGTATTAGGGTCCCACCTGCCCGCGGTCGTTGCTGAAGCGCCTGACGGACCTATCCGACTGGCGTCCGGCCCAAGGCCCTGATCCCGGAAAGTGGATTCCGGTATCTTGGCCTTGTCACTGTAGAGTGACAGGCGAAGCAGACAGCTCGTTGGATTCCTGGTCGCGGGCGCGGTCGTAGCCCGGCAACGGCGTCTGCGTCGGGTCTCTCGATCGAACAGTCGCAAGGACGGCGGCCTGGCGCTGCAAGTCGGCATACAAGTCTAATCCATGACAGCAGCCTCGTTCGCGCAGCAAGCGCCTTCGCTTACCATCGCCGATGGCATCCGCAGGCTCCGGCACGAGGGTGTTAGCCGCCTCATGTTGGAGGCGATCGGCATCGTTAATCCGCGCCGCATCAAGGCCTTTCCGCGAGACCGGGGGGCGGCGCGCCAAGACCGACAGGCTGGACGCGCGGCTGATTGCGCGCTTCGCTCTTGTCATGATCGACGAGATCCGCCCGCTGTCTTCCGCCGAACAGCAAGCCCTGAAGGCGCTGTCGCCAGTCGACCGAGATGGTCGCGATAGAGAAGACGCGGCTCAAGCAGGCGGTCGAGCCCATGCTGTTGGCAAGCCGCCGCACCCTTTACTCGATGAGGTTTGCGAGAGGATAAGAAGAGATGCAGGATCGGTCTTACCGGCGCATGCGACACTGGTGACCCAAATGGCCCGTTGAGGCCTGTCCATTAATGAGATCGCACGCGCGCGCGCTGATATCCATATTGGTCCGGAGCAAAACTCGCTCCAATCAGAGACCGGATACATTGATACAAGACCGCTGACGCCAGCTCGACGAAAACCTCTTGCGACGCGCGGCCGGAGGCGCCACGAAGGTTGTGCGCGCCTGAACCCTGCAATCTCAAACCCGCAAGCGAGCCAAAAACTGACTCGCGCTCAATGGCTTAGAAATTTTTCACGCACGACTTTGTATGTCGTCGTCTATCAGCTCAATGGCAGGGTGTTGCCGTGACAACGGCTGGCGTCTGCTTCGCTAATGTTTGCATCGACGGCGAAGGCTTCGCCCTTGATCAGGCCGGCATTCATGCATGCCGTACAGTCTCAAAAATGTATCGGAGAATGTCACTATCGCGGAATCGAAGTTCAAGCCACGCTCAAGCGACATCGACCATGACAGAGTTTCTCAACATCAACATCACAGCTTCGCTTGCCGGCCGTGGCGGGCTGAACAAATATCCCTGCATTTCGGTGCAACCCTCGGCACAAAGGCGGTCGAACTGTTCCTGTGTTTCGACCCCTTCCGCCGTCGTCGTGATGCCAAGACTCGTTCCAAGGCCGGCAACCGCGCGGACGATTGCCATGCAATCCGGCCGTTCCGTGAGCTCGCGCACGAACGACTGATCGATCTTGATCTTGTCGAACGGGAAACTGCGCAGATAGCTTAGCGAAGAATAGCCGGTGCCGAAGTCGTCCATCGAAATGTGCACGCCGAGTTTGCGCAGTTGATGGAGGGTGGCCAAATTCGCGTCGGTGTCGCCTAGAAGCACGGTTTCGGTGATCTCCAACTCCAGCCGCTCGGGTGGCAGCCGCGAATAAGCCAGCGCGGTCAGAACCGCCTGGACCAGATTGCGGCTCTTGAACTGGACTGGCGAAAGATTTACGGCCACTTTAATGGGGAGCGGCCAGGTGATCGCTTCGGCGCAGGCTTTGCGCAAGACCCATTCGCCCAGCGGAATAATGAGGCCTGTTTCTTCGGCGAGAGGAATGAACTCGGCTGGCGAAACCATGCCGCGCTCGGGATTATGCCATCGCAGCAAGGCCTCGAAGCCGCTGACGTCGCCACTTCGCAAATTGACCACCGGCTGATAGTAGAGTTCAAACTCGCCGTTGCTCAAGGCTTTGCGAAGCTCGAGCTCGAGCGTCCGCCGCGCCTGGATACGCCGATCCATTTCCGGCTCAAAAAAGCTAAAACGCCCGCGGCCATCCACCTTGGCACGGTACAAGGCAATGTCTGCATTGCGCAGCATCCCCTCGGTGGCATCGCCATCGCGTGGTGCAATCGCGATGCCTATGCTGGCCCCGACAATGATCTCTTGCCCCTGGATTTCGTAAGGGGAACCCAGAACATCAATCAGCTTGCGCGCCAGCCCTTCGGCGTCGCGATCTCCATCTATTATCGGCATGATAACCGCGAACTCGTCGCCGCCGAAGCGCGCGACGACATCGGTGTCGCGCAAACAATTGCTGAGCCGTTCCGCCACCATTTTGAGCAGCACGTCCCCGACCGGGTGACCGAGCGTATCGTTGACATTCTTGAAGTGGTCGAGGTCGAGACATAGCACGGCGAGATTGCCACCGCGGGCGATGCGCGCGAGTTCTTCGCCCAGGCGTTTATGAAACAGCACGCGATTTGGCAGTTCGGTCAACGCGTCGTGATGGGCCATGTGTTCGATGCGGGCTTCATTGCGGCGCCGTTCTGTCACGTCGATATATGTTGTGACGAACCCGCCGCCTTCGACCGGAGCGCCCCGGACCTCGATGGTAATCCCGTCGGGACGTTGGCGTTCGAATACGTGAGGCTTTCGCGCCTTCGCCAGTTCCATTCGGGCCGAAACCTGTTGTTCGACGTCGCCGGGTCCGTATTCGCCGCGGCGTGCGTTGAAGCGGAATATTTCTTCGAGAAAGGGCGGATCACCGACAAACATGCTGTCCGGCAGATCGAGAACTCGGCGCGCCGCCGGATTGGCAAAGATGATGCGCAGGTCGCAATCCATGACCGAGATCCCGCCGGGGAAATTGTCAAGGATGGCTTGCAGCAAATAGTTTTGATCCGAACGCACGACAGTATCCCCAGACGGTATTTATCCGCGCTCGAATACAAGCCTGATCTCGATGTATCCTTCGTGCATACGAGACCTGCGCGGTTGTTAAAACATAACGATGGTAAGCATTTCGTGAATTTCTGCGGTTAATAGGCAGGCGGAAGGCAGCGGCCCGAGGCGGCGGCTTCACTATAAGTCGTCCAGCTTGGCAGGTTGGTCCAAACCGCAGGCTCAACCCAGCCCCATCCCGCAGCCAGATCCCGCCGTCCCTGCCCGACCCGCGTCCTCCGCAGACAGATTGACCTTGCGTCACGGCAGTTCAACCCGGCTGGCCCGCACTGGGCCTGATCGTTACCTTCACGTCAAAGGAAAGCCTCTCAATTTCTCCGCGGATAGCACCAAGCCGACCGTCTTGAGCTCATCGACGAATTGGTCGCGCCAAGATGGCCGCCTTAGTCGTGTCGAGCCGGGAACGGAGTTTGTCTCACGCGACCTCGATCTGTGGGCCTGTCAACGAAGCGTCACGCTGGACTTCAGCCGGTTAGGCAAGCCGACGCGACAACGCGTTCATCAAAACCTTCAACGGGTCCATCCGCGCGGAGTGTCTGATACATCACTCGGCAACTTGACGCCGCACGAGTTCGCACAACAGACTCAAACAGCCCGAGAAATTGCCTAGCGCTACTTTGGCAGATTTTTTGGTTTGATCGGCGCAACTGGATTCCCGAATCAGGTTTTCAATGATCCATGGGTGGTCGGCTTTTGGACGGCCGACCATGTTGGAAAAAGTCGAGGTGGGAAGAAGAGCTTGCGCGCTGGCTTGAGCCGTTCCTGGATTGCCTGGGTCACAGGGCGCGCCGAGCGATCGCAAGAGCGTCCAGCCTATGGCGGCGCGGCTGGCGCCGGGCGACTATGACCAGTTGCACCATTTCATCGCTGATGGCGTCTGGGATGCGGCGCCGTTGGAGTCGGACCTGTTGATTCAGGCCGACCGCCTCGTCGGCGGCAAAGATGCGGTGCCGGTCATCAATGACACAGCGATTCCGATGAAGGGCGATCGTTCGGTTGGTGTCGCTCCGCAACATGTCTCATCTCTCGGCAAGATGGCCAATTGCCAAACATTGGTGTCGCTGACGCTTGCGCGGGGTGAAGTGCCGGTAATGGTGGCATTACGTCTCTTCGTTCCCGGGAGCTGGACGAGCAATCCGGTGCGTTTGAAGCGTGCGGGCGTTCCAGTCTAGCACCGCGCGGCACGACCCCCTAGCAGGCCAGTCACCGGCAGCGCAATCGGAAGAAGCACCGTCAGAAGATATGGATGGCGGCCTTTGAGCAGTTCCGCCTGCAGGGCAACCTGCCGAGTTTTGTTGCATATTCTTGCGGTAGTCGGAAGAAAGCCCTATCATCCAAAGAAAAACGCCTTGGCAACGCACCAAGGCTGACGAGAGAGGGATCAACCAGGTGGGTAGGACCGATCACCGGTTCAGCAATGAATCTGGCGTCGCCGTCGTCCAGGCGAAAGCGTCGTCGGCAGTCGAGGCGGCGGCGGAGATTGCCCGGCAACTGCCCAGGGACGGACTGGCGATTGTTATCGTCTTTTGTTCGCCTTGCTATGATCCGCACGAGTTTGCCGCTGAAATCGCTGAAATCTATGGACCCATTCCGGTCTATGGCTGCACGACTGCTGGCGAACTTGCGCCCGGAGGCTGGGATGACAACAGCGTTGTCGCGCTGGGATTTAGCGCGCAGGACTTTAGCGCAGTCGCGAGGCCATTACTCGATCTCGCCCAATTTCGGGTCGAGGATGGCCGCAGAATTGGCGCCGAGCTGCGGCAAGAATTTACACGATGTTCGCCAGAAGTAGCGGATCGACAATCCTTTGGACTTTTGCTGATTGATGGCATGTGCAAACGCGAGGATGTGGTGATGTCGGCGCTCTACGCGTCGCTCGATAATATTCACGTCGTTGGAGGATCCGCGGGCGACGGTCTGCGTTTTGGACAGACGTGGGTCTTTTGCGACGGCCAGGCCCATACCGACGCCGCGGTGCTGATCATTCTGACAACGTCACTGCCCTTTCGCCTATTCAAATGCGATAACTTCGAGCCGACATCGACAAAGATGGTGGTAACCGAAGCTGATATAGAATTGCGCGTTGTCAAGGAGCTGAATGCGGAGCCGGCTGCCCAGGAATATTCGCGTGCAGTTGGAATCGGTGACACCCACCTTGATATGTTTTCGTTTGCTTCTCATCCCGTTCTTGTCCGGGCCGGCGGCACGTACTATGCACGCTCGATCCAGCGGGTAAATCCTGACGACGGATCTCTCAATTTTTACTGCGCTATCGATGAAGGAATGGTCCTCACCGTAGCGAAAGCCCGTAATCCGATCGGAGCAATGCTCGAGCTGTTTGCTGAAACACGGGCAGAGATCGGCGAGGTCTCGCTCTATATCGGCTTTGAATGTCTGTTTCGGCGGCTGGATGCGGAACAGCATCAATTCGCCCGCGACATGTCTGAACTTTATCGCGAAAATCGGGTGGTCGGGTTTCACACCTACGGCGAACAGTACCGCGCAATGCACCTGAACCAGACATTGACCGGAGTTGCGATCGGCAAGAGGCCGGTTTCGCCATGATGCCGCAAGATCAAGATTCCGTAGAGGCGCTGCAACGGGAGACCACGAAACTCAGGAAGATCAACGCCGCGCTGATGTCACGCGTGGAACGGTCGATGGATCAGCAATCCAATGCGTTTTCATTGTTCGAGACGGCTATCGCGCTGGATCATCAGGTTCGCAGCCGAACCCAACAATTGCAGGAGGCGTTACGTTCGATTGAGCGCACCAACGGCTATCTCTATCGTGCCAAACAGCAGGCCGAGGCGGCCAGTTCGCTGAAATCTTCCGTGTTGATTTCCGTAACCCACGATCTCCTACAGCCGTTAAATGCGGCGAGGCTGACGCTCTCGGCGTTCGCAGAGATGGCTGTTTCGGAACAGGGAACCGCGCTCATCGAGCAAGTTGACCGGTCCTTGCTTACGCTTGAGGATTTGCTAAGAACACTGCTCGATATTTCCAAGCTCGACGTCGGCGTTTTGAAGCCGGAACCGCGTCCGCTATTGATTTCGTCCTTGTTCGACCCGCTTAAACAGGAATTCGCGCCGTTTGCCGCGAAGCGAGGCTTGTCATTGACGATTCAGCCGTCGTCCCACGCGGTGATTTCAGACCCGATGATGCTTCGCCGGATTTTGCAGAATCTGTTGGCCAACGCCCTCAGGTACACTCAGAAAGGCAGAGTCCTGATGGGTTGCCGGCAGAAGGGCGACAAACTCCAGATACAAGTTCATGATACCGGACCTGGTATACCCGAAGGCCAGCGGCAAGCGATCTTTCTGGAATTCCAGCGCGGTGAAGCAGGCGACGGAGATGAAGCCGGTTTCGGGCTTGGTCTATCGATCGTGCGCCGCTTCGCGACGGCTCTCGGCCATGAAATTCATCTTGCTTCGCGCGTAGGTCACGGCTCGTCCTTTTCTGTCACCCTGCCTCGTACAGAACTCGAGGCGTACCCGGAGACGGGGCGCGAGCTTCAATATGTCGACTTCCAATACAGCGGACTCGAAGGTGCAAAAATACTGCTCGTTGAAAACGATTCATCGAGCGCGGAGGCGATGGCCTTCCTGCTTGAAGAATGGGGATGCGACGTCGCCAAGACGATATCCGCAGCAGATGCGTTGGAGCGAATCGGAGCACTCGGCGGCGCGCCTGATGCGATCATCGCGGATCTTCATCTAGACGGCAATGAAAGCGGTCTGGAGGCCATCAGTGCGGTACGCCAGCAGGTCAGGATCGAAATTCCCGCCATGATAGTCACTGCGGACTATTCGGTAGAGGCAGCGAGGGAGGCTTCGATCTACGGCATTGAACTCCTTAAGAAGCCTGTCAAACCCGCTGAGATGCGATCTCTGTTATCATTCCTGTTGGCTTGAGATGGGCTCATTCGAATCGCGTTGTATCGGTCGATCAAGCGGCCGCAAGGCCTATTACGTCTCGATACGCTCAGATACCTGATGCTTGACCGGAGGAGAACAGATCAGACTCGCAAAATCGATTTTCGAGATTTCTATGATGGCATTGGTACGGCTAAATACGTTCAATTTGCGTAAAATATCCGACACATGAACCTTGACCGTAGTTTCGCAAATCTTAAGTTCATAAGCAATTTGCTTGTTCTGTAGACCCCTGCGCAACATGTCCAGTACACGCAGTTGCTGCGGCGTCAGATCGTGAAGGCTTTTAAGCAGCTCCCGATTGTCGACCCTGGGTCGTCGCGTTCTTGCCGCTTCCCGATAGCGCTTGGGAAGATAGATGGTTCCTCGCAATACTTCACCAATGGAGTCCGTGAGTTCGCGCTTCGATGTCGATTTGGGAATGTAACCGGAGACCCCGAGCGCGAGAACGCTCTGGACAATTTCCAAATCCTCGTAGCCAGAAACGATCACGATGGGACTCTTCGGAAATGCTTTCCGAATGCGCATGACACCGGAAAGCCCGATGGTGCCGGGCATCGAAAGATCGAGCAGGACAAGGTCTATTTGATGGGTCGAAGAAAGCACTTCCAATGCCTCGTCGATCGACGCTGCTTGGAAGATTTCCGCGTCGGGTATGGCGACGCAAACGGCGCTTTCCAGCGCTTCGCGAAACAAGGGATGGTCTTCGACAATCAAAAATCGCGTCACGTTGCAACGATCCTTGTATCGGTCACAATATATCCGGAACGAAATAATGCAGAACGTCCCTCCATATAGCCAGTTGCGACCTGTGGCGGAAGTCACTTTTTGGAGCTGGCCGTAAGCTGCGAACCATCGTTTGCCGGGGCCGTCCGAGGCCATTGATCGATGCAGGACGGCATTCGCGACCTACTACCATGTAGTCCTTGCGTCATGGTAAGTCTTGTAGATCATAAAGGAAAATCCCCGCAGGCTGGGGAAATACTCTGGTGCCGATTTACGATTTGGAGGCTGGATAGGAGGGGCTGCCGCACTGCGAGAGCCGCAGCGGAACTTGCCCCCCGAAATCACCCAAGTAGCGCACTCTTGCACCGTTTTTGCCCTGCCGTTGGCGCGATCCTTCTGGGGGACCTGCGTATGTCTTGGCGCGCAACCCTTGCAAATCAAGATCGGCTAGCTTCACGAAGTGCCGTCGAAGAATAGAATATCTGTCAACGGCGGAGAGGATCTTGGCCAGCGCGGCGGAGTAAAAGCAGGCGAGTGAGGCGGCGTCGAGAGAGAGTGTTCTGAGACTACCGGGTGACGCCCCTGCGTATCAGCAGCCTGAACGACGAGCCAACCCTTGTCGAGCAGCCCGCCCGCGATAGACAGCGTGCGGCCCTTGAGGTCCGCGATGTCATGAATCGGCGAATCCCTTCCGATCATGATCGCGCCGACAGACGTGGAATAAGGGTAGAATTTTATTTTTGTTCCAAGCGCGCCCCAGAGCCAATCAACGACCGCCAGGTCGACCGAACCAGAATTGAGCGCGAGCTTGCCCGCATCCGGCGAGGCGAATTCCTCGCTGGTCAAATCCAGGTTCGCGGCGCCGGCAAGATGATGGCGACGGATAACGTCCAGTTGTCAGGCAAACGTACCGGTTTTTTGCAAACCGATTCGCCATTGATCGGCCGCGAACGTTTGAGAAGCGCCAACGATAAGAAAAGCCGCGATGAGAACCCGGAGCATTCTGTCATTCCCGGGGAAAATCCTCCCTCAACTCGAAACGGGCCAGCGATTGCGGCGATAGTTTTGAAGGTCCGTTCGCTTGAGAAGAACATCCGGTTTGTCTGCCGTCAGGGCTCATCATGTCGGCTTCGCGCGATCAAGCCGAGAGGCTTGCTGTTTCGGATCCGACAAATTGATCTTGCCAATCTCGATGATGGCCTTGTTGCGGCTGAAGAGCTTCAGCTTGCGCAAAATCTCCGTAACATGTCCCTTGACGGTCGATTCTGCGAGTTTGAGTTCGACGGCGATGTGCTTGTTCTGAAATCCGCACCGGATCAGATCCAGCACGCGAAGCTGCTGGGGGGTTAGTTCCCGCAGCCGCGCGCGCAGAACCTGCGCGAAATCTGCGTCGCATGGCTCGTTTCGAACCACAAAATTTTTCGGAACGGAAATCGAACCACTGAGCACGCGCGCGATGGAAAGGGCCAATTCACTCTTTGACGTCGATTTCGGTATATATCCGGCAGCACCGAGCGAAAGCGCTTCACGAACGATTTTCTGGTCCTCGTCGCTCGATACGATCGCGACAGGCAATCGAGGATAGGTTTCGCGCAGGCGCAAAAAGCCCGAAAATCCTGCGGCATCCGGAAGGCAAAGGTCGAGCAGGGCGAGGTCGATTCCTTGTTCAGACGAAAGGATATCGAGCGCACCCTTGATCGACATCGACTCGAGGATCCGGGCATCCGTATGAGCCAGACGCACTGCGTTGCCCAGGGCTTCGCGAAACAGTGGATGATCGTCGATAATCAGAAAGCTCGTCATGTCCTTGCCTCGGCCCTCAGGAGAAACCTGCCAGTCGCCACCATGCTTTGCCCTTGCCTTAGGATGGATACGAATAAGCCTCTCAACCTAGTGAGCTTCCGATACCTGTTCGCAGCGTCAAATTCAGTTCAGGTTATTCCGCGGGGCTTTGTACGGTCATCAGATAAGCGTACACGTTGTTAAGCTGGTTATCTTTGAATACTTCGTTCCATGCGGGCATCCCCTTCGCCGGGCGTCCCTCGTGAACGGTCTTCCAATACGTATTGCGCATGTTATCGCCATACCGAACTCGTAGCCGTCGAAGGTCGATGCGACGTTCGCTCTGTACGGCGTCAGGACCGTGGCAGTGTGCGCACGTACCGTTGAAAATTTCGCGCCCCTCGCTCACCGCTTCAGGAGTTGCTACGGGCGTCTCGGCTGCTGAATTGGCCGCCGTAAGGGTGGCTGTCGCCTGTGCCAGAACGACGGGTAGCGCCGGTGTGTCCAAGGCGGCATGCATGACCGCTGGCTGCGCGACTGCGCTCAGCTTGATTGGGATGTCGGTCGGAAAGCCATACTTGGCCGAGAGGTCGGGAATCAGTGCTGCCAGCCCCGGGATCTGCGCATCAACCTGATCCCGCAATTCCGTTGAGCCTTTTGCAAAGCCAATTGCCACGGGCCACAGCAGGCCGTCGCCATCGGTGCTCTGGATATCGTAGCGGCCGCCATATTCGGTCTTGTTGAGCCAGCCTGCGACGGGACCCCAGATGAACGTGACATCGACCTTGCCCTCGTCGAGCGCCCTCATGCCTTCTTCGGGGCTAAGTACGGTTTTCTTTTCTATATCATCGCGCAGCGCAAGAATATTTTGGGGCGTCGATTGATATTGCACCGCCACGCGGAGTTGTTTGAGATCGTCGATGCTGGAAACCTTGCGTCCCTTTGCGGTCACCAGCGCATAACCTTCCTTGATGATCGGCTTCGAGAAGATGACCGCCGGCCCCATGAAATCCTCGCTGGGCGTCAGGCCGATCATGGCATCGCATTGTTTGCCCAGCAGCGTGACGCGTACTGTGCGTTTGCCGAAATAGGATTTGTACCAGTCATAGCTGACCGGACGCCCCAGCGCCTTGCCGAGAGCCTGCCCAATTTCCAGGTAGACGCCCGGCATCGAGGGATTATCGCTTGAGAATGGCAGATTGGTCGGATCGGCGCAAAGCCGCAGCGGCTGCGCGTCGTCGGCGCCGGCCTGTGAAGCCGGCGCCAGAAGCGTGAGAACGACAACAACAGCGGGGATACTCGCGTGGACACAAGCGTTGCATTTGTCGCTGGACGATCCACGTGTGCCCAGTAGCTTTGCTAGCATCCTCAACTCCCTGTCGTTTAGTTTTTATTGAACCGCAAAGACGAACAATGCGCCGCCTTCTGGCGCGGCGGCAGTCATTTTCTTGCCCACATCTCCAAGGAACGCCGGAAGAGATGCGGTACGGCCAACGACCACGGCTACATATTGCTTGCCGTCCACCGAATAGGTGACCGGACCAGCGCCGATACCAGAACCAAGGTTTTTCTTCCAGAGAATCTTACCATTTTTCGCATCGATCGCGTGGAAGTCGCCGTGCAGGTTGCCGTAAAATACAAGGTTGCCTCCGGTCGCCAATGTACCGCCGTTAAAAGGCAGGTCCTGCTTGATCGACCAGACCTTCTTGCTGTTCACCGGATCCCAAGCTACGAGTTCGCCAAGGAATCCGCCTGGGCCTTCCTTGGTCGGAAATTCGGCGCCGAGGTAGAAGACGCCGCGCTTGTAGGAGACATCGCTCACCGACCAATCCATGCAGACGTTGTTGGTCGGAATATAGACGAGGCCGGTTTCCGGACTGAATGACATCGGCTGCCAGTTCTTGCCGCCGATCAGGTTTGGACAGATGTCCTTGGCGGGATGGCCGGGACCTGGGCGCTTGTCAGGATCCTCGACCGCTCGCATTGTGGTTACGTCCCATTTCTTGGCCCAGTTGGTCGAAGCGACGAATTTTTCCGCCGAAAGAACCTTTCCGGTATCGCGATTGGCGACGAAGAAGAAGCCGTTGCGATCCGCCTTCATTAACGCCGGAACTTCCTTTCCATCCATTTTCAGGTTGGCAAGGACGAGTTCGTTCACGCCGTCATAATCCCAAGCGTCAGCGGGAGTCTGCTGAATGTGCCACTTGATCTTGCCGGTGTTGGGATCGAGCGCAAGCGTCGACGCCGTGTAGAGGTTTGTCAGCTTGCCGAAATTGCCATCACCAGTGGACCGAACGCCAGTGTTCCAGGGGCCAGGGTTGCTGGTGCCCCAGTAAACCGTATCGGATTTGGCATCATAAGAGCCGACCAGCCATGCAGCACCACCACCATGCAGCCCGGTGTCGCCCTTCCATGTGTCGCTGCCAGGCTCGCCTGGTGCCGGAACGGTGAAGGTCTGCCAGACCTGTTTGCCGGTGGCGATGTCGAACGCCTGAAGCGATCCGCGAACACCATATTCGCCGCCGCCAAAGCCGGTGATGACCTTATCGCGCACCACCAACGGCGGCGATGTGATGACCGATCCCTGCTTGTAATCGACAACGGTCGTGGTCCAGATCGCCTTACCTGTCGCGGCATCAAGCGCCGTCAGCTTACCGTCAAGGCGCCCGACAAACAGCTTGCCGTCGGCATACGATACACCTCGATTATTCACGTCGCAGCAGGCGTATTGCAGCACGTCATCGGGAATTTCCGGCTCATAGGTCCACTTGCGCGCGCCAGTCGCGGCATCGAGCGCATAAACGTATTTCGGACCCCACGATGTGGTCACATAAAGCGTATTGCCGATGACGAGCGGCGAGGACTCATTCGAGCGCAATGATGCGAGTGAGAACGAATACACCAGCGACAGCTTGCCGACGTTCTCGGCGTTGATTTGCTTAAGCGGGCTGAAGCGCGTGTTGGCGTAATCGTGCCCTGCGACGGCCCACTGATTAGAATCGGACACTGCTTTGACGACCGAGTCGTTGGCGCTTACGCTAAACGTCCCGGCAACCAGACTGGCGACGATGGACACGCCGGCCAAGAATCCCCTGCTCCTCAACGTCATCTGTATCCTCCCGATATGATTTGCCGCGTTCGCAACTCGATGAACTGGGTTCGCGGGGTGCTTATGCTAAGCTTCGACGTGCACGCTTGCGGCGCGCCGTCGCGCCGGAATTACAGCATCAGAATTTGGTACATCGTATAGGCAGAAGGTAGTAGTCTCGATTATAATCGGGAATTGTTCCTGCCGTCGAACGAGGAGAAGCTCGCGCGCGGTTGCTTTTTGATAGTGCAGTGCAGCAAGATGAAGCCTGAAGCGCGAATTGTTGCCTCCTTACCATCGCTTCGGATTCATCGCGTTGGTGTTGTTCGTGCTCCCCCCGCAACCGGCAAGGCCGATGGCTTCGACACCGAGCATCTGTTCGGATTTACAATCGGAACCGACGTCGGCAATGTTGGCGAGAGGGAGGTCAAGGGATCAACGACGGCGCGTTTGGCAAAACAACCGGTTCGTATGGTAGCGCTGTGTCCCAGACGCTCTCCGCAGAATTCGTGCCTTTCGAGAAATTCCGGACCGAATTTTGAGCAGCGATCAATCCTCGCGATATTGCGGGCGTAAGCGGGCTCGAAGACCGGCGACAGGTTGCCTTCGGCGGCTTTTCCGCCGACTTTAGGTACTGGCTTCTCGACCGCGCGACTGCGGCATTCGGATTGGCTGTCGGTGCGGAGTCGCATTCGGGAGCCGCGCCATAGCGAGCAACTGCTGCACGAGTCGGCCGATTCGATCGACGGACGCGACAATATGACGAAGCGCCCTCTCTCGTGCCATTGGGCGGCTCAACCTTGGACCCTTGACGGTCGCTATAGCTACTCTACCGAGAAATGGAACGCGGTGGACAAGCTTGCGGCACTTGTGGAGCTCATTCTCAATCCCATTGTTGACAACATCGTAGAGTTTAAGGGCGAGCGAATGTGAGGTAAGCCACCTGATAGCGGAATTAAAATAGGCGAGGTGCTATTCTTTGGTCCTGGTTGCATCGGATGCTGGGCCTTGCTATCTGCCGAATACTTGAAGTTTTACTCTCACATTCTCAACCGACAATGTCGTCTTCGCTGATGGCAATCGCGAGCATGAAATCCTGCGCATCCAGCGCGAGATTGCACAGCGCATCAAACTGCGCCTCGTTGAACGCGTCACGGAGAATGTCACCGATCTATGCCTGCAGTGCAGCGACACTGCTAATGGCTGAGCTGATGCCCAAAGCGGGTGACGATGCCGCGCTTGCACGACCGATCAGCCTGCATTGTCCTGGGCTAGACATATGCCGGCGGCACGTAGTGACTTTGATGCCAATTGACGTTTCGACGACGCTTTTCGGCAGCGTCTGGTTCGCCCGCATGCATACAGAGAAACCACAATACGGTGGAGAAGAATGAGATGTCGCTTCGTACTCTCCTGACCGTCGCTGCTTTTGCAGTATGGCCCAACTGGGCGTTTGCCCATGCCGCGCTGGTTGGATCGAGTCCTGGCAGCAGGGCTGTGGTCACTCACATGCCCGATCATATCGATCTTTGTTTCAATGAGCCTGTCGAGGTCAAGTTCTCCACCGTGCAGATCACAGATGAAAAGGGCACGACCATACCTATTTCGGAGCTTAAGCACGGCGCCGACCCCAAGTGTCTTAGCGCTACCGTTCCGCCAGCGGCTGCAGGGATTTATACAGTGAAGTACCGCGTGCTCTCTCAGGACGGTCATGTGGTTAAATACGGCTTCCAGTTCACGGTGAGGGAAAGACAGCCTGTACCGTGACAATCGTTGCCTTCATCGCAGTTTGGAAGACTTTAGGAACCCTGTGCCTTGCGTGGTTGATCGGCGGGCCCGTTTTCGTCTGGTTGAGCGGACGCTCCAAAGAAAAGGTCATTTTGTCATGGCGTTCTGTTGTCAGAAGAAGCTTTCCGTGGGCAGTGCCCCTGTTCATTCTGTCAATCATTTTTGTCTTATTTGCTGAGGCTGCGTCGACAGCTGAGCTATCGCTTATAGAGAATCTTGCCCGCCCCGATGTGCTGAGGACTTTCGCGTTTCAAACACGGGTAGGCCAGTTGTCTATGTTCAGACTGATCGCAGGTATGGCGTTGTTTGCGCCGACGATGTTTCTGGCAAAAGCCGCGACCGACCACGCAGAAGAGACCGGGCTGTTTTTGGTGCTGGTGGTCGCCGCCGTGGTCTGCGCAATGGGGCCGTTGAACGGACACGCTGGTGCGGACATCGGATGGTCAACAGCCTGTCGTATCATTCACGTATGCGCCGTCAGCATATGGATTGGGGGCCTGCCTGGTTGGCTAGGGCTCGTATTTTTGGTCGCAAAGGCTCCAGACATACACCGTTGTGCCTACGCCTTCTCCGCCATGCTCCAGTTCTCTCGTTTGGCGATCATCTGTATGGCTACGACGATCGTTTCGGGGGCATTTATTGCTTCTGAATATGTTGGCAGTCAGGGCGATCTTTTGGGCACTCCCTATGGGCTCGCGATTTGCGGTAAAGCGCTGCTATTGCTTGGCGTATTAGCGATTGCGAACCTCGTCCGCGCGGTGCTGCTGCCGCAGCTTCGGTGCGCTGAGCCAACGACTGCCTTTCATATGACGGCGGTACGCTGGGTAACTCTCGAATTTACATTGGCGGTGGGTATTGTCGGCTTGGCCAGCCTTCTCTCGCAACTGACGCCTGCGCTCCATGATCAGCCGTATTGGTGGTTACCGCTGCGTATATCGATTGCCGCAACTTGGCCAGTCCCTTCTACTCGGATGTTTGTTGCGGGAGGGCTGCTGATTGCGGTCGCCGGATCTTTGATTGCGTGCCGTTACTTCGCGCCTGGCCTCTGGCGGCGCTCCGCGTTAGGTGTCTCCGTATTGGCAGGGGGCGCCGTGGCTCTGTCGCAACTCGCCGTGCCGAGTTTTCCAGATACATTTCGCCGATCTGAAGTTCCTTACCTGACATTGTCCATTTTCAGGGGAAAACAACTCTTCGAAGATAATTGCACTGTCTGTCATGGAATGGGCGGGCGCGGCGACGGACCAGGTGGAAAGTCGTTGAGGCGACCACCAGCCGATCTCACTGCGCCGCATACGGCGCTTCATACTGCGGGAGACATGTTCTGGTGGATCTCCAATGGAATACCAGAAAGCGGAATGCCGGGATTTTCCACGGCCTTTACGGAGCTGGACCGCTGGGATGTAATCAACTTCATGCGCGCATTTTCGCAAGGCTTCGAGGCACGCGTGCTTTCGCTTTCTATTATACCATTGCGCCCCTGGGTCGGTGCACCGAACTTTTACTTCGAAAGAGTTGGAGGCGAACCAAAGGCGCTGAGTGATTATCGGGACCACACCAATGTGCTTCTTGTGTTCTTTTCCCCCGAGAATAAACAAGATCTTGAAAGGTTGCACACCTTGGCATCGGCGCGGGTTAAGCTGCTTGCTGAGGGGCTGGAAATACTCGTTGTTGCTCGTAGCGAGAAGCCATTTCCGAACAATGGCCTTACGGTGGTCGACGACTCAACTGGGGAGGTGCGGGAGAGCTATTACCTTTTTGCTAGGACCTTGCAAGATCAGGGCGATGGAGAATCAATAGAGATGAAAAAGGACCGCATTGAGTTTCTCATCGATCGGTTTGGTTACATCCGGGCTCGATGGATTCCCCAAGACGAAAAAGAAGGGTGGTTCAATACCGAGCGTTTGAGGGAGGAAATCGCCAAACTAAATACGGAGCCGCGCATATTCCCGCCGCCCGACGATCATGTCCATTGAAGGCTGTGTCTAACCCAGCAAAAGGAAGAGTCATCATGAAAACCCAGCTGAAAATTGTTATTGGTGTCTGTTTGTTCGCTACTAACCCGATGCAGGGGTCCTTTGCGCTTGCACAGGGTCATCGGCATGAGGGCTCCCCCACCATTCCGGTGCAAGGCGCGCTCCCCCGACAGACCTCGCCGTTGAAAATCTTGCTGCCTCGAACCGGCGACGAAGTCGGAACCCGACTTGCAATCATCTTCGAGACGTCCGCGAACTTGACGGCGAGCACTGAGTTAGCAAACGGACAGCACCTTCACATCGAATCTGACGACACCATGATGATGCCCGTCGCCGATCAGTTGATTCGGCTTGGGAAGGATCGTTATCTCTTCGTGTTTGAGCTGCCAGTCAAGCCCGGCAAGAGGGACTTGCGCATCTACTGGGCAGACGCCGAGCACCAGCCCATAGAATCTTCCGAACAAAAAGTCGAAGTGACCGTTACTAAGTAAGTAATCGTCCGTTAAAGAGCTGGATTGAGAGCTGATCGGCTGATCGAGAGGCGCAAGAGCGCGATCAGGATTCGGCGCAAAAGAACCTCAGCCTTGCGAGGACTCGGCGGAAGTAGCCGACCTAAGAGAGAATGGCGTTGGCGGCGTCGCAGTTCGCGCTTGATGGTGCCGAAGACGCCGCGCTTCTGGCCGGAGATGAAGACGCAGTGCGGATTTTGCGCATCGTGACCGCGGTATCCCTTGTCGACATAGCCACGTTCGATCTCGCAGCCGGTACGCTTTTGGGTATCCTCGATGACGTCACGCGGGGTGTGACCGTCATAGGGATTGCCGGGCAGCGGCCCTGGCGTGCAGCACGAACTGACCGCCCGGGGCGCGGGCACGGCGGCGTCTGCTGTTAAAATCTTTGCTTTCGTTGAGCGCTTGGTTAGGCCCCAAGCTTGAGGAAAATAGACGCGATGGAATTGCGTGGGAGCCAAGATAAATCATACGATTGGCTTGAAAACATCTACTACCAAGATCGCGGTTACAAAGTCTTCCAGTGATGGTTTTATTGAGTTTAGACTAACTAAAAATGTCCGGGAGGTACCACGCGTGTCTACAGTCAAATTGACGGTGAACGGCAAGGCTGTCTCGGCCGATGTCGAAGACCGAACTCTTCTTGTCCATCTCTTGCGCGATCATCTGAATTTGACCGGCACCCATATCGGCTGCGACACCAGCCAGTGCGGCGCCTGTGTCGTGCATATCGACGGGCGGGCGGTCAAATCCTGCACGGTGCTGGTCGGACAGGCCAACGGCGCCAATGTCACCACCATTGAGGGTATCGCCAAGGGCGACGAACTGCACCCGATGCAGGCTGCGTTCCGCGACAATCACGGCCTGCAATGCGGCTACTGCACGCCGGGGATGATAATGTCGGCGATCGACATCGTCCATCGCCACGGCGGCAAGCTCGACGAGGAAACCGTCCGGCACGAATTGGAAGGCAATATTTGCCGCTGCACCGGCTATCACAACATCGTCAAATCGGTGCTCGACGCCGCCGGCCGCATGAAGGTCGCGCAAGCCGCGGAATAGTCCCTGATGCGTCGGTCAGGGTTTCAAGCAATCAAAACCGGCTGCGATCGGCGTCTGTTGAGAATTCTACGAGGTCACGCGGTCCGACAGGGAGAAATGCAATGGGTGTTGAAGGTATTGGCGCCAGCGTGGTGCGCAAGGAAGACCGGCGTTTCATCACCGGCAAGGGTCGCTATGTCGACGACATCAAGCTGCAGGGCATGACCTATGCCCATTTCGTCCGCAGCCCGCACGCGCATGCCAAGGTGAAGAGCATCGACTCCTCGGCGGCGATGAAAATGCCCGGCGTGGTTGGCGTATTGACCGGACAGCAGATCGTCGATGACAAGGTCGGCAATTTGATCTGCGGCTGGGCGATTACCTCCAAGGACGGTACGCCGATGAAAATGGGTGCGTGGCCGGCGATGGCGCCGGATACCGTGCGCTTCGTAGGCCAGGCCGTCGCGGTAGTGATCGCCGAGACCAAGAACCAGGCCAAGGATGCGGCGGAAGCCGTCGTCGTCAACTACCAGGAACTTCCCGCCGCCGCCGATATTCGCGCGGCGATCAAGCCGGGCGCGCCACAGCTTCACCCGGAGGCCCCGGGCAACGTGATCTACGACTGGGCGATCGGTGACGAGGCTGCGGTCAAGGACGCCTTCAGCAAGGCGGCCAATGTGGTTTCGCTCGAACTCACCAATAACCGCCTGGTTCCCAACGCGATGGAGCCGCGCGCGGCGATCGCGGAATACAACGAGGCGGAAGAACATTTCACGCTGTACACCACGTCGCAGAATCCGCATGTCGCGCGCCTCGTGCTGTCGGCATTCTACAACATCGCGCAGGAGCACAAGCTGCGGGTGATCGCGCCGGACGTCGGCGGCGGTTTCGGCTCGAAGATCTACATCTATCCGGAAGAGATGGTGGCGCTGTGGGCCTCCAAGAAGGTGCGGCGCCCGGTGAAGTGGACCGGTGATCGCACCGAGGCCTTTCTTACCGACGCCCACGGCCGCGATCATATCACCAAGGCGGAGATGGCGTTCGACAAGGACAACAGGATTCTCGGCCTGCGGGTAAAGACCCACGCCAATCTCGGCGCCTATATGTCGCTGTTTTCCTCCTCGGTGCCGACCTATCTCTATGCGACGCTGCTGTCGGGCCAGTACAATATCCCCAACATCTTCGCAGAGGTGATCAGCGTCTACACCAACACCACCCCGGTCGACGCCTACAGAGGCGCCGGCCGCCCGGAGGCGAGCTTTCTGATCGAGCGATTGATGGAAACCGCGGCACGGCAGTTGAAGGCCGATCCGGCGGAATTGCGCCGCAAGAATTTTATCACGCAATTCCCGCATCAGACGCCCGTGATCATGGCCTACGACATCGGCGACTTCGGCGCTTCGCTCGATGCCGCGATGAAGGCGATCGATTACGCCGGCTTCCCCGCGCGCAAGGCGAAGGCCAAATCCGAAGGCAAGCTGCGCGGCATCGGCCTCTCCTGTTACATCGAGGCCTGCGGCATCGCGCCGTCGAAGGCGGTCGGCAGCCTCGGGGCCGGCGTCGGCCTGTGGGAATCCGCTGAGGTTCGCGTCAACCCGGTCGGCACCATCGAAGTCCTCACCGGCTCGCATAGTCACGGCCAGGGCCATGAGACCACCTTCGCGCAGCTTGTTTCCGAACGTCTCGGCGTTCCGATCAGCCAGGTGCAGATCGTCCACGGCGACACCGACAAGGTACAGTTCGGCATGGGCACGTATGGCTCACGCTCGCTCGCGGTCGGCGGCACCGCGATCGTCAAGGCAATGGAAAAGGTCGAAGCCAAGGGCAAGAAGATCGCGGCGCATCTGCTCGAGGCGTCCGAGGGCGACATCGTCATCGAGAACGGCGAGTTCAAGGTCACGGGCACCGACAAATCGATCGCGCTGCCGATGGTCGCGCTCGCCGCCTATACCGCGCACAATCTGCCCGACGGCATGGAGCCCGGCCTTAAGGAAACCGCGTTTTACGATCCCACCAACTTCACCTTCCCGGCGGGCGCCTATATCTGCGAGCTCGAGGTCGATCCCGGCACCGGCAAGACCTCCTTCGTCAATTTCGTCGCGGCCGACGATTTCGGCCGGCTGATCAATCCGATGATTGTCGAAGGTCAGGTCCATGGCGGTCTGGCGCAAGGCATCGGCCAGGCCCTGCTCGAAGGCGCGGTCTATGACAGCTCTGGCCAGCTCGTGACCGCGTCTTTCATGGACTACACCATGCCGCGTGCGGACGATCTGCCGTCGTTCAAACTGAACCACACCACGACGCTGTGCCCGGGCAATCCGCTCGGCGTCAAAGGTTGCGGCGAGGCCGGTGCGATCGGCGCATCGGCCGCCGTCATCAATGCCATCACGGACGCGATCGGTAACAACAAGCTCGAGATGCCGGCGACACCCGACCGGGTGTGGCACGCGATCCACGGCAACGCAACATAAGAGGGAACAGGTATCATGTACGAGACAACTTACCATCGTCCCTCCTCCGTCGACGAGGCTGCCGCCCTTTTCACAAAGGGCACGGAGTCGAAATATCTGGCCGGCGGCCATACCCTGATTCCGGTGATGAAGCAGCGGCTGGCCTCGCCGTCCGACGTAATCGACCTCGGGAAGATCAAGGATCTCGTCGGCGTCGAGGTTTTCGCCGACGCGGTGACAATCAAAGCGGCGACAACCCATTACGACGTGGCCGGAAGCGGACCTGTGCAGAAGGCGATTCCGGCGCTGGCCCACCTCGCCTCGCTGATCGGCGATCCGGCCGTACGCCATCGCGGCACCATCGGCGGCTCGATCGCCAACAACGATCCCGCCGCGGACTATCCGGCGGCAGTGCTCGCGCTCGGCGCAACGATCAAGACCAACAAGCGCTCGATCGCGGCGGATGATTTCTTCAAAGGCCTGTTTGCGACAGCGCTCCAGGGCGGCGAGATCATCACCGCCGTGTCCTTCCGGATCCCGGCCAAGGCGGGATATGCCAAGTTTCCGCATCCGGCCTCGCGCTTCGCGCTGACCGGGGTGTTCGTCGCCAGGACCAAATCCGGCGACGTCCGCGTCGCCGCCACCGGCGCATCCTCGAGCGGCGTCATGCGGGTGCCGGCCATCGAGGCGGCGCTGAAGGCGAACTGGTCGCCGGGCGCGCTCGACGGCGTCAGGATTGCCGCCGACGGGCTATTGACGGATATCCAGGCATCGTCGGCCTATCGCGCCAATCTGATCAAGGTGATGGCACAACGCGCTGTCGAACATGCAGGGTGAAGAAGAATTTGAGCACCACGAACGCAGATGTCGGCAAGCTTCCGCGATGACAATACAGGGTCGTCCGTTACTAAGCTGGACTAAGCGCTGATCGGATGATGAAGCCGCGCAGGAATGCGATCAGGAATAACCGCAAGAGAACCCCCAGCCGATGGCGGTAACGGCACCGGAACGGACGGCGGCGCAACATCAGTCGCTGCTGCATTTCGTAGGCGAAGGGCGCTAGTCGGACGAGAAGGTGCTGACGAAGGTGCAGGAGATGGTGCTGCCCGCGATCTAGCGGCACGGGCCGATCGAGGCATGGATCATCGACGACACGGGCTTTCCCAAGAAGGGCACGCATTCGGTGGGGGTGGCGCGGCAATATTGCGGTCAACTCGGCAAGCAAGACAATTGCCAGGTCGCGGTATCGCTGTCGTTGGCCAACAGGCATGCGAGCCTGCCGGTGGCCTATCGTTTGTATCTGCCGGAGGCATGGGCCTCTGACGCCGCCCGCCGTAAGAAGACCGGTGTGCCTGAGGAGATCGCGTTCAAGACCAAGCCCGAGATCGCGCTCGAACAGATCCGTGCGGCCTGCGCGGCGGGCTTGCCGCGTGGCGTGGTGCTGATGGACGCTGGCTACGGGGCACCCACAGCGATCTGCGCACAGCCGTCACGGCGCTTGAACTGCCTTATGTCGCCGGCATTCTGTCCAATACCACGGTCTGGGCGCCCGGCACCGGGCCGTTGCCACCCAAGACCTGGAAGCCGGGCCATGGGCGGCCGACCAAGCGCCTGCGCCGCGATGCGGCGCATCAGCCGGTCAAGGCCAAGGACCTCGCCTTCAGTCTCCCGGCAAAGGCTTGGCGGACGATCACTTGGCGCGAGGGAACGAATGTCCCGCTCAGGTCGCGCTTTGCGCGCCTGCGTCTTCGTATTGCACGGCGTGACTTCGATCGTAGCGAACCCTGGCCGGAAGAATGGCTCATGATCGAATGGCCCAAGGAGGAAAAGGAGCCCACAAAATAGTGGCTTTCGAGCCTGCCGGACGACATTGGGTTCAGCCGTCTTGTCGATCTCGCCAAATTGCGCTGGCGCATCGAGCGGGACTATCAGGAGCTCAAGCGAGAGGTCGGGCTCGGCCATTTTGAAGGGCGCGGCTGGCGCGGTTTCCATCATCATGCGAGCCTCTGCATCGCCGCGTACGGATTCCTGATCTCCGAGCAGGAGACGATTCCCCCTTCAGAACCGCGTTCCTCCATGCACTTCCAAGCGCCTCGCCTTCCCGAAGGTTATCGACCCCGCGGCGCCGCCGCTCAGGACTGAGCGCCACATTCCGAACTCGATCGCCACTCTGCGGCGAAGACTGACGGCAGCCATCGTCCGGCGCTTGTCGCGATGTCCATGTTGCGCGCGGACCATCAAACCATCGCAAAGGAACTTGTGACACAGTAAGACAGTAAGACTAGAGCGGGATGGGGCTAGTTTGAATCGATTGAGGATTGAACGAAGCCGCTGCCGCGGCGTAAGGGGCAAGGTGGCGTAGATCGCCTCCTGGCTGAGAGGATGTGGGTGTTGGAGCCCACCCCCTCAGACAGGAGTATCGAGATGGCCGATTTGAGCCCTCTTCGCCGCCGCATGATCGAAGACATGACCGTCCGCAATCTGTCGCCGGCGACGCAGCGATCCTACATCAGCGCGGTTTCGAAGTTCAGCCGCTATTTTGGCCGATCACCTGACCGGTTAGAGCTGGAAGACGTCCGCGCCTTCCAGGTGCATCTGGTCTCGACCGGCATATCATGGCCGGCGCTAAACCAGATCGTCTGTGCGCTACGGTTTTTCTACGGCGTCACGCTCGGCGAGGCGCTCATCCCAGAGCGCATTCCCTATGCGCGAGAACCGCGCAAGCTGCCGGTCGTTCTCAGCGCCGACGAAGTGGTTCAGTTTCTTGAAGCGGTACCGAGCCTGAAGAGCCGCGCCGCGCTCACCACCGCCTATGCGGCCGGGCTCAGGGCCTCGGAGGTTGCGGGACTGCGGATCGAAGACATCGACAGCGCCCGCGGCGTCATCCAGGTGCGCCACGGCAAGGGCGCGAAGGATCGCAACGTGATGCTGTCGTCCCAGCTGCTGGGTATCCTGCGCACCTACTGGCGGCTCGCCCGGCCGCGGCTTTATCTGTTCCCTGGTCGTGACGAAGATCATCCGATCGATCAGACCGTGTTGCATGCCGCCTGCCGGTCGGCGGTGAAGGCTGCGGGCCTGACCAAGCGCGTCACGCTGCACACGCTGCGCCACAGCTTTGCGACACATCTTCTCGAGAACGGAACCGATATCCGGATCATCCAGGTCTTGCTCGGGCACAATAATTTGTCGTCGACAGCGCGCTACACGCAGGTCGCCACCGATACGATCCGAGCGACGCAGAGTCCGCTCGATCGCCTGTCGCTGGAGGTGACGCCACCTGGATGATCCGCAGCGGGATGCGGGTCATGACCCGCTCCGACACCCGCTCCAACAGGCCCGCCATCGAGATTGCCGATATTCTGCGCCGGCATGGCGACGCCGACGACCTCGATCATCTGCGCTCCGATCCGGCATTCAAGCTGGCCTGCGGACGGCTGCCGGACACCGGCCGGGATCTGTTTTCCCAACCGACCCTGTCGCGCCTGGAGAATGCTCCGCGCCTGCGCGACGTGATCCGCCTGACCTACACTTTGGTCGACGCATGGATGGATAGCTACCCGCGCGAGCCGGCATCCGTCACGCTCGACATCGACGATACCTGCGATGTCGTCCACGGTCATCAGCAGCTCTCGCTGTTCAACGCCCATTATGACGAACGCTGCTTCCTGCCGATCCACGTCTATGACACGGAGAAGAGCCGGCCCGTGGCGGTCGTGCTGCGGCCCGGCAAGACGCCGGGCGGCATCGAGGTGCGTGCCCATCTTCGACGCCTGGTACGGCACATCCGGACGCGGTGGCACAAGACGCGAATTACGTTTCGTGGCGACGGGCACTATGCCCGGCCGGAGGCGATGAGCTGGTGCGAGAACAACGGCATCGACTACATCTTCGGTCTGTCCGGTACCAGGCCGCTCGCCAGAAAAGTCGACGAGGTCGCCGACGACATCCGCACGCGACGCGCCATCGAGAACCTGGCTGTTCTGCGCGGCTATACCGAGACGCGCCACAAGGCAAAATCCTGGGATCGCGAACGACGCGCCGTCGCTCGTATTGAGGCGACCACGCTCGGCCTCGACATCCGCTTCGTCGTCACCAGCCTCGATGTCGGCTCGGCCGAATGGATCTACGACAGCCTCTATTGCGCGCGCGGCCAGGCCGAAAATCTGATCAAGCTGCACAAGACGCAGCTCGCCTCCGATCGCACCAGCTGCCGTTCGGCGCTTGCCAACCAGGTCCGCCTCGTTCTCCATACCGCCGCTTATTGGTTGATGCTGACAGTGCGCGACGCCATTCCCAAAGTCCGGGATTTGGCCACTGCCGAGTTCGCGACGCTGCGTCTTCGTCTCCTGAAAGTCGCCGCCCGGGTCGTCGAGACCGCGAGCCGCATTCGCCTCGCCTTCGCCGCGGCATGTTCCGAAGCCGATCTGATCCGCAGCTTGCCCGGCGCGCTGCTGCCGCTCGGTCCTTGACCGCCGGGGCGTGAGCCCCCGTTCGCCCAACCCCCATCCCTCAAGCGCGTTTGCAAAGTACGGGTCGTCAGGCGGTGAAAAGCCGAAGGCAATCCTGTGCGCCCCGTCAGAGGACATCCGCGGCCGTATCCGCCGGACCAAAAAACCGCTCTCTCACGAATAGGACGGGCTAGTGACGGTTTAGAATCAAATGAGCTCTTGAAAGCAACCATAGCCCCGGGCGGCCCGCGAGCCTGGGCGGTTCCGCCGCGAACCTTCGATTGGTTCCGGGCCTGTGGCGCTCAAGTAACGAACTGAGCGATGCGTTAGGTGTCCGTTGAGGGCGATGCGGTTGGCGAATTGCGACTGCAATTCGCGCCAGAAGCGGTCGCGCAAGGCCCGAACCCGGTCCATCGACGAGAGATCGTGCGCCAGCTCGCAAGCCTTACCCAGACCGACCGCCAACAAGGCGCTTTCAGTTCCGGCGCGTCGCCCGCTTTCGTGCCCAGCTCCGTGAATGAGAGGTTCGATCGTGACGCCACGGCGCACGAACAGGACGCCGACGCCCTTGGGCGCGTAGAGCTTGTGTCCGGCGATCGAGAGCAGATCGACGCCGAGCCCGTTCACGTCAGTTGCAATCTTGCCGACCGATTGGGCGGCATCGGTATGAAAGAGGACGCCATGCTCGCGGGCGATGCGCGCGCACGCTTCAATCGGCTGGATGGTGCCGACCTCATTGTTGGCGTGCATGATGCTGACAAGGATGGTGCGCGGCGTGATCGCCCTGTTGAGGTCTTCGGGATCGACGCGCCCGAATCGATCCAGGGGCAGGTACGTTATCCGCGCGCCCAGGCGTTCGAGAAACTGGCAAGGTGCGATAATCGCGGGGTGTTCGATCTGCGTGGTGATGATGTGATCGCCCCTGTCGCGCCGTGCGTAGTACACGCCTTTGAGCGCCAGATTGTTGGCCTCGCTTCCGCCGCTGGTGAATACGACCTCATCCTTTTCACAGCCGAGCAGGGCCGCAATTTGCCCGCGCGCCGTTTCAAGGGCGGCTTTCGCGAACGCCGCGGCCCAGTGCCCGCTCGACGGATTACCGAAGTGATCCGCAAGAAACGGCTTCATCGCGGCGGCGACCGCCGGATCGATCGGCGTGCTGGCGTTATAGTCGAGATAAATGCGACGCGCCGTCATGACACCACGTGCCTTCCCGCTAAAGCAGCACACGCGAATGCCGGTGTGAGCACGCCTGGGAAGTTCCTTAGCTTGCTTAGAATACCAGCACCTTGTCAGCGGCGAGCGTCAGACCCGCAAGTTCCGCCATGGTACTGCGTCGCGCGCCCGGCATCATTTCGGTATCAGCAAGGCCGCGAGCCTCCATACACTGCCGCACAACAGAATTTGTCCCTTGCCGGCAACCACTCCCTTTAGCATGCGCTCAACATTGTAGTAGCCGTCGGGGGTCTTCTGGCCGGTCTTTGCCGCAACCACGGCATCGGCCATCAAGAATACGGTGATGGCGGTCGCCGGATCGCTCTTGATGAGCGCAAGCGCAAGACGCAGCCCATTGTAGCAGCGCTCGCTGCTGTAGGCCGGATCATTCAGAATGAACAGGATCTGCATGGACTTGCTTTCTTCTTTCGATGGCGCTTCCGCGCGATTTCCCCGACAACCAGGCTTAGAGCGAGATGTTTTCGTTGAAACGTCATCTCGCTCTATCCTTTTGTTTGAGCATGATCTTTTCAGAAAACCGGTAGCCACTTTTCCGGATCATGCTCCGGCAACGACAGCCTAATCGCCAAGCACCCGGCGCCGCTGCTCGAACTCCTCCTTGTCGATCTCACCCCGCGCAAAGCGCTCCTTGAGAATGTCGAGAGGTGTGCGAGCCGGCGGCATATGATGCGGCGGGTATGTTCCGGGCCACGGCCCGCCGGCCCAGCGCGCGAGCAGGACGACGGCAGCGACGAGCAGCGCCAGCAGGAAGATCATGAACAGCGGACCGAGTATCATGGCGTACCCTCCACCCCACCACATCATATGCGGTCCATAAAAGTACTTGTCGGCATCCGACGGCGTCTGCGCCCAAGCGGCGCTGCATGAAAGCGCGGGGGCGAACCCCGCCAAGGCGACGATCCTGATCAGAGCTTTTGGCATTGGCTTGCCTCCATTTGGCGGATTGCACCGGGCCGGGTGGTTGGCACTACACAAGATCAAAGGGGACGATCCGTCATCGCCCAGGCATCATCCTTCCAGGCTGCATCTGGCCCGGGCCCATCTGTCCCGACTTCATCGCAGACATCATCGCCATCATACCCATATGGGGGGCGAGGAGTTCGTCGGCCGTCTTCTTCTGTTCGTCGGACAAGCTGCTGTCGAGGTTTGTCAGGGCCGACTTGATCGCGCGGGTGCCTTCGAGCCGCGCAGCCAGCCATTTCTCCTGCAGCGTGAGGCGATCAAGCAAGGTCTGCGGCGCTGCACCCGCCATCATCGATGCCCGCACCTCGCCGAGACTCTTTGCATTTGCGCGCAGCGCATCGGCGACTGCGTTCCAGGCGCTGGTTTGCGCGTCCGTGATCTTGAGCTCGGTGCGCAGGAAGGCAATCCGGCCTTCGACATGGTCGATGGTGGCCATGCCATCCATTCCACCGCCCGAATGTCGCATCATCATCTGCATCATGTCCATCATGGGCATCCTGCCTCCCATCATGTTCATCATGCCCCCACCCATCATACCCTGCGAGCTACCCATTCCAGGTTGGCCTGCCGGCGGTGTCGGTTGAGTGGCCGCCGGTGCCTCTTTTTGCTCCGGTCGATCGGTGGCCGACTGAGCCCAAGACGGGGAACTCGCGGTCATAAGCAGCATTGCTGCGGCTAGTGTCAGATTTTTCATGAGCTTTCTCTCCTCTGCGAGTTGATCTTTTTTGTCACGATTAGTTGCCGTTTTCCGCCGGATGCCGCTTGATGCAAGTCGATCCTGTAAACAAAACCGGACCTAATTATTCCTAACCTCGGGTTATCAATAAAACGAGGCCTATTGCTTCGCCATTCTTGTCTTCCGAAATTACCCAAGCAAAACGGCCATCAATATTCCATGATTTTTGACCCCAAGCCTCCAGCATCGATTGAGTATCTTTGACCGATGCATGTGGCTTTCGCTGCAAATATATGGATGCCTCTCTGCTACTCGTATAGTTCTCGAATAGAGAATCCGCGTCCATAGCTTCGCCCGCCCTCAATCGTAGTCTCGGGGTAACAAATTCATACGGAGGAATTGTCGTCATAAAAAGACAATTAGCATAATTCGCTGCCGCCAGCAGGCGGTCTACCCCCATCAACGGACATCGTGAGACCGGCCTGGTTAGGCCGGTTCTTGCCAATGGACTAAACCGCTCGTGCGGTAGGCCGCTGCTGTGGGTGGCACGGGGTGCCAATAATGGATCAGACGATGGAGCGTCTTACCTGGCGATGAGGGGCCAGAAGCATGTCCCCAGAACCGACGATCGTTCAGCATGATGGTCGCGCGATTATCGTCGACGGCGTTGGGAGCCACCGGACGTAGCGATACGACATCTGCATCCGGACAGTTTCGAATACTCGAACTGTGTTTCGGCGTGCAATATTGCACGCTTATTTACACTTCCGAACGCCAGAATCTGAATCGGCGTGCACCTGCCGATTGCCAATGGGCCTCATTGAAGCGAGAGTGGAGAATCTTCACTACTCCTCATTACTCCACGATCTCTGGCTCGCTCAAGCTTTCCGCTCCGGGACTTGATAAGTCAGGCCCTTCCCTACCTCCCTCGCAACCCCTCCAGCAGCGGCCGCAGCTTGTACTTGCGGCGGTGCCGCTCGATCAGTTCGTCGAGGCAGGCCCGCCAGTCGTCCTCGCGACCCAGGACCTCGTGGGCGAGCGCGGCTTTCTCCAGCCATTGTACCGCAAGCGAATAATGGCCGGCCCGGTTGGCGTCCATGATGCTGTTGGCCTGATGCACCGCGAGGCGGATCACCCATTCGGGATGGCTCGCGTGCGCCGCGCTGGCGAGCTGCATGAGGGTTTCGTCGTGAGCGCCGTACCCGAACCGATCGCCGACGGCGCGGACCGCTTCATCGATCAAGCCTTTGGAGAGGTAGATGCGAATCCTGTCATAGGCATGAGGGGCGCTGGCCAAGCGCTCCAGCAGGTCTTTTCGAATCACATCCCAATCCGTGCCGGCCCATGTTCGGATGGCGCAAAAATCCTCCAACGACAACGAATGTTCGAATGCCACCAGCGCGGCCTTGAGAGCCACCGCCGTCCTACCGATGCCGCCTGCGTAGTCGCGCAGCCAACACGCCAGCGGGACGGCGGAAGAACCCGCTATTTCATCATCGTTATCGCCGGCAAGCCCAAGACCGGTCTCTGCGATCTTCAGCGCATCGTCATGCGCCGCCGCTTCGCGTAGCGCCTTTGCGAGGACCACCGCTTCATCGGGCCTCTTGAACGATTTCAGCGCATGGGCGATGGCCTCCGGCGTCCGCTCAAGCTTGACCAGCATGCCCGCGTAGCTCGTGTGCGCCCGTGCCGCGCGGGCGAGATTCAGATATTCCTCCGTTCGGCCGCAAGCCTCGAGAACCCGCAGCCGCACCGCCGTCAGGTAATCCTCCAGCCAGTCGTCCCCGCCCGAGAGCGGCCATGACCTGCCCTTCCCGGCCATGACCGCAGCGAGTGCGGGATCGTCCCAACCTGTCTGCAGCGCCCGAATGGCGACGTGAAACCCCTCGTCGATACCATACTCCTCAAGCCGGCGCTGCCACTTCTCCAGTGTCTCGGCCAAGGCGTCGCGCTCGTCGGCGGCAAGCTCACTCATCAGCGCCGCCTCTGCCATGAGGCGGCCGAGATCGGCGAAGAGCTCGTACAGGTGCTCGTCGGTATCGTAGGAGTGATCGAGCCAGTCGTCGACAAAGGCCTCGCCGATCGGCTCCAGGATCCGCAGCGCATTGCCACCATCCCCCACTTCGAGAAATGGCACGGCCTTTTCGACGAGGCGCTGCAGCTCTTCGATGTTGCCTGACGGCCGATAGCCGTCCCAATAGCGCCCCCGCCGATTGCGTGCGGCGAGCAGGACGCGGGCCTGTTCACGTACCGGCGCAGGGTCGACCGGCGTTCGTCGTCGACCGGCGTCCGGGCGGTGCGGCGGTCGCGCCGGGATTGCTGTTGCCAGTTCCGCCTCGATCCAAGTTACGAGCTCAGGATCGCTCTCGGTCCGCTTCTCCAAGAGCTCAATCAATCGCGATTGATCGAGCTCTGCAAGGAGCTCGGCAAGGGGCTTGCGTTTGATAATGGGCGTCTTCTCGTCCGCAAATTTCAGCAAGACGGCGACAATATGTTTGCAATATCCGCCCCAATCGTAGGCGCAGGTGCAATGCGCATCCGCAACGCCACCGCCGTGCAGCCGGATCGAAACTTGGTAAGGCTCGAACTCGCTGCCCTCGACTTCCGCGGTCAACCGGTCGCCGCGTCGAAGCAGGTCGGATACAGCTCCATCGTCAGCGTAGCTCCGACCTCGCGCAAAGGATTCGGCGCTCGCGAGGGCACGAATTGTCTCTTTCGCGATGCGTGGTTTCGCGACTTGGCTTGCGTTCCGAGCCGCGTTCATGTCGACCACAATCTGCAAATCGGGTTCAAGTTATTCAGGCCCCGCCTCACGGATTTGCCGCAAACAAATCGCAAAACAGTCGCTCGGCCCTCTCCAGCCCTTCGTCTGTCAAAACCACGGATTTTGCGCACCCGACAGGGTCCGAGATCAAACCCTTCTTGTGAAGCCGATCCATTGCATCCCAGTCGAACGATTTCCAAACGCGCTGGCCATTATGGCGCCCCAGGAGAAGCAGAGCGAGCACGCAGTCATCGATTCGGTCGGTGTCGGTCGCCATGGCGGCACTCGTCGGACGCCGCAGGAGAAGCGCTTTACGTTGCCGGCGCGCCGTCCTCAAGCGGCTTGAATTTCGTCTACCATAACGTGAATCGGCAGGCTCACAAACCACGGTACCGAAGGGTGGAATGGTATGGCAATCCTCAGGTTTCCGCGACCAGATTTCGGTTCGGCAAGCGCACGGCGCTTGCGCCGCATCCGCTGTTCCGTTGCCGGCATTGCGCTGCATTGATCGTTCCACGGAGTGCAAGCTCTATGCGGTTCGCACGCCCCAGGTTCAACAGGTCGCCGCCGGCCCGGCTGCAACCCGATTGACACCCGATTGACTGCACTGACGCCTGTCGGACGCATGTCTCATGCAAAACTGCAGCCATCTGAACTCGCAAATGATAACTTCAATTGCGAACGAGTACGTCGCGCATTCTGCCGTCTTTCGAGTTGTGTCGGGGGAGCAAGGGCAGCCGATCGGAGATGGCAAGATAAAGCGGATTTTCAATCCGCGCTCCCTTCGGTCGCAAGTGGTTGTCTGCACATTGTTTTTGCTTCGCGACATCGGCACTCTTGCGGCACTGTGCGATGTGTGGAGAGTGCCGCGCGCTTCGCTATCAGCTTGATCAGAATAGAAAAAGCGCAGTGCCGCTGCGAGGTGCGTTCCGCCGTTTCTACGCTACAGCAATCATTTTTACGCCATATCACGATCAGTGCTTGCGAGCACTTGCGCACCGCGAATCCGATGCCGATCGTCCTGTCATGGCAAGCAACGACAGAGACGATTTCCGCATCAGGCCGGGGCGCTCCCGCACGAGGGGAACGCGTGTCCGTTCGCGTGATCTGCCGTTCCTGCAACAGGTCAAGGTGGCCGTCCGCAAGGCCGGCGGCAACCCCAATCGGATCGGCCGTGGATCGGGATCGGCAGGCGGCCGGAAAGGAGAAGGCGGCGGGCGATTCAATGCGCATGGCCGGGGCGCGAAGGTGGTGGCTTCCTTTCCGAAAGACGGCGGCGGATGGAGCCGGGACGGGAGCGGCGCGCGGCTCCGGTCGCGCCGGGTCGTCGTCAAGGCGCGGGTGGTCAAGCTCAACCCGCAGCGCGGCTCGCGCGGCCCGAAGATGCGCGGCACGGCGAGCAAGGCGGCCGACGCCCATCTGCGCTATCTCGAACGCGACGGAGTGACGCGCGACGGCGAGAAGGGCCGTGCCTATTCTGCCATCGAGAACGAAGCGGACGGCCGCGCCTTCATCGAGCGCGGACGGGAGGACCGCCACCAATTCCGCTTCATCGTCGCGCCGGAGGATTCCGTCGAGATGGGCGACCTGCGCGGGTTCACCCGCGACCTGATGCGGGAGATGGAGACCGACCTTGGCACGAAGCTCGACTGGATCGCGGTCGATCATCACAACACCGGCCATCCTCACACCCATATTATCGTCCGGGGTGCGCTCGACGACGGGCGGATTCTTAACATTGCCGGCGACTATATCGCCCATGGTGTCCGCCACCGGGCGAGCGAACTGGTCACGCTGGAGCTTGGCCCGCAGACCGAGCTTGATGTCGCCCGCAAGCTCGCGACCGAGGTGGAGGCCGAGCGGCTGACTCGGCTCGACAAGATGCTGATCGCCGAGCAACAGGACCAGGGCATCGTGGACCTGAGACCGGATGCCGCCGAGCGCTATACGGTGCGCGCCAACCGGCATCTGCTGATCGACCGGGCGAAGCGGCTGGAACGCTATGACCTCGCCACCGAGACCGAGCCCGGACGCTGGACCATCTCCGACAAGGCCGAGCCGACCTTGAAGGCGCTTGGCGAACGCGGCGACGTCATCAAGACCATGCACCGGGCGCTCGCCGATCACGGCCTTGCCGACGAGCGTGCGCCCACTCAATACGTCACCCACGGCAAGCGGATCACCGAGCCCGTCGTCGGGCGGGTCCTCGCCAAGGGACTGGCCGGCGACGAGATGGGCGACCGGCTGCATCTCGTCATCGACGGCGCGGACGGGCGCACTCACTATGTCGAAACGGCGGATGCGACCAAGCTCGACGAGATCAAACGCGGCCACGTCGTCTCGCTCGATCCTGTCGCCACCAAGGCCGAGCCGAGGGCGTCGGACCTCAACATCCGCGACATGGCGGCGATATCGGGCAGCATCTACCGGCCGAGCGAGCATCTGGAAGCGGCCCGCGCCGAGATCGAACGATTCAAGGGCGACCCGGACGCCTTCATCCGCTCCCATGTCCGCCGGCTGGAAGCCTTGCGCCGCGCCGGCCATGTCGAGCGCATCGACGCCGACCACTGGAAAATCCCCGGCGACATCGACGAGCGCGGCATGGCCTATGACGCCCCCGCACGCCCCAAGGACTTCGCGATCCGCACGCTCTCCACCCTCGACCTCGAACGGCAGATCGGCAGCGACGGGGCGACCTGGCTCGACCGGGAGCTGGCGTCACCCAACCGGACGCCGCTCTCGGAGGCGGGCTTCGGCAGAGAGGTGAGCGAGGCGATGGAGCGTCGCCGCCAGAGCCTTGTCGATCAGGGCCTCGCTACCCGGCTCGATGATGGCCGCATTCGCGCGCCGAAAGACCTCATCGCCCGCCTGGAAGCGACCGAGATCAATCGTGTCGGGCGGCAGATGGCGGCCGAGCGCGGGCTCACCTACGAACCGAGCAAGCCAGGGGAATATGTGACCGGGCCGCCTCACGGGCGGCGCCACCCTCGCCAGCGGACGCTTCGCCATGATCGAGGATGGACTCGGTTTCCAGCTCGTGCCCTGGCAACCCGTTCTCGACAAGCACATCGGTCAGCACATCTCCGGCGTCATGCGCGACAGCGGTGGCATCGAATGGGGCTTCGGGCGGAAACGCGGGCTGGGGTTGTGATGGAGGCCGAGAAGCCTTTGCTGCTTGTGGCGAGTGGGCCGGACCAGCGCCGGCCCCTCAAGGTTGGCGCGTGCCGCGCCAACCTTGACCGCCCGTCGCTGCCCCGGCAGGGGCTCTCCAAGCAGGAAAGGCTGATTGAGAGCGATGTGCTCCAATGCCAATGCAGGAGCGCACAACGGAACTGACGATTTTGGCGAGCATGCCGAGCGAAGATTATGGCCCCGCTGAGGAGAAGTCTGCTCACACAATCTGCGACCTTCATGAGGCTGATCTCGAGCCCCAGCTTGTCTTTCTCAGCGAGGGGCGTGTCGATGTCGCCCTTGTGCGTTTGCCTTCTGCTCCCTTGCCCGACGGC
This sequence comes from Bradyrhizobium manausense, assembly GCF_018129685.1. Classification (GTDB taxonomy): domain Bacteria; phylum Pseudomonadota; class Alphaproteobacteria; order Rhizobiales; family Xanthobacteraceae; genus Bradyrhizobium; species Bradyrhizobium manausense_D. The sequence continues at coordinate 446,613 of NZ_JAFCLG010000002.1, forward strand.
ATCAATATCATGACGTTGCGACGGGCGTCGGTCGTGGCATGTCTGCGTCACGACCACGAGCTTGATGATGCGACGGGCCGGTCATGGCCTACCAGATAGCCTTGGTTGCGATAGAGCGTCGTAATTTTGTCTGCCACCTCGTAGATATCGGCAAGCGTCAGCTTGCGATTTTCATACGGCGCCACGATCGCGCGCAACTCGGCCTCGCTGGCGAGATTTTGGCCCTCGACCCCGAAGCCGCGCACCTACAGCGTCGTCTTGTCCTTGAGCGTGAATGGCGGCTCGACCAGCCGCGGCAGCACGGGCGCTGCCGTCGTCTGCGGCAGCGGAGCTCCCCGCCGGGCCTCGTCGGCCTCCCGGACGGCGTTGCCGATGCCTTATTGCGAAATGGGTGGGCTTTGCGCCAGAGCCGGGGATGCTGCGCCGAGCATGGCCGGCAGGCTGGCGCAGCAGGCGATGAATGTGCGCCGATCTTCATTGCCGCGATACCTTACTGGAGACCTTGTACTGGAGACCTTGCGCTATTGGGGTTTTTGGCTCGGCGCACCCTGAGGAGCGCCGTTCTGCAGATTGAAGCGTTGACCGTCGACGTCGATGGACCGGATGGTGGCGCCGAAATTGCCGCCTCGACGGCCGCTGCCTTGCCGGGTCCCCGTCGTCGTGGCGAGCCGGCGGCGCCGTCGCTGCTCCTCAATCTTGATATTGTTTTCGATGGTCTTGAGATTGTTTTCGACAGCCGGGGGGCGCGACGGCGTCGACCGCCTTCGTCCCCGCCTGGAGAGGGCGGGCGTTGGCGGCGTCAACGCCGAGGTCTGCGTATCGGTGGTCCCAATCACATTGGCCGCCGTGGCCGCTTGCTGCGCCACGGCGGCTTGTGCCTAAGCGGCGGCTGCGGCCGCAGCTTCGGCCTTCACATCATGATAGGTGCTGTTGGTGATCGTGCCTGCGAAGGTAACGCCAAGAGCGCTTGTGAATGAGTTCGATCCAACGAGCCCTCCAGCGGAGCCACCGTCGTTCACCGATCCAGTCGCGCTGGAGCCATTGATAGTTCCGGCATTAACACCCACCAGCCCACCCGCATTGGTCGCGCCGTTCACGTCCCCGGTTGCCGACGAACCCATAATACTACCTCCGGGAATAGGGCCACCGCCATCGCTACTTGCAGGTTCATTGAATCCCACCAAGCCACCGACCATATCGCGGCCGGTCACAACATGCGGCGCACACTTCATGCCGTCACAATGGAGCCTGACAAGCTCGGACCTGTATCCTTGGCATTTCTGAAGCTGGTCAAGCGCAACCGGGAGTCAGAAGCGAACAGTCAATTGAAGCGGCAAAAACCAAGGCTGTCACAGTCCGTGTGAGCGATTTTCAAGGCTTGAGCGCCGCTTGTGGCTCGTCCCTTCACGCCGCCCATTGAAGGCGAGCCGAACAGGTCGCAGGAAGCCCAGGAGCGCATGGTTTCAGGCCTTCTCGTCTTGCTTCGCCCTGCGCGTCCAGAACAGATGCCAAGTGTCCTTCTTGGTATCGGATTCGAACAGCCGGGCGCGGATCGGCTGCGCGAACGAGGGATCGTCGATGCTGACGGAGAGATAGGTTCCGGCTTTGTCGCCGGTGCGGTCCCAAGCCGCGCCGACTTCGACTCCGTTGCAGAAGACGCGGTGGTTCGGCGCGTTCTCGGCCTCCGAGCCGACGGCCGGCAGGATGGAGACTTCGGCGTCGAACGCGAGCGTGCGGACGCGGCCGAGAAAGCCCTTTTAGGTCAGCCGTCAACTGTCCTTTTGAAACGAAACATCGGAGTTTGCTTCGCTATCTGATGAGGACATTCCCGAGCGTCCTCTAGCTGGATCGCGGCGCCCCGGAGTGGAGCGCCGTGTCCACTGGCTGGTGGTCTCAGCGCGACCAGATGAGGACGTATCCGCCTTCGTTCTCGACCAGGCTTGCGTAGATCGGAGCGGGGAAGCTCGGGTCGTCGAGCTTGACGGAGTGGTATTCCCGGCCGGTCTCCTTGGCGGTCTTCTTCCACCCGGCGCCGATCTCGATGGTGCCTGCGAGGGCCCGAAGGTCGGGCGACTTGTCGCTTTCCTTCTCGGCGACAAACAGACGGGCCTTGATGTTGAGGTTGAAGGTCTTGATCGCTCCGACGAAAGAGCCGTCTTCGTTGCGGGTGAACGTGCCGATCTGAGCCATGGGTCTTCTCCTTTGCTGTATCAGGTCGCGACCATCGCGGCCTTGATGGCGATCGGAAAACACCGGGCGACCGGCCCGCACCCAAAGGGCTGGAACGAAGTGGAAGGCGGCGCAGGGACGCGCTTCTTGCCTCGCGAGGAAGCCGCGTGGAGGCGTCAGCCGAGCACGCGGGGAAGAAGGTCGGCATCGCGCTGTTGCGGGATCAAGGGCGGGCTGCGCAGCAACCGAACGCGGTGTGAGATACGCCAGCAAGAAAGGCCGCAATGGCCGCACCTCAGGACAGCCTACCGAGGAAAGACCCTGGCTCATGGCGTAGAAACACCAGCGAGGACGGCGTGACGGGGTATCGAGACACTTCCCTGCATCGGACATGGACCCCCTCGCCGAGAGGCGCGACAGGCAGGGCAGTATCGTGCATCATCCGGCAACGACCTATCGATGCTTGGCGAAGGGCGGCAAGGAAACTGGAAGGGGACGACGATATTATCAACTATCGAATCGGTGCTCACCTTCTGACGATCGTAGCAACGTGGGACGACGATGGCGATCGAATTCCTTCAACTGCGCGCTGCGGTGTTCAGCCCTGTCGGCACGGCGTTCAGCTTCGATCGCGCGTCGCATGAGTCCGGCATTCTTGGTCGCGAGCTGACGAAGCTGACACTGCATGGTGTCGATGACGGCGCGATAGACACAGTCCCCCCAGTCGCAGACACCGAGCCGCATGCCGCTCTCCTCGATGAGGAAACCGATATAAGCTGCGAGTTCGCCGTCACGGATACGTTCGGCGTCGAACACGAAGTCGGATCGGGAGAAAGTGCCGTCGGTCCGGTTGGACTTGCCGAACACCGGGATGTGCGGTTCGATCTGACGCTCCCTAACCAGCCATGCCCGGTTTGCGGCCGATCCATAGGCGCTGTCAGCGGCAAGGTGCCGGGGCTTGATGCCAAAACGTCTAGCGGTTCGGTCATCGAGGCAGAAATCGTAGAACCGCTGCGCCGGCGCCGTTTGCATCCCCATCATGGTCCCGCTCCTCCGTAAAGCAATACGAGGAGGGAATCACACCGGTTAATGCCGATCAACGGAAGACTAAATCAACAATATCCGCCAGAGGAGATCGGGCGGGAATGCTATTTGGGAAAGCCGAACTGTTCGGCCATGATAAATAATACGCTCGCAATAGAGCGACGCGGAGGACGGGGTGGCGGAGGAATCCCGGTGGTCCGGGCAGCGATATTCGCAGCCCTAGAAAAAGGGGGGGTATCGAATTTCAAGATGGCGGCAGGCGGCTCGGCGTCAGCATTGGCGATCGGAAACTAGCGAAGTAGGCGCGCTTGTTATCGATCTAACCGAAAGCCTCCTTGACTCCGGAAAACCGAAGTGTTGCACTGCGATATTGCGATGCAGTATATTCGGAGTGCCGCCATGAACGAAGTGGTCGACCGGGTTTTGAAAAGATACGCTTTGATGCAAACCATGGATGAAGCGAGGGTCGCGGAATCCAGAGAAAAAATCAGCCGATACATCGAGAAGCTGGCCGCCGCCGGACAAAAAGATACCCATCGATTGACAGTGTATGGCTTGGCCTACTTAAAAGAACTGCACGAGGGGCGAGATCCACGCTTTACGGGCTGCTAACCTTAGCTCGGCAGTATTGGCCAGATTGCAAGAGCGTTGGGTTGGAATGTGATCGATGGATGATTTTTCAAGATCGAGCGACGAAAGTCTTTTGGTATTCTATGAAAATGTTCGGCGGCAAGTCGACGCGGATATTAAGTCTGGCGGGAGCTATCGATTTAGCTACAGCGACCGCCGGAAATAATGCGCGATCTCGCCGATCACACCGCGGCGGAACGTCAGCACGCAGACCACGAAGATCGCGCCCTGGATCACCGTCACCCACTGCCCGAACCCGGCCAGATATTGCTGCATGGCGATGATGACGAAGGCGCCGACCACCGGACCGAATACGGTGCCGAGACCGCCGACCAGCGTCATCAGCACGATTTCGCCCGACATGCTCCAGTGCACATCGGTCAGCGAGGCGTTCTGCGCCACAAACACCTTCAGCGAACCGGCAAAGCCCGCCAGAGTGCCGGAGATGATATAGGCGAGCAGCTTGTACTGGTCGGTCTTATAGCCGAGCGAGATCGCGCGCTGCTCATTTTCCCGGATCGATTTCAGCACCTCGCCGAACGGCGAGTTGATGGCGCGAAAAATCAGCAGAAAACCGAACAGGAAGCCGGCGAGAATGACGTAGTAAAGCACCGTCGGGTTGGCGAGATTGAAAATTCCAAACAGGTGTCCCTGCGGAATGCCCTGGATTCCGTCTTCGCCGTGGGTGAACGGGGTCTGCAGGTAGATGAAATACAACAGTTGCGACAGCGCGAGCGTAATCATCGCAAAATAGATGCCCTGGCGACGAATGGCGACGACGCCAGTGATGACGCCAAGCGCGGCGGCGCCGGCGGTTCCGACCAAAATTCCAAGCTCGGGCGTGAAGCCCCAAACTTTCAGTGCATGCGCCGAGATGTAGCCCGCCGTGCCAAGAAACATCGCGTGGCCGAACGACAGCAATCCGCCGTAGCCGATCAGCAGGTTGAAGGCGCAGGCCAATAGCGCAAAGCACAGCGCCTGCATCACGAAGAACGGGTAGACCCCGGTCAGCGGCACGATCAGCAACAGCGCCGTCATGACGCCGAACGCGATCATCTCATCGCGGATGGTGCGTGGGATCGCAGGCAGCGTATCATCGGTCATGGCCGTCATGTCAGGTCGCCCGTCCGGTCAGTCCCGAAGGCTTCACAAGCAGCACCAGTACCATCAAGACGAAGACGACGGTGTTGGAGGCCTCGGGATAAAAGTATTTCGTCAAGCCCTCGATGATGCCGAGCGCAAAACCGGTGATGATCGAGCCCAAGATAGAACCCATGCCGCCGATCACCACCACCGCGAACACCACAATAATGAGGTCGGCGCCCATCAGCGGCCGCACCTGGTTGATCGGCGCCGACAACACCCCGGCGAGCGCGGCAAGGCCGACGCCGAGCCCATAGGTCAGGGTGATCATGCGCGGCACGTTGATGCCGAAGGCCCGCACCAGGGTCGGGTTTTCGGTCGCGGCGCGCAGGTAGGCTCCAAGCCGGGTGCGTTCGATCAGATACCAGGTTCCGATACAAATGATCAGCGAGAAGATCACCACCCAGCCGCGATAGATCGGCAGATACATGAAGCCGAGATTCATGCCGCCCTTCAGTTCGTTCGGGATCGAATAGGGCAGACCGGACGAACCGAAATAATTCTGGAATACACCCTGGATTATCAGTGCCATGCCGAATGTCAGCAACATTCCGTAGAGATGATCAATACCGGCCAGCCATTGCAGCATGGTCCGCTCCATGATCATGCCGAAAATGCCGACCGCGATCGGCGCCACGATCAGGGCCGGCCAGTAGCCGATGCCGAGCACATTCAACAAGAAATAGGCGCAGAACGCGCCCATCATGTAGAGCGCGCCGTGGGCGAAATTGATGATGTTAAGCATGCCGAAAATCACGGCAAGGCCTAGGCTCAACAGCGCGTAGAACGAACCGTTGATCAGCCCTACCAGCAATTGCGCGAACAGGGACTGCAAATTGATCGACATGGTGTTTTCAACTCTAACCGTATGAAACGTGCAGCCCGGCCCGGCATCGCGAGGCCGCCGGACTACCGGTTTTACTTTTTCAGAAGCGGACAGGTGCTTTCGTCGAGCGGCGAACTGGGTTCGCCGAGACCGGCGTACAGTGCGAACCTATCGCTCAGCGCACCGATCTTGACCGTCTTGTCCTGCGCGGCTGCGATGCCGGCGGTGGTGGGCATCAGCGCAGTGCTCATCAAAAGCGCGGAGATCGTCTTTCTCATAACGTTTCCTTCCTGAAATTATTGTCGCGTCTTCAGACGCCGAGATAGGTGTGCAGCTTGTCCATATTGGCCTGCAGGTCGGCGTTGGCGAAGCCGTCGATCACCTTGCCATGCTCGACGATGTAATAACGGTCCGCCACGGTGGCGGCGAAACGGAAATTCTGCTCGACCAGAAGAATCGTAAAACCTTCCTTCTTGAGCCGCGCGATGGTGTGGCCGATCTGCTGGATGATGACGGGCGCGAGCCCCTCGGTCGGCTCGTCCAGCATCAGGAACCGCGCGCCGGTGCGTAGGATTCGCGCGATCGCCAGCATCTGCTGCTCACCGCCGGACAATTTGGTGCCCTGGCTGTTGAGCCGCTCCTTGAGATTGGGAAACAGGTCGAAGATCTGGTTCAGCGAGAGGCCGCCGGGGCGAACGATCGGCGGCAGCAGCAGGTTTTCCCGGACGTCGAGGCTGGCGAAGATCCCGCGCTCCTCCGGGCAGAACGCGATGCCCATGCGCGCGATCCGGTCCGAGGACGTCCGGATGATCTCCTGGCCGTCGAACCGGACCGATCCGGTGCGCTTGCCGATGATCCCCATCACCGACTTCAGCGTGGTGGTCTTGCCGGCGCCGTTGCGCCCGAGCAGCGTGACTACCTCGCCGGCATTCACGTCGAAGTTGATGCCGTGAAGGATATGGGACTCGCCGTACCAGGCCTGCAGGTCCTGCACCGCCAGCACGGTCTTCCCGGCGCCCGATGCGGCCGCGGGCTTGGTCGCGGCATCGGCCATTTTCAGCTCAGGCATGACCCGCCCCCAGATAGGCTTCCTTGACGCGCTCGTCCTTGGAAAGGTCGGCATAATTGCCTTCCGCCAGCACGTGACCGCGCGTCAGCACGGTGATGATGTCGGACAGGTTGGCCACGACGTTGAGATTGTGTTCGACCATCAGGATGGTGTATTTCGCCGAGATGCGCTTGATCAACGCCGCGATCTTGTCGATGTCCTCGTGTCCCATGCCGGCCATAGGCTCGTCCAGCAGCATCATTTCCGGATCGAGAGCCAGGGTCGTCGCAATTTCGAGCGCGCGTTTGCGCCCATAGGGCATCTCGACCGCCGGAGTCGTTGCGAACTCGCTGAGGCCCACATCGTCGAGCAATTCGAGCGCGCGTCCGTTGAAGCGATCGAGCACCGATTTGGAGCGCCAAAAATCGAACGACTGCCCGTGCTGGCGCTGCAGCGCGACCCTGACGTTCTCAAGCGCGGTGAGGTGCGGAAACACCGCCGAAATCTGGAACGAGCGCACCAGGCCGAGCCGCGCCACGTCGGCCGGCGCCGTCGCCGTGATGTCCTGTCCCTTATAGAGGATCTGGCCGGCCGAGGGCTTCAGGAACTTGGTCAAAAGGTTGAAGCACGTGGTCTTGCCGGCCCCGTTCGGACCGATCAGCGCGTGAATGCTGCCGCGGCGGACCCGAAGATCGACATCGCGAACAGCGAAGAATCCCGCGAATTCCTTGGTCAATCCGCGGGTTTCGAGAATGAACTCATCAGCCAATCGAACTTATCCTCGTGGCTATGACGCAGTACCGGATCTTCAGCTCAGCTCGCGACCACGCGGCGATGCGCGTCAGATAGTCCGCAGTCATCATTTCACCGGCCGCCAGCCTCGCTCCGGGCGGTCGTCAACTCTGATGCCATTCCAGAAGACTTGGACCGCATTATCGATGCTGCGCTGGATCGCGGCGCGGGGGTTCCTTGGGATGATGCCGGCCATCGCGCGACGATGCAGATCTCCGCTGACCAAGTCGAAAAACTGCACGGCCGCGAGCTGCGGATCGTCGAGGCGGATAAGGCCGCGCTCGCACCAGTCCGACAACATGCCGGCAAGGTGCGCATTGGTGCGGTCGGGTCCGGTCTGGTGGAAAGTCCGCGTAAGTTCGGGGAAGCGGACGCCCTCAGCGATGATCAGCCGGTAAAACCCTACTGCATCCGGAGCCATCACGACCTCCATGTAACGCTGCGCGATGTGAGTGAGAGCAGAGAGGACGTCGGAGTCCACGACCTCGGGGTCGCCGAACGCGGAAAGAATGCGCTCGCAGCGCTCCTCCACAATCGCGGCGAACAGGCCGTCTTTACCGCCGAAAAACGAATACACGGTGGCTTTGGATGCCCCGGCGCGCTCGACGACGAGGTCGATGGTGGCGCCGCCGTAGCCGTTCTCCAGAAAGACTTCGACGGCGGCGTCCAGAATTTGAGCGCGCCGAATCTCACCGCGGGGTCTGGCCCGCCGCACTGTCGCGGTCGCCAACATGGGACCCCTTGCATTTTTGTTGTACGTAACGTACATTACGTTATCATTTAAGGCTGCGATGTCAAGTCGACATCTTGTGCCCGGCCCCCACCCGCGGCTGATCCGATAGGGCCCGTCCACTCAGCGCTCCCAAAGGGAGCTGGCCATATGCATCATCTTGCCCCCCTCCTCCGCTCTCGGCGACATCGATCATCGACAGCCGAGGCTGACGGGCGGCCCCAAGAAACGCCTCGGATTTCCTGCCCTCCCGACGTCGCCGGAAAGACCCTTCGCCCCACGGCTTATGCGATCGGAGTGGGGACAACGGGCAAGCCGGGTGCGAGCCCGCGGATGTACCGTGCCTTGCGACATGCCCCTGAGGACATGGCCGCACGCATCCTCGTCGAGACGGAAAGGCTTTTGAGAATTTGCGGCCATCGCAAAATCAGAGTGGCGGAAGTCGCGGACGCGTGCGGCTTCTCCGCCGCCAACGTCTATCGGTATTTCTCAAGCCGCCGCGCGATCCTCGACACTCTTGCGTCTCACTACCTGCGCGAGGCCGAGCGCACAGCGCTTGCTGGCGCGTGCAGCAGCAGCGACTCGGCACGGGATCGGCTCAGCGGTTTTCTCACCGGCTTGAACGCGACTCTGCTTATCTTCTCTGATTCCGAGTCGCAGGTCAGCGAGCTGCTAGCCGATGCCACTGCGGAACAATGGCCCTGCTATTCTCACTATAATGCGTGGGTCGTTCGCCGCATCGCAAAGATCCTCACTGAGGCGAGCGCATCGGGAGAGTTCAAGCTTGAAGGTGATACCGAGCAGGAAGCCCGGCGCGTGAAGGCGGCCGCCTGTGCCCTGGTGGAGCCGGACGTCATCCGACTCTGCCGAGATAGGTACGACGTCTGCACACGGGAGGCCTTAAGCCGACTAATCGCGTCCGCACTGTTGAACCAGTCCATGTCATCAAGCGGCGCTTCGCCACACGCTGACTCATGCCTGACGTTGCCGATAGCAGAGAAGCAATAGCTTTGAAAAACACCGGGGTCTTCGTCGACGCGACACCCGAAGGAGAGAAGGGAGTCGACTATGTAACTGCACTCGCCGGGACGCTTATCGAAAAACGCGCTGAGACTCGGAAGGCGCTTCGGATTTGGGCCTGGCATAGCCGGATCAGCGCGATTGATGCCGATCGGATGGCAACGCAATTCTTTGATGCGCGTTCTGGCTGGCCTGCCACCGCATCGCCTCGCCGCAGCCCGAGAGCAACATCGATCACGCTGTGCGGACCTTCTGGCGAAGCGGTTAGGCCGAGGGGACGCTGTGAAGCCAGGGTTTTCGTTGAAAACGGCAACCATCAGCGCTCAATACAAGGATAGGGCAATGCCCATCGAGTCGAAGCTTTCATGATGCCTCCTTCCTTGAACGTTTGGTGTGTCGCAGACGAGCACGCAATTGCTTGATCTGCTCGTCAGACAGGTTGATTTGCCAAGGCTGTCCCTTTGCCAGCTGGTGGCCAGTCAACAGCCCACGCGCAAGATAGTCGAACACGGTTTGTGGCGTGATGCCGAGCTCCGCCGCCGCCCCCTGGACCGAGAAGCTGCCGTCGGGCCAGCACATCGGATTGGCGTCGACGCCATTGATCTTCACGGTCGGGACGTGCCAGCGGGACCGCAGTAACCAGACGTTCTCGCCCCTGAAGGAACAGCCGCGGGCTGCAACGAAGCCTTCCTGGTTCAGTATCGCGGCTATTTCCTTGTCCATCTTGCCGGCGGCGTTGAGTTCCGTGATCCGTTGTCGCAGTCGGTCGATGTCGATGTAGTCGCCGTAGGTGTGAACGCGCCGCTGCAGATGATGCTCGCTGGTCGCTTCGGTCTGCCAGATGATTTTGAGCCATACCGCGCCGTGTGATCGTTTTTGGTCGAGCACGACTTCTCGGATGATGAAGCGCAAAATGCGCTTCCGCTCAGCCGCCGAAGTGGTGGGGGCGTGCCAGATTCGCGGCAGATTCTCGCCCAGCGCTTGCAGCTCCGCACGAACCGTGTCGCTGATGGCGAGGGGTTCTCCCGGTCGCGACCGTGCATGCTCCTGCTCAATCACTTCGACGACGCGCAGCTTCTCTTCCCATGCGCGCTCGAGCGAGCGCGCTACCAGACGGTTCTCAGGCTCGACGGCGTCATACTGGCGCCGTGCCCGTTCGGCCTCGTATCGGGCGCGCTCTCGTCGGAGCGTCCATTGCCGATCGAGTTGCCGGCTCTCTTCCTCCAGCTCCCCGACTGCCGCGAGTGCGATCGCAATTCGATCGGGTGCAAGGGACTCAAGGAGCACCCCCTCGACCAGTTCATCCACCGCCAGGGCGCGGACCTCTTGGCACAGGGCGCCGCCTCGCTGGCTCTTGTCGGCTCGGCAGCAGTAGACCGGATAATCGCCATTCGGCCCCGTGTACCGCAAGCTCATGCGACGCCCGCAGCGCCCGCAAATAGCGATGCCCTGCAGTAGGGCCGCGCCCCTGCGCGGCGCGCCAGTGTGTCCCGCCTCATAGCGGTTCGTGTGTTGTCTGCCAGCCGCCGCTGGTTGGCCATAAACTCCTCCCAGCTGATGTAACCAGGGTGGGCGGCCTGAAGGCAAACCGCCCAGTCCGCGATTGGTATCTTGACAGTTCCCCGAAGCGATCCGGGTCGGCATCGGCTCGGATCCCTTTGCCGACGGCCGTACACATAAGCGCCGGCATAGGCCGGATTCTGAAGGATGCTTCTTACCCGCGCACTGTCGGCCTCCCGCCAAGCGACCTCATGCGGGGACGGTCCGAGCACGGGTCGAACCGGCAACTTCAATCCAGCCGCGCGAAAGAATCGCATGACAGCGCGCGCACTCTGCAGCTCCCGGAACTTGGTGAAGACAAGCTCCAGACGGGCCTGTACCTCCTCGTCGGGATTGAGGACGATGCTGCCTGCTCGGTCAAGGGCGAGCCCCGCCGGCAACGGCAGACGGAGTTCGCCTCGTGCTGCTTTTTGACGCTCGCCTTGATGGAGGCGAATCTGTATCTGGTGGAGCTCGGCCTCGCTCATGATGCCGGATAAGCCCAGCAACAGACGATCGTGATAGGCGCGTGGATCGTAGAGACGTTCGCCATCTGCGATGAGCACGCCGAACACCGAGCAAAGCTCGAGCAGTTGGTGCCAGTCCCGATTATTGCGGGCCAGACGTGATGCGTCGAGGCTGATCACGAGCCCTGCATTTCCGAGGCCAATCTCGGCAATCAGCTTCTGGAAGCCTTGGCGCTCAACGCCGCCTGCGCCTGACTTGCCGAGATCCTCATCGCTCGTGAGGCCATCCCAGCCGGACAGCGCGATCGACAAGACGATATTGCAGCTCCGTACTCTCCTGATGCTGCCGCACCTGGTGAACGGATGACTGCCGCACGTAAATGTACGCCAACTTTGCGCGATGCGTCGTCGTAAGGCGTTCGTCAGCGACGTTCGAGACCATCAACATGGGTGGTCTCCCTTCCGGGTGCGCCGGCTTGCATTCGTCGTATCAACACGGCCACTGCCCGAGCTACCTGCTTTTGCGTCTCGGCCGGCAACTTCGACCACGGGGACGGAGGACTTCTTGCCAACCGGCGAGGCTGGCACGCCTGGCGCGGGAGTGGCGAAGACGCAACGCGTTCTGGAAGGGTGTGTAGGGCCATCGCGAATCACCTCCTCAGCGAGGAGAGCCAGACTCGCGTTCAAATGCCGCGTCAATGGGATCAGCGTGCGCACGCTAATTCGGGGCACCACAGACCCCTTTGCGTTGGCTGTGATGGGGGGCTCGCCAAGATCCGTCGACGACACCCGGATCGAGCGTCTTCGTCCGTCGGAAAGCTCCACTACGACGTAGGCGGGACCTCGTCCCGAGCGCTCCGGCAGCACCGCAAGCTTGCTGCCAAACAAGGAATGTCGCGGGTCAATAACCGTGACATGGGACACCACCCGATCGAGGATTGTGGCGCTCTGCAGTGCAGTCTGAACCGAAGACCATCGCAGTCTTCCTTGACGCCAGTCCATCCGGACAGAAGCGGGCAGCCGCCGCCTTAGCCCAGCGTTGTGGCGCGCATCTGGTAGGCGCGCATCTTGTCTTTGCGGATGCGACATTGTCCATGTCCTACGCCCGTGGCCACGATGCTATCAGCCAAGTGATCGTCCAGCTCGATGCTTCTGCAGAGGCCGCGGCCGTAATTGTGAAAGCGCAGTTTCAAGCGCTTTGCACCGAACTTAACGTCCCCAGAGAGTTTCGTCGCATCGGGCGCAAGGCGATCGATGCGTTGCTAAATTCTGGATTCCGGCATAGGAAGCAATCCAACCGGATTTAGCGGCGGGCTGACGCGGTTAGAAGATTTCAAAGAGGAAGAAACATGAAACATGAAATTCAGGCGTTGTTGTTGAGCTCCATCCTGATGTTTGGCGCAAACACTACTGGCCTTGCGCAAGACAAGACTGTCAAAATTGGAGTGCTCAGCGATCAGTCGGGCGTATACGCGGACCTCACTGGACCGGGGTCTACGCTCGCGGCACAGATGGGCTGTGGAAGACTCAGGTCTGCAAACCAAGGGTTGGACGATCGACGTCGTTTCCGCGGACCACCTAAATAAGCCAGACGTCGGCGCCAGTATCGCAAGGAAATGGTTCGATGTGGACAAGGTCGATATCATTGTCGACGTGCCGAACTCGGGAGTCGCCCTTGCAGTCAATAACATAGTCAAAGAGAAGAATGGTGTTTTTATCATCTCCGGTGGCGGAAGTTCCGATCTGACCAATGCCCAATGTACGCCGAATACCGTCCACTGGACCTATGACACCTATATGTTGGCCCACGGCACCGGCTCGGCACTGGCAAAAAGCGGTGGTGACACATGGTTCTTCCTCACCGCGGATTACGCTTTCGGAGCGGCACTCGAACGCGACACGGCAAATGCCGTGAAGGCTGCGGGTGGCAAGGTCCTCGGCGGAGTTAAACACCCGCTGAATTCTTCCGATTTTTCGTCCTTCCTGCTGCAAGCCCAGGCATCAAAAGCTAAAATCATCGGTCTCGCCAACGCCGGGGGCGATCTGACCAACTCAATCAAGCAAGCCTCCGAGTTTGGAATCGGCGGCGGCGATCAGAAGCTCGCGGCGCTGTTGATGTTCATTTCCGATGTCCATTCGCTTGGACTCGGCACGGCGCAGGGACTGAACCTCACCGAAACATTTTATTGGGACACAAACGACCAGACACGGGCCTTCTCCAGGCGCTTTCAGGCGCGCATGAAAACGCAGGCGATGCCAACTATGGTCCATGCCGGCGTCTATTCCGGCTTGCTGCACTACTTCAAGGCGCTTGAGGCGCTTGGGGGCAACCCGCACGATGGCGCCAAGGTCGTTGCCCAAATGAAGGAATTGCCGACCGACGACGCGCTGTTCGGCAAAGGAAGCATCGAGCCGAACGGACGTGCTATTCATCCAGCGTATCTGTTCGAGGTGAAGAAGCCGTCTGAGTCGAAAGGGCCTTGGGACTATTATAAACTAGTATCCACGATTCCGGCAGATCAGGCATTCCTGCCGCTTTCGGAAAGCACGTGCCCGCTCTCAAAAAAATAACTGCGCACATTAACCGACAGGGTTAATCCGACTGGAGATCAATTTATCGCGCTGCGTTAGTCGTGCGTGAGGAATGTTTCCAAACGCTATTTTAAGCGAAGTGGGCGCCAAGACGGCGCGAGCAAGGATTAGCGACAAGACGCGCAAAAGTTTCTCGACCCAGCGCAGGAGCAGGCTGAGTTTGTAGCCTGCGGCCGCCTCGCACGGTGTTCATGAGGTCGCCGTCACGGCCCTTGGGATAATTGCGGCGCATCCGGTGGTCCTCCTTGAGATGGCCGATCGCGGGCTCGACGGCGGCGCATCTCGCGGCGGATGACTTTGGTGAGCCGGCGGACCTGGCCGCTGATTCAGACCTTGAGCCGATCGGGATAGTTGTGGCCACGATAGCCCTTGTCGGCATGGATGCGGCATGCCGCGAGCCCGGTGAGTTTTTTCGAGATCGGCGATGACCGGACCGAGCGTATAGCCGGACGCTCGGACGGATCGCGGCCGAGCTTGGATTGAAGCTCCTCCAGATCGGTGAAGACGTCGGCCTGGCGCCGCAACTCGTCGGCGACTATCGGCGGCTGGCACGAAATCGTTGAGACCACAGTACCCGGACGCCGCGGCGCTGCACCGCTTCGACCACCGAGCGGAAATCGCCGTCGCCGGAAAACAGCACGATCTGATCGACATGCTCGGCGAGCTCCATCGCGTCGACCGAGAGCTCGATATCCATGTTGCCCTTCACCTTGCGGCGTCCGCTGGCGTCGATGAATTCTTTGGTCGCCTTGGTGACGACGGTGTAGCCGTTGTAATCGAGCCAATCGATCAAAGGTTTGATCGACGAAAACTCCTGATCCTCAACGATCGCGATGTAATAATGCGCGCGCACTAGTCTAGCGTGCCGCTACTCTGGAATTCCTTGAGGAGGCGCTTGTAATCGATGTCGAGGCCGAGTGTCTTGGCGGTTGCATAAAGATTATCTGAAATCGTACTCCGCAAGATAGCGTGCTTTGCTGCATCACCGTCCCTGTTCATAGCGGTGATCATCTTTTCAAGAACGGATTTGGCGCAGGCAACGGACATTTGCCAGATTCCTGGGATGGTTGTTAATCGGCGCGGGGTCCCGACGCCGATCGGCACGCTAAGCCATTGATCCATCTAGTGGTGGAGTGGCCACTCTTGGACACGATGACGTAATTGCGATCCGCGCTCGTGGCACGAAATCTCGGTTACCTTCGAGCTCTCGCAATCAATCGATTCGGAGGGCTTGTTATGAAGCAGTACGTTGGGCTGGACGTCTCGCAAAAGGAAACCTCGGTGTGCGTGGTCAGCGAGACGGGGCAGGTGATCTTCGAAGGAAAGGCCAAGTCTGATCCAGGCGCCCTGATTGCCGTAATTCGCAAGCACGCTCCGCATGCGGCACGCATTGGCTTCGAGACCGGATCGATGGCGAGCTGGCTTTGGCATGAACTGCGACGCGTTGACCTTCCTGTTGTTTGCATTGACGCGCGACATGCGCACGCGGCTTTGTCGGTACGCATGAATAAGAGCGACCAGAATGATGCTCGGGGGCTGGCTGAATTGGTGCGGGTCGGCTGGTATCGCGAGGTGAAGGTCAAGAGCGAAGAAAGCCAAAGGATCCGATCCATGCTTGTTGCGCGGTCCCGTCTCGTTGGCATTCGAAGAGATATTGAGAATCAGGTTCGCAGCATGATCAAAGAATATGGCCTGCTGTTCCGAAGAGCCGTTGGTCTCCAGTTCAGGAACGAGGTTGACTTGCTGGTGGGCGAAGGCCATCAACTCCGTGCCGTCATCGAGCCACTCTTGTTGATCCACGGGCAGGTATGCGAGCAGCAAAGCAAGTTCGACGACGAGGTACGTCGCCTAGCTAAGTCTGACGAAACGACCCGTCGTCTCATGACGGTGCCAGGCGTAGGCGTGGTGACGGCCTTGACGTTCCGTCACACGGTCGATGATCCATCGCGCTTTCATTCGGCATCCAGCGTCGGAGCCTATTTGGGTCTGACACCGCGACGCAATCAGTCTGGCGAAACTGACAGGAACGGCAGAATCTCGCGATGGGGCGACGGACTAATGCGTACCTACTTGTTCGAGGCCGCGACTGTTCTGCTTTATCGTACGAAAAAATGGTCTTCTCTGAAGGCTTGGGGGATGAAACTTGCCAAGCGGATTGGCATGAAAAAGGCGAAAGTGGCCATTGCACGCAAGATTGCCGTGATCCTTCATTGCATCTGGGTCGATGGGACTTCGTTCGAGTGGGGGGCGATGAAGGCGGCCTGAACGTCAACTCTTAAGTTCCTGGCCTGGTTCAACGGGCCGGCGATGTCCCGCTGGGACGGTGGTTGTGGTGACCTCGTTGAATAAGCTGGCGGCGGCTCGTCCGCACTCCGCTGGACACGTTGAGGCACCCGACCCGGACATCATCATGAGGCGCTTGGCGACCTCGGAAAGGACCATGACCCCAGCGCAGGCATCAATGAGATCACGTTGAAACAGCCAATCATGACTAATTGATCCCAACGCCGAGCCGGCAATCGCATTGACAGCCGCGCTTGCCGCTTCTCTGCAACCCCGTCCAGCTCCGGCGGGGCAAGCGCTACCGCCTGAGCAAGACGCGAGCTTGAAAAGGAGCTTGACTAAAACCCGCAATTAAAGGGCTTATTCACACGTCGCCATATGCGTTGCGACAGTTCGCGGCGTTTTTTAGACGGGGGCATGGCTGATTCGTTGGGTTAAATTAAGCGGCTCTCTTTTTGATGCTGCAAGCGTTGGGTTTGGATTGTGTCTCGTTTGGCCATCGTCGGCATAGCTTCTGGACGATAATGTTACGAAAAACGTCGTCCAGGATAGTGCTCAGATAGAAACAGCCCATTCGATGACTTTCGAATATATGAGGTCCATTTGTCAAAGTTGGTTCGTCGCGGGCGTTTTGTCTTTGAACTCTTCCGTGGCCTTCATCACGACGAAGGCAGGGCTAGCCCGTCTTCGCGGATTCGCGTTTGAAAACGCGGATTTTGAGATTTTTTGGACGGCTAAGTATCTGATTTGCAAAGGGTGACGTCTTCGATTCTGGCCGAAAACGGCTGTAGTGAAGACCTACCCGATTCCCAAGCGCTGCATGGTGCGGATAGATTCGCCGCATCATGTTTCTGCGACGCACTGAGCGAAAGAAGAACGGCAAGGCGCACAGCTATTGGAATGTCGTCGAGAACAAGCGTCTCGATGATGGCCGGGTGGTGCAGCGGCATTTACTGTATCTGGGCGAGATCAATTCCTCGCAGGCGGTTGCCTGGCGCAAGGCGATCGAGGTGTTCGACGAGGATGCCGGCCGCTCGCGGACGCTGGCGTTGTTCCCGGAGGACCAATGCGATGCGATTGCAAGCGACGGCTTCGTCGTTCAGCTTCGGCTGTCGCAGATGCGGCTTCAGCGTCCGCGGCAATGGGGTGCCTGCTGGCTGGCCGGGCAGTTGTGGCGCGAGCTTCAGCTCGATCGGTTCTGGGCCGATCGACTGCCGCCGAGCCGAAAGGGGACGCCGTGGGATCAGATCCTGCAGGTTCTCGCCACCTACCGGCTGATCGCTCCGGGCAGCGAGTGGCGGCTGCATCGCGAATGGTTCGGCAACAGTGCGATGGCCGATCTGCTCGGTGCCGACTTCGGCCTTGCGGAAGCGCATAAGCTTTATGCCTGTCACGATCTGCTGCTGGAGCACAAGGAAGCGCTGTTCTCGCATTTGGTGGGGCGCTGGCGCGATCTGTTCAACGCCGACTTCGACGTGCTGCTTTATGATCTGACCAGCACCTACTTCGAGGTCAACGCCTCGGACTTGCCGGAAGGTACCAAGCGCCGCCACGGCTATAGCCGCGACAAGCGGCCCGACTGTCCGCAAGTGGTGATCGCGCTGGTGGTGACGCCCGAAGGCTTGCCGCTGGCTTACGAGGTGCTGCCCGGCAACACTGCCGACAGCAAGACGCTGCGGATGTTCCTCGGCAAGATCGAACGGCAATACGGCAAGGCGCGGCGGGTCTGGGTGATGGATCGTGGCGTGCCGACCGAGGCGGTGCTGGCCGAGATGCGCAACAGCGATCCGCCAGTGCAGTATCTGGTGGGAACGCCGAAGGGACGCCTGAACCGGCTGGAGAAGCACCTGCTGGAAAAACCCTGGCAGGACGCGCGGGAAGGCGTGCAGGTCAAGCTTCTGGCTGAGGACGGCGAACTCTACGTCTTCGCCCAAAGCTCCGATCGGGTCAGCAAGGAACGCGCGATGCGGCGGCGGCAGCTGAAATGGCTGTGGAAGCGGATCCAGCAGATCGCCGCCATGGAAATCTCGCGCGAAGAACTGCTGATGAAACTCGGCGGCGCGCGCTCCAAAGCACCGGCCGCATGGCGCCTGGTCGATATCGAGATCGACAAGGAGCGCCCGAGCTTCAGCTTCGCCCTCAATCGCAAGAAACTGCTGATGACCCGGCGGCGCGAAGGTCGCTATTTGTTGCGCACCAATCTCAGCGACAATGATCCCGCCCAGCTATGGCAATACTACACGCAGCTCGTCGCCGTCGAAGAGGCCTTCCGCAATCTTAAAGGCGATTTGGCGGTCCGTCCGGTCTTCCATCAGGACGAGAAGCGGATCGAGGCCCACATCTTCATCGCCTTTCTGGCCTACTGCATGCAGATCACCCTGACCCGTCGTCTGCATGCCTTGGCGCCCGGACTGACTGCGCGTAGCGCGCTCGAAAAATTTGCCGCCATCCAGATGATCGACGTTCATCTGCCGACCACCGACGGACGCGAGATCCTGCTCACCCGCTACACCCACCCTGAACCCGAACTCCAACTCGTCATCGACCGGCTCAAGCTCCGCCTGCCGCCGCAGCCACCGCCAAGGATCACCACAGCCGCCGTCAACACGCCAACCGCCGTAGTGAAGACCTTCTGACCTAAGCCTTTGATTTATAACGAGCGGGTATCTTGAAAACCCGCCAATCCGCGAAGACGGGCTAGCGCGCATTGCATATGGTGACGAGCATGGCGCGCAAGTTTTTACGGTCACCCATCCGTTTCATCCGCTGCGAGGACAGACGTTCGAGCTGCTCGCCGTGCGCAACAACTGGGGCGGAGACCGCGTGTCATACGCAGGCCCCGAAGGGAGGCTGCGCACACTTCCGGTCGAATGGACTGACGTCATCGAGCCCGAACTCGTAGTCACGGTTGGTGCTGGTCGCGCCTTCTTCCGAGCTGATCGACTGCGTGAGCTGCGCAAGCTCATCGATGAGTGCCGGCGGCAGCAGGAGGAGGCGCCGTCATGTTAGGCAAATTATGTACAATATGTCTTGGTAAATATGTTCGTGCACTGGTAGCTACGGGCGGACAGATGTACGATTTCTTGCATGTAATCGCTGATATGTCCGGATATTGTTTGATTTTGCGATCTTCTCTCCTTGATGTGTGCTCGTGTATAGTATTTAATTATCAAGACACACAAGCGATTCGCGCTTCAAGGAGGCCGGATGGCATCAGATTCACGTCAGCGGGCGCGGCGCCGGCAGGCCTTGCAGGCACACGGCGCCACCCACCCCCGCCCTCAGGCCGTGACCGATGCGCTCTTTCGCGGCAGTGCGTTCTTCGACCCGAACGATCTGGTCCAGGTCAAGTACGAGATGCTACGCAGCGTCGAGAAGGAAGGCCGCGCCGTGGTGGATGCGGTAGAGGCCTTTGGACTGTCCCGGCCGGTCTACTACGTGACCTGGGGGCTGTTCAATCGCGAAGGTTTGCCGGGCCTGTTACCACGCAAACGCGGGCCGAAGCGGCCGCACAAACTTACCGAGGAGGCCCTTGCCGTTCTGGCGCAGGCCGTGCGCGAGGCCGAACGCATGCCAGGCGCTGCAGAGTTGGCCGAGCTTTTGGCCGAACGTTGCGGCATTCATGCCCACCCACGCAGCATCCTGCGACGTCTGCTCCCCTATCTGAACCGGCAGGAAAAAAAACGCTCACGATCGCCGAAGAAGCGGCTGCGCTCGATCCCGCGCAGTACGTAGCTCATTACGAGTTGCTTCGTTCACAGGTGATCGGCGCGAGAGCGAATCCGGGCGGGGCGAGCGCAGCAGGTCAGCCCCGCGGCGTGGGTCTTGCCTTGCTACTGTGCGAAGGGATGCCCGGGTGGCTCAGGGCACTGGAGGGCGTTATCCGTGCGTCAGGCGCGCTGCGCACCGCAAACGCCGCGGCGGCCGAACCTCCCAGCGCATACGGGGCTGCGCCGGAGTGGCTCGGCAGCGTGCCGCACCGCGACTTGACTGCGCTTCTGGCCAATCTGGTTCTCTCGACGCGTTGTGTAGAACACCCCATACCGAAGGAGGGATATCGATCATGCCAATGAACAGTGAGGCCTATCAAAAGATCACGGCCACGCATCTGTCGCGCATGGCATTCCTGTATGTGCGACAGTCGACGCTGCGCCAGGTCTTCGAGAACACCGAGAGTACGCAGCGCCAGTATGCGCTGCGCGATCGTGCCGTCGCGCTCGGTTGGCCGCTTGATCGGATCGTGGTCATCGACAGCGATCTCGGGCAATCCGGCGCCAGCGCGGCCGACCGCGAGGGCTTCCAGCGTCTGGTCAGCGAGGTTGGCCTGGGCCGTGTCGGGATCGTACTCGGACTTGAAGTATCGCGCCTCGCGCGCAACAACACCGACTGGCATCGACTGCTCGAGCTGTGCGCACTCGCTGACACACTGATTCTGGATGAAGACGGGCTGTATGATCCGGCGCACTTCAATGACCGTCTACTCCTCGGCTTAAAAGGAACCATGAGTGAAGCCGAACTTCATGTGCTCAAGGCGCGACTTCGCGGTGGCATCCTCAGCCGCGCCCGCCGCGGCGAGCTCAAGCAGATGGTCCCGGTCGGCTTTGTGCATGATGCGCAGGAGCGCGTTATCCTTGATCCGGACCTCCAGGTGCAGGCAGCCGTACGGCTATTCTTCGACACCTTCAGGCGCACAGGCTCCTGTTTGGCAGTGGTCAAGGAGTTCCACGCGAAGGAACTGCTGTTCCCGCGCCGTTTGGGAAGTGGCGCGCACAAGGGCGAACTCGTGTGGGCAGAACTCCTGCATTGTCGCGCTCGGCAGATTATCCATAATCCGCGCTATGCTGGGGCCTTCGTGTTCGGTCGCACCAAACACCGTCGTCTGCCGAGCGGAAAGTACTCCTCGCGGCAAGTTCCAAGCGAGGAGTGGATCCTGCTGCGCGACATCCATCCGGGCTATATAAGCTGGGAGGAATACCGATCGAACCTGGACCGTGTGAAGGGTAATGCGCTGGCCTGGAGCACCGATCGGGATCGGGGCCCGGCGCGCGAGGGGACGGCCTTGCTGCAAGGTCTTGTGATCTGCGGGAGCTGCGGCGAGCGCATGTCGGTGCGTTACCACTCTCACCGCAACCAACAAGTGCCGACCTACTGGTGTGGCCGGCGCCCGATGCACCGAGGCGAGATCGGTCTGTGTCAGACGGTGCATGGCGGCGCACTCGATGCTGCGATCGGCGATATCCTGATCGAGGCGATGACGCCACTGGCGGTCGACGTCGCTCTCAGCGTGCAGCAGGAGCTCGCCAGCCGTCAGGAGGAAGCAGACCGGTTGCGCCGTCAGCACGTGGAGCGAGCGAAGTATGACTCAGAACTCGCGCAGCGTCGCTTCCTCAAGGTCGATCCCGACAACCGCCTGGTGGCCGATGCCCTGGAAGCCGACTGGAATACGAAGCTTCGTGCGCTCGCCGCGGCACAGGAAGCATACAACAAAGCCTCGGCGGCCGATGTAAGTGTCGTGACCGATGCCGAGCGTACCGAGCTGATGGCTCTCGCCACCGACTTCCCCCGCCTCTGGCGCAATCCGCGTACGCAGATGAAAGACAAGAAGCGCATGCTGCGCCTGCTAATCGAGGACGTGACGCTCAGCAAGGGCGATACGCTGCATGTGGATATCCGCTTCGTCGGCGGCGCGACGCGCTCGTTGGATCTGCCGCTGCCGAAGTCGTGCGTCGAGTTGCGCACGACAGACGCCGCCGTGATCGAGGAGATCAACCGCCTCATCGACACCTACACGGACAAAGAGATCGCCGATCTGCTCAACGAGCGAGGCGTGCGGACCGTCGTGAGCACGCCTTGGACAGCTGCGCGGATCGGGCGGCTTCGCCATAGCTACCACCTCATCGATCGGCAGACACGCCTGCTCGCGCAGGGACTGCTGACTCCGCAGGACGTCGCAGCTCGCTACAACGTTGTGGTCTCGACCGTCCACCTGTGGCGCCGACGTGGCCTGCTACGCGCACATCCGGTCAACGATCGCGGCGACTTCCTCTATGAGATTCCGCCAGAGGACCTGCCGGCGAAGTTCGCCCACAAGCGCGACTGCCAGGTCGATCCTGTAACTTCATCCTCACGTAACTGACGAGGTGCAATATGAGTCTGAGCCCTTGTCCTTTGGCCGCCTCGGCCTCGCCGCCAGGATCGCCGTGCCATAATGGCCGGCCATCTCGGCATAGGTTCGATTGATCCCGGGATCGTAACGATCGGGGTTGGTCACGGCGGCCTTGAGATTATCGCAGACCACGAACTTCGGCACGCCGCCGAGATACCTGAACAGGTTGGCATGCACGCCGATCCAGTCGGACAGGCTCTCGCTTGGGCAGGCCTCGGCGTAGGTGTAGTTCGAGGCCCCCATCGCCGCGACGAACAGCTTCATGGCGCGCACTTCGCCGGTGATGGGATCGAAGATGTCGATGGTGTCGCCGGCGAAATCGACGAACACCTTCTCCCCACCGATGTGGGTCTGACGCATGCTCGGCCGCGCCCGCTGCTTCCAGGCCTCAAAGGTCGTGCAAAACCAGGTATAGCCAAAGCCGTCGGGATTGGCGGCGCGATACTCTTCCCACAACAGCAGCCGTGTCACGCTGCGACGGCGCAGTTCCTTCTCCACATAAACCCAATCGGGGGCCGGTCGCCGGTCGCTTTGCGAGGCCGCCGTCGGCGCCGGGAACAGCAACAGCTCCAGGCCTTCGTCGTCCATGCCCTCCGGCAGTGGCCAGCTCAGCCCCGCAAGGCGGGCGCGCCGCACATAACCATGCACGACGCCATTGCTCACTCCCAACATGTGCGCAATGACGCGCTCGGTCAGGCCCTGGTGCCTCAAACGTAGAACTTCTCTGATCCGGCGCATCGACAATCTCTGGGTAGGCATCAGGCTTCCTCATTGGTTGAATGAGAAACCCGTAGCCCGGTTGAGTTGTCGGCCGAAGCGTCCGGCACCGCCAAAAGGTGCTCACGATCGCCTGAAATCGCTGCTCACGATCCTCTGAAATCGTTGCTCACGATGCGGTGAAATCCATGCTCACGATCCCGCGAAACACGCACGATGAGCGACCGCTTCGCGCCAGAAGTGGTCGTACCTTATCAATTGGCCATCTCCGGCCGATCTCGGGCATCCAGCATCGCCTCGATGATACGCGTAAGGCGTCGAATCGAACCGCCTTTCCAGAGATTCTGGATCATGTTGATTTCCATGGTGTCGAAGGGCGCGATCCATTCGTGCGACATTCCACGCCGCTCCGAGATCCCGCGAACAACAGCCGGCAGCACAGCGTGTAAATGCTCGGCGCGCGGCTCCTCCATATAAAGGATTCGAAATCTGTCCAGCAGAGCGGGATGTACCATCGACAAGTCGTTTGCAGTGGCCAGCCAAAACACGCGAGACAGGTCGACTTCTCCCTCCAGATAAGGGGCGAAAGAATTCGACGAACTAAGTGGCTCGAGCATCGCGAGCAGGAGAGCAGGACATCGCTTAGCGAGCCATTTCGGCGATTTGAGCCGTCTGCGGATTTATCGATTTCGTCTAGGATTTGGACAACATTCCCGACACCATGTTGGCATATTGTTTGAAGCGGAACGCTGGCTCGTCCGGTCGCCCACTGACGCGACGTTCCTCCATACGACGAGTCCGATGCCCCGCCACACGGGACAATTCGGTAGGGCAAATGCATTGTTTGGCAAATACGGATGGCCAGGAAAGTCTTCGAGACTCCCGGCTTTCCACAAATTAGCGTCGGCCGCCACTTTACCGTGCGCGAAGCCGCTGTGTCGCGCAAGATTGTATCGATAATCAGCTGCGCATGCGGCACCTCGGATACCAGTTGTCGATAGACCTTCTGGATGTTTCCGGTCGATACGAGCGGAACGTCCTTGCCAACCCATGAGGCCCAGTCCGCGTGCAACTCCTTGGTGCCGAGTCCCTGGCCTTGTGCGATTGAGCGAACGACGACGATGGCACTCTCGTCGACTGCGGTCGCCTCGCATGCCTTGTCCGCAGCAGTGATTAAGCGCCTCGCCTCCTTGCTGGTGGCCAGGGAGGCACGCCACAGCGCTTCGAAGGTGCGCTGGGCGCCTTCCGCATCGCCCTCTCGAACGACGACGACTTTCCTAACTGCCCAAGCCAGATCCGCCGCAATTGCATCGAGGCGCGATGCAAGTGATTCCGCAAGCAAAACGTCGACATCCGGCAAACCCAGTGCCCGCGCCGATGAGAGAGCCGCGGGATGAGCAATCGCGGATCGCTCGGCCCAGCCCAACGCCGCGACGAGCATCGGCCATCCGCCCGCGCGGTTCAGGTTCATCAGCGCAAAACCGGCGCTCCACGAAGCCAGCTTCGCCGCAGCGGCAGGATCGCCCAGATGGGCTGCGTAGATGTGAAGACGAAAGCGAACGCGCGCGACCATTTCTGTCAACCGGGCGGCAAGCGGGTCGTCCTGGTCGTCCGGCAGCGACAGCAGGTCTAGCGTATCCAGTGCTGCGTTTAGGCCGAACACCGTGAAGCCTGCACCGATGGTGAGAGTGCCCATCAGTGCCATTAAACCTTCAACGGACGGCAGCGCGTCTGAATGGGACGTTATCTCTTGGGTTGCCCACGTCCGACAATCCTGGCGCAGTTGCTCGCTGCGTTCGGCGTCTGAGGGTTCGAGCGCAGAGGCAGAGCCCGGGCAGATCAACGACGCAAATGTCGCAATGCCAACCGTGTCGCCGTCGATGAAACTCAACCCCGACGGGACGTCGCGAAGGAAACTTCCAATGACCGTGCGGAATTGCGGCGCGGCAACGCTCGCCTTTGGGCGCCCAGCCACGAAGCCGCGCCATCTTCGTCGAAAGGCCGCTCTCATCGATGAAAATCAGCCGTTCGGGGTCAAGATCGCCTTGGCCGTCCAACCAATTCTCGCGCGCCGCCTTCACATCTGCGCGCGCTTGCTCGCTGGCATGGGCGGTCTTTTTTTGTACGTCTGGCCGCGCCGGTCGAGAAGCTTCCACACCACGGTCCTCACAACCGTGACCGCGCGTTCGTCCCGCAACCGCTCGACCATCTCGTCAAGCGTCGTGTCAGGCGCCTCGGCAAGCACGCTCAGAATGAAATTCGCATGCGCATCAAGCACGGCGCCCTTCGGCTGGCCCTGTTTGGCAGGGCGAACCGCGCGCGCTTCAGCCGTGCCCATGTCCCGGCCGTCGCAATCCCGATCGCAAACTGCGCTGCCGCCTGACGCGTCGATAACCCTCTTTCGATCGCCCCAACCATAGGATCGCGTGGTGCTCCTCCCGGGTTGGGCGGCTGCATCTATCGGCTGCGAACCGATGTCGCCGGCTTGTCGCGTATCCCGCTATCGAGTTGATGCGCATGACAAGCTGCTGCTGGTTTTATAGATCCCAAGTGTGCGGTGTTTCATGAAACCGAAGTGGGTTCATGCGGAAACGAAAATTCGCCTTATTGACGGCCGACCCGGTAGTTTTGCATGATGGCTGCGTCAGTACGCCGTATGGCGTGGTGGCACAAACGGATTGAATCGGCGCGAGTCTCCTACTTTAGCCTAGCGCTTGCGCCAATTCCGGAACCGCCTGATACAAATCCGCGACCAGGCCGTAATCGGCAACCTGGAAGATCGGCGCGTCTTCATCCTTGTTGATCGCGACAATGACCTTGGAATCCTTCATGCCGGCGAGATGCTGGATCGCCCCGGAAATACCGATCGCAACATAGAGTTCCGGCGCCACCACCTTGCCGGTCTGGCCGACCTGCCAGTCGTTTGGGGCGTAGCCGGCATCGACCGCGGCGCGCGACGCGCCGACCGCGGCGCCGAGCTTGTCGGCCAGCGGCTCGATATATTTGGCGAAATTCTCGCGGCTCTGCATGGCGCGGCCGCCGGAGACGATGATCTTTGCCGAAGTCAGTTCAGGACGGTCGCTCTTGGCAACTTCCTCGCCGACAAAGCTGGAAAGACCGGGATCGGCCGCTAGAGCCGCATTCTCGACCGGCGCGCTGCCGCCCTCGCCAGCGGCCGCGAATGTCGAGGTCCGCACCGTGATCACCTTCTTGGCGTCCTTCGATTTCACGGTCTGGATCGCGTTGCCGGCATAGATCGGCCGCTCGAACGTGTCGGGCGAAACCACCTTGATGATTTCCGACACCTGCATCACGTCAAGCAGGGCGGCCACCCGCGGCATCACGTTCTTGAAGCGCGAGGTCGCGGGCGCGACGAAGGCGTCATAGCCAGGGGCCAGCGCGACGATCAGGGCCGCCAGCGGCTCGGCGAGATCGTGGGCATAGGCGGCATTGTCCGCCAGCAGCACCTTCTTGACTCCGACCAGCCTGGCCGCCGCGTCGGCGGCGGCCTTGGCGTTTTCGCCGGCGACCAGCACATGCACTTCGCCGCCCAGCGCGGCAGCGGCGGTCAGCGCCTTGTTGGTGGAGTCCTTGATCGACGCATTGTCGTGTTCAGCAATCAACAGCGTGGTCATCAGAGAACCCCGGCTTCATTCTTGAGTTTCGACACCAGCTCGGCGACGTCCTTGACCTTGACGCCTCCCTTGCGGCCCGGCGGCTCCGAAGTTTTGAGAATTTCGAGATGGGCGGTGAGATCGACGCCGTAATCGGATGCGCTCTTGTCGGCGATCGGCTTCTTCTTTGCCTTCATGATGTTGGGCAGGCTGGCGTAGCGCGGCTCGTTCAGCCGCAGGTCGGTCGTTACGATCGCCGGGCCCTTCAGTTTCAAGGTCTGCAGGCCGCCATCGACTTCGCGCGTCACCTTGAAATCGGTTCCATCGACTTCGAGCTTGGAGGCGAAGGTCGCCTGCGACCATCCGAGCAGCGCCGCCAGCATCTGGCCGGTCTGGTTCGAGTCGTCGTCGATCGCCTGCTTGCCGAGAATGATCAGGCCGGGCTTCTCTTCGTCGGCAATGGACTTGAGAATCTTCGCCACCGCCAGCGGTTCGACATTGCCCTCCGCCTTGACCAGAATGCCGCGGTCGGCACCCATCGCGAGCCCGGTCCGGATGGTTTCGGCCGCCTGCGCCGGGCCGATCGACACCACCACCACCTCGGTCGCCTTGCCGGCTTCTTTCAGCCGCAGGGCCTCCTCGACGGCGATTTCATCGAACGGATTCATCGACATCTTGACGTTGGACAGTTCGACGCCCGATCCATCGCTCTTGACGCGGACCTTGACGTTGTAATCGACCACCCGCTTTACCGGTACCAGGACCTTCACGCTTATTAAAGCCCTCTTTTTTAGATTCTAACTAACGACCGTTCGATATCCGATCTGGTCGAAAAGGCGGTGGCTTGTCAAGGTTTACATAGGCCGTCTCAAGCGGTCAGGTCACAGTGATCCCACCGCTGCCTAGCCGATGCTGCCAAATACCATCGCTGTCCCATCTGGTCGATGCCGCGTTCACACTATGACTTCGGCCGGGTCAACCCGACGCTCAAAGGCTGGAGTTCGTTCAGCCAAAACGGGTTGCTTCGCACGGGATCTCTGCTCCTGGATAGAGCAGCAGAGAATCTGGAGCGTTCTATGAGGCCGCGCTCACGCGAGGGCGCGGCAGGCGCTTATGACGCGACCTCATTGGAGCCGGACTGAACACGAAGGGTGCGGGAGTATATGCGCGGTTTTGCAGCTATGGTCATTGTTCGAGATCGCAAGGCCCGATCTGCTGGCTCAGCGCGTAACACAGAGACACGAGATGTACGCATCGGAGAAGAGTTGAGGTCAGACGCGCTTCGCCGGAGATCGCGGTTGACTTTCTGCTACATCGAATGGTTGTCGCTCCTCTGTGTGGCCGCACGGATTTGGGAATGTTCGCGATGATCGAGACTCTGGGAGCGGAATGACGAATGATGATCGTCGTGCAGAGCATGAGCTGGCTCGCGATGTGTCGCATCGGAACGGCGATGTTCGAGGGCTGGAGCGGCTAAAGCTGTGTCGAAAGCGCTCGATGATGCGCATGACGCCACCATAATCAGGAGAGGCGGGAACCTCGGCCCTGGTCTGAGCGCTCGAATCCACGTGCAACGATTCGCTATTGTTTTGCGCTGTCCGCTCATGACTAAGAATGGAGCGGCAAAGGGCAAGCTTGGCGGCGCGGTGGCGGTTGGCCATGAAGCCGAAGTGGCGGATGCGGTGGAACCCGTCGGGCAGCGTATGAAGAAGGAAGCGGCGAATGAACTCGTCGGGCCTGAGCTTCATGATTTTTGTTGCGCTGTTTTGGCGATAGTCCTTCCAGGTAAAGGCGACATGATCGTCGTCGAAAGCGACGAGCCGGCTGTAGGCGATCGCAACGCGATGGGTGTAGCGGCCGAGATAGGCCAAGACCTGTGTGGGGTCGCCGAAGGGTCGCTTGGCGTAGACGACCCAGTTGATGCGTTGCATGGCAGTGATGCAACCCCTGAAGGCATCGAGCGCGGCCAGAGACCCAAGGTCACCGAAGAACGTAAGGCGCCGACGCTGAAGGCTGCTGACAGACGTTTGAGGAAAAGTGTGCGAAACAGTCTGAACAGCGGTTTGACGGCCAAGAAGAAGTTTCACCCGCAGCCGTCCTAGGCTCAACACGGAGATGATAACATGAGCGCAATCGGCTTTCAGCTTCCCGAAGACGTGGTTGCGGTACGCGACGGGGTCCTGCGGTTTGTCGAAGCCGAGGTTCTCCCGCGGCTGCAGCACAACCACGCGCTGCTCGATGATTCGCGCCGCACTTATACGGTTGACGGTCGTTATGCGCCGGAGGTGCGCGCGCTGATCCGCGAGGTGCGTATGGCGTCAGCGGCAGCCGGCTTCTATGCGATGTGCGCACCGGTCGCTCTCGGCGGCGGCGGCCTTGGCCATCTTGCCTATTACGTCGCGTGGGAGGCGATTTACAGGCGAATTGGCGGCCCCGCGATCCTAACCCCATGGGTGATAGCGCATTGGGCGTTTGGGCCAAGCGCAATGCTGATGCAGGCGACACCGGAAGCCCAGGCGCGTTGTCTCGACGACATGGTCGCGGGGCGCACCTCGATGTGTTTCGGCCTTTCGGAGCCCGGCGCAGGCTCCGACGCCACTATGATCACGACCCGCGCAGTCAAGGACGGCGACGGCTGGCGCATCACAGGCCGCAAACTCTGGACCACAAACTCACCTACCGCCGAATGGTGCGTCGTATTCGCCGTCACGGATCTGGACAAAGCGAGGCGCAAAGCCGGCGGCATCAGCGGCTTTCTGGTGCCGACCGACGCGGCAGGCTTCGCTGTGGAAAGCGTGGTGCGGCTGTTCGGTCATCCGGGCGGCCACGAAGGCGCACTGGTTCTGGAGGATGTCAGGGTCGAGCCGTGGCAACTCGTCGGCACGCTGGATGACGGTTTCAAGCTCGCGCTGTACGGCGTATCGCTCGGGCGGGTCTATAACTCCGCGCGCGCCGTTGGGCAAGGCCGCTGGGCAGTTGAGAAAGCACTGGACTACGTGAAACAGCGCGAGGCTTTCGGCGCCAAAATCGCAGAGTATCAGGGCGTCTCGTTTCCACTCGCTCGCGCTGCAACCGAACTGCACGCCGCACATCTGATGGGACTCAATGCCGCAATGCTGCTCGATCGTGGCGAGCGGGCTGTGAAGGAATTGTCGATGGCCAAAGCATACGCCGTGCAGGTAGGCTATCGGGCTGTCGATCAGGCGATACAGGCCCACGGCGCCATGGGCCTCACCAACGAGGTGGGCCTCGTCCATGCCTTGCAGGATTTGCGAATCATCAACATTGCCGACGGCACCAACGAAATCCTGGCACGCACCATAGCCCAGCGGCTGCTGGCCGGCGATATCGAGTTGTAGCCGGCCAGACCAATGGGACAAGGCCCGGCTCGCTTGCAAGAGGCCGATCCGTCTATTACGGTCGGATCGTCATGATGTATCGTCCGAGGTTTGAGTCGTTCTCTGGCCGCCCATTGAAAGTAGTTTCAGAGCTTCGCAATGTTGCCCGAACAGCCTTGTTGGTCTATTACAAGGGCATTACTCATCTGGTGCAAAAGCTGGGCTTTGTACGGTGATGCCATTCGGGTTTAAGCGAGCAAGATTTGAAATCTTCATCGGGAATGAAGCGGGTTGCCAAGCGCGAGCCCAAGCGTAAAAAAGTCGCACTTTCCGTGCCGCCGAAATCGCAGGTTTCACGTGACCTTATCCTTCGGGTCGCAGCACAGCTTTTTCGGCAGCAGGGCTATTCCGCAACGACACTTCGACAGATCGCTGACAAGGCGGGAATGAAGGCAGGCAGCATCTATTACCACTTTGATTCGAAAACCGCGATATTGGACGAAATCCTCGAACTCGGGTTGCAACGCATATTCGATGCAGTAAAGGCAAGCGTGAATGACCTTGGCAAGGGGTCGCACCGGAACAAGATCAGCGCCGCGATCAAAGCTCATCTCGTCACCCTGCTGCAAGAGAGCGACTATACCTCCGCCAATATGCGTGTCTACGGGCAGTTGCCCGAACGCATCAAGAAGCGACATCGTCCACTGCGCCGCGCCTATGGCAAATATTGGGATGACATGCTGGTGGATGCGCAGCGTGCCGGCGAAATCCGCCCGGAGATATTGATTGTTCCCCTACGCAGGTTTATTCTTGGTGCTATGAATTGGACAGTTGAGTGGTTTGATGCGCGAAAAAATAGCTCGGTGCAAGACTTGGCGGACCGCACCACGTTGTTAATCTTCAATGGTATTTTGCCACACTAACGACCGATTGTGTGCGGCTTTAACGCATTCGCTTGGCAACCTCCTCCAGCATCACCTCGGTGGCACCGCCACCGATCGACTGAACGCGCGCGTCGCGTGACATTCGCTCGATCGTACTCTCGCGCATGTAACCCATGCCGCCATGAAACTGCAGGCATGTGTACATCACCTCGTTGACGAGCTCGCCGCAATAAGCCTTGACCATCGATACTTCCTTGGTGGCATCGATCCCCTGCGTTACCAGCCATGCAGCGTGATAGACAAGTTGCCGTCCTGCCTCGACCTTGGCCGCCAGCATCGCCAGCCGATGACGGATAGCTTGCCTGGACCATAGCGGCGCGCCAAAGGTCTGCCGCTGCGTAACCCAGTCCAATGTAATCTCAATCGCAGCTAGTGCTTCGCCCATCGCCATCGCGCCGATCACGATCCGCTCGTTCTGAAAATTTCGCATGATCGCGTAGAAGCCGCGCCCTTCCTCGCCAAGCAGGTTCGTGGCGGGAATCCGGCAATCCTCGAACAACAACTCAGCCGTGTCCGAGGATCTCCAGCCCTGCTTGTCGAGCGCACGTCCGACACGAAATCCGGGCGTGCCTTTCTCTACCAGCAGCATCGAGATACGCTGGGAAGGCCGCATGTCCGGATTGGTATTGGCGGCGATGCAATAAAGATCCGCGTGCACGCCGTTCGTAATGAACATCTTGGCGCCATTGAGCACGTAGCTGCCGCCGTCGCGGCGCGCGGTGGTCCGAATGCCCTTCACGTCGGAGCCCGCGCCGGGCTCGGTAACCCCGACCGCGACGATCTTCTTTCCGGCAATGACATCCGGCATAAAGTGGTCTTTCAACGCCTGCGAGCCGGCGTTGTAGAGATGTACCGACGCCATATCGGTATGAACCAGCACCGTGATCGCCACGCCCGAGAACGACGATCGTCCCAACTCCTCGGCTAACACGACTGTCGCCAGCGTATCCATATCGGAACCGCCATATTCGGCTGGGTAGCGGATACCGAGAAAGCCAAGCTCGCCCATGCGCCGCAGCACTTCGCGCGGCACCATGCCGTCCTGTTCCCATTTAAGCGCGTGTGGCTTGATCTCCTCTTCAACGAAACGCCGTAGCTGGGCTCTCAGCAATTCATGTTCTTCGCCGAAATAAGCCGAGCGATTCGGGGTGCCGACGTGGTGTGTGCTCATCGTTGACCTTGCGGGCTAAGGAAAAATTGTCGGAAGGATTGGTATCCGCTATCGACTTGAAAGCATGAAAGCGGACATCATTCGGCACAATCCTCATCTGCCTTGCCTTATTTACCTTGCCACACCGGTTTGCGGTTCTCGGCAAAGGCTCTCGGGCCTTCAATGGCATCGAGGCTTGCGTAGGTTTCGACATGAAGCCTGTTGGCCTCAACGAGTCCCTTCTCGCAGCCGAGGTCCATCGCGGCCAACACGCTGGCCTTGGCCGCCCTCACCGACAATGGTGCGCCTTCCACAATCTTGCGCGCAAGCTGCAATGCACGCGCACGAACAGCGTCGGGTGTTTCTTCCAGATAATTGACGAAGCCATATTCCGCGAGCCGCTCGATCGGCAGGGTCTCGCCGGTCAAGACGAGTTCCATCAGCACCGGTTGCGGCAACATCCAGAGCAGCGGCACTGCCCACGGCGATCCCCGCCCCATCTTGACCTCGGTAATCCCGGCTCGTGTTCCGCGTAAGCCTATCCTAAGGTCGCACTTAAGCGCCAGCAGCATCCCGCCCGCCATCAGCGACCCAGTCATCGCCGCGATGATCGGCTTTGAAACGGTGCGCATGGCCGTTTGCATCGGATCGCGCATCAGGGTCAGTATATCGACACCGTCACGCGCCCTGATCTCGGCTGCCTGCCTGAGGTCCAGACCGGCGGAGAATACGCCGCAGTCAGCCGAGGTCAGGATCACCACCCTCGCCTGGGAATCCCGTTCGACACGCTCCCAGGCATTGGTCAAACCGTTCATCGCCTCAACCGACAAGGCGTTCTTACGCGCGGGCCGATCGATGGTAATCGTCGCGATGCCATCCTCGACCGAGTAACGAATAGGTTCATTGTTTGACATCGATCTGCCTTTTTATGTATTCTAACGTATGTTAGAATATCCTAAACCTGACCGAACGCAAAAGCATTTTCAGGCATGGGATTGGTGATGCACGAAAGTCCTTCAAAAACGCGCTTCGCGCCGGACCTTCTCAAGGGTCAGGTCGCACTCGTCACCGGCGGCGGCACAGGAATGGGCCGCGCCACGGCCATTGAGATGGCGCGCTGCGGGGCCCGCATCGCCGTTCTCGGCCGCCGCATCGATCCGATAGAGAGCACTGCAAAGGTAATCCGCGACGCGGGTGGCGAGGCCTTTGCCGTATCGGCGGACATTCGCGAGCCCGACCTGATCGAACGCGCGATGCAGAAGATCAAAGCCGAGTTCGGCGGGCTCAATATCCTCGTCAATAATGCCGGCGGACAATTCGTGACGCCAGCCCGCGAACTCAGCAACAAGGGCTTTGAGACCGTGATCCGCAACAACCTGATCGGCTCGTGGCAGGTAACCAAGGCTGCCGCGGACCATTTCATGTTGGCGCATGGCGGATCGATTGTGTTCGTAACCGCCTGTATCCGCAGCGGCCTTGGCGGCTTCGTGCATACTGCGGCAGCGCGCGGCGGCGTTACTGCGATGATGCGAACGCTCGCCTACGAGTGGGCCGAGTTCGGTATTCGCCTAAACTGCGTCGCACCCGGAACCATCAAAACTGAGGCGCTTGGCCGCTATCCGATACCGCCGGACGACTGGGTCAGGCTCAACCGTAACGTGCTGGGACGCATGGGCAGCGTCGAGGATATTTCTGCAGCAATCATTTTTCTGTCCTCGCCGCTCGGTCAATTCGTCACCGGCGAGGACTGGTACATCGATGGCGGCGAGACGCTACACCTTGCCCACGACGCCCGCGACATGATCGACGCCGTTAAATTTGCCAAACGCGAACGCGGCGATGCAGGATTGTAGTAGCGGTCAGAATCGCTAACGCTGTGGCGGCATATCGAATATTCGATTCGGGAGCTTGTTTACGTCTGACCAATGCGAAAATATTCCGGACGTCCGGCAGGCCACGGATCGCCCCACATTTGCTGCCCGCCGTCTACCGAAAGCGTTTCGCCCGTGATGAATTTCCCGGACGGCGCCGCGAGATAAACGCAGGCCTCGGCGATATCCCAGGCGTCGCCGTGCCGTTTCATGGGATTCGCTTCCTTGTAGGTCGCGGAGCCTTCCGGAACATAGCGGCCAAATGCCGTGGTTTCATTGACGCCCGGCGCGACACAGTTCACCCGGATGCCGTGCGGCGCCCATTCGACCGCGACGGTCTTGGACGCATAAATCACGCCGGCGCGCGCCGCGACAGTGTGCGCCATCCCTGGCAGGCCTCGCCAGATCAACGCGACAATATTGACGATATTACCGGTCTTGCCGCGATCGATCCATTCGCGCGCCGCGGCTTGCATCATCCACCACGATCCATTCAAATTGGTGTCGATCACTGCGTTCCAGCCCTTTGGCTTGAAGTCAATGGCCATCTGGGCGAACTGTCCACCAGCATTGTTGACCATCACATCGAGACGGCCGAAATGATCCCAGACGTCTTTGACGAATTCGTTGACTTGATCGGGATCGCGGATCGTGAGACTTCTGCTGAAGACGCGGGCGCCGAGGCCCTCTAGAACCGGTATGACGCGGGCGAGCTTCTCAGCATCGCGCCCGCAGATTGCCAGATTGGCGCCAAGCCTCGCAAACAGGAATGCGATCGCCTTCCCGAGTCCGCTCCCCGCGCCGCTGACGATGATGGTCTGGCCGGCGAACAGATCGGATCGATACACTGTCGGGATCGTTGCGAGCTCGTCGTCCGTGAACCCGTAACTCGGCCGGATGCTTTGCGCACTCATCTTAGTTCGGCTCCCGATCGCACTAAAGTGCCTGCGCGATGCGCGCGCCCTCCTCGACCGCGCGCATCGCGTCGAGTTCGAAAGCTTCCTTGGCGCCGCCGATGACATGCGTCTCGATTCCGGTCTCGAGCAGTTCGGCAAGCATGTCGCGGTTGGATACTTGGCCGGCGCAAATTACGATCGTATCGACGGCGAGCGTACTTGGCTCGCCGTCGACCACGAAATGCAACCCGAGATCATCGATTCGCTGATAGGTCACCCCTCCGACAATCTTGACTCCGCGTTTTTCAAGACTGCTACGCAGGATCCAACCAGTCGAGACGCCGAGACCGAGGCCAGGCCGCGTCTTCTTGCGCTGCAGCATCGTAATTTCGCGCGGACTTGGCTTTGGCGCCAGCGGATCGCCCGATAGCCCTCCAGCTTTCGTAAGGCTGGCATCGACATTCCACTCTTGCTGAAACTCACGAATATCCATCGCCCGTGATTTTGGCGGTTCATCAGGCTGCGAATGGCAGAGGTATTCGGCGACATCGAAACCGATACCTCCAGCGCCGATGATGGCGACTCGCCGCCCCGCGTGGCGTTTGCCACTCAATAGATCGTTATAAAATATCACCTTCGAATGATTGATGCCTTGAATCTCCGGGACGCGAGGATGGACACCACAGGCGACAACGACGGCATCGAACCGTGCATCTTTCAGGTCACTGACCGCCGGCGCCGAATTCAGCCGGAGATCGACGCCGCCATCGGCGATTTGGCCGCTGTAATAACTCAGCATTTCGTCGAACTCGACCTTGCCCGGGACTGCTCGGGCAAGGTTGAGTTGCCCGCCTATGCGATCAGCGGCCTCAAACAGGGTTACCTTGTGCCCGCGTCGGCTGGCTTCCGCGGCAGCTGCGAGACCGCCCGCGCCTGCGCCAATCACTGCGATCCTACGCGAGGTCTGAGCCGGGCCGTCCTCAAACTCAGTCTCGCGGCAGGCGCGCGGATTAACCAGGCAACTCGCGGTCCGCTCGGAAAAGATCAGGTCGAGGCAGGCCTGATTACAGGCAATGCAGATGTTGATTTTGCCGGCGTTGCCCTCCCGCACCTTCCTGGCGAAGTGCGGATCGGCCAGCATCGGGCGGGCCATCGATATTAGGTCGCTATCGCCCGCCGCCAGAATTTCTTCTGCGGTATCCGGCGTATTAATGCGATTTGATGCCACTACCGGAATCCTGACCGCTTTCTTCAGACGCGATGCCGCAAAACGCCATGCGCCGCGCGGAATGACGTAAGCGATCGTGGGAACGCGCGCTTCATGCCAGCCGATACCGGTGTTGAGAATGTCGGCGCCCGCGGCCTCGACCCGTTGGGCAAGCCGATCGATCTCCTCGCCGGTTGCACCTCCTTCGACGAGGTCCAACGCCGAGATTCGGTAGACAATGATGAAGTCGTCGCCGGTGGCGCTTCGCGAGCGTCTGACGAGTTCCACCGCGAGCCGATGGCGGTTCTCCTCCGATCCGCCCCACTCATCGGTACGGTTGTTGGTTCGCAGCACCGCGAACTGATTAATGAGATAACCTTCCGACCCCATGATCTCAATGCCATCGAACCCGGCCTCCTTTGCGAGCAGCGCGCAGCGCACGTAATCCGAGATCGTCTGTTCAATCTCTGCCCCAGTCATCGCGCGCGGGGGAAACCGATTGATGCGGGTCGGGATGTCGGAAGGACCGACGCAGTCCTGTTGCTTGGAATATCGGCCCGAATGCAGCACCTGCATGCAGACTTTGCCACCGTGCTGATGCACAGCATCGGTGATGCGGCGAAGTTCACGAGCTTGTGCACGTTCGGTCAAAATCGGCCCCCCAGGCTCGATCAGACCCGCGGTGTTGGGCGCATAACCACCGGTGATGATGAGTCCGACCTCCCCCTTGGCGCGCTCGGCAAGGAAAACCGCCATCTTGTGCACGCCGTTCTCCTCCATATCGAGCCGGGTGTGCATCGAGCCCATGACCATGCGGTTTCGCAACGTGGTTCGCCCGACCTTCAACGGAGATAGCAAATGAGGGTAAAGCGGTGTTCCGGGGGTGGTTGGCGTCAGCATGGACTTGGTTCCGTGGCTGGTTGTTAAATTTCTAACAGTTGTTAGACTGAATGCAAGAACTCAAAGTCAGCCAGATGGGAGAGGTCACGATGGATTACGCGCTTAGCGAGCAGCAGCAGGCTTTCCAGGAAACCGCGAAGCGTTTCGCCAAGGAAAAACTGGCCCCCCACTATCAGAGGCGGGCAAGGGAACACCGCATCGATCGTGCCATGCTGAAACAAATGGGGTCACTCGGCCTGATCGGCGCCGATCTGCCGGAAAAATACGGCGGCCTTGGCGAGAGCAGCGTGACGGCGGGCATTATTGTCGAGCAGATCGCTTATGGAGACTTCAACGCCAGCTACGTCCAACTCCTGGCGTCACTGCTCGGCGGGATGCTCGCAGAGCACGCCTCGCCCGAAATCGCTCAGGAGTGGCTACCGCAAGTGGCCCACGGTGAGAAGATCATCGGCCTCGGCCTGACCGAGCCGCGGGGCGGTTCGGACGCGGCCAATCTTATTCTGCGAGCCGAAAAATCAGGAAATGGCTATCGCCTCAACGGTGAAAAGACATCGATGAGCTTCTCGGATCAATGCGACGCAGCAATCATCTTCGCGCGCACTGGGAAGGTCGAAGACGGCGCACGTGGCGTCAGCGCATTCTTTGTCGATCTGGCGCAGAGCGGAATTACGCGTACTCACTTCGACGATATCGGGACTAAGCCTGTCGGTCGCGGCTCGGTGTTCTTCGACGACGTCTTCATTCCGGCCGAGTGCCTGATGGCAGAGGAGAACAAGGGCTTCTCCAAAATCATGTCGGGCTTCGACTATAGCCGTGCCTTGATCGGCCTTGAGTGCATCGGACCGGCGCAGGCGTCGGTCGACGAAGCATGGCAATACTCGACGGAAAGAACCGCCTTCGAGCGGCCGATCGCGCAGTTTCAAGGCGTGAGCTTTCCGCTCGCGGAAGCTGAGACCCAGCTCACCATGATGCGGCAGCTTTGTTACTATACGCTTTCGCTCAGAGATCGCGGGCTTGCACACACCGCGGAAGCTGCGATGTGCAAATGGTATGTTCCGAAGGTGACCTGCGAGATCATCCACCAGTGCCTGCTGACCCACGGCCACTACGGTTACACCACCGATCTGCCGTTTCATCAGCGTTACCTCGATGTCATGGGTCTACAAATCGGTGACGGGACCGCACAAATTCAGAAACTTGTCATCGCGCGCGAAAAGGTCGGACGTGTCGCTGTTCAATACGCCAAGCAGCCTTCCGAATTGCGGCATGCCTCAAAATGAGCGTACCTATCGCCGCCGTTGCCATCTCTCGGCGAAACCTGTGCCGCCGTGCGTAGATTTTCGGGCCGGGCCAAATGGATGATGCCGACCGCGCCATCGATAAACTGCGCGCCCAGGGTGTCGTATTCAGCTCGCACCTGGGTTCGGGTAGTCAGATCCCGTGGTTTCGTTCGCTCCGGCCTACTCGCCTGATTGAGGCGCTCCGAAGGCAGCGTCATCTATTGAGACACCACCAGTATTCAATGTCACCAGCGCGGGATATGCAATGCGGAAGTCCTCAAGCATCTTGCCTATCGGAGCGTCGGCGAACCAACCTCGGTCATTGACATACTCCATATGGCGATGATCGCTCGTGTCGAACTCGTGAAACAAGGCGTCGGCCGTACCGTCGAAGATAAGAGGTCGGACTCCAAATCGTTCACATAGCTCTATGTTGAACGCGGGCGTAACTTTGAACATCTTCCCATCGAGCCAAAGCGCGACGTAGCCGTGATAAATGAAGAGATCAGTCCCCATTAACTCCGTCAGCTTGGGGGAATTCAGATGGTTGCGAACGTCTGCAAAGCCGATCGCGGCGGGGATTCCCGCTGCGCGCATGGCGGCCGTCAACAATATTGCCTTCGGAACACAAAACGCCGAAGCCATTTTGAGAATCTCGCTGGCGCGATAATCGGCTTCGGACAAACTCACCGCGTAGGGGTCGTATCTGATCTGGTCTCGTACCGCGTTAAATAGGAGGATTGCCTTCTCGGCGGCCGACCGGTCTTGTTTGTCGCCAGCCACACGCGAGACAAAATCTCTAATCGCAGGTGAGTCGCAATCCACGTAATGCGTTGGAGCGAGAAATTCCGCGAGGTCCGGGTTGATCGTCACTTGCGCCTCGATTGGTACTTGCACTCACCTAACAGATGTTAGAAATTAAGGCAAGTCAAATCGGGTCGCGACCGGCGCCCAAAGATGGATACCTCATTTGTTGTTCCATACGAATAGATTTATCAAACGATTGTTAGAATCGATTGAACTCGCAAGACGAGAGCGTTAGCATTAGGCGTCCAGGCTGGACACATGCTTATCGGGCGGGCCTGTCCACCGTCTCGTGTACGATCGGGCATGCGTTCCTATCGGCCGGTAAGTCAATCTCGAATTGAACTTGACTGCAAATCAGGGAACGTAGTCGATGAATAATCCAACGTCCTATGCATGGACACCTCCGCCCGAGCTAATTGCAGCAAGTAATCTAACCGCTTTCCTGGGCGCAACCGGATATGACGATTACGATCACCTCGCGTCGAAGGCTGAGGCCGATCCGGCATGGCTAATGGAGGAAGTCTTTAAGTTCTGCGATGTTCGATTCTATCGCAGTTACGACCAGATGTTGGATCTGTCGCGCGGGCAGCCATGGGCACGCTGGTGCGTCGGCGGGACCACCAACGTCGTGCTGAACTGCATCGACAAGCATCGCAGCACGCCCGTATGGGACCAGACATTTTTGGTCTGGGAGGGTGAAGACAAGCGCGAACAGCGCGCGCTTACCTATCGCGAATTGGACCGCGGCGTCGGACGGCTTGCGCAGGGACTGCGTAATCTCGGCATCGGTAAGGGCGATGTGGTCGCTCTCTATTTGCCGAACCTGCCGGAAACCTTTATCGCGTTTTTCGCGGTGCTGAAATTGGGCGCGATCCTGATGCCGCTGTTCTCAGGCTTCGGTCCAGCTCCCATGCAAACCCGGCTCAACCATGGCGGCGCCAAGGCGGTCATCACCGCGAGCGGGACCTGGCGGCGTGGCGCTGCGGCACCGCTCAAATCCATCCTCGACGTCGCGCTCGACTCCTCACCGACAGTGCAGCACGTGATCGTCGTCGATCGCAAAGGCCTTGAGATCGAAACTCCGATGCGGGAGGGCCGCGATCACTGGTGGCACGATATCGTCGCCGGCAAGAATGAAGCGATCGCGACCGTCGAAATGAAAGCGGAAGATCCCGCGATTCTGCTGTACACTTCGGGAACCACCGGCGAACCGAAGGGTTGCGTTTGGACCCATATCAGCTTCATCGGTTCTATGGTCACACGCGACATGATCATCTGCGCCGATTTCAAATCGTCGGACCGTTTTTTCTTCCTCAGTGACATGGGCTGGATGGTCGGCGCGATGTGCGCGTGTATTCCCAGTTTCGCGGGCGCGAGCCTTCTGATCGCCGAAGGCACGCCGGATTTTCCGGACACTGGACGATTCTGGCGGCTGATCCAGGATCATCGCGTAAGCTATCTCGGAGTATCCCCCACCATAGTCCGTAGTTTGATGCGCTATGGAACGCAGGACGTCGAGCGCCACGATCTGTCGAGCCTGCGTATGACCGCGTCGGGCGGCGAGGCATGGACCAACGCACCGTGGCAATGGTTCTTCGAGTATGTCTGCAAGAGAAAGCTTCCGATCATCAACATTTCCGGCGGCACCGAGGTTGGAGGCTGCATCTTCACGGGAACGCCGAACCATCCGATGAACCCCGGTTCGTTCTCCCGTCCGGCGCTCGGTGTCGGCGCGGACATCGTGGATATGTCCGGCAAAAGTTTGCCGCCCGGCGAAGTCGGCGAACTGGTGCTCCGCCATGCGTCGATCGGATTGACCAAGAGCTTGTGGAAGGCCGATGCGCGCTATATTGAAAGCTACTGGAGCACGCTTGCCGGCCTGTGGGTGCATGGCGATTTTGCGATGCGCGGCCATGATGGGCTTTACTATATTCTCGGGCGCTCCGACGACACCATCAAGATTTCAGGCAAGCGGACCGGACCGTCCGAGCTCGAAGGTATTCTGATAGACACCGGCAAGGTCTCCGAGGCGGCGGTGTTCGGTATTCCGCACCCGGTAAAGGGTTCAGCAATCGTTTGTGCCTGCGTGCTCATGCCGGGTACGAACGTCGAGAGTGATATTGCCAACGAGCTCTCATCCGCTATCGTGAATGGCATGGGAGCATCGTATCGGCCGGAGAAGATCATTTTTGTGGATGATCTGCCTCGAACCCGCAACATGAAGATCATGCGCCGGGTACTGCGAGCAGTGTTCGAAAGCAAGGATCCCGGCGATCTTTCCGCACTCGCCAATCCCGAAGCAGTTGACAGGCTTCGCGAGAAACTTGGCGCCGTATAAACCAATGGCGAGCTGTCGGGCGAGGTGGAAGCGGACCTTTCCCTGGGCCCCGACCTCGGTGCTCCAAGGATTTCATAAGGAGAGGCGTACAATGGCGATGGATCCGATCTTGTCAGATCAACGCAAGCAAGCGATGCGGGCCGCTGGATTCTGGAGCGATCAAACCTTGCTCGATTTTTTTTCGAGGCATGCCAGAAACGATCCAGGGCGGCTCGCGGTTGTTGGCTACGAAGCTGCGTCCAACCGACGTACGGCGCTGACATATGGCGAACTGCAGCAAACTGCCGATCGAATCGCGGCTAATTTGTTGCGGCTTGGTGTCAAGCCTGGCGAAGTGGTGTCGTATCAGTTGCCGAATTGGTGGCACTTCATGACCCTTCACCTCGCACTGCTGCGGATCGGCGCGGTCACAAATCCCATCATGCCTATTTTCCGCGATCGCGAAATGGAATTCATGCTGACCTTGGCCGAGACGCGCGTGCTGATCGTTCCACAGCGATTTCGCGATTTCGATCACGCCGCAATGGCGGACCGCCTCAAGGCCAAGGTGCCCACACTTGAGCACGTCGTCATTATCGGTTCGGGCGACAATCGAGACTTCGAGACCGTGCTGAATTCGCCGGGAAAGCGGGTTGAGGCAGCGACCGCTGCCTCGGCCAATGATGTCGTGCAATTGCTTTACACGTCGGGCACAACAGGTGAGCCCAAGGGAGTGATGCATACAGGCAATACGTTGCTGAACAGCGTGCGATATTTTGAGGATCGCGTCCGTCTCACAGCCAACGATGTCGTGCTGATGGCCTCGCCGATGGCCCATCAGACCGGTTTTCTCGTCGGCCTGCTGCTGCCGCTGTATCTGGGAGGACGGGTTGTTCTTCAGGATATCTGGAATCCAGCCAAGGCGGTCGACATCGTCGAGACAGAGCGCGTGACGATGACCATGGCATCGACGCCGTTTCTGGCGGATTTGACTGCGGAGGCAGAGCGGCGGCCTGAAGCGCTGCGTTCACTGCGCACTTTCGTATCGGCAGGCGCCCCAATTCCTCGTGTTTTGGTACGCCAGGCCACACAGAATCTTGGCGCGCACATCGTCTCAGGATGGGGGATGACGGAAAACGGGCTGGTGACGACCACCAAGCTCGACGATCCACCGGAAAAGGTCTTCGAGACCGACGGTTGCCCAAGCCAGGGTATGGAAGTCAGGATCGTCGATGGCGGGGGCAACGTCCTGCCTCACGATGAAGAGGGGCGTCTACAAGCGAGGGGCCCCGGCACCTTTGTGGGCTACCTCAAGCGGCCGCATCTCTATGCCGTCGATCAGGATGGCTGGTTCGAGACCGGCGACCTCGCCCGCAAGGACAAGGACGGCTACATTCGTATCACGGGGCGCACCAAGGACATCGTCATCCGCGGCGGCGAGAATGTTCCCGTGATCGAGATTGAGCAGCTGATGTATCGCCATCCAGCCGTCCGAGAAGTCGCAATCGTCGGAGTGCCAGATGAACGCTTGGGCGAGCGGGCCTGTGCCTGTGTCGTGCTGCGCGAGGGAGCATTACTGACGTTAGCTGACTTGATGGCATATATGGCGGAGAACGCTGTAGCCAAGAACTACTGGCCGGAGCGCATTGAGGTGCTCGACGCCTTGCCGAAAACGCCGAGCGGCAAAGTACAGAAATTCAGGCTTCGCGAGATCGTTAATTCGATGAAATAATTCTCGGCTAACGGCTGCCGCAAGAAGAAGGCCGGGTGAAATTCCGGCCCCCTTCTGAGATGACCGTCGCGCGCGAAAATCAGAGCGGGCAATCCTGCGGAAACACCGGCTTGCGTTTTTCGAGATGGGACGCCAATCCCTCGCGCGCCTCGGCGCCGGTGAAACCCAAAATCTCAAGCGCGGTCGAGGTATCGAACAGCGGACCATTGACACGCAGCCAGTTGTTAAGAGCGTACTTGGTCCAACGGATCGCGCTTTGCGCGCCGTTAGAAAGCTCCTCGGCCGTCTCGATCGCTATTCTCTGCAGGTCCGCGTCTTCGACGCATAGCGACACCAGACCGATCCGCTCAGCTTCTTCGCCGGACAGCGGCTTGCAGGTCAGCAGGTAATATTTTGCTTTTGCAAGGCCGCACAATAACGGCCAGATGATGCAAGCGACATCGCCCGCCGCGACGCCAAGCCGTGTATGACCATCGACGATGCGCGCGGACTTTCCACAAATCGAGATATCGGCCAGGATTCCGACGACAAGACCTGCGCCGACGGCGACGCCGTTGATCGCCGAGATGATCGGCTTGTTGCAATTGATAACGTTATAAACGAGATCCTTGGCCTCCTTCCAGGTCGACATTCGCGCGACCGGGTTGTCTAGAATACTCTTGATCAGCTCGAAATCGCCCCCCGCCGAAAACGCCTTGCCAGCTCCGGTCACGATGATCGCGTTGATATCCGGATCGTCGTTGATGTCACGCCAGATATTGGTGAGCTGAGTGTGGGTCTCGGCGTCGACCGAATTGTAGGTCTCGGGCCGGTCGAATGTGAGCCGGAGAACCCGCTTGGACGGATAGTCGAGCTTCAATTTGGTATAAGCAGCATAACGATTGGACATCGGCTTCCCTTCTGGACACTTGGTTGATTTGCTTGGTCGGGTTAAATCTTACAGGGATGACGATGCATATCGCAGTCGGCAGATTTCTCCTGCTTTCCGATACGTCCTCGCCACGAACCTGCTATGAATTCATTCGAACAGATGTTAGAATTTAAAACCGATCGGGAAAGGCTGCAAGCCTATACTTTTCAGTTGAGGCCGTCATCGGGGGCGGCGAGAGCAAGACTCGGAGGATTTGCCGTGGCAGACGGGCACGAAAAAGCTCTGACAACGAGGGCGGGCGCCAGTCTTACGATTGGCGAGCTGTTTCGCGCGAGCGCGCTGATCCACAAATCTTCGGTCGCGATCGAGTATCAGGGCAGACATATCAGCTATGGGCAGCTCCTTGACCGTGTACATCGCACGACCTCGATGCTGGCGAGCCAAGATCTTCGCCGAGGCGACCGCGTAGCATTGCTTTCACGCAATCGACCGGAGTATCTCGAAGTAGAGCTGGCCGCCGCCAATCTCGGCGTCATCACGGCTTGCCTGAACTGGCGATTGTCGCAGCGGGAACTCGCTTACTGTATCGATCTGGTCTCACCGAAGCTCTTGATTGTTGAAGAAGAACTAGTCGGAGATTTCGAGCTTTCTCCTACGGAAGATCGCAAGGTCATCAAGATCGGTCCGCAATACGAGCATATCTTGCAAGAACAAAACGATCATGCGCTGCCC
The DNA here is from genome assembly GCF_018129685.1 of Bradyrhizobium manausense. Lineage (GTDB taxonomy): Bacteria > Pseudomonadota > Alphaproteobacteria > Rhizobiales > Xanthobacteraceae > Bradyrhizobium > Bradyrhizobium manausense_D. The sequence continues at coordinate 491,438 of NZ_JAFCLG010000002.1, forward strand.
ATTGCAGCGGAGTCCGAAGACGGCCTGGTTATCCTTTACACCAGTGGGACCACCGGCCAGCCCAAAGGGGCCGTCATATCGCATCGGGCGATGATCATGCGGGCGCTAGTGTTCAGCTCCGAGTTGAACATTTCACATCACGATACCTTTGTCGCCTGGGCGCCGCTGTTTCACATGGCATCCACGGACCACAGTCTCGCGACACTCTTGCGTGGCGGAACAGTCGTCGTGGTCGATGGTTTTCAGATCGAGCCGTTATTGTCTGCTTTGGAGCGCCATCGGGTTGGCTGGTTTGTTTTGATTCCGGGCATGATTGAAGCGTTCATCGCCGGCTTCAAGGCGCAGAACGCTACCGTAAAAGGCGTTGGTGTTTGCGGCGCGATGGCCGACCTGGTCCCTCCGCATGTCATCGCCGAGGTCACTGACCTGCTGCGGGCTCCCTACGTCAACAGTTTTGGTTCGACCGAGACCGGCTTGCCGCCAGCAACCAGATCATTGATCCCGGTAGGCGAAATACCTGCCAGCCTGGCGAAGCAACAAAGCGCGTTCTGCGACATCAAGCTCGTCGATTCTGCCGACAAGGAGGTTCCGATTGGCGCACCGGGAGAGTTGGCTATTCGCAGCCCAACTTTGTTCTCCGGCTATTGGAAAGCTGATGATACCAACGCACGCGACTTTCGCGGCGGGTGGTTTCACATGGGCGACGTGTTTCGACGCAATGACGACGGCTCGCTCGATTTCGTCGATCGCGCCAAGTACATGATCAAGACCGGCGGCGAAAACGTTTATCCAGCCGAGATCGAGCGCGTTTTGATGAGTGATGCAGGGATCACCGAGGCCGCGGTCGTGCGTGTTCCCGATTTGAAATGGGGTGAGGTTCCCGTGGCATTCGTGTCGCGCCGCGACACGACGGTCACAGAGGCGGACCTGCTTGCTCTGTGCCGGCGCGATCTTGCCGGATACAAATGTCCCCGGCAGTTCCGGTTCATCGATTTTTCGGAATTTCCGCGGTCCACCAGCGGCAAGGTTCAGCGCCACGAGCTCGAAGCCAGGCTGGCGGGCGAAAGACAACGGGTAAACAGCTAATACGGACACGCCCATTAGCTCTTCGCGTCGCAATTTTCGTCGAACGAAAACTGCTCGCGGCAAGGCACCGCAATCGGAGACGGAAACATGAATGTCGAAGAAGCCATTTTGACGCGGCGCTCGGTCAGGCGATTTCTTCCCAAGCCGGTTCCAGAACCGGTCGTGCGAAAAATCATCGAGGTCTCGGCGCGTGCGCCAAGTGGCCACAACATCCAGCCGTGGAAGGTCTACGCGATCGCGGGCGAGGTGAAGGATCGGTTCTGCGCGGACATCCTGAAAGCTGCCGAAACCGAACCGGACAAGCATCGGCCGGAATATGAGTATTATCCGACCGAATGGCACGAGCCCTATATCGGGCGCCGGCGCGAACTCGGCTACGACCTTTACGCAAAGCTTGGCATTGCTCGCGACGACGTTGCCGCACGCACATCGCAGATGAACCGCAACTATCTTTTTTTCGACGCCCCGGCCGGACTTTTCGTGACGATGGACCGCCGCTTGAACACCGGCAGCTATATCGACATGGGTATGTTCTTGCAGAACATCCTGCTCGCCGCGCGCGGTCATGGCCTGCACACCTGTGGCCAGGCCGCGTTCACCTGGTATCACGACATCATCCGCAAGCAACTTTCGTTTGACGACACCGAAATCCTGATTTGTGGCGTGGCGCTGGGTTACGAGGACACGACTGCGCCCGAAAACAAGCTCGTCACCAAGCGGGTGCCGGTCGATACCTACGCCAAGTTCTTCGGATTCTCCGGCAGCAGTACGGGCGCCGCTTCGGCGCGCACGACGGCTGGAAGCTGACCTTCACGCACAACGCCGAGCGGAGACCAAATGCCTTCCATTCGTAAACAAACGCTACGCGGCAAGGTCGCAGTAATCGGCATCGGGATGTCGCCGGTTGGCAAGGTGCGGGGTAAGAGCCCGTTATGGCTCGCCGCCGACGCCGCGAAGAAGGCGCTGGCCGATGCCGGCATCGGGAAAAGCGGGATCGACGGCGTGCTGTCGAGCCATGCGTTCGCTTCTCCCTTCCATCGCTTTAGCGTTGCGTTCAGCGAGTATTTAGGTATTCAGCCGACCTTTTCGAACACGCTTCAGGTGTCCGGCGCGACGGCGGCGACGATGTTCAATATTGGCGCCGCTGCCATTCATGGCGGCCTCGCCGAGGTCGTACTCGTGGTCGGCGGCGACAGCCTACTGACCGGCCTGACGCCGGATCTGGCGCTGCGCTCGATGACGGAAAGCCGTGATCAGCAATACGAGATGCCGTTCGGCATTCCTGTCGCGAACACCTTTGCCATGACCGCACACCGGCATATGAAGGATTTCGGCACCACACCGGAACAGTTGGCGGAAGTCGCCGTGGTCCAGCGGCGTCATGCTATGCGCACGCCCGGTGCGCAGCAGACTACCCCGATCACGGTGGACGACGTGCTAAGCTCAGGCATGGTGACGACGCCGTATCACAAGCTTGACTGTTCGCTGATATCGGATGGCGGCGCGGCATTCATTCTGACATCGGCCGAACATGCCAAGGCGCTCGGCATCAAAAGCCCGATTTACATTCTTGGCGGCGGCGAGTGTTACACCCACGAACATATTTTCCTGATGCCGTCGCTGACGACCACCGGCGCGGTCGAGTCGAGCCGCAGGGCTTACGAGATGGCGGGATATGGCCCGAAAGATATGGACCTTGCCGGCGTATACGACTGCTTCACCGGTACCGTTATCATGATGCTGGAAGATCTCGGTTTCTGCCCCAAGGGCGAGGGCGGCCGCTTCGTTGAAGACGGACAGATGACCTATGGCGGACAAATTCCTTCGAACACGCACGGCGGCTTGTTGTCATTCGCGCATTCGGGAGTACCTGGATCGCTGTTTCATTTTCATGAGGTGATCGCGCAGTTGCGCGGCCAGTGCGGCGAACGCCAGGTGCCGGGTGCGGAGCTCGGGCTGGTTCACAGCCTCGGTGCCGGTTTTGCAACTAACGCCACCACCATCCTGGGAACGGAGAACACGCTGTGATCTCGTCCGAAGACGCCATGAAGAAACCGGTGCCGGCGCCCGACGCGGATTCCGCCGCCTTGTGGCACGGCCTGCGCGACGGCATGCTGCTACTGCAGCACTGCGCCGATTGCGGCCACGTGCAATACTACCAGCAGGCGATGTGCCGGCAGTGCGGCGGCGAAAATCTCTCCCATCGTCCGGCAAGCGGGCGCGGCAAGATTCATTCCTTCAGCGTGGTGCACCGCGCACCGGGCCCCGCATTCAAGGCCGATACCCCTTACGCTGTCTTGCTGATCGATCTGGAAGAAGGCCCGCGGATAATCAGTACCTACACCGGCGGCAAGCCCGAAGATGTCGTGTTCGACATGGAGGTCATGCTCGTCTGCGAAAAGGTCAATGACGAGATCACACTGCCCCGCTTCAGGAAGGCCTGACTTAAGACCCGCATTGGCTACATCCGGAATACGCCGAACTTCGTTTTCTTCGCGGGCGTCCGCCCGGCGAGATCCAGCAGCAGCGCCATGACGTCGCGGGTCTCGACCGGGTCGATCACCATGTCGCACCATAGATTGCGGGCAAAATTGTAGGGATCGGCGAACGCCTCGAAATCCCTACGGATCGGTTGCTTGAATTCCTCGCGCTGCTCGTCGGTCCAGGAGGTGCCCTCGCGCCGGTGAATGTTGTCGCGCACCATCGCGAGCGTTGTCGCCGCCTGCTCCGGTCCCATCAGGGCGGCGTGGGCGTTCGGCCACATCAGCGTGGCGTTCGGTTTGAACGCGCGGCCAAGCATTGCGAAATAGGCCGCCGCGTATGAACCGCCGGTAATGATGGTGTATTTCGGAACGTCGGCGCACGCCATTGCAGTCATGAACTTGGCGCCATGCTTGGCGATGCCCTGCCGCTCGACGGCGGACCCGACCATAAAGCCGGAGACGTCGACCAAGAACAGTAGCGGTATATCGCGCTTGCAGCATAATTGGATGAAGTGCGCGCCCTTGATCGCGCTTTCCGAGAACAGCACGCCGTTGTTGGCCAGAATGCCTATCTCAAAGCCATTGATGCGGGCGAACCCGCACATCATGGTTTCGCCGTGAAGATGCTTGAACTCCTGAAAGCGGCTGCCGTCGATGAGACGTGCGACGATCTCCCGGTTGTCCGTCGGGATGCGCCGGTTGGCGCTGACGATTCCATAGATTTCCTCGATCGCATGGCAAGGCGGTTCACCCTGCTCGACCGTCCAGCGCAATCGCGGCGGCTCTCCCAGGTTGGCGACGATGTTGCGCACGATCGCCAGCGCGTGGCTGTCATTCTCGGCGAGATGGTCGGTGACGCCGCTGATCCGGCTGTGCATCTCCGCGCCGCCGAGCGGTTCGACCTCGATGGTCTCACCGGTCGCGGCAAATACCAGTTGCGGGCTGCCGAGAAACATCGCCCCCTGATTGCGCACGATCACCACCTCGTCGCACAGCGCCGGAATGTAGGCGCCGCCCGCGGTTGACGGGCCGTGAACGACGGCGATCTGCGCGATATTCTCGGCCGACATCTTGACCTGGTTATACATGATCGATCCGGCCTGCCCTTCGTCCGGAAAGATATTGGCGATGTCCGGCAGGAAGCCACCGCCTGACTGCACCAAGGTGATGCAGGGCAGCCGGTGTTGCCAGGCAAACAACTGGGCGCGGGTATGCTTCTTCGTTGTCATGCCGAACAGCGTCCCGCCCTTCACGGTAGCGTCGTTGGCAATGAGCATGCAACTGCGGCCGCAGACTTGTCCGACACCCGTGATGATCGTCGCGCCCGGCGGCACGCCGTCGTACATCCCCTCGCCCGCCAGGTGACCGAGCTCGAGAAACGGCGAACCGGGATCGATCAGCGCCGCGATGCGTTCGCGCGGCAGCAGCTGTCCGCGCGATTTATGCAAGGCCCGAGCCTTGGCGGAACCGCCTTGGTTGGCATCCATTCGGCGCTTCTGAAGATCAGCGATCCGTTCCAGATAATGCGCGCGATTGCGCTTGAACTCGTCGGACCCGGTCGCCACAGCGGTTTTCATCGCGGTCAATTGGCCACCCCCCAAAAACCGATCGCAAGCCAGGAAATGCAGGCTTGATGGTCTTCATTATTTTCTAACATTTGTTCGTTTTCGAACGATTGTTAGGTTGAAATCCTAGCCGCTTCTGCCTAAAGATAGCAAGCAATTGATGCTGCCGACCGACAGCCGGCCGCCTCGCAAACAACAAACTCGACGGCGTTCCCGAGAGGGTTTCCAATTCTCAACTTAGAACAACGCGGGTTTCGGCCGGCGGCGGAGTTCCGACATGGACTTTGATCTTACGCACGAGCAGCGGCAAATCTACGAATACGGCGATATCGTTGCGAAGCAATTCGATCGCAAATACTGGATGGAATGCGCCGACAAGCACGTATTCCCCCAAGCCCTTTACAGCAAGGTTGCGGAGGATGGCTTCGTCGGAACGATGGTGCCTGAGGAATACGGCGGCTCGGGACAAGGCATGGTCGAGATGCACCTGTTCCTTGAGGGCTTGTCAAACAATGGCATTCCACTGCTAAACCTCGTCGTCGGCGCGGCAATGAGTTTGGGATTCATAGCCAAATACGGCAGCGAAGCGCAGAAATTGCGCTATCTGCCCGATGCGTGTGGCGGCAAGACGCGCTTTTGCTTCGCGATCACCGAGCCTGACGCAGGAACCAACACGATTCGTACGTCCACGATAGCAAAGAAGCGTGGCAATCGCTTCGCGCTGAGCGGTCAGAAGACATTTATCACCGACGCCGATGGCGCGGATTACGCCCTGGTGGTGACGCGAACGACAGCGCATACCGAGGTTCAGAAGAAAACCGATGGCTTCACCCTGTTTGTGGTCGACCTGAAAGCCAAGGGTGTGGAGAAGCAATACATTCCGGTGAGCATTCCGGCGCCGGAAACACAATGGCAGGTCTTCTTCGATGACGTCGATCTTGGGCCGGAGGACATTGTCGGCGAAGTTGACAAGGGATTCGGCATCCTGTTCAAGAGCCTCAACCCCGAACGCATCCTCGTCGGTTCGATTTCCTGCGGTCTCGGCCGCTATGCCCTGAACCGCGCGGTCGAATACGCCAAGGAACGGCGGGTTTTCAACAACGTGCCGATCGGATCTTATCAGGGCTTGCAGCATCCCCTGGCCAGCGCCCGCACCGATGTTGAGCTGGCATCGCTGATGACACTAAAAGCCGCCTGGATCTTCGATCAGGGCCGCGAAGCCGGCGAATTCTCCAACATGGCAAAACTTGCCGCAGCCGACGCCGGCATCAAGGCCGTGGACACCGCGCTGCAATGCTTCGGCGGCAACGGGTTCACCAAGGAGTACGGCATCTTCGATATCTATCCGCTGGTGCGGCTGTTGAAGACCGCGCCGCTCAATCGCGAAATGATCCTCAACTACATCGGCGAGCACGTGATGGGCTTGCCTCGCAGTTATTAGAGCATGACCCGGAACGGTGAGGCGCGGCTCTACCGGCGATTCGTCTTCAATTATTCAGAGATCACCCTCAAAGAACAAGGTCGTCTGCAATGGCTCTCATGAAGTCCGATGTGTCCGCTGCGAGCGAAGAGTATCGCCGCAACCGGGACGCGTACGGCTTGAGAATCGCCGATCTGCATGAGCGCCGTGCAGCCGCAATAGTCGGCGGCCCGGAACGGGCGCGGCTGCTGCACAAGGAACGCAAGCAGCTTCTGCCGCGCGAACGGATCGCTGCGCTGCTCGATCCCGGCTCGCCGTTCCTCGAATTTTGCCAGCTCGCGGGCGAAGGCATGTATGACGGCGTGCCGCCCGGCGGCAGCATCGTCACCGGCGTTGGAATGGTGTCGGGCCGCGCCTGCATGCTGATCGCCAACGACGCCACGGTCAAAGGCGGCACCTACTACGGGATCACCTGCAAGAAGCACGTCCGCGCACAGAAATTCGCCTGGCAACACCGCCTCCCCTGCGTCACCATGGTGCAATCCGGCGGCGCCAACCTGCCGGACCAGCCCAACATTTTTCCCGACGACGGACAGTTCGGATCGATCTTTTACAACCAGATCCGGATGTCGAGCGAGGGTATCGCGCAGATCGCAATCGTCCATGGGCCCTCGACCGCCGGCGGCGCTTACATGCCGGCGCTCTGCGACGAGACCGTCATCATCCGCAATCAGGGCGCCATGTTCCTGGGCGGACCGCAATTGGTCTACGCCGCGACCAAGGAAGAGGTCGGCGTCGAAGCCCTCGGCGGCGGTGAAATGCATAGCCGCGTCAGTGGCGTCACCGACCATCTGGCGGAAAGCGACAGCCACGCGATTGCGATTACCCGCGATATCGTCGCCAATCTCGGTGACATTCCCGTGCAGCGGTGGAACGTGGCGCCGACGCGTGAGCCGCGCTTCGACCCCAGGGATATTTATGGACTTATCAGCGCGGACCCACGTATTCCCACCAACAATCGAGAGATTGTTGCGCGGCTTGTCGATGGCAGCGAGTTTCACGAATTCAAGCCGCTATATGGCGAGACGCTGATTACCGGCTTTGGCCGCATAATGGGCTTCGAGATCGGGATTCTCTGTAACAACGGCGTGCTGTTTTCCGAATGCGCGCTGAAGGCGACCCACTTCATCGACCTCTGCTGCAAGCGCAATATCCCGCTGCTGTTCATGGCCGATGTCACCGGCTTCATGGTCGGGCGCGAGGCGGAAGAAGGCGGCATCGCCAAGCACGGCGCCAAGATGATCACCGCAATGGCCAGCGCCAACGTGCCGAAATACACGCTGATCATCGGGAATTCCTACGGAGCCGGCTATCTGGCGATGTGCGGCCGTGCCTTCAAACCTCATGCGATGATGATGTGGCCGCACGGGCGCTCCGCGATCATGGGGCCGGATCAGGCCGCCAACACGCTCGCGATGGTCAAGGACGATATCCACAAGCGCGACGGCACGAACTGGACCGACGAAGAGCGCGAGGCTTATCGCGCTCCGGTTCGCAAGACTTTTGAGGATTTCGCGAACGCCTACAACTTCGCACGCAACACCTGGTGTGACATGGTGATCGATCCGCTCGAGACCCGCGACGTGATGGCCCTCTTGCTTGATCTCGCCGGCCGTCTGCCACAGCAGGAAACCGACTTCGGCGTGTTCAGGATGTGATGACAGAGGATATCGTTCCGTGTTCAAGAAAATCCTGATTGCCAATCGCGGCGAGATCGCCTGCCGGATCGCGCGAACCTGCCATCGGCTCGGGGTCGCGGTTGCCGGCATTCACTCCACGGCCGACGCCGACGCCTTGCATGTGAAGATGATCGGCGAATCCATCGAGATTGGAGGCGCCGCCGCGTCCGACAGCTACCTGCGGATCGATGCGGTGATTGCCGCAGCGCAAGCGACCGGCGCTCAGGCCATCCATCCCGGCTTTGGCTTCCTCGCGGAGAATGCCACGTTCGCCCGTGCAGTCGAGGCGGCAGGTCTGGTTTTTATCGGGCCGACACCGGATGTGATCGAACGGCTCGGCGACAAGGCCGCTGCCAAGAAGGAGGCTGAGGCGGCCGACGTGCCGATCATCCCCGGCAGCAAGACGCCCAGTGAGGACGCCGCCGAGATCACCCGGATCGTGCAGGAAGTCGGGCTTCCGGTGATGCTGAAAGCGGCGGCCGGCGGCGGCGGCAAGGGTATGCGTGCCGTTTCCGATCTCGATGGCCTTGCCAATGAGATCGAATCGGCCATGCGTGAGGCGAAGAATTCGTTCGGCTATCCCGGGCTGATCGTCGAAAAGCTGGTCGAACGCGGGCGCCATATCGAAGTGCAGATCGCCGGCGATGGCAAAGGCAACGTGCTTCACCTGTTCGAGCGTGAATGTTCCCTGCAGCGCCGTCACCAGAAGCTCATCGAGGAAGCCCCTGCCGCCAATCTCGCCGCAACGCTTCGCGACAAAATGGCCGCTGACGCGGTGCGGCTCGGCAAGCGCCTGAACTATCGCGGGGTCGGCACTGTCGAATTCATCCTGAGCGGAGACACCTATTATTTTCTGGAAGTAAACCCACGTCTCCAGGTCGAGCACCCCGTGACCGAGATGGTCACCGGCATCGATATTGTCGAGGTGATGCTCCGCATCGCCGCCGGAGAAGGGCTGCCGTTTACGCAAAATGCGGTGACATGTAGCGGGCATGCCGTCGAGGTGCGCATCTGTGCGGAGGATCCAGCAAATAATTTTCTCCCTTGCACGGGAGACCTCGCTTACGTCAAATTTCCCGCCGACGGCGTTCGCGTCGAGACGGGCGTCGAAAGCGGGTCGGTAGTCACGCCGTATTACGACTCGATGCTGGCAAAACTCATCGCCCACGCCGAAACGCGCAATGAGGCGCTCGACAAACTCGACCGGGCTCTCGACGCAACCTCGATTTTCGGAATTACGACCAATCAGGGATTTCTCAAGCGCTTGCTCGCCCTGCCAGCGACGCGCAGTGCCACCTTTTATACACGCCTGATCGACGAGCAAATCGACCAGTTGGTCGACAAGGCAAAGGATTTGGAGGCCGAGGCGTTGGCGTTGGGCGCCTACTTCTGGATGATCCGGCAACGACAGCCCCTCGCAAGGGGGCCGTGGCAGTCGCGCGAAATGACTGGATGGCACATGGCCGCGGGTGGCGACGGATTGTCACCGATTCCGATCCTGCACCTCGAAACCGCGGGCGCAAGCGCGGAGATCCGATTCGCACCGCTCAAGGCCGACGGCTCGATGATTGTCGGCGTCGACGACGAGAAGCTACCGGTCAGACTCATCCCGCTCAAAGACGACACCTTCACAGCGATTGTCGGCGCGCGGCGTGAGACGGTGCGCATTTATCAAGAAAACCAGACGATCTTCGTCCACGATCGCCGCGGCGTCCATACGCTGACGGCTATTCCCTATCTCACCTACATCAGCGCGGTCGCCGAAACCAGCGGCGAGCTGCGTGCGCCCATGATGGGCATGATCCTGAAGGTCAACGTCGCAGTCGGCGATACGATCAAGGCGGGCGATGTCGCAGCCGTACTGGAATCGATGAAGATGGAGTTGCGGATCAATTGCGAAACCGATGGCGTGGTCACGGCAGTCAATTGCCGGCCAGGCGAGACCGTCGAGCGCAACGCGGTTGTCGTAGTCGTGGAGCCGGAGCAGCAACCGTAATTCAATCACAGAACCGGGAGTGGCAAGTATGGATTTTAATCTGAAGGGCAAATCGGTCGTCGTCACTGGCGGCGGCTCCAACATCGGCCGGGCCATTGTGCTCGGGTTTGCAGCCGAGGGCGCCAACATTACGGTTGGCGATCTCGACCAGGCGCAGGCTGAGAAAGTTGCCAAACTTGCGCAGAAGAATGGCGCTGCCAGCGTTCAGGTAATCAAGACCGACGTGACCGATTTCGATCAGGTAAACGCCATGTTCAAGGCCGCTACCGAGAAGCATGGCACGGTCGATGTGCTCGTCAATAACGTTGGCTGGGATCAGCTGATGTTCTTTACGCAAACAACGCCCGAGTTCTGGGACAAGATCATCAAGATCAACTACGTCGGCGTGCTTAACTGCACCAAATGTGCGCTCGATATCATGATTCCGAAGGGTGCCGGCGCTATCGTGTCGATTAGTTCCGACGCAAGCCGCTCGGGCGAGCCGCGCGAGGCGGTCTATGGTGGCGTCAAGGCCGCCGTTAATTCTTTCATGAAGACCATTGCCAAAGAGAACGGCCGCTATGGCATCCGCTGCAACGTCGTTTGTCCTGGCGTCACTGTTCCCGTGGATACGGAAGAAGTTGGTACCAACAGCATGTGGACAAAGCCAGACTCAATGTTCACGGCGGAGCAATTCGAGAAAGTTGCCAAGGCGCTGCCGCTGCGCAAGCTGGGTCGCCCGAACGATATTGCCAACGCCGTAGTGTTTCTCTCGTCCGCCGCCGCAGGTCATGTCACCGGCCAGGTCCTGTCGGTGTCAGGCGGATACACCATGATCGGCTGAGGTCGGCCGTTAATTTCGCCAGAACAAAATGGAGTTCCATCGTGTCCGAAAAAGAGATCATGTACGACGTCAAGGACTATGTCGCAACCATCACCATCAATCGGCCAAAGACCCTCAACGCCTTTACCGGCGATAACATCGTAGAGATGGAGCGGTTGATCCTCGAGGCAACCGCAGACAAGAAAGTTGGCGTCATCGTCCTCACCGGCTCAGGCGAGCGCGCGTTCTGCGTCGGCGGCGACGTCAACTGGGAGAAGGACGCCGGCGGCAAGAGCGGGCTCGAAGGACTGAAATTCAACTTTAACCGCCACATCGTCGAATGTCCGAAACCGGTGATCGCGCGTGTCAACGGTTACGCGATTGGCGGCGGGCACCACATCGCCTATTTCTGCGATTTCACCATCGCCGCAGATCATGCGATCTTTGGCCAGAACGGTCCACGTGTCGGCTCCCCGGCGGGAGGCTATATCGTCTCGCACAGCGCCAATGTGCTTGGCCACAAGCGCGCGAGAGAGCTCTGGATGCTGGCGCGACGCTACACCGCCAAACAAGCGCTCGACTGGGGGCTGGCTAATTCCGTCGTTCCGATGGCCGAACTCGACGTCGAGGTGCGGAAATATTGCGACGAACTCCTGGCGTTGAGCCCCACTTGCCTGAAGATTCTCAAGCGCTCGTTCTACTATCACATGGCGCCGATCATGGAGCGCGACATGGATGACCTCGTCCGCGAGGTCGCACCCGCCTATTTCACGACACAAGAACAGCAGGAAGGCGCCAATGCATTCCTCGAGAAACGCAAGCCTGATTTCAGCGCGTTTCGCTAACGACATGGCGCCATAGCGTAAGGGAGACTGCGATGAGACTAGGCAGCGTCAACTATGAAACCAAAGGGAAGATCGCCATCCTTACGCTGGACGAGCCGGGCAAGCTTAACGCACTCAGCACAGGCATCCGTGAGGGTATTCTGGATGGCCTGAAGAAAGTGGATGCAGACGACAACGTCCGCGTCGCCATCATCACCGGCAACGGGGACAAGGCATTTTGCGCGGGCGCCGATATTAGCGGCTTCAACTTTGATCCGGACAAAGTACGCAAGTTTATGATCGAGGCTTTGGCGGTATTAGCGGCACCGGAAAATTGCCGCAAACCCGTAATCTCCGCCGTCAATGGTATTGCGTTCGGCGGTGGCTTTGAACTCGCGATCGCTTCAGACTTTATCATCGCATCGGATCGCGCACGCTTCGCGGTACCGGAGATCAAGCTCGGACTACTGCCCGGTTTTGCGATTGTACGCCTGCACGATATGGTCGGCCGCGCCAAGGCCAAAGAAATGAGTATCCTCGGCGATCCAATCAGCGCGGATGAGGCATTCAGACTAGGCCTCGTACTACGTGTGGTTCCTCACGGCGATCTGCTCACGGACGCCCTGGCATTTGCCGAACGAATTGCATCAAAACCAAAGCTTGCGGTGCAGATGGCCAAATCGTTTTACAACCGCGGCCTCGGTGGCGATGAGATACGGCACGCCATCGATGGTTTTCCGCTCCTATTCATGCATCGAGACGCACAGGAAGGTATCGCTGCCTTTCTCGAAAAACGTGAGCCAAAATTCGAGAGTTGACAAAGCGCGCTGCGAGCGACGGCTTCGAAGACCTTCTTCGAGTGGAGCACTTTGCGGTAGATAGATCGTGCATAACATCGAGGACTCGATGCCCCTGAAAGACTTTACTTTCCTCGACGTGTACCGCCGTAATGCGGAATTTTTTCCCGACCGCACCGCGTTCGTTTTTGAAGGCCAGCGCATCACCCATCGTGAATATCTGAAAAGGGTCGAGCGGCTGGCGGCGGGCCTAGCACGCGAGGGCGTAAAATCCGGTGACCGCGTCGCCATCCTTTCGCAAAACTCGCTCGAAATGATCGATGTGATCGGAGCGGTCGCACGGCTCGGCGCGATCCTGCTGCCGGTTAATTTCCGGCTCAACGCCGAAGAAATCGGCTACGTCCTCGCCGACGGTGCGCCGGTGCTGGTTGTGGCGGGGGCAGAATACCAGGAAATTATCGCGGCTCTAAAACCGTCGCTACCTTCGGTCCGGAGCTATTTTGGCATCGGCAAGCACACGGCGCCGTTTGCGCCGCTCGCAAATCTTGCGGCTTCGGACGCGTCGATGTCTGACGTGAACTTCAGCGCCGATGATGGCTTCGTAATCATTCACACCGCCGCCGTCGGCGGGCGGCCGCGCGGCGCGCTGTTGTCGCAAACCAACCTTCTAACGGCGCACAGCTCGCTGTTGCAGGCCTGGAGCCTGACCGAGCGCGACGTCAATCTTGGTGTGCTGCCGCTGTTCCACGTCGCCGGCCTTGGCCTGATGCTGACGGTACAGCAGGCTGGCGGCGCCAGCGTCATCGCTTCGAAATTCGACCCGCAACAGGCGGTTCGCGACATTGTCGCCGAGAGGGTGACCGTCATGTCGGAGTTCGCGCCGATGCTGGCGAGCCTGATGGATCAGGCCAAGGGCGACGAATTGAAGACGTTGCGCGCGGTGACCGGACTGGATACCCCGGCGACGATTGAACGCTTCGAGAAAGCCTGCCCCCACGCTGTATTCTGGGCAGCCTTCGGACAGTCCGAGACATCGGGCCTCGCAACGCTGTCGCCCTACCGCAACCGGCCAGGATCAGCTGGGCGCCCCCTGTTCTGGCGCACCATTGCGGTCGTCGACAGCGCCGACAAGCCAAGGCCCACTGGACAAACCGGCGAGATCGTGGTGCGTGGTCCCACCGTTTTTAAAGGCTACTGGAATAACGACGCCGATACCGCCCACACCTTCCGTAATGGCTGGCATCACACCGGCGACATCGGCTATTTCGATGCCGATGGCTATCTCTGGTATGCCGGCCGTGCTCCCGAGAAAGAGCTGATCAAGACGGGTGGGGAGAACGTCTACCCGGCGGAGGTCGAAAACGCGATTCTCCAACATCCAGATATCGCCGACGTCGTGGTCATCGGCGTGCCTGATCCCCAGTGGAGCGAAGCCATCAAAGCGATCTGCGTGCGCCGAACTGGCGCGAATGTCACCGCCGACGAGCTCATCGACTTCGTCGCCGGAAAGATCGCACGCTACAAGAAGCCAAAGCACATTGTTTTCGTCGATCAACTGCCGAGGACCGCCAAGGGCGAAATCGATCGCGCCCCAGTCAAATTCGAAAACTCTTAGAGAGGACTTGGCGATCGCCAGGTGTTGGGCGTTATTTCGGGGTGCCGTTTCAATAAGGAACAACTTGAGCGCGGTGTGACGATAGTTGAGGACGCGAGTGAAAAAACAGAAGATTTTTTGCGGGGCTCAGGGACACGCAATTGTAGCCGACGTGTTTGGTGAGGGTTCGCCGATTTTGCTGGCGCATGGAGGGGGCCAGACCCGCTTGGCGTGGACTCGAACTGCACGGGCCTTGATGCAGGCAGGATATAGTGCAATTGCGATGGATCTGCGTGGCCACGGGGAAAGCGCATGGTCGCCATCGGGCTCTTACCAACTCGACGACTTTGCGATGGATCTCCTTGCGATGTCTGATCAACTGAACGAGAAACCAGCTCTCGTCGGCGCTTCCCTCGGCGGCCTGGCGGGCTTGATAGCCGAAGGTGAACTTCGCTCAGGATCCTTCACTTCGCTTACGCTTGTAGATATTACACCAAATATGGAGCCGGTCGGCGTTGCGCACGTCCTGGATTTCATGAGGGCACATTTGGCAGACGGTTTCGCCTCGACCGATGAAGCCGCAGATGCGATCGCCAACTATTTGCCAAATCGTCAGCGGCGGAAAGGCTCAGAGAGTCTCGACCGCTATTTGAGACGATGCGATGACGGACGTCTTCGCTGGCACTGGGATCCGCGCTTCATAACTTCTGTGACAAATGACAAAGTGGGCCAGTCCGAAAACCGACTGGCCGACGCTGCCAAAACCCTTAAGCTGCCGATTCACCTGATACGTGGAGGATCAAGCAATTTGGTAAGCGTGGATGCTGCGCAAGAGTTTCTTCGACTTGCTCCCCACTCTACGTACACCGATATTGCCGGCGCGGGTCATATGGTCGTTGGCGATCGAAATGATGCATTTACTGAAGCCGTCGTCAGTTTCTTTCGAGAACCGCAGATATCACAACGTAATGGCGATACACGCGACGATTAGCCCCGCAATCGAGGTCGACCCATTTTGGGAGAGCTTTGTCGAAGGAATGAACCAATGACCGCAGCTAGTGACAGATCAGTGCCTGACTGCTGAAAGAATATACATAGGAGCGAACGAGTGAATGAGACTAGATCCTGCAACGAAGAGACTATTGCGGAATTTCAAGAGGCCTTGATGATCTCACCGTTCCACCGGTGGCTGGGGTTGAAAGCGGTCATGGTCGCTCGTGAACAGATCGAAATTGCTCTGCCTTGGCGCGAGGAGTTTGTCTCAAATACCAAAATCGAAGCAACTCACGGTGGAATCCTGGCAGCCCTGATCGATTTAACGGGCCTTTACGCCGTTCGCGCTGCCGGAGGTATTGTTAGTGCTACGGCAGATCTTCGGGTCGATTATCATCGGCCGGCCACCCGCGGGACAGTTCTCGCTCGCGGCATGGTGGTCAAACTGGGGCGCCGGATAAGCACTGCCGACGTACGCGTGACCGATACTAGCCAAGTTCTCTTAGCCAGTGGGCGGGGCGCATATCTCGCACAATGAGGCGTGTACGGTCGTTTGGCCAATTGCAAGGCAATAACCATCAGTTGCTCAAATACCGAACAGTTGTTAGATTTGGAAGCTAAGAGCTTCTTAACAGATTGATTTTCGGACGGAGTCAAGTTGACCCTCAAGGATCGCGGCGGCGACGCCCCAGTACTCGAATGCCGGTCTGTCGAGCGACGCTTTAGCGGCATTGTCGCGCTGAACGGAATCGATATGTGCATCGAGCGCGGCGAGATATTCGGCCTTGTCGGCCCCAACGGATGCGGCAAGACCACCCTCACCAACGCAATCACCGGATTTTATCCGCCACAGCGCGGACGCATTCTGCTGAACGGCCGGGACATCACGGGCCTGGCGCCACACTATGTCGCGACGTTGGGAGTTGCCCGCACCTTCCAGAACCTGGCGCTCTTCAATGGTATGAGCGTACTCGATAACATCCTTCTGGGCCGTCACATTCACATGAAGCCCAGTGTAGGACGTACGGCGCTCTATTGGTGGCTTGCCCGCGGCGACGAGACGTTGAACCGCGCCGCGGTCGAAGACGTGATCGATTTTCTGCAGCTTGAAGGCGTGCGCGACGAATTGGTCGACGGGATTCCGATCGGCCTGAAGAAGCGGGTCGAATTGGCGCGGGCACTGGCGGCCGAGCCCAGCTTCCTGATCCTCGACGAGCCGATGGCGGGGATGAACCAGGAAGAAAAGGAATACATGGCGCGCTTCATTCTGGATGCACGCGATGAGCGCAATGTCACCGTGCTGCTGATCGAGCACCACATGGACGTCATCACGGGCATTTGCGATCGCATGTTGGCGTTGAACTATGGCGAAATGATCGGCAGCGGCGTGCCGGCCGACGTCGTCGCCGACCCAAGGGTGGTCGAGGCATACATCGGGGGGGCGCATGCCACCCGCTGAATCGGCCTTGGCCTGGAATTTCGAAACCGATACCACGCTGATCCGTGTGCTGGCGCGGAATGCCGAAGTCTTTTCCGATCGCGTCGCGATGCGCGAGAAAGACAAGGGCATCTGGAAGCAGACGACGTGGCAGCAGCTGCTCGAGATCGTGCTTTGCTGCGCCGCTGGTCTCGAAGGACTGGATTTCAAGGCGGGCGACGTCATGCTGGTGCTGGGCGACAACCGGCCTCGGCTCTACGCGGGGATGCTGGCCGCCGGCGCGCTTGCCGGATACGCAATGCCGGCGTTTCCGGATGCAACCCTCGATGAAATTCGCCACTTCGTTCACGAGGCGGGCGCGCGTTTCGCGCTGGCCGAAGACCAGGAACAAGTGGACAAAATACTCGATCTGCGCGAGCAAGGCGCGACGATCGAGCATATTATCTACGACGATCCGCGTGGACTGGCCGCTTACGCCAATCCAGGCCTGATCTCATGGGACACGCTTCAGGCAAAGGGCGCGGAGCTAGTCATCCGCAACCCCAACTTGCGAAACGAGCTGATCGCCCGCGCGCAGCCCGAGGGCCCGGCCGTGTTCGTGCATTCCTCCGGGAGCACCGGCAAGCCCAAGGGGGTGGTGCTGTCGCATCGTAACCTGTTGGCCGGCGTTCGAAATGCCTATCGAGGCGGAGCGTTCCAGTTCGGCGAGAGCATTCTGGCCTATCTGCCGATGGCCTGGGTCGGCGACTTCGCGGTGACGATGGGCGCCGGAATCGCACTGCACTTCACGATCAATATTCCAGAGCGGCAGGAGACCGTGCTGCAAAACCTGCGCGAGATTGCGCCGACTTTCTATCTGGCCGCACCGCGCAGCTGGGACAACCTGTTGACCACCATCCAGGTGCGCATGGAAGACTCCTCGTGGCTGAAGAAGCTGGTCTACAAGTTTTTTATGGCGTTGGCCATTTCAGCCGAAAAACGCAAGCTCGAAGGCCGTCAGCCGACACTCAAGCAGCGGTTGTTGAGCCCAATAGGCGAGTGGCTGGTCTATGGACCGATCAAGGACCAATTCGGCCTGACCCGGCTGCGCGGCGCCTTCACCGGCGGTGAAGCGATGGGCGAGGATACGTTCGTCTTTTACCGCGCGCTCGGCATCAAACTGCGCCAACTCTATGGTCAGACTGAAACCAGTGCCTACAATGCCATCCAGGATCTCAACGAGGTAAGGCTCCACACCGTCGGACGTCCCCTGCCGGGCGTCGATATCCGGATAAGCGACGCCGGCGAAATTCTGATCCGCTCGGGCAGCGTGTTCAGCGGATACTTCAAACAGGACGAGGCCACGCGCGAAAGCCTCGAAGACGGCTGGTTACACACCGGAGATGCAGGTTACCTCGAACCTGACGGGCACCTCGTGGTGCTGGGGCGCCTGTCGGACGTCGTGCACACTGCGAAGGGCGAGCGCTATATTCCCAACTATATTGAGAACCGGCTCAAGTTCAGTCCGTACATCAAGGATGCTGCGGTACTCGGAAGCGGCCGCGATACGCTGTCAGCCATCATTTGCATCGACAGGGAAGCTGTCGGCCTTTGGGCCGAACTGCGCGGCATTTCCTACATCTCCTATGCCGACCTGTCGCAGAAGCCGCAGGTCATCGCCTTGATCGCCGCCGCGGTGAAGCACGTTAACAGTGCACTGCCGCTCGGATTGCAGTTGCGGAAATTCGTCTGCCTGCACAAGGAATTCGATGCCGACGACGGCGAAATCACCAGAACCCGGAAAATCCGCCGTAACGTCGTGGAGGAGCGCTACAAACCGATCATCGACGCCATCTACGGGCATGAAAACACAGTGCTGATGAAAGCAAAGGTCAGCTACGAGTCAGGCGAAGTCGGCGTCATTGAACGCACACTGTCGGTACAGGAGGCCTGAAGCATGGACGCGATATCGTTGATGGAATCTGCTGCCAACGGCGCGCTTATTGGCTTGATGTATTCACTTGTCGCGATGGGAATTGTCCTGATCTACAAATCGTCATCGGTGCCCAATCTTGCACAGGGCTCGATGACGATGCTGGCCGCCTATGTCGTGCTCGCATTCGCCAACAGCGCGGGCGCACCGATCTGGGCGGCGATTTCGCTGGCGATCATAACAATGTTTATCATCGGGTTGGCCATCGAACGGGTGGCGCTGCGGCGCCTCGCCGGCCGCCCCATCATCATGATCCTGATGATGACGCTTGGCCTGGAGATTTTCCTGCGAGCCGGCTCGATGACCATTTGGGGCGGTACCACGCGCCCCATGAATCTGGGCATCAGCGATGCCCCGCTTTTTCTCGGTCCATTGTTGATCAACCGCGCTTACGCTTTTGGAGCGGTGGTCACAATTGCGATGTTCGGTTTTTTCGTGATGTTCTTCCGGAGCCGGATGGGTGTGGTTTTGCGTGCGATTTCCGATGATTATACGGCGGCCTGGTCGGTCGGCATTTCGGTCGAGCGCGGCGTCGCGCTGTCTTGGGCCATGTCGGCGGTGGTCGCGACGATTGCCGGTGTGCTCTGGAGTTCGGTACAGGGCGTCGATCAATCGCTCGCGCAACTGCTGCTCAAGGGCGTGACCGTAGCCGTTTTGGGCGGACTGGACAGTATAGGAGGCGCGTTGCTCGCCGGCGTCCTGCTCGGCGTCGTCGAGGGAATTGCATCCAGCGTTCTCGACCCCCTGCTGGGTGGCGCGAGTCGCGATCTTGTCGATGCGGCAATGCTGATCCTGACCATCTTGATCCGACCGCACGGACTTTTCGGTCGCCACGACATCGAGAGGGTTTAGGAACATGCTATTCCGTCAAGCCGGGATTTTTCATACGGATTATAGCGCCGACCGCGCACTATTTCCGATCCCTGCCGATCGATGGATGATTGGTAGTCTGCTGTTGCTGGCGCTGGCCGCGCCGCTCTACATGAACACGCTTTATCTCAGCAGTTATTTGCTGCCTTGGCTTGTCTGGACTGCGGGCGCGCTCGGTCTCAATTTGATCCTTGGATGGGCGGGGCAATTTCATTTGGGCTACGCAGCGGTGATGGGAATCGGCGCCTACGCCGCGGTTCATGCCAGCAGGGCAGGCATACCGTGGGAGATTGCCATCGTCCTCGCGGGAATAACAGCAGCGGTTATCGGAAGTGTGTTCGCTTTTGCCGCACTGCGCGTGAAAGGCCTGTATCTGGCGCTCAGCACGCTCGCCTTACAGTTCGTGATGGACTGGACGATTTCGCACGTGCCCGCGATCAGCGGCGGCACACAGGCCACGTTGCAGGCACCTGACATTCGCCTGCTGGGTTGGGCTGTCACCTCCGATGCAGGACTCTATTACGTCGCCCTCGTCTGGTGCGTGCTGGTCACGTCCTTCATGCTCAATCTGCGGCGCACCGCACTCGGCCGCGCCCTGGTCGCTGTTCGCGAGAAGGACTACGCAGCAGCCGTCATCGGGGTGAACAGCTTCTACTTCAAACTGGTGGCGTTCGCGACGTCGTCGTTCATCGGTGGCGTGACCGGAGCCATCCTGGTCGGTACATTTTACCATGCGGTCACGCCAGAACAGTTTTCCGTCGACGTCTCAATTCAGGCGTTGGCGATGGTCATCGTGGGCGGGTTGGGCAGCATCATCGGCAGTTATTTCGGCGCCGCGTTCATTCTGCTGATGCCGGGCGTGATGAACAGTTTCATCTCCTGGGCGGCGACCAAGTTCGGGTTCTCGCTAGGTATCGAAACTCTGGCTCATCTACCCCAAGCTTTCTATGGCGCGCTTATTATCGGGTTTCTCCTGATTGAACCGCTGGGGCTTGGGAAGATCTACAACAACATTCGGGATTATCTCCTGGTATGGCCTTTCGGCTACACGAAGAAATAGCGGGAAGCACGAACGCCATGAATGCACCGATTGCCGCTAAGATACTGTCCCTCAACAATATTGAGGTCGTATACGACCACGTTTCGCTTGCGATCAAGGGTGTTTCGATCGATGTGCCCGAGGGCGGAATGGTGGCCCTGCTCGGCGCCAATGGCGCGGGAAAGAGTACGACGCTGAAATCGATCAGCGGTTTGCTCACGGCCGAGCGGGGTGAGGTGCGGCGGGGCGAATTGCAGTTCCGCGGCCAAAGCATTGGCGGCCTGATGCCGCAGGACCGCGTCAAGCTGGGGATCGCCCACGTGCTCGAAGGGCGCCGGGTGTTCGAACATCTCACGCCCGACGAAAACTTGATCGCGGCTTCGGCGTTGCATAGCCGCCAGGACATGAACCGCAACAAGGACCGGGTTTACAGTTATTTCCCACGTCTGCACGAGCGCCGGACCGTCGCGTCGGGTTATCTCTCCGGCGGCGAACAGCAAATGCTCGCAATCGGCCGTGCTTTGATGACCCAGCCAAAACTATTGATGCTCGACGAACCCAGCCTGGGACTGGCTCCTTTTCTTGTCGCTGAAATCTTCCAGATCCTCGGCCGCATCAACCGCGATGAAGGACTTTCGATATTGCTGGTTGAGCAGAACGCCATTGCCGCGCTCGAAATCGTCTCCCACGGCTATCTCATCGAAAGCGGCCGCATCGTGATGCACGACAGTGCGGCTGCATTGAAGAAAAATCCCGACATTCAGGAGTTCTACCTGGGAGGCGCGGAAAACAAGAATTTTCGCGACATCAAACATTATAGCCGGCGGAAACGTTGGCTGACCTGACGATCGCCAGATGTACGCCGTTCGATAAAAGCTGGGATCATTAAAATTTGCTCAGTTCACTCAGTCAACCAAGGGAGGATCGGTAAAATGAAATTGCTATCTATACTAGCCGGACTAGCGTTGGCGTTGTTCAACGTCATGCCGGCAGCCGCGGCCGATTCGGTCCGCTTCGCGCTGTGCTATGACCTGAGCAAGGCCTATACGTTCGTCTCACCGCAGATCGCCCAGGCCGCGCGCGACTATGCCGATCTTCTCAATGCGAAGGGCGGCCTTGAAGGCCATCCGATCGAACTGATCGTTCAGGACCATGGCAACGAGCCGCAACGCGGCATCGAGTGCTACGAACGCCTGAAGCGCGAAGGCGTGATGGTGTTCGACATGTTGTCGACGCCGGTATCGCGCGCGGTCCTTCCGCGCATCATGAAGGATGGCAACATCCTGATCCAGTCACTGGTCGGTCGCGGGGATGCGGTCGATGGCAACGTGTTCAAATGGGTATTTCCGATCGGACCGACCTACTGGGGTCAGGCCGCCAATGACATTGAATACATCAAACAGAAGTCCGGCGGAACTCTGAAGGGCGTCAAGGTCGCGTTCTTTTATATCGATTATCCGTTCGGACAGGAACCGATCGGCATCTTAAAGACGCTGGCGCAGAAGGAAGGTTTCGAGTTGCAACTCGTGCCGTATCCGCTGCCGGGCAACGATCAGGCCTCGGCATGGACGCAGATCCGTCGTCTCAACCCGGACTGGATTGTGAGCTGGAGCCTGTCGAATATGCATGTGATCGCGTCGCGCGAGATGAAGCGCAACGGGATCTCGATTGAAAAGTATATCGCCGTTAATTGGCTCAACGAGGTCGACATCAAGAATATTGGGCCCGATGTCGCTAAGGGATTGAAACGCGGCACCAACGTCGCCGGCGGGTCAAACCAACCTCTGGTCCAGGAAATTCTCAAAGAACTTTACGACAAAAACAAAGGAAATGGCGACCGCAAATTTACCGAGGACGTCTACTACAACACCGGTTTGGCGATCTACTCCATCGCATTCGAGGGCGTCCGCCTTGCGATCAAGAAGGACGGCTGGCCGTTGACGCCAGGGAAGATCAAGAATGGCCTTGAGAGTCTGAAGAATTACGATGCCAATGGCTTGATCGCACCTATTACAGTCACGACGCAAGACCACGGCGGAGGCGGTAAGACACGCATTGAAATGTGGGACGGAGGTAAATGGGTCCCGCAAACCGATTGGATCGCCGGCTTTCAAGACGACGTCTGGAGCGTAGTGAAAGAGCAGTCGGCGGACTATGCAAAGTCTGAAACTCAAAAATGAATTGCCTCTGGCCGGCAAAGTCGATTAACCGACGTTGCCGGCCAAGTTGGTGCTGATTCTTTTCTATTGTAAATATCTCCGATGCCGTCCGCCTGCGGCATATTTCTAGCCAGCCCTGTGTTTGGATCCGGCATGTACCAGCTTCGACCACTGGTGGGCCTGCCCCGCCTACTAAAACATAAGAATCAGGAACTAACAGGCGGGTCGGCGAACGAGATGAATGTCGTGGGCTTTGTTTGCAAACCCGCGAGGTTGGATCGGATTAGCGAATAACCCATTTCGCCGTCAATGTTCAGGGGTCAATATACGAGGCCATTTCGTTTGCGATCAAAGATGTAATGGGCAGCGATCCATTTGCTTTCAATCTTTGTGTTGCTAACACGAACCCGCTTGCTCTGGCGCCTGCGGAGAAGGAACTTGTAAGGTTAGACTAATGACTTCGAGCGGATATCATAATAGACTTTCAATCTAGTCCGGTTCCCTTGGACATACTCCCGACCATTTTTTCGATCGGTTTCTATTTCCGCAAATGAGGTCAGAAGCGGCCCCAAATCTTCCGAAGATCTCGTTTAGCTTAGTTCGACCTGCAAGGAGACGACACGCACCATGACTGCCGACACCACAACTCGACGGAAGCGCCCTGCTGAAACGGAAGCGGTTTTAGACGCCGTTGTCGTGGGCGCGGGCTTTGCTGGAATGTACATGCTGCATCGCCTGCGCGGGCTCGGCTTTTCGGCGCGGGTCTTCGAGGCCGGCAGCGGCGTCGGCGGCACCTGGTACTGGAATCGCTATCCGGGCGCACGCTGCGACGTCGAGAGCATGCAGTACTCGTTTTCCTTCTCGGAGGAGCTGGACCAGGAGTGGAACTGGTCGGAGAAGTACGCGCCGCAGCCCGAAATCCTGTCCTACGCCAACCATGTCGCCGATCGCTTCGATCTCCGCCGGGATATCGTGTTCGACACCCGCGTCACCGCGACGACGTTCGATGAGGTTGAAAAGCGCTGGCTGATCGAGACCGACCGCGGCGACAAGGTTTTGGCAAAATTCTGCATCATGGCGGTCGGCTGCCTGTCGGCGCCGAACCGGCCGAATTTTGCGGGTATCGGGGATTTCCGCGGGCCTATCTACCATACCGGCGAATGGCCGCATCAGGGTGTCGACTTCACGGGATTGCGTGTCGGCGTGATAGGCACCGGCTCCTCGGCGATCCAGTCGATCCCGATCATCGCGCAGCAGGCGGCAAGCCTCACGGTGTTCCAGCGCACGGCGACCTGGTCGGTGCCGGCCCGCAACGAAAGCCTGACGCCGGAATATTTGCAGGCGGCCAAGGCCGATTATCCGGCGCTGCGGGCAAAGGCGCGCGGACGCCCGACCGGCTTCTACTTTCCTTTCAACATGAAGCCGGCGCTGGAGGCTGCGCCCGAAGAGCGCGAAAGGCAGTACGAGGAAGCCTGGGCCCGCGGCGGCCTGCCCTTTCTCGGTTCCTATGGCGATCTTCTGTTCGAAAAGGCCGCCAATGACACCATTGCCGACTTCGCCCGCCGCAAGATCGGCGAGCTTGTGAAGGATCCGGTCACGGCCGACCTGCTGTGTCCGGACAACGTCTTCGGTTGCAAGCGCCTCTGCGTCGATACCGGGTACTTCGAGACGTACAATATGCCCCACGTCAAGTTGGTCGACGTCTCCCGGACGCCGATCGAGCGCTTCACCGCCAATGGCATCGAGGTCAACGGCGTCGAGTACAGACTGGACGCGGTCGTCTGCGCTACCGGCTTTGCCGCGATGACGGGGTCGTTCGACAAGATTGTGATTACCGGCCGCAATGGTTTGACACTTGCCGAGAAATGGCGGGCCGGCCCCCGCGCCTATCTCGGGATAGCATCGGCGGGCTTTCCCAATCTGTTCACGATCACCGGCCCCGGCAGCCCCTCGGTGCTCGCCAGCATGATCCAGGCGATCGAGCAGCATGTCGACTGGCTGGCGGACTGCATGAGCCACATGCGCGATGTCGGGGCCACGACCATCGAGCCGAAGCCCGAGGACGAGGACGCCTGGGTCGAGCACGTCAACGAGGTCTCTACTGTGTCGCTGCGATCGACCTGCAGCTCATGGTATGTCGGCACCAACATCCCTGGCCGGCCGCGCGTCTTCATGCCCTATATCGGCGGCTTCCCGGTCTATGTACAGAAATGCAACGAGGTCATGAGCAGCGGCTTCGATGGCTTTGTTCTGGGAGGCGCGCCGGCCAGCAACGCGGCGCCGCAGGTGCGTTATACGGAGCGGTGGCGGGTGCCGATCGATATCGACGTCATTTCACCGGCCGCCGTCGCGGCCAAACGTGTCCCGGTGGTCTGAAGCCGTGATGACATCACGTGATGGGCCTCCTGACCTGGTGGGTAATTCGTACCGCTGGCAGGGCTATTGGGCGCGAAATCGAAGTGTGCATTCCCGTCGCATTAGCGGCAGGGAGGGAGCCCATGAAAGCGCAGGAACTCAGTCCATGTCCGGAAGAAACTGGCGTCGTTAAATCGGCGATCCGAAGGCTAGAAATTCTCGAATATTTTGACGAGGTCCAGCAACCTCTCAACAACGTTGCTGTGGCAACGGCATTGGATTATCCGCAATCGAGCACCGCGGCGCTGCTACGAAGCCCGACGACCATGGGTTATCTGCACTACAACTCGCGAAAGCGAGCATATGTGCCGACCGATCGCGTTCCCTTTCTCGGAAGCTGGATCAATCCCGCCTTGTTTGAAGAGGCTGGTTTGAGATCGGTTTTTCGATCCCTGCATCGCCCAGTGCCGCGTCGGCGGCCTGCCGCGTCATGGTCTTGAGGTCTACGTCGAGCATTCGCCTGAACGGCGTCATGCCGACGCTGAGGATGAATATGTCTTGCATGGCAATTACTCTCCAGCAGTCAAGCCAAGCGGCTTAGAATAATTAACAATTCGCCAGTCGTTTCAAACCGGTTCAAAATGAACAGGCGCCATGCGCCATGTGCTGTCGGCAAACCGTCTCACATCCGCAAAACTCTACGACCAAAACTCTACGACAATCAGCACAAAAGGAGTAACCATCCGGCGTAGGCCGTCTTGCGCAAATATTTTGCCGGTAGCTGACCGTTGGTATGGATAGCCTTACTGACACTCGTCAAATCAGCCGCCTTGAAGTCGTTGACACTGGGCGCCGACGCCGCTGGTCGGATGCGGCAAAGCTTCGGATCGTCGAGGAGAGCCTTTTGGGCCCGCGGCTGGTGTCGGCGACGGCGCGCCGGCACGGCATTTCCAATCAGCTGCTGTTTGCGTGGCGCAAGGCCTATCGCGTGGGTCGGCTTGGCGCGATTGCCGGATTTGTGCCGGCGACGATCGTGCCGGAGCAGCGCGAGGCGGCGAGCGGCTCTGGCTGTGGCCGGATCGAGATCGTGAGCGCGAACGGCCGGCGCGTACTTGTCGATTGCGCGGTCGATGTGGAGGCGCTGCTGCGGATCATGCGCGGGCTGGAGACGCTGCGATGATGCCGCTTCCGGCGGGGGTTCGAGTGTGGCTGGCGACCGGTCACACCGACATGAGGAAGGGCTTTGCGAGCCTGTCGCTGCAGGTGCAGCAGGTGCTGCGGCGCGATCCGCTGAGCGGCCAGCTGTTCTGCTTTCGTGGCCGCAGCCGCGATCTTTTGAAGGTGATCTGGCATGACGGCCAGGGCTCGTGTCTGTTTACGAAGCGGCTGGAGCGGGGCCGGTTTTTGTGGCCGAGCACAGCTGACGGCGCGGTGACGATCTCCTCTGCGCAGCACCTTTATTGATACCCCTGGTTTTCATGATGACCCTCCCGTTAGATCGATTGTTTTGACGTGGTGTTCGCGCAGCTGGCGGATGGCAAGCATGGCATGGTCGGTATCTGGAAAGAGATAACGACCGGAGGGTTCATGGATGGCCCGAATGGCGCCGCGCCGGAGCTGGGTGTGGATCCATTTCGTTGGGATATTGAGTCGCTCAGCCAGTTGCGTCACCGTCAGGCAGCCTTTGACGGGAGGCCATCGGGTTTGTCTGTGCACCGCTTTGATGCCATGCCGAAGCCGGATACCGCGAACCGTACTCGGCAGGACCGCAGTACCGCGCCACGGTGACCGATGTCCCTCGTCTGCCAAGATCTGAACGATCTGGTCGTCATAGAGACCTTTGGCAGCCAATTCACAAATGCGATTTTCCATTTCGACATGACGCGGCAACGCGGCCAGACTGTTGACCGGCATCATGGCGACCAGCTCGGTCGTCGCCCCACCGCGCCACACAATGCGCACCTCGGCCTTGTCGCGCGCACTACGACGCATGACTACCTTTTCGATGAGGCAACGCAGCAGCGCCTTGCGGTGGTCTCGACGGGTTGCTGGGTCCGCCCAGATCGCAGGGAGCCGCTCACCGAGTGCCACCACCTTCGCACGCAGATGGGGATCGACGCCCACGGATTGGTGAGGCACAGGGAGAGCCCGTCGCGCTGACGCTTCTTCAGCGCGACGCAGCTCACTGAGCGCCGTTTCCCATCGTCGCTAAAGCTCGCTGGCGACTAACCTGTTGTCCGGATCGACGCGATTGAACTGACGCTCGGCCAGTGTGGCTTGATAACGCAGCCTCTGAACCTGTTGCTCTTCCGCATGCCGCAGCGCTTCGTCTGCTTGGCGCTGTGTCTTGCGAGCGCGTGACAAGGCATCGATCTTGATTCCGTCGCACGTGTGAACAGCACTGAATCGCTTCCATCCGATCTCGCCGCCGCGCATGCGATGATCCTCGCGGAGCGCGATGCGCGCGTGATGGCAGAGGCCGGTGTGGTGGTTGCCAAGGCCGCGGTAGCGGTTGCCAAGGCCGAAGCGGCCAATGCCCGGGCGGATCTGTCCAGCAGCGAGGCGCTGATCGCCCATCTCAAGCTTGCGATCGAGAAACTGCGGCGAGAGCTCTATGGCACGCGCTCGGAGCGCACGGCGCGGCTTCTGGATCAGATGGAGCTTCAGCTCGAGGATCTGGAGGCGGCAGCGACCGAGGACGAACTGGCGGCCGAGCAGGTGGCGGCGCGGACGCAGACGGTCAAATCGTTCGCGCGCAAGCGGCCTTCGCGCAAGCCGTTCCCCGCCCATCTGCCACGCGAGCGCATCGTCATCGCCGCGCCGGCAAGCTGTCCCTGCTGCGGCTCGGCAAGACTGTCGAAGCTCGGCGAGGACGTCACCGAGACGCTGGAGGTGATTCCGCGGCAGTGGAAGGTGATCCAGACGGTGCGGGAGAAGTTCTCCTGCCAGAGTTGCGAGACGATCGCGCAGCCGCCGGCGCCGTTCCACGTGACGCCGCGCGGCTTTGCCGGGCCGAGCCTGCTGGCCATGATCCTGTTCGAGAAGTTCGGCCAGCATCAGCCGCTGAACCGGCAGAGCGAGCACTATGCCCGCGAGGGGATCGATCTCAGCGTATCGACGCTGGCGGACCAGGTTGGCATTTGCACAATGGCGCTGCAGCCGCTGCATGCGCTGATCGAGGCCCATGTGCTGGCGGCCGAGCGTCTGCACGGCGACGACACCACGGTGCCGATCCTGGCGAAGGGCAAGACCATCACCGGGCACATCTGGACCTATGTCCGCGATGACCGCCCGTTTGGCGGCCGCGCCCCGCCGGCGGCGCTGTACTACGCCTCGCGCGACCGGCGGCATGAGCATCCAGCGCTGCACCTTCAA
Source organism: Bradyrhizobium manausense (assembly GCF_018129685.1). Classification (GTDB taxonomy): domain Bacteria; phylum Pseudomonadota; class Alphaproteobacteria; order Rhizobiales; family Xanthobacteraceae; genus Bradyrhizobium; species Bradyrhizobium manausense_D. The sequence goes on from NZ_JAFCLG010000002.1 coordinate 519,945, forward strand.
GGCTTCAGCGGCATCCTGCAGGCCGACGCCTATGGCGGCTACAATACGCTCTACGATCCCACGCGTGCGGCGGGAGCAACCACCTCGGCACTGTGCTGGGCCCATGCCAGGCGGCAGTTCTTCGAACTGGCCGACATCGCGGCCAACGCCCGGCGCGGCAAGAACGCCGCGGCGATCTCGCCGGTTGCGCTGGAGGCGGTCCGGCGCATCGACGCGCTGTTCGATATCGAGCGCGGCATCAACGGCCTTGCCGCAGATGAGCGTATGCGCATCCGCAAGGAACAAAGCGCGCCGCTTCTCATCGAGCTGGAGGCGTGGCTGCGCGACGAACGCGCTCGCCTGTCACGCTCGGCTTCGGTCGCCAAACCGATCGACTACATGCTCAAGCGCTGGGACCGGTTCGCCCGCTTTATCGACGACGGCAGGATTTGCCTGACCAACAACGCGGCCGAACGCGCCCTTCGGGGTTTTGCCCTTGGCAGAAAGTCGTGGCTGTTCGCCGGCTCCGAACGCGGCGCCGATCGCGCCGCGGCCATGGCTACGCTGATCATGACGGCCCTATGCCGCGATCGGCATAGGCAGGTTTATGCCGCCCGCCGAACTATGCCGAACGGGTCCGGTATGGCGCGTCGTTGTCACGCTGGCATCGTCGATCGCGTGCACGGCAGCCCCGTTCCATTCGGCATAGTCTGGTCGTTCAGAGCGCCTCCAGGAAGGCGAGCAGGCGGTCGTTCGGCTGGAAGCGGGTTCGCTTGCCGCGCTCGTACGGCTTGAGCTTCGCCAGGGCAGCTTCCTTGAGGGCGAGGTGGGCGTGCAGGTACGTCTGCGTCGTCTCGACCGATTCATGACCGAGCCACAGCGCGATTACGGAGCAGTCGACGCCGGCTTGCAGCAGTTCCATCGCAGCGCTGTGCCTCAGCACGTGCGGTGATACGCTCTTGGCCTTCAAAGACGGGCAACTCTTGTGAGCGACACGAACATGCTTTCCCAGCAGCGACTGGACGCTGTCGGCACTGAGCCGGGCCCCGTGCACGTTGGGGAACAACGCTGTTGCTCCTTTCCGTAACGGTTCCTTGAGCCATGCCTGGAGCGCACACCGAGCGAGTGTGGTCAGCGGAGTGGTCCGCTCCTTCCGCCCTTTACCGACGCATCGTACGTGTGCGCCAGACCCGAGGTGGACGGCATCCCGGTCAAGGCCAGTCAGCTCGGAGAGGCGTAAGCCCGTCTGGGCCGCGACCAGCAGCAAGGTGTGATCGCGGCGGCCAAGCCACGTCGTTCGATCGGGCGCGGCGAGAACCGCCTCGATCTCGGGGCGCGTAAGGAAGTGCACCTGTCGCTTGTCGTGGCGCTTGCTCGGTATAGCGAGCACGCGCTGGATCAGCGCACTGTGTGCCGGTTCCTCGAAGGACACGAACCTGAAGAAGGATCGGATGGCGGTCAGACGCAGGTTACGCGTCTTCGCGCTGGCGCCGCGCTTTACCTCGAGATCGGTGAGGAACGCGCCGATGAACGTTGCATCCAGATCGACGAGCGTCAGGGCCGATGGGGACTTCCGCAGCCGCACCTGTGCGAACATGAACAGCAGCCGGAACGTGTCCCTGTAGGAGGCGATCGTGTTGGCGCTAACATTGCGCTGGCGTATGAGGCGCTCGGTGAAGAAGCGCTCGATCAACGTGGCGACATTGCAGGCGGGCTTCATGGCGCCACCTCCCATCGCCGATCGAGACGCCGCGCCGCTTCTTCCATCAACTCGGGGCAGGCCGAGAGATACCAGTAAGTATCGCGCACGCAGGCGTGGCCGAGGTAAGTGGAGAGCACTGGGAGCTGCTGCTCGACGTTCTTGCCTTCGCGATACCAGTCGAGCAGCGTCGGGATGGCGAAGCGATGACGGAAGTCGTGCACGCGTGGCCCGGTACGATCACCTGGGCGTCGCAGCCCGATCTCTCGGGACAATCGCCAGAAGACGCGATGAACGTACTGGTGCAGCAAACGGCCTCCCTGTTCGGCAACGAAGAAGGTCGAGCCGCAGCGTGATCCGAGCAGTGCATCGCGCCGGTGGGCGTAGTCGCGCAGCGCGGTTCTCGTCGTCGGATGCAATGGCACGAGCCGCGACTTGCCGAACTTGGTCAGCCGGACCGTCAGCACGCCGGCGTCGAGGTCGACGTCATCACGCTCCAGGCCCATCGCCTCGGATATACGCATGCCCGTCACCGCAATCAGCCCGAACAGGGTATGGTAGGTCCATCGGCGCAGCCCGTCCTCTGGCGGCAGAGCCAGCGCCGCCGTCAGCAACGCATCGATCTCCGCGTCGCTGTAAACATAGGGCTTGGCACGCTTCCATCCCGGCAGCATGCCGACGGGCGGCACCTCCGTTCTCGGATCGAAGTTGGCGACATGGCGCGCGAACCCGCGCACGTCGCTCAATCGCAGCGCCCAGGATGCATGACGATCGGGCGGCAGCGTTGCCCATTCCATTGCCAGCTTCGTCGTGATGATCCTGGCTTTGCGCTTCTCCATGAAGGCGACGAAGTCGGCGAGCCGACGGGTCTGGTGCTCGTACTTGTATCCCAGTCCCTTGCGCATGCTCAGGTACTTATCGAGTGCGGAGCGCAGATTGGTCATTGCACGCCTCCCGGCCAGGGCAGGCTCAATGTTCTCAGCGCATCGATGTCGACCTTCGCGTAAATCCGGGTGGTGTCGTGGCTCTCGTGCCGCAGCAACTGTCCGATCTCCGACAAGGTCGCGCCAGATCGGAGAAGCTCAGTAGCGAGACTGTGTCGGAAGATATGGGCGCCGCGGTGTGCGCAACCTTCGATTCCAATGCGATCGAGAGCGGCCTTGGCGATCATGGTGATCGCACATCCGGAAGCAAAGCCGACGTGTGGCGCGAGTGTGCGGACGAACAACCGTCGGCACGACGACTTTGGGCGGCTATTGCGCAGATATGCAACGATGGCCGCGCCAACGTCTGGCGGTATCGGCATCCGTGCACGCTGGCGGCCCTTGGCGCGAACGAGTATCTCGCTGGCGCGCCAGTCGACATCATCGAGCGTGAGCGTCGCTACCTCGTCGGCCCGCAGGCCGAGCTTGGCCAGCAACAACAGAATGGCGTAGTCGCGCCGCCCCATCACCGTCTCTCGGTCGCATCCGTCGAGAGCCTTCCGCACCTGAGCGGCAGACAGATAAGTCGGCAGAGTTGCGAGCTTCCATCGTCGCATTGATGCAACGCAATCCGCCAACGAGCGTGCGTTCAGCCCCCGATGGTGGAGATAACGGAGAAAGGCGCGCAACGACCAGCACATCGCCTTGCCTGTTTTCGGGCTCCAATCCCGGGCGTGGCGCTCAATGTAGCGGATCACGTCCTCTTGGCTGATCTTGCACAGGTCGCCGGCGCCGCCGGAGCACACCTCGTGCAGGAACCTGCGGATGACCGGGAGATGGCGGACGATGGACCTCGGGGCCAAGCCGCGCTCTAACCGCAGGTAGGCATCGAACTCCTTGAAGATCCGTTCGTGCGGGGTGAGAGGCGGCAGCACCAACGGCGCGATCGCGCCGTCCTCGCGCAGCACCGACAGCCATCGCTTGAGCGCGGCCCGGTCACCGGACTGGATAGACTGTCTCCCGCCTCGATGTCGGAGGTACCGCTCAACGACCTGCTCATCGAGATCGGCCAGCTTGTAGCGATGGCCTGCGATCCAACTCAGGAGCCCGCCAACCACGTTGAGGCAACGCCATGTGCCGTGCCGAACGAGCCTCTCTTCGACGAGACGAGCGGCGTAGCGCTCGACGAGCTGTCCGTGCGGCCCGCTTCTGAGACGCCGGTACAGCCGGCTTCTGCCCAGGTACTCTTCAACTTCCATCTTCCTGTTCTCCGCTGTTGAAAGCGGAGGCACAGAACGAACTATGCCGAACCGATCAAACGCCGGTCAGCGAGAAATCTGGGGAAAACGACCCAACTCGGCATAGTTCGGCGGGCGGCATAAACAGCGAAGCTCAACGACGTCGATCCTCAAGCTTGGCTCGCCGACGTGCTCGCCCGCATCGCCGGCCTCCCGCAAAGCCGGCTCCACGAGTTGTTGCCATGGTGCTGGAAAAACTCCGACTTGCAGGCCGCTGCCTGAGCAGACCTGACTAACCTGCGACCTTCACCGGATGCTTACTGCGGTTCTCCCTCGCGCTTTTCAGATCTGCTGATTCTAGCGAATAATTTCCGGATCTCGCTGCTTGTTGAGAGCGGAACGTCATCGGTATATTGCGATGCGGTGTCACATACCGGTGAACCCGTCCTCAATCATTTGCGCTATGGCTTCGGGACATTCCATCGGAAGGAAATGACTGTTCTCCCGAAATCTGAAGACGCGAGCCTGTGGAGCAAGTTCGACAATCTTCGCCGCATCGGCTTCGCCAACCGTACTGAAGCGCGAGCCATAGGCTAATAAGACTTTTCCTTTATAACGAGGAAGAAGCTCCCAAAATTCTGTTGTTGCTGCCTGGAAGGTCGCAGCTTCCCAGGCCGGATCGCAGGCCAAAGCAACTCGGCCATCATCTAAAAAATGCAAGCCACCCTCGAGGTAGTCGTCGAGCAAACCCTCTCGCCAAGAAGAAAACATCGCTTTTCCGGAGTAGGAATTTCGAATCTCTTGCTGCGAGGACCAGATTGACCGACGTTTACGAGCTTGAAGCGCAATATCAAATGGAATCAAGTTCCCTTCCCGCCGGTCCACGGCGACTTGGTATGCTCTATTGAATGGCACGAATGACGGTTCGATCATGGCGACACCGAGCGCCAAATCCGGCCTCCGGGCCGCCAGCATCAGGCTTACAGTTGCCCCTATGGAATGGCCAATAAGGAAAGCCGGCTCTCCGAAAACTTCGAGCAGATGCTCGAGATCAGCTTCGTATGTTTGCCAACTGACCAGATTTTCTGGAGCAGCCAATAGACACGTTCGACCATGCCCGCGCGCATCGGAAGCGACGATGCGAAATCTGTTCGAAAGTGGCTCCAACAATCTTCGGTATGTTTGCGCGTTGAATCCAGTCGCATGCGCAAAATGAAGGAGCGGGGCTTGGCTTCCCGCTTCACTCCAAGACAGCGCCGAAATTTCGCCGGCCGGTGTGGAGACCAACTCAACTCGCACGGCTTAGGCCCTTATCGCCCCAGCCGTCGTACTCACGGTCGACGGCTGCAAGTTGCGCCGCGAGTCGCCTTAGCTGTGACTGAAGCTGCACCAAATCGGTGGATGCGAATCCACTCCACATCGTAGCGTAAACGTCATCCGCCTCCCGACGCAGTCGCTTCAAGATGACGCTCGCTTCGGGACGAAGCCTAATGAGCCACACCCTGCGATCGCTGGGTGACGGCTCACGTTTAACGAGGTCCAGCTTTTCCAGGTCGTCAATCGCCTGGCCTACGCTGGCGCGTTCAAGTTCGAGCAGACGCGCCAATTCAGTTTGATTTATCCCGTTGTTGCGCTGCAAATGAACCAAAAGCCTCCATTTGGTTCGCGACAGCCCGGCAGATTGCATTCGATTGTCAAAAGTCCGACGCAGGCCTCGCGAGATCTCCTCCATCGCGAACGCAATGTCGTCCTTAATCGGGGCATCTAGCGTCATGACTGGCTCATATCGTATATCATAGCTTATTGTATGGCATCTTACACTAATCTTACATACAATCGCCGTCAACCGTGACTTTTAAGTTGTGTGCTTCGATATCTAGGGACAACTCGATGAGTGATGCGAAGTCATCTGCACTTTCGGTAGAAGCAATGGTGCAATTGTTTGCGCAGCACGTTCCGCATGGACGCGACCTCGGGATGCGCATTGACGACCCTGCGCCCGACGGCCGCACCCGAATGCGCCTTGCAGCGCAACCGTTCCTTGCCACCGATCCGGCAGGAACTTTCTTTTTTCCCGGTGTGATGTTCAGTCTTGCGGACTCCGCATGTGGCCTCGCGGTATTTCGCGCGCTGGGGTACTTCGTACCCATTGCAACGCTTGATATGCGTATCGACCATCTGGCACCCGCCACAATGGACGGCGACCTAATAGCTATGGCCGAGTGCTACCGACTCACTAAATCGATTGCCTTTGTTCGTTGCGAGTTGTTGAGCGGCCCGCATCAAAGGCTGGCTGCCGTCGTGATGGGCACGTTCATGCTCTCGTCTGCGTCGACGAAGGTCCCCGACCATGAGAGCGTTCTCGCCAATCGAGCGGCCCAGAAATGACAGAGAAAAGCAAAAGAGTCGCGTCTGCAATTTCGACAATGCCCTATGCTCGGCATCTCGGCATCGGCGTTGTTGTCGCAAACGGTGGCGCGGACTCCATCGTGTTTCAGCTGCCATTCGAGGCGCGATTGGTCGGGAATGTGACGTTACCGGCGTATCATGGCGGTGTTGTCGCAACTTTCATGCAGGTGGCCGCACTGACGACGGTCTATGATCTTATAACTGAGGATCGGCTGCCGAAGCTGGTGAACTTTTCTATTGATTACCTGAGCTCCGCTGGTCCTTTAGACCTTTACGCCAAGTGCGAAGTGCATCGGGTTGGCAGGCGGATTGCAACCGTCGGCATTCGTTGCTGGCAGAATGATCCAGAAGTTCCGGTCGCGTTAAGTCGGGCCCATGTATTTATTGGACCCCAGGCCTGATAGGAAAACGTTAGTGTGGATTGGACGATCAGATTGGAACCACTCACCAGGGACGGAGGTTTGTGCATTGACCACACTACTCCCAATCAGACCGAGAAATCGATCTCGTGGTAGTATAGCTAGGAGCACAGCAACTCGTGTGCCTCCATTGAACGAGGGATACGGAACGCAGCGGTGCAGTTTGCGACGACAACAATGCCGCGGCGGATGCCTTGTAAGAGGGAGTCATCGCTTCGCGAGTTTCGCGCGTCATCTCCAGTTGTCGCGGTCCGTCAGCTTTGAAGGAGCCAGACATGAATGAAATTGCTGATCGGGCTAAGATGATAATCGCTACGCATCTCGAAATACCCGCGGAAACGGTCACGGAGCTAGTCAGCTTTTTCGACCTTGGCGCTGACAGTCTCGATGGACTAGAGCTTGTACTGGCATTCGAAGACGAATTTGGCTGTGAAATTCCCGACGAGGTGGCAGAAGCATTTCGCACTCCAGGTGATGTCGTGAGCTACCTTGAGAAGAATGCAAAACATTGATTTGGTTAGCGGCCGGTCCCTGTTGGCAGCTCGACAGAAACTCCCGGTGCGTCGCGCGCAGCGCGCCCTTGAATTAGGGACGGTTGAGCCAACCCGATACGACTCGAGCACCAGCGCTTCAATCTGTCCCAGCAACCGCCGCGTTCCTGCAGCGGCGCGGTATCGAAACTACTTCGGTTCCCCAGCCGTGGAAGGCGCAACAGCCGCCGCAGCCTTCCGTTCCACGCCGCGCGTCACCAGACGGAAAGACAGCGGCACGAAGATGATCGCGAGGGCCGTGGCCGCGATCATGCCGCCTATCACGCCGGTGCCGATAGAATGGCGGCTGACCGAGCCAGCGCCTGTGCTGATCGCCAACGGCAAGACGCCCAAGATGAACGCCAGCGAGGTCATGACGATAGGCCGGAATCTAAGCCGGGCCGCTTCGAGCGCGGCATCGGAGACGGACAGGCCCTCGCGATGGCGTTGGGCGGCAAATTCCACGATCAGGATCGCATTTTTCGCGGCGAGGCCTATCAGCGTGACGAGGCCGATCTGGAAATAGATATCGTTCTCGATGCCGCGCAGCCAGATCGCGACGATTGCGCCGAACAGAGCGAACGGCACGGCGGTGACCACCGCCAGTGGGAGCGACCAGCGCTCGTACTGTGCAGCAAGAATGAGGAACACCATCAGCAATCCGAACAGAAAACCCTGATAACCTGTCCCTGTGGTGGACAGCTCCTGGTAAGCCGAGCCGGTCCAGCCGATGGAATAGTCGGTGCCGAGCGTGCTGCTGACGACCTCCTGCATCGCGACAAGCGACTGGCCCGAGGAATATCCCGGCGCCGGGTTGCCGAGGATCTTGGCAGCAGGGAAGATATTGAAGCGGTCGACGGTATCCGGACCGACTACACGTTCGACGCTCACCAGCGCGTTCAGCGGAATCATCGCACCGGTCTCGGCGCGCACATAGATGAATCGAAGATCCTTCGGGGAGGACCGAAAATCCGATTCCGACGACAGGCTGACGCGGTAAGTCCGTCCGAACAGGCTGAAGTCGTTGACATACAGGCTGCCGAAGCCGCTCTGCATCGAGTCGAATATGGTGTTGATGGGTACACCAAGGGTCTTGGCCTTGCCGCGGTCGATATTGATCCTGTATTGCGGGATGGAGGTAGAAAACTGCGTGCTGACGCCGCGCAACTCCGGCCGCTTGGCGGCCTCTGTAACCACCTTCCTGGCCGCCTCGGCCAGCGCTTCGAGTGACGCGCCAGACCGGTTCTGCAGAAATAGTTCAAAGCCACCGGTGGTCCTGATGCCCTGGATCGGCGGAAGATTGAAGCCGATCACGACGCCGTCTCGGAACAAGCCGTTGAGCTTCGACAGCCCGGGGGCGATTTCTTGCGCGTCCTCGCCGGCCCTGGTTCGTTCAGCCCAGTCCTTCAGCGTAATAAACGAAACGCCGGCGTTGGTCTTCTGCGCACGGGAGAGAATATCGAAACCGTAAAGCGATACGACGCCTTGCACGGTCGGCATCTTGGCGATGGCGTCCGATGTGACGGCGGCTACCGCACGTGTGCGGCTGCTCGCAGCCGCAGCGGGCAACTGCGTCACCATCAGCACATAACCTTGGTCTTCCTGCGGTACGAGACTGCCTGGGACTTTCGTGAACAAGTACCCCGTCGCGCCGAGCATTGCAGCGACAAGGACCACCGAGATGAAAGTCCGTTTCAAGAAAAACTCCACCACACCGGTGTAGCGCAAGGTAAGCCACGCGAAGCCACGGTTCAATACACGAAACGAACTTGCGGGTTCCTTATGCAGATTGAGCAACTGCGGGCCGAAGGAAGACGCGACTGCGTCAGCAGCACTTTTCGGAAGCGCAGCAGCGATACCATGAAATACGCGATCCCGATGGCTGACCAGTACTGGAAGCTCCGGCCAAACGATCTCGATCCCGGCCGCGCGGTAGAGAACCGCCATGATCTCCATTTAGCCGACAAAGTTCTTCGAACGCATAACAACCGCTCGCAATCGCTTGTCGTTCACGCGTGTGGTCCGTCTGTCTTTGGCTGCTTGTCGGGATCTATGTTAATCCGAAACCACGTCACATAGAGGGCAGGCAGAAACAGCAGCGTCAGCAGGTTTCCGACGATGATGCCGCCCATCATGGCGTAAGCCATCGGCCCCCAGAAAACCTCCCGGGCAATCGGAATCAGCGCCAGGCTCGCCGCCGCGGCTGTCAGAATGATCGGGCGCATGCGAGTCGCCGCAATTGCTCCGGGCCCAATCCAAAAGAGGAACTTACATGACACTGCGGCAGGTCGATTTTCTCGCTTCTAGCGAAATTGGTGTTATTTGCCGGAATGCTTTTGCTCGCATTCATGAACCGTTTTTGGCTCGTCCCGTCGATGACCAGGGCTTGCGCGGATGATCGTATTGAACGCGGCGCCCATTGAGCTCGATCAATGTGCGGACTGGTGGGAGGCTATCTAGATCAACATTACGATTAATATTACGATGCCGATCGTGGCGAGCCCACGGTCGGTACGCTTAGTGGCGCGAGGGGGAATTTTCAATGCCATTCAAAAGCATAGCTGTCTTTGTCGACCCCTCGCCCGCCGGCGAGGCGCGCACCTCCTATGCAGTTAGGATGGCATTCCGTCATGGAGCTCACCTCATCGGAATTTTCGCGGTGCCATCGATTTGGGATGGTAGTCCCGCGGAATCTTTTGTTCGAGGGCAGCAGGCTGTTCGGCTCGTCATTGACCGCCACCAGGCAAGTGAAGCAGCTGCGATGGACGCTGCGAACCGAAGTTTCTCGGCAGGCTGTGCTCGTGAAGACATCAGCTTCGAGTTCCGCTTCCTCCGTCAAGGTGACGTCAATGACAGCGTTACGCTGAATTCCCTGCATACCGATCTGGTGATCGTCGGTGGTCCGCGACCCGGTGGATTGCCGAGCGACTGGTCGGCTGAAGCGCTTCTTATCGCCACCGGCGTGCCATTTCTCCTTTTGCCGGAGCCCTGGACGGGGTCCGCTGCCGAGCATGTTGTTGTCGCTTGGAATGCCAGCCGCGAGGCGCGGCGCGCTATAGCAGATGCGCTTCCGTTTCTCGTCGGCGCGCTGTCCGTTACCATCCTCGTAGTCGATCCGCAGAAGAATCCCCGTCACGGCGAGGAGCCTGGCGCGGACGTGGCTCATTATCTGACCCGTCACGGAGCCAAGGTGGTCGTCGAACAGGTGCAGTCGCATGGCGACCCAATCGCCAACGTTATCCTGGCTTATGCGGAACGCCACAATACCGATCTCATTGTTGTCGGCGCTTATAGCCATGCTCGAACGACCGAAATGATCTTTGGCGGCGTGACCCGATCCTTGCTACGAGACGCCGCCGTTCCGCTACTGATTGCTCACTGAGAAGCAACAGTCTGCGACTTGTATCCGCTTGGCGAGGAAACACGGTCGACCCCTCGCGCGGACCAAAGTTTAGGCGCATGCCGATAAGTGTGCGAGCTCGCTCGGCGTCAAGCTACCGAGTGAGGTATGAGGTCTGCGTTGTTGTAATGCCACCTCCATTCTTCGAGCCGATCCATGGCGTCAGCCATCACACCCCGCTTCCAGTTTCATCTGGCGTTCAGTCTTCTAAACGATGCGCTTACCATTTTGCGGGGCAGTTCTCTAACTCAATCGATGTGTTTCCGGACTGCGCGCCCGTCTTAGGTCGACCGCGGATCTGCGGTTTTGTTTCCCAATACTGCAAAATCGCATTCACTCAAATTCACAAACGCAACTCTATTGGCGCACGAATGCCTACTAGTTCACGCAGTCGGAATGAACAATTCAGATACGCCATAGCCGGCTTCGATGGGCAACATGAGCCGCCGCCCGCCTTCGACCCGCTCGACACGCGGTAACACGGTTACGACCTTCGAGAGCCGGGTCGCCTCCACCGCAGCTTGCACCGACGGAAATTGTGCCAGCTTTTGCAGGTTGAGACGGGTGGGCGGAAGCAGAATGCGATGCCCAGCATCGGCATCGCATATGGCTTGGCGTGGCGCGATCCAGAATCCCTCGGTCGCCTCCAATCCGTCGTGCTCTCCGGTCTGCTCGACCGGGGCAGCAATAAGGAAGAAATGAGTATCGAATCGCCGGGGCGGTCCAGGTGGCGTAATCCAATGGGCGAAATGCTCCATGAGATCTAGGGCCGGCTTCAGTTTTTCTTGTTCAAGCAGTTCGCTAAACGAAATCTTGCCGTCGATTAGCGCATGCCGATGTGTCTCTACGAGGATGCGGGTTTCATCGGCGCCGAGCAACTGCGGCTCATCCTGCCGCCTAGCCAATAGCAAGCCCGCCTCCTCGAAGGTCTCGCGAATGGCAGCGATCCAGAAGGATAAAATCGGTTCTGAACCACTTGGCGCTATTGAATGTCGCCAAAGCTCATTCCCGTCTTCCGGCTCGGCTTTGCCGCCGGGAAATACTAGCGCTCCGGATGCAAAGTCTATCTGATGATGACGCACCACCATATACGCTTCGATCCCTGCCGAACCATTGCGCAGGATAACAGCTGAGGCCGCCGGCATCACGGGGATAGCTTCTGGCTTGGGTATGTTCATGTTTATCGTCCTTTGGGCTTTCACTTTCACGTGTACCGAAGTGTGACTTCCATCGCGATAGTCCCCTCCGGCGTGAGGGCCCACAGCTCCGCGCCTTTTCCGCCGTCAAGAGTGCGGCCAACAATGCTGAAGGGCGCCGTGTCGAATAGTGGCGCACGGGCTCGCTGCGTGAACGATTTTAGCGTTTGTCCTGGAGCGTGATCCCGCGCAAGGTCAATCAGGCACTGCTGCGAGTATGGACCATGCACAACAAGTCCGGGATAACCCTCGATGCGCATCGCATAATCTCGATCGTAATGAATGCGGTGCGGGTTGAAAGTCAGCGCGGAATAGCGGAACAATGAAACTGGATCCGTCATAATCGTCCGGAGCCACGGCGTGTCAGCCGGCGGCTTGTTCCTTTTCGGCGTAGCGCTCTGCTCTCCAGCCTTCGCTTCTTCGCGGAACACCGTGTGACTTTGTTCGACGATAGCGAGGCCGCGAGGTGTGAAAATGCGACGGGTCTGTGTCGCGAAAATCAACGCTCCGGTACCGCCCGACCGCAGCGAGACATCGGTGAACTCTGTCTCGCGCCTGAGCGCATCGCCGACGCGAATAGGGTCGTGGAAGGCCAGTTCGGTTCCCGCATACATGCGCCGTGGAAACGGCATCGGGGGCAGAACGCCGCCAGAGGTCGGCAACCCATCATCACCGAGTGTCGCCTTGGGCGACAGAGGCACGAAATACACCAGATGCCATCCCGGCGGGATCGTCCCCCCGGGCCCAGGAATCCGTTCCTCCCGATCAAAGGTCACCGCTAGTCCTCGGAGCGGGGCCTGAGTGGCTACATCTTCCTCGACGACTTTCGTCCCGATATGCTTGCGCAGTGCGTCAATGTCGACGTTCATGTTGATGCCGCTCCCGGTGATGAGATGGTCACGACGCAGTTACACAGGCAGGAGTCACCAGATCGGGTTTAACCTGTTCGAAAATGATACGAACCGGCAGTCCAAGTTTGACGTCCGTCTCCTTGGCGCCGCGGAGAGGGACTTGCATCCGCACGCCCTCTTCGAGGTCAACTGTGACCAGAATGTACGGGAGCTCGAGCTTGAACCCCGGATTGAAGGCGTGATGGGTGATAGTCCAGCTATGGACCGTTCCCAGGCCAGAGGCCTCTATCCATCTCACCTCAAACGAGTAACAGACGTCACAAACGGGCCTCGGATAGTGACGAATTTTTCCGCATTGCCCGCATTTTTGAAGAAGCAGCCGTCCACTCTTGAGTCCATCCCAATAAGGCTTCGACTCATAGGTTGGCTCAGGAACTGGCTTAAGATAGGCCTCCGCAGTCATTGCGATCATCCTTTGCGCATGATCGCGACGGATCCGTCGCCCATATCGCCGTATCCAGTCACAAGGCCGATCTCGGCTCCCCTAACTTGTGCCTTGCCGGCCTCGCCTCTGAGTTGACGCACAAGTTCAACAATGTGGTTCATGCCAACCATGTGAGCCTGAGAAAGAAGCCCGCCGTGGGTGTTGATCGGTAATTCTCCTCCAAGCCGAATGGCTCCGCTCGCAACAAACGGGCCCCCCTCACCTTTCTTGCAAAAGCCGAGGTCTTCAAGCTGACACAGCACGATGTAGGTGAAGCAGTCGTAAATCTCGGCAACGTCGATATCGCCAGGCGAAACACCGGCCATGGCAAATGCTTTCGGCGCAGCCTTCGCGATCCCGAGGCGCGTCAAATCCGGGCGTTGAGTGATGACACTCGGTGAATCCGGGTGGCCTTCGGCCACCCCCATAATATAAACCGGTGGCTTGCCAAGATCGTTTGCCCGGTCTGCACCGCTGACCACGATGGCCGCGCCGCCGTCGCTTTCCAGGCTGCAATCATAGAGCCTCAAAGGATCGGAGATCATGCGAGACGCCTGGTGATCCTCAAGGGTCAGTGGTCTCGTCATCATGCCATTGCCGTTGAGAATTGCATTGTGACGGGTAGACACGGCAATTTCGCCAAGCTGCAAGCTCGTTGTACCGAACAGTTCCATATGTCGACGGGCCATCGGCGCATATAGCTGTGCCGGGGCGATCGCGCCGACCGGCATCTCATGCTCACCAACCACCTTGAACTGGGGCATTTGCTGAACACGCGTGCCGATACGACCCGCAGATGAGCCGTTACGACCGATCGGAATCAGCACGTTACTGCACACACCACCGCTTATCGCGAGCAGCGCACATTGTATGGCCGCGACGCAACTGGCTCCGCCTAGCGGCGCGGTGGCCGAAAAGCGCAAGTCAGATATACCGAAATTCGTGACAAAGTCTTCGGCTACGACAAGCGAATTTGAATATGGAATAATGCCGTCGATCTCTTTGGGACTGAGCCCCGCATCCGCGATCGCATTCAACGAAGCCTCGAGTTGAAGCGCAAGTACGCTCTTGCCCGACATGCGAGTGTACTTGGTCTCTCCCACACCAGTGATGGCGGCCTTTTCTTTCAGTGACATGAGGCAAAGCTCCCACGGCGGTTCGCGACGCCTGAACGCTTTCCGCGACGACGGAACGACCGTTCAAGCTTTCTACTTGACGTCGATCGCCCAGAATAGGATTATTTCGAACAGACGTTAGATTTAATTCGTAGCGCGGTCAATCGACTGGGGTTCGCCCTTTCCGTGTAGGGCAACGGGCACAACCGCGCCTGGGAAAGAACATCTCTATGGACCTCCGCTACAGCTCGCGACATCGCGCTCTTCAGGAGGACGCTCGCAGCTTCATAAAGGAATATGGCCACCTTTCGCCGAAAACCGGGGGTGGACGGAAGCGGCCTGACGCGCGAGCCCTGGATTGGCAAGAGCTTCTGCTGGAGCGCGGCTATTTTGCCCGCAACATTCCCCGTGAATATGGCGGCTTCGGCCTGCCGGTCGACATCATGGAATTGGCCATCATCGCCGAAGAATTCTCGATCGCGGGCGTGTCTCCGGGCATCATGAACCAGGGCATTTCCATGCTGGTGCCGACATTGCTCGAGGTCGGAACGAAGGAGCAGTGCATTCGATGGATCGGGCCTACCATCCGCGGTGACATCATTTGGTGCCAGGGCTATTCGGAGCCCGGTTCGGGCTCCGACCTTGCCGCCGCCAAAACCAGCGCCCGTGTCGAGGACGGCCAATTCATCGTCAACGGCCAGAAAATCTGGACGAGTTCTGCCCATTACGCCGACATGATGTTCCTTCTTTGTCGCACAGAGTCCGACAAGAGCAAGCACGATGGGCTGTCCTATCTTCTTGTCCCCATGAATGCGCCTGGCATTGAGGTGCGCCCATTGGTCACAATGACTGGCCGCGCCGAGTTCAACGAGACGTTCTTCACGGATGTCCGCGTGCCAACCGACCAGATTGTGATGGGACGCGGCGACGGCTGGCATGTCGCCAATGTCACCTTGAAATACGAACGGATGCTGCTCGGCGACGCCAACAAGCTGACCTACCGTCTGGCGAGGGCTGTCGAATTGATGAAAAAAACGATGCTCGCTGGCCGCAGGTTCATCGACATCCCCGAATATCGCGAGCGGCTGCTGAAACTGCAGGGCGAGGTGATGGCCTCGAAATACCACGGTCTTAGATTAATGACCGAGCAGGCCAAGGGCGAGGATTCGGGGGTCAAGCGCTTGATCGTCAAGCTGAACGGGACGATGATTGCGTATCGGCTGTCATCGCTGGTCGTCGACGTGCTCGGCGCGGCAGGCCTCGCTTACGAACCGGTGGGCGAAGCGTCCGAGGACGACGAAGCCACCACCTGGCAAATAGATAACATGTACGACATCGGTCTCATCATCGGTGGCGGCTCATCGAATATTCAGAAGAACATCATCGGCGAGCGCGGGCTGGGCCTGCCGCGCGAGCCGAAGTCCGTCCCACCAGCCGTGAGAGGGTGAGCATGGAGTTCGGTCTCAGCGAAGAGCAATTAATGCTCACGGAGTCCTTGCGCGGCTTTCTGGACGAAAGACTGCCCATGAACAAGTTGCGCGAGATTGCCGAGGGCGGCTTGGGCTTCGATGGTGAACTATGGTCGGGCCTTACCGAGCAAGGCATCATGGGCATCATGGTCCCCGAGGACTTTGGGGGTCTGGGCCTCTCGCTGCTTGATGCAGCTGTTGCCGCGGAGGCACTCGGGTATCACGCAGCACCAACGCCATTCGCGGCTGCGCTGGTCATGGCCCCCCTCACCCTGATTGCCAGTGGAGACCGCGCCCAGCAAAAAGCATGGCTGCCGCGGATCGCAAGCGGCGAAGTCCGGATCGGGGTCGGGTTCGCCGGCATGTCGGGCCAGACCGGCGAAGCAGTCGCCCGCCTTGACGGAAATAAGCTGTCCGGATGCATAACGGGTGTGCTCGATGGCGGGGATGCGACGCATTTCATCGTTTATTTGGGTGACGGCCGTGCTGCCCTGTTCGCTGCGGTCGAGGAACCCGGTGTCAGCGTAAGCACGCATCGCAGCTTGGATCGCACGCGACCGGTAACGGCTTTGGTATTGCATGATGCGAGGGCTGCGATCCTTGGTGCCGCCAACGACCCGAAGGCAGCGGCGACCGCCGTGCTCGACGCAGGTCGCGTCATGCTCGCAGGCGACACGCTGGGGGCGGCGCAGTCCATGTTTGACAAGGCGCTGCTCTATTCCAAAGAGCGGGTTCAGTTCAATCGTGTGATTGGTTCGTTTCAAGCCGTCAAGCATACGCTTGCCGACATTATCACCATGCTCGAGCCGTGCCGCTCGTTGGTCTGGTACGCGGCTCACGCTCAGGACGGGCCTGCCGAGGAAGCGCGCGTTGCCGCGCTGCAGGCAAAGGCGCACCTGGGCGATGCCGGACGCGAAATCGCCCGTCTTGCGACCGAGGTTCATGGTGGCATGGGATTTACGGACCTGCTCGGCCTTCATTACTGGTTCAAGCGCATTGCGTTCAACCGGCAGCTTCTTGGGGCTCCCGAGCGCTGCAGGCACGAGGCCGCCGTCGCGCAAGAATGGGTGAGTTGAAGCGTCCTCTAGTGGCACGAATGTTCAGTAGTGGCAAGAATGGTCAGGGAACGTAATCCCATAGAACACTTAGTCGTAATCGAACGTCCGACGTCGATCTGCAGAATATTCGATACGCTGTGGCAGCAGCGGGTCACGGTAGCTTTCGGCGCGCGTCCGAAGTATTGTTGCTTCGGCAATCCACGCTTAGCCGTTGCATTAGCCAGCTCGAACATTCGCTCGGTATGACCGTCTTCGAGCGATTCAGCGGCGGGGTACGAGCAACGATGGCTGGACGAGATGTTCTCCGAACTGCTCGATCAATCCTGGAACAGATGGATTCGCTGGCGAAGAGCACGCACCACGTCGGCCGTGGCGAAGCGGGACGGCTGTCCCTTGGCTTCTATACATCGATTTCCACCGGGAATCTGCGGACAACGCTCGTGGATTTCCAGAATCGGTCGCATCGAAATTTACCGGTTCGAGCAATACTCTGCCTTGTCTGGAGCGCCGCGACTCGGCTGCTCACGGAGTAAGCCGCATCATCTTACAACCAAAAATTGTCTTAATGTTTTACACGATCCAACTCGGCGCAACTTAAGCATGATGGTGTCGCTCATATGGACAATACGAATTTTGCCGGCCTGTCCGTCGGGGGCCGACGCTTAACCGTTGTATTCAGTCAACTTCAACACGCAGTCGCTGCGGCAGATTACGGGAGTTTCAGACAAGCCGCCCATGCATTGTCGATAAAGCAGTCGACACTCAGTCGTTCTATCCAGCTACTTGAGCACTCGATGGGCGTCGTCATCTTCGAGCGGTCAAGTGGTGGCGTTCGCGCAACGCCGGCGGGTCGTCACTTTCTGCGCATGACGCGCTCGATACTTGAACAGATCGAGGCGCTGATCGCATCGACAAGAGCGAATGGATCTGGCGAATCCGGTCGTCTCATCATCGGTTTTTGTACTTCGCTGACGGCAGGAAATCTGCGCGCGACATTGCTCGACTTCAAGAAGCTATTCCCGCAGGTCGAACTTGTTACCGTCGAGAGATCGAGAACGCGGCTCTCAACCGCGCTTCGCAACGGTGTCATCGACGTGAGCATCATCACGGGCGACCCGCAACTCCTCGATAGCAACACCACTTCGCTCTGGAGTGAACGAATTCTGGTTGTTCTGCCGAGTGATCATCTTCTGGCTGCGCGCGAAGTCATTTACTGGACAGATTTGCGGGATCAGACTGTTCTGCTCAGCCATTACGATCCAGGACGCGAGCTAGAGGATCTCTTGAATGCAAAGCTGGTCTCCCCTGGTGATCGGCCCCGCATCGAACGTCATGACGTGAGTCGTGGTGTCATCAAAAGCTTGATCGCGGTGGGGTTTGGCATCAGTCTTGTACTGGAATCCGATATTGGCGCCAACTTTTCCGGTCTGGTCTATCGGGAGTTGCGCGACGGGACGGGGCCAAGCCGCATCGGCTTTTCGGCGGTCTGGCGGACCGACAACGAAAACCCTCCCCTCCAAAACTTCCTCAAAATGCTTTCCGAGCGCTATCACCTCGGTCCGGTGTCCCCGTGAGACGCCCTTCGTGATCTTGCAAAAGCGCGGTCAGTCGCCATGAAGCGCGCCAACATTGGCGCGATCAGCTTTGCTGGATCATGCGCAGACTGGCCGCTCTCGTGCGCGAGAATTTCGGCGTAAGCAAGCAGATCACGATGTACGGCCGCGGGGATCTCGACAGTCAACTTCACCGACTTATCGTCAGCGATGGCGCCGAGTTTAAGTTTTGCCATATCTATCTCCCTACCCTTTGTAAGGCTCAAGGACCAGATCGCGGTTGACGATCACGCGGACCGGGAAACCCGGCCGAATTGTCAGCGTTGGCTGAATGTTTAGATTCCGCTGAACAACTTTCTGTCCAGTCTGATTTAAACTGTCGCTCGATCCGCGACGAAGCGCCTGGATGACGTCGCTATTGCTGCCAGTACCGGAAGTGGATCCAAGCTCACTGCCGACGCCGAGCAAGGTAGACAAGAGCGCTGCCTTGAACAGAGCGCCCCAATGGTTGTCGACGTCGTCCTCAAGGCCGGCGTAACCGGCGGTATCGGCACCGGCCTGACGCTCCAACACGATTGAGCGACCGTTCGGCATGATGAGGCGGGTCCACACCAGCAGGACGCGCGACTGACCGAAGGCAACCTGGCTGTCATAAATTCCGATGAGCCGCGTCCCTTGCGGAATGAGGAGGAAACGCCCGGTCGGGCTGTCATAGATATTCTCGGTTACCTGAGCGGTGATTTGGCCCGGGAGATCCGAGCGGATTCCCGTAATCAGCGACGCTGAGATAACGTTACCCGCCTGCACCACATAAGACGACGACGGCGCGGCGACCCGATCCGGGCTTGTGGTGCGGCGATCGACCGAAGCGTTGACGAAGGCTAACTTGCGATCCTGGCCGTTCTGCGCGAAGGCGTCGTCCGCTGCCAGCGCGGGCTGGCTGGTCTGGTTCGGCACCGTCGTCGAGGAGGTACCGACCGAAGCAGCCTGTGCAATCGAGGGTGCCAACTCTCGAATACTGGTCGATGCAAACAGCCGGCTCAAGCGGGCTGCCTCGGTTTCCTGACCGAGACGTTGCTGCTCGGAATCGATTGCAGCTATCCCCGCCGACGGCGAGTTTTGCGCGTTCAAGATCGGACGTCCGAGATCGCCTGGCAGAGCCGGTCCGAGCGGTGGTGCCTGGCGAGGCATACCGGCATAGTCGCGTGGCAGTCCGGTAAGGCCATCGGCGACGTTGTGATGGTCCGTCGTGTAGAGCTCTGACAGCGCTGACGTGTGCGATCGATTGTTCTGCAAAGCCCAAAATATCGCGCCTAAGATGGCAGCCGATCCGATTGCCGCGCCGCCAGCCAGGACCTTCCGGGACAGTCTTGTGACGCGCGGGCGCTCAGCGCGCAAACGCATCGAGCCCGATCGGTCGGTTTCATTGCCTCCGCCCGGCCGAATGCCGGCTTCCCGGTCCGTGCTCACCGCGTCCTCCCGTCGGTGCGGCTGATGCGGACGGTTTGCTGATGCTCACCGCCCATGCGGAGTTCAGCCGCGGCGAACATGCGGTCGACGATGTAGTAGTTCTGCCGCACCCGATAATTGACGAGTTGACCGTCGCCTTCGGGGCCGATGACAAACAGTGGCGGCGCCTCTCCCTGCGCGATGCCTCCGGGCATCTCGATATAGACCTTGGAACCGTCATCGAACGCGGAGATGGGACGCCAGGGCGGGTTGTCGCCCTCGATGGCGTACCGAAACCTCAATCGCGAGATATCAACGCCCTCGACAATTGGCGTGGCTGCCTCGGCGCTCGCATTCTGGCGGCGCAACGCGATCAGTTGATCCTGCGGATACTGCCAGGATACCGAAGCCATATAGGTCTTTTCCGCGGAACGGAGCTCAAGCAGATACGTGCGACGGTCGGTGTTGATCACGAGATTGGAGACGAGGTCAGGTCGTGTGGGCTTGACTAGAACGTGGATACGCTTGGTGGGACCCGCCCCGCTCTCGGTATCGCCGATGATCCAGCGCACGGTATCGCCAGCGGCGACCGGTCCGGAACCGACGAGCTGTTCGCCTTCCTGCAAGGCGACGTCAGTCACCTGCCCCGGCGCGGCATACACCTGATAAAGCGCGCCCGCAGCGAACGGATAGACCTGCACCGCGTTGATATAGCCATTGCGGGTCGGCTGCATGCGGGCCGCGGCATTGGCCTTTTCAACACGCTTGCGGGGATCGCCAGACTCAGGCTTCGGGTGTCCGTCATGCAGCGGCTTGAGCTGGCCGGGAAGCGGCAGCAGTTTCGGCACTTCGACGATTTCGACCGGCTTCGGTGGATCGGCAAGCTGGACGGCAGGTTGCGCCTCACCGTCATATGAAATCTCCGGCGGCGGCTTTAGCGGAATGGTGCAACTGGCGAGCGTTGAAACGGAAAGAAGCAGAACCTGCAATGCGGCTTTGCGCGAAAGCTTCATTGTCCCAACTCCTTCGACCAGTTGATGGCGTTAACGTAGACCCCAAGAGGATTCTTGCGCAGACGATCGGCATCGCGCGGTGTATCGATCACGACGGTGAGGATGGCGGTCCAGCGCTCGGTCGCGCTCAGGCTTCCGTTCTCGTAAACACGCTGAATCCAGGCAACGCGGAATGAGGTCGGCGACGCCCGGATGACGCTGGAGACCTCGACGGAGATCTGCAGCTTGCCCAGATTGGCAAAGGGATCGTTGGTCCGGGCGAAATCATTAAGTGCCGCCGCACCCCGATCGGTGGTGAAGTCGTAGGCGCGTAGCCAGTCCTGGCGCAGCACGATGCCGTCGGCCGGCAATCCCCTCACATCCTCTATGAAACGTGCGAGGTGGAAGGCGATCTGCGGATCGGTCGGCTGATAGCTACTATCGGCCGGCGCCACGGCCTGGGCCAGACCCAGGCGATCGACCTGCACCACCCACGGCGTAACCGTGCCGCGCACGGATTGCCAAACGAGACCACAAGCGAGACCGCCAGACAGCATCAAACAGCCAAGGGCCATCAACCGCCAATTGCTGGCCTGAACGCGAGCCGACCCGATGCGTTCGTCCCAGACTTGCGCCGCCCGTTGATAGGGAGTTTCTGATTTGGGCGTGCGGCCGTAGCGTACGGAAGGACGTTTGAACATTAGTTTTTACTTTCGGAGAGATCGACAGACGCACCGCCACCACCGTGATCGCCGGAGCGAACCGCATGGGTCACCGTGGAAGCGCCATGGCTCAGGGTTTGCGAGCGTTTCATGCGCGTTGCCCAGGCTGGTGAGCTACCTGTGGATGGCGAACCTGGAGAGGCGGCACTCTGCCCTGCTTCATGGGCACTCGATGCCGCCGCTGTCTGAGGAAGTGGGGTGGTCACACTAGAAGCAGCCGCGAGAACGGACGCGCTGCCCCGGGCAGCGCCGGCGAGCACTCCACCCGCAGCGCCCGCGGCCAGGCCGGCGCCAGCCACGCCGGCGGCAACAACGCCACCCGCCGCGAGGCCCGTACCGACGGCAGCGCCGGCGCCGAGTTGTGGCCCGCCGGAGACAATGCCGTTGGCAATCCCAGGACCGAAGATTCCGAGCCCCAATAGAGACAGTGCCGCCAGTACCATGGACATGGCGTCTTCAATGGTGGGTTGATTGCCGCCGAAACCAACAGTGAATTGCGAGAACAAGGTCGATCCGATGCCGACGATGACGGCGAGGACCATCGCCTTGACGCCCGATGAGATGACGTTTCCGAGTACGCGCTCGGCGGCAAACGCGGTCTTGCCGAACAGGCCGAAGGGGATCAGCACGAAGCCAGCCAACGTGGTCAGCTTGAACTCGATCAGCGTCACAAAGAGCTGGATCGCCAGGATGAAGAAGGCGAGCAGCACCACGATCCAGGCGAACAGCAGCACTGTGATCTGAACGAAATTCTCAAAGAAGCTGATGTAGCCCATCAAGCCCGAGATCGAGTCCAGGATCGGACGGCCGGCGTCGATGCCGACCTGGGCAACGCGGCCGGGACTCAGGAGATCGGCCGTGGACATGCCGGTGCCAGACGCCTTGAGGCCAAGTCCGGCAAAACTTTCGAAGACGATACGGGCGAGGTTATTCCAGTTTCCGATGAGATAGGCGAAGACGCCGACGAACAATGTCTTCTTGGCGAGCCGCGCGATGATGTCCTCATCCCCGCCCCAGCTCCAGAATATGGCTGCAAGCGTGATATCGATTGCCGCCAATGTCGTGGCGAGGAACGCGACTTCGCCGTTGAGCAAGCCGAAGCCGGAATCGATATAGCGGGTAAAAACCTCGAGGAAACGGTCGATAACCCCTGTGCCACCCATCAGCGTGTCCAACCCTGTTCAACTCCGTGCGGCAGGACACCGTCCTGGCTCTTCATGGGCACAGCGGGCGCATCGGAGGACAACGCGACTGATGGTTGCGGCGATTTCGTCGATGCAAAGAAACGCTGACGGTTTTCGGCCCAAATGCGGCGACAGGTGTCGAGTACCGCGCCATCATCCGGCGTGATCGTCCGGCAGCGCGCGATCTCGCTAACGAGTGCCGCCTCACCATGCCCCAGTGGCGTCAAGACCGCAGCGTCCTCGCTGCGTCGACTCTGGATCAAGGCCACGGCGACAATCAACACGCCAAAACCGATTGCCGCGGCCCACGCGAACTGCCGAGGTGTGAGATACGGATACATCAGTGAAACATCTGAACGGTCGTTGGCTGATAACCGGCACCTAGCGTCAGGAAACGCCGAAGTTGCTCCCTGCCCTGATCCTGTGCTGACGTGCGCTGTGCGGCTTCAAGACTCTGCGCGCGTCCCTGCGCCGCGACAGTCGCGGTGAGATCGGCGAGTTGCTGGGCCTGCAGAGCGGCGAGTTGATTGCCGGCTTGCGCTGCCTGCAGCGCGCCGGCGGCCGACTGGCTCGATGTCACCAGCGCCGCAGCCTGGGTACGGTTGGTGTCGAGATTGCCGACCACGCCTGCCTGCACCCGCAGCGCATCCTGAAACGCCGCAACCGAGGTCTGCCAGCGTGCCTGCGCATTCGATATCAGCGCCTGATTTGTTATTCCCGCTGAGGCCGGGGCGTAAGTCGTCGAGAAGGCATGATCGATCTGGTTGATATCGTAGGCGATACGCTGCGCCTGGTTCAGAAGCTGCTGGGTGCGCTGGATCGAGGCTTGCAGCTGCTGGAGCGACGAATATGGCAGGCTCGCGAGATTTCTCGCCTGATTGATCAGCATCTGCGCTTGGTTCTGCAGAGACGTAATCTGGTTGTTGATCTGCTGCAGCGCACGAGCGGCCGTGAGCACATTTTGCGCATAGTTGTTCGGATCGAACACGACGACCTGCGCCGAAGACGGTGGTGTTGCGAAGCCGATTGCAAGCGCGGCGACACTTACCGCCGCGAGACGACGGATAACGTTCATGGTTTTTCTCCCTCGGCTGGAGAAACGGGAATGATGTCGGCCGCCCAGGCAAGGCCACGGTGGTTCAGCCAGGCGGCAACGAAACCTCCCCGGCCGTGCGCGGCGAGGATTTCGGCAATCGCAGCCTGGTCCGACTTTGATGATGCGGCCGTAAAAGCGAGCGCGACGTCGCCAAGACCGAGCTCAAATAGCCGATTGCCGCGCCGCGACTGGCAGTAGTAATCGCGCTTCGGCGTCGCGCGCGCGAGGATCTCGATCTGGCGGTCGTTCAAACCGAAACGTTGGTAGATCGCGGTGATTTGCGGCTCGATCGCCCGCTCGTTCGGCAAGAACAGCCGCGTCGGGCAGCTCTCAATGATAGCGGGCGCGATTGCGGAGCCATCGATGTCGGACAGCGACTGGGTGGCGAAGATGACAGACGCATTCTTCTTGCGAAGCGTCTTCAGCCATTCCCGCAACTGGCCAGCAAAGCCCTGGTCATCGAGGGCGAGCCAGCCTTCATCGACAATCAGCAAGGTGGGCCGGCCATCGAGTCGGCCCTCGATGCGATGAAAGAGATAGGCCAGCACGGCCGGCGCGGCGGAGGTGCCGATCAGTCCCTCGGTTTCAAAGGCCTGAACTTCGGCCGCTCCCAATCGCTCGGCTTCCGCATCGAGTAACCGGCCATAGGGTCCGCCGAGGCAATAGGGTTGCAGCGCGCGCTTGAGCGTCTGGGATTGCAACAGCACCGACAGGCCAGTCAGCGAGCGTTCCGCTGGAGGTGCCGACGCAAGCGAGGTCAGAGCCGACCAGAGGTGATCTTTTGCTTCCGGTGTAATGACGATCGTTTCGCGGCTGAGGATATTGGCGATCCATTCCGCCGCCCACGCGCGTTCCGCGGCGTCATCGATGAGCGCCAGGGGCTGGAGCGCGACGGGCTCGCTTGCGTCGTCCGACAGCGCGCCCCCGAGATCATGCCAGTCGCCGTCCATGGCGAGCGCGGCCGCGCGGATCGAACCGCCGAAGTCGAATGCGAAAACCTGGCTTCCCGGATAACGGCGGAACTGCAGCGCCATCAGCACCAGAAGCACCGACTTGCCGGCGCCGGTCGGACCCACGACTAGCGTATGGCCGACATCCCCGACATGCAGCGAAAATCGAAACGGGGTTGCTCCCTCCGTTCGCGCGAAAAATAATGCCGGTGCGCCCAGATGCTCGTCTCGCGCGGGGCCTGCCCAGACCGCCGAGAGCGGTATCATATGCGCGAGATTGAGTGTGGAGACCGGCGGCTGCCGGACGTTGGCGTAAGGATGCCCAGGCAGCGACCCCAGCCAGGCCTCCACGGCATTGACGCTCTCGATCATGCAGGTGAAGTCGCGTCCCTGGATGACTTTCTCGACCAGCCGCAGCTTCTCGTCGGCAACACGGGGGTCGTCGTCCCATACCGTTACCGTGGCGGTAACGAAGGCCTGTCCGATGGCGTCGGATCCGAGTTCCTGCAACGCCGCATCGGCATCGATCGCCTTGTTGTGAGCGTCGGTATCGAGTAGCGATGACGCCTCGTTGGTCATCACCTCCTTCAGAATCGCGGCGATCGATTTGCGCTTGGCGAACCATTGCCGCCGGATTTTGGTCAGCAACCTCGTGGCATCAGTCTTGTCGAGCATGATGGCGCGGGTCGACCAGCGATAGGCGAAGGCGAGCCGGTTGAGTTCGTCCAGAATCCCAGGGGTTGTGGCGGTCGGAAACCCGACCACGGTCAGCACCCGCAGATGCGAATTCCCGAGCACCGGCTCGAGGCCGCCGATCAGGGGCTCATCCGCCAGCACCGCGTCGAGATACATCGGAATCTCGGGGACGCGGACGCGCTGGCGCCTGGTTGACACAGTCGAATGCAGATAGGTCAGCGTTTCCTCGTCATCGAGCCATCCGATCTCGGGCATGAAACCCTCGACAAGCCCAAGCACGCGCTCGGTGCGGTCGACAAATCCACGCTGGACTTCGCGCGCGTCCGCATCCCCATTGCGATCGCGGCCCTCGTAGAGGAAGCGCTCGGCTCGCCCTGTCTCTTCCGGTGGCGGCAGATAGAGAAAGGTCAGGAAATAACTGGACTCGTAATGTGCGCCCTCCTGCTCGAATTGAGCGCGGCGCTCGACGTCGACCATGGCCGACGCCACATCCGGGAAATACCCTTCCGGATAATTGCTTGCGGGGTGCCGCTGCGCCTCGACAAAGACAGCCCAACCCGAGCCCAGCCGCCGCAACGCGTTGTTCAAACGGCCGGCGACACCGACGAGTTCGGCAGGCACCGCCGAATCCAGGTCCGGCCCCCGAAATTTTGCCGTACGCTGAAACGAGCCATCCTTGTTGAGGACAATGCCCTTATCTACCAAAGCTGCCCAGGGCAGGAAATCCGCAAGCTGGCTGGTCGACCGCCGGTATTCAGCAAGATTCATCATCGGTTCAGACCCCCAAATATCCGGAGATGCGGAGATGCCGGCGCACGACGTCGACGAATTGGGGATCACGCTTGGCCGCCCACACTGCGGCGGCCTGACCAAGGATCCCGAGCAGGAGGCCGGCGACCCATAGCCGCAGACCGAGACCGAGCGCCGCCGCCAAAGTGCCGTTGAGAATCGCAACGGCGCGCGGTGCGCCACCCAGCAGGATCGGCTCAGTCAGCGAGCGGTGCACTGGCACGGTGAAGCCGAGGATCGGGTCGGTCGCATCCATCACACCAGCACTCCGCCGCCGAACGAAAAGAACGACAGGAAGAATGAGCTCGCCGCGAACGCAATCGACAGACCGAACACGATCTGGATCAGCCTGCGAAACCCACCTGAGGTGTCGCCAAACGCCAGCGACAAACCCGTGACAATGATGATGATCACGGCCAGTATCTTGGCGACGGGACCCTCAACCGATTGCAGGATCTGATTGAGCGGCTGCTCCCAGGGCATGTTCGAGCCGGCAGCCCACGCGGGGACGGAGACCAGCACCTGAACACCGGCGGCTGCGGCGAACACAATGCGGCGAGGAAAGCAGAAACGTGATCGTGTCATGACCGATCTCCCACAGCGTGAAGGACGTAGTCGCCTTGTGAATCAAGCCCTTCGACACAAGCGAACTCGGCGAGCCGCCGATCGGAGCCGCGGCCTGCCAATACGGCAATGAACTGGATGGTCTCGGCGATCAGGGCGCGTGGGACCGTGACAACAGCTTCCTGGATCAGCTGCTCCATCCGGCGAAGCGCGCCGAGCGCGGAACCGGCATGGATGGTGCCTACGCCGCCGGGATGCCCGGTGCCCCAGGCCTTCAGGAGATCGAGCGCTTCGGCGCCTCTGACTTCACCGATCGGAATCCGATCTGGTCGGAGGCGCAGCGAGGAGCGAACGAGATCGGAGAGCGAGGCGACACCGTCCTTGGTGCGGAGTGCGACCAGATTTGGTGCCTTGCACTGCAGCTCGCGGGTATCCTCGATGAGCACGACACGATCCGTGGTCTTGGCGACCTCCGCCAACAGCGCGTTGGTGAGCGTGGTTTTGCCTGTCGAGGTACCACCGGCGACAAGGATATTGCGGCGATCGGCAACGGCAGCGCGCAGTGTTGCGGCCTGCCCTGACAGCATGATGCCGGCTGCGACATAGTCGTCGAGCGTGAACACGGCGACCGCGGGTTTGCGGATCGCGAAGGCCGGCGCAGCTACCACCGGCGGCAGCAACCCCTCGAAGCGCTCACCGGTCTCGGGCAATTCGGCCGATACCCGCGGCGAACCCGGATGCACCTCAACGCCGACATGGTGCGCGACAAGCCGCACGATGCGCTCGCCATCATCAGGCGACAAATGTTCGCCAGTATCGACAAGTCCGTCCGTCAACCGATCGATCCAGAGCCGGCCGTCGGGGTTGAGCATCACCTCGACGATGGAAGCGTCCTCGAGCCAAAGCGCGATGGCCGGGCCCAGCGCGGTGCGCAGCATGCGCGCGCCGCGCGAGGTCGCCTCCTGATTGAGATGGTGGATTGCCACTTCCGTCCCCCCGCTCGACGACGGCCAATTGCTGCCGTGATGTCGGGGACGATTAGAAAAGGCAGGACATACGATCATGCAACAAGATCAGATCGGGCGTAGCGCTCTGGCGTAGAAAGACCTGCCAACGGCGAAGCCGTTCATGACGAGCCGTCGATATGATCCGTCGTCCTCTCCTTTGGAATCACATCTTGAGAAACTTCTTGGGCCAGGCTTTGCCCCTTCGCCAGCCGTCGGCCGAGCGCCTCGACAAATCCCTCATAGCGTTCGCGCCCTTTCGCTTGGGCAGCGGGTTGCGCCGTGTCGGGCAGCGGCGGTGTGACCGTCAACCAAAACCGCACAAACAACGCCAGCGCTTCGTTCGAAATCGTAGTATGACGTTCCAGCCGCTCGACCTGTCGTGTCAATCGATCGAGCCGACGGCCGAGTGCTGCTTCCATCCGCTCGGAATTATCCGGCGACAGATATGACGACAGTGCGGTTTCGACGACAAGCGCCTGTGGGACGCGCTTGCGGCCGGCGTAATCGGCGAGTTGACCGGCGAGATCCGGCGGAAGGCGAAAGGTGTGCTTGGTCCGCATCGGCTACTCCGAGAGTTTCATGCCATCGCCGGGATCCAGCGCAGCCTGGCGCGCGAGACCGCGGGCTTGCTGCCGCAACGCGCGGGCGCGCACGGCATCACCATCTGGATCCTCCTCGGCAAAGGTGAACTCTGGCATCGCCTTTGCGTGCTCCGGCACGATCTCTTCGTGTTGGGGCAGCTCCGGCTCGCGGCGGATCCCGCCATTCGCGGGATCAGCGATGAGCGCCCCGCCTGACGAGCATAATTCCTGGCCAGGGTTGAGAACCGGTGCTGGCGACCGGCTCCAATCGTCTGATGGCGGGAGACCGGGTCGATTGCTTACCGACTGTGGCGGTGAGAGCACCCGCTCCGTCAACCTGATATCTTCATAATAACGCGCCTTCTTCGCCCGGATCGGCGGAACGCCGGAGACGAGGACCAATTCATCGCCGGGCGGTAGCTGCATCACTTCACCTGGCGTGAGCAGCGGCCGCGCCGTCTCCTGCCGCGAGACCATCAAATGACCGAGCCAGGGACTGAGCCTGTGGCCGGCATAGTTCTTCATCGCCCGCATCTCGGTCGCGGTCCCCAGCGCGTCCGAAACACGCTTCGCCGTGCGCTCGTCATTGGTGGCAAAGGAAACACGCACATGGCAATTGTCGAGGATAGAATTGTTGGCTCCATAGGCCTTCTCGATCTGATTAAGCGATTGCGCGATCAGAAAGCTCTTGAGGCCGTAACCGGCCATAAACGCCAGCGCCGACTCGAAGAAGTCTAGACGACCAAGTGCGGGAAATTCATCGAGCATCAGTAACAGCCGATACCGCCTCCCCTTCGCCTGCAGATCCTCCGTCAACCTCCGGCCGATCTGGTTGAGGATCAACCGCACCAATGGCTTGGTCCTACTGATGTCGGACGGCGGCACGACCAGATAAAGAGTCGCGGGCCGCTCACCTTCGACGAGATCACGGATACGCCAGTCGCAATGATGGGTGACCTTCGCCACCACCGGGTCGCGATAGAGCCCCAGGAACGACATCGCCGTGGAAAGCACGCCAGAACGTTCATTCTCGCTCTTGTTGAGCAATTCTCGCGCTGCGGAGGCAATGACCGGGTGTGGTCCGGCTTCACCGAGGTGCGCGGTCGTCATCATGGCGCGGAGCGTCACCTCGATCGGGCGTTTTGGGTCGGACAAGAAGCCGGCGACACCGGCAAGCGTTTTGTCCGGTTCGGCGTACAGAACGTGAAGAATGGCGCCAACCAGAAGGGCGTGACTGGTCTTTTCCCAGTGATTGCGACGTTCAAGCGATCCTTCGGGATCGACCAGGACGTCGGCGACATTCTGGACATCGCGCACCTCCCATTCGCCGCGGCGAACTTCCAGCAGCGGATTGTAGGCCGCCGATCTCGTGTTGGTCGGATCGAACAGCAACACGCGGCCGTGTCTCGCGCGGAAGCCAGACGTCAGGGTCCAATTTTCCCCCTTGATGTCGTGAACGATGCAGCTGCCCGGCCAGGTCAAAAGCGTCGGCACCACCAGCCCGACACCTTTACCGGATCGGGTTGGCGCAAAGCAGAGCACATGTTCCGGCCCGTCATGACGCAGATAGTCGCGCTCAAACTTGCCGAGCACGACACCGTCAGGCGCGGTAAGACCGGCGGCACGAATCTCCTTTGGTGTAGCCCAGCGGGCTGAGCCGTAGGTCGCCGCGGTCCTGGCTTCGCGCGCCCGCCACACCGACATACCGATGGCAACCCCAATGGAGATAAATCCTCCTGATGCGGCGATGTAAGCGCCCTCGACGAAGACATGCGGCGCATAGGCATCATAGGCGTACCACCACCAGAAGAATGAGGGCGGCAGATAAATGGGAAGCCCAGAGGCCAGCTCGAACCAGGGATGCCCAAGCTGCGGCTGGTAACCGAGCTTCCAGGCTACCCACTGGGTGGCCACCCACGTCGTGACGAGCACGATCGAAAGGACGACGAGGATCTGGCCCCAAAGGATTCGTGTCGCGGACATGGTGATCAAATTTCAAATGCAGCCGCTCGCAATCGACAGACCTCGCATCGTGCGGTGTACCAATCGCGGCGACCGGCTACGTTTCGGATGGCCGTGGCTGCCATATTACCTTTGGCCGCAGAAAAGCACGCGGCATCATGAACCAGATCCATGCCGCGATCTGGAAGACAACAATGAGAGCAAAGGCGGTCTGGTATGCCACGTCGGGATAATGTCCGGTGTCCGGGATCCATTGCTGCACCACGAGGCCGGTCGCATATTGTACGGCGAACGCGGCGGCGACGTGAAACAGGTTCAAAGCCCCATTGGCTCGACCGGTCAACTCCTTCGGGAAATAGTCGGCCAGAATCGCGTAACTGAGCACGGTTGCAGCACCAGTCGCCGCTACACCGCTCCACAGCACATAGGAGGGCAATGGCAGCCGTAGGATCAATGCCAATTGAATCGTGATAAAGATGGTCGCAACTCCCCCCAACAGAGGTTCCGGTCCGACGCCGCGCCGGCGGAGCCGATCGGCCGCGATGCCCAGCCCGATGGCGCCGACACTGAGTGCGACCGCCATGATGAAGAGATGTTGCACCACTGCTGCCCGGTCGAGGCCATCGACATCGGCAAGCCACTGCGCCGCCCACAAACCCTGCAGTGCCCAGGCCGTTCCGATGCAGCTTGCGGAGAGCGGCGCAAGCCGCCAGAAGCGCGGATCGGTATAGACCTTCTTCAAGCCGGCCGAGATCGCTTTACTTGCTGGCGCAGCCTCGGGCACCACGATGTGGACCATGATCGCACAGACCGCCGTCAATGCGGCCAACAGACCAAAGAGTTCACGCCAGCCAATAGATGCGAGCAACAGCTCGGCCGGCCATGTCGCGGTAACCGCGCCGAGCGCGCCAAGCATAACCATCAAGCCATTCAGGAGCGGCACCCTCTCCCTGGGAAACCAGAGCACGAGCGCTTGCATGCCCGCGGTCAAGGCGGCGGCGACGCCGAGACCGATCAAGGCGCGGCCAAGGAGCAGCATGGAGAAATTCTCTGAGGCCGCGAACAGCGCCGAGCCGAGCGCCGCCACCACCATCAATGTGCTTTGCACCCGCCTTGGCCCGTATCGGTCCAGCAGCATGCCGATCGGGATCTGGGCGGCGGCGAAGGTCAGGAAGTAGACCGACGTCAGCAAGCCAAGATCGCCGGCGCCCAGCCCTAGCTCTGTGGCGAGATGCGATGCCATCACCGCATTGATCGTCCGAAAGAGGAAAGCGAGGTAATAGCCGGTAACGAACGGCAGGAACACGCGCAGAATTAACGACCCTTTTACGGCGAGGTCTGCCACTAGCTGTCGCGTGGTGATGCGCGACGCCTGCGCGGATTGTTTGGGAATAACCGCCGCATCATCTCCATTGTTATCTTCTTTGTTGCTACGGCGGGTCGTGCGCTCGGTGAAGCGTGCCTCCGCGAGGTCGTTTGTAGGAGCAGCGGCCCTCGCCGCGCTGGTCCCGTCGATCGTTTCCTGAATAAGGGGAACTCCCCGATCGACACGCCTTTCCACCTGCGCCGCGAACTCTTCGAAACGTTCGGCTCCGAGCGCGCAAGCCGCTCCCTGGGCGGTCGCCGGCAATATCGGTGTCACAGCCAAATGGAATCGCGCGTGAAGCGCTACCGTCTCATTCACGACCCTGAGATTCCGATCGAGCTGCTCGAGCTGACGGCTCATGGCCGCGAGCTGGCGAGCCAATGTCGCGGTATCGCTTAAATCTTCGTCGGAGCCGAGCAAACGATCGAGGGCTACTTCGACAAGCGCCGATTTAGTAGCGCCGGGACGCCTGGCCGCATCAGTCAATCGCGCGGCCGTGCCTTCGGAGAGATAAACACCAATTCTGGGTTTCATGAGAAGATTCCGCTTAAATGCACCCGGTCGTGATCACTTCCGGTCCAGGCGAAACAATTCGGCACCGGCCCGTTCCTGACTGACGTCAGAGACCAAGCCCCGCGGTGGGTGCGCGCCGATGCAATTGCAGGACAGGCCGGGGTTCGGTCCTTGGAAATCCGCGGCGCCAGCTCCCGCGTTCGGCGGCGCCCAGGAAGCTTTCGATTTGTGCATTGAAAGCGGCCGGTTCTTCCAGATTGATCGCGTGACCGGTATTGGGGCAGATCCACAGGCCCGCGTTGGGGAGAGTGGACTTGAGCATCAGATTGGTCTCGAGGCAGCGGACATCCTCGTCACCCACCGCGAGCAATACCGGAACCACCATCCCCGAGAACTGATCGCGCAGATCATGCAGTGATGGCCGCAAGGCCTGGCCGCGCGCCATCGTGTTCGACATTCCCTGCGGCGAATGCTGCCGCAAACGGACCACGAATTCCCGCCAGCCCTTCGGATCCTTGCACTTGAGCTGGACGCGGGCCGGTCCGCGCGCCATCCTCTCCGCCATCGAGACCATCCCGTGCTCGATGAAGATGCGCGCGAGAACAGAGGATTCCCTCAACCAGCCGTCACGCTGGGAGGGATGGGAGCCGGAGCCCACGCCGGCCGCGACGATGACGCCGACTTTCTCTGGATAGCGCAGCCCGAACTGCAGAGCGGCATACCCGCCCATACTCAGGCCGACGAGATGGGCGCGTTCGATCGAAAGATCGCGCATCACGGCGGCGATATCGCCGACCGCGCATTCCCAACCATACAAGAGGGCATCTTCGGGGACATCGCTTGGCGGATAGCCCCTGGCGTTATAGGCAACGCAACGGTAGCCGCGCGAGAAATGGCGAAGCTGGGCTTCCCATCCGCGGAGGTCGGAAGCGAATTCATGGATGAAGATGATCGGATATCCGTAACCGCTTTCCTCGAAGTAAAGCTTGGTTCCGTCGGCTTCGACATACGGCATCGCTTCTCGCCCCCATCCCCAATTTGCGCGGTCGGGTGCAGAGACAGAAAAACAGATCTGGTTGCAATCACGCGGTCCCTGGCATCGTGTCTTTGCGTAACATGGCGTGGAATCACCGATGCGCACGGAGTAATCGCTGCTTGCAGAGCTCGATCGTTGTCGACCTCACGGGACACGTCAGATTCCAAGCCCGCGCTTTCGACCGAAGCTCCAGTCGACTCCGCCGCTTGGCAGCATGACGCCGGAGATCTGGCGACCGAGCTGTTGTTCAAGGGCTGGACGCCAGGGCACGAGCTGGAAGCCCAAGCCATCATCGATCATAGCGAACCGGCCTGAACTCAAGGTGATCCTTTGGCGGTATATACCCTGGACGTACTCACCTTCCGCCGATGGGCGGTAGGCGAGCCTGGCTTCCGCGGCAATCTTCCCCACCACGTCGTTCAGCTCTCGCTTTCGCAGCGTATCGAGTAGATCGCGGGCGAAGATGGCCCGTTGCGCCTGCCGGCGGGCCAGCCCTTCGCCGGCGAGATGTTCAACCCGCCGATCCATGGCATCCCGCACTTCCGTCCCGAAACCGCCTCCCGTCACAACAGGCTCGCGCGCGAGAAGTTGGCGATCCAACCAAGTCGCTCCTGGCGCTGTGATCTGCTGGTGTAAGGTGAGGTCCGACCGGACCGCCAACGAGAGCCTCTTCCGGCCGTTGGCATCCTCATAACTGCGCGCCTCGACGACCGCACCGGGCGCAGCATCGCCGGTCAACTCAAGGTCAGAGAACTGAAGATGATGTGTCCTGCCGTCGATCCCTTCGACCATGGCATAAGCTGACCCCTTCAGCTCATCATGCAGCCCCCTCGCTACCAGCCGTCCGAGTACGGGATCACCGGGGTCATCGCCATGCAGGGCAAAGCGGGAAACATCAGGTTCACGCCCACCTCCCAACAACGTCCGATGCATGGTCTTGATGATATCTCCTCGAACCCCAAGATCGCGCAAGGTCTCTTCAAGCCCAGGCTTCAGCGTCCAACAGCCCGGTTCAACCTGCTCGGCGAGACCAAGGCGCTCCAGTTTGGCCGCTCGGCCAATCATCAACCGCCTCAGCTCGGGATCGCCGTCCGGACCGCCTGGCCGCAGGTCGACCATCCCTGCGCCCTCGTCCGCGGTGTTCCGTAGCGCCCGGTCGAGGTTGGTCCAGCGCTCGGCCTCGACTTCTTTCTCCAGCGTGGACCGGATCTCCTGCTCGCTGCGCGGTCCAAGTTCGAGGGTAACCCGCTCTTCAGCACGCGCCCGAAACCCCCGGCTGATGTAATCACGGCTGATGACGAGGTCCCGGCCGTCGTCGGCCAGCCCTCGGATCAGGACATGGACATGAGGATTGTCGGTGTTCCAGTGATCGACAGCGATCCAGTCGAGTTTCGTACCAAGATCCCGCTCCGCGTCCACCATCAGCTCCCGCGTGAACGCACGCAGGTCGGTCATCTCAGCCGCATCCTCCGGCGAAACGATGAAGCG
Source organism: Bradyrhizobium manausense (assembly GCF_018129685.1). Lineage (GTDB taxonomy): Bacteria > Pseudomonadota > Alphaproteobacteria > Rhizobiales > Xanthobacteraceae > Bradyrhizobium > Bradyrhizobium manausense_D. The sequence goes on from NZ_JAFCLG010000002.1 coordinate 554,663, forward strand.
GAAGTGATGACGATCTTCTTCACACCGCTCAGTAAAGGCGTGCCTGTCGGCTTGGTCGGATCGTGCATCGAACATACGAGCATCCGCGCCATCGCGGGTAACGCCATCCCGCTTCAGATAGTTGACGTGCTTCGCGAGCGGCGCTGAGCGGAATCGGCTTCCGCGATGCCGAACCACGCGCGCCTTGATCACTACCCGACGCGACGGCGACCGGAGCGACAGGGCCAACGCTGCGGAACGGCCTCTTCCAAAGCGCGAACCGCTACCTCCCTCCTTCCGGCCAAACCCCCTACCCGTGTGCCCGGCTTTCCTGGCGGCCCGCATGACCTGGCCAACGAAGCTCCTTGGTTTCGCCGCTCCGCGCCCTTTGTCTCGGATGCGGCCGGGACGGATTCGCAGCTCATCGTCGCGCGGTTTCATCGTGTCCTCCAAAGGCTCGGAAGAAGCGATGGCGCCATGAGCGTTGATTGCCTTCGTGTTTCGGAGAAAGCGCCAGCTGGCGATTTCATGCGAGGCCCTACATCTCCCACTCCCCCAGCCATATCAGCGCGACGGCAGTCGGCGCTTTTATCTCGCCATCCGTGGCTCGTATCTCCCCGCTCACACTGCCTCACGTCAGAACACGCGATAACCCACGACAGACTGCGATGAAGCGCGATCGGGATCATTGCGATCGGACCTCGCTGCCACGACGAACGAACAGGTTGCCTGACTGGGGCACGAGGGCCGATAGATCGACAACGGCACGGACCCTTGGTGGGCGGTCTGGCCGCATACCGGGTGACGGGCGGTCGTCCGAGGAGCTGCTCGCGGTGCGCACGACGAATAGCGGTGAACGAGCCGAAGTAAGTGACTTCGCGACTGCGACAGTCTTCCGGCCAGCCTGTTCACCACCGATCATCGGCGCAAGCGCCGCGACGTAGGCTTTTGTCTCGTCCGGCAGCGGTCGTCCCGTCGCCAGATGGTTCTCGTAGCGTCGAGGCCCTGCGTTATACGCAGCCAGGAAACCTGGCGCGCCGTACCGATCATGGAGCTCGCGGATGTATGCGGCACCGGCCAGAATGTTGTCACGCGGATCATAAGGATCGGCGCCGAGACCATATCGAGCGCGCAATTCGGTCCACGTCGGCGGCATGATCTGCATCAGCCCCATGGCGCCCTTTCCAGACCGCGCTCGGACCTTTACGCCACTCTCAACGCGCATCACTGCATGTATCCAATGTTCTGGTACCGCAAAACGTTTAGACGCTTCGGCGACAAAAGCCGCGAAGGGATTAGCTGGATGAGTAGTTGCTTGCTGGGTGATCGATAACGCTCGTTCGGCGTGCGCTGCACCGCTTAACAGCATCGATGATGCTGACATCGCGACGAAGCACATGATCGTCCCGAGAGATCGCAACGCTGCCATCGTGCTCGCGGCCGTCAAGGGTGAAGCGCTGGCGCGCCGGTCTGACGACCGCCCTGGGCCACCGCTGCCTGCACCGGTGGCACGAACTTTGATTGGGACGAAGGAATGGCTTGTGTACAGGTCGAACAAAGGAACGACAGGAGTTGTGCGATTTGGCGACAAGGTCAGTCCTCCTCGTCGATCCAGAGAGGCTCCGCCCGTCCGATAATCGCGCTCGTTGGCAGCACCCCGAAATATCGTCCATCAAGGGAATCCGCTGACTGCCAATTCATGAGGAAGACTTCGCCATCGGCGACGGCACGACAGCCCTGCCAGATGGGAAGCGGTCGGCCCCGGCTATCGCGTTCGTGCGCCTCACCTACCTTAACCGCGTCGACGGTGATGGTGAGATGGTTCCGGCAAACCGTCTGCCTCGGAAGCGCCAGGACACGCTTCAGCATCGGAATGCCGCGCGGTAGATAGCGGCCATCTGCGAGGAATGTTGCGAGGGGTTCGGGCGGTTCGACCGCGACTAGTTTGGTGACGAAGAGTCGGCCGGTCGGCTGTATTACGTAGAGACCTATGGGCGCGCTTTCGGAGACGTTCCATACATAATGTATCGCCGGTTTCGTCCAGATCGTTAACAGCACGACGGTCGTGGCTGCAAGCGTCGTCAGAAGCGTCGTGACACGGCACTTCATGGGGCGATCCTTCGCTGATGCAGCCAAGCCTGATGGCGCGAGCGTGTGTACGACCGCGGCACTTCATTGACCGACAGACGGTTGTGGACGTGGTGCCAATAATCGGGTGCAGCGTCGGCCGGGTCGATGCCGAGCGCCTCGATGGCGTCGACAATCTGCAACACGCGTTCGACCTTGGGCCAGCCTGACAGGCGCAACATGTGTTCGCCGCCTGGTCGCACATAAGGCACAGTGGCGCAGCGTTGGCCGGGCGCGACAGCCCGCAAGATATCGATGCGCGAGATAACGGTGCCGAAGTCGTTGGAGGCCCAGCGCACGAACGCAAAACTGCTGCCGGGCGCAAACGAAAGGATTCGCCGTCGCCTATCGAGCATCTGTTCCTCGGCCGCATGCCCAAAGCGAATCCAGTTCTCGATGCGCTTCTCCAGCCAAAGGAGTTCGACGTGAGTGAGGTCGCTCATTGTCGTTTTCCCTTGAATCCGATTCTGGGCGGCGCTGGCTTTTCGAGTCTTTGCACGACTTTCCGCATGATGTGATTTCCCTTGAATCATTAACTGGCTCCTTAAATCGTGGACTGCCTGCAGCGGCTGGGCGTAGACTCACCTTGCACGATGGTGAGTCGGAGGGATCGATGAGACGCATCCCGCTCAGTCGGCGTTCGCACATCACAGGCTTTCGGCCAGTCGATGGAGAGGCGGTCGAGCACGAGAGCTCGCTCGAACGGGATTTCGTGCTGCTGGTGAACTTTCTCGACGCCGGCGCCGCGATTACCTCGCAGCCGATCACAATCGAGTTCGAGGATGGCGCGCGGCAGCGCAGATACACGCCGGATTTCCGCGTGATGTGGAGCAACGGACGCTCAGAGCTGGTCGAGGTAAAGTACCGCGTCGATCTGCGCGCCCAGTGGGCGCGACTACGGCCAGGCTTTGTTGCGGCTCGGGCGATGGCGAGGAAGAACGGCGGACGTTTCCGCATCGCGACCGAACGCGGCATCCGGGGACCGTTGCTCGACAATGCCAGACGGCTGCTACCGCTACGCAAAGCACCGCTTGATCCGGCAATATCCGAACGCGCTTTGGGAGCAGCGCGAACACTCTGCGAACCGACTTTCGAGCGCATCGTCGACGCGATGTCCTGCGACCGCGCGATGGCGCTGGGTGTGGTTTGGCGGCTCATCGCGCGGGGCGCTTTCAGAGTCGACCTCGCCGCGCCGATACACCCCAATTCACCGGTGGGATTGGCATGAGCCCCGCGGCTGACACACCCGATCTTGCAGACGTACCCGTTGCTGATTGGCATAAGGCGCGTCGTCGCTTTGAGGTGATCAGTGTTCTGGCGAAGGCGCCGGAGCGGACGCGAGGCGATGCCGAGGCGGCTGCCGAGGCGCTTGGCTGCAGTGCCACGGTCGTTTATCGGCTGCTGTCGCGCTATCTTGCCGATCCGCGCGTAACGAGCCTCCTGCCGGGGCGCCGCGGACGGCGACACGGTCAGCTTTTTCTGCCTGCAGAGGTCGATGAGGTGGTGCAGGCCACGATCGACGAGTTCTATCTGACCCGGCAACGACCGCGCGTCAGCGATCTGGTGACCGAGGTGCAACGGCGCTGCCGGACGCTGGGACTGCCGAAGCCAAGCCGCACGGCAATCAACTTGCGGATTGGACAACGTGCGTCGGTCGAGGTGTTGGCAAAGCGATCCGGCCGCAAGGCCGCACGTGATCGCTTCGGACCAGCGACGGGTTCTCTGACGGCGCCTTGGCCACTCGCACTTGTTCAGATCGACCACACGCTGGTAGACGTGATCGCGGTCGACAGTGTCACACGACAGCCGATCCAGCGGCCGTGGTTGACCATTGCAATCGATGTCCACTCGCGCTGTGTCGCGGGGTTCCATTTGGCGCTCGAACCGCCATCCGCCACGTCGGTCGCGCTGTGCATCGCCCATGCCGTTCTGCCGAAGGCCGGCTGGCTGATGGCGCGTGGTGTCGCCGGTGATTGGCCTGTCCAGGGATTGATCGAGCGGTTGCACCTCGACAACGCCAAGGAGTTCCATTCCGAGGCGCTGAAGCGCGGCTGCGAGCAGTATGGGATCGCCGTCGACTATCGTCCGGTGAGGACGCCGCACTATGGCGGCCATATCGAACGGCTGATCGGGACGATGATGGGCAAGGTTCATCTCTTGCCTGGCACCACTTTCTCGGATGTTCGTGCCAAGGGAGATTGGAAGCCGGAAGACACGGCGGCATTGACGCTTGACGAGATCGAACGCTGGCTCGCCCACGCAATCGTCGGTGTTTATCACCACGATTTGCATCGCGGGATCGGCACGACGCCGGTCGCGGCCTGGGAGCGCGGAATCCTGGGCGATGGACAGATCTCCGGACGGGGCATGCCAACCGCAATCGACGATCCGCGCCGCTTCCTGATCGACTTTCTGCCGATGGAGCGGCGGCTTGTTCGCCGCGAAGGCGTGTTCCTGCATTCGATCGGCTATTGGGCCGATGTGCTGCGCACCTGGATCGGCGAGCGAGAGCGGATGATCGTTCGGTACGATCCACGCGATCTCAGCCGGGTCCATCTGCTCGCACCGGACGGACGCTACTATGACCTCAGCTATCGCGATCTGCGTCGGCCGGCGATCAGCCTGTGGGAGCATCGACTGGCACTGACGCGGTTGCGGGACGAAGGCCGTGCCGAGATCAACGAGGACGCTATCTTCACAGCAATTGACGCAATGCGCGGTATTGCGCAGCGCGCTAGCGCGGAGACCAAGACTGCGCGTCGTCAACGAGAGCGGCGGCTTCGCCTTGATGGCGTGGTGACAGAACGGCGTCCAGCCGCCATCGCGGCTGAATCCGCTCCAACGATCGAGCCCCTGCCCGCCGATCAGCGGTTGTTCAAGAACGTGGAGGAATGGACATGAGCAATCCCTCCTACCCGCATCTGCTGCCGCAGATTCGCGCGCTCGCCGATGCGCCTGGCGAGATTCGCATCCAGCGCATCCGCGCAGATCGGTGGATCGGCTATGCACGAGCGGAAGCCGCCCTGGCGGCGATGGACGATCTTCTGACGTTCCCGAAGCGCACCCGTATGCCGAACTTGCTGCTGGTCGGCCCCAGCAACAACGGCAAGACCATGATCGTCGAGAAGTTCAAGCGCGCGCATTTGGGCGATACCGTCGATGCCTCGGAGGGTGCTATCTCGGTGCCCGTCTTAAAGGTCCAGATGCCGCCGGCGCCGGACGAGCGGCTGTTCTTTGCTGCCGTGCTGGAAGCGCTAGGGGCACCCGATCGCAACCATGATCGGCTGGCGGTCAAGCAGGATATGGCGATGCGGATACTGCGCGCGACGGATGTGCGGCTGCTCGTCATCGACGAGGTCCACAACATCCTGTCGGGCTCGCGGGCGCAACAACGTCGCTTCCTCAACCTGCTGCGCTGGCTCGGCAACGAGCTACAAATTCCGCTGGTAGCCGTCGGAACCGCGGAGGCGTTGCGCGCAATCCAGAGCGATGACCAGCTTGCCAACCGGTTCACGCCGTTCGGCTTGCCGCCATGGAGGTACGATGCGGAGTATCTGCGGCTCCTCAACACACTGGAGGCGATGCTTCCACTGCGCGAGCGATCGGGCATGGAGGAGCCGGCCTTCGCGCAAAAGCTGCTAAGCGCGGCGGAGGGCATCCTCGGTGAGGTGGTCAGCCTGGTCACGACTGCCGCGGTGGCGGCCGTTGCCGCCGGCGAAGAGCGCATCCTCATCGAAAGAATTGACGACATCGGTTTCATTCCTCCTACGGAGCGCCGACGTGTCGCCGGATGAGATCTACAAGGTTGAGTTTTTCAATGCGGAGATCGTCGGCGCACCGCGGTCGCTGCCGGCACGCGTTGCGCCACTGCCGGATGAGGCGCTGGCATCCTGGTTGCTTCGTTTCGCCGAACCGTTCGGGGTCTGGCCGGAAGCCTTGCTGCTCGGCGACGGCGAGATGGGCTTCGCAACCCATCCCGACTGGTGGCGCAAGCCTGATCCGCTCGTCGTCGCGGCGCTTGCGCGCGGGACGGGCGTATCGAGCGACCGCATCCGCTTGCTGAGCTTCGCCAACTGGCCTGATGATGGGATTATTGATGCCCTGCCCGACCGGTTCGGTCGGCAGCGCTACACGGCCGAACGGCCGTCGCATCAATCGCGACGAATAGGCATCTGTCCTGACTGCCTCGCCGAGGATGAAGTGCCTTATGTACGGCGGACGTGGACGATTGGCTGGCTGACAGCCTGTCCAACACATGGCACGGTATTGATACGAACCTGTCCCGAGTGCGGGGTAAAGCTGCGCTTGCCCCGATTGTCGGATGCAACGTATTTCGCGCCCGACCGATGTCGGCGCTGCGCGCATCGCTTGGCCCGCGTCGCGAGCATGATCGCGGCGGAGCCTGTATTGGAATTTCAGCGGCGTATACTCGACGGCCGGCCAGCAGGCATCGTCGATTTGCCGCAGATCGGCAAAATCGGCTGGTCTGTGGCCGTGGCTCTGTTCGACATGTTGTTGGGCGCTGTGTGGATCGATACCAAGCCGACCGCTCGCGACGTGCTGTTTGCGCGGATCGCTCGTGATTTCGGCACCGCCCGGCTGGGAGAGCTGGCCGATGGCTATCAAGGTCTGGTGATCCTGGCGTGGATGTTCGAAGCGTGGCCGAAACGAACACAAGCTGCACTCGCAATGCTGCGAGCCGTACGCCCGCGCCGGCAGATGCAGCGTTGGCCAACCCTGGATGCTGCGATACGCGGTCAAGTGGAGGCCTTGTTCCTCACAGCGTGGCCAGACGAACGGGACAACGACGAACGCGGCTCGTGGCGGGCCTGGATCGACAACTTGCCGCAAACTGGAGAGGAGTTGCGCGCGCAAGCGCGCCAGGAGCGTCTGCCACATCGTCGCGCCAGGCTCATGGCAATCGCCGACGTGCGCGATGGTTTGTCCGTCGAGGCTGCTGCCGAAGTTGCCGACGTGCGACCGCGAACTCTGTATCGCTGGATAAAGCGTGGTGCGCAGGGCGGACTTGAAGTTGCGCTCGAACGACCGAGCGGGCAACTTTCGGGACCGCAAGCTGCTCAGCTTGCTGAGTGGATCGCTAATGCGCCGTCGGCCGGACCGCGCTGGCGGACAAATCGCGTGCAAAACGAAACGCTGCGGCGCTTTGGAGTCGAGATCACGATCTATGTCGCGGATCGACTGTTGCGCATGCACGGTCCTTGGAGGCGACGCAAGGTTCTCGCAAGGAGGAAGCTGACCGTTGCACCAGTTTACAATTAAAGGAACACCAGTCGACGATTTAAGGAGCCGATCAATCATTTTCGGCCCCCAGTCCACACATTTGGGGAAACCGACATTCGCCCGCTGACCGCTGTCGGTGTGCCGTGTTCGGTGAATCGGCGCGGATGGAAAACTGAGTCGATGCAAGGATTTGAGTCCATGTGTTTGG
>NZ_JAFCLG010000020.1 GCF_018129685.1 Bradyrhizobium manausense
CGGCGTCAAGCGCCAAGGACCCAACGGCTTCCCGCCCACTCTCATCATGACAGACTTTCCAGACACAGGGACCCATACGCCGCAGCGAGCGTTTGGCGAAGACTCGGAGTTGCCAGCGAGCCTCAAACCACTCTCTGTGGTTATGGGTCCCGGCCTTCGCCGGGACGACACTGAGGGTGCAGCCCTGCGAGTGCCCCATCACACCGCGGTGAACCCGTTTCCCTCCGGCGGTAAAATGCTCTAGAACGAGCCCGGCTCTTTTCCATGGAGAAACGACGATGGCTATCCAAGTTGGCGACAAGCTGCCCGAGACGAAATTCCGCGTGATGACGGCGGAAGGCCCGCAGGTGAAGACCACCGACGATATCTTCAAGGGCAAGAAGGTGGCGCTGTTCGCGGTGCCCGGCGCCTACACCGGCACCTGCCACAAGATGCATCTGCCGAGCATCTTCCTCAACGCCTACGCGATTAAGGACAAGGGCGTCGACACCATCGCGATCGTCTCGGTCAACGACGCCTTCGTCATGAACGCCTGGAAGCGTGACACCGACCAGCGCGACGAGGCCGTGTTCCTCGCCGACGGCAATGCCGACTTCACCAAGGCGATCGGCATGGAGCTCGATGCCTCCGGCAACGGCCTCGGCATCCGCTCCAAGCGCTATTCGATGCTGGTCGAGGACGGCGTGGTCAAGAAGCTGAACCTCGAGGCGATGCCGGGCAAGGTCGAAGTCTCCGGCGGCGATACGCTGCTGGGGCAGCTGTAAGGCGGCCAGCTCTTTCTACCGCGCTCTCGGTGTCGTCCCGGCGAAGGCCGGGACCCATCACCCCAGGGCGGAGTTGCTGCGCGAGCTGGCAACTCCGAGTCATCGCCAAACTTGACCCTGTGATTATGGATCCCGGCCTTCGCCGGGATGACAGCGGAGCGTGCGGCGCGAAACGATCGCACAAGCGAAATGCTTCGCCCCTACTCCGCCACCCGCGTCTGCGTCCTCGCCTTCACGATCCCGTCCCGCGCGAGTTGATCGGCACGCTCGTTCTCGGGATGGCCGGCGTGACCCTTGACCCAGTGCCAGCGAACCGCGTGCTGCTTCAGCGCCGCGTCGAGGCGCTGCCATAGCTCGACGTTCTTGACCGGCTTCTTGTCGGCGGTACGCCAGCCGTTGCGTTTCCAGCCGTGGATCCATCCGGTGATGCCTTGCCGGACATACTGGCTGTCGGTGTAGAGATCGACGGTGCAGGGCTTCTTCAGCGCTTCGAGCGCGGAGATCGCCGCCATCAATTCCATCTGGTTGTTGGTGGTGTGGCGCTCGCCGCCGTTCAGCTCTTTTTCCTTGTCGCCGAACTTCAGGATCGCGCCCCAGCCGCCGGGCCCGGGATTCCCCGAGCAGGCGCCGTCGGTATAGATCGTGACATTGGGGAGCTCGCTCACGCGACCAGTCCTGACGGCATCAGCCCGTAATCGCGCGCGCTGGATACGTTCTGGTGGAAGCGCAGCTTGCGGACATATTCCAGCGGATCCTTGGGCTTGACCAGCGCGCCCGCGGGCACGTTGAGCCAGTCGACCAGCCGCGTCAGCAGGAAGCGGATTGCAGCCCCGCGCGCGAGCAGCGGCAGCGCGGCCTCTTCGGCTTCCGAGAGCTTGCGCACCCGGCCGTAAGCGTTGAGGAAGGCGCGCGCCTTGGTGACGTTGAAGGCGTGATCCGGCTCGAAGCACCACGCGTTCAGGCAGATCGCGACGTCGTAGGCCAGCATGTCGTTGCAGGCGAAGGTGAAGTCGATGATCCCCGACAGCTTGTCGCCGAGAAAGAAGACGTTGTCGTTGAAGAGATCGGCGTGGATCACGCCCTCGGGCAGATTGTTCGGCCAGACGCCACCGGAGAGATAGTCGAGCTCGGCCGAAAGAAAGGCGCGCAGGCCCGGCTGCACCTCGTCGGCGCGGTCCGCCGCCGCATCGAACAGCGGCCGCCAACCCGCGACAGACAACGCGTTGGCGCGCTTGATCGTAAAATTCGCGCCGGCCAGATGCATCCGGGCCAGCCCCTCGCCGACACCGGCACAATGGGTCGCGTTCGGCTTGCGCGGCCAGATGCCTTCGAGAAAGGTGATGATCGCGGCGGGCCGTCCCTGCAGCTCGTGCAGCGCCTCGCCGTCCTTCGCCTTCACCGGCAGCGGGCAACTGACACCGTGCTCGGCCAGATGCGTCATCAATGCCAGGAAGAACGGCAGATCGTTCTTCGCCACGCGCTTCTCATACAGCGTGAGGATGAACGAGGCTTGCTCGTTTCCTTGGCTGGTGTGCAGCAGGAAGTTGGTGTTCTCGACGCCCTCGGCGATGCCCTTGTAGGAGAGCAGTTCGCCGATATCGTATTGCTTCAGGAAATCCGCAAGCTCGTCGGCGGCAACGTCGGTATAGACCGCCATGCAAGACTACTCGGCGGCAGCTTCAGGGCGCACCTGGCGCGGCAGCGGGAAGAACTCGTTCTCTTCCGCGGCCGAGACCGTCTCCACATGCAGCGTGTAGCGCTCGGCGAAGGCGTCCATGATCTCCTCGACGATCACTTCCGGCGCGGAGGCACCCGCGGTGATGCCGAGGCTGGTGATGTTGCCGAACCTGGTCCAGTCGATGTCGGCAGCGCGCTGTGCCAGCACGGCGATCTTGCAGCCCTCGCGTTCGGCGACCTCGCGCAGGCGCTGCGAGTTCGACGAATTGGGGGCGCCGACAACAATGAGCGCGTCGACCACCGGCGCCACCTTCTTCACCGCGAGCTGGCGGTTGGTGGTGGCGTAGCAGATGTCTTCCTTGTGCGGCCCGTTGATGTTCGGGAAGCGCTCCTTGAGCAGCGCCACGATCTCGGCGGTATCGTCGATCGACAGCGTGGTCTGGGTGACGAAGGCCAGATTGTTCGGGTCCTTCGGGCTGATGGTCTTGGCGTCCTCGGCGGTCTCGATCAGGGTGACCGCGCCGACCGGCAGCTGGCCGAGCGTGCCGACCACCTCGGGATGATGCGAGTGGCCGATCAGGAAGATCTCGCGGCCGCGCTTGAAGTGGATCGCCGCCTCGCGGTGGACCTTGGTCACCAGCGGGCAGGTCGCATCGAGCGAGAACAGATTGCGGGACTGGGCATCGGCGGGAACCGACTTCGGCACGCCATGGGCCGAGAACACGACGGGAGCGGTGGCGTTTTCCGGGATCTCGGCGAGCTCCTCGACGAAGATCGCGCCCTTTTTCTTCAACCCGTCCACGACGTATTTGTTGTGCACAATCTCATGGCGAACATAGACGGGGGCGCCATACTTATCGAGCGCCCGTTCCACGGTGTCGATCGCCCGGACCACCCCGGCACAGAAGCCGCGGGGAGAACAAAGCACGATCTTGAGGTCTGGTTTGGCTGACATTGAGCGATCTCGGGACCGAATCACCGTTCGCCTTCTGGCGGGGGACGGTCGATGGATGGAAAAGGGCCTAAAACGGTCTGCTTGGGCGTTATAGCGACTTGAGAGGGAATTGGGCCCCCTTTCCGGCGCTGTCAAGGCACTATCTATAGCAGAACCATTGCGTGGCTACCCCCTCCCGGCTTATATAACGCGAATTCCCTGTCATCGCTGATGACCACCGGTTTCGCCTCCAAAGGGGTGGGCGAAGCACAAAGGAGATTTGCCATGAGCAACGCACCTCTGATGCCCAAGGCGACCGCCGTCTGGCTGCTCGACAACACCGCGCTGACCTTTGACCAGGTCGCCGATTTCACCAAGATGCACCCGCTCGAGGTGCGCGCGATCGCCGATGGCGACGCCGCGCAGGGCATCAAGGGCATGGACCCGATTTCCAACGGCCAGCTGACCCGCGAGGAGATCGAGAAGGGCGAGAAGAACCAGGACTACCGGCTCCGTCTTCAGGAGAGCAAGGTCGTGCTGCCGCCCCAGCCGAAGCGCAAGGGCCCGCGCTACACCCCGGTGTCGCGCCGCCACGAGCGCCCCAGCGCCATCCTCTGGCTGCTGCGCAGCCATCCCGAGCTCAAGGACGCCCAGATCATGCGCCTGGTCGGCACCACCAAGAGCACCATCGCCAGCGTCCGCGACCGCACCCACTGGAACACCTCCCAGCTGACCCCGATCGATCCGGTGACCCTCGGCCTCTGCTCGCAGATCGAACTCGATTTCGAAGTGGCGCGCGCGGCCAAGGAAAAGCCGGTCGACACAGCCTATGGCGGCGCCACCCTGCTGCCGGCCTCCGAGACCACCAAGAAGGACGAATTCGAGCCGGCCGAACGCTCGAGCGACGACCTCAACGTCGATGCCGTGTTCGCCAAGCTCAAGACCCTCGGCGGCAAGAAGCAGGAGCAAGAGGAGGAGTAGGACTCCGCTCTTTCATTCGTCATCGAAACGCAGAACGCGGCGGGATAACCCGCCGCGTTTTTGTTTGCGCATGACCTCTTATGGATGGTTCAGCATGTATTCGCCGAGATCGCGCTGGCGGCGATCGGCGCGGGCGGTCGCAGAGCTGCGCTGGACGTCGCGGTCCTTGCGGCAGGCCACATATTCCGGCGAGCCGACCGCGAGGCCGCGGCTCTGGCACACCGAATCGTCATCGTCGCCCCCCATCGCAACCGGCGTCTGGTAGCGTGCCGAGCAGGCGGAGAGAGCGATGGCGAGCAGGACGGCTGCAAGCAGGCGCGGCGCGGTGGCGAGTGGCATACGAGGTCCCTTATTGGCCGGCCCTGTTTAGCGCGGAATGCGGAGAATGTAAGTCCGCAGGGACCTTGCGTCACACCTTCCCCTTCAGCGCCTCGCCGATCTCGTCCAGCACCTTGGGATCCTCGATCGTGGCCGGCATGGTCCAGGCCTCGCCGTCGGCGATCTTCTTGATGGTGCCGCGCAGGATCTTGCCCGAACGCGTCTTCGGCAGCCGGCCGACAGTGATGGCAAGCTTGAACGCGGCGACGGGGCCGAGCCGGTCGCGCACCAGCGCGATGATCTCCTTCTCGATTTCGGCGGGCGGGCGCTTCACACCGGCTTTCAGCACCAGGAACCCGCAGGGCACCTCGCCCTTGATCGCATCCTTGACGCCGAGCACGGCGCATTCGGCGACATCGGGATGCGAGGCCAGGATCTCTTCCATGCCGCCGGTGGAGAGCCTGTGGCCGGCGACATTGATGATGTCGTCGGTGCGCCCCATCACGAAGACATAGCCGTCCTCGTCCTTGTAGCCAGCATCCGAGGTTTTGTAGTAGCCGGGGAATTCGCTCAAATACGCTTCCTTGAAGCGCGCATCCTGATTCCACAGCGTCGGCAGGCAGCCCGGCGGCATCGGCAACTTGATGACGATCGAGCCCATGGTGTTGGGACCCACCGGCTTGGCTGCCTCATCCACCACGTCGACCTGATAGCCCGGCATCGGCACGGTCGGCGAGCCGTGCTTCACCGGCAGCAGCCCGAGCCCGACCGGATTGCCGGCGATGCACCAGCCGGTCTCCGTCTGCCACCAATGATCGATCACAGGCACCTTGAGCTGCTGCTCTGCCCATTCCACCGTCGGCGGATCGGCGCGCTCGCCGGCGAGAAACAACGTGCGGAATTTCGACAGGTCGTATTGCCGGATGAACTTGCCTTCCGGATCTTCTTTGCGGATGGCGCGGAACGCGGTCGGCGCGGTGAAGAGGGCAACCGCCTTGTGCTCGGAGATGACGCGCCAGAACGCGCCGGCGTCGGGCGTGCCGACCGGCTTGCCCTCATACATGATCGAGGTCGCGCCATGCAGCAGCGGGCCGTAAATGATGTAGCTGTGGCCGACCACCCAGCCGATGTCCGAGCCGCACCACCAGACCTCGCCCGGCTTGACGCCATAGAGGTTGAACATCGACCACTTCACCGCGACGAGATGCCCGCCATTGTCGCGCACCACGCCCTTGGGAATGCCTGTCGTGCCCGACGTGTAGAGGATGTAGAGCGGATCGGTGGCAGCGACGGGCACGCAAGGCGCCTTCTTGCCCTCGTTCATTGCCTTGCGACGCAGGCTCGCCCAATCATAGTCGCGCTTTGGCGCGAGGTCGCAAGTCAACTGCGGACGCTGCAGCACGATGCAGGCCTTCGGTTTTGCGGCCGCCAGCCTGATCGCTTCATCGAGCAGCGGTTTGTACTGCACGATGCGGCCGGGCTCGATGCCGCAGCTCGCCGAGAGAATGAGCTTTGGCTGCGCATCGTCGATGCGGGTTGCGAGCTCCTTTGCGGCGAAGCCGCCGAACACCACGGAGTGCACCGCGCCGATGCGCGCACAGGCGAGCATCGCAACCACGGCCTCCGGCACCATCGGCATATAGAGAATGACGCGGTCGCCCTTGGCGACGCCAACCTCCTGCATGATGGCGGCGAGCGCCTGCACTTCGGCCAGCAGTTCGGCATAGGTGAATTTGGTGACGGAATTCGTCAGCGGCGAATCATGGATCAGCGCGACCTGGTCGGCGCGGCCGCGCTCGACATGACGGTCGAGCGCGTTATAGCAGGTGTTGACGACCCCGCCTGTGAACCAGCGGCCGTAGACGCCCTGCGTTGCATCGAAGATCTTTTTCGGCGGCTCGATCCAGTCGATTTCCCTTGCCGCCTCGGCCCAAAAGCCTTGGGGATCGGCCAGCGAACGCGCGTGGACCTCGTGATAAAGGCTCTTACCCTGGACGTTCATTCCCGGCGCTCCCGTTTCCTCTTTTTTGGCCTCGCCTTGACCTGACGGCTGGACGTCAGTCCCGCCATGACAGGGATCAAGTGCCGGCCTTGTTTGAGGGATATTTTCCGGGAACGGGCCGCGGTTCAAGCTGAAAAGGGTGGTTGGCCTCCCTCTCCTCGTTCTTACGGCGGAGACGCGAACTCACCCCTCCATCGCATTCAGCCGCTGCAACCGGTCCTGCATGACCTTCTTCAGGTCATAGCCGGGGCGGCGGAAGCTGGCGTCGCGGGTGGCGAGGAAATCCTGTTGGGATTTACGGAAATCAGCCGCCGAGCGCCGGCTCATCGATTTCAGCACGCGCTGATAGGCCTCGGCGAGCTGGCGATCGAGCACGCTCAATTGCGGATCGGCGCAGATCACCTTCTCGACCTCGCGCTTGGCAGAGGCGCAATCGAATGACGGGCCGCTGCCGGAATTCGCGGTCAGCGGACCTGGAGCCTCGGCGCCGAACCTTGCGATCTCCGCCATCATGGTGCGGCGGCCATCGGCGGCGTTGGTGTCGCCCGGGTCGAGCCGCAACGCGGTCTCGTAATCGGCCAGCGCCTTCTTGCGCTCGCCCATCTTGGCGTAGAGCACTGCGCGGTTGTTGTAGGCCTTCGCGAAATCAGGATCGAGCTTCAGCGCGTCATTGTAGTCGCTCAGCGCTGCGCCGAACTCGCCCTTGAACTGGTAGGAATCACCGCGGTTGGTGAAGAAGTTCGGCCGCGGTGCCAGCCGCAGCGCCCGATCGTAATCGGCGATCGCCTTGTCATAGTCCTTCATCGCGGCATAAGTGAGCCCGCGATTGTCGTAATATTCCGGTACGTTCGGATCGATCCTGATCGCCTCGCTGTCGTCGGCGACGGATTTGTCGAGCTGGCCGAGCTTCTTGTAGGCCGCGCCGCGATTGGTGTAGCTGCGCGCCCGGCTGGGATCGAGCCGCAGGGCCTCGCTGAGATCGGCGACCGCCTTGTCGTTGTCGCCGCTGAGATAATAGGTCGCGCCGCGGTCGGACCAGGCCTGCGCGTAATCCGGTTTCAGCTTGATCGCCTGGTTGTAATCGGCGATCGCTCGGTCGAAACGGTGCTGATTGGTGTAGGCGACGCCGCGCAGCTCATAGGCCTCGGCATCCCCCGGGTCGAGCTCGATTGCCTTGCTGAGATTGGACGTGGCGCGGTTGAGATCGCCGCCCGCCTCGCGCAACAGATCGCCGCGCAGGCGCCAGGCGCGCGCATTCTTGCCATCGAGCGCGATGGCGCGGTCAATATCCCGCAGCGCCTGCGTGAGCCCGCCGGACGTGTGCGCATTGACGTCGGCACGAACCAGCAGCGCCGCGACGCGGTCGGAGTTCGGATTCGATGTCTGGTCGATGATGGCGCTGCACGCCGACACGATTTCGGCCGGCGCAGCCTTGCTGCCCATTACGCAATCGCCGGTGGCCGACGCCGGAGTCGCGAGGACAAGGCTCATCGCGGCGCCCAGCAGGAAGCTGCGTAGCGGGACTTTGGATATTTGCGCGGTAGGACGCGTGCCGCACATGGCGGAAAGCTCCGTGACATCAGGTTTCACCATTGTCTCGGTGGGCGCGTCATGGGTTCAAATCGGGGCCTGTTCCTGCCGTCATGGCCGGGCTTGTCCCGGCCATCCACGCCTGACCCACAGCACAAAGAACGTGGATGCCCGGCACCAGGCCGGGCATGACGACCTCTCAAGCGGCGAAGAGCGCGGCTAGTACCCGTCCGCCCCATTCAGCCTCTGCAGCCGCTCCTGCATGGCCTTCTTCAGATCGTATCCCGGCCGGCCGAACCCGGCGTTGCGACGCGCGATAAAGTCGTCCCGCTCGTACCGGAGCTTCTTCGCCTCGTCCTCGCTCTGCGCCTCGCGGATCACGCGCGCGTTCGCGGCATACACTTCGCGGTCGAGATCAGCGAGCTCGCGATTGGCGCAGATCGCCTTCTCGACCGGGCGGCGCGCGCCGGCGCAGTTAAAGCTGGGCTTGCCGGCCACCGCCATCTGCGCGCCGATTCGTTCGAGCTCACGCGCCATCGCCCTGTGATTGGCCTTGGCCTTCTCGTGGTTCGGATCGATCCGCAGCGCGGCGCCGAAATCCTGTACCGCCTTCGGCTTGTCGCCCTTCCTCAGCCAGAGCTCGCCACGTGCGTTGAAGACGTCGGCCAGCGTCGGATCGAGCTGCAACGCGCGGCCGTCGTCAGCGATGGCACGGTCGATCTGGTCATGCCGCGCATAGAGCGCGCCGCGCGCGACCAGCGCCTTGATGACATCTGGCTTTGCCGTCTTCTCGTTGTCGATGACCGCGGCGCAGGCCGGGCCTGCCTTGTCGATGTCGTCGGCAGCGGTTGCAGCGAGGCATGCCGCGACGTCGACCTGCGCGACGGCGGCGGGCTCACCGCCGGTTGCGGCGTGAGCCGCACCGGGCAAGACCGCTGCAAGCAGGACGGCCGCTGACATCTGAATCAATTTTTGAAAACGCATGCTCGTTGTCGTCGAAAGGCTTGCCTCGGGGCCGTACTGTCCATCATACGGCCGGATTGGTGCTAGCTTGTAGCGCTGCTCACATCGGTTTCGGGAACGAACGTGTCGACATTCGAATGGATCATCGCGCTTCTGCTCGGCGCCGTTGCATTATCGGCGCTGGCGCGGCGGATCAAGGTCCCCTATCCGACCTTTCTCGCCATCGGCGGCGCGCTGATTGCCTTTGTGCCTGATAGCCCGACCTGGACCCTGCAGCCGGACCTGGCCTTGGCGCTTTTTGTCGCACCGGTGCTGCTGGATGCCGCCTTCGACACCTCGCTGCGCGATTTGCGCAACAATTGGGTTCCGGTCGCGACCCTGGTGGTGGCGGCGGTCGGTCTGACCACTGTCGCCGTCGCCTTTGTCGCGCATCGTCTCTTTCCCGACATGCCCTGGGCCGCCGCTGTGGCGCTCGGTGCCATCGTGGCGCCGCCCGATGCCGCAGCAGCCGTCGCGATCCTGAGCCAGGTGAAGCTGCCCTATCGCATGGTGAAGGTGCTGGAGGGCGAAAGTCTGCTCAACGACGCCAGCTCACTGCTGATCTATCGCATCGCAGTTGGCGCTGTCGTCATGGAGCACCTGACATGGAGCGAGGTCGCACCGACGATCGCGCTCGGACTGGTCGGCAGCGTGCTGGCCGGCCTTGTTGCGGGGCGCATCATTCCGCCGATCATGGAGCGCGTGAGGGAGGTGCCGAGCGCGATCATCGTGCAGTTCGCCACCACCTTCATGATCTGGATCGGCGCCGAGCATCTCGGACTCTCCGGCATCCTCACCATCGTGGTCTATGCCATCACCATCGCGCAGTCGGCGCCGGCGCGGATGCCGGCGCGGCTGCGGGTGCCGTCCTACGCGGTGTGGGAGACGACGGTGTTCGTCCTCAACGTGCTCGCCTTCATGCTGATTGGCATGCAGATGCGGCCGATCTGGACCAAGCTGGATACGGATGTGCGCTGGGAATATTGCGTGGCGGCGGCCTGGATCCTGGCGACGGTCATCCTGGTCCGTCTGCTCTGGATCACATTCTATCGCACCACGCTGCGCGCCCTGATCGCGCACGGGATCTACCACCCAAAGGATCCGAAGCAGGTCGCCTCACCCAAAGGGGGGCTTATCATCTCCTGGTGCGGCATGCGTGGCCTGGTCACGCTCGCCACCGCCTTCGCACTGCCGGAGAACTTTCCCTATCGCGACTTCATCGTCTTCATCGCCTTCGCGGTGGTGCTGGGCTCGCTGGTGATCCAGGGCCTGACGCTGCGGCCGCTGATCCTGGCCTTCGATCTCAGGGATGACGACCCCGTCGGCGTCGAGGTCGCACGTGCCCGGGCCATCGCCTATCGCGCGGCGCTCGATGCGATCGAGGACGATCCGTCAGAGGAGGCCGAGATCCTCAGGCTCGAATACCGCGCCATCCTGATGCAGGCCGATGACGATCCGCACGGCGGCATCGTCAATGGCGAACTGCCCGCCGATCCCCTGCGCCGCCGCGCCATCGAGGCTGCGCGCAAATCGGTCTTCCATCTACGCACCACCGAAGTGATCGGCGACGACGCGTTTCACCGGCTGGAGGAAGAGCTGGATCGCGCGGAGCTCAGCGCGGGGGGATGATTTCAGCTCGTCATCCCGGACAAGCGCGCCCCAAGCGCGCGGATCCGGGATCCATACGCCTCAGCAATCGTTTTGCGAGCACTCGGAATTACCTGCTTCGCGCAACAACTGCATTCCGTGGTTATGGATCCCGGATCTGCGCTGACGCTTGTCCGGGACGACAGCGGAGTGTGAGGCGACGCTAAGCCCCCGCCTTGCACGTAATCCCGCCGTCGACAACCAGCTCGATCCCCGTCACATATTTCGACTCGTCCGACGCCAGAAACAGCGCGGCGTTGGCGACATCGAACGCGTCGCCCATGTGGCCCATCGGCACCTGCGCGTCGCGGGCGCGCCACATCGCCTCGACGTCGCCCTTGGCGTAGCTGTTGGCGAGGCCGGCGGAATGCTCCACCATCGGCGTCTTCATCAGACCGGGCAGGATGGCGTTCACCCGCACATGATGCCGCGCGAACTCGATCGCGGTGGTGCGCGTCATCTGGTTCATCGCGGCCTTCGAGGCGCCGTAGGTGACATAGGAGATGCCCATGTGGCGAATCGAGGCGATCGAGGAGATGTTGATGATCGAGCCGCCGCCCTGCGTCACCATGACAGGGATGACGTGCTTCATGGCGAAATAGGCGCTCTTGAGGTTGACCGAAAAGACGCGGTCCCAGCTCTCCTCGGTCACCTCAACCACACTGCCCATCTCGGCGATGCCGACATTGTTGTCGAGCACGTCGATACGGCCATACGTCTTCAGGCACGCCGCGACCATCGCCTCGATCTCGGCGGGTCGCGAGACATCGGCGGTGAACGCGGTGGCCTTGCCGCCTTCGCCGGCGATGATGTCAGCTGTCTCCTCGGCGGCCGCACCGTTGCGGTCGACGCAAAACACCCGCGCGCCCTCGCGCGCAAAGGTCACCGCGGTCGCCTTTCCGTTGCCCCAGCCGGGCCCGATCGAGCCGGCGCCCACCACCATCGCGACCTTGCCCTTGAGTCGGTCCATCGCGTGTCTCCCGCGTTGTTTTCTTCGTAGCGCGCCTCACCGTCCCTGGCAGGCCTTCACGGGCAGACCGTCACTGGAACGTCATGTCCAGGCACTTGGAGATGTCGGAGCCGAGGCCCGAGGAGATGGTGATGCAGCCGCGGATCTTCTGCGCGGTCATGTCGGCAGCCCAGACCGAATAGCCGCCGGGGCCGAAGAACGAATTGGTGTTCGGCGGCTCGGTCTCGGTCGCGTCGAAATCATAATGACCGTCGGCCTCGAAGATGCGCGGCTTCTTGGTGCAGCCGCCGTCGGTCTGGACGTTGATGACTTCCTTGTTGTCGCGGGTCAGCGCCAGCGACACCTGGCAGCGGAAATATTCCGAGGTCTTGGTATTGAAGAGATAAGTGTAGGACTTGCAGGTCGCGGTGTTGAGCTTGCCCGGGGCAAGACCGCGGCTGCACGAAATCCGCTGGTTGTGGCTGAGCTGGTAGTCATCGGCCCGGGCGGCCGGCGCGAGCGCCGTCAGCGACACCAGGGCAATCCCGCAAAATTTAACGACGTGACGCATTCGAATCATCCCCACCAATATCTTTGTCGTGTTGCGTTCTAGACTGAAAGCGGAACATAGTCGCGAGGGGACGAAGGGAAAATCACAACTGCTGGACAAGACGTGATGCGCTGCGGCGTCATCGCAGATTGACCCTGACGCATCGTTCGTGATTTGTTCAAATGGGCACCCCGACAATGGGGAGGATGGATGATGGCATTTTCAATCAAGACCTTTGCAATTGCAGCCGTGCTGGGCGCCTTCGCCGCCCCGGCATTCGCACAAAATGCGGCAACGCCTTGGGAGCTCAAGCCGGACACCGGCTATGCCTATGACAAGGACGGCAAGACCTTCTCTTACAAGATGGGCACCAACAATGCCGGCGAGTTGCTGAAGGGTGCCAAGAAGGTGCCCAAGGGCACGCTGTTCTTCATCGGCCAGAACGGCCAGCTCTACATGCGCAGCGGGCAATATCTGGAGGGCGACGGCCGGTTCAAGTTCGGATCGGATCATTAGGAGCCGAGCTGAAGGTGCGCTCCCTCGCCCCGTTCTTACGACCGCAAGCGGGGCGAGGTTAAGAGCTCGCCAGCGATTTAGAACGCTGCCGCCAACTCCCGCGCGCCGGCATTGTTGCTGTTCGAATCCATCCGCGCGTCCGTCACGGCCAGCAGCTTGGCCACCGTGTTGTGGCGGATCGCGACCGGGTTGCGCTCATAGCCGCCGCGCTGGAAGAAATTCGATGTCGGCACCTGCTCGCGCATCGCCTGCGGCATCGTCACCATGTCGAGGCCGGTTCCGTCGCCGGTGAGGTTCATCATCTCCAGTTCGGCTGCGGTGAGCGGACGGGTGTAGCCCTTGGCGCGGGCGAACAGCACCGAGGTCAGCAGCTTGTGGGTCTGCAGCATCGGCCCGATGTCGACGTCGAGCACCATCGCATGCATGGCCCAGCCTTGCGCGGTATCGCCGATCTTCTCATGCTCAGACCAGGTGTCCGGCACCGACTTCGCGTGCGCCACCATCTTCTTGAGAACGCCGAGCTTGTGCTCCAGCGATTGACGTGCCGGACCGGAGGTGCGCGCCACCTTGTCGGAGAGCGCACGGATGAACTCATGGCCCTGCTCGGCCAAGAGCTCGACGCTGTTGGTGGTGAGCAGCTGGTTGTAGCCCATCGCGGTCGAGATCGCGCGCTTGCCGCCATGCTCGATGCCGGCTTGTACATCGTAATTGCCGGTGCCGCCGGTCTCGAACGAATAGACCCGCACCGCCTGCTCGCGCGTCAGCCCCGAGGCGAGCGCATAGCGCGCATAGGCGCGCTTGAATTCGACCTCGCTGGCGGGTCGCTGCGGCGTGAATTGATAGAGGTCCTGCGCGGCACGCAGGAGATCGGAGGCCACCGGCAGCGGCTTGCGCGGCGGTCGTTCCGGCGTTTCTTCCGGCTCCGGATTCACCGGACGCTTCGGCCCGGTGTAAACCGGCGGCTGCTCCAGCACATAATCATCAAGCGTGATCTGCTGCCCGCTGCGCCGCTTGGCATTGCGGCCTTTTCGCTTCTCCGTGACCTGGCCCCAATAGGCAGCGGCCTCCTGATCGAAGGCGCCGCGGATCTGCTGATATTCGGCAAGCTTGCGGCGATATTCGAGCACGGCCGGCGAAGCGCCCCCGCTCTGCGCGAAGAACTGCGACAGAAGCTGGGCGTTGGCATTGCGCAAGGCGGGCGGCAGCGCGTCAGCCTCGCCACCGCGCGCGGCGGGGACAAGCAGGACGAGCGCGAGTGAAACCAGCGCCAAATTATTTCGAATCGAATGATGCATGCTGTCCTCTTAGCAGGCATCCGGTAACCGGCACGTTAACGTGCCGTTTACCATCGTCACGTCCAGGCGAACACCGGTTGTTCCAGGTCGGTGACGCGGGTCTGACGCCCCGCCAGCACCTCGCGGAACTGGTAGATCAGCGCCGCCGTCGGCGCATGGATCAGGCTCATCCGGTGATGAAACCGGATCACGCGACGGCTGCTTTCAGGAATGGCCGTGAAATCGAAGGCGTCATCACGCTCGATCGTGTCGAGCGCGATGCGATGGACCGAGGCGACCTCGTCCGGGTTCGGCTTGATCGCAACGCTGTCTGCGGCCCAAACCACAACCGGCGTGATCAGGTATCCCGAGCGCGTCGGATAATCGTCGAGCAGGCCGAGCACCGCGTCGGGGGGGAGCTTGAGCGCGAGCTCCTCGTCGAGCTCGCGCAACGCCGCCTCGACCGGGGTCTCGCCGGCATCGCAACGTCCGCCGGGCAGCGCCCACTGACCGCGATGCGAGCGCAGGCTCGATGCGCGCCTGGTCAGCAGAAACGCCGTGTCGTCGCCGTCATCGGATTCGGTCAGCGCGACCACCACCGCAGCGCGCTTCAGTGTAGACGCCTCGGCCGCATCGTGCAGCCGCGCGAAGGCAGCGCAAGCCTCTGCGATATTCCGTCTGGTGGCATCGCCGAAAAATCTCATGATGCTTGACTACACCAGGACCGCGTCTGATGAAACGAGGAGAGGCACGCGTTGCAGGGATGGACGGAGAGATGATCGACAAGACCGCCGCAAAGCTCAAATCCGAGGGCTGGACGATCGTCGACACCAGCGGCTTCATTCACCTCATCGGCCCGCTCTGGGAGCGCAAGGTCGAGGGCCACTTTGAATTCGCGCTGGCGACCGAAGACAAGCATCACAACCGCCGCGGCATGGTCCAGGGCGGCGTGATGATGACCTTCGCCGACCGCACCTGCGGCATGACCGCCCGCTACGAGACCGGCAAGCAGTATATGGCGACCGTGCAGCTCGACACGCATTTCGTCGAGGCCGGCAGGATCGGCGACATCCTGATCTCCCGCCCCCGCGTCGTGCGAACGACGCGGAGCCTGATTTTCATGAGCACGGAAGTGCTGGTGGAGGACCGCTGCCTCGTCATGGCCAATGGCGTGTTCAAGATTTTGAAGGGGCCGGAGTAGGCGCGGTCAGGTTGACACTACCCTCTCCGCGTCATTGCGAGCGAAGCGAAGCAATCCAGAGTATTTCCGCGGACGCAGTTCTGGATTGCTTCGCTACGCTCGCAATGACGGCACTGGGTCGCTATGCTGGCAGCAACAAAAACATCGAGGATTGCCCATGCAATACCGCCAGCTTGGCCGCAGCGGCCTGAAAGTGTCGCCGATCTGCTTGGGCACCATGATGTTCGGCGGGCCGACGGATGAGACGGCCTCCAAGCGGATCATTGCCAAGGCGCACGATGCCGGCATCAACTTCATCGACACGGCGGACGCCTATTCGAAGGGCGGCTCCGAAGAGGTTGTCGGCCGCGCCATCGGCAACACCAGGCACGCCTGGGTGCTCGCGACGAAGCTCGCCAATCCCATGGGGAACGATCCCAATCGCGTCGGGCTGTCGCGGCGCTGGGTCTTGCAGGCCGCGGACGAGAGCCTGAAGCGCCTCGGCACCGACCACATCGACATCTACTATCTGCACAAGGAAGACCATGCGACGCCGCTGGAGGAAACGGTGCGCGCGATGGGCGATCTGATCCGCGCGGGCAAGATCCGCTATTTCGGCGTCTCCAACTACCGTGCCTGGCGCGTCGCCGAGATCTGCAACATCTGCGACCGGCTCGGCATCGACCGTCCCGTGGCGAGCCAGCCCTATTACAACGCGATGAACCGGATGCCCGAGGTCGAGCATTTTCCGGCCTGCTCCTATTACGGCCTCGGCATCGTGCCCTATAGCCCGCTGGCGCGCGGCGTGCTGACCGGCAAGTACAAGCCCGATGCAGCGCCGGACAAGGAGACGCGCGCGGGCCGCAACGACGTCAGGATGATGCAGACGGAATGGCGGCCGGAATCGCTCCAGCTCGCACAGGACATCAAGGTTCACGCCGAGAAGAACGGCATCACCGCCGGGCAGTTCGCGGTCGCCTGGGTGCTGAATTCCGCCTTCGTCTCGTCGATCGTCGCGGGCCCTCGCACCGAGGAACAGTGGGACGGCTATATCAGCGCGCTGGATTATCGCTTCACGGCGGATGACGAAGCGCTGATCGACCGGCTTGTGGTGCCGGGCCATCCCTCGACGCCGGGCTATAACGACCCGGCCTATCCGATCGAAGGCCGGCGCGCGCGGACGATTTGAGAGCCGGAGACAACGATGGCGCTTGAAGACCGCTTTGGACTGCCGCTCACCACCACCTCGGACGAGGCGGCGTCCGCCTATCGGGAGGGCGTCGATCTCATGCTGGCCGGCTGGACCGGCACGGTGGAAGCGCTGGAATGCGCTATCGCCGCCGATCCGGATTTCGCGCTCCCGCACATTGCCCGCGCCCGCGTGCACGCGTTCTACCAGCAGGGCGATCTTGCGCGTCAGAAGGCGGCGACCGCGCGCGGGATTGTCGCCAGGCGCGGCACCGAGCGCGAGCGCTCGCATGTCGAAACGCTGGCGCTTGCGATCGAGGGACGCGGGCCCGACGCGATCGCGGCCATGTTCAAGCACATCGAGAGCTGGCCGCGCGATGCCGTGGTGCTGTCGCTGCCGCTCGGCGCATTCGGCCTGTTCGCATTCTCCGGTATGGCCGATCACGATCGCGCCCGGCACGAGCTGTGCGAACGCGTCGCGCAGCATTATGGCGAGGACTGGTGGTTCCTCACCATGTCCGGCTGGGCACTGACGGAGAACGGCGACGTTGCGCGCGGCCGCAAGATCACCGAGCGCGGCTTCGATCTGCGCCGGGCCAATGCGCACGCTGCACATGCCGTGCTGCACGCGATGTTCGAAGATGGTTCGATCGAGGCCGCCGATCGTCTCGTCGAGGAATGGATTCCGACCTATGACCGCGCCGGCATCCTGCACGGTCACATCCTCTGGCACCAGGCGCTTGGCGCGCTCGAGCATGGCGATTCGGCGCGCGCGCTTGCAATCTATGCCGATGTGCTGCAACCCTCCGCCACGCAAGCGCCGCCGCTCAACGCCATCACTGACGGCGCCTCATTGCTCTGGCGCCTGTCGGCTTACGGTCACGCAGTGCCAAAAACACTGTGGGCCGAGGCCGACGCCACCGCGCAAAAACTGTTTCCGAAGCCGGGGCTGCCCTTCGCTGACGTCCACATGGCACTGTTCGCGGCCGCAACGCAAAATCAGGAAGCACTGGCAGCGCGCCTGGCAGTGATCGAGCAGCGGCTTGGCGACGGCAAGTTGCCGGCCGGCCCCGTGGTGCCGGCGATCTGCCGCGCGCTGGCGGCCTTCGCCAATGAGAATTACGCAGCCTGTGTGCGTGAGCTGGAGCCCGTCTGCAACGAGGTCGTGCGCATCGGCGGCAGCCACGCCCAGCGCGAGCTGATCGAGGACACGTTCCTCGTTGCCCTGATGCGCAGCGGCGAGCTGCCGCGCGCCCGCAAGCTCCTCGACACCCGCCTCCACCGCCGCCCGTCCTTGCGCGATACGCGCTGGCGGGCGGCGATGGCTTAAGGCAGGATGGAGCAAACACGACCGGAGGACGCCCATGACCGAGATCGTTGCGCTGGAGGCGCTGGCCGCGCGCGTTGCACCCGGACAGTCGCTGGCGATCCCGGTCGACGGTTCAGGCGTGGCGATGGCGGCGACCGCGGCGCTGCTCGAAACAGGCATCCGTGACCTCAAGCTGATCTGTGTCCCGATATCAGGACTGCAGGCCGATTTGCTGATTGGCGCCGGTAGCGTCGCGTCGCTCGAAACCAGCGCGGTGTCGCTGGGCGAGGCCGGCGGCGCACCGCGCTTCACGGCCGGCGTCAAGAGCGGGGCCTTCGCGATGCGCGACTCCACCTGCCCCGCGATCTTCGCCGGCCTGCTTGCAGCGCAAAAGGGCGTGCCGTTCATGCCGATCGCGGGCATCATCGGCAGCGATCTCCTCAACGTGCGACCCGACTGGCAGGTGATCGACAGTCCCGTCGGCGAGGCGCGCAAGGTTGTCGTCGTGCCCGCGATCTCGCCTGACGTCGCGCTGTTTCACGCGCCCGAGGCCGACCGCGCCGGCAATGTCCGCATCGGCCGGCACCGTGAGCTCGCCGACCTCGCTTATGCCTCCAAGCGCACGCTGGTGACCGTCGAGCGCATCGTCGACCGCAATCTGCTGGACAGCGAGGATTCCGCTGCCGGCGTCCTGCCCTCGCTCTACGTCGATGCCATCGCGGTCGCCGAACGCGGCGCCTGGCCGCTGGCGCTGTGGGACGAATATCCGGCCGACGAAGCCGAGATCGCACGCTATGCGGCGATGGCGCGCAGCGAGGACGGCTTTCGCGCCTATCTCTCGGCCTTCCTGACGCATCGCAAGCAGGTGGCCTGATGTCGGCCGAGCGCGAACGGCGCGAGATCCTGATCGCCACCATTGCCGATCTGCTCGAGGGCATCCGTCATGTCGCGGTCGGCGCGTCGTCGCCGATCCCCGCGGCCGGCGCCATGCTGCTGCGCGCCCGGAGCGAGCTCGGTGGCAGGCCACCGGTGCGCATCTCGATCCTGGGATCGCAGGCGCACAATTTCTTCACCAATGGCGGCATCGAGCTGTTCGACTGCGCCGCCCAGGGCCGCGTCGACGCCTTCTTCCTCGGCGGCGGCCAGATCGACGGCCACGGCAACATCAACCTGGTCGGTACCGGCGATTACCCCACCGGCAGCGTGCGCTGGCCGGGCTCATTCGGCTCAGCCTACCTCTATCATCTCATTCCCCGCGTGATCCTGTTTCGCGAGGAGCATTCGCCGCGCGTGTTCGTGCCCAAGGTCGATTTCGTCAGCGCGCGTGCGATGACGCCCGAGGTGCCGCGCCGCGGCGGACCGCACGCGCTTCTGACCAACATGGCGCTGTTCGATTTCGATCGCGAGGCGGGTGGCTTCGCCTTGCGCTCCGTCCACCCTCCGTTCACGCCGGCCGACATCCGGGAGAACACTGGCTTCGCCTATCAGGAGCCGGAGGTCGTGCGCGAAACGCGGCGGCCGGACGCCGCAACGCTTGCGCTGCTCCGCGGGCGCGTTTTCGACGAGCTCGCCGAGACCTATCCAGCCTTTGCGCGGACCATGAAGTGGGCGGCGTAGGGCCGTCTGCCACGAAAAAAACATCGGCCTGGCGGCATGTGCCTGCCGGGACGGGTTGGGGCGATCGGGCGAATCGCCGATGGGTGGCGCGGTGGTATTCCAGACGGGCTTGGCCGAAGACTTGACGGATAAAACGGGATCGCAACCAATTTGCGATTGGATGGTTGGTGGGCGGAACTCTCACCCGTCCGTGGCCCCCTGGCACGTGAGCCTGACGATGCGCCTCCGCCGACCGGTCCTGGCTACAATCCTCGTCTGTCTCGCAAGCCCTTGTTTTGCCGAGTCTTCCACCGCGATCCCGGTGAAGAATCCGCCGGCGCAGCAGAATTCCCTCGTCGACATGCTGGCCCTGATGTCGGGCCACTGCAAGACGCTGAAGGTCGCCGGGCGCCCCTTTGCCTGCAAGACCGTGGCCTTCGCCCATGACGACAAGGGCCGGGTCAATTTCGCGGTCGCGGTCGACGACCCCAGCGACGAGAACCACGTGGTGTCGTTCTCCGGCGAAAACGGCAAGCGGGCCGACGACAATTCCTACGAGTTGCCGATCGACCGCATGCTGCTCAACTCCAAGAACCGGCCGAAGGTCGACGGCCTGCCGGTCCCGGCTGCGCAGACCTCCACCGGCAGTTGCCGCCAGACCGGCAATTTCGCCGCCAGGAAGGTGAACGACGTCACCTGCTCCGCGATCGACAGCGAAGGCCGGACGTATGAACTGCTGTTCGTCTCCGACGGCACGCCAGTGAGCGTGCGCCGCATCAGGCAGTCGTCGCCGTCGGTCCAGGATCCGTTCAGGTAGGCCCGATCAAGCGAACGCCTTCTCCAGCGTCGCGAAGATCACGCCGAGCGACTTGTCGTGGCGGGTCACGGCCGGCACCGGGCGATCGATCTTCATCAATTGATAGACAGCCGTCTGCGCCGCACGCACCGAATATTCGACGGTGAAGACAACGTCGTCCGGAATCTCGACGAACTGGCTGACGAAAGCCAGGTTCACCGAATTCTTCGGCACCGGCAGCGGCCGGTCGGTCACATGGCGCGGCATGAACATGCTGGTGATATAGGGCATGCGACAGGGAATGCAGATCGCGTCCTCGAACACGGCGCGGTCGAAGTTCAGATGACCGCAGAGCTCCGTCAGGATGTCGGCGCCACCGCATTCCGACATCGGCTTGGCGACGAAATCGCCGATGCGATCGGGATGCAGCGCATAGCCCCAGAAAACCTGGACGTTCTTGGGCTGACCGAGGAAATGCGGCTGATGGTAGAGCACGACCGACATCAGCCAGTTGGAATCCTTGAACGTCACGAGCCCGCCGGTGCCGGCCCTGTTGCCGGAGAATGCTTCCATCTGATCGAAGAAGCGCGGGTCGCGGCAGGTCACGGTGAAGGACAGCCAATAGGATTCGGGGATCGAGCCGTTGAACGCCGACGGATTGCCGAATTCGGGGCGCCCCTTCGCGATCGTCTCCCAGAGTGCCCAGCCCTGACTGTCCGCCTTGGTCAGGTACGGCGCGGGTTCGGTCATGGTACCCAGGCTCGACGCATCCGTCATCGAGCCGTTCTGGAAGAAGACCAGATCGCCGTCCTCGAGGCGGACATTGGCACTGCGCCCGTCGCGGTCGAGCATGAGCTGCCGGACCCGCAGCTTGTCACCCTCCTGCTCGAACGTCATATCGACGACGCGCGTTCCCCACACGAATTGCACGCCCTGCTGCGTCAACCAGTCGACCAGCGGCCGCACCACCGCGTCATATTGATTGAAGACGGTGCGCTTGACCCCCGCGAGCGTCTCGATGCGCGGAAATTCGTTCATGAAGCGGTGCAGATAGCGCTTCAGCTCGACTGCACTGTGCCAGGGCTGGAAGGCGAAGGTGGTCTGCCACATGTACCAGAAATTGGATTTGAAGAATCCCGGCGACAACCAGTCGGTGATGCGGCTGGCGCCGAGCGTCTCCTCGGAAGCTTCCGTCAGCCGCAACAGCTCGAGCCGGTCGCGCGCGGTGAAGCCCATATGCGAGACATCGATCTTGAAGCGGTTGCGATCGACCAGGCGCGCACGGGAGTGCGCGGGGTTCTCCACGTTGAACGCCACGGTTTCCTCGCGCACGCTCAGGCCGGGACGCTCGAGCGACGGAATGCCGGAGAACAGGTCCCAGGTGCATTCGTAATGATCGGTCGTGAGCATGCGGCCGCCGCGGAGCGAATAGGCACCGTTCTCGAGCTGCGCACCATCGAGACTGCCGCCGAGCAGCGGCTGCGCCTCGTAGATCATGATGTCCCGTCCCGCCACCTTCGCATCGCGAATCAGGAATGCCGCGCCCGCGAGCGATCCGATGCCGCCGCCGATGAAATATGCCTTCATGCCTCGCCTCGATCGCAATCAAATGTCCGGCGCGACATTGCATCGGCGAGCGGCCGCCGAGGTTGCGCTGGATCAAGTGGGGCCGGCGCCGGGTTTCAAATCGAAGTGAGCGCAAACGTCATGCAGGCCGGGAGCAGAGAGTCGATACGGCTACAGACCCGCGAGGTGGCCCGAAACGAGGGAAGATCGGCATTGCGCGCTGTCGCATTCACCCCGCATAGTCGCCGCGGTGCACAGCTCGAAAGATCCATCATGGCTCATTGCCACCCAGCCCTGATTGTCATTGACGTCCAGCGCGCCTTCGACGAATGGGAGGCGGCGGGCCAGCGGCGCAACAATCCGGATGCGGTGGCACGCATCGTCGATCTGCTCACCGCGTTCCGAAAGCATCGCGCGCCGGTCTTCCACATCCGACATGAAGGCACCAAGCCGGGCTCGACGTTTCGCCCCGAGCGCAGCGGTTACGCCGTCAAGGACGAGGCGCGCGAGCAGGACGGCGAACCCGTCATCGTCAAGCGCGTCAACAGCGCCTTCATCGGCACCGATCTCGAGGCGCGCCTGCGCGCAGGCGGCATCTCGACGCTCGTCATCTGCGGCGCGACCACCAATCACTGCGTGGAGACAACGACGCGCATGGCCGGCAATCTCGGCTTCGACGCGCACCTGGTGCGCGATGCGACCTGGACATTCGATCGCGTCGGCCCGGACGGCGAGACGCATTCGGCCGAATCCATCCACGCGATGACACTGTCGAATCTGAACGGCGAGTTTGCCCGCATCGTGACCGCGGGCGAGGTGATCGCATCGCTCGCAGCGGTGCGGCAGTAAACCCCGGCTCGACTGGCAAACTAGCCTCGCAAGATGATCCCGGCCGTCTCCAGCCCGCTTGCGAGCGCAGCCTCGACCGTTCCCATGTCGCGACCGCGATACAGCGCTTCGCCTGAAAACAAAATCGAGCCATCGGGATCCACGAGAATTTCCTGCGCCGCCCGCGTTCGCGGCGTCGCCCAGGAATAGGCGCCGCGGGCGAAGGGATCGTTCGCCCAATTGGCCGCCGCCGCTGCCACGAGGTCCCGCGCGATCTCATCACGACGCAGGCTAAACATGGCTGCAAGGGAGTCGATCCCGGCATCGATCAGTCCTTGCGGATCGAGATGCGCCAGCTGCGCCGTTCGCGGGCCACCGAACCATCCCGTCAGCACGGGATGCCAGTCCGGATGACGCGTCCACCATACCGGAATCGTCTCGTCCGAAAGCAAGAACAGCATGTCGGAAAGCTCCGGCTTCCGCTCGCGCCACCATGGCCGCGTGAACCGCAGCAGGATCTTGATGACGCTGCCGAAGCCGATGTCGTCTGCGGCTGCAGCCTTCTCGCGTGCGGCCGCGGGCAGTGCGATCTCGCGCAAGAGCGGCAGGGGCACGGTGAGGATGACGCGATCGCAGGCATGCACTGCCCCGCCGGCGCAGCGGACAGCGACCTTGCCGCCGCTCTCCTCGATCGACGCGACCGTGGCACCGAGGTGAATGGCGGCGCCGCAGTTGCGGCACTCGGCCGCCAGATAATCAATCAGCCCGCCATAGCCGCCGTCGATGCGCGCCTGCGCCGCAAGTCCGTCGTTCATCCATTCGTCGCGCAGTGCCAGTGTCGAGGCCCGTGCGGGGTCGGCCGCGTCATAGCCCTCGACCATGCGTTCGACCGCATGCCGCAGGCGCGCGTACTCCGGTCCGGCGAAATGACGATGCAGGAAGTCGGCGACAGTGACATCCTCGGTCAAATCCTTCAGCGTGGCGTGAAGCCTGTCGTCATAGGGATCGCGCGGGCTCTCCTGCGAGAAATCCGTGCCGTCAAAGCTCCATTGCGCGCCACCGATCGCCCGCACCGTCAGCCCCGCCTCGCGTGCAAGGCTGCGGGTGACCGGCGCTTCGCCATGGACGAACTCGGCGCCGCCATCGGCGGCATAGCCGAACTCCGTGGCCGGCAGCGGATGGATGCGTCCGCCGCAGCGATCACGCGCTTCCAGGACCGTGACTCGTCTGCCGGCACGCGCGAGCTCGCGCGCCGCCATCAGGCCGGCCGCGCCCGCGCCAACGATGACGATGTGCTCTGAATTGTCCGCCATGCTGCTATTGGCGCGCGCGATCGTTCTGGATCAGATAGCGCAGCAAGAGGACGCCGCCACCGAGGTCCCGCGTGCTATCAAGCGTCATCGCGGTGAGCGGCGCGCGCTTGTCGCTGTCTTCCTCGGCCGAATCGAACACGAAGGGCGCGCCTCTGGCACCGTCGATCGCGGGGCTGAGGATCAGGTTGAATTCGTCGATCAGGCCGGCGCGCAGAAACGCGCCATTGGCGACGCCGCCGCCTTCCACCAGCAGGCGCTTCACGCCGAGTTCGCGATTGAGGATCTCCACCGCCAAGGCGAGATCGATCCCGGACTTGCCGGCGAAAATATACGACACGCCCTCGCCGCGCAGTCCCGCGAGATGCGCATCCGGAACGCTCTCGGTCAGCACCACGACAATGGGATCGCCGCCGATATCGGACCGGCCCCAGCCGATCTTGCCCTGCGCGTCGAGCACGACGCCGTAGGTTTTGGCATCGCGCCGCGCGAACCAGTTTTCGCGCGGAAATGTCTCGCTCGTCTCCGGATAGGGCTTGCCCCTGGCGAACTCGGAACCGGTGACGCGGCCGATCACCCAGGCATCGCCGCCGAGCTGGTCATGGATTTTTTCGAACCAGTCGGTACCGGCGCCCTTCGGACGCCAGCGGCTGGGATGGGTGCGGCCGTCGAGGCTCGCATGCATCAGACAGATGACGTAGGGCTTCATGCAGATCTCCGCGACCGCGCCTCAGGCCGGCTTGCTGCCCTTATCGCGATCGTTCACGATCACGGCAAGGGGATTGAGCTTGAGCGGCGC
This sequence comes from Bradyrhizobium manausense, assembly GCF_018129685.1. Lineage (GTDB taxonomy): Bacteria > Pseudomonadota > Alphaproteobacteria > Rhizobiales > Xanthobacteraceae > Bradyrhizobium > Bradyrhizobium manausense_D. The sequence goes on from NZ_JAFCLG010000020.1 coordinate 24,717, forward strand.
GACCAGCCGAAGCGTGTTGCTGTCGTGATGATTGAACGGCGCGCCGCGGACGAACAACGCGGTCTGGATCAAATAGCTCCAGCTGCCATCGTCGTTGAAGGTGATGTCGCAGCGATTAGGAATCGGTGCGGAAGGCCTGCTCCAGGAAGTCGGTCGAGCAGATGCCGTAAGCGAGCCGGCGGAGCGGCCCGAGATTGGCAAGACTGTCGGGAGAGACGTGCTCTTGCTCGGTGAAGATATCAGCGGGAATGGGCAGCATGGAAACCTCGCATCGTTGCGCGGAGCAGCAATAACACAAGGGCGGGACGAAACCATGGAATGGAACCGGCGGGAGCAGCCAACATAGGCTGCGCCGATTCAAACCTGGCAGGTGTCCCACGACGGCTTGTGCTGGAATGCCTCGGCCAGGAAGTCCACCATCACGCGCACCTTGGCACTGACGTAGCGGCGGCTTGGATAGACGACGAGCACGTCGAGCTCGGGCGCACGATAGTCCGGCAGCAGGCGGACCAGGCGCCCCTGCCGCAGCAGCTCTCCGGTCAGGAACGTCGGCTGCAGAAACAATCCGAGCCCGGCCAGCGCCGCCGCACGAGCCGTTTCGCCGTTGTTGGTATGAAAGATGTTGGACACAGGCACCGTGTGGACTTTGCCTTCCTTGTCGAGCAATCGCCATTCGTCGGCCGAGGCGGAATAGGCGTAGGCAATGCAGCGATGGTGTCTGATATCGTCCGGGGTCTGCGGCGCGCCATGTTTGGCGACGTAGTCGGGCGACGCACAAACGAAGTGACCGATGGCCGCGATCTTGCGGCTGATCAGGCTCGGCGAACCGCCGCGCGAGATGCGGACCGCCAGATCGAAGCCCTCGTCGACGAGATCGACGAGCCGGTCGACCAGGCTGATGTCCAGCTGGATATCGGGATAGCGTGCGATAAAACGCGGCCATAGCGGCGCGAGGTGGAGGATGCCGAAGCTCAGCGGCGCATTGATCCGCAGGCGCCCGCGCGGCTGCATGGCCGCGGAGGACGCGATCGCTTCCGTCTCCGCCACTTCCTCCAGAATCGAGAGCGCGCGGTCATACAGCGTCTTGCCGGCTTCGGTCAGCGAAAGCCGCCTTGACGTCCGGTTGAGCAAGCGTGCGCCGAGCATCTCCTCCAGCTCGTTGACGTAGCGGGTGACATTGGCCGGCGAGGTCTCGAGCTTGTCGGCGGCGCGGATGAAGGAGCCCTGGCCCACCACCGCGGTGAACACCTCGAAAGCACGGAGACGATCCATGACAGGCCTCGATTATTCAGTAAAACTGAATAATATAACCATTTTCTTTGGCTTCTTTCCAGTTCTCTGAGGGTCTACGTAGCTCGTCGCAGGCCGCTGATGGTGCGGCCGAACCGGAGAACGGACATGACACAGGTTACAGGACGTCTTTCAGACAAGGTTGCAATCGTGACCGGCGCGAGCTCGGGCATCGGCCGGGTCACGGCCAAGCTGTTCGCGGCCGAGGGCGCGAAGGTGGTGGTCGGCGCCCGGCGCGAAAGCGAGCTGGCGAGCCTCGTCGCCGAGATCAAGGCGAACGGCGGGTCGGCCGTCGCTCTGGCGGGCGACGTGCGCTCGGAAGACTATGCCAAGGCCCTGGTGGCATTGGCGGTGAAGGCATTCGGCAGGCTGGACATCGCCTTCAACAATGCCGGCACGCTCGGTGAAGGCGGTGCTTCGACCGGCGTCTCGGAGGGCGGCTGGAACGATGCCGTCGCGATCAACCTCACCGGCTCGTTCCTGGGCGCAAAGCACCAGATCGCCGAGATGGCCAAGCACGGCGGCGGCTCGGTGATCTTCACCTCGACCTTCGTCGGCTACAGCTCCTCATTCCCCGGTGTCGCCGCCTATGCCGCGAGCAAGTCGGGCCTGATCGGCTTGACGCAGACGCTCGCCGCCGAGTTCGGCCCGCAGAATATCAGGGTCAATGCGGTGCTGCCCGGCGCGATCGAGACCGAGATGTATCGCGAGATGAACGATACGCCTGACAAGACGGCCTTCATCACCAACCTGCACGCATTGAAGCGCGTGGGACGGCCTGAAGAAGTGGCGCGTTCCGTGCTTTATTTGGCGTCCGAGGATTCATCGTTCGTCACCGGAACGGCCTTGCTGGTCGATGGCGGCCTTTCGATCACCCGCACCTGAGGCGGCTGGCAACAACGGCAACGCAAGAGGAGACCGACATGGGATTGCTGGTGGACGGCAAGTGGCAAGACGCCTGGTATGCAACGGCGCCAAACGGCGGCCGCTTCATTCGCAAGGACAGCTCCTTCCGCAACTGGGTCACGGCCGGCGGCGACGCCGGCCCGACCGGAACGGGCGGCTTCAAGGCGCAGGCCGGCCGCTATCATCTCTATGTCAGCCTCGCCTGTCCCTGGGCGCATCGCACATTGATCATGCGGGCGCTGAAGGGGCTCGAGGACACGATCTCGGTCTCGATCGTACATTGGCTGATGCTCGAGCACGGCTGGACCTTCGCGGACGGCCCGGGCGTCATCGCCGACGCCGTCTACAATGCGCAGTTCCTGCATCAGATCTATACGGCGGCCGATCCACACTACACGGGCCGCGTCACCGTTCCCGTGCTGTGGGACAAGGACACCTGTAGCATCGTCAACAACGAATCGTCCGAGATCATCCGGATGCTAAACTCGGCCTTCGACGACAGCGGCGCCAAACCCGGCGACTATTATCCATCTGCGCTGCGCGACGAGATCGACGCGATCAACGCGCGCGTCTACGACACGGTCAACAACGGCGTCTACAAGGCGGGCTTCGCCACGACGCAATCAGCCTATGAGGAAGCCGTCGTGCCGCTCTTCGACACACTGGATTGGCTCGAGCAGCGGCTGGCCGACCGGCGCTTTCTGCTCGGCGATATCATGACCGAGGCCGATATCCGCCTGTTCACGACGCTGATCCGCTTCGATGCTGTTTATGTCGGGCACTTCAAGTGCAATATCCGCCGGCTGGTCGACTACCCCAGTCTCTCGGCCTACACACGCGACATCTACCAGTGGCCCGGTGTCGCCGAGACCGTGAATTTCGAGCATATCAAGCGGCACTATTATGAGAGTCACCGCGCGATCAATCCGACCGGGATCGTTCCGCTCGGCCCGGTGCTTGACTTCACAGCACCACATGGGCGCGGGCGGTCGAGAGCGCCGAGTACCCGCGCTGACCTACGACATGATCTTCAACGAGCCGATACGCCACGAGCCTCCTGAACATGCCGGTCGTGCTCACGGTCGGGCAGAACGACCGCAGCGTCTTCTTCGCCGTTACGCCTCGCCCGAAGCCATCAAGCCGCTCGGAAATTGGCCGGAGCTCGGCCGTCAGGCCGCGAACGATATCCCCGATGCGAAGCTGGTCGAAATCGACCACGCCGGCCACCTCCCGCACATCGAGCAGCCGGAGCAGACCGATGCGGGCTCTCACGGCATTTCTCGCGGAGCGGTATCGATGGAAGGCCGAGCCCCGCCCGCCGGAGAGACGAAGTCCGCTCTCACGCCACCTCGGAAGCCGCTCTCGCACGCTGCTCGAGCATGCCGATCGTCGCGACCAGATTATCGCGTCGGGCGCGAAGGTTCGCCGCCAGCGTCGGATAGGTCGGCTGCTGCGGGTCGAACACTCCGGCTTTGGCCTCTTCCTCGAGAATATCGGTGTTGAGCAGCCGAACCCGCCACCACAAATCGGCGATCAACCCATCAAGCCGGAGCTCGTCCTCAGCACCAGAACGGGACACTTCCTGCATCACTTGCCTCAACCTGAAACGGCCTCCCTGCTGAGGCCGGGTTTTGGACAGGACTTAGCAAGCGAGGTGCCAGAACCAGGGCAGGTGCGGTTTCCGGAACTGCTGCGCGCGGTGTCAAGCGCGGCTGTCAGCGGAAGCCTGCTGATCCTGACCTGATGCTCAAAATTGCACTGTAATTTGGGTCTGACCGGGCCGATTGCCGGCACACCGGCCTTTCTCAAGCGCCATACACGATCAAGGATCCAGCGGCATCAGTGACGCGGGCCTGCACGCCCGGTCGCGTGGCCACGATGTCCGCGATCCCTGACGACGGCAGCAGGCTGAATGCGGTCGAAAGCGCATCCGCTTCGGTGGCGGTTGGCGCAATGACACTCACCGTGCGGTAGCGCGATGGACTGCGTCCCGTCGCCGGATCGAACAGATGCGTAAACCGGCCTTCGGCATCGAACCGGAATCCAGCGCCTGCCGATGTCGAGACGGCACGATCGACAAGGTCAATGGTTTCGTTGAGCGCGCCGGGCCTGTCAGGATCGGCAAGGCCGACGCGCCATGGCGCGCCCCCGGGTCTGGTGCCGATCGCCCGGATCTCGCCCATATTGACCAAAGTCGTCGACAGACCCGCCTTGCGCAGGCGCTCGACCACACGGTCGGTGGCATAGCCCTGCGCGATGCCGTTCAGCGTGATCGCTGCGCCATGCTTGACGAGAGCGACGCGATCTTCGTTCACAAGGAGGCCACGGTGGCCGACCTTCGCCAGCGCTTCGGCCAGCTTCTGCGGCGACGGTCCCTCAATATCCGGACTGTCGGAAGCGAAATGATCCGCGTGGAGCTGCCACAGCGGCTGCACCGTCGGATCGAATGCACCGCCGGTCATCCCGGCAAACCGCAGCGAGGCCTTCAGCAGCACGACCATGTCAGCGTCGGGGGAAACCAGAATACCGGTGCGGTTGAGGGTTGAGATCGCGGAGTCGGCCCGGTAGAGGCTGAACTGCTGCTCCAGCCGCCGCACGTCCAGCACACAGCGGTCGACCAGCCGTTCGGCCTCCGCCCGATCCGGGTGATAAATCTCGATCGAGACCTGCGCGCCGAGTGCCGATCCGTGCCACCGTACGGCATCGCCTGCCTGGGCAGTTCGGCCACCGGTCAGAAATGCCGATCCAGCTGCGGCCGCAGCAATGACGATGATGCGGCGACGGGTGAGATTTGGGTTGAGCATCGGCTGATCTCCGTCAGTTGAGACGCACGTCGGAGTGTTCGGCCTGGTCGCCGGCGGTGTCGCTGCCAAGCACATAGGCGTTTGGAATTTCCGCAAACGTCACAACCCGGCCGCCATTGGCCGCAGCAAACGCGCCGGCGGCCTCGCGATTGCCGAAAGGCACCGCCTCGGCCGCGCCCATGCCGCCCTGCTTGCGGCTTTCGATCACGAAGAACGCCTTGCGCGCGTCGATCCAGTTCGTCGTACCGGGATCGTCCCAGCTGGTCGCGCGCGCCATGTCCGAAACATAGATCACCCGGATGTCGCGGGGCTGGTCGGGCATCAGCGTGAACGCCACGGTGTCCCGCACCGAGGTGAACCAGAACGGATCAATCCTGCTCGCGGTGATGATCTGGCCCTTCGGACCAGGATGCTCCATCAGATTCATGCCGCAGAACACACCCATCGCGTCGCGGTTGAGCGCGACAGGCGGCGGCGCCACCGAATTGGCCGCATCCTGATTACATCCGGCCAGCAAGATGGCGGCAACGATAGTGGAGAGGATTCGCAGGCTCATAATTCCCTCCGCGCAAAGAACGCGGTCGCAAGCCCGAGCGGGGCCGCGATCCAGACCAGCAGGCCCAGCAGCAATGCGCCGGTGCCCGTGCTCGCAGTCCCGGCGAGCCCGGCCATGCCCGAAAACTGGCTGACATTGAACCCGGTCAGATTGGTGAGACGGTAAAGGTCGGTGGGATTGAGAAACAGCAACGCCTCGAGCACGGGGGCCGAGATGACACGCCCCTGATCGATCACCAGAATGCCGAGCAGCGCCATGTCGAACACCAGCACCATCAGCAGCCAGATGCCCACCGAGATGCCTGCCGCGGTGCCGCGGTCGCGGACCAGGCTGGAGATCAGGTATCCGATCGCGACAAAGACCGCGCCGAGCAGGATCGACGTCCCGAGCATGGAGGCGAAGGCATACCAGCTTGCCGCCAGCACCGAGGCACCAGTGATCGCGAGCGCGGCAGCCGCTGCGCCATAGCCGATGACGGTGGCGAAGGCGAGGATCAGCACATGCCCGCAGAACTTTCCGAGGATCACCTGATAGCGGCCGACAGGATAGCTCAGCAGCAGGATCATGGTGCCCCGCTCCATCTCGCCGACCACGGCGTCGTGCGAGATCAAGAGCGCAATCAGCGGCAGCAGAAAGATCGTGAGGCTGGACAGGCTGACCACGACCACATCGAGCGCGCCGGCACCGACATTGCCGGTCGGCGCGCTGCCGAGGAATGTCAGCGACAGCGAAAGCGCGGCCAGCAGCAGCGTGGTCGCCAGAACCCAACGATTGCGCAACCCTTCCTTGATTTCCTTGGCCGCGATGATGACGATGTTCCTCACGCAGCATTCTCCCGAAGAAAATGGGCGTAGAGATCGTCAAGCGTCGGTGCCGCGATCTCGATGTTGCGCACGCGGGGGTCGCCGGCCGCAACGCGCAGCAATTCCATCTTGCGCGCCTCGTCGGGCACCAGCACGATGCGCCCCTGCGAAGTTGCGAACGACTCCCCGCTCATCCATGCCGGCGCGACGCCGTTGGCCCCGGGCGCGAGATCAAGCGAGACCCGGATCGGCAGTTGCGAGAGCGAGCGCAGTTCCGCCAGCGTACCCTGCGCGACCAGAAGCCCGCGGTTCATGATCAGAACATGTTCGGCGCGATCCTCGAGCTCGTTGAGCGCGTGCGAGGAGATCAGGACGGTGGCGCCGTCGTTTCGCAACTCGTTCAGGATCTCATAGAAAGTCTGGCGCAGCGCGGGGTCGAGTCCCGTTGTCGGTTCGTCCAGCAGCAGCACGCGCGGCCGCCCCAGCAGGGCCTGGGCCAGGCCCAGACGTTGCCGCATGCCCTTGGAATAGGTGCCGACCCTGCGATCGGCGGCATCCATGAGGCCGACGCGGTCAAGCAGCGGCCAGGCCGAGGCGAGCTTGATTTGCTTCAGCCTCGCGTAGAACGCCAACGTTTCGCGTCCGGTCAGGGCGGCATTGAACGCAACATTCTCAGGCAAATAACCGAGCAGCCTGCGCGCCGAAAATTCGCCGGCCGCTGGATTTTCGCCCAAAACGCGGACCGTGCCGCGGTCGGCGTGGATGAGGCCGAGCATCAATTTGATCAGCGTGGTTTTGCCGGCGCCGTTGTGGCCGACCAACGCACTCAGCCGTCCCGGACCGAGGTCGAACGAGACGTTGCGCAGCGCCTTTACCGCGCCGTAGCACTTCTCCACGCCATTGACGGCGATGGTAACGGTCATCTCAGGCTCCGGCTGGCTGATGGTTTCGGTGGCGGCGAGATCAAGGGATGGCTATCGACGACGCCGCCGGGATAGAGCGCCGGAAACTGCGCCTGCGCCCAGCGCAGCACCTGCACCGCGGGACTGTTGATCAGGACTTTCGCCGACGGCGCGGTCCACAACACGCGATCGACCAGATCGTTGGGGCGGTAGGCCGTGTCCGCGATGCCGTCGCCATCGAGATCGAATGCCGGATTGTCGCTCCAGTAATTGCCACGACCATCCTTCGACCAGTCGAGGTCGCGGGTGCCGACATATTTCACCTGGTTGCGGTTGCCGACAAAGGCATTGCCGGTGATCTCGTTGCCCTCGGAGCCGGCGGTGAAATGCACGCCGATGCCGCAGCGCTCGAACCAGTTGTTGCGAAACTTGTTATGGTTGGTGTTGTAGATGAAGACGCATTTTTCCGGCCCGGTGCGCAGGCCCGCCGTCGGCTTCGCCTCCGGCACCATGCCGCGCTCTTCGTCCGGACCTTCGTCCCGACTGCTTGCGATCTTGTCGAGCGAGCCGCCGGCCACCCAATTGCCGTCGATTTCGGCGTAATTGGCGTAGTTGAACAGCATGCCGTAGTCGCGATCGCGATCGCTGATATTGCCTCGGATGACCAGCCGGTTCGAATACATGATGGCGTAGCCGACGTGATTGCCGATCGAGACGTTGCCGCTGACTTCGCTGTCGTTGGTGTACATGTAATGCACGGCGAACCGCACCTGCTCGAAGCGGTTGTTGATGAAACGGTCCTTGGCGCTGGTGATGGTGAAGATGCCATCGCGGCCGTAGCGGAAAGTATTCTCCGCGATCGTGACATCGGGCGCATTCCACAGCGACACACCGTTGCCGGCTTCCTGACGGCGTCCGCCCTGCACGCCTTCGATCATGTTGTGGAGGACGCGCGAACCCGTCGCGCCATGAACGTAAATGCCGAACAGGTTGGCTTCGAATCGGTTGTTTTCGACCAGCGCGCGTTCCGCGGTCTTCTCCAGGAATACCCCTGAATCCATCGTCTCCAGATCATGGCCCGATCCCCGGATGGTCATGCCGCGGATGATGACGTCGGGCGCGGTCACCGTGACGGCATTGCCGGAGCCGCCGCCGTCGAGCACCGCGCCCGGCCGCCCGCTCAATACGACGCGCCGCTCGATCCTGAGCGCGCCCTTGTATTCGCCAGGCGCCAGTTCGATGACGTCGCCGTCCTGCGCCCGGTCGAGCACAGCCTGCAAGGGCCGTTCCGGCACAGCCTTCAACGTCTCCGCAATGGCGGAGCCCGGGACTCCGGCGGCGAAGATCGCCGCCGGAAGGATGCGCAGGAAGAAAAGCACGTGTCGTCCCCGCCTCAAGCCGACGGCTTCGGTTCAACGAACATGCGGCCCTTCATTTCCATGTGCATGGCGTGACAGAACCACGAACAATAGTACCAGTAGACGCCGGCCTTATCCGCCGAGAACGACACCGATGCCGTTGCCATCGGTGCGACTTCCATCTGGATACCGTAGTTCACGATCGAGAAGCCGTGAGTCAGGTCTTCCACCGCATCGATGTTGGTGATGTAGACGGTGACCTGATCGCCCTGCTTGACCTGGAACTGCTCGAGACCAAACGCCGGCGCCGTGGAGGTCATATAGACCCGCACCTTGTTGCCGTCGCGAATGACCTTGGAGTCCGCTTCGAGATTGATGCCGTCGGCCTTGGCCTGCTTGACGGCGTCGGCGAACATCGGATCGGCGCGGTCCCAGATCGAGATCGGATTGATCTTGGAGCGGTGAACGATCGTCGCGTCATGAGGCTCGGCAAAGCTCGGGCCGTCGTGAATAAGGACCATCTTGTCACCGGATATATCGATCAGCTGATCGTTCTCCGGCTTCAAGGGACCGACATTGAGGAAGCGATCCTTGGAGAACTTGTTGAGCGAGATCAGCCATTTTCCATCGGCCTCCTTGGTCTGCCCCATCGAGGAGTGGTTGTGGCCGGGTTGATAGTGCACGTCGAGCTTCTGGATGATCGGATCAACTTTCTCGCCCTTGAAGGCTCGCTTGGCGAGATCGATATTCCATTTGCAGACCTGGCTGTCGAGAAACAGCGTCGTGTAGGCGTTGCCCCTGCCGTCATAGGCCGTATGCAAGGGCCCGAGGCCGAGCTCCGGTTCCGCAACCACAACGTCACGCGGCTTGATCTTGTCGTCGAACAATTGGTCGAACAGCCGGACGTCCATCACCGTCACTGTCGGCGAGAGTTTGCCCGCCACGCAGACGTGGATGCCGTCGGGCGCGGTGTTGATGCCGTGCGGATTGTTGGAAATCGGAACATAGCGGGTATAGGCAGAGCCCTTGCGGCCGTCGATCACCGGCACGCCGTTCATTTCCTTGAAGTCGCCCTTCTTCACCGCCTCTTCAATCCGCTTGATATTGAAAATGACGGCCCAGTCCTGCTCGCTGGCGGTCATTTCGGCGAGCGTTACGCCCTCTTCCGAGTTATAGCAGGTAGCGAAGGCATATTTGCCTTGATAGTCGGCGTCGACGTTGTCGAGATTGCCGTTGACGATCACCTGCCAGGCAACCTTCATGGTGTCGCCATCAATCGCGCTGAAGATCGAGTGATACTGCTTCGGATCGTCGAGGATCTTGCCGTCGTTTGGCAGCGGAACTCCCTCCTCGCCGTTGGCGAACACGTACCCGGTGCGGGGATATTTCTGCAGCCGCAAGCCGTGCACCGCTTGCTGGTTCGGAACCTCGATGATCTTGTCGCACTTCATGACGTCGAGGCGCACCCGCGCCACCCGGGTATTGGCCTTGTCGTTCATGAAGGCGTAGCGGCCGTCATAGGTGCCGTCGGTGAACGAGATGTGCGGATGATGCAGGTCGCCGTTCGTGTAGGTGCCACCGCGGGTCTTGAGAAATTCGCGGGTCACCGGTTGCAGTCCTTCCGTCAACACCTTCAGGCTTTCGTTGGTCAATCCCCAACCAGTGGCGCTGCAACGGTTGAACACGGGAACACGCATGAGTTCGCGCATGGAGGGAAGACCGACGATACGCATTTCGCCGGTCTGGCCACTGGAAAAGAAGACATAATATTCATCGAGCTCGCCGGGCGCGACCTCGGCTTTCTGCACCGCGGGGCGTGCTGCCGGTGCTTTCGGCGCCGCCGTCTTGGTCTGTGCATCGGCCGGCGCAATGAAGTCCTTGCCGTCTGTGCCAAGCGCAGCTCCGCCCGCAAGACCCACGCCTGCGGCCGCCGCGGTCGTTCCAAGCAGAGTGCGCCGGCTGACGCCTTTTCCGTTTTCGTTGTCGCTCATAATAGCCTCCTTCTTTCAGGTTACAGGTGGTGTGACGGTATCGGCGGTCGGCAGGTGGATGGGCTTGCCGCCGGCGGTGATGATTGTGCTCGGGCCTTTGCCGCCGCTGTGCATCGAGGGCGACGACAGCGCATCGCGCTTCTCGCGCTTCAGCCGCACCTGAATCATGTGCGGACAGCGGTGGTCGTCGAAATACAGTTCCTGGCAATGCATGCAGTAGATGCACTCATTGACGTTGATGTGGCCCTCGGGATGGATCGCCTGCACCGGGCATTCCTTGGCGCAGCGCTGGCAGGGCGTGCCGCATTCGGGCCAGCGGCGCAGCCATTCGAACATCCGGATCCGGCCGGGAATGGCGAGCGCGGCGCCAAGCGGGCACATGTAGCGGCAGAAGAACCGTTCCACGAACAGGCCAGCGGACAATGTCGTGAGGGCGTAAACGACGTACGGCCATTCACGCGCGAACTTCAAGACAATGGTGGTCTTGAAGGGCTCCACTTCGGCCAATTGTTCTGCAAAGGCGGTCGAGTAAAGCGACATGCCGAACAGGCCTAGAAAGATGATGTATTTGATCGGCCACAGCCGCTCGTGCAGGCCCCATGGCAGCCTGAATTGCGGGATCTTCACCGCCTGGGCGATGTTGTTGAGCAGTTCCTGCAGCGCGCCGAACGGGCAGAGCCAGCCGCAGAATGGCCCGCGCCCCCAGAACAGCAGCCCGGCGGCGATCGAGGCCCAAAGCAGGAAGATCAGCGGAGCCGACAGGAAGTATTCCCAACTGAAGCCGGTCAGCAGCGAGTTGGCGAAGGTCAGGACGTTGACCACCGAGAGCTGGGCGTTCGCATACCAGCCGAGCCAGACCAGAATGAACAACAAATAGCCGCGACGAACCCACGTGTAGAGCCTGGGGCGGCGGACCAGGGCATTCTGGAAGAAGAAGATCAAAGTGAGCGCGCCGAGCGCTGCAGCCGTCGTAGAAATCTTGACGACGTCGCCACGCCAGATCTTCATCCACAGCGGTTCGCCTTCGGCGACGAAGGATGTCTTGGTGTCGCGCGGTGTGACTGCAGGCGCTGCCGACCGTTCCGTGGGCGATGCGGCGGCCTGCTGCCGTGCCGGCGGCGGCTCAGTTTTCACATAGGCGTTTGGCAGCGTGTAGCCGAGATCGAAGGTGAGCCACGCCTTCTCTCGTGTCGAGACCACACGCTGCACCAGCAGTTGCAACACCCACGGCTCGGTCGGATCGAGCGCGAATTCCGGCGGCACCGTGAACAAGGCTATTTCAGGAAACTCAGGCGCGCCTTCGGCTTCCAGGTTTCCCAACCGCGTATGGTCGCGGTCGCGGAAGCGGATGCTGTTGGCATCCTGAATCAGCTCGATGCGGTCGAAGATTCCGCCGCGGACGTAAGCGGCCCCCTTGAACGAATAGCGGCCCGATCCTGCGACGATCAACGCCTGCTGGCCGGGCCTGAGTCGGCCAGTCAGATGGTCGAATCCGTCATCGCCGAGCAGGCTGCGGCCGATGGTCGGCACCGCGACATCGGCGACGTACAGGTCGATGAAGCTGTCGTCGGGATCGCCCTCTTCGGGACGCGCGGCCGCGCCAGCGTTGCCCAATTTCTCGAAGGCCTTGTTCACGTCGGCAACGGTGAGAATCAGGCGGCGGACCGAACCGTCATCGACCAGACTCTGCCAGTCGCGAATCTCGCTCTTTCCGGGATTGATTACCTTCGAAGCTTGCGGCGACGCGCCGGCGATCGCGTTGCCCGCACCGCCGAGCCGACCGCTCTTGATGAGCTTGGTCGCGGAGCGAACGATGCTGTCGCCCATCACAAGGACGGTGACGGTCGCGCCGCTGACGATATCGACCTGCGGGGCGGGCGTGACTCCGCGCGCCACGCGATCCATGTCGGTGCCGATCAACTTATTGACCGCTTCGAGTATGCGGCCTACCGGAATGCCCACGAGCACAATGGGTTCCTTGTGCTCAACGAGCTTCAGGCCGGTCAGCACACCTTTGGGATCGATACCGACCAGGATCTGGATGGGCTTTCCAGAGTAGCCAGTGGCGTTGGCAAAATCGGAGTTCAGGTAGACGAAGCCGAGGAGCTGATCATCCTTGTAGGCAGGCGCAATCGCGGGATCTCCCTGCGGCGCCCCGAAGCGATTGGCGCCTGTGACCAGTTCGCCCGGCTCCGCCTTGCCAAGGTATTCGCTCAGCCGGCCTGCGGCGCACGCCTCTCCAAGCATGGCGATCCAGCCGAAAACGGCAAGGATCGAGAAAAGGACAACGATGTTGGCGGGTTTGTGCAAGAGACAAGTCCAGACTCTTCAGCAGAACGCCGTTGTTCTGGATTGCAAGCTCAAGCAACAATAGAGCGCCGAACAAGATCGCTAGTTGCGTTGGATCAAACTGCCGATAGTCCGATTGGTACAAACTTTGTTTCGAGAGAGAGCCCGACATGCGCAAAGAGCCGCTTCTGATCGCCGTGCCGCCGGCGCCGGTGCGAAGCCTCAACGAGCTCTATGCAATTGCGTTTGACCAGGCGCAAAAGGCTGCACGGCAATACGACTCGCTTGCCGTGCAGACCGAGGAGCGCCTGCTGCCGGTACGCCCCGTGTTCGAGGTCGTCGCGACGCGCGAGCGCAATCGTTGCGACAGCCTGTCCGCGGCCTGCCTTGCCGCCTGCGGCAAGCGTCCCGATGCGTCCGATCTGCGCTGGGCACCGATCGACCTCGTTGCTGCGGCGGAAATCGCCGACATCGGGAATTCCAGCCTGTCGACGCCTTATGCCGCCTGGGCGCTCGCGGCCCGCCACCGCCAGCGCGCCTTCGTGTTCTGGACTTATGTCATCGCCCTTGCTGAAGATCCTTTGGTGCGCGAGACCGCAGAGCAGCTCGCGCGTGAAGCGTTGTCTGACGGCAATCTGTTGCGCCGCGAGCGGCGACTTGCCTGGCGCGCCGAACGGAAGCTCGGAGCCGGGCACGCAGCCAGGACCGACGAGGAGATCGACGAGCCTGACTCGGCGGCGCTGCTGGAGAGCCTTCTCCTCAGGGACATGGTCGCCTGGTCGCAACGGCTGGACCCCGTCCAACGCAAACAACTCCTGACCCTCGATCCCGCTCCCCTGCCCCCGCCTTTCCTGACGCCTTCAGACGGAAACAGCGCCGACACGAAGATTGAGGAGATCGAACACATCAAACGCCGCGCCCTGCGCCGCGCCGAGCAATTGTCCATCATCTATCTCGACGATGCCGACCGCGCGGCCGACCAGAGCAGCATGGAATTGGCGCAGAAACTCGCCGCGCAATCCATCATGCGACTCGCGGGGCTGCGTCAGCTCGCCGCCGAATCGGGATTGCGATGATCCGCAACGCCAGCGGATGCACCTTGCAAGTCGCGCTGCATTCGATGCGGCGGGTGATTTTGCTCGTTGCTGGCAATAGCGGCGCAAGTATCGGACAACATAAGCCAATGGCGCCTAGGGGGCGGGATGAAACCATCCAGCTTCACCCGACGGATTACGCCGGGACGAGCTTTCACTCGGAGAGTCCTTTGGTCTGAGCGAACTTAATGGTGCCCAGGGGCGGAATCGAACCACCGACACTGCGATTTTCAGTCGCATGCTCTACCAACTGAGCTACCTGGGCTTGCTCTGCGAGGGACCCAAAGAAGAGGGTTCAAGGCCCATCGAGCGGGCGGTTTATAGTGGGCTCGGAGCGGCCTGTCCACCCGGCTTCGCCAAGAGGCTTCGCCGGGCGCGGCCCGGCTGTGCACAAGCTGGCGCGGGCTTTCCGAGGTGCGCCGGGCGCCCACGTAAGATATTGATATTATTACCTATTCAACGTCATCCACCTCGTCGTCCCGACCGGGGATGACGTAGGATCCTTTCAGCCAGCGGTTCAGATCGACGTCGCGGCAGCGCGAGGAGCAGAACGGACGGGTGGCCTGCGCCTGCGGCTTGCCGCAGATCGGGCAGGTTTTGAGGGGCGGGATGGGCTTTTTGACTTGGTCGTCCATGATCGGGATAGCTGTACACGAGGTCGGGGCGTTCAAGGGCCCGTCGACAAACAGGTTTCTCGGGCCGAGGCGCGGATTCCCCGCCGGTGGATTCTACTGTGCATGGGGTTGTTTTGGCGATGTTCGTCAGACGGCGGTGGCGTTGAGCCAGCCGAAGCGGATCGGAAAGCCTTCGCCGCCGAGCAGCGTCGTGGTCTCGTAGAGCGGCAGCCCGACCACGTTGCTGTAGGAGCCGACCATCTTCACCACGAACGAGCCGGCGATGCCCTGTACGGCATAGCCACCGGCTTTGCCGCGCCATTCGCCGGAGCCGATATAGGCCTGGATGTCGTCTTCAGAAAGCCGCTTGAAGCGGACGCGGGTCTCGACCAGGCGCTGGCGGAAGGCCTCGCGCGGCGTCACCAGACAGATCGCGGTATAGACGCGGTGGTTGCGGCCCGACAGCAGCCGCAGACACTGCGCAGCCTCGTCGACCAGATTGGCCTTCGGCAGGATGCGGCGGCCGACCGCCACCACCGTGTCGGCGGAGAGGATGAAGGCGCCCCGCAATTCGTCGTCCAGCTGCACTGATTTGAGCGCCGCATCGGCCTTGGCCCGCGCGAGGCGGTTGGCGCAGGCGCGCGGCAGCTCACCCCGCTTCGGCGTCTCGTCGACGTCGGCCGGCCGGAGCGCATCCGGCTCAATGCCGGCCTGGTTGAGCAGCGACAGGCGCCGCGGTGAACCGGAGGCAAGAACGAATTTGGGGCGGCCGAGCATCAGGTGATTTTGGGAGATTTTGGCAGGGGGTGAATTGCGCGCGGAACCTATCGGACGGGGGCTGATTTCACAACCCGGGAACCCGGACTTTGCTGATTCGAGGTTTCCGACAAGCTGTGCCCGTGGTCTGTGACGCGGGTGTTACGGCCACCCATTGCTACCCGCTCGCCGCACCCACCTTGGCGAACCGCCGGCGGATGCGCATCATCAGCTGGTCGCAGACCTCGCGATAGGCGGCGAGCTTCTGGTCGCGGCTGCCCTCCATCGTGGTCGGATCGTGCGTCGGCCAGTATTCGACGTCGGCGGCAAGCGTGCGGGTCAGCTCCAGCGCCTTGTGATGCGCCTCCGGGGACAGGGTGATGATGAGGTCGAAATTGAGCCCCTCCCAATCCTCCAGTTCCTCGAAGGTCTGCGGCTTGTGGGTCGAGATGTCCTGGCCAAGCTCTGCCATCACGGCAACCGCAAACGGATCGAGCTCGCCCTTCCGGGCGCCGGCCGACTTCACGTAGAGACCTTGCGGAAACATATGCTGGAGCAGGCTCGCGGCCATCGGCGAGCGCACGCTGTTCATCGCGCAGGCGAACAGCACCGATTGCGGATCGCGTGTGCGCGGCGGACCCGCCATCCGCGTTTAGCCTCTTTTGATAGAGGGCATGGCCTTATCGGAAAACCGCTGCACACTTTTCCGGGCCATGCCCTAGCCCTTCCAGTGCAGAACGGTAATGAGCGTGAACAGCCGGCGCGAGGTCTCGAAATCGATCCGCACCTTGCCCTTCAGCCGCTCCTGCAGCGTCCGCGATCCCTCGTCATGGATACCGCGGCGGCCCATGTCGATGGCCTCGATCTTGTCCGGCGTCGCGGTGCGGATCGCCTGGTAATAGCTGTCGCAGATCATGAAATAGTCCTTCACGATCCGCCGGAACGGCGTCAGAGACAACAGATGCGCGACCACGGGCGTGCCGTCCTCGCGGCGAATGTCGAACATCAGCCGGCTGCCGGTGATGCCGATATGCAGCGTGAACGGTCCCTTGCCCTCCGCGCCGTCGGGCGCGAACAGATTCTGCTCGATCAGATCGTAGATCGCGATCGCGCGCTCATGCTCGATGTCCGGCCCGGAACGGCCGATCGAGTCTTCGTCGAGGGTGACCGCGACGATGCGATTGGTCGAGTCGTCCTGTTCGGGCGGCTTTGTCATGACAGATTGAGGCGCAATCCGATCGAGCGCGAATGGGCATCCAGCCCCTCCGCTTGTCCCAGCGTCATCGCAGCCGGTCCCAGCGCACGCAGCTGGTCCGGGCCGCATTTCAGGATCGAGGTGCGCTTCATGAAATCGGCGACCCCGAGGCCCGAGGAGAATCGCGCCGAGCGCGCCGTCGGCAGCACGTGGTTGGAGCCGCCGACATAATCGCCAATCGCCTCCGGCGTATGCGCGCCGAGGAACACCGCGCCGGCGTTGCGGATCTTTGCGGCGAGCGCATCGGGATCGGTGGCCATGATCTCGAGATGTTCGGCGGCGATCGCGTCTGCGAGCGGGATGGCCTCGGTGAGAGTTTTCACCATGATGATGGCGCCGAAATCGGCCCAGGATTTGCCGGCAATGGCAGCGCGCGGCAGCGTTTTCAGCTGCGCTTCGACGGCCTTCTCCACATCGTCGGCAAGGCGCGCCGAGTCCGTGATCAGGATCGACTGCGCGCTGGCATCATGCTCGGCCTGCGCCAGGAGATCGGCGGCGATCCAGTCGGCGTTGCCGGTATCGTCGGCAATCACCAGCACCTCGGAAGGGCCTGCGATCATGTCGATGCCGACCTTGCCGAACACCAGCCGCTTTGCGGCGGCGACATAGGCGTTGCCCGGGCCGACGATCTTGACGACCGGCGCGATCGTCGCGGTGCCATAGGCGAGCGCCGCAACGGCCTGCGCGCCACCAACGCGATAGATTTCGGTGACACCGCCAAGCGAGGCGGCCGCCAGCACCAGCGGATTGAGCTTGCCGTCCGGTGACGGCACCACCATCACGAGGCGCGAGACGCCGGCAACCTTCGCCGGCACCGCATTCATCAGCACCGAGGACGGATAGGCGGCGGTGCCGCCGGGCACGTAGAGGCCGGCGGATTCGATCGCGGTATAGCGCCAGCCGAGCTCGACGCCGAGCGGATCGGTGAAGCGCTCGTCTCTTGGCAGCTGGCGACGATGGTAGATCTCGATGCGGTCACGCGCGAGCTTGAGCGCATCCAGCGTCGCTGCATCGCAGGCCTTTGCCGCAGCTTCAATCTCGGCGGCCGAAACGCGCAGGCTTGATGCATCCAGTTTCAAGCGGTCGAACCTGGCGGTGGCCTCCAGCAGCGCGGCATCACCGCGTTTGGCGACGTCGTCGACGATGGCGCGCACGGCGGCCTCGACGTCGGCCGAAACCTCGCGCTTGGCGGCGAGGAAGGCCGCGAATCGCTGGTCAAAATCGGCGCTGCTGCGGTCGAGACGAACGGGCATTTTGGCTTGGCTTCTGCTGGTTTAGGGGGGCTCAGACGGCCCCCTGCTCAATGGCGCGGCGGGGAAGCTGCGTCAACCCTTGCAAGCACCCGTTTGGGCGAGAGCCTGAGCCGCACGCCTGGTATACAGGCTGCCTCAGCCCTCCCCCTCGATTTGCAGTCCCGCCCCGAATTCGTCCGTCCCGAGGTCGGTGAGCTGGCACTCCAGGCACTCGACATCGAGGCGGATGGCGCCGCCCTGGGCGAACAGAAGCAGCGCGCTGCCGCCGGGCTCCTCGTGACGGCCGTCCTGAGGGTGAAATTCGATGCCGACGAGGTCCAGAACGGCCTCGGGCGTGGCGAGATCGATATTGCGCGCCTTGCAGGCCAGCACGCGGTCGAAGCGGAGCGCGGCGACCAGCCGGCGCGGCTCGGTCTCACCATCCAGCGTCTGCTCCCAGTCCAGACGGCTCATGCCGACCACCAGGCGCTTCTCGCTTTGCCGCCAGATGATGTCGCAAGGTTGCACCCGGGCATCCTGCACATGGGTCGAGATGACGGCGAGATCGTCGGCATCGAGCGCGATCAGTTTGAGCTGGGGAGACATCACCGGTACTTTTTCCTCGGGGCTGATGCGGCTCAACGCGCGGGGCGGGCAAAATTTCCGCGCAAACTAACCAGCCCAAGAGCTAGACGCTATTGATATCCTCCATCTCCAGCACATTCTTCGGATAACCGGCCCGGGCGACATGGATCATGGCGCAGCCGATCTGCCCGGTCGAGGTGACGAGCCTGGGCGAGGCGTGTTTGCGAAAACAACCCCTCACCCTCTCCCGCAGACGGGAGAGGGCAAGATCGAACGCTCAACTCCTGAAGAACGCCAGCAGGTCCGCGTTGATCGTCTCGGCTTCCGTGGTCGGCATGCCATGCGGAAAGCCCTTGTAGGTCTTCAGCGTGCCATTCTTGAGCAGCTTGGCCGACAGTGGCGCGGAGTCTGCGTAGGGCACGATCTGGTCGTCGTCGCCATGCATCACCAGCACCGGCACGCTGATCATCTTCAGATCCTCGGTGAAGTCGGTCTGCGAAAACGCGACGATGCCGTCATAGTGCGCCTTCGCGCCGCCCATCATGCCCTGGCGCCACCAGTTCTGGATCACGGCTTCCGACGGCTTGGCGCCGGGACGGTTGTAGCCGTAGAAGGGACCTGCGGCGATGTCGCGGTAGAACGCCGAGCGGCCGGCGGCAAGCGCCGCCTGAAAGCCGTCGAACACGCTCTTCGGCAGACCGCCGGGATTGGCCTCGGTCTTCACCATCAGCGGGGGCACCGCCGAGAGGATCGCGGCCTTCGCCACACGCGACTCGCCGTGACGCGCGATGTAGTGCACGACCTCTCCGCCGCCGGTGGAATGGCCGACATGCAGGGCGCTCTTGAGATCGAGATGCGCGGTGAGCGCGGCGAGATCGTCGGCGTAGTGATCCATGTCGTGGCCATCGGCGGCCTGCGCCGAGCGGCCATGACCGCGGCGGTCATGCGCGATCACGCGATAGCCGCGGGTGACGAAGAACATCATCTGCGCGTCCCAATCGTCCGATGACAGCGGCCAGCCATGGCTGAACACGATCGGCTGACCCGAGCCCCAATCCTTGTAGAAAATCTCGACGCCGTCTTTGGTGGTGATGGTGGGCATGTGGGACTCCTTCATTGGAAAATGTCATTCCGGGGCGCGCACCAGCGCGAACCGGAATCTCGAGATTCCGGGTTCGATGCTTTGCATCGCCCCGGAATGACGAGATCAAATCACGCGAACGCCATCGGCTTGAAGCGGCGCCAGGCGCCGATGGTCACCAGCACGAAGAACACCAGCACGATGCCTTGCACCGCGGCGAACACCGGGCCGGAGGGCGGCGCCGGCGGCACGGCCGGTGCGAGCGCGGCGAGCGCCGGGATCTTCAGGAACGACTGGATGATCAGCACGAAGACGTTGAGGTAGAGCGAGATCATCGCGGTCACGATGTAGGCAGGCCGCCACGGGCCTGCGAGCTTCATGCCGTAGAGCGCGAAGCAGGCGATTGCCAGCAGCACCAGCGAGATGCCGGCGATGATGTAGGACGGCAGCAGCTCCTTGAACGGAAACAGGAAGCCCGTCGCATTGGTCAGGATGGTGAAGACCAGGAAGATCGCGGTGAGGCCCGGCATCGGCTTCGAGCCGAGCAGGGCGAACATCACGACGAGGCCGGCGGCGATGGCGATCAGGCTGATGATGACATGGACCAGTGTGAAGACTTGCAGACTCATCCCGAGCACCATGACATCTCTCCTACTCTCGGCATTGAGAACAGGAGATTGATATTACGGTCCTCATCGGATTGCCACACGCGGCACGATCACACATCCGCGTCCAGCCATGCATCATCGTGCGAATCGACAAATGCATGACTGAAATTTTTGCAGCGCTGTCACAAGCGATGGCAGCGTTCGACGGAAGTCGCGTCGGAGATTCACACTTCCTTGGTATCGAACATCTGCATCTCGACGCCGCCCGAGGCGAATTTCGGCACATCGGCGGCGGCCGCCTTGCCCTCGGGTGAGCCGAACGCCTTCTGGATGTCGGCGAGGCTGTCGAAGCTGAGCGTCGCAATCAGATGGAATTGCGACGGACCGGCGGGCGTGCCGATCTGCCCCTTGCTCACGGTGTACTTCTTCAGACCCGGAAGTTTCTTTGCGAGCGGAATGTGCGTCTCGACATAATATTTGTCGAAGGCGGCGGCGTCTTTGGGCGTCTTGTAGAGCACGACGAGTTCGGCCATGTAGTCCTCCCTTGCAATCTTTGTTCTTCCACGCGCGATTGATCGCGGCGCGGCAATAGTCCGTGGGACACGGCAAGATGGCAAGTCACAATCGACTTGCCATTTGCTCGTTCTATCCGCGATTAAAGCGCCGGTTTTGCGGCGTCGCCGAGATAGCCGTGGAGTGAGGCGACAACCTGTGCGCCCTCGCCGATGGCGCCGCCGACGCGTTTGACCGAGCCGGAGCGGACGTCGCCGACGGCATAGACACCGGGAACCGACGTTTCCAACGGCGCCACCAGCCGGCCCTGGTTCTGTTCGGACTGCGCGCCCGTGACGACGAAGCCGCCACGGTCCAGCGTCACGCCGCAGCCGTCGAGCCAGCTGGTGGCGGGATCGGCGCCGACGAACAAAAAGAGATTCTTGATGTCCGCGGAATCCTCGTCGTCGGACAGCCGGCTCTTCCAGCGGATCCGCCGCAGCAGCGAGGCCTCGTCGCCTTCGAGCGCCGATATCTCGGTGTTGAACAGCAGCTCGATGTTCGGCGTCGCCTCGATACGCTCGATGAGATAGCGCGACATGCTGGCGCCAAGACCGCCGCCGCGGATGATCATCAGCACTTTTTTCGCATGGCCCGACAAGAACACCGCCGCCTGCCCGGCCGAATTGCCGGCGCCGACCAGCGCCACCTCCTCGCCCGCACACAGTCTTGCCTCGACCGGCGAGGCCCAGTACCAGACCCCGCGGCCCTCGAACTTGTCGAGGTTGGCGATGTCGGGCCGGCGATAGCGCGCGCCGCTCGCCACCACCACCGAACGCGCGCGCAAGGGATCATGGCCGTCGAGCGTGACCGCAAACGCGCCGTCCTTGCGCGAGCAATCGAGCGACTTCGCCGTGACGGGGATCATGATGTCGGCGCCGAACTTTTGCGCCTGGTTGAACGCGCGTGCCGTGAGCGCCTGGCCGGAAATGCCGGTCGGAAAACCCAGATAGTTTTCGATGCGCGCGCTGGCGCCGGCCTGGCCGCCGAAGGCGCGGGTGTCGAGAACCGCGACTGAAAGGCCCTCGGAGGCCGCATACACGGCGGTGGCGAGCCCGGCCGGCCCGCAGCCGACAATCGCAACGTCGTAGATGCGGTCGTTGCGCGGGCCGCCGATCATGCCGATCGCGCGCGCAAGCGCGGTTTCATCAGGGTTGCGCAGCACCGCGCCATCCGGCGTGACGACCAGCGGCCAGTCCTCGGGTCTGGGCGAATAGCGCGCGATCACCTCCGCGGCATCGCGATCCCTGTCGGGATCGAGCAGGTGATGCGGCTGGCCGTTGCGGGTGAGAAAGCCCTGCAACCGCACCACGCCCGCCGAATGCGAGGGACCGATCAGCACGATGCCGCCGACGCCGGCCTGCAGCAGATTGACCCGGCGCAGGATCAGCGCGCGCATGATGCGCTCGCCGAGCTCGGCCTCGGCGACCAGCAATGCGCGCAACCGCTCCGGCGGCAGCAGCAGCGTCTCGACATCGCCTTCGGCGCGGCCATCGACCAGCGCCGGACGGCCCGACAGCTGGCTGAGCTCGGCCAGAAATTGCCCCGGCCCCTGGTCGATCAGAGGCGTGACATTGCCGAGGCCGTCACGCTGGGTCATCGAGACATGACCCTTCAGCACGACGAACATGCCCGGCCCCGGCTTGCCGGTTTCGAACAGCACCTCGCCATGCCTGTAGGTGCGAAGCTCGCCGAACTGCCTGAGGCGCTCGATCTCGGCCGGCGTCAACGTCGGAAACGTCTGCTCGGGGCGGGCGAAACGCGACATCATCGCATTCCTGTCGGTCTGATCCTGCTCGTTCTGCCCCATGGCCACGTCCACGCACTCCAAATTTCTAAGTTCCGGCCTTGCCGGCGGCTCCCTCATTTGGGGAGCCATCTTCGTTTTGCGAGGGATCGCCGCGCGCGGCGCGTTCGCGCGCCTGCGCCTTGCGTCGCTTGAGATTCTCGCGCAGCGCCGATTTTAGCCGGTCGTCCCGCGATCCCTTCGCATGTCCAGTGGTTTTGTCGTTCTCGTCAGCCATCGCGCGTCCATCCCGCAGATGGCGGTAACATGCTCAGAGAATGCGGCAGCTCAAGAGGCCTGATGGCCTCGATCGTGCGAAATCCAAAATGGGTCGAAGCCGCCCCTGCAGCCAACTGGCCAGTTGGCCGGGGAATCGGAACCAAATTCGACGGAGAGTCGGTCGTTTCGGGCGAAAACGGCCGTAATATCCCCGATATCGCTCCGATTTTCTCGTTTTGGCTGTCCTTGCAAGCTTGCACAGCGGGGAGGCCTGTGGCAGATATCGGCCCGCTTGGTAGGCCCCTGTGGCGGCCGATTCTCGATCCCAGCATTGCTGCCGTAGCTCAGTGGTAGAGCACTCCATTGGTAATGGAGAGGTCGACAGTTCAATCCTGTCTGGCAGCACCATTCACTTTCAGACATTGAGCGCGGACCGGCATTCTCGCGGCACTGGACGCCCGAGCTTTGCTCGTTCCGCCTCCTTCCTCTTTCGAAGAGGGCGCAGGGAAGACCGGGTGCCGACGGGCACCCGCGGTCCGCTGCGCGAATGTAGCGCAGTGAAAGACCGCACAGCAGCATACAGGTGACGCCGAACACTCGGCCTTCCCTGCGCGATGGTTGGACGGCTATGCCGTGCTCTCCCCGGCGACGCGTTCTTTTTGTCACCGTCGCTTCACGATCCGTTGACGCACCGCGCCCGGTTGGGAGGATGCATCGTCGCGGAAGCTTGGCTGTAGCGACGACAGCCAGGACCACACGGTTTTGCCGTTACGCGCGAGCGCCGTTCGTACGCCACGGCTTGCGATGAGCTCACGGGATCCGGCTCAATCCTCCCCCCGCCCTGCCCTCGCATCCGCGCCGGCGCTTGCTGCGTCCATCGCAACCCCGGCCCACGTTCGTGACGACGTAAGATCGCTCCCCTCCTCGGGCCGGGATGGCGGGGGAATACCGCAATTCCGAATTTCGGTAAAGTGGAATATTTTTGTGAGGGGGGTTGACGGGGTTCGGCGGGAGGCGGGTGCTTTGCCCGACGGGTCAGATTGGCGTGTGCGGCAAACACATGCCCGCGGACGCATCCAAGGCGTGATGCCGACGTTTCCTGTTGGGCCGCGCAGGTAAGGTTAATTCTTCCTTTCGATTGTCGGTAAAATTTTATCTATTATCGTCCTGGTCATTCAAGACGAACCAGGGGCTTTCGATAGTGTTTGCGTTTTGCCTGATCGCGACCGGGACTGCGTTGCTTCTCTCCGGCCTGATCGCTTTCGGCCTTCATCAAAACTCGCTGCGTTCAATCGCCCTGCTTTAGCCAACCGAGGCAATTACCGAACGGGCGGCAATCTGCGCTCGGCGATCACCCGCACCGGCGGGAACGACACGCAGTCGACCACGTCGAACAACACCGAGATGTTTCGGTCGAACGACCGTGCAAATGCGATTGCCTCATCGCGCTTCGCGTCGGCGATACGCATGCCGAGGGTGCAATGAGGCGTCCAGGCGCCGGGGCGGTAGTGAGGTCGACAGTGAGCAGGATCAATGCTTTCGCTGATCGCTGCGTGCCAACGCGCGAGCGCAGGGTCACTGACGGGCTCGGCCCACAGGACAAGCGGAGGGCCGGCGAACCAGCCGATGCGCTTGAACGCGACGCGCAGCTGCGCCTCGCCGTTCACCGCGCGCAGCATCGCCTCCCATGCGGTGCTTTCGTCGATCTCGGGCGCATCGTAGATCGCGAATGTCAAATGCGGCCGGTAGCCGAGAGAGCGCATCGAGGGCTCATTCTCGAAAGCCGCAACCTGGTCCCACAGTCGTTCGATCTCGCTCGCGGAGGAACCATCGGCTCGAATATTGATCGCGATCGCCATTGCTGAACATGTTGGAGACCAGGGCCCTCCATCTTTAGACTGATGGCTCGGATCTGCAACGGGCCGAATTCGGCGGCGGTGTGAAGCAAGCGCGTCGAGGGATTGATCAATAACGCATGACGGATTTCGCGGTGCTCGACCCGTCCTGACGCCCGTCAGTCGCCGACGCGTCTGGCGAGCAAAGCCTCGGAGCCCAAAACCTGGTCGTTGCCCGTTTCGAGCAAGCCGACGGCCTTTTCGCGCGCTGTTTCGATCATCCTCTTGATCTCGCCTGAATACAGGGCGAGCTGATCGAACGCCGGATCGTCCCTGAAGTCCGACAAGACAATCCTGACGCAGCTGTTCGCCGTGTTGAAAATCCGGAGCATCCGCATCATATCGGCGCGCGCTGCATGTTCATGCGGCAGCCGCAGCGAGACGGCTTCCACGGTCTGCAAGATTTCGTTCAGCCGGTTGACCGCCATTGAGGCAGTTGCGCTCGCATGCGCCGGGAATGCCGCGACATTCGTCATTAACGCCTACTCACGCCACCTTTTTATCTCTCGTTTAATATGTCGCAAATCATCTTATGCGGCAACAAACATCCCTATCGAAATTCAGTAAGAAGCGGGCTATCCGCCGGACCAAGTCGAGCCGCCTGCTTCCGCGCCTGCGCGATGAGATGCGAGACCGTCGCCGATTGCGCACGAAGCGCGCGGTTCCCTTCCCCCTCGCCGCATCGTTCGACGAGGACCGATATCTGCGCCAATCGCATTTCGTGGACCGGCAACAGATCCGAGATCGTCGTCACGACAGGGTCAGGACGACGAAGTTGCGACGCGAGATTCGGCATCGGGACAACATTGGACAATTCGCTTCTCATCCCGCTTGATTCGCCATTACGTTTACCCGCGTGCGATTCACGCGCCGATAATTTTCCTATCGATATCCGGCGAGCTGCGCGTCGTTTTCGGCAACATACTTCATGTTCGGCTCCACGCTCTCCGAATTTCGATAGGCCGTTTAAGCACATCGATACCTCGGCCCGTTAGGTTGATGAGGGCGCGTATGAAGCTCATTGCCGGGCCGTAAGACGCAACCATCCGCAACCTACGGGGATCTGTCGCATGAAGCTGCGCGTTTCGATCAAGCTGCGCATCTACGGTATCATCGGATTGAGCTTCTGCGGCTTGCTGGGCCTCGCGGCCGTGCAGATCGACAATCTTGCCGTCTCCCTGCGCGAGCAGCGCCAGAACGAGCTGAGCCATCTCGTTCAATCAGCGTTCAGCATCGCCAAGAGCGAATACGACAGGTCGCAGCGCGACAAGACGCCTGACGACGTCGCCCGTCAGCGCGCGGCCGATGAGATCGGCAAGTTGCGTTATGGCAACGGTGACTACTTCTGGATCAACGATCTGGAACCGCGCATGATCATCCATCCGATCAAGCCGGAGCTCAACGGACAGGATCTCAGCAACATCAAGGACCCGACCGGGAAGCGCCTGTTCGTGGAGTTCGCCGATACCGTCAAGCGCCAGGGCTCGGGCGTGGTCGAATATTACTGGCCGAAGCCTGGCAAGGACGCGCCGCAACCGAAACTGTCCTACGTCACGGGATTTTCGCCGTGGGGATGGGTGATCGGCACTGGCGTTTATATCGACGATCTCGATGCGCAGGTCTGGTCGAGCGTAAAAGCGCTGATCATCGCCGGACTCTGCATCGTCATCGTTCTCGGCGCGATCACGCTGGTCATCGCGCGCAAGATGTCATCGGCGTTGTCGTCAATGACCTCAGCGCTGATCGCGCTTGGCGCCGGGCAATTCGACGTGAAGCTGCCGGGCCTCAATCGGGCTGACGAGATCGGCGACATGGCGCGCTCGATCGAGCAATTCAAAATCAAGGCCGCCGAGAAGATGCGCGAGGAAGCCGCGGCCGACGAACGGCGGCGGCTCCAGGCCGAGGAGGCCAAGGCCGCCGCACTACAGGAGATGGCCGAAACGGTTGAGCGCGAGACCAACGCCGCGGTCACCGAGGTCGCCAGCGGAACCAGCCGGATGGCCGACAACGCGACCCAGATGAACGATACCGCGCGGACGCTGGGCCAGAATTCGAGCAGCGTCGCGGCCGCCGCCGAAGAAGCGCTCATCAATGCCCAGACGATGGCGAAAGCTTCCTCGCAAATGGCGACCTCGATCACCGCGATCGCCCAGCAGGTCTCCTCCTCCCGCGACCTGACAAGGCAGGCGGTCACCGCATCCAGCGAGGCGCAATCGACCATCGCACGGCTGGAAGAGGCCGCCGGCAAGGTCGGCGCCGTGACCAATCTGATCAGCGAGATCGCCGAGCAGACCAACCTGCTGGCGCTCAACGCCACGATCGAAGCCGCGCGCGCCGGCGAGGCCGGACGCGGCTTTGCCGTGGTCGCATCCGAAGTGAAGTCGCTCGCCGAGCAGACAGCCAAGGCGACCAGCGAGATCTCGCAGCAGATTGCCGAGATCCAGGAATCGACCCGCGCCTCCGTGCAGTCGATCAGCGCGATCGGCGAAGTCATTCGCAATGTCGAATCCGTGTCGACGACCATCGCCGACGCCATCGAGCAGCAGAATACCGTCACGCTCGAGATCTCGCGCACCGTCGAGGAAACCTCGCTCGCAGCCCGCGAGGTTGCCACCCAGATCGCTTCGGTTTCGCGCGAGGCCGTCGAGACAGGTCGTCGCGCTGCCGAAATCCGACATGGTTCGGTGGATATCGCGCAGAAAGTCGACGAACTGCGATTGACGCTGGTGCGCGTCATCCGCACCTCGACGTCGGACGTCGACCGCCGCGTGACGACACGGTTCGAGGTCCGCCGCGCCGGCAGGCTGCTGGTGGCTGGTAAGCCGTTCGGCATTATCGTTCGAGATATCTCGGACGGCGGCGCGAGAATCGATGACATCCCGGAGGGCCTGGCGATCGACACGCAGGTTCGCCTGCAGATCGAGGGCAGCTCGGCCGATCTTGCCGGAACGGTCGCCCGGATCGACGGGCGCTCGGCGCTGGTGAAGTTCTCCTCGGCCAGCGGGCAAGATGCCGCATTGGCGCAGCTGCTCCGGCGGGAGGCCGCGTAAAGTTTTTCGTCAGGATGGACCAAGATACCATTTTTTCCTAACTCATATCGGCGTTAATATGATGGACCTCATGCGATCCTTGCCTTTGATTCGAATTTCCGATGCTTTTCAGAAACCTCCATTCCTCGACCTCACTGGAACTGGTGCGCTACGCGGACATCGATCAGTTTCGCGAGAGCGAACGGTATGCAAGTGCCGAAAGCACCCCGCTAAGGGCCGGCAATTTCGAGGTGCTGCGGGCCAACGTTGCCTTGCCCTCGTGCTCCCTGTCGCTGGTACAGACTTTTCCGCGCATCATCAGGGGGTACGATCTCTCCGGCCGGCTGGTCATCGTTGTTCCCATGGACGGGATCACATCGACCCGGGTGAACGGCAAGGATGTCGGCCGGTCGCTGATCATCCTGAAGGGCAACGCCAACTGCACGGTTTACGAGCCGGAGGGACGCCTCGTCGCGATCCTGGCGATCCGCCGGGATGCGCTGGCCGATAGCTGGAAGGCCTTCAACGACGGCCACGTGCTGCTCCGGTTGGCCGACCCCGATCTGGCGCGCCTGCAAATGCACCTTCGCGGCATTCTCGAGACCGCCGCCGCCCAGCCCCAGGCCATCGCGGCTGATGGCGCGCCGGCGACGATCGAGTCTGCCCTGTTCTCGTCGTTCGACGAGGCGATGTGCGCCGGTGACTTCGACCGGGACGACCCGCGCTCGCGTTACAAGGCCATCGTGGATCACATCGAACGTGTGGTCAGCGCAAACCACACCACCGACATCTACTGCGATATCCTGGCGCAAGAGATCGGCATTTCGACGCGAACGATGAACAATGCCGTCCGTGCTGTCTGCGGCACCAGTCCGTTGCGCTACAGCCAGCTCAGGCGGCTCTGGGCCGTCCGCCGGCAGCTTCGCAGCGGAACCCCAGGCCTGACCGTCAAGGCCAGTGCCTGCGCCCACGGCTTCTGGCACATGGGTGATTTCTCCAAGCTCTATCGCGATACGACCGGGGAGCTTCCATCACAGACGCTTGCAAACGCGAGGCGCCTACCGGCCTGACGGCCGTCGCGATGCCATCGCTCCCGTGATCAATGCGTCCGGCGCGGAGGCGGCGTCATCTGTTGGAACCTCACGCGCGGGTTGATGTCGCAATAGGTATTCCAACGCCCGGACGCCGAGGCCAGGCACTGTTCCCGCGTCACATACATGCATTCGCCGGAAGGGCCGAGCGATCCGCCAAAGACGCACCAGGGATAGTCGCGCTCGGCGTGCGCTGCGCCAGCAAGTCCGGCCACCATGACAACAACCAACAGGGCGAGACGCATGTGATCCTCCATCACGTCAGCGGAACGGCTGGAGCCGGGGAAGGCAACCGGTCGCTAGGAATTGCTTACGGATTGTCGTCTCCGACGGCAAGCATCAATCCGTGGCCTGCGCGGCGGCGTGCCGGGCGATTCCGTTCCGATTGTCTCGGAACGGATTCACGCGAACCGGTATCCACCTTGCTCGAAAACGCCCTAGTGCTTCAGGACCGAGGCAAAGAAAGCGACACTATCGGCGGTCGCATCCCGAGTCGCGGCGACGTTGGCCGGATTGTCCTGGCGGACTGCACCGGGATCATCGAAATCATGCGTCGCGTTGGGATAGATCTTCAGGCTGATATTGGCTTTCTGCGCCCGGCTCTTCTCGACGAGCTCGCTGCATTCGGTCGGCGATATCTCCTCATCGGCGGTGCCGACGAACACGTGAACCGGAGCATAGGGGATCAGGCCAGCCTTGAATTTTCCCTTCAGGCCACAGCCGGGATAGAAGGCGACCGCGGCGCGAAAGCCGACGACTTGCGACGGCGGTGCCAGCGCCGGCGTGTCCGACGACATCGTGGCGAGCGTGGCGCTTGCACCATTCGACCAGCCCTGCAGCGCAATGTAATCGGCCAGGACATCGCTGCGCGTGCGCAGATAGGCCAGAGCGCCATAGGCATCATACGGCCGCACGACCACCTCGTTCACGCTCTCGGGGCGCTGCTCGTAATCCTTGTGCGAGAAGCCTTGCGGATATCCGCGTGGTCCGAACCCGTCCACCAGGATGGCAAGATAACCCTGCTGGGCCCAGAGGTGGCCCCATTTCTGATGGCGCTGGGACAGCGTGCTGGCATCGTACCGTCCGTTGGCCAGCGATGAATAGGGACCGGCCCGGCCATGCATCATGACCACGGCCGGTGTTCGCGCGGCGTGCGGGCCTTCGGGCCTGAAGACATAGCCAACCAGAGTGGTTTGACCGTCTGCGCTGGGAAAAGTGACACGCTCCGGCAACGGGCCGATCGGTGGCGGAGGGGTGGCTCCGACCGAAACGACCAAGGCAGCGGCGAGAGCGACGAAGCGGAAAAGCGAACGCGCTGAAATCACGGGGCACCTCTAAACGAAATGATCGGGAACCTGGCTGAACCGAGCACGAAATCCACGAGACCTGTCGCGCCGGTGTTGAAACAAGCTAGCGGGGCGCCGTGCGGATGTCCCGTAAACGGGCTGTAAATCTGGTGTAAACAACTGTAAACGCTGACAATTCTCCCGAACGCGGACGCGAGGCCGCATGACAGACGGGCATGGTGCGAACGGCCGCATCGCATCCAGCAACCCGACGACCAACCTCAGGAGATCAGTCATGTCACGCACGTCCAGCTTCCTCGCAATTCTGCTCAGCGCCACTGCGATCGGCTCCGCCACCCTCCCGGCGGCGGCCGGATCGCTGCAGGTGTTCGGCGGCGGTAGCCATCTGGCTCAGCTTCCAGCGCCGACTCCGGCCAAGGTGATCCAGTCTCCCCACACGATCCCGACGGTGCCAGGAGTCCCTGCACCGGGCAGGGCCACGGTCGGGAATGCAGAGCAGCCGATGCCGCCGTCCCACAGCATCTCCAGCGTCAAGAACGCCGAGCAGCCGATACCGGCGTCCCACAACATCACCAGCATCCAGAACGCCGAGATCCCGAAACAAAATCTGCCGCCAGTCGACATCTGCGCGACGCATCCGTATTTGCCCATGTGCAAGAGCTCCGGTGGCGGCTCGGGCGGCGGTTCAGGTGGCGGTGGTTCGGGAGGCGGCTCCGGCGGAGGCAGCGCAGGCGGCGGTTCCGGCGGCGGCGGTTCCGGAGGCGGTGGCTCGGGCGGCGGAAGCTCCGGTGGGTCGGGCAGCGGTGGTTCGGGCGGCGGCAGTGCAGGCGGCGGAAGCACGGGCGGCACTGGCAAGAGTGGCGGTAGCGGTCCGGTCGTGATCGTGGTGCCACCAGTGCCGGTCCGCGTGCCGGTCGGGATTCCTGTCGGCATTCCCGGCGCCGGTTCTGCGCCTCTGCCCTACGGCACACCGCCTCGCATTGGCGTTGGCGGAGGCGCTTCCGCTGCGACGGCGCAGCCGCAGCCTGTCGTCACGCCGCAATGCATGACGGCAGCGGACAATCCCCCGCTGGCCACGATGATCGATCAATTGCTGCCGACCGCCCCGCTGTCGGACGCGGCCAGGGCCGAGGTCACTGAGCTCAGGCAGACGATTCAGGTGCTGGAGACGGATGCCAAGGACGCAGCTGCGCGCGATACCGAGGAGGTCGCCATGAACCTGCTCGGCTACCAGAAGGTCTGGCTCCGCTGCGGCTCCGGTGTTTTCATCTGGCAGAAGCAGATGGCCAGTACCGATGCAGGCCAGCCGAAGTGATCCGGCGCATGCGGCTCCGGCGGAGGCGATGCGTCAATCATCGCCTCCGCTTGCCGCTCGGCGACGAACAGCCGCTAATTTAATGCGCCGCGCGACGAACGAAGCTTGCGATCGCATCGCTCAAGCCCGCGGCAAGCGGAACGTTCGGATTGGAATACGCATCCTGCTGACCCGCGCGATCCGCAGGCGTCGTCTTCAGCACGTGATTCATGTCGGGCATGTCGAGGCGTTCAGCGTCGGGGCGCGCCGCGGCGAGCAAAGCTGCATCGGCAGCCAGGATCTGAAGATCGTGCCCGCCGGACACAATCATCACCGGCAAGGCAAGAGCCCCGAGCTCCTTCGCAGGATCAACCGCCAGCTCGGAGATCATGAAAGGCTGCACGCTGGGCCTGAACAGCGCGTGCAAGGCCGGGCTCACGCTCGGCACCGTTTCGCCGCGCTCCAGCGCTGCGATGATGGTTGAGGCCTCGCTCTGCAGCGCTGCGTCCATTCCAATGCCCTGCAACTGATCGCGGATGATATCGCCGAGCCTCCTGCCGGGCGTCGCGAGCAAGACGATGCCGGCGACGGTTTCGCGCCTGGCCGCGAGCATCGCGATCAGCCCGCCTTCGCTGTGTCCGATCATGATTGCGGGTCCGAGATCGGAGCGTTGGCGCAGCCAGCCGAGCCAGGCGATCGCATCGTCGACAAAGGATTTCAGCGCGAGATCTTTTTCCTGCAAGCCGGGCGCGGCGCTGCGGCCGGCGCCGCGTTTGTCATAGCGCAGCGATGCGATGCCCCTGTCGGCGAGCTGTTCGGCAAGCTGGCGCAATTCGGCGGGCCCCGTCGGGCCCTGGTTGCCGTTCCGGTCGGTCGGGCCGGAACCGCCGATCAGCAGCACCACCGGCGGGCGCTCGCTCTTGTCGGGCTTCAACAATGTCCCCGACAGACCCGATGTCGCGACGTCGTCACCTCTGGCTTCGGCGACTGGAAGCGGTTTGAAGAAAAGGCCGGCGATCCTGCCGTCAGGCGACATCCGGAGCAGCCAACGGGTCGCGCCATGCTCGAATGTCACGATGTAGACATCCGAGCCGTGATCGACGCCTGCGAACTCCATTTGCTGCAGTTTGCCGAGCGATTTGAGCGATCCCGCAATCGCTGCTGCCTGCACCTGCACGGCAGCGCCAAGCTCGGGCACCATGCTGCCGGTATCCGGCGCGCCTTGCTGCAGATCCGCAATGATCTTGCGCAGCGGGGCTTCCGTTGGACGGGACGCATCGTTCTGCGCAAGCACCATGCGCGCTCCTTCAGGCAGGGGTGAGGCTGCACCCGTCAGGACCGCGACAGCGACAATCGCGGCGAACCTGCTCAGGCGAAGCGAACGGGTCGGGATCATCGCGACCTGCGCTGCTGGCGATGCCGCGTAAACAGGCTGCGAACGCGATGTAAACGGCCGGAAATGCCGCAGGATCGGACGAACCCGGTCCGCTGCGGAATGACTGATTGGCATGTGCCACGGCTTACGTGCCCTGCACGCAGGTCGTGATCCAGTAATGCCGATCCATCTCGTGCCGACCACAGGAGATCATCATGTTGCGCATTCAAGCTCTGCTCGCGATCACGCTCAGTCTTGCTTCGATCGGTATCGCAGCTCCCGCCTCTGCGCACGCCAGCACGACGATAAGGCCGCTCGAAACCGAGGCGGGTCGATTGCCGCGGCCACCGCTCGTGCCAAAGGTGCTTCCGACCTATTGCGAGACCCACAACTGCCTGATGCCGCCGCGCCCCCAACCCGATCGTTGAACCCATAAGCTTGAACCCATGCCAATGCTCACATTCCGTCGCACCCGACCATCTCACACCCTCAAGGAGACCACCATGTTCCGCGCATCCATCCTGTCGGCGATCGTCCTTGCAATTGCAGCCATCGCCACCCCGGCGTCCGCATTCTCCACGCAGACTTTCGGTGCCACCAATCGAGAGGTCGCGGCTCACTTTCATCCCATCACATCGGTGCAGAAGAGTTACCTCCACCCGCCGAGCAAGAAGAAGCCATTGTGAGCGTTCGCCTGTCGCACGATTCATTGCGCTCCGGTCCAGCGGTCGTTCTCCATGACGATCGTGCAATGCTCGCCCTTCTGCTGACAGGCATCCAGGGCGAGCTTGCGTGCATCGTCGAGGGTCGGCGCGGTCCGATAGGACGCATTCTGCGTTCCGGGTGTCCGCGCCAAGGCCTTCTCGCCCGGCGCGGTCAGATAGGCCTGCACATAGTTGTGCAGGGATTGCGGCCATCGCAGTTTCTGCAGCACGACGTCCACGCTGGAAAGCGGCCAGGTCGGGAGATTGTGGCTCCTCAAAAAAATGTCGAGCTCGGCCAGCCAGCGCGCGCGACCGGCATTCGATCCAAGCCCGGTGTGGCCGTCCTCGCCGATCGGCTCAAGCAGCACGAGCTTGAGATCCGCGCCTGATGCCGTGAAGGCCGCCCGCATCGCCTCGATCTGGTCGACGGGATGATTGAGGTCGTTCTTGGCGAACACCCAGAGATTGGGAACGTGGCTGCGCGCGCCAAGCGCCCTGAAATCGGCGGGAATGGCATCGTTGATCGCCGCACAGCCCGCCAGATGCTCGCCACCCGCAAGGTCGATCACCGCCGCAAGGCCTGGGACATTTCGCGCGCCCAGCGCCAGCGCAGCCGCGCCGCCGGCAGATTCACCGATGACGATCATCCGCGCTGGATCGGCGTCGGCGCGCTGCGTGACAGTGCCGATCGAGGCCTCGATGTCATCGGCATCCGCATTCATCCAGGACAGAAAGGTATCCGCAGCGCAGGGCCCGTCCGACTGGCTCGGGCCGTCGGACGATCCATAGCCACGCCGGTTGATCGCCACGACCAGCCAGCCGCGGCGCGCGATGTCGGCGATGGCATTGATACCTGGATCGCGAACGAGACTTTGATCCAGCGCCATGTTGCGAACCGGCGGCCGGCCGTGATTGAAGAACGCGATCGGCAAACGTCCCGCCGCATCCGTGCGCTTGACGAACAGCGCCTCCAGGCGAACGTCCCTGCCGCCGATCTTGACGCGCAGATATCGACGCTCCTCGACGAGATCGCCGGCGAATGCCGTCGAGAACGAGGCGATGAGGGCAATGACCGCGAAAGCGACGTGCGCGCGCGATTTGGGGGTTCGACAGATCGGACGCATCATCTGACGTCCCCGACCCAGCGATCATTTTCCATGACGATGGCGCAGTCCTGCGCGAGCCTCGCGCAGCTCGCCAGGGCGCCGCTCCGCGCCTCATCGAGGCTTTTCGCGCCAAACTGATACGTCAGCGGCAGATGCGGCTCGGCGACGACCTTGTTCTGGGGACGCGCCCACGCGGCCTGCAAGGCCTGCGAGAACGCGATCGCCTTTTCGCCGGGAGCTGCAAAATAGCGTTGGAACAGGACTTCCGCGACATTCTCCCGCTCGATCCTGTCGGTGATCTTGAGCCTGTCGGCGACATTCCAGACGTCGGCCGGGCTCCATGTCGGCAGGCCTCTGACACGCAGGAAGGCATCCATCTGCGCGTACCATGCGCCGGTCGCCTGACCGAAGACAGCGGTACCGACGTCGCCGTCGCGGAAGAACATGACGAATTTGACATCGCCGCCGGCATCGAGAAACGCGCCGTGCAAACGCTCGGCGAGATCGGGGCCGAATGCCTTGTCGCTCCTTGAATAGATCCAGAGATTGGGCACGCGGTTTCTCGTGCCGAAAGCCTTGTACTGCTCGACCAGGAGGTCGTCGATCGGGCAGTTCGATTCGGACTGCAGGCCGCCTGAAACCGAGATAACCCCGACCAATCCGGGCGGATTGCGCGCGGAGAGCGCGACGGCCGCCACGCCTGCGATTTCGGATCCGATCGCGATCACCCTGCTCGCATCGGCATCCGGCCGCTTCGCGACAAATTCGATGGTTGCCTGCAGATCGTCCGCCGCGGCGTTTGCCCATGCACCGAGCGATGCGGCCTGGCAGGTGATCGCCGCCGGCTTTTGGCCCTCGGACTGGCCAAAGCCGCGCCGCATCACGACCACCGCAAGCCAGCCGCGTCGCGCCAGGTCCCGCGCATGGTGCGCGTAGGTCGCCGTGCTCGTCCCGCCTCCACCCGTTGCGGTCGCAACGCCGCCATTGGTCAGGATCGCAATCGGCAGCCGGCCCTGGGCGTCGGACTTCCTGATGATGAGTCCCTCGAGCCGGACAACATCCCTGCCGATGGTCACGGCCAACGGGGCTGCTGTTTCCAGCAAGTCATCGGACCGTGCGGGTGACGCGGCCGTGCAAACCAACGCAGCAAGCAGGATCAGGCGGGCACCCATCACGACGTTCTTCCCCCAAAACGACGGTCCATCTGGCGCGGGCGCATTTGTGCACGGGGCGTTCACAAGCGGAAGTCATTCCGGCTGGGCAATCACGTAAACGGCGGGTGAACCGGATGTAAATGCAAGTAAACGCTCGAGAATCCGCTGAACTCCCGCGCTCGGTGCAATGACGGATGGGCATGATGTGAATGTTCACATCCCATCCGGACAGGCCGCGCGCTGCCGATGGTCAACAAGCTACAGGAGAGATCGCCATGTCACGCAAGTCCGTTTTCTCGAACCTCAAGCTGCTTCTCGCCGGAACCGGCCTCGCCCTCGCCATCTCGACCGGCGCTGCCTCCGCCAGCCCGCTGGGCCTCGCACTCGGCATCGCGTCGAACGTCGCCGAGTCCGCGCTGTCGTGCGGACCCGGCACCCATCTCGGCTATGAAGGCAAGTATTGCTGGCCCAATCACCCCCGCGAATGTCCGATCGGAACGCATCTGGGCTACGAGGGCAAGTATTGCTGGCGGGACTAGGGCGTGGACTCATTAGCGCGCAGCCGTGCCGGCCGAGCACAATGCTCTTGCCCTGTCAGGCCGACTTGTCGTCACGGCTGCCCTCAAGCTTATCTCGCAAGGCCGCGATCACGCGATGGACAATCCGTATATCCTTGACCGACAGCCCTTCTGAAAGATCGTTGATCCAGGGGGCCTGCAATTCCATTGCGGCTTCGAAGGCGCGCCTTCCAGCCTCAGTGAGCACAACAAGCTGCGCCCGTCGGTGATGCGGGTTGACCTCGAAAGATACGAGGCCCTCCCTATGCAGATCATTGATAATCCGTTGCACGTTTTGACGATTGCCGCCGAGGTCACGTGCGAGCCAAGCGACCGGTTGGGGACGCTCGGCGGCCACAATGGCGCCAAGCACCTGCCAGCGTGCGCTTGTCAGGCCGAGCGGGGCGACCAGACGGTCGCCGGCCGTCAAAAGTAGGCTGTCGAGCCTGAATAGATCGAGAACAAGATCGGTCAGGGCTTCACCCTCGGTGGTTCGCTTGGCTCTCTTCATTCGTCACCATTGATTTATATTGACATCATAGTGTCAATCTAATATGTAATCATAATACCAATTAGGCATCATATATCAACTAGCAATGGAGCCACCCATGTCTCTGCTACGCCCACTCGACCCGTCCTTCCCGATCGACCGCCAGATCGGTATTGAGGCAAATTCAGTCGTCCTAGTGAACCCATTCACTCTCGACAAAGCCGACGAGGCGGCTTTTCTCAAGACCTGGCAGGACGACGCAGAGTTCATGAAGCGACAGCCGGGCTTCATTTCCACCCAGCTTCACAGAGCTCTCGGCGACAGCTCGACCTATCTGAATTACGCCGTCTGGGAATCCACCGCACACTTCCGCGCGGCGTTCACCCATCCTGACTTCCTGGCAAAAATCGCCAGCTATCCGGCCTCGGCGATAGCTTCCCCTCATCTGTTCCAGAAAGTTTCCGTGCCCGGCATCTGCGTTGCCTAGCCCTGCTGTTTTTAAGAAGGGAAGATGCTCATGATCAAGTTGATACATCCTCTCGCTGGCGCCTTATCTATCGCAACGATCGGTACATTTTGGCTCTCGACGGTACTCAGTGAGCTGTTCGCGTCCCATGCCACAGTCGCAGCGGTTAAGAGCACCATACCTTGGGGTTTCTTGTTGCTGATTCCGGCGCTCGCTGCCACCGGTGGCACAGGTGTCATCCTGGCAAAGGGACGCCGGGCCGGGCTGATCGGGGCCAAATTCAGGCGCATGCCATTCATTGCAGGAAACGGCATACTGGTTCTTATTCCGTCTGCGCTCTTCCTTGCGTCCAAGGCTCAAGCGGCGGCATTCGATGCTACGTTCTATGCTGTGCAAACGATCGAGTTCGTCGCGGGCGCAACAAACATTACACTTCTAGTTCTCAACATGCGGGACGGTTTCAAAATCAGAGGATGGTTGCGCCGTAAACCCGCTTGATCACCCAATTGGAACTGCGCGGAGAACTGACCTGACGCTCGATGTTGTCGTGACTTTATGAGTACGCGCCCTAGGTCAGATGACGGGTCAAAACAAAACGGGCCGCCTTACTGGGCGGCCTCTTTCTTTTTTCTTTGACGCACGACACCGCACCTCAGCGCCCTGCCAATTTGGCCAGCAGCTTGCCTTCTTGCGACTTGCCGAGCACGACTTCGTTGGGATGCTCCGCCAGGATTTCGTGCGCTTCACTTTCGTCAACGCCCGACAGAACTGCCAATCGCTCGACCGTACGCCAGTTGTACTGATTGTCCTGCATGGCTGCGACCATGCGCTTGAACACGATGGCGCGCTGCTCGTCCCGCGAGGGTGCAGGCGGCGCCGGCGACGGCCGTGTCTCGGGCGAGATCGCGGGCGGCGACGCTTCGGCAACCCGTTGCAGGGCGTCTCGGTTGCTCCATTCCTTCCAACCGACGACGGCCATGATCAGGACGACAGCGACCGCGCCAATTCCGGCGAACCTGGGAAGTCTGTTCCCCGATCCGCGATCGAACGCTACCACAGGCGCATCTGCGCCCTGGACTGCCGCCGGCTGAACTGCAACAGGTTGATGGTCCGGGGTGACGACCTCCGGTTTGGCGGTGAACCTGTAGCCCTCGCCCGGTACTGTCACGATCAGCCGCGGCGTTTTCGGGTCCGGTTCGATCTTGCGGCGCAGGCGCGAGATCAGCACATCGACGCTGCGGTCTTCGGGCTCTGCGCCGCGGCCCGTCACCACACGCGTGAGCTCGTCGCGTGACAGCACCCGACCGGGCTTTTGTCCGAACGCCAGCAGCAGGGAAAACTCGGCGCGCGTCAGCGTCACGTCCTGTCCCCGCGCATCGACGCAGGTGCGCGCACCGGCGTCGAGCGTGTACCCCTCGAAGCGAAGAATTTGTGGCGTCGACGGCGCCTCCTGGACTCGGGCCGGTCGCAAGACGGAGCGGACCTTGTCCAGCACGTCCAATTCGCTGAGGGGTAACGCAACGCTGACAGCCGGCTCGCCCGACGCTCCAGGATCGGCCGCCGGTTCTCCGATCATGATGACGTGCGCGACCACGCCGGTGAGTTCATGCGCGAGCTCGACGCCCGGCGCGCCCAATCCCCGTGGTGCGACCATGGCGAGGTCGATACCGGCCTTCGCGGCCACCTCGTGCGCACGCCGCGGACTCTCGGCGAGCTCCACGGCGTAGCCGGCCTGCAGCAGCCAGCGCGCCAGTGTCGCTCGCAATGAAGCGTCGTCGGCGACGACGAGGATTGTCGGCTTCACCATCCCTGAGCAACTGATCTGGTGTGCGCCGAGAGGCCGGCCGCAGCTTCAGGACATGACATTGCAGCAACCGTGCTCATCGCGCTCCCTCTCACGCGGACCACCTATAGCAAAAAACGCCGGCATCGCCGAGATCGCTGTCAACGCCGCACGAATGGGATGTAAACGACTGTAAACGCGTCCGAATTGTCGGGTCAATTGCCGTTGCCGACCTGATGCCCCGTAAAGCGATCGTCGGCGCGGCGGAGCCGCCGGCACAATTCGCGATTGATGTTCTGCAGGACGATCACATAGGCGTGGACGTCGGCCTTGTAACAGGCGTAGAGCTTTTTGGCCGTCAGTTCGTACAGCACGGTCGGGCTTTCCGCGATCACCGTGGCGGAACGATTTTGCATTTCGATCAGCGTCATCTCGCCGAAGAAATCGCCAGGCTCCAGCACGGAAATCGGGATGACGTTCCCCGAACTCGTCCGCTTGCGGACCGCCAGCCGGCCGGATTTGACGATGAACATCGAGCGCCCCGGTTCGCCCTCCGTCACGATCGTCGCGCCGGTATCGAAGCGGCATTCGACCAGCATCGAGACCAGGACTTCGAGGCTTGCGTCCGTGAGACCGCCGAAGAACGGTGTCGCGAGCAGGAACGCTTTCAGATCGGGGGTGCTGGCGGTCATCGCGCGAGGATAGTTGTCGGCGCCATGAGCGGCAAGCAGAGCGCGGACGAGATTCACTGCCGCGCGATGCTCTCGCTGCGCACCATCCGCTTTCGCCAGAGGTCGGCCAAGACCTTGATGGTGGCGGCGAGCACGAGCGCACAGAGCACCGCCTTAGAGATCGTCTCCATCGTCCCCTCGATCAACAGGCAATGAACCACGCCGGCGATCACGATGGCGATCGCAAGGGGAATATGGATGATGCGCCAGGAGCGCAGCCGCAGGCCCAGCCGCCGGCGCAACGCCGCCAGAAGCGCGACGGCGAAGATCGCCCACATGGCGACCACGCCGAAGGGGGAGAACGGCGTCGGCGAAGAGAAGGTGAGCGCGTCGATCATGTCGGGCGGGCTGGTGAACCAGAGGCCGGCGACATGGATCACCACGGCCAGCGCAAGCGCGCCGCCGATCCAATGATGAGCGCGCCGTGCGCGATACGTCGACAGGCCGGGCAGATATCCGCCGATCAGCAGCGGCTGAACCAGCACGAGAGCGAGAGCGATGATTCCAGCGAATCCTGCCAGAATGTAGATCGGGCCTCGCCACGCCAGCTGCTCGCTTGCCGCCGCGAACGCGATCGGCACGCCGACGGCCAAGGCAAGGGCGGCCCAGATCAGGGATGTCCGCCCGTTCATCTGCAATTCTGTCAGGCCGGTTGAAGCACGAAATGCGCCTCAAGGCTGGTTTCCTTCGGGCTGCGCATGATCGGCCGCAGAAAGACGGTTTTGAATTCGCCGCTGTCATAGGCGAGGTGACCGTGCGGCTGGCCGAAGATCGGAATGATCTGCGGCATCTCGAGCCGGAACACGCCGTCCTTGTCGGTGAGCGTGGCGCCGTGGCTCTGCGGCTCGTGCTCCTGCCCTTCGACCGTGTGCGCCCAGATCTGGATGCGCTGTCCGGCCAGCGGTGCTCCGTCGCCGGCGCGGCGCACAGTGCCGCTCATCCAGAAGCCGCCCTTTCCGATCCGATCCACGATCGGCGCGCCCTTGCGATAATTGTTGGCTCCGCCGGTCATCGATTCCGTCGGCGCGAGGCCGTCCGCACGTGCAGGCAGCAGAAGCCCGGAAGCGCCGGCCGCCAGGACGCCCGAGGCAAGGACCGAGCTGCCGGCGACGAGGAGATTGCGGCGGCTGAGTACGACAAGGGTCATATCTGTCCTCCTGGCAAAGGTGGCGCTGCGCGCAGGATACACCACCACACAAGAAACGCCCAGCCGAGACGAAGGGCGACACAGGGCGCCATAACAGGGTTGTGAATGGTGCTCTACCCATCCTGCGCGGTGACACTACATGTCGACCCCTCATACATGCAGACCCCCACTCCGGCAGCCCGACATGATCCCCTTTTCAGTGCTCGACCTCGCGCCCATCAGGCAGGGCTCCGACGCCGCGCAGGCGTTCCGCAATTCGCTCGATCTTGCCCGGCATGCCGAGGCCTGGGGCTTCAAGCGGTTCTGGCTGGCCGAGCATCACAACATGATGGGCATCGCGAGCGCGGCGACGTCGGTGGTGATCGGACATGTCGCGGGCGGGACCAAGACGATCCGCGTCGGCTCCGGCGGGGTGATGCTGCCGAACTATTCGCCGCTCGTGATCGCCGAGCAGTTCGGGACGCTGGAATCGCTCTATCCCGGACGGATCGATCTCGGCCTTGGCCGCGCGCCCGGTACCGACCAGCTCACCGCGCGGGCGATGCGGCGGGACCTCGCGACGGCGGCCGAAAATTTTCCGCATGACGTGCTGGAATTGCAAGCGCTGCTCGGCGATTTGCAACCGGACCAGACCATCCGCGCCGTGCCCGGCATGGGCACGAAGGTGCCGCTCTGGATCCTCGGCTCCAGCATGTTCGGCGCGCAGCTCGCGGCGATGCTGGGGCTGCCCTTCGCCTTCGCCTCGCATTTCGCGCCGCAGATGATGATGCCGGCGCTGCGGGAATATCGCGCGCGCTTCGAGCCGTCGGCGCAGCTCGACAAGCCCTATGCGATGATCGGCGTCAACGTTTTCGCCGCCGACAGCGATATCGAGGCGCAGCGGATGTTCACCTCGCTGCAGCAGCAGTTCATCAATTTGCGCCGCGGCACGCCTGGCCAGCTGCCGCCACCGGTCGACGACATGGACGCGCTGTGGTCGCCGGCGGAGAAAGCCGGCGTTGCGCAATCGCTGGCCTGCTCAGCCGTCGGCTCGCCTGATGTCGTTGAGGGAAAGCTGAGGGCGCTGATCGCCGACACCGCGGCTGATGAGCTGATGACCACCGGCCAGATCTACGACCACACCGCGCGGCTGCGCTCGTTCGAGATCGCAGCAGAGGTGCGGGACCGGTTGGCGAACACGGCCTAGTCGCCATGCCCGGGCTTGCCCGGCCATGACGCAGATAACTCAGAGCGTCGCCTACGCCGCCCTGATCGAGCTCATGAAGCTCGCGACGCCGCGCTTCAGGCGCGCGCTTTCGCCCGCGAGCGATTGCGCGGCCGACTGCACCAGGGCGGAGGCACCACCGGTCTCGGAGGCGCCGCGCTGGACGTCGGCGATGCTGGCCTCGACCTGCGAGGTGCCTTCGGCGGCGCGCTGCACGTTGCGGGAAATCTCCTGCGTGGCCGCGCCCTGCTGCTCGACCGAGGCGGTGATCGCCGCCGAAATCTCCGAGATCTTGCCGATCGTCGCGCCGATCTCCTTGATCGCCGCGACCGAATCGCGTGTCGCCGATTGGATGTCGTTGATCTGCTGGCTGATCTCGTCGGTTGCCTTGGCGGTCTGCTCGGCGAGCGACTTCACTTCGGACGCCACCACGGCAAAGCCGCGGCCGGCTTCGCCCGCGCGCGCGGCCTCGATGGTCGCGTTGAGCGCCAGGAGATTGGTCTGACCGGCGATGGTCTGGATGAGATCGACG
Source organism: Bradyrhizobium manausense (assembly GCF_018129685.1). Taxonomy (GTDB): domain Bacteria; phylum Pseudomonadota; class Alphaproteobacteria; order Rhizobiales; family Xanthobacteraceae; genus Bradyrhizobium; species Bradyrhizobium manausense_D. The sequence continues at coordinate 67,263 of NZ_JAFCLG010000020.1, forward strand.
ACGTCGCCGATGCGGCTCGCGGCCTGCGACAGCTCGCTGATGCGGCTGTCGGTCTTCTGCGCCTGGCTGACGGCCTCGCCGGCGATCCGCGCCGAGGTCTCGACCTGACGCGAGATCTCGCCGATGGACGACGCAAGCTCCTCGCTCGCGGCGGCGACCGAATGGACGTTGGCTGATGCCTCGCCCGACGCCGTGGAGGCGCGGTTCGAGACCTGCGCGACGGTGTCGGCGGTCTTGGACAGCGTCGTCGACGACGTCTCGAGCTGGCCGGCGGCAACCGACACGAGCTCGATGATCTCACCGACCTCGCGCTCGAACTGATCGGCGAGCCGGTTCATGTCGACCTTGCGGGCCTCGCCCTGGCGCTGCGCGGCGACGGCCTGCTCCTCGCGCATGCGGTTGGTCTCGATCATGGCGTCGCGGAACACCTGCACCGTGCGCGCCATCTCGCCGATCTCGTCACGGCGATCGGCATGCGCGACCGGCGCATCGAGCTGGCCTTCGCTGAGCGAGGCCATGCGCTCCTTCAGGCCCATGAGCGGCTTGACCACGCTGCGGCCGACGGCCCAGGCGATCATGATCGAGATCAGCATCAGCACGGCGATGACGACGGAGGCAGTCTGCACCATCGACCAGAACGAATTGTCGACCTCGGACATGTATTCGGCCGAGCCGATCATCAGGTTCCACGGCGCGAAACCGCGCGTGAAGGCGACCTTGTCGAGCGGCGTCGCATCCGAGCCGCTGCGGCGGAACGAATAGCGCAGCGTGCCCTGGCCCTTCCTGGCGATGTCCATCAGCGCCACCGCGAACAGCATGCCATTGGCGTCCTTGTTCGGACGCATGTCCTTGCCGACGAACTGGGGGATGCCAGGGTTGGAGACGCACAGCCCGGTCTCGTAGTCGTAGATATAGGCGTAGTTGCCGTGCTCTTCGTACCAGACGTAATTATTGGCTTCGAGGAAGCGCTTCTTGGCTTCCTCCTCGGTCATCTGGCCGGCCTTGTAGGCCTTGTAGTAGCCGTCGGCCAGATTCCAGACGATATCGACGGCAGCATGCGCCTTCTCGACCCGCTCGGTGACGAGCTGGTTGCGCGCGATCCACAGCACGGTCGAGGCGACCAGCGCCATGCAGACTGCACCGACAAAGGTCATGAGCGCGAGCTTGGCGCCGATCGAGCGCAACGAAAACAGGTTCTTGAGATCAGGCATTCTGCCTCTTCGGGGTTGCTGGGCGCCGCGCCGTTGGAACCAGGGCTGCGGGCGATCACATTGGCGAGAATGCGCAAAGTAGAGGCAATTCGTTAAGAACTCAGTTACGCCACGAAGGCGCCACCGACCATCTCCGGTGTTACCAGGAGGTTAACGCGCACCAGCATTAGCACGGGCCGCCTTTGCGCTTCACCCCGCCGCGTGCCTCCGTTGGAGTCATGTCGTAGCGCTGGCGGAACACGCGGTTGAAGTAAGAAAGGTCGCTGAAGCCGCATTCATAGGCGATCGCGTTGATCGGCCGCCGCGGCTCGGTGGCGTCGGTCAGGATGCGATGGGCGCGAGCGAGCCGCGCATCGCGGACGAAATCGGTGAAGGTGGTGCCGTCGTCGGCGAAGAGCTGGCGGACGTAGCGCTCCGATATCTGCTGGCTACGCGCGATCTCGTCGACCGAGAGCGAGCTTTGCGCGAGCCGCCGGAGAATTTCGTCCTTCATCGCCTTGAGTCGCGCCGCGCGAAGCCCATCGGCAAGATGCGGCTCTGCTCTGGCCCCGAACAGCAGCGCCGCGAGATCATGCATGTGATCGCTGACGGCGCGGCGCAGCTCGGCGGTCGCAAGCGCGCTTTGATCGCCGAGGACGCCGGCATAGCCTGTCAGCAGGCGAAGCGCCTGGTGATCCCTCGCGAACGGGCGGGCGACGAGATCGTCGACATGGCCGATGCGACGCTGCAGCAGATCCCGGCTGAAGCGATAAGTAATGGTGTGACAATGCGTCGGCATCACGAAGATCGCCGGCGAGCCGTTGTCGGTCAGGACAGCTTCGCCAGTGCCTATCGTCGCAACACGGCCCTGCTGATGCAGTTCGCCGGCGCCCTGTGCGATGACGACGAGGTGAAGATCGTCATGGTCGATGAGTTCGGGCGTGCGGTGAACCCGCATCGGCGAGCGTAGCCCGCTCGCCATCGTGAAGTTGGGTAGCGAACGCAGCATGGCTTCGATCTTGAGGGGCTGGCTGCCCAGCGGCTCGATGTCGAGGCGCATCATCTTGCGGCCCCAGACCTCGATGAAGGCGTCGAGCTGCCCGCTCGCGGCAAGAGGTTCGGATGAAATGCGAAACTGAAGCAATTCTTCGGCGTCGACTGCCGTCACGTCACGGACTCCCATGGACATGCCAACTTGTCGCACAACGGGAACATTGGATCAAACGGCATATGAATGCCGTTTAGTCCGCAGCCTTGTTCCGTTTTGTCCAAGCGCCTGACCGCGCACGACCGTGAGCGCTCGCCGGCGCTGTTGCTCAACTTCAACAGACATCGCAATTCGCAACGGCAGCTCCGCGCAGCCCAAGGCGGCTGCCGTCCTGCCCAAGCCGCGATATCGCCCGCGCGTTAGCTATCCGGTTGATGGGCGGCGCTCGCTTCGCCCGACGATGCCTTGGGAAGATCATGATGAAGATGACCGTTGTCTCCGCTGCCACGCTCGGATCGTCGCAACGAGCGCTGACGCGAACCGCGCTGCTAACCGCTTGCTCCGTGCTCGCCTTCATGATTCCCGCCGCGCCGGCCTCGGCGCAGAACGCCACCTGGAATACGGCCCCCGGCAGCGCCGACTACAACACCGGCGCGAACTGGATCCCGACAACGGTGCCGACCGGAACCGCCTTCTTCAACCTGTCCAGCCAGACTTCCATCACCACGAGTGCGGACGTCACCGTGGGTGGCTGGACCTTCAATCTCGGCACCTATCATTTCTCGACGGGTCTCAACCGGGATCTCATCTTCACAGGCGCCGGCATCAATGTCTTGAGCGGCAGCGTTTCCATTACAAACAGTAGCGGCAATCTGAACTTCCAGAACAGCAGCACCGCCGGCGTCGCCACGATCACCAATTTCTGGAACATGAACCTTCAGAACACCAGCACGGCAGGCAACGCGACGATCACGAATAACGGCTTCCTTGGCTTCTTCAACAACAGCACAGCCGGCAACGCCGCCATTAACAACAATGCGACGGCGCAGACGGACTTCTCTGCTACGTCAGGGCCGGGCGGCAGCCATCAGATCTCCGCCGGCTCGATCAATGGAGGCGGCACCTTCAAACTCGGCAGCAACCAATTGACGGTCGGTGGAAACGGTCTGGCAATGACCGTCGACGGTGTGATCAGCGGCGTTGGCGGCTCGCTGGTCAAGACCGGCGGCAACGGCATGACGTTGACAAACGCCAACACCTATGACGGGCCAACTATCGTGAACGGTGGCACACTGCTGGTCAATGGCTCGCTCAACACCTCGAGCCAAGTCACAGTCGGAAGCGGCGCCGCATTTGGCGGCCAGGGCACGGTCGGCAGCACCCAGGTCAACACGGGCGCTACCCTGTATGCAGGCAATGATTCACCAACCACATCCTTGACGATCTCCGGCAATCTAGTGCTCCAGACCGGTGCGCATTACTTCATCTCCGTCAGTCCAACGGCCTCATCCTTCGCCAACGTGGCGGGCACCGCAACCCTCGGCGGGGCGGCGGTAAGCGCGACCTTCTTCCCCGGCAGCTATCTCAGCAAGCAATATACGATCCTGACCGCAGCGGGCGGCATTTCCGGGACGTTCGCGCCCTCCGCGAACAATCTCGGCGGTAACCTGCCGGCCGGCGCAACGGACAGCCTGAGCTACGATGCCAACCACGTCTATCTCAATCTTTCGCTCGGTTTCGGTGGCGGCCCGTCCAACAACGGCATGAATCAAAACCAGATCGCAGTCGGCAATGCACTGGTCGGCTACTTCAACGCTACCGGCGGCATTCCGGCGGTTTATGCCGGCCTCTCACCGGCCGAGCTGACACAAGCCTCGGGCGAACACGCGACCGGCTCACAGCAGACCACCTTCGATGCCATGAGCCAGTTCATGGGCCTGCTGACCGATCCCTTCATGCGCGATGTCGGCTGCAGCTCCTCGGCTGTCACGCGCGAGCGTTGCGGTGACAATCCCGCCGGCGCGAGCGGCTATGCGGATGACGGCCGCGCCAACGCCTATGCCATGTTCACCAAGGCGCCGCTGCGCGCCCGTCCCTTCGAGCAACGCTGGAGCGTGTGGGCGGCGGGCTTCGGCGGCACGCAGACCACCGATGGCAACGCTGTCGTCGGCTCCAACCAGGCGACCAGCCGCATCTTCGGCACCGCCGTCGGCGCGGACTACCTGTTCTCGCCGAACACGCTGGCCGGCTTTGCGCTGGCCGGCGGCGGCACCAGCTTTGGCGTGAACGGGCTCGGCGGCGGACGCTCCGATTTGTTCCAGGCCGGCGCCTATGTGCATCACACGCGCGGCCAGGCGTATATTACCGCGGCGCTTGCCTATGGCTGGCAGGACGTCACGACGGACCGCACCGTCACTATCGCCGGCGTCGACCGCCTGCGCGCCGAGTTCAACGCCAATGCGTGGTCCGGCCGGCTCGAAGGCGGCTATCGCTTCGTGGCGCCGTGGATCGGCGGCCTCGGCCTCACGCCCTATGCGGCCGCTCAAGCGACGACGTTCCAGCTGCCGGCCTATGCCGAGCAAGCGATCTCGGGGACGCCTGCCTTCGCGCTGAATTATGGGGCCAAGGACGTGACGGACACCCGCACCGAGCTCGGTTTGCGCAGCGACAAATCCTTTGCGCAACAGAACGGCGTGTTGACGCTGCGCGGCCGCCTCGCCTGGGCGCATGATTACAATCCGAATCGCGCCATCGCCGCGACCTTCCAGGCGCTGCCGGGCGCGAGCTTCGTCGTCAACGGCGCCGCGCAGGCGCGCGATTCCGCGCTCGCCACCGCATCCGTCGAAATGAAATGGCTGAACGGCTGGTCGGCGGCGGCGACCTTCGAGGGCGAGTTCTCGCAAGTCACCCGCTCCTATGCCGGCAAGGGCGTAGTTCGATATGCGTGGTAATGAGACGAGACTTCACGGAAATGTCAGAACCGATCGGGCGCTTTCGGCGACGAAGCATTGAGTTGCAGATCTGAAATCGGGAAACGCGAATGTCGATCTACACTGACAACCTGCTTGCGCGTGACGGCCGGCGCCACCCGCGTGCCGATGGGCGCCGGATGGCCGATCGCGACGGAAGCGAGGACGGCACTCTGATCTTTTGCGGCATCAGCCTCGTGCTTTTTGCTCGTCGCCCTGTGGGCCGCCGCGTCGGGCCATGGCGATCTTGCCGCCGTGATGTTGTGACCGGCATCGTCGAGCGGCTCAGCGATCCGAGCCGTTTTCCCGCCCGGCCTTCTCGCGCGCTTCCGACGGCGTCATGCCGTAGCGCTGGCGGAAGGTCCGGTTGAAGTAGGAGAGATCACCGAAGCCGCAGTCATAGGCGATGGCGTTGATGGGACGATGCGCCTGGCGCGGATCGGCCAGCAGGCGCCGCGCACGCGCCAGCCGCGCCTCGCGCACGAAATCGGAGAATGTCGTTCCCTCGGAGGCGAAGAGATCGCGGATGTAACGTTCCGAGATCTGCTGGCAGCGCGCGATCTCGCCGACGGACAGCGAGCCCTGGGCAAGCCGGCGCAGAATGTCCTGCTTCATCGCCGCCAGCCGTCCGGCGCGCACTCCGCTGGTTTCCGGACGCGCAGCGTCGCCGCCGGCGTCGAAGACCAGCGCGGCGAGCTCATGAACATGGGTGGTAACGGCGAGCGCCAGGTCGGGATCGCCGATCCCCTGCTCGGCCTCCAGCGACTGCATGTAGCCCAGCAACATTTGCAGCGCCTGCGAGTTCGGCGCGGCCAGCCGCGACAGGCGATCCGACAGGCCGGGAACGAGCGGCTCGAGCAGTCTGCGGCGCAGGCGAATCGAAAGAATCTCCGTCGACTGTGGGGCCTCCAGCGTGCCGACCAGATCCGGGCTGCCGAGAAAGCAGCTTCCGGGAGCCTGGACCGCCTTCTCGCCCCTGAACGCGACGTTGAGGTCGCCACCGGCGAGATTGATCAGCAGGAATGGATCGTCGCTCGGCGCCAGCTCGGGCAGGTTGACGCTTCGCACCAGCGATGTCGTGCCGCGATAGACGGCGAGATCCGGCAACAGCCGCGTGACGCCGGCCATCACGAGGGGGCCGTCTCCAAGAGGACTGGTCTGAACAGCATAGTGCTGGCGCGAAAATTCCTCGCAGAACCATTCGATCCAGTGCCGGTCCGGATTGGCGGGCGACTGAAAACGCAATTTTCTGAAATCGGTTTCGGGAGACTGCATTCGTTGTCCAGGAGGAGACAGGCGGCCGTGACGACGCATCCTCGCGGGCGACGCCGCTTCCAGCTTATTGCGCATTCGCACCAAGGCACAATGCTAATGGACGCAACACGGACTCGATCTGTGGCGAGACGGCAACAAAGACTCGATATCGGCTGCGAGTGCCGCGGAGCCCGCGCGGTGTGCCGCCGCGCCCAAGCGGACACGCCTTCCACTTGGCAAATTGAGCCGAACGTCCCGCAACCGATCGACGAGTCATCGTCTCGTTTCAAGGACGAACTGGAGAAAAGCTAATGAGCCTGGCGCGAGCCTGCATCTTTCTTAGCCAAACCACCTCCAACGCGTCGTCGGTTCGCAAGCGAGCCGTGTCGCTGTTGATCGCCTGCTCGATCCTGACCGTTTCACTTCTCGCCTCGTCGATGGCGCACGCCGTCGAGTGCAGCAACGGCGGCACGGGCCCGAGTCCGGCGGGGAACGATTTCGGCTCTATTAGCAATACGGCTTGCGGCACCAACGCTTCTGCCAGCGGTGGCGGTTCGTCGGCCATCGGGGCCGGCTCGACAGCGATCGGGGGCAGCGTTGCCAGCACCGCGGTAGGCTTCCGAACTACTGCAAGTGGCGACGGTAGTGCGGCGTTTGGTGCGTCCAGCGTTGCCTCCGGCAATGCCAGCCTTGCCGCAGGAGCCGGCAGCGTTGCCAGCGGAATCTCCAGCATTGCCGCGGGTAACAGCTCCACCGCCTCGGGGAGCAACAGCATCGCAACCGGCAACAACGCGACCGCCTCGGGAGACAACAGTATCGCAGCAGGGACCGTCAGTGTTGCGAGCGGCACAAATAGTGCGGCCATAGGTGTCAACAGCGTGGCCGCAGGCACGTCCAGCTCGGCCTATGGCGCCGGTAGCAGCGCGACCGGCAACGCTTCGGGCGCTTTCGGCGCTGCTGCAAATGCCAGCGGCGACTACTCCACCGCGCTCGGGGGCAATACCCAGGCGTCGGGCGCGAACTCCATCGCCATTGGCGGCAACAGCAATACGGGCGCCGGCAACGCCGCCTTCGCCAGCGGCACCAACGCCATCGCGATCGGCAACGGCGCGCAGGCGAGCGCGGCCAATTCCGTCGCGATCGGCCGTGGCTCGGTCGCGTCCGCGCCGAACACGGTCTCGTTCGGCTCGACCGGCAACGAACGGCGGCTGACCAATGTCGCGGCCGGCATCGCGCCGACCGATGCCGTGAATATGTCGCAGCTCAACAGCCTCGCGAGCGGATGGACGGCCGGGCTGCAAAACCAGATCGACACCAATCTGACCGAGGCGCGCGCCGGCATCGCGCTGGCGCTGGCTTCCAGCGCCCTGCAATACGATCCTCGCCCCGGCAAGCTCTCGGTCGCCGCCGCGGTCGGCCATTTCAAGGGCCAGAGCGCACTAGCCTCCGGTCTCGGCTATGCCATCAGCAGCCAATGGCGCGTCAACGCGTCGTTCACCGCCACACCGCAGGTCAACCAATACGGCGCCTCGATCGGTAGCTCATGGACGTTGAACTGAGGATGTGGTCGCGGCTGTCAGGCCTCGCGATCATCGCCGTGACGATGGCGGCCAGCCCGGCCATCGCGCAGCAAGCGCAACCCGCTCCGGCCCAGCCGGCGCAACCCGCGCCGCAGCCGTCCGGCCAATGGGCCAATCTGCCGCGCATGCAGCTCGAGCGGCAGTTCGCGGGACCCTTGCAGGACACGCTGATCCAGCGCTGGCGCGATCCGGCCGACGGCACCGCGTGCTACCTCTATCTGCCGATCAGCGCGGCCCACTCGCCGCCGACACAGGACGGCTTCGTCCAATATGGAGCGAACGTGATCGGATCGATCAGTTGCTTCAGGATCGCCGCGCCCGCTGCGGCACCGGTGGCGAAACCTGCCGCCGCGCCGCATTGATCGAGAAAACAACGCGCCGAATCAGTCCTTCTGTCGCGCCATCTCACGCGCTTCCGACGGCGTCATGCCGTAACGCTGGCGAAACGCGCGGTTGAAATAAGACAGATCGCTGAAGCCGTTCTCATAGGCGATGGCATTGATCGGCCGGAAACGCTGGGAAGGATCGGTGAGCATCTGGTGGGCACGGGCGAGCCGCGCCTGCCGCACGAAATCGGTGAAACTCGTGCCTTCCTCGGCAAAGAGCTTGCGGATGTAGCGCTCCGAGATCTGGTGGCTTCGAGCGATCTCGCCAACGGAGAAAGAGCTTCGCGCTATCCTCTGTAGAATGTCATCCTTCATCGCCTTCAGCCGTGCCGCGCGGAGTCCACCGGCGAGAGGTGCCTCGGCCTTGCCGCCGAGCAGCAGGACGGCGAGGTCGTGCATGTGCGTCGTGACGGTCCGGCGAAGCTCCGCCGTTGCAAGTGCGCTTTGATCGTTCAGAACGCGGGAATAGCCGACCAGGAGACGGAGCGCCTGGCTGCCTCCTGCGATGGGGCGGATCAGGAGATCGTCAAGATTCGGTATGTGAGGTCGAAGCAGATTGCGGCGAAAGCGATAGGTGATGGTGTGAGACGACGTCGGCACCAGGAAGCTTGCAGGCGCCCCGTTCTCCATCAGCGCGGCTCCGCCGTCGTGCATGGCCGCCACGCGACCATGCTGACCCAGTTCACCTGCACCGCGCGTTACGACGACAAGAATAATATCGTCGTTGTCGATGAGCTCCTCGGAACGCCAAATGTGCATCGGCGATCGCGACCCGCTCGCCACCGCCAGGTCCGGCAGCGAGCGAAGCACGAAATCAAATTGCAGGGGGTGTCCATCGAGGGCTCCGATGTCGAAGCGCAATATCGTGCGACCATAAGCTTCCCGAAATGCATTGAGCTCTCCGCTCTTCTCATAGGGAGCCGATGAGACGCGAAACAGCAACAACTCGTGATCGTTGGCTTGCATCGGATCAGCCGCTCTGCCGCGCGAGACCGCGCACTTCCGACGGCGTCATGCCGTAGCGCTGGCGAAAGGCGCGGTTGAAATAAGAGAGATCGCCGAAGCCGCTCTCATAGGCGATCGCATTGATCGGGCGCTGCATCTGCGCAGGATCGGTCAGAATGCGATGGGCGCAGTCGAGGCGCGCCTCGCGCACGAAATCGGAGAAGGTCGTGCCTGAAGATGCAAACAGCTTGCGTATGTAGCGCTCGGAGATCTGCTGGCTCGCGGCAATCTCGTCGACCGACAGATCGCTCTGCGCGAGCCTCCGCAGCACGTCGTCCTTGATCGCCTTGAGCCGGGCGGCCTGCAACCCCTCGTTCAGGGGCGGCTCAGCCTTGCCGCCGAGCAGCAGCGCAGCGAGATCGTGCATATGGGCGCTCACCGCACGACGAAGCCCGGCCGTCGCGAGCGCGCTCTGATCGTTCAGAGCACCAGAATAGCCCACCAGCAGGCGGAGCAACTGGCTCTCCCGCGGAATCGGGCGCGCAGTCAGATCGTCGAGATTGCGAACGTGGGGCCGCAACAGCGCGCGGCTCAAGCGATAGCTGAGGGTGCGGGACCGCGTCGGAATCACGAAGCTCGCGGGCGAGCCGTTCGACGACAACACGGCTTCACCCTCGCGAATGGCCGCCACGCGACCGCACTCGTTCAGCTCGGCCGCCCCGCTCGTAAACACGACGAGGAAGAAATCGTCGTGATCGATGTGCTCCTCGGTGCGGCGCGTGCGCATCGGCGATCGCGATCCGGTGGCCATCGTGAAGTCGGGCAGCGAGCGCAGAGCGACTTCGAAATGCAGGGGATGGCCATCCATCGGCTCTAGCTCGTAACGCAGCATCTTGCGGCCCCACACCTCGCGAAAGGCATCGAGCTCGCCGCGCTGGGCAAAGGGCTCCGAAGAAACATGAAGTTGCAGCAACTCGTAATCATCGACTTCCATGGCGGCTTCCAACACGCGCGACGCGCAGAGCAATTTGTCGCACAACAGCAACAACCGTTCAAATTGCAAGTTGAGCGCCGCGTAGTCCGTGCGTTGTGCCGTTTAGCCCAAGCGTAAATCAGCGCGGCAGCTATCAATGGCGTAATGCAATCTGGAATGTGTTGGGGCCTTGATGAAGACGACGTTTGTGGTTGCCGCTGGCATGACGGCACTCATCGGACTGCCCGCTTTTGCGGCAGATCTTCCCGTTAAGACTCCATCACCGGCCCCCGCGGCCCACGGGATCAACTGGACTGGCTTCTATGTCTTCGGCGGCGCCGGCGGCGGGCTGTGGAATGCGGAGAGCAATGTCGTCGCATCCGGTAGACCGGGCTTTCCCGACGGCACCGCGTTCTCGCACGATCAGCGGCTCGGCGGCAGCGGCTGGTTCGGGACGGTGGGACTCGGCTACGATTGGCAGTTCAACACAAACTGGGTCGCGGGCGCCTTCGCTGATGCGCAGCTCGGCAAGATTCGCGGTTCGATCGCCGATCCGCTCACGTTCTTAGGCTTGACGACCGAGGGGCGCGAAACGATGCGCACGAGTTGGGCTGCGGGCGCGCGGCTCGGCTATCTGGTGGCGCCGAACGTGCTGTCTTACGTCAACGCCGGCTACTCGCGTTCTGAATGGTCCGGAGCGGAGTATTCATCGTTGCCCACGGGCATCGTTCCCGGGAACTTATTCGCTACGCCTTCATTCCATCGAGACGGCTGGTTCGTCGGCGGTGGCGTCGAGAATAGTCTCGATCTCTTCGGGCTCGCTACGCCCGGCTGGTTCATGAAGACTGAATATCGCGCCGCCTACTATGATCGGGCCATTCTGCCGGGAACCATTTCCCTCGCTGGTATGCTCGGACCGACTGGATCGCCAACGACGACCGCCGATACGTTCAAGCCCTGGGTCCAGACGATCAGTACCTCACTGGTCTACCGATTCAACTCTGATCGGCCCATGGCGGCGGCCCCGACCTACACCAAGGCACCTTCCCCTGTGATGGCGACCAATTGGAGTGGCGTCTATTTGTTTGGCGGCGGTGGCGGCGGGCTATGGGCCGCAGACAGTAGTATCGTCACGGTCCCGGGCCTTGCTCCGCTGTCCCGCGATCAACGGCTTGGCGGCAGTGGATGGTTCGGCACGGTCGGTGCCGGTTACGACTGGCAATTCGGCAGCAAATGGGTGGCGGGCCTGTTTGCGGACGGCCAGTTCGGCAACATCCACGGCTCAATCACCGACCCTGCGATCTTCTTCAGCACGTTCGAAGGACAGGAGAAATTGCGCACCAGTTACGCCGCCGGTGCAAGGCTTGGTTATCTGGTTGCGCCAAACGTGCTCTCCTACGTGAACGCGGGTTACTCGGGGTCGGACTGGTCCGGGGCAAGTTATTTGAACCTCTCGGCCGGCGGTGGAGGCCGCGTGGTCTTTTTTACCACCCCATCCTTTCATCGGGACGGCTGGTTTGTCGGCGGCGGCGTCGAGAACAGCGTGAACATCCTTGGCGTGGCGGCGAAGGGCTGGTTCATGAAGACCGAGTATCGCGCGGCTTATTACGATCGCGCCACGGCGCCCGAAACCAACGCCGCTTTTGCTTTCTTCGGGCCCGCCGGCACGCCGACCGGCAACGCCGTCGCCTTCAAGCCGTGGACCCAGACCATCAGCACCTCGCTGGTCTATCGCTTCAACTGAGGCGCGCCGGCGACGGCGAAGTATTGATCGCCAAGCCGCCCCGCACGGACGATCCCAAGGCCGTTGTCAACGGGCTGACGCGGCACCTCGTTTTGTGGCACAACGACGCCTCGTGCCGACCGACCAACGAGGCCACGCATGCCCGCACCCAAGCCGCCCGCCTTCGAGACCCTGAGCCTGCATGCGGGCCAGCATCCGGATCCCGCGACCGGGGCGCGGGCGGTGCCGATCTACCAGACCACGTCCTACGTGTTTCAGGATTCCGACCATGCGGCGGCGCTGTTCAACCTGGAGCGCGCCGGCCACATCTATACGCGCATCTCCAATCCGACCACCGGCGTGCTGGAGGAGCGGCTCGCGGCGCTGGAGGGCGGCGTCGGAGCGATCTGCACCGCAAGCGGCATGGCCGCGCTGCATCTCGCCATCGCGACGTTACTCAACGCCGGCGACCACATCGTGGCGTCGAGCTCGCTCTATGGCGGCACCATCAATCTCTTGGCGCACACGCTGCCGCGCTTCGGCATCACAACGAGTTTCGTCAAGCCGCGCGATCACGAGGCGTTCCGGAACGCGATCAAGCCGAACACCAGGCTGGTGATCGGCGAGACCATCGGCAATCCCGGGCTCGAAGTGCTCGATATCCCGAAGGTCGCCGCCATCGCGCATGCGGCGAGAATTCCCCTGCTGATCGACAACACCTTCGCGACGCCCTATCTGAGCCGGCCGATCGAGCGGGGCGCCGATATCGTGATGCATTCGGCGACCAAATGGATCGGCGGCCATGGCATCGCGATCGGCGGCGCCATTGTCGACGGCGGCCGCTTCGACTGGCGCGGCTCCGGCAAGTTCGGTGTGCTGACCGAGCCCTATGGCGGTTATCACGGTATCGTCTTCGACGAGCAGTTCGGCACCGCCGCCTTTATCATGCGCGCTCGCACCGAGGGCCTGCGCGATTTCGGCGCGTGTCTCTCGCCGACCAATGCGTTCCAGCTGCTCCAGGGCGTCGAGACGCTGGGCGTGCGGATGGACCGGCACATGCAGAACACGTACCTCGTGCTGGAGGCGCTGAAGGCCAACAAGGCCGTCGACTGGGTGCTGCATCCCTCGCTTGAGAACCACCCCGACTACCAGCTTGCGAAGACGCTGCTGCCGCGCGGTGCCGGATCGATCGTCTCCTTCGGTATCAAGGGGGGTCGGCCTGCCGGGCGCAAATTCATCGAGTCGCTGCGTCTGATCAGCCATCTTGCCAATGTCGGCGACGCCAAGACGCTGGTGATCCACCCCGCCTCGACCACGCATCAGCAGATGGATGCCGAGCAGCTCAAGGCCGCCGGCATCGGCGAGGAGCTGGTGCGGCTCTCGGTCGGCATCGAGACGGCCAGCGATATCATCGACGATCTCGCGCAGGCATTGCGCATCTCGCAAAAGGTCTGAGACGATGAACCTTTCCGTCAACGGATCTGATGTGTTTGTCGCAACCGGCGGCCGCGAATTCGATGGGTCCCTCCCCACGGTCGTCTTCCTCCATGGCGCCGGCTTCGATCATTCGACCTGGGCGCTGCATACGCGCTGGTTTGCCCATCACGGCTTTGGCGTGCTGGCGCCCGATCTGCCTGGTCACGGTCGCTCGCCCGGGCCTTCGTTCGGAAGTATCGCCGAGATGGCCGACTGGACGGCGGCGCTGCTCGATGCGGCTGGCGCTGCCAAGGCGCACCTGATCGGCCATTCCATGGGCTCGCTGATCTCGCTGGAGACTGCGGCGCGTCACCCGGGCAAGGTGTCGGCGCTGAGCCTGATCGGCACTGCGGCGACCATGACCGTCGGCCCGGATCTGCTGAAGGCAGCGGAAGCCAACTCGCAGGATGCAAATGACATGGTCTCGATCTGGGGCCTCGGCTTCAACGCCGAGCTCGGCGGCAGCTTCGCGCCGGGCCTGTGGATGCATGGCGGCGCGCAGGCCGTGCTTCAGGCTTGCGAGCCGGGCGTGCTGTTCAGGGATTTGTCCGCTTGCAATGCCTATGCGAACGCGCTGACTGCGGCGGCGAGCGTCAAGGTGCCGACGACGCTCATCCTCGGCGAGCGGGACATGATGACGCCGGTGAAGGCCGGCAAGGCGCTTGCGGCGGCAATTCCGCATGCGAAGACGGTCATCGTGCCGGGCGCGGGCCACATGATCATGGCCGAACGCCCGGACGAGTTGCTGGCGGCGCTAAGGGGTTAGGAGCCCGGCGTCCACTTCCAGACGATGTCGGACACGTTGACCGGCTTCGGGATCAGGCCGAGCTTTGCGAAGCGGTCGGCCACGGCCTGCTGAGTTGCGATCACCTCGGCATCGAGCGGCACCACGCGGAAGTTGGAGCGATCCACGAAACGCCTGACGGCCTCGATATCGACGCCGGTCGCGTCGGCTTGCGCCTTGGCGACGTCCTCATGGTGTTCGTTGGCCCATACGCCTTCTGACGCGAAGGTCGTGTTGAGCCTCGCGACCAGCAAAGGATATTTTTCCACGAAATCCGAATTGGCAATGTAGAAGGCGTTGGGCTTGTGCACGTCCTTGTCGAAGACGAGGACGCGGGCGTTTTCCTTCAACTCGGCCAGCGCCAGATACGGATCCCAGATCGACCAGGCGTCGACCGATCCCTTCACGAAGGCCGCCGTCGCATCGGCGGGCGCGAGCGGCGCCGGGGTGATATCGGACCAGGACAGGCCGGCCTTCTCGAGCGCCGCGACAAGCAGATTATGCGCGCTCGATCCCTTGCCGAAGGCGACGCGCTTGCCCTTGAGATCGGTCAGCGTCTTGATCGACGAATCCTTCGGCACGATGATTGCCTGGGTCTTGCCGTCCGATTTCACCGCGGCGACATAGCGGATCCTGGCACTGCCGGCTTGCGCGAAGATCGGCGGGGCATCACCGACGTAGCCGAAATCGACACTGCCGACATTGATGGCCTCCAGCAGCGGCGGACCGAACTGGAAGTCGATCCACTTGACCTCGATCCCAAGCGGCCTGAAGGCATTTTCGAGCGTCTGGCGCTGGCGAACGGCGGGGAAGAAACCACCCTTCTGCGTCCCGATCCGGATCTCCGTCGGCTTGTCCTCGGCGTAGGCGGGTGCAGCGAGGCTGGTCGCGAGCAGCAGCGCTGCGGTGAGAAGGTGTCGTCGTGCAATCATGGTGCGATCCTTTCAGTTGGCGAAGTTCGGGGAATTGGCACGCCGGCGGCGCTCGGAGAACACCGCGCGGGCCGCGCGCTCGACTTCGCGCGCGGAGCGGAACTGGCGGCCTTCGAGGCCATCGAACAGGCGCTCGCAGGAGAAGAAGCGGAAGCCACGCTCATCACGGGTGACGATTCCAGCGGCGCGGTCATTGATTTCGATGATGTAGGCGTTGGACGGGGTTTGAGTCATGACTGCTCGTTCGCCGAAGTCTCGGCGTTCCTGTCTTGGGATTTTGCGGATCGAGTTGCTGTTAGGAGACGATCAGCAACAACAACAGGCGCCCGTTGCCGCGGAGAAACAGCGCCGCGTCATGCACGCATGCATGTCGTTCTGATTGCGCTGGTGGTCGATTCCCATGGTGCGGCTTCGAGCTCGAGGAGCAGTTTCGATGCTTCGAATATCGAGCGTTCAGCGCCTTTGGTCAATGAAATGGCTATCCATATTTGGCAGCGACGCGCTTTGCCGCTTCTCCCGCCGCAAGCAATGAGAGGCGGATTCATCTCGCGCAACGATCTCCTCTTCCCTTCTCCCCTTGCGGGAGAAGGTGGCGTAGGTGGCCTTTCGGCCGCCGTTCTTATGAACGCCGAAGCGAAGCTTCGGCTATGGCGCCGGATGAGGGTTATCTCTCCGCTTGCACGACAGCTCGTGGGGATAGCTACCCCTCACCCGTCTCGCCGCTATAGCGGCGAGCCACCTTCTCCCGCAGGGGGAGAGGGTAAGGAGCCCCTCACCACATCGTGGCCGCAGCGCGCTCAGGCCAGATGCGATCATACTCCGCGCCGCCGACCTTGTTCTGGCTCATCTCGGCGAGGATCTGGCCGGGCGTCGGCAACGTCTTCGGGTCGATGCGCTTGTCGGGATTCCACAGGTCGGAGCGGACGATCGCACGGGCGCATTGAAAATAGATCTCGTCGACGTTCATCACCATGACGCTGCGCGGCGCCTTGCCCTCGACCTTGAACGAGACGAGCAGGTCGGGATCGACGGAGAGATGCGCGCGGCCGTTGGCGCGGACCGCATTGCCGGAACCAGGGATCAGAAACATCAGCGACACACGCGGGTCGCGGACGATGTTACGCAGGGAATCGACGCGGTTGTTGCCGCGGCGATCGGGCAACATCAGCGTCTTGGAGTCGTGAATACGGACAAAGCCGGGAAGATCCCCGCGGGGCGAGCAGTCGATGCCCTCGGGCCCGATGGTGGCAAGCGCAGCGAACGGTGCCTTCTCGATGAAGATGCGGTAGAGCGGAGTGACATGGTCGGCGACTTTCACGGTCGAGGCGTCGTTGATGGCGCCGTAGATGGCTTCGAGCTGTTCGACCGTCCTGATCACCGTCATTCCACGCTCCTGCTCTGCCGGTTACTCGCGCCAGCCTTCATTGCGGATTACACGCACGAGCTGGCGGCCGTGATAATCCGCGCTGCCGGCGTTGAGGATGGTGACATCGGCATTGGCCGATGCGTCATCGACATGACGCGCGAGCCGGTCGGCGATATTGCCATCGCTGTTGCGCGCACGCGCGGCAAGACGCTGAGCCAGCACGTCCGGCGGCGCCGTGATCGCGACCGCGACGACGTTTGCATAGGCCCGACGCAAGGCGCTGATCACCGTGCGCGAGACGTTGACGACCACGGTGCGCCCGGCGCGGATGTCGTCGTTGATCTCCAGCGGAAGCGCATAGGAATGGCCATGCGCGTCCCAATGCACGGCGAAATCGCCGTGATCGCGCCCGCGGGCGAATTCGTCCGGACTGACCGCAATATTGTCCTCGTCGGCCGAGGACGCGCGCGTCACGACACGGCGCGGGAAGACGACGTCGTTATCGTCGGCACACGCTGCCCGCGCCAGCCGCAGCAGCGTGTCCTTGCCGGCACCGCTCGGACCCACCACGAGCACGAGCCGGCCCGGGCCAATCGCGCCCGCCTGCCCTGCCTCCGCCGCGACCGTCTCGCTCATGCGACGCGGCTTCCTTCGCGCCAGACGCTGCGGACAACGGGAACGCTGGCGGCCACATGCACGCGAATGAGGTCCGCACGCTTGCCGACCGCGATCTCGCCACGATCGGTGAGGCCGACCGCGTCCGCAGGCGCCTTCGTCACGGTGCGAACCGCCGCCGGCAGGCTGATCGACGACGCATGCTCTGGCAGTTGCAGCGCGCCCATCAGGAGGCTCGAGGGGATGTAGTCCGAAGACAGGATGTCGAGCAGTCCTTCGCGGGCGAGGTCGACCGCGGCGATGTTGCCGGAGTGGGAGCCGCCGCGCACGACATTCGGCGCGCCCATCAGGATGTCGATGCCGGCCTGATGCAGGCCGCGCGCAGCCTCGATCGTGGTCGGGAATTCCGCCACCGCAACGCCGTCACGCACGGCGTCGGCGACGTTCTCCTCGGTCGTGTCGTCGTGACTTGCCAGCGGAATCTTGTACTGATGCGCCAGCGCAACGATCTCGCGCATGTTGGTCGCGGCATAGGCCTTCTGGTACTCGAAGCGCTTTGCGAAGAGCTCATCGAGCTCGGCATCGGTCTTGCCGCCGCCCTTGCCGCGGTAATAGTCGCGCAGCTTGACCTCGTCACGGAACTGGCGCTGGCCAGGGGTATGGTCCATCAGCGACATCAGCTTGACGTCGGGACGGTCGATCAGCTCCCTGGCCTCCTCGACCACGCTTGGCATCGGGATTTCGCAGCGCAGATGCAGGAAGTGGTCGGCACGCAACAGGTTCGAATCACGCGCGGTGGTGATCGCGGCGGCAAGCACGCCGGCGCGGCCATCGACCTCCTCGGCACCGTCCTCGCGCCAGACCCGGAGCGAGTCGAACACGGTGGTGATGCCTGAGGTCGCAAGCTGGCCGTCATAGGAGATCACTGCGGCGACTGGATTCCAGAACACCTTTGGGCGCGGCACGTAATGCGCTTCGAGATGGTCGGTGTGGAGCTCTATCAGGCCGGGCATGATCAGATCGCCACCGGCATCTTCGCTACCTGTAGGTGCCTTGCCCTCACCGATCTCGGCAATGCGTCCATCGGCAAGAGCAAGCCAGCCCTGCTCGATCACCCGGTCAGCCAGCACGATCCTGGCGTTGGCGATCACGATGTCCTTCGGCTTGGCGTTCATGTTCCTTGTCCTTCAGGCCGCGGCGGCAAAGCTGGTGACGTCGACGATGCGGTCGGCGATCAGATGGCGGATTTCGTCGTCATGGACAATCGCCACCATGGCGACGCCCTGACGCTTCTTCTCGGCAATCAGCTCGACCACGACGGCGCGGTTGGCCGCATCGAGCGAGGCGGTCGGCTCGTCCAGCAGCAGGATTGGTAGTTCCGAGATGAAGCCGCGCGCAATATTGACGCGCTGCTGCTCGCCGCCGGAAAAGGTCGCAGGCGGAAGCTGCCACAGCCGTTCGGGGATATTGAGCCGACGCAACAGCTCGCCGGCACGCGCCTGCGCATCGGCGCGGCCGAGACCGTTGACGATCAGCGGCTCGGCGACGACGTCGATGGTTGCAACACGCGGCACCGCGCGGAGGAACTGGCTGACATAGCCGATCGTCGCGCGGCGAACGTTTAGGACCTGCCGCGGCTCGGCGGTGGCAAGATCGATCACCTGGCCCCGATGGCGGATCCCGATACGGCCGGAATCGCAGCGGTAATTGCCAAAGATCATCTTCAGGATCGACGATTTTCCGGCGCCCGACGGTCCCGACAGCACGACGCATTCGCCCGGATCGACGTGAAAGGTCACGCCGCGCACGACGGGCAATTCGATGCCGCCCTGCAGATGCATCGTAAAGGTCTTGTTGGCGTCGGCGACTTCGATCATGGCGGTCATCGGCAGGCTCATGGCGGCAGAATCGAGGAGACGAGGAGCTGGGTATAAGGCTCGCGAGGATCGTCGAGCACCTGGTCGGTGAGACCAGTCTCGATGACGCGGCCGCCCTTCATCACCATCACGCGATGGGAAAGCAGGCGCGCGACCGCGAGATCGTGGGTGACGATGACGACGGCGAGATGCAGTTCGGCGACGAGATTGCGCAGCAGATCGAGCAAGCGAGCCTGCACGGAGACATCAAGCCCGCCGGTCGGCTCGTCCATGAACACGAGCCGCGGCTCGGTGACGAGGTTGCGTGCGATCTGGAGCCGCTGGCGCATGCCGCCCGAATAGGTGCGCGGGGCATCGTCGATCCGCGCGACGTCGATCTCGACGCGGGCAAGCCAGTCAGAAGCGCTCTCACGAATGCGGCCGTAATGGTTCCAGCCGACGGCCATCAACCGCTCGCCGACATTGGCGCCGGCCGAGACCGCCATACGCAGACCCTGCGCCGGGTCCTGATGCACGAAACCCCAATCGGTGCGGAACAAGAGGCGCCGTTCGGCCTCGCCCAGCGAGGCGAGATCGCGGGTAACGCTGTCGCGCATCCGGTAGGACACCTGTCCGCCGCTGGCGGCGAGCTGACCCGAAAGCATTTGCAACAGCGTCGATTTGCCCGAACCGGATTCACCGACGATCGCCAGCACTTCGCCGGGATAAAGCGCGAACGAGACGTCCCGGCAGGCGACGATACGGCCATAGGATTTGCTGAGCGCGTTGGCAATCAACAGCGGCTGATCGGTTTCCAGAAGATCAGCCATTTGCTTCTCCCTGCGCCTTGTCCTTGTATGGCGCAGCACTCATGGCACCGTGATGGCCGGCGGCCTGACGTCCCTCGCAATAGTCGGTATCCGAGCAGACGAACATGCGGCTGCCCTTGTCGTCGGTGACGATCTCATCGAGGTAGGAATTTTCGGCGCCGCACAGCGCGCAGGGCGCGTTGAAACGATACGGCTCGAACGGGTGGTCCTCGAAATCGAGCGACACCACCTGCGTATAGGGCGGGATCGCATAGATGCGCTTCTCGCGGCCCGCGCCGAACAATTGCAAGGCCGGACAGTTATCCATCTTGGGATTGTCGAATTTCGGCGTAGGCGACGGGTCCATCACGTAGCGGGCGTTGACCTTCACCGGATAGGCGTAGGCGGTGGCGATGTGACCGAAGCGGGCGATGTCCTCGTAGAGCTTCACATGCATCAGGCCGTATTCGGCAAGCGCATGCATGCGCCGCGTCTCGGTCTCGCGCGGCTCAAGGAAACGCAGCGGTTCCGGAATCGGCACCTGATAGACCAGCACCTGGTTTGCGTGCAGCCCCGTCTCAGGGATGCGGTGACGGGTCTGGATCACGGTCGCATCAATCGTGGACGTCGTCGTGGCGACGCCGGCGGTCTTGGCGAAGAATTTGCGGATCGAGATCGCATTGGTGGTGTCGTCAGAACCCTGGTCGATCACCTTCAGCACGTCCTGCGGCCCCAGGATCGCGGCGGTCACCTGGACGCCGCCGGTGCCCCAGCCGTAAGGCATCGGCATTTCGCGGCTGGCAAACGGCACTTGATAGCCGGGAATCGCGATCGCCTTGAGGATCGCGCGGCGGATCATCCGCTTGGTCTGTTCGTCGAGATAGGCGAAGTTGTAGGCGGGCGCGTTCATTCCGCGGCCTCCTTCATGGCATCGGGCGCGTTGGCCTCGGCTGAGGCTTCGGCAAACTCCTTCCGGAGCTTGCGCAACAGGCCGAGCTCGGACTGGAAGTCGACGTAATGCGGCAGTTTCAGATGCTCGACGAAGCCGGTCGCCTGGACGTTGTCCGAATGAGACAACACGAATTCTTCATCTTGCGCCGGGGCCAGGGCCTCTTCACCGAGCTCGCGGGCACGCAGCGCCCGGTCGACCAGCGCCATCGACATGGTCTTGCGCTCGCTCTGGCCAAAGGCAAGGCCATAGCCGCGGGTGAAGCACGGCGCTTCCGTCGCCGATCCCTTGAACTGGTTGACCATCTGGCACTCCGTCAGCTCGATCGAGCCGAGCGGCACGGCAAAACCGACCTCTTCGGCTGCGAACTCGACCTCGACGTCGCCGAAGCGGATCTCGCCTACGAAGGGATGATTGCGGCCATAGCCGCGCTGGGTGGAATAGCCCATCGCCAGCAGAAAACCTTCATCGCCACGCGCAAGATTTTGCAGGCGCAGATCGCGATCTGCCGGGAAGTTCAGCGGCTCGCGGGTGAGGTCGCCAACGCTGGCGCCCTCTTCGGCTTGCGGCGAGGTCTCGATCAATCCATCGCGGCCGAGAATATCGGTCACGCGCGGGGTTGCCGCTGACGACGCCTCTGATGTCGCCGGCGCCTCCGGCACGAAGCCTTCGGCGAGCGACGGATCCAGCAAGCGATGCGTGTAGTCGAAAGTCGGCCCGAGGATCTGACCGCCCGGAATATCCTTGAAGGTCGCAGACACCCGCCGCCGCACGCGCATCGCACCGGTGTCGACGGGCTCGCTGGCGCCGAAGCGCGGCAAGGTGGCGCGGAAGGCGCGAACCAGGAAGATCGCCTCGATCAGATCGCCGCGCGCCTGCTTGATCGCCAGCGCCGCGAGTTCGCGGTCATAGAGCGAGCCTTCGCTCATGACGCGATCGACGGCGAGCCCAAGCTGTTCCGAGATCTGGTCGAGCGAGACTTCCGCGACGCCCTGGTCACCGCGCCGGGCGTTGGCAAGCAGGCGATGGGCGTTCTCGATAGCGCGTTCGCCGCCTTTGACTGCGACATACATGCGTCAGACTCCCAGGCTCGTAACGCGGGTCGTGCGCGGGATCGCGACCACGGCGTCATCGGCGACCAGCACCACGTCGATGCCGCGCGGAAACAGCGTCTCGTTGATGCGCAGGAGCTCGAACAGGTCGAAGGGCTTGACGGAGGCCTGGAGCGTTGCGACGCCGTCGATGCCGGGGCCGCGCAGTTCGAAACTCGGCCCCGAGTCCAGGCTCTCGACCTGAACGATCACGGTGGTCGAGCGATCGGGATATTCGTTGGTGCCGAGCGCGAAACGCTGGAGATCAGGCAGCAGCACGCCGTCGCTGATCAGCGCGAAGGCAGCGATCGAGGAGTCCTGGATCACCGGCGCGCCGGTGTGGAACTTGAGCCATTTCAGGACGTCCGTGCTTTCCGCCATCCGCGGATCGAGCCAGAGCGGCGTGTCGTGGTCGAACAACGTCAGCGCGATCGCGGCCATGCCGCGCATCATCGGTCCGGCTGTTCCCGCCATCGGCACGATGCGCTGGACCGCGCCCGGCCGCGCCATCGCGTCCATGACCGAGCGAAAGGTCGATTGCGCCGACAACACCTTGTCGACGAACCCCGGCGGCAGTTCCGCAATCGTGGTCATGGCCTCACCCCTCACCGCGCACCATGGTGTAGAAATCAACCTTCGTCGCAGCGGTCTCTTCCGCCGACTGCTTGCGCCTGATCATAAGCTGCTCGCGCAACGGCGCGATTACGTCGCGCTCGACGGCGGCACCAAATTCAGGCGACTGCACGAGTGCGTCGCACAAGGCGATCAGCCGCGCCTTCTGCCCGTCGCGCCCAAGCGTGTAGCCGAAGCCGATTTCGCCGCTCGCAAGCCGCACCGCCGCGCGCGACACGGTGGCTTCACCGAGATTGAACGGCGCGCCGTCGCCGCCGACCCGGCCGCGCAGCATGACGAGTCCGTTCTCCGGTTCGCGCAGGTCCTGATGGCCAGGCAAGGAGATCGCGCGGAGACGGGCGGCGATCTCGCCCGCCTCCGCGTGCGCCAGCACGGCCATCGCGGCCTGGCGCTGGACTTGCTGCTGATTGTGCTGGGTCACCGAATCCACCGGATTGTCTTCAGAACTTGCCGAATCCAAGTTGTCTATGATACTAGACAACTTGATAAGGAAACGCCATGACTGTTTCGTGACAAACGTGTGATTTTCAGGCTAGGCTCGCCGCCGACATGAGCATGCAGGACACCGCCTCTTCCGGCGTCGCGCTGTGGCGCCTCGTTGCCGACGGCATCGAGCGCGGCATCGCCGACGGCCGTTTTGCCGCAGGCGACAAGCTGCCGGGCGAGATGGAGATCGCCGAAACCTATCGCGTCAACAGGCACACTGTGCGACGCGCGCTCGCAGCCCTTGCCGAGCGCGGCCTCGTGCGTGCCGAGCGCGGCAGCGGAACCTATGTCGAGGCGCAGAAGCTCGCTTATCCCTTGCGCTCGCGCACGCGCTTCTCCGAGATTGTCGGCGCCGAAGGCCGCGAGCCGCACGGCCGGTTGATCGAAGCATCGGAAGACGTCGCGACCCGCGAGCTTGCGCGAGAACTCGGATTGAAGACCGGCGCACCGCTGGTCCGGATCGAGGCTATCAGGCTCGCCGATCGCACGCCAATCTGCGTCTCCACGACGTGGCTGTCGGCGGAGCTATTTCCCGGCGCAGGCGAAGTGTTCGCCGCGACGCGTTCGATGACAAAGCTGCTCGAACATTACGGCGTACGCGACTACCGTCGCGGCGCCACGAGGATCACCGCCGGCATTGTCGATGCGACCGACGCCGCACGGCTCGACCTGCCGCTGGGACGACCGATCCTGGTGGTCGACGCCACTGACCTCGATCTCGAGGGCAAGCCGCTGGTGACGAAGCATTCGCGCTTTGCGGCCGAGCGGGTGGAGTTTTTGGTGGAGCCGTAGGGTGAACCCTCGCTCTACAAATCCGGTCTCGCAGGGTGGGCAAAGGCGCTCTTGCGCGGTGCCCACGATCTTTCCATGATTCGAGAGAGGTGGTGGGCACGCTTTCGCTTTGCCCACCCTACGGCACCGTCGTTCAGGCGACAGCGCGCCTGCCAATAATCGCAAATCGCAGCTTGCCCGAGATGAAATCGATCGCGGCGACCGCGACCAGAATCATCAG
This sequence comes from Bradyrhizobium manausense, assembly GCF_018129685.1. Classification (GTDB taxonomy): domain Bacteria; phylum Pseudomonadota; class Alphaproteobacteria; order Rhizobiales; family Xanthobacteraceae; genus Bradyrhizobium; species Bradyrhizobium manausense_D. The sequence continues at coordinate 91,280 of NZ_JAFCLG010000020.1, forward strand.
GATCAGGAACGAGACCTTCTGCCATTCAAGCACGCGGATCTGCTCGGCGAGCTGGAGGCCGATACCGCCGGCGCCGACGATTCCGATGATGGTAGCCGAGCGCGTGTTCGATTCGATGAAATAAAGAACCTGGCCGGCAATGACCGGCAGCACCTGCGGCATCAGGCCGAAGCGGATCTCGTGCAGCGCGCTGCCGCCCGAGGCACGGATGCCCTCGACCTGCTTCTGGTCGGCGCCTTCGATCGCCTCCGAAAAGAGCTTTCCGAATGCGCCGAAATCCGACACGGCAATGGCGAGCACCCCGGCGAACGGACCGAGCCCGACCACGTTGATCCACACCAGCGCCCAGATCAGCGTATCAACGCCGCGGATCGAATCGAGGAACCGCCGCACCGGGAAGCGGACGATGCCCGGCACGATATTGCGCGCCGCAAACAAGCTGATGGGCAGCGCCATCAGGGCTGCGAGCGTGGTGCCGAGCAGCGCGATCGACAGCGTCTCGCCCAGCGCCTTCAGATAGAGCGGCAGCGACGAGCCGGGATCGGGCGGGATCATCATCATGCTGATCCAGCCGAGCTGGCTCAGCCCCGAGACGAAGCGCGACGGCGAAAAATCGAGATCGACCAGGCCGAATACGAATATCGCGAGCGCCGCGACGAGCATCGCAGGCGTCGCCAGGCGTGCCGATGCCGGCCGGTTGAAGACATCGGGGTAGCGCGCGCGGAGCTCCGCGGTGTTGACGTCCTGGAGCTTGCTCAATTCCGCGCCTCCTTGCCGAACAGGCGGCCACGCACCCAGCCGGTCGTGATGTCGATCAGGAAGACCGTGACGATGATGGTCACGAGGATCGCGCTGACGTCGGAGTAGTAAAACTTGCGGATCGCGACGATGAGCTCCTGCCCGATGCCGCCGGCGCCGACAAAGCCCATCACCGAGGCCTCGCGCACGTTGATCTCGAAGCGCAGCAACGTGTAGCTGGCATAGCCCGCCGAGACTTGCGGCAGGATCGCAAAGCGCATGCAGGCGATCCAGCTCGCCCCGGTGGAGCGGATGCCCTCGACCGGCTTCATGTCGGCGTTCTCGACGATCTCCGAGAACAGCTTGCCGAGCGCGCCGGTGGAGTGAATGGCGATCGCGAGCACGCCCGCCATCGGACCGAGCCCGAACGCGATGACGAAGATCAGCGCGAAGACGATGCCGGGCACAGTGCGGGCGAATTCGAGCAAGCGCCGCACCGTGAAGCGCAGCCAGGGCGCGGGCGAGGTATTTTCAGCCGCAAAGAAATTGAGGGCGAAGGCGAGGACGGCGCCGGACAGTGTGCCGACATAGGATATCAGCAAGGTCTCGCCGAGCAGCTTCAGCCATTTGTGCAAGCCCCAGAACCATTCGCGGAAATCGGTCCAGACCCGCTGGCCGCTGTCGAGCGTGAAAATGCGGTCGAAATAGCTTATGAAGTTGCCGAAATAAGTGAAGAAGGTGCGCAGATTCACTTCGGCGCCGACGGCGGCCACGATCAGCGCGACGATGAACAGAGCAAGTCCGCCCGTCACCTGCAGGCGTCTGCGCGCCACCGCCTTGCGGTAAGCGGCGTTGAGGGCTGCGAGCTGTTGCTCGGGAAGGATCGAAACCGCAACCGTCATTGAAATACGGATCCATCAAGAAAAGAGCCGGGTCCGAGACCCGGCTCGAGTAGCGTCGTCCCGACGAAATCAGGACGCCTTCTTGCGCAAAGCGTCGACGAACTTAATCAGCTCGATGGTTTTGTTGTAATCGTCGTTGGCGATCGGCTCCCACGGCTTGTTCTTGCCGTCGGAGAGCTTCTTGAACGCCTCGGGATCCTTCTGCGCCGCATCGAGGAAGGCCTTCTTGATCGCGGCCTTCATGTCGTCGGGCAGGTCGCTGAGATAGGCGTAGGGCGAGTTGATGATGAGGTCGGACTTGACGATGATGCGGAAGTCTTCCTTCTTCATCACGGTGCCGTCGGACGACTTCACCATGCCCTTGTTGAGCATACGGGTCAGGTTGGAGTCGTCGTCCGCATTCCACCAATTGGCGGCGACGTCGACGGTGCCCTGGGCGAGCGCGAGAACGGCGTTCTCGTGGCTGCCGGTGAAGACCACCTTGGAGAAATAGGAATCGGGATCGATGCCCATCGCGTTCAGCTTGAAGCGGGGCATGTTGTTGCCCGAGGTCGAGTTCGGATCGACCAGACCCAAATTCTTGCCCTTGAGGTCCTCGATCTTCTGGTATGGCGATTTCGCCAGCACGTAGAACACCGAGTAGTAGCCCTTCGAGCCGTCGGAGTTGACGTCGATGACGAAGGCATCGGTCTTCACGCCGGTCAGGCGGGCGCGTGCGAAGGAGGCAGGGCCGTAATAGCCGATGTGGATGTTGCCGGCACGCTGACCTTCGATGAGCGCGGCGTAGTCATTGGCGACGCGCAGCGTGACCTTCACGCCCAGTTCCTTCGACAGATAGTTGATGAAGGGGCCATAGCGCTCGGTCACGCCCGAGCCGTTCTCGGCCGGAATCGCGGCGAAGGTGATTTCCGGATATTTCGTCTTCCAGTCTTCGGCCGAAGCGGATCCGGCAAAGGTCAGCGCGGCTGCGCCGGCGAGAATTAATCTGCGAGTGATCATGATGCCCTCATCTGATAGGATCGGTGGACGCAAATACAGGTAACGACGGATGCGACGCGGCTCAGGCCGCGGCGGCCGTTCCGAGTGCCGGGACGCCCTCGGGCGCCGGGGCCGGTGTGCCGCCCATGACATCGGCGGCTTCGAGATCGTAGAGCTCACGCGCGACGAGATCGGTCAGCGCGGCCGGCGCGCCGTCGAACACCACGCGCCCCTGCGCCATGCCGATCAGGCGGTCGCAATAGCTGCGCGCCAGATCGAGCGAATGCAGGTTGCAGAGAACGGTGATGCCAAAATGCTTGTTGATGCGCAGCAGCGCATCCATGACGATCTTGGTGTTGCGCGGGTCGAGCGAGGCGATCGGCTCGTCGGCGAGGATGATGTCGGGCTGCTGCACCAGCGCCCGCGCGATCGCGACGCGCTGTTGCTGACCGCCGGAGAGCTGGTCGGCGCGCTGGGCGGCGAGCGGGGCGATGTCGAATTGCTCGAGCGCCGACATGGCCAGCGCCTTGTCCTGCTCGGGCCAGATCTGCGACAGCGAGCGCCAGGCGGGCATGGTGGCCAGCCGCCCCATCAGCACGTTGGTCAGCACGTCGAGCCGGCCGACCAGGTTGAATTGCTGGAAGATCATCGCCGATCGCGCCCGCCACTGCCGCAGCTCCTTGCCGCGTAGTGCCGTGACGTCGAGGCCGTCGAACAGGATCCGGCCCTGCGTCGGGGTGACCAAGCGATTGATGGTTCGCAGCAGGGTCGACTTGCCGGCGCCGGAGCGCCCGATCACGCCGACGAAGCCGCCGGGGGAAATTTGAAACGACGCGTCGTCCACCGCGGCTTTTGCGCCGAAGCGGCACGTCAGACCTTCCACCACCAGCATGCAGGGCTCCAGAGTAGCTGACTCCCACCGCTAATCCCGGCGCTTGACACTTGTGTGACACTGCCAGGTCGGTGCGGCAATGCAACACACCTCGTCCCCGTCATCGTGCTGTCATGACATTGTCATCAAGCCACTCGAAGACGGGCTCTCCCCCTCGAACGCCCGGATGCAACATGGCCAAGCTGCTATCGGTCGAGCCGACCATCGATCCTTCGGCGAAGCTGCACGAGGTCAAGCTTGGCGCCTATACTGAAGTTGGCGCGCGCACCATCCTGCACGAAGTGGCGATGGGCGATTACTCCTACGTCGTCAACGACGCGCAGATCACCTACGCGACCATTGGAAAGTTCTGCTCGATCGCGGCGATGACGCGTATCAATCCCGGCAATCATCCTATGCACCGCGCCACCCAGGCGCATTTCACCTACCGCTCCAGCGCCTACTTCCCGGGCGAGAGCGACGACGACGACTTCTTCGAATGGCGACGCCGGCATCACGTCCATATCGGGCATGACGTCTGGATCGGCCATGGCGCAGTGGTGCTGCCGGGCCGAAATATCGGCACCGGTGCGGTGATTGCGGCGGGTGCCATCGTCACCAAGGACGTGCCGGCCTACACCATCGTGGCGGGAAATCCCGCGCGGATCGTGCGGCGGCGGTTCTCGGAGGAGGTTGCCGGGCGGCTTGCAAAGCTGGCATGGTGGGACTGGGATCACGACAAATTGCGTGCGGCGCTGCCCGATTTCCGCGAGCTCGCGATTGAAGATTTCCTGACGACATACGAAGCAGGGGCACATTCCTCTGCCAGCAAACGAAGCGCGGTCGCGTGACAGATATATTCATCGAAGGTGGCCGGACCCTGATCGGCTCCGAGCTTGCCGAAACATCTCTCTCCGTATCCGGAACCGACATTGGGCAGATCGATGCGTCACGTGGCCGCGCGCGGCTGGCGATTGATGCGCGCAATTTGCTGGTGCTGCCCGGCATCGTCGACCTTCACGGCGATGCCTTCGAACGCCAGATGATGCCGCGCGCCGGCGTCGACTTCCCGATCGACGTCGCGCTGGCCGACACCGACCGCCAAGTGATTAGCAACGGCATCACCACCGTGTTCCACGCCACGACCTGGTCGTGGGAACCGGGCCTGCGCAGCGGCGACAATGCAAGGCGCCTGCTCGAGGCGATCGAACGGCAGCGTCCGCAGTTCGCCGCCGATACCCGTTTCCACCTGCGTCACGAGACCTACAATCTGGATGCCGAGGAGGAGATCGGCCGGTGGCTCGCCGAGGGCCGCGTCGACCTGTTCGCCTTCAACGACCATATGGACGGGGTCGTTGCCGACATCTCGAATCCACGCAAGCGCAACCGCATGGTGGAGCGCACCGGCCTGCCGAGCGAGGATTTCGACAAGCTCGTCGCACGGATCGTCTCGCGCGCGGCCGGTGTTCCGGCATCGATCATCCGGATCGCGGCTGCGGCCCGCGCGGCCGAGGTGCGGATGCTGTCGCATGACGATCAGACGCCGGCGATGCGCCGGAATTTTCGCGACATGGGCGTGCGGCTCGCCGAGTTTCCGGTCAACGAGGAGACGGCGCACGAGGCAGCAAGTCACGGCGACGCCATTGTCTACGGCGCCCCGAACGTCGTGCGCGGCGGTAGCCACACCGGCTGGACCAAGGCCTCCGACATGATCGCCAAGGGGCTCTGCACGGTGCTGGCCTCAGACTATTACTATCCGGCGCCGCTGCTCGCCGCATTCCGCCTTGCCGCCGACCGCGTGCTGCCGCTGACGGACGCCTGGAAGCTGATCTCGTCGGCGCCGGCGCAGGCAGCCGGCCTGACCGACCGAGGCACGCTCGCTGCCGGGCATCGCGCCGACATTTTGCTCGTCGACGACAGCGTGCCGATGCGGCCGCGGCTGGTTGCGGTCATCGCCGCCGGCAAGCTCGTGCTTCTCGCCGATGCGACGCGGCTCGCTGCAATCGCGGCGACCCCGCGCGAGACTGTCGTTGCGGCGTAAATTGGTTATGCTCCGGCAATGACAGGTTTTCCCCGCTACGCAATTTATTTCGCCGCCGGCGCTGGTCACGCGCTGTCGCGATTTGGCGCGGAACTGCTCGGCTATGATGCCTACACCGGTGACGAACTGCCCTTTCCCGGCGATGCCTTGCATGTCGCAGCCGACTGGCGCGACATCACCGCCGATCCTCGCAAATACGGCTTTCACGGCACGCTGAAGGCGCCGATGGCGCTGACATCAGACAGGACCGAAGCCGAACTCGTAGCAGCGTGCGCGACATTCGCCGGCAAAACGCGGCCGCTCCCGGTGATCCGACCGGTGGTCGACTCGATAAGCGGCTTCATCGCGGTCATTCCGACCGAACCGGTCGATGCGCTCCAACAGTTTGCCGCCGACTGCGTCCGCGATTTCGATTCCTTCCGCGCCTCTTTGACGGCGGAGGATCGCGCGCGGCGCAAGCCCGAGAAGCTCACCGAGCGGCAGCGCGATTATCTCGATCGCTGGGGCTATCCTTACGTGATGGAGGAATTCCGCTTCCACATGACGCTGACGGGGCGGCTCGATGCGGAGCGGCGCGGGCCGATCCTGCAGATGCTGCGGGCGAGGTTTACAGGGCTTGGCCTCGATACGCTCGCGATCGATCGCATTGCGCTGTTCAGGCAGGATGATGCGAAGGCGCGCTTCCGCATCATCGGCGAGTGGAAGCTGGTGAGTCAGGCGGGCTCGCGCGTCATATAAGGTGTCGTCCCGGCGAAGGCCGGCAACTGTTATGTTGATGGTTCGACCTTATAGATTTTTCGGTCGCGCAGCATGGCGTTGAGGATGGTCAGCAGCTTCCTGGCGACAGCAATGAGGGC